>NZ_PCPT01000002.1 GCF_002975435.1 Arthrobacter sp. MYb227 | reverse complement strand
CGTGGCGCCAATGACCACCGGAATCATCTGCAGGAATCTGCGAATTGTGTAACCAAGCATGCAACTGCTCCCTTTCGATGCCCGGGTCAGGGACATGATGCCTAGGGATCCATCACGAGTGTAAGTGATGGATCCCCAGGCAATCTATTGATCTATTTAGCAGGCGTAACCAGCACGGTAGTACTGCAGGTCGCCCTGCGAATCGTTCATCACAGCACACTTGGAGTGGATACCCGGGTCCGCCGGGATGAAGAGTGGAAGTGAAGGCATATCCTTCATGATTTCGGCTTCGGCGGCTGCATAGAGTGTCGCGGCCTTGGCCTCGTCCATGGTGCCGCGAGCCTGCTTGATCAGCTTGTCGACCGCTGGGTTCGAGTAGCCGGTGGTCGCGTTGCCATCTCCACCGGTTTCGTACTGGCTCAGGAACTGGTCCGGGCTCTTGTAGGCCCAACCCCAACCGCCAAAGACTGCGCCTTCAAGTTCCTTGTTGTTGCGCTTGGCTTCGAGCTCGGTACCAAGCATCGGCTTCATCTGGACCTTGATGCCCAGGTTGTCTTCGATCTGCTTGGCAATGGCCTGAACCAGCTGGGTGTAGGTGGTGCCACCGAATTCAATGTTCAGCGTGCCGTCAAAGCCGCCGGCCTTTTCCAGCAAGGCCTTGGCCTTGACCGGATCAAAGGTGCAAGCCTCGCAGGAATCCTTCTTGTACGAGGCAAGCGAAGGCGGAACCAAGGCATCCGATGCCGTCGCGTTGCCTTCTAGCAGCGATGCGGCAATCGATTCGCGGTCAATAGACATCGAGATGGCGCTACGCAGATCCGGGTTCTTGAGTTCTTCAACATATTCGGGGAACTGCAGTGTCTGCTGAGCACTGCCAATGGACATCGGGTAAACCGATTCTTCACCCAGATCCTTTTTGGCCTTGGTGATCATCGGTGCCGGGACGGCACGAATCATGTCAAGGTTTCCGGCAACCATGTCGGTGTAGGCGGCGTCGACTGCCGTGTAAATCTTGCCCACGAGCTTATCTGCGCCACCGGAGAAGCCCTGTGCGCCCTTGAAGCCATCCCACTTTTCAAGCACGATGTCGACGTTGTGGTTCCAGGAAACAAACTTGTATGGACCATTAGAGATCGGGTTGGCTTCGTAGCCTTCGGGATCGCTGAATGCTACGGCCGGAAGTGGGCACAGCGCATTGGAGCTAAGCACCATCGGGAAATCCGCGTTGGCCGCGGTGAGGGTAACTTCGAGGTTCTTATCGTCGATGACCTTAACGCCGGAGAGCTTATCGGTGCTCGGCTTGGAACCATCGGTGGGGTTCAGTTCCTTGTAACCCTCAAAGGTCGTGAAGTAGGCATTGCCCTGCCAGGCATTGGTACCGGTTGCCGTCTTGTTCCATGCATCGGCGAATGAATTAGCGGTCACCGGGGTGCCGTCCTGGAAGGTCCAACCATCCTGCAGGGCAATCTTCCAGGTCTTGGCATCATCGCTGGTGACCGACTTTGCTGCAAGCGGCTCGTACTTTTGAGTCTCGACGTTGACTTCCATCAAGTTGGCGCACATTGCCATGGCCAACTGGCTTCCAGCGTCCTTGCTGGCTACCAATGACTTAGGTTCACCCGTATTGAACGACAATGTTTTTTCGCCATTGGCCTCGGCCGATGGAGCAGAACTGCATCCACTGGCTACCAATGCGAAGGCAGCTGTTGCTGCGGCAACAGCAAGCATCTTCTTTTTCAGCATTTCAATCCTCTCGTTCAACGATTACTCAAGGCGGCATTTCCGGCCGAAGCTACGCGTTGGTGGGGTACGGCCACTTGCGTGACCGGATTCACAATCTCTGATTCAACCCTATGAAATAAACCAGAGTCACCCCGCGACTGTCAAGCAGGATTTCAAAAGTTTTTCGAACGTTCAAATATTCGATCAATCAGAAAGAGCCAAGTCCACTGCCCTGCTATTACAGGAAAGTTGCCGCCCACCTGTCACGATTGCGGCACGGGTCACACCTGTGTATATTGAACGTTCATACAAACATTTGCGCCTTCCATTGAATCCAGCATGATTGCGACAGCCACATGAACGTTTCCACCAATGACTTACGGGTTCCGTTTGAGAACTACACACAGGAATTCTCTGAATCTGCCGGCTATTTGGACTTCGCCCGCATCGGTCCACTTTCCAACGCGGTAGTTACCCAAAAAACCACGCATGCTTCCCTGCTCCAGCAAGGAGGCCCCGCCGTGTTGGGCTTGCTAGACAACCTCGTCGAAAAGGCCCGCGTATCAAGTGCCACGCTTTTGCAAGCACGAACGCATGAAGTTGCCTTCGTTAGTTCAACGAGTCACGGAATGTTCGCCGCTGCCCTGGCGCTAAGCCCGCTCCAGGGCACGGTGCTGGTCCCCCGAAATGACTTTCCCGCAAATACCTACCCGTGGATTCGTGCCGCCGAACGTGGCGGGCTGAGCGTGCGCTGGATCGATGGGCCCATGACCGCCGATACCATTCGTGAGGCCCTCGACCCACAGGTCAAGGCCGTTGCTGTTTCCGCTGTCGATGCAGGAACCGGATTCGTAGTACCACTCGCGCAGCTCAAGGAAGTCATTGGTGAAGACCGCGTCTTGGCCGTTGATGCGGTGCAGGCCTTTGGTGCTGTTCCCTTTGATACCGATGCAGCAGATGTGTTGGCCACGGGTGGGCAGAAATGGCTTCGTGCCGGCTGGGGTGCAGCCGCACTCATGGTCCGGGATCGGGTCTCCGATAAATTGCAGCCCGGCCTCGGTGGCTGGTCCGGAGTCGATAACCCGCTGGGGTCTGCTCCGCACCCGCATCCAACCCTTCGCGGGGCACTTGCTCATACTGTGACTAACCCAGATAGCATTGCCGTCGCCTCGTTCGGAATCGGAACCGACTTGGTCCTCGGTACCGGTCTACACACCATCAATTCGGCACTACGTGCTGGTCTTGAAGCACTGCTCGAATCAATTGTGGCCGCCGGCGGAGAAGTCGAGAATCATTCCCCACAGAGTGGAATTGCCCGCTTCCGTATGCCCGGCATTGATTCCACAGCACTTTTTTCACTTCTGGCACAGGCCGGAATCCATGCCACCCAGCGTGGGCCGTGGATCAGAATCTCGGCTCACGCCACCACCGGGGCAGAATCCGCAGCGCTGCTTTCCGAAACACTTTCACGTGTTTCGCTGGCCTCGATCCGCTAGGTCCCGCACCGCACACACGTCAGTGCGCCCCCTAATCTCCACTAGTTTTCATCTACAGCAACATATTTTTCGCCTGCAGCAGGCACAACGAAAGGTAGTTCAATGATCACCGTCTGGGAACCACACGCACCACAGGCTGCCACCGATGGACCCACCGAGCTTCGTGCCGGCGGGCTAGTTTTCTCCATCTATAACGGCGAAGCCACCCACACCATCATCGAGGACGGTGTCATTCAGATCGAAGCCACCGGCAATGGCCCGGTACGCATCGACTGGCGCTTCCCCTGCACCGCCGCCACCGCCTATTGGAGCCCCGAAGGCTCAAGCTCACGCTGGCTACCACCGGCCTGGATGAAGCCACATACCTCCACGCTGGCCCGCAATGCGGCCATCGGATCGCTGATCGGCACCGAAGACAAGAACATTTGCTCATTCGCGGCCCTCGAAACAGAAGCCCTGGTCAGCGCCGGCGTCATCGAAGAACTCGGCGAATTCCGTGTCTGGATCCAGGCCGAAAACCAGCTGACGGTACGCATTGATATCTCGGATAAGAACTACGCACGCTCACTGGCATCCTTCGCCGCATGGTGGGGCGAGGGACGCACCTTCCATGTGCCTTCCGCGGCACGCAAGCCCGCCTACTCCACCTGGTACTCAATGCACCAGGACGTCAGCCCAGAAAAGGTTGAGCTACAGGCAACCATGGCCAAGGAGATCGGCTGCGAAGTCATTATTGTCGACGATGGCTGGATGACCACCGACCGCACCCGCGGCTACGGTCACTGCGGCGAATGGAACCCGGTTTCCCTGCCGGATACGGCAGCACACGTGGCGCGCGTTCACGACATCGGTCTGCAGTACATGCTCTGGTATGCCATCCCGTTCGTCGGCTGGGACTCCCCGGTCTGGGATAAGTTCAAGGACTACGGGCTACGGAACCTTGAACACATGCAGGCCATCGTCGTTGATCCGCGCTACCCGATGGTGCGCGAATACCTCGCCGAACGCCTCTCCCGCGCCGTCTCCGAATGGGGAATGGATGGGCTCAAGATTGACTTCGTCGACTGGTTCGCCGCACCGGATGCACCCATCGCGGGTCCGGAGGCAGACTGCATCGAGGTTTCGCAGGGTGTAGCACTGCTGCTTTCCGAGGTTCATGCACGACTGACCGCGGCCAACCCCGAAGCCATGATCGAACACCGTCAGCCATATGTCAGCCACGGTTTGTGGCCATTTACCAGCATGATCCGGGCTACCGACTGCCCGCTGAGCCCACACGAGAACCGTCAGCGCATTGCCGATTTGCGCATGACCCAGGGCCCGCTGGCCATCCATGCGGACATGCTCATGTGGCACCCGCAGGAAACCCCGGAACAGGTCGCGGTGCACCTGATCAACGTGCTCTTCTCGGTTCCGCAGATCTCGGTTGCCCTTGAAACCCAGTCCCCGGAACAGATCGCCACACTCAAATTCTGGTTGAGCATCTTCTCCACGTACGAGGATCTGTTGCAGCTAAGCATCATCGAACCGGCCCGCCCGGAGCTTGGTTACCCCATGATCAGCGCCGCGTACGGCGACGCCGCGGTAGTTGCCCGTTACGCTCCGCTGCCCATCGAGGTTCCCGAATCCGGTTGGTCAACGTTCTTGGTTGCCAATGCCGATGCCGATACCCGTGTGATCCTGTCCAACGGCCCGCGCACCGAACTGCGTGCCGTCGTGAACGATTCACAAGGCCGCGAAATCACCTCTGAGATGGTAAGTTTCGAAAAGAATATGCTCATGGTCGAGGTACCACTGGGCGGCTTGTTGACTCTTAGCATTGATGGCGCAGAAGGTGCATAACAATTAATACTCGTCCAGGACACTCCGGCAGCGGGGTCACCATCGAAGATGTGGCACGCGTTGCCGGAGTGTCCCGGCAAACCGTTTCAAATGCGCTCAACGCCCCCCAACGCGTCCGAGCACAAACTCTTACCCGGGTCATCGCCGTCATCGATTCATTGGGCTACATCCCCGACCAGTCGGCCCGCAGCCTGAAGACCGGGCTGCGTTACACCCTGGGGTATATGGCCCCGGACGATGACCCATTAAACCCCAACCCGGTGATGGGCGGCTTCCTGACAGCACTTTGTGATGCCGCAGCACTTGCTGGTTACCGGATTCTTCTTTTCCGCCCCACCGAGGACCCCAAACGGGCCATCGATACCCTGGCAGCGGCCCGCCAGGTTGATGGCTTTATCCTCTCTGATATTTTGGCCAACGATGTGCGCGTCCAACGGCTCACCGAGCTCGGCCTGCCCTTCATGACCTTTGGCCGTACCGAGCCCGAGCAACCCCAACATTGGGTAGATACGGATAACGTTTCTGGCATGCGGGAAATTGCTGGCGCCCTGGCCGCCGAGGGCCACCGCAGCGTCGCCTATGTCTATCCCGAAGCGTTGACCCCATGGCTGCGTAAACGTGCCGAAGGCTTCACCGAGGCCGCACGTGAACTTGATCTGTCGGTCATCTTGATTCACGAATCGCCCGAGCATGAACCCCATGACAAGGGGCTCGTCGAACGCCTTCGTACCATGTTGCGAGGCGAAAACGCGCCCACCGCGGTGGTCACCGGCAATGACGTGCTGGCGATGAGCGTTTACGATGCCGCCCGTGCTGCGGGGCTGCGCGTCGGCACCGACGTGGCAGTGGTTGGCTTCAGCGATTTACCACTGTGCCAGTTCCTCACCCCACAGCTTGCCTCGGTGCGCATGCCGCTAACTGCCATCGCACAGAAGATCATCGAGCAATTATTGGCGCAGATCAGGAAGGAACCGACGCCCGAGCAGGGCTTCTACCTGCAGCCCGAGCTCATCCTGCGCGACAGTTTCTACCGCACCGGCTAGCTTCCTGCCCACCACCGGAGGTTTTGGTGCATTGTAGGTTTCTGCGCCGCAGCTAGTAGGTCACTACCCGGCCCTGAATCTCGGCCAGCCAGTTCAGCGTCCCACCGCGCAAACTCAGCACCCGTGTCTCGCTTCCTCGTGGCGCGCTGGCAAGGTGTTGTAGTGCGCGCAACGAGCGTGCCCCACTCTTGCAGGCCAGGACAATATCACTGGCAGCGGTGAGCGGCACCGCACCCCACCCCTGCTCAATGATCTCCTCCAGCGGCACCCGCACGCTTCCCGGAATCGCTGCCAACACGTACTCCCAGTCGGCACGCACATCAATGAGTAGCACCGAATTTTCCGCACGCAACAGCTCAAGGTCAACCGGATCAATTTCCTGCTCACTTGCTTCACGTCCCGCGCAATCCTGCCCGAGGGATTGCTTCCCGCTGGGAACCGAGCAGGTGGCGTCCGGCCGCCCCACCAGCTCGGTGACCGGCACCCGGCCCGGGTCCCGGCTAAAGGACAGTACCCGGGTGCTGGCTTCCAGTGCGTCATATAACCACAACCTGCCGATCAGTGGTTCTCCGGCACCGGTAATCAATTTCAGTGCCTCGGTGGCCATCAGTGATCCGACGATGCCACAGAGCGCACCAAGTACCCCACCCTCCGCGCAGGAGGGAACCGAGTCCGCATCGGGGACCTCCGGGAAAATATCACGCAGCATCGCCCCGTGCCGCGGGTCGAAGACGGCGACTTGGCCAGAGAATTGGAAGATGGTGCCCCAGACCAGTGGGGTGCCGGTCATTTCTGCCGCATCGGAAGATACATACCTGGTGGAAAAATTATCGCTGCCATCGATCACCAGATCATGGGCGGCAAATAGCTCAAGCGCATTTGTTTCATCGAGGCGGTATTCAAGCGTGCTCACCTGCACCTGCGGATTCAGCTCCCGTGCCAGCCGGGCCACCGAGTCCACCTTGGGCAGGCCCGCATCGGAGACCCGGTGCAGGATCTGGCGTTGCAAATTCGAAAGTTCAACGGTGTCCGCATCGATCACGCTCAGCTGTCCAAGCCCGGCGGCAATCAGATAGTTGGCAATCGGACTGCCCAATCCCCCGGCCCCGACCAGCAGCACCCGCGCATTGGCAATCCGGCGTTGTCCTTCCACACCGATCCCGGGCAAGCTCAGGTGCCGCGTGTAGCGGGCCAAATTCGTCAGGGGCAAATCATCGCGTGGTTCAACCAATGCCGGGAAGCTCATCAGAATTCCCCCACCAGCGTGCGCATCATGCCTTCACTCGGGGAAGATGCCAGGGCCAGATCCCGCCGCGGGATGCGTCCGGCACGATGGGCCGCGCGCCCGGCACGGACCGCATCGCGCATCGCCGCGGCCATGAGCGGGGCATTGTGTGCCCGGGTGACCGCGCTGGCTAGCAGCACCGCCGAACAGCCTAGTTCCATGGCCTTGGCCGCATCCGATGCGGTGCCCACCCCGGCATCCAGGATCACCGGAACACCTGCCCGGGCGACGATTGTAGAAATATTGTGTGGGTTCAAAATCCCCAACCCGGATCCGATCGGTGAACCCGCCGGCATCACCGCACTCACCCCAACGTCTTCCAGGCGCATGGCCAACACCGGATCATCATTGGTGTAAGCGAAGACCTTAAAGCCATCGGCGACAAGTTCCTCGGCGGCGGCGAAGAGTTCGAGGGGGTCGGGCAACAGCGTGTGTTCATCGGCGATCACCTCGAGTTTGATCCAGTTAGTTTCCAGCGCCTCGCGGGCCAGCTGGGCGGTGAGCACCGCGTCGCGGGCGGTAAAGCATCCGGCGGTATTGGGCAGCGGGCGCACCCGATGGCGTTCAAGCAGCTCATACACGGACCCGGCACCCGCAGCGGCAAAATGGCGGATCGCCACGGTGGTCAGCTCGGTTCCCGAAACCCTCAGCGCCTGTTCCAACACGCGCAGCGAGGTCGCTCCCCCGGTACCTAGGATCAGTCGGGAATTGAGCTTGACCCCGTCGATCTCAAACCCGTCATTCTCGATTGTTAGCTCTTCCAAGGCTTTAACCTCCCTGTGCCGCGGTGACAAGTTCAACCCGAGCACCGTTGCTCAGCTCGTGTTCGGCCCAGCCGCTGCGCGGGATCACCGTCCCATCCACGGCGATCGCCACGCCCAGGGCCGAGCCATCAAGCGCGCGACCATCGCTCCCAATCTCCTTGCCCAGATGGGCGGATACCATCTCGCGTACGGTTGCCCCGCACTCATAGGTTGTGGCTTTCCCGTTGAGGTGAAACTCAATGCTGTTCATCGTGCACTCTCCTGATTAGTTGATCTCATCGGCCCGAAAATGCCGGGCTAAAGGTGTGTCCTTGCGATACCGAAATCCTGCGAGCTCAAACGATGCGGATCCACGATGCCGGCAAGCTGCGCGTCAAATGGTTCGCCGAGCAGCAGCTGAGCACCCAAGCGGGCACCGAGCGGGGTCAACAGCACCCCGTGGCGCGAATACCCGGTGGAGATCACCAGCCCCTCATCGAGGCGACCAAGCAGCGGTATGTCATCGAAGGTGGTGGGCCGGGCCCGGGCGATCACCTCATTGAGCGTGGTGTCCACGATGCCAGGAACCAGCCGTCGGGCATTTTCCAGCAGCGTAGTTACCTCACCAAGATTCACCCGTGCATCCCCATCCTCACGACTAGAGGCACCCAGCACCAGGCTTCCATCGGCGCGCGGCACCAGATAGACGGGCCGCCGATGCACGATGCCGCGCACCGTATGTCGCAGCAACGGATGCTCTGCTGAGCCCTGTACGCGCAAGATCTCCCCATACACCGGGCGTATCGGAAGCCGGGGCACACCGGGAATTTGTCCCATCCCGGTAGCCAGTAATACCTGATCCGCATGGATGTTAGTCCCCGAACCGGTGCGTACTCCGATGGTGCGTTCCCCGACGCGTAACAAGCCGGCCACCGGCTCAACGAGCAGGTTTTCTTTCAAGGCTTCGAGCAGAATTGTGATGAGCGAACGCGGATCAACTTGATGGTCATCGGGGCACAACACGGCGCCGGCAATATTGGCCGCCAGGGCCGGTTCCAGCGCCCTGGCTTCGGTTCCGAGCAGGCGTTTGACCGGCAACCCCAACGAGTCCTGTAGGTCGATCAACTCTACAAGTGCCTCACGATCCGCTGGCTGCGCTGCAACCACCAACGTCGAGTTCTGAATAAAGGCCGGGCGCACCCCGCTGGCCAGCTGCACCGCATCAATAAACTCCGGATAGGCCCGTGCCGAGGCGCTGAGCAGTGCGTTCAGTTTGCCCTGTCCCCAAGTGGTTTCGGCGCTCGGCGCGAGCATCCCTGCGGCGGCATGGCTGGCGCCCAAACCGGGTGCGGGGTCAATGAGGGTGATGGTTGCACCACGCGAGCGCAGCTCAAGGGCCGTGGCTAGGCCGATAATTCCGGCACCAACGATTGCTACATGCACCAGGGGCACGTTCCTTCCTACGGCGGCATGACCCGCATCAGGTGTAGCGGTCGGCACAAAGCCCTCTCAGCCCATGATGGGCTCCCGCGGAGTATCTGGATTATAAGCATGAGCAGGCACACATCTGTCAATTTCATGACAAGCCTGCCCGGCGTTCCACAACGTAACCTGCGTCATCGAACGATGACACCTGGAGCGACCAGGCATGGGATACGGCCCGCGGGCAGCGGGCAACAGCGCACATTCGAGCGCACCGGTCGGGGCCGTTGCGGCTGCGGCTAGATCCGTAATATAGCTAAGCCAACGCCCGCTATGCCACGCTTTCTGACGCGAGGATTGCGGCAAACCCCGCTGTGCGGAATGTGCTGGCCCAACGCTTCGGAGCTAGGCCAAGACCACGGTGTCGATCGACTGACGCAAAATTTCTGCCGCTTCGGCATCCAACGACGTCCCGCTAATCAACCCATCAACCTCGCCCAGCCCGGCGATCTGGCACAGGCCTGTGACACCCCATTTGGTATGGTCGGCAACCACCACGCGGCGTGCGGAGGCCCGAATAAATGCCTGGTTGGTCTGTGCCTCAAGCATATTCGGGGTGGTAAATCCGTCTTCGGCCGTCATCCCGTGGACTCCCAGGAAGAGGATATCCACGTGCAATTGGTCAAGTGCCGAGAGCGCCAGCGGACCCACCAGCGCATCGGAAACCGTGCGAATCCCCCCGGTAAGAATGATGTTCTGGCTGTGGTTATCCTCGGCATAAAACACCTCGGCAATGCGCGGCGAGTTCGTCACCACCGTCAGGTCATTGATCCGTGCACATTGGGCAGCCAGGGCAAAGGTGGTGGTTCCCGAGTTCAACGCAATCGACATGCCCGGTGTGATCATTGCGGCCGCGGCAAGAGCTATTACCTGCTTTTCGGCGGATTCTAGGGAGAGTTTCTTGGTGAAGCCCGGTTCACTGCTGGTCGGGGTTGCCTCAAGGGTTGCCCCGCCATGGACTTTCACCAGCGACCCGGCGGTTGCCAGCAGGTTCAAATCGCGGCGTACCGTCATCTCGGAAACGCCCAGGTCTTGGGCCAACGAGGTAACCCGAACCTGACCGTGGCTTCGCAGTGCGTCGAGGATGTGCTGGTGGCGTGCGGTGGCCAGCAGTTCTGTCATGGTGTATCCGTTCCTCGATCACGATGTTGTTGCCTCCCATAATAGCCAGCAAACGAACATCAACCCGAACATTTTGTTCCATGTCGAGCGTCGGCAGCATTTTCGCTGCAGCATTCCTCACTCACCAAGTTCGCGGCCCCCATTCCATCTTTCGAACCCATAGACCGGCATGGCTGCCGCACGTTTCCGCGACACCTGGCAAACTTCTTCTCCGTGCCCTCTGGCCTTCACCCCCACACGTGCCATATGATCGAATTTGTTTGATTTTGCTCGCATGCATCAAAAAATCAAACATGATCGCGAATGACTTAGGAGTTTCAATGGCACAGCAGCACACAGCACCGCACACCCCAGGCGCGCCGCTGCGCACCATCATGGCCGATGGCCGCGAACTGATCTATTTTTTTGACACGTTCCAAGCCCCCACCGGATTCACTCCCCCGAGCGATACTCGTGAGTTACCACCCCGACCGCCGGTTTCCGAGCTTCGCTACGATGCCCTCAGCGGAGACTGGATTTCTTTCGCCGCACACCGCCAGGCCCGCACCCATCTGCCCGCCGCCAGCGAATGTCCGCTCTGCCCCACCCGCGCCGAACAGCCAAGTGAAATCCCGGCACCCGATTACGACGTTGTGGTGTTCGAAAACCGCTTCCCCTCCTTTGGTCCCGAACAACACAGCTCGGATACCTCAGCCGTACTCGGAGCCAAACGCCCCTCGCACGGCCGCTGCGAGGTCATCACCTTTGGCCCGGGCCACACCGATTCCCTGGCATCCCTGGGCCCCACCCGCATTCGCACCGTCATCGATGCCTGGGCCCAGCGCACCGCGGAACTTGGCGCACTGCCGGGCATCGAGCAGGTTTTCCCCTTCGAGAACCGCGGCGCGGAAATCGGCGTCACGCTGCACCACCCGCACGGGCAGATCTACTCCTACCCCTATGTCACACCACGCACCGAAAACCAGCTGGCCCGCGCCGCGGAGCACCGCTCACGTACAGGAACCAATCTCATGGCCGATGTGCTGGACTTTGAGCTGACCGATGGCTCGCGGATCATCGAGCGCGGAACCTATTTCACCGCGTTCGTCCCCTACGCCGCTCACATGCCCATCGAGGTTCTGCTGGTTCCCAATCGCCAGGTAGCCACGCTCGATGAACTCACCAACGATGAGCGTGACGAGCTCGCCACCATGTACCACCGGTTGTTGTGCACCATTGACGCCCTGTACCCCACCCCGACTCCCTACATTGCCGGCTGGTTCCAGGCCCCGGCCAACCACCCACAGCGCGACGAGGCATGGTTACACCTGCAGCTCACCTCCCCACGCCGGGCCGCGGATAAGATGAAATACCTTGCGGGTTCCGAAGCGGTCATGGGCGCCTTCATCGGCGATGTCACCCCCGAATCCAGCGCCGCCGCCCTGCGGGCCGCCGCGGCCCGCATCGCGGCCAACCCCACCGGCACGGCCCCCACACACAGCATTTCCACCAGCACCCCAGCAGAACAGAGCACCACAGCATGAGCACCCTGGCCACCTCATTCACCGACCTTTTCGGCCATGCCCCCGATGCCTGCTATGCGGCCCCGGGCCGGGTAAACCTCATCGGGGAACACACCGATTACAACGAGGGCTACGTGCTGCCCTTCGCCATCGATAAGGTGGCGAGCATCGGGCTCAAGGTACACCCCGCAGCCGCACCCCGGCTTCTACGCCTTGCCTCAACGCACGAAAACGCGGTAGTCGAGGTCGATCTGGGCAAGCTCAGCGCGGAAACCATCACGCCCTGGGCCCGCTACCTCGCGGGTGTCTTCTGGGCCTTTGAACAGCGTGGATTCATGCTTCCCGGAGCGGATATCCTGCTGGATTCAACGGTGCCCCTTGGTGCAGGTCTTTCCTCATCGGCGGCCATCGAATGCGCCGTGGCACTGGGCATCAACGAAGCGCTACGCCTGAATCTCACCCGTGAGGAATTGGTGTTGCTATGCCAGAGCGCAGAAAATAACTTTGTTGGTGCCCCCACCGGAATTCTTGATCAGTCGGCTTCCCTGCTGAGCACCGCCGAGCATGCACTCTTCCTCGACTGCCGGACCCGCGAAACCCGCCAGGTCCACCTGCCCCTTAGTGAATCCGGGCTACAAATTCTTGTCATCAATACCCGGGTGAGCCATTCGCACGATTCGGGCGGATATAAGGAACTTGTCGCAGCCTGCACCACCGGTGCCAGCCAGCTTGGGGTCAAGGCCCTGCGCGATGTCCCGCTGACGGCATTGCCCGCGGCCAAGGAAACACTGGCCCCGGATATTTACCGCCGCGTCGCGCATATTGTCACCGAGAATCAGCGTGTGCTGGAGACCATCGAGCTCCTCGATTCCGCCGGCCCCACCGCCATCGGCCAGCTCCTGACGCAAAGCCATGCCTCAATGCGCGATGACTTTGGGATCTCCTGCCCGGAACTGGATCTAGCTGTCGATGCCGCACTGGCAGCCGGTGCCCTGGGCGCCCGAATGACAGGCGGCGGGTTTGGCGGTTCGGCAATTGCGCTGGTTCACACTCACGATGCCGAAACTATCTCGGCTCGGGTGCTGCAGGAGTTTGCCGCTGCGCACTTTATCACCCCGGAAATTTTCACCGTGCTGCCGGGCCCGGGGGCCCGGGCACTCTAACTAGGTTGAGAAAGCCACGGCTGGCACGCGGTACTGGCCGGGATCCCTTCCGGCTCGCAGCGCTGGAAGGGGTCCCGGTTTCACGGCAAGTTAGCAAGGCAGCGAGCTTGGCAACAGTACGGGGGTGCGCACAATTGCTCCGGCACCGTCACTGCCCCGGTAGGCACGGCACACATTGACTCCGCGCTTGGCAAGGTTCGCCTTGATCTGCCGCAGCGAGTCGGGGGAAAATCCGTACCATTGCATGTGCATCAATACGGTGTCCCCGGGGCGTGCCGCCGAGGCCCGCGCAACAGTTATCGATTTGGACTTCACCGACCAGTCCAAGGTGTCCCTGGACCAGGTCCAGATCGCCATGCCCACCCGATCATAAGCACAGCGTACCGAGGCGTCGATGGCACCATACGGGGGCCTACCAAAGTTCGTATGAACCCCCGAACCAGCTAATTGGGCGGCGGCAGCGGCACAGCTCATATAGCGTAAATCCGGGTGCGATATCGAATGGTTGATCACCCACTGGCCCTTGGCCCGCGCCAGCGCCGCAAGATCAACTCCGTAGCGGGATTTGAAGGAGCTCAGGCAGTTGCCGGTGGGAGCCAGCACCATGCCAATATTGGCGCTTGCCGCATACGCAATACTCGCTTTGAAGTTGCTCAGCGAGCTCGGGCAGTCATCAAAGGTCAGCACCACCCGGTTGGTCCGATTGGGTCCGGTCGACTGTGGCGTGCGCGGTGCACCGGGTGTAGAGGTTGAGGTGGTGACATATGTTCCGCTGACCCACCCGGTCTGTCCCGCATAACTAACTTTGTACCACCCATTGGATGCCTGCGCGGAGACAGCAACAGTGGTGCCGGAGGGAATCGTCAGCAGAATCCGGTACGCGGTCGAAGACCCGGTACGCATATTCAGGTTTGCCGTGGTGCGCACCTTGGCAGGCAAGGTCGAGGAACCGGCAGCCTTAACAATTGATACATACGTTCCGCTGACCCACCCGGTCTGTCCCGCATAACTAACTTTGTACCACCCATTGGATGCCTGCGCGGAGACAGCAACAGTGGTGCCGGAGGGAATCGTCAGCAGAATCCGGTACGCGGTCGAAGACCCGGTACGCATATTCAGGTTTGCCGTGGTGCGCACCTTGGCGGGCAGCGCGGCAGATATCTGCAACGATGCGGCACGTGAAGTCACTCCTTGCTCCAGCGCTGGAGCCACATTGGTTTCACCGGTTACACCCGCTGTAGCACCGAGCGGAACCGAGGCCACCAGCAGCGCCGCGGCAGTGAGTAGTCCCCATGATGAACGCATCGCACCAGCCTTTAAACCACCGTAAAACATGCCCTTCCACCTTCCCGAGTCTCAGATAGTTCAGGTCCCACCAAGAAACTTCACATCCCCCGGCAGGGCTGCTGGCTTCAAGTGTCCGCCGCACCTTTTCTACTTTCAACATCTCCGCCCCGCTGTTCCCCAATCGTTGGATTCGCCCTCCGTGCTCCACGCCCTCCCCCAAACAGCGATGAGAGCTAGGCACCGTGAACTCCCAGTGAATTCACCGAGTAAGCGCCTACCATGGGTGGCACGGACCGAGAACTAAGAATTGGTGAGAATACTCCCCCAGTCTTTGGCTCGCCCGGCATGCAGGAGGGTGCAGTCATGGACACCGTGGCACTTGTTCATTATCAACGCGACGCACGTGCTCACGCCGTAGCGCTGGAGCTTGCCGCCCAGCTGCATAAATATGAAATACGTAGTCAGATCGGCGATGTAACGCATTCCTCGGCACATGAGCTAATTTATTTCGATGCCCTGGTACTTATTGGTCCGCTTCATTTTTCGCGCATGCATGGTCTGGCGTTGATCAAGGCCGCATTTGGTTTCCGCCCCGTGGCGCTACTACTCACCGGAGCCACCGATACGGATCGGGTGTTGCGCCTGCTGCCTAAACATATGCGCACCGGAGTCCCGGTGTTTACCGTCGGTCCCGAGGAAGTAGTTTCTCCGGGTATCGATGCACTTGTCACATGGTTACGCAGCATGCTCGGTGCCGGTGGTTATCGTTCCGTGAGCTGACCGTGATATCGCCGAGGTGCCATGCGCGGACCACGCCAAATCGCGGTATCGGTCGTGGCTAGGAAAGGTCCCAGAGCATCTTGTAGTAAGCGATGCGCACCTGATCCGGTACCACCCCGTAGCCCTGATACACGAAACCCTCGTACCCTGGCCCGTAATTCCATTCGGTGCTCCATGCGGCAATTG
The DNA here is from genome assembly GCF_002975435.1 of Arthrobacter sp. MYb227. Taxonomy (GTDB): domain Bacteria; phylum Actinomycetota; class Actinomycetes; order Actinomycetales; family Micrococcaceae; genus Paeniglutamicibacter. The sequence goes on along the minus strand of NZ_PCPT01000002.1, from coordinate 743,277 downwards.
CGAGATCCGCCCACCGATCACCAACGCCTACCTCGCCCAGGTCCACATGACCAGCAAAGTTTCCCTCATCATCCAGCAAGGTATTTGGCGCGCAGGCGTCCCCGTGACATACAACTAGCTTCTGAATCTCGGGTGGCTGGCTCAACAGCTCGCGTGCCTCAGCAATACTCAGATGCGCATACTCTTTCGACCAACTATCCGGTGTCTCCCCCGTAGAGATACGCTGTTCAAATCCCTTCAAACGCTCGGACACCGACCAAGAGAATTCGCATCCGGCAACAGGTAGCGCATCATGTAACGTACGAAGCCCGGCGCCAATAGCGCGTGCCGCAATCTCCGGCCGCGCGATCCATCGGGGGTCAACGGCCGAGCTTCCTGGCAGCGCTCGGGTCATGAGCCAGCTGCCTGCTTCATCCTGCCCCACCTCAAGGACCTGCGGCACCAAGCTAAATTTCCCAACCCAGGCCATCTTTGTGGCTTCACGCTCAAAATCGCTTTCCGGGGTTCCGGCAACCGCATATTTTACAAACCGTGTAGCAAGACCCGTCTCGTCGCCAATTCGGAAAGTTACCCCGCCAACACCGTTGACCCACACCGGTTCAATTGGGTTATTTCCTGCCAACAGCGCAACACGCTCCGGGATATCTAGCCGAGTCTCTGGGATGTAAGCCAGCGGTTTAATGCTCATGTTCCTATGATCTCGCACCTACGCGACGATGCTGGAACTCTGATCCTGCGGCTGGTTTATATTTGCGCACTATTTGCTCTAGTTGGCTCCTCTGAGCCGCAGATAAGCTAGGCCCCCTAGCCATGGGGGCAGGATCCCAGAATACAGAAAAGGTCCCAGACAAAATGTCTGGGACCTTCCAATTTGGTGGAGGTAAGGGGATTCGAACCCCTGACCTTCTGCATGCCATGCAGACGCGCTACCAACTGCGCCATACCCCCAAAAAGGATTTGGTTTTCACTTCCCAAAGGGCCGCTGAACCGAGATAACAATCTACAGCACAAGGCGCACAGAACGCCAATTGAGCCCCAAGCAATTCATGTCACCCACCATCCGGGGCTCGCAAAACTCCCACATTTACCGCATGATTACGCGAAGAATCGCGCACACCCAGCCTCGATGTGACATCGGGCACAAGGTGCGCTTTTCGTGATGCAACGCCCAGCAAAGAATCGCCACGATCGCTACATCGCCACGGAAAATACCCCATCGAACCCAAATATGCATGTCCAGAAACCCACTCTGAGTCGGGAGCCCCCAATTCCGAGCGGGTACTCAGGTTTTTCAGATATCCCCCTTCTCGACGGCCTTTGCGGGCATCTTGGTGCCAGATTCCTCAATAAACACGCGGATTTTGACTTCGATCACCCCCTGACCGACACTCAGCAGCACCTGAAGCAGACTGGTTGGCAAAAACCAATGCCCGAAAGGTTAGTGAACGAAAGTGAAAAATGTCGCTACTCTATCAACATGGCAACACGTGGTTCATACGCAAAAGGCATCGCTAAGCGGGCCGAAATACTCGACGTAGCGCTGGAAGTCTTCGCAAAAGAGGGCTACCGCGGTACATCCCTTCGTAAGGTGGCACAACTGTGCAATCTTTCTCTGGCCGGAGTAATGCATTACTTCGACTCAAAAGAAGACCTGCTGGTGCAGATCCTGCGCAAACGCGATCTTCGAGAAGAGGGGGCCAGCAGTAAAGAGGAGCTTGAGGGTAATTTCCTTGCGACTCTGGCCAAGATGGACGATGAGCCAGGGCTCGTGGCCCTCTACGTCACGATGGTTGCCGCTGCAGTAGATCCTGCGCACCCGGCGGCCACATACTTTAAAGAACGCTACGATCGTCTCCTCCAGGTGGCAGAGGAACTCCACTACGCAGACCGTCCAGCGCCCAGCCTTGAGGAACGGGGACATTTCCGTTTGATGACGCGATCGGTTCTCGCCATGGCAGATGGACTACAGCAGCAATGGCTCGTTGACCCCACGCTTGATGTCGTTTCCACCATGAAGCTGGCCCTGGCACAGATTGGCGATGTCATGGAGAACATTGCCAACACCATGAAGTCTGCCGATTAGTCACTTCAAGCGTGCTGCACGCCGAAAGCCTCTGCGGCTGCAGACCGCACGGCAAATGCATGGTTGGCTTGTGCCGCGTGCACATCAACAGTAGTTAGTTACTCGCCGTTTCGAGTCGCTTGGCGCGCGCCCCGGTGATCAAGGCCAGCACCAAGCCAAGTACCGCTAGCCCCGCACCTAAGTAGGACGGAGCTCGGTATCCGAGTCCGGCGGCGATGACGGCGGCACCCAGCGCCGCGCCCAGCGCATTTGCAACATTTAGTGCCGAGTGGTTAAGCGAAGCCGCAAGCGATTGGGCGTGCGGCGCCGAATCCATCAACAATGCTTGGAGCCCCGGAACCAACAAGGAACCGGTGGCTCCAAGGATGAACATAATGATGAGCGTGGGAATCAGGTAGGTGGAGAGCAATCCGAAGAGCACCATGAACACCACCATCATGCTCATCGCGACGTAGATCGCCCCATGCACCGACCAATCGGCAAGCCGCCCACCCACCAGTGAACCAATCACCATGCCGACGCCATAGATCCCCAACACCACCGGCACCACGTTAATGTTCAGGCCCGTCACCCCGGTCAAAATCGGGCTGATATAGGAATACACGGCAAAGAAGCCACCGAATCCGACGATGCCCGTAGCCATCGCCGTCCATACCTGCCCGCTACGTAGTGCCGAGAGCTCGCGCCGGATGCTGGCACCCTGTGGAGCCGGTGCATGCGGCACATAGATCCGAATCGCAACCCAGGTCAGTGCCCCCACAATCCCGACGATGCCAAACATCCAACGCCAGCCAAAGTTCTGTCCCAAAAAGGTCACCGCAGGAACGCCTAGCACGTTGGCCACCGACAGACCCAGCATGATCCAGGCAATCGCCCGACCGCGCATCGTTGGTGGCACCAAGGTTCCGGCAAGGATCGCAGCAACGCCGAAGTACGCACCGTGCGGCAACCCGGCCAAGAACCGGGTCACCAGCATCCATTCGTAGTTCGGAGCCATCAGCGAACTAAGATTCGCAAGGGTGAAGAATCCCATGAGCCACAGCACCATGGTCTTACGCGGCACCTTAGCGCCCAGCGCTGTTAGCACCGGGGCTCCCACCACAACTCCCAAGGCGTAGGCCGAGATCAGCAGGCCCATCTGCGGGTTGCTCACATTCAGATCAGCCGCTCCTTCTTGGAGCAAACCCATAATGGCGAATTCAGTGGTGCCGATGCCAAAGCCGCCCATGGCCAACGCCACCACGGCAAAGAATAAGGCTCGCCCCGATAGCAAGGTGGAGTCGGAAACCGAGGTTGCCCCCGGTGCTGATGCGGCTGGATTCACGAGGACCTTCTCATCTGTTCAACAATGCGTCGTCGGTGCCCGTAAAGTTTCCCGACACCGGGTACCAGCCTACGGGCTTGGTTTCCCGCAGGGACAGTTACGTGAGCGCACACACCGCAGCATCGTTCACGAACCCCGTCGTGACTCGCTGTGATCCGGTACTTCGCGGTAAAAAGTACACTGATTTGCAGTTTCCTACACCAAAACTGGCCAACGGGTCGTGGCCAGCTACCCCAGGGTCTCGCTTTACAAGTCGGCCAGCTTCACCGACACATCCACGAGTCGTTCAACGGGTATTTCCTTGCCAATCACACCCCGCAAGAGATCGTTGACGTCCCAAATATTCACATTCATGGCCGCAGAAATAACCCCCGATCGAAGCCAGAAGATCATGAATTCACCGCTACTCATCTCTCCGCGAACCACCACATCGTCATCGTCTTGCCGATCTCCGACGTATTCCATCCCCAAGTCGAACTGATCGGTGAAGAAATACGGTAGCCAGTCATAGGTCTCCTCCCGGCCCAGGATCGTCGATGCCGCCAATTTGCCCTGCCTCATCGCGTTATCCCAGTGCTCGACGCGCAGGGCCCGGCCTAGAGCGGTGTTGAAGGCCTCGGCAATATCACCGATGGCCAAGATATGCGGATCGCTGGTTCGTAAGTGTGTATCGACGATGATCCCGTGGCCCATCTGCAGACCAGCTTCAAGGGCAAGTTCGGTATTGGGTACCGCACCGATTGCCAGCAGCACACTATCGGCAGCAACTAATCCGGTAGGAGTCATAACGGCGAGCCCCTCGGTTGGATCGTTAACTATCTTTTCTGCTGCGGTGCCAAAGATGAAATGGACACCGTGATCCATCTGCAATCGTGCAACATGTGAACCAAATTCCACTCCCATCGGCACAGCCAGCGGCAACTGATCGGGAGTCAGCACGGTAATTTCCATGCCAGCGGCTCGCGCTGAGGCCGCAACTTCCATCCCAATCCAACCCGCACCGATAATGACAAGCCGTTTGCCAGTCGCGAATGCGCCTTTGAGCCTGCGCGAATCCTCAAGGGAACGCAAGGTGTACACGCCAGGTAAATCCCAGCCCTCGATATTCGATCCCCGCCCACCCATACGTGAGCGAGATCCGGTGGCTAGCACCAGGGTCTCGTATCCAATGGATGTGTCATCGGAACAAAAGACCCGGCGGGCGACTACATCAATCGAACTGGCAGTGGTGCCCAGCCGCATCTCGACCTGTGCCGAGGAGTACCAGGTAGCCTGGAACGGCTGGAACTCTTCGACGGTTTGGCTACCCTGGAGAAATTGTTTGGATAGCGGTGGACGCTCATAGGGGATTTCGTTTTCATCGCCCACGATGGTGATGGTTTTCGCATAGCCGCCCTCACGCAGCGCGTGCACACACTGTGCACCGGCTAATCCCCCACCAATCACTAAGGTTCCAACATTGCTGTGCTGCTTGGGGCTTTGAGCATCCACGTTAGCCATGCTGATTCTCTCCTCTACGATGAGCTCACCAGTCGTTTGCAGGGGGGGGTACTTTCGCACAGGGCTGGCAGGAATATGTCTCCTCATCACAGAATGGCACCTAGGAGCAGAAGAGTCGAGAGTAGGGGAGCGCCTAGCAACGCTGGACCCGCCCCGATGATCCTGCGGGTATGCAGCGTCCTCCCAGTTTGATGCCAGTTCCGTATGACATCCTTAGCTACGATGTCAGCACTCATGAACACCACCAACCACCAGCGGGCCAAGCCAGCCCGTCTCTCACGGTTCCAGCGGCAGCTGCGCGGACTTGTGCTTTTGGGTACCCTGCTCAGCACCCTCCTGATGGTTTTCTACCATCAAGTTCCCGACGTCTTGGGGCTGGCACTACTGGTTGACAACGCCGCTCCGTGGTTTGGGCTTGCCGTTCCGCTCTTGTTACTCCTAGCCCTGTTCAGCAGGAGCCGCACCGCACTAGTGTTTATTTTGCTTCCGACCATCACTTGGGGCATGAGTTTTGGTGCGCAAATCGTTCCATTGTCTTGGAGCGCACCCGCTAAAACCACCAACTCCCTGACGGTCAGCAGCCAAAATATTCGTGCAGGATCCGGAGGCGCGGTTGCTTCGGCCCAGGCACTGGCAAGCCAAGGCAGCGATGTGATAACTCTTCAAGAACTCGAGGCTGGCGGTGCCACTCAAGTCACCCGGGTATTACAACGCACCCACCCGCATCATTTCGTGGTGGGTACCATCGGTGTGTGGAGCAAATACCCGCTGACCAAATCGCAGCCACTGGATCTGGGGCTCGGCTGGAAACGTGCATTAACCACCGAGGTCAATACGAAATCCGGAAACATCAGACTCTACGCCGTGCATGCTGCCTCGGCTCGGGCAAATGATCATAGCAACCGTGACGAAATGTTGGGACAACTTGCCTCGATTCTACGCAAGGATCAAAGCTCGCAGGTCATCGCGCTGGGTGATTTCAATGCGACATCAACCGACAGATCGTTTATTCCACTGACCGAAACCCTAGATGAGCCCAACCAAAATCACGGGATGTTTGGCTTCACCTGGCCGCGCACCCCCTTTGGGTTCATGCGTCTTGACCATGTGCTGCAGCGGGGTCTTGAAGTCACCTCAAATACGGTGGTGCCTGCGGGCGACAGCGATCATCTTGCGGTACTAACCTCACTGAATATTCCGGCTTCGAGTTCCTAATCGCTGAGCCCGGTGACCCGCATGGTGATATTGATGCGGCCAGACCCCAACCCACACTCCGCCGGCGCGGTGCCCGGCAGTACCCGTGTGACCCCATGGTAAGCCAAGCGTGAGGGACCACCAAAGACAAACAGATCCCCGGACGCCAACGAAATATCGGTAAACGGCTTATTGCGATTGTTGGTATTGCCGAACCTGAAGTGGCAGGTATCCCCGATGGATAGCGAGACCACCGGCTGGCTCGAGTGCTCGTCCCGATCCTGATGCATCCCCATTTTAGAATCGTCGGTGTAGTAGTTCACCAGGGCCGTATCCGGGGTGTAGTTCGCCGCAAGCAGCGGATCCCCCGTGGTTTCAAGGATCGCTTTGCGTCCCAGCCGCAGCATCCAGTCGGGGAACTCCAGCACCCGGTTTCCATTAACGTCGATCGCTTCGCGCGAATAGGCATAGGGACGCCAATGCCAACCTAGGCACACCGTCTGGACCGACATGTGAGCAGAACCAATCGTGGCGGCGCGTGGTGGCACAGGTCCACGCCCCCATTCGTGAAACCGCTCAACGATCCACCGTTGTTCTTGCGCGCCAAGCCAGTCCGGAACCCAGATGGCCCCCGGGCCAAGTTCGCGGCGCGGCCGACCCAAGAAACTCTCCGAAAAGAGCGTGCTCACCCTACACTCCTAAAATTCTTGTGACCGGCCAACAAGCCGAGCCCGGGGGGGTGTCCCCCGGGGCTCAACCATTTTCCCGTTGCGACGATTTGCCGGTCAAATGCTCGGATGCGGGTAGCTAGAATCTCGGTGCTGGAATTCGAGTATCGCCGGGTTCTGGATGACCCCGTCAAGGATCTCGATGGCCCGGGCCACCGTGGTGTTCTGTTGCCATGCTGCCGGGCCGCCGAGCACGTCCTGAATAAATGGCAGCAGGGCCTCGCTGATTTCCCAGCTTGCCGAGTTCCACAGGTATGAGGGGCTGTGATCAACCGCGTAATAATTAATGTTCTTTCCCACGGAAAACATGGGATCGGCAAACGTCGTCGGCTTGGCCCATTCAAACCCCATGCCCTCATCACAGGACACATCGACGATGATGCTGCCCGGGGTAAATGCCGCAAGATCTTCGGTGCGCAAATACATCAGCGGTGCATTGGGGTCCTGCAGGGTGCAATTGACCACGATATCGCTTTCGGCAAGGAACGGTGCCAGCGGCACATTCCCCTCGTCGGTCATGACTTCCCGCAGATTCGAGTCCTCGTCGGCTTCAAATTGCACCATGTGGACCGAGTGGATGGGTGCTGCCACGGCGGCGACCGCGCGGTTGGTCAGCACCCTGATGTCATGCAGTCCGTGGGCGCGCAACCCGGTAACGGCACCGCGTGCCGTGGCGCCGAACCCGATCACGACCGCGGTGAGCTTGCGCCCGTAGTCCCCGGTGGTACCGCAGAGCTGCAGTGCGTGGATGACCGAGGCGTACCCGGCCAGCTCATTGTTCTTATGAAAGACGTGCAGGCCGAAGCCGCCGTCGCTACCCCAGTGGTTCATCGCCTCGAAGGCAATCAGCGTGAGTTTCTTATCGATGGCCAGCTGCGTGATCGCGGCATCCTGGACGCAATGCGGCCAGCCCCAGAGGATTTGTCCCTCACGCATTTCTTCTAGGTCAGCCACCTGGGGCTTGGGAAGCACGATGATATCCGAGTTCGCGATGACTTCGCTGCGCGAGGCGATGCGTCCGACAAACGGTGCCAGCTGCTCATCGTCCATGCCGAAGGGCTCCCCATACCCGGTTTCAATCATGATGCGGTCCCGGAATTCTTCATCAATTCGTTCAAAATGCGCCGGGTGGATCGGCAAGCGGCGTTCATCCGCCTTGTGTGATGTTGCGATGACTCCCATTGAAAGTTCGTTGGATTTGGCCACGATATACACCCCTTTAGATGTGGAGAACAAACGTTCTCCCTCTATGACTCACGCTACACGTCTTGCTTCCATGCACGGTCCACACCGGCTACTCCGCTAGGCTCAAACCCATGGAAAAGGAAGAACGAACGGCTGGCCCAGCACTACGAATCACCGCAATTTCCGGGCTGATCTGGCTACTCACCGGGGTGCTAAATGGTCTCATTCTTTCATCACAGACCCGTATCCCCGCTCAATTCACCCGCCTGTTCTTCCCCGAGAGCATTGCCCTACGCACCTGGCAAAGTACCCAACCCTGGCCAATCCTGCTCACCCTATTTTCCGTTTTGACGCTGATGGCCTTCACGTTCTTGCTGCTCCGCACCGCGGGGTTGCGGTCAGCCAAGGAGAGCACAACTTTTCCGGGGTTTTTGGCCACCTGGATGTGCATCATCCTTGCCGCCTTCGGAACCGCAGCGTTTGTCTCACTTGGTTTCGTCTTCGCATCATGGCCTCCGGCACGCCTGGCCTGGTTACTCGAAGGCGTCCAACCTGCCCTGTTCAATGCCGGCTACTGGGGAATTCTCTGGGGATGGATCCCGGCACTCGCCGGTTCCTGGGTTACCGCACGAGTAGCGGCGAGCGACCCGGTAGCGCCAAAACCCGCACCAAAGCAACGTGATGGGTTACCGGTTGCCTTGGCCGTGCTGCTGGCGCTGACGCTCACTGCCGCGGTTCCGGCGGCTCATTACTACACACAAAATGCTCAAGCCGGAGCCGTCATTTCAACAACGCCGGCGGAACCGGTGCCTACCCCTACACCCTATGGTTGGGCGGATCGTTCGGATGCTTTCCAAGAAGCGGGTGAGAATTGGTGCACCGGGGATGCGGTATCGATCAGCGTTGGCGAACCCGAGGGAGCCACGGGTCATCGCGGTATGGGCATCGTAGTAACAAATACCGCTACACAGCCCTGCGTGCTGCAGTCCTACCCCGATATTGTCTTCAATAATGCCGATGGCTGGGCCATCGAGGTGATGGTCGTGCACGGTGGATCATTCATGACCGATGACCCGGGAGTTTCCGAGATTCCGCTGGCTCCCGGCGCTAGCGCTCAGGCCTTTATCGGGTGGAACGCGATGGCCGCAGCGGGAGATATCCGCACCGGGGAGATCTTGGTGGCTCCGTTTGCCGGTACCTTGCGCCATAGTTCCGCGGTGGATCTGGATATTGTCGATGGCGGCACGGTTTCGGTGACCGCCTGGCAGGCGCTCGAAGCACCCGGCGCTTCCTAAGCCATGAAGTATCTGGAGCCTAGGTGAATCGACCCCCCTGACCCTCTTCGCTGCGAACCAAGCGCTCTACCAACCGAGCTAATGCCCCAAAATAGTAGGTGGTTTCCTTGGCTCACGTCGTAGCTCGATCAGCACGGTGAATCCATTGGTTAATGTGCAGATTCGTCCTCACCGACCGGGACATCGATTGACTCTCTGGCAACCGTGTACTGCCGCTGAATGTAGGCTTCCAATTCACTGCGTTCAACGCGCCAAATGCCGCGGCCACCAATCTTGATCGCGGGCAGATCCCCGCTGCGCACCAAGGACCGCACTTGTGGCAGGTTGACGTTCAACTCATCGGCAACATCTTCAAGACGCATGAATCTCATACCAAGAACGTTACCCCTTAGCCGGGACAGAAACGGGTTGTTTCGATTCTGTGGATATCTTTTGTGCGATGCGTACTGACCGTGCACGGTAATGTGTGCGCCGCGGGCGGCATCACAGCCGGACCCACCCACGGCCGCTTAACCAAAGGTGGCCCGCGATGACTCCAAGGGATTTGGAATCGTTGCGGACCACCTTTGAAAGTGACCTGTGATCTTGTGGATCGGCCCAGCTGCGCCTGCCTTGTGAGCATCCTGCCGGGGGTCTGCTCGTACCTAGCTTGTGGCCGTGCGTGAGCTGCTAACAACCACTAAAGCAAGGATCGGTCATACCGTGCAACACAGTTGGGAAACGCTGATCATTTTGACTAACATGGATGGGTAGCTACCGAACAACTTGGTCAATCTGACCGAACTTAGGCGAAGGAGCCGAAATGACGCCGGAATCGTACCAACTGGATGATACGGACAGGCGCATTCTCTTAGCCCTGGACGAAGACCCGCGCATTCCCACCATGATGCTCGCCCAACGCTTGGGATTGGCCCGCGGAACCGTGCAAACCCGCATGGAACGCCTTGCCGGTTCCGGTGCGCTGCGCCCCAATTCCAGCCGGGTCAAGCCCGCATCCATCGGCCGCGGCGTCTCGGCAATGGTCAGCGCCGAGCTTGACCAGTCACATCTGAACGAAGCCATCGAGGCATTGCGCAAGATCCCCGAAGTCCTCGAGTGCGTTGCCCCGGCGGGCGACACCGACCTGCTGATTCGCGCGGTGGCAACAGATCCCGATGACCTGTACCGGGTCAGCGAAGAAATCCGTCTCTGCCCCGGCATCACTCGCACCTCAACCTCGATGATTTTGCGCGATGTCATCCCCTACCGCACCACCGAGTTGCTCAAACACCTGGGCTAGAGTTCCCGCACGCGCATCCCCCGCAAGGTGCTGCGCGTGCTTAAATCCAGGGTGGTCAACCGCAACCAGAGCCATAAGCGTTGCTGCGGATCTTCAAGATCCAGCGCAAAGGTCTTGGTAAGTTGCGTGATGCGGTAACGCACGGTGTTGTTGTGAACATGCAGGTTCGCTGCCATGCGTGAGACGTTCCCGTTTGAGTGCAGGAATGCGCGCAGCGTATCAATGTACTCGGTCTGATTCTTCACATCGTACCGGGCTATCGCTGCGACGTCGTCGTCCACGGCAAGCCCCTGCTCGGCCATGAACTTTCCGACCTTCATGAGATTCAGCGGAATCACGTGGTCCTCATAGAGCGCCACCGACGGGGCGGCCCGCTGGCCTCGTTTTCCGGCAACCGCTTCACGATTGAGCAGGTATTCGAGCGCCTCAAGTGCCTCATTGCGCGACTCGGAGAGCCGCTCAAGTTTGTGTGAAATGCTGCCCACCGCCGCGATGAGCGGATGCGGGCTAATGGTATGCGCGTAGGCGCCAATCTCCTGGAGAACCCGGCGGTGTAAGGCTCGCGCATCGAAACCCGGGGATGGGAAAATTGCGTAGATGACCGAGCCCAGCAGCGCGCTGTGACTGGTTTTGAACTGCACATTTGAAACGGTTGTGACGAGGTGCAGCAGGCGCTGAATTTCACGCACCGAATCCAGTGACCCGGTTTCCGGCCGGGCGATGGTCAGCGCGGCAACAGCCAGGCCCTGTTCAACATCGAGCCCCAGCTGAGCCGCGGCAAATGAGGCGTGCGCCGGGTCATCGATGAGCGTGCGGATCAGGTCCCCATTGCGTCGTTCACCAAAATCTAGTGCGGAGCGGGCATGGAGCATATGCAGCCCGGCTAGTGGTGCCATCCGGTCAAGTGCTTCAAGCGCCGCCCCGGCCTTATCCTGACCCGGATCGATAATCCAAATGGTTCCGAGCAGTTCACCACCGGCGCGTACGGCGAGCGCAATGCGGCTCACTCCCTCATCCGTCGAGGGAATAAGTAATGCGCCGGAGGCCGCGTACACGGCCTTGAAGTCCACATCGAAGGCCGGCGGGGTGGTTTCTTGTAGTGCAAGGGTGGTGACGCGGCGCAGCTCATCGATGGGTTGGCCGGGAAGCGTTGAGTAGCCCAGCACGCGGCCTAGCGGGTCGACGATGCTTGTGGCGCCGCTGGTAATTGAGGCCACCGCATTGGCGAAGGCGTAGAGATCCCCCAAGCGCACCCCGGAGACCGAGTCGGCACTGGCACCCATGACCGAGGCCCGGGCCAGGGCCACCAGCCGGGTCCAGTCGGCATCGCGTGGTGCCACCAGCACCGCAACACCGTTGCTCATGGCTGCTGCACGCAATTGTTCCATGTGCGTCCCGCGGGCCTTGATGATCACGGCCGCCGCCTGGCTATTTGCTGCCCGATGCAAAAGCTGGTCAAAATCTGCCGAGCCGTAGGTCATGCCGACGGCCAGGATGATCCGGCCCTCGACGTTGATCCATTCATCGAGCGGGTCATACATCAGTACATCGGAGACCAACGCCTGCAGGTTTTGCTGCGTGGGGTTTACATGCACCAGATCTGCTTGCATGAACTCGAGGCATTCGGCAAGCCGCGCGGTGCCGAGCTCGTGCGCCGGATCACTGAAATCAGAACTATGCGCATCCATCATTGGAGATTATCACAAGGCGCTCGATTATCTTATGGAGGTTCTCACATGAACATATGAGGAGATTTGCATCACTATTGATGAAGTAGGTGGATGACAGCTCCACAGTAGAACTTGAGGAATAGCAATGCGAATCAAAGACATCTTGGCCATGGCCTCCATCCAGGGACCGGCCCGCAGCACCGCCGAACGGCTACAGCGCAACGCCCATAGCGTTCAAGACGTGCGCAAGCTGGCTGCCAAGCGCCTTCCCAAGTCCATCTTCGATTACATCGAAGGCGGCGGAGAAGACGAATTCTCGATGCGCCGCAACCGCTCATCCTTCGATGACTGGTCATTCATGCCAGCCTGGGGCTCGGTAGACAATCTGGATCTGAGCACCACGATCCTTGGCGGACCCTCATCCCTGCCGTTCTACCTCTCCCCCACCGGCGGCACCCGCCTGTTCAACCCGGCCGGTGAAACAGCGGTAGCCCAGGCGGCACTGGCCCAGGGCATCCCCTACGGGCTGGCCCACCTGAGCACCACCACCATGGAAGCCGTTTCCGCCGCCGCCCCCAACCTTCGCCGCTGGTTCAACCTGGAACCCATCGCGGATAAGGTCGAGCTGCAGGGCGTGCTGGACCGTGTTACCCGCGCCGGCTATGAGGCACTGATCGTCAACGTTGACTGCCGTTCCATCGGCCACCGCGAACGCGATTACCGCAACGGATTCACCGCCCCGCCAACCATCAAGCCCAAGACAGTCGTGGAGGGTGCGCTACACCCGCGCTGGGCACTGGGTTTCATCGCCAACGATGCCATCGCCTTCCCCAACCTCGACGCCGAAGAACCCACCGGCCCGCTGGCCTCCAGCCCGGATATGTGGCGCACCCTGCTGGCCGGCGCGTATGAGCCCACCGACTGGGATGACCTACGCGAAATCCGCAAGCGCTTCGATGGTCCGATTATTCTCAAGGGCGTGGTCAACCCGGCCGATGCCGCGTTGGCCGCCGAGTATGGTTTTGATGCAATCCAGGTTTCCAACCATGGTGGACGCCAACTTGATTTCATGACTTCCCCGCTGGATGTGCTCGAAGACATTGCCGCGGCGGTCGATGGGCGTATCGAGATCATCGTCGATGGTGGCATTCGCCGCGGCTCGGACATGATCAAGGCCATCGCGCTGGGTGCCACCGCCTGCTCCATTGGCCGCCCCTACCTCTATGGACTGGCCGCTGCCGGGCAGGTTGGCGTTTCCCACGTCATTGAGCTGTTCCGCGACGAAATGACCCGCGCCATGATGATGCTCGGGGTCAGAAGCATCGAAGAACTGCGCACCAATGGGCGCGAACTCTTGCGTCACCGCTCCGAAACTTCCCCGGCATTGAGGGTCCAAGCAATTGTGCCGAGCCCACCCATAGCTTCGGCAACCCCCACCGCATCGGCAAAGACGTCGGCGCCAACACGCACCAGCTATGCAGAATCGAGCTTGTAACCCATGAAACTCCCGACACCGTCTCTTAGTTCACGGCGCAACCGCTTCGTCGCCCTCAGTGCGCTGGCAGCAGCCACCATGCTGGTACTGACCTCTTGCGGCGGGGCCGCGGAGAGCACCCCCAGTAGCGGCGCCGCAGACGGCACCTCCGTTCCTCAGATCGCACAAAATGAAGCGGCAATAGCCAAGCTTCCCGAATCGGTGAAGAATGCTAAGACCCTACGCGTGGGCATCCCCACCAACGAACAGCCAACCCAGTTCTACATTTCCGGTACCCAAGACATGACCGGCATTAATCCGGATATCGCCCGGCTGATCGGTGAATCCTTGGGCTTGAAGGTTGAGATTCAGGTGGCAAACTTCGATTCGATCATCCCCGGCATGGCCGCGGGCCGCTATGACATGACAGTTTCTTCAATGACTCCCACCACCGAACGCATGAAGGTGCTGGACTTCGTTGACTACATGGCGATGGGTACCTCGATTGCCGTTGCTCAGGGCAACCCCGGGAACATCACCAAGTACCAGGATTTGTGCGGCAAGAAGGTTGGTCTGCTCACCGGCTCCTACCAGCTGACCGTCAACGTTCCGGACTACAACGCCGAATGCGTCGGCGCAGGTAAGCCAGAGATCGAATCAAGCCAGTATCAGGACACTCGCCAGGCCATCTCGGCGCTGACGAGCGGCCGGATGGATGCGGTGCTTGCCGACTCCCCGATCCTCAGCTTCGCCATCACGCAGAACCCGACCTTGGAGATCGCCTCCGAATACGATTTCACCTCGGTTGCCGCGGGTGTGCCGATCGGCTCGGGCCTCAAAGATCCGGTCGCCGAGGCCCTGGCAGACATCATCACCTCCGATGCCTACAAGCAGGTCCTTGCCAAGTACGGCATGGAATCCAGTGCCATCACCGACGCAGCAGTAAACCTCGCACAGTAAGTGAATGTGAAAATCATGCAAACGCAAAATACTTCAGCCTCGGCCCCGGCGCACCATGCGCCGGCCGCGCAAGAATCAGCACCCGTAGTACCGCTACGCCACCCGGTCCGCAATGTCATCTCAGCGGTCCTGGTCATCATGGCAATCCTTGCCGCCATCGACGTCGCCATGAACGAGCGCTACCACTGGGACGTCGTCGTTGATTACCTCTTCGCCCCACGCATTCTCTCCGGCGCGTTGCTCACCCTGGTGCTGACGGTGGTCTCGATGACCGTTGGCATCGTCATGGGCGCGATGCTTGCCATCATGCGGCTGAGCGAAAACCCAATCCTGCGCAATATTGCCCGCGCCTACATCTGGTTCTTCCGCGGCACCCCACTGCTGGTACAGCTGATCTTCTGGTACAACATTGCCGCACTCTACCCGGTCATCGCGCTGGGTTTGCCCTTCGGCGGTCCATCGCTGGTGATTGGCTCGGCCAACGTGCTGATCACCCCACTGGGTGCCGCACTGCTGGGACTTTCCCTGAATGAGGCGGCCTACATGGCAGAAATCATCCGTGGCGGCATCGGTTCTGTTGACCGCGGCCAGTACGACGCTTCCAAAGCACTGGGCATGAGCGGGCCCAAGCTGATGCGCCGGATCATCCTGCCCCAGGCCATGCGCGTGGTCCTGCCGCCCACCGGCAACCAAGTGATATCCATGCTCAAGGGAACCTCTCTGGTCTCCGTGCTGGCGATCTCCGATCTGCTGTACTCCGCGCAGATCATCTATTCGGAGAACTACCAGACCATCCCGCTACTGATCGTCGCCAGCATCTGGTACCTGCTCATGACCACCATCCTGAGCTTCTTCCAAGAAAAACTCGAACGTCACTACGGACGCGGCTTTGACTCGGTCATCAAGCGCAAGCGTTCACGCAAAGACAGGAATGCATCATGAGCAACGTCATGGTCGAAGCACAGGCTGTACGTAAAAGCTACGGCAACCTTGAAATCCTCAAGGGCATCAGCCTAGAGGTTCAGCGCGGATCGGTCACCGTTTTGATTGGTCCCTCTGGCTCCGGCAAGACCACTTTCCTGCGCTGCATCAACCATCTGGAAAAGATCAATGCCGGTCGACTCTACGTCGATGGTTCCCTGGTGGGTTACGAGGAACGCAATGGCAAGCTGCACGAGATGAAGGACAAGGCCACCGCCGCCTCACGGCGCGCCTCGGGCATGGTGTTCCAGCGCTTCAACCTGTTCCCACACTTGACCATCATGGAAAATATTATTGAAGCACCCATTCAGGTGCAAGGACGCAAGCGCAAGGACATCACCGCCGAGGCACAGGTACTGCTTGACCGTGTGGGCTTGGGTGATCGCGGCCGTTCCTACCCGCAGGAACTCTCAGGTGGTCAGCAGCAGCGTGTGGCCATCGCCCGGGCGCTGGCCATGAAGCCACAGCTGATGCTTTTTGATGAGCCCACGTCCGCTCTTGACCCGGAGCTGGTCGGCGAGGTCCTGGATGTCATGAAGGATCTGGCCGAAGAGGGCATGACCATGGTGGTGGTGACCCACGAGCTGGGCTTCGCTCGCCAGGTCGCCGACCACGTGGTCTTCATGGACGGCGGTGTGGTGGTTGAGTCCGGGCACCCGGCCGATGTGCTTGATAACCCGCAGCACGAACGCACCAAGGCATTCCTCTCCAAGGTGCTCTAAGCCCCCACCACTTTCACCACGCTAGGAAATCTTTCAATGTCACAGACCCCCAACGTGCTTCGGCACGAAGTTTCCACCACCGATGCCCCACCACCGTCGTGGGCCTACTCGCAGGGCATCGTTGCCAACGGTTTCCTCTTTACCGCCGGGCAAACTCCGCATGACCCTCTCACCGATGAACTGGTTGGCATCTCCATTCAGGAACAAACCACCCGCACCATGCAGAACCTGGCGGCCGTGTTGGCTGCTCGCGGACTGGATTTCTCTCACGTAGTCAAGGCAACGGTACATCTGCATCATCCTGGCCGTGACGCCGCCGGATTCAACGCCATCTACGAACAATTCATTCTCGCCCCATTCCCGGCGCGCACCACGGTAGGTTCGTTCCTCGGAGATTTCCTTGTAGAAATCGATGTGGTTGCGGTACTTCCGGAATCGGCACAAGGCTGAGCATCGATTCCAAGCTCATCTCGAGTGCCATTGCCGATTCAAGGCTCGGTGAAATAGTCAGGGCCATGCACCGTTTCTACGGTTCATGGCCCTGACTTTTTCCTTTGGCGCTTTACTGACTAGAACCTATTTTCAAGTGTGGCTTTCCAGCAAACTTTTCCAAGGTTGCCTTCCAACACCGTGGAAACGTAGCTTAGGAATCGATGGCAATGCGCCCAATGATCAGCTTCATGATCTCGTTGCTGCCCTCCAAAATCTGATGAACCCGCAAGTCCCGCACGATCTTTTCAATCCCGTACTCGGCCAAATAGCCATAGCCACCGTGCAGCTGCAACGCGGTGTTCGCGGCACTGAATCCGGCATCGGTTGCCACCAGCTTGGCCATAGCGCACAGCCGCACCTTATCCTTGCTGCCGCTTTCCAATGCATCGGCAGCCCGCCACACCATGGTCCGAGCGCTCTCCAGCTCCGCCTGCATCTCCGCGATCTGGAAGAGCAATGCCTGCTGGCCAATCAGCGGTGCGCCAAAGGCCGAACGTTCCTTCAGATAGCTAATCGACTTATCAAGCGCCGCCTGCCCGCCGCCAAGTGAACAAGCACCAATATTCACTCGTCCTCCGTTGAGCCCTTTCATGGCAATGCTAAACCCGGCACCTTCCTCCCCGAGCAAGTTGGAAGCCGGGATACGTAGATCCTCGAAGACCACCTGCCGCGTGGGCTGGGCATTCCAACCCATCTTTTTCTCCAGCGCACCAAAGGAGAGCCCGGGAGTTCCATCGGGCACCAAAAATGCGCTAATCCCGGCACTTCCGGTATCCGCGGTGCGAGCCATGACCACATAGAGCCCGGAGGCTCCGGCACCGGAGATAAACTGTTTGGTCCCGTTGAGCACGTACTCATCCCCGTCGCGCACGGCCCGAGTGGAAAGTGCCGCGGCATCCGAGCCCACACCGGGTTCGGTTAAACAATAGCTGGCCAGAGTTTCCATGGTGCATAGTTGTGGCAGCCAAGCAGCACGCTGGGCATCGTTACCAAAACGA
This sequence comes from Arthrobacter sp. MYb227, assembly GCF_002975435.1. GTDB lineage: Bacteria > Actinomycetota > Actinomycetes > Actinomycetales > Micrococcaceae > Paeniglutamicibacter. The sequence goes on along the minus strand of NZ_PCPT01000002.1, from coordinate 725,392 downwards.
TCAACCATCCAGGCGACCATATTGTGGATAGAGATATACGCGGAAATGGTGGGATCCGCCTTGGCCAGCTCCTCAAAGATCAGTGCCGCATCCAGCCGGGTCATACCCGATCCACCAAAATCCTCGCGCACATAAATTCCGCCCATGCCCAGCTCACCGGCCTGGGCCAGCACGTCAACCGGGAAATGATGCTCTTGGTCCCACTGGACCGCGTGCGGGGCGATATTTTCTGCCGCGAATTCGGCAACCATCGCGACAATTGCCTGATGTTCTTCGGTTAGCTCAAACATTTTCGCTCCTTGGGCTGTGGCTAGTGGTTTGTGGCGTGGGTGAGCGGTTATTTGCTGACCTTTCCGCTCAGTGCTGCTACCGGACGCAGGAAGATGGGCTGGGCCAGGAACCAGAATCCGACGATCACCACGATGGAGATTGCGAAGATAACGAACCCTCCCCACCCCGCCGAATCATTTGACGCATACATGTGGTTGAGGTTGTTCAGGAATCCGGTGGCAAACACCAGTGCCACGTGCACTACGGTAAAGGCAACGAAGAAGATCATGGTGGGGAAATGCAGGAGTCGGGCCAGCTCGATGGGATAAACCTTATTCAGCGTTGCCGCATTTTTGGGCCAGGCCGCCGACATGCGTAGACCGGTGATAATGGCGATGGGTGCTGCAATAAAGACGATGCTGAAATAGGCCAATAATTGCAGCGCGTTGTAGTTCACCCAGCCCTGCTCGGTGGGCCAATTCAGGCTCAAATATTGCAGGGCCGCGGAGGCAGCATTCGGGAACACATCCCAGCTGGTGGGCACGATGCGTTTGTATTGGCCGGTGGAAAAGAGCAACACCATGAAGATGATTCCGTTGAGCACCCACAGCACATCGAGACTGAGGTGAAACCACAAATCTAGGCTGATCTTGAATGGCTTGTCCTTGGTGCGAATCAGGCCGGTATTATTGCGCGTCCAGTGAGCCGGTGGTCGTTGCACGGTGCGTACTCGCCAGCCCGAACGCACAATCAAGACTAGGAAAAACAGGTTGAGATAGTGTTGCCAGCCCAGCCAGGCCGGGAACCCCACGGGAGTGTTAACCGGTAGTTCCGATTCTCCCGGGTACTGAGTCATCCAGCTCGCCACGCCCTCGAGGCTCACCAACCATCGTGCTACGAGCACCACGATGGCCAGCAGCACGATGGCGGCGCCGCAGATCCATCCGGTACGTGCCAGGCGGCTAGTTGGTTCGCCCGTGCCGCGTTTTTTCTGTGCCGAGGATTGTGTCATTTTTTCTTGGCCTCCCCTGATGTCCGGTGTCCGGTGTTTTTAGGCGCGAGCCTTGAGCAGCTCAATGACCTGAGGAACCACACTGAAAACATCGCCCACGATGCCCAGATCCGCGATCTCGAAAATGGGTGCATCCTCATCTTTATTGATCGCGATGATGGTCTTGGCCGTCTGCATACCGGCACGGTGCTGGATAGCTCCGGAGATTCCCAAGGCAACATACAGCTGCGGGGAAACACTGACACCGGTCTGGCCAACCTGGGCCGTGTGATCGATGTAGCCGGCATCGACGGCGGCACGTGAGGCACCCACCGCGCCACCCAAGGCATCGGCAAGCTGCTCCACGAGGACAAAGTTTTGTGCCGAGCCCAGTCCGCGACCACCGGAGACCACGGTTGCCGCACCACGAAGTTCTGGTCGGTTCGTGTTGTATGGGGCATCGGACTGCGCATCGATGTGAGCGGTGCGGCCAGCGGTATGTGCCCCTAGCTCGAGGTGCTCAACCGTGGGATTGTGTGCCGGGGCTATTTCATCGATGGCACCGGCTCGCAGCGTGAGGATCGGAAGAGCTTCGGGCACTGATGCTGCCACGGTGTAATGACCACCAAAGACCGAGTGAATGGCGGTAATCGCACCGTCATGAGCGTGTGCGTCGATGACATCGGCAAGCACCCCGCCCCCGGTGCGTACGGCGAGCCTACCGGCAATTTCTCGGCCATCGACGGAGGCCGGAATGAGTACCGCCGCCGGTTGATGGGCACTGATCGCCTGCTCCAGCGCATCAACCGTGTAGGAGTTGAGCGTGGAGTATGCCTGCGCGCTGTGCGTTGCGTAAATATGCGCGGCACCTTGGGCACCTAATGCCGCAATGTGCTCATCATTTAGTGGTGATTGGCTGACACTGACCGCGATAGGTGTGCCCAAGCGTGCGGCCAAGGCCAGCAGACCCGGGGCCGTGGCGGGGATCTGCGTGGTGTGGGTTAGTTCAATGAATACAACGATGTTTGGCATGTTCCGGTGCTCCTTACGATGACTTAGGGGGGCTAGATCAGCCGATTAGTGGTGAGGAAGTCCACGAGCTGTGCTGCGGCCTGGCCTTCGTCGATAATTGTGCTTCCGGCGCTGCGTGGGGCACGAGTTTCTACGCTGCTAATTTTGGTACGCGCGGCGATATTGACACCTAGTTCCGCGGCGGCGAGCGTGGAAACTGGTTTGCGTTTGGCGCCCATAATGCCCTTGAAATTAGGGAAGCGCGCCTCGGCGAAGCCCTCGGTCACGCTGATGATTGCCGGGAGATCGGCACTAACATCTTGGGTTCCCTCATCATTGCGCCGTTGCCCACTAATGCTGGCCGAGCCGATATTCACGGTGGTCAACGATCCCATCAGCGGGAGGTTTAGGTGTTCGGCGATCATGGCCGGGACCACTCCCCCGCGGCCATCGGTTGATTCATTGCCGGTGATCACCAGGTCCGCATCGGCGTTGCGTAGGGCCGCCGCCAAAACTTGTGCGGTAAGTGTTGCGTCGGCACCCAGCAGACCATCGTCAAGGATGTGAATGCCCGAATCCGCGCCCATTGACAGTGCCTTGCGGATGGCCTTGGAGGCATCCGATGGACCCATCGACAGCACCACAACTTCGGTGGACTTGTCCCGGTCTTTCACGCTCAGGGCGGCTTCGAGGGCACGTTCGGAAATTTCGTCAATGACCGGATCGTTGGCATCGCGATCAACGAGACCGGTTGATGCATCGAGAATTCGTTCCTCACCGGTGTCCGGAACCTGCTTGACTAGCACCACGATTTTCATCCACGTTCTCCCTCATTTTTGGCTCGGCAGCTTACTTGCGAGACTACTGGGAAGAAACAAAATATACTAGGTCTTCCTAGTATTTTCTGTGTTCGGATTAGATGCAAAAGACCCCCCAAATGCCACCTTGACGTCGAAGGCGTATCTGAGGGTCTTTGAAAGGTGTAAAAATTAGTGCGTATCGAGCGAGCCCTGGGCAATCTGCTCAAGCAGCCACGGGGAGAAGGCAAAGGGGGTTCCCAGCGCGGAGGAACGCAGCGCCGCCGGATCCACCCAGGCGTATTCGGCTACTTCGTCGGCATGCGGGGCCAAATCCCCGGTGATCCGCGCGGTGAAGACCGGGCAGATTTCATTTTCAACGATGCCCGAGGCATCAACCGCACGGTACCGGAAGTTCGGCAGCAGCGGCTGTATAGAAATGATAGTGGTGCCCAGTTCTTGCTCGGCACGACGAATCATTGCATCTTCGAAGGATTCTTCCTCCCCCGGGTGGCCGCAGAACGAATTGGTCCAAACCCCCGGCCAGGTCTTCTTGGACAGCGCGCGACGGGTCATCAACAGCTGACCAGCATCATTGAACAGGTAGCAAGAGAATGCCAAATGTAGTGGGGTCGCCTCGGTATGGATGCTTGCCTTGGCCGCGGTTCCAATGCGGGTTCCCGCATCGTCTAACAGAACCACCAATTCCTCGCTCATGACACTCTTTCATCGATGTTTATGGGATCTAAGCACCAGAATAGCGGAAGGTATTTTCGCGTGTGCTCACCCTTCGATCATCCCATGCAACGGTCATTGCGGCCATTTATCGCCCCTGATCGTCCTGCGGTGCTAGGTCTGATGCAGTAGTCGGAGCAATGGCTGGGGAGAAAAGGGCTCACCGAAAAGACACTGTGGAAAAGACACTGCCCCGCAATCAACGAAGAGGCGTCAAAGTTGATTGCGGGGCAGCAAACCTGAATGGATTCCAAAAAGAACTGGAACCTTGTGAGGGAGATGAAGCTAGACGGCTACTTCATGCGTTTGAGCGTTTCACCCTTGAAGAAGCCGGGGCTGCGTAGGCGCATGTAGATCATGACGCCAACACCCATCAACAACACGCCCATACCCAGCACAAACACCATGCCCAGGCCCGCAATGTTGGATCCAGAGCCGTAATCGGGACTCATCGAATCCCGCGCGGTGCTCATAAACATCACCAGCAGAATCACCCCGCCGACCAAGGGAGCTAAGAATTTGAGCAGGAAGCCACGTACCGAATCAAAGGCCTCCCGGCGGAAGTACCAGACGCAGCCAAGCGCGGTGACTCCGTAGTAGAAGCAGATCATCAGGCCCAGCGCGGCAATGGTGTCCCAGAGCGCGCTTTCGCTCAGCAACCGGGTAATGACATAGAAGGCCGCGGCCGCGGCACCGGCGGTAATGGTAGCCACCGAGGGAGACATGAAGCGTGGGGAGATCTTGCCGAAGCGATCCGGCAGCGCCTTGTAGTAGCCCATGGCCAAGATGGTACGAGCCGGGGATACCATCGTCGACTGCAAGGACGCTGCCGAGGAGGAGAGGATGGCCAGGGACATCAGGATGGCGAATTGGCCCATGATCGGTCCGGCCAATACGGCAAAGATCGATTCCTGGTTATCCGGGTTTCCGGCGCCAAGACCCGTGTTTCCCACGCCTGCGTAGGAGATCACGGCCAGCGAAATGAACATGTAGATGGCCATGATCAACAGGATCGTCAAGGTTGCGGCGCGTCCGGGGACGGTGGCCGGGTTCTTGGTTTCCTCGTTCATGGTCAAGGTGACGTCCCAGCCCCAGAAGATGAAGATCGATAGCGAGACGCCCGCGGCGAAGGCGGAGAAGGACTCCACCGCCATCGGGTTGAACCAGTCGAGTTTGATCGGGGTGGGATCAAAGGCGGTGCCGTTGTTCACGTGGCTGAAGGCGGCAATCGCGAACCAGGCAAGCACGATGAGCTGGAAGGCGACAAGTCCGTATTGGAAGGCCTTGGTGGTTTGCATGCCGCGGTAGGAGATCCAGCAGGCCGCGGCAATAAAGATCAACGTGACGGGGATGTTGATCCAGAGGTTTTTGGTCAACGCGGCAATTTCGGCGTTGCCGGTGAGCTGGGCGATGAGCAGGAAGAAGAAGTCGACCGCCACCGCCGCCAGGTTGGAGAGCACGATGATGGTGGCGGCGATCAGCCCCCACCCGCCCATCCAGCCGATCCACGGGCCAAAGGCACGCGTGGCCCAGGTGAACGAGGTTCCGGAATCCGGCATGGCATTGTTCAGCTCGCGGTAGCCCAGGGCAACCAGCAGCATCGGCAGGAAGCCGACAATGAAAATGGCTGGAAGTTGGGTGCCAACTTCGGCAACCGTGGGGCCCAGGGCCGCGGTGAGCGTGTAAGCCGGGGCAATACAGGAGACGCCGATGACCACGGCACCCAAGACACCAACGGTGCCCTTGCTCAGTCCCTTTTCGCCAAGACCGCTATCGGTCTGCGCCGGGGAAGTGCGGGTCGGTGTTTCACGACTCATGAGTTTTAGTCTTTCATCCGGAATACCGCACACGTGGGCCCGCTTAGGGGGGAAGATCCCTGTCAACGGGCCCAACGGTGCGGTATCAGCTGGTGATTAGTGCTGCGAAGCTACCGAATAGTGCTTGTAATTGCGGGGAACCACAATCAGGGGCACCGGTAGGGTCCGCAGCATTCGCTGGGCTGTGGAGCCCATGAAGAGTCGTTTCTTGCGCGCGAGGCGGCTCGAACCGACGACGGCAACTTCTCCGTCCTTCCAACTCAATTCCGCAATTGCATCATCAATGTTGGAGCCCGAGGCAATCAGTACCTCGGCATCAATTTCCAGCTCGGCCACGGCCTGACTGACCCGGGTGCGAGAGAAATCAATCCAGCTTTCTAACGCCTTTGGATCTTCGGCACCGTGTGTCTGAGACACCAAGGAAACCACACGCAGCGGCAATCCTTGGGTGAGGGCCGAGGCTGCGGCTGCCTCAACGACGCTCTTGAGTCCCGCACCGGTACCAACGAATGCCGTCACCCTGGAAATCTTGCCGCCACACTTTTCCAGGGCCGCTACCGAGCCGGGAGTGCCAAGCGCCACCGGGAGCGGTGAAGAATGCAATAGCGCGCTGGCCACCGAGCCGGGGGCAAAGATCCCAGCCATGTGGCGTTTGCGGCCGCCCAACACGATGACCTGGGCACCGGTTTCCTTGGCCACGGTGATCAATCCCTGCGCCGGGGAGGGCACCGCTCGGGCAATAACCCGTGCGCTGACGCCTTCTGGCACCAGGGCAAGCGCCTTCTTGGCCCACTCATCGACCTTGTTGGCAATGATCGAGGAGTAGCCGTGATCGCTACCCGGGTAGACGGCCGAGAACGGGGTGTCTTCGGGCAACACGATGGCAATGTCAAGGTGCGCTTTGGCACCCCCGAGGGCCGAAGCCAGGGCAATGGCTTCGGCCCCTCGGGCATCGGCCGTATAGCCAACGAGATAGCGCATGAGGTTAGCTATTCTGTGCCTGCAGGGAACCGAACTTGGAGGCCACGCCATCGTAGTTCAGGTCGTAGTCTGTGCCATCGACGGCGGCGACGATGCGAGCGGCGGTGCGACGTCCCATGCGTACCGCGCCATCTACGTGCTGGTAGCCTTCGCCGGCAAGATCCGAGGAGGAGAAGTAGATCGGTCCGACGTTCTTGTTCTGGTCCGGGCCGAAGCGGAACAGGCCGCCCAGATCGTAGCTGGTGGCGTAGGCGCCGCGGGTCCATTCCTCGGAGCCGAAGTCCGAGAGGTAGAAGACCTCCGGGGTCAGTGCCTTCTCGCCCAGGTACTCGGCAAGGCCCTTGATGATTGCCTGGTTGCGCTCCTCTTCGGAGAGCTCAAACATGGCATCTGCCTGCAGGTCGGAGATGAAGCCGACCAGGGTGCCGGTGGTTTCGCCGTGGTAGGTGTTGTCGTAGATTTCCTGGACCAGCTGGTTGGGGCCAAAGCAGGTTGCCGAAAGTCCGTCTTCGCGCCAAAACGGGGTGGAGTAGACGGCGTGAACCTTGATGACTAGGCCCATTGACTGATGCTGGTGGGTCACGTGCTGGCGGCGCGGCAGCGGCGGGTTGTAGGAGATGCGCGAGTACAGGTTCGGTGGAACCGCGATGATGACCTTCTTGGCGTTGACGGTGACGTCCGCGCCGTAGGCGGTGACTCCCTCATCGGACCAGTCAAGCTTGAGCACCGGGTTGTTCAGGTACACGTCATCGCCTAGGCGTTCGGCAACGGCGATGGAGACGCCCTGCATGGTGCCGACCATACGGCGGTCAAGAATGAAGTCTTCGTCGACAAGGTTGGAGAAGGAACCGGCCGAGGAGGACATCAGCAGTGCCTGCAACGCGGAGAAGGTGTGGGCAGGCTTGGTAAGCATGCCGCCGGCGATGAATAGGCCAACGTTGTTGCACGCGACCTCGTCGTTGGAGATGGTGCGCAGCCAGTGGTGGAAGGAGATCATGTCCAGTTCGGCGGCCTGCGGGTGCTCCCACGGTGCGTCAGGGTTGACCTGCGCGGTGAGGCGGTCCATCTCGGCGATGAGCTTATTCATCTCTGCAACGGTGGATTCACCAACCGGGAAGTCTTCGCCGTCGTACTCGGTGCGGGTGCCACCTTCGGCAATGTAGACGGATTTGCCTGCCTTGTAGCGCTCGAAGGTTTCGATGCCCAGTTCTTCGATCAGCGAGTAGAGGCCCATTTGGTCCGGGGAAATCCACTGGCCGCCGATTTCAATGGTGGCACCGTCCATGTCCTGGCTCCAGGTGCGGCCGCCGACGCGGTCACGTGCCTCGAGTACGGCTACGGTTTTGCCGGCCTTGCGAAGTTCGTATGCCGCGGTCAGGCCGGAGGGACCCGCACCAATGATGACTACGTCGCGATCCAGGGTGGTCATGATTTTCACTTCTTTCGTTGCGCTAAATGAACGACGTTCATTTACTTGACTGGTTCAATGGTATTGCAGAAGTGTAAAGATGTGAAGTCGATCATGTGAGGAAGCGCACCGTGAGTGAAGAAGTAGCAGCACCAACCCGGCGGAGAGCCGGGCGTCCGCGCGGGATGGTGCTTGATAGAGAACTCATTGCCAGGGCCGCACTGACCCTGCTCGCCGAGCGCGGGTATTCCTCGTTTACCATGTCGGCGTTGGCAAAATCGCTGGGGGTATCCCCTTCGGCGTTATACAACCACGTGAAATCCAAACAAGAACTCATGCAGTGGATTCAGGAAATTGTGATGGACGGGGTCGACTCCACGGTTTTTGCCACGCTCCCCCTGACCGAGGCACTCTTTATCTGGGCACGGACCTATCGCGACGTTTTTGCCGAACATGCGCCGCTCATCCCGCTGATCGCGGTGCTTCCGGTGTCGGATTCGCCACGCACGCTAGAAATGTACGAGGCGGTAGCCGCAGGGTTTTCACGGGCCGGGTACTCCGCCGAAAGCACCGTGCCGGCCATCGTCGCCCTGGAATCCTTCATTTTTGGCTCCGCACTTGATGCCACGGCTCCGCTTGATATTTTTGATCCGGGTCAATATGCGGGCCGACTTCCGGAATTTGAGGGAGCGCTTGCTGCGCAGCGGGCCACCGGGCTTAATAGTGCCGACGCGGCATTCCTCACCGGACTGCGCGCCATCATTAGCGGGCTGCTAGCCACCGGTGCCGCCGACTTCCCGGAGTGACGCGCCAAACCATCGAAATGGATGGAAGTGATTCGCAAGGGATCTCAGGGATTCGGGATGGTGATCTGAGCAGGCCGAATTATGCGGGATCTGACCGGCTAGATGGAGTGCTAAATCCCTGCGCGACAAGGACGAAGAAATTTTCGACACACTCACACTGCCCAAGCGCTGCCACCCGGTCTCCGGCCACCGGACGGCTTAGAGTTATCCCATGACCCAAACGCCTAACAACAAGCAGAACCCTGCGGTGAACTTCGTCAAGAACATGACGGTGAAGAACTGGATTGCGATCATTAGCGCGATCATTGTGCTCGTATTCATTTTGCAGAATCAACAACGAGTTCGCATCGAGCTACTCTTCTTAAACATGAATGCACCGCTGTGGATAGCGCTGGGTGTGGTGTTGCTGATCGGTTGGATCATCGGACGATTCTCTTTCCGCAAACGCTAAACCAGCGCGCAGCTACCCCAGGGCAGCTACCCAAGAGCATCACCCTTCCCGATTAACCACAAAATGCTTCAATCCGCGGCAGTTTTTGCGCAGGGATTGAAGCATTTGGTTTTTGTCTTGGGGCTGCCCGTGGGCGCACGAGGATCGCTTAGAACCCCTGGCTCATCATGAAGGTCAACGACTCAGCATCCCCGTAAGTGTAGATGGCCCAGGTCATTCCGCCAATCACCACGGCGCTCGCAGCAGTCCAAAGCGCCGAAATGCGCATCATGAACTTAATGTCCTGGCGGCTAATCTGCAAGCGATCCGCTGAGTAATCGCCTGCAAGGTTGTTCATACGTTCGGCCGGGGTCAAAGCCATCATCTCCTTGATGTTCACCAGATAGTTTGAAGCCGAATCGATGCTGCCATCGACCAGACGAGCAATCGTGAGCTGGTTTTTACGGTCCTGGGTCATTTCGACAATGCGATCACCGTGACGGGCCAGCAAGATGTCTTCACCTAGTGGCATCGGTCGTAGTGCTACTCGCATCGTCTATCCCCTTTTCCTTTGCGACGGGGAGACTTCACCCGTCGTCTACAATTTTTAGCTTCTCCCTTGAGAATACGGGGCAAAATGGGGCACCAAGGTGAATACCATGGTTTGGGTTGGCAACCTCACAGCAGGTTGTGGCCTGCGCCGCGAGATTTCTGTGGCGTGCGCCGCAAAGGTGGCACATAGATGAGCTCCGCATCACGGAGCCGCCCGCTCAACGGGCTCCAATTCAACGGTTAACAAAGTAAATGAGCACACCGATCATCCAAACCGATGAGGCCAACGCCGCGCATCCAAATTCGACGAGCATGCCCAGCCCCATGGCCTTCAGTGCCGATGCGGCAGCCTGAAGCGCCGCGGGAAAGTTTTTGCGCCGCAAATATTCACCCAGTAGTAACCCCACGGCAAAGCCCACGAATAATCCAAGCACCGGGATCAGGAACATCCCGACGATAGCCAGCAGCACCGCCAACAGGATCGAACCGCGGGGAATCATTTGTTTCTTCAAATTGTGGCCGGTGAGCACCGTCGAGGCGCTCCACCCAATCAGCGCTACGACCATTCCGATGCCGGCTGTCCACCAAGCAACGGGGCCACCCAAGATCCAGGCCCAGCCTAGAAGTGTGAGAACCGCTAGGAGGCTACCGGGAAGCACCGGGATGACGGTCACCAAAACAGCAACTACTAGCAATAATCCGGCCACGATAGTGGTGATGATTTGTGTATCCACGCATTTATTCTGACAGCCTGCGCTCTTGTCCATGCATTTGCTCGATGTGGTGCGTGCTGGGCCGCCACAATTTCTGGTGTGGCGGGGCTAGGTGCTGGGAATGATCTTAGAAAAGTGGTGGGGTGTCCGGTGGTGGTTCGGTGCGTGGAGTTGGTCGATTATCCGGTGGTTGGTAGGGGTTTTGGGCCCAGTTCCGCCAAAAATTATTGCGGCGTAGTTTCTGTGCCGGGTCTAGATATTTGGGTAGCCTGACGCTAAAGAGCCCATCGGCGGCGCGTTCAACGGTGATCAGTCCGTCGTGTCGATCCAGATGGTGGCCGCGGCACATCGGGCCACCATCTTCGAGTCGAGTGCTGCCTCCAAGGGCCCAGTCTTGGAGATGATCAATTTCGCAATGTTCCGGTGGCACGGTGCACCCCGGATAAATACAGCCACCGTAGAGGGCCAGGATGGCTTCACGCAGGTAGTCGGGGAAGAAACGTTGTTCCCTGCCCAGATCCAAGACGTGAGATTCCCCGTTAAGGGTGATCGGGATGGCCCCACTGGTGCAGAGGGCGTGTCTGAGTTCGCCGGCGGTGAGGTGTTTGCCGTGTCCGGTGATCCCGTGGGTGCTGGCACGTGCTTCAAGCTCTGCCAGGGTTACCACGACAAAGAGTTTGGGTGCTGGTAGTCCGGTGATTTTGGTGCTGCCGGTGGATTTTCTTGCAGCCCGAATCAAATTCAATAACCCTTGCAGATGCCGTTGGGGCACGGTCAGCCCATCATCATCCAGCGTGCTGGATTCCAAGGAACCATCGTTGGCAGCAGAGTTGGTACCCGAGTTAGGCTCGTGTTCCGGGGCGATGAAACCATTGCTTGGTGTTACCGGATTCAGGGTGAGTTCTTGGATGCGGTGTGGATCGGTCAGTGGTTTGCCGGTGGCCGGATCTACCAGGAAATCCGGGAAACTGATCGACACCTCGGAGGCACCGGGCTCGGTTGTGTTCTCCTGGGGGCAGCTGGTGCCTGAGGCAACGAATTCTTCTGACGCAGTGCCTGTGGGGTTTGTGGCGGTGGCTTGGGCGGCCAACGCGCTGCGATCTCCGGCCTTGGTACGAGCATTATCGATGCTGGCACACAGGGCCAAGAGGGGTTCGGCATCCGCGGGCAGCACCCGCAAGAGGAATTCTTCGAGCCCATCAATACACCCGCGGTGATGCAGGCCCAGTTTGGTGCGCAGTATTTCCGGTGGAAGGTGATGCTTCCCGTCGGTGAGGGCATTTTTGATGCCGGTGAGTAATTTATTGGTGGTGCGTGAATCCTCATGCACCACCGACTCGGCGACCTGAGCCTCAAGTTCTTGGGCCAAGCCGGTGGGATCGTCGGTGGTATTGATGTGTGGTGTTAGGTCTTCGAGTTTTTTGGCTCCGGCCTTCAACGCTCCGGGGTCCGCGTTTCCCTCGGCCAGGTCCTGGGCCAGGCGTGGGAATTTCGGTGGGGTGGGGTTTCCCGCCAGATCGGTACCCGGTAGGAAGCGTTCGGTGGCTTGCACACGATCGCGGGCGGCGAAAAAGTTGATGTGTAGGATTCCGGCCAGTAGCGAGGTGGTGTCCTTGAAGACGAGCCGGCCGGTGGGGACCGTGCGCGGATCATCCGGTAGCGAGGTGGTTCCGGCCAGATAGTCCGTGGGGTCATCATGGATCTGCCGTACCGAGGTAAACGTACGTTGGGGTAGTTCGTGGGCCAGGGTGCGTTGGGCGGTGCGTGCCGCCAGGAGTTGGCCGTGGGCGGCGGTGCGATGGGTATCCTCGACAAGGTGGGCGAAGAGGACCGCGTGGACCGGGGAGCTGGTGTGTGCGGCGACCCGGGTGCTCAAATCGCGGACCAATTGTTGGGCCTCGAACAGGGCGCGCAGTTCATCACCCGGTGACATGTGGTGTCCCGGGGTGCCGCCCGTGGGGGCGGTGAGGGTGATGAACTCATCGGTCTGCATACCCACCAGCATGACCCCACACAAGGGCTCGTGGGGAAGAGCAGAGAAATCTGTGGATAAGTAATTAATATCCGTGCGAGGCACCCCAAACGGTGCGGAACAGTAACGACACAGCGGCTCAGGACGCAGTCATGAGTAGTCCGATGTTAGCTACGTGAGAGCGATCAGAACCACTAGTCATGCGCCAGTTTCACGGTCGAGTCACCGAATTGCGCTGATCTTGTGCGTGTCGTTCCAGTGGCCGAAGCGGCGCAGTGTGCGGCCATCGTCGGGATCGGCAATCCAGTGACCAACCAGGGATTGCGGCTCCGGGGTGGGAGTGTGAATCACTACGCCGTAGCTTTTGGCTGTGGCATCGTCGGGCAGATTACGGTGAATAATTTCGCTGGTTTGCAGATCCAGCAAGGCGAGCCCGGCAACCGTGACAAGGACCCGGGTGAAAGGGGCCGGGTAATTTTGGATGGGGGCGGTGATTGACGGCGGGGTTCCGGCCACCATAGGTCCCATAGACCACCAACCGCAGGTGTTATTGATGGCCTGGGAGAGACTCATATCCAGGTGGATGCCGTAAAACTTGGCTTCTCGGGTGGGAATCCCGCTGGCGGCAAGGTGCCGAGCGAGTTTGGTGGATTCCGGATCCAGTTTTTCATTTGCATCGAGCCGAACCGTGGCCCCGACGCAGCGAATCTGCAGCCCCGTTTCAAGCGTCTCTAGCTGCTTGGCTTCGACGCGTGGCAGTGCCGCAAGAAAATCAACAAGTGCCTCCGGGATGCGTGGTTCCTTGTAGCCATCGACGCTGCGCAGGCTTAGTACTCCGGCATCGATAAGCCGTCGACCCGCGCTACTTCCGCGGTGCAGCCGTTCAAAAGCCGCACGTTTTGACATGGTTCTCTCGTCAGCCCATGTCAGTTCGCGTAATTTGTCCCAAAACAGTGAGTGTTGCTGATCTATTTTGGGGACTCTGCAGAGGTCGACGCGTATTGGCATGGGAGGGTTTCCCTCTTCCTAATTTAGTGCCGTGATACTCCGGGTTCCGCGGGTGCTGATATGAGGATCCTATAGAATCCATTTTCCTCACGCTCCGTCAGAGGGCGGCGCAAAACGGTGCGGGACGCCTCAAGCGTAAACCATAACTCGTGCAGAATTCGTAGGCTTGTAGCGTCTGGTCATCGACGCCTAGGGGGGCAGTTTTTCATCATGAGTATGTCTCAACAACGCTTTGAGGGCGTTGCGCAAAGGCCAACCTCGCGCTTGGCGCGTCGGGCATTGGTGCTGGGGCTGAGTTCCAGCATCGTTTTCGCATCAATGGGTGCCGCACCGGCTACCGCTGCCCCATCGGCTGTGGCCGCCGGGTCTTCCACGCAGGCCGGGGTCCTGGCTGCCGGGTCGTTGCTGATTGGGGCCGCGGATAAGCGCATCTCGATCTCGGTGAAAACCAGCGCGAACCTGAACGTGCGCCAGGGTGCATCGGCCAAGAAAAAGTCCTTGTTGGTAGTGCCCAAAAATACGACGCTGAAGGCCAGTGCACAGGCATCAAATGGTTGGTACAAGGTCAGCTACAAGTCTAAGACCGGATACATCTCCAATACGTATGCCAAAAAAGTAGCCGCGAAACCGGCAACTAAACCAGTTGCCAAGCCATCGGTAAAACCTGCTGCCAAGCCGGCCGCAAAACCAGCGGCAAGCAAGGACAAGCCGAGCTCAGTCTCGGTGAAGGTCAACGCGAACCTGAACGTGCGTCAGGCAGCAAACACCAAGAGCAAGTCGCTGGTGACGATTCCCAAAAATACGACGCTGAAAACAAGTGCACAGGCGTCAAATGGTTGGTACAAGGTCAGCTACAAGTCTAAGACCGGGTACATTTCCAACGCATACGCCACAAAGGTGGCCGCTAAACCGGCGGCCAAGGCGCCGGCCGGTGGCCGTGCGGTAAACATGGGAAAGTACAGCACTAATCGTGCGGGACTTACCGATCGCTACTGGACCAAGGATGCGACAACGCAGCTGTATGTCAGCGTCGGTGGCAAGGTGCGCATTAAAGACATTCCGCGCGACTCGGTGGCCTACCGGGATCTGAAGCTGGAGAAAAAGGGTGGGCAGCGCTCGGGTTGGTACTTTGTGCGCACGCAGGGAACCTCGGGCTGGGTGAAATCGTCGGCGCTGAAGCGCTCATCGAACGCGCCAACGTCAAACACCGGGAAATTTAGCTACACATCGGTGAAGAAGATGGCGAACGGCAAGATCGATCAGCGGGCGCTGGCAACGATGCCGTGGGATTCGGAAAAGACGCTGATTGCGGCCCCGGCAGTTGCCTCGTTGAATACGTTGAATGCGGCCTTCAAGAAGGAATTTGGGAAGAACCTGAGCATTGACCTGTCCTACCGAACGCGGGCGACGCAGGATTACTACCTCAGCGAGCTGGGGCCCTACATTGCGGCGCGTCCCGGAACCTCAAATCATGGGTGGGGTACGGCAGTGGATTTCCCGGAAACCTATGACTACTCGTTCCGCGGCAAGTACTACAAGTGGTTGAAGAAGAACTCGCACAAGTTCGGGTGGGTGCATCGTAAAAACCTCGAAGAGGGCAGCCCGTACGCCGAAGCATGGCACTTTGAGTTCTACGGCTAGCCGGTCGATGGCTAGCCGCGCGGCGGTAAGCCATCGGCAATGAGTTTTCGTGCGGCGCCCTTGGGGGGCGTCGCACGTTGTCGTTTAATCCACCGGTCTTGCCTCTGCGGTTGGCGGACGTGCGGTAAATTTTGAGTTTTTAGTCCTCGATGATGCACCAGGAACCGGCGGCCTTGAAGTCGCTGTCGTAGATGTCTTCCTCGGCGCCCTGTTCCATGGGGTAGTTTTTCAGGTTTCCGGCCCAATAGCGCAGCATCCGGCTGATTTCTTTTTCCGGGTCAATTTTGACAGCTTCGGTACTCATGTCGATCTCGAAAACGAATTTCATGTTCTTCCCGCCCTCTTCATGTGGCTGAAACCTGCTCCGGAGGTGATGCTCCTTCGGTAATCCCCATCCTAAACATGTGCGGGCCTTGCGGCCATGATCTTTTCTTGGTGCCTTTTCTTTACCCGGTGTTTGCGTGGCTGGGCTCAGGGGCAGGCGGCGGGTCGACTGGGGGGGGTAGAGCTGAGGTGCGTGCCACCGGGAGCTACGTCGCGCCCGTCAAATATCAAGAAGTTCGCAAAGATTGTTGAACAATCTGCGTTGATGGTGCATCCTTATAGTGAACCACTTCACGAGACGGAGGTCACAAGGTGCCCTATATAGACCTAAATTCAGACGTCGGAGAATCCTTCGGCAACTGGAACATGGGTGACGACGCAGCGATTTTCCGCTCCGTGTCCTCCGCAAACGTCGCCTGCGGCTTCCACGCCGGGGACCCAAGCGTCATCGCCCAAACCTGCCGCGATGCAGTGGCAGCCGGAGTCACCATCGGCGCACATGTTGGCTACCGGGACCTGGCCGGCTTTGGCCGCCGCTTCCTAGACTGCTCCCCCACCGAACTTGCCGACGATGTGCTCTACCAGCTCGGCGCGCTCGAGGCACTGGCCCGCGCCGCCGGATCTTCCATCAAATACGTCAAGCCGCACGGCGCGCTCTACAACACCATCGTGCATCACGAGGCCCATGCTCAGGCCGTCATCGACGCCATCGGCGCCTTCGGCACCGACCTGCCGGTGCTCCTGCTTCCCGGATCGATCGCGCTGACCAAGGCCGAGGCAGCGGGCCTGCGCCCGGTGGCCGAGGCCTTTGCCGATCGCAACTACACCCCCGAAGGCACGCTGGTTTCACGCCGCGAAGCCAACGCGGTACTGCATGACCCGGCAACCGTCACCGCCAACATGATCCGCCTGGCCACCGAGGGCACCATCGTGGCCGTCGATGGCACCGTGATCCCCATGAACGCCGAAAGTATCTGCGTGCATGGGGATACCGCCGGCGCCGTGGCCATGGCCGCCGCCGTACGTGCGGGCCTTCAAAACGCCGGCGTCACCATCAAGAGCTTCGCATGAACATAGTAGGCGTACGCAGTGCCGGCACCCGTTCGGTGCTGGTTGAACTCTCCGATCTGGAATCGGTGCTGGCCCTATCCGCACTGCTGAAGAGTACCCCGCTGCCGGGCCAAATCGACGTGCTCGCCGCGGCCAGCACGCTGTTCATCAAGGCCGACTGTGCAGCCAACGCACGGATCATCGCCGCCACCGTGCAATCCCTGGAACTTGGCGCCGCCAAAGCCAACACCGGAACACTGGTTGAGGTGCCGGTGCATTACGACGGGGAAGATTTGGCAGAAGTTGCCGAACTGACAGGGCTAAGCATCGAGGGTGTCATCAACGCGCACTCGCAGCAGCAGTGGCGGGCAGCCTTTGGTGGGTTTGCCCCCGGCTTTGCCTACCTGCTGGGCGAAAACCAGCTGCTCAACGTGCCGCGCCGGGCAACCCCGCGCAAGGTTGTTCCCACCGGTGCCGTGGCATTGGCCGGAGACTACTCGGCCATCTACCCGCGCCAATCCCCCGGCGGCTGGCAGCTGATCGGCCACGCCGATGCAGTGCTCTGGGACTTGGAGCGCGAGAACCCGGCGCTGATCCGCCCGCAGGACCGCGTGCGCTTTGTACCCTCACGTACCTCGCTGAGCGTGCACACCACACAGGTGCCCGCCACCAGCGCACCGCTAAACCTTTCGGCAAACCTCTCGGCCAGCACAAACTCACTTGAGGTCATCAACCCCGGCCTGCAATCGTTGCTTCAAGACACCGGACGTGCGGGCTACGGAGACCTGGGTGTTTCGGCAGCAGGCTCGGCCGACGCAATCTCCGCGGCCCAAGCCAACCGCCTGGTAGGCAATGGCCCCTCAGCCGCGGTCATCGAAAACCTCACGGGAAACATGATCCTGCGTGCCCGGGGAGATGCAGTACTGGCAATCTGTGGAGCTACCGCACACATTCACATCGATCCTGTCGACGGGGATGACTTTCACACCGAACGCGAGATCCCAATGGACACCCCGTTCGCGCTGCTTGACGGTGAAACCCTCACATTGAGCCCCACCGGGGCCGGTTTGCGCAGCTACCTTGCTGTGCGTGGCGGCATTGCGGTACCCACGGTGCTCGGATCACGCTCCACCGATTCACTCTCCGGCATCGGCCCGGCCCCACTGGCCGCTGGAACCCTGCTGCCGGTCGGTGCCATCCACGGCGCCCACGTGGTCGGCAACCCGGAACCATCCTCCCTGCCGGAGCCCGATGCCGATGGCGTCTACACGCTACGGATCACCGGCGGCCCACGCGATGACTGGTTTGGTGAGGCCGGTGCGGAAAGGCTGACCGGGCAAAACTGGCTCGTCTCGGCAGACACCAACCGGGTGGGCGTGCGCCTGGCCCTAGGCGACGACGCAACACCGTTGGAACGTATCCGCACCGGAGAACTTGTCTCCGAGGGCGTCGCCGTCGGCTCCCTGCAGGTCCCACCCTCCGGGCTGCCCGTGCTCTTCTTGGCCGATCACCCGGTCACCGGCGGTTACCCGGTCATCGGCGTGGTCATCGACGAAGATCTGCCCGCCGCCGCGCAGCTACCCCCCGGTGCCGCCCTGCGCTTCACATTCGTTACTCCCAGCGTTGAAGGAACCCCAGCATGAAAAAAGTATTGATCGCCAACCGCGGTGAAATTGCCGTTCGCATTGCCCGCGCCTGCACTGACGCCCAGCTTCTCTCGGTGGCCATTTACTCCGATGCCGACGCCGATGCACTGCACGTGCGCCGTGCCGATGAGGCCTACGCGCTGGGCGGTTCGGCCAGCAGCGAGACCTACCTGAACATCGAAAAAATCCTGGACATTGCCAAGCGCGCAGGTGCCGACGCCGTGCACCCCGGCTACGGATTCCTGGCCGAAAACGCCGACTTCGCCCAGGGCGTCATCGAGGCCGGCATGGCCTGGATCGGCCCCGGACCGGAGGCCATCCGCGCACTGGGTAACAAGGTTACGGCCCGCGAGATCGCCATCCGCGCCGGTGCACCACTGGTGCCGGGCACCGACGGACCTGTCTCCTCCGGTGCGGAAGTTCGTGCCTTTGCGCAAGAGTTCGGCCTGCCGGTTGCCATTAAGGCTGCCTTTGGCGGCGGCGGACGCGGCATCAAAATTGTACGCAGCCTCGAAGAAATTGACAGCGCCTTTGAATCCGCTGTCCGCGAGGCAACCGTGGCCTTTGGCCGCGGCGAATGCTACGCCGAACGCTTCTTGGACAAGCCGCGCCACGTCGAGGCCCAGGTGCTCATCGACACCCACGGCAATGCCGTGGTCGTGGGTACCCGCGACTGCTCGCTGCAGCGCCGCCACCAAAAGCTCGTCGAGGAAGCCCCAGCACCATTCCTGAGCGATGCGCAGCGCGCCTCCATCCATTCCTCGGCCAAGGCCATCTGCATCGAGGCCGGCTACGTGGGCGCCGGAACCGTCGAATACCTGGTGGCCCCGGACGGACTGATCTCCTTCCTAGAGGTCAACACCCGACTGCAGGTTGAGCACCCGATCACCGAGGAAACCACCGGAGTGGACCTGGTCGCCGAGCAATTCCGGATTGCCGCCGGGGACGCAATTTCCATCACCGAAGATCCGACACCCACCCGGCACTCCTTCGAATTCCGTATCAACGCCGAAGACCCGGCCCGGGGCTTTTTACCCGGCCCCGGGCGCATCACAGGTTTTGAGGCACCCACCGGATCGGGCATCCGCGTGGACTCGGGCGTGCGCACCGACTCGGTGATCCCCGCCCACTATGACTCGCTAATGGCCAAGCTGATCGTCACCGGGGCCACCCGTGCCCAGGCGCTGCGCCGCGCCAAGGTCGCGCTTGATGAAATGGTCATCACCGGGGTTCCCTCGGTGTTGCCCTTCCACCGCGCCGTGGTGCGCAACGCGGCGTTCACCAACGATACGGCCTATGGCGTCTACACCACCTGGATCGAATCAGAATTCGCCGAAGAATTGGCTTCCAGCCCGGAGATCGCCGCGGCCGCCCCTGGCGCCGAACGAGAGACGCTGACCATCGAGATCGAGGGTAAGGCCATGAACATTGGCCTGCCAGCTTCCCTGGTGGATTCGATCCGCCACGGTGGGACCGGCGCGGCCATGGACATCGCTACACAGAACATCAACGCCGCCACCGACGAGGCGACGCTGGTTGCCCCGATGAACGGGAACCTTGTCACCTGGGCTCTGGAGGATGGTGCAGCGGTCGCCGAGGGAGATACCGTGGCGGTGCTTGAGGCCATGAAGATGGAATCAAACATTGCTGCGCACCGCGCCGGCACCTTCACCCGTGGTGTTCAGGAACCAGGTGCGGTGATTGTGCGCGGCGAAGCACTCGGATCCATCGCTTAGGGGAAGGTTGCTCCGGACGATGAGTTTTGAGCGCTGAGGGTGGCTGAGTTGCATGACGCGGCATCGGCAGCGGTCACCAAGGAGTGCAACTTAACGCTTGCGGATACCTGGGGCAGCTTCGATTAGATTGGAAACATGCACGTGAATACCGCAATCTCATCCCTGTCGCTAGCGGAGGGCTCAACCCACGCACACACCGGTGCATGGGTGGCCTCGGTGCTGCGCGCAAAGATTGCCGAGGGCCAACTGCTCCCCGGCGCTAAACTCTCCGAACAAGCGCTCGCCGAAGCCATGGGCGTATCGCGCAATACACTGCGTGAGGCGTTCGCGGTTTTGGATCATGAGCTGATCATCACCCGCATCCCCAACCGTGGGGTCTTCGTCGCCTCCCCCGGCATCGAAGGGGTTAAGGAGATCTATGCCGTACGGCGCATGCTTGAACCAGCCGCGGTGCTCTGGGGTCCGCAACTCAATGTTCCGGCGCTGGCCGCGGTGGTGCGCGATGCGCGTGCGGCGCTGGCAAACGGTGATATTGAGGCAATGGCCGATGCCAACCAGTGCTTTCACGAGGAACTGGTGCGGGCCGCAGGCAGCACACACCTCGAAGAACTCATGACTAAGGTGCTAGCCCAAATGCGCTTGGTATTCCATGCGATGAGCGATGCCCCAGATTTCCACTCGCACTATGTTCAACTCAATGCGGGACTGGTTGAGCTGTTGTTGGCCGGGCGACGTGAGGAAGCTTCCGAAACATTGCGTGGTTACCTAGATACAGCAGAGGCCGAGCTGCTGTCGCACCTAGCAACCGACGATTAGCCACGAGGCTGGAGTTCTGCAGTCAGCCCGCTCGCATAACTTTTTGGATTTCCAGTGCAAACCAAAGCTGCGCCAAGCTTGAAGTTTCGGTCATGTCCAGTCCGGTTAGCTCACCTATTTTTCGGATGCGATAAATTATGGTTTGTCTGTGCGTAAACAATGCCACTGCTGTTTTTTGCCATGATCGTTGTAGCTCAAGGTAAGTCCTGAGCGTGATCATTAAATCTGGTTGCTTTTTCTGTTCATAGTCCATGATTGGGCCAAGCAGGCGGTTTACGATTGCTAGTCCTTGTTCATGGCTCGTTACACCCAACCACGACGGGCCTTCAGAATAGTGCGCCAACGGGATGCAGCCACTCTCAGCAGCTCCTAGCGCCCACTGCGATTCTTGGTGTGCCAGAATCATCCGATTCGCTGATGCGCTCGCACTGATACCAATCCGCGTATTTGGACCCGCGACATGAAGCAAGGTCTCATCTTCGCATTCAGCCGAGACCACTATATGCAAACGCCCCCTGCGGAAAAGGCAAACTGAGGAATAGCCATGTTGCCATAGCACCCGGGGAATCATTTCAAGTTTTTGTTCGTCTTCGCACGACATTGAAACCATCATGAATTTTCCCGCCGGAATACCGAAGCTGTCCAAGCGGCTTTCCAACTCAGCGACGTCAAAATACCCCTCAAAAGCCTGCCGCAAAAATTCAGCGCCAAGTCGTTGCTGGCCCTCCAAAGCAAGAGCTGTGCTCGAGAGTTCTAGTCCCAGAACGGTTGCCGCATGTAAGAGAACTACCGCATCGGGGTTTGGCTGAGCTTTGGGAAGCACCACCAGGAGAGCATTGGCATGGGTCGGTATTTCCATCATAAGAATGTGTTTAGTGCCGACTCTGTGCCATTGAAAAGTCTTTGCCGCATCGGATTTTCCACCGGTGAAGCGAACCATTTGTTCACGCAAGTCTGCCGGAAGCCGCTGGCCCTCCGGATGCCAGGGATGCAGACAACGCTTGTCAACAACAAAAATATGGGATCCAAGTACAGCCACCGTTCCGTCAACCAATGCTGCCCATTGTCGTTCAGCAGCAGAAGTTAGACGAAGCAATTCATATATTCGAGCAGTTTGCCGGAGTCTACGGACTTCCTCACTCTGTGATGCATTGACGACAGAACGGGCAATCGCTGTGAACGGCAACGGGAATGGAACGTCGATGATCGGTAGTGACAGCTCATCGCACGCGGCTAGAAACTCTGGTTTGAGCTCAGGTGCATGCATTTTTGCGCCAATTGCTAGAGCTTTTGCACCAGCTCCAATCAAGGCTTGAGCCATCTCCACTTGGCCAACAGCGTCCCCTGGAATGGACATTCCATTCGTCATCAGAATTTCCCCACCAGTGACCCATTCCCAAAGGCGTGGAAGGTCTGAAGTATGGGCGGACGTGAGTTGGTTTTCCAATCCACTAA
Source organism: Arthrobacter sp. MYb227 (assembly GCF_002975435.1). GTDB lineage: Bacteria > Actinomycetota > Actinomycetes > Actinomycetales > Micrococcaceae > Paeniglutamicibacter. Next base: position 703,233 of record NZ_PCPT01000002.1, on the reverse strand, counting down.
AACCTGCGATAAGGCTCAGACCAAGTTGAGGTTCAGCCAACAATTCAGCAACTGTGATAGCCAATATGAAATCCTCCGGTTGACATAATCCTAGGATGAAGCGCTGCGCTAGTTATACATATGTATAACTCGAACAACAATTCGTAGTCAAATGTGTACTGTACGTCACATCAGCGACTGTCGATGATGGAAGGACACCAAGGACAAACAACATAGGCGGCCCCAGTCGAGAATGAATTCGCGGATTACCGCTCTCGATTGATGGCACGTTTCCACCACAGATACTCGGGCGTTCCAGCACCTAGTAAGTACAATAATCCGGCAGTCCTCTCCACCACGAAGGGTTCACATCATGACTACTCACAAGCCAATCGGCCCCGTGGATGCAACAAAGGTTCCCCGTTATGCCGGACTGGGAACATTCGCGCGACTCCCACAAATCGACGCAGTGCCAGACTACGACATTGCGATCCTAGGCGTACCTTTCGATGGTGGCTGCTCTTTCCGCCCGGGTGCCCGTTTCGGTCCAGCCGGCGTTCGCGAGGCATCACGCCTGTTGCGCCCCGGTTATCATGTCGAGCTTGGAGTGGAGCCGGTCCTCGATGCCCAGGTCGTAGACGCCGGGGACATTGCCTGCACGCCCTACAACATCACCCGGGCCGTCGAGGAAATCGAAGAGCAGGCGCTTCCTCTCATGGGCCCCGACAAGAAAGTCGTGGCCATTGGTGGCGACCACACCATTGCCCTGCCCATGTTGCGGGCGCTGAACAAGGTTCACGGCCCTGTCACGCTTCTGCACTTTGATGCCCACCTAGACACTTGGGACACCTATTTTGACGAGCCAATCACCCACGGTACGATCTTCCGCCGTGCCTTCGAGGAAGGCCTGCTGCTGGAAGACAAGTCCATGCACGTCGGCATTCGCGGCCCGGTCTACGACCAGAAGGATTTCCTCGATGACCACGCATTCGGGTTCCAGATCATTCGCTGCTCCGATATCGATGTGATCGGCGTTCCCGCGGCGATCCAAAAGGTCAAGGAACGTCTGGGCGACACCCCTGTCTATGTCTCCATCGACATTGACGTCCTTGATCCCGCGTTCGCACCTGGCACCGGCACCCCGGAAATGGGTGGACTGCACTCACGCGAGCTGCTGGCCTTGCTGCGCGGCCTGGACGGAATCAACATCGTAGGCGCCGACGTTGTCGAAGTGGCACCCGCATACGACCACGCCGACATCACAACTCTCGCCGCGGCAACCGTCGTCTTTGACCTGCTTGGGCTCATGGTCAACCGTGACAAGAAAGTCCGGCTCGCGGACGATGCAGCATTGGAGGGCGCCACAGCGTAGCTTCTCCAGTCATTTGTTGGCACACCCGCTTGCGCCCGGACGGGCGTGCCAACTCGGTGGCTGATCGATAAGTAGCTTTTCCACTAGCGTAAAAATACTTCATTAATCGCTAAACATATGATGAGGACCTGATGAACCAAAGAGAAGACACCGGAACCGACAAAGGTTGGCGTCAAGGTGCAGCATGCGTGGCCGCGCTGACATTCGATGTGGATGCCGAATCCCCGGTACTTGCGGAAGGTCGCAGGCACGCGGAGAGCGCGATGGCGATGACGCATCAGGCTTTCGGGCCGAAGGTCGGCGTTCCCCGGATTCTCCAGATGCTCAAAGACGTCGGACAACCGGCCACGTTTTTCATTCCCGGTGTCACCGCCGAACGCTACCCGCAGATGGTCGAGCAGGTTCTGGAATCCGGGCATGAAATCGCACACCACTCGCACACCCATCGGCAGGCAGTACATCTGACCTTGGATGAAGAACGGCGCGATTTCGACCTGGCAATGAAGGCGCTTGGACGCTTTGGCATCACCCCGAAGGGCCACCGCGCAGCCATGTGGCAGCCGTCGTGGCAGACTACGTCCCTCGTTGCTGAATTCGGCATGAAGTACGATTCCAGCCTGATGGATTCCGATGCCCCCTACCTCATCAAGACCGACTCCGGAACCGTGGCAGAACTTCCCCCGCATTGGAGTCTGGACGACTGGGAGCAATACGCGTTCCTCCCGGAACCCCGGCTTGGGGAAATCATTCAGTCACCCACGATCGTTGCCGACATGTGGATCAACGAAATTGACGCTATGCGGCGCCACGGCTCCTTGTTCATGCTGACGTGCCACCCATTCCTCACCGGCCGAGCAGGTCGCCTCGAAGCCCTCCGAAGGGTCATCGAAACGGCTGTCGGTTGGGGAGATGTACGCTTCACGACTTGCGACGCGCTTGCCGATGCAGCACTTGCCGACCCGGCCCTCGTTCCAGAACCGCTGGTACCGACCGTCGTTTCCGAGGACCTGTACCCCGATTACTAGAACCGAGGCCAAGGGCGAACCGTGATTGGATTTGTCCAAGCGCGGCTTGCCGGCAGGTTCGTCGACGGATGTGCCGACGGAACGCGTTGGCAATCCGATGAACCAGGTGGCCTCCACCAAGAAAGTTCGGCAGCGCGGCCGCAAACTTCCATGCAGCAGTAAAGGATTGTTATGACAAATTTTGCCGGCAAAACCTACGTTGTCACGGGTGCCACCTCGGGAATTGGCCTCGCCGTTACCCACGCATTGCTGTCACGGAATGCCAATGTCGTTGCCCTAGGTCTTCCCGACGATCAGTTGAAGGTCCAGGCAAACGAGGCCAACGACCAGCTCCTGGTTCTCGAAACCGATGTTTCCAAATCAGAGCAGGTGAACAAGGCATTTACCGATGCCGAAGCACGTTTTGGGCCGCTAAGCGGCGTCCTGAATGCGGCTGGCATTCTCAAGGTGGTACCCATCGGCGAAACAACCGATGAGCTGTGGCAGCACATGATTCAGGTCAATCTGTCGGGAACCTTCCACGTGATGCGAGCAGCTGCGAGTTCTCTCTCCACCGCTGGAAGCGGATCCATTGTCTGTATTGCAAGCGAACTCTCATTGGTCGGCCAGGCCGACTACGTCGCATATACAGCATCCAAGGGCGGGGTGCTCGCGATGGCACGGTCCCTCGCGGCCGAGCTGGCCCCGGTTGGCGTTCGGGTCAATTCGCTGTCGCCGGGCACGACCGACACCCCGATGCTCGCGGCGGGATTCGCCAATGACGCCGAACGTTTGCGAGACCAAGCGTCGGTTCCCCTCGGGCGATTTGCTTCACCTGAAGAAATCGCTGCGGCCGCGCTTTGGCTTCTAGGCCCCGAGTCCTCGTACGTCACTGGAACAAACCTCGTGGTAGATGGCGGAAGAACCGGAACCTTTTCACTCAACGGCTGATAATTCAGCAACGAATACCCACAGAAGGTAGTCAAATGAGCAATATCCTAGTTACCGGTGGTGCCGGATTCACTGGCCGCCACATCGTCAACGACTTGGCCGATCTCGGCCACAACGTCATTAGCTACAACCGCGATTTCCTTGAGGCCCCGCGCCCGGACGTCACCTCAATCCAGGGCGAGCTGTTTGATATTCCGCGCCTTTTGGTCGCATTCAAGGATCACGATATCGATGCGATCATCCACACCGCAGCAATGTCGCACCCGACCTATTCCTTGAACTTCCCGCTTGCCACTTTTTCGGCCAATGTTGAAGGTACGGTATCCGTATTCGAGGCTGCTCGGATCCATGGGATCAAACGGATTGTAAACTTCTCGTCGGAATGCATTTATGGAAAAACCTCGGTCGCCGCGGTCCTCGAATCCGAACCGCACAACCCGACGACTCCGTATGCGATCACGAAGGTCGCTGGTGAATGGCTTGGCCAGGTCTACCAGGAGCGGTACGGGATCGACGTCATCTCACTGCGCATCGGCCAGGTCTATGGTCCGGGCAATCGCATGGATGAGGTGGTCCGTGACGTCATGCGTGGCGTAATCCATGATGGCGCCTTCTCCATCGACCACGGGGCAGACCACCGCTACAACCTGGTTTACGTGCGAGACGTCGCCAATGCCGCCGCTGCTGCGGTGCAGGCGCCCATGGCGACCGCCCCGCGACAGCTTGGCTACAATATTTCCGGCCCGGAGCACGCGACGCTTGCGGAGATCGCGGATGTGGTTCGCGCAGCCTTCCCGGGAAACCCCATTGCAATTGGGCCCGGATTTGATCCGACGCTTGATTTGCAGGGACACTTCAGCATTGCCGCAGCGGCTGCCGATCTGGGGTACGTTCCCAGCTGGCCGTTGGAACGCGCCATTCCGGATTACGGGGAGTGGCTGGCAAAGCACGACAGCTAACTAACTTGCCGACTAGTCATCCAGTTCAGAAGAGCGGTTTCGAAGCCCTCCAGGCTTCGAAACCGCTCTTCTGTGTTTGCCTGTGCAGTACTTGGAGGGAAGCATTCGCGGGTCAGGCTACAGGGTGCATGGCGATTCGGTCCGACGTCACTGAGAAGGCCTCCACAGCCGGCAGCCGGCCCTTTTGGTGCTTGCCGAAGTTGGCGGCTCTGGCCAACACCGCGTGCACGGTGCATTGCACCTGCGGTGGCTTCCACAGGTTCGCTGGAAGCGTTTTGGATCAGGCGTGCATGCCATAATTTTCTTCTGTAATCTGTGCAGCGGGAAAGGATCCAGTGAAGGCCTTTCTCGCGGGCAGCTCATCGGGTGTTCTTCAGGAAGCGCTCTCACTGGCAATGCATTTGTGGCTGCGGAAAATGTTTTCATTTCCTGGCTTCCATTCGCTGCCGGCAACAGATGGAAGCCATGCACGATCCGTCGTGCAGGGCTTTGGAAGGGCTCCTCGCCAGTGGAACCATGCAACCCGTCTGGCAGCATCGATGGTAGTTCGTGAATCTGTGCTTCGGGAAGACCCACGTGGCTTGGACCAGGGAGGCACTACGAACATGACGGTGCAGTGCGGGGGTTGAACGCCTTCAGTGAACTCATATGTGCAGGCATCGACACGGCTCACGGCGATATCTATTCCTGGCGAATAGCAGGACTTACGCGAAAACCGGCCCAATGACCGTATTCGATGAGTATCTTGGTGCCTCGGCCCGGCGTTCTCGGTATCCCTGTCGCGGGAGCGCGAAGCGAGGAAACCAGAAGCTGTCGCGTTAGTATTTGCGTTTCTGCATACCTTCGATAGAGGGGTTCGGCACCACTCCGAGGGTATCCCGGTAGTCGATTTCCGCACCACCAAATATTCAGTTCGAGCACCACTATGAAAAATTCCTGCGAGTCAGAAGGGCTAATTTTGATGCTACGAAAGATGATCACACGAGCTACTTGACTAGGACCGACAGTGCAAAGTCAAGCACAGAATTTTGATATAGGATACGGGCACGGTTACTGGCGGATCGTATAGATTTGAAGGCCATATCAGTCACGCGTTCGAGGGCCCAAATTGGCCGTGTCCGACCTGGGCAAACCGGCGGCCAATATGAACGACTACTCCGAGGGCCATGACAGTGCTTATTGTTCTCTCTTCGCTTCCGCCGACTGTTGGGGCCACCCAACGCGTCTCAGCCCGTAGTAATCCGGCGGGCTGTGGCCGGTTCGATGCTGTCGTTAGGGTCGTTCAGCTTCGACGCTCCACTGGGCGATCAGGGCCGATCAGCCGTCACGGGCTAGCATACGGTGCCCCAGGGGCTGCAACGGCTTCGGCCCGTCGACGGTGAGGATCACGCTATCTCAACAGGCTCTTCCTGAACCGCCTTTGCGGAAGTACGCCAGTCAAGGCCTTCTCGTGTTCGAGTGGCTCCTCGACTCGCCGGCTGAGAGTCTTCGTGCATGATGTTTGTGCTACTCGAGCTCCGGCAGGGCAGCATCTCGACGGTGTTCTGCACCAAGGTTCTTCAACAAGGATGCGCAGAATGACAGACACAGGCGCCCGTGTGGGGATGTGCATGCCGAGGCGGTCATGGAGCGGACCGTGGTACCACAATTTTGGTGGAGACTGCTATATCGAACATGCACAAATATCCCGCGCGGGCCGTTCAACGAAGTGACGGTGAGCGCCGCGCGGGCATGGACAGCATTCACCGGTAATTCGCAGTGGCGTTCACTCGCAATAATGTGTGCCACCCATGCCCAATATTGGCTGGCGCTCAATCCCCTCGCATACTCACCCGAGATCGTTGGGGAGCAGCCTCTCGGCAGGTTCAAAGTCCGCGATTGCCCTTTACAGGCCCGGTGCTCAGCTTTCGTTGCGGGTCACCTTGCCAGTCACCGCGCGAGAAATAGGCTAGGGATTCTCGTGGTTATTGGCGCATGCAATGTTGCTCCTAGACAATTTCCTCCAACAGCGCTGGAACTTTCCGATTGCATCTTCATATCACCGTCAGATTGGTCTTGAAACTGGGTCCAAGGTGCCGGTCAGTCACCGAACCCATCCTCTGCAGGCCAGGAGTCGGGGCTGCAAAGGCATCCGCCGCGGAACCGTCAGGATGGCCTGCACTCACCTCGTCCGGCAAAAAGGAACAGCTGCCTCCCGTGAACGCGTTTCACGGGAGGCAGCTGTTCTTGAAATGTCTAGAGAACGTTTGACTTGTTCTTTCGCATTTTTTTCTCAAGCAGGTAGCCGCTAATTCCGAGTAATACAAAGATGATTATTACGGAGTAGTTTTGGTACCACGGGCCGTCGGTCATCCGGGGCCATGCAATGTTGATGATCTCGAAGCCCAACCAAAGAACTGCGGCCACATTGACTATCAGACCAAACTTCCCAAGACTGAATGGGCCTTCTGTCCATTCCCCTTTCAACCTCACGATCAGCGCCGCAACAACAGGGAACGCGAAGGCGATGTAAAAGCCAACTGTTGCAAACGAAATGAGCGCACCGTATACCTGTGAAGCAGATATCGCCAAGATCAACATTGAAGCTACAGCGGAAATAAGGACCGCATTGATGGGGAGGCTGTCAGATTTGCTCAAGCGGCTCAGCGACTTGGCAGCCGGCAGCGCATCAATTCTGGCAAAGGCAAAGATTGCTCGCGAAACCGCCGCCTGAAGCGCAACTACGCCAGCGATGAATCCAAGAACGATAAGGATGAGAAGGGGCCTGGAAATCCCCTCGCCGAAGTGCGTAGTAAGCGTCGTGGAAATCGGATCCGGGTCAGCACCTGAAACAGCATCTTCCAAATCCGGGATAGCCAGCAGCAGGGCCAATGCCGAGAAGGTAATCACGGAAGCGACTGTGATCAAGGAAGTAATAATGGCCTTGGGCACCTTGCGCTCCGGCGACCGCACCTCTTCAGCAATGGCACCAGCACTCTCGAAGCCAACAAACGACCAGCCGATGATTGCCACGGCGGCCAGGAAGGGGCCGAAAATGTAGGCGGCAGAATCGGAAGGAGTACTAAACGCCTCAAAAATCGTGCTCAGCGAGTTCCTGCGGTAGAAAATGATCAACACGAGTCCAACACCGAGGCTGGCAATTACTTCGCATATTATGCTGATCGTGACAAACAGGCTTAGCCACCGCCGACCTGCAGAATTCGCGATGGTGCTAATTGCCAAAATCACCGCGCCCAGCAGGACTTTTGTCAAAGAACTTGGGTTCTCCCAACCCAGGAACGAAGCAAGGAATGTGCTTCCTCCATACGAAACTGCGGCAACGGTGATCACCAGGGTCCAGATGTAGGCCCATCCGGCATACCAGCTGTACGTATGACCCAAAAGACTACGTGACCAGAGACATACACCGCCAGCCACCGGCCACCTCGATGCCAGCTCGGCAAGAACGAGAGCAACCAAAACCTGACAGGCAAGCACCACGAGCATGCCCCACCAGAACGACGGACCGGCGGCGGTGAGCGCCAAAGCAAAGACTGCGTAAAGACCGATGATCGGCGACATGAAAGCAAAGGCCAATGAGAAAGATGACCAGAAGCCCATCTCCCGCTTGAGGACAGGGCTTCCTTCCAGTGGTGCGTCAGTTATACTCCCTGACTCCACTTTCAGCGATTCATTCATGAGAATTTTCCTATCAAATGATTGTTAATCGTTGATGATTTATGGAATACATTCCCCCATGAAAGTTATTCACAGGATTTGTATCGCCCTCAATGAACCTGGGACCTCGCCCGCCTGTCAACTGCTCACGGTGGGGGCAGAATCGATAAATACCTTGCCCATCGAAGGCGCCCTTCGCATGCGGCTTCCCATCCGTCCTCATGCTCATTGTCGCCATAAAAATGCTTACCCCCCCAATGATTGGTGACGCGAGTCACTCTGGATAGGTGTCGATTAGCTAGAGACGTCAAAGTGATTCATACATGTGTACAAATCACGATCAGCAAGACGAATTCGCCCGCTTGCCGATTGAAACGCCGTTGCTGGGGCGTTAACACGCAGAGATCGCCCTCAGGGTTACCGGATGGACCGCACTGCATGCCTTCGGCGGATTCTCCGAACCCAGACATGCACAGAGTTGCCAAAAGTGCCCATTTTCAATAACGTTGCCTCACTTTCACCGCCCGCGTTCCCATGCTGCACGGTTCGGCTATTTTTGCACCTGCCTGGGGTTGCCGAACGGCTCAGCCCCGTCACAGTTCCCCACATTCGGGCTGATCCGCTTCGGGCTGTTGCCGGTTATGGGAACCAACTTAAGACTGAAGTTTTCCTTCCTGGCCGACGGGATGGTTATAGGCGCCGGCTCCATTGTCTCCACGGTTCTATTGCTGCACGGGGCAATGAAGAGGGCTCTCAACGCCGGATCAGGGTAAACCCGTTCAGGAAGGAAGGCATCGCTGCTGGGGTCTGTGGAAAAGGCCAGCTCGTGTTCGTCGATGTAAACGACACTGTCATCGATATCCACGGCTACCATAAGCAGAGTACGGGCTACAGGAACTCCCAGATGGGGCGCCGCTCGCTCCGTCCTGATGAACGAGTCCACCAAAAGGCACCTTGACGGGGTCAAGGCCAGATTCAGGATTTAAGCACTGTGCAGAGTCATCGAAGCAGACCTAGACTTAGGAAAAATATGCATCGACAAATGAACCAACTTTGTCACGTATTTCCCCTATTGGACATGGTTCAGTGGTATCCGGTCGAAGTTTCCCTAATAGCGCGCAAGGACCCAGACGAAATGCCTAACACCGAAAAAAGAGCAGGGCTCGGATCCACCATCAGTTCCTTAGCCGGGGAAACAGTTCTCGAACTCGCCTTGGTCATCGATGGTATTGGGGTAAATTCAGAGATCCGAGGACACACCACAACTGATCTGGCTCGCCCTGCTCGTTACCTGCTTCCCGGCGATCTGGTGCTCACGAATGGGCTGTGGCTGGAAGCGCGGCCCGTTGGAGAATGGATCCAAGAGGTGAGCTCTGCGGGAGTCGCCGGGTTACTCTTCGGCTTGAGTGAGCAGGTTCCTGCGCTGCCAGCTTCTGTAGGACTTGCATGTGAGTCCTACGAACTTCCGTTGCTCGTAGCACCACAGGGTATTTCCTTCAGCAGAGTCATCGAGCACATGAATGTTGTACAGGAACGGTTAGACCCGGCGCGACAGCAGCTCAGCCGTCTCCGACGCGTGCAGCAACGGTTGGCCGGATGCACCGAACAGTCCGAGTTGATCGACCTGATCCACAACGAAACCCGGCTCAGATGTTGGCTAGTGGGACCGAGCGGACGCGTCATCGCGAGTACTGGAGCAGCCGTTGACCAAGAAACAATGCGTGCTGCGGCCCGGGCAACGCGGGCCGGCAAGATTTTCTCGTCCTTGGAAGGTGACTTGTGCGCTTTTACGGTGGACCCGACTCGGGTCCATATGGGGCTAACCCTAGTTGTTGCTTCACATTTCACAGATCTCGATGATGAGACGCGTCTGATTATCGAAACTATACTTCCAAGCTTCTTCATCGAATATGTTGGCCAGCGTGCGCGAGATGGAATGCGTAGCATATTGGTTCGTGAATTGCTCGAACTCGTCTGCTCCGCAAGCATAGATCAGGAGCCGTTTGTTGCTCGGATGCGTGGACTTGATTTTGACCCAAACAAGCCGGTGACCGTCATTGCCTCCGACAACAATCCAGACGTACTCGCGTACGCTGCGGAGGGTTGCGAAGCACGATGCGTCTATACCCGTTACGGCTCGGTGAACATGCTGATTGGCCAAACCGAAGAACCCGGCCTGTTAGATGAAATCGCCCAGCTCATAAAGGACACCGGCGTAGACCCGGTGCTTGGTTCCGGTCACCCGGGATTGGGAAGGGATGGTTTGCGCCGTTCTCTTGCCCAAGCTCTTCCTGCCTTGCGCGTCGCGCAGGGTCGACCCTGCGGCTCACAGGTAGTCTGCCAGACAGATATCGGTTCATACGTGGCATTACTTGACTTTATCGATCGGCGGACGTTGCACTCGTTCCGAGACACGCTATTGGGACCCCTGCTCGACTGGGATCGAGACCATGGAAGCGACTTGGTAACCACTCTGCGCACCTTCCTGGAGAACGGGGGTAGATGGCGGCAGACTGCTCGCGAATTGTTCGTGCACCACAACACCCTGAAGTACAGAATCTCTCGGATTTCGACTTTAACCGGGCAGGATCTGGATACCATGTCCAGTCGTGTGGACTTCACTCTTGCTTTTGCGATGCCGGCTGAGGAGCAAGGCCTTGGACCCTCGCTGAGCTGAGCAACAGGCGATACTTGCGGTATATCGTCGGATTGCTGATTTGGCTCCCAACACCTAGGGCAATTCGACAAGAGCACAGCGATTCCAGTCGTTTTGAGCACCTGTAGGTATCCTTGGCCGTGTACTTTGCATCCTTGGTCATCGGAGGGGCGGCCTTCTAGCTGGCCAAATTTGGCGGATTTGAGGTTTGGGGTGTGTCCTCCTTTTTGGGTACGGAGCAGTCAAGCGCGGGCTATGCATAGTGTGAAGCGTCTTTCCCTGTGTGAAAGTCGCCCGGATCTGGTCACTAAGCCATCTGGCATGATCATTGGATTGCCGTAGCCGAGTCTCTCGCCTGCTTCCCGAACCAACCCCGCAGTCAGAACCAACCCGATTGGCTTTCGGTGACACTGATTCCAGCTACATTCAGCCGGTTTCCGCAAGAGCAAATGAGAACTCACAAACCTTTAGCAGATGTTGCCGAGTCTCACTGGATCATCCGCGTATCAGGATTCTGTTGCCACAGACCAGCAAAGATTCCTCTTTGGTGATGGTAACCGATTTGAAACCTTGGAAACGATTTGGTCAGGCGAAACGTCGTGTTCCGCTACCCACAAGGATCTTGGCGAACCTTTGCCGGATGTCGCACCAGTTAAGCGGATAAAGTTTTCCCGCACCGGCAGACCGACGAAATCCCTGGCACATCTATCGGCGCTCGGACGGTCGAACGCTGAATGGCCAGGCGAAGCATCCTGCGCAACTTCACCAGGGGCACAGCCGAACAGTGCTACGTGAAACGGGAACAACGCACCCCCTCACCCACCTGCTAACTCGGATTTCAGATACCGCAGTCGCCCTGTTTAATGCTACGCCTAGCCAAAGCACCAAGACATTGGTGGCAACTATTGGTCGTTTGGTTAAAGCCCGATCCGGCAGTGAGCTGGTTCACTTGCATTAGATGCCGACAGCTCATCTCGGGTCTGCATGAAGCACAAAGTGACGGCGACTCCGAACGAACCGTCCTTAAGCAGGCAACGGTATCGAAGCGTGGAAACTCAAGACAATCGATCGGGGAATAGCGCTCGATCGCAGCCCCGCAATTTCGGACCAGCCTAGTTTTGCGTCCGGCATTTCAGTACCCGGAAGTGACCAGCAGTCCAGTTGGTCTTCCCGGACCCGCACTGTCTAAGAATGGAGAATCAACATGTACGACATCCTTGTAATTGGTGGAGGCCTGTCCGGAGGATTGCCCGCTGCGGCCTACCTCCAAAAAGCAGGACTGAAAGTCCTGCTGCTTGAAGCGAACTCTGAGCTGGGAACATTTTGCTGCACCCACGAGACCTGGCCCCAGGTGCTCGACAGCCCGCATGTGGGCGTATCCTTCGCTGGCAACTCTCCCGTGATCGCAGACCTTGAGCTGGAGAAGTACGGCTTCGATTTCAAGGTCTCTCCCGTCATACTAGGTACCACCTACCGAGACGGCACCAACGCACTCATTTGCCAAGAACCTGAGCGAACCCGAGAGAACTTTGCCAAGCACTCCGAACGGGACGGCGACCGCATGTTTGGGATTCAGACCAGAATCCACGAAACAATGGTCGAATACAACTCCTTGAGTTCATTCAGCCCCCACCCTGATCCGTCCAAGCTCGATAGAATTTATGAGCTTTGCGCTTATGCGATGGGTTACAGCGTGGACGAGATGATGAACATGACTGGTCCGGAGCTATGTGAGCGCACCTTCGAAACAGACGCATGCCGGCAGATCTTGATGACTCCGGTGGCATTCTGGGAACATGGCGCCCCCTTTGCCCGAGGCCAGGGAGCATTCGGAGTCACTTTCGCCCTGTACTACACAACCGGGGTGGCAATCGGTGGCAATGAGGCGCAGGTCGACGCGCTCACGGCCTGTTTCCTGGACTATGGCGGAACCATATGGACCAGCTGCACGGTTGATGAAATCTTTGTGGAGAACGGCCGTGCAACCGGCGTCCGCCTCTCGGATCGTTCAATCTACCCAAACTTGGTGATCGAGGCCAGCAAGGGGGTCATCTCCAATGCCGGAGTCCCAGAAACCCGGCGAATGGTCACTCCGAGCGTATTGGAAGCAGCGGATCCGATGCTGGCATCGCGGATGCGTGAGTGGAAAATGAGCCTTCGTGGTTCCCACGTTACGTCTTGGCTCCTAGACCGCAAGCTGGACTGGAAATCGTCGGACTTCGACCCCCTCATCAATGACGCCATTTTGACATATCGTGCGTTCGATTCATGGGAAGGAACGAAGAAATATATGGTGGATATGCTCGGAAACGACACCCGCAAAGCATCAGGACACTTGCTCGAATTCACATATTCCGCTCCGGTGGACCGTACTGCCATTTCTCCAAGCGGGGAGGTGGTTCTCCGTGCCGAAGAGTGCTTCCCGTACCCATTGCATGGGCTTGGCGGACCCGAAGCATGGGACGGCGATATTCGACATGAGCTGCTTGCCAATCGCAACAAAATGATGACCCAACTTGTGAAAGATTGGGACGAGTCCGTTCTGGACCAGTATGACTGGACTCCGCTGGACAACTGGCGTCTCAACCGTTCCGCCAAGTTTGGCCAGGTCGTGGGAGGGGATTTCTCCGAGGATCAGTGGATTATGGGCCGCATGCCCTACCGCATGCCCATCAAGGGTCTATATATGTCGAATGGTGTCTGGCCTGTGGGCTTGAGCTGGATGGCTGCTGGCTACAATGCTGCACAAGTCGTGGCTGAAGATGCCGGCGTACGCGATCAATCTTGGTGGACTAACAAGCCATACGAATGGTATGCCCAGAACCTCGACCGACTTCTAACGCCATTGGGCGTAGATAGCGATGTTTTTGCACAGGAGGCACTGTAACCATGACCAACCAAACTTATGATGTCGCAATCATCGGCTCCGGACCCAACGGCCTAACAGCCGCAGCATACTTGGCCAAAGCTGGCGCCGAAGTGTTAGTGCTGGAGCATCGTTTCGAGCGCGGGGGCACCTTCGCCTCGGATGATTATTCAACGCCTTACACATACAACCTCGCCCAAGCCAGCCTCCCTCTGGGTCAGGAGCTCCCTCCCTACCGCGATTTGGCTCTGCAGGAGAACGCCGTGGGCCTGGTAGAGCCGGCGGTGGCCTTCTCGGTCACTACCCGAGATGGGCGCAACTTCTTTGTAGGCAGAGGTGGCATTGGCCTTGGCGCAAAGATTGAGCGTCTGTTGTCCGCCACCGACGCTGCAGTGCGACCCCTTCTTTACGTGGCTCCACAAAGCTATGACAGTGTTGTGGAAAGGCTGGCTGCGACAAGTCCTGAAACCATCGAGCTGGCCTCGTTGACACCTGAAGGGCTGGCCAAGCTTACAGATTCGCCCGAGGCGGCCATTGCAGTAAGGTACGCGGCCGGGCTCGCCGGCTTCACTGCACCCGATTCAGAATTCGGTGTGATTGGCGCGTTTGCTTTGGCCCGCCAGTTCAGCCCTGTCTTGGTTCAGGGTGGAATCAAGAATCTTGCCAACGGAATCTATCGGGTAGCGGCCAAAGCAGGTGCCCGACAATATGTTTCGGCCAGCGTCCGCGCGGTCACCCAGAACGAGGATGGCTTCGAGTTAAGACTCGACGATGGCCGCAGGTTCTTGTCCAAGACCGTTGTTTCAACCGTCGATCCCCAAACCAATGCGGACCTGCTTTCAGCAGAATTGGACACGGCCGATCTCGAAGAAATAGCCCAGAACTGGAAGCTCGACCCGACAGGTCCATTCATCTCTCACTATGGCATCAAAGGCATTCCGCATGAGGATCTAAATCCGGCGACGAATGCTTTTCTTCACATCATCGGATTCGATGACGAACACGAGGTAACGGATCACTTCATGACGGCCGAACGCGGTGAGCTTCCGAGTAGGGTTGCCGGGCATGTCTCTTTCACTTCCCTCCACGACCCGTTTCAAGCCTCCCCCGGCCCCTACGGGCCTCTACACACGCTGCGGTTCGAGACTCATGCCCCGTTAGAACATCCTTCTGGCCAGTCATGGACCCGCAAGCGCGTTGAGTACCGCCAGCAGATATGGGAGATGCTCAAGCAGACATTCGCCCCGCTGGCCGACGTGACGTTGTTGTTCCAATTCGCAGACAGCCCCGCTGACATCTCCAAGCGCTTCCCTACTGCTCGGAACGGCTCAGTACGACAGGGGTCCCTGGCGGCAGAGCAGACTTTCACCCAGCGTCCGGCTCCGGCTTGGTCCAGCACTCGGACTCCGGTCAAGGGTTTTTACGTCGGTGGTGGATCGGTCCATCCTGGCATCTCTGGTTCTCTTGGCAGCGGCTATTTGGTCGCAGGCACCGTGGCCGAGGACATTGGTCTTGAACGTTGGTGGTCCGCACCCGAGCTCTGATGCCCGACCGCTAAACAGCACCGAGTAGTTGTCTGTGTTCCCCCCACCCGGCTGGTTTGATTGGCACTTCGACTGGCATTGCCGCCTAGAGTCGTTCCAATCAAACCAGCCGTCTTGGTTCATGAGCGTCTTTATCCTCAATCCGAAAGTTTTACAACAACTTCATCGAATCCTGCGCCAGCCACTGATCGACCTTGGCGACGGACCACCGAACGAAATTTTCTCTCTTTGCTCATCCAAAAGAACAGTGATTTCGGTGGATTTCAGCATGGAAAAAATCGTCAACGCCGTTGAGCAAACGAGGACCATAGGCTGCTGACGGCTTGAACAGGCCAGACCATGCTCGTTGGACCTGTGGATCATCGTCCACGTGGCATGTACATCGGCGGCTGGCAGCGGTAAGACACTTCCCGTTACAGACCTAATGCCTAGGCCGAGGCCAGTGCGGCGGTTGGTGCGGTACGTGAGGCACGCACCGCCGGCAACACCCCGGCCAGTGCCCCCACGGCAATGGTGACCAATACCCCGGCGAACAACACCGCCGGCGGAATCGAGACGGCCCAGCCATTGGAGCGTGCCGCGATCGCGGTGACCAGCCAGCCCAGGAGCGTTCCGGCTAATCCGCCCAGGGCCGAGAGCAGCATCGCTTCAAAGAGGAACTGCAGCCTGATGTGTCGGCGCGTGGCACCTAGGGCGCGGCGCAAACCGATCTCGCTGCGGCGTTCAAGTACCGAAATGACCATGGTATTTGCCACCCCGATCCCGCCGACCAGCAGCGCGATGGAGCCCACGCCCACCAGTAGCCCGGTGAAGGCCTGGTCCACGGTGTTCTTTGCTGCCAATGCGTCGGATGGACGCGAGACCTTGACCGAGGTGGGCGCCTGCGGGTTAATCGTTGGCGGCAGTAGCTCGCGCACCGCCGCCACGCGCTCCTCGGAGGAGCGTTCAAAGATCATCGTTGGGGTACCGGTGTAACCCAGCAGGTCGCGGGCTATCGGTTCCCCCACCAGCGCGACCGAATCAAGTTCCGGGGCCAAGGGGGTGGAATCAAGGATGCCCACCACGGTGAATTGTTGCCCACCGAGCCACACCATGGATCCGGCACGCTGGATGCCCAAGCGTTCGGCGGTGGTGCGTCCCAGCACCGTGGTTGGGAACTTGGAGGTGGCCTCGTTGAACCAGCTGCCGTGCATGAGATTGGCACCGGTGGCCGTGAGCAGGTCGCCATCGGCCACCGCAACGCTCAACCCGCCGGTGCGTGAGGCATCGATCTGGTCATTGCGGTAAATGTTCACACCATCAATGGCGCCGATCGAACCCACGTGCTCCACACCGGGGATGCGGCGAATATTGGCTACCGATTCCTTGGGCAGGTCAACGTCTTGCCCGAGCATGTCGGTACCACCGGAGACAGTGAGCATATTTGTGCCCAGCACCGAGAGTTTCTCCTTGACCAATGCCTGGCTGGAGGTGGAAATGCCGATCACGGCGATCATCGCGGCAATACCAATGGCGATGCCCAGCGAGGAAAGTACCGCGCGCATGGGCCGGGCACGGAGCCCGTGGAAGCCTAGGGAAAGCAGGTCCCCGGAGCGGAGCTTTGAACGTTTTAGCTGGCCCATGAGGCTTCCTTCCGTTGATCGGCGAGTATCTGTCCGTCACTAATGCGGACCTGGCGTGGCATTTGTTGGGCAAGCTCGTTATCGTGCGTGATTACCACAACAGCGGTGCCCGCGGCATTGAGTTCACGCAGGATGGCCACCACCTCGGCACCGGATGCGGTATCGAGGCTACCGGTGGGCTCATCGGCCAGGATTAGCCGTGGATTGCCCACCACGGCGCGGGCGATGGCCACGCGCTGGCGCTCGCCGCCGGAGAGCTGGCGCGGGTGATGCCCCATGCGGTGTCCCAGTCCCACGCGCTTGAGTGCCACTTCGGCACGTTCCTTGCGTTCGCGCGGCGGAATACCGGTGTACAGCAGACCGGTCGCAACGTTATCCAACGCGCTGACGCCGTCGGAAAGGTGGAATTGCTGGAAGATAAAGCCAATGGTGTGGGCGCGCAGGGCCGAAAGCTGCGCGTCATCAAGCGTGGCGAGGTCGTGCCCGGCAATATAAGCCTCCCCGGAGCTGGCTTGGTCCAGTGAGCCAATGATGTTGAGCATCGTTGATTTACCGGAACCGGAGGTGCCCACGATGGCCAGCATTTCACCTTCCTCGATGACCAGGTCGATGCCGGCCAGTGCGGTGGTTGGTGGGGAACCATAGGTTCGAGTGACCCCGCGTAGTTCAATAATGGGCGCACTCACTTGGCGACCACCACGGTGTCCCCGGCTTTCAGATCCGACTCGAGTACCTCAACCAGGCCGTTGGCGAAGACGCCGGTCTTCAGCGGAACCAGCGTGATCGTTTCTCCCTCACTCACCTCGACGGCAAATCCACCACCTGGCTGAGCAAGCAGCGCAGAAACTGGAACCTGGATGACATCTTTGGCCTTGGTCTGCTTGAATTCCACACCGACCGGCATATCTTGTAGCGCCGCCGCTGCTTCCGGCTTATCGAGTACTACGGTGACCGGGATCTTAGCTCCGCCACCCTCCTCTTCAACCGGGGCGCCTACAGAAGAAATCGTGCCCGGTTCGTTGATGCCGCCGGGCAGCGAAACACTGACCTTGGCACCCTTCTTCGCCAGCGAACGAGCAGAGGTATCAAGTTTCACGCCAACTTCCTTGTTTACTCCTGTCACGGAAATGATTTCACCGCTGGCGGCCGAACCGGACTTGGCTTTGACGCCCTGAATGCGTACGTCGTTGGGAGCGAAGATGATCCGGCCGTGTTCAATGACCCCGTCCTGCTTCAGACCCACGGACTTCTGCCAGTACTTGATGGCGGTTTTGGTGGCAGGGGTGAATTTTGTATCTGCGGTGAGCTTGAAGAACCCAAGGGATTTCAAGGATTTTTCTAGCTGCAAGACGTCATTGCCGTTGCTCATGCCCTCGGAGAAGGCACGCCAGGCCGGCAACTTGCCGCGCATCAGCGTCACTGGTTTGTCATCGATGCGGAAGAGTTCGTCGCCGACCGAGACCACGGTGCCGCTGCCACGGGTAGAGGTGACGATGCCTTCCAGGGTCGTACCCATGTCTCGGGATGCTCCATGGCCCAGGTTGCCTTGGACTCGCACCGTTTCCACCAGGTCCCCACGTTTCGCTTGGGTACGTTCAATGTTTAAGGGAGTGGGTCCGTCGGCTTCGCTAGCTGGCGGCTGGACCAGCACGATGATGCCGGCGACAAGTGCCGCGCTGGCTAGTCCTAAACCGGAAATCAGGAGTGTGCGTTTGGTTTTGCGTGGACGGGTCATGGTTGTTTCGTCGTTTTCAATACTCATGTTGTTCTCGCTCACTTACCATTTACCTGGCTGTTGGCCTTCTGCTCACACTTGTCAAAAACGGCCATGTCGGTTTCCGGGCCGAAGGCACCGGTGGCCGAGGGCTGGCCCTTGACCGGGTCCGGGACGTCGTATCCGGCTTCACGCATGCAGGATGCGAAGGCCAGCTGTGAATCAAACATTTCCTGCTCGCTCGGCTGGTTTGCATCCACCGGTGGATCGCCAATCTCTTGTGCGCACTTCGCGTAGGCCGCATCGAAGGCCACCATGTCGTACTGGGACATATCTACCGAGCTGGTCATGCCGCCTGGTGCGTCGTTCGGGCCGGTGAGGGGGAAACCGGCAGTCAGCATGCAGTCATCGGTTTTCTGGCGCCAGTCCATCATCGAGAGCTGATGATTGTCGGTCTTCAATTCGGTGCTCTGCGGCTGTGCCGGGGAGCAGGCCGTCAGGCCCAGCACCAGGGCGATCCCGGTGAAAGCAGTGAGCCGGCGGGCAATGGAGCGTTTCTTCATGGTGCTGTCCTAACGTTCGAGGTGTGGGGGTCTTGAACCACTTGGGAACCATCACATCAGAAGCAAGGTTTAAGGAAGGTAAAGATCGATATTTACCTTTTTCCAACCCGATCCCTGATTGACTGGTAGGTGGCAGCTAGCAGCCACACCATGAAGGGAATAGGAATAAACACGTGCGCGTCCTAATCGTTGAAGACGAGGAGTTTTTGGCCGAGGCAATCCAAGATCGGTTGGCCATGGAATCTATCTCCGCGCAGGTGGTCGGTGACGGCGATTCGGCGCTGGAAATACTCATTGAGCAAGACTTTGATGTGGTGCTGCTTGATCGAGATATTCCTGAGGTGCACGGCGATGAGGTGTGCCGCCGATTGGCCGCCGATCCGCAGGGACCTGCCGTATTGATGCTCACCGCCGCCGGAGATTTGGAGGAGCGCGTGGCGGGTTTGGAGCTGGGTGCCGATGATTACATGTCTAAACCCTTCGAATTTGCAGAGTTGATCGCCCGGCTGCGGGCTCTGTCGCGCAGGAAATTTACCACGCTGCCACCGGTGCTAGAACGCGGCGGGATCCGGGTTGATTCGGCACGCCGTGAAGTTAGCCGTGATGGAATTCCCATCGTCCTGACACCCAAGGAATTTACGGTACTGGAATTGCTGATGCAGGCAGGAGGCGAGGCCCTGAGCGCCGAAACGCTGCTGGAGCGAGCCTGGGATGCGAATGCTAATCCTTTCACTCACGCCGTGAAGGTCACCATTAGCACGCTGCGTCGCAAGCTCGGCGATCCCAGCCCGATCAGAACTATTTCGGGTGCTGGTTATGTCTTTGTCTAAAACCCTCGAAGAGCAGTCCGGACTCCCCAGTATCCGTAAATACCGGGCCACGGTGCGAACGCGTCTTGCCCTCACATACTCCGCGCTACTCACCGGTTCGGGAATTGTTTTGCTCGGCTTGGTCTACGCATTCATGCGTTTTGTACCCACCTATGATCTGGCACCTTCGGTGACCCCAGCTGCCACAAGTATCCCCGGCCCAACGCACGGGTTAGAAACTCCGGAGACTTTATTCCCCGATGAAGGAGTGCCAGCTACCCCTTCGGGGCCCGCTTCAGAACTATTGGTGACTTCGACGGACCAATTGCTGAACCTGTTCTTGATGGTTTCCTTGGTGGTCTTGTCGATTTTAACGATCGTCGGGATAGCCGTGGGTTGGGCCGTGGCCGGGCGGGTACTCAAGCCTTTGACTTACATCAATACGGCAGTGCGTTCGGCAACTCAGGGAGATCTGAGCCAACGTATTGGCTTGGAAGGCCCTAGGGACGAGATTTCCGAACTTGCGGCAAACTTCGACACCATGCTCGAACGACTCGAACGTTCCTTTGCCGCATCCAAACGATTTGCTTCAAATGCTTCTCACGAATTGAGCACACCGCTGGCTACCAGCAGGGCCATGCTTGATGTGGCACTTGCCCAGCAGGAGGACCCTGCGGTGCGCAAGGTGTTGGGACGCTTGCAGATCATGAATGAGCGCAGCATTGAAATTACCGCGGCATTACTGGAACTTGCACGTGTGGATTCGGCGAGCACAGCCGCACAGGTCATTGACCTAGCAGAATCTGCTCGCGAGGTGGCAAGAACTTGCCAGGCCGAGGCCGCTGAGCGTGGTGTGAAGATTCAGCTCTTGCTGGAGCCCTCCCGGGTGAGTGGTGATCCGGTATTAATCCGCCAATTGCTTAGCAATCTGGTGCAGAACGCGATTCGGCATAATCTGCCTCAGGGCGGACAACTGAGCATCCAAACGTCAACCAATGTCCAGGGGCAGGCCAATCTGCGGGTAACCAATACCGGTGCGTTGTTAGAACCAACGGTGGTACAGAATCTTACCGAGCCGTTTTATCGGGCCGCAGGGCGCACCTCAGCCTCGGGAACGAAAGGCCACGGGCTGGGATTGTCGATCGTCGCCGCCATTGTGGAACGGCACCAAGGGACTCTTGAACTACGTGCCGTGCCGACCGGAGGGTTGAGTGTTTCGGTTAGTTTTCCCAGCGTTTCACCGGAATCGGTCTAAACTCTCTGACTCCGGATCCGAGGTGCCTCACGATACGCCCAGCGTGATTATGCCGCCTTGGAAGTAACGAACCTACATGTTCATTTCGATCTTTGCGTCCTTGCGCAGTTTTTCAACATAGCTTTTGACAACCGAAGCTTCCTTTTGCAGTTTGAGTTGTTGGCTCAGCTCGGCTTTGATCTCATCAAAGCCGGGAATGTTTTTGGCTGTGGCCGGGTCCTTTTCAGCCTGCTTCTTGACCGTATCGTAGGCAGCTTTCAGGTCCTTTTCATCAGGCGTGAAATCCCCGACCTCCGTGGCAATCAGACGTTCAACTTCAAGCTGGGTGCGTAGCTGTGCGCGCACCGCCGTTTCGTCGAGCCCCTGCTTGGCCATAGCCTCCAAGAAGCCCTTGGTATCTAGCTTGTTGGACTTGGCAACATCGGCGAGCGCCTTCTCCTGATCTTTGGCCGTGGCAAAGATCTTTTTCTTGGCTGCCTGTTGGATCAGCAGCTCGGTGTTGACCAGGCCTTCGGCGGTCTGCTGACGTAGCTGTGCCTGGTCTAGGGTTTGTCCTGCCATTTGGGCTTGCAGTGCGATCTGCTGGAATTGGCCTTCATAGATGCGCGTGAAGTCTGCTTTGGTGATCTTTTCACCGTTGACGATGGCAACGATGTCAGGCACGTCGCCGAGATCGGGCTTGGGAAGCTGTCCACTGGGATTCGCAGCACTTGGGTCAGCGCTTGGATCGCTTGTCGTCGCGCTGGGGCCTGCCGATGAAGAGCTCGCCGCATCCGGCGCCTTATCATTTTGAGCACTGCAGGCGCTGGTGAGCGTCAAGGCGGCAACGATTGCCAAGGACGCGATCCACTTTTTATTCAAAACTTTTCTCCACACTTTTGCTTAGATCCTTGTGAACACTAACAGGTTCCGCTGTTTGCAAGCTGTGCGAGGGCTAGCTGCCCTTTGACGTAACGAAGCAATCACATATTGCACCGTTGGCTAGGCATCGGCGATACAAACCGAAATACTCATCTCATGAGGATCATCAGCAGAAGTGCAGGTCTTGGTGCAATTTGTATTGGCTTAGTGCTTGTTTCTGCAGCATGCGCTCAAGGACCGGCGAGTTCGGGAGATTCCCAACCATGCCCTCCACCTCAATATTCGCTCGGATCCAGCTCCGTAAGTGCCGGTGGGGAACTGAAAATTTCGGCGCAGGACGCCACCTGCGATCCGCGCTACGGGCAGGATGCACAGATTCAGCTCCAGCTGCTTGATTCTGCAAATCAGGTACTCGAGACCAAACTCGCCCCCATGGCCGATGCCGGCTCCTTCGATTACACCTTGAAGCTTCCGGCATCGTTGAAGCCAGGAACTTATGGAATTTCGGCAACCCCGCACAATCTTGATTGGTGCGATGACACCGGGGTCAATAACCGCATTGAGAACCCCAGCTTTGGGACTACCGGACTGGTGATGGTGCGCGCATCGTGCATGATGCCGTTGGAACAGTTCACGCTCACCAAGTAATCGCTGCCTGAGTAGGTACGAACCTATGAACTGGTGCGTCACGCAGCGAAAAGTGTAAGCATCGCGTAGGGGTTTGCCAGTAGCGCGTGAGGATTTCGTAAGGATCGGGTGCACGAGTCATCCGCGGGTATCTGATGGAAATGTCATCATCATTTCTTCATCGGAGGGACGGCATCACCGTCATGCTCGACATCATTTTTCTATTGACAGTTCTTGCCATTTTTGGCATCCTGGGCCTCACGCTGCAGGCGGTGGAAAAGCTGTGATCGTTTTTGAGATCATCGCCGCCGCGTTGGCAATTGCGGGCATCACCTACCTGTTGCTTGCTTTGTTGAAACCCGAGCGATTCTAATGTGGTTTTTCATCGCGCAGGTGGCATCGCTGGGGCTTGTGCTCGCAGTGTTGTATCGCCCGCTAGGCGACTACATGGCCCGGATCTACACCACAAGAAAGGATCTGAAAGTCGAGCGCGGCATCTACCGGCTCATCGGCGTAGATCCGGCATCATCCCAAACATGGCAGGCCTATGCACGTGCAGTGCTTGGCTTCTCACTGGTGGGGGTCTTGCTGCTCTATGGGCTGCAACGACTCCAAGAATGGCTGCCTCTTGCGTTGGGTCTTGGCCCGGTCGCCCCGGGGATCGCCTTCAATACAGCCGTCTCCTTCGTGACAAACACCAACTGGCAGTCCTATGCCGGTGAATCAACGATGGGCTACCTGGTACAGGCGGCGGGGCTCGGTGTACAAAACTTTGCCTCGGCAGCCGTCGGGCTGGCCGTGGCAGTCACCTTGATTCGGGCCTTGGCCGCGCGCCGTGCGGCAACCCTTGGAAACTTTTGGGTGGATTTGATCCGCGGGATCGTCCGGTTGCTGCTACCGCTATCAATCGTTGCCGCGGTGCTCCTGCTGGCGTCCGGGGTGATCCAAAACTTCAACGAATTCACCCACATCACCACGCTAGTGGGTGGAACCCAAAGCATTCCCGGTGGACCGGTTGCATCTCAGGAGGCAATCAAGCTGTTGGGTACAAATGGTGGAGGGTTCTTCAATGTAAATTCCGCTCATCCCTTTGAGAACCCCACACCGCTGAGCAACCTGTTTGAATGCGTGCTGATGCTGGTAATCCCCTTCTCACTGACCCGTACGTTCGGGGTGATTGTGGGGAACAAAAAGCAGGGCTACACGATCCTTGCCGTGATGGCCGGGCTGTTCTTGATCTCGCTCACCGCACTTACCCTGCTCGAATATGCGGGTGCTGGAAGCGGTCCACAGGGCGCCGGCGCCGCCATGGAGGGCAAGGAGATGCGTTTTGGCATCGGCGGATCCACACTCTTTGGAACTTCAAGCACGCTGACATCCACCGGGGCAGTAAATTCAATGTTTGATTCGTTCACAGCACTGGGCGGGATGTTGCCGCTGCTGAACATGATGCTCGGTGAGGTGGCGCCGGGCGGCGTTGGTTCCGGGCTCTACGGAATGCTTGTCCTTGCCATCATCACCGTGTTCATCGCCGGCCTGCTGGTGGGGCGTACTCCCGAGTACCTTGGCAAGAAGATCGGGGCGCGGGAGATCAAACTCGTCTCGCTCTACCTGCTCATCACCCCCACGCTGATCCTTTCATTCACGGCGCTGAGCTTTGCTATCGCGCCGGTGCGTGCCGAGATTGAATCGGTGTCAATGCTGAATCCCGGACCGCACGGTTTCTCCGAGGTGCTTTATGCCTTTACCTCGGCGGCAAACAACAACGGATCTGCCTTCGCAGGGCTAAGCGCCAACACCCCGTGGCTCAACACCACGCTGGGCATCACCATGTTGCTGGGTAGGTTCCTGCCGATGCTCATGGTTCTAGCCTTGGCCGGGGCGCTTGCGGCCCAGGACCGCATCCCGGTCACCGCCGGAACGCTGCCAACTCACAAACCCCAGTTCTCGGTGCTGCTGGGCAGCATCACGCTCATCGTCACCGCGTTGACGTTCTTCCCGGTCCTGGTTTTGGGACCACTAGCCGAAGGGCTCCGCTAAGTCATCATGTCTATTCTCATTAAAGATGCAACAGAACCTCCTACGGGTTCCGCTCCTCACGGCCACGAGCACACTCCGCGCAGTAGTGCACTGAGTCTGGCTCAAGTCAGGGCAGCGGTCCCCGGTGCCTTCAAGAAACTTGATCCACGGCTGATGTGGCATTCCCCGGTGATGTTCATAGTGCTCATTGGCGCGTTGCTGACCACCGCGTTGGCCGTTGCAGAGCCCTTCCTCGCCGCATCTTCCGGCGCCGAAAATTCGGCGGAGCCCGCCGGTTTTACCGCGGCGGTTGCCGGCTGGCTGTGGCTGACTGTGCTTTTTGCAAACCTTGCCGAGTCTGTTGCGGAGGGCCGCGGCAAGGCTCAGGCTGCATCGTTGCGGGCTTCGCGAACTTCAACCATGGCGACAGTGCTGCAAGGCTATGACCCAAGCAACGATCCCACCGGCAACAAGCTGGCAACAACACAAATCCCTTCAACCGACCTGCGCATCGGAGATTACGTACGGATCATCGCCGGTGAACTGGTGCCGGGCGACGGTGAAATCGTCAATGGCATCGCAGCCATCGACGAATCGGCAATCACCGGAGAATCTGCCCCGGTGATCCGTGAATCCGGTGGCGATCGATCGGCTGTCACAGGAGGTACAAAGGTGATCTCCGATGCCATCATCGTGCGGATCACCACGGCCGTGGGAGATTCACTGGTTGACCGGATGATCAAGTTGGTCGAGGGTGCCCAGCGTCAAAAGACCCCCAACGAGATTGCGCTAAATATCTTACTTGCCACGCTCTCGATCATTTTTGTGGTTATAGTGCTTGCCTTGAATCCGATTGCCGCATACTCAAACGCCCAGGTGTCCCTGCCGGTACTCATTGCGCTGCTGGTCTGCCTGATCCCGACAACCATTGGTGCGTTGCTTTCGGCGATCGGCATTGCTGGCATGGACAGGCTGATCCAACACAATGTGCTGGCGTTATCCGGGCGGGCGGTGGAGGCGGCCGGAGATATCACCACGCTGCTGCTTGATAAGACCGGCACCATTACCTATGGCAATCGGCAGGCAGCCGAGTTCCATCCGCTTTCCGGGGTGACCCAAACCCAGTTGGCACGGGCCGCTGCCGATGCTTCGGTTGCCGATGCAACACCGGAAGGCCAATCGATTCTCACCCTCGCTTCTTCCTTGGGTGTGCAGGCCGATCGGAACCCTGACGGAGTGAGCGTGGAATTCACCGCGCAAACACGCATGAGCGGCATCGACTTCACCGACGGAAGCTCGCTGCGCAAGGGCACCGGTTCCGCGATCCTGGCCTGGGTGGCAGAGTCTGCGCCGCTTGAGTCCGGGCGCCAGCAGGAACTAGGGACGATCATCGAGAAGATCTCTACAGTCGGTGGCACCCCGCTGGTGGTCGCCACCCGCACCGCAGATAGTGCCTCGGTGCTGGGCGTCGTCTACCTGAAGGATGTGGTCAAGCAGGGTCTCAAGGAGCGCTTTGCGCAACTACGTGCCATGGGCATTCGTACCGTGATGATCACCGGGGATAATCCGCGCACCGCCGCCGCGATTGCCGCCGAGGCGGGCGTGGATGATTTTCTGGCCGAGGCCACCCCGGAAGACAAGATGGAGTTGATCAAGGCCGAGCAGGCAGGCGGCAACTTGGTGGCTATGACCGGCGATGGCACAAACGATGCCCCGGCGTTGGCGCAGGCCGATGTTGGAATGGCGATGAATTCGGGTACCTCCGCGGCGAAGGAGGCCGGGAACATGGTTGATCTGGATTCGGATCCAACCAAGCTGATCGACGTGGTGCGCATCGGCAAACAATTGCTGATCACCCGTGGCGCGCTGACAACGTTCTCGATCGCCAACGACGTTGCCAAGTACTTCGCGATCATCCCGGCAATGTTCTCGATAGCTTTCCCAGGTCTGGCGGTGCTTAACATTATGGGGCTTTCCACCCCGGCCTCCGCAATCCTTTCGGCGGTGATTTTCAATGCGCTGGTGATCGTCTTTTTGATTCCCTTGGCACTGCGCGGGGTGAAATACCATCCGCGTTCGGCCGCCGCAACGCTTAACCGCAACCTGCTGATTTACGGTCTGGGTGGAGTCATTGTTCCGTTTATCGGAATCAAGCTCATCGACATGTTGATCTCACTGATTCCGGGGTTCTGATGCGCACCGCAACCTCCTGAGTGTTCGGCACTTTCGCTGATTTCTCCCCTATTTTCCGCTCTTCAAAGGATTGATATACGCCATGGCTACAACCCGTTCGGTTTCCCGCACACTTTGGGTGTCGGTGCGTTCAATGCTCATTCTCACTTTGGTCCTGGGTGTGCTCTTTCCCGCGGCCATTTTGGGTATTGGGCAGCTAGCTTTCCCCGCCCAGGCCAACGGTTCAATGCTCCAGTCCCCCGGACATACGGGCCCGGTGGGTTCGGCCCTGCTGGGGCAAACTTTCACTAGGCCCGACGGTACTCCGGACCCGGCCTATTTTCAGCCGCGTCCCTCGGCAGCCGGCACCGGCTATGACGGCACAGCATCCTCCGGATCCAACCTGGGTCCGGAAAACCCGGTACTGCTCAAGGAGATCGCCGCGCGCAAGGCAGCTTATCTTGCGCAAAACCCCGGAACTATTGTGGTGCCACCGGATGCACTGACAGCTTCCGCCTCCGGACTTGACCCGGATATCTCGGTCGCAAACGCTCTTGATCAGGCTCCACGAGTGGCTAAAGCCCGCTCACTGGATCTGGCTAAGGTTCTCGCGCTGGTGCACCAGCAAACAACGGGCCGTGACCTAGGATTTTTGGGAGAAGAAAGAATCAACGTGTTGGAGCTAAACATTGCCCTTTCACGGTTGGAGAATTAGCCACATGAGACGTGGAACGTTAAGGGTCTTACTCGGCGCGGCCCCCGGCGTCGGCAAGACCTACGCAATGCTCCAAGAAGGCCACCAGCTGCTTTCCGAGGGCAAAGACGTGGTTTTGGCCCTCGTGGAAACCCATGAGCGGGAACCCACCGCCGCGCTGGTTTCCGGACTTGAGCTAATTCCACGAAAGCATCTTACCCATCGCGGGGTGCAACTTTCCGATATGGATCTTGCCTCAGTGTTAGTCCGCGCACCACAGATCGCGCTCGTTGATGAGCTGGCGCATTCAAATGTTGGCAGCGGAGGCAATGCCAAGCGATGGCAGGATGTTGATGAATTACTTACCGCCGGGATCGATGTAATTTCTACCTTGAACGTCCAACACATCGAATCGCTGGCCGACGTGGTGCAGGAAATCACCGGGGTTGCCCAACGCGAGATGATTCCCGATGCCGTGTTGCGGGCCGCAGATGCCATCGAACTGATTGATCTAACGCCGCAGGGCCTTCGTGAGCGGCTCGGGGAAGGGCTGATCTATCCGCCGGGGCGCATCGATGCCGCACTCTCAAACTATTTCCGGCTTGGAAACCTCACGGCACTGAGAGAATTGGCGCTGCTCTGGCTTGCCGACGAGGTGGATTCCGCGCTGGAAAAATACCGCGCCGAACACGGGATATCAACCCGTTGGGAAACACGTGAACGAGTCATGGTTGCCTTGACCGGTGGTGAGGAAGGCGAGACGCTGTTGCGTCGCGGGGCCAGAATTGCAGCACGTTCAGGTGGCGGGGAGCTAAGCGCCGTGCACGTAGCCGCACCCAACGGGCTACTCGAAGCTCACCCCAAACTCTTGGCAGACCAATGGTTACTTGTTGAACGGCTCGGCGGGAGCTTTCATCAGGTAATTGGCGAGGATATCCCCGCAGCACTTGTTGAGTTTGCGCGCGCCGAAAACGCTACCCAGCTGGTGGTTGGTGCCTCGCGGCGTTCAAAGCTAGCTGCGGCGCTCAGCGGCCCGGGCATCGGTGCCGGGATTGTGCGCCTGAGCGGGGACATCGATGTACACATGGTTAATCATGCCGCGGCCGCCGGCGGGCACCGTTTGCCACGCGCCGGTGGCGCGCTGAGCGTACATCGCACCCTTACCGGATTTATTCTCGCGTTACTTGGCGGGCCGCTGCTTACATGGTTTCTTCACACGCTACCCAATAGCGATGATTCAATTACCGTCGATGTGCTTGCCTACCAAATGTTGGTGGTAATCGTCGCCTTGGTCGGTGGGCTGTTTCCAGCAGTCTTTGCCGCGCTGCTTTCCGGGCTCAGTCTTGACTTTTTCTTTATTGAACCGCTCTACACGATCACCATTGCCGAGCCCACACACCTTGTGGTGCTGGTTTTATACATTCTCATTGCCGGGTTGGTCTCAGTTGTCGTTGATCAGGCTGCCCGGCGGCATCGCACCGCAACGCGAGCCGTCGCCGAATCCGCGCTCTTGGCAACGGTTTCGGGTTCGGTGTTGCGCGGTACCGATGCACTGAGTGCCTTGATTGATCAAACGCGTGAGGCTTTTGGCCTGACCGGGGTGCGTTTGGTTGATCCGGCGGGAGAAAACTATCAGGCCGGGGTGCTGAGCCGGGATCCTGTGAGTCTACCCGTGGGTGAAAAAGCACGCCTTGAACTCTATGGCAGGGAGCTTGCCGTCTCCGACCGGCGAGCGCTTGGTGCAATTATTTCCCAGCTGGAAGCTGTGCTGGATTTTCGAGCGGTCTCGGCAACTGCAGATGAACTTGGGCCGTTGGCTCGAGCAGATAAATTGCGTAGTGCATTGCTTCAGGCGCTGGGTCATGATCTGCGCCGGCCGCTGACCGCCGCAACTACTGCGCTGAGCGCGCTTGGTTCAACCGAAGTTTCCTATTCGCCAGCGGATCGGACCGAGCTATTGGAAACCGCAACCGAATCGGTTCATTCTCTTTCCTTGCTTGTCACCGATCTTTTGGATGTTTCGCGGCTTCAGGCGGGAATGTTGGGGGTGCATATGGTTACCACTGGGGTGGAGGACATGTTGTTGCCTGCTCTTGAAGAGGCTGGGTTGGGTCCGGATGCACTTGAGCTGGAGATCCCGGTGGGGTTGGCGATGGTTCAGGCCGATCCGGTGCTCTTTCAGCGCATCGTGGTGAATCTGTTGCTCAACGCGGTGCGGCATGGAGCTGGTTCACGGACGCCGATTCTTGCTGCAAGCCAATTTGGTGGGCGTACAGAGATCAGGGTTATAGATTTTGGTCCCGGGATTCCTGCAGAACTCAGGGAGTCGGTTTTTGTTCCGTTCCAGCGTCGTGGGGATACCGATAATCTAACCGGGTTGGGGTTGGGGCTTGCGCTGTCTCGTGGCTTTGCCGAGGCAATGGGTGGGTCGCTACTTCCGGAAGATACCCCGGGTGGAGGATTAACCATTGTGCTTTCCCTGCCCGGCTCGGCTGTGGAGCCCGGGTCTGTGGCGGAACCGCGTGAGGGAGAAACTAGATGAAAATTTTGTTGGCCGATGACGATCCGCAGATTTTACGTGCCCTGCGCATTACCCTTGCTGCCTACGGTTATGAGGTAATCCCGGCTGCCGATGGTGCGGCGGCCGTGCGGTTGGCCGTTGAACGTCACCCGGATTTGTTGTTGCTGGATTTGGGGATGCCAAAGCTTGATGGGATTGAAGTGATTAGTGCCGTGCGTGGCTGGTCATCGATGCCGATCTTGGTGCTTTCCGGGCGCAGCGATGCAACTGACAAGGTCGCTGCCCTAGATGCTGGTGCCGATGACTATGTCACCAAGCCTTTTTCCACCGAGGAATTATTGGCGCGGATTCGTGCACTATCAAGGCGCACCCCGAGCGCTGCAGGAACCACCAGCACTGCAGGACCAGCGGTGATTCGCTTTGGTCAGGTGAGCGTCGATATGGCAGCCAAGGTCGTCACGCGTGGACCGGACCAGCGGGTGCTGCGTTTGACGCCCACCGAATGGCAGGTGCTGGAGGTGTTGCTCAATGCCCCTGGCAAGCTTGTCACTCAACAATTCTTACTTGAACAGGTGTGGGGACCGCATTTACTCAAGGAGACCGGGTATCTGCGTCTTTATGTGGGGCAATTGCGTAAGAAGCTTGAGCCGGTTCCTTCAACGCCACGGTATCTCATCACCGAGCCTGGCATGGGGTACAGGTTTGTTCCCGATGAAGGATCCTAGAGGCTGACTTCACCGCGAACACAGCTGGACACATTTCCACCAACCCAGATGTCGTCCCCATCGGCGGTGATGTGCACTCGTCCGTGGTAGCCAATGACCGTGCCTTGGGCAGCAGTATAGTGCCTGTCGATGTTTGTAGTATCGAAGATCCAACGTGCCAATCCGGCATTCAGGCTTCCGGTCACCGGGTCTTCCCATACCGGATCGTCCCCAAGGAATGCGCGCACCTCAAAGCGGGCGTCGTGCCCGGGTGAATGCTCACCGATCACTCCCACACAGAAGGTGCCAAGATTTGCGGGATCTGGGCGCAGGGCAAGCACTTCTTGGGCGTTAGCGAGTTTGACCCCAATCCATTCCGGACCGTTGACCAGCCAGGAGCAGTCGAGGATGGTTTCGCGGGTAATGCCAAGAGCTACAGCAATCTCATGTATCTGTGCTTCGGCCACCGGTTCATAGCGAGTCAGCGGTGGGGCTTTGAAGGCAAGTGATTGGTCATCGACTCGGACGTTGATCAGTCCGGCACCGCACTCCTGAATGACCTCGTGTTCGTTCTTGGCCTTTCCCCCACGATCCAGCCAAGAAAATGCCGTGCCGAGTGTTGGGTGACCGGCGAAGGGGAACTCTTGGGTGGCGGAGAAGATGCGAACCCGGTAGTCGGCCAGCGGGTTGGTGGGGGTGAGTAGGAACGTGGTTTCGGCAAGGTTCGTCCATTTGGCGAAGCGTTGCATCTGCTCGGTGCTCAGCTCATCTGCATCATGCACCACCGCCAGTGGGTTGCCTTGGTATGCAAGCGGGGAGAAAACATCGACTTCGCTATATCTATGGATCTTCACGTATTCAACGTAGCAGGGGGGCAGCTATTATTATCGCCCAAGCCGAGCAAGTTCTGAGCGCCACGCGATATTGTGACTGAAGCTAGCTTCTTGCTGTCCTCATCGCCTGAGCCCCGGGCTCGGCGTCGACTTGCTCGAGAGCTTGGGGCAGATGTTTGCGGGAGTTCAGCGCGATAACAGCCAAGGAGATCATGCACAGGATGATGGTGCCTCCCATGATCCACAGGTTGCTGACCCATTGGGCGATGAAGGCAATAATAGTTGGTGCCAGGAATCCGGCGTAGGCAAGGGTGTAGAAGAAGCCGGTAAGGGTACCTAGCTCGTTGGGGTCTGCAGCCCGCTGAAGTTCAAGTAGTCCACTGACCATCAATAGCCCGTTTCCGCAGCCAAGCAGGGCCGATGTCACCAGACCAAGTATTGGGCTATTGAGCAGGATCGCGCTTAGTCCTACGCTCATGCCTAGCAATACGACAGTAACTCCACAGAGCAGGGATCGGGCGTTGCTGACAGTATCTAAGCGTCGGGCCAGTGGCTGAATCAGCACTCCGAAGCCCATGGTGATTCCAACTGTCACCGTTGTGTAGATCAGGCGTTCTTCGCGCATGGCTGGGACCATTTCCGGGATGACAACAAAACCCATGGTTGCCGCCGCAAAAACCCAAGGTGCCGCGGGTGCAATGACCGCCCAGAAGCGTTTGCGTCCGCCAGCATGGGCCACCGCGGCAACGCTAGCGGCCTTTGGACCTGCATTGATCTGCGCGGAAGCACCTTGCCGTTCGCGAGTTTCTGGCAGTTTGAGCAGAATAAAGAGTAGCGGGATGCACAATAAGATATGCACAGCATAGGGAACGAAGTCTGGACCCGGGACTGCGGCTACAAGGATTCCGCCAATGACCGGTCCGAGGCAGAATCCTGCGCTGGTCAGCAGCGAGGCACGACGGGCACCCGAGCCTGGCACCGCGTGGGCATCCCAAGGCCGCTGGGAGAGTTCCTTGACCCAGCTTGTCGCCGCGGCCATTGCCAATCCTGTGGCGGCTCCGGCCAAGAGTCTTCCCACGAAGAGGGGCGCCGGTCCCCAGGCCACGCCCATCAGCGTCAGGCTCGCGGCCATGGAGAGAGATACAGCGATGATTGTTAGCTTTTTACGCCCGGTTTTATCCGAATATCTTCCGCCGATGAGCAGTGCCGGGACTAGTGCCACTACGTAGACACCTAACAGCGAGGTGACGAGCAGTTCGGAGAATCCGTGGTCTTGTTTGTAGTGCACCAGTAACGCAACATACTGATTCGCTCCCCACCCGACAACCATCAGGCTCAGTGCTGCGGGGAACCAATATTTGACCGAGCTGGACATGGTGGTGGGCTCTCCGACTTTCACTTGGGATGTTATTTCACGTTGCTGGCAAGTGTTTCATGTTTGTTCATGTGGGCCTGGATTGATGACGCTGCAAGTTTACGCAGCAGATACCGACGTATAGATGGTCGATAGACTGGGCGGTGTGACCGATCTACATGCCCAGTCCCCCGAAACAGCTCTTACTCCGGCCAAGCGCGGACGTCCAAGAGACGCGGCCAAGGATCAATTGATCCTGCAGGCTGCCCAGGAGTTGTTGGCCGAGGTCGGTTATGAACAGTTCACTATGGAAGCGATTGCCACGCGCGTGGGGGCATCGAAAGCGACGCTGTACCGGCGTTGGGCTTCAAAGGCAGAGCTGGTGGCCGGGGTGATTGGTGATCTTGAATGGAGTGCTCCCGCCCCGGATACCGGGTCGCTGCGTGAAGATCTTTTGGAGCTGACCGGGGTGTGGTTTGCCGAAGATAAGATGCGCGATCAGATCTTCATGAACCTTTTGGCTGCGTTGCCCCGCGATGAGAAGCTGCGTGAACTCTTTATGACCAGGGTGTCGATTCCTCGCGGTATCGCCATTGAGGCGGTGATTAGCCGCGCGATCAAACGTGGCGAGCTGAGCGGCGGAGCGGGGTTGGAACCATTGCGCGGTGCTTTGCCCGCCTTGGTGTTCCATCGTTTGGCGGTCGAGGCACGTCCGGTTGATAAGAAATATATTGCTTCGGTGATTGATGCGGTTATTATTCCGGCGCTGCGTGCCGCGGCAAATCCTCAGGCATAAATCAGCTTGTGGCACCGTATTTAGGTGGGTGCCGAGGATCACGGGGATGACACATTGCCATTAACGGTACGGTTACGTACTGTTAATGGTGGCGGTAGCGTTCACGCCCTCAGTCGCACCCACCGAAACGAGATAACAGCAGAGCCATGGATGCAACTCTGTCCGCAGCCCGCGAGAAAGTTCAGGCTCCAGCCTTCAAGCTGGTCTTTGCCGGCCTGATCCTGGCGGTGCTACTCAACGCCCTAGACCAAACCATCGTCGCCACCGCATTACCCACCATCGTGGGCGAACTCGACGGCTTCAACCAGCTCGCTTGGGTCATCACCGCCTACATTTTGGCCTCCACCATCGGGCTGCCGATCTACGGCAAGCTCGGCGATCAATTCGGTCGCAAACCCGTCTTCGTCTTCGCAATTCTGCTTTTCCTGGCCGGCTCGGTCTTCAGCGGCATGGCCACCTCCATGCCACTGCTCATCGCCTTCCGCGCATTGCAGGGTCTTGGCGGCGGCGGATTGATGATCGGCGCGCAGGGCATCATTGCCGACATGGTCCCACCCCGTGACCGAGGAAAATACATGGGCCTGCTCGGCGCGGCATTCGCGGTGGCGTCAATCAGCGGCCCACTGCTGGGCGGAATCATCACCGAGTCTTGGGGCTGGCGCTGGATCTTCTACATCAACGTGCCACTCGGTGCCATCGCGCTCTTCTTCATTCTCAAATACCTGAAGCTACCCAAGACCCCTAAATCCACTGGTTCCCTTGATTATGCCGGCATGGCGCTGCTCTCTTCGGCCTCGGTTCTGCTGGTCCTGATCACCAGCCAGGGCGGCACCCACGGATGGACTTCCCCGCTGATCCTTGGCCAGAGCGCAGCACTACTAACCCTCGTGGCACTTTTCATTGTTGTTGAACGCCGCGCAAGCTCCCCGGTACTACCTGGATATCTCTTCAAAAACCGTCAGGTGCTTATAGCAACCATTGCCGGGATCTTGGTGGGCGTAACCATGTTCTCCACCATCTCCTACCTGCCAACCTTCTTCCAGCTGGTCAACGGCGCCACCGCAGTAGGATCGGGCCTCATGATGATCCCGATGACACTTGGCAACGTCTTTGGTTCAATGGGCAGCGGCGCAATGGTCTCCAAGACCGGACGCTACAAAATCTTCTTGATCACCGGCCCCATCCTTACCCTCGGCGGCCTTGGACTACTGGGCTTCATGGACGCCCACACCCCGTACCTCATGGCAGCTGCAGGCATGTTCATGGTAGGCATCGGCATCGGTGTGATGATGCAAAACCTCGTGGTCATCGTCCAGGCCCAGGTATCGCGCGCAGATCTAGGCGTCGCCACAAGCGCCACCAACTACTTCCGCATGATCGGTGCCTCGGTAGGCATCGCGGTCTTCGGCTCGATCTTCGTCTCCTCATTCACCACCAAGATCGCCGGCAGCGGCATCGAGATTGCTCCGGGCGGCGAAGGCGGGCTGGGCTCGCTGACCCCAGAATTCGTCCACTCACTTCCCGCCAGCAGCCAGGCCCTGATCGCCGACGCAATGGCGGGCTCCATGCCACAGATCTTCATCATTTCCATCTTCCTCGCCGTAGGCGCCTTGATACTTGGCTTTATGATCAAGGAAACCCCGTTGGCAACCACACGCGGCTAACCGGAGGCCTTCGGCAAACGGTACGCTTGATATCTGCTTCAACGACAGGCTCCCGAGTCTCACCCGACACGCAATGCAACGGGTACGACCTCCGGGAGCCTTGTCGCTGTCTCAGCGCACCAATGACTCACAAACGAGGAAAATTACATGAGCCACAGCACCGATTCCCGACCCTTCTTCCTAGACTGCGATACCGGGATCGATGATGCGCTGGCTCTTGTCTACCTCTTGGGCGCCGGTACCAATCTGGTTGGTATCGGATCGGTCTCCGGAAACACCAGTGCGGCACAGGGCGCCAGCAATACCCAAGCCCTGCTGGCGCTCGCCGGACGTACAGATATTCCTGTCGCTGTGGGCGGCCATGATCCATTGGAGGGTAGCTACCACGGCGGCACCACCCACGTGCATGGCCACAATGGAATCGGCGATGTCCAGCTACCGGAAATCACCGGCACGCCGGAAGCCATGAGCGCCGCCGAACTCTTGGTGACCATGGCACGCAAGTACCCCGGTGAATTGCGGGTCATCGCGATCGGACCGCTGACCAACATTGCCGCGGCATTACGTCTGGAGCCAAACCTTCCGGCGCTGATTGCCGAACTGACCATCATGGGTGGTGCAGCTATCGCGCCGGGAAATATCACAGCCGTCGCCGAAGCCAACATCCACGGGGATCCACTGGCAGCTGCCGAGGTCTTTGCGGCGAACTGGGAAATTGTGTTGGTACCGCTTGATGTCACCATGCACCACGTGCTCGAGGAAGATGACAGGCTACGGCTGCTGGCAAGCGAGCACCCTGCGTTGAGCGCCGTCGGAGACATGCTCGGCTACTACTTCGATTTCTACATCGGTGTCTTTGGACGTCCGTGTTCCGCGATGCATGATCCGTTGGCAGCAGCCATCGCCATTGGACGGGTAGAAGCACTCAGCGCCCCCTATGCACGAGTCATCGTTGATGCAACCGATGGTCCGGGTCGCGGGCAAACCATCTGCGATATGCGTGGGCTCTACAAGGGTTATCCCAAGCCGGCCGGGGCCACCTGTCGCGTGGTGCTCATCGCTCAGGAGTGCGCCATGGATGAAATTATGCACAGCACCCTAGCCTTAGCAACCAACATTTCGGCCTAAACGCATTAAAAGCAGGTGGTGTGCTTCTTCCCGGGCCAGGGAAGAAGCACACCACCTGAGCAAAGCAAGTGAACCAATTTCAGAACCTGAAATGTTACTCCTTACGTTTGCCAGTCACCATGCCCCAAATCAGCAGCACCACAATTGAGCCACCGGTGGCCAGCAGCCAGGTTTGGAGTGAGAAGAAGTTCTGTAGTCCGCCGCCGAAAACGGCATTGCCAATGAAACCACCAACCATGGCTCCCACGACGCCAAGCACCAAAGTAGCGATCCAGCCACCACCTTGTTTTCCGGGAAGAATCGCCTTGGCCAGTGCGCCCGCGATGAGACCGATAAGGATCCATCCAAAGATAGTCATGATTACTTCTTTCCTTGTCGCATTATGTTGATTTCTTGAGTATTCGTTCGAGCCTTATGAGCTGCGGTCAACGCGTTTGCTGGCATTGCGGCGTTGAACTCGACCGCGCAGCCAACCTAAGGCCCACACGCCCAAGGCCAGCAATATCCGGTTTCTCATTTCCGCCCCACTTTCGGTTCCGCACTACTAGCCATGCCACGGTGCGCTACCTGTTGTTGCTTGCGTGCCACCGAGAATTCGATGGCCGTGTCCTCTGCCTCCACACCCAACGACAGCTCGAGAGCTTGCTGAAGCCGTTCGGAAAGGCTGCGGCTCAGATCCGGCAATCGTGCCCAAGGTTCGGCAGTGATGCGTAGCAGTAACCCCGGAAAATTAGCGCTCCCATGCAGCGCCACCTGGGCAGACTGTACTGCGGGGTCGTCCTCCGCCATGTGCTTCAAGGCGCCCTCTAGGACGCTTGGTTGCATCGTGGTGGTCCCGTTAGCCACATCATCTTCGAGCTTCAGCGTTCCCGCACGGGGGGTTCGGGGCAACTGCCTGATGAGCCAAGACACCGCAAGAACTAGGAGCAACAGCCCCAGTACTATCACCGCCGCGGCAAACCAGTCGGCAAAGGCAATCCCGCCGGGAAAATCCAAGACGCGCCGGGCGCCATCGGCACCCCAATAACGGGTGGTATTGGCCGCGTCTTCGTTCCACAACAGCCCCACCAATGCCGGCCACAGTACCCAGCTTGCGGCGGCGAGCAGTCCGAGTCCCCACAAGGCGAGCGCCACGCGGTTCCAGGTCCCTTCCGAATGCCTCATGACAGGCTCCTCACCTGAATGTTAATACGTGGGAGCGGGGCTTCAAGGGTATCTTCTAGCACCTCGGTGGCCGCGCTCAGTGCCTTGTTGTGAACCGTCTCGGTAGCGCGTAAAGGTGTGCTGACGCGCACCTCGACGCGCACGCGGCGCAAATTTGCGCGCACCGCAGAGACGCCATCGATCGAATCGATGCGATGTTCAACCAGCCTAGCGATTCCGGAACCGTTGATCCGCACGTCACGTGAATTTTCGGTGGCCACGGCAAAATGCTTCCGTGGTCCGGGAATCAGTGCGCTGAGCAGCAGGATCAACCCCAGTATCGCCAGCAGGCTAGCCACGGCAATGACCAGCGGGCTTGAGCCGGTCAGCGACCGGTCACTAGCCACGAAGAGCACGAACTCGGGCCATTGACCGGTTCTGATTCGGCTAAATCCGGCCGCGATCATCGTGATGGCAACTGCACCAATCAGTATTGCGGTGATCGTGGCCGCAAGCCCGCGGGTAGAACGTGTTCTGGCAACGGGTGCGGGGGAATTGACGCGCGTGCCGGCCGTAACTTCGCTGTTCACAGGATCCTCCTTGCCGCAGGTGCGTTCTCGAGCCACTGCACCTCGATGTCCACGGGGGCCGCGGTGATATCTGCAAGGGTCCGCAGGTCGGTGACCACCGCCTCACGGATCTGGGCTGTGATGGCCCGCAGATCCGTGGGGAAGCGCAGCGCGACTTTCAGGCTAATAGAAGCGACGTTGCCGGCGAGTGACACGTTGACAGGTGGCAGGGCCCCGAAATCGTTCGTCTCTCCGATGCCGAGCACCCCGCCACTTCTGGCTCCGACCTGCGGGTGCCGCGCCGCCGATTTGGCGGCGATACGTTCAACTACCCGTTCGTTGACGCTCAGGCTCCCCCGATGTGCCGGGTCATTCGATTCGCGCTCCATGCTCAGCGCCGCCCTTGTAGTCGAGAGACCACTTCATGCAGGTCTACGCGTCCTTCCAAGACGTGGCCGATCCAGAAAGCTGCCAACGCCACGAGGGCCACCAACAGCATTGAGAAGAATCCGCCAAAGACCCACACGGAGCCCAGCACCAGCCCCACCGCAACGCTGAATCGGGTGGTTGTCATGGCCTTACTCCAAGCGATCTGAGCGGTCGGTGGACTCGTCGTCATCTTCGGGAAGATGAACGTCGCTGACATTCACGTTGACTTCCAGAACTTCCAGAGATGTTCCGTGTTCGACGGCTTGGATGACATTGCGACGGATTTCTTCGGCGACTTCGGCGATCGCCGCACCGTATTCAACAACCACATTGACATCGATTGCGGTCTGACGTTCGCCCTTTTCGACGCTGACGCCGCCGCTGACGTTGGTCTGCGAACCGGGGATGCGTTCGGCCAGGGAATTCAGTGCACGTCGGGCAGCATTGCCCATGGCGTATACGCCGGGGACTTCGCGGGTTGCGATGCCTGCAAGTTTCTGCACCACGGTGTCGGCGATGGTCGTGGATCCGAATTCTGTGTGCAGCGGACCCTTCGGGGTTTCGTCCTTGGTTGCTGCTTCGGCCGCCTGCGCCTCTTCGGTTGTCTTGGGAAGGGTTCGGTTGTTGTTCTCTGACATTGTCTATCCATCCGTTTCTTCAAGAGCTTTGGTGCATTACACAGATACAGACGTGTGAGGTCCCCAAATCGTCACGGAAACTTTTGGTAAATTTGAAACAAATTTTTGACGTCGGATGACGGCAGGGGTTTTCAGGACGCTATTTACCTCGTAGGTTATAGACCTACTACCGAGTAATAAGCCCGATTTGGTTGGGCGGCTAGGAGCGCATATGTCGGGTCCGGAAAAACCAGACCAACACGAGCTACGCACCTTAGTTGCTCGGGCACAATCAGGTGATCCTCGCGCCTTCGAAAATATTCTGGTGCTCTACCAGCATGGTTTGCTCAGATTCTGCAGGAGTATGATTAATTCGTCGGGTGAAGCCGAGGATGTTTTGCAAGAGGTCTATCTGAGCGCTTGGCGCCAGCTATCGACCTTGCAATCCCCCGAAGCTTTGAGCGTTTGGCTCTACCGCATCGCTCGACACCGCTGCATCGACCACCTGCGAAAGCGCACCCCGCTCCCGCAGGATTTCCACGATGAGGAGGGCAACCCCGGTCCCCGTCAGGTCTTAGAGCCACGTGCCAACGCATCTTTGGAATCGAGCGCTGAGACGCGTGCAGCAATTGTGGAACTGCGACGATTTGTCAACGAGTTACCCGCAACCCAACGAGAGTGTTGGGTCTTGAAAGAGGTTCACGATCTCTCCTACTCAGATATCTCCAAGATAGTTTCCGCACCGCTTACCACGGTGCGTGGCCGAATTGCCCGTGCCCGTGTCACCCTCGCAGAAAGGATGCAGCCTTGGAAATAACACAGGTCTCTGACCTGCCTTACAGTTGCGGCCGCAGCGAGGATGAACTCTGGTCACGATTGAGTATGCCTCCAGATCAGCACGAACTCGGTTGCCCCTATTGCCAAGCTCAACGCCAGCGTTTAGCTCCCTTGGCCAAGGCAACCACACAATGGAAAATCGGCAATGACTCCGAGAATGAAGCCGATACGGCTCTCTTAGGAAGCATCCGTGGCCGAGTCATGGATGGCATCAAAGCCGAAATTCGGCGTGGCACACGGTTCACCCTACGCATTACGACGTTAGGCACCCTCCGAATCAGCGGCTATGTGCTCTTGGAAACCTTACGTGAGGTAGTCGATTCGATACGCGGAGTTGCGTTACGGACCCACAAAATCCTTCCCGGAAGCCATCCCGAGTCCATTTCCATGTCCATCAATCTGGCACTGGAAGCCGGAGAAGATGGCGTTCGATTGACCAACGGGATCAGAGACGCGCTGCGCGCCCGCTTTGCCCAAGCCATTGGGATCTCCCTAGACGACATTGATATCAATCTGGAGGACGTTTTCCATGACTTCTAGTTCCCAGAGCATCCCGGCGAAGATTCGTATGCTGGCGATTCAGGCCGCGCGTCAAGAACCCGGGGTGCGAGAAATTTACGCACCAACCCACAGCATTTGGAAAGAGCTGGCGGGAAAAAAGGTACCCGAGCACGACCTACTTCGACTGAGTTGGCGTGGTGATTCGGTGAGCGCACAACTAGACATTGGTCTGCTCAAGGACGCAAATGCGCTTGAGGTTGCGGGCATGGTCCAACAGCGAATCCATGCGGTACTCGCCGACTACCTCGAAAACCCGGATGCACTCAACGTAGACGTTACGGTGCTGTAGCGGCTCCTCGCCAACCAAGGACTCCTCCAGGGTGGATAGCACCCATCGATGCTGTCTCCTGACATCCGTAGCTGACTGACAGCTTGCCGAATACTCGTTTAGGGAATCAGGTACGCACTATCCTTGGCGTCGGTGATGAGCATGTACCCCGGTGCGTGGCCGATGGCTAGTACGGGTTTGGATTCCATGACGGCTGCCTGTGGGGTGACCCCGCAGGCCCAGAACACCGGAATGTGCCCGGTAGGGATGTCCACCGGGTCCCCGAAATCAGGCTTGGACAAATCCGCAATCCCCAATTCTTCAGGATTGCCAATGTGCACCGGTGCCCCGTGCACCGCCGGGTAGCGTGAGGTAATGCGCACAGCATCGGACACCTGCGAGGCGGGGATCGGGCGCATCGAGACCACCATGGGCCCGGACATGGACCCGGCCGAGGCGCTGC
The DNA here is from genome assembly GCF_002975435.1 of Arthrobacter sp. MYb227. Taxonomy (GTDB): domain Bacteria; phylum Actinomycetota; class Actinomycetes; order Actinomycetales; family Micrococcaceae; genus Paeniglutamicibacter. The sequence goes on along the minus strand of NZ_PCPT01000002.1, from coordinate 662,022 downwards.
GAATGTTTGATTTGTACATCGGCACGTTGACGCCCTGATCGATGTGCGCGATCTTGATTCCGCCTTCCATCAAAGCCGTTTCGAACGTGAACGAACAGCCAACGATGAAGGTGACAAGGTCATCACGCCAGTATTCGGTCAGATCCCGGGGCTCTGCAACCTTCACCCCGTTTTCGTACACGATGTACCCTGGCACGTCGGTGCGAATATCGCCGCCGGCCAGCAAGTCTCCGCTGGTCTCCCCGGCATCCAGCACACCTAAGATAGGACAGGACTTGGGGTTGCGTTGGGCGAAGAGCAACACGTCGAACGCCTGTTCCTTGGGCACGATGATCAAGTTCGCCTGTGCGTAGCCCAACGAGAAACCCGCGGTGGGAACGGCCAGCCCATTGCGGAAGAGTTCACGGGCTTGTGCAGGGGAAAGCTCTGCACGATCTTCTGGCAGGATTGACTGCATATCCTTGACGTTCATGGCCGATGATTCCTTTCAGCGGATGGTACTAAAGTTTCTTGTCGTTAGGCCCAGAGCTTGGCCAGACCCGCCAGCGAGTTCCAGCCCAAGAAGAGCGTCAGCAGCCAAGTCACAACACCAATAATGAGCAGCCACTTGGGGTAAACATAGCCCTGCAGCAGATCACGGCGGCGCCATGCCGCGTAGAGCAGAACCGCGAAGCCCACCGGGAGGATCAGGCCGTTGAAGGCACCGGCGAAGATCAGCAGGGTTTGTGGTGCCTGGCCTAGGAAGAGATAGATGACCGCGCAAACGGCGATAAATGCGACGGTGATCAGGTTGCGGGTGCGTTCGGGTGTGGTCGACTTGGTGACGAAGGAAACCGAGGTGTAGGCGGCGCCGATCACGGATGTCAGTGCTGCGGCCCAGAGGATCACGCCGAAGGAACGCATGCCAATATCGCCTGCCGCGTGGCCGAAGGCCTCGGCTGCTTTGTTATCGCTGGTGAGTACAACTCCCCCGGCTACCACGCCGAGGATCGCCAGGAAGAGCAGCACGCGCATGATGCCGGTGACGATGATGCTCAGGATTGAAGTTTTGGTGATGTCCTTGACGTTTTCGATGCCCGCGGCACCGGAGTCGAGCATGCGGTGGGCTCCGGCGTAGGTAATGTAACCGCCGACGGTGCCACCGATCAAGGTAGTGATGATCAAAAAGTCGATGTTCTCTGGCAGTACCGAGTTTTTCAGTGCTTCACCAACGGGTGGCGCCGCGACGATTGCCACGTAGAGCATCAGCAGGATCATGATCGCGCCGAGCATCACCACAATCTTGTCCAGGGCCATGCCGGCCTTCTTGGACAGGAAGATCAAGATAGCAACGATGGCGGAAATAATGCCGCCGATCTTGGGGTCGATGCCCATCATGGCGTTTGCGCCCAGACCGGTACCTGCAATATTGCCGATATTGAAGACCATGCCACCGATGAAGACAAGCGCAGCGAGCAACCAGCCAACACCGGGAAGCACCTTGTTGCCCAGTTCTTGGGCGCGTAGACCGGAGACCCCAATGACGCGCCAGACATTTAGCTGCACGGCAATATCAACGAGGATGGAGACGACGATCGCGAAGGCGAAGGAAGCACCGATCTTTACAGTGAACTCGGTGGTCTGGGTGATAAACCCGGGGCCGATGGCGCTGGTGGCCATGAGGAACATGGCACCGAGCATTGCTGTGCGCCGGGCTGAAGCACTGAGCTTCGGTTTAATGCTGGGAGTAGCCATGATTCCATCCATCAAGAGTGTGGGTGACAGCTGTCACAAGAAGGGGAGCAATGAAAGGTACATTACATGTTGTTGAACAATCATGGCAAGGGGTTGTTCAACAATTTGCTGTATTGGGGGGTCCCCGGGCAAGAAAACATTCCAGCGGCAGGAGCCAAAACAGGGCAAGAATCTTTCATCAAACCCTGCCAAACTCGCATGACTTCCGCGAAGCCCCGACCGCCACACCAGGCGGCCGGGCACCCCGGGAACAACAGCTCGCCTTGAGGGCTCAGATTACCGGGTTGGCTAGTCCTGATGCGCGTATGTTAAACAATCGGCATTATCCGCTCCGGGTCCAACACGCACCTCTGTGGCACCGCAGAGCAGATGATCGTTGTGAATGCATTCGGTGCGTTGACAGGCACCCACCGAAGCCAAGATCTTTGGAAGTCCCCCGTGAACACCCGTGTCGATAAATGTTGCGCACTGGGCGTGGTCGGTATGACCGCCGATGGTGATCCCCGCGGCACCGCAATGCGAGTGATCGTTGAACGAGCAATTTGCTACGGCACATTCAGTGACCGGAACCGTGACCGTCATGATTCTCTCCGTCGTTCAAGGCGATCACACTGGGTTCGGATCGCGCTTGATCACCACGGTACGCCCGTTGCCCCAAATAAATTAGTGCCACTTTTACATCCTATTTAGCATCCGCACGTGACATGGAGCACTTAATGCCGGCGCTTGAGCTGTAGCCTGAAGACGTGCGATTTCTCAATGATGTTCAGCCTGCCCATGATCTGACCTACAACGACACTTTTATGGTGCCATCACGTTCTGCGGTGCTCTCGCGCACCGCCGTCGATCTAAGAACCCCGGATTCCGTGGGCACCACCATCCCGCTGGTGGTCTCCAACATGACTGCCGTTGCGGGAAAACGTATGGCAGAGACGATTGCAAGGCGCGGCGGGATTGCTATTTTGCCCCAGGATATTTCCTTGACTGCGCTCACCGACATGATCTCGCGCATCAAGTCCGCCCATCCGGTTTTCGAAACCCCCATTACGGTCAGTCCCACCGACAGTGTTTCAAGCGTGCTTGCCCTTCTGGGTAAGCGCGCTCATGGAGCTGCCGTAGTACTCGAGGGACAACGCCCGGTGGGCATCATTGCAGAAAAAGATTGCCTAAACGTCGACAGGTTTACCCCGGTAGCCCAGGTGATGACCGAAGACATCGTCACGGTCAGCCACGATGCGGGCATGGATTCAATATTTGAAACCCTCACCAATATGCATCTGGGTTTGGTGCCGGTTCTTGACGGAGAAAATCTCGTCGGTGTGCTGACCCGAAAATCCGTGTTGCGTTCCTCGATCTACACTCCAGCGCTGGATCCCGACGGCCGGCTCATGGTCGGTGCCGCGGTGGGCATCAATGGGGATGTTGCGGCAAAGACCACTGCCCTACTGAACATTGGTGTGGATGTCATTGTTGTTGATACGGCACACGGACATCAAGAAAAAATGCTTGACGCACTACCGCCGGTGGTTGCCGCGCGTGATGACTTTGCCCAACGCACCGGGCGGCGGATTCCCATTGCCGCTGGCAACGTGGTTTCGGCCGCCGGAACCCGAGATTTAGTGGCGGCGGGTGCAGATATTGTGAAGGTCGGGGTGGGTCCCGGGGCCATGTGTACAACTCGAATGATGACGGGCGTGGGCAGACCACAATTTTCAGCGGTCCTCGAATGCGTCCAGGCGGCCCAAGAACTAGGTGCTTCGGTGTGGGCGGATGGTGGTGTGAAATATCCACGCGATGTCGCACTTGCACTGGCTGCCGGGGCTGCATCTGTCATGATTGGTTCGTGGTTTGCCGGTACCTACGAATCGGCAGGCGACTTGGCAAGCGATGGTCAAGGAAGACTGTACAAGGAGAGCTTTGGAATGGCCTCGGCGCGCGCTGTACAGCAGCGAACCCGCCACCAGAGCGCGTTCGAGCGAGCACGTGCGGCGCTCTTTGAGGAAGGCATCTCACATTCACGGATGTTCCTTGATCCGCAGCGCCCGGGCGTTGAGGACTTGATCGACTCGATCATTTCCGGCGTTCGCTCATCCTTCAGCTATGCCGGCGCAAATTCAATTCCCGAGTTCCACGACCGTGCCATCGTCGGGGTGCAGTCGGCTGCTGGTTACGAGGAGGGTCGAGCACGGGAAACGTCCTGGTAGCATTTCCCCGAGCACGCGGTGAAGCCCACCGTCTAAAGCCAGGGAACGGCGCCCTGACTATGTTCGAAGACCAGTGAGGTCTGGGTGGTTGCCACAGCCGGGTTTGCCGACAGATTATCGAGAACAAATTGGCGCACATCATTTGAATCGCGCACCGCAACGTGAATCAAGAAGTCATCGGCCCCACCCAGGAAGAACAGCTGGGTAACTCCGGGCTTGGCACGCATTTCTTCGGCAAATGTGGACATGAGATGGCGGGCCCCGGGGCGAATCTTCACAAAAATCAGAGCTTCGAGCGCGTGCCCCAGCACTACCGGATCAATTTCTAGGGTGAAGCGTCGGATCACCCCGGCAGAGCGTAGCGCATTGAGTCGCGCCAGACAGGTGGAAGGAGCAATCCCAAGCTCCTCGGCCAGCGAGTTGTTAGTGCGTCGCGCATTCTCGGTCAGCATGCGCAACAGACCCCTGTCGATGTCGTCCAATTCGACAGGACCGGAATCCCGAAGATTTTTCGCTGCAATGGCCACCGCGGCACCCAACTTTCGCAAATAGTACTTGGTTCATCCGATAGTACCGATGAAAATTTGCAAAAGTGCCCAACGCGCCGCAAGAAGCCCTACGCTAGCCACCGCACATCACTGCGGGCGATAACAGGGAAGAAAGACAGGAGTGTTAACCCTCGCGGCGGCGGTAGCGAATCCAGGCGTAGGTAGTAATGCCGATGACCAAGGCACCGGCGATAATCCATTGCCAGCCAATAGCAATCCACGCGTAGACAACAGCCATACCCACGGTTGAATAGATGGTGGCCCAGATCAGACATCCGACGATGACGGATGGAATATAGCGAATCAACGGCATGCGCGCAACTCCGGCACTTGCATTGACCGCAGTTTGAATGCCAACGGTCATGAAGGAGAGTGGGATAGCAAAGATGCCCCAACGCTGGATGAAGCGTTCGGCGCGCTGATAGATGGGGCCTGTCATCACGTGCTGGAATCTGGTGTGCTTGACTCCCGCTGCCAACCCACGGCCTACCCAATAGGTGGTGTTAGCGCGCGCCATGGCCAGCAGGAACATAAATGCAAACGCCCAACCGAAAGATGCATCCCGTAACCAGTCCATCCCTAAATCCTAACGTTGGTATCGAAGTGATGAGACTTTTAGTGATCTACCAGACACCGCGTGGTTATCGTGATTTAAAGTCGACTCTTGGCAAGCAGCAGGGACAAGTCTGGCACGGCCTTGACCCAGGTGGATTACGGGACTGAACGAATATTGCGCACCAGGAATGCTCCAACAAGTCCAATGCCCGCAGCAACAACAAACAGGGCTGTGTAGCTGCCTAAAACAGTGACGGCAAAGAGTGCAAGTGCCGGAGCAATAACTTGTGGCAAGGAGTTGGCTATATTGATGACTCCCATGTCCTTGGCCCGTTCGCGCGCCGAGGGAAGCACCATGGTCAGCAGGGCAAAGTCAACGGCAAGGTAAGCACCGAACCCGAACCCGAGAACCGCTGCTCCCACCATGGCGCCGGGGAAGGTTTGGAAAATCGCAATGATCAGGGCCGAAGAGGAGACAACCACCGATGAGAAAATCACGTAGATTTTCCGCTTGCCGCTCTTATCGCTCATCGGCCCAAAAATGATTGCACTGATGATGACCATGACTGCGTAGGTGCCCGTCAAAATGAGCACTCCCCCGGCGGGATCCGGATATTTCACCACATCCGTGAGATAGAACAAGAGGTAAACGATTGTCATCTGGTTGCCAACATTCATGATGAGTCGGGTCAACCAGGCCCAGCCGAAGTCGGGGTGTTTGGCTGGGTTTATCCAGAAACTCTTGAAAAATGTGCCAAGGGCAAACGGCTTCCGGTATTCCTTGGGCAGGTGCGGATCATTGGGTTTGAGCAAATATGGAATAACGGAAACAGCAAGGGCTGCGGCACAGATTATGTAGCCAGCCGAGATGTTCCCAAAAATGACAAACCCGACAACTGCTCCAAGCAGGATGCCAACCGTTTGTCCCATGGCGGCTAATCCGCCAATCGCCCCACGCTTGGCTTGTGGGACCCGGTCAGGGATCGTTGCAGTAACTGATGAGTACGCGGCATTGATCGATGCTTGAAGTGCGCACCAACCAATGAGCATCAGCCCCACGGTTGTGGCTCCGGAGAGAATTAAGAGTGAAGCTACGCCAAGTATCGCTCCGGCAAGAATCCATGGAGAACGCCGGCCCATGGCCGATGTGGTGCGATCCGAAAGCGCACCAAAGAGTGGGTTGGAAACCAACGCCACAGCCGCTCCGCAGGCAGTGACAAGTGAGAGAATGGCTTCCTTGTTCGCCGGGTCGATGGCCGTTGCTTGGAGACCAAGGAGCACATTGATAGGGGCGAAGATAACGACGTTGATGCCAAGATTGACCAGGACAACCGAACTGACCCATCGCTTGGTGACGGGTGTTGTTGGCTCCTTGAGCGCTTCGGGTGCCGAACCGGTTCCGGCATCATCGTCAATCATTAGACGAGTCCGGACAGCAGCCCGGCTCCGGTGCCCACCACCAATGCACCAATGAGGCACCAGGTAATGAGTTTTGTACGTTTACGTATTGATTCCATGATGCGTTCATCGTAAGCGAGTTTTCCAGCAAATGCGTATTTCTTCGGTTAATCAGCCCAAAGGTTTAGTTACTTAGTTGACGTGCCGGATTAAGCTATTGATATGAGTGAATCGGGACGCGGGTCGTCTATGTGGAGACCTCGACACCGAGGCTGGAACCTTGCCCACCATTTATTGCCAACATTCCTCTTGATCCTTTTCCTCAGTGGCGCAGGAATCTACGCCTTCTGGCATGGGCGGCCAGCACTTTCAACAGCACTTTTGGCCAGCGCACTGAGCCTCGTTTTGGTGGTGTTCTCGACTTTTCGTCGACCCACGGTAGATACCAGGGTGGGAAACGCTGCAGTAGAAACGAGTACGGGGCAGCGTGCCGCCACGTGGTTCCCGATATTTAGAACCTCAACGACTCTTGCCGCGCTCATGGTGGGTTTGGCCGTGGTGGTGCTTGTAGCAAGCATTGCGCTGAGCTCCAAGCTGCTTTTCATGCACGATAATGTTCCAACAGTTATTGCGGCTATTGCCGGGGCCTTGCTCATAGGTTGCGCAATATTTTTGATTGGTCGAGGGCTGCGCATGGCCAAAATTGCAGCTGTTGACCAGGCCCCAGGGGTCTATCTAACGCGCAGCAGAGTGGTGCAATATGATTCGCACGGCATGGCCGAAATCTATTGGAATGAAATTTCGGCCATCGAGGCGGCCGACCCACCGGGGCGTCACCCGTTGGGCCGCCGCGGGCCGGCATGGATTCGGATCGAACGCTTCAACCAAGCACGGGCCGAGCAAAGCTCCAAAGACACAGCAGTGTTGATCCAGGTTCACGAACTTTCGGCTAACCCAGACTTATTGCTACGCACGCTAGCTCATTACTTACAGCACCCGGCTGCGCGTGCAGAGTTAGGTACCGATGCGGCGATTGAGACGCTCGATGCGCTTCGCGATGATGCTTAGCGGGCCAGCTTTTTAAGCGGAATGTTCGGGTCGGCAAGGGCCACCGGGTCAACAATGATCCCGCGATCGATGATGCGCCGTGCCGCCCTGATCGTGAGTCCCCCATCGATGGCAGCTGCGCCCACAAGTTTCCCATGTTCGCCGAGCCTAAATGCTGCCACGGGGGAATCATCAATGAACCGCAGGATGGTGGTGCCTTGGGCGTTCATTTCCCCCACGCCTTCCACATGGACGCCGTGGCGATCGGACCAGAACCATGAGGCTCCGTGTTGAGGGAGTTCCTGGTTACTGAGCGATGCGGCCGCCGTTGCACCGGTATTCATTGCGTATTCCCAGTGTTCTGCACGGCGCAGTAATTCACCGGTTGTAGTGCGGGTACGTGAAGCATCGCCCACCGCATAGATGTGCGAATCACTGGTGCGTTGGTGTTCATCGACGATGATCCCGTGATCTGTTTCTAGGCCGGCGACCTGCGCCATCGAGGTATTGGGCACCATACCGATGCCGACGAGGACCTCATGCGCGGTGATCAGTGTTCCATCAACAAGTTCTACCGTGTGCATCCCCTGAGCACAGCTTATGCGCGCCGGAGTACCCTGCACCGTGGTGATGCCAGCGGGGGTGTGCATGTCATGGAGTTTGCGGGCCAGTTCTTGGCCCACCGCCGGAATCAGGGGTGGGTCGATGGGGTCAATCAGGCTTACCGTGGCGCCTAGTTTCAGCGCCGCGGAGGCAACCTCGGCACCGATTAGCCCGGCGCCAATGATGGCCAGATGAGTTCCGGGGTGAAGTTTGCTGCGTAATTTATCTGCGTCTGCTCGATCCCGCAGCACCAGCACCGAGTCAAGATCACCGCCTTCGATGGGCAGTGTTCTGGCCTGACCGCCCAGTGCCAACACGATACGATCCGCGTAAAGTTCCCTGTCATCGGTCAGCCGTACACCGATACCTTGGGCATCGGGGCCTTTACTTTCCGCGAGTAAAAGCTCCCTGGCTGTACCGGTGATGATCTCGACATCGTGTTGGGTGTACCAGGATTCTGGGGCCAGCGCGATGCCCCCGGCATCCTTCTGCCCCAGCAGGTAGGCCTTTGACAGCGGTGGACGGTCGTAGGGAATCCCGTCGGGATCAACGATACCCAGGGTTCCGTCGTAGCCGCGCGTGCGCAGGTTTTGTGCCACGGTGAACCCGGACAGGCCCCCGCCAATAATGAGGATTGAGTTGATATCCATGAGGGGCGGGAGCACGACTTTCTGCTGGGTGTGTTCTTGGCCTTGAACCTGAGGCTTGAGCCATAGGCCCTAAGAGGAAATGCCGGGGACGGCAAGGAATTAGACGACGGGGGTATCCGGGTAGAGCAACAAGTCCCCGTCCTGAACCTCAATCTTGTACGTGCGTGCCGCAACAGTTGCCGGAAGGCACAGTGCCGCACCCGATTTGAGGCAGAACTTCGCGGCGTGAACCGGGCATTCTACCTCGGTGCCTTCGATCCACCCATCGGCAAGCGAGGCCGTCTCATGGGTGCATTCATCGTTGATTGCGTAGAAGTTTCCATCTTCTGCGTGGAATACCGCGATATCGTCCTTGGTGCCGTTATCTTCGGCGGGGATGACTAGTGCTTCGCCTTCGTCGATGTCATCGACCGAACCGATATTGATTGCCTCACGCATGAGGTGGCCTCCTGAGGTGTGTAGTTGCCATCGTTTGATTCTCGGTGGCAAAAGACTGATTGCTTTCCCCTCCATCATCCCGCTTTTCGAGCCGCGACCCAACTGCCGAACCAAAATGCGTCGATTGAGGGAAGCATCTGCACCAAAATAACTTATATGCGTTTCTTTCTGCCGATAACACCCGATATTGAGTGGATAACTTTTATCATTGTGCTCACATTGTTCTCGAAGATCGGTGAACGTTTTGCATGAAATTCGATCGTGAATCAATGTGAGACGCCGTCGAGTATCACAATGTCGTAACACCGCTATTACCGCGCGGACATGGGGAAATAAGGGTTTTACACCGAGCTAAAAAACAAGATTATGTGACTTTCTTCTCCTTTTTTCGTGAAGCTGCTGTTAGCGTGAGGGTTCTAAGTCTCATCCGTTGCGAGGGGCTCACCCGCCGATCGCAACGGCTCTGTGATCCAGAAAGCACAAATCGTGAGGCCGGATCTTCCGCGCTCCACGTGGATGGAACTACCCATGAAATCAGCACCCGGGGCAGCACCGCCGGCCCTACGTGTCGCAAACGCCTTCAAGGTGTTCGGGCGTAGACCGCAAGAAGCAGTGAAAGCGCTCCAAGAGGGTCAGACCCGTGAGGATGTGGCACCGCTGGGAACCGCGGCAGTCATCGATGCGTCGTTTGAGGTGCGACCCGGAGAGATCTTCGTTGTCATGGGTCTATCCGGCTCCGGCAAGTCAACGTTGATCCGGATGCTCAACGGACTGTGGCCCATGACCAGCGGGTCGGTTCACATTGGAGATGTAGACATTTCCAAGATCTCCGGAAAGCGGCTGCGCGAGGTCCGGCAAAAAAGCATTTCCATGGTCTTCCAGCACTTTGCGTTGTTGCCACACCGCACGGTATTGGAAAACGCCGCCTATGCGTTGGAGATTCAGGGCGTAGATAAGAAAAAACGTACCGACCTAGCCACCAAGATGCTCGACACCGTCGGGCTGACCGGTTGGGGAGATAAGTACCCCTCGCAGCTCTCCGGTGGCATGCAGCAACGCGTCGGCCTTGCCCGTGCGCTGTGCTCGGAAACAGACATCCTCCTGATGGACGAGGCATTCTCCGCGCTTGACCCGTTAATCCGCCGCGATATGCAGGAGCAGCTTGCCGCTCTACAAGCGGATCTGGGCAAGACCATCATTTTTATTACCCACGATTTGAACGAGGCAATGTTCCTCGGTGACCGAATCGCCGTCATGCGCGATGGAGAGATCGTGCAGATCGGCACCCCCGATGAGATCCTTACGCACCCTGCCAACGATTATGTTTCGGCCTTTGTCAGGGATGTTGACCGCACGCGCGTGCTCACCGCCGGTGCCGTGATGCAGAATCCGCGTGCCGTGGTCTCGATCAGCGGTGGTGCCCGCGCCGCATTGTTGACGATGCGTGAGCAGCAGACCTCCGGCGCCTTCGTCGTCGACAGGCACCGGAACTTCCGCGGGATCGTCACCGACCGCGAAACCCAGGCGCTAGCCGATCGGGGAGGATCTGATCTCACAGAGATCTTGACCCGTGCCGATGATGCAGTTTCCTCTGAAACTCCACTCAACGATCTTTTTGGACGTGCAGTGGAAAGCAGTACCCCGCTGCCTGTCATCGATGAACGTGGAAGGTTGGTCGGCGCTGTGGCTCGTGCAACGTTACTTGCAGCTCTGGGTAACGTGCCATCGACGACTAGCTCCCTGGACGTATTGCCCCCGGGGCAGAGTGCCGGAAGTGATGATGGCAGTCAGAAACCACGGATATTTACCCAGGAACCATTTGGTGAAGAGGGAGGCGCACTCTAATGGACAATTTGTTCCGCATTCCCGTGGGTAAGTGGGCGGAAACAGCCCTTGACTGGATCATCGCCAACCTTGGAGCGTTCTTCGATGGTGTCAAGGTCTTCTTCGCGAAATTCTACGCAGGGCTTGATTGGGTCCTGACGACTCCACCTTTCTGGGTCATCATCATCGTGCTTGCCGCCCTTGCATTTTGGCTCAAGGGCTGGAAGCTCGCTGTGGGTAGCGTCCTTGGCTTCTTGCTGATCTACGGTATGAACCAGTGGACAAACGCCATGAACTCATTAGCGCTCGTGCTCGTGGCATCGCTGGTCGCTGTGGTCATCTCTGTGCCGCTGGGCATCGCCGCTGCCAAGTCCTCTGTGGTCTCCAGCATCGTCAAACCGGTCTTGGACTTCCTACAGACTATGCCGGCCTTCGTGTACCTGATTCCGATGTTGTTGCTGCTGGGCCTCGGACCAGTTCCCGGCATCGTGGCGACCATCGCCTTTGCGCTGGCTCCGGGAGCTCGCTTCACCGAGCTGGGAATTCGTTCAGTGGATAAAGAAGTAGTCGAAGCGGGACAGGCTTTCGGTGCCTCACCGATGCGTATCCTGCGCCAGATCCAGATCCCGCTGGCGATGCCCACCATCATGGCCGGCATCAACCAAATCATTATGCTTTCCCTCTCCATGGTCGTCATCGCCGGCATGATCGGCGCCGGCGGCCTCGGTGGTGCCGTCTATGGGGCTTTGACCAGTTTGAATACACCGTTGGGTGTGGAATCTGGCCTCGCTGTTGTCATCTTGGCGATCTTCCTAGATCGCATCACTGCTTCGCTGAGCCATGCCAAGAAGCACGTGGCGGCGTAGGCAGTCACCAATATATGAGGCACCCATTCAGCCGGGAGCCACCGTTGAAAGGAAATTTTCATGAAAAAGAAACTCATATCGCTGATGGCCGTTGCCGCGGCGTCCGCGCTAGCCCTGACGGCCTGCGGATCGGGCGACGGCAATGATCCGGCAGCTTCGCCCACGGTTGAGCGACTCGACAACGGCGACAAAAAGGAACTGACCATTGGCGTGTTCGCCGGCTGGGACGAAGGCATTGCCGTCTCCAATCTCTGGGAGCGCATTCTGGACAAGAAGGGTTACGATGTAACCCTGACCAGCGCCGATGCGGCACCGGTCTTCACAGGTGTCAGCACCGGCGACTTCGACATGACCATGGACGTCTGGCTTCCGGACACCCACGCTCAGTACTTAGAAAAGTACGGCGACAAAATGCAGGAACTGGGCACGTGGAACGAAAACGCCAAGCTGACAGTTGCTGTCAATAAGGACGCTGACATCACGTCCTTGGACGAGCTCGCCGCCAAGGCAGACATGTTCGGCAACCGTATCGTAGGCATCGACCCGGGTGCAGGGTTGACTGCTGCTATGAAGGATCGGGTCAGCCCGGACTACGGCTTGGAGAAGATGGACTTCGTGACTTCCTCAACCACGGCGATGTTGACCGAGTTGAAGAAGGCCACCACAGCCGGGGACAACATCGTTGTCACGTTGTGGCGCCCGCACTGGGCCTATGATGCCTTCCCCATCAAGGACCTCGAAGATCCCAAGGGTGCATTGGGTACCGCCGAGCACATCAGCTCCTACGGCAGCCTGACATTCAAGGACGACTTCCCCACCCTCACGGGCTGGATGGCGGGCTTCAAGATGGATGACGACAAGCTCTTCTCCTTGGAAAACGCCATGTTCAACCAGGACGAAACCCAGGACTACGGTCCGATCGTCGATAAGTGGATCACCGAGAATCAGGAATGGGTCGATTCGTTGACCGCTGCTAAGTAGTCACACAGTAGCTTCCCAAGGGCCCGGGCCGCTTGGGATACCGGTAGTACCGGTATCCCAAGCGGCCCGGGCTTTTTTCTTGGCGTTGAGCAGTGCCCTTCCGTGCCGGTGTTAGTGCAGATTAGACTCGTGGCCATGACGGCTCTTGGGCCCGCGGCCGGCCCCCGGATGGATCGCCGCACGGTGTTGATCCTTGGTGGTGCCCTAGGTTTGAGCGCCATGACAGGGTGTTCCACCGAGAATCAACCGAGTGCCACGGCAACACCCGAGCAGAGCGGGAGCAGCACCGCTGCTCACATCACAACCAGGGCCACCGGCCTTGATACTCCATGGTCAATGGCCCGCACCGGGGATGGCAGCATGCTGATTTCCGAACGCGACACCGCGCGAATTTTGCGGCTAGCCACCGATGGGACACTTACCCCGCTGGTTCATCTACCCCAAGTAGTCCCCGGCGGTGAAGCCGGGCTGCTGGGTCTGGCGGTTATTTCCGATTCCGGAACGCAACAGTGGCTCTACGCCTTCATGAGTACCGAGAGCGATAACCGGGTGGTGCGCATGGAGCTACAAGGTTCAACGGTGGGCCCCGTAGAAAATATCTTGACGGGGATTCCTCGGGCCACTATTCACAATGGTGGGCGTATAAAACAAGGCCCCGATGGGCTGCTATATATCGGTACCGGGGATGCCACCGATCAGCCAGCGGCCCAGGAAATCTCTCGACTCAACGGAAAAATCCTGCGTATCAATCCCGATGGGAGTACCCCGGAATCCAATCCTTTTACCGGCTCCCCGGTGTATTCCCATGGGCACCGCAACGTCCAAGGCCTCGTCTGGGACTCGGTGGATCGTCTGTGGGCTACCGAGTTGGGTCCGGATCGTGATGATGAAGTGAATCTGATCCGACCCGGCGCAAATTATGGATGGCCACGGGTGACCGGTGCACCACACAGCGAAGGACTCGTCGATGCCGCGTACGTATGGCCATCAACGGCAGATGCTTCACCGAGCGGAATGGCAATTGTTGGAGGCGCCGCCTATATTACGGCTCTCCGTGGTGAACGGCTTTGGCGGCTAGAGCTGCCCGCTGCCAGCTCGGGCAATGGGGCCGTGGTGTCCGCAGCCCGGATTGCTCTAGACAAGCAGGGGCGATTACGAGATGTCATGGCTGTTTCGAAGAACGAAATATTAATTGCGACAAATGAGGGCACCGATTCACGGATCCTATCGCTGGCCCTCTAGGCGGACTCTGCAATCAATAGTTGCTGCATAATGAGCGGAACCACATTGCTCAAAACCCACAATGCCGTCATGGTCCAGGCAAGTACCAGCATGAATCGCACATTGGAGCGCGGCGGGACCAAACGGATCAGCAATGGTTCGTGCTGTTTGAAAAATACGCGTTCAGGAATGATGCTCGGTTCTTCGCCGTGTTCGAGTTCGGCGAGCACCCGACTATGGGCAACCCCGTCCTCGGTGTTCCAGACCACACAACGTTGTCCCTCCAACGAGGTCACCTCGCAGAGAGCTTCACGCCAGGTAGCATGACCACGCCTGGAAATTTTGGCCACTACAAAGAATCCGATGGCTCCAAGAAGTGCGAACCAACCGAAGAGTTCTAGTGCGGGACCCACAGCCCCGAGAATTTCACGCACACCCTCATGATATTGCCTTGAGCCCGAGAATTGCTCCGGGCCATTATTTGTCGTGGCGCAAAGCCGAGCGCCACTACATGCGCCAATGAAGTTTTCTTACCCGTTGTTCAAAGGATTTAGTGCCGTTGCATGCCCAAAACTTAACGAATCTTTGCCCTAAGTCGTTGAAACGCTGGGTCTTACTTGCTGACTTTGAACAGCCCATGCGCGCCACGTTCGGCATCAATCATCACGTGTGAAACGAAAGGATAGGAACCGGCCTCGGGGAATTCGAGCTCAACAAACCCGCCTTGAGCCACCGCTAATGCCAAGGCCTGACTGCCACCTTCACCGCCATCACGTCGGTCTAAAAGATACGCGCCCTCAAACCACGTGGTATCGAATTGTCCTCCAATGATATGGAACGAGGAAGCACGGTTTGGCCCGGCATCCAACAACCAAATGCGAACCCGTTGCCCCACCGTTGCTTCAAGCGGCCGGTGGTCATACTGGTTTGCATAGCCGTTAAAAACCACCATGTCGGGGGTTTCGATCGCGAGTTTATCAGCGTTCACTTCCTTGTCCCGGGCACCGAGGTAGAACTCGGATTGGGTCAGTACATAGGAACGGTCAGCCTCGGGCAGATCCTCGGGCTCGATAACCACGGTGCCAAACATGCCATTAGCAATGTGGGCACTCATCGGCATCGTGGAGCAGTGATACATCCAGATTCCGGCCTTGGTGGCGGTAAAGGTGTAGTTCAGTGACTCACCCGGGGCAATGGTTCGCATGGGCTTATCGGGGGCCAAGGCACCTGCATGGAAGTCAATCGAGTGGCCCATGGTGCCATCATTTTTCAGCGTCACCTCAAAGGTGTCACCCACTCGCCCGTGCAACAGGGGGCCCGGCGCTGTGCCATTGAAGGTCCAGAGTTTTTGCCGAACACCGGGTGCCACCTCGGTGATCATTTCCTGCGCGGTGAGCATGATCTTGTGGGTGGTGGGGCTGCCATCCTTATTTTTGGGTGCAAGTTGGGGCAAGCGGGCGTCGCGGGCCGTGAAATCCGTCGCTGGTTTGGCTTGGAAGTCGAGCTTGGGGGTGCCCTCGGTTGCCAAGGGCTGGGTGCCGTGCGTGGAGCCATGCATAGAGCTGAGACCGGTTGGCGCTTCATCGATTGCGCCGGATTGCGGTGTTGAGTCGGGATCGGATGATACCTCGCCAGTCACCTTGATCTCGAAGACCATGCCCATTTGTTTGTGGCCCACTATCGAGCACCAGCCAGCAACGTCCTGAGTGATCACCCCGGCATCGATGGTTGCAGATTGTCCCGGGGAGAGCCGCCCGCTGTCGGCCCCGGCGGCAAGCACCAGATCATGGGTATCTGCGGTGTCGGTATTAGTTAGTTCGATGACCAGTCGGGTTCCGGCTTCAACTTCTATTACTGCCGGGGTGAAACGCATATTTGCTGCCTCAACCTTGATGGTTTGAGTCTTCACATCTTCGGTTGGCGCCGCCAGTGATTGACTTGAGCTAGCTGCCGGTGGGGCAGCGATTCCGCTGGAGGCCGGATCCAGGGCAACACCGATGGCGATGGCAAGAACCACTGCAAGCAGCCCCACCATCGCCTGACCCGCGCGCTGACCGGCAGGTCGATCGCCTTCCGGAGCCACACGTTCACGCCGCAAACCGGGAGTCGGCGCAGGAGCAGCTGCAATTTCCCGCTTGGCGAGTTTGTGGGCCCGCATCGCAGCAAAGAGCAGGATCAAGAAGCTAGACATGGCAATGAGGTATAGCACCGAGCAGATCACTCGTACAAGTGAGGGCACCGGAAGCACGCAGGCAAGTAGTGCAAGGTTTGCGGTTACCACGCGCAGTACAGCGCCTTTGTCAAAGACCGTTGTTGCTGCACGCACCGGGCGTGGTCCCCCGCCAAGCACCACCGGAATCAGGTAGGAGAGTGCGCCCAAGAGAATCTGAGCAGCAAAGCCTGCCACCACGTATGGCACAACACTTCTAAAACCGCTGTACGCGACATTCATCTCTCCCGTGGAAACCAGCATGATAACCATGGCAATCAGGCAGCCTATCCACCAACCAACAGCAGCAAGTACCGAGAGCGTAGAAAAAGTCTTGGGTGGTTTATTGCGGGCCACCTGAATAAAGGATCCTGCCATGATTCCGAGGCCCACGACGTAGCCAACTAATCCAAGAACTGCCACCGGAAGCATATTGAACCCGGCACCCAGCGCCGCAATGACGGCGGACCCGGCAAGTATTGGCAAGGCTTGCTGGGAATTTCGGGCCGCGTGATCGGCAATCTTGGTACGCAGCATGGTGGGCCATAGGGTCACCAAGGTTCCTGCGACTGTCAGCCCCACCCAACCCAGGAGGTTGAGCATTGCGTGTGAAAGAGTCGTCTGTTGGTAGCCAGGTATTGCCGAGCCGCCGGCGAGGATCGCACCAAGCAGTGCCCCGACGGGCAAGAATGCTGCGGCGAAAATATAGTACTTGACGGTGGCACCAAAACGGGAAGGCAGTGCCTGTCGCATCCGTTGGAACAGACTTATCCCATGCCAGATTGCTGCAGCGGCAATCAATGCAGCGCCTGTAGCGGTAACTAACCACAGGTTTCCAAGCACTCCACTAAAGACTCCGAGGGTGCCAATATTTAGCAATAGCAAGCGATAGTTTTGGGTGATTCGATCTCGAGGGCTGCCCTGGGTACGTAGC
Source organism: Arthrobacter sp. MYb227 (assembly GCF_002975435.1). Lineage (GTDB taxonomy): Bacteria > Actinomycetota > Actinomycetes > Actinomycetales > Micrococcaceae > Paeniglutamicibacter. Next base: position 644,810 of record NZ_PCPT01000002.1, on the reverse strand, counting down.
AAGGCGAAGGCGAAGTATTGTGACCAGACGAGGATTGCGTGAGAGATGGCACCGAGCAGCATCAGGTGAATCATCAGCCAGCGCGGGGCCGGTAGCTCACGGTGAATCAGGGTGGTGAGCACCAGAACCATGAGCCAGATAGCAACGGGCAAATCCCTCATGGGCCAAAATCCTCTGGTTGGATTCTTACTCATCCGGTGTGTCCTTCGCTGGCACTAGTGGTTCTGTGGAAGATCGTGGCCTAGTTTCGAGGCCCTGTCCCGGGTTTTGAGATGGTCTTGGTTGTCCTTTGGGTCCGGCACTTAGACCGAGGCTAAGGCTACCGGGGCGAGCGCCAACACCAAGGCCACTTGCTGGTTTTGGCGCGTCTGGCCGTTGTCGCTGTGGCGTCTTGGACGGTACCTCACCGAGGGCGACGCTGAGGATGGCGAAGGCAAAGAAGAGTAGTAATGCGATGATGTTGATGACGCTTCCAATGATCCATGCACCGTGATATCCAAGCCCGTCACCAATCCATACGCGCAACAGTAATCCCGCATGTAGCAATATTGCCGGTGCCCACATCATCTTGCGGTAGGGCAAGGGGCGCCGTAAGACGGCGGGAAGAATCGTTGAGGAGTGGGCAATGATCATCGACATGGTGAAGCCCAGGAAGACAGCGTGAATCACCGTGTCATAGCGTGCCTGGGTGCTTGGAAATCCAAAGCACCAGGTAATTGCGGCAACGCTAAGCCAGGCGTAGCCGGCAAGCATGCAGGCTGCCATAAATCGGGTGGCCCCGGTGGCTTTAATGGTTCGTCGGGCAACATCGTTGGTGGCCAGAAATGCAGTGAGCACCACTAACGAGAGCCCAAAGGCGATAGACCCCCACTGTGGCCACAGCAGCGAGCCAACAACACCGAAGGTTACACCCCACGAAAGTTGGCCGATTCGTCGCCCGGCACGTGCACCCATGGTGATGCGTGCCAATTCAATGCGCTCCCCCGCAATGGTGAGCACCACGAATGCTACGAGCCATGGCAGCAAGAGGTTCATATCCAACCCACCGAGCCAGAGCAATGCGGCCCCGGTGCCGAGTCCAGCAGCAAGCATCTGCACCAATACCGCGTTGTCACGTTGCCTGCGCCAAAGCGGTATATAGACCCAGATAAGTCCGGCCATGCCCAAGAGCAGTCCGAGTTTTCCAAGGTTTTGGGGAAGCGAGGTCAGCAGGAGCAGCGAACCAATCCCGATCAGCAGCGGGCTGAGATAACCGACGCGTTTCCCCAATGCCACCGCGCGTTCTAGGGCAACGAGCGTGCCGACAAATCCTAGGGCCAAGACCATGCCGTGGACTTCGGACCAAGCAGCAACGTTGAAAAGTGCCGGAAGTTCAAGCAGCGTCAGTGCAGCGTTCAGTCCTGCTAGAAGGCTGAGTCCGGCTGGAAGCATGAGCAGGGTGCGCCATGGAAGTGGGCGCGGGGTACGGGTGGAAGTGCGCGGCCCGGCGCTCATGCCGAGCCGGTCTTTGCCCGGTTGAGCACGAGGTTCAGTGAGCATTGCCCGGGTGCGGAGAACGGAAGCAATACGCTGCCATCGGAGGTAAAGCCCATTGAGTCGGCAGCCCCCTCAATGATACCCAAATGTACGTTGCAGATAATCTCCGGGTGTTTATTGGCAGCTTCGATCAGTGGGCAACGGTTTAGGGTGATTTCTTCGGTTCTTGCATCGCTAGTTGGTTCAAAACCGATGCCATCAAGCACACCCATGACCCGTTCCTTGGCTTCGGCAACGCCTGCTACCGCTTCGCGGATTTCTGGAAGTGTGGACTGAAGTTGTTTGCCCCATTTTGCGCCGGCACGTTTTGCGTCGCGGGTCGGGTTATCGCTGGTTTCGTACAGAACCTCAGCAAGCGCCGAGGTGAGACCGGCGAAGGGTGAAGGTTCTAGTGGGGTTACGGCCGAGAACAGCCAGGCAGGTCGCCCGCGGCCTTGTGCTTCAGCTTTGGTTTTGCGTAGGTAGCCATCGCGGGTGAGTTCATCGAGGTGGGTCCTGACAGTATTTTCATGCAGTCCGCAGTTGCGCACGATGGCAGCGAGCGTTGTGGGGACGGGCTGGATCTCAACAAGTTCGAGAATATTCGCTCGAGTGGGCGAGAGCGGGCGCCCATAGGAAGTCCTGCGCACCGGCTGCGCGGTATTCTCGTTTGCCTGCTGCATAGGGCTTCCTCTCACCGATGCACCACTGTCATAATTGGCGCAGATTATTTTCCACGTAGTTAACTGTAATAAAATAAGTGGTGGCTTCCAAAACAGAGCGGCGATGGTCGTTCACAAAGCAAAGGATTCGATAAAAAATGGCCGATATCGTCATCTCTTCAAGCAAAGAAGAAGCACAGCAGCAGGCTCCGGTTCATGCGTGCGCCTGCGGCGATCACGACGCCGGATACCCCGAGCTCGATGCCCGCGTGATTCCACACGCGATTCGTCATGCGGCAATTTTTGGTGCCATTGATTCGATTGCCGTTGGCGGCGGGATCGTCCTGATTGCCCCGCACAACCCCTTGCCACTTCTTGAGCAGCTCGAGCAGCGCGCACCCTGGGCATTCGACATCATCTACCTGAAGCAGGATCCCGAGGAATGGCACTTGCAGCTAGTGCGCAAGGCCTAAGAAGTAGCACCGAACCAGCCCGGCCCTTAAAGTGTTGGGGGCAGTTCCACGGAACTGCCCCCAATACTTCTTAAATACCGCTGCGCCTATTGCCCCGACCCATCGATGTTCACCATCCAGTCAACGCCGAACTTGTCGGTCAGCATCCCAAACCAGTCGCCCCAGGGAGCCCGAGTCAGCTCTTGACCAATAACGGCATCCTGGCTGAGCCGGGCCCAGTGCTCCTGTAGTTCTTCACGATTCTCACCGGTCAGTGCGATAGAAATGGCGGTTCCACCCTTCCACTCCATGGAGTCGGGGGTATCGGCGGCCATTACATTCAGTCCCCCTGGCGCACGTAACTGCCCGTGCATAATTTTTGTATCTTCTGCCGAATTTCCGGTGCGAGCGAACTCGTATTCCCCAAAGGGGCGCAGGTCGAGCTCTCCACCGAAGATGCTCTGGTAGAACTCCAGGGCCGCACGCGCCTGATCGCGGAAGCTGATGTAGGGATTGAGAATCGTTGACATGATTTTCTCCTTCATTCCGGTTCACGAGCGCGAACCCACAGCCAAGTCTGACCCGACTCACCCACGGAGCAAATAGCGATAAGCCAAAAAGTTACTGAGAGTTCTCCGAAGATCAGCAGAAGTGCACCCGATCACATAAGGACTAAATTGGTTGACTTAGCGCAACCAATAATTTTATAGTTGACACAGATCAACCATCCAAATGCTTTTTGAGGACCCCTCTGTGTCTACACCCCAAACACTTCCCGGCGAGACGGCAAAAATGTCACATCGCCAGGTCATGCAATCGCTGACCGGCCTATTGATGGGCATGTTCGTGTCCATCCTTGCAGGAACCGTCGTTGCTAGCTCACTGCCGATCATCGTCTCCGACCTTGGCGGCAGCCAGACTTCCTACACCTGGGTAGTGACGGCAACCCTGCTGGCCACCACCATCTCAACCCCCATCTGGGGCAAACTTGCCGACCTCGGCAACCGCAAGCTGCTTCTGCAACTTTCGCTGGCAATCTTCGTCGTTGCCTCGGCAATCGCCGGTTTCTCGCAAGATACAAACATGCTCATCACCATGCGTGTCTTCCAGGGTCTTGGCGGCGGTGGCATGGCCGCCTTGAGCCAGGTCGTCATGGCCGACATCATTTCCCCCCGCGAGCGCGGTAAGTATATGGGCCTCTTCGGGGCCATCATGGCAGTGGGCACCGTGGCCGGACCACTGATCGGTGGATTCATCACCGACACTATCAACTGGCGCTGGAACTTCTTTGTTGCTCTCCCGGTGGCGGTCATTGCCATCCTGCTCATTCAGCGCACCTTGCACCTTCCCGCAGTTCCCAAGCGCAAGGTCAAGATCGACTACTTCGGCATCGTACTGCTCTCTACCGGCGTTTCGCTGCTGCTGATCTGGGTTTCCATGGCAGGGACCAACTTCGATTGGGTTTCACCCACCAGCGCATGGATGGTCGGCGGCTCGGTCCTGGCACTCATTGCCTTTGTGATTGTAGAAATCCGCGCAGAAGAACCACTGATCAACCTAGACCTCTTCAAGAACGCAACCTTCACCTTGGCAGTCATCGCCTCACTGTCCGTTGGCGTGACAATGTTTGGCACCTCGGTGTTCCTCTCGCAGTACATGATTATGGCTCGCGGAGCATCCGCAACCAATGCCGGACTTATGACACTGCCCATGATGGCAGGCGTGTTGGTCTTCTCAACCGTTGCCGGTGCACTGATTTCACGCACGGGTAAGTGGAAGATGTATGTGGTTGCCGGTTCGATCATGCAGACGGCGGGAATGTTCCTGCTAGGAACAATCCGCTATGACACCAACTTTGTCCTTGTCTCAACATTCATGTTCCTCCTTGGTGCAGGCGTTGGCATGGTCATGCAGAACATGGTGCTGGTAGTCCAGAACGCGGTTCCGCAGAAGGAGCTCGGCGTTGCCAGCTCCGCAGTTGCCTTCTTCCGCTCATTGGGCGGAACGGCCGGCGTTGCAGCACTTGGTGCTGTCCTTGCACTGAAGATTCCAGAAATGCTTGCGGCACGTAAGGATGAAATCGGCGCAGCAATTGCAGCATTGGGCGAGGGTGGCAAGGAAGTAGCCGCGGCCATGTCCTCCGGAACCATGCCAGCAATGGGTGCTCTGCCCGAATCGATCCGCCAAATCATCGAGTCAGTCTACGGCGACGCCGTGGCACACATCTTCGCCATCGCGGCCCCGCTGGGTCTGATCACGATCCTTGCGGTGATCTTCCTGCCGAACTTGCCATTGAGCAAGATGACGCGCACCGAACGCAGCGAGGTTGAAGAGAAGGCTGGTGGCATAGTCATCGATGCCAACGATCTAGATGCAGCACCAAGCCCCTCCGATGCATCCTTGGGCATCAAAGCCGAACCTAGGCCCGAGGCAAATGACGATGACCTTGAGCCGACCCAACGCCACTGATCATGAACGTTAATTCTCCTTGCTTCTCATCCGGGGTCAGCACCCCCGCCCCGGCACATGAAGATCCGGTGCTCAGTACCCTGATTCAAGATGTTGAAAATGAATTTTCAACGATGGTCTACAAGGCACGAATCGCTATCCGCAGGCGTGCTCAGTCAATCCACCCAGAATTACAACCGTTAGGCTACAAGGTTCTCTCGGTATTGGTTCGACAACCGGCTCACCAACAAATTGCACTTGCCGAAGAGCTCGAGGTAGATAAGGCAACGATGAGCCGAACTATCAAACAACTTGAGGTTCAGGGGCTGGTCACCCGCATCCCAGATCCCGCGGATGGGCGGGCCATGCTGGTGAGTATCACCGAATCGGCACGTAGTTCATTTGTTGCAGCTGGCATTGGTTCCCGGACCCTGATGCGGGAGCGGCTTGCTACATGGGAACCGGCGGAAATCAAGAGGTTTTCCGATCTTTTGGCACGCTTGAACGTTTCCTCGGTAATGCTCCACGAGCATCAGGTTCCACCCGCGAGCTAAGCCTCATTTATGCGTTCCGTGAGCACTATAGGCACCTGAGTGTTGATCTAGCTGGCCCCGCCCCGAGAGTTTGTGGGGCGGGGCCAGCGCATTTAATGGGCGATTTATGAGGCACCGCAAGGTATTGGTGATTCAAGGTGCTCAAGCTTTCGCCGTTGGGGCATAAAATAGGCTCATGACTACCCCGTTCGATGAAGAGCACCCGGCGATCCAAGACTCAGTGGTGCCGCAGAGCCTTGAACCTCTTATGGCCGAGGTTGAGAAGGAATTTTCAATCATGGTGGTCAATGCCCGCAATGCAATTCGCAGGCGAGCCCTTTCAATCCACCCGGAACTTCAACCCTTGGGCTACCGGGTGCTTTCAATTCTTGTTCGACAACAGGCCCAGCAGCAGATAGTGCTTGCCGATGAACTTCAGGTGGACAAGGCAACCATTAGCCGAACCATCAAACAACTTCAGGCTCAAGGCCTGGTGACCCGCGTGGCTGACCCCAACGATGGCCGCGCCATGCTGGTCAGCATCACAGACTCGGCAGCCGAGGCTTGGTTTGCTTCGGGCGCACAGGCACGCACGTTACTGCGTGAACGTCTTTCACAGTGGGACCCCGAAGAAATCCGCCGCTTCAGCGATCTTTTGGGCAGGCTGAATGCCTCAACTGATGCTTAGCAACGTGGTGGCACCTCTAGCTTCATGACGATTCATGAAGCATCGTATTTGTCCTCCACAGCACGCTCGGGCAAACTTTTATAAAGAATCACGAGTTCCAACCATTCACGGCTCTGGCCGGTTGGACGGCAACCCCCTTCGTCATAGTGGGGTGCTCCAGATGAAGATTCGACGCCGCCCAACCGGACCGGCGTAAGTATGGCGACGTGTCTGGCACGCGCCACCACGACAAGGATTCTTCTCATGTCCGAAACTCTTCTTGAAACCACCCCGGAGCTACTGCGCGCCGAAAAGCTCAATGCCGCGGGCAGTGCCTGGGGTGAACGCATCGCAGCAAACACGGCAAGCGCATCGCTAACCTTCAAAACCTCCGGCACCGCACAGGGCTCGGTAGCCACCCAGATCACCAGTGGCACGCACTCCTTCTTAGTTGATGAGCCGGTGGGCCTTGCCGGTGACGATGAGGCTGCGAGCCCCGTTGAATACGCGCTTGGTGCGTTGATCTCCTGCCAGGTTGTCGTTTACCGGCTCTATGCACACCAGTTGGGTATCAAGATTGATTCTCTGAAGATCGATGCGCAAGGCGATCTTGATGTGCGCGGACTCTTTGGCATCGATGAAAATACCCGTCCAGGGTTCTCCGGGGTGCGCCTAATCGTTCAGCTCACTGGCCCGGAAACCCCGGAACGCTACAGGGAACTGCAGGACACCGTCGATGCGCACTGCCCGGTCTTTGACATCATCGCCAATCCAACACCCATCAGCGTTGAACTGGTGCTAGCCAACTAGTTTTATAAGCACTTCCCAGATGGGACCGCCACACTGTGTGGCGGCCCCATCGTTGTTGTTTGGCACCAGCGAATACTCGAGTGTGCAGTACCTATTGGCTTGAAAGTCACCTCTGGGTAGTATCACCAACATGTGCGCCAGCGTTGACGCATGTAGTTGATGCTTGCGGCAATTCCACCTAGGCAATACGGAAGTTTAGGTCCCTCGGGGATGAATTTGAAGCCAATGGCAGCAGAGCTCAGAGCCAAGGGAGAAAACGTGTCCGAACAACACCGCAAGTACCGCCCCCTGCTGGTGGCGGCAGCAGCACTGGCACTGGTTGGCGCATCCGCGGCAGGACCTGCCAACGCTGCCCCAAAGCCCAAGGCGCCGGGGCAAGCACAAAAGGACAAGAACACCCCGGTGACCACCATCGAACTGGTGGGCATCAATGACTTCCATGGCCGCATCGAGGCCAACGGTGCCGAAGCCGGTGCCTCGGTACTGGCCGGGGCGGTCAAGGACTACAAGCAGCGCACTAAGAACACGCTCTTTGTTTCGGCCGGCGATAACATTGGGGCTTCAACTTTTACCTCGTTCTCGCAGCAGGATGACCCAACGATCGACGCGCTGGTCGCCGCGGGGCTTGATGTTTCGGCCGTGGGTAACCATGAGTTTGATCGTGGATTTGATGACCTGATCAACCGGGTGATCCCCCGCTACGGCCAGGGGGACGCTGCGGCTGGTGCCGACTACGCACTGGGAGCCAACGTTTATATAAAGGGCACCAAGACCCCCGCATTGCAGGAGTATGCGCTGCGCAAGCTCAATGGGGTCACCGTTGGCATCATTGGAACCGTGACCGACCAAACAGCAACGCTGGTGACGCCCGCCGGTATTTCCGGACTCGATTTTGGTGACCAGGTTGAAGCGGTGAATCGGGTTGCGACTCAGCTCAGTGACGGGAACAAGAAAAATGGTGAGGCAGATGTGATTGTGCTGCTGACCCATGAGGGATCCTCGAGTAGCAATTGTGCCTCGATTGGCACCGAAGACACCTCCTATGGTGATTTGATTCGTCAGGCATCTTCCAAGGTGGATGCGATTATTTCCGGACATACGCACATTGGCTACGCTTGCTCCTACCCGGTGGCCGGATGGACCAAGGGACTTGAACGTCCGGTATTACAGGCTCACCAATATGGAACCACTCTCGATACCCTGAAGATTGAGGTCTCCAAGGGGCAGAAGCAAGTGGTGGGACTCGAAGGCGGGCTGATCTCGCTAACCACCATTGGGCCAGATGGCAGCACAGTTCCACGCTTTACTCCGGTTCCCAAGGTGGCAAGCATTGTTGATGCCGCGGTCAAACAGGCCGAAGTTGTTGGCACACAAAAGATCGGAAATATTAGCGCAAGCGTTCTGCGTGGTGGCACCAATGGATCTGACCGAGGTGTTGAATCCTCGCTGGGTAACTTGGTCGCAGATATGCACCACTGGGCAACCTCTAACGAGTCATTTGGCGGAATTCCCACACAGATTGCTTTCATGAATCCCGGTGGGCTACGTGCCGATCTGCTCTACGGCACCGATGGAACGGTGACCTATAAGGATGCTGCATCGGTCCAACCGTTCGGCAATACGCTCTTCACCATGGATTTGACCGGCGCACAGATCAAATCGGTGCTCGAAGAACAGTGGCAGCCCGAGGGCTCTTCGCGTCCCAAACTGCATCTGGGTATTTCCGAGGGTTTCTCTTACACCTATGCTCCGAATGCTCCGCGCGGTGAACACATCCTCTCGATGAGTTACCAGGGACAACCGGTGGCAATGGATGCGACGTTCCGGATTGTCACCAACTCGTTCCTGGCAACCGGTGGAGATAACTTTGGAACCTTCACTCAGGGAACAAATAGCGCAGATTCGGGTCAGATTGACCTTGTCGCGGGCATTGAGTACTTCAAGGCTCACCCCATGGTCGATCCGGCGCCATTAGGCAGGGCACAGGCAGCTCAATAAGCACTGCGCTAAACACCGCTGCACAAATTTCATACAGGCAGGTGGGGAACCATTTCACAACAAATTATGAAACGGTTCCCCACCTGTTGTGTTCGTAACGTGAAGCAAATACCGCAAACTACACGCGGGGAACGATTTGTGTTGCCGGACACGATAGTCCGAAGCATGGCCAAATGCACCGATTCTGTCTTTATGACCCATGAGCGTCATAATGAACATTGTTGTTTCGATACCCGGGCATGATCTCTTAGCCGGTCATCCGATTCGACTCACCCGGGGATCGGGCCGATCCCCGTTTTAGATCAATGACAGCGGCATGGTCTTGATCCAGAATGATCAGCAGCGAGGAAGCTTCACCAATGCAGCAGAACAGCCAAGTCCCTGGCGACTTGCCCAGCGGAGCACCGGTAGCTCTTGATGAGCAGCCCTCAACACCGGGCACTACCACCCTGTCTATGGAGGGCAACGAACTCAAGCGTGGCCTCAGCAGCCGCCACATGCAGATGATCGCCATTGGTGGCGCCATCGGCACCGGCCTGTTCGTCGCTTCCGGCGGCACCATCTCCCAAGCGGGCCCGGGCGGCGCACTTGTCGCCTACGCGCTGGTTGGTCTCATGGTCTTCCTGCTCATGCAGTCACTGGGCGAAATGTCGGCAAAAATCCCTGTTGCCGGATCCTTCCAAACCTATGCGACACGCTTTGTCTCCCCCTCATTTGGCTTCGCCATTGGCTGGAACTACTGGTTCAACTGGGCCATTACCGTGGCAGCCGAACTTGTTGCCGCTGGCATCATCATGAGTTTCTGGCTACCAGATGTCCCCGGGTGGATCTGGGCCGGAGTATTTTTGGTGTTGCTCACCGGGCTCAACGCTTTGTCGGCCAAGGCCTTTGGTGAGTCCGAATTCTGGCTCTCAATGATCAAGGTCATTGCCGTGATTGCCTTCCTGATTGCCGGGGTACTGATGATCTTGGGCATTCTTGGAGATTCCTCCCCGGGAATGAGCAACTGGGAAAACCGTGAGGACGTATTCCACGGTGGTTGGATCTCAATTATTTCTGTCTTCATGATCGCCGGATTCTCCTTCCAAGGCACCGAACTTGTGGGTGTTGCCGCGGGTGAGGCAAAGAACCCTCGCCGCGAAGTACCCCGGGCTATTCGCACCGTCTTCTGGCGCATCATGCTCTTCTACATTGGCGCCATCTTCATCATTGGCACGCTTGTCTCCTTCAACGATCCAAGCCTGTTAGCCTCCGGCGAAGCCGATATTGCTGCCTCTCCATTCACCCTGGTCTTTGAACGTGCCGGGATTGCCTTTGCCGCTGCCCTCATGAATGCGGTGATCCTCACCGCGATCCTTTCGGCAGGCAACTCCGGCCTATATGCCTCAACACGCATGCTTTATGCCATGGCTCATGACGGCAAGGCACCGAAGATTTTTGGTCGTACCAATTCCCGTGGCGTTCCCATGGCAGCACTCTTGGCAACTGCAGCGGTTGGCCTCTTCGGTTTCCTCTCGGCAATCGTCGGACAAGGAGCCGCATATTCCTGGCTGCTAAATGTCTCGGGACTCTGCGGATTTATTGTGTGGGCGGGAATTGCGGTCTCGCACTATAGATTCCGTCGCGGTTTCCTGGCCCAGGGCAATAAGGTTAGCGACCTTCCCTACCGGGCTTCGTGGTTCCCGATCGGCCCAATCTTGGCCTTTGCTGTGCTGATTTTGGTGATTGCCGGTCAGAACTATGAGGCGGTCTTGGCGGGGCGGGGCATGGAGGTACTTTCCTCATACATTGGCCTGCCGATCTTCTTTGGCCTGTGGATCATCCATGCACGGATCACCAAGGACAAGGTAGTCCCGCTGGATCAAATGGACCTTTCTGGCCCGGCAGATCTTGAAGAAGAGGAAGCCCTGGCGAAGAACTAGGCCCCACGCGATTCGGTTTTCGGCCCCTTAGCGTCCTGCTTACAGGATGTTCAGGGGCCGAAGTTTTATGCCGCGCTGCGTCGTGGCGCATTCTTGCGGTAGGAGCTCGCTGCGATGCCAAGGCATAGCTGGATGCAGGCAACTCCAATGAGTAGCAGAATCGGTAGCGTCCACGATTCGGATGCAGCGTAGAGCAGTCCCATCCCGAACGGGCCGCTGGTAGCAACCAGGTAACCCACCGATTGGGCGAGGGTGCTCATGGCAGTGGTTTCTTCTGCAGTATCTCCGCTTTGGGAGATGATCAGTAATACCAGCGGGAAGATCGAGAAGCCGATGCCCATGGCCACCGCGCACAGCCAGGCAAGACCCAGCGGTAACACCAATAGACCCGCAAGCCCCAGTCCGACGCTGATCGAGCACATCATGATTGCCCCGCGGAGCATATTCCTTTTATTGACCATCCACAGCGAGAGCATTGTTGCCGGGATAGAGACAAGTTGGAGCACCCCAAGAATCACTCCGGCATCTGCCGGGGACATGGAGCGGGAAATCAGCACGCTGGGCAGCCAGCTCATAATCGCGTAAGCCATCAGGGATTGGACGCTAAAAAGCCCGGTGATGACCAGTCCGCGGCCGGTGCGCAGGAGCGCAAACGGGTTGATTCCCTTGCCCGTCGTAGTTTCAGTTGCCGCGGCTTTAGTCTTATCTGCCCGAGCCATCATCAGGAACGGAACAAAGGCCAGTGCACCGGCAAGCGCTAGGAAACCCCACGTTGCGAGTCCCAGTGTTGGCGATCCCGCAGCCAACGCCAGGGGGACGCTAAGCGAGGAGGCGGCGGTGGCACCCACGGACATGGTAACCGTGTAAACGCCTGTCATCATCGAGGTTTTTTCCGCGAAGTGCTGACGAATAAACGATGGCATTGCCACGTTGCACAGCGCGATGCCACACATTGCTGCAACGGTTCCGGCAAGCAGCGCCCAGGTAGTAGGGATGGCGCGGAAGCCGAGGCCCACCGCTAACACGCTCAATGCCAGCATGATGGTTCCGGCTAGTCCTATGCGCCGTGCAATCCATGCCGTTCCCGCCCCAGCCACGGCAAAGACAAGCGTGGGGATGGAGGGTAGCAACGCGGCGATCAGTGGACCATAGCCCAAGAAGAGCTGCAGGTCGTGGAACAGTGCCGAAGCACTGGTAATACCGGCGCGTAGATTGAGCCCCACCAGCACCACTGCGGCAAGGGAAAGCAGGGTGAAACCCGTGCGTGAGGTCATGGGCGTTACCGAGGTTGAGGCGTTGGGCATCTTCACAGATTACGACCCTTGCAGGTCTCTCAAGCACGAAGTTACGCGTATGGAGGTCAAACTCACGCACTTACAACCCCCAACTAGCGCGCCGGAGCGTACTCGGTGTTGCCTGTGGCACTAGATACTTGGTTGGCACCGGGTGCATAGTTGAGTGCTAAAGGGTCAGGACCACCACGAGGAAGGGCGCACCACTATGTTGATTATTTCGGTAGTGCTGGGCGGATTGGCAGCATTGATCCATCTATATATTTTTGCGCTCGAGTCCCTGTTCTGGGACAAGGAATCAACTCACAAGATCTTTGGAATCCGCAGCACCGAACAGGCCGCATACACCCGTCAGTTGGCATTCAACCAGGGTTTTTACAACCTATTTCTTGCCATCATGACGGTGGTGGGTGGGGTTCTCTTGTTGCAAGGAACCCTTGGGGCCGGGGCCGCATTGTTCTTGGCAGGTACCGGCTCAATGGTTGCCTCCGGGTTAATTTTGATGATTTCAGCACCAAATATGCTCCGAGCCGCGCTGATCCAACTGGTGGTTCCCGCGTTGGCCGGTGGCTGGTGCATTATTTATCTACGTTCTTAGCTACGGGCACGCATCGGCTCGCGGCACATCAAAATATCTTTTAGAGCTTGTGGGATTGGTTATAGAACCACTGAATGTGTTCTCGCAATCGCTGTGCCGCCTCGGGTCCGTTCCCCACGGCAACCGCCGCATGGATCGCGTGGTGCTGGGTACGTAGCACCGCTGCAATGCGTTCCCAGCTTGCGTCGTCCTCAATTGAATCGCTGACGTAATCACTAATGGATAGGCGCAAGGATTCCATCATTGCCTCGATGACAGCATTTCCTGCCAACGAGGAAAGCAATACATGGAATTGGGAGTCAAGATCGTGGAATTCTTCGCGGTCAAGGCTCGGGTCGTCCATGGCAATTAAGAGTTCGGCGGTACGTTCAAGTACAGCCTTGCTACGCTCCGGATCTGTTCCAAGATCCGCGGATTCCGCTGCCCAGGTTTCTAGCAGTATGCGGGATTCGACGATGTCCCCAACCGAGAGTTGGCGTGAGGCAACATGCAGGCGTAAGGCGGCGGAGAGCCCCACCGCTGGGTTGGAAATGATCACGGCCCCGGAGTTGGGCCCCGAGCCGGTGGAGGTGCGTATAACGCCCATGGCATCAAGGATGCGGATGGCATCGCGCACTGAGGCACGAGAGATTCCGTGGCGTTCGGCCAAGATCCGCTCACCGGGAAGCTGGTCGCCAAGTTTGATCTTCCCCGCGAGTAGGTCTGCCTCGACACTCTTGAGCACCACTTCATAGGCGCGTGCGGGGAGCGCGGGTGTGTTTACGTTGTTTGCCACACAGATTATGTTCGCACGCTTCTTGAAGTTCAAGGAATATCTTGCTGCTTCGGCGATCACAGAATTTCGGAGCCTGGCTCCAGCAGGTCTTTGCCATTACTACCGACAGACAGAGGAACTTACGTCATATTTACGGACTTGCACGCATCGTCAAATGCATATCGCGTGTTCTTCCTACTGTGAAGCCATGAATGCATCACAAGTTGTCAAAGTGGCCGCAGTGCATGCGGCAGCACCTTTCTTGGACCTTTCCGCTGGCGTCGCAAAGACCTGCGAATTTATTCGAGAAGCCGGTCAGAATGGTGCTCGGCTCGTTGCTTTTCCCGAAACGTTCTTGCCGGGTTATCCGTGCTGGATTTGGTCTCACACGGCCAAATATTCCGCTCCATTGTTCGCGCAGTTGCACCACAACTCCATGGAGCTCCCAGGCGTATTTCTCCCCGTCGGGCCAACTCGTTGCCAAACATCGAAAGCTTCACCCCACCAATGCGGAACGAACGATTTGGGGTCGTGGAGATGGTCGCGATGTTTTCGTGGTTGATACGGGATTTGCCAAGGTTGGTGGACTCATCTGCTTTGAGCACAGCATGGATCTAAACCGCTATGCGTTAGCTACTCTGGGTGAACAGATTCATATCGCCGCGTGGCCGGCTATCAATGCCACGCATGCGGATCCCAACGCTGGCGATTTCGATCATTATTCCTCCACGTTGGCTCAGGCCCATGCCATTTCCGCGCAGACCTACGTCATAGTTGTGCAGGGTCGGATCAGTCGGGAAATCGTTGACCGCTTGGATGTACCTGCTGGTCCGGATGCACCGGTAGTGGGTGGTGGAATGACCGGGTTCATTGCCCCCAATGGAAAATGGCTGTCCGAACCTCACCGCGACGACGAAGCAATTATCTACGCAGACCTCGATTTAGGCATCATTCCCTTTGCGAAGTTCTTTACCGATGGTGCAGGCCACTACGCACGGCCCGATGTCTTCTCCTTCGGTATCGATCGCAGGTCCCAGGAACCGTTGACTAACCAGAGCATTGGTGAAATCGCGCCGCTGGTTGCTCGTTGGCAGTCATAGAACACCGCCAGCGAGTAACCCCGGCGGCTTACCTAATGACGATTCAGCCCGTTAGGGACGTGGAATATACAGAGAACTTCGACGGAGCGCATCCGTAGGCGCTTCGGAAAAGTCTACTGAAATTGGCCAGATCCTTGGATCCGCATTCCGTGACGATCTCCGTGATCGTGGTGCCAATACGCTCCCGATCCGTCCTCGGCAAATGCCGAATAAAGGGTACGCCGGGATACACCTAGCAGACCGGCAAGATACTCCGGGATAGTTCCCCATAACGCAATCTGGACGAGGCCATGGCCATGGCGATGGCCTGTTCTCTGAGCACTCGTGGATCACTACGAGGTGATAAACGTGGCCGAACCACCGCTGTAGTCCTCGCGAGGCGGTCCAGAGCGTATTCGTAGTCTGTTGCGGGTAATCCCTCGGCTAATCAATGACGAGCAGACAGATTCGGTGCCCTCTGCGCGTAGTGATGTTGCAGCTATTCGTGCAACCCGTGATGGGGATAGACCCAAAACATCATGTGGAACACGCATGATCACCAGATCCAGGGGCCGGTTGCCGCCTACGCTGTATGGCTCTGAGGTGTCATAATTAGCGATGCTCAGACACATTTCACTTCGTTTTTATGCTCGGTGGACGTACTTCGCTCTACGACCTACTATGGTCTGACCACACAAAAGTCTTCGGCAACGCAGCCGGAAGGGCCACACATGAAAATCGCACTTTTCGCAACATGCATCGTCGATGCTATGTATCCGCAAACCGCGCGTGCCACAGTCAAGATTCTTGAGCACCTGGGCCACGAGGTTATCTTCCCCACCGGCCAGGCCTGCTGCGGACAGATGCACATCAACTCCGGCTACATGGATGAAGCGCTACCGGTTGTCACCAACCACGTCGAGGCCTTCGAAGCCGATCACTACGACGTTGCCGTAGCCCCCTCGGGCTCCTGCGTTGCCTCGGTCAAGCACCAGCACCCCATCCTCGCCGAACGCTGCGGAGATGCAGCACTGAAGGCACGCGCCGAGGCAGTTGGCGCCAAAACCTACGAACTTTCCCAGCTGTTGGTTGACGTTCTGGGTGTCACCAATGCAGCCGAGCAGCTCGGCTCACACTTCCCTCACAAGGTCACCTATCACCCCTCCTGTCACGGCATGCGCTCGCTGGGCTTGGGCGATCGCCAACTCGATCTGCTCAAATCCGTTGGCGGCATCGAATTCACCGATCTTCCCGAGGCCGACCAATGCTGCGGCTTTGGCGGAACCTTCTCCATGAAGAATGCGGATGTTTCCTCGGCAATGCTTGAGGACAAGACCAAAAACATTGAATCGACAGGTGCCTCGCTGTGTTCCGGCGGAGACGCATCCTGCCTCATGCACATTGGCGGCGGGCTCTCGCGCACCAAATCCGACACGACAACACTGCACTTCGCAGAAATCCTCGCAAGCACCATCGATGAGCCAGTCTCGGTCACCGGCGAGGTATTTGTAGGAAAGGGCGGCAAGTAAATGAGCAACGTCTTCATGGGAATGCCCTCATTGCCGGTCTTTGGCGATGGAAACCTGCACATCGATGAGCCATTCCCGGATGCAGCGCACCGCGAACTTGGCAACACGCAAATGCGCGCCAACCTACGCCACGCAACCCACACCATTAGAGATAAGCGCCTGAAGGTCGTTGGCGAACTTCCCGACTGGGAGGAACTACGTGATGCAGGTGCGGCAACCAAGAATCACGTCATGGCCAATCTTCCAGCGCTGCTTGAAGAGTTCGAGAAGAACTTCACGGCACGTGGCGGCGTGATCCATTGGGCCCGCGATTCACACGAGGCAAACAAAATTGTTGCCCAGCTGATCAAGGAACAAGAAACAGACGAGGTGGTCAAGGTCAAGTCAATGGCCACCCAGGAAATAGGGCTCAACGAATACCTCGAAGAACAGGGAATCTCCGCCCTGGAGACAGACCTTGCCGAGCTGATCGTCCAGCTGGGCCACGACAAACCAAGCCATATCCTGGTCCCTGCAATCCATAAGAACCGCACCGAGGTGCGCGACATCTTCCTTGCCGAAATGCCGAACGTGGATCCAAACCTGACCGATGAACCGCGCCTGTTGGCCATGGCCGCGCGTGAACATCTGCGCCGTAAATTCCTCGCCGCCAAGGTCGCCATCTCCGGTGCCAACTTCGCCCTCGCCGATTCCGGAACCCTTGCCGTGGTTGAATCCGAGGGCAACGGACGGATGTGCTTGACGCTGCCCGAAACCCTGATCACCGTCATGGGAATCGAGAAGCTGCTGCCGGGTAAGGAAGACCTCGAAGTCTTTATGCAGCTACTGCCACGCTCCTCAACCGGTGAACGCATGAACCCGTACACCTCGTTGTGGACCGGTGTCACCGAGGGCGACGGACCGCAAAACGTGCACCTAGTCATGCTCGATAACGGCCGCACCGCCGCACTTGCGGATAAGTACGGGCGCACCGCACTGAACTGTATCCGCTGCTCGGCCTGCATGAACGTGTGCCCGGTCTACGAGCGCACCGGCGGTCACGCCTATGGTTCGACCTACCCGGGGCCGATCGGTGCCATCCTCACCCCGCTGCTCACCGGCATTAAGTCCGAGGAAAACAGCTCACTACCCTACGCCTCCTCACTCTGTGGCGCTTGCTATGATGCCTGCCCGGTGAAGATCAATATCCCCGAAATCCTTGTCCATTTACGTGGCGAGGATGTGGATTCCAAGCGTGGTAAGAAGAAGCTCCCAACTCAGATGGATCTGATGATGAAGGGTGCCGGGTGGGCATTCTCTTCGGGGAAGAACCTCGCTCTGTTGGAGAAGGGGCTTCCCTTGGGCAAGCTCGCGGCCGGACGGGATAAGAAAATCAAGCGTCTCCCCGGTATTGCAGCGGGCTGGACCCAGTCCCGAGATATCCCTGCTCCCCCCTCCCAGTCATTCCGTGACTGGTGGAAAAAGGAACACCAGAGCCCAGCTAAGACCGAGCAGGAGAAGTAAAAACGATGAGCGCCAAGGAAGAAATTCTCTCCCGCATCACCTCCGCCCTGCGCGATGCCCCAACTCCGGAACCTGTCCCCCGCGAATACCGCAGGACCTCTGATATGCCAGAAGCCGAGCTCATCGAATTGCTTGTCGACAGGATCGAGGACTACAAGGCACACGTTGATGTCGTTGACTCGGCTCAGCTTGCAGCAACTATTGCCGAACGTCTGAAGGATGCAACAAGCTTTGTGGTGCCGCACGGCATCAACGAAGACTGGCTTGTTGAGGCAGCCCCGGCAAACGATGCGCGTCGCCGCGTCGATGCACCGGGTGCCATTTTGAGCATTCCCGAGCTTGATTCGACCGATGCAGTCTTGACGTCCTCGGCGGTTTCCATTGCCGAGTCCGGAACCATTGTTCTTGACGGAACACCCGATCAGGGCCGCCGCGCCATCTCATTGGTTCCTGATCACCACGTGTGCGTGGTTCCGGTTTCGACGATTGTTCGTTTGCTGCCCGAGGCGCTGCCGCGCATGGATATCACCCGTCCGTTGACCTGGATTTCCGGCCCGAGCGCCACAAGCGACATTGAGCTTGAGCGAGTTGAGGGTGTGCACGGCCCGCGTCAGCTGGACGTCATTGTCGTCAAGGGACTCTAGTACCCCCAGCAAGGCATCCTTCGGGATCGGGCTCCGAGAATGAGTTCTCGATCCCGAAGGGAGCCACACTTCAGGATCGAAGAAACAACTTCGATTCGTTCGCCAACGCTCCAACGAATCCCGATGCCACACCGGCGGACGTATTGCTATGGATGCCCCGCATCTCTCAGGCAACAAAGCCACTACCTGAAGTTGGGCGCCTTTTATGGTGGTCGGACCCGGTTTCGTTCTGATGCCCATACACGCGCGAGACCTCCGCCACACTTCAAGAATACGGCTACGTACATCCAGCTCCGCATAGACTAAGAGTTCCTCAGGAGCCAGAAGCAAGGATGACTATCGTGATTCCGCCGGGACCGCTTGGCACAAGTGGAGGGTCGATCGCGCACCTGCGAGAACACAATCTTTCACGAATTCTATTGGTGCTCGCCACTGATTCTCCACTGTCCCGCGCCCAGATCGCGGGACGCACTGGTCTCGGAATCACGGCAATGACCAAACTCATTGCGGAGTTGCGCGACAGACAGCTCGTAATGGAAGTTGCCGACACCAACCCAGCAACCATGGGCCGCCCGACAAGCCTCATTACTTTGGCCCGGCATTACTGGGCTACCGCGTCTCTGAGTCTGGACAATGGTTCAATCTATGCATCCATTGGTGGGATCGACGGAAAATACAGCACCTCATTTACGGTTGCCACACCAATATCCTTGGAAATCGACGCGTATATCAAGTATGTTGGCTTGGCTCTTGATCGAATCGCCGAGGAATGTCGCAGTGCTGGGCAAATATTACTTGCCGTTGAGGCGTCAGTCCCCGGAGCCGTGAATAACTCTTCGGGAGTCATGATGCGCTCCGTGCTTAATGGCTGGTTCCGCCCATATCCGCTTCGACAGGTGCTCTCGGAGTTGGTTTCGGCCATCGATGCCGGGGTCTCGCCCTCGATACTGGTAGGTATTGACCGCGCCACCAATTACTCATTGCTCTCCCGTTTACAGGATTTGGACTTGCCCGGTGACTTCGAGACCGTGGCGCACCTAGGCGGCCTTTACGCGGTCAGCGGCGGAATCTATAGCCGGTCAGCGCTCGAGCATGGCTCCACCGGGCTTGCCGGAGAATTCGGACACTTCGTCATCGATCCCACCGGCGCCCAATGCTGGTGCGGCAGACGAGGTTGCGTGGAAACTCAGCTGGGCCTGGCCGGCATCTATTCCAGATGCAGCATCATGGACTCCGTCGAGGCCGACCTCGTTCCCCAACTTGCACGGCGACACGAAGAAATGGTCGAAGAGCTCCTAACACGAGCGCGGTCCGGTGAGCAGCAGGTGCTCAAAGCATTGGATCAGGCCGGGTATTGGCTCGGCATTGCGGTCGACACCATCGCCGCAGTAGTCAATCCACGGGTTCTCATTATCGATGGATACCTTGCTGCGCTCCAGGAATACCTTCAGCCGGAGATGCGAAAGCAGCTGGCTTCCATTGGAGCGTTGCCATCCATCACTGACCTAAACATCATCTTCGCAGAAGATCCTTTCACCCCGGTAAACCGTGGCATGCATATTGCCGCGGGACTCGCCGTGGCGCATCACCCAGGCTCGGCCGTGCACTGATTTCTCCCTCAAATGTCATATTAGAAAAACAGTCTCGACATTATCCACGCCGTGGAATAAGCTAACTGTGACGCGCGGCACCCACCTCTTCCGTTTAGAGCCGGGCCCGCAAACTAGATCCCAGCTCACAAGGACCCGGCGATGGACACCCGCATAACTCTCCCGCGCGCTACTGCGCACAAGGCAACCATGACACCTATTGATACTCCCACCGAACAAAAATGGCCGACGCACCGACTGCTGGCTCGCAAACCGGTCATGGCAGCAATGATTTGTATTGCGCTAATTGGAGGAATGCAGGGAGTTGACCCGGCATTACATTCAGTTGCAATGCCGGCAGCGGCAAAAGCCCTTGGTATGAACCCTTCGCTGGCAGCGTTTCTCAAGAGTATTGGAACCATTGTTCTTGCCGCCAGCATGCTCGGCGTTGGAATCATCGGGGATCGACACGGACGCAAGAAAATCCTAGTTGCAGGAATCCTTCTGATGGGCGTCGCGGCACTAGTCACCGCGGCAGCACCAACCCCTATGATCTTCGGAGCAGGCCGTGTACTGATGGGCATCTCCACGGCTATGTCCTTCGCAATGTGTCTGGCACTGATCCCAACTCTTTTTGAAAAGAAGGATTTACCTAAGGCTTTCGGACTCTTCTTCGGTGCTGGTGCCACGTTGATCGTGATTGCAACATCCCTTTCCGGAACAATCCAGAGCGCACTCGGCTGGCGCGCAACTTACGTCAGCACTGCCGTATTGTGCTTGGTCCTGACGCTTATTGCGATCCGGCTCCTGCCAGAAAACCGTTCCGCAGCTCAACGAAAGTTCGATACAGTCGGTGTCCTACTTGCTGCAGCAGGACTCATCGCACTTGTCTACTCAATCGGACAAGCTTCCACTCGTGGTTGGGGAAGTCCTCTGGTCATTGGGGGAATTTTCCTGGCACTGGTAGTTCTTGGCGGATTCGCCTTGTGGGAACGTCGAATTGAAAATCCAGCCTTCCCAGTTGAACTTTTCAAAAAACCGGCGTTCGCGGCAGCATGCCTAGCTGGTGTGCTGTTCAACTGGGCGGATGCATCCTTGTTGGGCCAGTACCCTGCTTTGGCACTGCCCGCCGGTGTTCCGGCTTCGGCCGTCTCGGTGGTTGTCGCGGTCATGTACATCGGGATGATCTGCGGCGCCCCCATGGCAGGTATCGCACAGAAGCGCTTCGGCGCAACGAACCGCACCATGTTCACTAGCGGTCTGCTGCTGTGTGCCGCAGGGCTGGCGAGCCAGATTTTCATGCGAGACCCGCACAATATCGTGTTGCCGGCCTTTGGCCTGTTCGTGGTGGGATTTGCCGTCATGTGGATGCAAAACCCGCAAAGCGCCATCATCATGGGGTCGGCTCCCGCCGACCAGCTTGGTGCTGTGGGCGCGGTCAAGCCCGCCGTTGGACAGTTCGGTTTTGGCTTGGGCTTCGCCCTCGCTGGCCCCATGTCCACCATTTTCATGACCGACGGTGTGATGACCGCTCATGCTTACGGTCTGGGACTCGCGGTCCAGTCCATCATCTTTGTAGTCGCCGCAGGACTGATTTTCCTGCTGTTGACCCCGCGCAACCGCCGTGCAACGGCCTAGTTAGAGAGGCACAACCATGAACGCAACTACCATTCTCCACAATGCCACCATCATCACCGTCGACGAGGATTTCAGTACCGCGGAGGCAATTGCTTTCAAGGATGGCATGATCGTCGCCATCGGTTCGACAGAAAAGGTGATGGGCTTCGCAGGACCGGCCACCGAGATCCACAATATGGAAGGTAGCACCGTCCTGCCAGGATTTGTGGAAGCTCACGGGCACCCTACCGCGGAAATGAACTTCATCGGCCCCGACGCCATAGACATCAGGGCCTCACTTTGCGGAAGCGCAGAGGTAGTGTTGGAGAAACTGCGTGATGCTGTTGCCGAGGCCGAAGCTTCTGGTCCTGGAGCCTGGGTTGCGGCCTTTGGCTGGGATCCACTACTGTTGCCGGATCTCCCCCGCATCAGCGGTGCGTGGCTGACGGAGTTTTCGCCGACGGTTCCTCTGTCGATCATGCATTACTCCGCACATTCGGCGTGGGCCAACGACGCGGCTCTGCTGGAACTAGGGCTCGACCGCAATTCGGAAGATCCCGGTGCCTCGCAATACCTGCGAGATGAGACCGGTGAACTGACCGGTGAAGCCCTGGAAATCCCGGCCGTCATGAACTTCATGGGTCCCAAGATGCATGCGGGTGCAGAGAAGTTTTCGGAGTTTTTGGACTTCGAACTCTATCGCATGGCCGCTGCCGGCGTCACCACCACCGGTGATCTTGCATTCCACCCGGATTCGTATCCACTCATGCAGGAATACCAGCGCACGCACGAGCCACCTGCACGCATCCGGTCCTATGAGATGTCGGGTATCCGCGCAAACATCCCGGCGCCGGGCACCGATCCTTTGATGGGGACCAGTACAGCCATGTTTCGTCCCACTGGGGTCAAGGTGTGGACTGATGGGTCGCCATGGGTCGGCAATATCGAGACGAGCTTCGGCTATGAGGACAGCATTCAAACCGAGGCGATCGGGCTCAACGCCGGTCATCAGGGATGTTCCAACTACACAGAAGAACAGTTGCTGACCATTTGCCGTCAGCACTATGCAAACGGTTGGCAAATGGCATGCCACGTGCACGGAGATATCGCAGTTGACACGGTACTTAGCGTTTTTGAGCAGGTGCAACGTGAATTCCCGCGTGCCGACGGTCGGCTGCGGATGGAGCACTGCGGTTCCATCACCCCGCAACAGGTAAAGCGTGCTTGGGAGCTGGGAGTAGGTATTTCCTTCTTTGTGGCGCACATCCATTACTACGGCGATATCCTCGCCGGACTTTTCGGCGAGAATGCCGAAGCGTGGACACCTGCCGGCGCCGCTGCAGAGGCTGGCATGCGCTTCTCGCTGCACAACGATCCCCCGGTGACCCCGGAATCGCCATTGATTAACATGCAGGCGGCTATTCTCCGGCAAACTCCATCCGGCAAGGTCCTGGGCCCGGAATTCCGTATTGACATTCGTGACGCTATTAAGGCGCAGACCATCGATGCGGCATGGCAGCTCTTCTCGGATCATGAGGTTGGTTCACTGGAGATCGGGAAATTCGCCGACATCGTAGTTTTGGAACGTAATCCACTGGATGTTTCGGCTCACGAGTTGGGAAACATACGGATCCAAGAAACGTGGATTGATGGACGTCGCGTTCGGGCCCACGTCCCAGTAGGAGCCACATCGGACTAAGCGTCCATTCAAGTTCCAGTCATGAGACTTCTTCCAGAGATCGATCTAACGCCAGATTTGACACGAAATTTGCTTTATTCGTCATGTTCTCTCGCAGTTGACGATGGACCACGACGAAGAGCATCTCCTGCACGGTCTACCAGTGGCTAGCTTCACCGGTCTTTGCAGTACGTTTGGTTGCCAAGCCAAGCGTACTCACTATGTCTCGAGGCTAAGACGTAGCTAGGGGGGTGGCCACCAAGAATTTCTTCCGGTGGCCACCCTTCTCGCCATTTTTGGGTTGGAATCGTACGGACTAGTGTCCGTCAATCACTCCCTTTTCGATGGCCTTGGTGACTGCGTCGGCTTCGGCCTGAGTCAGCTTTCCGTCGCTTACAGCGGCATCAAGCTTCCATTTCAGCTCCGTATTCCGTTCAGTCTTTGCTTCTGTGCGAAGTTCTTCCAAGGCGGTGGTGACCTTGGCTTCATCTACACCAAGTGACTTAGCAAGGGATTGCGCAAGTGCCTCACTTCGCTTGGCGAAATCAGGCTTTGCGCCAGCTTCACCACGCTTTGCAGGCTTGTTTACTTTCTTGAAGTCAGCGAGTGCTTCCTTCACCTTTGCTTGGTCCACGCCGAGCTTTTCAGCAAGGGTGGACGCCAAATTGGTCTTTTCGCCGCGTTGCTCACCGTGGTCACCATGTCGGCCGTGCTCTGACGGCGCAGAATTGGTGGTGCTGGTGGTCGTGGTGTCCGAAGAAGGACCCGACGCATTGGCAGTGCTGGCAACTCCCGTGAAACCAATCCCAGCGATCAACGCCAAGGCAGCCGCGGAAGTCCCTAAAGCGATTGTCTTTTTCTTAGCCATGAATTTTCCTTTCGGTGGCCGCCCGCGCGGTACCACTTGGTGGCCCGGCATACACCGCCGGCACTCTTCAAGGATGTGCGTCATTCTTATGACAGAGCTATTTTTGTGCCGCTAAGGGGCTGTGACAGTCCTGCCAATACGCCGATAGCAAGCAGCCAGCTTCATGCGCCCGCTGACTCATGAGGCTGGCTGCTTTGACTTATTCCACGAGCTTGCCAGCTGTTGAAACTTCCTTGATCAGCTCGGCAATTTCGGCAGGAACCTCGGGGATTTCTTCACGAGTAACCCCGCTCTTTGGCGACCATACAAGGTTGACCTCCAATGTGGGATCCATTTCTGGGAAGTCACTGCGGTTATGGCAACCACGAGTTTCTCGGCGTTCAAGTGCAGCTTCCAAAGTGGCACGAGCTGCAAGGGCTGAGCCCAAGAGATCAAAGGCATGAGCCAAGTCTTGGAAACCTGCAATATCAGGATGGATTCCAACTTCCTTAATGCGCGCCTCGATCGCATCAAGCTCGACAAGTCCAGCGTTAAGCCCGTCTTCGTCGCGTACTACTCCGGCGTGGTCGGTCATCACGTTGCGGATGGCTCGCTGTAGTGCACGTACATTTTCCTGCCCATCTGCCGCCAAGAGATTATCGATTTCTGCTCGGGCGTCGGCCAGCGCTTGAGCAGAACGTGGTTGGGAGTCGAGTCCCGAGGAGTATTTGGCCGCGGCGCGTGCCACGATGCGTCCGAAAACCAACAACTCGATTAGCGAGTTGCCACCCAGGCGGTTTGCACCGTGTAATCCGCTTGAGGCTTCACCGATTGCATAGAGCCCCTCGACATCGGTGCTGTGGTCCTCTGGCCGAACCCAAACCCCACCCATCGAGTAGTGAGCGGTGGGCGCGATCTCGATGGGTTCGGCGGTGATATCAAGCATCTGAACTTCCAACATGGTCTGGTAAACCCGCGGCAGGCGTTCCATGATGGTTTGTCGTGGCAGGTGGGAAATATCCAGCCAGACTCCGCCGTTCTCGGTGCCGCGGCCTTCCTTGATTTCCGTGTAGGCTGCAAGTGCCACGCGGTCTCGGGTGGAAAGTTCCTTTCGAATCGGGTCATAACGTTCCATGAAGCGTTCACCAAGGCCGTTGCGAAGAATGCCACCCTCGCCACGGGCTGCCTCGGAAATTAGTGTTCCGGCAGCATTCTCGGGCTCAATAATGCCCGATGGGTGGAACTGGACAAGCTCTGGGTCGCGCAGGCGTGCTCCCGCCTCGACGGCAAGACGGAACGCATCACCGGTGTTCTCATCACGGCGTGAGGAAGTGCGGCGCCAAATGCGAGTGTGTCCACCGGCGGCGATGATTACCGAATCCGCATGGATCAGGTAGCGCTTGCCGCTATTGATATCGAACCCGTAGGCGCCGAAGACTTTGTTGTCCTTGACCAAGAGTTTGGTGATGTAAACGGAATCAAGGATGGAAACTTTTAGCTGCTCAGCCCGGCTGACCAAGCTGCGCTGGATTTCCAGCCCCGTATAGTCCCCGGCGAAGGCGGTGCGGCGGAAGGTGTGTGCACCAAAGAAGCGTTGGGAGATGCGGCCATCGTCTTCACGGGCAAAGCCCATTCCGTAGCGCTCAAGATCTGCAATTCCCTGGGCGGCGCCGCGAGCAACAATTTCTACAGTGCGCGGGTTCGCCAAGAAGTAGCTTTCTTTGATGGTGTCTGCAGCGTGCTGTTGCCAGGAGTCTTCCTTATCCATGGTTCCCAGTGCCGCGTTGATACCGCCTGCGGCTAGCGAGGTGTGTGCGTCGTTGCGTGGGCGTTTGCCCACTGCAAGTACATCCACTCCCATTTCTGCCAATTCAATGGCGGCTCGAAGGCCGGAGCCTCCGGTGCCAATCACTAGGACGGTGGTGGAGATCTGCTGTTCATTGATGATTTTTGCGCTCATGTTTTCAACTATGAGAACTCAGTGACAATACGTCCAATGAATTGTTTGAGTCGTTTCGATGCAGATATGCTATCGGTCATGAACTTGGAACAGCTTCAAAGTTTCGTGGAAGTCGCACGGATCGGTCATTTCACGCGTGCTGCCGCGCATTTGCATTTGGCTCAGCCCTCACTGAGCCGGCAAATTTCAACCCTTGAATCCGACCTAGGTGCGGAGCTTTTTCATCGTGCCCGGGGCAACATCACACTCACCGATGCCGGAGAATCGCTACTTCCATTGGCAAAACGCATGCTTGCCGATGCAGAAACAGTGAGACATGAGATGCAAGAACTTGCTGGTCTGAGAAAAGGACGAGTTCGCATTGGTGCCACCCCCACGTTGTGCCTCAGCCTAGTTCCGGACGTCGTGACTGCATTCCATGCCGCGTACCCGGGAATCGATCTGCATCTGACGGAACAAGGCTCGCGCGGTCTGCTTGAGGAACTTGCCGGCGGCACGCTCGATCTTGCGCTCATTGTCACCGATGAAGATCGATCAGCTCAAACGAGTAGCTTGCAGCGTATTCCACTGCTCACCGAAGAGTTAGTCGTAGTCACCGCAGCCTCCGGCGATCGACTATCCGGACGTATTTCCTTGACCCTTGCCGAGCTGGCCACACTTCCACAGATCACTTACCACCAGAGCTACGACCTGAGAGAAGCAACAACTCAGGCGTTCGCCTCTGCGGGCCTACGTCCAAACATCATTTTGGAAGGCTCGGAAATGGATGCGGTACTCCGTTGCGTCGAACGTGGACTTGGCGTTGCCGTGGTTCCGGCGATGGTCTTGCTTGATCGTCCGGCGCTTCGCTCCATCAGGCTCGAATCCCCCGCACTAAGTCGAACGATCAGTCTTGCGCGTCGCAGCGATGTCTCGGTAACAAAAGCTGCAAAGGCTATGCAGAGAATCATCATGGACACCGCGCATACCTTGGCTGGCTCTTCTGATTCCATGTGCTCTTTGTATGGTGCGGGGTAACTTCGCCCGGGACAAGACGATTGCGCGGCCACAACTTGAAAAGCTGTCACTCGTGTCTTTGCAGATCATCTTTGTTGGGTACGAAAGTACAAGTTTTTAGATCATGAGAATCACAAATTTATGGGGCATGCTCCAAGCAAAGGATGCCGAATCAAGGGGTAAGTCGGTGCCATGATCGGTAACTGACTTGTCGGAGGCATCGGCTAGATTCATTTTTAGGCTCCAATCCAAAGAACGAAGGACGACTCCCTTGATTTCGGATGGCGAATCTTCTAGTGACGACGCTGTCGTGCAGTTTGCCAGTACACCACCAGTCGCTGATCTTCCCCAGTGGTACTCCGAAATGCTCGATTCTGTCAGCGTGATTGTTTCTCAAGGCCAGCAACGTGCCATCCGCACTGCCAATCAAGAATTGGTGAGCACTTATTGGCATATCAGCCAGGAGATTCTCGTTCGCCAAGCGGAACAAGGGTGGGGCACCAAGGTCATCGATCGGCTCTCTGCGGACCTTCGAGACCGTAATCCGGGTATCAATGGATTCTAACCTCGAAACTTGAAGTACA
The DNA here is from genome assembly GCF_002975435.1 of Arthrobacter sp. MYb227. Taxonomy (GTDB): domain Bacteria; phylum Actinomycetota; class Actinomycetes; order Actinomycetales; family Micrococcaceae; genus Paeniglutamicibacter. The sequence continues at coordinate 617,133 of NZ_PCPT01000002.1, read as the reverse complement.
TGCGGTCTTTCGCGGAAGCATGGTCTTCGACGGCAATTGTGCAACAGGCTGTTGCACAATTGCCATGGGGTCATATCCTGATTCTGCTGGATAAGCTCAGCGAAGCACCTGAACGTCTTTGGTATGCCCGGCATGCCATCTCTGAAGGCTGGTCCCGCAACGTCAAAGTCCACCAGATTGAAACTCGCTAGCATCAACGTTCAGGCCAGACAGTATCCAATTTCCAAAGAACCCTGCCCCCTTTATCTTCGGACCTCGCACAGAACGCAACCAAGGATCCCAACGTCTTTGATTTCCTGACGATGAGTGATGCCTATGGCGAGCGTGAACTTGAATCCCAGCTCTTGCAACACGTCGAACGATTCATGTTGGAGCTTGGACGCGGGTTCGCCTTCGTGGGACGACAACTACGACTGGACGTGGCCGGAGATGAGTTCTTCCCGGACTTGGTCTTCTATAATTTCATGCTCCGGCGTTTCGTTGTCATTGAATTGAAAGCTACAAAGTTCGAGCTAGGCTTTCTCGGTCAGTTGGGCATGTATATGAGCGCGGTCGACGATCTACTGGCCCAACCCGGCGACGAACCCACCATCGGGCTGCTGCTTTGCAAGACCAAGAACTCGCTCGTGGCCGAGTATGCACTGCGCGGCTACAAATCTCCGATCGGCGTGGCCGAATGGGCAACAGCGATCAAAGACTCGTATCCGGATGAGGTCGCTCAGGCTCTGCCAACCATCGAAGAGCTGGAAGACGAGCTGGTTGGCAGAGAACCCCGCACGAGGCAAGGAACAATGAAATGCTGTGCGATGGTTGCGGCCGCGATGCCGACGAAACAACGTTTGTCCATTTCTTCCGGCTGCCCGATGGAAATCTCAGCTGGGGTATTCAGGATCATGTTGATGATGTTGGGCTGCTTTGACGCGATGTCCATGCCTTGGTCCATGGACCCTACGAAGGCTCGGCTTTGTCAGATAGTTTCGCTCCTGTCCCCGAACGCGGCGAAGGCACCCGTGAAAAGCCTTTGGGGCATGCCTCCCGGTGATCCTTCGACGACTACGCCGTGATGGAATCTGTCCTGCCGATAGGCCCGTTGACCGAGTGGTTCTGTCGCCGTTGCGATACACCGTATGCCGTCGTAGCTAATCCTGAGGACATGGTGGAAAACGACTTGATCGACCCAGTCTCTCTATCGGAGCAGTAGAAGGTTATCCTTCGTTTCAATAATGCTGTGCCCAGCGCAACATCAATCCGGCGCAAACACCCAGCGAAACCCATTAAGCTTGTTGTTGATCCCATACGCACGATGAGGTTTCTGCACCGTGGGCTCCGAGCCGACTTTTGAAGGATTCTCTTGCCGTTCACTCTGGCCCATCCGGCCGCAATCTTGCCGTTCATGCGTCAGCCATTTGTGCCAATAGCCTTGGTTGCCGGCGCGATGGCTCCCGATCTTCCTTATTTCCTGAAGTTACCTGTCAATGGTGGCGGATGGTATGAAGCCCTTTTTGAGCGCAATAATACTCACGACATGGCTCAGATCCTGACCTTTGGCCTTCCGCTGGCGATCGTTCTTGCCGGATTCCTATGGCTGGTCGTTGAACCCATGCGTTGGGCAACGCCAGATAAGTGGCTACCGAACCACAAGAAGCTGGGTCGGGACCCGAGCGCCGCTCGCGTTGCCCTATGGATCTTTTATTCGCTCATGGTTGGACTGTTCACGCATATTGCGTGGGATTCGTTCACCCATGCCAGCGGCTGGGTAGTCCAACAGCTGCCATTCTTATCTTCTGAAGTCATTGCCGGCATTCCGCTGTTCAAGATTTTGCAGCACGGTAGCACCCTCGCTGGTGCGCTCATCTTGATTATTTGGTATCTCAAGCGGCTCAAGGCCAACCCTGCCAAGAACCCCCGCACTCAGGGCAACGGAGTTCGCCTAGCTCTACTAGCAGCGGTTCTCATCATCCCTACAGCAATCACTGCAGGTCTTGCTTTGGCAAATGAAACAGCAACCGGTGCGGCTTCGGTCTTGTGGACCGGAATAACGTATGGCGGGATGGGACTACTGATTTCGCTGACCGTATACGGTGCGATCTGGCAGCTGATCGCGCTGGCCAAGCGCATGTCTGTGGCCAAATAGTTTCTGATTTTGCCGGTGGGAAGCACAACGCATCCCACCGGCATTTTTATGCCCAAAATCAGCGACGAAGCCACCGTCGGTACATTGATTGACTCACTCGTTCCCTCAAGCGTTGGGAAAATCTTCAGCATCCTCATTGATCTGTGGTTTTATGATTTCCACCGCATCAACCCGGACCGAGATGAACTCTTGGCGACACCAGTCCATAAACAAAATTTCACGATGTAGATAAATTATTCCACAAAACTAGTGGCGCAAGTCACTTTTTGTTGCTATGTTGGTGTCTGCCAAAGGCGGACGTCCCCCCTCAACCGGGGGAAGTTAACAACCAGGCGCAACTAATCCATCAGCCGTTTCGAAGGCTGCGGAGTGTCGCCAGGGGCAAAACAATCCACGGCTTCCATACTCCCGACCTTCGTCTGGAGCATAAGGAAGTCGCACCATGATTAGCAACACCCTTTCCGCAGAAAACCTCGCAGAAGCTGTAGCCATTGCCACGGACAATGTCCGCAATGCAGGTGGCCCCTTCGGAGCCCTGATCGTCACCGCTGACGGATCACGCTTCCCAGGCGTCAACCGGGTCACCGCAAATAACGACCCCACAGCCCATGCCGAAGTTACAGCAATCCGCAATGCCTGTGCCGCACTTGGCACCTTCGACCTTTCCGGAGCTGTGCTCTACACCAGCTGCGAGCCCTGCCCCATGTGCCTAGCCTCGGCGCTGTGGGCCCGAGTCTCAAGCGTTGTCTATGCCGCAGATCGGCATGAGGCGGCAGCCGCTGGCTTCGACGATGCGGCATTCTATGAGTTCTTCGAAGGCAGCCCGGCCGAGCGCGACGCGCTCTTGCCGGTGCAGCGCCTTGCCGATAATGGCTTTGACCGCAGTGAACCATTCACGCTCTGGTCAAGCCTCGACACCCGCATCGAATACTAGGGGTCCGGTGAGTCCCATGACCATCACCAATTCAAACCGCAAACAAACCCAAACGCCAGCTAAACCGCCGGTCATCCGCAACACATTGCTGGAGCGCACCTTCAAGATCGGCGAGCGCGGGTCCACCGTCAAACGGGAAATCCGTGGCGGGGTAGTCACCTTTTTCACCATGGCTTACATCGTGGTGCTCAACCCGCTGATCCTTGGAGGATTTAGCCCAGATGCCGCACCGGTAGATGTGGCGGGGAATTTCTTGCCCGCCGCCGCGGTGGGAGCAGCAACCGGCTTGGCCGCCGGTGTCATGACGATTGCCTTTGGCATCTTTGCCAACCTTCCCTTTGGGTTAGCCGCCGGGCTTGGCATTAACTCGTTCCTTGCCGTCTCCGTCATTGGGGATGTCACCTGGCCCGAGGCCATGGGGCTGGTGCTGATCAATGGCATAGTCATCGTGATCTTTGGGCTGACCGGCGCGCGCACAGCGATCTTCCGGGCCATTCCCAAGGATCTGAAGGCAGCCATTACCGTGGGCATTGGTCTGTTTATCACCTTCATTGGTTTTGTCGATTCGGGTTTTGTTACCCGTACCCCGGCAGGCCCGCCCGTACAGCTGGGCAATGACGGTTCCATTTCTTCCCTCCCCACCGTCATCTTTGTCATCGGCGTGGTGGTCATGGGTGGTCTGGTGGCGCGCAAGGTCCAAGGCGGGCTACTGATTGGCATTATCGCCACCACGGTCTTGGCAGTCATTGCCGAGAAGGTCTTGCGCATCGGGGCTTCCTCGGAGGCTAATCCCGGGGGCTGGCACCTGAACGTTCCTGAGCTTTCCGGGCACTTGTTCTCCATCCCCGATTTTTCAATCATTGGGCAGTTCGATCCGTTTGGAGCCTTTAGCCGTATTGGCCCACTTGCAGCGACAATGTTGGTCTTTACCTTGGTGTTCACGAACTTCTTTGATGCCATGGGAACCATGACCGGTTTGGCTAAGAGCGCCAAGCTCTCGAACAAGGACGGCACGTTCCCGCGCTTGAAGTCCGCCTTCGTCATTGAGGGTGCCGGGGCGATCTTCGGCGGGATGACAAGTACCTCGTCGAACACCGTCTATGTTGATTCCGCGGCCGGCATTGGCGAGGGTGCGCGCACCGGGCTGGCCTCGGTGGTCACCGGAACGCTGTTCCTGGGGGCCATGTTCTTGACCCCGTTGACCTCCGTGGTTCCCATCGAAGTTGCTGCCTCCGCGCTGGTGGTGGTTGGCACCATGATGGCCGGTCAGATTCGGGCCATCAACTTCAAACGATTCTCCAGCGGCATGCCGGCGTTCCTAACATTGGTGACCATGCCACTGACCTACTCGATCGCCAATGGCATCGGCGTCGGCTTTGTCTCCTGGGTACTGATCAACACCTTGGCCGGTCGCGGAGCAAAGATCCACCCGCTGATGTGGGTTGTTTCGGCAGGGTTCCTTGTCTACTTTGCGCGCGGCCCCATCTCCCTGATCATGGGCGCCTAGCTTCACACGCAACAACATCCACCCCCCTTGTTTGATAAAGGATGCAAGAAAATGCTCAACCTCCATACGGAGTTGAACACCGCGTTGGTGGCCGCTGGCGAATCATTCGCCGTGGCCACCATCGTGGGCACCGAAGGTTCAACACCACATCCGCTTGGTACCTCAATGCTGATCCACCGGGATGGAACGATCACCGGATCGCTCTCTGGCGGCTGCATTGAAGGTGCGGTGCATGCCGCTGCCTTAGACGCCCTGGAGCACAATCTGCCGCGCCGTGAACACTATGGCTATTCATCCGCCGATGCTTTTGCCGTCGGCTTGACCTGTGGAGGGAACATCGACGTGCATATCGCACCGTTCACCGAGCACTCACCCATGCACCAGATGTTAGAAACCTATTCAAGCTTCAATGCCACCGATCCGGTGGCGATGATCCGCCGCATCGACTTGGGCTCCAGCGGCTCCACCCTCATCCCCAACCCTTCACACTTATCGCTAACCGAACTCGCCCAACTATTGATCCCCGTGGTGGGTAAGGCCGGTAGCTCTTTGGCGGCAACGCTGTGCTATTCACTGATAGTTTCCGGACGCACCGGCACCATCAATCTTGCCCAAGACACTGGTTCCTGTGCCACCGATTCATTAGAGTTGCTCGTTGAGTCCCGGCTCAGCCCACCACGGATGCTGATCTTTGGTGCCAATACCTTTGCCGAAGAACTACTTAAGCTCGCTCCGATGCTCGGGTACACCTCGACGCTGTGTGATGCCCGGTCCTCGTTCACCCTGCAACCACGTTTCAATGCGGCACATGAGATTTCCACGCAATGGCCGCACCTATACCTCGGCGCAGAAATCGCCGCCGGGCGGATCGATTCACGCACGGTGATCTGTGTACTGACTCACGACCCCAAATTTGATATCCCCTTACTCACTCTGGCACTTGCCCAACGAGTTGCCTACCTCGGGGCCATGGGCTCACGCACCAGCCACGATTCACGCATGCGAGATCTTCGCGCCGGAAGCACGCCCGAGTCGGCGCTGCGGGCCTTGCACTCCCCCATAGGTCTTGACCTGCAGGCAATCACCCCGGGAGAGGTTGCCATCAGCATCGCCGCAGAGATCATTGCCCGCCGCTCCTCCAGTGCAACGGGCCAATCACTCAAAAGCATTGCGGGTCCCATTCACGGCAGAGCCAAACCAACCATCAACGCTCCCGAGCGTACTCAGCACCTTACAGACATCGAGGTTCCCTCATGGACATGAACACCATCTCAGCCATGGTGCCCACCACCGATCCCAACGATTTCCGTGACGGGGATGCCTGGCTAGCCGGTGGAACAGTGCTGTTCTCCTACGGTTCCCATTCCCTTAGTCGGCTCCTCGATATCACCGCCGCCGGTTGGGAACCTGTAACCATCACCGAAGCAGGCATCGAGTTCGCTGCCACCTGCACCATTGCCCAGCTCTACGCACTGGCCCAAGACCCCGCGTTACCCACTGCTTGGAGTGCAGCTGACTTGTTCCGCCCGGCCTGCGATTCATTCGTTGCCTCCTTCAAAATCTGGAATCTTTCAACAATGGGCGGGAACATCGCCACCTCATTGCCGGCCGGCCCCATCATTTCGCTGTGTTCGGCACTCGATGCACGCTTGTTGATCCTCTCCCCCGGTGGAAAACAACGCCACGAACCAGTTGCCGAGTTCATCCAGGGGGAGGCCAAGAATTCCTTAGCACCCGGTGAATTGATTCGCTCGATCCTTGTCCCAGCCCACGCGTTAGCCGCCAAAACCGCATTTCGCAGACTCTCACTGAACAATCTGGGACGCACCGGGGTCATGCTCATCGGACGCGTCGACCCCGATGGTCTTTTCACGCTCACCGTCTCTGGCTCCACGCCACGGCCACATCAATTCCGATTCCCCGTTGGAGATTATCCAAGCCCGGCCAAACTCGTGAATTGCCTTGAGGAGAGACTCTCCCCAGACGATTATCACGATGACATTCATGGTCGTCAGCCTTGGCGTCGAGCCATGACCCTACGCCTCGGTGTCGAAATCCTCAACGAATTATTCTCGGCCTCCGGCCCCGGAATCGAAAGGTAGCCAGCCATGTCCATTCAGATTAATGGGATCCCTGCCAGTAACACTCCGGAACCTAGCCAATGCCTACGCACCTTCCTGCGCTCCGAAGGCGCCATGGGAGTCAAGAAGGGTTGCGATGGAGGCGATTGTGGTGCCTGCACGGTTCACGTCGATGGACTGCCCGTGCATTCGTGCATCTACCCAGCGGCCCGGGCCACGGGACACAGCATCACCACCATTGAGGGCCTTGCAGCTGTCCAGGGCGTGGAGGGTTCGCTGGCTCCCATGCAGGAGCAGGTAGTCAAGGCGCAGGGCTACCAATGTGGGTTCTGCACCGCCGGTTTGATCATGACTGCATCAACATTCGATGATGAGCAACTAGAAAACCTGCCACGAAACCTCAAAGGTAATCTGTGCCGTTGCACCGGGTACCGTTCGATCGAGGATGCGGTGCTGGGCCGCTCCGGCGACGACTGTTCACACCCTCCGCAGGAAAGCTGTGCCTTAGACCAGCTACCCGAGGAGCAATCCGATGAGGTAGGTAGCAACGTTCCGGCACCGGCGGCACGGGCAATTGTTACCGGCACCGCCCGCTACACCATGGATATCCCCGAGAAGGAACTGCCCGGGTTATTGCACCTAAAATTGGCCCGCTCACCACATGCTCATGCAAGAATCTTGTCAATTGACGCTTCCGCGGCTCTGGCAATCCAGGGAGTGCATGGGGTGCTGAGTTACCTCGATGATCCCGGGATTCTCTATTCGGCCGCTCAGCACGAAATAGTCGAGGATGATCCCGATGATTCGGTGGTCTTTGATCGTATCGTTCGTTTTATAGGCCAACGCGTCGCCTGTGTCATCGCTGATTCCGTGGCGTTGGCTGAGGCTGGCGTCAGGGCATTGGAGATCGAATACGAGCTATTCGAAGCCGTTCTAACACCCGCCGCCGCACTATTACCCGATGCGCCGCGCATCCATGGAGATAAGGGCGCAGCATCGCGTATTGCCGACCCAGAGCAAAACATCGTTGCCCAGGTACACCACGAGATTGGTAACGTGGCCCAGGCCCTTGCAACAAGCGATGCCGCTTACGCCGAAACTTTCAACACCCAGCGAGTACAACACGTCGCGTTGGAAACCCACGGCGCCACCGCGTGGTTCGATGAGGAAAACGTGCTCAATGTACGTTCCTCAACTCAGGTGCCGTTCTTGGTCAAGCGCACACTTCAACGGATTTTTGCGCTGCCCACCGAGTCGTTGCGGGTGGTTGCGGGGCGCGTTGGTGGCGGGTTCGGCGGCAAACAAGAAGTTCTGGTTGAGGACGTGCTCGCCCTTGCAGCATTGCGTTTTAGGCGGCCGGTGCGCCTAGAATTTACGCGCAGTGAGGTCATGACCGCGACCACCACACGTCATCCCTTTGCGGTGAAGGTGAGCGTTGCGGGAAACAAAAACGGCAAACTCACGGCCCTAGCCATCGAGGTACTCACCGATACCGGTGCCTACGGAAACCATGCGCCAGGAGTGATGTTCCACGGTTGCTCGGAATCCATCGCCATCTACAACGCACCAAACAAACGCGTTGACGCGGTTTCCGTGTACACAAATACCGTCCCGGCCGGGGCCTTTCGTGGATACGGACTGAGCCAAACCATCTTCGCAGTTGAGTCGGCTCTCGATGAGTTGGCACGAAAGCTAGAGATTGATCCGTTGGAGTTCAAGGCACAGGCAATGCTCCGCGAGGGCGAACCAATCCTCTCGCTTCACCCCGAGCCCGAAGAGGACCTCATCTATGGCTCCTACGGCCTTGATCAATGTGTTGATTTGGCACGGAATGCCCTTGAACGCGGTGCCGCACGCGGCGCCGACGGAAGTGAATTAGATGATCAGTGGCTCATTGGGGAGGGCTTTGCCCTGTCAATGATTGCCACGGTGCCCCCGCGTGGACACTATTCGCATTCAAGTATTGAATCTTTAGGAGATGGAACCTTCAACCTTCTGGTGGGCACAGCGGAATTCGGCAATGGCACCTCGACCGTTCACACCCAGCTTGCGGCCGATGCCTTGGGCACCAGCGCCCAAGCCATGATGTTAGGGCAATCTGATACAGCACTGACCGAGCATGACACCGGTGCCTTTGGGTCGGCCGGAACCGTTGTGGCAGGTAAGGCAACATTCGCCGCAGCCACCGACCTGGCACTTGCCTTGCGCAACGTTGCCGCCGAACTCAGCGGCAACAGCCTTGCCGAATGCACACTGGTACCCGAAGGGGTACTGTGTGATGGACAGCTTCTCACCCACCACGAGGTATTGGCTAGGGCTCGACTTGATGGCAGGCATCGTGCCGAGGGACGTTGGGGAGGAACTCCGCGATCTGTGGCATTCAACGTCCATGGTTTCAGGGTTGCGGTAGACCCTCGCACCGGTGAAATACGGATATTGCAGAGTGTTCAATCCGCAGATGCGGGAGTTGTTGTTAATCCGCGCCAGTGCCGCGGCCAGATTGAGGGTGGCATTGCCCAAGCCTTGGGGGCCACACTCTTTGAGGAAGTTCTCATAGATGACACCGGAATGATCGAGACCGATGTGCTGCGTTCCTATCACATCCCCACTTTTGCAGACGTCCCACGCAGCGAAATTTACTTCGCCTCAACCAGTGATGCGTTAGGTCCGCGTGGGGCTAAATCGATGAGTGAAAGTCCCTTCAATCCGGTAGCTCCGGCGTTTGCCAACGCCTTACGTGATGCAACGGGTCTACGTTTTACCCGGACCCCGTTCCGGCGAGATGACATTTACCTTGCGTTGGAGGCAGCGGGTCAGGTCCCTGTTTTATTTGATGCCCAACAAATGGAGGTCATCAATGGTGTCAATATCTAATCCGGAGTCCAAGTCCGAGCAATCGAGAAGGTCAATAAGATCTTCATGCGCGGCCAGATAGGCACGGGCGCCAGCATCTCTGCTGGCCGCCGACGCCGCCGGTCCACGGTGTTCCGGAGCAAAAAGCACCGGGTGCCCGCGACCTAGCTGCGTACCGGCGCGACGGTACCCGGCAGCGGTGATCCGTCCGTCGCGGTGCGCTTGCACTAAGCGTTGGACCAGTTCGGGATTCAGGCCCGGCTGGTCCACCAGTGCGACTAACACCGGTGACTTAGCTGGTGTTTTGGACATGCCTAAGGCAAAGGAAGATCCCATCCCACTGGACCACGCAGCATTGATCAACACCGTGATGCGCTCATCTTTTTCCAGCTGCGCCGAGACTTGCTCGGCTCCGGCACCCAGAACTACCACCACATGGTGGCAGCCACCAGCAAGAAGTGCAAAAAGGGCTGTGGCCAGCAGTGTCTCACCGTTTTTCTTACGCAACAGGGCCTTGGGCCCTAAGCCCAGGCGTGATCCGGAACCGGCAGCCAGCAGTACTCCGGTCACCTGCGCACTGGTGCTGGGCATTTAGGAAAACCTTCGTCGGGGACGTGTAGAGCTCTTGTCTCAAAGCTATGGGGTGCGTCGCGACCTGGCAATCCCACCGAAACGATTAAGGGGCGGGTTGTGGTTTCACATGAAACCACAACCCGCCCCTTGAACATCGCTGAGTAACGCTTACGGCTTTGAAATAAAGCCCTGCGCGACCATCCAGTCAAAGGCAACCTGTGCAGGTTCCTCACCGTAGACATCAACTTGGAGGTTCATTGACTGCATTTCCTCATCGGTCAACAATGGGGAAATCTCGGCAAAGACCTTTTCGATTCCCGGGTTCTCTTCAAGGAATTTTCCGTTGAAGACAGGAACGACGTTATATGCAGGGAAGTATCCGAGGTCATCTTCCAGCACCGTCAAATCCAATGCCTTGATACGACCATCGGTGGTGAAAACTTCACCGAAGTTACAGGCTCCGGCATCGGTGGCGCTGTAGATGGCACCCGTGTCATAAAGACCAACGTTTGAGTCCGGAACCGAATCTGCCGAACCACGCTTGAGCCCGTAGAGCTCTAGCATGGGGTTTAGCCCATCGGAGCGCGAGTTGAACTCCGCATCCACACAGAAGGTCAGGTCCTTGGATGGGAGATCCTTGAGCTGGGAAAGCTTGGTGATATTTCCCAAATCTGACAGTGCTTCGGAACGCACCGCCATGGCATAGGTATTATTTAGCGGAGCACGCTGGCCCCACACAACACCATTGCCGGCATCTTGCGCCTTGACCTTTTCCCACATTTCTTGCTGATCGGAAATGCCGTCTTCATGACCCAAGTAGGTCATCCATGCGGTGCCCGTGTATTCCCACATCATGGACGCCTGACCGGATTTCAGCAGTTCACGTGCGGGCTGGGAGCCTGGCACGTTGGTGAGGTCAACTACCTTAAACCCGGCGGCTTGCCCGGCAAGCACAGCAATCTTTCCAAGCACCAACTGTTCGGTGTAGTTCTTGGACGTAATGGTCATTGTCGCGTTATCCGGCAGGTCAGGAAGCTGTTGAATGCTCCCGGGACCGGCAGGCGGCACGTAGGCTGTGGCCGAGGCCAGCCCACACCCGGTCAGCGCCAGGCCCGCAATGGCTAGCAACGCGGTTGTTTTGAAACGTTTTCCTAATCGCATCTCTAGAGTCCTTTCGGACGGGCAAGCTGTTCAATGGCTCGGCCAATCCAGTCAATGAGCAACGCCAGCAATGCAACTAGCAGGGATCCGAAGATCAGTACCGTGGTCAGGCTCAGGTTCACACCAGTGGTGATCAGAATTCCAAGTCCACCGCCGTTAATGAAAACGGCCAGCGTGGCGGTACCTACAAGAAGCACCAATGCGGTGCGGATACCGGAGAGCATTACCGGAACCGCCAAGGGCAGTTCAACCTTGAAAAGCACCGCCCAGGAACTCATTCCCATACCGCGACCGGCTTCAACAAGCCGTTCATCAACCTGGTTCAGGCCCACCATGGTGTTGGTCAGTACCGGCAAGATTGCGTAGGCAACCAAGGAACCGATGGCTGCCCAGAAACCAAAGCCCAGCCAAAATGCCAAGATGACAATCAGGCCGATGGCCGGAGCAGCCTGGCCGACGTTGGCAATTGCCATGACCGGTCCGCTGTATCGACGCATTGAAGGTCGGGTAAGTAGGATACCCAGTGGCATGGCGATGATCAGCACGATGAGTGCCGCCACCAGGGTCAGCCGGACATGTTCAATCGTGTATCCCCACAGGACACCCGGGGCTAGAGTCATGCGTTCGGTTTCGGTGAGATCTGCATTGTTCAGCCAAATCACCAAGGCTAGGAAGGCAAGCCCAATGCCACCAAGTTGTAGCCAGAGGGCGCGCCAGGGGTGTTCGACCCGCAGCGTCGGAACCTTATCCTGGGCTAGTTCGGTAGTTGCAGCAGTGGAACTCATCGTAAGTCCTCCACGCTTTCCAGCTTATCTTCCGCGCCCCCTCCGCCTTGGCCGTTGGCAGCGATAACGCTTTCAACGGATATTGACGGAATGGCACCGGAGTTCAATCCAACGGGTGCATCACCCTCAGATTCGGCTGCTGCAGCGTGTGCAGCGGAGATGGCTTCCATAATGGTCTTCACATTGATCACGCCCAAGAACGTATCGCGGCGCCCGGTAACAACGGCTGTTTCCGAGCTTGCCACCAGCATGGTGTCAAGTGCGTCATTGAGTGTCGCCTGGTTACCAACCACCGGCATTGAGTCATCAATGGTGTCATCGATGACCTGCAAGCGAGAAAGCTGGCGGCGGGTCAGTCGGCGGATGGGGCGGCGGCGCTTATCAAGAATGACTGCCAGTGATTCTCCGGCACCCTGTACGCGGGAGAGCACGTCACTGGCGAGTTCGCCGGGCAATGCGGTGACAGCTTCGTTAAGCTTGACCTGGTTGACGCGGGTCAATGTGAGCTGCTTGAGCCCGGCACCGGAACCAATGAAGTTTTCAACAAATTCGTTGGCGGGGTTGGCCAGCACGCGTTCCGGGGAATCGTACTGGACCAGCTGTGCGCCTTCATCGAAGACTGCAATCCAGTCGCCGAGCTTCACTGCCTCATCGAAGTCGTGGGTGACCATGACGATTGTCTTTTGCACCTCGGACTGAATGTTGAGCAGTTCGTCCTGCAGTCGCTGGCGAGTGATCGGGTCAACAGCACCGAACGGCTCATCCATGAGCAGTACCGGTGGGTCGGCAGCAAGTGCGCGGGCCACGCCTACACGCTGCTGTTGTCCGCCGGAGAGCTCCTTGGGGTAACGATCGCGGTAGACGCTCGGATCCAACGAGACAAGCTCTAGCAGTTCATCAACGCGCGCTGCGATCTTTGCCTTGTCCCAGCCAAGCATCTTGGGAACGATTGCAATATTCGCGGCAACTGTCATGTGTGGGAAGAGCCCGCCGGCCTGGATCACGTAACCGATGCGCCGGCGCAAGGTATCGCCATCCATCTTGGTGACGTCTTCACCATTGATCACAATTTTGCCGCTGCTGGGCTCGATCAGGCGGTTGATCATCTTCAGGGTGGTGGTCTTGCCACAGCCCGAGGGACCAACGAACATGACGATGCTGCCGGCAGGGATTTCTAGGGTCAAGCCGCCCACTGCGGGCTTTGTTTGACCTGGGTATTGCTTGGTTACTTCATCAAGCAGAATGGATGCGCCAGTAATAGCGCCGTTGGACTCAGACACGGATACCTCGCGGAGTTGTGAGTCGGCCAATGCCGACCAGGATGAGATCGAGAATGAAGGCCAAAATGACTACGCCAATCACGCCGACGAGCACTGATTCGAAGGCTTTGGCACCGCCGGAACGCGATAGTCCGGAGAAAATGAATCCGCCAAGGCCAGGGCCCAGTGCGTAGGCGGCAACTGCTGCAACGCCCATGACCATCTGGGCCGAGACGCGAATTCCTGAAAGGATGACCGGCCAGGCCATGGGAAGTTCGATGGTGGCCAGGGTGCGCATACGACTGATGCCGATACCTCGGGCCGACTCTACGATTGATGGCTCGATTCCTGCGAGCCCGACGATTGCGTTGCGAATGATGGGCAACGCGGCAAAAAAGGTGACGATAATGACCGTCGGTGTCACACCGAATCCGAACGGCACAATGAGAAGGCCGATGGCTGCAAATGAAGGAACCGTCAGACCAATGGCTGAAACGCCGTTAGCCAAAGAAGAAAGAGATTTACTGCGGTACACCAGGGCAGCAATACCCACGGCGATGATCGTTGCCAGGATTAGACACTGAACAACGAGAGAGAGGTGTTGCCAGGAGGCAAACAATATTTGGCGATATCTTTCGCCAATAAATTCAAACACATCAAAACCTGCTTCACATGGGTTACGTAGCTAGCTCTCCATGACCGAAATCGATCTTGGATACTTGCCTAACATAGCCTGCTTGGGCGTGTCGTATCCACCTTAGAGCACTTCAAACTCGATATCGTGATTAGTTTGTAATTGACATACTTTGATGCAATAACGCCTCTCACTAGTGATTTCTAAGGCAATAATAATGGTGACGAATTACTCCAAGAAACTTTGTGAATATTTGCCGACCTTCCACCATCGAGGCAAGGCGCAACACGCCGAAACCCCAGCGTTTACATAGCGATCCGGCGATCGCACAACAACGCTAAAACGGGCCAGAACCTGAACTGTTCCCTGTGATCCACGCCAAGCAATCGAGGCAAAAGTAACGGCAAAACACCTGCAACTATGACCGACTTTGCGGCACTTCACGGTGCAGACTCGAGTAACTCAACTCACACAACGAAAACGGGTATCGAATCTTTCCGCGCAAACATGCGGATCACCTACTAAACAGCGATCCGGACAGCGCAAACTACACATTCTCCGCAACGCATATTTTGTTTCAGCAGGCTCACCAAATCAGTTCCCAAAAATGCCTGCAGTCCCACATCGGCAAACGGGCCTCAGCACAAATTTTGATCTTCCACCGACACCCCACCAAGTGCGCACCAGAAGCCAACTTCCTCGCTCCTTGATGCACTCAGAACACCCTTGAGAAGGGTGCCTCAGCCCGCGAAAAATTGGACGAATATTGTTTGCTCAAACTCGTACCAAGCACTTCGTCAATCGATGCCAAACGGGCGCCATACAGGTCATCTAAGAATTCATAAAGCTATCCCATATCGAATGGTTTCATTTCGCAATATCATGATCTGAACTTTAGCGATCTGAACTCACAAGAATATTTTTCGACCGCGCGTCCGCCAGAAAATAGCGAGTTGGCTATGCCAACTATTTCTGCGTATCAAGCGACAATTTTCTCACCTCCAAGTAGGTGGGCCGGATCCCGGACTTCAACGCTCAGCACGGCCCTTGCCAGCGCGCACGGTTTCAATCAGAGGCACACCAAGACAACCTCGTGGTTCAGCACCATGGTGGCCGGGAGTCCCCCGCCACCACTGCGCTTTGCTCAAGTAAGTACTACGGTTGGCGATAGAGAAGCTACAAGATCACGGATCAAGAGCCTTGCCCAAGCCCGTGTGGGCTCCGGCGCTTGGCCAATATCCAGCAAAAAATACCAGAGCCAGCAATTGCGTCACCGTCCTGATTTTCACAGTTTCACCTATCGAACAGGCTTTCAGTGCGACCTCAGCCCCAGCCCACCGTCATCACCCACACCCGAATCATTGATGGCACCGGTGGACCCGAGTATCTTGGCGACATTGTGCTTGAACACGGTAAAATCACGTCGATTCTTCCACCCGGTTCGTTCATCGATCACTTAGAAAACACCCACGTAATTGACGGCGCGGGACTTATCACCTGCCCCGGGTTCATCGATATGCACGGCGGCTCAGACCTGCAACTCATGAAATCACCCAAGTGCCTCCCAAAAATCACTCAAGGTGTAACAACCGAGGTACTCGGGCAAGACGGCCTATTCTACGCAGCTCTTGAGAAATCGAGTTTCTTTCCATCACCCAAATTACTTGAGGGCTGGAAAACTACGCTGGGCCACTCAAAGTCTTCATTTCCGTCGGTGCAGGACTCACTCAATACCCTTGATGAAGGCGTCGGAGTTAACACAGTTTTCCTCATGCCACACAGCACCCTACGTTTCTTAACGGTAGGAGAAGAAAATGGCGGGCTTTCGGAGTCACAGATCGCAATCTTAGCAAAGCAGGTCGAAGAAGCATTAGAACAAGGTGCCGTCGGAATATCTTCGGGATTCGAGCTTTCCTCGGGTGAATATCCGGAGACCCGGGAGCTCGAAGCCCTATGTGAGGTGATCGCCACACATGGTGCTTTCTATTCATCTGGGCCCCTTTCATTCGGCTCCGACACCACAAAAAACTATGCTGAGCTGCTCAATATCGCATCCAAAACATCGGTTAGCCTGCATCTAACTCACATCGCACCAAAGATTCCCACCTCAGCGGTGGCCGTTGGCGAACTGATTCAGATGCTCGATAGTTCACTTGAGTCAGGAATTGATCTGAGCACAGATATCCATCCATATGTTGCAAACGCAATTCCGCTGGTTTCACTTTTGCCGAGCTGGTCGCGGGAGGGAAGTATCGATGACACTCTTTACAACATCGATGATGAAGAACGTGCCAAGAGAATCCAACACGAACTGAAGTTAGGATCCTCGGATGGTTGCAATGGTGTGCCAATCGATTGGGAAACCATCACCATCTACTCGGTGGCAAACACCCAGCTACGAGTGCTGATCAATCAAAGTATCGCTGCTATTGCTCGAATTCAACGTGTTGAGCCCTTCACCGTTTTTTGTAATATTCTGGGTGCCGATTCGTTGGCCACCGTGGTTTTACACAACCCCGGAAACGAAGAGAATCTCGTGGCGCTAATGAAGCATCGGACGCATACCGGAGGTTCGGCCAGCAAAGTTGAGAGCCTGCGACCCCACCCAAGTGATTTTGGTGCATTCCCGCGCTTTATTTCCCACTATGTGCGAGACCTTGGTGTCATGGAGCTACCGGAAATGATCCATCACCTCACCGGTCGGCCAGCAGCCCGGCTCAAGCTGGCCGAACGCGGCCAAATCCGTGATGGTTATGCCGCAGACCTGGTGATCTTTGATCCGGATTCCATTATGGATATGTCATCATTCAGCGATCCCCAAGAACCCGCGGCCGGAATCAACTATGTATTCGTCAATGGAGTACTTGCACTGAAAGACCGCCACCCCACCGAGGCCTTGGCCGGACGGGCCTTGCGGCGTACCCCTAGCCGTACAGTTCAGGCGCTCTAAAGAAGCGCACCAAGGACAAGATTCCGCTCACTGACTTCACGTCTTTTACACTGCACTTCCCAAGCAGTTGTGGTGAGATGAATTCATGAAACTTGCTACATTGCGCCGCCCCGGCACCCCCGAGATGACTTTCGCCGCCCTCATCGAAGGAGATACAGCCTATGAGCTCTCCGGTTTTGATGATCTTGGCGCGTTTTTGGGGGCACCCGAGGAAGCCCGCATGGATTCGTTGGATTCGGCCCTAGATTTTGGTGAGCAGATTCCCTTGGTCAGTGCGGAATATGCCCCGCTAATCCTGAATCCTGCAAAGGTCTACTGCATTGGGCTTAACTACAGGAACCACATTGCCGAGGTTGGCAAGCAGGAACCCGAGTTCCCGACGGTCTTTACTAAATTTGCTTCATCATTGACCGGCGCCAACGACGAAATTGAAATCCCTGCGGAGGATCACCGCATCGATTGGGAAGGCGAACTGGCAATCATCATCGGAAAACCGGGGCGTCGTATTTCGGAATCGGATGCCGGAAACCACATTGCTGGATTCGCTGTATCAAACGACGTTTCAATGCGTGGCTACCAGGGCCGCACCAGCGAATGGACGCAGGGCAAGTGCTGGGATGCCGCATCTCCGTTGGGACCATGGTTGGTCACCGCCGATGACTTCACCCCCGGTGCCAAGATTACAACACGGGTCAACGGTGAAATCGTTCAAGAGGATTCCACAGCTGACCTAGTATTTTCACCAGCCGCGTTGGTTGCTTACCTTTCGGTATTCAATGAACTACGCCCCGGGGATGTCATCCTCACCGGTACCCCTGCAGGTGTAGCACTGGGCCGGAGAAATGCGGAAGGCCGCCACCCCTGGTTGAAGCCCGGTGATGTGCTGGAAACCGAGATCGAATCACTTGGTACCAGCCGCAACCTCTTCAAGTAGTTCACACAGCACTTACTGCGTTACTGCTACCAAGCGCCCGCGAACATCTCCACCTTCCAGACGGTCAAGACCCGATGCGATGTGATCGAATTCGATCTCTTCGGTGGAGATCTTCAGCTGGCCGGTGCTCAGCCTCTTTTCACTGACCAGCAGATCTTTACTGGACTAGGTGTCGCCACGGCTACCCATGAGCGAGCACACCGCGTAACACCATGCATTCGACTAGCCGAAAACCGTAGTCTTTTGCCATGACCTTTACTACATGCGATCTCTTCGATGCAGATGAATCCCTGCAATCAGTTTCCCTACAAATGGCAAATTTCGGTGCCCACCCAAAATTCTCCGGCCCTATCCGTACGGTGCGCTGCTACCGCGACAATGGGCTGGTCAAATCCCTATTGAACTCCCCCGGAGCTGGCTTCGTTCTGGTTGTTGATGGTGCTGCTTCGATGGAATCGGCACTCATGGGTGACATGATCGCCGCCGCCGCAGTAGCCAATGGCTGGGCAGGAGTCGTCATTAACGGTGTCATCCGTGACCGCGTGGCACTTGCACAGACCAATCTCGGTATCAAAGCTCTTGGCTCAAACCCACGCAAGAGCGCCAAGGACTCGGTGGGCGCAGTAGACATCATTGTTAACTTTGGGGGCGTCACGTTCACCCCCGGTGCGACCCTATACAGCGATGAGGATGGAATCCTCGTTCAAGGCTCATAGGTTCGCTCAGCTTCGCGTGCAGATCATTTTCAAAGTGCCCGAATGTATTGATGCTTAGCTTCAATCGGTGCGTACCGTGTCTTCACGCTTGGCGCCAGAGTCGCGCGCCAGGGCACGAAGTCCTTCTTGCCTGCACCCGAAGAGGCAAACTTTTCGTATAAGGCGCTGTCAGCATGCAATTGAAATACTTTGCAACTTCTATGAACACCCAATATAGGCTCGGCTGATGACACGAGTTCAATGGGGTGCCGCGAGCTGGATCCTCTGCTTGCTGACCTTTCCACTGCAGTTCCTCGCCGCGGCCAAGTGGCCACAACCCTATTCCTGGAGCTCGAACCTCATCAGTGATTTGGGGGTGCTTAGCTGCGGAGTTTTCGATGCCGGAACCCAGGTTGAACGGTATATCTGCTCCCCCGCTCATGTCTTAGCCAACGGTGCCACCCTTGCCAACGGCCTACTACTTGCAATAGGTGCGGTACTGCTCTGGAACGCGTGGCCCAACCGCCGATCAGGGCATATCGCCATGATGCTCATCGCCCTGGGCGGCATCCTTGTCGCATTCGTGGGCGCCTTACCTTGGGATCAATACCCGGACGCGCACAACACGGCTGCACTACTGCAGGCAGTGATCCAGTGGGCAGGAATGTTCTGCCTGCTATTTGCTTTGCGAGGCGCCCCTTTGGCGCGCCGAGCCGAGGCGCTAACCCTTACCTGCTTGATTGTTTCAGTCAGTGGTTTTGCCCTGTTCATTCTCGCACTCGGCGCAGGCTCCACTCACCCACTCGGGCTCGGCACCTCCGAGCGGATAGCCTTCGACATCCTTACCTTGTGGGGCGCAGGCATGGGACTCTTACTGCTCAAAACTCCGCTGAAAGTCACAAATATCAGTGGTACGCTCCCCAAGAGCGCTTCCGGCTCGCAACCTATTACCTCGGCGCGCTAAACAGGCTTTACTCACCATTTGACGTTATTGATGGACTAATTCCACAAATCCTCCACACGAAGGCTGGTAACACCCATGAAGGTCACGATCATTGGCGGTCACGGCAAGGTAGCAATACTCACCGCCGAACTTCTTGCCCAGCGCGGCGATTCGGTCACTTCAATTATTCGCAACCCCGCTCAGGTAGCGGCGGTGGAAAGCACCGGTGCCAGCGCCCTGGTCTTGAGCGTTGAGTCGGCCAGCACCGAAGATATGGCGGCCGCATTTGCCGGAAGTGATGCGATTGTGTGGTCGGCCGGTGCCGGTGGTGGCATTCCGGAACGCACCTATGCCGTGGATCGTGATGCTGCAATTCGCTCAATGGACGCAGCCGAAAAAGCTGGGGTCAAGCGCTACGTGATGGTTTCCTTTGCGACGGCGAGTCCGCAATTTCTGGTGCCAGAAGATGATTCCTTCTTCCCGTACATGGATGCCAAAATCGCAGCAGATCAGTACCTGCGCGCCAGCGCTCTTGACTTCACAATTCTTGGCCCCGGCCTACTCACCTTGGATGCACCGACCGGGCTACTGAACCCGAGTTCAGATCCTGCCGCAGGCCCGGAGGCTTCGAAGACCTCACGTGGCAATGTCGCGTTGAGCATCATTGCCACGCTGGATCAGCCGGCAACCATTGGTAAGACAATCAACTACTCCGATGGGCAGCTCCCGGTAGCCGAGGCAATCCTGACGGACGGAGACAAATAATCAAACGCACGCTGGCACCGAGTTTCTTGACATGATCCCAAGTGTCACGAAAGACTGTGTGATCCAGTTCATACCAATCTTGGAGTTGCCGCAGTGAACACTCAGCTTGCCAATGTCACACTTTCCGTTGCCGCAATTCTTGCCGAGTCGGCACGTCGGCACACAGACCGCCCGGCAATCACGTTTGGTGGAGTAACTACCAGCTACGGCGAACTCTGGGAGCAGACCCGTGCCTATGCCGGTGCCCTGCGTGATGCAGGAATTGGCGAGGGCGACCGTGTCGCTGTGTTGATTCCCAATGTCACAGATTTTGCCCGGGTCTATTATGCAATACTTTCTCTTGGCGCCATTGCAGTGCCCATCCATGCACTGCTCAAGCGTCACGAGATCGAATACATGCTCTCGGACGCCGAAGTAAAGCTCATGATCTGCGCAGCTCCGCTTTTGGGTGAGGGAGCACCTGGAGCACAAGCAGCCGGCGCCTCGATCATCACCGTCCTTGCACCCGAGCCCGGCCAATACCCTCGGATTGAAGAACTCGCAGCGGCGGCAACCCCCATTGACACCTATCTGCCACGAAATCCACTGGATATCGCAACAATCCTTTACACCTCCGGCACCACAGGCAAGCCTAAGGGCGCCCTCGGCACCCACCTAGCCCTTGTTGAGCAGGTAAACGTCATCCTGCTCAACACCTTGGATATTCGGGTGGGAGACAGGATCTTTGGTGGACTGCCGCTCTTCCACACCTTTGGGCAGACGGTAGTGCTCAACGCGGGGCTGCGCGCCGGGGCAGAAATTCTCTTGATGCCCAAGTTCTCCGGTGAGGCTGCGCTCTCGCTACTGATCGATGAGGGAGTACAGATTTTCGTGGGTGTACCCACCATGTATGTGGGCCTCTTGGAGGCAGCAAAGACGCGGACCGAGCCAGCACCCAAACTGCGCTACGCGGTCTCCGGCGGTGCCTCACTCCCCCTAGCCGTCTTGGAGGCCTTCAACGCGCGTTTTGGCGCCCTGATTCATGAGGGCTACGGGCTCACCGAAACCTCACCCGTTGCCAGCTTTAACCACGTGGGACAGACCCCACGCCCCGGCACCATTGGGCAACCTATTTGGGGGGTTGAAGTTGAAATTGCCCGTACCGAACTCCACGATTCTATTGAATTGCTACCGCGTGGAGAACTTGGCGAGCTGGTGGTCCGCGGCCACCTGCTCTTCTCCGGTTACCTCAACCGGCCCGAAGCCACAGCAGAGGCAGTAGTCGATGGTTGGTTCCGCACCGGAGATTTAGGAACCAAGGACGAAGATGATTATCTAACAATTGTTGACCGCAAGAAGGACATGATCCTGCGCAATGGTTACAACGTGTACCCGCGCGAGGTCGAAGAAGCCCTGATCACTCACCCGGACATCGTCAACGTTGCCGTCTTTGGAGTTCCGGATGAAAAACACGGTCAGGAAATCGCTGCAGCCGTCACTCTGGTATCCGGAAGCACGCTAACCGGCGAACAGATCAGCGCCTATGGCGAATCACGACTCGCCGCCTACAAATTCCCACGCATAGTTGAGATTCTTTCAGAGTTCCCCTTGGGTCCTTCCGGGAAGATCCTCAAGCGTGAACTCGTAGCCAAGTACGAGGGCAACTAAGTCAACTATCGCTAGTTCACATTGAGTTGGGGGGCTGCGGTGCCTTGCGTATTAGTCGCGCACCGCGGTCCCCAAGCTCAAGGCCCCCTCGATGCGTGATATTCCCGGCTGATAGAACGTCTGAAGCCCGGTGACCCGAAACCCTGCCTCCGTGAGCAGAGAGTCGTGAGAACGGGTCAGGTGGCAGCCGCCGGCGAAGAACTTTTGTGCCGGTTCAATGCGGTGTTGCCACCGCCGGATATTCTCATTCGGAGCCAACCCATGTTCAAGAAAATGTACTGTTCCACCGGGTTTGAGAACCCTACGCAATTCGATTAATGCCGCATGTGGATTCGGGATGCTGCATAGTGTGAAGGCACTCAGTGCACCATCAAAGCTTTCATCCGCCTCGCGCAGCACTTGCCCATCTAGGGAACCGCGCACAATATTAGTTCGGGCTCCCTGACGAAGCGTTGTAGAAAGTTTCCAAGCATAGTCGGAAGGTTCGATCCCCACTACGCGGTTCACCTCTGCTGGATAGTGAACAATATTGGTTCCCGAACCAAAGCCAAGTTCGATTACTTCTCCATAGAGCCCCGCGCAGAGTTTGTCGCGCAGCGGATCAAGCACCGCGTTTCCACAGGATACTGAGATCAACTTTGGCAGAATAAAACGTTCATACAGATTCGACATGGTCGTTGGCTCCTTGAATGCCTCTCACGGTTCAAGTCTCCTCGCCTCACAGCATCGGAACAAGCCACGGGGTGCAGAGAAACCTCAGGGCCGCATCACGCTTGTTTGTTTCCACGGGGTGTTGAAACAAACAAGCAGATACGGCCCTGTTCAGGGAGCGAAGGAGTATGCCTCTGCTAAAAAATATTTAAGCGTTCCACAGACCGTAAGAGTCTGCAAGGTCCGCGATCTTCTGTGCACGGGCAAGACGTGGCAGGTAGGACCCATCGCCAACAGTAGCTCCCGCAGCGTGTGCGTCCAGCATGTCGTGTGCCCAATCCAGCTCATCGGTGCTCGGGGAGAGTCCAATGTTGATCTCATCGACCTGGGTACGGGAGAGCGCCAGCTTTCCAGTCATGCCCATGGATGCTGTGACAGCGGAGTCTGCGAGTACTTCATCGTGTCCGGCACCCGGTGCCGGTGGACCATCGATGGCACCGGGGAGTTTACCCACACGTGAGGCAACAACGAGCTTGCCGCGAGCGTAGGCGAGAGCCAGCGGGTCACCGGAAACGCCGGTGTCCTTACGGAAGTCGTTTACGCCAAAGGCCAGACGGAAGGTGCCCGGGGCCGAGGCAATTGCCGTTGCGTTCTCGATACCGAGGGCCGATTCAACAAGTGCAAGCACCGGGGTGCCTGCCTGCAGGCGCATGGCGCTGTAGGTGACTTGTTCGGGCTTTTCGGTCATGGCAAGCATGATGCCGCGCAAGCCAGGAGTCTTGGAAAGAGCGGCAAGGTCCTTGGCCCAGAAATCGGTGTCGATTCCGTTGACGCGGACCCATGCGGTCATGCCGGTGGAGAGTGCTTCGACTACTGCGTCGCGGGCCTGATCTTTTTTGTCGTCAGGGACCGCTGCCTCCATATCGAAAATTACGGAGTCTGCTTCGGAGGCCAGTGACGGTCCAAAGTCTTCTGGTTTGGAAGCGTTGACGAGCAGCCAGGAGCGCGAAAGTTTGGCTGGAAGGGAAGCTGCGCGACGGTTACGGAATGCCATATCAGATAGCCTACCGAGTTCGGGACCAAACCTTCCACCCGAGCGCAGTATGTCGAACGGGTTGTTATTGACTTTCGAGCACGGGCGTCCCCTCCTTTTACGTAGGAAACCGCCATGGCGGTTCCTTGCGTGCACCAAATCGTAGGGCCGCAGAGTGGACATCTGAGCATGGCCGGTCAGCAGGAAGCTCGACCTTAGGCCCGAAAACAACACGGCGGAAAGCACTTCTCCGCGCCTACAACGCGGGCTTACGAACCGCCGCATTCAGCCCATTGCCATGAGCTGTGCCATCGGTACCGGATTATTCATGGGGAGCGGAAAAACCATTTCGGCGGCCGGTCCTTCTGTGATATTTGTCTATATGATCATTGGGTTCATGCTGTATTTCGTGATGCGCGCTATGGGCGAATTATTGCTCAGCAATCTCGCATAGAAAAACTTTTCTGACTTCGCTGGAGATCTTCTAGGTCCTTGGGCCGCGTTCTTTACGGGCTGGAGGTATTGGTTCGGCTGGGTGGTCACCGGGGTTGCGGATATTGTTGCAATCGCCCACCACGTTGCTTTCTGGTGGGGAGATCTTGCGTTGTGGATTCCGGCGCTTGCCTCAATCTTGTTGCTTGTCGGGTTGAACTTCCCCTCTGTGAAAGCATTTGGTGAGACCGAACTCTGGTTCTCCTTGATCAAAATCGTGGCAATTGTTGCGCTGATCATTATGGGTTTGGTCATGATCCTTACCGGCTTTGAACACACTGGAACGCAGGCCGCGTTCTCTAATTTGTGGGATAACGGCGGATGGTTCCCCACCGGGGCTGCAGGTTTTATTGCCGGTTTCCAGATTGCGGTTTTCGCATTTGTTGGCATTGAGTTGGGGGAACCACCGCGGCCGAGACGGCCGATCCAACTAAGTCGCTGCCCAAAGCCATTAATTCGATTCCGATCCGTGTATTGCTCTTCTATGTAGGTTCGTTGGTCATCTTGATGGCCGTACAGCCGTGGGATCGGTTCGATGCCGAGAATTCTCCCTATGTTGGGGATGTTCGCCCTTGCCGGATTGGCCGGGGCTGCTGGCATGGTGGACTTTGTCGTTTCGACCTCCGCCGTTTCAAGTGCAAACTCGAGTATTTATTCAACTTCCCGGATGGTCTACGGACTAGCCCAGGAGGGAAACGCACCCATGACTTTTGGCAAGCTTTCGCGTAGCAAAGTTCCGGCAAATGCTTTGCTCTTCTCCTGCATGTTCTTACTTGCAGCAGTGGTGCTGCACTATGCAGGTGGATCTGTCTCCGAGGCATTCACCATGGTCACCACGATCTCGGCACTGTGTTTCATGTTTGTGTGGTCAATCATCCTGATCAGCTACATTTTCTTTCGCCGACGTCGCCCACAGCTGCACCAGGAAAGTAAGTTTAAAGTTCCCGGCGGTGCGTTCATGCCATGGGGTGGTGCTTGGATTCTATGGGTTGAACTTGTAGGCCCTGAGCTTGTAAAACGATACGCGGCTGGCCCTGATGCTCACCCCCCCATCTGGTTTACCCTCGTGGGCCTCGGATACGTGCTGGTACGTAGTAAACCCGGGCATCAAACTTTGCGCATTACGCACAAACAGAAGGTAGCTGCCGAGAATGCAGCACTGAAAAACCGGGCCGCTGCCAAGGGCACTGCGGGAGTGTAACCGGTACTGGGCGCGGCTCATCGGCTCCGCAATGTAGGAGCCCAAATTAGCGCTACGTTCCAAAACACTGGTACTGATTGGTATGTACCCCATCCCGAGTGGCCGAGAGACCTGGCTCTTTGACGCCGCAGCAACCGATCCCGCCGAAGATTTCCTTCCGAAACGGAAACGGTGCTACCGCCAGGACCGATGGAAAGGTGGCTTTGCCATGTCTTCTGAGAAAACCGACCACATTCTAACTACCCATGCCGGTTCCTTGCCGCGTACCCCGGAGCTTTTGGCGGCTAACGCCGCCAAGGAAAATAACCCCGAGGACGTCGCAGGATTCAGCGAACTGCTCAGCAACGCTGTGGTGGGTGTCGTTCAGGCGCAGCGCGATGCCGGAATCGACATCCCCAATGACGGGGAATACGGTCATACGATGTCCTCTTCGGTTGATTACGGTGCCTGGTGGAACTACTCATTCGCACGTTTGGGCGGTCTCGAGGAAACTACCGTTGATCGCTGGGCCGAAACAGAAGTCAAGCGTTCTTCCCCGGGCAACGTTGTGCTCACCTCGTTCCCGGATCGCCGCGACCGCCAGCGTTTTGCCGAGGCCTACTCCGATCCGACCTCTGGGATTCTTGCACACCGCAAATCCACCACGCAGCCAAAAGTTGTTGCTCCGCTGACTTACACGGGTCACGAACTTGTAGCCTCGGATATTAATAATCTGAAGGCTGCCATGGAACAGACCGGTACCGAGCAGGGTTTCCTTGCAGCACTGTCCCCTGCCTCCTGTGCGCGTCTTGCAAATGATTTTTACACTAATGATGAGGAATACCTTTACGCGGCAGCCGATGCCATGCGCGAGGAGTACAAGGCAATCCTCGATGCTGGCTTGACCCTGCAGATCGATGATCCTTCACTTGCCGAGTCTTGGGATCAAATCAACCCTGAGCCGAGCCTTGAGGATTACCTCAAGTTCATTCAGTTGCGTGTCGAAGCAACCAACTATGCGCTGCGTGATTTACCCGCCGAGAAGATCCGACTGCACGTGTGCTGGGGTTCTTGGCATGGTCCACACACCACAGATATTGGCTTTGCCGACATCTTGGATTCGGTGCTCTCCATCAACGCGAACATGATCTCCTTCGAGGCAGGAAACGTACGCCATGAACACGAATGGCGCATCTGGGAAACTCGTCAGCTTCCCGAGGGTAAGATCTTGATCCCCGGTGTAGTCTCGCACGCGACAAATGTTGTTGAACACCCGGAATTGGTCGCGGACCGCATTGAGCGTTTTGCCAACCTGGTGGGCCGCGAAAATGTCATTGCCTCCACCGACTGCGGCCTAGGCGGTCGAGTGCACCCACAGATTGCCAATGCCAAGCTCGAAGCTCTTGGCGAGGGCGCACGCATTGCTACAAACCGTCTGTTCTCACGTTCGGCAACCCGAGTCTAAAAGCCACCTTTGAAGCCCGGCCGATTTACCTTGTTTAGTTCAGGCAAATCGGCCGGGCTTCAAGGCGTTCAGGCGGGTACGCTTCTCAGGCAATCGCCTGAAGTAGCGTGAACTCGCTGCCGTAGAGACCCCAGAGAATATCGCACAGACGTATATAACGGATTTCAAAGATCAGCTGAACCAACTGCGTATCGATGCGAGTCTTGTCCCCCTCATTCCTGGGTTGATCATGCTCTTTCATGAGCAAGACCAGCTCGTTCAGTATCTCGGGACCGCCGTCTGGAATCTGTCCAAATTCTTCCACGACGAGAACAATTTCCGGAAAAACCCTGGTGCGTCATGCCAACGGAGTAACAGCACTCTTGACGTTGCCCCGGATCCTGATCCCCCGCCATGTTGCAGTAACCAAGGATTTCAACGTGTTCAAGTCCATGGCGAAACTTTGGATAATCTCGCGGATTCGCCAGCGGCTGGAAATACATCATTCCTTCCCGGCGATCTGGGTAACGGGTGTGGCAAAACCATTGAGCAGTCGTGCGTTTCCTTCAAATCCACGCCACGAACCAAGAATTCTGGTTCGCCCTTGGCGGTGAGCCCCATGGTGTATCCAAAACACTTTGCGGGACTGGGATCTTCAACGAGTTGTACACTCCAACCAGGGGTGTAGATGTCCGCATTTATTAGGTACCGCACCTGATTCTCCGTGTAACCATCACACATTAAGCACATCTTCTTCAATCCCCTTTGGTTGTTCACGGCGGGTACCGGGACATCCACGTGTTTGCCGCTTTGGCCTTGCTCGGGGACAGAAAGGTGAAAATTATGGATAACTTTTCGTTGCGCGGTTATATCGTGTCTCACGCCTAGAACCTTTGACGCATGAAAAAGGGAGCGAAGCCGGCTCATATTCCGGTTTCGCTCCCTTTGCCTGCTGCGTGGGTCTTACTCGGTGGCCGCTGCCTGCACTGCAGCAGAAACCGCCGGCATAACCCGTGGATCAAGCGGCGAAGGAACGATGAAGTCACTCGAAAGATCGTCCTCGGCCAGCGCCGCAATGGCACGGGCGGCAGCAATCTTCATCTCCGAGGTAATCCTGCGTGCACCTGCGTCCAGTGCTCCGCGGAAGATGCCGGGGAAGGCCAAGACGTTGTTGATCTGGTTTGGGAAATCCGAACGCCCGGTGGCGACGACTGCAGCATACTTGCTTGCAACATCGGGCATGACCTCAGGATCCGGGTTGGACAGCGCGAAGATGATCGCGTCGTCATTCATCCGTGTCAGGTCTTCTTCGGCGAATTTAGAAGAGGAAACACCAACGACTACGTCGGCGCCATCCAATGCCTCACCAATGCCACCAATGATCGAGTCCGTGTTGGTCACCGCCGCGTATTTGGCCTTGATGGCGTTCAGGTCATCGCGGTCGCGGTGAATGGTTCCCTTTGAATCGACCAGGACGACATCTCCAACACCGGTGGTGATCATGATTTCGGCGATGGCAATCCCTGCGGCGCCGGCACCGGAAATCACAACACGCAGATCTTCGAGGCGTTTGTTGGCGACCTTTGCGGCGTTGAACAGCGCGGCAAGAACTACAACGGCCGTACCGTGTTGGTCATCGTGCATGACCGGGCAGTCAAGTGCCTCGATGAGTCGGGCTTCGAGTTCAAAGCAACGTGGGGCCGAGATGTCTTCGAGGTTTACAGCACCAAAGCTGGGGCGTAGGCGCACCAACGTTTCGATGATTTCATCGACGTTTGTGGTATTGAGGACCAATGGAATCGAATCGAGTCCGCCAAATTCCTTGAATAGTGCGCTCTTGCCTTCCATCACTGGCAGCGATGCAGCAGCACCGATATCGCCCAGACCGAGAACAGCGGTTCCGTCGGAGACCACAACTACCAAACGCGATGCCCACGTATGTGTTGCAGCGAGTGAAGGATCCGCGGCAATCGCACGGGATACCTGGGCAACGCCAGGGGTATAAGCAATAGAAAGATCTCGCTTGGAAGTCAGCGGCATTTTGCTCTGTACCGAGAGCTTGCCACCAAGGTGAGCATCGAAAATATCGGCTTCGGTGATTGAAGCTGCGGCGTTAATAGAGGTATCGATAGACATGAAACGTCTCCTTGAAAGTTCTGAATAAAGAAGAAGCGAGGAAACGAAAATTAGTCGTTGGGCTTTGAGAGCTGTGTTCGCACGTCGTCGTGCCGAACGCTCAATCTTTGCCTCGCTGTGCGTCTGCCGTCCCAGGTGAGGGACTTCGGCGTCATTGCACTGGTCAGTACTTTCTTTAGACCGTGGGAACCACCCTACTGCATATTTCCGCCTCTTGGCTAGAGTTCGCGTAACAAACTCGTTGCTAGGAGTACAGCTAAACGCTGAAGACGGTAAATCTCGAGGCATGCGCTTCACCCCCCTGACCGGAACACACCTCAGGGCGCAAAATCATCGTCTTGCTTCGACGGATACGATAGTGAACATGGCTACTCCTTCCCTGGCAAAGTCCGCGTCCTTTCCTGCGTTAGATCCCCGGACCGCAACCAAGCTTGCTCATGCCTTGGCCGAATCTGCGGACACAACCGTCTTTGTTAACGGCACTACATTGCAGCTTCCGCCGACCGCTCACGATGCATTGATTGAGGTGTTGCATCGGATGGCGCGCGGCGATGAGGTAAGCATCAGTACCGTTGAAGAACTGCTCAATACCTCACAGGCAGCACAGATGGCAGGAATTTCCCCGAGCTACCTGCGTAAGCTCACCGATGGTGGAATCATTCCCGTCGAGTATCGAGGTACCCACCGCCGGATTCGCCCGGCAGCCATTGAAGCATGGCTAGCAACCCGCGAACAGCCAGCCGCCACCGGCACCGGCACTCAGTAGCCAAACCGCAACCAAACCGAGCTTCTCTGCACCGGCGTTTCCTTCTTAGAGTTGAAGCAACGACTCAATTCGTTTGCTTCACATGGGAGGACACAATGTTACAGAACCCAGAAACCCGCAGGTCCCTTGCCTTAGTGGTGGCACTCGCCGCCGGAATTTCCTTGAGCGCTTGTTCGTCTCCGGAGCCCGCACCAACGCCCGGCATCTCAAGTACAGCCCCGAGTAGCTCCTCGGCTCCGGAGCCAAGTGCCTCACCGACGAATACTCAAAGCAGCGCTCCAACGTCAAACGTTACTCAGCAAACCACCGCAGCGCTCACGATTTTCTATGTAGCAGTTGATGATCAGGGCAAGTCCGGTCCAAAAATTGGGTGTGGGGATTCGTTGGTGGCCACCGAGTCGGCGCCCGAAACCTTTACCAATCAGGTTGAGGCCTCACTCAAGATGTTACTCAACGACAAGAGTTCCGAACATGGTCAATCCGGGCTCGTCAATGCCCTAGCCGCCTCCGATTTACGCTTCATTGATTCAACAATCAGTGGCGATGAGGTTGCCGTCGATCTCTCCGGTTCGGTTTCCTCGGGCGGCACGTGCGATGATCCACGGATTATTGAGCAGTTGAAATATACGGCAAAGGTCGCCGCGGGCGTTGGGTCGGCGCGGATCTTGGTTGATGGGATCGATATCGAAAAAATACTCAGCCAAAAATAATCAAAACTGTTGACCTATAGACAACAAAAGTTGATAAGGTTCGGGTGTGGAGTCACAGAACATTGCGGAGACAATCAGCGAATCCGAGCTGGCATTGGCACGAGCACAGTCGCTGGCCCGACACGAAGAATTATTCTCCGATCGGGCCGGGCACATCAAGCAGTCTGCCGTGCGTGATGTCTTCGAACTTTCGCTTGACCCCACACTCGTTTCACTGGCCGGCGGCAACCCCTATCTGCAGTCCCTCCCCTTGCAGAAACTCGGCGAGATGGCCAATAGGCTCATCGTTGAGCACGGCATGGAAGCGTTGCAATACGGCAGTGGTCAGGGAACCGACGAGCTGCGCACCCAAATTTGCGAGGTCATGGCCGCCGAAGGCATCACCGACGCTCGCCCCGAAAATGTCGTCATCACCACCGGTTCACAGGCAGCCCAGGATGTTGCCTGCAAGGTCTTCTGCGACCCAGGAGACACCGTGCTATGCGAGGACCCAACCTATGTTGGTGCGCTAAACACCTTTGAAGCCTACGAGCTCAAGGTCGAGCCAATTAGCACCGATGAGCACGGGTTGATTCCCACTGCCCTTCAGCAACGCATTACGGAGCTGAAGGCCGCCGGCGCAAGGATCAAGTTCCTTTACACAATTCCGAACTTCAATAATCCCTCGGGCATCACGCTGGCCGCCGAACGACGTCAAGAAATCGTTGATATCTGCAAGGCAGAAAATATCCTAGTGCTCGAGGACAATCCCTATGGAATGCTGCGCTATGCAGGAGAGCCTATTGCTCCATTGCGTGCCGGAAACCCGGATCACGTCATTTACATGGGGTCATTCTCCAAGATTTTAGCTCCCGGGCTGCGCATTGGTTGGGCACTGGTTCCGGGGCACCTATTCCGTCGTTTTTACCTTGCAGCAGAGGCAGTCTCACTCTGCCCGGCAACCTTGAACCAGATGCTGATTAGCGAATACCTCAAGGGGCATGACTGGCGCGGGCAGATCGATGAATACAAGGCACTCTATGCGGGCCGCTGCGAGGCAATGCTCGAGGCACTGGATCAGTTCATGCCCGATTCCGTAAGCTATACACGCCCCGAAGGCGGCTTCTTTATTTGGGTCACCCTGCCAGAGGGAATCGATACCTACAAGCTACTGTCCAAGGGCATCGAAGCCGGCGTGGTGTTCATCCCTGGTGCCGCTTTTAGCCCCGATGATGCTCCAAGCCATCGCTTGCGTTTGGCCTTCAGCGCCGTTCCCGAAGAGAAGATCCGCGAAGGAGTCAAGCGCCTGGCTCCGGTGTTGAAGCAGGCAATCGCGGCAAACGCCGCGCGCTAAACACCGAATAGTTCGCCGCCCAAAGAACATGGTTCATGATGGAGCCATGTTCTTTGGATGGATTCAATTCGATATCTTGCTCGGCGATGTTCAATCTCTCAAAGAGAAACGCTCCGTGGTACGCCCGATTATTTCCGAAATCAAACGCAAATTTGAGGTTTCGGTTGCCGAAACCGGGGAACTAGACCTATATCGCCGTGCCGAAATTGCCGCGGGCCTGGTGGCAACGGATGCCGCTCACGTGATCGATGAACTCGATGGAATCGAGCGTTTGGTTGCCGAACGTCCAGAGATACAGCTGCTCAGTGCCGGGCGGCGGATTCATTCTTCAGAAGATGACTGAGGGAAGTTGTTAGTGAATCAGCAGGGTCACTACGCCCAGTAGTGAACAGACGATTGCCAGCAGAATCGCCAGCTGTGGCGCAATCCATGCAGTAACTTCTTGTTCGCTTGGGTGTTCGACGCTGGAGTCTGATTCCCTGCTGGGGTCAAGAGCGGCCATCTCATAGGCAAGCAGCATGCGGGAGGGTGCGAGCATTGTTGCCATGGAGGCTGTCACGTTGGTAACCGCGGCCAACTGCAGAACCGAGGATCCGAGCGCGAGTGCCGCCTGTGCCTGGGTTGCTCCGAGCATTGAGTTCGCTGCAGTGTTGGACCCTGAAATGAATCCGGCAAATCCACCCGCGATCGGACCAACAACCAGATATCCTTGGCCCATTGAAGCAAGTGCCGCACCGAGCATCTGCCCCATTCCCGAAAGTGCAAGGATCGCGCCAAGCACCGTGAATGCACCGGTGGTCACGCCCACAGGAATCCATGATTTATAAGCAGCTCCCACGCGCTTAGACAAAGATCCCTCTGGTGTCTTCGCCCCGGGGGCAAAGTAATGGGCAACCAAACAAGCGACAAGCAACCACACTCCCCCGCTGACCAACCCCCGGCGCAAGAGCGAGACATCCATTGCCGAGGTGGACAAACGAGCCAGCAACAACCCAAATGTTAGTACCGCGTAAGGAAGTAGCGAACGCATGACCGCGGGCCCGGCAACCGCGAGCGTGCCGGCAAATTTGAACACCACAAGGTGCACCAAAATTACTATCAGCGAGCCAACAATCCCTGCCGGAGGGGTGCCCATGGCGAAGTTTGCGCCAAGAATTCCTGCATTGAGCAACAGTGCCGCGCCCAGCAGGTGGGCCAGTAGGCGTCCGGGGCGTTGGGCCTCGTGACGTAGGACCAGCCAGCAGGTGATTGCCGATCCGAGCATCACGGGAACGCTCATCACTGCGGATCTGATGCCAATCTCAAAAAGCGACACTCCGGCAAGATCGGCACCCACCAAGGTTCCGGGTCCAAGAGCGCCCCACGGCACAGTAACCAGGCCCAGCAGACTCAGTAATGCCGAGCGTCGCACACTGTGGCCCAGGCGCAGCAGCAGTGGCACTCCTACGGTGACGCCAATGCCAAAACCGGTGACGGATTCGGCGAAGGGAACCAGGCCAAAGACGACAAGTACCGTGCCAGCCTGCATATTTGAGGCGCTGGCACCCAGCCAGCCAGAAATATTAGACATGGCACCGCTCTCGGTAGTGATGCGTGAAAGCAGCACCCCACCAAAGAGAATCAGTAGTACCTCAAGGACTGTTGGACCAAAGAGTGCCCCGGCGTCCAACCATGCGGCAGGCTCAACACGGAAGAACACAAGTGCCACCAGCAGACCGGTGAGCAGGGACCACAGTGCCATGTAGATGGCCTTGGCACGGAACAAAAATAATGCCAGTGCAACCATGATTGGCAGTGCCGCGGCGAAAACTAGCAATCCCTGAATTCTCTTGACCATTCTTTCAGAGCTGGTGGGAGGTTATATCCCCAGAGACTACCGGCGAGCGCCAATAAACCATTAGTTGGTTTCTTCGCTTACTACCTGTGCTAAGTTTCCCGGGGCTCGGGGCCTTTGAAATTAGCCGTCGTGCAGTGCGTCATAGGTGTCTCGGGCTTCAAGAATTTTCTCAGCGTGATCTTGTGACCAAAGACGAAGAATTTCCATGGGTTCTAGGACGCTGCGTCCAAGCTCGGTGAGTTCGTATTCGACGCGGGGTGGCACCTGCGGATAGATGGTGCGGGTCAATAATCCGTCACGTTCTAGGGTGCGCAATGTTTGGGTGAGAACCTTAGGTGTGACTCCACCAATGCGTTCGCGGATATGAGAGAAGCGTTGCGGGTGTTCTTGCAGGGCAAGCAGTACCAGCGGTGTCCATTTATCACCAAGGCGTTGCATGATGAGCCGCGAAGGACAGCCCAGTGTCATGACGTTAAACTCGGGAGTCACGGTATCCATGCGGTAACCCTATTACGTTGAGGTGCTTGGTATCAAGAAGATACTATTGGGGCATTGAATCAGCGAGTCATCATCAAGACCCGCAGCAATCATTGAAGGGAACACCAAAAATGAAGATTGCAGTTTACGGAGCCACCGGTATGGTTGGCAGCCAGATTGTCACCGAGGCCTTGAGCCGCGGCCACGAGGTCACAGCTGTAAGCCACTCGGGCAAGACCGTTGCAGGTACAGCCAGCGCGACCGCGGATTTGAGCGACACTGCCGCCTACCGCAAGATTGCAGCGGACCATGATGTTGTTGTCATTTCTATCCCGCCCTCACGTACCGGCGAGGATCATCAGGGCTTTATCGATGCTCATGAGGAAATCTCCGAGACGTTGGTCCCGGCGCGCTTGTTCATTGTTGGTGGAGCTGGAGCTACCGAGCTCAATGGCGTGCGCTTGTTCAATACCCCGGGTTTCCCCGAGGAATACAAGCCAGAGGCCCGCACCATGGGTGAGGTCCTCGATTTCTACACCTCGGCTTCGGGGCTTGACTGGACCATGTTGGCGCCAGCTCCGGAGATTGCGCCGGGCCCGGCATCGGGAAGCATTGTCTTGGGCAATGACTCCCCCGCCGGTGAGCGCGTGAGCACCGGCGATTTTGCCGTTGCAGCACTTGATGAAATTGAAACACCGCAGCACCTGCACCGCCGTTTCACGGTGGCAAGCGCCTAACAGCCTGCGAATATGGGCGTGCGCCTTGCCTTAACCAACCGCGCACGCCCTTGCAGGAACCAACTATCCAAATCTCTTCCGGCGGGGATAGACGTTAGGTCAATACGGCGCCTATAACGGAAGATGAGTGGCCCAGGGTGCGATTGCTTCACGTGCCCGCATTAGGTAGGCGCTTCGCTCGTCACCGAAGAGTCGGTAAATCTCCAAAACGAGAAGACTGGTCGCCCCGTAAACAAGCAGAGCATTTCCCGTGCTTCCGATGCTCTCCTGCTTTTCGGCGGACAGCTCGTCCACGTCCTGAGACTGAAGCCACCCCATGAACCAAGCTCCACCGACAACCATCGCTGCAGCCATTGCACCAAATAACTGTTCACCTGCGAACACGAGGAGAACTATGGGAGGCAAAAACGACAGCACAATTGCAATGGGGTAGGCCAATCCCCCGATTGATTTTGCTTTGAGTCTTTTTATACACTTTTTCCCGAGGAAAACGAGTTCACTGAGTACAAAAGTCAGAACAATGGCAATCAGAACCAGCATCGACAGGTACTGCCACAGTGGAACAAGAGCCGGCCATGGCACATAAGCCAAGCCAACTGCCAACGCCAGCACGGCAAGAGCTCCACGAACAAGTAAGCGACCGACGGCTTGGCTCCAGACAAGCCTTCTTCCCCTACGATTTCGCCCATTTGCCTTAGTCGCTCCGTGCAGGCTGCCATGACTCAAAGTATCCTGCTCCGCACAGCCCAGCCGGTCCACTCCGTCAACAACAGCGGCACCCTTGCCAGTAGCACCTTTCACCGGCTTTACCTTATAAGCCACCACAAAAGTTGAAATCAACACGAGGAGCAAGGCCAAGACGCTGGAAAAGATCGCTGTTGCATTCATTTCATCAATACTATTGCGCCTACAAAAACCCAAGGTTCATCCAAAACCACCTACGTGCCGCAGCGAGGCCACCCTCAAATAGATAATTTTACTTTTGTAAATTTTCAGGACTTGCAGCATGCATAGCTCCGCCACAACGTAACTATTGTCGGCATTCCCAAGCAGGATACTTCCAAGCAAGCGTGCCCCGTTCTTTGCAATCAGTATTACTCATGGCATACAGACATAATTTATGGTGCGCGGCAACGCAGCAGCACTGGTGCAAGCACCGATCAGTCCCGAACCCGCGATGAGTGAAGTCAATAATTCAGCAAAATCCTTCTACGTTGCTTTGCACTGAAAGGTCGATCACTACAATTTCTTAATTAGTTCATGAAAAACGAACGCTGCACGGTGCCATGAAGTGGAAAAATATTCAATAACCCAGCACCCATCGGCATTATGACCTCGCGCACAGTGAGGGCTTGGGAGCCGCCCACTGTTCTATGGTTGATGCGGTGAGCGCGCCGTCACAGTGCCGTGCTTGCCGCACCCTTAGTCATCCTCAGCATGCAGGAAGTTGTTCAATTGATTCACGCCCGCACCCTGGCACCACGCGTTCTGACCACGAGCGCCATCCTTGTAGCATCCCTCATCCTTGCCGGTTGCTCCTCAAATCCAGCACCAGCCCCGGGAGCCAGCAATGACGCCGGCACCCCGGTGAGTGGTGGAACCCTCGTCTATGCCTCCGGCGATGCCGAGCCTAGCTGCTTGGATCCGCACGTTGGCGGAAACTATCCACAGGCACTTGCCTCCTCGCAGTACCTTGAGACCCTGTACACCAAGGATGAGCAGGGAGAGCTGATTCCTTGGCTAGCTTCCGATTCCACGGTTTCCGAGGACGGGTTGACCCGTACCGTCAAAATCCGTGAGGGCATCAAGTTCACCGACGGCACCGCACTTGATGCGCAGGCAGTCATCGCTAACTTCAAGCACCTGTTGGATCCGGCAACGGCATCTTCAACCGGTTACCTGGCTTTGGGCAAGATCAAGGATATGAAGGCAGCAGACTCTTCAACCCTTGAGCTGACCCTTTCCACTCCTGATAACTCGCTGCTCGAGTCATTCTCCATGCCATGGGTTGCTATCCAGTCCCCCGAGGCGCTGAAGCGCACTCAGGAAGAAAACTGCGTCGCCCCGGTAGGTACCGGCCCGTTCAAGGTTGAATCCTGGAAGAAGCAGGACTCGGTAAACCTTGTACGCAATGCCGACTATGTGCGCCCCGTAGCAAACCCCGAACACGAGGGTCCGGCCTACCTTGAGGGAATCACCTGGCGTTTCATCCCCGAGGCAGCAACTCGTTATGCGGCGTTGCAGGCCGGCGAGGTACAGATCATTGACAACGCGCAGCCCGACACCATCGCCGCCGCAGTCAAAAATGACACCATCAAGCACCTTGATGCCCCACGTCCCGGAGCCTCAAACCGCATTGAGTTAAATTCTTCAAAGGCACCGTTCGACGATCAGCGCGTGCGTGAGGCATTCATTCACGCAGTTGATGTCAATGCTGGCGTCGAATCACTCTTCTTTAATACAACTAAGCGTTCCTACTCACCGCTTTCAAGCGTTGAACCGCTTGGCTACTCCGATGAATCGCTTTTCGGTTTTGATCCGGCCAAGGCAGCCGAACTACTGGATGCCGCGGGTTGGAATGAACGCGATGCCGATGGTTACCGCACCAAGGATGGCAAACGCCTCTCACTGACCTTCCCGGTCAGCACCAGCCAGTCGGTTCCCGCAGAACAGTCGCTCTTTGAGCAGTTGCAGGCAACGGCCAAGGAATCTGGCTTTGAAATCAAGATCAACCTCCTTGATCTCTCCAGCTGGTATGGAGCCTTGGCCGAGCACAACTACAACCTGGTCTCCGCCCCGTACACCAAGGTCGGCCCGAGCGTGCTGAGCATCCTCTTCCACTCGGCCTCAACAGTACCTGCCCCGTCGGGTTACTTTGCTAACCTCTCACAGGTGAAAAACCCGGAACTAGATACGTTGCTAGAAACCGCCGGTGCCACCAAGGATGAGGCAGAACGCAAGGATCTCTACGCCAAGGCGCAGAAGCTTGTCCTCGAGGGTTACTACCTGTTGCCGCTCTATGATCAGCAGAACCATTTCCTGTACTCATCCAAGACTCAGGGCATTGGCGCAACAACCGCAGTGGCTTCCCCGGTCTTCTTTGATACGTGGCTCAGCAAGTAATTTGCAGGTAACTTAGCTCTACAACACCAAGAACAAGGTCCCCCCGCTTCGCGATGACTCCCGGCACACACACCAAACCGGTACGGCGGCTCTCTCGAGCCGCCTACTGGGTGCTGGGAAAATTCGGCGGCGGGGTCTTTGTGCTTTGGGCCGTTGCCACGGCAATTTTCTTTGGTATCCGGATGATTCCCGGAGACCCGGCCGAGGCCATCATGGGTGGCCCCGGCTCGCAGGCTTCGGCCGAAGCCTTGGCTCAGGCCCGCGCGGACTATGGGTTAGATCAGCCGCTGGTAGTTCAGTATTTTTCTCAGCTCCTACGGCTTGTCACGGGAGACTTGGGAACCTCGTACTCACTCAAATCTCCGGTGGCCGAGGTGCTCACCGAACTAGTTCCACCGACAATTACTCTTGCAGTGCTCTCGTTGATCGTTGCATGGATCATTGCGTTGTTTGTTGCCATGGCCTCGATCCGCAGTGGACCCGTGGGACGCGCGTTGGCCTCGGGACTTGAGATTGTTTCGGCAGCCGTCCCACACTTTTGGCTAGCCAGCGTGCTGATCATGCTCTTTTCCACTTCCCTTGGATGGTTCCCACCGGTCAGCACCCAAAGCGCCACCGGGTTAGTACTCCCGGTGACAACACTTGCACTGCCTTTGGCAGGGTTCTTGGGCCAGGTCATGCGCGATTCAATGCTCGATGCCCATACTTCAGCCTTTGCTCTTTCCGCGCGTGCCCGCGGCGAAAGTGAGGGAGGGGTGATGTTGCGTCACGCGCTACGTCATGCCGCGTTGCCCGGCATTGCCCTGTCCGGGTGGGCCTTTGGCTCTTTACTCTCCGGTGCAGTAGTTGTCGAAGCAATTTTTGCGCGTCCGGGTTTGGGCCGCAGCTTACTCTCGGCCGTCACGGCCCGCGATGTTCCAATGGTCACAGGTGTTGCCCTACTTTCTGCGGCGGCTTACGTGATCATCATGGCCTTCTCCGATCTGGCCGAACGAATTGCAGATCCCAGGATGCGTGCCTCATGAGTTCACATTTACAACAACTCACCCCCGGTGATCCGGTTCTCAGTCCACACGCCGCCCGCTCAACCGGTTCCGGAACTGGAGTGTGGAAGCATCGGCTCAAGCTCGTGTTCCCGGTGCTTGTCCTGGGGTTCTTCACCCTTGCAGCGATCGCCCCCTCATGGCTAGCCCCCTTTGATCCGCTGGCCATTAACCCAGCCGATTCGTTCTCCCCGCCGGGCCCCGGGCACCTGCTTGGCACCGATGAATCCGGGCGTGATATTTATTCGCGGATTATTTATGGGGCAAGACCCTCGCTGCTCATTGGCGCCGCCGCCACAGCAATAGGTGTTGGTTTGGCGCTGATCCTTGGCACGCTTGCCGGCTTTGGTGGACGTTGGCTCGACGCCGGAGTCGGGCGCATCCTTGAGGTACTCTTCGCACTACCTGGTCTGCTGCTGGCGCTGGTATTCATTGCCTTGGCGGGTCCGGGAGTTGGCACCACCATTATCGCCGTCGGCCTCACCACGGCTCCCGGTTACGCACGGCTGATCCGTGGCCAGTTACTGACACTACGTCATTCACCCATGGTTGAGGCGGCAACGGTACTGGGTCGCAGCCGCGCCAAGATCCTCACCACGCATTTATTACCCAATGCGTTGACCCCCATTGCGGTGCTTGGCACTTTAGGCTTGGGCCAGGCAGTTGTTTGGGCCGCATCGCTCAGTTTCTTGGGTTTGGGGGCTCCACCACCGGCACCCGAATGGGGTGCAATGCTATCTGCCGGGCGTACCTATTTGTCGTTGGCCTGGTGGATGACGTTCTTCCCTGGCCTTGCCATCGTGCTGGTAGCCGCGGCCGCTACAGTACTTTCACGAGTGCTCAATCAGGGAGAGAAGTCTTGATTTCACCTCAGGTGCCATTGCTCGAGGTGAAGAACCTCAACGTTTCTTTTGGCCACCACCACGTGGTGCAAAATGTTTCCTTCACGCTCACCCCAGGTTCGTGTTTGGCCTTAGTGGGTGAATCTGGTTCCGGAAAATCGGTGACCGCGCGTTCCCTCATTGGCTTGGCCGGAAAGCATTCCAAGGTTTCTGCTCAAACCCTTGCTTTCAAGGGAACAGATCTCCTGTCTTTGAATCAACGTACGTGGCGTAACCTGCGCGGCAAGGACCTTGGATTCATCCTCCAGGACGCACTGACCTCACTTGATCCATTGCGCAAGATCGGGCGAGAAATAGATGATGCCCTGCGCATCCATACGCAGCTATCCCCCACGACTCGTGCCGAACGGGTCATTGAACTTCTCATGTCCGTGGGCCTCGATGACCCGGAAGTGCGTGCAGGGCAGCTCTCCGGCGAGTTATCCGGGGGCATGCGCCAACGTGCGCTCATTGCCTCGGCGATCGCGTTGGAACCGGGACTGATCATTGCCGATGAACCCACAACGGCGCTTGATGCAACAATCGCGGCCCAGGTATTAGACCTGTTGGGAGCTTTGCGCCAGCAAGGTTCGGGAATGTTGCTCATTAGCCACGATCTAGCCGCTGTGTCACGGGTTGCCGATGATATTGCCGTGATGCACAATGGCCGGATCCTCGAATCCGGTTCCGCCGAGCAGGTCCTTGGCAATCCTCAACATCCCTACACCCAACGTTTGCTAGCCGCCGTGCCTGCCGGGAAGCCACGCCATACACGGCTTTCCGTACAACCTCTCATCAAGGTTCCCGGACTGGAGCCCACACCTCAGGTTGCTGTGGCACCGGACGAGCCCCGCTACCCGGTACTTACTGCCCATAACCTCTCGAAGAGCTTCAAGATGCCAAACGGCGCGAGTTTCACCGCCGTTCATAAGGCAAGCTTTGAACTTTTACCCGGCAAGACCCTTAGCGTTATCGGAGAATCCGGTTCCGGAAAGACAACCACGGCCCGCATGGTGCTGGGACTTTTGAAACCAGATACCGGTGCCGTGACACTCTTTGGTTCCCCGTGGAGCAAACTTTCCGAAGCCCAGCGCCGCCCGCGACGTCCGCAACTTGGTGCTATTTATCAAGATCCGCTCTCCTCGTTTGATCCGCGTTTCAATGTTGGCCAGCTCCTTGCCGATGCCTTGAGTTTTGGGGCGACTCGGAGTTCACGCAAACACCTCACCCGCATCAAGGAATTGCTCAACCTTGTGGGGCTGGAATCCGGGTTCATCACCCGAAATCCAGCGACGCTATCGGGCGGGCAACGGCAACGCTTGGCCATTGCCCGGGCTCTTGCACCCAATCCCCGCGTGCTGATCTGCGACGAGCCTGTCTCTGCCCTCGATGTATCCATCCAGGCGCAAGTTCTTGACCTACTCGATGATCTGCAGCGGCAGCTAGGGCTTTCCTACGTGTTTATTACCCATGATCTATCTGTTGCACGGCATATGAGTGATGACGTTGTGGTGATGCGTAGGGGAGCCCTCGTCGAATCCGGGCCTACCGAGGAAGTTTTTACCGCTCCGGCGCACCCCTACACACGAGCCTTGCTTGCCGCGGCGCCCGAAGTCTTGCGCTCTTAGGAGTCGGGCTTAGGATTATCCTCATGGCCCGCTCAGAAGCTCCAGCACAACGCCTCAAATCACTCATGGTGGAAGCCGTATGAAAAATCTTGACTGGTGGGGACGCTTTTTCTGGGTAGGAATCTTTGCCAAGGGTCTAGACGGGCTGGTTGAAATCATCGGCGGAATATTATTGCTGTTTGCTTCGCCCGGAGCATTGAACAATCTGGTGGTGCTACTGACCAGAGAAGAATTATCCGAAGATCCAAGCGACTTTATTGCAACTCATCTCTTGCACGTTGCAAGTGGTCTCACGGATCAGGGAATCGCCTTTGCCGCGGTGTACCTGCTGATTCATGGGGTGGTCAAAGTGGTGTTGGTGGTGGCCTTGCTGCTCAAACAGTATTGGGCTTATCCCTGGATGATTGGAATGCTTCTGGCGTTCATTGTGTACCAAGGCTACGAACTTGTTGTTGCACCCACCGCTGGATTGTGGGCACTGACCATCTTCGATATTGCCGTAACGATTTTGACGTGGCATGAATACAGACGACACAAGGCGCGGCAGGACCTAGTACGGCACCATTCAGGTGCTCCGCACAAGCCAACTTCCAGCTAGGCGAAGCGCTCTACTCCGCGGATCGCGCAGCAACAATAAACTCGCGGATCAGCTCTACGTCTTTGACCCCACGGATTGATTCAACACCAGATGAAACATCAACACCCGCCGGCTTCAGCTGGGTCATTAGCTGCGCAACGTTCACTGGGTTCAAACCACCGGCAAGAATCCACATGCCCGATGGCGGGGTCTCTAGAAGTTTGCTCGCATCAAAGGTGACACCGGCTCCTGGCTCAACCGCGTCAAGCAAAATCCGTCCGGTTTCCCAACGTTTTCGTTCGGTTGTTTCAAGAGCGTGGTAGTCATCGATGGAAAAGGCACGCAACGTAGCAAAGCCGGCGTTTACGGCCGCTTCAAGTTCCGTATAGGGCTCGGTGCCGTGCAGCTGAATGGTGCCGACTCCAGAACGCCGCGCAAGATCTAGAACTTCATCAATTGGCTGGTTACGGAAAACTCCAACGGTTTCAATACCCTCGGGAACCATAGCAATCAGGATTTGTACCAACTCGGGAGCCACGGTGCGTGGACTTCCCGGAGCAAAAACGAATCCTACGGCGTCGGCCCCCGCGTCAACTGCGGCCTGGACGGCTTCGTGTGTGGAAAGCCCACAGATCTTGATGTATGGCTGTGGCATCGTGGTTCTTTCCCCCTAGGGATTCTTGTTGGTACCTTACCAATAGTATCGACTCCGCAGCGCTACTATTCTTCGGCGCTCCCACGGCGATTTTCCTTGCTCTCCTGGCCGTAGACTTTGCGTTACGTGAATGCCCCTAAGTGAGCGCATTCATCTTCTCGCACCGCCACCGAAACGACTTCGGGCGCGGTTTGGTTCGGGGGGAACCACGCATCGGCGCTCCTTACGGCGCGTCTGCAACCTATCTCCCGGCCAAGGTGCCGGGCACGCGGTGCACGTGGATCATGCACCAAATTCATGAGATAGGAGCCGTTCCCATGGCTCGCACCAAGAAGATCCGTTTCCTCACCATCCTTGGCACCCTGGCGGCAGCTGGTGCCATGTTGGTATCCGGCATTGCACCGGCCTCGGCGGCAAGCACCGTGACCCCGTCCGCGCACACCTCGCATGACAAGAGCATCAACTATGTAAACCTCGGTGATTCGTATTCGGCAGGGTTCGGCTCCGGAACGTTAGCTCCGGCCACGATCCCCAACTGCCTGCGCGGAACCGGGCCAACGCACGTGAGCAAGATCGACGCCCTAAAAAACATCACGTTGAGCCTTGATGCTTCCTGCGCCGGGGCCACCACCAAGGACATCGCGGAAATCGTCGGTGCCATCAAGCCCCAGCTTGCCACCGCCGATCTGGTCACGCTGACCCTCGGAGCCAATGACCTGGACACCCGCGGACTGGTCATGGCCTGTAGCACCTTGGGTTCCGATGCTGCCTGCAACCGGGCTCTGATTGCCGGCATCATGGCGATCCCGGCCGTCGGTGCCTCGGCAAACAAAACCCTACGGGCCCTTGACGCAGCCACCCCGGGCAAGATTCTGGTTCTTGGCTATCCACGGCTCTTCAGCACCACCAACGGGAACCAGCCCTTGATCACCGCCAAACGCGCGAAACAGCTCAACGCCCTCGATGACATGCTCAACCTAGCAATTCGCCGGGCCACCGTACGAACCAGCGCACGATTCATCCCGGTGACAGGTGCTTTCCTCCGGCACGGCCTGGGCTCGGTGGCACCATGGATCTATTTCAACGCCGTCAACGTCACCGATCCGTTTAACCTCCACCCGACCCCCACCGGTTATCTCGAAGGCTACTATCCCGCAGTGAAACGCCAGCTGCGGCACCTGCGCATCATCCGCTAGTTCTAGGCGCTACGCGTAATTGTCCGGCAACTCTCCACAAGTTCAATGAAGGAGAGCTGCCGGACACATACTTGTGGACCTCTGGTGCTGTATTTCGGCGACACCTGCTATTTAGAGGGCCTTGGTGCTCAGCAATATTGCACGTAGCCTGGCATACTCCGGTGTTG
The DNA here is from genome assembly GCF_002975435.1 of Arthrobacter sp. MYb227. Lineage (GTDB taxonomy): Bacteria > Actinomycetota > Actinomycetes > Actinomycetales > Micrococcaceae > Paeniglutamicibacter. The sequence goes on along the minus strand of NZ_PCPT01000002.1, from coordinate 573,212 downwards.
CAAGAATCTTCTTGGCTTGCTCGAGACTTACCCGATCCTCATCCACCCCGAAGCTTTCGATAAAGTCGTCCTGACTATGCAACATTGCCCAGTGCTCGGCCTTTGGAAAGAAATAATCTAGTTCCGGATTTTCGGTGCGTTGGGCATAGACTTCCGCATCAATCAGGAAAACCTCAAGCTTTGATTCGGTTGCACCATCCTCGGCGGAGGTACGGACCTGATGTTCGGCGACCAGCAGGGTGTCTTTGGACAAGGAACCGGGAACTGGCGTGCGTTCAAGCTCGGTGCGCTTGTAGGTGTTCACGTCTCCATCCGTATCCATCGCCGTATTTGCGGCGAAACTAAGGGTATCGATTCCGTTCTCGGAGATCACTTCCCAAGGTTCAAAGGGATTTTCATGTGTTTCTGGATCGCAGCCCTTGCAGTCTTCGGCTTTCACGTGCCATCCTGCCGGGTAACTAAATTGCACGCCAAAGGTTTTGAAAGTTTTCCACGAACTTGTATCAATGGGTTCTAGCAGCGAGGAAGTTTCAACCGGCGTTACCGAGGGCTGTGGTGAATCAGTGGAGGACGGAGTCGCACTGGGATTCGAGGTTTGTGTGGGAGCCGGTGAGGTACTTGGTGGCGCTTCGCTGGCCGGTGGGGTGCTTGCCGCCCCGTCCGGCGGGGTGGATGTACAACCGGTGAGCAAGGCAAAAGCGGCAAGCGAGGTTAGACAGAGCGAAAGCCCCTGCTTACGTGTTGTCGTGAGGTTCATGATTTTTGTTCTTTCAGCGCGAGTGCTGGGTGGACAAAACACTATCTTCACCCAATATGCCTTGGCGGGCGTCCTCTTCCAAGCACTAATTCAAAACGAATCAATAACACCTCGGAGAATTCAGCTATTGAGGTGCATACGCAAAACCCCCGTGTGTCCGATGAAATTTCCATCGGACACACTGGGATTTCATCTGCGCCTAAAAGGCGCCACCCTTAGTCAAGCAACAAGGCAGGTTCTTCCATGATCGCCGCAACGTCCGCCATGAAGCGGGCGGAGAGATCGCCGTCCACAACACGGTGGTCGAACGATCCGCCAAGCGTGGTGATCCAGCGCGGAACTACCTCACCGTCAACAACCCACGGCTTCTGGCGAATGGTGCCAAAGGCAACGATTGCTACCTCACCCGGGTTGATGATCGGGGTACCCGTATCGATGCCAAGCACACCAATATTTGTCACAGTCAGGGTGCCACCGTTCATATCTGCCGGGGAAGTCTTTCCGGCGCGAGCGGTTTCGGCAAGGTCATTCAGGGCAATGGCGAGTTCGCGCATTGAGAGATCCTGAGCTTCCTTGATGTTTGGCACCATCAGCCCGCGCGGGGTTGCCGCGGCAATACCAAGGTTCATGAAGTGCTTCACCTGAATCTCGGCACCGTTTTCGGTCTCCACCCAGGAGGCGTTGACCGATGGGTTGCGGGCCGCTGCCCAGATGACGGCCTTGGCCAGCACCAACAACGGTGAAACACGAATGCCTTCAAAGTCGCGGCTCTTCTTCAGACGTGCCACGTACTCCATGGTTCGCGAAGCATCAACGTCAACAAAGATTGAAACGTGCGGCGCGGTAAATGCCGAATCAACCATGGCCTTGGCGGTTGCCTTGCGCACGCCACGCACCGGGGTGCGAATGATCCGGTTATCCAATTCCTTATCCGAGGAGGACCAGAACGTTGGGGCTGCATCGCGTTCGGCTTCACGCTGTGCTTGGTAGGAGAACACATCCTCGCGGGTGATCTCTCCGGCCCCGCCGGTGCCGATGACCTGGGTGAGATCCACACCGAGTTCCTTGGCTACCTTGCGTACCGGTGGCTTGGCCAACACACGGTTTACCAGGGCGGCTACGGCTGGCTTGGCCGCTGCCGTCAGCCGGGTGCCTGCGGCACCAAGTTCGGTTGCGCGGCGTGAGATGGTGTCGGCAAGTGCCGCAGGAGTTGTGGGCGCGGCAGCCGGAGCCGGTGCCGGTCGGCCCGAGGTGGCGGGAGCCGGTGCCGGACGCGACACTCGGGCACGACGCTTCACGGCATCTGCTTTGGGACCGGAGCCGACAAGTGGGCCAGGCATCTCGGATGCCACTGGGGTATCTGAGGTGGCGATGTCTTCAACGTCTGGCACATGCGGCATGGGCGCCGGTTTGCTACCGACCTCGTCAACGCTGAACAGTGGTGCTCCCACCGCGAGGGTTTCGCCCTCGGCGGCATGAAGTTCGCGTACAACTCCCGCATAGGGGCTCGGCAATTCAACAAGGGATTTTGCGGTTTCAATTTCCGCAAATACCTGGTTGATGGCCACGGTGTCCCCTGGCTTGACTTTCCAGCTGACGATTTCGGCCTCGGTGAGGCCTTCGCCGACGTCGGGAAGATTAAAGGTGCTCATCGTTGGTCTCCTTGCAGGAACTTTGATGCGGTCTGTGGCGCAGGACGCCGGGGAGTAAAAGTGAAGTTTTTAGTAAGCGAAGGAACGGTCTAGTGCTTCGAGTACCTTGTCGATATCCGGTAGGTATTGTTCCTCGACCTTTGCCACCGGGTACGGCATGTGGAATCCGCCAACACGGATGACCGGGGCTTCGAGTGAAAGGAACGCACGTTCGGTGATGCGCGCGGCGATTTCTCCACCGAGGCCACCAAAGGTTGGTGCCTCATGGGTGACGATTAGTCGGCCAGTCTTTTCTACTGATTCGGTGATGGTGTCAAAATCAATGGGTGATACCGAGCGCAGGTCAATGACCTCGATGGAGCGGCCGTCCTCTAGCGCTGCCTCGGCCGCGGCAAGTGCTACGGGGACCAGTGGGCCGTAGGTGACAATTGTTGCGTCATCACCCGGGCGAATGACCTGTGCCTTGAAGGCATCGGGGGCCGGGTTGACTGTGTCTACCTCGCCCTTGAGCCAGTAGCGGCGTTTAGGTTCAAAGAAGATCACCGGATCTTGGCACTCGGCAGCCTGCTGGATCATCCAGTAGGCATCGTGTGCGTTAGACGGAGTCATAATGCGCAAGCCGGCGGTGTGCGCAAAGAGTGCTTCCGGGGATTCGGAGTGGTGCTCGATGGATCCGATGCCGCCACCGTACGGAATACGAATGACAACCGGTGCCCCGAAGCGGCCCTCGGAGCGGGCACGCATTTTGGCCAGCTGGGTGGTGATCTGGTTGAAGGCCGGGAAGACGAAGCCGTCGAACTGGATTTCGGCGATCGGTGAGTACCCGCGGATGGCCATGCCAATGCAGCTACCAATGATTCCGGCTTCACCCAGCGGGGAATCGATGACCCGATCCGCCCCGTAGGTGTCGATCAGTCCGTCGGTGACACGGTACACGCCACCAAGGCGTCCAATGTCCTCACCGATCAGCAATGATTTGGGGTTGTTGGCAAGGACCTGATCCAGTCCCGCGGTAATGGCCTTGGCCAGCGTCATAGTGGTGCTCATCGGGCTGCCTCTTCCTCTGCAGTTTCTGCGAATCCTGCCTCATATTCGAGGTGCCATTTCAGTTCTTCCTGAATCAGCGGGTGCGCTTCGGCGTACACGTTGGCGAAAGACTGAGCCAGCGTTGGATCGGGGAAAGCCATGGCTTCTTCGCGAACGCGGTTTGCCATCTCGTGACCATCCTCGATGACCTGGGCAAAGAATGCTTCATCGGCAAGGTTGTTGTCGATCAGGTATTTTTCTAGCCGGGAGATTGGGTCGCGTCCCACCCAGGCTTCCTCATCGGCGCTCAAGCGGTATTTGGTTGGATCATCTGCGGTTGTGTGGGCACTCATGCGGTAGGTGACTGCCTCAATAAGAACGGGGCCTTCTCCGCGGCGGGCGCGCTCCAGCGCCCAGCGAGTGACCGCCAGGACCGCGAGTACGTCATTGCCGTCAACGCGAATGCCGGGGAAGCCGTAGCCTGCCGCGCGATCTGCCAGCGGGACCTTTGACTGCACATGGAATGGGACGGAGATGGCCCACTGGTTGTTTTGGCAGAAGAAGACTACCGGTGCGTTAAAGCTTGCGGCGAAGACCATTGATTCGTGGACGTCGCCCTCGGTGGAGGATCCGTCACCAAAGTAGGCGACTACCGCTTCGCCTTCTTGTTCCAGGCGTTTGGCGTCCCAGCCGGCCTGGTCGCGCTGGATTCCCATGGCGTACCCGGTGGCGTGCGGCATTTGAGCGGCAAGCACCATGGTGTACATGTGGAAATTGTTTTCCCGTGGATCCCAGCCACCATTGGAGATGCCACGGAAAACGCGCAGCATCTGTGGGAAGTCCACGTTGCGGGTCAGTGCCACACCGTGTTCGCGGTAGGTGGGGAAAATGTAGTCGGACGGGCGCGTGGCCCGGCCCGATCCAATCTGGGCGGCTTCCTGTCCACGCAGTGGAACCCAGAGTGCTAGCTGTCCCTGGCGCTGAAGTGCTGTTGCTTCCTGGTCAAAGCGACGAGTCAGGGCCATGTCGCGATAGAAGCCACGGAGCATTTCTGCGTCAACATCTTGGACGTAGCTGTCGTACTCGGCATGTGAGAGGCGTTCGCCTTCGGGGGTTAAAAGCTGGATCAGCGTTTCGTCCGAAGGCTCGTGCATGGTTTGGGTCATACCGAGTGAGTCCTAACATCAAAGAAATATGCCCCAATTGGAATGCATTCCGCATGGGGCATATAGCGGTTTCTATTGATTCAAGCCTAACGGGGAACCGTCGCTGATTACGACTTATAGCCCCTAGGAAACTTAAGATCCTTTTGGATAGTTCCGACAAAGCTCGATGAAGCGAGTGTTTGCCTCAACCTCACCAATGCTCACACGGACACCTTCGCCGGCAAATCCACGCACCGATAGTGCCTGCTCGTCGGCTAGCGCCATAAACTCGGCGGTCTTTTCACCCAAGGGCAACCACACAAAGTTTCCTTCGGCGGCCGGAACATTCCATCCACTGTCCTTTAAAGCTGCAACAACGCGGGTACGTTCATCAACGATTCTTTGTACCCTTTCCACAACCTGGTCATAGTTGGCAAGCGAGGTGACCGCAGCGTCTTCGGCGATCGAGGAGACGGCAAACATGGTTGCTGCAACACGCAGGTAGTCGGTGACCTCGGGGTGAGCTACCGAATAGCCGACGCGAAGATTCGCTAAACCGTGAGCCTTGGAAAAGGTCCGCAAGACAACAACATTCGTGTGCTCACGGTAAATGTCGATGCCATCTACCGCCTCTTCATCACGCACGAATTCTTGGTAGGCCTCATCGATAACTATGAGCACATTTGAGGGAACCTTGGCAATGAAATCAAGTATCTCGGTGCGTTTGAGAATCGGGCCCGTTGGATTATTTGGTGTGCAGAGCAAAATCACCGACGTACGTTCATTGACCGCCGCAGCCATGGCCTCTAGGTCGTGACGACCGTCTTCGAGCAATGGAACCTGCACGGGAAGTGCACCGGCAGTTTGTACAACGATCGGGTAGGCCTCAAAAGATCGCCATGCGAAGACAACCTCGTCCTGCACACCATCATCGTCCTGCCCGGCGAATGTCGAAAGGATCTGCGTGAGGGCCCCGAGGGATCCCGCGCCGGTAACAATATCTGCGGCAGGTACGCTCAAAAACTCGGCAAGTGCGTTACGGAGTTTGGTGGACAGCGGATCCGGGTAACGGTTGATTGCTATCTGGCCACGGATTGCATCCAGTACCGCGGGAATCGGCGGTAATGGGTTTTCGTTTGAGGAGAGCTTAAACGCTGTCAGCCCGGGAACTTCGGTCGGCGGCTTGCCAGCCGCATATTTAGGCATCCGTCCAATGATGGTGCGTGGCTGAACCGGATCGTGGGGCACAGAGTTTTGCGTGGTCATTCTCACAGCTTATCTAACGGCATACTGGGAACGCACTGAGAAATGCATGTTTTGACGGGTTAGAGTCCTAAACCTATGCAAGTATGGGGCAATGATCGCGTTTATTCTCCGCATTATCGTCAATGCACTTGGTTTGGCAGCAGCCGCATGGATCGTTCCCGGCATCAAGGTGACGCCAGCTCCCGTCGATAATCCCGACCTTGGGCTTGTACTTTCCTACCTCACGGTGGGGCTCATCTTTGGGTTGGTCAATGCGCTGGTTCGACCCATCATCAAAATCTTGGCATTGCCAATTACTTGCCTGACCCTTGGGCTTTTTGCCATCGTCATCAATGCGGCAATGCTGATGCTTACCTCATGGATCACCGATCACCTCTCTTACGGTTTGCACGTGGATAGTTTCTTCTGGGACGCAATACTCGCTTCCCTGATCATTTCCTTGGTCTCCGCCGTTATTGGTTTCTTTACCCCCAGCCGGAGGTAGTTGGGTGAATGCCCTGGTGAGGATCCCTCATGGGCCAACCCTTCACCTTGGGTTTCTGCTGAGGTTTTGATGTCTCGTTCACAATCCTGCGCAAACCATAAGACCGCACACGCAGGCTCCCGGCACCCGCCAAAAGAGCTGAAAGTTCAGCGGTTGATCTGGCGATGCTCGGGTCTGTAGAACCAATCAGTTCGCGCCCGTGATCACGATAGTTTTCCAACTTATGAGCCGGACCAAATCCATCCGCGTTCAAAGCGATTTTGAGATCTGGGTGGTCAAAATACACGGTGACTCGACTAATGCTCGACGGGTTATCAGAGCCGTCGGTTCCCGGCACCATATCTTCACGATCTTCAAGATGCAGTGCTTGTGTGGACTTGGGAACCGCGGCAAGTGCAACCGGAGAGCCCGCGGTGAGTAGATAAGCTACCTCGTAGGTGTTGGTAATCCTTGTGTCGCCGGCCAGATTCGCCGCATGAATTCCTCCCTGACTGTAACCACTGAGCACGATCTTGTCACCGGGCTTAGCTCCAGCATCGACAAGTGCTTCGGACACTGCGACCGAAACTTGCTGAGAACCAAACCCCATTCCTTCGGCGATGCCAGCGAACTCCCAGGGGTTCTGCGCACTCATCCCCGCTGGAATGCTCCCGGCAATGTGCCGAATACTGGATTCCGGCCTCAGCGCACTGTCCTGCGTACCGGGGATCGTGACAATGTGAGTGGGCCTTGCACTTCCCTGCACAGTACTGATGAGGATGCTTCCCGGCGGCTCAAGTTCTGCAATGTGCTGCAATTCAAGCAAGGTATCCACCCCAGCACCGGTTTTAAGCGTGCTTTGAGAATTGGCCGCTGCAACCTCTACGGTTCCCAACTGAACCACACCAAGCTTGTCGAGCTTCTGGCTCAATGCTGGGTAGAGCCGTTGAGCAACTGTCGTATCAAAGGCCCCGCCGTGTTCCTTATCCCGAAAATTAGCCCCGGGGTTGAGCTCACTGGGGAATAGTCTGCCAATGATCTCCGGAGATTCATTGATGAGCGCTTCCATGGTTTTATTCCGTGGCCGACGAGCATTGGTGGTCAGGTCCCATAAGAAAAGCACCGGCAGCCATTTCCCACGCGCCGCATTAGTCAAACGTTGTGCCTCGGCCTCGGCCTGTTCATAAAGCGTGCGTGATAAAGCCACCTTGACCATCAGGGCCCCGGTTTCGGCGGTTCTGAGCACGCAGAGGGAAGCCAGTATTTTGTTCTCACTCATAGTGCTGAGGAGTTTTAGTTGCAGCCGAGCCGGTGCGATTGCTAATAACGCCGCCGAGGGTTCGGGAAAATACATGAGATTTGTTGCCCCCTCCCCTAGATCTTCGGCCGCGTTGCGCAGCATCAGCGCTGTACGTTCAAGTTCCTCGAAACTAAATTCAATGCTTCCCACTCCCCCGGTGCTTTCATATCCCATCGCACCGTCAGCTCCTACCCCGCACGTTGATCACACCGTCCAGTTCCGGAGGCAGTGTACCGGTGAGCATTCCGCTCCCCGGTACCGAAATCCCCGAAAGAATTCTCACTTCGAGTTCTGCGAGGTCCGCGCGTGCCGACCAAATCTGGATGCGTGCCGCTTCCAGCCGATGATCCAGCTCAGCGATCTTGCCGGCAAGCTCCATGGCACGATCCCTAAAGGCTCTTCCCGCTGGAGATTCCCATTCCAGATGCGATACCCGCTCCAGTTGCTCCCGGGCCTTATAAACTGCCGCTTGGGTCGCCACCACTCGCATGAGCATCTCATCGGCAATTGCTTCAAGCATTGTTCGCCCTCCTTCTCCCGCCCTGGGGGTACGCCTAGCATTGATGTGTGCAAGGTTAGACGACGAATACGCACCCGGGGCGAGCCATCTAGCGACCTGTGGATAAGTACCAAGGCATCGAATCCGTTCACAAGGAACGTGGCAGTGATCACGCGCCCGGCCGTGTGTTGCTAAAACATGAAAGAATGGGCATCATGGCTGATTCCGCGCGCATTTCACTTGCATCCGAACCCCTCGCCCTTGGTGCTCTAGACGGTCGTTACCGTGCAGCAGTAGCTCCATTGGTTGACCACCTTTCCGAAGCGGCCTTGAACCGCGACCGTGTCCATGTCGAAGTTGAGTGGCTGATCCACCTCACCGACAACTCGGTCCTTCCGGGTACCTCGCCACTGAGCGAGGACCAGCGTGCAGCATTGCGCGCCATCGTGACCGATTTCAACGCAGCCTCGGTCACCGAGCTCGCCGAAATCGAAGCAGTCACGGTTCACGACGTGAAGGCAGTCGAGTACTACATCGCCCGCCGTCTCGAGGCCATCGGCATTGAGAATCTCACCGCTATGGTTCACTTCGGTTGTACCTCCGAAGACATCAACAACCTTTCCTACGCACTTGGCGTCAAGGATGCGGTCATGAATGTATGGCTTCCGGCAGCACGCGCCTTGGTTGCACAGATTACCGGCATGGCCGAAGAGTCCCGCGATGTACCGATGCTTTCACGCACCCACGGTCAGCCGGCAACCCCCACCACGCTGGGCAAGGAACTTGCGGTACTGGCCTGGCGCCTGACCCGCCAGCTCGATCGCATCGAGAAGACCGAGTTCTTGGGCAAGATCAATGGCGCCACCGGTACCTACGCTGCCCACTACGCATCTGTCCCGTCCGCCGACTGGCAGGAAGTCTCCCGCACCTTCGTTGAAGGTTTGGGCCTGAGCTGGAACCCACTGACCACCCAGATCGAGTCGCACGACTGGCAGGCAGAGCTGTACGCGGACATGGCACGTTTCAACCGCGTGCTGCACAACCTGTGCACCGATGTATGGTCCTACATCTCCATCGGCTACTTCGCGCAGATCCCGGTTGCCGGTGCCACCGGCTCCTCGACCATGCCGCACAAGGTCAACCCGATCCGCTTCGAAAACGCCGAGGCAAACTTGGAGATCTCCAACGGCCTGCTCGACACCCTGGGTGCAACCCTGGTGACCAGCCGCTGGCAGCGTGACCTCACCGACTCTTCCTCGCAGCGCAACATCGGCACCGCTTTTGGCCACTCGTTGCTGGCGATCTCCAACGTTGCCAAGGGCCTTGACCGCCTTGACGTTGCCGAGGCCGTGTTGGCCGACGACCTTGATCACAACTGGGAGGTGCTCGGCGAGGCCATCCAGATGGTCATGCGTGCCGAGGCCATCGCCGGCGTCGACGGCATGGAAAACCCCTACGAGCGTCTCAAGGACCTGACCCGCGGCCAGCGCGTTGACGCGGCTCGCATGCAAGAATTCGTCTCCGGTTTGGGTCTGTCCACCGAGGCCGAGGCACGCCTGCTGGCGCTGACCCCCGGGTCCTACAACGGCATTGCTTCGCAGTTGGTTGATCACCTGAAGAAGTAGTCAACAGACACTTTTTTGAATAGTGAGGGCCCCGACAGTTTTCTGTCGGGGCCCTCACTATAACGTTTGATGGGGCGTGATCGCCCGTAGGTAGTTTGCCTTCTTACCGATAGTCGTAGAAACCTGAACCAGATTTGCGGCCCAGTTTGCCCTCGGCAACCAGGGATGCGATACCAGGATTCGGCGTATCCTGTTCGTCACCGGTTTCGGCGTAGGTGGCCTGAGCAATGAAATTAACAACGTCTAGTCCCACCAGATCCATAAGTTCAAATGGCCCCATCGGGTGTCCCAGCGCGGTACGCGCGGTGGTATCGATATCTTCGAGGCTGGCAATACCAGCATCGGCTAGGTATAGCGCTTCCTTCTGAAGAGCGCCCATGAGTCTGTTCGCAACGAAACCAGGGATCTCACGGTTAATCAGCACCGGTTCCTTGCCCATACGACGTGCCAGTTCCATGGTAGTTTCCACCGTGGCATCACTCGTAGCTTCGTGGCGCACCACTTCAACACACTTCATCACCAACGCCGGGTTGAAGAAGTGCATATTGCAGACCCGGTCGGCTCGACCCGTGGCCTGAGCAACCTTTGAAGAACCCAGCGTTGACGAATTGGTAGCTAAAATTGCATGAGCTGGAGCCAATACTCCGAGCTTTTCAAAGATTTGCAGCTTAATATCAAGCCGTTCGGTGGCCGCCTCAATAATGTAATCGGCCGTGACTGCGGCCGAATCCAGATCAGTGCTGTAAATCAACAGCCCCAACGCTTCATCCACCTTCTGCTGGGTCAGTTTGCCTTTGGCAACCCGACCGGCTGCCCATCGCTCAAGTTCGGTGCGAGCCGAGGCCAACCCGTCCTCGGAAATATCTTGAATGACAGTGGTGTATCCGGCTAATGCCGCATTCATCGCAATCTGACGCCCCATAGTTCCGGCACCAATGACCAGAATCGTGGAAATATTTTCAATGCTTGGTTGCGTGTTCATCAATTGAAACCCTATGTTTTGAGAATTACTCTTAGATAACGCCATGCAGTGCTTCATCGGCCAATAGAGCCGCATCGAATAGCGATTTTCCGGCGTCCTGGTGCATTTTGATCAGTTCAACCCATTGATTCAAAGCCACCTTGCTTTGCAAAATAAAGCTCTCCGCTGCAGGGTTCAATGAGCCGGACCGGTGCACGATTCCGTAGGATGTACGGATCGTGGGTGTTGTCTCTACGACTACTGCCCCCAGTTTTTTCGCTAGAACAGCCAGCCGAATCGGCAAGAAGGCATTCGCGCTTCCGTTCAGAACAAAGGCAAGCTGCGCATGCCGAGTCGGAACGTAGGCACGTATCTGGGCGTTAATCGCATGTTCGCTCAGTGCCGCAGCAACGATGTCATTTTCTCGGTGCGCCAAATTACTGGCGGCCAATGGTAGTGATTGGAGCCCGGATAGCGCGACGGGTTGAGTTTCTGGCAGAGGCGTTCCTGGCGGCATAACGAGCATCATCCGCTGAACCCCGTATTGGATTTTCTGTAGGTTTTCAACGGGAATCGGGAAGGTGGTAAACCCAATTTCGCAATGCCCATTGAGTACCTCATCGCAAAGCTCTGCAACGTTGGCGTACTCGGTCATATCAATACGGATATCCGGATACTGTTTGGTAAACGATCCGCTCCAGGCGGCCACTGCCTCGCTGGACATTTCGGGCATGGTACCGATCGTGATGGATCCAACCGATAGTTCTAAGGCACCACGCATGACGTCCTTGGTCGAAAGGATCTCATTGAGAATCTTGCGGGCCGGCTCGACCAAGAGACGACCCGCAGAATTCAGCACGACGTTACGACCCGTTCGGTGAAATAGCTCAAGTTTGAGTTCACGCTCGAGTTGCTTGATCCCCTGAGAGATCGTTGCCTGAGCCACGTGTAGATGTGCTGCGGCACGATTCACGCCGTTGTGTTCAACAACGGCCAAGAAGTATTCGAGCTGCCGTATCTCCACGCTTATCCCCTTTTACCTCGTCCAACGATGCCGGTTGGCAGGGCTACACACGGTAGCTGTTCGGGAGCCGACCGTCGATCTTCCCTTGTCGAATCATAGCCACGGCAAGATTACGTTCGTGAATCGGGGAGGAACCTTCATAGATCCGCAGTGCGCGCACATCGCGCCACATGCGTGGGATCGGGTGATTCCCGACGATGCCTTCACCGCCGAGCAGTTGGAGGCACTTATCGGCCACGCGGCTAGCCATTTCGGAAGCAAAGAGCTTGGCAGCAGCGATCCTGTGGCGTGGGACTTCTCCTTCGTCAAAGGAGCGAGCACCCTCCATAACCAATGCGCGTGCGGCTTCTACCTCGGCAAAGCATTCGCCGAGTACTGCTTGGACCGCACCTAGGTCTGAGAGTGGTGCATTGAATTGTTCGCGTCCCGTAACATGTCTGGTGATTTCCTCGAGTATGCGCGTTGCCTGGCCAACGCAAGTGGCCGCCACATGGAGCCTGGCATGGTTGATACCGCGTAGCGCCATGGTCAGGCCTTGGCCTTCTCCTGCACTTCCGCCGAGCATTGTGGAAGCCGGTACCGATACATTATTGAGATGAATTTCGCCAACGGGTGCTTCGGCGTGGCCGTTCATCCGGGTGGGTAGCGAGGTCGATACTCCTGGCAACGTGGCGTCAACGATCAGTGCCGAAACTCCCTTAGCTCCCGGAATCGACTGGTCTGTTCGGGCGAAAACAACGAAGGCGTCGGCCCAGCCGGCGTTGGTGATATACCGTTTGTCGCCATTGATCACGTAATTACTGTTCTCCAGCACCGCGGAGGTGGTCAATTGGGCGGCATCGGATCCTGCACCTTCTTCGGTCAGTGCAAAGGCCGTCACAAGTTCACCGGCTGCCATCTGGGGAAGTAACTCGGCGCGTTGATCCTCGGTGCCATGGTCGAGGATTGCTTGGGAGCATAACCCGATGACCGTAGAGAATCGTGAACGGTAGACGCACGATGCCCTGGTGAATTCAAGCGTCAGCAATACCTGCTGTTCCATGCTCCATTCCAGTCCTCCGTATCGGCGTGGAATGGAGATGCCGAAGAGTCCTACCTCGGCCATGCGCTTGACCAGACGGTCTGGAACCGCGCCGGCCTCTACCATCTCGTTTTCTGCCGGGATCAGTTCGTTCTCGGTGAAGTCCGCAATCAACTTGCGGTAGGCATCAAAGGTGAAATCAAAAATCTCTGGGTTGATCATGATGGTCGTTCCTTACTTATTTGCCCGCTGCAACGATCCGATGGTTGCAACTGGGGGCGTGCAAACTACGCCTTTGGTGTGAAGTTCTTCGATTTGCTGGACCGTGTAGCCAAGACCTGCAAGGATTTGGGAGTTCTGCGCTCCGAGTTCGGGTGCCTCGGCGGAAGTCGTCCTGCGCCATCCGTCGAGGGTGAAGGGAACACCCGGAGAGCTATACGTTTCTCCTTCGGAATCCACTTTTACCATTACCCCTGAGGCCGCCAGATCCGCGTCATCGTCCAGCTCATCGAAAGCCCGTACCGAGCCACACACGATGCCATTGCTCAGGAGCAGTTCAACAACTTCCGCTCGGGTGCTCGTTGAAAGAACCGTGCCCAGCAGTTCAAGTAGTTTCGGACGGTGCGCGACGCGCGCCGGGTTATCTACGAACCGCGGGTCATCAATAAATTCTGGGTGACCGATGGTGGTGCAAAGTGCGGCCCACTTCTCAGCGGTATAGGCCGAGAGCACGATCATTCCGTCCTTGACCCGAACCAAATCTGCGGCTGGTGCCGCATAGCCCTGTCCATTGCCTTTACGGCGTCCGGGTTCCCCGGTGATCGTGTATTCGCCCCACGTTGCTGCCTGCATGGAAATTGCGGATTCCATAAGCGAGGTTTCTACGTGAGCACCCTGCCCGGTGGTGAATCGGGCAAAAAGTGCCGTGAGGATCCCTGTGGCGAGTGCGTTTGCTGCCGCCACGTCAACCACTGCGAAGCCGACTCGCTGGGGATCTCCATTTTCTTCGCCGGTTGATTCCATAATCCCGAATTCGGCCTGGGCCGCTATATCGAGTCCGGGTCGAGTCGAGGATGGGCCGCTTGTCCCAAAACCTGTAATCGATCCATAGATCAGTGTCGGGTACTGATCGCGCACTGCTTCGGCGCCCAGGCCAAGTCTTTCCGCGGCCCCCGGCCGAAAATTGTGAATCAGCACATCTGTATCGGCCAATAATTGGTGGACAACGATGCGTGCCTCGGGCTTCCGCAGGTCTAGGGAAAGACTAGCTTTGTCTCGGTTATAGGCGCGTATCATGGCTTCACCAAAAACTCCGATGCTGCGGGCTTGATCTCCCCGAACATTTTCGATCTTGATCACGGTTGCACCCAGATCGGAGAGCGTCTGGCCGGCTCCAGGTCCCGCGATGTACTGACCAAAATCCAGAACCTTAATGCCGTTCAAAGGGCCCGGTTGCTGATTCATTGTGAGACCTGCTTTCGTGCTTCATACATTGCGGTAAGTTCCAGTAACCTGACTCGTGCTCGGGCCGGATTGAGCATCATTCCGCCCGCGACTCCAAAGACACAAATGGTTATGCCGACGATTAAGAACCCGTTTGAGTAGCCTTGCACCGGGTTTGGTGCGTTTTCTACGATGAGTCCTAGCACGTATGGGGCTACCATTCCGGCAACTGAGTAGGCGGCGACGATGCAGCCAAAGAATGATGCGCGTTGGTGTGCCGGAAGGAAGTCAGAGGCCCCGGCAAATCCAATGGAAAAGGCTACCGAGTTGATGGAGAAAGCTGCGACAACCAAGATCAGTTGCAGTGGGCCTGGCTGGAGCTGCGTAAAGGTGATCATCGAGATACCGGCAAAGAGGAGGCACGCTGCGGTGAGGAAAGAACGTGCAATACGTGACGAGTAACCGAGCTTGAGCAATTTACCCGAAAGCAAACCAGCGCTTATCAAGACAATGACTGCAACGATGTAGGGAATGGTGACCAACATGCCGACGCTCTCCATTGAATACCCGAGGCCTTCATTCATGAAGGCTGGCAGCCATGAGACTTTCAGCGAGGTGATCAGGTATCCGGCGAATGACAAGAGTGCCAGTCCCCAGAAGCTCGGAATCAAAAGCAAACGATAGAAGGGGACTGAAATATCGCCGTTCGGATCGACCTTGGCAACCTTCTCGGCTTTTACACCCTTGGAGGCTACACGTTTGCGGAAAGGTAGTTTGTCAGCGTAGAAGAACCACACAATGGTCCAGATGACACTTACCGCGACCAAGAAGATGAAGGATGCGTGCCAATCCCATTTGAGAATGATCCAGGTGAGGATCGGCGCTGCAAGCAGTGGTCCTAACGATGAACCCGCATTGACTACGGCGCCTGCTGCGGCGCGCTTCTCTGGGGGGAAGAGTTCATGAACAATCGACTGGCAGAGCGCGTGGGCCGGTCCTTCAAAAAAGCCCAAGGCTATGCGACTTGCAAGCAGAACACCGAACGTGGTCTGAGTGGTCAAGGGCAGCATCGTTAAGATCCACGTGATCATCAGGATGCCGGCGGCCCAGTTATAGGAAATCTTTCTAAATGCTGCGGTGAGCGTGACGGCACCGACAGCGAATAGCCAGAAGAAAGCGCTGGACAGCAAACCATATTGGCTCGCGCTCAGATCCATACTTTCGCGGATCGGCTTGCTCGCAAGTCCGATAGCTGCTTTGTCTGCGAAGTTCAGCATGAAGAAAATCAATAGCATCACGACGATGCCCCAATTGCGCCTGCTACTTGGCGTGCTGGAAACCCCGACGCTGTGTTTTGGGGATGTGGTGATGGCCATTGCGTTCTCCTTTTGATCCCAATTCGGATGATGTGATTCGAGACACATGATTTGCTCTCACCTCAATTAGAGGCCACGGGTCAGAAGCGTTCAACGGCCAAGTTGCCGTCACACCGTTCGGTTAAACCGAACGGTCAATCACACCACCACTTTCAGATCACTCAAGCGCACGCTCCCTCCTCAGAATCATTCGACCACCATCTTCCATTACTCACAGGGGGCCGATCCGAAGGTGCGGCTAACACCGAACAACGCAAACCATCACACACTGCAATACCCGCTGAGCTTGTCACTCGGCTTCACAACTGAGGTCAGCAAATGCATGCCAAACCCCACTTTAAACCCTGCTGATACGCGTCGGCAGCACTGCGGTTGCCAAGGCTCCTCCCGATCCTGAGTGATGCGTTAAATCTGCTGATTCCGCACCCATCACATCCCGCGAAGTCGCCGCCGGGTTCCTCGCGGCAAAACCTTTTGACACGTTCCTTGCCATCATGATTCGCTTGAACGCATCGGCATAGATTCTTTTCGTGGAACTATCGCGGAGGCGGCTGACCAGTTACTGGAAAACATTGCCGAGCGCACTTAGGAAGAAGCCCAAAAGATCGTTTCGCGTAGCGTGGGCGATGCCTAGACCCGCGGTGATTTGGTCAATATGCCAATGCCAACTGGAGTTTTGCGGCTACATACGACGCTTGTACGCCAGGAATCCTTCTTTGTTTGCGGCGAGGTTGGAAAACCTGCATTGGAAGAAATCATTGATGCTATTTGTCCGCCACTATTGCTAACGACATCTGTGGTCCAGCCAATTTGGCCTTCCGGCAAGTCAATATTGTTGCATCGACTAATTGTGTGTTTCCGTGCGCGACGGAATGAATCAATTAGCTGAATACCTGGACGTTGGTCACATCATCCAGATAAAGGCGAACAGCCCTCCTGAAACCTCTCAATAGCAGTCTCTGGGGGGCGGTAAAGTGCTCGGGTGCTTAGGCTCCGCCCGGCACCGGCTCCCTGGCCCTACCGCTCCCCATTGTGCCGAGGGCCCGCGCCGCAGCACGAATCTCAGAGTCGTTGCTCGAGATGATCGAGGCAGCGTCATTCAGGCGCCAGTATGCTCCGTAGGAGTCACGCGGGGTGTCAGTTCCGCATTCTCCGCAACCAGCTCCATGCGGATGAACTCAATCACGCTGCGCAGCTGGGCCCCGGCCACATCCGCTGCTGACGGCTTCCGTCACATGCTCCACCGGAACTCACAAACAAAAACTTTCGCAACGGACCGGAAGCGAGCGGGCTTCGAGCGAATCCTCATTGGAGATGTGAACTTCGGACTTAAACAACATCGGCCCATCCCTCAAATCTGGAATGCGGTCGATGTGTCGGTCAATCTAGTGATTACCCCAAGTTCATCTCCTGGGTGATCCAGAACTGCGCACCTGTTGCGTCGGTGAGCGCCGCATTGCGGCCAAATGGTGTGTCCTCAGCGGGCTGTATCACGGTTCCACCACGGGCCAAGGTCTCTTGGATGGTGGCATCCGCATTTTCCACGGCGAAGTAGACGTGCCAGTTGGCGGGAACCTCTGCGGGAAGGAACGAGGTGGCATCCATGATTCCTGCCGTAGCTTCCTCATTCGACCCCAAAGTGGAGTAGCGGAATTCGTCGCTGTCTCCCACCACGCTGATATCCCATCCAAACACGTCTTCATAGAACTTTACTGTGGCCGGGAAATTGCGGGTAAATAGCTCATGCCAGGCAGGAGCCCCCGGCTCGGCCGCAAGTTGGTAGCCGGTGTGGCCGCCGAATTCCCACAGGCCAATTGAGGCACCTCCGACATCCCCAATCATTGCCATCTTGCCCTGCTTGGGAACATCCATGGGTTGCAGATGAACCGTGCCGCCGTTGACCGCCGCCGCCTGAACACTTGCAGCAATATCTTCCACACGCAGATACGTGCTCCAGACATCCGGGTAGCCCGAGACGCCATCGTTCTCCATGAGGCCCGCAACGGCTTGCCCATCCTTGAATGCCATGGTGTAGCCGCCGTATTTTTCTTGGTCCCCAATTTCGAAGGTCCAGCCAAAGAGCGCGGAATAGAAACCCATGGAGCGCTGTGGGTCAGAAGTCATCAAATCGATCCAACAGGGTGATCCGGCAGTAATGGTTGGCTTGGGCATAGCGGTAATCCAATTCCCTCGAAACGGTCTCTGATGCAACAGCGAGTCTATGCCCGTGCACTCTGGGCGGCAATGGATTCCATCAAGCAGTTTTCCAATCGAGGTGCCACCTCTTTATCTGCACAAGAACAATCCCCGCATCACCCCAAACCGACAAGTTACGTCATGGCGTACATTTATGTACGGAATGGCGTAACATGAATTATTCGGTGTTTATCCAACCCGTTCCCTGACATCTCCAGCACTCCCCTCTCTAGGACCTCAATGACGAATCGTCCCTTCTTTCAATCTTCCACCGCCCGTTGGCGCACGCGCCTAGTGACAACGTTTGCGGCCATTGCGCTCACCACGGTGATGACTGGCTGCGACTCCCCCGGCGCCATTTCCGCTCCGGACGCCAACGACCGTCCGGTCGTGCTGACCACCTTCACGGTGTTGGCAGACATCGCCCAAAACGTCGCCGGCGACAAGCTTGAGGTCCAATCGATTACCAAGGTCGGGGCCGAGATCCACGGCTACGAACCCACGCCGCAAGACATCGCCAAGGCTTCCAAAGCCCAACTGATCCTGGACAACGGACTGAACCTCGAGGCCTGGTTCGGCAAGTTCGTCGCCGAACTCGACGTGCCCCATGCGGTGCTCAGCGACGGGATCGAGGTCATGGACATCACCGAGGACGCCAACGCCGGCAAACCCAACCCGCACGCCTGGATGAGCCCGGTGAACGTGCAGCACTACGTGGCCAACATCTGCGACGCCTTCATCGAACTCGACCCGGAAAACCACGAGCACTACACGGCCAACGCCAGCGCCTACACCGCGCAATTACAAGCCCTACAGAAAAAAATCGTCGATGGGCTCTCCGAGCTGAAGGAGCACGAACGCGCGCTGGTGTCCTGCGAAGGCGCCTTCTCCTACCTGGCCCGCGACGCCGGGCTGAAGGAAAAATACATCTGGGCGGTAAACGCAGAACAGCAGGCCACCCCGCGACAAATCGTCTCGGTCATCGAGTTCGTCAAGGAACACCGGGTGCCGGCGGTCTTCTGCGAATCCACGGTCTCCGATGCCCCAATGCAGCAGGTCGTCCAGGCCACCGACGCCGTATTCGGCGGCACCCTGTATGTCGATTCGCTGTCCGAGGCCGATGGCCCGGTGCCCACCTATCTGGAAATGATCACGCACGACACCGACGTGATCCTCGAGGCGCTGACCGGGAGCGTCAAGTGAGCGTCCCGGCCATCGAGGCCAACGGACTGACGGTGCGCTACGGCGAGGTGCTGGCCCTTGACGAGGCCAGCCTGACCCTGCACCCCTCGCGCATCTGCGGGCTGGTGGGCATGAACGGATCGGGCAAGTCCACGCTCTTCAAGGCCATCATGGGCCTGCTCAAGCCCGAGTCCGGCACCGTGCGCATCAACGGCGACACACCGGCCAAGGCCCGCAAATCCGCGGCCATCGGCTATGTTCCGCAATCTGAGGACGTGGACTGGTCATTCCCCGTCTCGGTGCACGACGTGGTGATGATGGGCCGCTACGGGCACATGGGCTTCACCCGGCGGCCCGCGAAGGCCGACAAGCTCGCCGTCGCAGAGGCTCTGGAGCGCGTGGAGCTGACCGACTATGCGCACCGACAAATCGGCCAGCTCTCCGGCGGGCAGAAGAAACGTGCCTTCGTGGCCCGCGGCATCGCCCAGGAGGCCACGGTGCTGCTGCTTGATGAGCCGTTTGCCGGGGTGGACAAGAGATCCGAGGCCACCATCACCCGGTTGCTGCGCGAGCAAGCAAGCGCCGGGGCAGCAATTTTGGTTTCCACCCACGATCTGCACGCCTTGCCGGCGCTGGCCGACGAGGCGGTGCTCTTGATGCAAAAGGTGCTCATGCACGGGGACCCACAGACCGTGCTGCGTCCCGAAAATCTTGCTCTGGCCTTTGGCCTCGATGTCCTGGGAAGGGACGAGAATTCATGAACCCAATCGACTTGCTCCTTGAACCACTGAGCTACGGCTTCATGCTCAACGCGCTGGCCACCGCGGTCACCGCCGCGACCGTGTGCGCGGTGCTCTCCTGCTGGCTGGTGCTGATCGGCTGGTCACTGATGGGAGATGCGGTCTCCCACGCGGTGCTCCCGGGCGTCGTACTGGCCTACATGTTCTCGGTACCCTTCGCCATCGGTGCGTTGCTCTTCGGGTTCCTAGCCGTGGGCCTGATCGGTGCGGTGCGCGATACCAGCCGAATCAAGGAGGACGCGGCCATCGGCATAGTCTTCTCCACGCTCTTCGCGCTGGGCCTGGTGTTGATCTCGGTGACCCCCTCGGAAACCGATCTGGGCCATATCATCTTCGGGAACCTGTTGGGCGTCTCGAAGGAAGAGGTCCTGCAGATCCTCATCTTGGGCGCGCTGGCTCTTGCCGCGCTATTGCTTTGGCGCCGGGATTTCACGCTTTTTGCCTTTGATGCCACACATGCGCACGCCATCGGGTTGAACCCACGGTTGCTGGGCGCAGCCCTGCTGGGCTTGTTGGCGCTGACCTCGGTGGTGGCGTTGCAGGCGGTGGGCGTGATCCTGGTGGTCGCGATGCTGATCATCCCCGGAGCCACCGCGCACCTACTCACCGACCGCTTCGGGCGGATGCTGTTGATCGCCCCGGCCATCTCGGTGGTGTGCGCGATCATCGGGCTGTACGCCAGCTACTATCTGGACACCGCCTCCGGTGGCATGATCGTGCTGGTCCAGGGAGCCGCGTTCGCGCTTGTGTACCTCTTTGCACCCGCGCAGGGGCTAGTGGGGCGCAAAATCAGCGCCTCGGTGCGCCGCCGATCCGCGAAAGCAGTTTAAACGCGCGAGACATAGAGCGCTTCGACTACTTGGCGACCCAGGGTCACCGCACGATTTCCGTCTTCGACGTCGACCTGCACGGCGTCGGAGAAGGGAATGAGCTCGGCGATAAGCAGTCTAACCCCGGGCACCACGCCTTGGGAACTGAGGTATTGCAGTAGCGCGGGATCCTCATCGGATATCCGTTCCACCGTGACTCGCTCGCCGGGCTCAACGGTGCTCAGCAGCACCGCATCGGGCACACTCAGCGCCCCATCGGCGGCCGGGATCGGGTCTCCGTGCGGGTCTCGCGTCGGGTGACCAAGAAATTCATCGAGGCGTTCGACCATGAAATCGCTCATGGCATGTTCAAGATTCTCCGCCTCGTCATGGACCTGGTCCCAGTCATAGCCAAGCGTCCGAACGAGGAAGGTTTCTAGTAGACGATGTCGCCGCACCATATCCAGCGCGTATTTACGCCCCAGAGTTGTCAGTTCCACGGCCCCGTACCGGGCGTGGCTCACCAATCCCTGCGCGGTAAGCCTGCGCACCGCATCGGAAACTGAGGAAACCTTCAGCCCAGATTTTTGGGCAATATCCGTGGCGGTAACCGGCTCGTCAGACCATTCGGAGAGGCCCCAAATGACCTTCAAATAGTTCTGTGTGCTGACCGAAAGTTCCGAAACCGACATGTGTACGAGTCTACCGATAGCCCCGCGTCGTTATGTGCAGCCCCAAGACCGAGTACTACTAGATCCAGCCCTGTTCGTGGGCTGCATGCGCGGCTTCGATGCGGTTTGCGGCGCCGGTTTTTCCTATGGCATTTGAAAGGTGGTTGCGCACGGTTCCAACACTTAGGTGCATCGCTGCGGCAATCTGCGCCACCGGAGCACCACTCTGGGCTTGCGACAGAACTTCTCGTTCGCGTTCGGTGAGTGGGTTGGAACCGCCCATCAAGGATTGCGCGGCCAATGACGGGTCAACTACACGGCCGCCTGCGTGAACTTGGCGCACCGCATCGGCGAGCGCAGCCGAGGGTGTGTCCTTCACCAGAAATCCGCTGGCTCCGGCATCGAAGGCGGCGCGCAGATAACCGGGCCGGTCAAAGGTTGTCACCATCAGTACCTTGCACTCTGGCATCCGCTGACGCAGGATGGCTGCTGCTTCCAGCCCATCCATGATCGGCATTTGGATATCGAGCAATGCCACCTGAACGCGGTGTTCGGCGGCCAGCGCAGCAACTTCACTTCCGTCACCGGCCTGCGCCACCACGCAGATATCGGGTTCAAGATTTAGCAATGCGGCAAGTGCCCCGCGCACCAGTGCTTGGTCATCTGCCAACAAAACACGAATTGGGTCTTCTTTTAGTTCCATCGCACAGCAACTTTAGTGCCACCGTGGGAGGATTCTCCGATGCTCAGTTCGGCCCCGGCAAGTCTTGCCCGTTCCCGCATGCCGCGAATGCCGTGTCCCTCGCTGCTGCCGGATAAGGAATCGCCATCGTCTTCGATGCTCAGTGCCTCATCAGTAATAGTGATCCAACAGGAAGCGGCATGGGCATGGCGCAACACATTGGTCACAGATTCGCGCAATATCCACGACAAGGCGTGGGAACGGACCACATCAATTTTTTCGGCGTTTCCCACCACCATGGTCGCGAGCCCGGCATCGCGCAATGCTTCACGAGTTAATCGTAATTCTTCCTCCAACGTGGTACGCCGTAGTCCGCCAACTGTAGCGCGAATTGAATCGAGGGCTTCAACGGTCAGTGCGCGAATCTGTTGTAATTCCTCGCGGGCCTTTTCAATATCGGTATCAAGTAGACGTTCGGCAAGTTCAGCCTTCAGGCTTACCGCGGTCAGCGAATGTCCCAAGACATCATGGACGTCTCTGGCCATGCGGTCCTGCTCGCTGAGGATCGTGAAGTCTTGATGTAATGCGTCAGCGGCAATGCTGCGTCTTATCAAGGTTGCGTTTACCGCGTTGGCAATAATGAGCACCACCAACAGACAAATCAAGAAAATCAGTTCATCAAACAGGTTTCCCACCAATGCCACGGCGATAGCCGATCCCAGGGTCACACCGCTGGTCCACCACATCCAACGCACGGACATGAGGTAGGCAGAGAAAGAAATAATGAATGGTCCAAAGCTATAAACATTGACCCCGATCAGCGGGATAGTTCCCAGCGCAACTCCGACTAATAGCGCAAAGTACAGGTATACCTGCGCGCTTGGTGTTCTGCCCATCTGTCCGCTGAATTTGTAGAAACCTACAAGATAAATCGCTGCGAAGCTACCTATAGCTCCGTAAGCGACGAGGCTTCGCGTTAAGTCCATATCCGAGGCGACTATTGCGTTGATCGGATAGATCAAGAAAATAATCCAGACCGCGGCCAGTAGCCACCCGTACCTTACCCAAAAGGAGTCGGGGCTTGGAGGTGCTGCCTTCATTTCCGCGCCTGCGAACGACGAACCGCCCACAGCGCGAGTCCCGCGAAGATCAGTATCCATGCAACAAGGTTAGCCATAAGTAGCCCCCATGAGTCGCTGGCACCCGTGTCATTGGCCAGATATCCCTCGGTGAGTGGGTATCTGGCGAGCCCCACGAAGCCATACATCGGGGTGAATTTAGCGATGTCCAGCAGGACTCCGCTGAGCGGCATGAAAACATTGCCAAAGAATGCGAAGAACACCATGCCGCTGCTGGCAATGCCGATTGCTGTTTCCGATTTGAAAGCTAGCCCTGCGGCCATGCCATAGAGGGCAAATACACCGGATCCCACTACGGTAATGGCGTAGCTTGCCACCCAGAGCCATGGTTCATCTGCTCTGGCGCCGGTTGCGGCGCCAGTGAGGAACACTGCCAGGGCGCTAGCACTGGAAACGACCATTGCCACCACTATTTTGCAGGCCACGAATCCTGCCGGTTTCATGGGGGTCAGCGCTATTTGCCGCCCCCACCCGAGCATTGCCTCGGTCGCCGCGGTTCCGGCAATGGCTGTTGTGGCAACCGCCGAACCATAGGCGGCCATGGAGACCATGATATAAAATTTCACGTTTCCGTTGCCGAAGGTCTCGCTGCCCTGACCAAACATGTTTCCAAAAAGCACATACATGGCTACCGGCATCAGTACCGCAAACATCAGGTTCATCACGTCGCGGGACTGGCGGAACAATTCGATGCGAACATAGGTGGCATTCATTATTTTGTCTCCGTCAATGCCATAAAGGCGGTTTCAAGGGTAGGTGCGCTGATTTCCAGGTCGGTGGCTCCAAGTTCTCGCAACAACATGAGTGCCGCAGCATCCGAGGCTGGCCCGGTGACCGATACCCGGTTTCCCTTGGTGTGTATGTCGATGACTTCTGGAAGGGTACCTAGCGCTTCAAGTGCGGGTTGTATCGGGAGCTGCGGCGGGAGCAACGCACTCACCACGCGTCCGCCTGTCATTTCCCGCAATGTTGTAGTCGGGCCATCGGCAAGAACCCTGCCGGCGCCAATCAATACAGTGCGTTCGGCGAAGTCTTGCGCCTCTTCAAGGTAATGGGTTGCGAACAATACTGTTCGACCGGCCAACGCATCTTCACGCATGGTGTCCCAGAATGCATGGCGTGCCGCAACATCCATACCCGCGGTTGGCTCATCAAGAATCAGTAATTTTGGATCCGGCAGCAATGCAAGGGCAAACTTCAGGCGTTGTTGCTCACCACCCGAGCATTTAGAAACCTTGCGGCGTGCCAACGCCACGATGTTGGTTCGTTCCATGACCTCGTCAATGCGGTCTTTGACTCCGTGCAGTGCGGCAATGGCGGTGACCGTTTCACGTACTGTCAGATCACGCAGCAGTCCTCCGGTTTGTAGCACAGCCGAGATTTCTCCGGCTTCAACGGCTTCGCGCGGACTCTTGCCTAGTACCGAGATGAGCCCAGCAGTTGGCTGGGTCAGTCCGAGCATCATATCGATGCTTGTGGTTTTGCCTGCCCCGTTTGGGCCCAGAAACGCAACGATTTCCCCTGCGCCGACGCTTAAATCGATTCCTGCTACAGCATCGAACGGGCCGTCAGCCGTGCGGAAGGTCTTGCGCACGCCACGCAGTTCAAGGGCGCTGGGGCACCCTTGGCTCTGCTTTTCGTCCCGTAACGAATGCGTGTTTTGCTCGGTTCTTTCACTCATGCCTCTAGTCTTCAGCGTCTTAGGCAGGGACAGAAGAGCAAAAACTCATGAATTGCCCATGACACTTGTCATGGGCAACGCACGAGCCGCAAGAATTTTCAATCGGTGCGGCCTCGCGTTGCACCATAAACCTTAGTTTCTAGCGTCCGAAAAGACGTGCAAACCAGCTGCCGGAGGATTGCTTAGGGGCATTTGGATCGCACGTACAGCGTTCGGCGCGAGGCACGTGGGCCATGACTTGTTTGATGTGTTGACCGCATCCCGCCCAGGTGGTCTTCTGACACTTACGACAGCTAACTGCACGGCACATGCACTAATTCCTTTTACTCTTCTCTTATGAGAGCACCGCCTGGCGCTCTCTGGCTACTTGACGCAAGTCTTTCATATACCCCGCGGGGTATAAAAATCACGCGGGTCAGCCAGTGCGCCCCCGCCTTCCGAGCCGAGACACATTCACGCAACATAAGCACCACCAAAAATTCCGAGCACTTCACAAAACAACAAGTCAGAGTCCACTTTTGAGGCATACCTCCACGCGCAGCCGCGCGTAGCGTAGATAACAATTTGAACCACGTAAGCCAGATCACAGGGCGAGGATTTGATCGCTTTATCGGGTGAGCGGCGCCACCGGCGCGCCAAGCGGAATGATGCACACCATAGGACTCGCTCGCATTGGGCAAGCGCCCAGCGGGACCGGCATTTCTGAGCATCATGCACATAGATGCGGGTCACGTAGTTCGGGGATAGTGCACGGTTGACTGCACAAAGGAGTGATACCCCCACCATGACCACAGATTCAAAGTCACAAGCTGCACCGGCGAACACGCTGGCCAAGACGCTGGGCAACCGCGATGCACTCGCACTCGGCTTCGGCGCCATGATCGGATTCGGCTGGGTGGTACTCACCGGCGGCTGGCTTTCCAGTGCCGGAACCATGGGCGCCATCCTCGCGATGCTCACCGGCGGTGCCATCATGGCTATCGTCGGCCT
Source organism: Arthrobacter sp. MYb227 (assembly GCF_002975435.1). Taxonomy (GTDB): domain Bacteria; phylum Actinomycetota; class Actinomycetes; order Actinomycetales; family Micrococcaceae; genus Paeniglutamicibacter. Next base: position 547,504 of record NZ_PCPT01000002.1, on the reverse strand, counting down.
GACCTACGCCGAATTGACGGCTTCAATGCCCAAGGCCGGAGGGGAACACAACTTCATCCTGCGCGCGCTGGGCCCACGCCCCTCATTCATTGGCTCTTGGGCCATCACCGGCGGCTACGTGACAATCGTGGCCTTCGAGGCCGTGGCCCTGCCACGCACCATTGAATACATCGTCCCCGGTTTGAGCCAGATCCCGCTGTGGACTATCGCCGGGTTCGAGGTACACCTCACCTGGGCACTTGTCGGTGCGGTGGCAGGGGCCATCATCACGGTCATCAATATCTTGGGCGTGAAACAGGCCGGTATCGTGCAGACCTTCACGGTGCTCTTCCTGCTGATCATCGGCGCGCTACTGCTCTTTGGCTCGGTGACCGGTGGTAGCACCGAGAACATGTTCCCGATGTTCAACAACGGCGTCAGCGGTTACTTTGCCGTGTTGATGGTTGTTCCGTTCCTCTTCATCGGTTTCGACGTGATCCCGCAGTCGGCAGAAGAGGTCAACATCCCACCGCGTCAGATCGGCAAGCTTGTGGTCCTTGCCGTGGTGCTTGCCACCGCTTGGTACATCATGGTCGTCCTGACCACCGCTTCCTCCATGCCGGCAACGGAACTAGCCGGGACCGACATCGCCACGGCGGACGCCATGGGCGCACTGTTCGGCTCGGACATTATGGCCAACATCCTGATCGCCGGCGGCATCGCGGGCATCCTGACTTCGTGGAACTCGCTGCTGCTCGGCGCCTCCCGCTTGGTTTTCTCGCTGGCTCGCTCCGGCATGCTACCGGCCTGGTTTGGCGCGCTGCACCCGAAGTTCCGCACCCCGCACAACGCCATCTTGTTCATCGGCGGCATCTCCATGCTGGCACCGTTCTTCGGCGTCGAGATGCTCGGCTGGCTGGTTGATGGTGGAGCCCCGAGCATCATCATCGCCTACTTCCTGGTGGCCGTGACGTTCCTAGTGCTGCGTAAGCGCGAACCGAGCATGGACCGCCCGCTGCGCGTGGGCGGAACCGGCAACGGCGGCATCATCATCGGCATCGGCGCCGTGGTGCTGACCCTTGCCCTGTTTTCCCTGTACATGCCGGGCATGCCTGCCTCGCTGTCCTGGGAACCCTGGCTGATCTTCTTTATCTGGTGGGGTTTGGGTGCCTTGTTCTTCTTCAAGGTTCCCGGCGGCATCAAGGCCGGCATTGATGCCGAGGAACATGTCCTTGAAATCGTCAATGCTCGTAAGGCAGCAAAAGCCAAGAAGTAGTTGCTGGCACTTAGCCCAGGACCAAACACGGTAAATGGTGGGCTCCGCTTCTTGTAGGGGGGCCACCATTTGCTTGTGAATGTGCTGCGCCACCTTCACCTAAAATATTAACTAACCTGATATTTGGTCGCGCGTGCCTCGTGGATGAGTGCCAGTAGCTATGTTGTCCCTTCCTACCCCGGAGCAATTCGCGGAGTGAATAGCAGCATTGGAATTCTGGATGTGGATGTTACACGAGCATGCTGCAGAAGCCAGAATCGTGGGTGGGCCCAAGAACACCGACGGCATCTTTATAGATGCGCTCGAGCGTAGTCACGTTGGTACAGGGCGGTAAGCATTGAACGTACATCGGCTACGCTGACAGTCGTGGTTAACTACACGCTTAGACAATTGCAGTACTTCATAGCCGTCGCGGATTCCGGATCAATCTCCGGTGCCGCAGTAGCATGCCATATTTCTCAGGCTGCTATGTCCCAGTCGATCACCGAGCTGGAACGAATCGTCGGCTCACAATTGCTGGTTCGTCACCGCGCCCGTGGCGTTGTCCTCACAGCAGTGGGAACCCATTTTTTGCGTGACGCCAAAGATTTGATTCGACATGCCGAAGAAGTTCAAGAACATATCGGAGATCGCCAAAGCACGCTCTCGGGACCGTTGGTGATCGGTTGTTATACGAGCCTTTCGGCATTCTGGCTGCCGATCATCTGCGAGCAATTCACCAAGCCAAATCCCGGTCTCGAAGTTAAAATCATTGAGGGCGACGGTACTTTACTGCAAGAGCGCATGCTTGAAGGCTATCTGGATGCGGTGCTCACGCACACTCGGCATCTGCTTCCAACTGTCAGCCATACCTCGGTCATGACAGGAAGACCCTATGTTTTGCTTCCTGCCAATCACCGGTTGGCAGCGGCAGGTAGCGTGAAACTTGCAGATCTAGTCGATGAAGATTTTGTGTCTCTGGATATCCCCACGGTGCGCGATAACCAGTTAGTCAACTTGCGTATGTCTGGACTTGACCCGAAAATTGCTTGGCGGTCCAGTAGCTTTGAGGCTGTGCGCGGTATGGTTGCCCGTGGACTTGGATATTCGGTATTGGTCCAACGCCCACCGGTCAATCTGAGCTACGACGGATTGCCCTTGGCGGTACTAGAAATCGACGGACCAGTGGGGCAAAGCGACGTGTGCGTCGCCTACACAGCATCCCAACGCCCCAGTTTGCGGTTACGTGCGTTCATTGAATTTTGCGAGCAGGTGGGCGCCGAACGCGACGCGGGGGCGGACCTGCCGTAGCAGTTCCACCCCCGCTGAGTGTGTCTTTGTGCCTTACATATGTTCGGCGTTAAGATCGGCGTCTTTGCCTTCCTTCATGCTGCGCATGGCAAGTGCTGCAACAATGAAGGCACCGGCCCAGACGGCCCCAGCAATCCATAATGTTCCTCCACCGAGGATCACCAATCCTGCAACAATCATCGGGGTAAACCCGGCACCAAGTGTCGAGGAAAGCTGGTACACCAGTGAGGCACCGGTGTAGCGAATACGGGTTGGGAACAGCTCGGCGGTGAAGGCACCAAACGGGCCGAAGATCGTGCCCTGGACCAAACCATTGGCCAGGAACAAAGCGATGGCAAAGAGCCAGAGTTCACCAAGCTGCAGCATCCACATGATCGGCAAGGCCAGCACGGCACCGGAGATGATACCAACCATCATGACCGGGCGGCGTCCGATTCGGTCCGAATAACGGGCTGCGATCCACACACCAACGATGGTCAGCGCTGCACCAACCGCCTTGATATTAAGCACGGCTGTACGATCCATACCGGCTTCTTCAACTACATAGGAGATCGCCCAAACCGTCATCAGTCCCTGAACCGTGTAGGAGCTCATGCCCACCAAGGTGCCCATGATCACTGATTTGGGGTACTTGGTCAGTACCTGCATCAGTGGGATCTTCTTTTCCTCGGCCTTGTCTTCAAGCGCAAGGAACAATGGGGACTCGGCAACCTTGAGACGAATCACCAAACCAATGCCAACCAGCAGAATGCTGGCAATAAACGGGATACGCCAACCCCACGCCAAGAATTGATCGTTGGGAAGTGTCGATACGGCAGAGACAGCCAACGTTGCCATAACGGCGCCTGCCGGGCCACCCATGTTTGCAAAACTTGCTGCAAATCCGCGGCGTTCCTTAGGAGCGTGTTCAAGCGCCATCAGCATAGCGCCACCCCATTCACCACCTACGGCCAATCCTTGGACAATGCGTAGGACAATCAGCGCGATCGGTGCGATCATGCCCACCTGTGCGGTGGGTGGCAGCAGGCCAATGATGGTTGAGGCTACACCCATCATGACCATGGAGGTGATGAGCACACCCTTGCGGCCCAGCTTGTCACCGAAGTGTCCAAAGACGATGCCACCGAGCGGTCGCGCCAGATAGCCTACGGCGAGGGTCGCAAAGGATGCGAAAAGGGCAACCGAAGGGGGAAGGTTTACGAAGAAGACCTTATTGAAAACGAGCGATGCTGCCGTTGCGTACAGGATGAAGTCGTAGAACTCGATGGCACTGCCAATGAAGGATGATGCCAAGATTCGGCGCATCTGTGGGGAGTTCAGCGAGGGGACTTCTAGTTGTTCTTTCGCGTGTGCGGCGACTGAATTTCGACTCATCGGGAAGCCACCATTTCTGCGTGCTGGGTTGCAAAGGAGATGATATCCAAATCATCGGGAACAAGGAAGGTGCCTGCGAAGTCTTTAGCGTGGGAGCGCCAGACTTCAATCGGTGTAGTACCGGGAACCAAGTGGTGCAAGGCCAGCGTACGGGCCCCCGCACGTTCTGCTAGATCGATAGCCTGCGCGGCCGAGGTGTGCGAAAGCCGGTGGTGATCCATGGATGCTTGTGCGGCTTCGGTACCGATGCTGCCATAGGCACGCTCGACCCAGTCAAAATCGATGGCTTCATGAAGCAAGAGATCGGTGTCTTTGGCCAGCGTGACAAGGTTTTCACATGGTGCGGTGTCCCCAGAAATCGTTACCGATCCTTCTACTGTGTCAAAGCGGAAGGCGAAGGCCGGGGCAATCGGTGGGTGCTTGACCAAGGTTGCGGTCACGGTGACCAGCTCATCACGGTAGATCTCGAACGGTTCGAAGTTCTCCGGGGTCGGATTTTCATTTGCGTGATAGTCGGTTCCTTCGGGAATCTTGATATCACGTGCGATGAAGTGGTCCAGCGGGGAAGGCCGCAGCGCGTCAATGACTCGGTCATTCAAATCCGTGGCGTAGGCCTGCATCAAGTGGCTGAACATGCTCGCGGTACCCGGAGTTGAATTTGCCGGGTAAAGCGGTGTTGGCGGGACCTTGGCACGCGGTGAGACCGGTGGCAACATGCCGCGGTCGCCCGGACCAATAATATGGATCGGAGCCTGCCCATCCTTGAGCGTAAACAGACCGAAGATGGCAAGCGATGCAAGATCAATAGTGTGATCCGAGTGCAGGTGGGTCAGGAAGATTCCACGCACGTCGGCGGTGCTGAAGCCCGCCTTCATGAGCTGGTTTCCCACGCCGGTTCCGGCATCGACCAGGTACACGGTTGAACCGACAACTACCGCCGTTGAGATTCCTGCGCGCTTGCCAGCATTTTCGCCGGTCCACCAGCGTGGCCCGCCCGCGGTGCCCAGCGTAACCACGTGGGGTTTCAGGGTTGTGTTGTGCACGTGCCTGGCTCCTTGTTGTAAAAGGGATGATTCTTCTACTAACCAGCATGCGTGACCTGCACTACATTCGTAAAACTGTTTTTATCAACCTTGTTCATCGGTTTTACTTATGCATGGTTTTTGCGGCACCCTCCTGCCCTGCCTAGCGTGCCCAAATGCGCAATGCAGAGCGCACACGCGGGGTGTCTCGTCTCAAGACAACGGGACACCCCGCATGATCTACAACTCGGAGCGCAGTTCACTAAAACTGGCCGAGTCCGTATTACTCGGGCAGGACTTCCCTAGTTGTACTCAACAACAGCACGCACTACGTCACCGCGTCCCAATTCCGCGTAGCCTTCCTTGATCTCATCAAGCCGATATCGGTGGCTGATGAGTTCATCCAGCTTGAACTTTCCTTGACGGTAGAGATTTAAGATGGTCGGGATATCGCGTCGCAGAGATGCAGAACCCATGACAGTGCCACGTACGGTGATGTCGTTCATGACCAAATAATTCACCGGAAGTTCCAAACGGAACTTTTCCGGATCTCCCAAGGCCGCCAGCACTAGTCGACCACCCTGTTCCAATTCGGCCAGCGCAGCACTCGCAATTGCGGCTACCGGCACCGTAATAATGGCAACCGTTGCTTTGCGGCCGCCCGTAGCTTCTTGGATGAATGCGCTCGCCTCTGCCAACGAGGTGAAAGCCGCATCCGCTCCAAAATCGTTGGCTAGGTCCAATTTCTGCTCCGAGAGATCCACCGCGACAACGGTAGCCGCGCCGGCAACGCGAGCGCCTTGAAGCGCGTTGGTGCCGACGCCGCCCATCCCGATCACGATTACGTGGTCTCCGGGCTTTACCTGTCCGGCATGTACTGCTGCCCCGTAACCAGTGGGAATTGCGCATCCCAGCAGCGCAGCAACGGCCATAGGTATGTCCTTAGGAATCACCACACAGGAAGTTGCCGGAACGATTGAGTGTTCTGCGAACGTGCCAATGAGGCTCTGAGCATTCAGCGGAACGCCATTTTCGTGGAATCTAGGAGCGGCGTCACCGGCTTGCACCTTGGCGATCTCAACACATAGGTTTGCTTTTCCATCGACGCAAAAACGGCATAGGCCACAGCTTGGCCTAAAGGTAAACGCTAAGTGGTCCCCCGGCTCAATTCCTTGAACGCCTTCCCCCACCGCAACCGCGATGCCAGCGCCTTCGTGGCCGCCAACCAGCGGAAGGCGTGCCGGAAGTTCACCATGACGAATATGTTCGTCGGTATGGCATAGACCCGCAGCACCCATACGGACAAGAACTTCTCCGGGACGAATCTCGTCGTGGAGTTCAATTTCTCGAACGTCCCATTCTCCACCAATTTCATCGAGTACTGCTGCCTTGAATTTCATCTGCTTTAGTCCAATCCGATCCAGGTTGCTTTTACTTCCGTGTAAGCTTCTAACGCTTCTTCGCCCATCTCGCGGCCCCAGCCTGAGGACCGTAAGCCTCCCCAGGGTGCTGCCGGGTCTAGCCCCGAAACAGTATTTACTCGTACAGCACCAGCCGAAATACGCTGCGCCATTCGATGTCCACGCCCGAGGTTTTCCGTCCAGACCGAAGCGGAGAGACCATATTCAGAATCGTTGACTCGAGCCAAGACTTCTTCTTCATCGGAGTACGTCATCACCGGCATGACGGGACCAAAGATTTCTTCGCGTGCCACGTCCATCGATTCTTCGACACCGGTAAGTAGCGTCGGGGCATAAAAGCTTCCCGCGGCCAAGGAACCACCCAAGCGTCCGCCCCCGACCACCGCTTGTGCACCAGCATCAAGAGCGCCGGCAACCAGGGAATCAACGCGATTCAAGTGTTCCTCGGAGTTCAACGGACCCATTTGTGTTCCAGCGGCTAGGCCCGGACCAATCTTCAGCCCGCCAAGTATTGCCGCAGAACGCTCCACGAATTCCTCATAACGCGATTCGTGGACATAGAAACGAGATAGTGCTCCACAAACCTGTCCGGAGTTATTCGTTACGTTTGCAATGTTTTTGGGAACTGACTTTTCCAGATCGGCGTCCTGGCACACTATGGAGGCCGCTTTTCCGCCGAGTTCCAACGAGACGCGTTTGAGGTTACCTGCCGCGCCCCGGACAATTGAGCGACCTACGGCCGTTGAGCCGGTGAAGGAGACTTTGTCGATTCCAGGATGTTCGACCATCAGGCGTCCGGTCGATCCTCCGCCGGTGACTACGTTAACAACGCCACGGGGGAAACCTGCATCCTCCATAATTTCCATCAAACGCAACGTTGTCAGGGAGGTTTGTTCGGCTGGCTTGAGCACTACCGTGTTGCCCGTTGCCAACGCCGGGGCAAGCTTCCATGCAGCAATGAGCAATGGGAAATTCCAGGGGGTGATCAACCCGCATACACCGACTGGAATACGTTGGGTGTACAGCATGGCATCCGCGCGGGATACCGAAGGAACACGCCCGTCGAGCTTAGTAGTCCATCCCGCGTAATAACGGAAATGAGCTGCCGCTCCCGCTGCAGACATATTGGCAGCAATCCCGACCGGCTGTCCTTGATCTAGTGATTCCAGGCGAGCTAGTTCGTCACGATGGAAATCAATGAGATCTGCCAACCGCCAGAGCAATTCACCACGTTGATTGGGCAGCATCCCACCCCATGCGGGAGATTCTAAAGCGGTTCGTGCCGCATCAACTGCCGCATCAATTTCGGCAGCATTCGCTTCAGCAAGATCTGCAATGCGCTCTCCCGTTGCCGGGTTGATCGCGGTAAAAACGGCACCTGAAGCCGATTCCACCCACTGACCACCGATGTGATGGCGGTTCAGCCCGCCGATGTTTGCACGTTGCTGGGACTTGGCGCCCAGCTCCTCCAACAGATCCATTAGGAACTCCTCGTTCGGTATGGATCGAGCGTTTCAATTCTTGAGCCATAGTTCAAATACTAAAAAATGCTGACATGTATAGTTTTTGAGTATGGATACACGATTACTCCGCTATTTTCTGGCAATCGTCGAGGAAGGTTCAATCTCGAGGGCGGCCGCTCGTCTGCATATGACGCAGCCTCCACTGAGTGCCGCCTTGGGGCAGCTAGAAAAGGATCTCGGAGTCACCCTGCTCACCCGCACCGCGCGTGGAGTCGTTCCCACACCAGCTGGCCACGCTTTAACCAAGCATTCTCACGAGATCCTCGCTTCCATGGAGGATGTTCGAGAACGCTTGCGACACATCCACGAAGGTGGGGTTGGAGATCTCCGGCTCGCCGTAGTATCCCCATTCCTCTGGGGGCGCTTGCCGGAATTATTGCGCAGGTTCGTCGCGGTGGCGCCCGATGTCGACGTCTCAGTCAGTTCACCGGCCCCACTCGATGTGCTCGACGCGGTTCGGTCAGGAAAAGCTGATTTAGGGGTCCTCTCGGTGACCGAAACTGCGGAACTGCGCGAACGCTACGGACACGAGTTGCACGTGGCTAGGGCGGGCTCGTTTCCACTCATCGCTGCCTTGCCGCCCAGCTACGCCGGCGCGGCAGATCCCTTCGACCTAGCCGAACTGGACGGAGCCACGTGGATCATGGCCAGATCCACGTTGGGTGTTGCAAGTTTGCCCGAAATCATTCGCGATGCGTGGCGGGATAACCGCATTCGACCTCAACGTGAACGCACTGTTGAGTCGGTTCCCACGGCAATGCCCCTGATCGCGGCGGAACTTGGTGTCACCCTTGTACCAGAGCCCGTTCGCACAATGCCCGGCCCCGGGGTTGTACTGCGATCTCTCATGCAGGATTTACCAGTATTGGAATCCGCTATCGTATGGAGTCGCCGCGAAGAGCCCAGCGCAGTCATGCGCCGCTTCCTGTCCATGGCTGTCGGATAATCGGTCCACACGGAAGCCATTGGTTAAACCTATGAGGTAGGCAAGAAAAACATTCTTGTCGTATGACAGGAGAGCTGGAATGGTTTGGTTAGCCACATCACAACAACTTAACGGCGATGACCGCAACATTGCCGCCATGTCCTGAGGAGGACCCTCCATGAAACGTCGCCTTTTCCTCGGAGCCCTTGCTGCCATGCCGCTCCTAGCAGCTTGCGGCGGAGAATCATCCAAACCAGCAGCTGGAGCTAACGGTTCGGTAGGCACCGGAGGTTCAGGACTTTTGACCGTCGGAATGATTCCTGTTGCCCACTTCGCGCCGCTCTATATCGCTCAAGATCACGGTTTCTTCAAAGCCGAGGGGTTGGAAGTGAAGACGCAAGTAATCCAAAATGCCGCTTCTATTGTTCCTTCGGTCATCAATGGCCAGCTGTCATTCGGCACCTCGGCCGGAACACCCTTCATCAACGGTGTTTCCAAGAAGCTACCAATCTTGGCCGTCGCCCCGGCTGGTGCCAACCCAGCGACCCCGGCTGAGGACACCATTGGTGTTCTTGTTAAGCAAGACGGACCAAAATCATTGGCCGACTTATCTGGACAGACACTTGCAGTGAATGCCCAAGGTTCCCAGCCACATATTGCCCTGAGCAAGATTTTGAAGGAAGCCGGCGTTGATCCCGCCTCCGTACAGATCGTGGCAATGCCCATGGCTGATGCACTTGCAGCCCTCAATCAGGGCCGTGTCGGGGCAGTTGCAGTTGCTGAGCCATTTGTAACCATGGGAATTAGCCAAGGCGCACGTCTCCTCTCACCCCTATATTCGTTGGCGTTCAAGAACACCGGTGCAGAGTCGGTCTACTTTGCTTCAAAACAATTCATCGCGTCGAATCGTGCCGAAGTAGATGCTTTTAGTCGAGCTCTCATTAAGGCGAATCAGCTGGCAAACCAGGACCGTTCAGTCCTAGTTGACGTATTGGTTACCAAGTTGGATATGGACAGTGACTTGGCCAAAAAGATGGTCGTTCCAACATTCGCCACCGAACTGAAGCCGGAAACCCTCATGGAGATTTCCGATGTCATGGTTGAAACTGGTTTCTTGACTGAGTCAATCCCTGCCGAGAATTTGGTTCTCTCATGAGTGCAAGTGCTTTCGGATTCTCGTTAGGCAAGGCTGTTTCAAGTCAACGTCGTCGAGCTCGATTCGCCGAGAGTATGTGGGGCCTTGGCACAGTAGTTTTTGTCCTGTTGCTCTGGGAGATCCTCTCGCGCACGGGGATGCTGCCTACAATCGCGTTCCCTTCGGCTAGCGATGTTCTTCTGCGTTTGGTCTCTTTACTCGCAAGTGCCACATTCTGGACAGCGGTTGGAAATACGCTCTCAGCGGCCGCTATCGGTCTAGTCATCGTTCTGGTGATCGGTTTGCCATTTGGCATGGCAATTGGACGTAGTCGATGGGTCGAACGTTCCACGCTTCTCACCTTCGAATTTCTCAAACCAATCCCACCGGTAGCGTTACTCCCATTGGTTCTGCTCTTTTGGGGACCGTCACTAACTATGAAGGTTTTCCTTGTAACGATGGGGGCCCTGTGGCCATTCATGGTTCAGGTAGTTTATGGCGCCCGTGAATTGGATAGCACTCAATTGGATCTCGCCCGCTCGTACCGTTTGAGTCGTTGGCGTACCATCCGGCAGATCTTTCTACCCACGCTCTTACCGTTCGGGATGACGGGCATGCGAGTCGCCGCGAGTATCGCGGTCATCGTCGCCGTAGTTGCCGAATTGATTGGTGGAGCCACCGGCATGGGTCAAGAAATCGCTATGGCACAAAACTCGGCAGATTTGCCCACCATGTACGCATATATTTTCGCCACGGGTCTGCTTGGTTTGGCCATCAACGGAGTTTTCAATCTCATCAGTAAACCATTGCTGTTCTGGCACCCCTCGCAGCGCACAAAGGAGCACTAGAATGCGTACCCTGTTCAAAGACATGGGCCTCTTGCTGTGGTTACCCATAACGATTTTGCTTGCGTGGTGGTTTGGTTCAGCAAATTCCACCAGCATTTACTTCCCGCCGCTAGAACTAATTCTCGAAACTTTCGCACGCGATTGGTTGGGACCGCGTTTTGTCACCGATGCCCTCCCAAGCATCGGAAAATTCCTAGTAGGATTCGGCATCGCAGCCGCGGGCGGGGTCTTCCTGGGGATGCTGATCGGTCTGTCGCGACGGCTCAATGCTGCCTTAGACCCTCTCATCCAGTTCCTCAGAGCAATCCCGCCGCCTGCAATCCTGCCCATCGCACTACTCCTCTTTGGCATTGGCGCTTCAATGAACATAGCGGTCATCGCGTTAGGGGCAATCTGGCCAGCACTTTTAAACACCATCGATGGCGTTCGGGCCTTAGACCTGCAGGTCATTGATATGACCAAGTCATACCGTTTGTCACCAGCCAAGAGAATCTTCAAGGTTCTATTGCCTGCGGCTTCACCACAGATATTTGCAGGTTTGCGAGTAACTCTTCAGATGTCAATCATTCTCATCGTGGTCTCCGAGATGTTCGCTTCAACCTCTGGCATCGGTTTTTACGTGTTGAACTCGCAGCAGCTTTTCGCCGTCCCTGAAACATGGGCCGGGACTATCGTGCTTGGGCTACTTGGCTATGTTGCCACACTTGTTTTCGTCCTTATTGAACGCCGTGTTTTGGCTTGGCACCGCGGCATGTACAACTCCCTCGAGAAAGCGTGATCCCCTTGAGCACCTCAACAATCTCCACCGAGACCATCATGGCCGTCGAGGGCCTACGCAAGAGCTACGGCGAAGCGCAAATCCTCGATGGCATCGATTTTACTGTCAATAAGGGTGAATTCGTCTGCATCGTTGGCCCCTCGGGTTCAGGTAAAACTACGTTGCTTCGATGCATCGCGGGGCTGCAAGCTCCTACCGAAGGCAAAACGATGTTCGAGGGAGTAGAAGTTACAGAGCCACCGGCCAAACTAGCTGTTGTCTTCCAAGACTATTCCAGATCACTGCTGCCGTGGATGACAGTACAAGAGAATGTGATGCTCCCTATTGAGGGCCGCTTCCCCAAAGAAGAGCTAGCCGAGCGTGTCAAAAAGGCCTTAGTCTCGGTCGGCTTGGCAGGAAAGGGCAAGCTTTATCCGTGGCAAATGTCCGGTGGCATGCAACAGCGAGCCGCTATCGCGCGCGGACTGGCTTACAACCCTGATGTTCTGCTCATGGACGAGCCTTTTGCAGCAGTTGATGCCCAGACTCGTGTTGAGCTTGAAGATCTAGTGCTTCGACTGCGCGACGAATACAACACAACAGTTCTATTTGTTACCCACGACATCGATGAAGCCGTGTACCTAGCCGATCGAGTTCTGGTGCTTTCGGGAGCACCCACTTCAGTGACCGAGAACATCGAAACATTACTACCAAATCCACGGAACCAGATTGAGACCAAACGTCTTGAGCGTTACAGCGAGGTACGTGCTCGCGTCATGGGACTTATCCAGGCGGCTAAGTCCCACGCCTCGATCTAATAGTGGATTATGGTCCTGGTTCTTGACCCAAGCCCAAAGCACCAGACAAATCGTTAAAGCAACGCAATAAACCATCTTTTGCCATAGCTCCCCGGTGCAGAACCGCATCGGGGAGCTATTTCGTTTTCCGCGATTACGCCGAGTTCAGCTCCACCAACGCCGAATGTTCATCTGCGCGCCATTTAGAGTCCGTCAGTCTCGAAATTACTTGTCACCTTGAGCCGTCATGGTTGGAGACAAGAAGATGACTCGCAGATTTGAAAAGGACACGGCATGAAAACTCCACCAACCGCAGCCCGTCGCCATTCCGCCCGACGCCACCACACCAAACGAATCATGACTGTTGCCGGAATCGTCGGCATTGGAACCATGGTCATAGCCGGATGCTCCGCCGCCGAGGCCCCCGCAAAGGCAGCGAGCAATACCGAAAAGTTGGTCTTCGCGATGCCGCCATCCCCGGAAGACGCGGATATCAATGAAGCGGCAACCGAGATGAAAAACATCATCGCCACCGCCACCGGGCTGCAGGTAGATCAGGAAATGCCCGCCGACTACCTCGGCGTGGTCGAGGCCCTGCGCCAGGGACACGTCGATGTCGCATTCATGAGCCCCTTCTCCACGGCGCTGGCCGTCAAAAACGGTTCTGTTGATCCGCTAGTGGTGTGGGAGGCCGACGCCACCAAGCCGGCATCATTCTGCTACGCCCGCCCGGATTCTGGCATCAAGAACCTTGAACACGTGCGCGGCAAGCAGGTTGCATTCGTTGACCCGGGGTCTGCCACCGGCTACTTCATGCCTTCCTCAATGTTCACCGAGGCCGGCATGGTCGCCGGCACCGACTACAAGTCGACCTTCGCCGGCGGCCACGATACCGCCATGCTTGCCTTGGTCAACGGTTCGGTCGATGTCGCATGTTCCTCGATCGCCGATCGACTGATCACCGCGGGCACCTTTGAGGCCGACGACGTGGTGCAAATTGCCGCCACCGCTCCACTTCCGGTGGGCGTGGGCATCGTGGTTTCCACGGACATGGACCCCGCGGTACGCGCCAAACTCTCCGAGGCCATGCCCCAGCAAATGACCGGCAATGAAAAACTCAAGGATATGGCTCTGGGTGGTACCTATACCCTGGATCCGGGCATTGAGGTCTACCAGCCACTGCTCGACGTCGCGGCAAACGTTGGAGTAGATCTGGAGGACATGCGGTGAGCCGGCCCGATACTCCTTTGGTCTCCACCCAGCAAACATCTTCCGGCGGACTACTGAGCCTGGAACCAGCAGTACTTGCGGCCAAGGAACTCACCGTCACCTATGAAAACGGCTTCACCGCGCTCACAGGCTTCACCCTTGATGTACGTCCGGGTGAGATCGTCTCGCTGCTGGGCCACTCCGGCAGCGGCAAATCAACCTTCATGAAGGCCGTCACCGGCATGGCCCCGGCCACCGCCACCCAACTGTCCGTGGCCGGAACCGAGGTCATTGGCGCGCACGGTGCGCAATTACGCGCGGTACGTTCCGATATTGGCTACGTCTTCCAACACTTCAACCTGGTACCCCGGCTCAGCGCGCTGACTAACGTGCTCACCGGAGGGCTACACGCGGCGGGCCCCCTGAATCGGCTCGGACTCTTCCCACGCGCCCAACGCGTGCGTGCCTTAGAACTTTTGGATCGGGTGGGGCTTGCCGATCAGGCGAATAACCGTGCCGATTCGCTCTCCGGCGGGCAACAGCAGCGCGTGGCTATCGCCCGGGCGCTGATGCAGGATCCCAAGATCATCCTGGCCGACGAGCCCGTGGCTTCCCTCGACCCACGTTTGGCCGGTTCGGTGCTCTCGCTGATGCGCCAGATTGCCCACGAAGACGGCATTCCGGTAGTGGTCAGCCTGCACGTTGTGGAACTAGCCCGACGCTACACCGATCGTTTTGTGGCGCTCGACGCCGGTACCGCAACCCATCGTGGATCCATCACCGAGCTCACTGATGACATGGTTTCAAGCATCTACGGAGAGGACCCGATCAATGTCCGCGCATAAACCAGAAGGCAGCACGCTGACCCGCGAATCGGCCGCACCCTCATCCATCGATGAACGAGACCGGCTACGGCTTTCCCGTCCGTTCCAGGCCCCCGGAGCCGGAGGGGTCCTCGGGATTATTATCGCCGCCGCGGCGGTGCTCTGGTCAATGAGCGGGGCCGGGTTCAGCTTCACCAAGCTGTTAGACGGGATCCCGAAGATGGGCGACTATCTGGTGCGCATGTGGCCGCCGAACTTCGAGAAAATCGGGGTCATTATCGACCTACTGGTCGAAACGTTGCAGATGGCGATCGTCGGCACGCTAATCGGTGCGCTGCTCTCGCTGGTTATCGCGTTCGGTGCCGCCTCCAATATCGCCCCGCGTTGGCTCTACGGTTCGACGCGCGCCTTCCTCAATGTCTTACGCTCCATCCCGGAGCTGGTCTTCGCGCTGATGTTCGTCTCCGCCGTGGGACTGGGACCGTTCGCCGGCATCCTGGCGATCGTGCTGGGTTCCATCGGCTCGATCGGCAAGATGTACGCCGAATCTATGGAATCGGTGAACCCCGCTCCCCTGCTGGCCCTTGAATCCACCGGCGCCAACCGCCGCCAGGTCATCACCTACGGGGTGCTGCCACAGGCCTCGCCGTTGTTGGTCAGCTACACGCTGATGCTTTTCGAGGGCAATGTGCGCGGCGCCTCGGTCCTCGGCTTGGTCGGAGCCGGTGGCATCGGCCTGGAACTAACTAATGCCATGCGTCTATACGACTACGGGCATATGTTTGCCATCATCATCTCCATCGTGGTTCTTGTGACAATCATCGACCGCGCCAGTGCCTTGATCAGAAAGAAGCTTTCCTAATGAACTCCCCGGTTTATCTTGAAGAGGCTACCCGCACTCCCCTAGCAAACCTGCGCGATCTATCCGGAGTGCCACTTGCTCGGGGCAGCATAATCCCCGGCATGCTCTGGCGTAGCGACGATATCTCGCTGAGCCCAGAAACGCAGGTTCGTTCGCTAGCTCAAGCCGGGCTGAGCACCATCATTGACCTGCGTTCGGCCGATGAACTGAAGAAATCAGTCTCGCCTTTCCTTTCCGCACTGGGAATCGAACACAGACACGTGCCCGTCCTGAGCGATGTCTCCGATCCCGAATCTCTAGGTGATTCCTTGGCTAACATTGATTCCGCTCAGGCCGTGGGTACCTGGTACGCGCAAACATTCAGCAACAGAGCCGGCACCTTTGTCACAGCCTTAGACATCATTGCCAATTCCACGGGTGCAACGCTGTTCCACTGTGCCGCAGGCAAGGACCGCACCGGAATGCTGGCGGCAGCAATATTCACGGTGTTGGGAGCATCGCGTGACGACATCGTCGCCGACTATGCGCACACCGATACAAATATTGCAGCGGTGATGGGACGCTTAGCCGTTGCGGCGAAGGCCTCCGAAAACGAAAATAACCACCAGGTATTTGAGCCGGATCATCCGCTGCTTCGGGCTCAGGCTCCAACCATGGAGTCAATGATCGATGCTCTCGAGCCAGCCGGCGGCATACGTGAGATTCTGCGTGAGGCGGGTTTGGGCCAGGAGCTTGAGGTACGTTTGCGCAACAAGCTAGTGGTGGGTGGCTGACCCCTTTGCCCGGAACAGATTCGGCTCCCCCGGTCCCGCATACGGCAAAGCGTGGGCCGGGGCGTCCGCGCGCCACGGATATTGAGCGTCGGGTGCTGCAAGCCTCCCGCGAATTGATCAGCGAGAGTGCCAACGCGGGCGAGTATACGCTGAACCAATTGGTGGAGCGCAGCGGCGTTAGTCGAGCGGCAATTTATCGTCGGTGGGACTCGCTTCGGACGCTTAATGTTGCGGCGCTGGATATTGATCGAGTTCCACTGCCCCAACCTGCTGCCGATACCCTGCGCGAGACCCTTTTACAGGGATATGCCCAAGGAGTTACGGCAATTGATGACAGTGCAATGGCGATGATCACCAAGCGGCTCATTATGGGCTTGCGTGATCCGGCTCTGCAGCGCTCCTATTGGGAACGCCATGTGCGGCGCAGGCGTCAGGACTTCACCGAACTTTTGCTCCGGGCGCAGCAAGACGGTCAGATCAGGAAAGATATCGATGTTGAGATAGCCCTCGATTTGATCAATGGCCTTGGCTACTACCAAGGAGTGGTGCGCGGTGAATGGGGAACCAAAGCCGCGCAAGCAAGGGTAGCTGCGGGAATCGAATTGGTCTGGGATGCGATCGCGGTGAAGTAGCTAGTGTGTCGTGTTCTCGTGTCACAGGGAGTACCTTCACCGTATGGTCTTGAGCACGCCCGGGAGCAGATCGGCCCATCCACTAGATTTCTAGGAATCAAATAGGGCGTGGCCTTGATAATCTGGTGGGAATCCCGCCGAGTTTTCGGTACCTCAAATGATTGCGAGCGGCAATGTCCAAGAAAAATAAGTCGGTAGCCAAGAAGGCCAAGCAGGGGCACCCTGCGCGCTCCGCCAAGGCAGCAAAAATCATTAGTATCGACGAATTTCGGGCGCGTAACAGCGGCGATGAAATACTGACCAGCTTCGCCAAATGGATTCGCAGCAATTCCTCGCTCAATGCCATGGGTGACCCGGTACCGGCACTTCAAAAATTCCTCACCGTGTACTCGGAAAGCGGCGCCGTTGACCACACCGCTTCCTTGTTCCCGTCATCGCTGGTCGCCGCGCTGAGCCGCATGCAAGAGGAATGCAGCACTGCCGACTTCGAATTTATCCTCCATGTTGTGCTGGGGTACGCGCTCTTCCTCAGCGCCACCGAGCGTTGGAACGCCAGCGAAGAACAATTCGATGCTGTCCAGGAAGTCATCATGGACTTTGTTGATGAGGCCGCGGATGACGAATTTGACGACCGTGTCTTGGTGGTTCCGGCGCTCGATCAAAACACCACCTACCGGACGCTGAGCCAGCTCGCTCTGGCTCGACGTGTGATCGCATTCATGCAGTGGTTTGGTGCTAAACGCGATGTCACGTCCAAGGGCGTGCTGACTCGCAAGGACATTGAGGGCGCCGCAGCAGCATTGGATGTTTCGGCCATCGGGGTGGCCTCCAATGCCACCCCGCCCGGTGTTGAGCCAGAGGGACCGTTGCGAGTGTCCAGCGCGGTCGATGTTCAGCGATTGGATCTGTATTGGGAAGCCTTGGCTGCGCTGGGAGTCATTGAGTTAAGTGCTACGAAGGCCATCCTGCACGATCCTCGTGTCGGGCTCGAAGGCACCGAATACGAAGTCATGTCCATAGCTTTGCTCAGGGATCTTGCATTAGTTATCTACACTCGCTTCTGCAACCTAGGCCAACCGTTGGATGAAGAGTTTGATGAGCTAGACGACGAAGAGGAGTTCGATGACTCCGGAACCGGAGAGCTCATTGGTGCTCTGCTGCTCGAGGCCGCGTATGAGGATGGCTACCCGGTCGAAGACCTCCGCATGGTTACCCAGACGCTTGCCGGAGACGATCAGCTTGAGATCATGGCGGCCGAGGCGGCATTCGAGATCATGGCCGCTGAAGGTTTGATCGATATCGGTGAGAACTACGCTATCCCACCGGTTTTCAAAAAGACGATCGCTTTCTTGCTTGCCGAGCCCGCGGAATGCGAGATCGAGTACGAAGATCCCGCCGATGAAGACATCGAATACGCGGGCGCTCACTAATACGCGCAGCCGCTGAAATTCATCCAGGTACCCGCGGTGTTAGTCGCCAAAGCGCCTAGAACCGCGGGTATCTGTATTCCTATTTCAAGGCCCTAAGACACGGAACTATTTACTGTCCGAGGCACCAATCGCCCAGACACGCGGCAAATGGCGGCCATGGACAGCATGCTCACCGATCAATCGAGCCTTGAACACCCACGGATTGTGGTTTCCCGCGGTGCGCGCATTACGCCAATGCCGATCAAGATTTTTGGCCGTGCTGGTTGCCGATGCCGCCAAGGCGTCAAAGGCCCTTGAGAGTGCATTGGTCACCAGTGGAGTCAGCACCACCTGGCCTTGGGCCGAGGCCAACTCCGCGGCGTCATTTGCTGCTAGATCCTCTTCCGTGGTGTGCTTCCCCGTATACAACCCCACGGCCGTGTTGTAGGCGGACTCTAAGGCTTCCGCGGTTGCCCTGACCGTTGCCTGTGCGGCAAACGCGGAGGCGGAGACTTCACCAATAATCTGAAGCAATTGTGGGTCTTCATTGGCCGCACTGGCTGCGCCATGGCTAAAGGTCCGTTTGCGTGATTTCAGTTCTGCGGCAAAATCGTTGGCCGCGGCCTGTGCGCTTCCGGCCAGCACCACCAGCAGTACCACCTGGTAGAAGGCTGTTTGGTAGCGGAACCGGGTGTCAAAATCGATGAGGTGAGCCTCATGCACCGTTGCACCGCTAAACGTGGTGGTCCCGGTTCCCGTGGTTCGCTGCCCAAACCCATCCCAATCATCTTGCAGTACGACTTCTGGTTGTTTGGCATTAACAACTGCAATGACCCGTGCGCCGGTGTCGGTTCGTTGGGCATAGGTGTCAATCCAGTGCGCAAAGATGCTACCGGTTGAGTAGTATTTTTCTCCCGTGACACGAAATCCTCCGTGAGAATCGGGGCTCACTCTGGTATTCACCTCACCGAGGGCCACGGTGCCGATCTCGGTCCACGCATTGCCCACCAATTCTCCGGCAGCAAGACGCTCAAACCATATGCTTTGCTGATCATCCGCAACGGCCACGAGGCGATCTTCAACGAAGGCAAAGTGTCCGCGCAGCGCCTGAGCAATATTGGTGTCAGCAGTTGCCAGTTCGGTGAGCAGCTCAAAGAACTCGGGCAGGTTTAGCCCGGCACCGCCATGGCTACCGGGGACTCGTAGTGCGCCAAATCCCGCGGCCGCAAGCTCATTGATCTCGGCGTACGCAAGCGTCTGGGTTGCATCGCGTTCCGCGGCACCGGCAACAATGCGGGCAAAGATTGGTGCGAATTTCGTGCGCAGTGCCGCAAGGTAAGCGACCCGGTTTTGGGTGGTTTTTTCTATCGTTGTGGTGCTCATGAAGCGCTCCAATCTCAGGATTCGCTACACCAGGAGGTGCACTTCCGATGTAGCTGTAGCGAATGTGGGGGGTGGAGCTTTAGGTGTACAGCGAAAGTGGTGCGTTGGTTCCGTGCAGGAAGTACTTGCCGACCTCGATCTTTTTGTAATCGACCGGATCATGCAGCGAGTGTGTACGCACGTTGCGCCAGAACAGGTCAAGGCCCACATCGTTCTTGGTGGAGCTAGAACCGGTAACCTCAAAGATTCTGTTTGCTACCTCTAACCCAACTTCGGTTGCTACAACCTTGAGCTCGGCAATTTCAACTGCGAAGGCTCCGCGCTGCTGCGCATTTAGTTCCCCTGCCTTGCCGACTACCGTGTTGAAGCGGCGGTTCAGCTTTTCGGCAAGTGCACCAACTGCCGCGGTGCGGGCCTTCAATTCGCCAAGGGCACGCTGGAAAATTGGATCGTGGGAGTAGGTTGGCGCCTCGGAGAGAAACCAGGAATTCTTGCGTTCTAGCAGGATTTCGCGTCCCTTGGCCAAGGCGCCTTCGGCAATACCGAGGTAGAAGTTGCCGAAGGCAAGCTGCAGGCCCGGGGTCAGTAGCGTAACGATGGGCTCGGCGGTGACCTCACCAAGAATATCTTCGGGTGCTACTTGTACCTCGCTGTACTTCACCGATCCTGAGGCCGAGAGCCGCTGACCTAGGAAGTCCCAGTCGCCAAGTAGCTCAAGTCCTGCGCGGGAGCGTTCAAGGACGAAGGCGAGTACCTTTCCATCGTTTTCACCGCCGGTGACTGCCGCGTTGATGACGATGACATCGCCCACCGAGGATCCCGTGGAGAAGCGCTTGAGTCCGTTCAGTACATAGCCATCACCCGTGGCAACGAACGAGAGATCCGGGTCAACCGGGTTCACCGAATCTCCCCACAGCCAGCCTTCGGCGGCACTACGGACAAACCATTCACGCTGATTCTCCGGAGTTGCGTAGTACGCGATGCTTGCTTGGTTTGTGTAGTGGTAGGCAAGTAGCTGTGCAATCGAACCATCAACCGAGGCAATAATGCGCACTGCTTCAAATGAGGATTCCCAGTGGCCACCTGCGCCACCGAATTCGGCGGGAATCAGTAGGTTCAGCAACCCGGATTCACGAAGCAGGGCCACCTCGTTGAAGGGCTCTTGGTTTGCTTTGTCGCGTTCCAAGGCGTCGCTGGCAAGGGCTTCGGCAACGGTACGAGCCACCGATTTCCAATGCTCAAGTTCTTGTTCATCGGGATGCCCACTCCATGGGGTGCGGGGAAGTGTCTGGGTTTCAAGGGTCGTTGCGCTCATTGTTACTGGGCTCCTGTCGGTGGTTCACATCGAATCAATGAGTTGACTCTAGGAACTTTCAGGGGCGTCGCGCATCCGTTGCTTCACCGTGCGAAGTACCTCGTCATGGTTCGTCACCATTGCCGGTTTATCACCGTCAGGGATCACCAATTTCAGCCCTAGGGCGTCATCTATTGGTCGTTTTTATACACATAACGTCATGAATGCACCGCGCACTGGTCATTTGAGCGGACCGACAGACGGAAAATGAACTACGGGCGCCATTTAGGCGTTGGCCGGTGCCACCGCGGTGACTAGATCCTTGAGTTCGGGAACCTTTGCAGCATTTTCCAAGGCTTCTTGGAGCACCGCATCGTGAGTTGGATGTGCCTCGTTGAGGAGCTTTTCTCCGGCAGCCGTGAGCTCGGTATAAATTCCGCGCCTGTCATCCACGCACAGGATGCGGGTGAGCAGCGCACGATCCTCAAGTCTGGTTACCAGGCGTGTGGTGGCCGAGGAGGAAAGCGCCGCGGCGCGCGCCAGCTGGGCCATGCGCATGTGCCATCCGTCCTGCCTGCCTAGTGCATCAAGAACCGTGAACTCAACAACGGAGAGGCCATGTTCTCTCTGGAGCGCGCGTTCAAGATCTCCCTCAATGAGGTTGTGCAGCGCAGCGAGCGTACGCCAACCTTGTGCGCGAACTTGCACCGCGTCATCCCTGATCCCCATGAGTGATACTCCTCCTATTTTTGACATCTCAAGCATAACACCTTGCGCTGATATAGCGCGTGTGCAATCATTGCGTCAGCAAGTAATTGCACACGCAATGAATTGTTGAGCGTCCTCAAGGCGCCCACTATTCCCTCTCATCTCACGTCAAAGGTTCACCATGCCCATAGCTCTCTACGCCCTCGCCCTGGGCGGCTTCGGAATCGGGCTCACTGAATTTGTCATCATGGGCCTACTGCCCGAAATTGCCGCAGATTTCGGCGTTTCCGAAACCGTTGCCGGCTACCTCATTTCAGGTTATGCACTAGCAGTGGCCCTCGGCGCCATCATCCTCACCGCACTCCTTAGTCGGCTGGACCGCAAAAAATCGCTGCTCTTCCTGATGCTGCTATTCATCCTCGGAAACCTGCTCAGTGCCACCGGACCCAGCTATGAATTAGTGATGCTCGGACGCATTATTGCTGCGCTGTGCCACGGAGCCTTCTTCGGAATTGGCTCTGTAGTCGCAGCGGATCTGGTCTCGGCGAACAAGCGTGCAGGTGCCATTGCCTTCATGTTTGCCGGACTAACCATCGCCAACGTACTCGGCGTCCCCTTTGGCACATTACTTGGTCAGGCTGCCGGGTGGCGCTCAACCTTCTGGGCTATCACCGGCATCGGCATCATTGCCTTCTTCGGCATCAAGCTGCTGGTTCCGGGTAATCTTGCCCGCTCGGCGAGCAGCGGTGTTTTCGCAGAATTCAACATCTTCCGGAATCCTCAGGTCTGGCTCTCCATGGTCGTGACAATTCTGGGCTACGGAGGCATGTTTGGTGCCTTCACCTACATTGCTTTCACACTCACCGGAGTCAGCGGTTTTGCGGCAAGTTCCGTTCCTTGGCTACTTGTACTCTTCGGGATTGGACTCTTTGTTGGCAATATCCTCGGGGGTCGCGCTGCCGATCGTAATCTAGCGGCCACACTGATCATCGTTCTTGGTGCCTTGGTCATAGTCTTGGTTACCTTCGCATGGACCGCTGGCAACCAAATCGCCACCATTATTGCGTTGTTCCTGATGGGCGGCATTGGTTTCGCGTCCGTCCCCGGGCTGCAGATGCGCATCATGAACCACGCTAGCCATGCGCCAACACTTGCCTCGGGCGCCAATATTGCCGCCTTCAACCTAGGCAACGCGCTCGGAGCGTGGGTAGGCGGACTGACCATCGCCGCAGGCTTTGGCTATACCTCACCGTTGTGGGCTGGTGCGGGGATCACGGTTGCAGGTCTCGCTGTCTTGCTTATCGCCACGCGCGCGCCGGGCGGCGAATACGCAAAATCAAAGGTTTCCGACCCTGTTCCGGCCACCATCGGGTAAATCCTATACCCAAACTTCACCCGTCTCCGATCCGTCTCTATTCAAGGAATCTGTTCATGAAAAGCACAACAAATAACATCCCAAACATCACCCTCAACGATGGAAACACCATGCCGCAACTGGGCTTTGGCGTCTTTCAAGTCCCGGGTGAGCAGACAACCAATGCCGTGGCCTCGGCCTTGGAAGCCGGGTACCGCAGCATAGACACGGCCTCTATCTACGGCAACGAATCAGGTGTAGGCCGGGCGCTTACAGAATCTGCTCTCAAGCGCACCGAACTCTTTGTCACAACCAAACTCTGGCTTGGCGACTTAGGGAAAAACTCGACCCGCACTGCAATGCACTCAAGCCTTGAAAAACTGGGTTTGGATCATGTAGATCTCTACTTGATCCACTGGCCGGGCACCGATACCGCGGCCTACCTCGAATCCTGGCAAACGTTAGAAGAGCTACGGGCCGAGGGACTCACCCGGTCCATCGGGGTCTCCAATTTCCTGCCCGGACAGCTCCAACACGTGGTTGAGCTAGGTGGCACGGTTCCGGCCGTCAACCAGATAGAGCTGCACCCCTTCCTGCAAAATCGCGAGACAGCTGCTGCGAACCGCGCCAATGGTATCGTCACAGAGGCTTGGAGCCCGCTGGCCCAGGGTGCCGTGCTCAACGATCCAGCGGTAGCGGCGGCCGCCGCGACTCATGGGGTCAGTGCCGCACAGGTGGTACTGCGCTGGCACCTACAGCGCGGCAATGTGGTGATCCCCAAGTCGGTCACTCGCTCACGGATTGCCGCGAACTTGGATGTATTCGGTTTTGAGTTGACGAATCCCGAGATTGCAACTCTCGATGCGCTGGATCGCGATGGACGCACCGGCCCGTTCCCGGGAACCTTCAACGGCTAGCTCTCGGCACGGCGATTTTTGATTCCGCTTCCGCGCGATCGCCAATCGAGACACGCTTTTTACATGCCCTAGAGCGCGTCAGGCTCGCGACCTCTGGGAGACATCGTGTACCGCGGCGTCCTGAGTACGATGGTGACCACCGGTACGCAACCGCTAGGAAGCGGCAGGGTCCGAGGTTCCGGGCGCAAACTGGGCCAGGGATATGGCCAATGCCTCGGCGAGTTGTTCGGGCGTGGCAGTGCCCGATTCCCGCACCGTCTCGGCCCAGACCCGAACCGAGCGTTCGGAAAAGGCCAGCGCTTCGGGTGAAAGCGCTGCGGCCGCAGGATCCTCGGACACGATGCCGTCCACAAACAATCCCAGGGCCAAGAACATCCCGTCCCAGCCCGGACCTACCCACAGTGCCCCGGCACCGCTTTGCGCCATGGCCAGCGGAACCGTGTGCTCCAACTCTAGGGATGTTGTCCCGGATGCTCCGGCGGTCAGGCGTAGCTCGACGAGGCTTGAGTCTCCCCCGAAAGTGACCTTGAGCCGGGACGGTGGCAAGCATTCCAGAATTCGGCCGCCGGCATTGCCCTCCAGTTGGAAGGTACCGCCTTCCCGGAGTTCTCCGCTGATTGGAAGGAACCAGCGCGGGATGCGTTCGGGATTAGTCAATGCATCCCATAAGTCTTCCGGATCTGACTTGTACCTGCGGCGCGCCAGCACCGACACTGTTTCACTGCCGTCTTCCATGCTCCGGAAGGAAACCGACCGGTCGATGGCTCCGATCTGATGTGCGATGTCGATCATTGCTACTCCTTAAGAGAGGTCGTTGGGTCATTGATAGCTAAAGCGACCAGTCGCCGTTTTCGTTTTCCACGGGCAATTTCGGTTTCCAGCGCGTCCAATGGCTGGTCCCAGAAGTGCCTGAAGTCCGCGAGCCACGCATCGATGTCGCGTAGCGGCCCGGAAGCAACTGCGTATAGCCGTCGGGTTCCCGCTGCCCTGACGGAGGCGAACCCACTGTCTCGCAACACCCGCAGGTGTTGGGAAACAGCCGGTTGCGAGATTCCGAACTCTTCCCGGATGGATCCGGTAATGGCCCCGGAACTCAGTTCACCGTCGGCCAGTAGCTCGAGGATGCGGCGTCGCGTCGGGTCGCTGAGGACTTCAAATGCATGCACAAGGACATACTACAACTTTGACTTATATAAGCAAGAGCTTATTTATGAATTCCTTGCATGGATTCAGTCGCCCGGCGTTAGATTTCGGGTCACCACTGGCACAAAAAATCCACTCGCACGCGCGGTTGGGACGCGTGTATGCGAGTGGATTTTCATGCGGGAACTACCCCGGCCAAGGGAAACTAGGCGTCGATGAGATCCTTCTTGTCGTCGCCCTGGTCCTCCGCCTCCGAATTCTTGCCCTTCCACGCGTGACCCTGCTCGGTATCAAGGTGCGTGGTCTTCTTGTTCTTCAGCGCAAAGATGTAGACCAGCAGGGAGATGGCAATTGCCACGGTGACGTAAGTGAAGAACAGGTCAATGCGGTCGGCCTTCTGGAAGGCGGCGCCGATCAATGGGACGGTGCCACCGAAGAGTGAGTTGGCAATCGCGTAGCCAAGACCAACACCGAGGGCACGGATAGAGGCGGGGAATAGTTCCGCTTTCACCAGCGCGTTGATAGAGGTGTAACCACCGACAATGATCAGTCCGCCCATCATCAGCAGGAAGGCAAAAATGGGGTTCTGGGTACCGGCGAGTAGCGAGAGCAACGGCCAGGTAAAGAGGACGCCGGTGATGCCGAACCAGAGCAACAGCGGCTTGCGGCCGATCTTATCCGAAATCATGCCATAAACGGGCTGTAGCAGCATGAAGATAAACAGTGCCCAGAAGTTGATCAGCGAGGTTTGGGTCTTGGGAATACCTGAGGTATCGTTCATGAACTTCAAGATGAAGTTGGTGTAGGTGTAGAAGGCCACGGTGCCGCCCAAGGTGACACCAATGCAAATCAGCAGCGGCTTCCAGTACTGGGTGAAGAGCAGCTTCATCGTGCCAGGCTGCGCTTCGCCGGCAACACCAGGCTTATTTGCCGCAGCAACCTGCTCGGCGGAAACCGTTTCTTCCATGGAGCGTCGCAACCAGAGGACCACGAGCGCCGCGACACCACCGATGGCGAACGGGATCCGCCATCCCCACTCGACAAGGGATTCGTGGCTCATGGTGTTTTGCAGGATGACCAGGACCAGCAGGGCCAACATCTGACCACCGATCAGTGTCACGTACTGGAATGAGGAGAAGAATCCACGACGCTTGGAGGTCGCGGCCTCGGACATATAGGTGGCACTGGTTCCATATTCGCCACCTACCGAGAAGCCTTGCAACAGGCGCACGAAGACTAGCAGGATCATGGCCCACATGCCGATGGCTTCCTGGGTCGGCAAGATTGCGATGGCGAATGAGCCGGCGCTCATCAGTGTGACCGACAACGTCAGCGCGGCCTTGCGGCCGTGTCGGTCGGCGTAACGACCGAAGAACCAGGCGCCTACCGGACGCATCAGGAATGAGGTGGCGAAGACCGCCATGGCTTCAAGGCCCGCCTGCAATTCATTGGTGGCGTTGAAGAAGTGTGACTGGAAGTACGCGGCAAATACCGTGTAGACGTAGAGGTCAAACCATTCAACAAGGTTGCCTGCAGAGCCCTTGAGAATGTTGCTGACGGCACGACGTGTTTCCGCAGCTTCCCGTTCCGACGCGGCGGATTTGACCCCGTTTCCGGACCTACGCGTTTTCTTATTTTTATCCACGGCAGCATTGCTCATGCGGGTTCCTCCTATGACGTTGGCGACCCACACAAACCCAGGGCCATCAACCTAAGGTATGCGTGATACGTGGCACGGCCAACGCAATCCGGATTTCCTAACACTTCCTTAAGTCTTCACCGGCAGAGTCAAGAAAATCGTGCGTTGTGAGAACCCGCCGTAGGGGGCGGAAAATGCCGAAAACTGCTACCCTCCAAGACGGAAGCAACAGCATTTTGGCGCCCATTGAAAAGCGTTTTCAGCGGCAAACCAGCTAAGACAATGACTCGTGAGGGAAGGAAACCTATCCCATGGATGCACTCATCGTTGAAGACGATGACTCCATGGCGGCTGCACTGCTAGCAGCGGTACGCTCCACCGGACAAAATGCGCAACGTGTGGCTCGCGGATCCGATGCGCTGCTGCGGCACAGGGATTTCGATGTCATCCTGCTGGATCTGGGTTTACCGGATATGGATGGACTTGAGGTCCTGCGCAAGCTGCGCCAGGTGACCCAATGTCCCATCTTGATCCTTACGGCCCGCGATGATGAACGCAGCGTTGTCCTGGGGCTACGCTCTGGCGCCGATGATTATCTAGTTAAACCGGTCAAGCTGGTGGAGCTCCTAGCCCGCATCGAGGCTGTCACCAGGCGCACCCGACTACTTGAAGAACGCAATAGTTCACGGCTGACGGTAGGTGAATTGGAGATCGAGCTGGATCGTCGCGTGGCGTGGGTAGCGGAACGTGAAGTATCGCTGACTGCCACCGAATTCGATCTCCTCGCACTTTTGGCCAAGAGCGCAGGTTCGGTGGTGACCCGGGAACAAATTCTCGATGTGTTGTGGGGAGATGCCTTCCTGGCTTCCTCGCGTTCCTTGGACGTCCATCTCACCGGTCTGCGTTCCAAACTCCAGCTTCCGGGTTTCATCGTCAACGTTCGTGGCGTCGGCTATCGGATCGAAGCCGACCCTCGGTGAAGGCGCGGGTCCTTGGCGTACTCAGTGTGCTCGTCATTCTTTTGGTGCTGATCATTTCCAACGTGATCCTGACCTCGAGCAGCCGTGAGCTCACCCAAGAAATCCAAATCAACCGTGTTGCCTCACTGAATAGAATCGCGTTGCTTGCTTACGACGCAACGGTCGAGACAGATACCTCCGGGCTACAGCTAGAAATGGATACCTATTCCGCGCTTTACGACGAGGGCATCTTGGTGCGCTTACAAGGAAAAATCTTGGAGTCTGGTGCTCTTGATGCGCGGCGGGCAGATGTCATTGAAGCCTTGGGGCGTGCAAGCCTGAATCTGAGCGACACCACACTACCGGTTATCACCCCCTTGGGGAGCGGAACCGAGGTCATCTCGCGTTCGGTGGGAAGCGCTAATCAGGTTCTTGGGGAGGTGGTGTTGGAGGTGAGGTTGGATGCTGCGCGGCAGAAACTGCTGCTGCGTTGGCTACTCGTGGGTTTGGCGGCCGCGGGACTTTCAATCTTGCTGCTCTTCGCTGCATGGCGCGTGACCGGATGGGTTTTGCGTCCGGTACACAGATTGAATGAGGCGGTGACTCAGTTACGCGAGACAGGTCGCAGCGACTCTTTACCTGAGGACGGGCCGCCGGAATTACGCGAGCTGAATCGCTCGTTTACAGCCATGGCCGAGGCCGTCAGCGAGAGCTTGGAGTCCCAACGCCAACTCATCGCCGATACCTCACACGAATTACGCAACCCCATTGGCGCCCTGCGTCTGCGCGTAGATTTATTGCTGCTACAGCTTAGTAATGCCACTGAACGTGAAGCGGGTGCCGGGGTACTCAAAGAACTTGAGCGAGTCGAAGAACTTTTGGATTCGGTGCTTCGACTCGCGGTGGCCGAACACCGGGCCTTTGAAGGTTCCGCCCGCGAGGCACTAAATTCACCCAACGCGACAATGGCTGCCACCACCAACCCGTTTTTGGTGGTGGAAGAAGAAATCGATAGGGCACAACCCGCAGCGCTTCGCGCGGGGACAAGCATCAGTTTTGACACCGTTGAAGACCCGCAGGTGGTGATCGCTTGTAACCCGGTGGAGTTGGCCCAAATGATTGGCGAGCTGCTCACCAACGCCCTCAAATACGCGGAGGGTTCCAAAATCAGTGCAGCGCTTCATGTTGGGCTGGGGCGTGTAGTCATTGCTATTACCGATTCGGGTCCCGGTCTCACCGGCCAGCAACTGGCACAGGCAACAACCCGCTTCTGGCGCGGCACCGGGCATGAGGGAATTCGGGGTACCGGAATGGGCATGACAATAGTTCAAAAACTTGCCGAGGCCAATGGAGGTCATTTGGTGCTGGGTCCAAACGATACTCAGGGACTGAGCGCACGGCTCGAATTTGGTGTGAAAGATTCACACCCAACGATCGGTACGCCATGAACACAGCATGTTCCAAGAAGCCCCTAGTTTCTAGGCGCGGCCTGCTCAAGGCCGGAATTGTGGTGAGTTTAAGCAGCGCCCTGAGCACTGTACTTAGTGCATGTACAACCGAGGGACGGCCCGCACAACTCACCGTTGCCGGTGGCGAACCCGGAGGTTTCTACCTTGAATTTTCAATGTTGCTCGCCGAATCCTTACAACGTTACGAAGTGGCAGAGCACGCGGTAGTCGTGGAAACCGGTGGCAGCCTCCAGAATCTGGAATTTTTGCGCACCGGCAAGGCCGATCTCGCCGTGGCTCTGGCCGATGCTGCGGCCCAACAAACCCAGGGATCCACCGCATCACCGGGACAGGTTCTTGCACTGGGCAAAGTCTATGAAAACTATGTGCACTGTGTGGTGCGCAAAGATAGCGATATCAATTCATTTGCTGAACTTGCCGGTAAGACAGTGGCGGTTGGCCAACCGGGATCGGGGACATCGCTGATCACCCCGCGACTATTCAATGCAGCCGGACTAACTAGTGCTACTCAAGACGCCCGAAACGGTGTAGCTACGATCACCGTGAAACATTTGGGGCTCAATAGCGGCATTGCTGCCTTGCAGCAGGGCACCGTCGATGCCTTGTTCTGGTCCGGTGGTGTGCCGACTGCCGCGATTGCCACGGCTCACCGCGAAACGGGGTTGAAACTCCTCGATCTTTCGGCGTTAGTTCCGGCCTTGCGCAGTAGCTATGGTGCCTTCTACGACAGGGTACTGATCCCTGCCGATAGCTATGCTGGAATTGATGCTGTATGGACAGTGGGCGTGGCAAATTTGCTATTGTGTCGGGCAGATCTTGAGGATCGGACCGTGAGTCGAGCCGTCAAGATGCTCGTCGAGCATGCTGCCGACCTCATTCCGCGTTCGAGTGTTGGCGTGCAGTTTTTGAGCCCCGAGTTGTTGATCAATACCGCGGAAATTCCTTTACACCCGGCCGCGGCTGCCGCTTACCGAGAACTGCACGGATGAGTCTGAGCACCAGACTCTACGCGTTGAATACTGTGTTGGATGCTGCGCCACTTTATCCGGTCGCCATCACGCGACCGGATAAAGCAGCACATAGCTGGTTGAGACCGCGATGGGAACCGCCAAAAGCTCAGAGCGTCATCTGCTCAAGCTGGTGTCCCTTGGTCTCACGCACCATGCGCCACACAAAGATGAATGAGAGCAACGCGAACGCAGCATAAATGCCGTAGACAACCTGAAAGCCAAGCTCGGCAAGGGTCGGGAATGTTGTGCTGACAACAAAATTGGCAATCCATTGCTAGCAGCGCCAACGCCAAATGCCAGAGATCGAATGCTGTTCGGGAACATCTCCCCCAGTAGAACCCAGACCACAGGCCCCCAGCTTGCACCAAAGCACAACAAAGAGGTTGGCCGCCACCAGCGCGATCATGCCCCATGCACCGGGCAGGCTCAGTTCTCCATTGACGGTGGTTGCCTGGGCGAACGCCACAGCCATGGGTGCCCAGCGACAACGTCATCATGGCCGAACCGAGCATCAAGAGCAGTTTGCGTCCCACCATGTCCACCAGCAAGATGGCGATAATGGTTGCCACGATGTTTGTCACCGAGGTGATCACCGAAATCATGAATGAGTCAGATTCTTGGAATCCTACCGACTTCCACATAGTGGTCGAGTAGTAGAAAATGACGTTGATTCCCACCAGCTGCTGGAAGACCGAGAGTAAGATACCGATCCAAACCAACGTCTTGAACCCAAATTTTCCGCCCAGCAGGTCGGTGAAGCGCTGCCGGGTTCACGGCGATCCCGTGGACCCCGCTTCCGGGCAAATTTTGGGCTTACCGACCTTGACATTCCCGGAAGAACCAGCGGATCTCGGAGCGCTCCTGTGTGAAGTCTGTGGTGGACCGGTGTATCGAGATCATGACGAGAACTGGGCGACGCTTGCCGAACAACGTCAAGGCATTGCCCACGGCATCGACGACTTCATCATGGTCTATCTGGGCCCCGGCATCGGGGCCGGATTGGTCATATCTGGAGTCGTCCAGCGTGGCTGGCATGGCGCCGCCAAGGAGCTGAGCTATCTGCGCTCGGGTGGAAAAACCCTGATTGGCCAGTTACTTGAGTATGGCGCATCACCCCCCTAGCAGCGCTCGACTCGATGTGCCTAGCTGTTTGAAACTTTTCGCAACAACGCCTATCTCGACTCATGCAGCGCTTTTGATCGTTCCATTGCCGAGCAAATAGCTAATAGGGCTGAAACTACCGATCCGCAGGCCGTGGTTCTCGCCGGAACGATCGCCAAAAGCGCCCCCTTCGATGAGCTCCTGAATCAGGCTTTGCATCCGCTGCGGCTCAATACCAAGCTCGAGGTATTAGCCAGTATTTTAGGTGAAGATGCGCCTCTCACTGGTGCCAGCCTTGCCGCTCGCGATCTGGCCGAAGCTCCCTTCTGGAGCAGCTACCGCTCCTAGAAAAACACTTCGTTCAAGCACTGGGCAGCGACATTCAGCTTGTGAGCAAGACAGTGGCGTAAGCTACACCGACAGGGAGCCAAACCAAGAGAACGGGACACCAGATGTACCAGATTGAGGAAGCCGACACGTTTTCCCAATGGAGGCGGTTGATCTCCTCAACCTTTGTGCCGTTGGATGTCGAACAGGTACACCCAGGCCCCTTTAGTGGCAAGCTCGGCGGACGACAGCTGCACGAGGTGGGGATCATGCAGCTACACGCCGATGCACAAACGGTTCTGCGTTCCCCTGCGCTAATTGCCCGGGACGGGACCGGTCATTACAAGCTGAGCCTGCAACTGGCAGGCCACGGGCTGCTCTTGCAGGACGGGCGCGAAGCGGCGCTCGCGCCAGGCGATGTGGCGATTTATGACACGCAGCGACCCTACACATTGAACTTTGATCAGCCCTTTGAAACTCTCGTCCTCATGTTCCCACAACACCTCTTGGGCCTATCAGCCGACGACGTCTCACAACTAACCGCCGTCTCGATGGGCAAGGGCAATAGACTCGCCGAGGCAGTCGCCCCATTCATAGCATCCATCGCCACCCAGCTACCCGAACTCAAAAGCCCCATCGGTCACCGGCTGGCCATGAACATCGTCGATTTGCTCTCAACACTGCTTGCCGATGAAATCTACTCGCGCCCCACTCAGGGCGCCGATAGCCACGCCAAAATATTGCGGCGTATTCAGCACCATATCGAGGCAAATCTCGCCGATCCAACACTGAGCCCCGAATCGATCGCCCGCGCCCACCATATGGCAACCCGAACCCTACAAAAGGTATTCTCCGCCGCCGGGCTGACGGTTGCCGGCTGGATGCGCGAACGCCGCATGGAACATTGCCGCAGAGATCTTGTGGACCCCTTGTGTGCGCACGTACCCATTGGAGAGATCGGTGCCCGTTGGGGCCTTGTCGATGGCGCCCACTTCAGCCGCGTTTTTCGAACCACCTTTGGGCTTTCCCCCAGCCACTATCGCCGCAATCCCCTAGCTCTACACGGCTAATCTCCCCGGCGCTACGGATGCGCGGGAAGCCAAGAAACGTACGGGGAAAGCCAAGCCCAGACGCTGTGCCGTGAGACACACTTGAGATGAGAAACAAGCCGGCAGCTACCGGCTACCACCACATCATCTCCAAGGAGCGCCCCCCATGCGTACGGAAACAACCGCTTTCGCCACCGCCGACGACCTGCTGGCATCCATCTCCCCAGCAACCGGTGGCCGAACCATCAATGATCCAGCAACGGGACAGCCGGTAGGCAATGCACCGGAGCACACCCTTGCTGATCTCGAGGCAGCAATTTCTGCGGCCCGTGCCGCACAGCGTGGCTGGGATGCACTGGGCCATGAGTCACGCAGTGCTGCGCTGAACGCCGCGGCCGATGCCATCGAGGCCAATGCCGAGGCCCTTGCCGTATTGCTTTCCCGCGAACAGGGCAAGCCGCTGAATGGTCCCAACGCTCGCTTCGAAGTTGGTGCCTGCGCCGCCTGGTTGCGTGCCACCGCTGGCTTTGAACTCGATCCCGAGATCCTCGTAGATGATGAGGGCGGCATGGCAGAAATGCACTACCGCGCGCTGGGCGTGGTAGGCGCCATTGGCCCGTGGAACTGGCCCATGATGATCTCCGTCTGGCAGCTGGCTCCGGCCCTGCGCATGGGCAACACCGTGGTGCTTAAGCCAAGCGAATACACCCCACTATCCGTGCTGGCTTTGGCCAAGGTCATCAATTCGGCGCTTCCGGGCGATGTCCTGCACGTGGTTTCCGGCGGCCGCGACGTAGGCGAGGCGCTCTCGTCCCACCACGGCATCGACAAGCTAATGTTTACCGGATCTACCGCCACCGGCAAGGCAATCATTCGTTCCTCCGCCGATACCGTGAAGCGGCTCACCCTGGAGCTGGGAGGCAACGACGCGGGCATCGTGCTGCCAGATACTGATGTCAAGGCAATGGCCGCTGACCTATTCTGGGGCGCTTTCATCAACACCGGCCAAACCTGTGCCGCACTCAAGCGCCTCTACGTACACGAAGACATCTACGAAGAGGTCTGTAGCGCTCTGCTCGAAGTTGCTGGTCAGATGCCCATGGGCGTGGGACTCGACGAAAACAATGTACTCGGTCCGCTACAGAACAAGGCACAGTATGACATTGTTGCCTCGCTGGTTGACGCCGCGGTTGCCTCCGGTGCCCGTGTGCTGACCGGCGCGAACCCAGATGCCAAGGCGCCGGGTTATTTCTACCCCACCACGCTCATCGCGGACATCGACAACGATAATCCACTGGTAGCCCAGGAACAATTTGGTCCGGTACTTCCCATCATCAAGTACTCAACCGTCGATGAGGCAATTGCCATGGCAAACGGGCTTGAAGTCGGTCTGGGCGCCTCGGTCTGGTCCTCGGATAAGGATGCTGCACGCGAGGTAGCCGCCCGCATTCAGGCCGGTACGGTATGGATCAATAAGCACGGGGCCGTTGACCCGCGTGTTCCCTTCGGCGGAGCCAAGCAGTCCGGTTACGGGCTGGAGTTTGGTGTCGCCGGGCTCAAGCACCTGGGTCAGCCACAGGTCATCAGCTACTAATCGAAAGTCAGAAGAGATCACATCATGAAACTTGATTACATCATTGTTGGTGCAGGGTCTGCAGGAAACGTCATAGCGCGCCGCCTGCTCGATGCAGGAAAGCGCGTTGGCCTCTTGGAGGCCGGAGACTTCGATACCAACCCAAACATCGCCCATCTAAATACGCTCGGCGCCCTGTGGCATAGCCAGCAGGATTGGGATTACTACACCACGCAGCAATCCGGGGCTTCGAACCGACGCAT
This sequence comes from Arthrobacter sp. MYb227, assembly GCF_002975435.1. Taxonomy (GTDB): domain Bacteria; phylum Actinomycetota; class Actinomycetes; order Actinomycetales; family Micrococcaceae; genus Paeniglutamicibacter. Next base: position 513,259 of record NZ_PCPT01000002.1, on the reverse strand, counting down.
TCATTTACCCCGCGGCAAGGTCATGGGTGGATCGCACGCACTAAATGCTGCCATCTGGGTGCGTGGGGATCGCTGGGATTACGATACCTGGGAATCGCTTGGTTGCACCGGCTGGGGCTGGGACAGCGTGCTGCCGATCTTCAAGGACATCGAGTCCTTCGACGGTGGAGCTTCCGATACCCACGGAGATGCAGGGCTTTTGGATGTGGTTCAGGATTATGTCCGCAACCCTATTCAGGAGGATATGCTCGCTGCAGCCATAGATACGGGAATCAAACTCAACGAGGACTACAATTCCGGAGATGTCGAGGGCGTCTCCCGCATCCAGCTCACAGTGCGCGATGCCAAGCGATTCAATACCTGGCATGCCTACCTCAAACCGGTCGTCGATCACCCGAATTTGGAGCTACTCATCGGTGCGCATGCGCGCCGTCTGCTCATCGAGGACGGTGTGGTTCTCGGCGTCGAGTTCGATCACCAGGGCGAACGCAAGCAATTGCGCGCCACCGAAACCATTCTGGCCGCCGGTGCCCTGAATTCCCCAGAATTGTTGCTGCGTTCGGGTGTCGGCCCGGCAGCAGAGTTGGCCGTAGTGGGCATCGAGCCGGTTCATGACGTTCCGGGTGTTGGTAAAAACCTACAAGATCACTTACTCTCCCCGGTTATTTTCAGCACCGCGGCACGCCCCGTTCCGGTAGGTGAAACGGCCCCGGCAGAGGTACATTTCTTTGCCAAGTCCAAGCCGGATCTTCCGGTCTCCGACACCCAGCCACTGTTCTTCTCGGTGCCAATGTATTCGCAAGATTATGCCCCGGGCGCTATGACCGGCCCGGAGAACGGCTTTTCGATGCTCGGCGGGCTTGTTCGTCCCGAAAGCCGTGGCCAACTAACCCTTTCGGGTCCGAATGATGAGGACCCCATCCTGATCGATCTCGCCGCCCTGAACGAGCAGGCCGATGTGGACGCGCTGGTTGCCTCGGTGGCCCAATGCCGTGCGATCGGTCGTTCCGCGGCACTGGCCAGCTGGGAACCCACCGAGATCCACCCGGGACCTTCGGTAGCGGATGAAGATCTTGAGAAGTACGTACGTGATTCGGTGGTGACCTACCACCACCAGGTTGGCACCTGCAAAATGGGCACCGACGAGCTGGCAGTCGTTGATCCGCAGTCCTTCAAGGTCCATGGGCTCGGTGGAATTCGCATTGCCGATGCCTCGATCATGCCGCTGGTTCCCACGGGCAACACCAATGCCCCGGCCATCCTGATCGCCGAACGTGCGGCCTCGGCCTTAATTTCCGAAACCTCGTAATCAAAAAATCGAAGGGACTTTGGTTAGCGTGGGTAATTTACCCACCATAAACCAAGGTCCCTTCGCTTCGCTGGGGGCAAGGGTTTGCGATCCGTATCTTTGGTGCTTAGGTGTTAGCGGTGCGCCTGCGTTGGTCGGCAAATGCGACAAACATCGTGGCAACTACCACCACGACAATGGAGATTAGCCCGACCCGCATGGCAATATCCCAGTTTGTGGATTCCAATACGGAAAAGAAGATCGCGGTAATGATCGCCATACCCACGGCGGTGCCAATCCGCTGTGAGGTTTGCATAATTCCGGCCGCGCTACCTACGGCATTGAGCGGAACCCGAAGCATGGTCAGGGCCTGGTTCGGGGAAATGACCGCACCTTGAGCCAGGCCGAGAGCTGCCAGCCCTAGCAGGAGCCACCACATTCCGACCTTCCCGATGGCATGTAGTTCAATGACGGCAAGGCAGATGAGCAGTCCCACAAGTGCACACAGGATTCCGGCAATCACAATCTTGCGCCCATAGGCCATGACCCGCAGCCCGGCCAGGTGCGAACCCACGGCCGTACAGAAAGCCGCCGGAAGACCCAACAGCCCGGCCTCCAACGCGCTAAACCCCTGTCCCTGTTGCACGTAAATCGCTACCAGGACCCAGACACTGGGCACTCCGAAGAAATAGAGCCCAGCGATTACGGTCCCCATGGTGTAGGAACGAATGCGAAAAAGACTCAAATCCACCATGGGAGATTTTCCGCGCGCAGCATAGCGTTTTTCCCATACAACCCATCCGACCATGAGCACCAGGCCAGCCGGAAGTAACCACCAGGTCCACGCGGTCGTCCTGCCTTGCACAAAGGGAAGCAGTACGGCAAGGACCGCGAACCCCAGCAGAGCCCCGCCCACCGGATCCATATCGGTTTGTTTTCGGCTCAGCATTGCGGCTCCAGGAGCCATTTCTCGAGCTCTGGTTTGGGTTGGAGTTTGGGTAAATAATGGTCGGGGGAACCAGCGCAAGGCAAGAATTATCGCAACCACGCCAATGGGAACGTTGATCAAAAAGGTCCAGCGCCAGCCAGCATCGGCACCCAACCAAGAAATCAACAGGCCACCCAAAAGCGGACCCAAAGCCACCGAAACTCCCAGCATTGTGCCCACGCTTCCGTAGGCTCGCCCACGTTCCTGACCCTGAAAATAGTATTGGATCATGCCCATGATCTGCGGATTGATCAGCCCAGAACCGATTCCTTGGAAGGCTCTGGCAATGTTTAGGCTCATCGGGTCCGGTGCCAGCCCACCGGCAATCGAGGACAGCGTAAAGAGGATGACCCCGGTCAGGAAAATTGCTCCGCGGCCATATACATCTCCGGCTCGTCCGGCCGCGACTAAAACAACTCCAAAGGTCAATGAGTACCCGGCCAGCACCCATTGGATATCGGCTTGTGAGGAGCCCAATCCACTTTCGATGGACGGCAACACAACGTTGACAATGCTCACCGAGATCATTGACATAAACATCGTTGCCAGAAGAACTGTAAGAATGCGCCATCGAGCCGGGTCGGGAGTAGGGACGGCGTCTTGCGGTTTTCCGTCTTGCATCGTTTTCTCCGAGCTCATTTCTTCACATTGGGGTACGCCGGGTAGCTTTCTCCCAAGAAGTAGGAATATGTTCCGGTCTCGTTTGCCCAACTAACGTGGCTTCCGTCCAGATCCACTGCGACGGCTAGGCCAAGGCTCTTCCTGTACAACGAAAGCTCATGTTTCCCGATGATATCCGCAGCTGGGGCACGATGTATCGGCACTGTCGATAGCGGCCCGATAGCCAAATATCGTTGTCGAGATCAGGGTTCAGAGGATATGTACCCCCCTAGCCCATCTCCGGGTTTCGCGGAGGAAGCGTCGTTGCCCGCAGATCCTACTGATCGGAGCGTACAGACCCCTATTCGGTGCCAATGCCCCGCGCTAGCTGTAACTATCGGGCATCAAGAATGATGAAAAAACTCGAGAAATACGAAAGACTATTGATTCACATCTACGAAGGTAAAGACCACATTATGAAGCTAGTACAGGACACCGACGGCAACATCCGCATGCGATCCATTTATCCACAGGGTGCACGGGTCACCGTGGTATTTACCGATGGAACGGAGGAAGAATTCACCGGCAAGCGCCTGAATGAACTGCGTACCGAAGCTAATGCAGCCTACCGTTTGGCAAACGGTTTGGATGCCAAAGGATTTGATCGCAATAAGGGTAAGCCCGTGGCCCGCAACAAGGTCATTGAGTTTGTTCCGGTTCGGCCCGGTATGAGTAAAAAGTAGTCAGGGTCGCTTCGTCGTTCTACCTTCAAAAGTCGAGCAGGATTCAAGAAGCGCCCTCCTAAACACTGGCTTTAGAGTTGACCGGTAAGAATGAATCGAAAGGTACAGATCATGAGCACAGCGTTTAGCAAAGAAGAAAAAGCAGCAATGCGAGCAGCCGCAGCGGAAGCCAAGGCCTCCAAGAAGAGCGCCGATCTTGAAGCAGCTTGCCTAGCGGCCATTGGCGAGATGAATGGCACCGATCGAGAACTTGCCGAGACCCTACACCGACTGGTCAAGGAGCATACAACGCTCGGGGCCAAGACTTGGTATGGAATGCCCGCCTACGCAAACGCGGAAGGCAAGGTAGTTACGTTCTTCCAGAGCTCGGAGAAGTTCAAGGTACGTTATGCAACTATTGGTTTCCAAGAGGATGCAAACCTTGATGAGGGCAATATCTGGCCAAGCTCGTTTGCTGTGACGAAGCTGGATGCCGACGATGAGAAGAAACTTGTAACACTTTTGAAAAAAGCCGTCAGCTAATCAGTAGATTTTGCGTTAGCTGGGTGGGCAATTCGCTTGAGAATTCCTCACCCAGCTAACGCATCACGGTTAGACCAGCAGGGCATCAATCTGTCCCATGGCTAATGACATGCCATCTTGCATTCCCATCTTCACCATTTCTTCGAGCTGTTCAAGGCTTTCAAAATAGCTGGTGGTGATCATGCGGGTTTCCTCGCCCGCTTGTTCGAGGGTGACAACGCAATGGGTAGTTCCGAGGTATCCGCTGGGTTCCCCGTCTTCTCCGGCAAAGCCATCATCGAATTCGAGGAGCGTCGGGGCGTTCACCGCGGTAGTTTTCCACCATCCAGCGGATTTCTCACCAGCGGGTCCGCTCATGAAGTAGCGGGATTCACCGCCAACCGATAGTTCATGCCTGGTGAAGGTCGCGGGCCAAGTCGGTGGTCCCCACCAGCGTTCGAGTTGGCGTGGGTCTTCCCAGATCTGCCACACCCGCTGCACGGGCGCAGCAAATTCTGCGACAAACTCAAGAGTGAGTTTTTCCGTATCTTTCTGTGTGCTGATGACACTCATGATTCCACTTCCCTCTCTGGCTCGAAGAGTATTTCTTCGATGCGTTCTGTGCGGCCCCGCCAGATGTCTTGATAGGCATCAAGCAGTTCCGTCGCGCGGCGCAGCAGCTCTGGGTTCGAATGCACGATTTGCTCCCGACCGCGCTTTTCCTTAGTGATTAGCATGGCGCGTTCGAGCACCGCGACATGTTTTTGTACAGCAGCAAAGCTCATCGCATAGCGTCTCGCCAGTTCGGAAACTGACTGTTCACGCGACATTGCTTGTTTGAAAATATCGCGCCTTGTAGCATCCGCCAGTGCATGGAAGATGTTGTCGATCTCTGAGTCGCTAAGTTCATCTACAACCATTTGGTTGTAGATTACTCCTCGGCTTTTTATCGCACAAGACCTGCAGCGAAATTTTCATTCCTGCCCCCGGCAGCGATATCTAAAAAATAGAAACCACAGATTTCCTTCAGTTACGCCGAAGCAAGCAATACTTCTTGGAGAGCCGAAGCGATTTCCCCGCAGAAGTAAGATCCTCGATTCTTAGCAGTAATTGGCTGGGTTTGGCATGGTTCCGGACCGAGTGTGCATCATCGGCGACCGCCGCGCGGTGAACACGGCGGCCCTTGCCGTTGCCTGATGTTCACCGACCCGACACCTTGTCACGATATTAATTGAGGTACACCGCACATCATTCGTTCTTCGTTGGGAAAACCATGTCTAAGCCCAGGGGGCATTTAGCCCGTCTGACGCGTATTTCGGCAGCTATTGCAGCACTAGCACTTGCCGGTTCCACTTTCTATGCAGCTAGCGCTGGTGCACAAATCGTTCCAAGTCCAAGCGGTTACTCCGCGCAGGGCGCAGGCCTTGAGCTTTCTGCCATTGGCACCTATGAGACCGGAGTCTTTGACAAATCTGCCGCCGAAATCGTTACCTATCATGCTGGCTCCCAGCGGTTGTTCGTGGTCAATGCGCAAGCCGGTGCCATCGACGTGCTCGATATTGCTGATCCAAGTAAACCCACCAAACTGTTCTCAATGGCTGGAGCGGGAATCGCTAACTCGGTTGCCGTTCGTGCCGATGGGTTAGGCGTCGTGGCTCTCGAATCCAAACCCAAAACCGCGGCAGGTTCACTGCTCTTCTTCGATGCCACGGCCGATAGTGCAACACCGCTAGGTTCGGTCAAGGTAGGTTCCCTGCCGGATATGGTCAGCGTCTCCGAGGATGGCAAGTACGCAGTCGTAGCCAATGAGGGCGAACCCGCGGATGATTTCAGTTCCGACCCGGAAGGCTCGATCAGCGTAGTCACGCTGCCTTCGACGTTAGGCGCACCAAAACAGTCGGCGGTCAAGACCGCAACGTTCCACGAATTCGAAGCAGGTGGATCCAAAAAACTTGACCCTCAAGTACGCGTCTTCGGTCCAGCCCCGCATGGGAACGACAAACCTGTATCGCGCAACCTCGAACCCGAATACATTGCGCTAAGCAAGACGAAGGCCTACGCGGCATTGCAGGAAGCCAACGCGGTAGCCGAGATTGATCTGGCAACCGCCACGGTTACCGCAATTCGTCCGCTGGGCTTCAAGGATCATTCGCTGGCAGGAAACGGACTTGATGCCTCGGACAAGGACGGGCAGATCAATATTCGTTCGTTCCCCGGGCTCAAGGGTGCCTACATGCCAGATGGCATTAACTCCTACACGGTCGGAGGAAAAACCTATCTAGTCACCGCCAATGAAGGTGATGCCCGCGAGTGGGGCAACTACGCCGAAGGTGCACGAGTCAAGGATCTTGGTCAAGACGGTACTGCTCCGATTTGTGAAGACAGCCCCGCCGCGGCACTAAGCGACAGCAAGGATCTAGGCCGGCTGAATATTAGTCTCGAATCCGGGTTGAACGCGGAAGGCACTTGCTATAAAGAGCTAGTCGCCTTCGGTTCCCGGTCATTCTCCATCTGGACTACCGATGGCAAGCAGGTATTTGACTCGGGCGATGACTTTGAAAAGATCACTTCCGCCGCCAACCCCGAGTTCTTCAATTCAAACCACTCGGAATCAAACCTCGAGGGCCGCAGTGATGATAAGGGACCGGAGCCGGAGAACCTGACCATCGGAACCATCGGCGAGCGCAGCTACGCGTTTGTTGGCTTAGAACGAGTCGGCGGTGTCATGGTCTATGACATCACCAATCCGACGGACAGCAAGTTTGTCACGTACCTCAATAACCGTGATTTTGCGCATTCAGTTGAAGATGGTGGAGATCTCGGCAAGGCCGGAGACTTGGGCCCGGAGGGCCTTGCATTTATTCCTGCAGCCGATTCACCTAACGGTTCTCCGATGTTGGCCATCGGTAACGAGGTCTCAGGTACCACCACGTTGTTCAAAATTTCCGGTAGCGCTGTTCCAGAACCCCAGCCAGAGCCCAAACCCGAGGATGGCACCAAGCTACAGATCCTTGGCATCAATGATTTCCACGGTCGTATCCAGGCCAATGGAGCCGAGGCGGGTGCCGCCGTCCTCGGCGGTGCCGTCAAGGAACTGAAGGAAATAAACCCAAATACGCTCTTCATCTCTGCCGGCGATAACATTGGCGCTTCCACCTTTACCTCGTTCTCCCAGCAGGATAACCCCACAATCGATGCACTCGGTGCCGCGGGTGTTGATGTTTCGGTGGTCGGCAACCATGAATTTGATGCCGGCTTCAAGGATCTGACCGAGCGGGTGATCCCACGCTTTGCCAAGGCCACCGGCCAAGACGGTGCCGAATTCGCGTTGGGTGCCAATGTGTATGAAAAGGGGACCAAGACTCCGGCCTTGAAGGAATATGCAATCCGTGAGGTTGCAGGTCTCAAAGTTGGTTTCATTGGAACTGTCACCGAGTCCACGGCTTCCATGGTCTCCCCCGGCGGGATCACTAACCTAGACTTTGGGAATCAGCTTGAGGCGGCCAACCGGGTTGCAGATCAGCTCACCGATGGCCAGGAGTCAAACGGGGAAGCCGACGTGCTGGTGCTGCTCACCCATGACGGATCGGCATCCTCCAAGTGCGAATCCATTGCCACCGAAAAAACCACTTACGGTGAGTTGGTGCGCGGAGCCTCGGCAAGGATTGATGCAATTATTTCCGGTCACACCCACCAGGCCTATAACTGCTCCTACCCGGTAACGCAGTGGGAAGGTCAGCGCGAACGCCCGGTCATCCAATCTCATCAGTACGGAACCACCTTGGGTTCGGTGCAATTGACAGTTGACCCGAGCACCAAGGAAGTTCTTGCCGCGGACTCGGGTCTACTTGAGCTGACCGCCGAGATCGATGGAAATATCACCCCGAATTACAAGCAGCTGGATTCGGTAGCCAAGATCGTCGATCAGGCAGCGGCAGCGGCCGAGGTTGCCGGGGCTGTCAAGGTCGGTGAGATCAGCGCCGATATTACCCGCGGCGGCAGTGAAGGATCTGACCGTGGGGTTGAATCCTCATTGGGTAACCTCGTTGCAGATATGCATCTGTGGTCAACTTCCAACGAAACTTTTGGTGGTCAGAAGGCCGATATTGGGATCATGAACCCGGGTGGGCTGCGCGCAGATCTACGCTATGGAAGCAATGGGGCCATCAGCTATGAAAGCGCTGCAAGCGTCCAGCCGTTCGGCAATACTCTTATCACCAAGGACCTTACCGGCGCCCAGCTCAAGGAGATCCTTGAGCAGCAATGGCAGCCTGCTGGGTCCTCCCGTCCCAAGCTTCATTTGGGCATCTCAGAGTCCCTGAGTTACGCCTACAGCGAAGACGCCCCACGCGGGGAACATATTACTTCGATGAGTTTCAACGGTGAACCGATCACCGATGAGCAGGTCTTCCGCGTCGCAGCAAATAGCTTCCTGGCCGATGGCGGGGATAACTTTACTACCTTCGCCGATGGAACCAACGCGGCAGATAGCGGTCAGATTGATCTTGTTGCAGCGGTTGAGTACTTCAAGGCACATCAGCTTGTTGAGCCGGCCCCTCTGGGACGGGCCATCACTGAGGGCACCGATTGGGCCAAGGTAGAACTATCAAGGAGCACCCTGGAACAGGGCGAAACCCTGATCGGCGAGATCACCGGGCTGGATGAGGGAGCCCAGGTTGCCGTGGCACTGAGCGCTGATACGGTCATTGCCAAGGAGATCAAACCGGCCGATGCTAACGGCAGCACAAGGTTCGAGATTCCGATTCCTGCCAATTTTGCATTAGGTACACAGACCCTTGCAATTTCCATGGTGGGACGCGAGGACATTGTCTTAGAGGTTGAAATTATCGAGGCTTCGGTGACACCGGAAGAAACTCCGACCCCACACCCGTCACCCGAGACCTCCGTGGTAGCTACCCCGGAGCCTTCACCGGCTCCAGTAGCTCCTGATGACAAGAACGAGCAGGGCAAGAAGCCCGAGGCTGATTCAACCACGCCAGCTTCCGATAAGGTGCCCGGCGGTTCATTGGCCAGCACGGGTGCAACAGTTGGCATGATTGCCGGTGCCGGTGCGTTATTGGCAGCGGTCGGTGGGTTCTTGCTCTGGCGTCGATCCAGGATGAACCAATCCGACGTTAAATAACCAGGACCCCACCCACTGACATACAGACCCGGTGTTTCCCAACCAAGGAAAACGCCGGGTCTTTATGTTGCAAGAATTATTCGGGCATCAACTTTTGTAACTGATTTCTACACGCCGATTCGCGGCAAAGGTATCAAGATCCTTCGGGTCCTCGCGCACCGTCGGCTGCAATGCCGCGTGTCCCTTGACCACGAGCTCTAGGTCGGGTCGGGACTTTTCTATTGCCTTGGCAACCGCTTTGGCTCGACCCGTGGAAAGTACCCGATTATCCACTTTTCCCTTGACCGAGTCGGTATGACCATCAACGTTGACGGTCGCGCCTTGCGGAACTTGAGCAACAAGTTTTTCCAACTTGGCGGATGCACTTGCCGGCATCTTTGAGCTGTCTTGTTCAAATAGAACATCGGCGGCAAGGGAAATAGTTGTCTTTCCTGCCTTGCTATTGACCTGCTCAACTGACTTTACGGAGTCGCTAGGATCCCAGGTCCCGACGCTTTTCTCCGGATCCCACACACGCACAGACTTCGCCAGCTGCGCAGTTGTTGGTTCAGGCAGATCGTTGGGGCTACTAAACTCCGCGTGCGCGGGTGCGAACTGCAACCCCAAAACAACCGAAAGGCCCACGACCGCAATGGTTCGTCGATTCATATTCTTCATCGAGTCACCGGAATATCTACGAATTCTTCCATGGTGTCAATAACGCGCAGATCAAAGGTGGCGTTTTCGTCTTCGGGGGCCGCATACATGCCCCACCAAATGACCGGCTCATGGTTGGTGGTATCTGCGTTAGCTGCATAGGTTGACCAGTGTTGTCCGGTGTCGCTGATCAACGAGTACTCTTTAAGGTTTTCACGGTCAACTAGCTTGGGTCGGATACTCGTTTCCCCAAAGGCTCGGTAGATCGAGGTCTTGGCCGAGTCGCTGATCGAGGAAAGATTTGGAGTAATAACAAGCTGCAATTTCATCGTCTTACCCTCAACGATCAAGGATTGCACGCCAACGGTGACGGTGTCTTTAGCAGATCCCGGGACCTTGAATTCCTGCTCGGCGATCACGGTACCGGCATCAGCAGAGACAACCCGTGGCGGCGCGACATCTGCCGGAGCCACAGAGTTTTCCGCCGCTGCAGACTTATCATCTGTTAGCAGTGCTGGTGCCGGAGCATCATTTTTGGCGCTGCAACCGGTTAGCAGTCCAATTACCATAATCCCTGCTGCGGTACGGGTAAGAAGCTGTCTCATAGTGGTACTCCAAAGGCACAATAGGGGGGCGAAACTTTTACGCTCCACCGGGGGTCTCCCGGTATCACGAATTACCCATCATTCCGGATAGTCCGTCGATTGGCCATATTAGAGACTTGTTGGCTTCGTGTTCGGTATATGAAACGGCTAGAAGGTAGGCACGCTCAATGAGGCACAGCCTGTAGTACCGGCGCCAGCTAAGTTGTATGTTCGTGACAGCCTTAAGAAACGATGCCTTTGCTGGCAAATCGGCCATAGGCTAGGGTTCCAAAAACCAAGAGGTAACCGCCTTGCAGCAGGGCATTTTGCCCATAACTAGACCAGCTGATGGGGTCACGCAAGAGGTCAGCAAAATCAAGCCAATGGTTAGTAAAGAGCCACGGGTGCAGCCAGTCTAGTTGCGGCAGCTGACCAAGAATCTGCGCCACAATTGCCAAGACCGCAACGGCAGCCATGGCCCCGACCGGGGCATCGGTCAACGTGGAAATAAAAAGTCCAAGCGCGGCGAGTCCAAGCAAGGAGAGCGCAATATACAGCGCGATCAGTCCCACGCGTCCCACACCTGCAGCCGCTGAGATGGTGGAACCCGATAGCAATGTCACCGGACCTACCGAGAATAATGCCGCTCCAATTCCTATTCCAGACAACGCAATCATCAGCGTGGCACTGAGGCAGAAGACGGCTGCCACCGCGTACTTCACCGCCAAGAGTTTTGCCCGTGAGACAGGGGAAGTAAGGAGGTATCGCAGCGTTCCCGCCCCGGCTTCTCCGGCGATGGTATCTCCTGCGACCACCGATACCGTCAGCGGTAAAAACAATGGAATACAGACAAACAATCCCGTCACCGCCGTAAAAAGTCCGTTTCCGGCAATCTGGTCGAGGAAAGCGGGCCCACGCCCACTTGGCGGACCAGAGGTTAGCCGCACCGCAACTGCGATGAGCACCGGTACCGCGCCAAGCGCCAGCAACATCGCCCAGGTACGTCGACGCCTGAAGAGCAGGGCTAATTCGTTGAGAAATAATCCACTACTGGGCAAGGTCAAACCCCTCCCCCGTCAGCGCCACGAAACGTTCCTCAAGACTGGGGTCTTTCACAACAAATCCACGCACGCGCACCCCGGCGCGCACCAGCTCTTCAACAATTCGTTCGGGCACTTGAGCATCGGAGCCTAGGACCACCCTTAGTTGGGGGCAATCCCCTTCATGCGTTGGTTCGGGCTTCGTTTCAAGCCCTAGCCGGGCAAATACTTCAATTGCTACATTTGGATCGGGAGTGCGGAGCATGGCCCGATGTTGGCCGGTGCTACGTAATTCTTCCAAGGTTCCTTGGGCCACCAAATTTCCCAGGCTCATCACCGCCACATGACTACACATCTGTTCGATCTCCGAAAGCAGATGGCTTGAAACAAATACGGTGGTGCCCTCAGTGGCTAGGGATGCCACAAGATTTCTTACCTCTCGGGTGCCCTGCGGATCAAGACCATTGGTTGGTTCATCAAGTACCAATAGTTCTCGCTCGCGCAGCAGCGCGTTGGCGATCCCTAACCGTTGTTTCATGCCTAACGAGTAGGCATGCACGGCCAGCTTTGAGGCCTTACCAAGGCCCACTTTTTCCAAGGCTTCTTCCACACGGTTCGAACGGGTGGAACTTGTCGAGGTGCGGTCTGCAGCGTCCAACCGCACGAGGTTAGCCCGACCGCTCAGGAACGGATAAAACGCTGGCCCCTCAATCAGCGCACCAACCCGCGGCAGCACGCTGGCCGCAGACTTGGGCATGGGCTTATTGAGCAAGGAGATATTCCCCGAATCGGGGGTTACCAAGCCCAGCAACATGCGGATAGTGGTTGTTTTTCCGGAACCGTTCGGTCCCAAAAACCCAAAAACCGACCCATGTGGCACCGCCAAATCGAGATTTGAAACGGCTTGACGCTTGCCAAACTTCTTACCCAACCCGGTGGTTTGTATGGCTAACTTGGCAGTTGCGGTGGCGTTCATTGGCCGTTGGCCACTGCTTGTAATCGATCTAGCGATACCGCTCCGAGAACCATTCGACCGTCATTGGTCAGGAGAACATTCACTAGCGAGATGTGCAATAGTTTGCCGCCCTCCACCGGTGTTGCCAGCTGCTTGAGCATCTCGTTCGCCGCTAGCTCCTTTGGAACATCCTTGGCCTCAATGACCACCACCGAATCCCACCCGGTGCCATGTACAGCATCGTTTATGTCATGCGCACTGCCGGGTTGATCAGTTGCGTTCTTATGATCCTTCAGCTGCGACTTAGCTTCGTGTGGGATTTTAGCTTCGCTGATATGTGCCCCGGCCGGAGGTGTAAATTCGAAGAGTTTGGCATCGGGTGTTTCCGGAGTAAACGAGGTAAATCCCATGGAGACTGCAGGGGTCTGCTGATCCACCGCGTCGACAACAACCTGAAGCGGGGCACCTGTTTGGGCATCAACGCCGATACTTACCTTTGCTACAAGGGAATCATCACTACGTGGCACTAGCTCGAGGGTGTAGGCATCTCGCCCAGCGATGCGGGTTCCATCTTGCATACTCATCTCGGTGTGTGGATCCACTAGCGTAAGTAGCGAATCAGTAAGCTCTGCCGGAGTCGGTGGGGTTCCTCTCCGTTGTGGAATCTTCATCGAGGTCGTCTCGGGCAGGGTGCCCTTGGTGACCGTATTGTCGCTCGAATCGTACTTCCAGATCGTTGTTCCGTTGCGGATAAAATCTTGTTCGTCCATCGAATCCATGACCTGGACTCTTGCCTTATCAGGTCCATCAATAAAAATTCTGGCCTCATGCGTTCCGGAAATTGCCGAGAGTGCAGAGAGCACGTTGGCCTCGGGACTCGTTGTGGTCCCCGATTCGTTTGGTGTATCTGGCACTACGTCGGGTTTATTCATCATTCCCGTGCCACCCAGATCCGGTAGCGGTGGGATTCCAAGGTCTACGGTGGCGGTGGTGGTTCCGGAAAAATCGGTGAGCTTAGAAGAAGCGATCAGTTCCAAGAGCTGCTGTGGCGTTTTGGGTTCGAGATTTACCTGAGCCTTTGCCGACACCGAGGCACCCACGGCAAAGGCAACAATGACGGCCGGGGCGAGCACCGCCGGTATCCATTTCTTGAGCACAACGGGTTTCATAATCTTTGTCCAGTTCAAACGAAGCGTTAACCCCACGGTACGCCGTAGCTCGATTCTTGGCGATGGGTCAGGATGCACTTCGGACTGCCAAGAAGCTGTGTGTTAGCGTCCCTCTCTCGTTTGGCAGGTCTCCCCGACGCAATAACGGCCAATGACTCTTCCCCTGTCACTAACTCCGGCTACAACAGAACGGCTCTTCTCCATGATGTGGAGAAGAGCCGTTCTGTCCTTAGAGCCTGTATGACTCGATAAAATTACGCCTTGGCAATTGCTTCCTTCAGCGCTGCAAGAATCAACGCAACGGAGGCCGGGTTGGCGTTCGGGCCCATCAGACCAATGCGCCAAACGGTGCTCGCGTATTTGCCAACGCCACCACCGATCTCAATGTTGAAACGCTCCAGCAGGTAGGAACGCACCTTGGCCGAATCGACACCTTCTGGAACATACACGGTGGTCAGCTGAGCCAGACGGTGTCCTTCGGCGGCGAAGAGCTTCAAGCCCATCTCTTCGAGGCCATCCTGCAGTGCCTTGCCGGCTTCCTGGTGACGGATGGTGACAGCATCGAGGCCTTCGGCGAGGATGCGATCAATTCCTGCTTCCAAAGAAGCAACCATTCCCACCGGGGCGGTGTGGTGGTAGGTGCGTCCGCCGCCGGCTGCACCGGTGGTGTAACCGCCCAGCAAACCGAGATCCAGGTACCAGGACTGTGGCTTTTCCACGCGGCGCGCAAAGGCGCGATCGGAAATGGTGAACGGTGCAAGGCCCGGGGCAACACCAATGCACTTCTGGGTTCCAGCGTATCCAACATCGATCCCCCACTCATCGGCGAGCACCGGCATGCCACCAATGGAGGTAACGGCATCAACGATCAGTAAGGCATCGCCCTTAATGGCACCGAGTGCCGCAATATCGGAGACAACACCCGTACTTGTTTCCGCATGGACTGCAGCAATAACCGTCGGATTAGGGTGTGCATCGGCAACACGCTGCGCATCAACGGGAGTGCCGTACTCATGATCAACGCGAATGACTTCGGCACCGGCACGCGCCGCTACCTCGGTCATGCGCTCGCCAAAGAGTCCGTTGACGGCAATAACTGCAATATCGCCGGGCTTGACGGTGTTCACAAACGCGGCTTCCATGCCTGCGGAGCCGGTGGCGCTCAGTGGGAGAGTTCGCGCGTTGGTCGTTCCCCACAGGGTACGCAGACCTTCACAAGTGCGGTCCATGCGGGCAATGAATTCTGGGTCAAGATGACCGATCAGCGGAAGTCCAAGTGCTGCTGTTGCTTCCGGGTACGGATTGCAGGGGCCGGGGCCGAAGAGATGGCGGACTGGAACAATCTGGGTCATCTGGAATTCTCCTTGGTTGAGCGTGATTCGTGCGTCACATCTGCTTCCACCTTATGCGCAGAGCAGGAACCTGTCAGGAACAGTCCTGAAGGCATGGTGAAATCTCAACCGCAGGAGTCTGCGAAAGGTTCAGAGTTCGGGGCGATACACGGCAATGATCACGCCGGTTGAGGTGGTGATGGCTTCTTCAAGATTGAAGTTCATCTGCGGCAATGATTCGGTAAACATGCGTGATCCTTGGCCCAGGACTAGTGGGTGAAGCAGTAGTGTGTATTCGTCTACCAGTCCTGCGCCCATGAGTCCCTGAAGCAGGTTTCCGCTTCCCATGCACAATAAATCTGGGCCGTCTTGGGCTCGTAGCTCGGCAACGGCCTGGACTGCGTCACCGTCCAAGAGTTTTGAGTTCGCCCAAGCTAGAGGTTCGTGCAGTGTTCTCGAGGCAACATATTTGGTGAGGTTGTTGAGCAGATCCGTGAATGGATTATCCGTTTGGGTGGTCCAGAATGATGCGAAGTCTTGCCAGGTTCGTCTGCCCAGCACTAATTCATGGGGTGTGCTCATGCCTTGACCCAAATATTCGCCGAGTACGTTATCGGCATAGCTTTGCGCCCATCCACCCGCGGCAAACCCATGGCGTGTGTCCTCTTCCGCGCGGCCCGGAGCCTGCATGACCCCATCGAGCGTCAGATTATTGAGCATCGTAAGTTTCCGCATGGCTTGAGGCTAACCCGCTCGAGTGGTTCTGAGCAATGGTTCACTAACCAGCGCTACTGCCTATGACCCGGCGGTCTCTGTGTTCTTCCTGCGCGCTAGGTTCGCTTTCTTCGATAGGGTCCGTGCCATCCGCCGTGGCTAGCCGAAGCCGTTCGTCACTGGGGATTTCTCCGTGCGGGGTCCGGTCGTAGAACTTTTTGTAGCGTTCATCTTCGTGATGATGGTTTCCCATGTCTGTACCCTTCACTACGCGTTACCGATAGTTCAACGGTGGCACCGGCATTCCCACATAGCAAGGGGTGCTTGCCCATGATGAGCTAAATATTGGTTTGGGATACAGAAAGGTTGGGGAGGGAACTTCTGTGGTTCCATCCCCAACCTTTCTACACGCTTATTTCAGTGCGGTGTTACTTCTGTGCCAACAGGCGTTCAACGCGCGGCTTGACCTCGGTGGCCAGCAGCGTGATCGACTCAAGTAGCTGTTCCTGCGGGATGCCACCAATATCCATCTGCAGGAAGTGGCGCATGTGGCCTAGGTATCCGTGCAGGTGGGCAATGCGTTCTGCGACCTCGTCCGGGGAGCCAACGTAGTAGGCACCCGGAGCGTCGGCCTGGGCTAGGTAGGCGCGCTTATCCGGCGCTGGCCAGCCACGCAGTCGACCCATTTCCACGTTGAGGTTATGCCAGCCCGGGTAGAAACGCTCGAGTGCCTCGGCTTTGGTGGGGGCCACGAAGCCCAACGCGCCAACTGACACCTTGAGCGCTTCCGGCTTGTGGCCCGCTGCGGCGCCGGAACGGCGGTAGAGTTCCGTCAGCGGTGCGAAGCGATGTGGCGCTCCACCAATAATCCCGTAAGAAACCGGCAGGCCCAACTGTCCGGCGCGTGCCGAAGAGCTAGCGTTGCCACCTGTTGCCAGCCAGATCGGGAGCTTGCCCGAGGCCGGACGCGGCACCACGGCGAGGTCATCGAGTGACGGGCGTACGGTTCCGGACCACGTGACGTTTTCGGTCTCCGAATCATTGATGGTCATCAGCAACTCAAGCTTTTGGGCGTAGAGGTCGTCGTATTCTTCGAGGCTGTGTCCGAAGAGCGGGAAGGTCTCCACCGAGGAGCCGCGGCCGGCGGTAATTTCTACGCGTCCACCACCGGAAATGGCATCTGCTGTAGCGAATTGCTGGAAAATGCGCACCGGGTCATCGGTGCCAATAATGCTTGCAGCGCTACCAAGTTTGATCTGTGTGGTGGCTGCGGCGGCGGCGGCAATCATGGCACCGGGCGAGGAAGCTGGCATGGTGGTTGTGTGGTGTTCTCCCACCCCAAAGTAATCAAGTCCCACGTCGTCGGCATGTTTAATTGCCGCGAAGAGATTCTGGATTGCTTCTGTGGTTGAGCGCAGCGAGCCGTCAGCATTGAGCTGTGAATCGCCGAAACTGTAGGCACCGATTTCCATGGTGAATTGTCCTTAAAGGTGTGAAGTTTCAATAGGTCGGTCAAGCAAAAATGTTTTAGGCGGAGATGAGGTTTCCGTGTAGCTTGGCGTAGAGTTCCTCTGCGCTGAAGCGGCCATTGAACACATCGGTTCCGGGTTCGTAGTTTTTGCCAGCGGCAAGTGCTCCGGCATCTACCACGTCGAATCCGAGGGCATCGATAAACGCTGCCACCTGATCCTTGGCCCCTTGGTGATCGCCGGCAACGGCCAGCGCCCTGCGATCTGCGGTGCTGAATGGCAGCGCGTCCGGCTCCATCTCGTGGTATCCAATGTGGTTGAAGGACTTTACGAGCTTGGATTCTGCGAGGTGCGCCGCGACAACTTCCGAGGAGGTGCGCTCATCAACTTCGAAGTCAGCGATATCGCCGTCGGTGACCGACCAATAGTTCATTGCATCGATTACCGTCTTACCGGCCAGCGTTTCGGCGCCAACGCTCTTGTACTTGTGAAGTGGCACTGCAACAACCACGATGTCGGCTTCTGCCGCTTCATGGGCATTGACGGCTTCGGCACCCGGGGTGACGATTTCAATGATTAGTGCGTTATCCGCGGCGGGTTTGGAAGTTGCGATTTTCACTTGGTAGCCAGCTGCAATTGCCAAGCGAGCAATGGCGGTGCCCACTCGACCGGCGCCAAGAATGCCGATCGTTCCGCGAGTTGCCACGTGTTCTTGTGCGCCGATGTCCATGCGTCCTTCTTTCCACAAATATATGTTGTACTACAGACTATATTGGTTACAGATCATCTGCGCAACACCACATCATCGGTTATGATGGATATCATGAACAGCCAACAGATACCCCTAGCCACACAGGACAAGCCCCTTCCCGGGTTCATCCCCGGCGATCTTGCCTGGCACCTAGGCATGATTCTGCGCGGCCACCAAACTCTCTTTGCACAGGCTGTCGAGGAAATCCCGTGCTCGGTACGTGGTTACCAAATGCTTTCCACCGTGGTGCACCACGATCCGGCTAACCAGCAGGCACTGGGCGCACACCTTGGCATTGACCGCACGGTACTGACCTATCTGATCGACGATCTGGTCACCGCAGAACTCGTAGATCGCATTCCGGCACCGACGGACCGTCGCGCTCGCAAGATCATTGCAACGCCCAAAGGCCTAGAGCTCTTACAGCGGCTTGAAACGCGCGTCGCCCAGGCAGAACAGACACTGCTGACCGGCCTAGATTCAGCAGAAACCAGCGCACTGGCAGGCCTCTTGGGCAAATTATCAATGTCGGTACATAGCTCCCAGCCCGGCGCCAATCCCTGCGAGGCGATGGATCACCTGGGCTAGATAGCCCCGCGACGCGCATGGCACTTGTCACTAACCTCGTGCGTTGAGCCGCACGAGCCATAGAATCAAGCCATGACGCAAGGTGATATTACTTTCCACACCCGCAAATGGGTTCGTCCCGAAGACCTTAATGCCAACGGGACGCTCTTCGGTGGCTCGTTGCTGCGTTGGATCGATGAGGAAGCCGCAATCTACGCAATCGTGCAGCTCGGCAACGGATTCGCCGTAACCAAATACATGTCGGAAATTAACTTTGTTTCCTCGGCCCAGCAAGGTGACCTCATTGAAATGGGTCTGACTGCCACGGCTTTTGGTCGCACCTCGCTGACTATGCGTGCCGAGGTACGCAATATGTTCACCCGCCAGTCGATTCTTACCATTGAAAAGATTGTCTTTGTGAACATGGGACCAGACGGAAAACCTGCACCACATGGCTTTTCGGAGATCACCTATGACCGAGATCGGATTCCCGCCGAACACCTAAAGATTGTTCACCCCGAAGACTAGATACCTTTTCCATCACGGAGTTTTGATGTCGCGGCGAGTTCAAGGGAACTTGCCGCGACATTTTGCGTCCTGGCAAACTTTCACCGTGAGGATTCTTAGCGGTGTTAGGGTTATCCATCGAGCAAAAAGTGCCAACCGAACCACCAGACGAAGATCAACAATGTCATCCTTGCCGCACGGTTCTGCCAGATCAGGCTCAGTACATCCGTGGGGCTCGCCCACATATTTGGCCAGAACCTCGAAAACAAAATCAAGGCACCCAGCATCAACGGCACACTCAGGTAACCAATAATTGCAATATCCCGTGTCATATCCGATTCCTGCCGTTCGCTCTGGGATGCGGCACGACCAACAGTGCGCACCCTGTCATCCACAGCAGCGTCAGCAGCCACCTCGTACTCATGCCCTGAAACGCGGGTTCCACAAGATCAGTGAGTGGTGGGTAGATGCTCTCCAGCTCCGGGTTCAGATGTTTGGTGAAGTACATCCACAACTCCCAAAAGCAAAGAAACAGCACCACTACACACAACCCCAGCGCGGTATTTCTGTGCTGCGGCCCCAACATTCGCGGGTTCGAAACGGCTTCGGCCTTTGGGTCTATGCGCCAACCAAGAATCATGATTCCCGCACCAGTGCCAAGTAGCAACACAACGAGCCAAGCCCCCAGGGGAAGCAAAGCCGCAACAGTAGCAAGTAGTGGTAACAGCACGATCAGCCACCACGGATGAAACTGGCTCGAGGAATGCCTGTCTCGCTGCACCTTGGCATCTGTACTTTCTTGCCTTCCGTTAAGGATCAGCGCCACAGCCAACACAAGATAGACACCACCATCTGCTGGTGATCCACGGTAGAAGTGGAAAACTGAGGTCAGCAACAACACCAAGATCGACCCACATGTCAGCCAGCGTTGAAAACTATTTCCACCGCCACCAGCCACGGTTCTGCGGTCCATCTTTCCAGTACAACATCGTTTTCACGCGTCAGGATAGGGACTTTAGGCAGGGTCAGGATGCCTTGCGATTCTTATAGACGCCCCCACCCCATTGAATTCCCGAACGCATCAGCCACAGCCCACAGGGCTGAATGGTTCCACGCCTGACGGTCATACACACGGGCGGGTTATTCTCATCAATGCCGCCAGATTCACCAAGCTTCCACATGGGTTCGTTGGGATGGAACACGTTGGCGATGACCTCGCAATCGCAATAACCGCCAAGTAGCGGAAATTTGCGCTCCAGCGCGGTGGCACGTGGCGCCCTCATGTCACGGTAAGTTAGCGACCATTTCAGTCCATCGCAGCCGTGTTCAAGCATGCGAAAAACATAGCAAGCCAAGCATTCATTACTCAGCGGCAGCCGTGAGCGCACAACTTTCAGCGCGTCCCTAAGCTTTGGGTCAAGATAGTTTTCCACTGGATCCTCCTCGAAGTTCGTCCCTCAAGGATGTGCGGTCAGGCTACATGGCAGATCTACATGGCCGGAAGTTGTGGAAAATGACCTATACGCAACCCAGCTGCTGGAAGCGGTGCGGAAAAGTCACCCGGATAGATTGCTGATTCGACTTAGCGCGCTTGCTGGAAACGCACGATTCGCTCAATAGCTTCCTGTACTTGAGCAAGACCCGCAGCAAAGCTCAGCCTAACCCGTTGACCACCATCAACCTTGTCAAAATCAACTCCCGGAACAATTGCAACGCCTTCGGCTTCCAGCAGTGCAGCACAGTACGCGCTCGAGTCGGGGAAGGACCCAAGCATCTGTCCAAGTTCGGCATAGAGATAGAACGCACCATCGGCCGGTGCACATTCGCCCCAGCCCAAGCGCGGCATTGCTTCAAGCAGCGCGGCACGGGCCTTGGCAAACTCGTCAACCCGGCTTTCCGCCTCCGCATATGACTCGTCGGTGAAGGCGGCAAGCGCAGCATATTGTGCCGGAGCAGGCGGGCATAGAGCCAGATTGCCGGCCAATGCGTCGACAGTGCCAATCAGGTCATCGGGGACCAACGCCCAGCCCAAACGCCATCCAGTCATCCCCCAGTATTTAGAGAAGCTGGAAATGACAACACTGTCCTTATCAAGTTCCCAGGCACTCACCGATCTGCGGGCTTCGGCACCCGCTTCAGGGTAATCGATTCCGTGATAAATTTCGTCACTAATCAGTCGAACCCCATGATCCTTGCACCAAGCACCCAAGTCACCAAGTTCGGCGCCCGAAACCATGGTTCCAGTTGGATTAGCCGGGGAGGCGAGCATCAGCCCATCAAGTTCACCATGCTCTTCCCACGCCGCTTCAAGCAACTCAACGCTGGGCTGATATCTAATTTCTGGACCTGCTGCCAATTCAATAACCTCGACGCCCAAGGTACGCAGAATGTTCGCATAGGCGGGGTAACCCGGCCGCGCCAAGGCCACTTTATCCCCTGCGTTAAATGAGGCAAGAAAGAGCAACATAAAAGCACCGGAGCTACCCGTGGTTACCGCAATGTTTGCTGACGGGACGTCAATATTGTACCAACGCTTGTAGTGCCCGGCGATCGCTTCGCGAAGTTCAAGAATGCCCAGCGGCGGCGTATAAGTCATGGGAGTACCAGCCGTATGGATTTCTGCAGCCCGCTTGGAGACTGCCGTAGGCGCTCCGTCACTTGGTTCACCGGCGCATAGGGAAATAACGTCGCGTCCGCTAGCGCGTAGCGCAGCTACTCGGTCAAGAATGCTCATGACTTCAAAGGCTGGGACCTTTGCTCGTTCGGCGACCTTGAGTTTGCGCGACATTTTTCCTCCACTTGCTCTCTACTTTTGCTGCGCTTCTACCCTTTCATAGGAGTAGTGGAATACAGCTGTGACTCCGGCTCGGTTACGAAACCAGTCCGGAGCCACACGATAGGCAAATAAGTTTTATGCGTCTGCGCGCTGGGCAATATCTTTCTTGATTGCATCCATATCAAGACCCTGGATCTGAACAATGAGATCCTCGAGTGCTTCGGCGGGCAATGCACCTGGCTGCGAGAAAACGAGGATGCCATCATGGAAGGCCATCAACGTTGGAATCGAGGTGATGTTTGCTGCCGCGGCAAGCTGCTGTTCGGCTTCGGTGTCGATCTTGCCAAAGACTATGTCTTGGTGCTTTTCGCTCGCCGCTTCAAAGATCGGGGCAAAGTTGCGGCACGGGCCACACCACGCAGCCCAGAAATCGACGATGACAGTTCCCGGGGCCGAGATCATTGATTCAAAGTTTGCGGCGTTTAGTTCTACGGAAGCCATATGGTGCTTCATCCCTTCGGGAATGTCTGAGTTAGAGACAGCGGATGCGTCCCAGATAGTCCAACCATACCCAGAGGGGTATTATTCCTCATGGATAATATTTTCGTTTTCTGTGAAGGAACTTCATCATGTGCAAAAAGATCACCTGTGAATACTGTGCCAAGCCAACTTGGGAAGGCTGCGGCGAGCACATTGAAGATGCGCTCGGTGACGTCGCAGTTGCAGACCGCTGTACCTGCAAGTAGCCGAAAGTAAACAATCAATAGCCGTCGGGCCAATAAGTCAAGCCACTTGATCCGACGGCTATTTGATTCTGAGAAAGCCATAGTCAGACACGACTAAAATCCCTACACTCACACTCTGAGTGATCAGATCAATGATAATGAAGCTTTCATTGTGCGGTAATAATTTGAGTTTGTAGACATATCAGATTGAATGGCGATGGTGCCTACTGGGGGGCACATTGAGTGTGAGGATATTTAGTCATGAAGAAGGTTACAAAGGCTACTATTGCCGCAGCAGCTGCTGGAGTATTACTACTGGGTGGGGCCGGGACCATCGCACAATGGTCCGACACCAAAAACCTCGACGCTGGATCCGTCTCCACCGGTCATCTGACACTCGACGCAACCACCGCAGGGACTTGGAGCGATACCAGCCCGAATGCCGCAAATACTACGTTTGATCCAGCCTTGGATCACTTGGTTCCGGGCGACACCGTCGTTTTTGAACAGACCGTAAAAATAGGGGCCGACGGCAAAAACCTCAAGGGTGAACTTGTCGTCGGGAATCTTGATTCTGTCGTTCCGGCGACGTTAGTAGGACAAGTTACAGTCGCGGTTGTTCCAAATCCAATTGACCCGAAGCTGACAACGTCCGGTAGCGTTGTCTCTTTCTCCGAGCCCGGCAGCTTCGAAGTTCCCGTGACAATCACTGTCGCATTTGCCAAGGGCACCCCCGGTTCAACACCGGTGTCCACCATGGAGCAAGAAATGCTTCTTACCGATTTGGCTCTGACTCTTAACCAGGTCAGCCCATAGCCGGAACTAAACCACAGTTTTCTGGATGCCTAAACAGCTGAAGGTCGCAATTGCAGCGGCCGTACTTTTGGTGCTCTTCATGAGCTCTCAAGGTACGGCCGCTCTTTGGCATGCCAAAGGAAGTATGGGTGTTGGTTCCATATCCACCGGAAGTCTGTATCTGCTAGCCGGCAACGCTTCTAAGGCTCAACAAGATTATGCATTCACTGAGCTAAATAGAACCAATCTAATCCCGGGCCAGTTTGTCCAAGCGCCCTTGGTCATCAGCAATGGTGGCACCACGGACTTGGCCTACGATCTGGCCGGCGCATCTACTTTTCCTACCTCGGCAACAGCTGCGGACAAGGCTCTTTCAACACACAGCGTATTAACCATTAAGGCCGGCATGAGCGCTCCAAGCTGTGCCGCTCGCAACGCACTGACAGATCCTCTATACAAGGGCCCGGCCAATGCCGCTGCTACGTTGGGCAAGGTTCGAAATCTGAGCGCAGGCGAAGACAGCTCCAGCTCAGAAACTCTCTGTATTCGCATCGAAATTCCATCACATACACCTCAAGCTGCAGCAGGTGGGAAATTGAATCTTGTGCTGAACTTTGTGGGGCAGCAACAATGAGTGAACTGACACGCGCCCAGCTCCGACGTGAACGGGAAAAAACAAGCGCGCTTTGGTGGATTGCGCAAACCTCATCATGGCTGGCACTTTTTATCGTCGTGTCTCTGCTTGCAGTGATGATAGGTATTCCGCGTCTTGGCGGCGCCACCGCTTACACGGTACTTACTGGCTCTATGCGGCCAGGATTTCCTCCTGGCACCCTCATGGTGGTCAAACCCGTCGATCCTAACGAAATTCGTCCCGGTGACGTGGTGACGTATCAGCTTAAGCCTGGTGAGCCAACGGTGGTCACTCACCGAGTGGTTGGCGTAGGTAAAACTGCAGGAGGGGAACAGCGATTTACCCTCCGTGGAGATGCTAATAATGCCAACGATCCTTTGATTCTTCCCGAACAGATCCGGGGAAGCCTCTGGTATTCAGTTCCGATCCTTGGTTTTCTCAACTCTGCCATTTCGGGAGAACAACGTACGTGGCTTACCTGGCTCGCCGTCGGAGGACTGTTGACCTACGCCTTTGTCATGCTGATCGGCGCGTGGCGCGAAAAACGAACGGTGAAGAGCACATGATCATGCGCAGATTCATAAGTAGCTTCATTGCGGGCGCTGCAACGCTTATGTTCTTCGGTTATGTTCCAGTCGACGCGCAGGCTTACGCAGACGTGCCAACAGATGCAGGCCTTAGCTACAGTACAGATGGGATTAATTACTCTGCCGAACCTCCACCGCTCTTTGCGAACATGCCTAAGCTGACCCCCGGCGAAGAATTTGAAGGGGTGCTGTGGATCCGTAATTCGCGCCCGCACGCCGTAGATTTCTCCCTACAAACTAACCTAGCCGATGATTTCACTGGAATTTTAGTGGGAACGAAAGCTTCCGGTATATCTACTCTGGGTAGCGGAGAAGCTACCGCTGTTACCGTACGGGTGTGGTTGCCATCAACTGCTGGCAACGAAACCCAAGGCAAGAATTCAGAACTAATACGCATGACAGTGCAGGCAAGCGAATCTAACCCCTCACCGACTGCGCCCGAGCAGCTAGAGGAGCAAGCCCCAGGCAAGTCAGTTTTACCTTCGCCGGGAGTTTTGGGAGAAACAGGATATTCGGCCGGACTCCTGCCACTGGCTCTCGGGGCATTGGTGACCGGCGGAGTGTTATTTGCAAGGTCACGGCGACGTCCTCAGCAATCAATCAATACAGCTAGGAATCTACTATGAGCAGGCAAGGGATGCAGGTCAAGGCCTTGCTATCCATGGGTATTCTTGTAGGTATTGGTGCCGTGTCAACGCTAGCTGCCTGGACGGGAACCGCTACTGCAACCTCCACCGTGAGCGCTGCCACTGTCGCACTAGGAGTGGGCAAGACAGCCACGGATTCGCCCACATACACGGTGCCGTTGAGTGGTTCTGCATGGTACCCAGGGATGAGCCAGTCCGCTGTCGTCGTTGTCAAAAATTCGAGTTCCATAGCCGTCACCTATACCATCTCCGGCAGTACTACTGAAACAGGCGGTGGCAAGCTAGGCAATGCCTTGAATGTCGTTGTTACAGATGGAGCGATCGCTGGGTCCGCACCGAACGCCATCTGCGAAGGAACTCCCCTGCTGAGCAAGGGCGCCACGCAACCGTTCCCCACAGCGCAACCACGTCCTTCACTAGCGCCCGGCGCATCCGAAACTTTGTGCGTGCAATATTCGTTGCCTACCTCCGCAGCCAACACCTTGCAAGGGAATTCAACCACCGTGAAATTGACGTTTACAGCTTCGGTAGGTTCCTGATATGCGCAATGACCACCAGCCTTCGAACCCAATCCCAAAGACAAATCATTGGCAGCGGTGGGCACTAAACATCGGCGCGACTCTTGGCTCCTTGTGCCTAATACTGGCGGTTCTAACGCTCGTATTTGGTTTAAAGCCACTGGTCTTTGCTTCGGGTTCCATGGGACCGAGCATCCCCACTGGTTCATTGGGGTTTGCTGTACCTACACCGGTTGCCGAGGTGGTTCCCGGACAAGTTGTATCGGTTGTGAACACCGATGGCATTCGACTTACGCACCGCGTGGTGGAAAATCTGCCCGAAGGTTTGGTTCTGAAGGGGGACGCAAATAGCGTCGCCGATCTTCAGCCGTACCAGGTATCTAGCGCCGACCGGCTCATAGTCAGCGTACCTTTTTTGGGCTATGTGCTGACCTGGTTTAGTCAGCCTTGGGCGTTCTTCGTTGGCGGTCTGTTGTGCGCTTATCTGCTGTATCTTGCTTTCTTCCGGCGCGAACCCCGCAGAGATTCGAACGACAATAGTCCTGGATCTTCTGCAGCACTTCATTCTGAAAGTTCTGTCACCATAGGCGCCGACGCCAAAGTTCACACGACTTCCAGAAAACTTTCACTGCTAAAAATCGGCACGATCCTCACCGCGCTAGCCGTTGTGCTGCCGTTAGCGGCCGCGAACAGTGTCGAGCGAACACTTGCAGTATGGAGCTCCTCGTCCAGCGCAGGAACGCTGATACAAGCAGCAACGATGCCTGCGCCAACGAATCTTTACTGTGGGGCAGGCACAAATAAACAGGAAGTGATTGTCCGTTGGTCAGAACCAAAAAACGTTCCGGTAGCAGTGGAAGAATACAAGATCATCGTAACCGCGAAAGATGAAACTGCGTCTATCAAAGTACCTGCAGGGTCAACGTCATATACCCTTTCAATTGCTAACGATGCGGGTGGGCTTTTGGGTACCGTCGTAGGTCTTTTGGGTGGCCTACTACAGCTTTTGCTCGGAGGTGCGGTGAACGTAAGTTTCAGCGTAGTGGCGATTTACCCAGGAGACTGGGAATCAGCTTCCGTTTCAAATATCAGCATTGCAAAGATCTCAAAACCCCTGCTAACGCCAACGCAAATTTCCTGCAACTAACCGTTTGCTATAAGTCACGTGTACATGTTTGGGCAGCATCGAGCAGATGCGTCGATATGCGGTTCCAACAGTTAGGTTTCAACCGCGGCAAAACCACGACCAACCACATCCAAGGCCAATAATTCGACGACTCAAGATTCAAGACGCCGCAGATAGTAGCGCATCGGAAAATGCCGGATTGCTGGCGGAAGCACGCGCATACCAAACTTGGCACAGCGCAACACGCGCTCCATGGCTCGTTGTTGTTTGTGGTTCCAGCTAAAGCCATAGAGCTCACGCAGTTCCGGTCCCAGCAATCCCAGGGTCATGAGTTTGGCCAGCGGCATCAGAAGCCGCACCCACAAGGGTGCAGATTTTGCTTCAAGTAGCTGTGTAGCAACTTCCCGTACCGTCTCATCAACGTTGAGTTGTGAGCTGGTTTCCGCCCAATAGGCGGCAAACTCTTGACGGTTCGCGGGCCAAAAGCCTGCCGGCATGCCCAGCTCGGTACCCAGCACCGCATACTGCTGGAAGAGCTCTTCGGCTTCTTCCTCGCTAAGCGGCTCGAACACTAGCTCGTGAATCTGCATTGCCGAGTCATAAAGGGTTGCCGCAACCCACAATTGAAGGCGCGGATCACGTGCGGAATAGGCAGGATGTGAACCGTCTTTGGCCGCTGAGGCCTTGACCGGTGCATGCGCAGTATTGACGATTTCACGCACCTTGGCCCGGTGTTCATCGGTGCCGTTGCTCAGTGCGTAAATATAGGTCAGTGTTCCGTGTAGCCTTCCCACAGGATTGGCGGCAAAGTTTGAATGCCTCGCTACCCCGTACCCTACCTGGGGCATGGCCAGTTGTAAGAGGATCGCTCGTCCGGCGCCCAGCAGATAGACGCTTTCCGGGGCATACCGGCTCAGCACCGTTTCACCGCCACTGGTCAGTGTTTGTGCCATATGTCCTGCGCTCCCCGCCTTGCTGAAACCCTAATTGTGCCTTGGGTTTCTGAATGTTTGCGGTGGATCGGTGAGTTTAGGCGGGGTCGGGGTGGATTCCCACGCGGACGTCCGCTCCACTTTTGGCAACCTCGATGGCTTCATCAAGCTTGGAGAGCGGAAGGGAAGGACCGACGAGGTCGGCAAAGGGCAGCGTGTTCCACGAGTTTTCCATGAAGGAAGTCGCTGCTTCAAGATCCTGTGTCAGGTAGTTGTGTACCCCCACAATCTTCAGTAGCTTACGAACCACTGCTTCTGGATCAATTCCAACCTCCGGTGATGGACTGACGCTTCCAACAAGAACCGCCACCCCACCGATGCCCAGCATACTGATCGAGGATTTCACGGCGCCCGGAGCACCTGATGCCTCAAAACTGATCAGTGGAGCTTCAAGTCCCGCCTGGCTCAGTGCCGGTGCCAGCGGCTCGGTGATGGGATCTAGCGCGATCAGTGCCCCAAATTTCACCGCTAGCTTTCGACGCTCCACATGTGGGTCAAGGGCTACTACAATGGCGCCTTGGGAAACTGCCATCGCAATGATCGCAAGCCCCACCATCCCGGCTCCCGAAACTACAACCGTTTTACCCGTCATAGGCGTCAGTTCTCGTGAAGTGCGCAGTGCTGCTGCAGCCGTTGCCGTGGCACAGGAAACCGGGGCAAGAATCGGTGCAGGGATCTGTTCGGAAACTTTTGTTATGGCAGTTCCTGACAAGATATGCGCATGGGTAGCGAACCCACCATTGAGTTCCCAGCCACGGCCCAATTTCTCGTGTCCGTATTTGCGCAAGGCCTCACATTTTTGGTTCAAGCCACGCAGGCATAGCGAGCACTGCCCGCAGCTGACAATCACTCCCCAGATCACCCGATCCCCCACAACCAATGGAGTTCCATCACTGAGAACCGCTTCATCGGTGGTGGCAACCACTCGCCCCACTTGTTCATGTCCTAAGACCAGGGGCGCTGTTGCACTCCGATGTCCGGAGGCCGTATGAATATCCGATCCGCAGATGGTTGCGTATTCGATTTCAACAAGTGCGTCCCCGGCTTCTAACTGCACATGCGGCACAGCGATGACCTGGTGCGGCTGACCGGGCCCCTGCCAGGCCATGGCCAGCGGGGTTGGAACAAAGTTCAGAATGGATCTCATGAGCTTTCGAGTGACCTTGGTTCATAAAGGGGGAAACTGACAGGGGAAGAGCCCTGCAGGTTTTGTGTTTCGTGAGACTGCCCAGATTTAGCGCAAGACCTTACGGACCCACATGGCCAAACCTTCAACCGCTAGCACCGTCAACAGGATCATGATGACGATCGAGGTGACAAGCGGGTAGTTCGAGCCCTGACCCGCGTTGAGCAGGTAGTAACCGATGCCACCGCCGCCCACGATGCCCAGAATAGTTGCGGCACGAATGTTGGTATCCAACAGGTAGAAGGTGTGTCCCACCATGGCTCGAGCGCTTTGCGGCAGGGTTGCCGAGAAGTAGGTCTGCAGACGGCTAGCACCGGTGGCAATCAGTGCCTTCTGCGGTCCGGGGTTCACTTCCTCAACGGAGTCGGCAATCAGCTTGCCCAGCAGACCAATGCCGCCGAAGGCCAGGGCAATTATGCCGGCTTGGCTGCCCAGACCCGTCACCACAATCAGCAGAATCGCCAGGATGACTTCGGGAACGCCGCGGATAATCACCAGTCCAAAGCGTGAACCGGTACGGATCCCGGGGGTTGGAGCAACGTTGCGCGCCGCGAACGAACCAATGATGATCGAGACACCCAAGGCCAAAACCATTGCCGCAAGAGCGATGGAGAGGGTCTTGCCCATGGCCATGGCCATGGTAGCAAAATCATAGGAGCCAAAGTTTGGTGGGAAGAACTGCGCCATGATGGCCGGGAGTTTCGGCCATACGGTCACTAGATCGCTCCAGTTGATGTTCGAGACCCAGACGCCACCCAGGGCGATGGCTACGGCGCCCCAACCCCATACGAGGTTGCGTACGCGGTCTGCGGTCCAGGGGCGCTTGGAATTTACCGTCATCGCAATGGCGGTCTTCTTGCCGGTGCGCGCCTTGCTGGTTCCTTGGCCCAGCAGGACCTTGCGGACCGCACCGGAAATGAGTTCCATGGCCACACAGAGCACGAACATCACGATCGCGATGCCAACGCCCAGCGAGTAGTTCAGGGATTTGAAGGCGTAGGACATTTCCAGCCCTAGACCCATGACACCGACGTAGCCCAGGATGACCGAGCCGCGCAGGTTGATGTCGTTGCGATGTAGCACCGTGGCAATCCAGGAGGGCAGAACCTGGGGCAGAATGCCGCCGAAGAATTCCTGGGCTTTGGTTCCACCGGAGGCCCGAATGGCCAGGCGTGGTCCCTCGTCGATCTGTTCGATGGCATCGGCGAAGAGCTTGGAAATCATGCCAATGGAGTGCAAACCAATGGCCAGGATGCCTGGCAGTGCTCCGATGGAGAAGACCAAGATGAAGACCATGGCAAAGACGACGTCGGGAATTGCGCGGGTGATCACGGTCATGAAGCGGCCCAGTGCCTGCCAAGCCCCGCCTGGGGTGGTGTTTGCCGCGGCGATGTAGGCAACCGGAACCGAAAGCGCTGCCGCCAGTAGCGTGCCGGTCAGCACCAGTCCCAGGGTGAAGAGCGTGAGTTCGATGAGTTCGGCCGCGGGTGGGAAGCTGACGGTTCCCACCCGAGCCAAGAAACGTTGGGCGTTATCTGCCGAACCGATCATCGAGGTGATCGAGATGCCCGACTGCCACAAGGAGATCAGCGATACCGCAAAAATTGTCAGCAGGGTCAGTGCCACCGCCGTGCGTTCGGGGGCCGGCTTGGGCAGGGAGCCGGAGCGAAGATCGAGTTTTCCTGCGGTTTTGAGGGGTGTTGCCATGCTCATTTAGGATGCAGCTCCGGATGCGGCGAGTGACTGGTTGCGGGCGTCGGCCGCCTTCTTTAGTTCATTTTCAAGATCGGAAATTGCGGCTTCCGGGACCGGGGCCAGCTGGCCGTAGATTTCCATGACCGATTCGCGACTCAAGCCGGCGGTCGGGGTATCGAGTACCACCGAGCCGTGGCGCAGACCGACGATGCGATCGGCCCAGGACAACGCAAGGTCCACCTGATGTAGCGAGCAGAGCACCGTCAGGTTACGCTCGGCGGCGATTTCCTTCATCAGGTCCATGACCACAATGCTGGATTCCGGGTCAAGCGAGGCCACCGGCTCATCGGCCAGCAGGATTTCGGGTTCCTGCATCAGCGCACGAGCGATTGCCACGCGCTGTTGCTGACCACCGGAAAGCGTATCTGCACGTTCGTAGGCCCATTCCAACAGACCTACACGTTCAAGAGTTTCGAGAGCTTTAAGCCGAAGCCGACGCGGGTACATGGCAAGTCCCAAACGTGGCCCACGCAGCGTGGAGAGCGCACCGGTGAGCACATTTTCCAGTGCCGTGAGTGAGGGAACCAGCTCGAATTGCTGGAACACGAACCCCACCTTGGAACGCAGCTGACGCAATCCACGGCCCGAAAGCTTGGACAGGTCGGTACCCAGCACCTGAACCTCTCCACCGGTGGGGCGTTCGAGTGCGTCGATGTGGCGCAGGAAGGTTGATTTTCCGGAACCCGACAGGCCCAGCAGCACTACCATTTCTCCCGGCATGACTTCTAGGTCGACCCCGGCCAGGGCCTTCTTATCTCCATAGATTTTTGTCAGGTTGCTGGTCTTGACTGCGTACTGTGTGTTCACGTTCTTTTCCCTTGGTTTTCCGCGTCGGCGTTGGCTTGGTAGCTAGTTCTTGATGTAGCTAGTTACTGGCACTGGCTGGCGTTGGTGCTCTTGCAGATGTCGCGAATGGTGTTGTAGTAGGCGTCATCTACCGGCTTGGTTTCGAAGAAGACTGCCTTGAAGCCCTCGGAATCTGCGCCCTTGACACCGGCGGCAGCAATTTCATCGATAGAAAGTTCCTTGAGCAGGCCGGCAACTTCGGTGCTCAGATCGGCCGGGAGGTTCTGCGAGACAACGATCGGGGCGCCCGGAACCATGGTTTCACCCACGACCTTGACCTTGTCGTTCTTCTCCACTTCGCTGTCTTCGGCGAAGCCAACCTCGCATTCCTTGCCTTCTGCGGTCTTGGTGACCGAGACGTCGTGCTTACCGGCGAAGACCGTGGTGATATCGGTCTTCACATCGATACCTTCCTTGCCCAGGTTGTAGGAGGGGAAGAGGTAGCCGGAGGTGGAAGACGGGTCAACGAAGCAGACCTTCTTACCCTTGAAATCGGCAACCGCGCTAATCTCCGAGTCAACCGGGACGATTGCCTGCGAGTAGTAGCCCGGCTCTTGGCCTTCCTTGGTGACGATCGAGGAGACCGGGGTGAGCTTGGCGCCGTTGTTGGTGGCGGTGATGTAGGTGAATCCGGAGAAGGATGCCACATCGATCTTGCCAGCCACAGAGGCCTCGATCAGGGCTGCGTAGTCGGTCGACTCGTGGTATTCGACGGTCTTACCGGTCTTGATCTCTAGGTAGTCCATCAGTGGGCGGTAGTTGGTCTCGGTGTCTACCGAGTCGGGAACTACACCGAAGACCAAGGTTGAAGAATCCTTGGCGAAGCCGGCTGCGGCTTCCGGAGTCTGGGCATTGCCCGGGGCGGAACTTGCACAGCCGGCAAGAAGAGTGGAGGCCGCCAGGGCGAGGGCGGCTGCGGAAAGCTTGGCGCGAGTTGACACGGTGTTGGTTCCTTTTGCGAAGTCTGTGTGGCGCAGGGGGGCATATTTTCCCGCGCTCATCACAGACATTAGGTAGCCAAAAAGAATCAAAGGGTGTCCGAAGGTTAACTGCAGGTTATGGACTGTAGAACATCAAAAGTGGCAAATGTGAGGGTGCTAGGCCGTCACCTTGTACATACATGCCAGCAATAGACCTGCGTTTGGGCCCCCTTGACCCCAAAAAATCCAAAGTACAACGGGCCCGGCACGGAAAACATGGAGCGTGCTTGGGCGAGATGATTTCTCCGAGGAACCGCATGAGCATGGATAAGACCCAGAAGTCCATACAAGCAAAGATGGGTATCCACACACTTGCAGATACCCATCATTTAGATCTATTTTTTAGTCAGTGGTTTTGCTCCGAACTAGGCGAAGTACCCACGGAATTCAGCTCTTGCGAGCGCGCACCGGGTGCTGCGAAAGAATAGATACGCGGTTGAATGCGTTCATGGCGATTGCTGCCCACTGGATGGCAGAGAACTGCGCATCATCAAGCACCAGACGTGAGGCGGCGAGCTCGGCAATACGAGTCTCGGTATCCGGCAGCGCGGTTGTAGCCTCGGCAACGGAGAGTGCCGCGGCTTCCAGATCGGTGAACAACTCGGTTTCGCGCCAGGTCGTCAGAACGGCAATGCGCTGCACACTTTCGCCGGCCTCCAGCGCCAGACGAGTGTGCATATCAAGGCAGAATGAGCAGCCATTGAGTTGCGAAATCCGAATGTTCAGCAATTCAATGAGTTTGGTTTCAAGACCTGCCGCCTCGCTGGCTTCTTTGACTTTCACTGAAAGGCCGTTCAGCGCCTTCCAGCTGCCGGTATCTGATTTATCAAGGAAGAACGGATCCGCTAGCGACATGTGAAAACTCTCCATAAAAACTCGAAGGCACCCCTATATGGGATGCCTTCGAGTCTAGGTGAAGTACGTGAGATTATTCGGCTGCGGCCAGCTGACCGCAGGCGCCGTCAATTTCCTTGCCCCGAGTATCGCGCAACGTGGTAGGAACGCCGGCGGTTTCCAAACGGTCAATGAACTCGGCGGTGACGTCGGGTTCCGAGGAAGTCCACACCGAGCCCGGGGTCGGGTTCAGCGGGATCGGGTTCACGTGTACCCAGCCACGGCCACGCGCGTTGAGCTTGCGGGCCAGCATGTCCGCACGCCAGCCGTGATCGTTCATGTCCTTGATCAAGGCGTACTCGATGGAAACGCGACGACCGGTCTTTACGTAGTAGTTGAACGCGGCATCAATTGCCTCGTCGACCTTCCACTTAGAATTCACCGGGATCATTTCATCGCGCAGCTCGTCATCCGGGGCGTGCAGCGAGAGTGCAAAGGTGACCGGGATATTTTCCTCGGCCAGCTTGTTAATTGCCGGCACCAGGCCCACGGTGGATACCGTGATGCCACGGGCGCTCATGCCCAGGCCCTCGGGGGCTTCGGCAACCATGCGACGCACGGCGTTGATGACGCGCTTGTAGTTGGCCAGCGGCTCACCCATGCCCATAAATACGATGTTGCCCACGCGCTCTTCGGGGTGCTTCTGGCCACCCAGACCACCTTCGACGATCACGCGGTTGGCCTGGACGATTTGGTCCAAGATTTCCGCGGTAGACATGTTACGGGTCAATCCGGCTTGGCCGGTGGCGCAGAACGGGCAGTTCATGCCACAGCCACACTGGGAGGAAATGCACAGGGTGATGCGGTTGCTGTAACGCATCAAGACCGATTCGACCAACGAGCCGTCAAAGAGACGCCAGAGGAACTTGATGGTGCGGCCGTCGTCGGTTGCCAGGCGCTTGACCTCGGTCAAGAGCTTGGGGAACATGACTTCGGCGATCTCGGCGCGGCGATCCTTGGGCAGGTCACTCATCAGCTCGGGATCGGTGGTGTAATGCTGGAAGTAGTGCACCGAGAGCTGCTTGGCGCGGAATCCGGGCAGGCCCAATTCCTTGAGCTTGTCCGCACGCTCGGCCAATGTAAGGTCCGCGAGGTGTACCGGTGGCTGCGAAACGCGCTTCTTGGCGGAAAATTGCAGCTGCGGACGACCGTCATCGCCCATTGCCTGCTTCCAGCCTTCGGCTGTGGGGCGAACCTGTGCACGCCCCTCGGCCTTGGCACGGGATTCGGAGATGCGCATTTGCTGGGCACCCTGAGCCGCGGCCTGCGCCGCTTGGGCGGCGCGGCGGGCTTTTATGTCCGCGGCGGTGGGCTCGACGGAAGCGGGAACGGTCTGCTGGGAATTATCGGCGGAAGTCATCTCTTCCATTCTCCCATGCATGTCTAGGGTATGGGCGGTGAGCTTGGGCACCACCGCCTTTACCAGGTTCTTCTGGTCGGCGAGTGCAGATAAACTGATTGCGGTTTGTTGATTTGGGCGTATTTTCCCTAGTCAACTAGAGTGCTCCCCGCGTCTGCGGGGATGAGCCCTGGGCCAAGCTTAGATTGCGTCTTGAGAATTTGTGCTCCCCGCGTCTGCGGGGATGAGCCCGACCCGGAGCAACCTCGGCAAGCATCGGAGGGGTGCTCCCCGCGTCTGCGGGGATGAGCCCTATGGACCCGGAGCCAGCGCTGCGTCTTGCGAGTGCTCCCCGCGTCTGCGGGGATGAGCCCTGGTG
Source organism: Arthrobacter sp. MYb227 (assembly GCF_002975435.1). Classification (GTDB taxonomy): domain Bacteria; phylum Actinomycetota; class Actinomycetes; order Actinomycetales; family Micrococcaceae; genus Paeniglutamicibacter. The sequence goes on along the minus strand of NZ_PCPT01000002.1, from coordinate 478,094 downwards.
GATGCCCCTGAACCGATCAAGAAAAGGGTGCTCCCCGCGTCTGCGGGGATGAGCCCGCGCCATGGAGGCGGCCTGCACATCGGCACACGTGCTCCCCGCGTCTGCGGGGATGAGCCCTGACCTAGCTCCAGTGGACGCACCAAAAAGTGGTGCTCCCCGCGTCTGCGGGGATGAGCCCAAGCCTCGCCACAAAATAAAGGCAAGCTACAAGTGCTCCCCGCGTCTGCGGGGATGAGCCCTGTAACCGTTGTGGCACCGGATAAGGCTACTGGTGCTCCCCGCGTCTGCGGGGATGAGCCCGCAGACGACAGCTCCACCATCGAAGCAATAGCGTGCTCCCCGCGTCTGCGGGGATGAGCCCACCGGCTTGACCACGAAGTCTCGAAGCCAGAAGTGCTCCCCGCGTCTGCGGGGATGAGCCCAGCTGAGGGCGATTGAAAAACCAGTTATCGAAGTGCTCCCCGCGTCTGCGGGGATGAGCCCCACAGATCCAAACGAGGGCCTGACTCCGGAAGGTGCTCCCCGCGTCTGCGGGGATGAGCCCTCTCTGCCTCGGAGTACACGGGGCAGGGTCGAGTGCTCCCCGCGTCTGCGGGGATGAGCCCCCGCCGATACCTTCGTGAGCCTGAATCGGATTGTGCTCCCCGCGTCTGCGGGGATGAGCCCAGGTATCAACCTTGGAGAGATTGCGGCATGAGGTGCTCCCCGCGTCTGCGGGGATGAGCCCATCTCGGTTCCGACAACGCTGTCTTCGGGCATGGTGCTCCCCGCGTCTGCGGGGATGAGCCCATACCGGGACAGCATCAAGGTCATCACCAAGAGTGCTCCCCGCGTCTGCGGGGATGAGCCCCTTCCCACAACCCAACGCGCGCCCCTTGAACCGTGCTCCCCGCGTCTGCGGGGATGAGCCCCCGGTGACCGGCGTTGATCGGGCTGGATTGGTGTGCTCCCCGCGTCTGCGGGGATGAGCCCTCTCAAAGCACCAAACCGTGACAGCGCCACCGGTGCTCCCCGCGTCTGCGGGGATGAGCCCCGTTGCTTGGCTGACGCCAAATCTTGGGACAAGTGCTCCCCGCGTCTGCGGGGATGAGCCCGTGGTGAGACCAACGCGGTTGATCATGAAGTGGTGCTCCCCGCGTCTGCGGGGATGAGCCCAGAATATGGACATTCCAGAACTTTTACAGCTGGTGCTCCCCGCGTCTGCGGGGATGAGCCCAACAACGGAGCTTGACGTGGGTGCCATTAGATGTGCTCCCCGCGTCTGCGGGGATGAGCCCTCCAACCGGTGGGAGCTGACAGTCACCGATATGTGCTCCCCGCGTCTGCGGGGATGAGCCCGATCGATCCCGAAGACGCGGATGGTAAGGCGTGTGCTCCCCGCGTCTGCGGGGATGAGCCCTACATCGCCCCAGCAAAGGGCATCACCCCGCTGTGCTCCCCGCGTCTGCGGGGATGAGCCCACCCGTCGCCCCACGGTTCACCGAAGAATTCAGTGCTCCCCGCGTCTGCGGGGATGAGCCCCAAGGAGAATACGTTGACTAATTTCAGGCCAGGTGCTCCCCGCGTCTGCGGGGATGAGCCCGTGATGGTGCGAGTTCCCTTGGTGGTCTTTGGGTGCTCCCCGCGTCTGCGGGGATGAGCCCGGCCATGAGCCGTGCAAGCTCACCTTCATTAAGTGCTCCCCGCGTCTGCGGGGATGAGCCCATCATATTGACGGGCAAGACACCCACACCGGAGTGCTCCCCGCGTCTGCGGGGATGAGCCCGACGGCTGGACTCGATAAAGACAATAACACTAGTGCTCCCCGCGTCTGCGGGGATGAGCCCTCACGCTGGCGATGACGACCGCGACTAGCCCGGTGCTCCCCGCGTCTGCGGGGATGAGCCCCGTGCCAATTTACGTGGTAGGGCCAATGGCATGTGCTCCCCGCGTCTGCGGGGATGAGCCCCCATACCTTCACCAACCAGGCTAGTGTCATTGGTGCTCCCCGCGTCTGCGGGGATGAGCCCGTTGGCACCCCGAAGATGCGTGTCAAGGCGACGTGCTCCCCGCGTCTGCGGGGATGAGCCCATATCGGTTAGACCGGTTACGGCGTTGTTTAGGTGCTCCCCGCGTCTGCGGGGATGAGCCCTGCCGCCCGGTACGAGGCTCAACCCGCACCACGTGCTCCCCGCGTCTGCGGGGATGAGCCCCCTTGGTCCTCTGTGCGGTGGAGAGATGATCTGTGCTCCCCGCGTCTGCGGGGATGAGCCCGGGTGATGCGGGTTAGCGTCCGGGTTAGGCGTGTGCTCCCCGCGTCTGCGGGGATGAGCCCATAAATGGGGGTATTTCCTGAGTATTCAAGCGGTGCTCCCCGCGTCTGCGGGGATGAGCCCAAACACGCTGTGTGGGCGCGAGGCCAGAAACCGTGCTCCCCGCGTCTGCGGGGATGAGCCCTCGCGGATCGGTGTTTTTGACGAAAGTAATATGTGCTCCCCGCGTCTGCGGGGATGAGCCCTTTTCGTAACCAGCCGTAGCCGGGGACATCGGGTGCTCCCCGCGTCTGCGGGGATGAGCCCATTGCCCGGCGCATCCTGCGTCACCACAATCAGTGCTCCCCGCGTCTGCGGGGATGAGCCCACTTGGGTATCTCTTTCCCGGAGATCGCCGATGTGCTCCCCGCGTCTGCGGGGATGAGCCCTGCGGTAACCGGTCCTTGCGGGAGGTAGATACGTGCTCCCCGCGTCTGCGGGGATGAGCCCCGCACGACCGTGGCTAGACCGCCGGAGACGGCGTGCTCCCCGCGTCTGCGGGGATGAGCCCGCTACGGCTGTGAAAAGCCCCGCGTCTACACTGTGCTCCCCGCGTCTGCGGGGATGAGCCCCCGGACACCCAATCGGAAGGACGCCACAACCCGTGCTCCCCGCGTCTGCGGGGATGAGCCCCACCCCAATGCTTCCGCTGCTTCAATCACAGAGTGCTCCCCGCGTCTGCGGGGATGAGCCCAACTTGAAGCCGAGCATCTCGACGCACTCAATGTGCTCCCCGCGTCTGCGGGGATGAGCCCGTCTGGACGCTGGTCGAGGAGTTCGGGGAGATGTGCTCCCCGCGTCTGCGGGGATGAGCCCCCTCGCCGTACTCGCTGAACACCGAGAAACCAGTGCTCCCCGCGTCTGCGGGGATGAGCCCTCGCACTCCACCTCGCCCAAGCCCGCGGCCAAGTGCTCCCCGCGTCTGCGGGGATGAGCCCTCATTGTCTGCGGCCGAATCAGTTACAAACTCGTGCTCCCCGCGTCTGCGGGGATGAGCCCGTACAGCCCATACCGCCCGCAAAAGCACACAGGTGCTCCCCGCGTCTGCGGGGATGAGCCCTGCTGCTGTGAAGCCCTTCTTACGGAGCTTGTGTGCTCCCCGCGTCTGCGGGGATGAGCCCAAAGAATTCCGACCCAGCCCAGCTTTACTTGAGTGCTCCCCGCGTCTGCGGGGATGAGCCCTGCTGCTGTGAAGCCCTTCTTACGGAGCTTGTGTGCTCCCCGCGTCTGCGGGGATGAGCCCAAAGAATTCCGACCCAGCCCAGCTTTACTTGAGTGCTCCCCGCGTCTGCGGGGATGAGCCCTGGGCCTGGCCCCCATATTTATCCTCCCGAAAGTGCTCCCCGCGTCTGCGGGGATGAGCCCAGGGGAAACATCCTTCCAAGCACCGTCATCAAGTGCTCCCCGCGTCTGCGGGGATGAGCCCAGCTTCAGGCCCATAATCGGGTACTGAAGTGCGTGCTCCCCGCGTCTGCGGGGATGAGCCCACGCCTTTACGCGCATGATTCCGCGTGTGACTGTGCTCCCCGCGTCTGCGGGGATGAGCCCTGGCGCGTTACAAGCTCGCTAACAAGCACGGGGTGCTCCCCGCGTCTGCGGGGATGAGCCCGCGGCAGCGGTGAAGATACCAATGAGCGGCAGGTGCTCCCCGCGTCTGCGGGGATGAGCCCACTGCTGGCCGTGCGATCTACCAGTGGGACGAGTGCTCCCCGCGTCTGCGGGGATGAGCCCACTTCTTCAGAGTCCGCAGACCGGGTATCCCCGTGCTCCCCGCGTCTGCGGGGATGAGCCCAATGACAGTTGTGGAACTATGGCATGCCGCCGGTGCTCCCCGCGTCTGCGGGGATGAGCCCGATCCGACCATCAAAAGCCCCACCGGGATATTGTGCTCCCCGCGTCTGCGGGGATGAGCCCGTGCGCCCTGCATGCCAATCGCTGACATGTAAGTGCTCCCCGCGTCTGCGGGGATGAGCCCACCGGAATCTTCGGCAAACGAGCGTCAACCTCGTGCTCCCCGCGTCTGCGGGGATGAGCCCCCCGGTGAAGCTGAGCGTTTCTTTGGGAACCGGTGCTCCCCGCGTCTGCGGGGATGAGCCCACTGATATTTGATCCACTGAGCACAATCTTGAGTGCTCCCCGCGTCTGCGGGGATGAGCCCCCAGCTATCCCGTTGGCAACCTCGCCACCCAAGTGCTCCCCGCGTCTGCGGGGATGAGCCCCGCGTTACACCGTGCCCCGTATCGGGCAGTGAGTGCTCCCCGCGTCTGCGGGGATGAGCCCCGCGTTACACCGTGCCCCGTATCGGGCAGTGAGTGCTCCCCGCGTCTGCGGGGATGAGCCCAGATTCGGCAAAGTCAATGCACTCTTGACCGCGTGCTCCCCGCGTCTGCGGGGATGAGCCCGACGCGGCAGGCTTCACCTCAGCCAACTCAGCGTGCTCCCCGCGTCTGCGGGGATGAGCCCCGCATAGTCCGTGGTGTGTTCAGTACTCATGGGTGCTCCCCGCGTCTGCGGGGATGAGCCCCCTCCCACGGTGCAGGGCGCGCCCGCTGGGGCGTGCTCCCCGCGTCTGCGGGGATGAGCCCTAAGCGGCGCGACGAGTAGCCGGGAAGGAAGCGTGCTCCCCGCGTCTGCGGGGATGAGCCCAACCCTGCGCCAAGAAGTCATCTTCACCATCGGTGCTCCCCGCGTCTGCGGGGATGAGCCCATTTCGTTTATGCCGGCCGAGCGTTACACGATGTGCTCCCCGCGTCTGCGGGGATGAGCCCAGCATCCCGCAGTCAGTTCCGGCACATCATGGGTGCTCCCCGCGTCTGCGGGGATGAGCCCCGTGGGCGCCATAGGCAAAAGCATCTTTGAGGGGTGCTCCCCGCGTCTGCGGGGATGAGCCCATACGAACGCCAATTCGTCTGGTGTGGCACTAGTGCTCCCCGCGTCTGCGGGGATGAGCCCGCTACCGCACATGAAGCCTTTGCGAAGGGCTCGTGCTCCCCGCGTCTGCGGGGATGAGCCCTGCTACGCATTCGTCAACGCGTCTCTCTGCTTGTGCTCCCCGCGTCTGCGGGGATGAGCCCCACCCTTTAACTCTGATGGCAGTTTTGTTAGTGTGCTCCCCGCGTCTGCGGGGATGAGCCCGCCTACATGATCGCCATGGAATTCGATGCACCGTGCTCCCCGCGTCTGCGGGGATGAGCCCTAATTCCCGCGAAGCTACGCAACACCCTCTATGTGCTCCCCGCGTCTGCGGGGATGAGCCCCCATGCCCAATCAGTGCGGTACTTGATGCTCAGTGCTCCCCGCGTCTGCGGGGATGAGCCCGAGAACCTGGCCTCGCCGAAAACATCGCAAAAGTGCTCCCCGCGTCTGCGGGGATGAGCCCCGCTGCGGGTTCAAGTGCTGGCGTCGCAGATTGTGCTCCCCGCGTCTGCGGGGATGAGCCCACGGCACACACGTTTGGGCAATAAAAAGGCCGGTGCTCCCCGCGTCTGCGGGGATGAGCCCACGGCACACACGTTTGGGCAATAAAAAGGCCGGTGCTCCCCGCGTCTGCGGGGATGAGCCCACGGCACACACGTTTGGGCAATAAAAAGGCCGGTGCTCCCCGCGTCTGCGGGGATGAGCCGTACGCACCCTAACTATTGAGGGTGAGCCGTGGGTGCTCCCCGCGTCTGCGGGGATGAGCCCAATTTGCGGCTGCGGCGTTGCTTGATCCTGAAGTGCTCCCCGCGTCTGCGGGGATGAGCCCTTGACCGTGTTCGTGAACAGATTGAGATTGCTGTGCTCCCCGCGTCTGCGGGGATGAGCCCAATATGGGGTGCCACAGAACAACCTTCCCGCGGTGCTCCCCGCGTCTGCGGGGATGAGCCCGGCACAGTGGTCAGCTTGTTTGTAAAGCACCAGTGCTCCCCGCGTCTGCGGGGATGAGCCACCAGCACCGGCCATTGCCGAGACTGCCTGGTGCTCCCCGCGTCTGCGGGGATGAGCCCAATGCGTTTTGTGGTCTTTCCCTCCAGCTCGGGTGCTCCCCGCGTCTGCGGGGATGAGCCCGCTTGCCCACCGTGGTGATGTGCTGGCCCAAAGTGCTCCCCGCGTCTGCGGGGATGAGCCCCGGTGCAACCTACGTGTCATGGAGCGGGGTCCGTGCTCCCCGCGTCTGCGGGGATGAGCCCAGCAAAAGCTGTGTAGGAACAACACCAACCACAAGTTGCCTGCCCCTGCGCGAACAAAACACAAGTTCTCCAACGAAAAGGCCCCCTAGCGATTCTTGGCGACCGCCATATACTCTGCAAAACGTAAAATACACCCATAAATTGCGGTGACTTTTAGGTGCCGGTCACAGTACAAATTCCGAAACGCCATGTAGCACTTACCGCAAAGTGTCCGGCATCACGACTATGGTCTGAAGTGATGGAATTTCTAAGGGGGAATGTTGTCGCCTGTCAAAAGCACGATTAGACCTGAACTATGGGCCAAGACAAACCGTCCGGATATCCCTGAAGAACTACTCCATTTGCCGCTGTACGACCACGGCGTGGACGCGGCGGATGCGGCACGGATGATCCTCGAACAGGCAAGCCCCAATATCAAAATAGCGTTGGCTCAGGATCTAGCGCTATCACCTCAAGATCTGGCAGCATTCGTGGAATTTTTGGCGGCCACTCATGACGTGGGAAAGGCCTCACCAAAATTCCAGCAACAAGTTCCCTCGCTCTACGCTCATGCCGAAGAGCTCGGGTACCCGGCAATTGACCGGCCCGGCGATCTAGACAATTTGCCACACTCTATACATGGCATGGCCATTATTTCCCGATGGCTCCAACAAAACTACGGATATACCGGGCCCAAGGCCAGCTCTGTGGCGGTCATGTCCGGCGGCCATCATGGTCGCTTTCCGGAAACCGGTATCCTCAACACGCTAAGAAAGAATCCAGGCAACCCAAAATGGGTAGCGGCCCAAGATGAGATGCTCACCGGCTGGACTGCAAAGCTGGAAGCCACCCAAGCACTTAAACTGCTTGCAGCAACTGGAGTTCCTGCTAAGTGTCAGTTGATTTTAACCGGGTTAGTTATCCTCGCCGACTGGGCTGCAAGTAATTCCTCGATTTTTGCACTGCGCTCCGGCGCCACTACCCCGGATCATCTCACCCGCATCCGAGAGGCGCAACATGCATTAGGGTTGCCGGCAACGTGGTCATTCGGTAAGGGCTCCAGATCCACTTCTGGCTACTACGCATCACGTTTTAACCTGCCACCCGGGGCCCAGCCTTCGCTCATGCAGGAGACCTTTTTCCGGATGGTCTCCTCTGCGACAAGCCCTGAGCTATACATTCTCGAAGCACCAACCGGCAGCGGCAAGACGGAAATGGCACTTGCCGCGGCAGAACAGTTGGCTTCAAACTTGGGCTTAAACGGAGTCGCGTTTGCTCTGCCCACCATGGCCACCACCGATGCCATGCTTCCTCGTATTCTGGATTGGCTAAAAGCAGCTACCCCCGATGGCAGTGGAACGCCCACCGTTACGCTGGGACATGGAAAAGCACGTTTCAGCCCGCAGCTCGAAGCCCTGCCTAGGCAACTCTTGCACTCGTGCATTATTCATGACGAAGATACTTCATCCGATTCTCCAACGTTCTTGGTCCACCACTTTTTTTCGGACCGAAAGCGCGTGCTCCAGCCAAATATCTCGGTTGTCACGATCGACCAGGTTCTCATGGCTGCACTTAATACCAAGCACTACACACTTCGGCATCTCGGATTGGCTTCCAAGGTCGTGGTAATCGACGAAGTGCACGCCGCCGACGCGTATATGCTCACGTTTTTACACCGCATCTTAGAATGGCTGTCCGTCTATGGGGTTCCAGTGATCCTCATGTCTGCCACACTTCCGGCCCAGCAACGCCGCAGCCTCGCTAAGGCCTATTATTCGCGCGCAGCCCCCGACCAATTTCGAGGCAAACGTTCGGACGCAATTAATTCAATGATGGCTGAGCTAATTCCCGAGCGTTTGGGGTACCCGTGTGTCACCCAAGTTTCGTCTGCAGGACTAACGATGTCCCATAGCGTATTGGTGACTACCCCGGTTCCTGTACAACCAATCCAGGTTCCCGATGAGCTGGAAGCTTTGTGGGATTTACTTGAGCCACGTATCGCGTCCGGGGGCGTCATCGGGATCATTTGTAATACTGTGGCTAGAGCTCAAGCGGCCTTCCAATTTATCCGTTCTAAACTTCCTAATAATACGGTTCTAGCGCATTCGCGGTTTATCACAGCTGACCGCCTCGAAATTGAAAGATTGCTGGTTGAAACGCTTGGACCTGAACATTCAGGAGCGGTCCGCCCTCTACTTCAGGTGGTCGTCGGAACCTCCGTACTCGAACAATCCTTGGACATCGACTTCGATCTGTTGGTGAGTGATCTTGCCCCGATGGATTTATTGCTGCAACGCGCCGGACGTTTGCAACGCCACATACGCGGCAATCGTTGTCCTGGTTTCAGGCAGCCCGAGTTATGGCTGCGCGGGGTCGATGACTGGGAGCGTTCGCATTCGACGATTCTGCGGTCCGTCTCGGTTATCTACGGGGAATTCCCTTTGTTGAACACGCTGGCGGTTTTTGAACAACACTCTGCGTGGGATACCCCTCTGCGGCATCCTCACCAAGCCGCGGACCTTGTGCAAGAGGCCTACGCTGCAGATTTGGTCTATCCTCCCATCTGGCGCAAGGATCACGACGAATATGCCCGCGTCGCTGCAGCCCAACTGGCAAAGAAAGAAGCCAAGGCGAAGACCGGACTTATCCCCGCGCCTAAGCCCTCACTGGATCTGTTTATCGACCGAGCAACCGAATCGGGTACTGCCGTCGATGCCAAGACCAGGAATTTGTCCGGTCCGGCGCGTGAGGAAGCCGAAGCGGTAACTCGCGTCCGCGACATTGAGGATTCATTCGAAGTCCTCCTAATGACTCGGGAGCAGGACACAATCTCCGGGCTCCCCTGGCAAGAACATCTGCAGCTCTCGCTCACCGGTGTTGCCCGAATCGAAGATTTTGAATTGGCTCGGCAGATTCTCCGCAACAGCGTTCGCCTACCGATGAGCTTCTCAAAGGATTTTACAACCTTAGACAAGACCCTGACCGAACTCGAATCCCAAGGATTAGAGGCCTGGCAAGAAAATCAACTGCTCAAAGGCCAACTTGTACTCTTTCTCAATCAAAAGTGTGAGACAACTCTTGCGGACCACCACATTCGTTATGACAGACAGCTCGGACTCATCGTGACACCACCCCAGAAAGGCAATGGCCCATGATTAAACCAGCCGAGAACATATCATTCAACCTCGTAGATGAGGCCTGGATTCCAGTACAGCGACTCGACGGAAGCCTTGCTGAGCTCGGACTTCGGGACTTATTCGCTCAAGCACATTTGCTACGCCGGATGAGCAACGAGGTACCAACACTGGACTTTGCAATCCTGCGGGTACTGCTTGCCGTGGCCCGGCAAGCAGTGGGAGCAGTCGAGGAACCCCTAGACGAATGGACGTCGCTGTGGGAGCAGGAGAGCTTCCCTGCTGAAACAGTTGAGGCGTATCTGGACCGCAATGAGATCCATAATCGGTTCGATTTACTCGGTGCCCGGGCACCGTTTATGCAAACCCCTACTCTGGAAACTCCTAAGAACGAGTATGACTCGCCTGGACGGTTGATTCCCGATATCCCGGCGGGGCACCAACATTTCACCACCCGTGCCGGCTCGGGTGCTGCAACGTTGTCCTTCGCCGAGGCAGCACGATGGCTAGTTCATTTGCAGGCCTATGATTACTCCGGGATCAAACCCGGCGCGCTAGGTGATGACCGGGTCAAGGGAGGCAAAGGTTATCCCATCGGCACGGGGTGGGCCGGTCGACTGGGAGGGCTCTACGTCGAAGGCGCGAACTTGTTTGAAACGCTCATGCTCAATCTGCGTTTCGCCGAATTAGGCACCGGTGAAGACCAAGACACCGCTATCTGGGAACGTGAAGTTCCTGATGCTTCATCCACGCGTGGAGATGGTTCAGTGCCGAAAAAAGGCTCAACAACTCCCCCTGATCCGGTGGGCGATTCAGATATTTTCACCTGGCCTTCGCGTCGAGTCAGACTGCGCCACGACGCTACACACATCACAGCTGCGCTGGTAACCAACGGTGATCGCTTGCTTCCACAAAATTCCCACATATTTGAGCCGCTCAGCCTGTGGCGGGATAGCGTTCCCCAAGCAAAAAAACTCGGAGTTCCCGTCTTTATGCCCCGCGAGCATGATCCTTCACGCGCCGCTTGGCGGGGCTTAGGCGCTATTCTCGGTAGTGAAAACTCCGAGCAAGTTGAAGGCCGGCGTCATGAAACTCCCAGGGTTCTACGCCAGCTTGGCAGACTGATACACAAGGGAACTATCGACGATGACTATTCGTTTTCCACGGTCCTTGTCGGGTTTAGATACGGGCCCCAAGATTCCTCGTTCGAAGCCCAGTACGACGACAAGCTGACATTCATGGCTTCCCTTCTCACCGAGAAGGCTGTAGCACACCGTCAGGAAGCACTCGCCGCGGCCAGCCGCACCGGCTATGCGATCCGAGATCTGGGCGATTTAGCCAAGAACCTCCTGATTGCCGGCGGCAACGACCGACCTGCTGATCCCGCAGGCGTCCTAGCGGCCGCCTACTTCGATTTCGACCACGAGTTCCGCAGCTGGCTTTCCAAGGTAGCCCCGGACAACAGCACCAACGATATTCGTGCCGGGTGGAACCAACGCGCACGCACCTTGCTGACTAAGCATGCCGACCGGCTCATGTCCCGGGCCAGCGAGCGCAGCCTCTTGGGATCGCAGGACAAAGACGGACATTGGAACACCGCACACACTGCCCGAGCCAGATTCAATGCTTCGCTGCGAAAGCGCTTCCCATCAGACTCCGATGTTCCACCAAATTCCCCGCCCCCAGCCAAGGAGAAGGCCAATGTCTGATCAGTTCACCACGTTCATTGCCGCGAAAGTCAACCAGCTTCAACGGGGATACCTAGCTAACGAGGCAACTGCCGTGCGCACCATGGCCCACCTTCGCAAGGCCACCAATAAGGCCCCGGGAACCGAGCCAGAGCTGTGGAGCGTAACTCTCGAGGATTTGCCCACGTCCGATCAAGGCCGTGGCCAACATGCAAGCCCCTCGGAATGGGCTTCGCATATTTCGCTCTCTCTCTTTGCGGTCCACCAGCAGGGCATGAAATCCAAGGGTATGCATGAGCCGGGCGTTCGTTTTGGCAGGGTCATACGCGGCCTCAGCGATCACGGCATGTCTGCCGATGCCGTCAAACGCCGTTTCGATGCACTGGCAAGTGCTTCCTCACCGTTGGAAGTCCAACACCATCTGGGGGCACTGGTCCGCATCCTGCGCGACGCCGATGCTTCGATCGACTACGTACGACTGGCCGATGATCTTCGCCGCTTGTTGATCCCGGGACAGCACAAACCAGTCCTCCTGCAATGGGGACGCGACTTTGCCTATTCCAAACCCACCCCGTCTATGCCCCTCGGCGAATAGCAAGCCGCCAGTTAACCCCACTCCACTTTTCAAGTTTTCATCCATCGTCCGTTGAAGGAGAACCACACCACCATGAGCAACCTCTTTGTCGATATCCATGTCCTGCAGACCCTGCCTCCCAACAACATCAACCGGGATGAGTCCGGCTCTCCCAAGACCGCAATCTATGGCGGCACGGTGCGCCAACGGGTCTCCAGCCAAGCATGGAAGCGCGCCATTCGCACCGACTTTGGTACCAAATTCGATGCCGATAAACTTGGTGTTCGCACCAAGGATGTTGTGAAGCTGGTCGCCGACGAAATCACGGCGCTCGCCCCGGAACATGAGGGAAATGCTCTAGCATGGGCACAAACGTCACTGGAAGCGGCAAAGATCAAGGTTGCGGTGCCCAAGGGTCGTGCAAAGACTAAACCCCAAGCCGGAGAACCGGTAGAACCCGAAGCCCTTCCCGAAAGCGCCTACTTGATTTTCATGGGTGCCGCCCAGGCCGAGAACCTTGCCCAGCTGGCCATCGATACCGAAGGCAAGCCCGTTAAGAAGGATGCAGTTGCTGCACTGAATGCCAATCAGGCCATCGATGTTGCGCTCTTCGGCCGGATGCTCGCCGATGCCAAGGAACTCTCCGTCGATGCCTCCACACAGGTAGCCCACGCCATCAGTGTGCACGAGGCCGTACCTGAATTCGATTACTTCACCGCCATGGATGACAAACGCGGAGAGGACGAAGCCGGTGCCGATATGATCGGCACCGTCGAGTTCACATCCTCCACGTTGTATCGCTATGCCACCATCAATGTTGGCGCGTTGAACAAGACCTTGGGAGACGCAACAGTTGCGGCCGAGGCCACCGCCCAGTTCATTGACAGCTTCGTCCGCGCTATGCCCACCGGCAAGAAGAATACTTTTGCCAATGGCACGTTGCCCGATGCCATCGTGCTGAGTTTCAGCAACGAACAGCCGCTGAGCTGGGTCGGGGCCTTCGAACAGGCTGTTACCGCCGATTTTGGCGGATCGCGTTTAGAAAAGTCTGCAGTTGAGTTGGCGAATCATGTCAAGTCATTCGATGAGGCCTATGGTTTGATCACCACTCGGCATGTGTCAGCTGCCAGCAAGGCCACCGAGTCGCTGAAAGAACTTGGAAATTCTGCTTCCCTGCCAGAACTGACCAAGATCGCGAATCAGGCGGTTTTGGATCATCTGGGGCGTGCAGAGTGACGGTAAGCGTACTCCTGGCTCTAGCGGGACCGCTTCAGTCATGGGGTAACGACAGCAGGTTCACAGTGCGCTCCACCGGTTCGGAACCGACCAAGAGCGGAGTTTTGGGTCTTGTGGCCAGTGCCTTGGGCCGAGACCGCGATGCCGACTTCACTGATTTGAGTGCATTGACTTTCGCGGTGCGCACCGAACAGCCGGGCGTGCTCGTGGAAGACTTCCAGGTTTCGCTGTCGATGGATAAATCTCAGGCGATGCCACTAAGCCGGCGTTACTATTTGGCAGATGCGCGCTTCACTGCCGCACTTTCCGGAAACGATGCCCTGGTCCAGGAGATCGCAGATGCCCTTGTACGTCCCGTGTATCCGCTCTTCTTAGGTAGACGATCCTGTCCCCCCGCGAGGCCGGTTGCTATGCGCGGCATCCACGACGGGACAGACGGCACCGGATTGCTCGAGGGAAACTCGGTTGAAGTACTGCGCGGCTTACCCGCACAAATTTCCTCGGTCATGAACCGCAGGCTACGAAATCAGGAAATGCTTTCGCTTCCTTTGCATGCAGATACGACGCCAGATGATCCACGGGGCATCACCATCCGCGATCTACCCATCTCCTACAGCTCAAAACATCGACACTACCTGCCACGGACCTACTCAGCGTTGAAACCGGTAGTGCTCCACAACGAGCTTCATGTACCGAAGGTTCACACAAACACGGGCATTGACGACCACCATACTTGGGACGGATTGGACTAATCATCATGACCTTCAGAACTCGCATTGCCATCGATCCGATCTCACGCAATGCAATGCCGTACCTCACCAACCCGCATCGATTGCACGGTGCCATCATGAAAATGTTCTCACCAGCACCCCACGGACAATCCGGTGAACAGCGCGTACTGTGGCGAGTCGATTCCTTTGCTACAAGTACTTGGCTCTACGTTGTGAGCACCGAAGAACCCTCCACCGAGGTTTTCCACAAGGAAGCTGGGCTTAGACATCTGATGCCCGAAACTCAGGACTATTCACGTATTCTGAAGCAGGTGAAGCAGGGTGGGACTTATGGTTTCAGGCTCACCGCAAACACCATGAAGGCAGCCGTGGATATTGGCTCCGCCAATGCCAAAAGACCGGAGCTAACCCGCGGTAAAAGAGTACCGATTATCCACGACGAACAAAAAGTTCAGTGGTTACAGCGCCAAAGCAGCACCCATGGCTTTTCCATTCTTGAGTCCGCCGAGCATGGCCCGATGGTTCGTATCGGCCCATCGGGAAACCGCCGTTTCAAACGAAATAACTCAATGGTCACTTTGCACAGCACCCAGTTCGATGGAACACTCCGAGTCGATGACATTGAAGCGTTTCGTACGGCATTAGTCTCTGGAATTGGCCGTGGCAAGGCTTACGGTCTAGGGCTCATGTCGCTAACTCCAGTTTCCATCTAGCATGGCGGCTCCTACTCCTTCCAAACGCCCGATCCAGCTACCAGCGCTAACCCGTGTCAAAGACCGAATCTCCTTCCTCTATCTGGAACGCTGCACCGTCCATCGGGACCAGAATGCGTTAACGGTTACGGATAAGGAGTCAGTAGTCCATGTTCCTGCTGCTGCGATTGGAACATTGCTCTTTGGACCCGGAACCCGTGTGACTCACCAGGCGATGTCGCTGCTTGCCGATTCTGGGGCCACGGCCGTCTGGGTTGGAGAAAACGGTGTGCGTTACTACGCTCATGGACGTTCGCTGGCTCGATCATCACGGCTGCTAGAGTCGCAAGCCCGCCTCGTGTCCAACCAGCAACTCCGTCTGGGCGTCGCCCGAGAAATGTATGAGCTTCGCTTTCCGGGCGAAGATATCTCTCAAGCGACCATGCAACAACTACGCGGACGCGAAGGGGCCCGTATCCGGCGCATCTACCGCGAACAATCTGAAAAGTGGAAAGTTCCATGGACGCGTCGTGACTACCGAGTCGATGATTTTGACTCCAGCGACGAGATTAATAAAGCTCTGTCTGCGGCGCACGTCTGCCTCTATGGAATTATTCATACAGTCATTGTCTCTCTAGGTTGTTCGCCCGGGCTTGGTTTTGTCCACACCGGACATGACAAATCATTTGTCTACGACATTGCAGATTTGTATAAGGCGCAGCTAACCATCCCCATCGCTTTCCAAGTCACCGCGTCCGAGCCCGCAGACGTAACTGCTGGTGTAAGACACGCGGTTCGTGATGCAGTATTTTCCAGTGGGCTGATGGGCAGGTGTGCTCAGGACATCCAGCAGCTGCTGTTACCGGATGAAGTCCCCGAGGACACCGAGCTCGGCAACGACGTAGTAAACATCTGGGATTACGCCGCTGGTCTGCTACCCAGCGGCAACAACTACGCAACCAGCGGCGATGCCTCGTGACAGTCTTGGTGCTTTCGTCTTGTCCCGTGGGACTGCGCGGATTCTTGACCCGATGGTTCTTGGAAATCAGCGCAGGGGTATTTGTCGGTGTCGTTTCCGCTCGAATCAGAGACGAAATCTGGGCCGAGGTAAAACTCCTCTGTAAAGATGGCCGTGCAATATTGATCTTCACTGCCCGCAACGAGCAAAGAATGAAATTTCGAGTGCATCGGCATCATTGGCAGGTCAAAGACTTTGATGGCATCTCACTCATGGCACGTCCTCGAGAACCAAAACCGGAATCCATCAGCATTGTAGCTACCACGACACCAGCATTAGAGTCAGACAAAGCAAGTGGTTCAACCGGAATAAGACCCGGCTGGAGCAATATGAGCAAGTACCGGCGTGGGCGATAAGCATGAGGGCTTACCTAGTCCGTCGACCACCTAAGTGAGCGTATTCGCGGGTAGACTCGCACGAGTAGGAAGCTACTCGCGTATGTGCGGGATTGAGCCAAAGCAGGCTGTCGTAGAAAAGTGCTCCCGGCGGTTGCTGGGTTACATTGAAATTCCGAGAAGTTAGTAATGAACTTTGGAGAATTAAACAAGCAAGCTGTTGTAAATATTACTTTTCTCGAGTTTGACTGATAACTTAAGTTCTCTAGGCAATCCAAACAATCGGATCCTAGAGGACTAGCGACCGTGGTGCTTCTAAATCAGAGCGGTCGCCAGTCTGTTTAAGGAGATGGCCGCTACAACCTGTGCGAGCGCAAGAGCACTTATCACCGATATTTTGTATAGCCCTCAGCGCTGGTAGGACCGTTTTGGAGTCGTGTCTCCACTATGTCTAGGGTATGGGCGGTGAGCTTGGGCACCACGCACGTTGTGGTGTTTTTGCCGGCCTTTTCACGCGCGGGGAAGCCTTGCGCTATGCCAGATCTCCCGGGACGCCTTTACAAATCTGCCCGACATACTCAGCACACCACGGCAGGTCTGACACCGTCAGCGGGGAGCTGGCACGTAGGCTGGGAGTTATTCCCTTTGAATGAAAGAAGCCAGCATGCTCGCATTCGCAGTGATCGGAGGCGTTGGCCTCCTGCTCTTGATTTTGTCCATGGTGGTTGGAGAGCTCCTCGATTTTTTGGAGGGGATCATCTCCACCACGGCCGTTGGTGTGGCTGCGACGCTCTTTGGCGCCGCGGGTGCGATTGTGCTGCTCAATAACGGCTCGCTCACCCTTGCCTACCTCGTCGCATCGATGCTGGGGATCCTCGGCATCGCCGGCGCAACGTTTCTGGCCCGGAAGATGGCCAAAATTACCGATGCGCAGCCGCACGAGATCATCGGCTTACTTGGCATCGCCACCACAGATATCAACAACACCATTGGGAAGGTTCAGCTGAACCACCCCGATGAAATCAACCAACGCCTCGTCTTTTCACACAGCCCCATCAAGCAAGGCACACCCGTTGCCGTGGTGGCTGTTGAGGGCGAGCGCATCAGGGTTGTCTCAACCTCTGAACTGAACGGAGTTTAGCCCCCATGGATTTTGCCCCAAGCGGAACGGTAATAGCCGTCGTAGCGATCATCGTCGTCCTCGTAGCCCTCATCTGGTACGCAACAACGCGTCTTGTCACGGTCGCACCCAACCAGGCGGTCATCCGCGCTGGTAAGGGTGCCAAAGGCCAGGTACAAATATTCACCAAGGGCATCGTGCTGTTCCTGCCCGTCATTCACCAGAAGTACATCATGTCCCTCGAGCAGCGCCAGGTGGAGCTTGCCGTCGAAGGCGTGGATAAGAACTTCATCACCACCTCGGTCACCGCCAGCCTGAACTTCAAGTTCGACGACTCCGTGGAGGGCATGAGCAAGGCCGTCCAGCGCTTCCTCACCCACTCGAAGGAAGATCTCAACGCCTCGGTCACCAAATCCGCAGAAGGCGTGCTGCGCGGCATTGTCTCGGCCATGTCGGTCGAGGATGCGAACAACAACCGCAAGGAATTCCAGGACCAGTCTCTGGAATCGGCTGTCACCCAGTTCGCCGAACAGGGTATCCAGATCGATGCCTTTAATATTTCCTCGGTGAGTACCCCGTCGCGCACCGTGGTGGGCCCGGACAATAAGCCAACCGTCATCGACTACCTCGAGGAAGTTGGCAAGCCGGGCCTGGAACGCGCCAAGCGCGAGGCCCGCGTTGCCACCTCCAAGGCCTTCCAGGAATCGGAAGCCGCGCGCATTGAGCAGGAAGGTGCCACCGCGGCCCTGGCTCGCGACCTCGCGATCAAGAAGTCAGAGTTTAAGGCCGAGGAAGACCGTGCAGCTGCCATCGCTAGCTCCGCCCATGAGCTGGCCAAGGCCGAGCAGGACGTCCTAGTTGCAGAACTCGAGCGCAAGGCGCTGGCAGAAAAGGCCTTGGTAGAGCAGGAACGCTTGGACATCGAGGTGCACAAGCCCGCCGATGCCCAGGCCTATAAGCTGCGTACCGAGGCCCAGGCCAAGCGCGATGCCGACGTCTTTAATGCAACGGCACGCTCCGAGTCCAAGGCCATCGAGGCCGATGGTGCCAAGCGTGCATCCATCGCCGATGCCGAGGCTCGCGCCGCGGCCCAGAACGTGGAGGCGGAAGCCTCGAAGAACGCCGAGGTCTTCCGTGCCCAAGGCCAGGCCACGGCCGTGGAACTGCAGGCCAAGGCCGAGGCAACCGCGGTTGAATACAATGCCAAGGCCGAGGCCGATGCGATTCGTCTGCGCGGTGAAGCCGAGGGCGCTTCCATTGCCGCCATTGGTGAAGCAACGGCCAAGGCAGAAGATGCTAAGGCTCTGGCACTGACCGGCCACACCGACGCCAGCCTCGCGTTCCTGGCCATCAGTGCCCTGCCGGAAATCGTCAAGGCCAGCTCGGATGCCGTCTCTGGCATCGATAGCTACACGGTGATCAGCTCCGATGGTGCCTCCGATGCCGTCAAGCAGGCAAACAAGATTGTCACCGAGGGCCTGGCAATGCTCAAGGCCGGTTCAGGTGTGGATCTTGGCGAGGTACTTTCGGGTCTGCTCGGCGGTCAGGCAACGTCGGTAGCGACGAAGAACGAGACGTCTCTGGACTCACTCGATGCCACGAACGAAAACCCCTTGTTCGAACAGAACTAAAGTTGCTCCTCAAACGCCCGGCCGAGATTTTTTTCGATCGGGCGTTTTGCGTTGCTTTGGAGCTGCGCGGCTAGGCGGGACCTACTCCAGAGTTGCCAGGAATGCCGCAAGATCCGTGGCGATGCGCCCCGCTTGTTCCCAGAGGACCAGGTGGCCGGTGTTCGGGTAGAGCACGCGTCGCGATCCACACCGTGCGCCGGTATCTTTGCGCCGTCGCGGATCCGCTCCTCGAGGTGCCATGCAGGGCACCGGGGTCGAAACAGGGAAACCAGGACAGCGAGCGGCGAACCCAGTGAGGATCCACCGGATCCACGAGGCGATCGACCTCATCGGCGAAGTCCGGCCGCCGCTGGAGGCTAAGCGGTGAACCGACCAGCACCAGCCCCGCCACGCGATCCGGTGCGGTTACCGCCACTTGCTGGGCAATATAGTCTCCGCTGGAGGATCCGCGCGAGTCTCCCTAGGCATGCAGCAACAGGACGGGCCCGCCGTGCGCCGGTACCGTCGGCCAGAACTGCCCGCAGCTGCTTTTCCTTATTCATGGGCTAACCCTAACGCCGGTGCCAGCCGGGCACCCATGGGGGCGAGGGTACCGTCTGGCGCTTATTCCAGAGTCGTTAGAATTGGTGCTTGTTCCACCGTATGCCACCCGAGAACTGCCGAACGAGTCGATGAGTAGTCATTCCACACAGCTGAAACGTGTCCGCAGCAAGCCGAACTTCGGCTTGCCCTGGCTTCCGATCCTGCTGGGCACCGCCACCCTGATGTTCGGGATCACCGGTCTGGTGGCCGTCACCGCGCATCCATCGGCAGAGATCCGGATCATTGTCGAGGGCCAGCAGCCGTGGAACATTTCGCAACAAACCGCACAAGCCGCGCTCAAGGAGCCGGTCGCGTCTTGGAAACCGCTCACGTTGCGGGTCACCGACAGGACGCTAAGTCTTGCCGAACAGCAAGGGAACCTCGCCCCCGATACCGATATTCTGCTGAGCACCCAGCTGGCGCAGCGTGCCACGGAGGATGACACCTCCGAGGCAATCCGCCGGGACCAGGCCAGCGGCAAGGCGGCAATCCGCCCCTACTTCAAGGATCGGGCCCAAGACGTGGCTGCGGGCCAAGACATTCACGACGCTTACCAAGTCAACGTGGGCCTCGGCCACGGACCGCTTGCCGTGATTGCCGCCGCACGGGAAGCGGCCCTGCAGCTTGATGACGGACCACCTCGATCACCCCTACCGTGGATCATGGGCACGGCCCTGGGCCTGCTGCTCACCGCGTTCACCCTATCGAAGGCGCTGGGCCGCCGCTCCCGCTGGGAGGCACGCTTCCGCCGGCTCACCACAGCCCAACGTCAGCTGGCCGGCATCGTCCTGGAACTCGAAGCCCTCGAAGTCACCTACCTGGCCATCGAGGAGGAACAACGGCCGACCGGTTTCACCACCGCTTGGGAGAAGGTGCGCACGACATCGCTGGAACTGGCGCGCACCGAGCAGTCGGTCGCCGCAGCCCTCTACGAGCGCTCCAGCGGGATGACGCAAGCAACGGCCAAGCGGCTCGAACGGTTTGAAGCAAGCCTCACGCGACTGGCGGCCTCGGCCGACGCGGTGATGGGTGCCGGTGCGGTCATCGGCCGCTTCGGCGCAGAGTCCACTTTCCAACGTTTGGCAGCGCCACTATCCTTTGCCACCCGGGAACTATTGGTGCGCCTGCGCGCGGCGCCCGGGAGCGTCATCGATCCGGGGATCATCGCCGATCTGGAATCCGCCCTGGACACCCTGCTTGCCGCAAGCACCGGCGAAAACGGAAGTTCCGCGCATGCGGTGCGCAGCTGGGATCGCGCCGAGAACGTGCTCAAGCGACAGGCACATGCTATCTCGCGGAAGCTGCGCCGCATGCTGCCGCGTAGGCCTGCCGTGAACCCACGTCCCGCCGAGGACCTGAGTGTTTTACGGGCCACCCTTGGGCTGAACCCGCAGGGCTCGTGGCAGGCCCGCACTGCACTTGATGTCGCCAATGCAACGGCTCGCGAAGCGTTCGGAAGACTACCGGAATTCGATGATGCCCCGGCTCCCAAGCACCACGGCTCCCCGGTGAATCCGGCACTGCGCACGGGTATCCGCCGGGGAGCGAAGGTGCTCGGTGGAACGGCCATGGTGCTGGTTGCGGCCTTCCTGAGCGCCATCGTCATCGTTATCCTCGAAGACGGTTCCGGAACCGCACTGACCGGAGACAAACAGTTGCAGGGGCTGCACTTTGTCCCCGATGGCAGCAGGTTCGATGAGGAAATAATCCGCCGCGACTTTCAGGACAATTTCACCGAGGATCTACAGGTCACGGTGGTGCCCCGGGATGCCGAGGAGGATCTGGGGCTCAGTCGCGACCCCCGGGTGCTTACCAAGGATCAGAACCCCAACGACCCGTACGCGAGCATCCGCTTTGAGCCTCACGTATTGCTGGAGGCCATGTGGGACATCAAGGCCCAGCACCCCGAACTGGTTGATCCACTCACCGGAGAATTACCGCCCGGACACGCGCTGGTTCCCGTGTGGTTCTTCAACAACGGGTACACCATCGTCCCGGTGCGGATGACCGGAGAGGTGTATTCCGGCGAAACCACCTGGCTAAAGCGGTTCGATTGGAACACCAACCTGATCCAGCTCGAGCACAGCCCCGAGCAAGCAGTGGTCTATGCCCTGAAGGGGCTATCGATAGGGCTGCAGGAAAACAACTACAGGGAACCCGATTTCCCACTGGATGCCTTGTTCTGGTTCCTATTCCCGGCCTTCGTGCTGCTCTTGTTTATCGGCTATCAGGTACTGCGCTACGGCGGCAGCATGTCGATGCGGCTGGGCCGCTTTGGCAAGGGCGCAGCCAGATTGCGCACGGCGCGCACGGAACTCGAAGCACTGGCGATCGGGCTTGATGATTCGCGACTCAATGCGGTGCTCGTGGCGCAGCAAGGCGCGCTGCCGCAGGCGGCCGAAGCCGACCAACGGCTTTTCGAAAGTGCGCTCGCCTTGGCCTGGCGCATGGCCGAGGAGCTTGCTTCCCGCCCGTTGAACCAACGGCTCGGAGGCGACTACCTGTTGCAGATCGAGCGGCTCGAGTATCTGGTCTCGGTGCTGGCCGTACGAGATACGGATATTGCCGGGCGTGCCCGGCTGCTGCTGGCGGCCATGCGCCGCGCCGACTGATGACACCCGCCGGCTTGTCCTATCAAACGGCGACATAAGCACCTGCTAGGTAAGACCTTTCGCTGTACTCCGTTGTGCCCCGCGCAGTGCACTGGGGGGGCAACCGTGAATCAGCTAACGCTGGGTGCCGCACGAACGCGCAGGCGCCACGCACTTGCTAGGGCAAAGAACAGCAACAGTGCGGCGAGGATATAGGCGCTGACCGATACAAGTCCCGATGCCGATTCGCCTTCGCTGCGCCCCACCCCGATCCAAGCGATTCCCCAGACCATGGCCATCGCCATGGAAATCTTTCCGCTCGAAGAGAGCACACTGGCGGCACCGATCAACGTAGCAACCATCAGCAGCACCACGGCCGCCGGTTGGGACCACCAGTAAGTCGCTGAAATTCCCAGAGAAGAAAGCCAGGCAGCAATATTTGCAAGCGTTGCCACGCTGACCCACCCCAAGTAGGGTCCAAAGGTCAGCCACATGATCCATCGTTCGAAGGTGTGCTGCACCTTGCTCTGCGCGAGCACTCGAAAAATAAGGATGAGTGTGAGCAAAAGCAGCAGCATCACCACCACGCTGATCCCCAGCCAGCCAAGCTGGATCGATCCGATCCACAGGGCATTGAGCACGGCGCTCGCCGCGCAAAGCACCCGTACACGAGCTTGCAGATTCGAGCGACGGGCTGCGGGCAATAGCTGCCACACCGCATACACCGCAAGGCCTAAGTAGATGACACTCCAGATACTAAAGGCAGACCCGGCAGGAGCGAGCAATGTCGCGTCCGCGCCTAGCCATCCATCTGCAGCCTCGTTGACTGCGGTTCCACCCAGGGCGCCGCTGCCTACGAATGCACCAAGAATAGCTATCGCCACGGCAATCGCGACGGCGAGGGGAATTGTCAGTGGGGCTTCACGCGTTGTGTGCATTCGTGGTCTCCTGAAGAGGTCAGTGAATTACCCGGAGGGTGCATCTCGTAGGGATGCGCACCTACCGTTGGTGAACAGAAAATCACAAGTCAGGTTTTCGTTTCAACCCCTCAATCACTTACGTAACCTAAAATTCATGTTGCGTACATAAAGGTGGGAAGCGAACACAACAGCAGAACTTTCGATCAAACCTCGGCAAATGATTGAGAAGTTTGCTCTGGCCAAATGGGCGCGATGAGAAGAAAAAGACAGACAGACAGACAGACAGACACGGCTGACTTGATCAATTCGTTTACCTGGTAGAAAACGTGTCCATCAGAAGCCGTGCCTGCCTAATTTTCAAGCTACATTGTCAGCCGATCAGAAACTTCTCATAACCAACTAGTGGTCCGAGTTGGAACGCACCTGAACGAAATTTCTCAATCGGGTCACGCCACAAACTAATCGTTCAGCAGGCCGAACAAATTCTTCATGTCGTCTTCCGCGGGAGATCTCTGGGGGCGCTTGAAGGTTGGGGGTGCTTCATGATCTCTTAGCTGCTGAACTGTTCTTTGGGCTAGCTTGAAAGGGAAGCAACTGCAGCGTTCCTTCGTGCTTTCAACGCGCGTCTAGCGACAAGTGCAGCATCCATGGTGACTTCGTCAAAGTGCGTCACGGTACCTGGTGCTGCCCGAGCCACTAGATCCATATCCGCCGAGATCACCGTGGCAACCATGGCATAACCGCCGCCCGATACCGCATCGCGGTGCAGAATGATCGGCTGGGTACCACCAGGGATTTGAATGGAGCCAACGGCGTATCCGGCGTCAACGATATTTGAGGGATCGGAGCCAGCACCAAAGGGCTGCACACGTTCCTTCCATTCAACGCCGGGTCCGTCGTAACGTAACCCCATACGGTCGGCTACCGGCGTCAGCTTCCATTCTTCGTTCAAGAAAGAAGCACGCCCGGCATCGGTTAATCGGTGATCGTAGAGACCCATGATGACCCGGACCCGCTGCTCCTTTGCAAACACGGGGCGGAATTCTTCTGCCATGCGATGGCCTGCCGGTAGGTTTCCGGAAGAAACTCCCACCGGAACCACATCTCCGGCAGCGAGCTTACGGCCTTCGAAGCCGCCCAAGGCACCGAGAACATAGGTGGAGCGGCTGCCCAGAACTTCGGGGACATCAATTCCACCAGCCACGG
This sequence comes from Arthrobacter sp. MYb227, assembly GCF_002975435.1. Lineage (GTDB taxonomy): Bacteria > Actinomycetota > Actinomycetes > Actinomycetales > Micrococcaceae > Paeniglutamicibacter. The sequence goes on along the minus strand of NZ_PCPT01000002.1, from coordinate 454,197 downwards.
CAATATAGAATCGCGTACCACCGGCAATAATGCCAAAAGAGACTTCGTCCCCGGCTTCTAGGCTGATTCGTTCCCATTGGGGCACTTCTGTGCCATTAACTTTCACGATGACCGGAGCGCCGGACACAGCGATCGCCGCCGGCACATCGGTAATGAAGATCGGTCCCATATAGGTGCATTCAAGAACCGCCATCGAAGCATCATTACCCACCAAGGCATTGGCTAGGGCCGCAGAATACTGGTCCATGGAGCCGCCCTGCGGGATTCCAACATCGTAGTATCCGGTACGCCCCTCGTCCTGGACGGTTGTGGATAGGCCCGGGTTCTTAATTTCAAACGCCATCGAGAGTCTCCATAATCTTCTTATTATTTGATTCCGGATCGGCCAGCGCATCGGCCAGCGAGAACTCAACCGATGCTTGACGATAACGGAAGGTACCTGCCGCAACTTCCTGTTGGATGGCTTCGTATTCCGCCTCGCTGACCGGTTTGAACTTCACCAGGTCTCCTGGTTTGAAGAAGATCATGAAGTCCTCAAAATCAGCCAACCCTTGAGAAGGGTCAAAGATCGGGGCGGCAGCCACCCCAAACATTTGATACCCACCCGCGCCGCGCACCGAATAGATGCAGCCAAACGCACCACCGTGTCCGACAGTGAGCTTTGGCGTATCGGTACGTGGGCTCAGGTATTTGGGGACCTGGAGTTGTTTGTCCATATCCACAAGCTGGAAAAGGAAAGGTAACCCAGCGACGAATCCAACCATCGAGGCAATCCACGGCTGTTCATGGTGCCGCTTGATGAATTCGGCAGCGTCGGCCAGACCGTTGACCTTGGCTGCATAATCCAAATCCGTACCGCTTGGTTCCTGATGGAATCCTTCACGAAAACGCGCCTCGACTTCGGACGTAAATAGATCTTGGTACCACACGGGTACTTCAACGATTCGGGTGCTCAGACGGTGTTCGGAGATATCCCCCAAGCCTTCTTCGAGTCCACGAACCGTAGCTTCAAGTACTGAAGCCTCAAGTACATCCGGGTTAAAACGGATCAAGAGCGAAGCGTTGGCGGGGCAAATATCAATGATGCCCTGGATACCGGTAGCAGTCGTGGCCTTGGCCAAGGCCATCACCTTGAAGTTTGCTTCGAGTGACATCGCTTCGGCAACTTCGATGAACAGGGTTTCGTCCCCGCCCCAGGTGTAACGTGCCGGGCCCAGCCCAATGGCTACGGTGCTCATGCTGTCTCCAGAATGTCGGGGGTGGATTCAATGAAACGTGAATGATGGGTTACCTGAGCAAATTCCGGGCGAGCAAGCAACGCTCGGTGCATGGGGATAGTTGTCTTAATCCCCTCAATGACGGTGGCGTCTAGGGCCGCGTTCATCGCTTCAATTGCCTCATCGCGCGTCGGCGCATGAACAATCAGCTTGGCAAGCATGGAATCGTAGTACGGAGCAACCACCGATCCGGCAGCAAATCCCGAGTCAACCCGAATGCCTGGTCCGGTGGCCCAGTCCATCTTGGTGATGGTCCCCGGGCTTGGGAAGAAGTTATTGAAGGGGTCTTCGGCACTAATTCGCGCTTCAATTGCATGCCCACTAAAGGAAATATCTTCTTGGGTCAGCGTTGTCTTGCCGGTGGAGGCAATCAGCAGCTGCTCGCGTACCAGATCGACTCCGGTGATGGCTTCGGTAATCGGGTGTTCAACCTGTAGCCGGGTGTTCATCTCAATGAATGCGGCCTCTTCACGTACCGGATCATAGAGGAATTCGATGGTTCCAGCACCGCTATAGCCACACGCACGAGCCAATTCCACCGAAGAGCTACGGATTTTTTCACGTACGGCGTCCGGCAGTGATGGGGCAGGAGCTTCTTCGATGACCTTCTGGGAACGTCGCTGCATGGAGCAGTCCCGATCGCCCAGATGCAGGAATGTGGTTCCGTCACCGAGGATCTGTACCTCAACGTGGCGGGCATCCTGCACAAAACGTTCCATATAAACTGCCGAATCGCCAAAGATTGCCCCGGCTTCACCCTGAGCCATCTCAATGGTTGCCAAAAGCTCAGATTCGGATTCGACGAAGCGGATCCCGCGCCCACCGCCGCCGGCAGAAGCCTTAACGACGAGTGGGTAACCAATCTCTTGGGCCAAGGCGATCGCGTCATCACCCTCGGCCAGCGGGCCTTCGGTTCCTGGAAGTACCGGAACTCCTGCGTTCTTGGCCGATTCACGGGCTTGAGACTTATTGCCCATCAGTTCAATGGCGTTGGCATCTGGACCCACCCAGATCAATCCGGCGGCTACTACCGCGCGAGCAAACTCTGCGTTCTCGGAAAGGAACCCATATCCGGGGTGGATCGCGTCGGCTCCGGTGTCTAGAGCAGCTTTAATGACCGCTTCCTGGTTCAGGTAGCTTGCTGCTGCTTGCGCCGGGCCCACGATGACTAGCTCATCGGCGAGCTTTGCGGCAAGTGATTCGGCATCCGGTTCGCTGGCGATTGCGACGGTGGCGATGCCCAATGAGCGGGCACTGTTGATGATGCGAACCGCAATTTCGCCGCGGTTCGCGATGAGGAGTTTCTTCATGGCTGCCGTCCTTAGCCTTCGGTTACGGTGATCAGGACGTCGCCGGGATTCACCATGGCGTTGTCTTCGACGCCGAAGGAGGCGATGGTTCCTGCTACATCGGACTGGACTTCGGTGAACTGCTTCATGATCTCTACGATCCCTACTGCTTGTCCCACGGTGACGACATCGCCAACGTTGACGAATGGTGCTTTGCCGGGGCCGGGGCTGCGGTAGAAGATGCCTGGAAGTGGGGAAATGATGTCAGCCATGAGAACTGCCTTTCGGGTCATTGCAATAAATTATTTGATGAGTGGCAGGGGGCTGCCGCGCTCACCGGTTAGCTAAGTCTGGTGTTGTGCGTGGGGCTAATTCTCGAGCGTTATTGCCTTGTTGATGGCAGCTCGTACCGCGGCGGCGACTTGCGGTGAATTCGGGGCGTCCGAGTGGACGCAGATGCTTGAGAAATCAATGCTTAATTCGGTGCCATCCACGGCTAGCACCGGGCCGCCGGCGAGCGCCGCTGATACTCGGTTGGCTGCGGCTTCCGGGTTGGTAATCTCTGGCCGGCGCTGAATGATGAGCGCGCCTTGATTCGAATAGTTCAGGTCCACATAGAGTTCTGGAACAAATTCGACGCCTAGCTCTCGGCAGACACTTTCGTGTGCGGTACCGGCAAGCCCGAAGAAAGGAACGTCGAACAGTTTGGCAACCGATCCGGCTGCCTGCATGAGTTCCTCATCGCCTGCGAGCATTCCGTACAGTGCGCCATGGGGCTTGATGTGGTTGAGCTTCAGTCCATGCTTAGTGAGGAAGGCTGTCAGTGCGCCGGTTTGGTAGAGGATGATGGTTTCTACTTCTTCGGGAGTGAGCATCATGCGGCGTCGTCCAAAACCTACCAGGTCTGGCAAACCGGGGTGTGCCCCCACGGCGACCCCATTGGCGGCTGCGAGTTCGACGGTGCGATTCATTTCATCGGGGTCCCCGGCATGGAATCCACAGGCAATATTTGCTACATCGATGATTGACATCAGCTCTGCATCATTACCAAAGGCGTGTAGCCCAATACCTTCGCCCATATCTGAATTGATGAGGATTGGCTGGGTCACGGTGCGCTGGATCACTTGTTGAGGCATACCTGCAACCATACGGAGAATTAGTGACACGGCACACTGTGCAATATGCTGAATATGAAAGTACTAACTATGCAAAAAGCACAAAGGGCCGGGCATGCGAGTTGCTGATCTTCTGACCGATAAACAAATGCGTCTGCATTTGCGTACGAATACTCCCGCCGAGAAACTCATGCGCTCTGTTACCTGGTGTGCTCCCACCGAGCATATGGATCCCACGCCCTATCTTGGTGTTAACGCCTTGGTATTGACCACGGGAATGGGCCTGAATTTCAGTGATCCAAGGACTTGGGACGCCTACGTTGAAAGGCTCGCTGCAGTACCGGTCTCGGCACTGGCTTTCGGGCTGGGGCCGGCCCACCTTTCACTGCCCCAAGGGCTCGTTGATGCCTGCAATAGTCACGGAATTCCACTCATTGAACTTCCCGCAGAAGTACCGTTCGCGCTCTTTATGCGTCACGTATGGCAAATTCTTTCCACTGAGCGCTACGACGAGCAGCGCTCGGGGTGGGAACTTGCCGATGAGTGCACACGCTGGGCCGCGGCTGGAGCTTCGTTGGGAAAAGTCCTTGAAGGAGTGGCCGCTGCGGTGAAGACCCGCGTGGCGATTCTTGATGAGCAGGGCTACGAACTTATCTCCGCGGGCACCATTCAAGGCACGGCTACCCGTTCGGTATTGCGGCTTCCCAGCGGTCCCGGGCACCGTTTCCAGCTCCTGGTCCAAGGCCTACCCAGCGATACCTTGCTTCAACCATTACTCGGCCCGGTGGCCGCGGTGCTGGCCATGCAATTGAGCTACACGCTCGGGGCGCAATCACCTCTGCATTCGGCACCCGCCGCGGCATTCATTGAAGCCATCTATGCCGGTTCGGAGCCAAACAACGCTCTTCGCTCCTTGGCAGGGGCAACGGGCCTCGAACCAGATATTCCCTTTGAAGCGGTCGTTTTGGCTGGACCCTCGGGTACCGAAGAATCCGGCACCACGTTATTACGTGCCGTCGGCTGGCGGTTACGTGTGGCGCTCGAAAGAACTCACGGTAGCGTGAGGTTCGCAGAAGAGCCGGGGCTACTGAGCATCCTGCTACAGCAGCCAAGCGAAGGCGTCGATGCTGCAGAAATTTGCAGACCTTTACTACCAACCGACGCGGCTTTCGCACTCTGTATCACCCCACCTACCGATTTGCCAGAACTTCCGCTGACGCTTCGCCTGGCCCGCCGGCATAACACGATTCCCGGCGTCCACCGCTCTCCGGCGCTTGATCTAACCGGCATCATTGATGGGTTACCCAGCGCTGGTTTAGTCTCGATGGCGGCCAAACTCTTGGCACCTTTGGACACCGACATGGGAAACGTCTTGCGAGACACCCTCACCGCGTACCTCCGTCACAGCGGCAATGCTCGACTCACCGGTGAGGAGCTCTTCATTCACCGAAATACCCTCGCTTACCGGATCCAACGTATCGAAACTCTATTGGGAGTAGACCTCGCAGACGGTGAAGTTCGTGCCTTGTGCTTACTATCGTTGCGTCTCACAGAAACGACAAGCAAATAAAAGCCTGGACGTTGTTTCTGGTGGCGGAGCGAGCGCTCATGTGAAGACTTAATAGTCTTCGCAAACATAGGAACTTTCAAAGCGGCTTCAATCATCTATGCTCACGCGAGCCACCATCGCCTAAGGTTTAGTTGTTTCACTCCTGCTGCTCACGCACTAACCTGTTCGTGAAGATCCTTGATAGTCACAAAGATGCAGCAGCAGGCCATGGAAAAAGCTGTCACTAAATAGTTGTACCCGACGCGCCAGAGCCCTACTCACCAGTGCTTTGCACAGCATTCGGGCGTAGCGTGAGATATATGGATGCCACGGAACTTCACACGGACGTATTGGTCATCGGAGCAGGACCTACCGGTCTGATGGCCGGTGCTTGGCTACAAAAGTTTGGAATCGATGCCAAAGTCGTGGATCTGAAATCCGGACCTACGCAAGAATCTCGTGCGCTGGCGCTTCAGGCGCGCAGCATGGAAATCTATAGGCAGCTGGGCCTAGCCGATGAAGTCCAGGCACGTGCCATTCCCACGGGTGAAATGCGCCCTGGTGTCGGTGCCCGTAGTTTCAAAAGCATCAAACTCAATAGGCTCGGTTACTCCCAGACTCACTATGCGGGGCTGACCATGTTGGAGCAGAGCGCCAACGAGGAGCTACTCGCACAGCGCCTGAAAGACTCGGGCACCCCGGTTCTCTGGGGCTACGGTTTCGAGTCCTTGGAAGAAACAGCAGACCGCGTCAACGTGACTTGTTCGAGCCCCGAGGGACAGCTGAGGATCTCCGCCAAGTACGTCATCGCCGCCGATGGCGCTTCATCCCCCCTCCGCGAGTCATTCAATATTCCCTTCGAGGGTTCAACCGATGACGAGGTTTTCTATGTCCTAGATGCACACGGTGTTTCAGGAATGGGCTCCGGAATTAACCTGCGCTTCTCCGATGAAAACTTCATGCTCGGATTCCCCATGGGCGCCGATGCTTCCGGAGGGGACCGCCGCCGGTTACTTGGGATTTTGCACGAGCCAGATGCCTCGCCGCATGAGCAGAAGCTCGATCTTGATGAAAGCCGTGCCCGGGCAAGCCTGCGCAAAGAATTCGGGGTCCTCTATACCGATGCGGCATGGTTCTCCACCTACCGGGTGCATCACCGCGTGGCAAAGACCTTTAGCCACGGCAGGGTCTTCCTGGTGGGAGATGCCGCGCATATCCACTCCCCCGTGGGTGCTCAAGGGATGAACACCGGGTTGCAGGACGCGCATAACCTTGTGTGTAAATTATCAGATGTGTTCTCCGGCAGAATGCCCGAGTCTTACTTGCAACGCTACGAGGCCGAACGTCGCCCGGTGGCACTGCGCTTGGTGTCCACCACCGACTGGATTTTCACGGCCATCACCTCGCGCTCGTGGTTGGCGCACACGGTACGCACTCGTGCACTTCCGCTCTTCTGGCCCATGGCCGTGCGCTTGGTGGGCAGAATTTCTGCGGGACGCCGCTTCTTCGGCTATCTTTCGCAGATCCGCATTCATTACTGGATCGATGAGAGTTCAGAAAATCGTTCCGCACAGGCCAGCGGATTTGCTCGGGCTCGACGCCGTGGCAAGGTCCTGGGCCGTAGGCTTCCCTGGGTTACAAATCGTACAGGTGCTCAGCCAGATAACTTTGAGGTGCTCAACGACGCGACCTGGCAGGTCCATATCTATGGACCGGCAGGAAGGACCCGTGGTCAAGAGCTGGCAGCCGAATTCGGGGTCGGACTACACGAGTTTGCCGAGTCCCCCAAGCGCCGGTTGCCCAATGGATCGGTGGTGCTGGTGCGTCCCGATATGTTCGTTGCACACTTTGAACAGGTAGCTACCCGCTGACCTCTGCCTCGGCTTCCCCGGCGATTACACGGAGGTCGGTGAGCGCTTTTTGCTTCACGGCGAGCGCCGCTGCGGTGGTGCGGATAAAGACGATGAGCCAACCAAAGACTATTCCGACGACCGCGAGTTCAAAGGCCGTGAGGTTGTAGTAGGCAAGTGGCTGCCAGAGCAATGCTGCCCCGACAAGTCCCAGGAAGCAGGCAAAGGACAACAGGTGGAAGACCCACGGGAATCCGGGTAACCAGAGCGCCGCACCTAGTAGGAGCACCACGATGAATCCAGCGGCAATTTTGACGATCGTTGAGTGTACCGGGGCCGAGATGCTCACGGGCACCAGACCAATGCCAATCACGCACACTCCGAGTCCCAACAAACAGACGCTGACTACATGGGGGCGCGGCCTGATGAATCGTGGCCGGGGTTTGCCTTGGGTATCGGCGAAGGAATCAAAGATGTTTGCAAGTAACTGAAGGTTTCGAACAATGAACCCGGTCAAGGTGCTCAGCACCAGGCCCGCTATGACAAGTGTCAGATTGAAGGTCCATGCCGAGGTTGAGCCTGCGGCACGGGTTCCCAACGTGGAGAACATTGATTGCCACCAATAAGGATTTTGCGTGGCAAGCATGCTGATAAAGACTCCGGTAACCAGGAAGACGGCCAGCAACCCGGAGAGTGACTGAGCGGTAATCCGGGATACCGAGAGCAGTGCAATGTATCCGGCAATCCCCGCACTGATCCCAACCATCAGGCTTCCCGCATATTTATCCACGCTCAGCCCCAAGAATGCATCTTGGAAGATCCGGAAGGTAATGATCATGGCCATGACGCTGATGGACGCGTGGATCAGCACCAGTGCAGCGAGGTTAATGATCTGGCGATAGCGTGGGAATTCTTGCAACCAGTTCTGCTCAACAACTAAAAATCGTTGGTAGCCCAGGACACTTCCGGTGGCTGCCGTAAGTCCGGCAAGCACCGCCGCGTAGACTCCCACCGATTGGTAGCCGGCAAGATCCGGCCTGTAGTCCGAGAATCCGATCAGACCTACCATGGTGCCAAAGATTGTGCTTCCCAGCCCTAGCCACAGGGCCCAGCTTTCGCTTCGAAGCTGTTGAGCGGCCGAGGGTTCGTGGGCGCCCACGCCTTGTTCATTGTCCACACCTCGATTCTGCCACCTGCAGCACGTTGAACAGGTTCTGATGAAGAACCACCGTTGGTGCTGCGAGTTCCCCACGGGCTACCTCTTGACCGAGTTTCTTGGTGCTGGCAGTCTCGAAGAGTCAAGGGGGTATTGAAGCAAAGAGGCAGCACTCATCGGACTCGGCAGGAGAATTGCTCCATGGCTCAGAAAATTGTTCATACAACTGAATCCACCAACACCGCAGTGCGTATTGTCCCAGCAAACGAGGTCAGCGGAGCGGAACTAGATTTAGTCTTTGGCTCAAAGGGCACCGCGTGGGATTGTCAGTGCCAATGGTTCCAGAATCCAGGTAAATCCTTTGATGCGCTTTCAGTTCAAGAGCGTATACAAGCCCTGCATGCGCAAACCCAGTGCGGGATACCTGCAGCAAAAACCACCAGTGGCCTGATTGCTTTTCTGGGTGACGAGCCAGTTGGCTGGTGCGCCGTGGAACCACGAACCGCCTACCCGCGGTTGAGGTCCTCGCGCATAGTTTTTGGTTCTCGGGAAGAAGACAAAGACGACGAAAGCGTCTGGGCGGCAGTCTGCTTTGTCACCCGCGCCGGGTATCGGCGTCGCGGGATCAGCCGCGCTTTGGCATCCGCGGCTGTGGAATTTGCGCGTTCTGGGGGTGCCCAAGCGTTGGAGGGTTACCCCTTGCAATTGGCTGCGGGCCAGGCACCGATGTGGGGCGAACTGTATGTGGGTAGCCGCTCGATCTTTGCCGAGGCCGGGTTTACCGAGGTTGCCCACCCAACCCCACGGCGCTTTGTGATGCGCATTGATTTTGGGCAGTATTCAGTATTGGTTAATCGTTAGGAGCTCTCCGCTGTCGTTGTATTCTGCACCTATTTTACCTAGTGGGGCGCGAGGCAAGCACTGCACGGACGGTGGAATGTTTGCGCACAAATCTGTCTACATCGGGGCCAAGGAGTTCCGTCATACGGAGCAAAGCATCGTGATCCTCTTGCGGAGATTTATCGAAGATGGACTCATGGTGGGCGATTCGGTTTCGTAGCCTCGCAAGTCTTTCTAGGTCTCCGTGCAATTTTGCTGGGTCAACACTTTTAGCACGGTCGACATACCTGAATTCAAGGTTCAGGCACCCTTCCCAGAGTTCTTGACGCATTCGCTTAGTAAAAAGATACTTCCAGAAACCGAAGGACAGCTCAGCAAGAATTTTCCCACGTGGTATTGACGAATTTTTTGTATACCCTGAGAAGTCACGGGCATCTTGTAGTTTTTGGCAGAGTTTCCTGACCGTTTCTTGTGTGTGATTTTCGGTAGGTAACACCAGTCGTGCATTCTCATCGGATTTCAGCCAGTCCGCGCCATGGGCAACGTACCGACCTCGTCTAAACAGTGCCTTGTCACACGCGTTTCTCAGTGCCACCTCCAAATGAGAGAAATCCCGAAATAGCGCTACGCTTAGTTCGACATTCCAAGAGTAAAGCTCCAGAGCTAGTCCGGGGTCTCCATTCGCAGCATCCTTGTACTTCACGAATCGACTTTTCGAAATCCACGGGGGATTGCCGTCGCTGCCGCTGGCCATCTTATGACTCCTCAAGATATAGGTGTTAGACTTGTCCCAATGAAAGCTCGTTTTGCGAGTTATTGGATGCTTGGCTTAGAGGCAACTCCTTCACCCATGTGTGTGAATGCGAACCTTTGATCCAAGCATCTGTTCTTTAACAAGACTCACGAACTCACCAGGGGCTTCTAGGCTTGAATGAGAGCTGGCCCTCGGCTATTGCTCGGCAGGAACACTTTCCAGGGTTCCAGTTCGTCCCCAAGTATCGGGCGCACAACGAATACTTTCCTCTTGCGATATGGGATTGTGATTGCAACATCAATGACTTCGGCGGCTTCGTAAACAAATCCGGCGATGGTGCCGACGATTACCCCTCCCTCTTTCACTAGAAGGTCCGCGGTTTCGTCTCCTATTTCCCAGTATCCTGTGAAGCGACGATCCTCCTTTGTCGCTTCCGAACATTCGAGATGGCTTCGGCCACTTTCTCGAAGTGCGGTGTTTATGGCATCTATTTCTGCAGCTTTCTCGGGCGTTGCTGGTGAGAAGTACAGTGAGGGGCCCAAAAGCGCAGGGTTCTGAGGGCACCTCAAAACTGGACGGCCGGCAGGCAGAGGATGCTCCTTGCGGCTCATTAACTCTTCAACATCTCGCATGCTAATTTTCCTTCCCCCGGGGCCGGGACCGGTTCCGAGCATCACTCCAACCAAGCTCTTAGTGCCATTCCTACCCAGCTCGAGGTACCGTGCGGCTTCGGCCAAGGGGGCAAATTCACTTTTAGCAGACATTGCCACCAGCTCCCTTCAAAAGAATTAATTGCTTCTGAGGGCCAACTCTAGCAGGTGCGGTCTTATAGTTCAATTACTACGGTTCACTTGTAAGGGTAACTTTAGAAACCATGGAAAATATAGGATCAGCCGAAAATGGTATTTAGGCTTCAGGCGCTCACTCAGCAGGAGAATCTTTTGGCAACTTAAGCTAGCGCGTGGTGATGTCTGGATTGATCCTCATTCTTGACCCGAGGAATTTCGAGAAATCAACGAATCAACAATTTCAGGTTCTTCAGTGCCGCAAGGCTTCGTGGACCCCTCGCAACAAAGAATATACATAAACCAGCGCCATACAATTCGTCGAGGTGGCCCACGTCCTCACTTTTCACGAGCAATGACACAGGCCTGCGGCAAAAGACGCCTTGATGAGTCTTCCTGTGCCCTTATGCCCGACCTCCGTATCGATAGATTTGCGCGGCTTCAGCAACCAGAGATCCAAATGCTACGTTTCAAGAACCCCACCATGTTGTGGCTGGTTAGCACATCACGCTTTGGCCGATATTTCGTTGCCGGTGCGCCCACCGAAGTCATCGGCAATATCCTGCGCCACCTGATGCATGAGCGGCAGCATCTCATCGGTAATAGATGTTGAGCCAATGCGTCCGGGCTGCACCGAAACGTTTAGAGCGCCCAAGAGCTGGGAACCGCGGTAGACCGGAACCGCCAACCCACGCAATCCCTCATCGAGTTCCTGGGTCACCAATGACCAGCCCTGGCTGCGGACCTTATCTAGTTCCTCGCGCAGCTCGGCAACGCTGGCAACGGTCTTGGCCGTGTAGTTACGTAGCTGGGCGTGGGTGAGGAATTCTTCGCGCTGATCTTCTGGCAGCGCCGCAACAAGCACGCGGCCCATGGAGGTCACCCAGGCCGGAAGCCGGTTACCAATCGATACGTTCATTGAATGCAGGCGCGGATTGCCGATCCGTTCCACATACAAGATGTCTTGCCCATCGAGCACGCACAGTGCCGTGGTTTCCGACAGTTCGGTGGCAAGGCGCTGTAAATGTGGGCGAGCAACCTGCGGCAGGGTGAGCCCCGAAAGATAGGATGCCCCAATATCCAGCACCCGTGGGGTCTGTTTGTAGGTGCTGCCCTCGGATACCAAGTAACCCAAATCTACGAGGGTGAGCAGGAATCGACGTGCCGCTGCACGTGAAACACCAATCGCCGCCGCCACCTCGGTGACGGAAAGCGCGCTGGTACCGGAATTGAACGCAAGTAATACCGCAAGCGTCTTCTCGGCGGATTTCACGTAGTAGTCAGGCTGCTGCGACATCGTTGTCCGGCTCCCCCTCATAGTTTTGCTGCTGGTCTCTAGTATTTGCTCCAGCGGTTGCGCTCAAACTGGGCCGCCAGGCGGACCGGAGCATTAGGTGCTCCATATCCGTCGTAACCGCCCTTGCGTTGGACCACCTCAAGGAACATGGTGCCAACGGTTTCGGTGTAGAAGTGCAGGAATTCCCCGTGCTCATCACGATCGTAGAGCAGGTTCAGTTCTTGCAATGCACTCAGTGTTTCTTCGTCCAGCCCAAAACGTGCCGCCAAGTCCTCATAATAGTTCCTTGGCACCGCCAGGAACTCCATCCCGGCGGCCACAGCGCGGCGAGCCAGGGTGAAAATATCATCGGTGTGTATGGCAATATGCTCCGGGTAGCGCAGCGCACCATCGCGGGTGTCTTCTAATCCGTGCGGAACAATATTCAGGGCCAGCCGCACGGCACCATCATCGGTACGTAGCACCTGAGAACGGACCAGACCCATGGGGCTTGGTACCTCGGTGCCCGGGCGGGCCTCGAGGTGCAGCGTGGAGGTGTAGAACAGTACCGACTCATCAAAGGCCTGCCACGGCTGGGCAAGGTTAATGTGGTCAAGCCCGGAGACCAGCCCGGTGTCGGCGGGTGCGGCCCCGGCTCCGAATTCGGCGGCCCAGGCTGGTTCGCTAGCCCAGGTGCCAAAGAAAACCTCGGTGGCATCCGGTGCGATAAACCCATGCAGCGGGTGTTCATCAATGGTGTGGTGGCGCGGAACCGAGGGTGCTTTCAGCGCCGTGGCACGGCTGGTACCCAGCTGAGCGTCGGCGACCTGGATGCCAAAGCCGGAGACCTGGGCGGTGATTCCGCGGCTGCGCTGGGTGTTAATAATGATGCGTGCATCCCCCGCACTCCACAGCGTTACCGGCTTGCGGCGGTGTTGGCCGCGGAAGGTGAAGCCCAGTTGGGCGAGCATCCCGGCAACAGCCTCGGGGTCTTCGGTGCGGATCTCGGCATAATCAAAACCGGAAGGAGTTTGAGCCGCGGGCAGTGCGGAGAGTTCCAGCGGGAATTCGGTGGCCCCGGCACCCAAGAGTTCAATGGTTTGGTCTTGTAGCCAGATCAGTGAGCGCATTCCGTCAACTGCCGTGCGTTCAACATCCGATTGGCGGAAGACATCGTTGAAGATTTCTAGCGAAACGATCCCGTCATAGCCTGACTTCACCAGGTAACCCATGAATTGATCAAGCGCGAAGCCGCCCTCGCCGGGGAAGACCCGGTAGTGGCGTGACCAGGAGAGGATATCCATGGAAAGCACCGGGGCATCGGCTAGCTGGACAAAGAAGATCTTTTCCGCGGGGATCTGTGCGATCTCTGCCGGGTCATCTCCGCGCGAGAGGATGTGGAAGGAGTCAAGACAGATGCCAACGTTGGGGTGATCGACGCCCTGCACGATGGCCCAGGAGTGCTGGTAAGTGTTGACATATTTTCCCCAGGCCAGCGCCTCATAGGCGATCTTGACGCCATAGCGTGCGGCAAGCTCTGCCAGTCGACGGATCTGGCTCATAAACAGTTCATCATCATTGATGGAAGCCGTGCCAACGTTTGAGCACAACAACATAGTGTCGATGCCCAACCGGTTCATGAACTTGAATTTGGCCTCGGCCCGGGCCAGGCTCGCCACGAAGCTATCCTCGTCGACTCCTTCAAGGTCACGGAAGGGCTGGAAGAGATCAAGGGTGAGCCCCAGCCGGTCGGCCAGCGCACGGACTTCCTCCGGTGACATGGCCGAGACGGTGAGGTCTTGTTCAAAGATTTCGATGCCGTCGAATCCTGCCTTGGCGCAGGCATGCATTTTTTGCTCCAGTGTTCCGGAGATACAGACGGTGGCGATTGAGGTACGCATTAGAGTCCTGCTTCCAGCATTTCGAGAAGGTGCGCGCGCATGCGCGGGGCATCGGGGGTGAGCCCGGTAATGATTCCGAAGGCATCAACGGCCTGGCCCACCGCCATGTGACCACCGTCAAGAGTTTTGCAGCCCAGTGTTTGGGCGGCCGTCAGCAGTTCGGTGTTCACCGGGCGGTAGATAACATCGGCAACCCAGTGTGCCGGGGTAAGGCCCGTGACATCTAGTGGTAGTCCCGGGTGCTGACGCATGCCAACGGGGCTTGCATTGAGCACCCCGGTGACCCGTGGCAGAAGTTCTGGCACTACGGCCGGCGTGTGGGCGCTGATGGCGCGGTCTGGGAATTGGGTGGAAAGCGTTTGTGCGCGTTCGGTGGCTCGGGAGAGTTCCGGATCGACCAGGAAGAGTTCTTTGACTCCGGAGTCAAGCAGTGCGTAGGCAACCGCGGAGCCGGCACCGCCGACACCGAGCTGGAGGACCGCTTCAAGGTTGGCCTCGGGCAGTCCGTTGGCAAGTGCGTAGGTGAAGCCGGAGGCGTCGGTGTTGTAGCCGTGGAATTTTCCGTCGCGGATCACCACGGTATTGACGGCACCGATGTTTCGGGCCTCGTCGCTAATTTCATCGAGGTGTTCGAGTACCAGTTGTTTGCAGGGGTGAGTGATGTTGAAGGCGTTGAATCCCAGCATGGCCCCGGCCGTGAGCAGCTCACCAACATCTGTGCCTTGTTTGCCAATAACGTTCAGGTCAATGGGGCGGTAGAGGTAGCGCAATCCGTGAGCATCACCTTCGGCCTCATGCATGGGCGGGGTCAGTGACGGGGTCACTCCGTCGCCGATCAGGCCTACAAGATATGACTGTGTGGTGGTGCTCATGAGTGCTCCGGTCCGTGAGATTTTGCGCGCAGGGATTGTTTTGATTGTGATTTAGCTCTACTCTAATGCTTGTACGCTATTCGTACAACCGTACGCAATGCGCACAAAGTATGATTTGGCTCCCCCAATAAGCCACCATGTAACAGTCCCCCAAGCCAGTCCACCCAAGGAGTCCCCGATGCCAACCCAGAAGAATTCACCGGCACCCGCCGCGAACGGGGGCAGGACCCCCGTTAAAGCAGCACTTGCCAGCTTCATGGGAAGCGCCGTCGAGTACTACGACTTCTTTATCTTCGGCTCCGCAGCCGCGCTGATCTTCCCGCACGTGTTCTTCCCCGACGCTGACGCCAACGCGGCGGTCATGTCGCTGGCAACCTTCGGGTTCGCCTACATCGCCCGCCCCATTGGCGCCGTTATCTTGGGCCACTTCGGGGACAGGGTCGGGCGGCAGAAGGTGCTGATGTTTACCCTGGTCCTGATGGGCGCGGCAACCTTTGCCATTGGCTGCATACCAACCTTTGACCAAATCGGCTGGTGGGCCCCGGCGCTACTGGTCTTTGCACGCTTGCTGCAGGGACTTTCGGCGGCCGGCGAGCAGGCAGGTGCCTCTTCGCTCACCCTTGAACACGCACCGGATAACCGTCGTTCTTTCTTCACCTCCTGGACCCTGACCGGTACCCAGGGCGGCCAGATCCTCGCCGCACTGATCTTCATCCCCGTGGTAGCAATGCCCGACGAATTCAAGTTCGGCATCGGCTGGCGCATCCCGTTCTGGCTCTCCGCGGTGGTCGTCCTGATCACCTTCTTCATCCGTCGCTCACTGCAGGAGACTCCGGAATTTGAGAACGCCAAGAAGAACAACGAGATTGCCAAGCTACCGCTGGGCGTGCTGATCCGTTTCCACTGGCGCGACGTGCTTCGTGTTGTCTTCTGCGCCTTCATTGCAGCGGTGTCCACGGTGTATGGAACACTCGCGATTTCCTATGGCAAGCAGATCGGCCACATGGATGAGTCAATTACCTTGTGGCTGGTGGTTGCCGGTAACGTCGGAGCCCTGTTCACCCAGCCGCTCTTTGGCAAGCTTGCCGACAAGATTGGTCGCAAGCCGGTATTCATCTACGGTGCGCTGGCTTCTGCCGCGTTCATGCCGTTCTATCTGCGCTCCATGGAAACCAACAACACCCTGCTCCAGTTCGCACTCTCGGTATTGGTCTTCGGTTGCGCCTACGCCGCGGCAAACGCGGTCTGGCCATCCTTCTATGCGGAGATGTTCTCCTCCCAGGTCCGCTTCTCCGGCCTGGCCATCGGTACCCAGCTCGGCTTCCTGATGGCAGGCTTCGCACCCTCGATCGTTGCGGCCCTCGGCGGTCTACAGCCCGGCGGTTGGGTCATCATCAGCTACTTCACCCTGGCGGTCGCGCTGATTGCCTCGGTCTCCGCGCTGACCGCCAAGGAAACCTACAAGGTTCCGACCCACCTGTTGGGTCGCACGGCACACAAGGTTGAAACCACGACCACCGGCACCAAGATTCAGTAGCGGCTTCCGGCCTCACCTTCTAAAACGTTCCCGGCCATCTTCCAAACTGTGGAAGGTGGCCGGGAACGTTTGGTGTTCCAGCGGGCCTAGGAACTTAACACGGCACGTGCGAATTCGCGCTCGATCTCCACGGCACGGCCACGGTTCCCGTTGTCCAACAGCGACATTCTAAAAGCCTTAGTGATTGCGTTGTAACGATCCCCTAAGCGTTGGAAATCCGTGTCACCGATCGGGCCGCCTTCATAGTTGAGGTAGCCCAGCAGCCGCATTCCCTCATTGATACGGGCAGTAATTGTCTTTTGATCGGCCTCTCCTTCACCCGCCGCGGCAATCAAGGCAACCATTGTCGCATCGTAAATATCGCGTTCACGTTTGGAGTTCAGCGCACGCTTGGCCAGATGCGCCCAAAGCTTTGCAGGATCCCCTGCTAAGCGCACGGCAGTGGGGGTAGCAACGAGCCGTTTACCCTGAACTTTGAGCAGTGAAATCTCGATGAGCATGAGTCTGAAGTCGTGAAGCGTATGTAGATGGACTTCGGTCTTGGCTCCGAATTGCACAAAGTCTTCATGCTCCCAACCAATACCCTCAATCACCTCGGGGATTATTGCAGGGCTCAGGTACCCGGCAGCGGTCAACGGCAATCCGGTTCCTTCACATGCCCGGATCCACCACAGTATCGAGGCCATGGCACGCGGTGCATCCGCCGGCATACTCGGTTCGCTCGGCGTATCAAGCACATTGATGCCCAGCTGATAGAGGGCGTTAGAAAGCACCAATCCAGCGTGAATATTAACTGTCGCTATCCACGTTCCCACTGCGGCATTTCCAAAGGTAGCCGGGTTCAGAGTTTGCTCATCTTCCCTGCTCTTATCCGGTTGCGCCCCACCCATATACAAACGCAGCTGCAGGTTTGCCGCTCCAACGTCAAATTGCAGGGGGTCAATGGAGGTGAAATAACCGGCATGGGAATGCAACCACTCAAGGAGATATTCCCTTCCTTCGGCGCCAGATTTTCCGCAATCTAGTTCCAGCATCTCGTACCAACCATGTAACCCACCACTATTTTCGAGCGGAATACGCATTGCTCCGTCAAGGATGCGAGCAATCGGTTCGCCAGATTCGGGGATGCGGGTGGATTCCACGGTGATCGTGTGCATCCAGGAATCACCAAAATCGTATTGATACCAGAGCATCCCGCCCGATTGTTCACATGCGTCAGCGATGCTTGTATCCAGTTCGTCTTGACCTTCCAGACCCTCGGCAATACTTCCCGCATCAAGCCAGGTGAGCGTGTTAGCCCGTGCGGCCCCAAGACCTCGCTCGAAGGGATTGTCGCTACTAAAGGCGTGAAGGTGCGAGTTGGTCCAACCCAAGGCCGCTTGAAGAACTATATGAAAACGCTCAAGACTCATCGCACCGTCGACTTCGAGTCGACGCCAAATCAGCGGCTCGGAGCCATACAATTTAACCTTCAACGTGTACCAGGTTCGCAAGTTCTTCATCCTTCAAGTCTGCTGTACCGCGCTTAGAAGCAGAACCTCAACTCACCTAAATCCTTGACTTGTGGCGTACTAAGTCGCATTCAACGAGAAACATTCTAGTGAACCGGTCATTGGCATGGCAGACTCCGATCAGCCATGACAGTTGAAGGACTCGAATACTCATGACAATCGCTCAAACCAGCCCCCAAACCGCTACCCGGAGCAACTCCATCTGGGTAGTGGTGGTCTTTGCGGGCATTACCGCCGCCCTTCACATCTGGAAACTGCCTGCCGCGCTTCCGGTCATTCAGGAAGATCTAGGTCTTTCCCTATTGGTTGCCGGTGTTCTCTTAGGAATCGTGCAGGTCGCGGGCATGCTTGGTGGGCTTGGGATTTCACTGCTTGCCGAGGTCATTGGTGAACGCAGAACACTGATCATCGGGCTTCTTTTCCTTACCCTGGGATCGGCACTCGGTGCCATGTCTTTGGGCGCTAATATGCTGTTGGCATCGCGTGCAATTGAGGGCGTCGGATTCATTGCCGCTACCGTTATGGGCCCGGGTCTGATTCGCCGCTACGCACCCATGAACCGGATCAATATGGCGGTTGGGTGCTGGAGTGCGTATATGGGCACCGCAACATTCGTGGGCCTGATTTCCAGCGCCTTTTTCTTGCAGGTTGGCACGTGGCACATGTGGTGGTGGATCATGGCCGCCATGACCCTCATCCCCCTCCCGCTGATCATACGTTTAGTTCCTAAGGATCAGCCACAGGCCGTGGGCGGAACCAAGGCCGCGACGGCGCGCATCGGTGTCACAGCGCGCACAGGAAAAGTATGGATCGCGGGTTTCGTCTTTGGTTGCTACACCATCCAGTGGATGGCAGTCGTGGGGTTCCTGCCCACCATTTACGAACAAAGCGGTCTCAGCGGAACCCATCCTGGAACCCTTTCGGCAATCGTCGGCGGACTCAATGGCATTGGCGCGGTACTCACCGGGTTCTTGCTGCAGCGCGGGATAGCACCCAAAATTTTGTTATTTGTTTCATTCGCCGCAATGGCTGTCACTAGTTTCCTGACCTTTGCCATCGATTGGTCACCAATTTCCGGTGGCTTGGCCTGGCAGGTTACCTGCGTTGGATTGTTCTCCTTACTTGGAGCAATGATCCCCGCAACGTTGACGCGCATGGCAGTGGATCTAGCTCCCGCCGGCGGCTCTGCTCCGGCCGCAATGGGTTTGATGCAGCAGATTTTCAATATTGGAAACTTCACCGGGCCCATGCTCGTCGCCTGGCTGGCCATGAGTACCGGTGGATGGTCATCAACTTGGTGGATGACCTGCGGCTTTGCCGCAGTGGGCATTGGTCTCTCGGCGGTGCTGGTTGGCCGACGCGATAGTGTGAACTTCTCTCACTCCTAAACAACGCTGCCCACACTCCGCCACACTCACAGGAAACATCAAGGTTGCGTACATAGGGAAGTCAGGAGTGGCGTTTAGAGTCATTCTTACCTCTTTGTAGTGCGAATGATGTTGAGCACCGGCAGTTAGCGAGATCTTCCCTCGCAAAACAGCCGGTGCTCAAGCACTTTAACGCCCGCCTCAAGAAAATCAACGTACTACCGGTAGACGCACTAAACTTCGGGTGCGGAAACTGACTAACATGTTTTCGGCGAGTCTAAGGCCTGTGCTGATAGGACTTCTCCAGTGAAGATTTTCCGTGATAAATCCTTCGAATCAGTCGCCGCATCCCAGCGTTATGTGAATTTCGTGGATGGATTCGCCGTTGGCGCCTTAACCAAAGCGCCATCAGCCACTGCCGACTTCACGGACACCTTCGGCATCGAAATCACTCCGCAGCTCTTCCTGCAGCTCCGTATGGTGGGCGCAATGGTTCTGGGCTCGGCGCTTATTACGGGCCGGCGTGAATCTACGCATACCCGAGCCCCAAGTCGAACCATTGTCATGAGTGCGCCGAGCGATCTGAAACAGGGCAGAAAATCTCTTGATTTGCCTTCGTAGGTTTGCCAAATCAAGGAATTTTGTCTGTGGCGTTTGATGCCACAGACAAAATTAGTTAGGCCGGGTACCTCACACAAAAGCTCTCGAGGTCACCTGTTGTTGCTACGTAATATGCGGCCTGAGCATGAATTATCGTGCTGTCTAACAGGGGAAGTTCAGCGGCTTTAAGCTGCGGCATCAGTAACGTCATATCAGTACAACCAAGAATAACGGCCTCGATACCCTGATCCTTGAACCAGCTGACTGCCTCGATAATAGTTTGTGCGTCCTGTTCACGCAGAATGCCTTTCACCAACCGCTGGAAGATTACTTCGTCGATTGCCTGAGCAATCTGCGTTGGCGGTGTACTGACTATGCAATCAAATTCCAGAGCACGGGCTTGGTAGATTCCCGATTCAGCTGTTTGCGAGGTGCTCAGCAACCCCAACCGAGATATTCCTTGATTGACAGCCTCACCGAGTACAGCCTTGGTGATATCAAGTACCGGTACACCAACGGCCTCGGACATCTCCTCGAGCATGGCACCAACGGTGTTTGCCGTGACTACAAGAAAATCCGCACCTGCCCGCTGCACTGCCGATAAAGCCTGTTGCACCGCCTCTTGTGCCGCACCACGGTGACCCCTCTGAATATCCGAGATCAACTGCTCAAAGTCCATTCCCTGGAGAATGAGCTTCATGTTGCTGATACTCGGTTCGGAAGAACTCGAATGCCCGGCTCTATTAATCTCCTGCAGATAGACACAGTCGGTGTGTACAGACATCCCGATGATCCCCGGGAGCAGAGGCTGACTGCTGTCTACTGGCAATATGCTTGTGGGCATCTAGCTCAGATCCTTTCCTGTACCGAGGACAATTTGCGGTACAGTTTCTTGGATTCATTTTAGCCGTGTATCTTCACGCGCTCAGGCTGTATGACATCCACCGGTGCAAAATCGCGAGCGATTTACTGCACCTACGCTCAGAGTCGCTCCCAACCAAATTTCTGCCGCAACAACCTGCTCCACTTATTAGCGGCAAGGTGTGGATGTAGCAGGGCAATCCCAATGCAGTACTTACTCATGCTCACCTCGCGGATGCCCATCTGGGCCAGCGCTGTATCGGCAGCGCCCTTGCCATCGGCCGTCTTGGTCTCGATAACAAAGAGATCCGGCCCATTTACGGTTCCCGAATCACCCGTATATACGAGGTTCACATCGCAAGTCAGCCGTTCCTCATCGCTTGGATTCACGAACGTTCCGCGGACGTAATCACTGCGCATGACAGGTTCCAGAATTGGGAGGTCCTGGTTGTATTGTTCACGTAGCTGATCACGTAGAAACTGCTCGGCGTCGGAGTTAATCAAATCGCGTTCTTGTAACTGGTATGGAATACGATGTTTGACGGTTTGACCGCGCAAACCCTTGAATTTGGCTTCAAACATACACAGTCCGGAGTCGGCGTAGGTGCGGGTACGCACCTTATACCGACGACGCCTGCTCTGCTTGTGAGCGGTGAACATCTCCAGCTCCGGGGTATCAAAGTACACCGATTCATAGGTGAACAGTCGGCGCTCCCCAATCTGCATGATCCTAAACTCGGGACCCAGCCGTGCCATGAGCTCGGCGAATTCACCTGCGGTGAGCAAGAACTTCTTATCAACGCGGGTCATCAGTGCCGCTTCACTGACAACTTCCTCAAGCGAAATGGGGGTTGCTGCGCTGGCCGCAGCCTCCAGTGCATTGGCGCACCGGCTGGGGTCGATACCAATCTCCTTCACTGTTGTGGCACTCATTTTTAGCGTCCCGAGTTCGAGTCGGCCAGCACCGGGATGGATTCGATGGCCGGGGCATCGGCCAGCTGGTCCGTGTGGGAGCAAGCCATATTGCGGCGGAATCGCACATCAACAATTGTCAGGTCTCGGACTAAATCCAGCTCGATAACTACGGTACGCAGTACCCGTGCATCGAGCAGTTCGCCCAAGGCGGCGTGCAGCTGGTCCTGTTGTGCATAGGCCTTATCCAATGTGACGGTCTGACGGAAGGTGCGCTTGGCAAACGATGGGTGATCAGCCAAGAACATGACAAGCACCATGGCGAAGCTCAATGCTGGGGAGAGCCAAAATGGATCCGGGTGCAGCCCGTTGATCAAACCAATGGCCAACGAAATGAAGTAGTAGGCGACTTCTTCCTGGGTCAGGGTATCCGAGCGCAAGCGAATGATGGACAGGATTCCAAAGAGGCCAAGTCCCAGCCCGGCTCCGGCACCCGAACCGTTCAGCAGCATCGTG
This sequence comes from Arthrobacter sp. MYb227, assembly GCF_002975435.1. Classification (GTDB taxonomy): domain Bacteria; phylum Actinomycetota; class Actinomycetes; order Actinomycetales; family Micrococcaceae; genus Paeniglutamicibacter. The sequence goes on along the minus strand of NZ_PCPT01000002.1, from coordinate 432,229 downwards.
ACACCGAAGATGCCGATGTTCAATGCGAAGAAGGCAAGGACTAGGTCCTTACGGAAGTGCCTGCGGTAGTAGACCACACAGACCAGTACAAGCATTGCTACAAGGTTTGCAGCGAGCGCAATCCAAAAATTCAACATTTCATTCTCCTTCGAATTTCTTCTCAATATCTGGGTTCGTTACAAAGCATACGAACGAGTTATGAGATCAAAAGGAGAATGAGATGAGAGCATTCTCATTTTCAGGGTTTTCACATGTAACCATGTCAGACCCGCCAAAGGATCTACGTAGCCAGTCCGTCGCACCTTAGGAATAAGCCATCAACGTTCAACTCGAATACCCGGTGCTGCACTTTCGGCAATCACCGAATTGAACGAACTGCTCGCCGCTGAACACATCAACGGTTGATTTGCCGCCGGGCTGAGTAGGATTGTGCCATGCTGACCGAACAGGGCAAGCGGGCGAACATTCTCACCGCGTACCTCAATATCCTTGTCCATCAAGGCACGCGCGCCGCAACCCTTGAAGCGCTCAGTTCTGCCTGCAAACTTTCTAAGGCCGGGGTGCTGCACCACTTCCCCAATATGTTGGCGCTGCGCCAGGGAATTTTCACCGAGCTAGAGGCTCAAGCCGCAGCGGAGGTCGAACAGATGATGGCCGATCTGCCCAGTGCCGCCGAGTATTACCTTGTTTCTTCGCTGAGCCGGGACAACTTGCTTGAGCGTCTCATCGATGCCGTCTATCGTCTGGCACAAACCGAGGATCAGGAAGCCCTCGAACTGCTCCGCAGCTGTCGCGACGGTTGGTATGGAGCCTTGCTCCTGGCTACCAAAAATGAGGCTCTTGCCAAGCTCGTGCTTTTTGCCGGTGACGGTCTGAACCACAATGCACTGCTTGACCTAGAAAAACCCAGCAATCCGTTTGTGGTCCCGGAGACCGCCCAACAGGTTCTTGAATTGATTCACCAGCTGCAGCCAAGCCCCTCTCCGGCTGCCTAAAACCTCTCTTCCCACACCCTCTATGCGATCGTGTGACGCATCACTTTGTGAACCGACCAACCAGCTGGTAGGTTTTAGCTCACAGTCGCCAGTGCGGCGGATCACATTCTCGTGGAGGAGCCAGCGTGCAAAGTACCATCGCACCAGAATCAGGCATCCGGCAACCGCCGGAGACGTCACCGGGCAAGGGACTTGCCACCGGCACACTAGGCATTACCGGATCAACGATCATCGGACTAGCCTCCACGGCACCGCTCTTCTCGATCGCAGCAACACTTGGCTACGTGGTCTACGCTGTAGGGGCTCAGGCACCCATCGCCTTTATCATCGCGTTCATTCCGATGATGTTCACTGCATTCGCCTACCGCGAGCTAAACAGCGCGCTTCCAGACTGCGGCACCGTCTTCACCTGGGCGGCCAAGGCCTTTGGACCGCGCACCGGCTGGTTCTCCGGCTGGGCACTAGCGGTCGCTGGCATCTTTGTGATGGCAAACCTCGCGGAAATCACCGCAATCTACATTCTTCATCTAGTGGGGGATGGGTCGCTTGTGGAAAATCGCATGGTTGTTGTTGCCTTGGGATCGGCAACCATCGCGATCATGACCTACGTTTCGATGCGCGGTGTTGAACTTGGCGAAAAGGTCCAGACCATCTTGCTGGTCATCCAATACGCGGCCATGGCCGCATTCATTATTGGCTGCCTGTATGGCTACTTCAACGGCACCGCGCCAAACCCAACTCCCGTCTCCCTTGACTGGTTCAACCCGATGCTGGCCAGCGGCTCGGGAATGGTGCAGGCCATCATGTTGGCCCTGTTCATCTACTGGGGTTGGGACACCTGTCTGGCGCTGACCGAGGAAACCAAGGACCCCAAGAAGACCCCCGGGCGCGCGGCACTGCTCTCCACCATCTTGTTGCTAATCACCTATGTTGGCATCACCATGGCAGTGATGATGTATGCGGGAGTTGGCGAAGAAGGCGTTGGACTAGCCAACCCGGAACATGCCGATGACGTCTTCTCAGGTCTTGCGGCAATAGCCATGGGACCGTGGGGCTGGTTCCTGATCATTGCTGTTGCGATCTCCGCGCTGTCCTCCTCACAGACAACGATCCTGCCCACCGCCCGAGGTACCTTCGCCATGGGCATTTACAAGGCACTTCCCGCACGCTTCGCGGTGGTCAGCGAAAAGTCCCAGACCCCGACCTTCTCCACGCTGCTGATGGGCATCATTTCCATCGCATACTTTGCCGGCATGTCCCTGGTGAGCAATAACCTGATGCAGGACTCGATACTCTCGATCGGCTTGGCCATCACGGTCTTCTACGGCGTGGCATCCTTCGCCTGCATCTGGTACTTCCGCGATTCCTTGTTCACCTCGGCACGCAATTTCTTCTACCGGCTTGTCTTCCCGCTGCTCGGCGGAATTTTCATGGCGTGGGCCTTCATCCAGTCGGCCATCGATATGATCGACCCGGACTACGGATTCTCAACCATCGGTGGCATCGGTTCCACCTTCGTCATTGGCATCGGTTCGCTAGCACTTGGCTTCGTGGCGATGTTCATCTGGGGTATGTGCTCCGCATCCAAGCCGTACTTCAACAAGGAAACCATCAACAAGGATTCTAAGATCCTGGCACCCGAGTAAACCCTCGAGCCCGCACCCAACACTTCAAGGCATCCTTTTGGAACGGCCCAAACCCCCACCAGCATTCACATTATTGGCGCCGGTGCCGGCGTGCTCAGCCTTGGGGGTTACCGGTCGCCGTGGCGCAGACAGGAGCGCACCCACAAGCTAGAACTAAGCGTTGCAAATATTTCGGGCCAATGACCCTAGCCTGTTTTAGCCGCGTCCCGTCACCTACATGCAGACTTCCCTGAAGTTCCAACATGTGGGTGACGGGATGCTGTCGTTTTGTCAGCCATGAGTCAGGCGCTGAGGATTTATTGAGCATCCCAGACTGTGGCTAGCAACTGCTAGCAGGACTCATGGCCTTACCTTTTGGAAGCGACAGCACAATACTTGTACCCCCAAAAAGCAACACTTCGACGAGCAATCAAGCTCACAACTCGCGATATCACCATGTGTTACGCCCAACTAATCCCCCTATTACTCCACATCAAGCACTGTGACCCGCTCCGCGTCAGGTACTCGACAGTAAGTTTTTCCCGGTGCGACGATGTCAGTGATTCAACAACTACGTGCCATGCAATCCCAACGCCCCAATAGTTCACCACGCCACGCCTAGAAGCCAACGCCCCCATTGCTCTCGTGGAAGAAGCTAAGGACACGATCATGACAACTGCAACAATCACTGACACAGTTTTCCGCACCCCTGAAGACCAGGAATTTGCCGCCCAGTGGCGAAGCTGGCACCAGCGCCGCTTGGAGGACCTTTCTGCTCCCTACGGATTCATGGCTGTCACGGCGCTACATTGGATTACCAGAGATGCTAAGGCCTTTGCTGGGCTTCCTGGCCAATGGTGGGAACACGATGATTGGCTCTATGTAGAACTCAACGGGGTAGAAACACTCGTCTTTAATGGCGCAGCAATTACCGGGGTACATAAGCTTGGCAGCATTGCAGAAGGCGACAGCTTTACCTTGGGCCTTGGAGAAATCATCATTGAGGCAGCCAAACGCGGAGGCAAATATATTCTGCGTCCACGCCACCCACAGAACCCGCTGCTTCAAAGCTTCACTGATGTTCCAACTTTTGAACCAGATATCGGCTGGGTTATTGAGGGAACCTTCACACGGTTTCTTGAACCACGCGAAACCACTGTTGGCGCGGTAATCAAAGGCCTCAAACACGTATATCGAGCTCCCGGTAAGGTCACTTTCGAGCTCTACGGGCGTACCCACACGCTGACTGCATTCAACGGGTTCACCGAGAGTTCACTGACAATCCTGTTCACCGATGCGACCTCGGGCAAAACGACTTATGCGGCAAACCGCTCGCTGCACATTGACGCACCCGATCCCGACGGCAAGGTAAGCCTAGATTTCAACCGCGCAGTGAATCTGCCCTGTGCCTTCACCGATCTGGCTACCTGTCCGCTGCCGCCGGCTCGGAACCGGCTGTCGGTGGCAATCACCGCTGGGGAAAAGATCCCCCATGAGCGGTCATGAAACTGACAGAAATTCTTGGACCCCCACTGGGGACAATCGCCATCAGTCGCTATTTGTAGACGTGCCTAACGCCTTCACTCATTGCCGCACACACTCACGACGCACCATTCAAGCACCGTTTTCCACAAGTGCTAAGCTCCCCCCATGTTCTACAAAAACGAGTGTGGCCGCCCTCTTGGAGAAAGGACGGCCACACTCGTTTTTTGATTTGTACGTGGTTTGCTCGATAAGTGTCATCCCGATTCAGAAGCAGCCACCTTCGGGAAGATTCAACCAAGGCCATTAAATTACCGAGCTTGCTTCGCACCACATGATCCCCACACAAATTGCTTGATGCCGATCATGACGTTATGGCTGCAACGTTGGAACTCGCATGCCTTCGTTTGCTGCCTTGCGGCGGCGTACCAGCTGGCGCAGCGGCGGCAAGGTTACCGCCAGCACCGCGATGACCAACAGGACAAGCGCGATAGGACTGGTATAGATCGAGGCCCAGCCATCCGTCAGCAAGGCCCGGCGCAAGTTCGATTCTGCCAACGGTCCCAGAATGAGCCCCAACACCGCCGGGCCCGGAGGGAACCCGAAACGCAACATGAACAAGCCCACCATGCCAAAGAGCAGCATCATGAACACCTCGAAAACCGAGTTATTGATCGAGTAGGTGCCCACCATGCAGAAGACGAGTATGACTACCCACAGGAAGTGGTCGGGTAGCTCGAGGAGCTTGATGACGCCCTTCATCCGCAGCAGGCTCAAGATCAGCGTCAGCACCGTGGCGATCAACAAGATGGTCACCAGCGAGGCGATCAAATCCGGGTGGCTATTGAACAGGCCCGGCCCTGGCTGGATACCCCAGATCATCATCGATCCAATCATGACTGCCATGACCGAGTCACCCGGCACGCCAAGTGCCATGGTGGTGGTGATGGACCCACCTAGGGTCGCCGTGGAGGATGTATCCCCTGCGGTCAAACCCTCGATCGAGCCCTTGCCAAATTCGTGCTTCATCTTCGAAGCTTTGCGGGCGTTATCCCAACCGATGATTCCGGCAATGTCACCGCCCACCGCTGGTACCAATCCAATCACCGAACCTGTTGCGGCTCCAATGCCCATGGGCTTGGCAAGGCGCTTCATCAGTTTTTTATCAGGCATCCACTGGCCCATTTGGCTGATCGGCTTCACACCCTTGTTCTTGCGGTGCGTGAGGATCTGGTTGATGACTTCGGCCAGACCGAAGAAACCAATGATCACAGGAATGAAGGGGATTCCACCGTTGAGTTCCAGGATGCCCATGGTGAAGCGTTGGTCTCCGGTGATCGGGTCGCGGCCAATGGTTGCAAGGAACAATCCGAATGCTCCGGCTGCCAGACCCTTGAAGATGCGTCCCGAGGAAACACCGACCATCATGGTCAAGCCGAAGACTACAAGGGCGAACATTTCTGCGGGGCCAAATTGCATGGCGAACCTGGAGAGCGGAACCGCTGCTACGGCAAGGATGACGATGCCGCAGAGCAATCCTAAGGCCGAACCCAGTGCCGAAGTTGTCAGCGCCAACCCGGCCTTGCCCTGGCGAGCCAACGGATAGCCGTCAAAGGTTGTAGAGATCGAGGCCGGCGTGCCCGGTGTATTGATCAGGATCGCCGGGATCCGGTCCCCGAATTGGGCCGCGACGTAGATGGTCAACAGCATTGCAAGACCCTGGGTGGGTTCCATGGTCAGCGTGAAACCTGAGGCAAGTGCCACGGCCATGGTGGCGGTCACCCCGGGGAATGCTCCGACGAGCATACCGATGAGGATACCAATGCCAATGGTCATCAGGGTTTCAGGTGCTAGGACGGCACCAATACCGTCGGTGACCGGGGAAGCATAAATGGGGATCATAGCGGGACTCGCAATGCAACGATGAACAGGAAATGGAGGACGGCGGTGGTCACCGCCGGGAAAGCAAGAGTTGCCTTCCACGAGCGCCCACCCAGCACCAGGGTGAACAGGGCAAGAGCGACGAAGGTGATCATCCAGAATTGCAAGACGTTCCACAGCATAAGGTAGCCAATCGCGATGGCAAGCGTCATTCCGAACATTGCAATACCCGAGACGGTAATCCGTTCCGGTACATCTGCCTTGCGGACTCCGCGCAGTACGTTATTGAGCACTATCACCACGCCAAAGATGATCAGCCCGGTACCCAGCATGTTGGGCCAGAAGACCGGTCCAAGCTCCGCGGTACCACGCACAATAATGTCTTTGCCAGCGACGAGGATCCAGATTCCCAGCCCGATACAGGCAGCCACGGAGACTAATTCCCGTAGGCGTACCGGAAGGTCCCGGACCAGCGGTTCCTCTTGGTGGTGTGCGGCCTCAAATGCCGCCTCTTGGTCGATCGTTTCGATCGGTGGTTGGTCAGTCACGCTGTCCTCCCCTTGAGCTTCGGATGGCCGAATGTGGGCACAGAACTATTTGGTGTTGTTCTTGGCAAATTCAATCCAAGGACCGTAGCGCTTGGCCTCGGCCTGGATGAAGGTGGCCATGTCGGTGGAATTCTTGAAGGTCGGGACCAAGTTCGAGGAGGTAATGACCTGCTGGTAACCGGCGTCCTCGGTTGCCTTCTCCATGGCCGCCGAGAGCTTCGTAACGACATCTTCGGGGGTGCCTTTGGGGGCCATCACCCCAACCCAGGATGCGTTCTGCAGATCCACACCGGATTCCTGGGCAGTTGGCACATCCGGGTTGTTCGGATCGCGCTCATCGGTGAGCATTGCTAGGTAGCGCAGGTGTCCACCATCAACCTGAATCTTCTGTGAACCAATGGCATCGATGGAGAAATCAACTTTGCCCGCGGCCGCTGCAGCAATCGCCGGCGCCGAACCGTCAAATGGGACCGAGGTCAGCTTGATGTCGGCGAGCTGCTGCAACCCTGCTGCCGGGGAATCCCAGACCGAGCCGATACCCGGTGAAGAGAAGGTCAGTTTGCCGGGCTTGGCCTTGGCATCGCTGACCAGATCTTCAAGGGTCTTGTACGGGGAATCGATTGGAACCGCAATAGCGCCCGGGCCGGCCAGACCCTGCCCGATGGGGGCATAATTTTCTGGCTTGATGTCATAGTCCATGAATTGCAAGGTGGCTACCTCAACGCCCATCAGGGACAGGTTGTAGCCATCGGGTTTCTGTTCGGCCAGCCAGTTGTAGGCAACCGAACCGTTGGCGCCCGGCTTGTTCTCAACAATCACGTTGACGCCTAGGTCTTTTTCCAGCAGTGGGGCAAGGGTACGCGCCGTCAGGTCACCGGAACCGCCTGCGGCCCAGGGCACGATCAGTCGCACGTCTTTGGACGGGTAGCCCCCGCCCGCCGCCGCATCGGCCTTGGAGTTGGCGGCGCAGCCGGTGACGGTGAGCAAGCCCGCTGCAAGTAGTGCAGCGGAACGGAGGATTGTCTTCTTCATGATGGAACCCTTTGGAGTCGTGGTCACCGGCAAGTGAGTGACGCGAAGTGTCTGTAGATATTGCCTAACGCTGGGGGCTGGCGAGGGGCTGGCGGATATCCCCCCTGTGCTCCCCCACCCAGGCCTAACTCGATAAACATTGTGCGCTATGCGTACATGTGTGCTCATATCGAACAGAATGAAACCTAGCACGCGCCACCTCTGTGACGCAAGGCACAGGGGTGGCGCGTGCTCCGTTTACAGACAAGCCTCGAGCTCCACACCGCCTGGACGTCTCCTAAGAGTTCCTACGTCATTCTAAAAGGTCTCTCTGACAAGGCTATTAGGAACCTAGTGACGACTTTTGGGCTCGCCACGGACGTCCGAGCCAAACACTTTTCATCGTTCGTAAATCCCACAAAGGTGCCGTAACATTCGCACGCACTGCACACAGGGCATATCCCGAGGTACCGTTGCGTTGGCAACCCGCGAAAATTTGGCTTGCCGATGCGCCTTTGAAAGAACACTGCTGCAGGTGAAGCTACGTGCGCGTTGTCTCACTTGCCGGAACCGCTGAACCATCATCTTCATACGTCGTTGCTTGAACCATGTCGCGAGCCGCTACATATCCAAAGGTCAAGGCCGGGCCCAGATTGATGCCACCGGCAGGGTAATGCCCTCCCATGATGCTTGCTTGATCGTTACCGGCCGCGTAGAGTCCCTCGATCACCTCTCCGGACTCGTTGAGCACGCGTGCCGCGGCATCAACGTCGATGCCGGCAAAGGTACCAAAGGAACCAGGCACCACCTTGACCGCGAAGAACGGCCCCTTCTCAATCATGCCCAGGGACGGGTTCGGGGCATTTTTGGGGTCTCCACCGGAACGGTTGAACGGGGTTTCACCGCGACCAAACTCCGGATCCACCCCACGCATTGCATTGGCGTTGAATTCGGCAACGGTGCGCTCCAGCTGCACCGGATCAATACCGCAGTTGGTGGCAAGCTCGGCCAGGGTATTGCCCTTCAGCAGATACCCGCTACGCAGGTATGGGGTCAGTGGCACAGGTAGTGGTTTGGCCATTCCCAGCGGGAATTTGCGCACAAAACGGGAATCGGCAATCTGCCACGACTGGACGCTGTGTCCCTCGGGCGTAGCCTTGATCATTGCATCAACATAGTCGTAGTATCCATTGGCCTCGTTGACGAAGCGTTTGCCGCTTGCCACAACGCCGATGGAACCGGGCTTGGCCCTGTCCATAATGTGCGGGAAGGTGCCGATTGAACCGTTGGGGTATTTGATCAATGAGACCGGGCACCAGGCCGCCGGCGATTCAACATCGGTGTTGAACTTTGCCCCGACCTCCAACGCCATGTCCAGGCCCGATCCATTGGCTTCGGCAGGAGCCAGCGACCAGTGCTCGGCCCCGGTAGGGGTCTTCGGGAAGAGTTCGGCACGGCGGTTAGGGTTCTGCGGGAAGCCACCGGTGGCCATGACAACGCCGCGACGTGCATTCAGCGTGTAGGACCCCTCTGGTCCGCGCAGTTCTACGCCGATCACGGATCCTGCCTCATTAGTGATCAGCTTGTGGGCAGCCGTTGAAACCCTGATGTCAACACCTAAATCATCTGCCGACTTCATGAGCCGAGCGGTCAGCGCGGTGCCATTGACCAGCTGCATGTTCCGGCGGTGTACAGCTAGATCAAAGACGTGCGTGGTGACGCGCTTGGCGGCGTGAATCAGTCCGGGAATCGAGCCCTGCGAGGCGGAAAGGAACTTGGTCAGATCGGGACCTGCCATGATGCCCATGCCCAGGAAGCTGGTGGCATAGAGCTGATGACGCATTTTGGCACGCAGTTCGGGCTTGATCTTCCGTGCGTTGATCGGTGCCGGTCCCACCGAGCGGTGCCCGGTACCGGCCCCCGGGGTGTTTCCATAAATATCGTTGATCTTCGCACCAGGGGTGAACTGTAAGGAGGTGTGGTTCTGGAAGAAGCCGACCATATGCGGCACGGCTTCGAGGAATGCATCAACGCGTTGTGCATCGTAGCGTTCCCCGATGCGGTTGCGCAGGTAGCTGCGAAATTCTTCACGATCTTCGTCAACACCATCGGCCTTGGCCAGCGGGTTGCCCGGTGTCCAGGCCCAACCACCGGACCATGAGGTGGCGCCACCACAGGCCTTGGCCTTTTCCACGACAACGACCTTGAGGCCGTGGTAAGCAGCGGTCACCGCAGCGGCAAGTCCTCCGGCGCCGGAGCCAACGACTATGACATCAACCTCGGTGGGTGTGGATGGGGTGGTACTCATGATTATTGTTTCCATTCGATTCAAAGTGAAAATAAATCTTGCAGTCGCGGGTCGGCTAGTGGCCGTACGTATTCGAGTCCAGGCGTGGGCCAGCTCCGCTATCAAGTGCGTCAATTGCTGCACGTTCGGCGGGTTCTAGCGCAAAGTCGAAGATGTCGAGATTTTCCCGTTGACGCACATCGCTCGCCGATTTGGGTACGGCAATACGTCCGGAATCCAGGTGCCAGCGCAACACAATCTGGGCCGGGGTCTTTGCATATTTGTGTGCCGGCGTAGTCAAGGCGGGATCAAGAAGGAAATCTCCGGCCCGACCCAGCGGTGAATAGGCCGCAGTGTGTACACCCGCTGCTTCATTTGCCGCGATGACCAAGGGCTGCAGGTGCAGCGGATCGACTTGGATTTGGTTCACCGCTGGTACCAAACCCGCATCGAGGACTTCGTGCAGTTGTTCGGGTTTGAAGTTGGAGACACCCCACGAACGCAAACGGCCGGAAGCCACAAGCTCTTCGAGCCCTTCGCAGGTTTCAACGTAGCGCCCCACGCTTGGGTTGGGCCAATGGATCAGGAATAGATCAAGGTACTCAAGACCCATACGTTCAAGCGCCTCAACGTAACTGGTTTCGGCGCCCTGACGTGAGTGCCCGGCAAGTGAGAGCTTGGAGGTTACCCACAGCTCGGAGCGCTCGACGCCGCTACGCCGGATACCTTCGCCCACGGCCTGTTCATTGCCGTACTTTTCCGTTGTGTCGAGGTGCCGGTAACCATGACCAATACCGCGGGCTACCGAATCTGCGGCTTCTTCCCCAAGTAGCGGCCAGGTGCCCAACCCCAAGGCAGGGATCTGAAGACCTTGGCCTAATTCAATACTGATAGTTTGCTGCTGAAGCATGTTATTCCTTCTAAGTCCCGTGGGAATTCTTAGACGCTGAGTGTGGGTGCTGCGTGTAAGAGCTCGGCCTGCGCCAGTACCTTCTCGAGCCCGGCTTTGAGCATATGGGCCCACGCTTGTTCGCCAACTTGAGCCAACATTTCATCATTTGGAGTTTCAACGCTGATGGGCAGATCCTTGGGCAATGCGGCAACCATTGCGGCAAGCCCGAACCCACCGGTTCCCGGAACCATCCGGGCCGAACGCGACTCGAACACCAGCCCCTCAAGGTCGGCGGGGCGTTGGGCCGGACCATCACATAACTGCAGCATCGGGATCAGCCCCGCATGTGTGACAAGTTCCGTATCGGTGGTGCCCACCCTGCTCAGGTGCAAGGTATCTGCAACAATTTTGCACCCCGTAGCGTTGGCAATCCGGGCTGCCTGATCCAACGAGTTCACTCCCTGATAGGAAATGACTTCTAAAGTGGGAACCAGCCCAAAACCGCTGCTGTCTTCGGTCATGGTTCCGATGAGTTCGACCAAACGGCTTTCCTCCATGGCAGCAGCGGCAATCGTCAGGCTCGAGGCACCAAGCGCGCCGCCTGCTTGCATCATGCGAAGCCAGGCATCACGTTGGTCGCTGCCATCGAGCAGCAAGAACTCGATGTCTTTGATTCTGACTCCGGTTTCGTTCACCGCAGCGAGCGTTTGGGCCAACATCTGGGAACCTGGCTGCAGGTCATAGGGACGCTCGGTAGCCGTGACCGGACGGACGCGTGCTCCGATGAAGTCGAATCCGGCATTTGCCGCAAGGCGCACCAGATCTGCCGGAGCGGTCGCGACGAGGGAAAGCTGGGCAAGGCCCAGCTGCCGTGTTGTGGTTTTCATGATTGTGCTCCGTTTCGGGGGCGGTAAAAAAGTTACGTAGCTAAGGGAATTAGCAGGAGGCCTGAGTGGGGGAAAGCACCGAAGAGATCACCGCGTCGCTGGGAACCGGACCTTGTCCGGAGACCGCGGCAAAGCGCACCGGTTCCCCGGTGCGCGAAGAAGCATAGATCGCCAACAAGATGCGCAGCGCGTTTGTTGCGTCCTGGCCGCTTACTGCTGGTTCAAGGTCTTCGCCTACGGCCTGAGCAAATTGTTCAATCTGCGCCCGGTGATGTTCCACCAAGGCTGCGTTGATTGAGGCAAGATCGACGTTGGCTTCACTCCCCTGCGGATGGGCCGGGGAACTTGTGACGGTGTTTCCGACTGCCATGATGGTGATCCGTCCATCACTACCCTCGGGGAATTCGCTGAGTTCCGCCGTGGCACCTGTGGACCCGGTGATCTTAATCTGCACGCCCAGAGCCGGGTTTGCTGCCGTTGAGGCGTTCAGCGTGGCAATGGCACCGTTGGTGAATTTCAGTACCGCTGCAGCGGAATCTTCAACTTCTATGTGCTCGCCGTGCTTATAGGTGTTGATGGTTCCATAGACTTCGGCAATATCGCCCAAGTACCACTGCAAGAGGTCAATATAGTGAATGGCTTGGGTCATGAGTACTCCGCCACCGTCATTGGCCCAGGTGCCGCGCCAGGCATCCGCCGAATAGTATTCGGGTTCGCGGTGTAGCAATACCGAAACTTGGCCCATGACCGGAGTACCAAGGGTTCCGTCGTCGATTGCGGCACGCAGTTGCTGTGCTGCAGGCCAGAAACGGCGTTGGAAGAGCACCCCCAGCTTGACCCCGGCTTCCTCGCAGGCCTGAACCATGCGTTGGGCCGAGGCCAAATCCACCGCGATTGGCTTCTCGCACAGCACATTCACACCTGCTGCTGCAGCGACAATCACTACCTCTTCGTGGGTGGGGTGCGGGGTGCAGACCGAAACAATGTCCAGTCCCAACTCCAAGAGCGCTTGGACCGAGTCAACCGCATGGTCCACGTTCCAGGTGGCCGCGACGCCCCGGGCCCGAGCAATGTCTACGTCGCAGACACCGACAACAATTGTATTTTCGATTTTTTCAAAGGCAGCCAGATGATTGGAACTAATCTTGCCGCAGCCAACGATCCCCACGCGTAGTGGTGGAATCGTTGCGTTTGGGTGTGCGATTTCCATCGGCATTTCCTTCCAGGAGGAGTAAATCTTGGGTATCTAGTTGGTTGCCGCGCCCGCGGCAGGCTCAAGCAGGTTGGCTAGATGCGCACGCATGCGTTCGCGGTCCGGTTCCATCCCGGTGAGCAGCACGAAGGTGTCAGCTGCCTGTTCGATGAGCATCGTCGTGCCACCCACGCGTTGGCAGCCGATGGCTGCCGCGGCCAACAGCAGCTCGGTATCCACCGGGCGATAAATGACATCGGCTACCCAGTGTGTTGAGCGTAATAGGGACACGTCAAATGGAGTTCCAGGTAGATGTTCCATGCCAAGGGGGGTTGCATTGATGACCCCATCGGCTTCCTGGATCCATGCAGCGGCGTTGTCTGGGCCGCCGGCAACGATGGTGATTTCCGACTTACCACTGTGCGCCGCAAGGAGCATCTCGCGCAGTGAATCGCGGCGGCCGACATCCGTGTCGATGAGGTGCAAGGTGGTTGCCCCAAAATCAATAAGTGCCTGGGCAACCGCCGAGCCGGCACCGCCGGCGCCAAAGAGCACAACATTTTCTGCCGCGGTCCCCGCGGCCAGACTTCTGCGTAGTCCCGAGAGGAAGCCGCTGTAGTCGGTGTTGTGGCCGATAGTTCCCGATGCGGTGAGCACCACGGTGTTCACCGCACCCAAGGCCTTGGCCTCGGGTGCCAAGGCATCGAGGTACGCCATGATTTCTTGCTTCCACGGATGGGTGATGTTGAAACCGGTGAAGCCATTGCTCAATGCCGTGGCCAGCATTTCGCCCGGGGTGGTGATGGGGCCTTGGGCGGTGTCGAGGCGTTGGTAGCTGAACCCGGCAAGACCCAGCGCCGCTGCTTCGGCCTCATGAATGGCCGGGGAGAGCGAGCTTCCCAAGTGTTCGCCGATCAAGCCCATGCTGAGCTGTTGGTTGGTGGTGATCATTTGTTGTTCAATGCCTCGCGTTCGGCGCGGGTCATTCCCAGCTGTGCGGTGGGGATCTTGTAGGTTTCCGGACCTGTGGCAAAAGCGACCGCAGAGATGATGGTGAAGACGAAGCACATGATGGCTACAGGCATCCAGTTGGAGCTATCTCCGGCGGTCATCATGGTGCCGATGGCCGGGGTGAAGCCAGAGACCAGCAGGCCGAGCATCAAGCCAATGGCCATGCCGGAGTAGCGGACCCTGGCGGGGAACTGTTCCGGGAATGAGGCCATGTAGGAGCCGTTGGGTGCAGCGTACAGTCCACCCATGAGGATGATTGAGGAAATGAAGATCAGTGCCACGTTTCCGGTGCCAATGGCATTGAAGAAGACGAACATCATGGCACCAGCTCCCAGCGCACCACCAATGAAGACCGGTTTGCGGCCGATTTTATCGGCGAGGTGACCGTAGAGCGGCTGGGTGAGTACAGCCGTGAAGTTTGCAACGGCAATTGCCGCAAGCATGGTGGTGCGTTCGATGCCGCTGTGCTCGACGGCAAAGGCCAAGGCAAAGACATTCACGATGGTGTTGATCATGGCGAAGGTGGAGGAGAACATGACGCGAATGACCGCTGCCCAGTGGTTCTGGAAAAGCTCGACCAACGGGATTTTTTCCTTATCGGCGTTTTCCTTGGCTTCTTCAAATACCTCCGGCTCTTCGAGATGGCGGCGAATCCAGAAAGCGAAGAAGGTCAACAGAACACTGATCCAGAATGGAATGCGCCAGCCCCACGTAAGCAGCTGCTCATCGGGCATCGAAGCCACCGGGATGAAGACCAAGGTAGCCAGCACAATGCCGAACATAATCCCGCTCATGGTGAAGCTTGCAAAGAAGGAGCGGCGGTGATCCGGTGCGTGTTCCATGGACAGCGATGCGGCGCCCGGGGACTCTCCACCGGCCGATAGGCCCTGGAGTAGGCGAAGGACTACCAACAAAATCGGGGCCAGCATGCCGACCTTGTCATAAGAGGGCAGGCATCCGATCAGGAATGTTGATACGCCCATGAGCAGCAGGCAGGCCATCAGGGTGTTGCGGCGGCCAAATTTGTCTCCCAGGTGACCCCAGATCACTGCGCCCAGTGGGCGGGCGATGTAGGCGACACCCAGGGTGGAAATTGAAAGTAGAACCGAGTTGTTGCCATCGCTGGGGAAAAATACATGCGAGAACACCAGTGCCGCGGCAGAGCCGTAGATGAAGAAGTCGTAGTACTCGAGGGTGCTGCCCAGAAAGCCTGATAGCGCGGCGCGACGCGCCTGTGGTGTGGCAGTGATCTTGCGATCCGCGCCCGGTGTTGTCGCCGTTTTCATGGATGATCCTTTCGTTCCCGTGGGGAGTTCATCATCCAGTGTGAGCGCGCTTACTTATTAAGTCCACGACCTAATTACACATAGATAGTGTGCAATTTCTACATAGTTACATCTGGGGTTGGCAAAACGCTTTCACTCATTTCCAAGAACGCATCACGTGCCTGAGAACCCGGTCGAATAGACCAAGCCAACCCATGGTTCATGTAATACGGGGGGCCGCTCAGTGGCACATAAACTGTTCCCGGCGGTAAGACCCCACCCATCCCCTCTGGCATGAGCGCGAGCCCCACGCCCGCAGCCACGAGCATCATGATCATGTAAGGATCTGTGATTTCCTGGACAACGTTTGGGTAGAATCCCGCATCCGAACAGGCGCGCAGGGTCGTTTCGTACAGCGCGGACCCCGAGGCCACCGGTGGGGTAATAAACGGTTCCTCCGAGAGCTCGCTCAGGTCAATGCTTGTCGCCGTTGCCAACGGATGGTCAACGGCGAGCACCACGCCAAACACTTCCCGAGCCAAGAGTCGAGCATTGATACGCGTCGAATCAACAGGCAGCCCCACAAAGGCAAGGTCCAGGGTTCCGGCATCCAGCTGATGCACTGCTTCTTGGGTCATAACCCTGCCCACGAGTTTGAGCTGGATATCGGGATGAGCCTTTTTCAAGGCACGTGTCAGTGGCGGCAAAGCCAGCTGATTGAGCACGCCAACAAACCCCAGGGTCAGGCTTCCGTAAACCCGACCCTGGGGTACTTTTACCGCACGCGTAGCAATACCGATTTGTTCAATGACCTCACGGGCGTGCGGCAAAAAAGCATGCCCGGCAGCTGTCAGCTCGACGGATCGGGTACTGCGAATGAAGAGCTCTTCACCCAAGGAACGCTCGAGCTTTCGAATAGTTTGGCTCAGCGGTGATTGCGCGACACGCAATCTCGCCGCGGCATGGCCAAAGTGAAGTTCCTCGGCCACGGCAATGAAGGCCTCGATCCATCGAATTTCCATGACTGCCACTCCCCGGCGTTGTACTTACTGCGTCTTGAGCGTCTCCAGACTATCTGCTGGCGCGTTTGCATTTGTTGCATGACGTGCCGCTGCCCAGCCGAAGGTGAGCCCGGCGGCAACCTGCACACCGGCGCCGGGGTATTCGGAGCCCATGACCGACGCTGCATCGTTTCCTGCGGCATAGAGACCTGACACCGGGGCGCCATTGGCGCCCAAGGCCTGGCCATGGCCATTGGTTTGAATGCCATAGGAAGTGGCCAGTGGGGTGGGCACGACGGCCATTGCGTAGAACGGAGCCTTGGCTACCGGTCCAACATTTGGGTTGGGTCCGCCATGCTCCGGATCCCCTGCGACCTGTCCAAAGAGCAGCTCGCCCTTGGCGAAGTCTTCATCGATGCCGGTCTCGGCAAAACCGTTGTAGCGGTGAATCGTGGAGGTAAGCCCCGCGGGATCAACACCAATCTTGGCGGCAAGCTCGGTCAAAGTGTCGGATTCAAAGAGGTATCCATCCCTGACATAACGTTGCAGCGCCGCCCGTGGCAGATGCGGCATGGTAATCATGCCCAACCCATATTTGGCCAAGGTACGCGAGTCAACAATCAGCCATGCCGGTACCGCCGCGGCGTCCGGGGAATCAAACATTGCGCGCACAAAGCGGTGATAGGAACAAGACTCATCGACAAAGCGTTTTCCACGCGAATCCACAGCGATCACACCGGGCCGGGCTCGATCCCAAATATGCGGGAAGACAACCCGCGAGCCATCGGCACGACGCCCAATTGAGCTCGGGAACCACAATGCATTTTCGCCATTGTCGTGGCCCAACACCGCACCGGTAGCTTGTGCCAAGCCAAGGGTGTCACCAGTAGCGCCTTCGCCAGCACGCGAATAACGCGGAGTAGGTTTAGGCATGAACTTTTCACGCATTTCTGGGCTTTGTGAGAAGCCGCCTGCGGCAAGCACCACACCTTGGCGAGCCCGGATGCGCAGTGTCTTGCCAGCATGAACTACTTCCGCCCCAATGACGCGATCACCGTGAGTGAGTAATTCGGTGGTGCGGGCGTCGAAGAGGAAGTCGGCTCCGTGTGTGCGGGATTCGTGGAAGAGTCGGGCAACGAGCCCGTTACCCATGACGAGTCGGGTGCCGCGCGGATGTGTGAGTCGATCCAGCGCCCACTGCAGGCCGAGCTTTGCCGCCAGGAATATGGCTTTGCCGCGCTCGGCGAGATTGCCTGTATAAAGTCTGAGCAGAGTCGCAACCTCTGGACGACGCAACATCAGAGTGCCACCCATTAACGCAAACTCAGGAACGGGCGGGCGCACTCGGCGGAAATCTGATTTGCTTAGCAGCTTGCCGTTGAAGGGTTCGGGTTCAAGGGCTCGACCGGTCTTACCTGTTTCGGGCATTTCCGAGTGGTAGTCGACGACAGCAGGTGAGCGCAGGAAGGTGATTCCAAGTTCATGGAGCTCATCAAGCATTTTGGGGGCCGCATCCAGGTACGCCATGCGGCTTTCCCGTGGTGCTTTATCCCCCACTACCGCGTCAAGGTAACGAGCTGCTCGATCAAGGTCGTCGAAAATTCCGTCTTCACGTTGGAAGCGATTATTGGGGATCCAGCAGGTTCCCGCCGAGTAGGCGGTGGTACCACCGAGATATTCAGTCTTTTCTAAGGTCAGTACTTCGGCGCCTTGAGCTGCCGCGGTCAATGTTGCAGAAAGCCCGGCAGCTCCGGTGCCAAGCACCAAGAGGTCGACTTCTCGGTCCCAGTTTTTTTGAGACTGCTGATTCATGGCTCTCCTTTAATGCTGACGCCTAAGCGTCACCGGCTAGGTATTACCACTCAGTATGTGACCAGGATCTATGCACTGTCCACAACAAATTTGAGCATTGTTTATGTGTACTTATGTCTCAATGCACACACTCTCACCAGGCTGCGATGCCCCACATGCACCATTCATCCACTGGCTAAGCCGACGGATCACTACCCGTTTCCGATAGAGCATTCCGGTTGCTTCATTCAGTACGCATCAATGCTTTTTAGCCACAGCTCGCTGAGCTCCCGAGGCTACTAGGTGAGATCCAGAAGCTGGTCGCCAAGCCCAATCTCAAATCTCAGTTTCCCGCAGCTCTCTTCAATACACTTTCACAAGGGATCGAACGGAGTTCGCTCAATATCCTAGTGCTCGAACCTCAAGACACGATTTTGACTGAAATTTAGCAGGCCGGTGGCTTGGATTTCAGTGAGATAGGCTGCTTGACGATACTTTCACCCCTTGAGCTATATAGCCCAAGGGGTGAAAGCGTCGTATTTCCACAAAAGAATTTCCTACGATTTCGCGAGCATTCTTGCTGAGGCACACACGATAATTAGGAGATTTCCTGCAGGCACACAAGCATGGCAGATGCCTACGCTCAGGGGCCTTTTGCCCCGTATTCACTAGACCACTGCTTTTCTTAGCAGCCACATGTACTGTCAGACATTCGGCAATAGTCAACCGAACGGATTCCTATCGAACTCAAATCAAGATGTCGGGGAACGTTGGGAAAAATCCCAGCATGCCCCGACACCTTGCTCGATTTGGTTTCTACGGTCTGTAAGAACCGACAAACTGACTTTAGACGTCCGCAGTTTCCTGTTTCAATACATCACTTTCCGGTTCAAATACGGCAACCTTGAATTGGGTCAGCGCTACAACTAGTGCTACAAGGGTGGAGAAATATGCGAAGAACAAAAATGGCATGTATTCAAGAGTTGCAACCCCAAGAACTCCGGCAGCAAACACACCACCGCCTGACCAGGGGAAGAACGGATCATAAACAGTTCCGGAGTCTTCAAGCGTCCTCGAAAGATTTTCGCTCTTGAGCCCAAGCTTTTTGAAGGCCGGGGCAAAGATTGTTCCCACCATGACCGCACCAAATGAATAAGAGGCACCCAACCCAATAGCGCCGATCATCGTCGGTGAGGTCAACACCATAATCCGACGACGAGTGTTTGCCCATTTCAGAACCACCCGCAGCAATGAATGTACATAACCACCCAGGTACATCAGTCCGGAAACTCCCACAGCAAACATGAACAAGAGCAGAAGCCCGGCCATCGACATCATTCCGCCGCCGGATACTAGTGCATCAATCGCTGCGTCCCCGGTATCCGAAACATAACCGTCGTACAACCCTGCCGTGACGTCGCCGATGTCCATGCCCTGATATGCGACAGCAAGGATCGCTCCGGCGACTGCACCACCCATGATGGAAACGAATGGTGGAAGCTTGAATAGCAGCATGCCAACGGTGATCACGATGGGAAGTAACGTGATCCAGCCGAGCTTGTATCCACCATCTAGGGCGTTGACGATGTTACCGATGGCAGATCCCGCGGAGCCGTTTTGTGGAACCACGAAACCTAAAATGCCGAAAGTGACAAGTGTGAGGATGTAAGCAGGACCGGTGGTGTACAACATATAACGCACATGGGTCATCAGCGGCGTACCGGTGATGGCAGCGGAGAGGTTAGTGGAGTCGGAAAGTACCGAGAGTTTGTCCCCAAAATAGGCACCCGAAATCACAGCTCCGGCGGTCAGCGGTGCATAAATTCCTAGCCCATCGCCGACAGCCATCAAAGCGACACCGACAGATCCCATGGTTCCCCAGGAAGTTCCGGTCACCAACGAGGTGACGGAACACAGAATGATCGCCGTGACAAAGAACCATGACGGATGGATGGTTTCAAGACCGATCTTGATGATCGTGGGAATCGTTCCAGACATGGCCCATGAGCTAATCAGCATGCCCACGGCCAATAATATGAAGAGCAGCTCGACTACTTTTCGAATCGAGTCAAACGCCGAATCTTGCACCTCTTGGTAGGAGAAGCCCGTGGCGATCATCAGCATCATGAGGATGACCATGGCAAAGAACATCACCATCTCGATGGGCATCTCCATCACCACGGTGCCCACGATGAGGATCAGCGCCAAAAGTGCGACTACCCCCAGCGAAATAAGAACCGAAGGTTCCTTACCACGCAGGCCTACCCGTGTCTTATCAATATGTACATAGGGCTTAGCGTCTTCCTCGATCACGTGCCCTCACCTCTACTCCATGTTGGCGATGACTTATCATCGACTCTGAATTCTAAGTTGGCTAAAACTGTTAGACACGATGGTGTCTCAGCACCTTCAATACAGGCACCGCTATTCCCCTCGAATATGTTCAGCTGATTCAGGGGCAACTACCGAGCGCTGAATCCTCCGTCCACAACCAGTTCCGTTCCGGTGACAAAGCTTGCGTCATCGCTGGCCAAGAAGGCCACGGCGGCGGCAAGTTCGGTTGCATGAGCACGGCGGGCCAATGGCGTCTCGGGTATGACTCCGCCGTCTTTTTCATGTTCGTTGATCGGTGTGCTGACTCCGCCGGGAACCAATGAGTTAACACGAATTCCATGTTCGGCAAGCTCGAGGGCTGCGGTGCGGCTTAGCCCCAGCAGCCCAGCCTTACTCGCGGCATACGCTGCATAGCCAATGGCTCCCTGCGGACCAAAGATCGAAGAAGTATTGATGACCGAACTTCCTTTGCCCGCTTTGAGCAGTGGAAGCATGCTCTGCAAGCCCAGAAAAGCACCGGTGAGATTGACACTCAATACCCTGTTCCACACGGCTAAATCGAGTTCTTCCAAGGTGCTAACATCAACGATTCCCGCGTTATTGACCAATACATCTAAACGGCCGTGATCACTGTGTAGCTTCTGGTAGATTGCCTGCCAAGCCTCGGGGCTTGTGACATCGAGATGAACATAGGAAATATCAAGCCCCGCGTCCTTCCATGCACTTTCCGCTTCCTTCCCCAGGTCATCGAGAACGTCGGCGGCATAAACAATGGCACCCTCGGAAGCCAAACGTTTAGCATGGGCGGCTCCTTGTCCACGTGCCCCACCGGTAATCAATACAATTCGACCATCTAGGCGTTGTGGCGCCGCGTAGGTATTCTCACTCATATTTTCAGTCCTTCGCTCAGTGCCAGAGCTACCGGGTCTATTAGCCCCAGAGCTCCTCGCTGGAGATCAATTTTTTCTCGATCGGGGGTACTCAGGGATCCCGACTGGCTCTTGCCAAAACCCATAAGTTTCGAAATGTCTACCATTGCTTCGAGCTGCTTAATTGCTATGGCACTTGCGTCAAGAACTGTTACACCACTGATTGAGGTTTTCGTGTACCCGGCCCGACGCAGCATTGCCGCGTAGTACGTGCAACCAACCACGATGACCTCGGCACCGGCCCGCGCACATTCCTCGGCCAGCGCGTCAAAGCGGGGGATGACCCGCGTCCACGGATCCGAAACCGACTCCAACAGCAACGCATTGGTGGATTCTGGGCTCAGGTAACGCACGGGCCGCGATATTGCGCGGGCTGCCAAACCGTAGGAGATCAAATCACGCTCAATGGAGAATGCAGTTTTTGCCGAAACCGTAGCCACCGCGAAGCGGTGCCCCATAGTTAGTGCGGTGAGCATCGATTGCTCGCCAACCGAGGCCACCGGGATATCTAAGACCTCACGAACTTCCCATAACGGATCATTCCAGCAACCCAAAAGCACGCCGTCGAATCCCTCGGCCTGAGCTTGCAACGCTGCCTCGGCCATAAAAACGTTGTTTATTGATTCGGCATACAAGGAACGAGCAAAATTACCGCTGCGTTCAAGAAACCTGTGTTCTACCTGCACGTCGTCACGTAATAGGTCGTGAACCGATGCTTCCATGGCTTGCCAGAGCGATTCGAGTTCGGGGATTCGGGTGGTTGGGTATATCCAGCACAGCTTCATGTGCTTCTCCTTTCGAGCATGAAATGGACTTAAAGTGCATAGCTTTAGGCTCTGATGCTCACACGCATTGCTTCAATCAATCTGTTGGTGTCAGTGATCTGTGCATCCCAGAAATGACGAGGAATATCAATACGATCTTCTGGTTCTTGTAACTGGGCAAAGTACGCGGCTAGCGATGCGTTCTCCTCCGGTGCGGCAGCATGCAGCTCGAGCATGCGTGCAACGATCCGGGATTGGACACCATAGATGGGAATCTGGGGTCCACGTGGGGCGATCATGCCAATGTAGTAGAGCTTCTCGAGCCCTTCCGGGATGATTCCGCCGGCATAACGCACCGGTGCACCGTTGCTCCTGGGCACCAGTTCGTTATCAAGGAACGGGAGGGTCGAGTGGAAGCCCGTGGCATAGAGAATGGTGTCATATTCGCGGACCGAACCGTCTGTAAAGTGAACTTTCTTGCCTTCAAAGCGTTCCACTCCGTGGCCGACCACGCGTACACGGCCGTGGTGGATCCAGTAGAGCAGCAGATCGTTGACTACCGTTGCGCCTTCGGCCAGCGACTGGTGTTTGGGCACCGGCAGATTGGGGTAATTTGAGTTTTCCCCAATGGAAACTCGAGCCAGCAGTCGAGCAATGAGATCTTGCTCTTCAGCCTTGAATTCCTTGAGAAACGCCAGCTCTGAGCGCGGCTGTCCGAAGTACATTTTGGGCTGGAAGTAGGATCCGTGGCGTACCACAATGTCGGCTTCCAGTCGGTGCTGCGCGACATCAACGGCAAGGTCACATCCGGAGTTACCGGCACCAACCACCAACACGCGGGTACCTTCAATGTCGCCGACGTTTTGGTAGTCACCCGAGTGGATCTGCGGACCGTCAAAGGTTCCGGATATCTGTGGGACCTTCTTGTCCCAGAGGTGCCCGTTGGCCACCAGCACTCCTTCATAGGTATCGGAGCCCCGGGTGGTTGTGACAACCCATCCGGCGGAACCAACGGCCCCGTCAGTTGCCACCGGAGTCACCGAGAGCACCTCGGTGTTGAAGGAGATATGTTCTAGCAGCCCGCGCTCGCGGCCATAGGAATGCAGATAGTCGCTGATCTGGTCGCGACGCGGGAAATGTGGGTAATGCCCGGGCATCGGGAAGTCTTCAAAGTGTGTTTGGTCGCGCGAGGTGATCAGGTGCAGTGCGTCGTAATCGGTATTCCAGTGCCCACCGACTACTTCATTCTTTTCAAAGCAATCCACCTCGTGCCCATTTTCAAGCAGGGTGTTCAACGCGGACATACCCGCTGCCCCGGCTCCGATTACACAGTATTTCTTCATCGTCTTACTCTTTTCGTTCAAATTCTTCATATGACTGTTAGCGGTGTGGTGCGGTTAGCGCATAACGTCTCCGCCGGAGAGCACGATGGTTTCACCGGTCATGAACGATGCGTCGGTGCCGGTCAAAATAGAGACCCATCGAGCGATTTCCTCGGGCTCGGCAACCCGTTTAAGCGGGATGCTCTTGGATGCTTCATCCATGCGGCCTGTAGTTTCATTGCCTGGGGTTCGTACCCAGCCGGGGGCAATCGCGTTCACACGGATATTTCGCGGAGCAAGTTCAAGGGCAAGTTCTTTGGTCAGCATCACCACTGCTGCTTTTGAAGCTCCGTAGAGCAGCTGCCCCGGTGATACAGAAAACGCGTCGACTGACGCGAAGTTGACCACGGAGCCGCCCCGTTCCATATGGGACACCGCTTCGGCTGTCACGTTCAGCACGCCGAGCACATTGATATCGAAGATCTTACGGAAGGATTCCGTGGTGAAGTCTGCCAATGTACTTGGCGGATAAACGCCAGCGACATTGACTACTGCTTCAATACTGGCCCCAGTTTGGGCAACGTATGAGTCGATGGCATTCTTGATACTCACCCGATCGGCGACGTCCACCGAGACGATCTCAATTTCACCGTCGGGCCCTTGGAAGGTGCCTGCGACTAGGTCCAACGCCAAAATCTTCCAGCCGTCCTTGGCCAAGGTCATGGCTGTTGCTCTGCCCATGCCACTGGCTGCCCCGGTGACGATTGCTACTGCGCTGCCAGTATGTTGCTGCATAAGCTATTTCTCCTTGCCGGGCATCCCTGCCTTAGCTTGCAAGGGCGCCTATTACTTTTTCCTGTATCAACAAGTGTGATCTAGCAAACATTTGCCGTCTACGGCATAATTTATATACTGGCCAAAGGTTTTTCCTATATCTAGTGATCAGTGCCGAGAATAATCCGGAATGGACAAGGACGTGTTTGAGATGGCAGAAGGACCCACTGTAAGGCAGCTTCAATATTTTTTGAGGTCAGTGGAGACTGGATCATTTTCCGCGGCGGCTGAGGCCGAATATGTTGCGCAGCCCAGCATCTCGGAACAAATTAAGCGGCTAGAGCGGCTGGTGGGAGCACAATTATTCACGCGCACCAATAGACAGTTGCAACTCACCGATGTCGGCAAATTGATTCTGCCGCTGGCCAAGCAAACTATGCTCAGCATTGAGAACCTTACCGTTGCTGCACGGGACGCCCGGACGCTGAGCGGAGGGGAAGTGTCATTTGGAATTTTCAGTAGCGCAAACTCTTATATGCTTACTCCGCTCATCACCGAGTTCAAGGAACTACATCCACACGTACGCATTCGACTTGTCGGCTTGAACTCATCCCAGGTTGCAGACAGCGTCCGCAATGGCGACCTTGAAGCAGGCCTAGTGCAGCTTCCCATCGACGAAACCAATCTCCACGTCGGCAAGCCAGTTCTCGTTGATGAAGTTGTTTTTGTCACCAAAGATCCGCAACGAACACTTAAACATGTGACCATTGAGGATCTGGCCGATACCAACTTGATTCTTTCCGAAGCCCATTGGCGCTCAAGCGATCCCCTGCGCAGGAGCTTGGTCCGTCTGGCGGCAGAGGCCGGAGTGGACATCACCGCCGATATCGAAGTGGAATTCCAGGCTGCGGCTCTTGATCTTGCTGCTAATGGGCTCGGGGACACACTTGCGTCCTACTACACATTGATGCGTCATGAGACTCGAGCCGTGCTCAATTGGGCACGGCTCGACCCTCCCTACAAGGAGGAATTCGTGTTCATTTCAAGAGCTAGCGGGGGAATGTCTCCATCGACAGCACGATTCATTGAGATCGCCGAAAAGCATATTTCGGCACTTGCCACTTTTTCTTCCATCCAAGATTGACTAGAATTTCCGTTCGACTAGCTTTCTCGGCCTACGTTCGCGAGCACTTCTACTGAGGCACGCGCGGTAACTAGGAGACCTTCCGCCGGTACACAGCCATAGCAAAGAAGTACGCGACGATCATGATTCCAACACACCACGCAACGGCAACCCACGGTTCGTTGCCCAGTGGCTGGCCACTGAGCAGGTCTCGAATCGAGTTCACAATCGAGGTGACCGGCTGGTTCTCGGCAAAGACGCGCACTGGGGTTGGCATGCTTGCCGTGGGAACGAATGCCGAACTGATAAACGGCAGGAAGATCAACGGATAGGAGAAGGCGCTTGCCCCGTCCACGGTCTTGGCAGATAGTCCGGCAATCACGGCAAGCCACGTCAATGCCAGAGTGAAAAGTACCAGGATCCCAAGGACCGCGAGCCACTGGAGCACGCTGGCACTTGACCTGAACCCCATCAGTAATGCTACAAGTACTACTACAATCAAAGATACAAGATTAGCTACGAGCGAGGTGAGTACGTGTGCCCACAAAACCGAGGAGCGAGCAATAGGCATTGACTGGAAGCGCTCGAAGATGCCACCCTTCATGTCCAAGAACAGCCGATATGCGGTGTAGGAAATCCCCGAAGCAATGGTGATCAGCAAGATGCCTGGAAGCAGGTAATTGACATATGGGCCTGCTCCCGAGTTAATCGCTCCACCGAACACATAGACGAAGAGCAACATGAAGGCAATCGGCATAATCGCTGTGGTGATGATGGTGTCCATGCTGCGCGAGATATGGCGTAGCGACCTTCCGAGTAAGACTGAAGTGTCGCTAAGAAAATGCTTGCTCATGATTCTTTCCCTGTCTCTT
The DNA here is from genome assembly GCF_002975435.1 of Arthrobacter sp. MYb227. Lineage (GTDB taxonomy): Bacteria > Actinomycetota > Actinomycetes > Actinomycetales > Micrococcaceae > Paeniglutamicibacter. The sequence continues at coordinate 406,243 of NZ_PCPT01000002.1, read as the reverse complement.
GCGCCGTAACGTCCGTGGTTGTGGCCGTGTCTCCAATAATTGCGAGAAACACATCCTCGAGACTTGGTTGCTTCTCAACGTATTCAACTTTGGCTGGCGGGAGCATTGCCTTGAGTTCGGCAAGGGTTCCGTTGACGATGATTTTGCCCTGATGCAAGATTCCAATCCTGTCGGCAAGATGTTCCGCCTCGTCAAGATATTGAGTGGTAAGCAGCACCGTGGTTCCCCGTTTCGAGAGCTCCTTAACCATCTGCCACACCTCGAGGCGGGCTTGCGGGTCAAGACCGGTTGTTGGTTCGTCCAGAAAGATGATTGGAGGATTACCAATCAGGCTCATGGCGATATCTAGTCGGCGACGCATGCCACCGGAGTAGTCAGCGACTTTACGAGCTGCTGCCTCTATGAGTGAAAAGCGCTCCAGTAGCTCCTCGGCGATGCCCCTCGGGCTGGGCAGGTGCCGCAGCTTGGCAACCAGAATCAGATTCTCCCGCCCGGTCAAGATTTCATCGACAGCCGCGAACTGCCCGGTGAGACTTATTGATTCGCGTACCGATGCGCCTTGGGTAAAGACATCAAATCCGTTCACGCGTGCTGCTCCAGAGTTTGCAGACAGCAGCGTGGAGAGGATTCTGACGACAGTTGTTTTGCCGGCTCCATTGGAACCGAGCAGTGCGAAGATGCTTCCGGGGTCAACCGCGAAGTCAACGCCTCGGAGTACCTCAAGTTCTTTGTAGCTTTTCTCCAGGCCTCGCACGTAAATTGCCGGTTCTTGGAGTTGCTTTGTTTCCATCACGGTTTCCGTTCTGGTGGTTTGATTTAGGTTCCCGTTACGCCGTCGATGCTTTGGATCAACCGTGCGCGTTCCTTGTTGATCCATTGGCCTTCGGCATAGTTCTGCAGGAAGGTTTCGGCGAATTCGACGGGATTTTTCCCAACAATGTCGCGAATTGGGGTGTTGTTTGCAGCGCTTTGCTCAAAGAGTTCCACGAGGTCTTCAAGCATCGCTACAAGTACGTCGCCTTTGCTGATCCCACCGAAGTACATGAAGTAGCGTTCGAGCGCTTCGTTGGCCGTGCGGTATCCGACTGGAAGCTGTGCGACCCGCGACTTGTACTCCCGGTACTTTTTCTTCTCTTCTAGAGATCCGGTGACCTTTTCGATCCATCCGAGCTTCACGATGCATTCCTTCCATGGTGGAGTTTGTTGAGTTTTTCGGTGAGAAAATCCCAGGTTTGCCAAAATTCGTCCAGGTACTCCTGGCCTTTGGGGTTCAATGTGTAGACCTTGCGTGGCGGACCCTTCTCGGAAGGGACTCTTTCGACCTCAACTAGGCCATTACGTTCGACCCTTACTAAAAGCGCATAAACGGTGCCTTCTGCAATATCGGTGAAACCTTGATCTCGGAGCCTCGCAGTGATCTCATACCCGTAGGCGGGCTCGTCCGCGAGGATTGCCAAGACGATTCCCTCGAGCGTGCCCTTGAGCATCTCCGTCATTTGTTTACCCATGGGGCGGCTCCCCTCCTAACTACTAAGCAGCATTGACTACTAGTACATAGTACCACTGAATAGTGACCGCGCAATAGTCTCAAGGTAAATTTTTATGCTGATTCACTTGTTCAGAAACACGACGGTACGCTAAAATCTCTTCCGACAGCAGTGCTTCCCGTGGCTCGGATATCCCCGTTATTGCCCGACAATTTTAGGCGTTCAAGCCTCACCAATACCCACCTTCCAAACACCACAAAAAGCGCGCCGCGATCCAATACAGTGCCTTGTTTTGTAATTGTTGAAATGTGCGTTTGTAATTGTTACGAGAAAAAAGCGAATAAAATTCCGTGTATTTACAGTGATGCAGTGGGCTTGGTTGTAATTGTTGCTCCGGGCTACTGAAAGTCTTGTAGTTGCTCTCGGCATTCCAGATAGGGGCGTTGATGCTCTCTGAAGCCGTCCAGAACAAAAATATAATGCCAACCAGCTTCACCACTTCGGAGCCTGTTCGTCGACCTCACGAGGGGTAGTCACCTGGAAGGCTGGCAAGTCCTATGGAGAATACGTATCTGACTAGCTCGATTCATTTAGCTTGGCAGCCTCGTCTGATTCGCGGAGCTCGCATGCAGGCGGACGACGAGCGCGAGCATCGCCTCGGCTGCCGCGGAAAGTTTGGTCCCTTCACGCCACACCACGACTACCGGCACATGACGAATACCCGTATGGATGGGGCGCACCGCCAATTTTCGTCCCTCATAACTGATGTCCCCCGCGGGACGTTGGACGAGGATGGCATAGCCCATGCCGCGGGCCACCATGGAACGGGTAGTTTCGAAGTCGGTGGTGCGGAAGCGGATCCATGGGGTCAGGCCCGCCGCCGAAAACATCATCTCGGTATTTTCCCGGCTAGGGTTCACATCCAGTAACACCATCGGCTCATCCACCAACTCGGCCAAGGCCAGCCGGTCCTTTCCTGCTAGCCGGTGGTCCGCGGGGAGCACCACGGAGGGCACCGAGTCGGCGAGCTTGCGCTTGGCCAGCCCAGCGGGAACTGCCAGGTCGTAGGAAATGGCCACGTCCAGCATGCCCGAGAGCAGCATGTGGTGAATTTCGTGCTGGGTGCCGGCATGGAATTCCAGTTCCACCTCGGGATGCTCGGTGCTGTATTCGGCCAGCAATTCGGTCAGCAGCGTGGGGGCCAGCGAAGAATAGCAGCCGATCGCCAACCGGCCACGCAATTGGTCGCCGGAACTTGCTGCCAGAGATTGCAGGTCACTGGCGGTGCGCAACAGACTGCGCGCGTGTGCCAGTACATACCGCCCCGAGGGGGTGAGGGTGACTCCATGGGCCTTGCGTCGGATGGTCAATTGGGCGGCAAAGGTTCGTTCGAGCTCGTTCAGGGCACCGGTTATTGCCGAAGGTGAGAGCAACAGCGCGGCGGCGGCCGCGGCAATGGAGCCATGTTCCCCGACCGCGACAAAGCATTCGAGCTGTCGCAAGGTGTAACGAGCCGCCAACACCACTCCTAAACCGTGGATAGATCACTAAAAGATGTACTTTACCTGAGGTTGTGCGCTCGGCCACACTTGATGCCAAGACCGCTTCATCCACCTCGCACTAGGAGAGACCACCCCCATGAGCAACCCGTCCAGCACCACCACCGGATGTCCGTTCACCGGGGAACTACCCACCGACGCGGCCGCGCTTGCCCAGATGATGGATTCTGCACCTGCCACCCATCAATTGCCGGACCCGACCACCTTAGTGGGCATCGAGGCTCCCGTCGCCGATTGGGTGAGGATCGAGGACCTGTACCGCGATCCGTTTCCCATCTACAAGCGGATGCGCGCAGAGGCCCCGGTACATTGGGTCCCGGCGGTTAATCGCCACATGGTCACCTCCTACGCCGCGTGCCACGAGATCGAGCAGGATGAGGCGACGTACTCGGCCGACGAGCACAATTCACTGATGAAGCGCTCGATGGGGCACTCAATGCTGCGCAAGGATAACCCGGAGCATCAGGTGGACCGCGATGCCTACGGCGCCACCCTGCGCCCGGGCACCATTAAGAAACACTGGAACGCGATCTTTGAGGCCAACAACGAAAAATACCTCGCCGAGTTGCTGGCCAAAGGTCCGGGAGCGGACTTCGTTTGGGACTATGCCGCCCCCTATACCGGCGAGAACCTACGCATGATCATGGGTTTTCACAATGCCACTCAGCAGGATATGCAACGCTGGAGCCAAACCTTGATCGACGGCACCGGGAACTACGCCGACGATCCTGCCGTCTGGGCCTTGGCGAAACAGTCCTCGGATGAGGTCGACGCGGCCATTGACGAGATGCTGCCCTACCTGGCCAAGAACCCGGATGCATCGCTGATCTCCAACCTTTCTTCGATGCCGATTCCACTTGAGGCAATCCGTGCAAATCTGAAGATGACCCTTGGCGGAGGGTTGAATGAGCCGCGCGACGTGCTGGCCACCACCGTCTGGGCACTGCTGAAAAACCCGGATCAGCTAGCTGCCGTGCTTGCCGAACCAAGGCTTCATGCAATCGCCTTCGAGGAGTCGGTACGCTGGGTTGCCCCGATCGGAATGTACCCACGCGAAACCACCCGGGACACGGTCTTGGGCGGGATAAAACTCCCCCAGGGAACCCGCCTGGGTGTGGTGCTGGGCGCCGCCAACCGCGACCCACAGGTCTTCGAAGACCCCGAAACGTTCAACATATTCCGGCCCAAGAAACCACATTTGGGATTCGGCGGTGGCGTGCACTTCTGCGCCGGCACCTGGATTGCCCGGGCGCAGGTCGCCCAGGTCGCCATGCCCGCAGTCTTTGACCGCCTACCGAACCTGCGCCTGGATCCGGCAGGCGAAACCATCGACGCCGGGTGGGTCTTTCGCGGCATGACCAAGATGCCGGTGCTCTGGGGATAACCCTCCGAGCATTCATAGCCCCCGAACCTACACCGCCAAAGGACCACCCCCCATGCCCACAATTATCTTCACCCAAGCTTCCGGCGAGATGACCAATCTCAGCGTCCCGGAAGGCACCTCACTGATGCGAGCCGCCGTCACCAACGGCATCGAGGGCATCGTGGGCGAATGCGGCGGACAGGCCATGTGCGCAACCTGCCACGTGTTTGTTCGCCCCGAATTCGCGGCCCAGTTGCCTCCCCTCAGCGAGGATGAGGACGAAATGCTCGACTGCACCACCGCCGAACGCACCGAGACCTCACGCCTGGGCTGCCAGATCAAGATGTCCGCGGCGTTGGATCACATCGTGGTCGATGTACCCGCGGACGGGTTCTAGCATCATGGAGAGCCGTACAGCCGCCGACCACGTACTGATTATCGGTGCCGGGCAAGCCGGAGTCCAGGTAGCCGATTCGCTACGCACCGCCGGGCACACCGGAGCCATCACCCTGCTCAACGACGAGGATGCCGTCCCCTATCAGCGGCCACCGCTATCCAAGGACTATCTGTGTGCCGACTCCCTAGCGGCTCCGCTACCATTGCGCGGCCCCGAGTTTTTCACTCAGCATGACATCACGGTTCTCCCGAGCGCGGCTACCGCGGTAGACACTGCCGCACGCAAGGTCACGCTGACCGACGGCACCATCGTGGAATATACCCATTTGGTGTTCGCCACCGGGGCAGCCAACCGCGCTTTGCCCTGCCCGGGAGCCGACTTGGAGGGTGTTCATGGACTGCGTACGCTCTGGGATGCAGAAAATCTTCAGCAGGCATTGTCCACGGCTCAACGAGTAGTGGTCATCGGCGCAGGTTTCATTGGCCTCGAATTCGCTGCGGCCGCAAGGGCGCGCGGCCTGCAGGTCACGGTGCTGGAATTTGCTTCCCGCCCGATGGGACGGGCGCTCTCGGCCACGGCCGCGGACTGGTTCACTACCAAGCACACCCAAGACGGCATCACGCTGCGCCTGAACGAGGGCGTGGCAGCAATCCGCTCGGCAGGCCTTGGCCTGCGCGTACAGTCCACCACCGGGGCCCACTACGACGCGGACCTGGTGCTTTACGGTGTCGGGGTGCTCCCACGCACCGCTTTGGCGCAGGCCGCCGGGCTGAGGGTGGATAACGGTATTGTTGTCGATTCCTCGCTGCGCACCACCGTGGATGGAGTATTCGCGGTCGGAGACTGTGCGTCGTTCCCCCACCCGAACACTGGAGCCCGCACCCGAATCGAATCGGTACAGAATGCCACAGACCACGGACGGCATGTGGCACGCATGATCACCGGGGAATCGGGCAGCTACTCCGAAACTCCGTGGTTCTGGAGCATGCAGGGCCCTACTCGTCTGCAAATCGCCGGCATATCCTCTCCCGCGGACGAGCCAGTGGTGCTCGGGAACCCGGATTCTGGAAAGTTCTCCATTGCGCTGTTACGAGATGGGGTATTGTCCGCGGTCGAATCGGTCAACTCGGCCGCCGACCACATTGCCGCGCGTCGGCTCGTGGGTCAAGGCATCAAGCTGACCCCCCAAGAACTCTGTGCTCCGGGATTTAGTCTCAAGGCTCTGGCCAAGGCCGAAGTTTCACTACCGGCGTGATCGCTGAGAACGTGCGGTTCCGATCAAAAACGTGCACCTTTCGGTTCCGTCACATATTGCAGTACAGCTACATGAAATCAACCCAACCCTAGTGGTCTGAAACACTGATGGGTGGTATAGCCAACGCCCTCCGTCCGGTGTCCTCCCCCCCACTTTGAATGAGCCGCTCAATGAGGAGCACTATGAGTCCCGTCAACACCCAATCCCCTACCCAGCGCGTCAACCAGCGCCGGGTAGCCTTCGCCACGGTCATCGGCACCACCATCGAGTGGTACGACTTCTTCATCTATGCCACGGCCGCCGGCCTGATCTTCGCCGAACTATTCTTCAAGCCCGCCGGAGCCCAGATCGGGCTCTTGCTCTCCTTTGCTTCGGTCGGCATCTCCTTCCTGTTCCGCCCGCTGGGTGCCTTCTTGGCAGGCCACTACGGAGACAAGATTGGGCGCCGGGCCATGCTGGTGCTGACCCTGATCATGATGGGCGCCGCCACCACCTTGATCGGTGTACTTCCAACGTTTGCCACGGCCGGTGTCATTGCTCCGATCTTGCTACTGATCCTGCGTATCCTGCAGGGCATCTCGGCCGGCGGCGAATGGGGCGGAGCCGTGTTGATGGCCGTCGAGCACGCACCCAAGGATCGGCGCGGACGTGCCGGTGCCTTCCCACAGCTCGGTGTTCCGTTAGGCATGCTCCTGGCCTCCGGTGTCATGGCAATCATGACCGGCATTGTTTCGCCCGGTGAGGCGTTCATGGCTTGGGGCTGGCGAGTTCCGTTCCTGATCAGCTTCGTGTTGATCATTGTTGGTTACTTCATCCGCCGCGGCGTCGAGGAATCTCCGATCTTCGAAGAAATCGCCCTGAAGAAGAAGCAGACCAAGGTCCCGGCCGTTGAATTGTTCCGCAAGCACTGGTTGCTGGTCATTCTGGCCGCGCTGGTCTTCGCGGGTAATAATGCCGCGGGCTACATGACCACCGGCGGCTTCCTGCAGGCTTATATGACCGATCCCGCAGGCTCCATCGGGTTCTCCCGGACCCAGGTCTTGCTCGCAGTTTCCTTCGGTGCGGTGATGTGGTTCATCTTCACGCTGCTCTCCGGCTACCTCTCCGACAGCATCGGGCGAAAGCGCACCTATCAGATTGGCTTTGTCTCTCTGGCGCTCTGCGTGTTCCCGTTGTTCTGGCTGGTGAACTCCGCCAACTTGGGGCTGCTTTATGTGGCATTCGCACTCTTTTCCGTTGGTCTGGGACTGTAGTATGGGCCTCAGGCAGCCCTGTATTCGGAACTGTTCCCGGCGTCGGTCCGTTTCTCCGGAGTTTCGATCTCCTATGCCTTAGGTGCAATCCTCGGCGGCGCGTTCGCCCCCATGATCGCCACCGCGTTGGTTCAGGCCACCGGCGGCACCACCGCTGTCTCGTTTTATCTGTTGGGGATGACGCTGATTTCGCTGACCGCTGTCACACTGCTGCGCGATCGCAGCGGTATCGATTTGTCGATTGAGAACCAGACCGAACAGGAAATCGGGGCCACCATCTTTGACAAGCGCGAGCTCCCGGCAGATGTGAAGTCTTCGGTGCTCACACGCTGAGCTAAGAATCGGGGGTGAAGCGGCGGACTCCTCGTGGTTCCGCCGCTTCGCTTCAACTCGATCACCACGCACCGGGGTGTATCAGCCGCGAAGAAATATGTAGCCCGCTGCCATGACTGGCACTTGCGTCTTGTGTGGCGGTACGGCAATGCTGGAGGCATACGTTATTCCCTCCGTGTGGCAAGGATGAGCATCGTGCTGAAACTCGAAGACCTCGATCTGGATATGATCGCCATGGCCATGCAGGACGATGGATCCATGGGTACCAGCTACCTGCTGGATACCGAGACCGGCGAGGTCCTCATGTACGGGATGGACCCCGATAGCGATGACGAGATTGATCTTGAGGACGAGAAATACCTCTCCATCGAACCGATCCAGTCTTACGAGTCGTATCAGCACATGGAGGATTTCGTTGGAACGCTTCCGGAGGCCAACGCGCGTCAACGACTCGAACAAGCACTGATACGCAGCAAACCCTTTCGGCACTTTAAGGATGCTCTCTACGATTTCCCCGAGTTGCAGAAGGATTGGTATACATTCAAGGACGAAGCAATGGCCAAGGTCATTGTGCGCTGGCTTATTGGCGAGCAAGTCATCGAAGATCCAGAGGTTTCCTAGCGCCGGGCACGGGCCGACCCTAGAGAAGCTTTGCGGGCCAAAGGGTCTAGCTGTACAGTGTTCCACCGATTATGTGTGCGATGCCTATTCCCCCGAAACACCGAGCTCAGGGGGGCGTAGGCACCGCATGTTCACAAAGACCCAAGCGAATATTTCGTGACCAGTCTCGGTGAGGCATGCGCACCAACTAGGATGTTTTCCCGCCATAGGCAGTCATCGTCAACAGGTACGCAACGATCGCGTATTAGCACGCCAGGCAACAGCCACTCACAGTGCGTTGAGAATCTGAATTTCCGGCTGATTTTCGGCGAAGCCGCACAAACCCGAGGCTTAGAAATAATGTAATTATTTATATCGTTGAGGCCAGGTTCAGCACTCCCCCCAAGACCTCCGGCCCAAACACCCATCGGCATACACGTGGTGCCCCAAGAGCGCTCGGCGAGGTAAACACTCGCTCGTGGAACGGCAGTGCTGGTGTTTGTTTTTTCATGATCACCATTCAGCACCGTTCCTCGACTCGCTGGTGAGGTTCCTGCTTTCCGGCTTCGTAGTGGCTGTGCGCGATAGAATGAACCAATGACTCGTCGAGGTTCCTATGCAAAAGGTTTAGCAAAGCGCGAGGAAATCCTCGATGCCGCATTGGAAGTCGTGGCCCGCGAAGGCTACCGCGGCACCTCCGTGCGCGAAATTTCAGCAGCATCCGGGCTGAGCCAAGCAGGGCTCATGCACCACTTCGCCTCCAAGGACGAATTATTCACCGAGATCCTGCGCCGCCGCGACGAAATTGATATGGCGCTGATCGCCAGCGATCCAGATATTCGTGCGCTGGAGGCGTTTCCCCTAGCCATCAAACACAACACCGAAGTCCCCGGCTTGGTACACCTTTACGTGTGTTTTTCGGCCGAAGCCACAGCACCGCAGCACGTCGCTCGCGCTTTCTTTATCGAACGCTTTGCACGGCTTCAGGAACTCCTTGTCGAGGATATTCGGGCACGACAAGCAACCGGAGAGCTGCCGGTCGGCCTCAACGCACAATCCGCGGCAGGTTCACTGATTGCCATGGCAGATGGCTTGCAAACCCAATGGCTGCTCAACCCCAATATCGATATGGCAGCTCATGTTATCGAGACAATCAGCAGCTGGCGCAAACACGACTAACGATCGCTCAAGATCAACGCTGATAAGCATCAGCACGAAATCCGGGTACCACTTTGAGCGGTACCCGGCTTTCTACATACCTAGCTGCTTAATGGCCGGGATGCTGAGCCGCTGCCGCACGGGCACCAAGGATGCCACCGATCAGCTGGTCCAGCGACTCTCGGGTCATGGGCGAGCCCGGGAAATTCAGTAGTCGACCAATCGGCATAGAGCCGAGCATGCTGGCCATCATTTCTTGGGATTCGGAGTCTCCGTCGCCTCCTGAGATTCCCGATAATGCTTCGCCGGCGAACTGTGCCATCACAGCACCGCCAATGGGATCGGCCATCAACTCGGCAAGCGTGGTTTCCTCATTGATGGCCACCGGAACAATCTCACCAGCAATGCTCATGGATTCGGTCAGTCTAATATCACGACTCGAGGCACCAACAGATACCTCGTAGTTCCCTGGTTCTACTATCCAGGTCTCGACCCGGGTATCCCAGTAAGCGATCTCCGATCGATCAACGCGAAGTTCAACTTCGCGTTCTTCTCCTGCGCCCAATTCGATACAAGCGAAAGCGGCCAAAGAGCGCGGGGCTCGGGCCACCGCGGTGCCCGGCAAACCTAAGTAAAGCTGCACGATTTCCCGGCCAGCAATCTCCGTTGTATTGCGTAGCTTCAACGTGGCACATAACCCGTCATCGAGCTGCGAAACCGCAAGAGCCGAGTATTCGAAGCTGCTGTATCCCAGCCCGTGACCGAATGGATATCGCACGGATGACTTGCGAGCGTCATACCAGCGGTAACCCACAAAGATGCCTTCGCCGTAGCGTACGTGCCCGTGTTCACCGGGGAAATCCAGTGCCGCGGGGGTATCCTCTAGTCGGTGGGGAATGGTCTCCGCCAACCGACCGGAAGGGTTGACCTTTCCGGTGACCACATCGGCGAGCCCGCCTCCACCGCCCTGCCCACCAAGCCACGCGGCAAGGATGGCCGGGACTTCATCGGCGAATGGAAGTTCAACAACGCCACCACCGACCAATGCCACGACAACGTTTGGGTTTACCGCACGAACTTGCTCAAGAAGTTCTAGTTGGGAGGCTGGAAGTTTGAGATCGGCACGGTCAAAACCCTCGGATTCAACGGAGCTTGGCAACCCGATCAGGAAGATCACTGTTTCGGCATGGGTGGCCGCCGTGATTGCCGCTGCCGCAAGTTCCGAGTTGTAAGGGGCATTGGCTTCCAACGTATAACCGGGGGAAAAATCGACTAATTCGCCCCCCTGAAGTGTGCAAATTTCTTCGAGGAAGTTTTCGATTTTAGTCGGGTTCACTTGGGAGGAACCGGCGCCCTGGTAGCGCGGGGATTGCGCGAACTCGCCAATGACGGCCAGCGAGGTTCCGGGGCGGACCGGAAGTAGCGCATTCTCGTTTTTCAGTAATACGATGCCCTTGCCTGCGGCTTCGCGGGCCAGCGCGTGGTTGGCGTCCAGATCGGCCGGTCCGGTGGCTGGCTGAGCTTTCTTTGTCATGGCAAGCAGGCGATCAACGCTTTCATCCAGAACTGCCTCATCGAGTTCTCCGGATGCGATGGCCTCGGTGATGGCCGGGACGCTATTGCCCGGGTTGCCCGGCATTTCCAGATCGAGCCCTGCCTTCAGCGATGCCACGCGGTTGGTGACCGCTCCCCAGTCGGAGACGACAACGCCGTCAAAACCCCATTCGGTGCGCAATACATCGGTCAGCAGCCAACGGTTTTCTGCGGCCGAGACCCCGTTGATGCGGTTGTAGGAGCACATGACGGTCCAGGGGCTGGCGGTGCGCACCACGCGTTCAAAGGCTCGTAGATAGATTTCGCGCAGTGGGCGTGGATCTATATCTGCCGAGACGCGCATGCGGTCTGCTTCTTGGTTGTTGGCCGCGAAGTGTTTGAGCGAGGATCCGACGCCTTGGGACTGCTGCCCGTTGACCAGTGCTGCACCCAGTGCCCCGGAGAGTAGCGGGTCTTCGGAGATGTATTCAAAGTTGCGTCCGCACAGTGGGGAGCGTTTGATATTGATCCCCGGGCCAAGAACCACCGCAACGCCTTGAGCGCGCGCTTCGGCACCGATGGCCGCGCCGACCCTCTCGAGCAACGACACGTCAAAGGTCGATCCGAGGGTTACTGCTGGCGGGAAACAGGTTGCGGGGACAGAGTCGGCCAATCCTAGGTGGTCGCTGCCGCCTTGTTGCAGGCGCAGTCCGTGGGGTCCGTCGGTGAGGATGAGCGAGGGTACATCCGTGTCCTTGAGTTCTGTGGTGCTCCAGAAGTCGCGGCCCGTGGTTAGCGACGCTTTGTCTTGGATAGTCAGCTCGGTGGGGATCTTCGCGCTCATTGTCGTCCTCTTTGTCTGTTGGCTGTGGTTAAATGGCCACTCATTAAATACCGTATAGCACTCGGGTTTCTCTCACAAGAGTCGGTTAGCATGGTGGTCAACAGCATTGACAGCATGAGCGCCACCGATCTCTCATACCAGGAGCAGACATGTCAGCAGGGAATAGTACCGAGCACAACACTCGCACCATCGATACGCCGCTGGGTTCACTGCGTGGCTTTGAAATTCCGCTCACTCAGGGGCAAAGCGTCACCGCATTCCGCGGAATCCCGTTCGCTCAACCGCCCGTTGGCGAGCTTCGCTTCGCCGCCCCCGAGCCCGTAGGCCCGTGGGAAGGCACTCGCGATGCGCTGGCCTTCGGCCCCACACCACAGCGCGGAGACCCCGGTGTTACCTTGATTCCCGAGCCGAGTATTGCTGGCGAAGCAACCCTGAACCTCAACGTGACAACACCCGCCGCCGGAGACACCCAGGCCAAACTGCCGGTCCTGGTCTGGATTCATGGTGGCGGGTTCTTTGCCGGCTCCCCCGCCAGCCCCTGGTACAACAGCCCCGGATTCCCGCGTGACGGGGTGATCACGGTGGTCATTTCCTACCGACTTGGCTTCGATGGATTCGGCCACATTCCCGGGGTTCAGGATAACCGTGGCGTGCGTGACTGGCTCTGTGCCCTTGAATGGGTGCGCGATAACATCGCTGCTTTCGGTGGCGATCCACATCGGGTCACCATTGCCGGACAATCAGCAGGCGGCGGAGCCGTGCTCACCTTGCTCGGCATGCCTGCCGCTGCAGGTCTCTTCCATGGCGTCATCTCATTGTCCGGCGCACTTGCCGATGTTCCGTTGCCACGGGCGCAAGAATTTACACAAAAATTGGCACAGGAGCTTGGCGTCAGTGCCGACCGGGCCGGCTTCGCCTCGGTTCCCGAGGAAAAGCTCATCGAAATGCAGCAAAAGAGCACTAATCTCATGGCCAAGGGCGCCCTAGCCAAGATGCTCGATGAAGGGTTGGCTCTGGGCCCCGTTATTGATGGGGCCCTCATCACCCAGTCCACCACCACTTCTTTGCAGCAAGGTGTAGGTGAGAACATCCCGCTGTGGCTCTCGGCAGCAGATGATGAATTTGCTATGGCGTTTACCAAGGCAGCAAAGTACCTGCGCTTCCTTCCGGCCTCGGCAATGATCACTAAGATGGGCGGGTCCAAGGCAGCGCGCAAGGCCTGGATGATAGATAACGCAGAGACAAAAAATCTGGGTACCGCCGCGGTCATGGGACGGTTCTTCACCGACCGAATGTTCCGCGTGGCACTATCTGAGCTTGCCGATGTGCGGGCCGGATCCAATACTTGGGTTTCAAGGTTCGCATGGCGTTCCCCTGTTTTCGGAGCCGCAGTGCACTGCCTAGATGTACCGTTCTTCTTCGATTGCTTGGATTCAATCAAGGTTGAGCCGTTAGCCGGGCCGACTCCACCGCAGGAACTTGCCGATACGCTGAACGCCGAGGCACTGGCCTTCATCAAGACCGGGGCACCAGGGTGGGGCTCCTACGAATCAGAAACCAAGAACACCCGAGTCTTTGATTCGTTCACCCGAACAGTCAAGGACGGGTATGCAAGCGTGCGGGCCCTGCGAAAAGATTCAGGGCTCTAGAGACGCCAGCGCCGCAAGCCCTCATTTGATGACCAAAGCTTCAGCTTTGTTTCATGAAAGTCAAGCCCCTCACCACCCTATGATGAGAGCTTCTGGTGCATGAATTTGCATACTGCCACTAAACCTGGGGATACATTGAGCAGCAAGATTCAGCGTTCGGATTTCACCTCCGAATCGGCAGTGTACGGACTAGTGGTAGTTTCGGCGTTACTGATAATTTCGGATCGCTACGATGTCACCTCACTGCAGGTTTTCTTCAAGGTGCTGGGAGCGGTCCTAGTTTTCTGGCTGGCCCATGTTTTCGCCGCCGCTGTCGCACATCTCAACGCCGTTGCCGATAAGGATCGAAAAGCTCCACTTAAGGCGGCGCTGCGCCATGGCATTTCGCATTCATCAGGAATGCTCATCGCTTCGGTGATTCCACTGCTCATCGTGTTGCTCGGGGTCACCAATCTAGTGCGTGATGATGTCGCGTTGTGGACGGCATTGTGGGTTGATGTCTTATTTCTTGGCCTCCTTGGTTACTTCTCCGCTGTTCGCTGGACGCGCCAGCAGTCAATGCGGATCGGCGTTGGACTATCCACCGCCCTACTCGGTGTGGTGGTCGTGATACTTAAGGCACTTGTTCATTAACGACTTCACCATGGCACCGAAGTTCTTGCGACTAACTCCAGCCCCACCGTCAACGCCGCTGTCATCACCGTTGACTTAATGAAAGAGTGAGCCTAGTCTCACTTATGAGGGCTTGCGCGCCCCGGACTTTTTCCACACGCATAGGAGTCACACGCAATGGAGCTGCACCATCTCACGGCCACCCGGGCACGCGAACTTTTTAAATCTAAAGAGCTCTCCCCCGTCGAATTGCTCGATGCGGTAGTGGCACGCACCGCCGCGGTGGAGCCTTCCGTCAACGCGTTGACCGAGGAAATGCTTGAAGTGGCCTACGCTGCGGCTCGCACATCCCAGGAACGCTTCGCAACCTCCCGCTCCCAGCTTGGTGCACTCGAAGGCATCCCGTTACTGCTCAAAGAAGAACAGCCCATCGCCGGTTACACCGCGGAAGAAGGCTCGCTGCTGCAAAAGGGCGAGATCGCCGAGGTTACCCACCCAATTGTGGAGCGCATCTTCAATGCCGGTGCTGTGGTGCATGGCCGCACCACCACCCCCGAATTTTGCTGCGCTGGCTATACCCACTCAAAACTCTGGGGTGTGACACGTAACCCGTGGAATCTTGAGATGACTCCCGGCGGATCCTCGGGTGGCTCCGGTGCAGCGCTTGCGGCGGGCGAATCCATTCTGGCCACCGGATCAGATATTGGCGGATCTATCCGTATCCCGGCCTCATTCAATGGTCTGGTGGGTTTCAAGCCACCCTTTGGCCGTGTGCCGGGCATGGCCCCCTTCAACCAGGACACCTACTGCGCCGATGGACCCATGGGTAAGTCGGTTGCAGACGTTGCCATGCTGCAAAACGTCATTGCCGGGCCACACTACACCGATCAGGCTTCGCTCCGTCCCGCTTACGTGTTGCAGACACCCAATGCCGAGGCCGCAGAGGGAATGCGCGTTGCCTTGTGCGTAAATCTTGGCGATTACGCGATCGACCCGGCGGTAGAGGCCAACACCCGCGCCGCGGCCGAGGCATTGCGCAATGCCGGAGTCATCGTTGATGAGGTGATCTTGCCTTGGACTCGCGAGCAGCTAGTTGCCACCGCTTGGGCTCACTTTGGCGGCATCATGGGCGCCTTCATCTCCGAGATTCCCCGTAAAGAGCAGGAATTGCTCATGCCATACACCCGCAATTTCGCAGAAAATGCAGCCACGGGCGGTTCCTTCGCCGAAGGCTTGGTCTCCGAGGCCGAGCTCTATGCCCCACTGGGTAAGCTGCTCGAAAACTACGACGCACTGCTTTGCCCCACCAATGCCACGCAGGGACTGGTCGCGGACTTTGCGGATCCGGCGGAGCTTATTGAGATCAACGGGCAGCAGGTTTCCTGGCTGGAATCGGCGCTGACCCTCCCATTCAATGTGGTTGGTCGCGTTCCGGTCCTGGCGGTTCCATCCGGCGTTGCTCCCAATGGTGTTCCCACGGGCGTGCAGATCGTTGGGCGGACCTATGACGATGCAACGGTCTTCACTCTGGGCCAGGCGCTCGAGGAGTCAATGGGCCTGTGGAACCAGGCCTCCTGGTGGCCACAGCTCAATGCGGCAGCCAAGGTTTAAACGGAAACATTTTTAGAAGCCGGGCCGGCGGTGCTGAAACTTGCTCTTGGGGACCAAGAGGAAGCGTCGTCGGCCCTTTCAACAGTCACATAGCAGGACACCTCCAACAGTCTTTCCGCTTAGGCGGTGGGCCAGGTGGCGTCCTGCGCAGGTATGAAAATAAGATGATACTTAGCTAACCAGGCGGATCTTCTCCGATAAGCCGTCGCAGTTGTTGCCGCGGCCTAGCCCCAAATTGAGCAGGAGCCGTAGAGATATATGTATGTCCACTGGGTGTGGTGATTTGGAAACTATGTCGCTCCCCTTTCACCGGATGTTCTTCCCATCCAGGGGCTTCTTTCGTCTGGTTACAGGAAAAACAACGCCCATCTCCATTGGCCGCGCTGGTTTCTCCGTCCTGACGCACCTGAACCACATGATCAATATCCCGAATTTTCGCATTACAAAATGGTGTCCTGCAATATTGGTCACGCACCATGATCAGCTTCTTTAGATTCCCGCCAAAGCTCCGACGGTACGATTCCATGGCCACCAAACGACCGCTATGGTTCTCCACAAAAAGCCCGCGAACCCAGATACCCAGTTCATCAGCCCCACCGGCACGATCCGCCGCGATCATCTCTCTGGCCCGCTGGGCGCTAATCAATCCATATCCCGGGATCAATACCGGCTCATTGCTATCTTCACTGAGCACCGCGGCATCCATCACCAACAAAATTTCCAAGGGAGGCTGCTGGGCAACATTAAGCCCGGTCACCAGCTCATAAAAGCTATCAGCACGAATCTGTGCAGCGTTACGTTCCTCCCCCGGCCGATTCTGCGCATACTCGGTCTCCCGAGCCAACACCTGTGCTAAGGCAATGCCCATCGGCAAGGGAAAGCGTCCTTTAAGCAATACCTCGTGCGGGCTAATCTGTTGCACCCCTACACAACGATTCTTTTTCGCCAAGGCTTCCAGATCAGCCTCGGTTTGCGGCTCAAAGATTTTGGCCCAGTACTCAATGGCTTGAGCCAGCAACTGCGTGCCCTGATCAAAACAGCGCGTGCCTTCTTCCCACAAAAGCCTGTCGATCAGCCGACGGTTTGAGGTTTGCAGGTTTCGGGTACCAGTAATCACCACCTGGACTTGCGCCCAAATCAGTTTCCCTTGTTTCAAGGCTTCGGCGGTATGCGGCAGATCATCGCGCAGCACCCGGGCATCTTTGGTAAACCGGGTGCCCTGCTTCGGAGATAACCGCATGGCCAAGGCAACATCCTTGGAGGCACCCCACCCCGGATTCCTCTCCCGAATCTTCTGGCTTTGACGTTCCGCAGATAAAGAATCCTCATAGGCCACGGCCTGAGTTGCCTGCATGGCGGTCAGCGCGCTCTTGGTTTCTTCAAGGGCGGCAATATTTTCCACCATCGAAAAATGATCACGGGGAGTCTTCAACCGGTTAATCCCGGCAGCCATGCGCCGGATCCCTTCAGCACCTCGAGAAAAAATATACTCGTCAAACACCGCATCCAGATCAATCCCCTGATCCAGCAAGTCTTCGCAACTCAACTGGTCTCCGGGTTCACCCTGAGGGTTCCCGGAAGCAGGAGTACCGATCGAAGACTTCTTCGCCATATCACCAGTATAGAACTAGTGAACTAGATATAGAAGATTTATTTCATATTTATCGAAGTAATTTTCCAATCATTCCTTCTGCCACTCGATGTCCCAGACTCCATCAAAGCTGAAAACATCTGAGCTAGACGCGCACCCATCCACTCCTAATTTTATGAGCCTGGCTTTCCACTAAACCGAGAATCGCGGTGTTGTGGAAAACCAAAAGGAGACCCGCACCTGCCGAAAAATTTCGGCGGGCACAGATCCCCTTCTCAGTGGACAAAAACTGCTACTCGGCAGCTACCAGGTACATCTTGCGTAGTGGCTCATGCAGCGTCCAACTGGTGTGCATACCTTCGGAAAGGTGGCATACGGTGCCCGGCACCAAATGCAACTCGGCGGCCGCAAAGCCATTCTCCGCGTGAATCTGTACGGTGGCCGAACCGCTGAGCACAACAAATAGCTCCTCGGCTTCCACGTCAGTCATGGTCCCGGCGCTCATTTCCCACAGACCAAATTCAACACCAAAGATCTCGCCCAATTCCTGGGCCGCGGTGCTCGGATTCCCCTCAACAGATTGTTCGGCGGGGACCGGTTCGTGTTCCATTCCAACGCTTAGCGCATCAACGGTGCGGTCCTTGAGAACTGGTGTAGTTTGCTGGCTCATGAGTCGAATCCCATTCCAACGGCATCCATGGTTTTAAGGAATAAGCCGCGCTCACCTTCACGGTGATCGGCACGAGCCATGGCAGCTGTCATCATCTTGACCCCAAGCCAGGCAGCCGGCTCTGGAGGGAACGGCAACGGCTTCTTCTTGACCATTTCCAACTCGGTGAGCTCGGTCTTCTTGCCATCGAGTAGATCCAGCATGACCTTGGCACCAAAGCGTGAGGCACCAACACCCAGACCGGTAAATCCGGCAACCGAGGCAACCTTGCCCTTATACGCCAGGGCAAAGAATGAGAAGAAGCGTGAGCATGAATCAATGGCTCCACCCCAGGCGTGCGAGAACTTCAAGTCCTGCAGCTCCGGGAAGGTGGCAAAGAAGTGTGCGGCAAGCTTGGTGTAGGTGGTTTCGCTGTCGTAGTACTCGTGGTTCACCTTGCCGCCAAAGCGGTAGATGGCGTCCCAACCGCCGTACAGAATACGGAAGTCACCATTTTCATCAATGATGGGACGTGAGTAGTGGAAGCGGTTGTTCAAGTCGACCAGGCCGTGCAGCGTCTCCCAGCCAATGGCTTCGCGCTGGGCCTTGGTCAACGGATCGGTGACAAGCACGTAGTCGTACACCGGGACGGTCATCAGCGCATTGCGCTTGAGCAATGTGGGGAACACATTGGTGGCCAGGGCAACCTTAGCAGCAGTGATCTGGCCTCCGTCGGTGTCGGCAACAATGCGGCCGCCGACCTCGGAAATCCCGGTGACCTTTGACTGCTCGTAAACCTTGACCCCCAACTGCTCGCAGGCTTCCAGTAGTCCCCACGCGAGCTTGGCCGGGTTGACCAAAACCGTATCTTCCTTGGACCACGAGCCCGAGTAGAAAGCATCGGATTTGATCAGTTCGTTTGTCTGCGCACGGTCAAGGTAAATGACGTCTTCGCCATTTGATTCCTCGCGCAACCAGGCATCCTGGTGCGGTTCGGTGGCAACGGCCAGCGCACCCTCGCGGATCAAATCACAATCGATGCCATAGCGTTCGATGGTTTCGATGAGCTCGGCGAGGTTCTCATTGCCCAACTCGGTCAGTCGCGCATTTTCCTTGGGCAGGTGTGCCTCGCCATTGGATTCTCCGTGGACCAATGAGGTTTCGCAGAAACCACCATTGCGTCCCGAAGCCTCGGAACCAATCCAGGCCGCTTCAAGCAAAACCACTGTGGTTTCCGGGTTGCGCTCCTTGGCCAGCAGCGCGGTCCACAAACCGGTGTACCCGCCGCCCACAACCAGCAGATCGGTGTTCAGCTGTGCACGCAGTGACTCCCGTACGCCCGGACGAGCCGGTGAATCCAGCCAGTACACCGCACGCTTGGTATCACGCAGGGACGCGGCGCACAGTGCCGGATCAATTGACTTTTCGGCGTTCTCAAAGAACGTCGGTTTTGAAATGGTCATTGCCTTATTTCTTGGTTAGAGGCTGCTGTTTTTGGCAGGTTCCAGATCCGCATCCTGCGGTTCCGCTGCGCCGTGTGGGTTGGTTTCCCACCGAGGGCGCGGCACCGAGGCCAACAGGGTCTGGGTATAGGGGTGCTGCGGGTGGTTCAGTACCTGAGCGGTGGGACCAGATTCAACGATCGATCCGTTTTGGACGACCAATAGTTCGTCACAGATCTCCCCCACGATGGCCAGGTCGTGGCTGATAAACAGCACCGAAACGCCCTGTTCACGACGCAGCTTATTCACCAGTTCCAGCACCTGTGCCTGTACCGAAACATCAAGTGCACTTGTTGCTTCATCCAGCACCAGCAGACGCGGTTCCAGGGCCATGGCCTTGGCAATTGCCACACGCTGGCGCTGACCACCGGAGAGTTTGCGCGGGTAAAGATTCGCGTGCTTTTCTTCCAACCCTACGGATTCAAGCAATTCGATCACGCGAGCATTCATGGCCTTGGCATCAAGCTTGTAATGCAGTTTGAGCACCGTCTGCAGGGCCTTGGCCGGGGTCAGTCGAGAGTCAAGTGACTGGTACGGATCTTGGAAGACCATCTGCACGCGGGAGGCCTTCTTCAGCCGGCGTTCCTTGGCATTTGATCCGGTGATCTCGCCTCCGGCAACGCTCATCTCCCCGGTGTCCGGGCCCTCAAGCCCGGCAACAATGCGGCCGAGTGTTGACTTACCGGAACCCGATTCACCCACGATGGCCAGGCCGCCACCGGCCGGAATGGCAAGAGAAACATTCTTCAAGGCTTCAACCGGAGGCTGACCGGAGAGGTAGTACGTCTTGGAAACGTTCTCCACTCGCAATACCGGTGTCTGCGATGAATCGGAGATATGTGCACCGGTCTTTGGAGCACCGGCCATCGACGGGGTCGCGGCAACGAGTGCCTTGGTGTATTCGGAGACCGGCGCTTCGAAGACCTGACGAGTTTCGCCGTGTTCCTGCACCACACCATTGCGCAATACGTAGGTGCGGTCGGCGATCGACGCGGCCAGAGCCAGGTCGTGGGTGATGAAGAGCATTCCCATGGAACGCTCTTGCACCGCGGTGGAGAGCAACTCGATGACCGCGGCCTGCGTGGTGACATCCAATGCGGTTGTTGACTCATCACAGATCAGCAGTTCCGGGTCGTTCATCAGCGCACCGGCAATCATCACGCGCTGCAGCATGCCACCGGAAAGCTCATGTGGGTACTGCTTCATGCGGGCTTCGGGGTTGCTCAGGCCCATGGAGGCCAAGAGCCCGATGGCGCGTTTTTCCAGGGCCGCTTTATCTGCGCCGGGTTCCTGCATCATGGGTTCAATCAGGTGAGCACCCAAGGTGCGTACCGGGTTGATGGAGGAACGTGGGTCTTGGAAGACCATCGCGGCACGGGTACGGCGCAGGGCACGGAGTTCCGGGCCATTGGCCTTGAGGACTTGTACGCCTCCAAGATCGATGGTGCCGGTGACGGTTGCGGTCGAGGGCAGCAGGCCCAGTACCGCGCGAGCGGTCAATGACTTACCGGAGCCCGATTCGCCAACCAGTGCCACGGTTTCGCCGCGATCGATGTGTAGCGATACCGCCTTGAGCAATTCAAGCGTGGGTGCTCCGTGAACCTTGATATCAAGATTTAGTTCGTTGACATCTAAAAGTCTCATGCGAACGGGTCTCCCAACTTATCTGACAGCCAGCCGCCCACGGAGTTGACCGCGACGACTACTAATACCACTGCAATGGACGGGATCAAGGCCGGCAGAAAATTGCCAGAAACCAATGCCGCCTGACCCTCATTGATCATGTTGCCCCAGTCCGCCTTGGGTGCTTGGATGCCCAAGCCGAGGAAGGACAGTGCGGCAAGTTCTACCAACACGTAACCAAAGTTCTGCGTGGTCTGCGAGCCAACCACACCCAACACGTTTGGCATGACAGCGCGGGTCGCAATCCACGGTGCGGAGAATCCCTGCACCTTGTAGGCGGCCACATACTGGCGGTTCTTTTCGGTGGCTACCAGCTGGCGGGTGAGCCGGCCGATGTAGGGGGTGTACGCGATCGACATGGCGATCACCGGGGCAATCAGGCCCTTGCCGAACAAGGCAACTGCCAAGATGGCCAGAAGCAGTGCCGGGAAGGCCAGGACGATGTCGAAGATACGAGAAATAATCGCATCAATCTTCCCCCCTGCCCAACCGGCCCACAGACCGGAAAGCAGACCCAGAATTGTGGAGGCCAAGACCACCACAATCGGTCCGGTCAGCGCGGTGCGTGACCCATAGACCATCCGTGAGAGGATATCGCGGCCCAGCGCATCGGTGCCCAGCCAGTGTTGTGGTGTGGGGCCCGAGTTCACCCGCAGCAGGTCAACTGCCGCGGGGGAAAAAGGTGCAACGAGTGGTGCAAAGATCGCTGCGATGAGTACCAAGGCGAGGAAGCCGATGGAGATGACAAGGCCCCAACGGGTCTTGTGCAGCGATTGGCGTTTAAGTGGCAAACGCGGTGCGGCTTGGATGCTCATCGTGCTCCTTCCCCGGCCTTGAGGCGCGGATCGATGACGGGACCTAGCAGGTCAACGAGTGTATTGATGGCCACGAATGCGGTAACAACGATCAGTACGATCGCCTGCACCACCGGGAAGTCCAGCCGGTCCACGGAGGAAACCAGCAGTGAGCCGAGCCCGGCCAAGCCGAAGGCCTGTTCCACGATGGCCGAGGAAACCAGCAGACCGGCAACCAACAGACCGGAAACGGTCAGGATCGGACCCAGCGCGTTACGCAGTACGTGGCGAATGACAACGGCTACCGGGGTGACACCGCGTGAGCGGGCTACTTCGACGTGTTCGCGCGAGAATTCTTCAAGCATGGCCGAGCGGGTAACGCGCCCCACCACGGCAATAAAGGAAAGCGCCAGCGCTAGCGAGGGCAAGATCAGGTGATAGATCATGTCCCAGAATCCGGTGCCGGAACCAAAAGAGGGGAACATCCCCAGCTGGACCGCGAAGATGGCAATCAGCACGATGGCACCGACGAACGATGGGATCGCGGCAAGACCGGACATCGAGGCGATGATCGCCCTATCGGCCCAGGTGCCACGCAGTAGCGAGGCACAGATACCGGCGGCCAAGCCCAGCACAGCAATCATGATGCCGGACATGACAACCAGACCCAGGGTCACCGGCAGGCGTCCCAGAATAACCTCGGAGACATCCTGACGGTACTGCAGCGAGCGACCAAAGTCCCCGGTGAGCACCCCGGTGATCCAGTTCCAGTACTGCTCTAGCGGTGGCTTATCCAACCCGTAGATCGCGGTAACTTCCGCGATGGCCTCCGGATTGGGGCTGCGACCGCGCAGCAGGAAGCTGATGGGATCCCCCGGGACCAGCCAACGGGAGAAGAACACGATCACCGAGGAAACGAACACGGTGAAGATAAAGGAACCGATCTTGCCTGCTGCGAGTTTCAGGCCCGCCAGCACGGGCTTGCCGGGGTCCTTGGCCCCGGAAGCCTGTGGCGGTGCCACAGCTACATTACTTTGCGCCAATTTGGGCCGCCCAAGGGTAGTAGAGGTGGTTCACCGACGGGGATGCGCCGGTGATTTTATCGTTCATCCACAGAATCGTTGGTACCTCGTACAGTGGCAGCCACGGCAGCTGCGCATTGAGGATCTTCTGTGCCTCAAGCGATTTAGCAAAGCGCTTGTTGGTATCGATGGTACCCAGGGCTTCGTTGACTACCTTGTCGAATGCTGGGTCCGCAAAGTTTCCGTAGTTTGAAAAGTCCCCGGCGCGCAGGATCGAGAACATTTCCTGTGGATCCCCGATGGACAGGTACCAGTTGGTGTAAACCAAATCGGTTCCCTTGCGGGCTTCCGGATCGGAGAACAGCGCGGTGTAGGCGTTCGGGGTGACGGTGTTGATAGTTGCCTTGAGCCCGATCGACTCGGCCGCCGCGGCGGTGGCCTGGGCGACAACCGCGAAGTTATTACCCATGGGTGCGGTGGTGATGGTAATTTCTTGCCCGGCAACACCCTGTTCTTCGATGATCTTGGCCGCTGCCTCAATATCGTAGGGGTAATCCGTGAGCTCGGCGAAGGCCGCCTGCTGGGTTGCTTTATCTGCAGCGCCCCAGACCGATTCGGCGGTCAATGCGTTTGTACGCTTTGCGTAGCCAGCTTCGGCCGCGGCCACCAGACCGGTGCGGTCGATAGACATCAGTAGTGCCTTGCGGACCTCTGGATTACCCAGTGGCCCTTCGGGGTTGGTGACGATCAGTGACTGCACCGCGGAGTTGGTGCCAAAGAAGACCTTCCCGGCGCCGGAGGCGTTCAGCTCACCAATGGCGTTGGAGGGAACCATCCAGCCACCATCGATTTCACCGGACTTTAGCGCGTTCACGCGAGCGACCGGGTCGGTCATGATGACAAATTCAAGTTCCTTGGCCTTGGGAGCCAAATCCTTGTCCCAGTAATCGGCAAAGCGTTCAAAGGAAAGCCTTTCACCGCTCTGCCACTTCTTCAGTTCGAAGGGGCCGGTGCAGTTAACTCCGCCGGCGGCATTGCCGTAATCGGCACCGTACTTCTGGAAGGTAGCTGCCGAATCAATAACGCCCGGGGCCCCGGCCAGGGATTCATTCAGGATGGCATCTGGCTTGCTGGTGGTGATGGTGACCTGGTTGGCGGAGGTCTTTTCAATGCTCGTGACATTGGCAAAGGCCGAGTACCAGAAGGAACCGATGGCCGGATCCAGGTGACGGTTCAGCGAGGCGACAACATCATCTGCGTTCAGGGTGGTGCCATCGTGGAACTTCACGTTTTCACGGATGGTGTAGACCCAGCTGTTTGGGGTTGGATTCTCGAACTTGGTGGCCAGGCCCGGGGAAACACTCATGTCCGAGTTCAGGCGCAGCAGTGATTCGCAGGTGTTGGCCAGCACCTGGTTATCCGGGAAGTCAAAGGCGTAGGCGTAATCGAGCGAGTACGGCTCGGCGTACAGGGACCACGTGAGCTTATCCAGCTCCCCGGTGGGAGCCGGGGTGTTCTTGGTCAGCTCGTAGGTCAGGGCCGCGGCGCCGGCGTCCGGGGAGGCACCGCCACAGGCGGCAAGGGTGAGCACCGCGGCCGCGGAAACCGCGAGCTTCAGCGCCTTGGTGTTAAAGATATTGCGCTTCATGATTCTTTAGACTCCCTGCGGTGCATCAACGTTTGTTGCGGTGTAAACGCACTGCCCGTCGATCCAGGTGGATACGACGCGGCTCTGGTAAATATTTTCTTTCGGACCCTCGAAGGGGTTCGGCGATACGACGGCGAAGTCGGCAAGGTAGCCAGGGGCAATGGACCCGGTATTCTTCTCGCGGTGGTTTACATACGCGGTGCCCGAGGTGTATGCGGCCCAAATGGTGGCAAGATCCAGGCACTGCTTGGCGCCACCCAGTGGAACTGACTCGTTGTCCGGGTCGATACGGTTTACCGCAATATGTGATCCCACGATCGGGTCGGCACTGGAAACCGGCCAGTCGCTACCGGCGGCCAGGCGTGCGCCTCCGGCGACCAGGTCACCGAATGGGTACTGGCGATCCTGTGCGGATTCCGGCATGAATGGCAGGGTCAGTTCATCGAGCTGGTCCTCATGGCAGGCCCACAGCGGCTGCAGGTTGGCAATCGCATTAAGCCCGGCGAAACGTGTGGCGTCTGCCTCGGAGACCACCTGTAGGTGAGCCAGGTGGTGGCGCAGCGTGGAGGGACCATTGGCGGCGCGCGCCGCTTCAAGGGCATCGAGTGCGTCGCGCACAGCTGCATCTCCCAGTGCGTGGAAGTGCACCTGGAAGCCGGCGGCGTCAAGTGCCGTGACGTAGATGGCGAGGTTTGCTGCGGAGATAAATGAGATGCCGTTGTTAGTGGTTTTGTGTCCGCATTTGTCGCGGTACGGCTCGATCATTGAGGCGGTGAAGTTTTCGGCGATGCCATCAACCATGATCTTGACGGTTCCAAGGTTGAAGCGATCGACGAGCCCCAGGGCTTCGGCCTCGGCACGGACCGCGATCAGTCCGTCGATCTGCTCCAGGCCTTGGTCGCGCTGCCACCACTGGGCGCCACGGACGCGAACCTTAAGCTTATCGGCGGCGATGAGACGGTAGTAAGCATCCTTGGCATCCGGGATTCCCACGCCTGCGCCGACCATGGCATCCTGCCAACCGGTAATGCCCTGGGCGATCAGTTCTTCCTGTGCGCGGGCCAGACCGGCCTCAAGCAGATCGATGGTGGCTACCGGGGCGTGGGCTTCGATCAAACCCATGGCGCCTTCGTGCAGGGTGCCGGCCGGGGAGCCGTCTTCGAGACGCTCGAAGTAGCCGTCCTCGGGATCCGCGGTAGCGGCGTCAACACCCGCGGCACGGAATGCTGCGCTATTTGCCCACATCGAGTGGTGGTCACGGCTGGCTAGAGAGACGGGACGGTCCGGAACCACCGCGTCGATTAATGCGGCCAAGGGCGCGCCGCCTGCGTAGTGATCCATTGACCAGCCGGCGCCCTGAATCCAGGCTACGTCCGGGTTCGCTGCGGCGTAGGCCGCAATGGTTGCCACGGCTTCTTCGGCGCTTTCGGCTTCGGAGAGGTTGCACTGCAGAAGTTCGGTTCCGCCACCGGTGGGGTGGATGTGCGAATCCTGGAAACCCGGGGAAAGCAGGGCTCCGCCGAGGTCTACCACGGTGGTTGCCTCACCGGTGTGGTTGCTCAGTTCGGACTCGGGCACGATGGCGGAGATACGCCCATCATTGACCAACACTGCCATGCCGGTTACGGGTTGTCCCGTGCCGGTGAAAATGCTGCCCGAGTGGAAGGCGAGCTCGGCGTTTTTCTGCATTTGTGATTCCCATCTCCATAGTCTGTTGGCTAAGACACTATTTCACGTCAACGCGTCTGTCAATGGTGTTGACAGACGCGTTGTCATCATTGAATGTAGGATTGCTGGATACCCCCAGCGGCAAGACCTCACGACAGGGGGCGCATGCGATCGGAGCGGAACGTGGAAACCAAGCCAAACCAGGCTCGGGCCGTCAAGCCCCAGCTTGACCGAGAGGTCTTTGTCGAGGCCGGGCTACGTCTGGCCTCACGCCAAGACAAACTGACTTTGACCTACCGCGATCTTGGCAAGGAAATTCGCGTCGATCCAACCGCTATTTACCGGCATTTTCGGAGCAAAGAAGCGCTCATGCAAGAGCTCTTGGATCGAATCCAGCAGCTTGCCTGCGACCGCACCCATACCCCGGTAGAACGATGGGATGATCGGCTCGTTGAATTTGCGGCTGCCACCCTTGATACCTTTATGCAGTACCCGGCAGTTGCTGTCACCGCAACCTCACTAACCACCAATGGTCCGGGAGAATTGGCAACCATTGAGCTTATTCTTCAGTGCTTTACTCAGGCCGGACTGGCCGGCAAAGAATTGGTCGAACAATACGCAATTTATGGCTCTTACGTACTGGCTAGCGCGGCCGGGCTAGTCCGCGACCAGGTCGAATCCCCCGAGACCGAGCCGGAATCATTTGAGTGGTATGCCGGTTCGCTAAGCGCCGATCCGATTCGGCATAGCCACGTCGCCGCCATCCGTGAAGATATTTTGGCAATCGACCAACGAGAGATGTTTTTGGCCGGTGTTCGGCAAATTGTTGCCGCCTCAGCCCAAACTGCACCAAACATTTAACTTCGAACCGTGCCACTCAAGTTTGCCTAGTTTTCTAGGGCATTCTTATCGGGCAGAACTTCAGGCGCTGAGTAGCCTTCGCGAATCCATACATCTGAGACCTTGGCGTGGGTATAAATCCATTGCTGCCAGTTTTCGCATACCCATCGAGTCATAATTGAGCGATTCGTTTCGGTCTTAGCTTCGGCCGGTAGCCTCAGTTCAACTTGGCCTGAATGATAGCCAGAAACGCAGAACAGCGAAAACCCCGAATCAGAGATGGAGTCCTCCATAAGCATCCAATCAACGATTGATTCAAACGGAACCTGCGCCGGAAACCTGAAAACCGTTCCGGCGTTCAAGGTCGCGCGACGATAATCTTTGATTTTCACCCAGGTCATGATTTTAAAAATAATCGAGCCTCTGTGAAATCGAATAACTCATTACTCCCCCCTCAGCTCTCGGCTTGAGAGACAACGTAGGGCTGGGAACAGACTCGGCCCGCGCACCGCATTGTCAGCAGCGAAGAAGCCCTCGTGAGATTTCAAAACGCCGGCTCATGAGGGCACCCATCAGTCACCTTGATGCTGCGCTACCCCCCCCATGAGACTTACGGGCTTGAGAAATGGTGAAAACAAGAGAATTGCCGGTGTTTTGGTTTGGAGAGACTCAAACCAAAACGCCGGCAATTTTCAAGGAAAACAAACCAGATCACAATGAACGTGGTTTACTTGGCGCCGATTTCAGCAGCCCACGGGTAGTAAAGGAAATTGACCGAGGGCGAGGCTCCGGTGATCTTGTTACTCATCCACAGAATGTTCGGGCTTTCATACAGTGGCAGCCATGGAACCTGCGCATTGGTGATCTTCTGCGCTTCCAATGACTTCGTGAAGCGTTCCTGTTGATCCATGGTCTCCAGCGCGGTAGCCACCGATTTATCAAAGGCCGGATCGGACCAGTTTCCATAGTTGGAGAAATCATCGGTGCGCAGGATTGAGAACATTTCCTGCGGGTCACCTACTGAGAGGTACCAGCTGGTGTAGAAGAGGTCGGTTCCCTTGCGTGCCTCCGGGTCGGAGAACAGCGCGGTGTAGGCATTCGGGGTCACCGTGTTGATGGTGGCCTTGAGCCCGATAGATTCGGCAGCTGCCGCTGTAGCCTGGGCGATGACGGCGAAGTTACTGCCTATTGGTGCGGTGGTCAAGGTGATTTCCTTGCCCTCCATGCCTTGTTCCTTGACGATCTTGGCTGCTGCCTCGACGTCATAGGGGTAATCAACGAGATCCTTGAAGGCCGCTTCCTTAGTTCCGCCCTCGGCATGCGACCAGACAGATTCGCTGGTCAATGAGTTGGTGCGGGTACCGTAGCCACCCTCAGCGGCTTTAACTAAGCCATCACGATCGATCGCCATGAGCAGTGCCTTGCGAACCTCGGGGTTACCCAGTGGCCCTTCGAGGTTCGAAACAACCAAGGATTGAACCGCGGTGTTGAGGCCAAAGTAGATCTTTCCGGCGCCCGATGCGTTCAGATCATCCACTGCGGTAGCCGGTAGCATCCAACCGCCATCAATTTCTCCGGATTTCAGCGCGTTAACACGAGCCACCGGGTCGGTCATTATGACAAACTCAAGTTCCTTGGCTTTGGCTTTAAGGTCTGCATCCCAGTAGCCATCGAAACGATCGAAGCTGAGCTTTTCGCCGTTCTGCCATTTCTTGAATTCGAATGGACCGGTGCAGTTAACTCCACCCTTGGCGTTGCCGTAATCCGCGCCGGCCTTCTTGAACATTGCGGCAGAATCGATGACACCGGCGGCACCGGACATTGACTCATTGAATAGCGCATCCGGCACCTTGGAGGTCACGGTAACTTCGTTCGCACCAGTCTTTTCGATCTTTTCGACGTTCTGGTAAACCGAGTACCAGAAGGAGCCCACGGCCGGATCGAGATGGCGGTTCATCGAAGCGACCACGTCATCCGCGGTGAGCTCGGCACCGTCGTGGAACTTCACACCCTGGCGGATGGTGTAAACCCAGGTATTTGGTGTGGGGTTTTCGTACTTCTCGGCCAGTCCAGGAGAAATCGACATGTCGTCGTTGAGCCGAACCAGTGATTCACAAACGTTGGCCAATACCTGGTTATCTGCGTAGTCGAAGGCGTACGCGTAGTCCAGCGAGAATGGTTCGGCATACGTTGAGAAGGTGAGCTTATCCAGCTCTCCACTCGGGGCCGGAGTCTTAGCGGTAATTTCAAAGCTTGGTGCGGCGGCGCCATCGCCACCACCCGTGCCTGGCGAGGCCGAGCATGCAGCCAAGGCCAGTACCGCACTTGCGGCAAGCGCTAGTTTCAGGGGCTTATTTCTCAAGTCGGGCTCCTTGTTCGAGTGGAACGAGTCGGGGGCGTCACGGTCCCGGCCTCACTGGCCTTCGGTGTGATGTAGATCCCCATCGAGTGTTAGCTATGACACTAAGTGCTGTCATCGTCACTGTCAATGATGTTGACAGAACTGTTATCACCGACAACTGTAGGATGATCAGGAGCAAACCCGAGCCCGTCAATGCGGGAAGGAAAGGAGAGTGACATGGCATCGAAACCGACCACCAGCAAGGCCGCCAAGGCACCTTTGGATCGTGAGGTCTTCGTAGAGGCCGCACTTCGCCTGGCTTCACGACCGCATTCGCTCTCTTTGACCTACCGAGAACTAGGAAACGAGGTCGGCGTAGATCCAACAGCGATCTACCGGCACTTCCTCAAAAAAGAAAGCCTCATGCAGGAGCTGCTCGACCGGCTCTTCAAAATGACTTGTGAGCGCACCAAAACTCCTGTCACAGACTGGGAAGAATGCCTCATCGAGTTCGCCGAGGCAACACTTGACACGTTTCTCGAGTACCCCGCCATCGCCGTCACCGCGACTTCGTTGACCACCAGCGGACAAGGTGAATTAGACAGCATTGAGCTCATGCTCTCGTGCTTTGCTCAGGCAGGACTCGAAGGCAAGGAATTAGCCGAACAATATGCTATTTTTGGCGCATACGTACTTGCGGGAGCGGCCGGGCTAGCCCGCGACGAGGCCGAATCGGCAGATGCTTCCGGTAATGAATGGTTCGCAGGTCCTTTACTTGCCGACCCGGCAAAAAACCCACTGGTGGCTTCCCTCCGCGAAGATATCTTGGCACTTGACCACCGAGAAATATTCTTAGCTGGAGTCCGTCAAATCATCCGTAGCGCCAAGATCAAGTCGCAGGCCTAAACCTCAGCTATTTTGAACGGCTAAGGCAACACGGGAAAAATATATACCACCCACCGGTCCATCCATGGCATTCAGTTAACGTGACAGAAAAAGCTCTAGGCAGACATACTCTTATGAGGATCTCCGCGGCGGAGCATCTGACCACCGCGCACCATGTGAGCTTATTTCTCTTAAAGGAATCCTCAAACATTCAATGCTCGGTGGTGAGACAGCGGGTATACCCCACTGTCAACTGGGGATGAAATTGCTCCCGTTAGGCGACCTGGGTTCTGCTTATGTGAACCCAATTTGCTCCGCACGTTAGCTCGTTTAATACGCGCCAGCTCGGCAGTCCAGCAACAACGGCACCAATTCCGAGGGCGCCAGCGCCTCCGGCCAGTGCTCCAGCGACTTACCAAATCGAGTGGCGGCTACAAATGAGGCGCGCTCCACCGCGCTGTCCGAACCATGCCCACCGGCATCAACGTGCCCATGATCGGTCGTCAGCACCAAATACCAATCTTCGCCAAGTTCTTCCACCCGGTAGGTGATGACTTCTTTAATGCGTGACAGGTGGTTTTCCACCCGTGTCATCGCCGCGGCATATTGCTCGCCAAGTGGTCCGTAAACATGGCCTTCATCATCGGCATCACAGAAGTAGATGAATGAAACATCCGGCCCCTTGGCACCCAGTGCCTCGACGGCATGATCCGCAATGAGGCCATCAACTACCTGATATCCATAAGTTTCTCCATCGCGGGAAATGACCCGGTGGTGTCCGGAACGTTGTTGTTCGCGGCGTTCCCAGATGACCGGGCCGGCATCCGCGGGATCCACCAGTGGTGGCCATCCTGCTGCGGCCAAGGTAATTGTCGATTGGTCGGCAAAGTATGCCTGACTCAAGAAGTCTGGTCGGTGAAGTAGTTGGTTGCCAACGAATTTATTGTCTTTGACCCCGTGCTCGGCATGAGTGCTTCCGGTGAGCAATGTTGACCATCCGGGGCCGGAAAGTGTGGGGGCTTCCATTTCTAATGAATTGAAAACGCCTTCTTCGATGACCGCGTCCAGCGTTGGCATGATTCCGCTGCCACGTGCCAAATCGATGCGCAATCCATCAATGCCTACGAGTACAATTTTGGGGCTCATGCTATACGTCCTGCTGCTTCTAGAAGTCCTGCTGGGATGGGGAATGGGTTACTGGGCTGGCTACCGGGTCCCGCCGAATCAATGAGCGCGCAGTCGCGGCGCACACCAATCTCGACGTTTTCGCCCGGGGTGTATCCCCGTGCTTCGTGTGATGGCATGTCGATGCGCAGGCACAGTGATTGCTGGTGAACCATGACGCTGGTGGTCGGCCCGCGCAGCATCAGGGATTCAACGATTCCCTCACCTTCCGAATTCGGTACCAGAAACAGATCCTCGGGACGGATTAGTGCCTCGAGGCCAGATGCGTGAGCGGGTGCGGATGCCGGGTTAGAGATCTGCAGAACCCTGCCAAGCACCGCAACTCCCCCGCTGGTGGCGATCGCGGGAACCCGGTTTACTGCACCAACGAATTCGGAGATGAATGCCGTTTGTGGGCTGGAATAGATTTCTTCCGGTGTGCCAAGCTGTTCAATACGCCCATTGAGCATCACTCCTACACGATCGGCAATTGTCAGCGCTTCTTCCTGATCGTGGGTCACCATCAGCGTGGTTGTTCCCGATTGGGTTTGAATGCGTTTGATTTCCTCGCGCAGGTGCACACGCACCTGCGCATCAAGTGCCGAAAGTGGTTCGTCGAGCAGCAGTACCTGCGGTTCGATGGCCAAGGCCCTGGCGAGGGCAACTCGTTGGGCCTGACCGCCAGAGAGTTGTGCCGGGTATTTGCTAGCGTGTTCGCCAAGTCCCACGGTTTGTAATAATTCTTTGGCTCGGGCGGTTCGTTTGGAACGTGAGAATCCGGCAATGCGCAGCCCATAGGCAACATTGTCAAGCGCGGAAAGATGTGGGAAGAGGCTGTAAGCCTGAAAGACAATGCCAATACCGCGGCTTCGCACCGGAGTGTTTGTGACATCACGGTTCCCGATCCGCACGTTTCCGGCTTCCGGGATTTCTAGACCGGCTAAGACACGCAAGGTCGTGGTTTTACCGCAACCCGAAGGGCCCAGCAAGGCAAGCAACTCGCCGCCAGCCATGCTCAGGTCTAAACCGTCAAGGACCGTACGTTCCCCATAGGACTTGGTGATTCCGGTGAGGGTTACTTCGGCTGATTCCCGGTTCATCGGGATTCCCCTTTCGTGGTGGATTTTTTACTGCCGCGTTTTGAACTGGCTCCGGTCAGCGAGGCAAGCAGGAGCCAAGTGGCAAGAATAGTGAGGAAGGAAAGTGCCGCCGCGGCGCGTGGTTGATTCATGCCTATCTGCACCATGAAGACAGGGAATGTGGAGTGCAGTAGCAGGGAGGCCAACGCATATTCACCAAGCACCATGGCGCAGGAGAGTAATGAGGAACCCAACAGTGCCGTGCGCATATTGGGAACCACCACGCGCAGCAGAGTTTGTACCGGTCCGGCCCCTAAGGATTCGCTGGCGGTCCACAGCGTGCGCAGATCCATGGCGCGAATTCCCGCATCCAGGCTCCGATAAACCAATGGCAGGGTTAGCACCATATAGAAGGGAACTAACGAGTAGGTGCTCACCAAGAAGCTTGGGGCTACCTGGCGGAAGAATAGGTTGGCACCGCCCACCAACGCAATCGCCGGAACAACATAAGGAACAACCGATAGCCATTCGGTGAAGCGCAGTAGTTTTGGTGCCTTGAGATGCAAGAAAAGCAATGTTGGAACCAATAGCAGCAAAGATCCTAGGGTGCTGAGCAGCGCTAGCTTTCCGGTCGTGAGCAATTGCGTGGTGACATCACTGCCCACTAAGGCATCGCGTAGCGGATCGAGCGTAAACCCTTCTCCCGGTAGCGTGAAGCCGAAGGCCGCGGAAGCAACCAAGGGAAAGAAGAATAGAAGCAAAGCAACGGTAACGATGGTGGTGCGCAAGGCATTAGCTGGTGTCGGCAGTGAAGGTTTGCGCGGTTTGTTAGTGTGCGGAGCGCGCTGCGGGGCAGCGGTGGTTAGCGTAGCCATTTGTTTGTCCTTCTTTCCAGCAGGGTACGCAGACCCATGGCTGTGACCACGATGATGATCATGCCTGTTACCAATGCTGCAGCGAAGCTTTCATCACTCATTACGTCCCCGGAGATGAAGAAGCCGATCAGAATTGGTACGAGGTTTACTCGTCCTCCGGCCAGTGCGTAGGCGGTTGCGTAGGCACCGAATGAGTTAGCGAAAAGTAGCAATAGCGCTCCCACGAGCGGTGGCCACATGATGGGGAAGGCAATATCTTTGAGGTAACGGCCGCGGGTGGCGCCCAACGAGTAGGCGGCCTCCGGCCACTGTGCCTTGAGTGATCCGAATGCGGGAAGTAGCAAGATTGCCATAAGTGGAATCTGGAAATACAGGTAGACCAGCCCCAGTCCCCAAAATGAGGCGAGTTGGATATCCTCGCTCAAGTCCCAGCCCGTCATGGCCACGATGAATTTGGTTGCCAGGCCCTGCACACCAAGTGTTGCAATGAAGGCAAAGGCAAGAGCCACACCACCCATTTGCGAGGCCACCGCGGAGAAAGAAAGTACCAAATTTTGTAACCATGTTGGCTTGCTTCCGGT
This sequence comes from Arthrobacter sp. MYb227, assembly GCF_002975435.1. Classification (GTDB taxonomy): domain Bacteria; phylum Actinomycetota; class Actinomycetes; order Actinomycetales; family Micrococcaceae; genus Paeniglutamicibacter. The sequence continues at coordinate 372,267 of NZ_PCPT01000002.1, read as the reverse complement.
AGCCAAGGCCCAGGCCAAAACAAATCCGAAAGCGCCACCCACTCCTGCGGTCAGCAAGGAAAGGTTAATGGTTTGGATAAAGGCATCTAGATATTGTGGCTCTAGCAGTTGAGCCATGGATGCGAACGAGAATTTCCCGTCAACGATGAAGCTGGTTACGATATTTGCGGCAATCGGGATGATCAGGAACACCGCAAGGAAGACCAGCAGTGGAGCAGCACCTAACCATCCTGCGATGTTGCCCCGGATGCGGGATCGATTAGCTTCCTGCCGGGCCGGGGCAGCATCCGTTTCGGGCTGACGTTCGAGTTGCAAGGTCACTGGGAAGCTACCTTGGAGGCCCATTGGTCAACAATCAGCTTGCCGGCGGTTTCACCCTGTTCAACGGTGGGGAACTTGATCTTGGAAATGACCTCCGCGTCCGGCAGCTGTGCCAGAGCTTCATCCGAGAGCTTTCCTGCTTCCTTGAGTTCAAGGTAGCGGGCCGGGATGCCGCCGCCGAGGGCAAAGAGTTCTGAGCCTTCATCACTGGTGAGCCAGTCAACCCAGAGTCGCGCGCTGTTCGGATGCGGAGAGTCGGCGACGACCGGCTGAGCGTAGTAGTTGCCGAAGACGCCTTCTTCAAAGGTCTTGGTTTCAAGCTTGATATCTGACTTCTTCAGTTCGTCTTCCATGCCTAGGAAGTTGTAGTTCCAGTCAAAGACCACAGCAGCTTGTCCGGTGCTTAGCGCGGAGACCGGCGAGGTAATGGAGACCAGGTTTCCGGATTTGGCGAGCTTCTCAAAGAAGTCGATACCCGGCTGAATATTATCTACGCTGCCGCCATTGGCTAGGGCCGCGGCGAAGACGGCGGCGATGGAGGAAGCGCCCTTGCGTGGATCTCCGGGAAGTGCGATCTTTCCCTTGTATTTGGGGTCAAGAAGGTCATTCCAAGTTTGCGGGGCTTCAACGACATTGGTGTTGGTGCCTACCTGGACCACGCCGTAGTAGGCGCCAACCCAGAGGCCTTCCGGGTCTTTGAGATCATCGGGGATGGCTTCGAAGTTGCTTGGCTTGTATGGTGCGATGAGTTTGTCGGATGCGGCCTTGCCGGTGAAGGAATATCCAATGTCGATGACATCCGGTTGGGTCTTCTGACCTTTGAGGTTTTTGACCGCGGTGAGTTCATCGGCGCTTGACGCGTCGGGTGTTGCCACAGGTGTGGCAATGCCATATTTTTCGGTGAAAGTGGAGAACTGGCTTCCGTAGTTAGCCCAGTCAGCGGGAACCGCAATGAGCTGAACGGTTCCTTCGCTCTTGGCTAAGGTGGTCAGTTCCTCGAGGCTGGTACCAATGGTTGCGGCTTCGCTTGGGGTCTGGCTACAGGAAGCCAGTGAACCGCCCAATGCTGCGAGAACTGCAACTCCGGCAACCGAACGGAGTACTGTGCGTCGAGTGGTGGTCAAGCGTCGTGCTGCCGGAACGAATGGGTTAGTCATGACGAGTTGGGTGCTCTCCGTGTGAGTGAGTCGGTCTCCTGGTGAAGACCTGCTTGCAAACCCAACCTAACGACGCCATGTTGACTAACGGCGACTCGAAGATGTCCAAAAGATGAACATTGGTCTAGACCTATTGTGCACGATGTGAGCATCCATCTTTTGCGCTTCTACTCTTCTAAACGCCCCGAAACCACGATCTTGAGCCTGTCGGTGCGTATCAGATCCTCGGAATACTCAACCGGTCGCCCATCGCGAGCCAACCCCGTGCGCTTGACCCCCAAGACAGCGGCAGCGATGCCAATTTCCAAGAATGCGGCGCTCTCGGCCCCCACAATTAATGGGTTCAATTCCTCGACCGAAGAGAACGGTGCCAAATCATACTCGGCACCCATCACCGCATAAATTGAACCCGTGAGATCGTGCTCTGGCAGGCCAGGAAAAAGCTCTGCCGGGAAAAATGATTCCTCCAAAACCACCGGCGCGGTTGCGGCAAAACGTAGTCGATGAATTCGGTGCACCGGACTACCGATCGGCATGTGTAACGCTTCTGCGACCGTACGATCTGCCGGCACGGTTTGTGCCGACACCACGCGGGAAGATGCGCTATGAACGCTTTTGAGTAGCTGTGCGCTCAGTCCCATCAGGTTTGAAATATCAACCGGCACTCGCAACTGGGCAACAAAAGAGCCGCCACGGCTGCCAACCGCACGTTCAATACGACCCTCTTGTTGCAATGCATCCAAAGCTTGTCGCAAGGTCATTCGGCTGACGCCTAAGGCCTGAGCAAATTGTCGTTCGGCGGGAAGCTTGGTCCCCACGGAAAGCGCACCTCCAACAATCAAACCTGTCAGCCATTGAGCAATCATTTGGTGCGCCGGCAGGTTCGGCTCGTGGGCCAGTCCGCTAGCGTGCATCAGCAGGTCTTCCGTATTGATGTTGCACTCACTTTCTTCAACACTCAGTGGTTCATATTCCGTTAAGGCAGAGCCCAACTCCGGTACACCCAAGCAAGGGAAACCCGTTACCTCGGCCAGTTAGTTTGAAGCCTGAACTCCAAATAGGTCTAGACCTTTAGGTTTTCGTCTTCAGACTACAAGATCGGACATAAACTATGCAGACCACACTCCCTCCAACCACCTTGACGTTAGAAAATCTTGAGGGTGTGCTCTTCGATTTCAATGGGACCCTTTCGGATGACGAAGGAATCCTACGCGACCTTTTTATCGAATTAGCCGCGACCCATTGTGGCGTGAAGATTACCGCTCTTCAGTATCAAGAGATACTCGCGGGCCGCAGTGACCGTGAAATCATGGCCGATATTCTCGAGATGGTTCCTGCTGGCGTTGATGCAGGAACCGTAGAAAAGTATTTGCCCCTCATCGATCGGGAATACAAGGCCAGGATCGAGCAAACAAGCACCATTAGCCAAGCAACCAGAGACTTGGTCCACGAGCTACACGCGGCGGGACTCAAGCTTGGAGTTGTCACCGGAGCCAGCCGTTTACAGGTAATCCCGGCGCTTGACCGCGCCGGACTACTGGATCTATTCGGGATCGTAGTTACCGATGAGGACGTTGCGATTGGCAAGCCAGACCCCGAAGGTTTTCAACGAGCGGCCAAGGAACTTGGACTAGAAAATCCGGACCTCGTGGCTGCCTTCGAAGATTCCGTCCCTGGGCTTGGGGCTGTCGCGGCTGCCGGAATGATCGCTATTTGCGTTGCGGGAACCCACCCGATAGAGGTGCTACGGCAGCATGCGAGCATCATTGTTCCCGAGATCAGCACCGCCTGTCTGGCTCTCGAGTTGAACTAACCGGTTCAAATATTGTTCGTTCACACGCAACCTGATGCTCACGCTTAAGAAATTCATAGCTTGGGGCTTTAGTGTTGTAAGTACCTCATGAAGGTGCGAGTGATGACAAGCACCGGCCAGATTCCAAATGCTCCCCCGCATTTTTCCGGCCGGTGCTAACTCATTTAACCCACTTCAATCATCGTGGACGCCTAGATGGCTTCTACGGAACCGTTTTCAACATCAAAAATGGGTCGGTACCGTCCTGAATAGACTGGCACCGAGCCCACTTTGAGACTTTTGCTGTTATGCGCGAGCCAATGCCTCGGCGTTTCTTGCGGCTTCATCGTTGTACTTCTTGTTGGAATAGTTCACAGCAAGGTACCAAGACGCACCGACGACCAAATGAATCACAGCAAGACCGATACCACTAGCCAAATCTTGGGCAAACAAGATCGGGTTGATCATAGAAATCACTGCAATTGCCACACCGAGCCACTGCGCAACCTTGCAGAACCTAGGGCTTGCCCGGCCAATGAGGAACGTCAGGAACCCCAGAATCACGAAGGTTGGAAAGATAAACCCTGCGATTTCTTGAATGGTCAGATGCGGGAAGAGACCGCCGCTGAAAAACATTGAAGCACCGGCAGTTTCACTGACAAAATACACAAAGATGCTCGTGACTATGGCTCCAAAGGCCGCAATGAGAACCTGAACGTAGTTGAACGGCATCTTGAACTTTTTATACGGCTGCACCTGAGCAGTCATGGCTAACCATCTCCTCGACGCTAAGTCTTATATGCCTTGTATTTTCACCATACGCCGGTTTAGACAGATTGCTAGTAGAGCCTCAGCGAGGAATTTTTGGCCGCATTTCTAGCTCGGCTAAGCGATGTGCACACCCGTTGCACGGCCTCGTTAAAGTGCTCTATCTTGCTTTCACGATCTTCAAATACTTCTCCAGCACAAAGTCGGCAATGGCCATGGCCGATGTTGCCGCAGGTGATGGAGCATTACGTAGCAAGGTCACGGTGCCTACCTGGTCCACCGCAAAATCGTCCAGCAGCGATCCGTCTTGATCCCAGGCCTGTGCACGCACACCAGCTGCCGTTTTGCTCTCAAGATCCGAAGACCTCAATTCGGGTATGAACGCTTGTGCTTGTTTGAAGTACAGGGGTTTAATCAGCGACGCACCAATCTCACGCACCCCCATGCGCCAATGCTTCTTGGCCAAGGCACCGGCTCCGGGCCACTTCAGAGATTCCAAAGTGTCGCGAGGAGAAATCTTGACCCAGGAGTATCCCTCACGAGCCAGCGCCGGAACAGCATTGGGCCCCACATGAACATCGCCGTAAACCCCACGGGTGAAGTGGACTCCCAGGAAGGGAAAGCGTGGATCTGGTACCGGGTAGATCATGCCCTTGACCAAGGAGGTAGATGCGGCACTCAGGGACCAGTATTCGCCGCGGAAAGGAAGGATTTTAGGTGAAGGATTGGCACCAACCATGCGTGCCACAATGTCGGACTGTAATCCCGCGCAGACGATCAACCGGTCAAAAGTATGGGAGCCTGTATCTGTTGACACCGTGGTGACTCCACCCAACTGGGAAATGGCCTTCACGTTCTGGTGTAGCAATATTTTGCCACCCTGGGCACGGATTTCCGAAGCCATGCATTCGGTAATTGCCGAATAATCAACAACCGCTGTGTGTGGTGAATGCACTGCAGCAATCCCTGCAACGTGCGGTTCAATCTCGCGCATTTCGGAACCCGATAATCTACGTAAGCCCGGCACCTGGTTTGTTTCGGATCGGCGCTGAATATCGTTGAGCCGATCGATCTCATCATGATCCAGCGCAACAACGAGCTTTCCAACTTCGTTGTAGGGAAGGCCATGCTCTTGGCAGTAGTCCCGAGTCAGGGCTCGTCCGCGGGCGCAAAGCTCTGCTTTCAAGGAGCCCGGCTGATAGTAGAGCCCGGCATGAACTACTCCGGAATTATTGCCGGTCTGGTGAGCGGCAAGCCTGGATTCCTTTTCCAGAACCGTGACCTCAAAGTCACCTGTTTTGCTCAAGGCACGAGCGATCGCGATGCCAACGATTCCCCCACCAATAATCCCTATGCGTTCGATCATCTTAATTCCCCACTGCTAGATGCTCGGCGCTACCCGCCAGCCCTCGTCTCATTGCATTATGCCCATAAGCATTGGCTGCTATCTAGTGGTGTATTTCGGCTTAGTGACTGTTCAGAATAAAAAACTATCCGGTGTCCCTGCACTTGCTGGTAAGTATCCTGGCTGAAGCCTTTTAAAGGCCGAAGGCCCGACTCTGCATGAGAATCAGGCCTTCGGCATTACTACTGGAACGTTCGAAAAATTAGCGCTTACCGTTGATCATCTGTGGCACGTTCAACGGGTTGGCATCCTGCAATGCCTCGGGAAGCAGGCCCTGTGGGAAGCCCTGGTAGGCAACCGGGCGCAGGAAGCGGGAGATTGCTGCAGTACCTACCGAGGTGGAACCAACCGATGTGGTTGCCGGGTACGGGCCACCGTGCTGCTGCGCGTAGGTCACCGAGACACCGGTTGGCCACTGGTTCCACAACACGCGTCCTGCCTTGCGAGCAAGCACCTCAATCAAATCGCCAGCTTCGCAACCTTCGGTGCCAATAATGGTTGCTGTCAGCTGACCTTCAAAGCTTTCGGCGAGTGCTACGAGGTCCGATTCGTTGGTGTATTCAACAACAAGTGCCGTGGGGCCAAAGCATTCGGTCTGTAAGGACTCTGGGTGTGCCAGTAGGTCCGCCGCCGTGGTGAGCAGCAGCGTTGGGCTTGGTGGGTCGGCAAGCGGGTCAGATCCCTGGGCAAGAACCGAAACCTTGTTGTGGGAGCTAAGTGCCTCGAGGACCTCAACGTAGCCGGACTGGATGCGCTTGTTGAGCAATACTGCGGGTGCCGGGAGCTCGGTGGCACGGAGGGATTCGATAATTTCGGATCCGCGTGGGACAAAGATGGTTCCCGGCTTGGTGCAGAATTGTCCGGCACCCATGGTGAAGGAGCCAACGAATTCTGATGCAATCTGTGCACCGCGCTGGGTTGCTGCCGCAGCGGTGACGAAGACCGGGTTGTTGGAGCCGAGTTCACCGAAGAACGGGATGGGTTCTGGGCGTGCGTTTGCCATGTCAAAGAGTGCACGTCCCCCGGGGATGGAACCGGTGAAGCCACCTGCCTTGACGCGGGGGTCCTTCAGCGCAGTTGCGCCTGCTTCGGTACCCAGCACCAGGGCAAATACGCCTGCCGGTACACCCGCTGCTGCAAGAGCGACGGTGATGGTGCTGGCTGTGGCACGTGAGAGTTCCGGGTGGCCCGAGTGTGCCTTGAGGATCACGGGGTTTCCTGCTGCCCAGGCGGAAGCGGTGTCTCCACCGGCAACGGAGAAGGCGAAGGGGAAGTTACTTGCCGCGAAGATTACTACCGGGCCCAGTGGTTCAAGGACTCGGCGCAAATCCGGGCGCGGTGCACCCATGGGCCACTGAGCATCAGCGTGGTCAATGCGGGCATCCAGGTAGGCACCATCGCGTAGTACCTCACCGAAGAGGCGCAGCTGGAAGGTGGTGCGCTTGAGCTCTCCACTCAGGCGTGCTTGCGGCAGGTTGGTTTCCGCCATGGCGATCGGGATGAGGGTTTCGCCCGCCGCATCAAGGGCATCTGCCACTGCGTCAAGGATGTCTGCGCGTGCCGCTGGGCGTAGTGCCGCCCAGGGTGCTGCCGCTTGGTGGGCGGAGGCAAGAATTGCCTCGAGCTCGGTGGCGGTGGTGGGGGTTGTTGCTGTTGTGGTGCTCATGATGTTTTGGTCCTTTCACGCTTTTGCGGGTAACCCCGTGAAGCGGGGTCACTAAGTCGGTCAGTCTTTAGAGGTTGTGTGGTTCTCGTGAATCTAGGGTGCTGATTTCGCCAAGGGTGAGTGGTGTTGCCACGGGGCGTTTGGCAACCGATGTCAGGGATGCGTGTTGGGCGTTTTCATCAGTTGTTCCCTTTGCCGAGAGGCAGGAAACCGCATAGCCGCAGACCTTGCCCTGGCACCAGCCCATCCCGGTGCGGGTAAACGACTTCATGGTGCGTGCATCGGTGGCGCCAAGGACATCGCGTGCCTCGGTTACCTGTGCGTGGCTGACTTCTTCACATCTGCAGATCAAGGTGTCGTCGGTCAGTAGCTCGTCCCACTTTTCGGGTACCGGATGCGCCTGATGCATGGCTGAGGCAAAGCGTCGGTGTCGCTGAATTTGCCGTGCCGTGCTGGTCTTGGGCTGTTCGCCGTTTGCTGCCGAGGCACCAGCGACGTATCCTTCGGCAACGGCTAGCACTGCTCCGCCCACCCCGGTGACTTCACCTGCAAGAAATAGCCCCGGAACGGTGCTTGATTGTTTCTCATCCGCTACGCACACCAAGGAGCCATCGGCGTCGATGCGAGTTTCGGCACCCAAGGAAACTGCAAGTTCTATTTGTGGGGTGAACCCCCAACCAAAACCAACAATGTCCACGTCCTCGAGCAACCGTTCGCTGCCGGGGATGATGGCACCGGAAGCATCTACCTTGGCGATTTGTACGGCGGTGGCACTGGAATCGCCGACAACCTTTGTCACAACGGTCCGGGTGCGGTACCGAATACGGTGTTTGGCAAAGATTGCCGCGTATTCGGCCCCTTCGAGTGCCTTACCCGGAACTCCGCTTGCCGCTCCCATATGCGGTAACCAATTGGTCAGGGAGGAAGATTCGCAGACTGCAACAACCTTGCCACCGGCCGCAGCAATGTTTGCCGCAACTGGAAGCAGGAATGGTCCGGTTCCGGCGACTACAAAGCGTTTGCCCGGCAGCGTTCCGTTGGCCTTGATAAAGGCTTGGATGCCACCGGCTGCCATAACCCCTGGAAGTTCCCATCCGGGAAGTGGCAGCTGGCGGTCATAGCCGCCTGCACATGAAACAAGCTTGTCTGCACGCACCGTTGGAACCTCAATAGTGGTTCCGGTTGCAGGGGTCAGGCGTAGGACAAAGCGCCCCGCGTCTTCTCGCTCGATCATCCAGACCTGGGTATTGGGCAGATAGTGCAAGACGCCCGTGGAGATTGCTGCATCAAAGCGTGAACGTAAGTCTAGGTAGGTCTTCCAACCGTGGTGGCCGTGCCCCTCGGGGTCTGGTTCCACGGATTCGGGACGGTGCCGCCAGAACTGGCCACCGGGTTGGGTAGCAGCGTCAAGAACCACCACGCGTGCGCCGCGCTCGGCCGCGGCAACTGCCGCCGCTAAACCTGCCGGCCCGGCCCCGATGACCGCAACATCAAAGGGTGAGGTAGATTCCTTGCTCATGCGCTGAAGTCCCCTTCAATGTTCATTGAGTCGCTGGCCTGGACCATGCAGGCACGTTGGTTGGGTTCACCGTCAATGGTGATCAGGCAGTCATAGCAGGCACCAATTCCGCAGAAAAGCCCACGGGGTTTTCCCTCATTGCGGGTGGTGCGCCAGGCCTTGATGCCTTGGCCCATCAGCACGGCTCCAACACTTTGCCCGGCTTCTGCCTGAACCGGGGTTGCATTCAGATTTACCGTGATCCGTTGCGGTGGGTTACTCATGCTGCCGACTCCTGGGAAATCATGGTGTTCGGGGTAAATTCGCCAAAGCGTTCGGGCGCAAAGGGGGCAAGTGACATATCGGTAGCTAGCCCAGCCAATGCTTGACCCATCAGTTTGCCGGTTCCAGCCGAGAGGCCGATTCCGGCACCTTCATAGCCGCTTGCATGCCAGAGCCCGGGGGCGCGTGGGTCATGGCCGATCACTGGTAAGTGATCGGGGCAGTAGGGGCGGAAACCATGATAGTGACGGATAATGCGTGTTTTTTCCAGGAAGGGGAATAGGGCAATGGCGTTGGTTGCCATTTGGCGTAGTGCCTCGGTGTTCACTGACCTATCAAAGCCAACGCGCTCGCGCGAGGACCCAATCAAGATAGATCCCGCGGGTGTTCCCTCAACCACCGGGGATGATTGTAGGCCGGCATCCGAGCTGCCAACATTATCTACGTATTCGGCAGCATAAACCTTGTGGTGAACCATGGGTGGCAATGGTTCGGTGACCATGACAAATCCCTTGCGTGGCTTTACAGGGACGTTTACCCCGGCAAGCGCTGCAATATGTTCGGACCAGCTGCCCGCCGCATTCACTACTGCCGGGGCATGGAACTCGCCGCGGTCTGTTGTGACGCCGGTGACGGTTTCTCCATGACGCACAAATCCGGTCACCCGCGTGTTGACCTGTACCTTGGCACCGTTTTTGCGGGCAAGGTTGAGCAGGTGTCCGGCAACCAGCATGGGCTGCACCTGACAGTCATCCGGGTACCAGGCGGCGCCCAGAGCATCGGGAGAAATGTGTGGTTCAAATTCGCGCAGCCGTGGAATATCAACGCGTTCAACGTCAATTCCGTACTCGCCTTGGGCACGGGTTAGACGGTCAAGGGAGGCAAGGGAGGATTCCTTGGAGGCAACAATGATGCCTCCCTTGGATTCGAATTCCCAGTGCCCCGCGTGCTCGGCCAGGTCGCCCCGCCAGGTATCAAGGGAGAACTTTGTCAGTTCGAGTTCTGCTCCCAGTTCCTTGTCTGAGACCAGAATGTTTCCCTCGCAGGCGGAGCTGGTTCCGCTGGCGGGTAGTCCGCGCTCCAGCACGGTGACCGAGAGTCCTTGTTGGCTGGCGAAAAAAGCTATCGCCGAACCAATAACTCCGGCACCAATGACTATGACGTCGCTGGGCGCATTCATGCGTACTCCTACTGTGATTACTTTTCTGAAACTAATTCGGCGTGTTCTGGGGCCCCGGTATTCCACAGACCTCGTGCGTGAGAGATGTGGTGGATCATCAGCTGATAGATTCCATCCCCATCACCTCGTTCAACACAATCGATCATTTCGTGGTGTTCCTGTGCGGAGCCATCAAGCTGGTGGTTATCCATCAGTGTTTTGAGCCCATACATGCGGGTGCGCAAACGTAGATCCGTGGCAAGTTCAACAAGCTGCTTGTTACCCGCGAAGGAGAGCAACCGGGAGTGGAAGGCCCGGTCGGCGGCTAGGTAAGCTTCCGGATCCTTGTTCTTTGCCGTACGGACAATTTCATCGGCAAGGCCGCGCAGTTCTCCTATGCTTTCGCTCGGGATGAGCGGCAAGGCACGCTTTGTTGCTTCCGGTTCAATGAGCAATCGGATCTCCGAAATTTCTTCGAGTTCGGCGTCTGTCATGCCGGTGATCCTGAAGCCCTTGTTTTTGACGGTCTCCACCAGACCCTCACGAACAAGGTCCATCATTGCTTCACGTACCGGTGTTGCCGAGACGCCGAAGGCAGCGCCCAGACTAGGGGCCGAATATAATTCACCCTCCACCAGGTCACCAGAAATGATTGAGGTCCGCAGTTTTTCGGTGACGGTTTCCCGCAGACTCATTTGACGGTCGAGCTTTTCGATTACGAACTTTGATGTGCCAGGCATGATTTCTCTCCGATTTCCACAGGTACGCTTACGCGTTTCTACTCCTGTGATCTTCATACACCACTACCGCAGATACCAAGTCTTCCCACGCCATACCCACTCCTGTGTACAGGCTTGGCTTACCGGCTACGCGCTTAAATTTGCCGTCAACGAGGTCTTTGAGGTTTGGTGGATTGATTTCTTTCCATTCCTCGACGCTGCGTGCGGGGATCAAATCTCCGCTTTCACGCCAGGAGGATGCGCGCCCCTCAACGATGACCTGCGAGCGTTTCACAAGCGTCTCATCAACTTCGCGGGCGTCGAGTCCGTGCTGACCGACCGAGGCAATAATTGCATGATCTGCAGGCAATGAACCATCGAAGAGCGGTGTTGGTGAGGACGTGACGCACAGGATGACATCCGCCTGCCCAATGTCATCGTGGCTACCGCGAGTCACCGCGATACCTTCTGCTGCCAGCTGTTCAATCAGGGCTGCAATGCGTTCGACGCGCCGACCCACAACGCTGAAGGTTCCATCGGGGAAGACTGCCTTAGCGGCGCGGATGTGGTTGACCGCTTGGATTCCCGCGCCGAAGACCAAGACCTTGGGGGTCTTGGTGAACTCGGTTTCCCCGGGAGCCTCTGCAATGTTTTTCACTGCCGTCAGTGTTGCTGCCGGGGTGCGGATGGCGGTGAGTTCGGCACCATCCATGGCGGCGATGGGAGAAAGATTTGAAGAATTAAAGAGCAGATATACGCCCTGAATTTTTTCTTCGCCCTTGGCCGGGTTCAAGGGAGCAATTGTTGCTACCTTGAGCCCCGAGTATCCATCCCCTACCGCTGGCATGAGGAGGAATTCTCCATCGGGTGCCGGTGCAAAGAGGCGTGGCCCGTCTATTTCGGGATCGGTATCCGTGCGCAGTGCCGTCTCGATGGCGGCAATGGCACGGTTAAAGGGAAGCGAGGCGCGAACCTCGGTTGCATCAAAATATGGCAGGGTCACAGCGAAAATCCTTCCGGGAACGGATCAGTTGGATCAAGGAAATATTGGGCCGTTCCGGTGAGCCAGGCGCGTCCGGTCACGGTTGGGATAACCGCGGGCAACCCGCCCACGGTGGTTTCTTCGACAAGCCGTCCGGTGAATTGTGAGCCAATATACGATTCATTGATGAAGTCTGTGTTCAGTTCCAGCTCGCCCTTGGCATGTAGCTGAGCCATACGTGCGCTGGTGCCCGTTCCACATGGGGAACGGTCAAACCAACCCGGGTAAATGGCCATTGCGTGGCGTGAGTACTCGGCATTTGAACCCGGGGCCTTGAGGTAGACGTGGTGGCAGCCGCGAATATCATCACGTTCGCGGTGTACAGGTTCGTCAGTTTCGTTGATGGCATCCATGATGGCTAGGCCGGCGGCGAGCAAATCATTCTTGCGTTCGCGTTCGAAGGGCAAGCCCAACTCTTCGAGTTCGACGATGGCGTAGAAGTTTCCACCAAAGGCCAGGTCATAGTTCACCGTGCCGTAGCCCGGTACCTCAACGCTGGCTCCCAAACGATCACTATAGGACGGCACGTTGCGGATGGTGACAGATTCCGCCTGTCCATCCTTGACTGCTACCTCGGCGATGACCAATCCGGCGGGGGTATCAAGTCGGACGGTGGTGACTGGTTCGTGGACTTCAACCATGCCGGTTTCAACAAGCACGGTGGCCACGCCGATGGTTCCATGTCCACACATGGGTAGGAGTCCGGAGACCTCAATGTAGAGGACTCCAAAGTCTGCATCTGGGCGTGTTGAGGGTTGCAGGATGGCCCCGCTCATGGAGGCGTGTCCTCGTGGTTCGCGCATCAGCAGGTTACGGATCCCGTCGCTGTTCTCCATAAACCAGAGGCGACGTTCGGCCATCGTGGCTCCGGGGAAAGTTCCAACGCCGCCGGTGATAACGCGGGTTGGCATGCCTTCGGTGTGTGAATCCACTGCGTGGAAGATCCGGCTAGTGCGCATGAGGGATGCAGGCTCTCTAACGATCAGGTGTTGTGTCTAAAGGGCGGGTCATAGTGGGGGCGAGGGTTTGCGTCTAGAACAAACCCCCACCCCCGACTACGAGTATTTTTCAGGTTACTTGTAACCCTTGGCTACTGCAGCCTCGGTGTCGGCGATAACCGCTGCGTGGATCTCCGGGGTGAGCGGGTTACGCGGCGGGCGGCAGACGCCACCGTTGAGTCCCACAACGTCCATGGAAAGCTTGATGGACTGAACGAATTCGGTCTTGGTGTCCCAGCGCAGCAGCGAGTGCAGGTCGCGGTAGATTTCGCGAGCGCGAACCATGTCGGTCAGATCGCCGGAGGTGGCAAGACGGTAAAGTTCCACGGTTGCGTGTGGGATGGCGTTCGGGTAGCCGGCTACCCAACCAACGGCACCTGCAAGGCCCATTTCCAGGACCGTATCATCGGTGCCGATGAGGATATCCATGCCCGGTGCCAATTCCTTGATTTCGTAGGCACGGCGTGGGTCACCGGTGAATTCCTTGATGCCTACGATGAGACCCTCGTGGAATAGTCGGGCAACAAGTGCCGGGGTCAAATCAACCTTTGTATCGAATGGGTTGTTGTAAGCAACAACCGGCAGGCCTGCCGAAGCGGCGAGGCGGAAGTGCTCGACTACTTCCTCTTCCGATGCGCGGTAGGTGTTTGGTGGCAGGCACATGATGGCGTGTGCGCCGGCATCCTTGGCCTGCTGCGCCCACTTCTGGGTCTGCAGTCCGCCGTAGGCGCCAACGCCTGCCATGACTACGAAGCCTTCCGGAGCCGCTTCTACAGCGACCTCGATGACCTTTGCACGTTCTTCATCGGAAAGGGTCTGGTATTCACCCAGTGATCCGTTAGGTGCGATGCCGTCGCAACCGCTGCTTGCAAGGAAGCGTACGTGGTCTGCGAATGCCTCGTAGTCAACCGAGAAGTCGTCCTTGAACTGCAGTGCCGATGCGACGATAACTCCGTGCCATGGCTTCTTGGTGGTGCTCATGTTGTGTTCCTTTCAAGAGGATTAAAGTGTTGGTACTTCACTGAATTTCAAACTTGTGGGTGACGCTTGCAGCTCCATGCCGTACATCACATTTCAATAGTAGCATGTGACATTGTACAGAGGGAAGAGGTTGGCCGAACTATTCTGAAAGAGCAGCGTTTACCGGCGTCCCCGCTTGGTTTTTAGCAATATTCTCGGCCTCTTCAACCCAGTAATCAGCACCGGTAATGCCAAGTTTCAGCGGATCAAAGATTGGATCGAGTCCCGCCTTGCACTGCTTGTCGTAGTCACGGGTGACCTTGAAGACGACCGCAGAAAGCGCGAGCAGACAGAGCATATTGATCCAGCCCAGGGTTCCGTAACCAATATCGCCAACCGCCCACATGACATCGGCACTGACAATGCCGCCGTAGAAGGTAATGCCGAGCATGCCAAGCTTTAAGGCCCAGTCCAAGACGGGATTATCGTCTCGCCCACTGAGGTAGACAAGGTTGGTTTTGGCAATGTAGAAGAAAGCGACAAGGGTGGTGAAGGCAAAGAAGAACAGTGCAATGGCGACAAAGCCCGGGCCAACACCCGGCAGCACCGTGCTGATTGCCGTCTGCGTGTAGGCGGCTCCGGCGGTAATCCCGGGAACTCCCTGCACAAGTGCCGTGCCATCTGCCGCAAACACGTTGTAAGAACCCGTCATGATGATCATCAGACCGGTGGCGAAGCAAACAACAACGGTATCGATGTAGATGGAGAAAGCCTGGACCAAACCCTGCTTGGATGGGTGTGAAACCGAGGCCGCTGCCGCTCCATAGGTCCCCTCCCCCACGCCCGCAACGTTGGAGAAAACAGCGCGGCGCACACCCCAGGCCACCGCTGCACCGACGATGCCACCAAAGACCTGATGGGTGCCGAAGGCCGAAGAAATGATCAGGTTGATGGTTGGAATAATCTGCTCGTAGTTCGCGATGACGATGATCAGTGCCGCAAGAATGTAGCCAACCGCCATGACCGGAACCATGATCTGTGCGGCGCCGACAATGCGCTTGGTGCCACCAACAATCACGAATGCCATCAGTGCGGTAATGGCGATGGCGCTAACCAGCGGCGGAATATTGAAGGCAGTTTCAACGCTTGAGGCGATGTTATTTGACTGCACGCCGGGGAAGACAAATCCGTACCCAAGCATGGCAATTGCCGAAACCACTACCGCCAGCCACTTCAGTTTGAGCCCGTGCTCAATGTAGAACGGCATGCCGCCGCGGTGCTCGCCATTGATGCGGCGCTTGAAGACCTGGGCCAGCACGGTCTCGGCATACGAGCTTGCCGAGCCAAGTAGCGCGCAGATAACCATCCACAGCAGGGCACCGGGACCACCTGCGGCAATTGCCGTGGCAACGCCGGCAATATTTCCCACACCCACGCGGCTTGCAAGCGTCAGGAGCAGTGCCTGCGCGGGAGAAATTCCATCGGGGCAGTTCTTTTTGCTCAGGATCTGGCGAATCATGTCCGGGAAGCGTCTAAATTGCACGAGTCCGGTCATGACCGTGAAGAACAATCCAACGGCCAGGGCAAAGTACGCCATGGGGTTCCAGATTGCATCGTTGATAGTGGTCAACATGTCCATAGATTTTCCTTAAGTCTTTTCAAACAGTTGCGGAGAGCCGAGTCAGCCTCGGCACCCATTGCGAATTCGACTGCAAGTGGAAGCGCATTTTCATGTACCCGGAAGCCGGATCGGCTTTGATCCATCCCGAGGTCCGTGCCACCGAAAATCACGAGCTTTTCAGACCTAGCACCCTACTGCCGCGATTCCGGAAAACGCCTCGCGCAGGCACCTCCGGAACGCAAAGCTATGTCGCCCGTCACGATTCTATACAATGGTACATGTCACATATTTGAGTGGCAAGGGTTTCCACGAGGTCTTTTTCTACGCAAAGGGAGTAGTGGATGTATGGAAAATCCGTACATCCACTACTCCCTTAATTACCCTAGGTTCAGCTAGGCGATACGCCCCATGGTTTGCTGCCGGCGCACTTCCCATTCCGGATTAATAACAGGCACCGCGCTGAGCAACGCCTGCGTATATTCTTCCGTTGGGTTGTCAAAAACCTGGGCTGTGGTTCCCTGCTCAACAATCTTCCCGGAGCTCATGACTGCCACATCATCAGCGATCTGACGAACCACGGCTAGATCGTGGGCGATAAAGAGGTAGGAATAACCAGATTCCTGCTGCAAATCACGTAGCAGATTGATGACTTGGGCCTGAACAGAAACGTCCAACGCCGATACCGCTTCGTCACAGATCACGAGTTTGGGCTCAACGGCCAACGCTCGAGCAATGCCGATACGCTGGGCCTGTCCGCCGGAGAACTGACTGGGATAGCGGCTGCTGTGATCCGGGTTCAGGCCAACACGTTCCAATAGCGTCTTGACCAGCACCCGGCGGTCTACTCCCCTGATCCCTTGGTAATCAAGAGGTGCAGCGATGATTCGGTCAACCGTGTGTTTTGGATTCAGTGAGGAGAAAGGATCCTGGAAAACAACCTGCACATTGGCCCGAAATCTCCGCAAGGTCGCATCGCTGGCCCGGGTTACGTCCTCGCCCTCAAAGTGCATGGTTCCGGAGGTGACGTCCAGGAGTTTGGCAATCATGCGTGCGGTTGTCGACTTGCCCGAACCGGATTCTCCGACCAGCGCCGTGGTCCGGCCAGCGTGAAGCGCCAGGGAAACCTGGTCAACGGCCCGAAAAGTTTCCGTTCCGGCAAAGGCGCCTCCCTTACTCACCTGAAATTCTCGAACCAGGTTCCTGGCTTCCAGAAGTGCCTGGCTCGACACCGCTTCGGTTACGCTGCTCATGCCTCACTCACCATTCCCATTTCAACTTTCTTAAGAGCCCGAATTGGGTCATCAATCCGAGGAATAGCATCAAGCAACGCCTGTGTGTAGGGATCTTGGGGCGTTGAGAAGACATCCTCGGTGGTCCCGCTCTCCACTACCTTGCCCTTGTTCATGACCAACACCCGTTGGGAGACTTGCGAAACCACAGCAAGGTCATGGGTAATAAACAGCATCCCGGTCCCGGATTCGTTCTGGAGCTGCGACATGAGTTCCAGGATCTGGGCCTGGACCGTGACGTCCAATGCTGTGGTTGGCTCGTCCGCGATCAGAAGATCCGGCTCGCAACACATTGCCATCGCAATCATGATGCGCTGGCGCATGCCTCCGGAGAACTGATGCGGATAGCTGTCAACCCTTCGCTGGGGATCGGAAATACCGACCCTTCCCATGGCGTCCACTGCAACGAGTTTCGCGGCCCGCATCGAGCCCCCGCGGTGGGCCTTGTACGCTTCCGCAATTTGCATGCCCACCGTGTAGTACGGGTTCAGCGAAGACAACGGGTCCTGGAAAACCATGGCCATGCGGTTGCCACGCAGTTTACGCATGTGCCGCTCCGATGCCCCGAGAATCTCTTCTCCGTGCAATTTGATGCTGCCGGTGGTTTTGGCTTTGGGTGGCAGCAGCCCCATGATGGCCAGGCTTGTCATGGACTTTCCGGAACCCGACTCACCAACGATGCCCACTGTTTCATTGCGGGCAACAGTGAAACTGATCCCCTGCACCACCGTTGCTATTCCAGCACTTGAGGCAAAGGAAACCTCCAAGTCGGCTACTTCCAGCAGCGAATTGCTTCCTGCCGCGTCTAGATTTTTCATGCGACCTTTGTCCTCACGCGTGGATCCAGCGTTGTGTACAGTACATCGACGATGATGTTGCCGACGATGACAAATAGCGCGGCCATCAACGTCACACCCATAATGACGGGCTGATCATTTTTGCTGATGGCATCCGAGGTCATTTTTCCCACACCGTTGAGTCCGAATACCGTTTCGGTGATGAGCGCCCCACCCAGCAATCCGGCAAAATCCATGCCGAACATTGTGACAATCGGGGTCAGTGATGGGCGTAGCGCATGTCTGCGCAGAACGAGCATGGAGCTTAGCCCCTTTGCCCGCGCAGTCCTGACAAAGTTCTCCCCTAACGTGTCGATCATGTTCGCTCGCGTTAGACGTGCGTAGAGGGACGCGTAGCCGAACGCCAGAATGCTCCACGGCATGATGTATGACTGGAACCAAAACAGCGGATCTTCGCCAAAGGCAGGAGTGGATGGGAACGGCAAAATCTGCAGCTCAACCACGAGAACGTATTGGAGAACCAGTGCAATGAAGTAGTTCGGAAGGCTGATGCCACTCAACGCAACCATCATTGCGGCCTTGTCCCACCAGCTTCCTTGCTTGACCGCACTAATGACCCCTGCGCTGACGCCAATGAGGAGCCAGAGGATTGCTGCACCAACTGCAATGGTGATGGATACCGGCATACGCTCGGCGATCATGTCCAATACGGATTGGTTCGTCTGGAAGCTGAAGCCAAGGCACGGTGCCGCGCACTCGATTGCGCCTTCGCCGCTTCCGTAGGTGCGACCCATGAAAATACCACCCAAGAACGTAAAGAACTGGGTCATGAACGGTTGATCAACTCCGAGCGTTGCCCGGATCTGGTCGATGCGATCGGGGGTGCAAGTCTTGCCACAAATCATGACTGCGGGATCCGGCGACAAGGCAAAGAAGATCCAATATGTCAGCAGCGCAACGAGTACAAGAACACCCGCCGCGGCCAAAAGTCGTCTAACTAGATACGTAATCACTTGGAAGTCTCCCCGGTATCAATAGCACGGCTGAGGTGATCCCCAAATACGGTGAAGGAGAGAACCGTCAGGAAGAGGAACAAACCAGGGACAAAGAAG
The DNA here is from genome assembly GCF_002975435.1 of Arthrobacter sp. MYb227. Classification (GTDB taxonomy): domain Bacteria; phylum Actinomycetota; class Actinomycetes; order Actinomycetales; family Micrococcaceae; genus Paeniglutamicibacter. Next base: position 353,681 of record NZ_PCPT01000002.1, on the reverse strand, counting down.
AACATGGGGTCGGTTGCGTACCAGGGAACTGCAGTGGCAATCATCTGGCCCCACGACGGGGTAGGCGGCACAACGCCGACGCCCAGGAAGGACAACGCGGCTTCGGTACCAATGTATGAAGGCACCGCAAGGGTCACCAACACAATGATGGTTCCGGTGAGGTTGGGAAGAATTTCCTTGAAGACAATTGCCGACTTGCTGGCACCGGAGGCTTGGGCGGCTTCCACAAACTCACGCTGAGCCAGCGACATGGTCTGTCCCCGAATAACGCGGGCCGTGTATGGCCAGCCAAAGATGCAGAGGACCACCACCAGCAGGACCGGACGGTTGCCGGCGGGAAGCGCCGAGAGCAGTGCAATCATGAAAATGAGTGACGGGAAGGCCATCAAGAAATCCATGATGCGTGAAATAACCTGGTCCACCCACCCGCCAAGGAATCCAGCGAGCATGCCGAGGACGACGCCAACAACCGTGGTGATTGCCGCGGCCGAAAATGCTATGGAGAGGGAGACCCTGGCACCGTAGACAATACGGGCAAAGACGTCTCGTCCGCTCTGTGGTTCGACACCAAACCAATGCTCCGCGCTGACACCGCCCCAAGGCAGGTTCGGCAAACCACCGAGATCTGCGTTGATTGCGGTGTCGTCGTACTGGAACGGATCCCAACCGCTCAGCTTGACGAGCAGGGGTGCTGCGATTGCCACGAGGACAATCAGAACGATAAAAAGGGCGCTGAGCATTGCAGCGGGGGAAGCAAGCATCGCGGTGGTGACCCGCCGAAGTGTGGTGGAACGGCCTCTATTTGGGCCCGTCCCTCCACCTTCCTCGGCAGTCACTTCACCGGTCTCGGCCATCAGGCCGACGGGAAGCATTGACATGGCGAAACCTTTTACTTAGTTGGGTCAATAAGGCTGAGGGTCACAAGGTCGGCGCTTGCGTTGAAGCCGATGACTCCCGGGTCGACGTTGCTGCCATGCAGCTGGAGGACGTTTTCGTAGACCATTGGAACCATCGGAGCTTGGGCCTTCATGATCTGTTCGTCAAGTTCACCCCATGCCTTATTTGCGGCTGCGACGTCAGTCATTGCAGCGATCTCGTCCATGCGCTTGTTGATGATCGGATCGTTGAGCTGTGCGACGTTCTGGTTGCCCTTGGGAACGATGCTGTCACCGTGCAGGATCGGCGGAAGGAAGGTCTGGCCCGAAGCCCAGTCCGGGCAGTATCCGGTGATGGCCATGTCGTTCTGCTGGCTGGTGGTACCGATGACCTCGTAGAAGGAGGAAACGTCAATGACGTTCAGGTTCACCTTGATGCCGGCCTTGGCCAGCGACTGCTGGATCGACTCGGAGTATGCCTTGACCTTCGTCGTGGTGCGGGTGTCGAGGGTCAGCTCTAGGCCATCGGGGTAGCCGGCCTCGGCCAACAGGGACTTGGCTTTCTCGATGTCACCCTTGTTGTCCGGGGTCGGGTAAGCATTGAAATCGTTCCAGCCAAGTAGCGAGGACACCATCATGGTGTTTGCGACGGTTGCCAGCTGCGAACCGCCGCCGCCGGTCTGCAGGCTCGACTTGTCAATTGCATAGTTGATGGCCTGGCGGACCTTGAGATTGTCCAACGGCTTTTTGGTGGTGTTCATCGCCAGGTAGGTGGTGCAAGCGGGTTCCGCGCGCACGGCACGGTCCTTGACGCTTGGGTCCTGCAGTCGTGAGACGTTTGCAGGCTGGAGCGCGGTGACCGAGAAGGCGTTCTTGTCATCACCCTGGCCGGCAAGCATGCGCTCGTCGACCGTGGCACCGTCAAGGCCGAAGAGGAATTCGAAGCTGTCCGGCTTGGCCGGGCGCACGGTATCTGTCTTGGCATCCCATTTGTCGTTGCGCACGAGTTTCAGATCGCCGCCACGGGTGTAGGAATCGAGCTTGTAGGGGCCTGAGGCGATGGGCTTGGCATCAAAGGACTTGCCGGCGCCGGTGCCCAACGGGAAGGGAACGAAGGTGCTCTGCCCAACAACCGACCCGAAGTCCGCGAACGGCTTGTTCAGGTGGAAGATGATGGTCTTGGCATCCGGGGTTTCGATAGCCTTGAAGTCTTTGTCCTTGTCGATGTACGGGCCTTGGTAGCCGGATCCGTCATCGAGAAGCTGTTTGGCCCATGGCGAGCCGATGCCGATCTCCGGGTCGAAGGAACGGGAAACACCGAATTTGACCTCGGCGCTGGTGATCGGGGTCCCGTCCTCGAAGAAGATACCGTCCTTGAGCGTGAATTTCCAGGTCTTGCCCCCATCCGTTGAAGTGCCTAGGTCGGTGGCGAGGTCCGGCTTCATTTCGCCGACCTTGCCTTCCTCCGAGGAGTTGGTGGTGAGCGTGCGATACATCAGACGGTAGAAGTTCATGACGCTGGTATCGAAGCCCATCGCCGGGTCCAGGTGCGAGTACTCGGTAGCCATGACTCGCATCGTACCGCCGGTGGTGCCTTCGGCTCCGGCACCGGCCGAACTGCCCGGAGCCTGAGCGTTGCTACCGCCGCTGCAAGCGGTTAGTAGCAGTGCTGATGTCAGAGCCAGCCCCAGAACAAATTTCTTACTTTTCATGACGTTTCCTTCAATTAGGAGATATATGCTGGCGAAGTTGTGCCACTTGCAGAGTCGCAGAAGGCCTCTTTGAGTGCTGCGCGGAAATTCTGACCGACTCAGCGCCACGGAACCACTTTGGGGGGGATTTCCTTGACGCAAACAGGGCCAAGCAAAATCCATGGCTTGATACCCGGTTCACGCCGTTGGGAACGGCGTCAATCACGTGAGCTTTCGCAAAAAACTTGCCGCGGGCACCAAATCCACCTTTGTGTAATGTGATATTGCATAAAATACTAAACGCTCGGTCACAGTGGCGCAAGTAACAATTTGGCCAGGTATCGCCGTTTTCCCAACACCGTTTCCGAGGTGTTTGACTTCCGCTCTCGGCCCGCGCATGAAGCCCGGCACCCGTACGGGAATCTTCCTGAGCTGCTTCCCTCATGCGATTTCACCTGCTGCATCCGCACAGCTTTCTCCTCGCCCAAGCACAGTTGGGCACCGACTTTTGTCTCTTCTCCGGGAGATCAAAATCGGTGCCCAACGGTTCATTTCGGCCGATCCTTGTTTTCAGCCGGGAGTGGAGTTACGCAACATTCGGGAATTATTTCGCCGGATCGGTGAGCCCCAGCGTAATGAGATCGATACCGCCGTTGAAACCGACCTGACTGCTGCCAATGTTTGGCCCGGTGAGCTGCAGTCCGTTTTCATAAAGCATCGGGACGACCGGTGCCAATTCCATGATCTGCTCATCGAGCTCGCCATAAGCCTTGTTGGCTTCCGTGGCGTCTTCCATTGCCGCGATCTCGGCAATCCGCTTATTGACACCTGCGTCGTTGAGCTGGGCCAAGTTGCTATTGCCCTTGTCAAAGATGTTCTTCCCGTCGAACAGCGGCGGCAAGAAGGTCTGCCCCGAGGCCCAGTCCGGGCACCAGCCGGTGATTGCTGCATCGTTCTGTTGGGAACGGGTACCGATCACTTCGTAGTAGGACGATGTGTCAATGACGTTCAGTTTCACGTCGATGCCAACTTTGGCGAGGGACTGCTGCACCGATTGGGAAAACGCCTGCATCTTGGGCTGTGCGCGGGTGTCCAAGACAAGCTCGAACCCATCGCTCTGGCCGGCTTCCGCAAGGAGGGCCTTGGCCTTTTCAATGTCGCCCTTGTTGTCGGTGCTTGGGTAGATATTAAAATCATTCCAGCCCAGAAGCGTCGGAACCATCACGGTATTGGCGGGAGTCGCAAGCAGGCTGCCGCCCGCTGCCGTGAGCAGACTCGACTTGTCAATTGCATAGTTGATGGCCTGCCGCACCTTCACATCATCAAATGGTGCCTTGGTGGTGTTCAATGACATGTACGTGGTGCACGTTGCGTCGGCGACTACCGCACGTTCCCTGGTCTTCGGGTCTTGGACTCGTGAGATATTTGCCGCCTGCAATGCTCCACCAGAGATTGCGTTTGCATCGTCTCCCTGAACCGCAAGCATCCGTTCGTCAATCGTTGCCCCGTCGAGGCCGAACAGGAATTCATAGTTGTCGGGAAGAGAAGGCCGTACCGGGTCAGTGGCCGAACTCCATTTGTCATTGCGCGAGAGGTTTAGCTTGGCGCCGCGCTGGTAGCTGTCAACCTTGTAGGGGCCGGAAGCAATCGGTTTGCTGTCAAACGCGGATCCGGCACCGCTGCCCACGGGGAACGGAACGAAGGAGTTTTGGCCTACAACGCTGCTGAAGTCGGCGAACGGCTGGTTCAGGTGGAACACAATCGTCTTGGCATCAGGGGTTTCAATGGCCTTGTAATCCACATCGGGCTGCTCGTACGGCCCTTTGTAACCGGATCCGTCATCGAGCAGCTGCTTGGCCCACGGCGAACCAATGCCGGTTGCCGGATCCCACGACCGTAGGACGCCGAATTTCACCTCGGCACTCGTGATGGGATCGCCGTTCTCGAAGAAGACATCGTCCTTCAGTGTGAAGGTCCAGGTCTTTCCCCCGTCGCTTGGCGTTCCCAGGTCGGTTGCCAGGTCCGGAACCATTTCACTTGTTTTTCCGGCTTCCGTAGAGTTTGTCGTAAGTGTCCTGTAGACAAGCCGATAAAAGTTGTTGACGCCGCCGTCAAACCCCATGGCGGGGTCCAGATGCGAGTAATCCGCGTTGAGAAGCACTCGCACGGTTCCGCCCTTGACGGCACCGGCCGATTCGCTCGTGGTCGCGGGATCCCCGGGGGCAGCGGTGGATGATCCACCGCACGCGGTCAAGGCGAGGGCACCTGCGAGCGCCAGACTCAGAGCAAAATTGTGTTTCTTCAAGGTGTGTCCAATCTATTCGGCCAGCAGATAGCTACTGGATCAGGTGTGTTTCGGGCTCGTCCTTCGGAGTTGATGCATTCTTTATTTCGGAGTCAGAACAATCTGAGCCACACGCGCATGGGGCTGACCTCGCGATTGCCCCAGAGCATGTAGGGAACCATTTTTGCCCCGACCCCGGCGCCGGCTGCCTTGGGGAGGGGCTGCTCCAAAACGGGGTAAAGCTCGTTGCTGGCCGGCGGGGATTTGAGCAGGTCGAGCTCGATGCCGATGGCGCCATCCAAAAACGGCATCTGCATATCCTGGATAGCCGCTCCGGCCAGTGCGCCAGTGGTGATCACAAGATCGTCAATATCGGCTTCGACGTCTTGTTCCTCGAGGCAAAAAACAATTGGTCCGCGAACCACTGCGGCAGATCCGCGGGTCGCGTCCAAATACGGATGAGAGGCTCGTGCCTGAATCGGCATGTCGAGCGACAGCTTCAACGAGTCCCCCGCTACAAACTCTCGTGAGACGGCCAGCCATCCGTCCTTTGCCACCGCATCGCAAACCGCTCCGTTGATGCTCAGGACATGGTTCTTGCACCATCCAGGAATGCGGAGCGACAGTTCCCTGGTTCCGGGTTCCGCCGAGGTCACCGAAATATTGATGAGCCCTTTCCACGGATATTCCGTAGCGATTTCGAGTTCAAGACCGCCGGCTTTCAATGAGCTTCCGGTGTACGTGGAGAGCTGTAATCCTCTCGTTGAACTTGTTGCAATATGGTCCTGCAATTCGGCAACCCAACGAATGACATTTGGTGGACAACATGGACAACCGAACCACGCACGTCGAAGTTCTTCGCCTCCGTTTTCGTAACCACTGCGCTGTTCGTGATCGGCTCGCCGCTGTAGCGGATTGTCGTAGAAGAATGCTTTGCCATCGGTGGAAAGGCCCACTGCATAGGCGTTGTAAAGTACCGTTTCGAAAACATCCATGTATTTGGCCTTGCCCTGCGCCATGTACATGCGCCAGGCCCATTGCATGGTGGCAATTGCCGCACATGTTTCGCTGTATGCCCGCTCCGAAGGCAGCTCAAAGCGGTCACCAATTGCCTCGTCGGAGTGGCGACTGCCGAGTCCCCCGGTGATATAGAGCTTTGTCGCGACCATGTCGTCCCATAGCCGTTCCAATTGGGCGAGCAGTTCAGTGTCGCCGGTTTCCACTGCAACGTCGGTGGCACCGGCGGCGAGGTAGGTCATCCGCACCGCATGTCCGGTGACCGATGGCAGATCGCGCAAAGGATGATTGTCTTGGAAGTATTCGGATGTGAACGTCTTGAGTTCGACGGTTCCGTGGCCGCGGCGATCGACAAATAGCTGGGCTTGGCGCAGGTAGTCAGCGTTTCCGGTTTCGCGATAGAGCTCCACCAGGGCCATCTCCACCTCGGGGTGTCCGCAAACCACCGGCTCACCGTTTTCGCCGTATTTGCTGACGACGAGATCTGCGAATCTTGTGGCAACTCCGAGAAGCCGCGAATCTCCCAGCTGACGCTTCGCGGCTACCGCGGCTTGGATCAGATGTCCAAGGTTGTACATTTCATGTCCCCAGGCGAGATCGCTCCATGGCTCGCCTTCGACGTTTGGATTCTGGTAAAAGGTGTTGAGGTAGCCGTCTTCGGCCTGCGCCCCCTGGATGAGCCCCACCGCCTCTTCAAAAAACTTCGCGCCCTCGGATGCATCGTCATTTTCGCGCGCGATCTCGTAGGCTAGTCCCTCGAGGGTCTTATAGATGTCGGTGTCCAGGAAAGGGTAACGCCCTAGGTACGCGGAAGGCTGCTCCGCTGAAAGCGTTCTGAAGTTCTCCAGGTTTCCGGACAGTCGGAGCTGATGGATTGCGTGACCGATGGTCTGTTCACGATTGCGGTGTTGCCACCGAAAGAGTTCACCATCCGAAAGCCGGACGGCTCCCGCTCCCAGCTGGGTGGATGCGGTGTTTCGCGTGGCCGTGGTCCCGCGGGGTTCAAACATGGTTGGAACTCCATCGAGGAGCAGTTCCGAGGAAATCATTGTTAGCGCTCACAATCTTGATTATGTGACATTGCACAGAAGCCTAACCCGATGAATGATTATGACGCAAGTAACATTCCAATAAAACTCGAGATGTTCTCATGCAAGTGGATTTTCACCACAAGAGCACCTCCATACACCATGTCCATCCGCCATCGGTGGGCCAAAGCCGGTACTGTACGTACAGCCGAAGCGGAACTCAAAAATGAAGGATGTCACTCAAAATGCCCGAGAGAAACATGACAACCCCTCCCACCATGGAGGATGTCGCCTTGGCCGCAGGAGTCTCCCACCAGACGGTTTCGCGGGTCCTCAACAACCATCCCCATGTGAGCGAGCGAACCAAGAAAAGCGTAATTGCCGCGATCGACAAATTGGGCTATCGCCGGAATGCATCTGCGCGTTCACTGGCAACCAGATCATCAAGGATTATCGGTGCCGTTATCGTGGAACTCGGTCAATATGGCCCTTCCAACACGCTGCTTGGCCTCCAGCAGGCCGCGCTCGAGGACGACTATATCGTCAATGTCGTGGGGCTGACGAGCCCCGGAAGCACTGCCGTACGTGAATCCTTGGACCACCTACTGGGCCACCCCCTCGACGGAATCATCGTCGTGGCACCCGTGGATTCCGCCTTGGATACGCTCAAAGACCTCAAGCTCCCCGTTCCGCTGGTCATTATCGCATCCGGTTCTACGCAGGAACCAAACACCGTTTCAGTAGATCAATCACTCGGAGCGCGCCTCGCTGTTAGGCACCTGATCAAGGAGGGACACGAAACGATCGCCCACCTGTCCGGCCCTCCAGACTGGATCGATGCTCGCCAACGACGAGACGGCTGGGCTAGGGAGCTGGCGGCACTCCAAAGCGCCCCCGGCCAGCTGCTCGAAGGCGATTGGAGTTCCGAATCCGGATACCAACGCGGCTTGGAGATAGATGTCAGCAGCACCAGCGCCATATTCGTCGCCAATGACCAAATGGCACTGGGGCTCATGCGCGCACTCCATGAACGCGGACTGAACGTGCCGGGAGACATCAGCGTTGTCGGGTTCGACGACCAGCCGGAATCCAGCTACTTCTATCCACCGCTCACCACCGTCCGACAAGATTTCCACGGACTCGGTCGCCTCAGCCTTGACCTTCTAGTTTCAAAAATTGAAGGCCAGGAGTTCACCGGCTCAACCCTCGTCGCCCCGGCTCTCGTCATTCGAGACAGTACCGGCCCGAGGCCGCAAAAGTAGCCGCTCTCCCCACCGCGCTTCATTTGCCCCTCAAAAACGGACTATTGACAAGGAGTGTTCTTCTCAGGCAATAATTGTTAGCGCTAACAGATGTTACCCACGCCACTCGGAGAAGTAGCCACAATGGTCTCGCCTTCCCCCGACAAACACCCTGCCCAGATCCACCAAGGAGAGATTTATGAGCGACTTGCCAGACGATCAGCACCAAGAAAATTACGTAGTTGGTATCGATTACGGCACCTTGTCGGGACGGGCGGTAGTGGTTCGGGTTTCGGATGGCACCGAAATAGGCAGTGCAGTCTACGAATACCCGCATGGGGTGCTGACCCAGGCACTGCCCGCGGGTGTCGCGCTGCCCCCGGAATGGGCTCTCCAAGTTCCGGCAGATTACATCGGGGTACTACAAAATGCGGTTCCGCAAGCCCTCTACAACGCAGGAATCAGTCCACGCCATGTCATAGGCCTAGGCACCGATTTCACGGCCTGCACCATGATTCCCACGGTGGAAGACGGGACGCCGCTGAACGAACTCCCCCAATTTGCCGATCGCCCTCACGCCTACGTCAAGTTGTGGCGCCACCATGCCGCCCAGCCACAGGCAGACAGGATCAACCTCGTTGCCGCCCAACGCAACGAGGCATGGCTGCCGCGATACGGAGGCCTGATTTCGTCCGAATGGGAATTTGCAAAAGCCTTGCAAGTCCTGGAAGAAGACCCGGAAATCTACCAGGCAATCGATCATTGGGTCGAGGCCGCCGATTGGATCGTTTGGCAGCTCACCGGAACCTACGCCCGGAATGCCTGCACCGCCGGGTACAAGGGCATTCTCCAAGACGGAAAATACCCTTCCCAGGAATACCTGGCAGCACTCAATCCGCTCTTTGCAGACTTCGTCAGCACCAAACTTGAACGCAAGGTCTCCCGGCTCGGCGCCGCGGCAGGAAAACTCACCGCCCAAGCCGCGCTGTGGACCGGCCTGCCTCAGGGCATCACGGTTGCCGTGGGAAATGTCGATGCCCATGTCACAGCGCCCGCGGCAAAAGCAGTAAACCCGGGGCAGATGGTCGCCATTATGGGCACCTCCACCTGTCACGTTCTAAACGCCGAAGTCCTGCGTGAAGTTCCGGGAATGTGCGGTGCAGTGGATGGTGGAATCGTCGAGGGCCTATGGGGATACGAAGCCGGCCAAAGCGGAGTCGGAGATATTTTTGGCTGGTTTGTGAATAACTGCGTTCCCGGCCGTTACACGGAACAAGCCCACGAAGCGGGGCTGGGAATACACGAGTATCTAACCGAACTCGCCAGAGCGCAAGCGATCGGCGCGCACGGTCTGATCGCCCTAGACTGGCACAGCGGGAACCGGTCCGTGCTGGTTGACCACGACCTCTCTGGTTTGTTCATCGGGCAAACGCTAGCCACCCGACCCGAAGATTTGTATCGCGCGTTGCTGGAAGCAACGGCCTTCGGAACCAAGAAGATCATCAATGCCTTTGAGGAAAACGGCATACCCGTCACTGAATTCATAGTTGCAGGTGGACTTGTGAAAAACCCGTTGCTGATGCAAATCTACTCCGACGTCACGGGGTTGCCATTATCGGTCATTGGTTCCGAGCAAGGCCCCGCACTGGGGTCGGCAATCCATGCCGCGGTGGCCGCGGGCGCATACCCGGATATCAATGCGGCTGCCTCGGCGATGGGAAAAGTGACGGTTGGCGCCTACCGACCAATCCAAGCCAACGTTGCCGCATACCAGGAGCTGTTCGCCGAATACTGCGAATTGCATGACTACTTTGGGCGCGGCACAAACGACGTTATGAGACGGCTGAAGAATATTCAGCGCAAAGCCCATGCAGTGGCCCCGCCGTCGATGCGGCCAGGAACCCCCGACGAAACCAGCGTCTTGGAGCCAGCATCATGAGCGCCCCACGCATTTTTGAGAACGCGGTCGAGGCGTTGCGCCGTCAGCTCAGCGAGCTCCACACAGAGCTGACGCGCAACCAACTTGTAGCGTGGACGGCCGGGAATATCTCTGCCCGCCTCCCGGACCGGGATCTGATGCTTATCAAACCCTCGGGCGTAAGCTACGACGACCTGACACCGGAAAACATGGTGCTCACCGATCTCTTCGGTACGCCCGTCGACGGTGGCGGAACACCGTCTTCCGACGCCGATGCCCATGCCTACGTTTATCGCCATTTGCCGCATATCGGTGGGGTCGTGCATACCCACTCCACCTACGCCACGGCATGGGCAGCCCGTGGTGAAGCGATTCCTTGCGTGCTGACCATGATGGCAGATGAATTCGGTGGTGAAATTCCCGTCGGACCATTTGCATTGATCGGCGACGATTCGATTGGACGAGGCATTGTAGAAGTCCTCGAGGGACATCGGTCCACCGCCGTACTCATGAAAAACCACGGGGTGTTTACCATCGGAAAAAATGCTCGCGCGGCAGTCAAGTCGGCAGTTCTCTGCGAAGAAGTTGCACGCACCGTCCATGAGAGCCGCCTCCTCGGCATTCCCCAAGCAATTCCCCAAGCAGACATCGATCGGCTGTTTGACCGCTACCAAAATGTCTACGGACAAAAAACAAAGGAACTTCAATGATCAAGACAGCCCCAAAACCTCGCGAAATTTGGTTCCTCACCGGCAGCCAAGGGCTTTACGGTGAAGAAACCCTAGCTCAGGTTGAGACCCAGGCACGTGAAATTTCAGATCAGCTTGATCACGCCCCGGAAATCCCGTTCAAGATTGTCTTTAAACCTGTGTTGAAGGACTCCGAGTCAATCCAGGAAAGCATTCTCGCGGCGAACTCGTCCGCGGAATGCATCGGCCTCATTGCCTGGATGCATACCTTCTCGCCGGCCAAAATGTGGATCCGTGGCCTCACCAAGTTGCAACGCCCGTTGCTTCATCTACATACCCAGCACAACGTTGAACTTCCATGGGCCCAAATCGACATGGATTTCATGAACCTCAACCAGGCCGCACACGGTGACCGGGAGTTCGCCTACATCCAGTCTCGGCTCGGCATAAGCAGAAAAACCGTTGTCGGTCATGTCAGCAATCCACGCGTGCTCGCCAAGATCGACTCGTGGGCCCGTGCCGCCGCAGGCTGGCACGAGATCCGCAGCCTCAAGCTTGCTCGTTTCGGCGACAATATGCGCAACGTTGCCGTCACAGAGGGCGACAAAACCGAAGCCGAAGCGAAGTTTGGCGTGTCGGTGAATACGTGGTCGGTCAACGAGCTCGCCCAGGCCGTTGACTTGGTTGAAGAGTCGCACATCGATTCGCTCGTCGCAGAGTACGAGCGGCTCTACGACGTAGCGCCCGAATTACGCATCGCCGGCGCTCGACACGATTCGCTTCGCTACGGGGCCCGGTTGGAAATCGGCCTACGAGGCTTCCTTGAAAGCGAAGGTTTCGGTGCATTTACAACCAATTTTGAAGATCTTGGCGAGTTGCGCCAGCTTCCCGGGTTAGCCGTGCAGCGTCTCATGGCCGACGGCTACGGATTCGGGGCCGAAGGAGACTGGAAAACCGCGGTGCTCGTCCGCGGTGCGAAGGTGATGGCCGAAGGGCTACCCGGCGGAGCATCCTTGATGGAGGATTACACCTACAATCTGGTCCCCGGAAAAGAGGTAATTCTCGGAGCGCACATGCTCGAAATCTGTCCCACGCTGACTAAAAGTCGCCCGTCACTGGAAATTCATCCCCTGGGTATCGGCGATCGAGAAGACCCGGTGCGGCTGGTGTTTACCGCAGACCCTGGACCCGCAGTCCTCGTTTCCCTCGTTGACATGCGCGAACGGTTTCGGCTTACTGCCAATGTAGTAACCAACGTGGTTCCTGAACAGGAACTACCGCTTCTTCCCGTTGCCCGGGCCGTATGGAAACCAATGCCGGATCTGGAAACCAGTGCCGAGTGCTGGCTGTCTGCCGGCGGCGCCCACCACACCGTAATGTCCACGGCTTTGGCCAAGGAAGTTTGGGAAGACTTTGCAAGTATCGCAGGAGTGGAACTTGCAATGATTGACGAGGGGTCTACAACTTCTTCCTTTGTCAACGAGCTTAAGTTGAACCAGGCCTACTACCGGTTGGCGCAGGGAATCTAAATGAGCACTCCAAACGGCACAGCCATCGAGCTGCAGGCCGGCGGCTACTCGGCAACGGTTCTGACGGTAGGAGCAACGCTTCAGAAGCTCGCCTTCGAGGGCCGGGATCTCGTTCTCCCGTTTGACATTCAGCAGATCCCGCCGGCGTACTCGGGCAAGACCCTCATGCCGTGGCCAAATCGCGTCACCAACGGAACCTATCTTTTCGAGGGACGTTCCTATCAGCTTCCCGTCAATGAATTATCGACCAATAGCGCATTGCACGGTTTAGTTCTCTGGGACGAATGGGTCCTTGTGGAATCGGGCAAAAACCACGTGGTCCTTGGGCACAGATGCATGGGCGCGCCTGGTTACCCGTTCCAATTGGAGCTCACCGCTCGATACCAGCTCGATCCCGAGAACGGACTTACTGTCACCCTAACCGCCCTAAACACCGGGGTCTCCGCCGCCCCCTACGGGGTTTCCTCGCACCCGTTTCTGGTTTGCGGCACTACTGAGATCGACGAATGGGAACTTTCAATTCCTGCCCAGCAGGTGCTTAATGTCGATGACAGGTTGCTTCCCACGAATCTCATGCAGGTTTCTGGCACTCGTTTTGATTTCAATTCTCCACGGCCGTTCGGTTCCGAGGCCTTCGACCACGCATTTACCGGTCTGCCTCAAGAACAATGGGAGGTATCACTGACGAACCCCGCTACTGGGAACTCAACCATCATGGCTGCCCGCGGTGGACCAGGCGGAGCAAACTGGCTACAGCTTTACTCGGGCGAGCTCCGCGGGCGCCGCGCAGTAGCACTGGAGCCGATGACATGCGCCCCGAATGCCTTCAACTCGGGAGCGGGGCTCATTGTTCTCGAGCCCGCAGACTCCCATTCGCTGGTCTTTGGCGTCAGGTCCGAAAACACCAAGGACTGAGTACAAGCACGGCTTCAGACCCAAGGGGAAATCCGTACCAAGTATTGACAATCACACTTTTGTACAATGTACTATTGCATAGATCTGCTCCGGGCGCTCACCACTCTTAGTGCAAGAGCATCCGATTCATCGCGTCAGCCACCTTACTGGGCCATTGGGCCACCACTTTTAAGATGTATCAGAACGGAACCCCCTAAAAGATGCCAACAGCACCAATTTCGGTCAACACCATCGATTACCACACCGGTGGAGAGCCATTCCGCATTGTCACCGAAGGCTACGGAACCCTTGCCGGCGCAACCGTCGGCGAGCGCCGCGTCTCTGCGCAGAACAGTGAGGCCGTTGACCAGATCCGGCAGATGTTGGTGCAGGAACCGCGTGGGCACACCGATATGTATGGTTGCTTCATTACTGAACCCGACGACTCTGGGGCCGATTTTGGTGCTGTGTTCTGGCATAAGGACGGGTACTCAACAGCATGTGGGCACGGAACCATGGCACTGGGCGTATGGGCTGTCGAAGAAAAAATTGTTGAGTCGAATCCCGATGGAACCACTGTTGTCACCATCGATGTCCCGTCGGGGCGCGTTGCTGCACACGTTGAATCCATTGGTGGTGCAGTTCAGCGTGTGACATTTGAGAATGTCCCTTCCTATGTCACCGGTCAGAACCTCAAGGTTGATGTTGACGGGCACGAATATATCGTCGATTTGTCCTACGGCGGAGCGATTTACGCTTGCCTCGATGTCGCCCAGTTGGGGCTGGATATCACCAAGGAAAACTACTCCGAGCTGCGTGCAATAGGCCGTGCGGTCAAGTGGGCCTGCAACGAATTGCCGGAGGCACAGCACTCCGATTCACGCCTCAGCGGTGTTTATGGGACCATTCTTTTTCAGAAGCTTGCGGATCTCCCGGAAGGTCCCCACCAGATCAATATGACGGTTTTTGCGGACGGTGAAGTTGACCGCTCCCCCTGTGGTTCGGGAACTTCGGCACGTCTTGCATGTCTTGCGGCCACCGGCGAAATCACCACAAATACGTTGACGCACGATTCTATTGTTGGCTCAACGTTCCTGGGAACCGTGCGACCGCATGAACCTTCGGTTACCGAGTTCCCCGCGGTCATCCCGGTTGTTACCGGTATGGCATACCGTACCGGGCGCCACCAGTTCGATCTGAATCCGGCAGACGAATTGGGGACTGGCTTCATCCTCTTCTAAAGCTCACCCATCAGCATTGTTCCCCATTACTTTTGAAAGGAAATGATTTCCATGTCCGTCCTTGGGTTAGGCGATCTCACCGCCGGGCTAAGGATGATCGAGCCAATCGGCCCGAACTCTGATGCCCGATCCGGGCTTTTTGCTGCGCTTCCGACTGCCTCAGAAAGCCACGTCGTGGGGAAGAAAAGCATCCAAGAGATCCTCGAGAATTTATGCTCAAGCCCTAATAGCGAAGTAGCAATACTTGATTCAGGGCTTTTGGGCTTGGTAGCTCCTGCAACATTTGGCAGAGGGCTTCCGTTGTCTGCAGGGTTCGAGAAGCATCGCATAGTTTTTGCCGAAGAAGCTTGCTGCCAGAAATCCCCACCAGAAATTGCTTTTGGCATGAGTGCGGAGAGCTTCGAGCTACGTGTTGCTTCTAGAATCCCTGCAACATTGGTGATTCGAGATCAGGAAGAGGCACTACTTCTTGGCCCTTTGGACGCTCAGGGGCTTCCCGCGGGCGTCCATATTAAGAGCAAATGGATTGCGGCGTTCTTGTATGAAATCTTCGAAACTACATGGAATGCAGCGGCTCCTTGTGCCAAGGAGCCAAAGGATGAGGAACACTTATTTAGCAACGAGGAGCAAGAAATCCTGCGGCTGCTCAATGGTGGTCTAACCGATGAGTCTATTGCCCGGTCGTTTGGTGTCAGTCATCGCACCATTCAGCGGAAGGTACAGCAGATTCAACGCAGGATTGGGGCGATCAGTAGGTTCCAGCTCGGGGCAATGACCGCTGCATAGAACCGCGTTAGTCAGGCTCGTGGGCTACGTTTCATGCCTAGCGGAGGGAAATGTTGGTTTGTGCTCGTGGAAGACTCATGCTCGACGGCTATTCACGAAGCCCATGCTGCAAACATAGATTCCTTGGGCTTGTTAGCTTCGATCACTTCATCAAGCGAGCTGAGCTGGGCGTCTTAGATGACGTAGCCGAGAGCATTTCTAAGATGAGGCACGCACTCCATCTCTTAGCCATGGGTTCTGCGGGCAACCTCAAGTATTGTGATATTCACGCGACATCTCGGCCGCAAAAAACTGAATAATCTTCCGATCACATGTGGCTGGAGCGTCCCGGACACTATTCGGATACCCCACAGGGACCTACATCCAGGGTCTCTACAGGTACCAAGAGCAGCCATGTAAGGAAACCCTGGAGAGTAGCTACCGGGACCGCCAACTCACCTACCGAGTACGCCACCGCGCTAGGCGGTGGCCTAGCGTGAGTTTCAGAACAGAGCAGGCCCGCTAAAAAACAGCCGCACCCATGGGCCAGCTCTTACCGTTCCGAACCTCCTTTGACGAACGGTAGACAGCCACATGAATATCTCCTACCAGTTGCCGATGGCAGCGGATAGCAACTCAACCGATATCCTCGCCATTGCTAACTCACCGTTCCTCTGGGTTTGTGCCATAGGTGTTTTTCTTGTCATCGTCGTCCAGAGCGTCATCTATATGAAGGCAGCGAGCAAGGCAGCTCCACATATTGGAATGACACCGCAGGAACTCAAAACCAGTTTCCGGGCTGGGGCTATCTCCGCCATTGGCCCGTCCTTGGCGGTAGTCATGGTCGCGGTGGCGCTGCTGACCATCTTTGGTACACCCGCGGTCCTGGTGCGTATCGGGTTGATCGGCTCGGTGTCCTATGAAACAGCAGCTGCCGCCATTGCAGCAAAGACAGCCGGTGCCGAACTGGGCGGGCCCACCTACACCCAAGCGGTCTTTGGACTGGCACTTGCCGCGATGAGCCTGGGCGGAGCCATGTGGATGATCGCAACACTGGTGCTGACCCCTTTACTGAAGAAGGGTGATTCCGCACTTCGCAAGGTGAACCCCGCCATCATGATGGTTGTGCCGGGTGCTGCAATGGTTGCAGCCTTCATGGTTCTTGGAATTGGCGAACTTCCCAAGTCTTGGATCCATGTTGTTGCGTTCTTATCCTCTGCCGGAATCATGGCAATCCTGATGGTCATAGCCAATAAGGTCAAGCGGCCATGGATCAAAGAATGGGCGCTGGGCATAGCCATTATCTTGTCCCTCGCCATCACCTATTTCGCTACCCGTCTCTAAGCACGGCCAAGATACTTAGGAGCACGTCATGATACAAGCAACAGAGATGCACCAGGCTCTTGGGGCTTTCGACAAGACCACATCCCGTTGGGGCCGGATCACCATGATTATTGGATTGATCTTTTCCTTATCCGCACCCGCCTACCTTGTCTTCTTTGCCGGCCTGGATATAGAAATTGCCGGAATCTTTGCTGCTTTCGGTGCGCTGGCCGCGGTCTTTGGGGTGATTTGGATTGTTGAGCCGTTGACCTATTTCCCGATCCTTGGGGCTTCATCCATGTATCAAGCATTCATGATCGGTAATATCTCCAACAAGCTACTGCCAGCGGCAATGATCGCCCAAGCAACGATTGGAGTGAAGCCAGGAACCCGAAAGGGCGAACTGTCTTCGGTTGCGGCAATCTGTGGTGCGGCAACCGTCCATTTGATTTCACTGTTTATTTTCGTGGGTTTGCTGGGAACCTGGTTGGTCAGTGTCATTCCTGCCGACATTATCCAGACCGTTCAGCTGTATATTTTGCCTACAGTCATGGGTGCCGTGGTGGTTCAGGCAATCGTGAGCCAGAAGGCGCCGCGCGCGGCAATAATTGCCTTGGCGGTCTCAATCATCGTGGTTCTTATTGCCAAGCTCTACACGCCCTTTGGTTTATTCTCCACTGCTGTCGCAGTCATCGCTACGGCCACGCTTGCCTGGTTCTTGCGGGATAAGAAGACCTTGGGTACCCCGGAAGACACCACCAATGAGGAACTACCGGAAGGGCCGGTGTACTAGAAAGTTATTACCCCGGCTCCCGCCTTCGATTGTTACTTGAATATGTGGCAGAAACTCACTTTTTCGATGTAATTGGTTCGAAGCAATAAGACTGCCAAGAACGTCCACCCAAGGTTAGGAAACACACGACGATGCCGAACACCATCCCTCAGGCTTTGAAACTAACTGATGAGAGCACCGCGGAACTCTTTGAAACTTATAAGTATCTGCACGCCAATCCCGAGCTCTCCATGCAGGAACACCAGACCGCCGATTATCTAGCCAAGCGCCTGAACGACTTGGGCCTTGAAGTGGCCCGCTGCGGTGGCACCGGTGTCGTTGGAGTGCTGCGCAATGGAGCAGGACCCGTTGTTGGTATGCGCGCCGATACCGATGGTCTGCCGGTTCTCGAAGACACCGGGCTCGACTACGCAAGTAGCGCCGTGGGAAATCTCGACGACGGTACCGAAGTTCCAACTATGCATGCCTGCGGCCACGACACCCACATGGCAACCACACTGAAGACTGCCGAACTCTATGCCGGAGCCAAGGACGCTTGGGCCGGAACGCTGGTATTTGTCCTGCAGCCCGGTGAAGAAATTGGTGCCGGTGCCAATGCCATGGTTGAAGACGGTTTATGGGATAAGGCGCCCAAGCCAGAGATCATGTATGGCCAGCATGTGATGCCGGGACTCGCCGGAACCGTGACGCTCATGTCCGGGGCCGCCATGAGCACCGCTGACTCGTTCAGGGTTACCGTCTACGGGAAGGGTTCACATGGTTCAATGCCCGAGCACTCAATTGACCCCATCGTTTTGGGTGCTTCGATGGTGATGCGTTTACAAACTATTGTTTCCCGCCAGGTGGCTCCACAATCAGCAGCCGTGGTGACCATCGGGTCGTTCCATGCCGGCCTGAAAGAAAATATCATTTCCGACCGCGCCGTCTTTACCCTGAATGTGCGTACCTTTGAACCTGAGGTTCGGGATGTGGTGCTCTCGTCGATCCGTCGCATTATATCTGCGGAGGCGCAGGCTTCCGGTGCCCCGGAGCCGCTGATCGAAGATCTTTCACATTTCCCGCCGCTCTACAACGATCCGCACGAGACAGCGCAGCTTGCCGAGCAGTTCCGCCTTGAGTTTGGCAACGAGCAAGTCTTGCCGGGTTCCCAGCTGATGGGCAGTGAAGACTTTGGGGCCTTAGGCGCGGCCATTGGGGTTCCCTCGGTGTATTGGTTCTTCGGAGGAAACGACGCTGAAACCCTGCAGGCAGGTGCGCCCCCGGCCAACCACTCACCATTCTTTGCCCCGGTCATGGACCCAAGTCTTCCCACGGGGGTTCGGGCAGCTGTACGTGCCTTGTATTCCAAGGTGGGCAAGAAGTAGAAATATTCGCTAGCCATCAGCGTTCTTCCCGTGTCCCGGATACAAAATACGCGACACGGGAAGAACATTTTAATCTGTAATCAGGTAACTGAACGGAACCGTACGGCTGCCGCATTGATCAGTAAGGCAGCAAATACCACCGCACAGAGTATTGCCCCGATCTCGAACGTAATATTGATTGCCGTGGCAGTTGCATGCTGATCTGCCGAAGAATGCGCAGCAATCACCGCTCCGGAAATTGCGGTTCCAAAGGAACTGCCAATGGTGCGCAGGACTTGGTTGAAGCTGACCGAGCTGCCGAGTTCTTCGGTCGCCACCGAGCGTGCAATCAGCGCCGGCATTGCAGCATAGGCAGCGCCCATTCCCAGTCCAAAAAGTAGCATCCCCACAAGAATTTCCCATAGCTCGTCATGGGCAAGCCAGAGCAGCGCACCGGCAATGGCCATGACCGCGGCACCGATGGGCAATAGAGTTGCCAGCGAAAACTTATGCCCAAATTTTCGAACTAATCGGTTGGCAGTAAAACTTCCTACAGACAGGGGGAACATGACAAAACCTGCCCAGAATACCGGTAGTGCCAGCCCGTATTCGGTGGAAGCAGGGGCCTGAGCCACTAAGCTTGCCACGGAAAGCCCAATGTACATTGCCGCTCCCAGCCCAATGGCCGTGAGGTTTGCAAGCAATACCTCACCCTGGGTAAATACCCGCAGGTTGATCAGCGGATGATCGCTGCGTAACTCGGTACGGATCCAAAGTCCCAACATCACCAAGGAGAATACAATAACGGCCACGGTCAGCGGTGCTGCCCAGCCCCAGCGCGGTCCCTCGCTGATACCCAAGAGCAGTGAACCCAGCCCGAGGGCAAGCAGAGTTGCGCCAGGATAATCAAATGGAGCAGATTGTGCTTGTTCATCTGGACCATTAGGGATTACCCGCAGGACCACAATGATTGCACTGAGTACAAAGACCGCGGCGAACCAGAAGGCCCACCTGAAACCGGTCAGCCCGGCAATAATCCCTGTCAGTGGATAACCGATCCCGATGCCCGTGGCCACAGTGACCGAAAGGCTCGAAATAGATCCCTGCACCTTGTCGGCAGCCACGTAACGTCGTGCCAGCGAGATGGTCACTGCAACAATTCCGTAGGTGAGGCCCTGCAGGGTGCGTCCAATGAGGAAGATCGTGAAGTTCGGGGCCAGCGCCGCGATAATGGATCCGGCAAGAATGATCCCCAAGGAAACCAGCAACAGCATTTTCTTGTGCGGGCCGTCGCTCAATCGCCCCATGACCGGGGTGGCGATGGCTCCGGCGAGCAGATTCAGCGTGAGCATCCACTGTGCGGCACTGACGGAGACTCCCATTTCTTGGGAAATTGAGGGAACCAACAGCATGCCTAGCGAGCTGACAATCGCGGTGGACAATGCCGCATAGACTAGCGCTGGAACCATTGCAGATCTAGTTTCAGCCATGTAGTTTTTCCCTGCCAATCTTTTCCAAGACCGGCAGGGCCATGGCAAGGACTTCGCGATCTTGAAGACTTAGCTTCTCGGCAATAGCCTGGGAAATCCACCCTTCTCCCGCATGTATCTCTTGGGTCAGCTTTTCCTTACCGACCTCGGTTAGTTCAAAACGTTTCTTACGCCGATCGACAGCATCCGGGACACTCCGAATCCAGCCCAAGTCCACAAGTTCACCCGTGGCCAGCGATATCGCTTGCGGACTGATCCGCACTGCGGCCGCGAGTTCGGCACCCGTCGCACTTTCTTGTTGCGAGAGCTGGTACAGGATCCCCATCTTGCCCGGTGAAAGGCTGCGTTCGGAACGGATCCTGCGCAGCAATGGGCGCAAAACCTCAAGAAATTCTCTGGCAAAGTCGGTGTTGGGTGCGTTTTCGTTGGCCATCCAAAAATCATACAGCCAACTTGATCAAGTTACTTGATCATATTTCTTGAGATGAATTTTCAGAGGGAACTAATTTCGGTGGACCCCGCTGCCGCCGATCCCGCGCCAAGGTTGATCATTGCCACGCCAACTGCGGTCAGCAGGATTCCGGCGATCTGAACAACCGAGAGCTTTTCGGCAAAGAACACCACCCCGACAACGGCGATAGCAACGGTTCCGGCTGCCGCCCAAATCGCATAGGCCATACTCAGCGGAACATATCTGAGCACTAGACTCAACAAATAGAACGAAACCGCGTAGCCAAGGACAGTTCCTATGCTCGGTAGCGGCTTGGTAAATCCCGCAGACACTTTCAGCAGTGTGGTTGCGATTACTTCTGCCACAATTGCGGCGATGAGCAGGAACCAATGCATATTCTTATTCCTCGATGACCTTCAGTACTTAGGCGTCCAGAGACTCACTCTCGAGTCGCTACGTAGCATCATCATTCTGCACAAACCCGAAAATCACGATTCCTGATATCAGCGCCACTCACGCGCTAGCAAGTTTTTGGAAGCTGCATCCTCGGTCATTGAGCAACCCACAGCATCACTAACTGGAAAACTGTCTGCCCCTCGGCTGCACGGGGTTCCTGGAAATTGAGACAGGGGGGTCCCTATATTTTGGCTTTCCTGCGCTTGCCTTTCGACAAATACGAGCCTAGGTACATCAGCGCGCAGAACTTGAGAGATTTACTTGGCCTCAAGAAACCGGCAGGGCTACTAAGGGGAATTGAAGAACGCTGAGCCCACATATGGTCTGCACACAACGCCCAGACGACCTTGACGCCTTGGCCACCAAAATAGAAAAGGTTCGGTTGGCCTTGGGAGCCAACCGAACCTTCCTATTCCTAGAGACAGGGAAGCTCTAGGAAATCTATCGCTGCCTAAAGACAGTGTCCTGCCATTCCTTGTGAACATCCGTGTCGTGTGAAATCAGCACGTGTTTGATGTTCGTGTATTCCTCAAAGGAGTAGGCGCTCATATCCTTGCCAATACCGGAGGACTTGTAGCCACCGTGTGGCATTTCCGAAACCATGGGAATGTGTTCATTGATCCATACGCAGCCAGCCTGAATTTCCGCTGCGGCGCGCATGGCAAGGTTTACATCCTTGGTCCAGGCAGAAGCCGCGAGGCCAAACTGGGAATCGTTGGCAAGAGCCAAGCCCTCATCTTCGGTCTCGAACGGCAAGGCAACAAGCACCGGGCCAAAGACCTCGTCTTGGACGATCTCCGAATCCTGCGCGGCACCAACAATGAGTGTTGGGCGGTAGAAGGCGCCGGGAAGATCGGGCGCAAAACCGCCGGCCTTGATGGTTGCACCGGCGTCAACGGCACTTTGTACCATTGACGCAACCTTGCTGCGGTGGGCCTCGGAAATCAGCGATCCCATATCCGTGTCTTCAACGGTGGGATCCCCCACAACCATTGCATTCATCAACTCGGCCACCTGATGAGTGAAGGTTTCAAAGAGTGAGGATTGTACGTAGGCACGAGTCGCCGCGGTGCAGTCTTGTCCTGCATTAATAGTGGAACCGGCAACTGCCGCATGTGCGGCTGCTTCAACGTCCGCGTCCTTGAAGACAACCAGCGGGGCCTTGCCACCGAGTTCAAGGTGAACTCGTTTACCACTCTCCGAAGCCATCTCCATGATGCGGCGCCCCACCGCCGTGGATCCGGTGAATGAACTCATTTTCACCAGCGGGTGCTTGACTATTGCTTCACCAACGTCACGGCCAGATCCAACAACCACGTTGATGACTCCTGCTGGAATACCGGCTTCGACGGCGATCTGTGCAAAGCGTAGTGTGGTGCCCGGTGTCATTTCGCTGGGTTTGAGGACAATGGTGTTTCCCGCGGCAATTGCCGGAAGTACCTTCCATGCTGCCATCTGCAGTGGGTAGTTCCACGGAGCGATTGAACCAATAACACCAATGGCCTCGCGGCGAATCATTGAGGTTGAATTACCCGCGTAGTCCCCTGCCGCCTGGCCTTGCAGGTTGCGGGCAGCACCGGCAAAGAAGTTCACGTTATCGATGGTTCCGGGCACATCGAATTCGTGGGACATGCGTACTGTCTTGCCTGTTTGTTCTGTTTCAAGCTCGGCAAGTGAATCGGCGTGAGTGGCCAACGCTGTAGCAAGATTCAACAGGTGTTCCGAACGCTCCCCCGGGGTCAACTTTGACCACGCCGGGAACGCTGCGGCCGCGGCTTGTACCGCGTCTTCTACATCCTGCGGGCTCGCGTAATCAATGGTTTCGGCCTCGGCTCCGGTTGCCGGGTTTACCCGAATGTGGGTTCCGCCCGAACCTACACGGTAGGCACCGTTGATGAATTGGTAACCATCAGTAAAAGTCGTCAAGGCTAGCTCTCCTCACCCGATGCAGGAGTCACGTACACCTTGCGCAAGGTTTCGGTGACCGTCCAGGTGGTTTTCATGCCTTCGCTCAAACGCATCAAGGCACCCGGGAATAGCTCAACGCTAACTTCTGTCTGACCCGCAAACGCATCAATAACCACGGTCCCGCGGCCTGCGGTGATGACGAAGATTTCCTCCGCTTCAACGTCGTACATGGTGCCGGCGCTCATTTCCCAGACACCAAAGTCGGCGCCCCCAAGGGTTCCGAAAGCCTGCGAACCAGTGGTCGGGTTATCTCCCCCGTTTTGGTCCACGGCAACTGCTTGGTGTTCCAGCTCCAACGCTGCAACGTCCACCCGGACACCACCGTTCAAGGCTCCATCAATGATGGTTGCCTGTTCTGCTGAGTTACTCATGAGTCGAATCCCATTCCTAGTGCGTCCATTGTTTTGAGGAAAACTCCGCGCTTGCCCTGATTCCTATCGGCGCGCGCCAATTCGCTGGTCATCATCTTGACGCCAACATAAGCAACCGGCTCCGGCGGGAACGGAATTGGCTTCTTCTTGACCATTTCCAGTTCGGTGCGCTGGGTCTTTTTGCCCGAAAGCAGGTCGAGTAGGACGTTTGCAGCAAATCGGGTTGCTCCAACACCGAGTCCGGTGAAACCGGCAACGTAAGCAACTCGGCCGCCATGGGACTTATCAAAGAATGAGAAGAAGCGGCTGCAGGAGTCAATGGCACCACCCCAGGCGTGGGTGAATTTGGTGCCTTCAAGCTGGGGGAAGGTGAAGTAGAAGTGTTCAACCAGCTTGCGGAAGGTTTCTTCCTTCTGGTCGTACTCCGGGCGCACCTTGCCACCGAAGTAGTACTCGGCATCAAAACCGCCAAAGAGGATTCGTGCAGCTCCATTGGCATCACGGGTCATCCGGTAGTAGTGGAAGCGATTGTTCAGATCTGCAAGACCCTGCTGATCCTTCCAGCCCAGAGATTCAACTTGTTCCTCGGTGAGCGGTTCGGTCATGATCGCGTAGTCATACACGGGAATGGTGTATAGGCGGTGACGCTTGAGCAAGGAAGGGAAGACGTTTGTCGCCAACGCTACGCGCTGTGCAGTCACCGAACCGGCAGTGGTAGTTACGGTGATATCAATGGGGGTGTCGGTAAGGTCCTTGGCCCAGGTGTTTTCATAGATACGCACACCCTTTTCAAGGCAGACGCGGCGCAGTCCCCAGGCCAACTTGGCCGGGTTGATCATTGCGGTTCCGTCTTTGTCCCAGAGTCCAGCCTTGTAGACGGGTGAGTGAACGCTGCCCCTAACGGTTTCTTGATCCATGAACTTTAGCTCAGGATATTGTTTGGCCTCATCCTTGAGCCACTGAACCTGGTGCTCTTCGGTGGCAAGTTTCAGCACACCGGAGAAGGTGAATTCACAGTCAATGTTGTATCGTTCAATGGTTTCGGCCAGTTCGTGTAGGTTTTCTAGCCCCAGCTGACGCAGTAGATCGTTTTCGTTGGGTAGGTGCTGGCGTCCGTTGGAATCGCCGTGAACTAGTGAGGCTTCACAGAAACCACCGTTGCGTCCCGAGGCTGCCCAACCAACTGTTTCACCTTCGATGAGAACAACATCGCGGTTGGGGTCACGCTCCTTGGCCATCAGCGCGGTCCAGAGCCCCGAGTATCCACCACCCACGACCAAAAGGTCGGTTTCGGTTGCTCCTTCGAGCGCCGGCAGTGCCGATGGACGTTCGGGATCATCCAACCAATAGGGGACGTGGCTGACCGAGTCCAGTGCCGCATCAATCACTGATGGTGCAAAGGTTCCTGCCACATTTTCATAGATACTCATGTTTTTCTTTCATTTTTTGGAGCTCGCGTTGCGGATTGCCGTGTGTTTGGTAATCCGCAACGCCTGTGTACGAAATCAGTGATTGTTCTGGTGTTCCAGGGAGCTGATCTCGGTGGGTGCGGGTGCAGTCGACCCCGCACCAAGATTGATCATTGCCACGCCTACCGCGGTGAGTAGGATTCCTGAGATTTGGAAGATGGTGAGTTTTTCCGAAAAGAGAACCACCCCAACAACGGCTATTGCCACGGTTCCTGCTGCCGCCCAAATCGCATACGCAACACTGAGCGGGACATATTTGAGTACCAGGCTCAGTAAATAGAAGGAGAGCACGTAGCCAAGTACAGTTCCGATGCTGGGTAGCGGTTTGGTAAAACCGGCAGATACCTTCAGCAGTGTTGTTGCGATAATTTCTGCCACGATTGCGGCGGCAAGCAGGAGCCAATGCATGTTTTTACTCTGTCTTTCAGTCGCTAGGCGTCAATGGATTCGCGGTCAATGCCTCGTTTGGCATCGTTCTTTTTCACGAATATCCAAATCACGATTCCCGTTGCCAGCACACCTAGCGCGATGGCCAGTTCCTTCACTCCGCCGTACCCGGTAATTGAGAAGCCGGTGGCTCCGACAACCAAGATCAGCACCATGAATGCGGTAAGTCCGATGGACAGTGGAACGAAGAAGTTTGGAAGGCGGATTGGACGCTTTGCATCCGGGCGATCCTTGCGAAGAATGAAGAAGCCCGAGACGGCAAAGATGTGGGTGAGGATGTAGCCGAGGTTGCCCGTGACAATAATTGCCAGTGGCGATTGTAGGACTACCAGGACAACAATGTTCAGTACCAGCATGACGTTTAGTGCACGTACCGGTACTCCGCGCTTGTTCAGTTTTCCTACCGCGCGGACGGTGATTCCTGTCTTGCCCATATTGAACAGCACGCGGGATGCGTCGGCCACCGAGGTGGTCATGATCAGCAGCAGTGAGGCGATCAGGCACAGCACCATGATGTCCGAGGCGCCGCCAACCAGCGAGCCGAAGGAAGCGACGAAGAAGGTTGCAGGATCGTCCTTGATCGCGGCTTCTCCGGCGTATCCACCCAGGGTGATCGGGATCAGGAAGAAGACGCCCATGCAGAAGAGCACTGCTGCCTTGATAGCACGGGTGGTGTCCTTGACCGAGTCTTTGTATTCGGGTGCGAAGGTTGCGCAAACTTCAATGCCAAAGGTGGTCCAGGCCATGATGTAGAGCCAGACCAATGCCTTGCGCAAGCCTTCCATTCCGTGCAGATTCCAGGTCAATTCTGCAGGGGTCCAGTCACCGCTGAAGAGCGGCAGCACGATGAAGGAGAAGAGCGGAATCATCAGGATTCCGGCGGTGATGTAGACGAATGCCATGGTCATGCGCACGCCAACAATGTTGATCAGGTACATGAAGAGGATGACGCCAATGCCAATGACAATTGGCAGGCTCAGTTCAATGGGGCCAATGTTAACAACCCAGGCCGAATCCGGGAACCACTGTGCCTGAATCAGTGCACCGGTGATGGCTCCGTAGGTTGCCAAGTTGGTTCCCCACGGGAACCAGTACCCGACGCTGGCAAGTGGGGCCACCCATGGTGCGCGCTTCTTCCAGGCCTCAGCGGCGTAGTGCGTGATACCGCCGGAGGATTCCGGGAACATTGTGGCAAGTTCGGTGTAAATCCAGTTCACGCCCATGGCAATGAGCATGGAAATAGCCCAGAGAACAGCGGCTCCCCAACCGCCAAGGTCGGCAATGGAGGCGCCGAGGGTGGCGATGAGCGCCGCCGGCATGGTCATGGACATGGCAAAGCCATCCCACCATCGCATCTTCTTGGGTAACTGCTCCGCGCTTTGTTCTGGAGCTAATTGCTCTGACATTCGTGCTTCTCTCCGTCGAGTGATCTTTAGTGAGTCACGTCATAGCCTGCCAAAGTTGCTGAAAAAGTCAATAGATTCAGACTACCTTGTTTTTAGAGCAAGATTTAAAGAAATATTTTGTTGACGAGCATCAAATTCCGGCTATAGTGATCTACATCATCCACATCAGACCATCCTCTTGAAAGGGATTTTGATTCCATGACCGCTGTATCCGTTCCGACTCGCACACAGCTCTTTATCGCCGGAGAATACTCCGACGGAACCGGCCAGGAGCGCTACGACGTCACCAGCCCGGCCACCGGAGAATTCATTGCCTCAATCCCGTTGCCAACCGAGGCAGACCTGGACAAGGCAGTAGCCAAGGCACACGAAGCCAAGGGTGCCTGGCAGAAGCTCGGCGTCTTCAAGCGCGCAGAAATCTGCCACAAGATCGGTGATGCACTCACCGCTCGCGTAGATGAACTCGCTCGTCTGCAGTCCCTCGAACAGGGCAAGCCACTGGCAGAATCAATTGCCGATATCGAAGAAGCCGCACAGCTCTTCCACCTTCACGCAGAAGACGCAATCCGCCTCAACGGTGAGACCATCCAGTCCACCGATACCCAGAAGCGCATGTTCACCTTCCGCGCAGCGGTAGGCGTCTGGGGAATCATCACCCCATGGAACTTCCCACTGCTGATGTTCGCAGAGTTCATTGCACCGGGCCTTGCCACCGGCAACGCCCACGTGGTCAAGCCGCCGGCCAACACCGCGCTGACCGTTCTTGCAGCCATGGAATGCCTCATCGAAGCAGGCGTCCCAGCGGGCCTCGTCTCGGTTCTTCCGGGCGAAGGCGACTTCGGCGCCAAGCTGACCTCGCACAAGGGCATTGACGCCATTGGCTTCATCGGTTCCTCCGCAACCGCTGGCAAGATCCAGGCGACTGCCGGCTTCAAGCGCTCCATCATGGAAGCCTCGGGCAACGGCCCGATCGTTGTTCTTGCAGATGCAGATCTCAAGCGCGCAGCCAAGAAGGCCGTTGACGGTGCATTCTTCTGCGCCGGCCAGGTTTGCTGCGCCACCGAGCGCGTCATCGTCCACAAGGACATCCACGAGGCATTCGTCAAGGAAGTCCTCGAATACGCCAAGGCAACCGTCAAGCTGGGCAACCCGTTTGATGCGGACACCAACTTGGGCCCACTGAACAACGAACTCGTTGCGCAGAAGATGGATGCCCACATGGCAGATGCACGCGAGCGCGGCCTGGACATCCTCATGGGTGGCAACCGCAGCACCGAGTTCCCGACCAACCTCTACTACGAATTCACCGTTGTAGACAACGTCACCGAAGACAGCCTGCTGAGCCGCGAAGAGACCTTCGGCCCGGTTCTGCCAATCATCGTCGGTCAGGACGATGATGACCTGCTGCGCATCGCCAACGATGACGCACTGGGCCTGCAGGGTGCAGTATTCACCCAGAACATGGCATCCGCCTTCCGCTTCATCGAAGAGATGGAAGTTGGCCAGGTTGTCGTCAACGACTCCAACGGCTGGTGGGACATCAACATGCCGTTCGGCGGCGCCGGCGGCAAGGGCACCGGCTGGGGCCGTATCGGTGGCGTACACACGCTGCTCGACATGACCGACCTCCGCACCGGTGTTCTGCACCTCGGCTAAGCTAAACCTATAAAGGGTACGGCTGTGGCGATACGGAAGTATCGCCACAGCCGTACCTCTTTAAGCACTCGTACCAATTCACTGGGTGAACCCATCAATCGGGGATCCCTGCTATAAATCAATGGTGAGCAGCACCATTGGACATTACAGCGAAGGAACCCGATGACTGAACTTGATGATATTGACCGTCAGCTTATTGCCGCCCTGCAACTCAACGGGCGCAAATCCTTCAAGGAAATAGCCGAGGAGACAGGCATCCCCGCCTCTTCCGTGCGTTATCGCGTACAACGCCTTGAAGAATCGGGAACCTTGCAAATTGTTGGCATTGCCAACCCACTATCCATTGGCTTTGATCGCCTTGCCTTGATTGGGGTTCGCTGCACTCCGGGCATGGCCAAAAAGGTATGCAAGGAAATGGCCGAACTCACCGAGTCCAGCTACGTGGTGCTAACCACCGGCAGCTACGACGTCATGGTTGAAGTTGTCTGCCGCGACCTCGAGCACTACACCGAACTGCTCTACGACCGCCTGCAGCTGATTGAGGGCGTTGCCTCCACTGAGACGTTCTTCGTCCTCGAGGCACACAAGCTTGCCTATGGCTGGGGTGTTGGTCCTCAGACCGCATTCAAGCCGCAGCCCAACGGGGTTCAGGCAGAGCAGGAGTAGCAAGTTTTGATAGACGGCTCGTTCCCCTGCGGAAGCTGCAGTAGTAATGGCAATCATTGACTGTTTGGTACCCGAGAGTCGTCTAACCATGAGTTATGAGTGAGGCTTGTTGAAATAAGACACTCATTCCAATGAAAGCTGTGGATAGTTTCACCAGCATTTGTATCTAACGAACTTTCTGGAGCTTCTAATGATGCAATACAGTCAATACCAAATTGAGGCAACAGATCCAATGAAATGCAACACACCGCGTAAGCTCTCTATAGATCAACGACAATTGGGCAAACCAAAACTACGATCGGACTGAAAGTAATTTGCTGTCTTCTCGCAATTGGGAATGGGTAGCGCCCGAGGCTTGGCATGCTACCCCCCTAGCCGCCGCCCCAGATCACCTATGGATGCCACCTTGGGATCTTCCTGTGCCAAGCAACCATTTGTGGTGGCCGCCGGCCGATACTTTTGAGTCAGTTGGAGCACTTAGGTTCGAGGGGGGTTCTCAACGAGAATTAATCTTAGAAAACTCCAAACAATCAAAAAATATTCTACGTAATGTTTCCAACAATTCTCTAATTTCGCTAAGATTAAATATTTTTGATTATGAAATAATCTCAGATAAATCATCATTCAAAAACTACCTCAATTTTGATGATATAAGAACTTCAAGATTCGGAACAAGTCGAAAAGTTCAATCATCTTCAAGAAAATTCTTTAAACACTTACAAAAGCACATTTCCCTACACACGGATGCTCGAGATTCGCTCTTCGACTCCTTGATTGATAAATCGTGTCCGACAACCACTTACACTGAAGCTGTTGCCGTCTGGTTCGCTTCGTGGGAAAAGCTAATCACTCTAGAAATTGATCTGGAGGAGCAATGGGACAGATGGATCTCGCGATCGAAAGCAAATCTCGTTGACACACCAAGCTTCTCAAAAGAACAGTTTTTCAATGAAACTACTGCTTTTCTAGGGATTTCATCTCCGAACTCAAACAGCCAGACCCACCATTCATTCTTTCAAAATAGAGCTGTTATCGAGAATCACGTGCGCATGCTTTTAGAAGATGGTCTAAACGCAAGCGCTCCAAAAAGGCACATCGTTCCAACAAACGACTCAGAACACGTGCCTCCTATTGGACTCACGAAGTTGTCAAGAAGTACTGAGTTCAATACTTCTGAGAAATTACGGTTTGATTCCGATGCTCCCGGTGAAGACATACCTGCCCACAAACCCGCTCCACAGTTGGCACCACACTCATATTTCAGATCACCAAATGGTGAGATAAGTAATCAAAGCGAGATTCACCAACACCCGCAACAAGTCTGTGTCCACTCGAAAGATGTCGGTACCTCTAATAGGACTCAATCGACACCCTTCATAGACAGCGATAAAGACTACCCCAGCATCGTGGACGCGCAGCTAGAGAGGACAGATACCTGCAAGCAGGCCACGATCAGCAGCGAGCGTTCCGATTACATTTCCGTTGCGGAAGATAGGCGACTCAATTCATCGACTAGAGCTGAATTAGGCGAGGAGGAACGTCCTGAAGGCTTATTGCGCATTGAATCTTTTAATGAATTACCCGACAGCTGTCATCAAGCATCAGACCTACAGTCCTCCGGGAACGAAATAGTTTCGTCAACACTTATGGCGGCTCATCCGGTCAGAGGTTCGACGCCGACACCCGGTGATACAGACAGAAACAATCTATTCAGCCGCTTTTGGCCCTGGTCCGATGAAATTACTCCAGATTGCGTCCACGAAGTTTTCTTCGAAGTACAATTGGGCGAGATCCACTATCAATATACGCTGAAACCTAATGCAGAGCTTCATATTAGAAGTTTAAGAAATTATGAAGGTGATTTCCGCACTACTATTTTTAATCAGGTAGTGCTTGACTACGTTGCCACTGTGTACTCAAATTTGAATGGCTCAGCCCAGTTTCAGCTAAACCCAGAGGAAAAATGGGGACTGGCTTTTACCTGGTTACAAGCTGGTTCAATTGAAGAACGCTACTCTCCCGATCTAACGTTAGCCCGACTGGTCCATTCCACACTTATGGATTCACTAAAACAAGTTTTAGTGCCTGAGGAAATTTCGAGTATTTTCCAGTACGACATTTCAGCTCACAATTTTAACGAGCTAGAAATAAAAGCTGACGGTATACCTGTCGAACGAATAAAGTCAACGAGTCCTTGTCGCAGTGACGCTGTATCGGGAAAAAAGAAGCCAATTCGACATCCGCTCGAGAATCCCTACACCCCGCTACCGACGACCGATGAAGGCGTCAACGACCATGACATCAATGTTTCAGATGGTAAGTCCAAGGAGAGCGCCAAAAGTTTCGTACTCACGGCAGACGAAGACGACGCCGTCCAGGAGCAGGTCGTGGTCGCCGGTGCCACGGCCGACCCGGTCAAGGTCTACCTGAAGCAGATCGGTAAGGTTGCTCTGCTTAATGCTGAGCAGGAAGTTGACCTTGCACTTCGTATTGAAGCGGGCCTGTTCGCCAACGAGAAGCTCATGGCTGATGATGGCAAGATGGATAAGCGCCTGCGCTGGGACTATGAGCAGATCATCCATGATGGAAAGGTCGCCAAGAACCACCTGCTTGAGGCGAACCTTCGACTCGTTGTATCGCTGGCAAAGCGTTACACGGGCCGCGGCGTGCTTTTCCTTGACTTGATTCAGGAAGGCAACCTTGGTTTGATTCGTGCGGTCGAGAAATTCGACTGCACCAAAGGCTTTAAGTTCTCCACCTATGCAACGTGGTGGATTCGTCAGGCAATTACTCGCGCTATGGCCGATCAGGCCCGTACCATCCGTATTCCGGTACACATGGTTGAAGTTATTAATAAGATTGCACGAGTGCAGCGTCAGATGTTGCAGGATCTTGGTCGCGAACCAACCCCCGAGGAACTCTCCAGAAATCTTATCGATCTACCGCCAGATGAAATTGTTGAGGTAATGTCATACGATGCTCAGGAACCGATTTCATTGAGCGCCCAACTGAACGAATTTGATGAAGAGGAAACAATCGTTATCGGTGACGTACTTTACGATCCCGAAGATTTTGACATCATGCAAGTGTTTCTCATCGAAGAACGCAGCAAACAGATCCGGAGTATCCTCGACTCCCTCTCGGAACGAGATGCAGGCATAGTCGCTTTGCGCTTCGGTTTAGCTGACGGCCAACCAAAAACGCTCGATGAAATTGGTCGGGTTTACGGAGTCACACGCGAGCGGATAAGGCAGCTTGAAAAAGCCGCTCTAATATTTTTACGTGAATCCACTAGTACACAGATTCTAGAAGACTAGTATTAAGCTGACACTTTCAGGAGGGCATCTGTGAAGGGGCGGCTTATGGTCACTAAGCTCATATCCAAAAACCAGTTTCAGCGACTTCGATATATGTGGGTGACGAGGAATTCGGTACACCACGCGGTGTCGCACACGATACTTGTACTCCGAAGATACTACCTTCAGAGCTTCCCATACCAGCTATAGTGAATACCCGTTAGAATGCATCGTTTTAGGTCGGAGAAGGTAATTTGAGTCGCTTCATTGAGCTGTTCGCGGGATGCGGCGGTATGTCTCTAGGACTACATGCATCAGGGTTCGAACTTGCCATGGCCAACGAGCTTTCCCCTATGGCTGCAGAGACATTTGCGTACAACCACCTGAACGTTGACCTTCAGGCGAGTTCAACTACCACAGCAAAATCAGTACTGTGGCTTGGCTCGAAATATCCTCGCACGAGACTAAAAGACAGACTCCGTGAAAATCCATATGATTACCCTGATTGGGCGTCGGGAGGATACACAGATATACCCGCTTCTGGATTGACAGGACAGGGGCAACTTGTTGTCGGAAGCATCGTTTCGTTGAACAAGCATCTCAAAGAAGAATTTATTCAACACCCACAACGTCGGAATCGATTCTCCGTGGATCTTGTATCAGGTGGTCCGCCTTGCCAGAGTTTCAGCATGGCTGGCCTCCGACAACGCGACAACCATAGGAACCAGCTTCCTTGGGAGTTTGCAAGTTTTGTAAAGTTAGTTCGTCCCAAAGTCGCATTGCTAGAAAACGTAAGTGGAATTTTACGAGCTTTCCGTCAAGATGGGGAAGAATTTCATGCATGGCGAGAAGTCGCCAAAGCATTTACTGCAGTCGGCTATGCTCCCATTTGCATCCATGCAAACGCCAAGTATGTAGGAGTTGCACAGAACAGGCCACGTTTCTTGATGTTTGCCGTCAGGAAGGACCTCGCTGAGAGCATTATTGAACAACAAATAACAGCCAGCGAACGGAGTGCACTTCAGCAAGCACTCGACACCTTCGACAAGAACTTCGATTGGAATCTATTGCGATATTGGGATGTCGCGCAGTCTTCCGATCAAGATCTGTTTGATGGCAGCATTTTTCGTCATCTTTTAACCACGCCAGATAAAAACAATTGGACTACTGCGGAAGACGCAATTTCAGATCTTGAAAATATAACAAATAAAAACATACAGCCATCAATCTATGTAAATAGAATAAATGAAACCTTCGGTAAGTTTGTACCTCGTCAAAAGATTAAAAATATTGAACGACGTAAACATGGCCTACGCGTGCAGCAGCGATTCAGGCTCTATCAGGTACTTGAAGGGTTGGGCGATCGATCGCTTTCCCGAGCAATTGCCAAAGCGTTCAAAGATGGAGATCAGGTGACTCTCTCGCAGCTGGCTTCGCCACTGCTCCATCACAAATTCCTTTTCGCTGAAGGACAAAAACTGAGGTTGCCTGCTGACGTTAATGAAATTGTTTCGCTCGTAGTCTCGCTCAGGACGAAAAAGCACTCGCAGCGAGCACTTATTGCTGACCGCCCTTCACCTGCGGCACTCTCAATTCCGGATGACTGCTGTCACTACTCTAGTGATCATTTACGAACATTAAGCGTCCGGGAAGTGGCCCGTATTCAATCTTTTCCTGACTCTTTCGAATTTCGCTCGAAAGTCACTACAGGAGGTGATAGCCGTAAGTTTGAAGTGCCGCAATATACTCAAGCAGGAAATGCGGTGCCTCCCCTACTGGCCAAACAAGCTGGCGAAGTAGTTCAAGAATTACTCCGGTTGGCCACTCCAACCGAACAAGCAGTAAGACTAGAAGCCGTGATAAGTGGCCAACTTCTAGAGATATAATTGCTGTTAGCGAGTTGGAAGTGAGCGCTGGATAGCAGTCCTCACTTCCAACTCGTACTTACTTGTTCTTTTCGGCCATGATGCGGAAGAACGGAATATCTTCGATGATTATTCCATTCGAGCCCAACGACCGATAGATGGATTGGTGCTTTCCGAGATTCGCCATCTTCACGGCTAGCTCCTGTGAGTTCTCACTTAGTCCGACTTGCTGGAGCTCTTTTGCAGTTACAGTCTTCACCTTATGAAGGAACCAGGTCAATAATGGTTCTCCATAGTTTTCCTGATCTTTCTTGAAATGCGACAGGTACTGCGATGCCAGCATCACACCAAACCCAAACTGTCGCCCTTGCAATAAAAGGTTCATCAGAACAGGAAATTTATATTTCATAATATTTACTGCTTCATCAACAAGCAGAAATGAATTAAGGCGGCGCAACTGTGGTTCATCGCCAACAAAGGGCCACTTTTTTGACTTCAACATGTAATCATAATATAGATTTAAAAACATAATTACTAGCGCATTTTTACCTTCATCATCGACACCGAAGTCGTTAAGTGCAACTATCAAAACGTTGTTGTCAATTAACTCCTCGAATGATTTGATTGATTCTTGATCTTCACTGAATACCTCAGCGTTAACAAATTTCCTGAGTATTGCTGTTACTGAATCTGGCTTTTCGTCTTGCTCAAGGTATCTCGTAAGGACTCGACCAATTGTCGGAGCGCTTTTCTTATTTTCCCTGTATAGATCCATAATGCATGTGGAGAGTCGGTCTTTCTGAACAGGGCCCATGCCCCCGTAGATTTTGTCCAACACATCAATAAACTCATTGGTCCGCTGGTTAGCAGCCATCGCCGTGTATCCCTCCCTAAGCTGGAAGAAATTCAAGGGGATCTGGTTAATTCGAAGAACTTTTCCACCAACTGCCTCTAAAAATTCAGGCTCCTGGAAATCTTGCTTATAATCGAATACCAGCATGGAAAGTGGCGTCTCTTGGGCGACGGTAGCCTCTTTTCGAAGACCGTATATGAGTGCTTGCACAAGTTGAGTCTTTCCAGTCCCTAGATCTCCAACAACGCCTATATTCATTTGATTGAGATCCGTGTTTCCAGGCCAGAAATCTGCCCAGCGTTCACCCGCTGTTCCGATAACACGGCCGACAGGAAACTTTATTCCAGGAGCTCGAATACCATTTTCGAAGTTGGGTAGTACTTCTAGATCGACATATTCTACTTCGCGCTCCCTTTCTTTACGTGAATGAGGCTCTTCACCGTGCGTTTCCATATCCATCTCGGAAGCCGTTCCTTCTTCATCAATCTTTGATTCTGGTTTGGGAAGTACTTCAGCGGATACTTTTTCAGGTAACGTCGGCTCGTTCGCAATGCTGCGTTGTTCCCTTGGGTTTCTTCCCGAACTGCTTGTAGAATCCTCGTTAGAGCCATCAGAGACTGAATGCGGAGCGGCGTCTGAAGTACTGTCTTCGGCAAGCTGGTTAGATCGGTCTTCAAGTGCCCATTCCACAAGTGTCGACCATTCTTCTACCAAGTTACTTCCATCCAATCTTAAGGCAGCAAACGCGGCTTCCGGATTTGTCGCTAGAAGGCCAAACGATTTGTCCGTCTGTAACTCGGGCACGCTGATTCTGGTATGGAAACTGTTACCGTTAGCGGAAACTGCTTGGTATTTGAAATAGGCAACTAACGGGCGGCCAACAACAACATCAGATTTCCCTTCGGCAAGGGACGAAAGTGCTTTGGCCATGGCATCAGGGTTATGTGCACTGGCTGGTTGAAGGCGCATCGCTGCTTCTGTGAGTGCAGCTATGCCGTTGCTCCATAGGGCAATATCGCTCGCATTATTTGAAACCCTAATGTTCTTCCACGTTTCTGCCACGCCATCCAATAGCTTGGCTGTCGTCATTGCCTGTTCAAGTGGCTCTTTCATAGATGCGTCAGAGACTTCGGGCAGCACCCCGCCGTTACTTTCTGCGTTAAGTCCGTAAAACTTGATTTCGATGGGTGCTAGTGTCAACGATTTATCCTTGATTCTTAGCAGCAATAGATCAGCACGACGCACAATGTCTGCGTGATCGGCCCCGCTAGCCAATGCTCTAAGGAAAGAATCACACGCGTCAATAGGAAGCACCAATGTACAGTCTTCGTTA
This sequence comes from Arthrobacter sp. MYb227, assembly GCF_002975435.1. Classification (GTDB taxonomy): domain Bacteria; phylum Actinomycetota; class Actinomycetes; order Actinomycetales; family Micrococcaceae; genus Paeniglutamicibacter. Next base: position 317,323 of record NZ_PCPT01000002.1, on the reverse strand, counting down.
CTTTGAAGCTTCTCCATTAATGAAAATACGAGATAGAAGCCAAGTGCACCTGCTGCGTGTGTGCCTCCCATCGAAAGCATCGATGATAAGCCCACGCCACGAGCACCGAGAGTGCTCAGCAGCGATCGAACTAATGAATCGCTCGCTTCAGTTCCTTGAGCTTTGCTCAAAAGATTCCGTATTTGGGCCTTGAATCCCTCTGGAATTCGCGCAATTGAAATGAACGGGCGACGTTCCAACGCTGGAACTTCACCCGAAGGCTCTAAGAATGGAGGTCTCCACTCCCACAGCATTTGATCGCCGGACCCATTTTCTTGAACCATCGCAGACATTGCACTTGGGCTTATGAGCGATTCGCCAGAAACCGTCCAATCTGCCGAAGCATCAGTCAAATTAGCCTGAAATAGCTTTGCGTTAATGAGCGTGGTGGTTGAAATTCCACCTTCGAACTCGCGAATTGCTCTAGTCAGTGGTTCCCACCCATGGTTTTCACGAAGTGTAGGTGAAGAAATCGAAGTCTTATGATCACCGGAGTGTTCGAGGGATGCTTCAAAACGACGCAAGGGTGTGAGTCCCATCGTGCCCAGTCGAGATCCATTTATTTTCGAACTAATTTTTACGCGTACGCCCGAATCTTGGAGAATTCGAACATTACATGGCTTTCTGTCTGCGTTATCCGGCACATATCGCGACCAAGTGAGGGGAACGTCGTTGGTCGCCTTCACTAAACGTGCCATCATCTCTTGGGGCGGTTTGCCAGAACGCTTAATGGAGTCCCAAATTCGGGCTCCCCCAAGCAACGGCGAATTCTTATTAGAAGTCCACTCGCGCACTGCGCTAAGAACAGCCTCGTCGATTTCTCCCAGTCTGGCTGTTCCTGAATTAGCAGCCAGATCAATAGTCATGGTTGAGACATGCGGATTCATACGCCGGTAACTTTTCAGCGCTGCGGCAACTGCCGTTGAGTTAAGGCCGCTTACGGCTGTACCAGGCAAAGTGAAGTTTCCGGCCCGCTCAGGAGCTACTAGCATTCTAGGTACCTCGATCGAAGTCCGAACAAGCATTGACCACCCAAGAAATACTTGATCTTCACCGGCTTCTAGGGGCACAGCGATCAGTCGTCCATCTTCTGATTCTGGCGGTCCAATGAACGGAATATTCCATCCTTCAACAGTCCCAGCTAAATGCTTAGACAATGTTGAATGCCAGAGAGTAGATTCGACTCCAGCCAGCCATGCCAACCGTATCGGGTGCAACGGGCTTAATAGTACCGCGGCAACACTTGTTGCTTCCAAAGTCTGCCAAACACTGATAGAAAAAGGGTAGGTTGCCCAGAACAAAGCGGCAGCGTTACCGATTCGTCGGGCGGCCAAAACTAATTCAGCGTACGCTTCAAGGTAGCTTTCCAATGAAGCTCGGCCCTGGTCATCTTCCCAAAGTTCGCGCCAGGAAGCTTTCGATGGCAGCCAGCTCATCGTTCCGGTTGTTGAATCAATCCTTTTTTCTATCCCAAGTCCCAAGAAACAGCGTCGAAACTCACGAGCTTCCTCTGATTCCAGAATTTCTTGAGGTACCGAGAAATCTGAGACTTGATTCCATACTCCACGCAAGCTGCCAGACATAAGGAGTCCCTGAGAATGGGCTTCAAGGTCTGGCAAAATATCTACTTCTCTATCTTGCGCAACAACCAGATGCCCCAAGGAATCAAGAAACTTTACGTTGTCGTGTTCACGAACAAAACAAGCTTCATATATACCCCGTACCGAATTCATCGAGACGGAACTCAATGGATCTGGTGATGGTCGGCCATTAGAAATTGCCGTAACTATGGGCGAGTGGCTAGCTTTACTACTCTCTGCCGAACGGCACTCAAACGTTTGTGCCCCAACGATAAGTAGGCTCAGTTCGGTGGTGAGTTCTTCAGCGACAAAAAAATTCGGCCGGTTGTGAAGTTTCTCCATCGGGTGTGCTTCAAGCGTTGGGTGAAGAAAACGATCCGGGGTCCAGGCCACATATCGATAGCGTTCAATGTTGGAATCAAGCTCTATCGCGGTTGTTTCCTGGTTATCCGAATCCAGAAACCAATGCGTAGGTTTGCCCATAGAGCCATTTTTGCGCAGAGGAACCGCCAATATCCCGCTTTGCTCCATTACGACCATAGAAATTTCGATGGAAGCATTCAAGTTGATTTTCCCTTGCAGAGGGTCATCTAACGGAACGCTAACCACAAGTTTAATCTTTTTAGGGGTAACTAAATTAGTAGATTTAGTTATATTCCATTCAATATTGCCGCATGCCCAGACTTCCCCGTTTTCATCGATTTCGAGCACGCCTCTCCACGAAGTTTTGGCCGTAGTTGAACGTAGATCTGCCTTTGTACCTGAATCCTTACCATCGAAATGGTCCAAAATTGCAGGGATCTTAATTCTTAAAGTTTCAGATATGACCTGAACGCTAGAGTCAGCTCTTGTTGCTTGAGCAATAAAAGGACCTAACTCTGAGTCATTACCAATACTTAAAGAATTAAATAATTCGTCAAATGGAGTAAGTTTCGGATTCTTTGAATTGCTATTTGCTGGATTAAGGAACTGGGAATCAGTAAAATGCACCAAAGAATCGAGTGCAACAGGATCTGAATTCATATATTTTACGAATGCGAGGCTGAGATTTCCAACAGATGCTTGCGTCTGATCAAAGTTGTCCCAGTTAACAGTGGACATTGGGTGTGCACCGACGCCACCCCACTCGGGGTGGTGCTCAAGATAGTGGGTAGATTCCAGAATAGTTTGCTGATCTAGCCAGTAGGTCTTGTATGCATCCACGAAGGCCGCAGCTGAAATAATTGTTTTTGATAGAGGATTTGGTTTAGAAAATCCAAATGAAGCATAAGTGTAATTTTTAAAGAAATCATCTAACATAATTCCTGACGATGACATCTGTGATAATTTTTCGGCAAGATTTTCAAAACCTATATTTACGTGTTCGAACCACAATGCATTCCAGCTTTCGGTTCCCCCAAGCAAGCTTTCATGGATTTTTGCGGAACGTTCTAGACATCCGTTTACAAACTCCCGTGAAAAACTAGGATCCCAAAATTCGCTTGCTTCGACGCCTGCAGTCGATATCACTTCTTCGACCGCCATCTTAGAAAGATTCTGAAGCGTTACGCTGTTTCTAGCCTGATCTGGATAATTCAACCCCAGCACTTCTTGAAAAGACTGATTAAAGGAACCTAGATCAGGATGTCGCCCAACAACAACTGCTAATCGATTTCCTTGACGATATTGCAAAGCCTGCGCGGACGACATTCCTTCTTCAACTCCTTCAGGCACGACCAAAATAGAGTAATTATCTGCTCTAGTTTCTTCTTCATTGGCTCGTCGCACTAGCTCCACGCCTACAGAAACTGGTACGCCTTCAGGAAGGTATACAGCGTTCAGCCCTTCAATGCCCAGAAGACATTTTGCGAGTATTGTTCCGATCACTTTTTCCTCGTTTCTAGAACGCGCTCTTTATTAGGACGCCTTGATCGGCGTCTGCACTGCCACGAGCTAACCCAGCACGCTCCAAAAGCTCAATAACATCTGACAGCTGGGGGTTCAGCCCCATTTCATGAAGATCACCCATTAGGCGCCCCACATTCGCTTCGCCACCCGGCCGATCGCAGGAAAGACTAGCCACTACGGCAATCCATTCTGTTCCAGGGGAAACTGTAAGAAAACGACCATTTTGTCGAAGCATCCCGTAATAGTCGGCAAAGGGCCCCGCAACATCACGAGTCAGCAATGCGTATTTTACAGCTTCCCACGTATTTGGAGCTGCTTTCATCTGGCCTCCCAATGCAACTGTCAATTGCTTTCGAAAATCGCCGTCACCCATCATTCGTGTGATTGCGGTTTCTGTGGCCAATAAATTGCCTGATTTAGTTTCTGCTGTGGACAGCCAGCTGTCGACAAGCTTCCTTACGGCGCCGCCGACATGAACTCTCCGAAGCAACACCGAGGCAACATCCCGCACCGACTGCGTGGACCGTGAAGATTTCCAAGGCAGGGCCGCAGGAATCTCCTTGAGGAGTTGCTCACGGGTGAATGGTTCACCTCTTAGGATTCTTCTCGCAAAAGTTTCGTACCAAGCTGCCTCCCACAGAAAGCCCATTCCATAGGCAAGCCGCAACACGGTCGTGGCCCAATCCACCCAAACCCTCGCAGGAAGTGCATCTACCCAGTCAGGCCCGGTAAGACGATCCCATATTCTGGCGAACCATGTAAATGGTGTATTTGGAAAAAGCCCTCCGATAAATTCGGAAGGCAACTCAGTAACTTTCAATTTGACACCACTCAGCAAGAGGTTTTCCTTGGCTGATTTATCCATGGCAGCCAGTAATGCATCCGCACCAAGTCTTCGATTGGAAGCGTCCAACCATCTCTCTGCGACTCCACTTTGAGATTGAGATCCGTGAGGTGCACCCAAACGGTAGAGTGTTTCAATGATGCCCGCTAAATCCGGTGGGCTCTGAGACTTTTGAACTCCCCTCATGTTTTGCAGCAAAGCGATCCCTGGGGTTAATGGGCTGGCAGCTTGCATGGTGCTTTTCTCAGCGCGAATTCCAGTAATGCTATTTGAAACTGCAGTAGCGATAAGTATCGGGTCTAAATTGTATGGCCCGATTCCCGAGTTCTTGAGGACTTCGCCGAAGGCGCTGTGTCCGTCATGTCCTTTTGGAGCCGTCGTGGTTACAGAAAGATTAGTAGATTTGGTATCTTTCTCAACTTTGTACATCAAAGCAAGTTTCTTTCCCGCGCCTAACGTGGGAGGCTCATTGAAATCAAATAGTTTCCAAGCCAAAGACGAAATAAAACCTTCAGGAACCGATACGTATTGTGGTCTATTCATCGACAGAAATAATGATCTACGGGCATCAGAAGTCATTTTATCACTTTCAATCTTCGTTAAGAGTAATGAATCTATCATCAAGACCATCAACTATTCGATAATTTTCATGTTTAAGAAATTTTGGAACCAATAATGAAGCTCTAAATCTTTCAAGTCTTGGAGAAGTTGTTTCAGTAAGTTCTGTCATACCGGCATAATCTTGACTGCATGATGTCGCTTCTCTAACAAATGCAAAATCTAATGGCATTAAAGCAATAATTTCAGTTTTTTCACTTAATATGAGAAATAATTCTTCTCCGTCGACCCTCGTCCGCATGTCCGGTTCAACAGTTTGCAACGCAAGTTTTGGATCAATCTGGTTACCCACGATCGGGTTAGTCCTACTATCAAACAGCGGGATCATGGACGCCGATTTCTCCTTGCGAGGATTCCTCTTTGGTCGAAGTAGAGTCTGTAACCCGCTTTCGAGCTCCATCGGAAGATTGGGCTTTGAATACCAAGCCTCGATCCAGAGCGCGACTTCTCGTTCAAATGCAGGTATTCCGTGGGTAACTGCATAGAGCCTTCCGAGATACGCGCCATACCAATGAATGAACTCAAACCTCTGCGACTCTGGCAACGTATCGACACTCATCACTGTCGCAAAGGCGTGGTCAAGCTCTCGGTCGAACGGTTGAACTATCTCGGAAAAAAGGTCCTCAGGACCAAGGATTTCTTCGAGGGTCTTCAGGGGGGAACCGGCCACCGCCGGGCCTGAGAAAGCTTCGGTTACAGGTGTAGCCCAGCCCTTGTTCTTGCCTGATGAGCGTTTGCCGGCCACTGCATCGCGCATAGGGTCAACCCTGCTAGTCAATCGTGTTACTGGATTTCGCTTTGAATCATCTTTCGCTGAGCTCGTAATATCACCTATTCCAAAGAGCGACTGATTATAACGAATTGCAGCAAGCTTCCTCATGTGTTTAAAGTGATCGATCTCCGTTCGATTATCGGATTTCATTTGATACACGTGTTCTTTAAGGTTCGAACTTTCGATGGTCTCAGTAAGACCGCCAACAATTATTCGTGCAATTACGCCCCATACCTCGCGGTATGTAAATCGTTGGCCACTGACTATCTCTGACGCTCTAACTATCGATAACAGTGATCGTTGAGTGGGCAGAGTACCAAGCGCAGCGATATTCGCAGCGATTGGGTTAAACCTCTCATCTACATCGCAAAAATCAAGCGTTGATAACTGTTTAACTATTTTTGAAAAAAGAACACCTGCCGGATAATCTTCAATTGGAATATCTGATCGAGCAAAAAAATCAGCGATTTCATAAGTACTTTGGTAGGAGGTCATCGCTGATTCATTGTTGTGGTCAAGCTGTGGAACCGGTTTTGTCTCGAATAACGAACAAACATCTACAAAGACCGCTACAATCTCAGCGATCTTTCGGGATCCATGTGAAAGGAATCCTGACTGAATATAGTCCAGATTCAAATCGCTGTATATCTTCCACTCCTGGTCTGGAAGAAATCCTGCCTCGTTTGAGGCAAGCCATTTCGTTATCACTTCGCCTGGCGTTAGCTCAGCGAGGTCCTTCCCCGCGAAATGATTAGTTTCTTCAATGAGCACTCCTCTATTCACACAAGCTATGACGTGGTTCTCATCAGCGATGGATTCCTGCAGGTCTTGGACCAATGGTCCCAAATTCCTTCCATCGGACGGAATCGTGGCGTCATTTATTAGGTCTAAGCGATGGTTTCCTACTTTGTACGTATATTTCCGGTGGGCAAGCCCATCATCACCCGGCGAAATTTTTTCGAGATCTTTGACCAAGTAGCTTGCAGTATGCGATTTACCTGCTCCAGGCCCACCTACAAGAAATAGAAACCTTGGGATCGTCGCATCCTTCAGATTCTGACCAAACCACACGGAAGCTTCTTCTACTCCAGCAGGACGAGGAGCAATCGGCATACGACTCGTGTGACTGTCTTCTGGTCTATCAGCAACACCGGAGCCTCCCGTTGAGCGTTCCCAAAGCGCAGTCAACGCATCCCAGATATCATTCGGTTTGCTGAACTTATCTTGCTTGACATCTAGAGTGATGGAATCTGAAGCAATCTTTGAATGAAGGAAACCCTCATTGACGGACTTGCTAGAAGACGCTCCTGTCTGAGAATCTATGATTTTAGAATTCGGGTCTTCGACCGGCATAGTTCTCTTGTTCATCTGCTCAGTAGATGCCTTAGGAAATTCATCTAAACGCCTCAGAATAAGGTCTTTAAGCGCTTGCTGGTAATGATCTCGAGGTTTATATCCATTGATATAAGTTCTTTCCAAATCTAAAAGCACTGCGCTTAGATTGCAAAACTTAAATTCAATTGAAGCGTGAGTACGATTGATCTTCTCTTGCAGGGCAATGTTGTGTTGCCGTTTATTAAAGGGTTCTTTTTCTATTTCCGAGTGGAGCATCACCAAATAAGCGTCGGTCAAGGATTCTAGTTCACTGTCAGTCCAGACGCCAGCAACCGTCGTTTCAGCCATGTTCTTGTTGCCCCACTATCCGCGGCTCTGCCGCTTTGATGCGTTGACGAGTGAAATTCTGACGTTCCCTTGAATTCTTGCCTGCCAGAGCAGCCACCCGCACGGTCCATTCACTAGTTATATCAGTTAGTTGCTTCGATCGGGGGGACTCTCAGCGTAAACCGCCTAGCCAGAACATTTGCACATAGATATATATTCGAGAATTGAACTTATTTATAGCAACTATCTTCTAAAGAAGTGTTTTATGTGGTTAAGCTGATCTTCTTTTGGACGCTTAGAGCATCTAATGCGTCTATCGCCTCAAACTGACTGTGCTCACAGATAAACTGTTGAGCGTTAGGTTTATTTTGATACTGAAGGCGCAAGGGGGAACCGAAGAATGCAGGATGATTATTCGGGTGATTTGGCTAAAGAACAGACCTTTTTTGATGAAACTCGAGAGGTCTACGAGAGTAACCTGCTCGAGCGAAAACGTCTTCAAAGTACTATGGGGTCGGGCCCCGAACGTCGCGCTATGAAAACGCACCTTGAATCTGCAGAGACGCTACAAATAGACGACGCCATCGCTATTGGGCGGGTAGAGCTAGACGACGGCGACCATATTTATGTTGGCAAGGTTCCTATTCTTTCCGAAGATGGCACCCGTCTAGTAATAAGTTGGAAAGCCCCATTTGCGAAGTGTTATTACCAAGCCACTACGGATGATCAGATGGGACTGAAAAGCAAGCGAATCTTTTCAACTTCTCAGAACCACGTTGAGTCTTTCGAAGATACAATTTTTGTGGAGTTGGCTGCTCGTCTCGAGGATCTCGGCGGAGAATTTCATGCTGACGATGCTCTCCTCCAATCCTTGGCTGAAGGCCGAACTGGCCAAATGCAGGACATAGTTCGGACCATTCAAGCGTCTCAAGATAAATTGATGCGTGCCGACATAGACCAATTACTTATTATTCAGGGTGGTCCAGGCACCGGAAAAACCGCCGTTGCTTTACACCGCGCGTCTTGGCTCCTATATAATTACGGCGACAAGCTGACTGCTCAGGATCTGTTAGTGGTTGGTCCCAACCCTGCTTTTACAAAATATATCCAGCATGTTCTCCCTGCTTTAGGTGACAAGGACATTCGACAAACTTCAGTTCAAGAGTTGATGGCCGGTTCATTACCGGTTCGAGGAATCGACAGCGATGCAGCGGAGCGCCTCAAAGGCCGAGCAGAAATGGCTGATGTTATTGCCAATGGGTTAAATGACCGAATCAAAGTACCTTCATCACCGCTGCGAATTAGACGCCGCAGCTCAGCCGTGACGATTAACATTGGCCCAGAGTTGATCACCGACGATGTGAATAGACTTAGGCATCTTCCGTACGGTCAAGGGCGCGGTGAACTACGTGAGCGGCTCCTGCAGCACTGTCTCGCTCAAGTTGGCACACGCGGCGAAGTAGACATTTCAAATGTTCTCGAGCCGGCGTCACTTGAAGCAGCCGTCGATAAAATGTGGCCCAAGTTAAGCGGACCTCAATTCATCCGTGAATTGTTAGGCTCAAAAAACCGGCTTCGCACCGCTATCGATCAAGTCTTTGAATCGGATGTCGTCGATCTGCTCTACAGATCTGCAGCCGCGCGTATGGACCAAGAACCATGGACTTTGGCCGACCTTGCGCTTATTGATGAGGCCAACGAAAACATGACGGGCAGCTCCGAATTGTATGGCCATATCATTGTCGATGAAGCTCAGGATCTTAGCCCTATGCAACTTATGGCGCTGCGTCGCAGATCGAAGACTGGTTCAATGACCATCGTGGGCGATGTAGCCCAGTCAACGGGGGCATTCGCTAGAGCTGACTGGGCCGATATTATTTCCTCACTCAAATCTGCGCTACCTTACCGGGTGGAGGAATTGGAGCATGGATACCGTGTGCCACGAGAAGTATTCGACATTGCCGCGCGCTTATTACCAATCGCAGCGCCTGATCTGAGGGCACCGATTATTGTTCGAGCTGCCAATGCCATACCAACACTTTTTGATGTGCCAGATGCCCAACTGGCGCTAGAAGTCGCCAAGGTCGCCAGCCATCACAGCGGTAAAGGACGATTTGTTGGAGTCATCGCACAGAAGGAACGCTGGGACGAAATCAAGGAAGCATTCAGTCAGGAAGAACTCATCTGGAGTGATTCAAGTTCCGGTCAGCTGGGCAAATCAATCAACCTTGTAACCCCGAGCGATTCCAAAGGACTGGAATTTGATTCCATCATAGTCGTCGATCCCCAACGAATACTTGAGGACGACAACGGAGAACGACTGCTATATATTGCTTTGACACGCACTACCAGCAGGCTTGATGTGTTGTGTCCTTCGGGGCGTGTGCCTGAGCTTATTGCAGACGCATTCACTACAATCAAGGTCATCGATAACGTAGTACCGACCAGGGAAGAATCATCAACAACTGAAGTAGATGTCTTTATTTCTGAAGTTCACCATGGGGCCGACTACGGCGCAGCATCTATGGATACCCCCGATGTGGTAAGCCCTCCAGTACCGACACCAGCTGGTATGCCCAAGTCGCGGGAACCGATGCCTAGTCTCAAGAGCGTGGACGAACGCAACCGAACTTTAGACATCCTCGGTCACGATACAGACCTCAGCCCAGTAGAACAAGAGCTAGTGCGAAGAAATGCCTTGTATCTAAGTGATGTCATTTTGAAGTTCTACGGGACAAATGTTCAGCTTGCGATTCTTTCCGAGGCGCTAAATATGCTGAAGTCTCAGACGCCTAAGTAAATTAGGGCAGTTACTCCTTGTCACCGTCAGACCGGGAGTAACTGCCATAACGGTGGCACCACTTGTCGCTTTTGACGTCTCGTGGCTCCGCGACCTCGTGGGCCGCGCCTCAAGTTCTGCTGCTTGTGGGGACTTCTGCCAATAACAGGGCCCAAGACAACAGCTCGCTCAACTGCATCTTCAATCTCCTCAAGCAACTGACGGTGGCTCGAGTCGTGAGGCAAAGCCCGATCTTAGGCAATCAGACTTTTCCAAATAGACTTTTGTGCTAAGGATGTGCCCAGGTCATGCGCAGTGAAGCATCTATCGATCTCCAGAGAACTGCAGAAGTCACATGTCCCGAGTGTTCAGGCTTCGTGTCTTCCTGGAATCGTTTGTCCAAAGTTTTGCTGACTTGCTTATTCTGGACGCCACTAACCTATAGCATTCCCAGCACCTCTAGCCTTGAGGGATTACGAGTGCTGAACTGGGTTTATGGCTACCTACAACATTGGTTACATAGTTGGTTCGCTCTCCAGCACATCAATCAACCGCATCCTGTCCCGGGCACTGATCAAGCTGGCACCCGAAAATCTCACTTTCACTGAGATTCCGATTCGGGATCTGCCCCTCTACAGTCAGGATCACGATGAAAACTACCCGCCCGAGGGAATAGTGCTGAAACATGCCATTCAATCCGCAGATGGCATCCTCATCATTTCTCCCGAATTCAACCGCTCCATTCCTGGCGGTTTGAAGAACGCTATCGACTGGGCCTCGCGTCCGAAGGGTACCAATTCTTTCGCACGCAAACCCACTGGCGTCATCGGTGCATCAACCGGTGCCATCGGCACCGCAGTCATGCAATCACATATGCGCAGTGTCCTCAGCTTCCTTGATGCACCACAGTTGAGCTCCCCCGAGGTCTACCTCACCTTCAAGCCCGGAGTCTTTGAACCCGACGGCACCATCACCGATGATTCGCTCCGTGGATTCCTCGAGCACTACATGCTCGAGTACTGTGCCTTTGTGCAACGCGTGCTCGACGCCAACGCCGAGGGCCATATAGGCGATCCCGAATCTCCGAGGCGCTAAATTATTCAGCGGCCATATCCATCAGTCAAGACCCGTCTCTAAACCGCGCCCGCAGAACCGCTCTCACTTTCGGCATCTGGCTCAACCGGTGCGCTCGGCACCGCGGTTTCGTAGGCGAGCGATAGCCGACGGTACGAACGAGTACTTAATGCCGCAAGCCCCAGCACGATCGAAGCTATACCCGAGATGAGAAATACCAGCGCGATCCCTCGGGCATCCCCACTTCCCAATAGCCAACCCCAACTTTGTTGCCCCGACTCGGACTTCATATAGGGAATAATCAAAAATTCGGCCAACGGGGCGATCATGAAGGCGGTAATCGGAGCTGCAGCGGCCTCAAATGTCATGGCAAAGCCAAAGACCCTGCCCTGGACAGCATAGGGCACCACCTTTTGTATGACAGTTTGTTCCGCGGCTTCCACCGCGGGGATCAGCATCATGAAGAGCCAAATGCCCACCGCGTAGATCCACCACCATTCGCGGATCGTAAAACTAGCTCCCAATACACCGGTACAGATCACCAAGATCAGCATGGTCCGAATGGGATTTTTGCCTAACCCAAATTTCGCAACCAGCCCGCCGCCAATCAAGAATCCGGTGGCTGTCACCCCAAGCACTATGCCCCAGACCTCTACCGTGAATATTGTCAGCCCATAGGGATCCATGAGTGCCACGAAGACTCCACCGGTCAGATTATTGAAGGTGGTGAACAAAATCAGCGCAAACAGGCCTTGCGTTGTGCGGACCGCGGCAATCCCCGCGCGTATCTCGGCAAAGCTCTCACGCTCCTCGGCACGGACGACCTTCGGCTCAGGGATCTTCAGGAAGAGCAGGTGCACCAACGCAATAACACAAGCCAGAAGCGCAATGACTATTGTTCCGCCCATGCCAAGCATGCCAATGGAAAGACCACTAAAGACACTGGTAATCATGAATGCCAGTCCTTGCACCGTACCAACGAGGCCATTGGCATTGGCGCGTCGTTCCGCAGGTACCAATAGAGTCACGGTGGTGGACAGCGCAATGTTACGCAGTTGTTCAACCACTGCCCCAATGAGGATTACCAAGGCAAAGAGCCAAAACCAGATTCCCGTCAGGCTCATCAGCTCAGATTCTGGAACGAGCATGAACAGCCCCAGTGACAGAGCAAAGCATGCAACTGTAACCAAGGTTGAGCCAACCATCACCGCGTGTTTTCGATAGCGATCGACCAGCACACCAAAGAAGAGGCCAAAGAACGCAACCAATAGCATGTAGGCCCCACCAATGAGTCCGGTGGCTAGCACCGAGCGGGTCTCCAAATACACCCAGAAAGTTAATGCGAACCATAGGTAACTCGTGATGATATTAGCCAAGGCCGTATTGACCAGCACATGCATGAACGTACGTTGTCCCGTTGGCGGGGACACCGTTGCAGCGGAAAAGTTGGTATTCGAAGATTCCGCGCCAGCAGCTGGAAGCTCGTCCTGCGGCATGCTCCTAGCCTAGAGCCTGCCATAGCTGGGCGAAAGACTCACCCTCCCCCAAGTCGATCCCCAGCCAGAGCACTCACGCTATCGACAAGCTTCACCCTTGCCTGACAGCCCACAACAGTTACTATCGCTCCCACAGTCAAACTTTCGGCCAACGGTCTACCGTCAGCTACCTGACAGTAGATGAAAGCACGACTAAGGTGAGCCTTAAATCATGCGCCGAACCAAGTAAAAATTGCGTCAAACGACTAATCTTGTGACTGCCGACACTTTCGGATAATCACCCTGATAGCCCTTGAATCATTGAAGGATTTCAGGCATGCGCTTCTACTTGTAGGTGAGGAAAGTGATGTGCGCTAGGTCACAAGGCCTCTTCCGTTCATTGACTTCCAGATACAAGGAGACCTTCTTGGTGATGACCGCGCTCCCCCGGCGCAGTGCCACCCAGTCAAGCACGCCTACAAGCAAGCGATACTGGGGCATTGTTCTTATGCTCTTGATTTTCTCAATGCTCAACTTTGCCGATAAAGCCGCAATCGGTTTGGCAAGTAAGCCAATCCGCGAAAGCATGGGTCTAACCGCAAGCCAGTACGGCCTGCTTTCAAGTGCTTTCTTCTGGCTCTTCGCGATTGGTGCAGTGGTACTCACCGCGGCTTTCCGCAAGATTTCCTACACCTGGGCCATGGGCATCTTGATGTTCACCTGGATCCTGACCATGCTTCCGTTGACAGTGCCAACCACATTTGGCGTTCTGTTTGCCAGCCGCATTGCGCTTGGCTTCTTTGAAGGCCCGGCTCACGCAATGTGTCAGTCGATCGTGCATGGACTCTTCCCACCAGAGAAGCGTGCCACGGCAGGAGCCATCGTTACCTCCGGCACCTCACTCGGCCCACTCATTGCTGCCCCGCTACTGACCTGGATCATCCTGCGTTGGGACTGGCACGCATCTTTCATCTTCCTCGTGGCCGTCAGCGTCGTGTGGATCATCATGTGGTTCTTCTTTGCGGACAAGCTGCCGTTCAAGAAGCGCCCCGAGACACTCGAAGAAAAAGAAGTAGCAGTCGATCCAAACGGCGACATCAAGGTTCCCTTCTACCGCCTGCTGATGCTCCCAAGTTTCTGGGGACTGGCGTTGCTTTCATTCGCCGGTTACCTAATCACTTCATTGAAGGTCACCTGGCTTCCAGCCTTCATGAACGAAGGCCTTGGCTACTCAATGCAGACGGTTGGTGTCCTAGTCTCCATCCCTTACGTTTGTGCAGCAATTCTGCTCTTGGCTAGCGGTGCCCTTTCGGGTTGGATGCTCAAGCGTGGCTTCTCCTCACGAGCCGCTCGCTCCTACTTGACTGCCGCATTCCTGCTCTTTGCAGGGGTATGCATGATCAGCTTTACCAAGGTTGAGCCAGGGACGCTTCAGCTGGTTCTGGTCGTTGCAGCGTTCTCGATCAACTCGATTGCCTTTGCCATTGGCTTTGCTGGTGCTTCTGACTTCTTACCGGCACACCAGCGTGCATCATTCTTTGGTTGCATCGTCGCTGTGTATTCGGTTGCAGGTATGGTGGCTCCCTATGTTCTGGGACTCATCGTTGAAAACGCCCCGACCCCAACCGAGGGTTATGCAAATGGGTTCTTCATTGTTGGCATCGTGATTTGCGTCTTCGGTGTCATCGGTGGCCTCATGCTGAACCCGGCACGCGCCCGCATACGCCTGCTTGAACTCACGGCCGTGTACGAGGCCCGCAAGGAAGTCTCGCACTCGGCATAAGGATTCTCCACGGGGAACATTGGCTTGGGTCCTGGTCTGGATATCGTAGTTATCCAGACCAAGACCCTTTTGCATGTGGCCCGAGACCCACAACCCCAAAAAAGCGATATTTGATCGGTGCCGGGCAGCAAGTCCATTCGCTATTTTCCCCGACCACGAAGCGGGTCCTGGCCCACAGAGCCCCGAGCCGTTGCTCGAAAGACACCTCAGAATCGACTGCCTAGCCTCAATATCTTGAAGCCCTCTTCCACACATGGGTTTCCTCTTTGGACGGCCAATTGGGGGCCTGCATACCCACCTCGCAGGCAGCCCCAACGTCGCATCTCAGGTAAGACGCCTTCACCGCTCGGGCGCAGTTCGCGCTGACGGGCCCATCCTGCTGCTATAGCGCGTCGCCATGCAGACATGAGATACAACAAACGACTGAGGGGCATCGTGTTGCCTTGTGCCGCATATGCTCTTGTCGGCATCAGGAGCGCTTACGAACCGGCCCACACGACCGGCTTCAGCGGGTCTCCCTTTGGGTAAGCCCATGCTCAGCCCTTCTGGCGCCCCGCACCGGCGTCAGAAAACAAAAAAGACACCGACGAATCGGTGTCAAAAATGCTTATTTATTGAGCTGGGGTACCAGGACTCGAACCTAGAACGACAGTACCAGAAACTGCTGTGTTGCCAATTACACCATACCCCAATGCGTTGCCTTCTAAGCTGATTTTCGAGGTAAATCGAAGTCCAAATTAGCGCCGCAACACGACGATAGATACTACCCAAGTTTCCGGATAAGGGCTAATTGGCTTCTGATTCCTGAAAACACGCAACCCTTAGCGCTGGCAAGGTCACCGGCCAAATCACCGTTTACCAGGGTTCCATCAACCATTGGGGGCCGGCGAATAGATCCCCTATCTATTCGCCGACTCCCGGCTTAGTGGGTCAGCAAAGCGTGAAGCGAAGCGGCACCGCAGCCCAGCCTCGAAGCGCATTGTTGTGGTGGTATTCCACCGGGCCAACCAATTCGATGCTCTGAACACGCTCAATCAGCAGTTCGAGCAAGCAAGCGGCCTGCAAGCGTGCGGCATGTTGACCAACGCACTGGTGCACTCCCCTGCCAAATGCCAGGTGTCCCGAAGGGTCACGGTTTAAATCGAACTTATCTGGGTTCTCCCACCTACGGGGATCCCGGTTTGCTGCTGGGTAGCTCATCATGACTCTGCTATTAGCGGGAATGATGGTTCCGCCAATATTCACGTCCGTTGTTGTCTTACGGAACATTGCCTGGACCGGGGAAGACCACCGCAAAGCCTCATCAAAGGCGACGCGTGCCAGCCCGGGGTTTTCCTTAAGCTTTTCCCATTGGTCTGGATTTGTCGCCAAACCATACAGGAGCCCAGAGATGCCATAAATTGTCGTATCAACACCCGCGGCAATCAAAGAACTTGCTAGCAATGGTGCATGGTCTGGAAGAATGTCCCCACGATCCGCGGCGGCCCAGATATCCGCACCAAAGCCTTCGGGCTTCAAGGCATCACGTTGACATTTTTGCACCATCCACTGGGCCAATTCGGAAGCTTTACACTCCCCCGCCTTGACCAAGTCGTTGTAGGGTCCTGCCGTATTGAAGTTGTGATCAGCAAAATCAACGAACTTATCTTTTCCTGCTTCATCGATCCCGGAGGCATCCGGGAAGAAATTCACCGGTAGCACTGCGGCAATATCCTTCACGCCGTCGATCTCGACCTGGGCTCCAACCTCAAAGCCATTGAGATGAGCATCGAGTAGCGCTATAGCTCGGGCCATGCAATCGTCCCTGAGCTTGCGCAGCACACGTGCCGAGAGGATCTCTTGGAGGACCTCGCGCGGGGCGTCATGCATTGGTGGGTCGGTTTGCAGTAGCCCCTTGGGAGCTTCTAGCTCCCGGATACTGACCCCATCACCGGAAATGAATTCCTGCCAATTCGAGAGCGCACTTGAGAGCTCGTCGAATCGTCCTATCGCGTAGGCATTATATTTTGACAGGTAGGCAACCGGGCCGGCCTCCAACAACCGTTCTTGGAATGGCAACGGGTTTTCCAAAATTTCTGATGAAAATGGATCATCATCCAATACAGGTATTGCGCCTTCATTTACCGGGCAACGAGAAATCGTCGTCACAACCCACAACCTTTCCTAGAGCTTCAGTGCCCATCGTTCGGGGGTACAAGTCATGTACCCAGTACCCCCGAACGATGGACTGATGCCACCACAAAGAACCGTGGGTGACAACGGGTCAAACCAGAATCTTGCTTCGTACTTCTTAAACTGCTCCCAGCACCAAGTTTTTCTCTTGTGCTGCAGCAATTCGTGCCGCACGGGCCTCGATTAGGCCACGTTGGCGCTTGAGCTCGTGACGAGCGAGCGCATTTTTATGGACTTCGTCCGGGCCATCGGCAAAGCGCAGCGTGCGGTTGTAGGCGAATGCAGCCGCCAGGAAGAAGTCTTGGGATAGTCCGGCTGCACCATGGGTCTGGATCGCCTTGTCGATGATCCATTCCACGGCAGTTGGTGTAGCAATCTTGATTGCCTGGATTTCGGTGTGAGCTCCCTTGTTGCCCACCGTGTCCATCAGCCATGCCGCCTTGAATGTCAGCAGGCGCAGTTGTTCGATCTTGACGCGTGATTGCGCAATCCAGTCACGGATGACTCCCTGTTCACTCAGCGGCTTACCAAATGGGGTGCGTAGTTCTGCGCGCTCACACATCATTTCTAGTGCACGTTCGGCCATTCCAATGGCGCGCATGCAGTGGTGAATACGCCCCGGGCCCAAGCGAGCCTGGGCAATGGCAAAGCCATCCCCTTCTCCGGCAATCAGGTTGCCGACCGGCACCCGGACGTTTGCGAACTCAATTTCGGCGTGCCCACCACTTTCCCTGTCGTCATAGCCAAAGATTTCCATGGCCCGAGTGACTATGACACCTGGTGTTTCACGTGGGACCAAGATCTGGGATTGCTGTCGGTGACGCTCGGCTCCCGGATCTGTCTTGCCCATGACAATAAAGATCTTGGCATCCGGATTCATGGCACCACTGATAAACCACTTGCGTCCATTGATCACATATTCATCGCCGTCTCGCACGATACTGATCTCAACATTTGTAGCGTCCGAAGAAGCAACTGCCGGCTCGGTCATGGCAAAGGCCGAACGAATCTCGCCATTGAGCAACGGCGTGAGCCATTTTTCTTTTTGCTCTGCGTTGCCAAATTGGTGCAGCAACTCCATATTTCCGGTGTCTGGGGCTGCACAGTTCAAGGATGCCGGTGCAAGCATGGGGCTACGCCCGGTAATTTCGGCAAGTGCTGCGTACTGGACGTTGGTAAGCCCCGCACCGTCGGCACCCGGGAGAAATAGGTTCCACAGCCCCCGACCGCGCGCCTCTGCCCGCAGTCCCTGCAGGATCTTCGACTGGGTGAAGGCAAACGGATTTTCCATGGCCTCCAATTCATCAGCGAATGCCCGCTCGTTGGGGTAAACGTGGGATTCCATGAAATCGAGCAGATTTTCCTGCAGGCTCAGGGTCTTCTCATCTAATGCGAATTCCATTGAAGTACTTTCCTTACAACTATTCGGAAGCTAAGTTCCATGGGGGTGTGGCTTTGGACCAGCATTAGTTTGCTGGCCAGAGATTCTTACAACTAAGCCCGAGCAAATTCTGGGACAAAGGTTTCGTACTTGATGGCACCCTTACCGATGCTGCCAAAGCGCTCCCCCACTGCTGCCATGCGCTCAACGGTTTCGCGATCCGCCTTGAACATGGGGTTTAGCTTCGGTTGAACCTGCGCTGCGTAGTGCTCTAAGTAGGCTGCGGCAATCTCGGCCCCCTGTCCGCCAAGGCCCGTATCGTTGAGGATCTTCGCAGCCCCAGCCTTGTCCTTGAGCATGAACTCGCTTGCGTCATTCTGCGCCGCTACCCATTGCTGGACCAGCTCGGGTTGCTGCTGTGCGGTCTCTTCGCGCACGGTAATAGCAACTACTGCTTGATCGCGAACAATCGATGGAACACTGGGTTCAGCAAAATCAACGAGCATCGCGCCACCGGTTTCCTGCGCTACAAAGCGTGCTGCCGTCCATTGAACACCGACGTAGGCATCGATGCGTTCGGCATTCATATTCGGGATTGCTTGTGCGGTCAGACCGACGGCAAGCACCGTAACGTCTTCATACTTCATGCCAGCTTCTTCAAGAGCTAGCCGCAATTGCAGGTCACCACCAGCGCCTACGGCAGTTACTCCAACTTTCTTTCCTTTCAAGGAACGCATCTTCTCTTCGAAGCTTGCATCGGCCGCGGGCCAGGTTCCTGCCTTGCTACGTACGATTCCGTAGGTTGTTTCTTTGGTTCGGAATCCAATCAGCACGGGACGCTTGCCACCTTGATTGTTTGCATGGTTTGCCATGAGGTTTAGGGTGTCCGAACCCATTCCGTCGACAGCACCGGCCGTCAGCAGTTGGAAGCCCTGGACACCGCTAGAAGGGTTGATGTGCTTTGGCACGTCCAGACCATGGTTTGCATAGTCTTTATTGGCAACATTGATTGCATCAAGAATGAACGAGTCACCGGGAACCGAGGAGATGACGAATTTCGTTAGTTCCTTAGCTCCGGCCGGAGCACTGCTTCCTCCACCACAGGCCGTCAATAACGATGCCGACCCGAGGGCAGCAGCGCCAAGCCCCGCAAATTTCAGCAAAGATCGGCGTGAAACACCGCTCGCTGGAAGAAGAAGACCACTCTTGTTTGATCCGAAGATTCCTGCCTTGTTCATTGCTCCACGCCTTTTCTACATTGAAAAAATGGAATAACTTTCCTTGACTTCAACACCGCTAGGAAACCTCACCGAGCACAACGGGCGTGGACGTTCCCTTGCCTGCTGCCTCTGCATCGGTGTCTGAAATTCCTTCGAAACTAATCGGGCCTCATAAGCAAAATTCAACCCTGCTCACTACGGCTTTCCTTATGGCGCTCGAGCTAAATCGCAGCAACCGTTTCAATTCGGTATGTCAGCACCGCGTCCGTGGGACTGAGGCGCTTAATCTGACACTCAGTATTGTTAGTTTGATCACACCGCGAAAGCGCGCACGCCTTGGCACTGTGATCGGGAAAGGCTATCGCTCGGTTGGCGCACCCCCGGAAATCACTGATTACTGGCGGGGAACTTGCCCCCACTCGCCACCCCCGCCCACGACGGGCGCTACCCAGCCACCTAAATGTGACCCCAATATTTAGCCTCTGCGGTATCGGCACATCCTCAATTAGAGCGCCGCCCGAGCCCTCGGGCGCCGAAAGTCCAGGATTGGACGCACCGCAGCAGGCTTCGAGACTGAGCCCGGCAATACCCCGGCGGCCCGGCCCGTGACGCCGGCGCCCTCCACATACTCGCCAGTAGCAAGGCGCGGCCCCCTCGCCACGGCCGGGTGCCCTGAGCGCGAGGGGGCGTCGGGCAAACCCCTATCGCGGCGATAGTCGAACCCCACTTCAAATGTGACTCCCGTTACCAAATGCTTGGAAAAACCATTCATTGTTTCGGAGGAAAATCCGTTATGGCTCCATCGATCTTTGTCCTGCTCGTTCTGGTTGCAACTATCGCCCTATTAATGACAGACAAGATCCCCATCGGAGTCATTGGCCTCTTGATTCCGGTGGCGCTTGTGTTGTTCGGAATCTTGGAACCCAAAACCGCGTTCTTGGTCCTCGGCGATCCACTCATGCTACTGGTTGCGTGTGCCTTCGTATTTGGTGGCGCATTCTTCAAAGTAGGGCTTGCCCAAATTATTGGTGACTCGGTGCAGGTTTTTGCCGACCGCTTCGGCAAAGGCTCCGAAGCGTTCATCATTGTCCTCGCCATGACGGTGACCATTGTGATGTCCAGTGTGTTGCCAAACCTTGGAGTCGTTGCCGTACTTTTGCCGGTCTTCCTCTCAATTTCAAAAACTACCGGTATTGCTGCGGGCCGGTTGCTCCTGCCGGTTGCCTACGCATCAAGTGTCGGCGGGCTCATCACGCTCATTGGTTCACCAAATAACCTCATTGGACGCGGCGCCTTAGAAGCGGCAGGGGCCGGAACCTTTGGTTTCTTTGAATTTGGTTGGGTTGGCATACCGTTATCCATACTCTGCACGCTCTACCTTGCAACCATTGGGCGGCGCTGGCTCCCGGCACAGACCCTTGTCACCGCCGCTGTTGGTATTCCAGCAAAAGCCAGCGTCAATATTTCGGCGGGCGCTGGCTCCTCGGGCATCGGATACAGCACGGATGATTCAGCTCTACTGGCCGCTTCCCGCGGCGAAGACACCCCCGCAACTGCGACTCCCGCAGTTCCGCGCTGGCACCAGATATTGACCCTGTGCATGTTTGGAGCCTTTGTTCTGGGAATCCTTCTAGAAAAGCAGACGGGCATCAACGCCTACATCATTGGCATCATTGCGATCGCGGTATTGGTCGCGACCAGGGCGCTTCCCGAGAAAACCGCTCTATCGAGCATCAGCTGGTCAACGCTGTTCTTCGTGGGTGGGATCTTGGTCTTGGCTGGAACCATAGTTTCTACCGGGGCCAGCCAGCTCATTGTTGATGTTCTAGTGAAAATGCTCGGCGGATCACCAAATCCGTACGTGTTGATTGGTGGGATGTTCCTGATCAGCTTGATCATGACTCAGTTCATGTCCAATACCGCGGCTGCTGGAATTCTGGCGCCAATCGCCATCTCATTAGCCACAGGTATCGGTGGCGACCCACGCGCGTTGGTTATGGCGGTAGTTCTTGGAGCTTCCTGCGCATTCCTCACGGCGATTGCAACGCCGCCAAACATCATGGTTGCCGAACCGGGCAACATCAAATTCGTGGACTGGATTCGCAGCGGTTTACCGCTATCCGTGATGGCTTTTGTTGTGTGTATGGTCATCGTCCCGCTCGTATGGCCCGTATACGCGTAGAACCAAGATCAGCCTTTTGTTTTAAGACTCAAAGATTGGTGGAGACCTCATGACTAATACCGTTGAAAGCACCCGCGCGAAGCGTATCGGTGAAATCAGCTTCGAAGATCTTGAACAGCATATTGAAGCCGCCCAGATTCCCACGCTGGTCATGCTCACGGCACATATCACCGGTGATCCTAAAGTACTGAAAAACGAATGGCGTCCGGCTCCCGCGGTATTTGCACCCAATCCATTGACTGCGCAACAGGAAGCACAGGCACGGGAGTATTGCCTTGAACGACTGGCTCCATACCTTGCTCAGCAACGGTCTTGGGCCTCCAGACCCACACCCGAATTACTGAGAGAGATTTCTACGTGGCTGCTCGGAGCCGATCTTGAAGATGCCCGGGCCTTGGCCGAGATATCGTTTGTCCCTAATGAGGGAGACCCCCGCGCTCCACAATGGAACCTTGACCAGGTTGACCCGCAAAGCACCATGAACGCGGTGGTGATCGGCTCCGGATTCTCCGGGCTACTTGCGGCACTTCGATTGAAGCAGGCGGGAATACCGTTCAGCATTATCGAGAAGAATTTTGAGGTGGGTGGTACCTGGTGGGAAAACACCTACCCGGATTGCCGCACCGATGTTCCGAGCCATATCTACACTTATTCATTCTGGCAGCGCGACTGGGAAACCCATTTTGGCCGCCACAACCGCATCCATGAATACCTACACAACTTCGCCAAAGACAATGGCCTGTTAGAACACCTGATCTTTGGTACCGAGGTCACCGCGAGCATCTGGGATGAAGAAAATGATTCCTGGACGCTTCAGACTCGTTCCACCGCTGGCATCGAAGAAAGCATCACCGCACGTGTTGTCGTTAGCGCGGTAGGCCAGCTCAACCGCCCCTCGATTCCAAATATTGAAGGCCTCGAAAGCTTTGCTGGGCCAAAAATTCATTCAGCCCAGTGGGACCACACCGTTGATTTCACCGGGAAGAAAGTTGTTGTCATTGGCACCGGTGCCAGCGCCCTACAGTTCGCTCCGGCGGTGGCTAAAGATGCTCAGCAGGTGACAATCGTTCAACGTAGCGCACCGTGGCTGATGCCCATGCCCATCTTGCGGCAAAAGATCAATCCAGATGAGCGGTGGCTCATGGAAAACCTCAACCAGTACCGCGCGTTTTATCGGTTCTCACTCTTCCTGCCCCGGGTGATTGGTAATTTACCGTCGGCAACCGTTGATCCGGAGTACCCGCCAACAGAAGTTGCGGTATCTGCCGCCAATGATGCGTTGCGATTGATGCTGACTAAATACCTTAGCGATCAGGTTCAGGATCGTCCCGACCTCTTAGAACAGATCATTCCCAACTATCCACCGGCCTCCAAACGCATCATCTGTGACGACGGCACCTGGATCAAGACCTTGAAGCGGGACAACGTCCGATTGGTAAATGAGGGTGTTTCGCGGGTTGATGAAACCGGAATCTGGCTTGGAGACGAATATGTGGAAGCCGACATTATCTTGTTTGGCACCGGCTTCAAGGCCGCTGATTTCTTGTTGCCCATGAAAGTTGAGGGAATTGGTGGGCAAGACCTTCATGAAAAGTGGGGAATTGATGCGAGCGCATACCTTGGTTCCACGCTGCCCGACTATCCGAACTTCTTCTGTATGTATGGCCCCAATACCAATACGGTGATCCACGGAAATCTTGTATTTTTCCTCGAATGCCAAGCCAACTACATGATTGATGCGCTCAAGCAATTAGCTCAATCGGGGAAGAAATCATTGAATTTACGTGAGGATGTATTCGCTGAATACGACAAGCTGATCACCACCGAAAGCGCTAAACGTACGTGGGGATGGTCGAAGACAAAATCTTGGTATATGAATGCTGCCGGGCGTTCAACCATCATGTGGCCATTGCCCGCTCGTGATTATTTCGAACGTACGGCCAAAGCCACTATCTCAGACTACGTGCTGAGCTAATACCGCCCATTCTCTGGGCATAGCAAAGCCGCCTAGTATTTCGCTCCCCCTCACCCAGAGGTTGGAAGTGCTAGGCGGCTTTGTAATGGTGAGTAGTTGTACTACTCACCCAACACGAAGAAGCGGAAGAACGGGATCTTGCGCTTTCGCCTCTTCGCGAGTCTTTTGACATGCTCCTAAATGCGTTGGGGCATCACGCTATGGGTCATTTACCCGAGCTTTCCTTGGGTGTTGATGCCTTACGAGTGAAAGCGGAAATTCCGGTGATATCACGGCCAACGATCAACGCCTGCATGGAATCTGTGCCCTCATAGGTAGAAACAACTTCCATGTCCGTCAGGTGACGAGCCACGTGGTTTTCCAGCAACATACCGTTGCCGGCCATCATGTCGCGAGCCTCACGGCACATCGCTAGGGCCTTGCGTGAGGTTGTCATCTTGATCAGCGAAGCCATCGGCGCGGTCAGCTCGTCGCGTTCCTGCAGTTCCGCCATGCGGGTGCACATCAGCTGCATGCTGGTCAGGTCCGAAAGCATGGTGGCCAGCTTTTCTTGGACCAGCTGGTAGCTGCCGATTGGCGCGCCGAACTGTTCACGCTGCATTGCGTACTTGGCTGCCATCTCGAAGGCGGCCATGCCGTGGCCGACAGCTTCCCAGGAAGCGCCACCACGGGTAGCCTTCAGCACACGGTTCACACCGGCAAAGGATTCACAGTGTTCCAAGCGGTTTTCGGTCGGGATACGCAGGTTTTCAATGACAATGTCTGCCTGCAGGATGGCACGCTTGCCAATCTTGCCAACAATTGGAGTTGGGTTGTAACCGGCTGGGTATTCACCCGAGGCTTGACGCTCAACAATGAAGGCCTTGACGTTTCCGTCGGCTTCATCGCGTGCAAAGAGCACAATGACATCTGCCTCGTGGCCATTGCCGATCCAGCGCTTGTGTCCGTTGAGTACCCAGGTATCGCCCTCTAGACGGGCCGAGGTTTCTAGGGATACCGAGTCAGAGCCGTGCAGCGGTTCGGTCAGCGCAAAGGCACCGGTCTTTTCAAGACGTGCCATCTCTGGCAGCCAGCGCTGCTTCTGTTCTTCGTTGCCCAGCATGTAGATGGAACCCATACCCAGGTTTGAGTGCACGCCTAAGAAGGTATTGACCGAGCCATCGATGCGGCCCATTTCGCGGGCGACAATTCCCGCCGCCTGTCGTGAGAGGCCTGGGCAGTCGTAACCTTCAATGAAGGTACCAATGATTCCGAGCTTCGCCAGCCCAGGAATGACCTCGCGCGGAAATTCTGCACGCTCCCAGTAATCGTTGATGATCGGTTCAATGCTGGTCTGCCCAAAGGCACGTACCTTGTCACGCAGTGCCCTATCGGCATCGGTGAGATCGGCATCAAGCAAGAAATAATCTGGGTGGTCAATAACCGAGGTCATGGTCCGTCTTTCTTTTCGTATCCATCGGGACAAGGGACCGCTCGAAAGGAATGAGTCACAAGGGAGATAGATGCCAGCGATTGGAACGCTGGAATGCGGTATGCCTATCAAAACTTACCGATTTCCAAGGCCCCAACCGCTGGCTGCACCTTTGTCATATCACCTAGGGGAGAGTCACTTCACCTTGTAATGTTCACCACAATAACAACGTTGTTTGAGGTGCGGAATAGGGCATTCGACCGCGAACGTGCTCCCAAAAGTACTTTTGCCAAAAGGCCCTTGACACATCTTTTATGAAGAATTCCGCCGCCGCCTCGGCACCGTTTAAGGCGCTGTTTTCCGCTCAATATCTATGAAAATCACCTATCGCCGGGCCCGTTGGACACACGCCAGAAAGTAGTGGATCAGGTGCCCGAAAGCTCCGAATATTGGCATTGATATGCAGAGAACTACACATCACAGTGATAGGAGAGATCGTGTCGTTGGCTCACTTCGCCGGCTTCATTCAGCCCACGTCCTGGAGCATCGAGAATATTGGGACCCAAGTTCATGCAGGAGTTGCTCGCTCCCGTGTGCACTGGTGAGGCACCGCTGCGTAGCCAATTGCCGCTACTGAAAACCATCAAGCAGTTCTGCTGGCCCAGCGTATGGGGGGCTAAGTTCCACCTTGCTATAGGAAGACAAGAAGAACACCGGGCAGGAATAGAACTACCACGGGGAATCAGCCCCCCCCTTTCACCCCGATAGCCATAAGAGGTGTAGATCACATCGATTTGCCGATAGCGTCCTATATCGTGAGCGTTCTATATCTAGTCCGTCACGGACAAGCATCCTTCGGCACCGACGACTACGACAGGTTATCGGATCGTGGCCACGAACAAAGTCGAGCCTTAGGCAAGGCACTGGCGCAACTCGAGGTAACTCCAAGTCGCATCATTTCCGGTGGCATGCTCCGGCAAAAGCAAACAGCCCAAGGCGCCAACGAGGCCGCCAACTGGGGACTTGATCTGCGCATTGACCAAGGCTGGGACGAGTTCAACGCTACCGACATCATCAATGCCTATCCCGAACAAGATCCGCGGGCTAAAACTGATACACGCATCTTCCAACGCATGCTCGAAAAAGCCTCGACCCGTTGGTCCTCCGGTGCACACGATGAGGATTACCTCGAATCTTTTTCCACCTTTACGTCCCGTGTTGAGCAAGCGCTCAAGGACGCAGTAGACGGCTTGGGTTCCGGCGAAAGTGCGGTGGTGGTTTCCTCATCCGGCGCCATCGCTTGGACTGCAGCTCACCTACTCAACGGTGGCTTTGAGCAATGGCTACCGATAAATCGGGTCACCGTAAACTCCGCTGTTTCAAAGATTGTCAGCGGTTCTCAGGGCACCACGCTTGTCAGTTTCAATGACCACGGACATCTACCCACCCCGTGGATCACTTACCGCTAGCTTTCCAACTTTCTCATCACTTCCATCCCCCGGCTCGTTCAGAGCAGTAGAAAGGTCCAATCATGGCTGAAGTACAACGCACAGCAATCATTACCGGTGCAGGACGCGGCATTGGCGCCGAAATTGCCCGCCGGCTTGCCTCCGATGGAATGAATATTGCCATCATTGACCTTGATGAAAAAGGCATTGCTTCAATCACCGAGGAACTAAGCGCTCAGGGACACAAGGTCTTGGGAATTACCGCAGATGTTTCCAATGAGGACGCGGTCAACGCGGCCGTTGAGCAGGTTGCTACCGAATTGGGCGCACCAACGGTCGTTGTTAACAACGCCGGAATCATCCGTGACAACCTCCTGTTCAAGATGAGTGTCTCCGACTGGGACCTAGTCATGAACGTTCACCTACGCGGCTCGTTCTTGATGTCGAAGGCGGCCCAGAAGCACATGGTGGAAGCCAAATGGGGTCGCATCATCAACCTCTCAAGCACCTCGGCCTTGGGTAACCGCGGACAGGCCAACTACTCCGCGGCAAAAGCCGGGCTTCAGGGCTTCACCAAGACCCTAGCCTTGGAACTGGGCCAGTTCGGTGTGACCGCAAATGCCATTGCACCGGGCTTCATTGAAACCGAAATGACGGCCTCCACCGCCGAACGCATGGGCATCACGTTTGAGGAATTCACCACGAAGGCTGCCGCTGCGATCCCGGTGCGCCGCACCGGTAAGCCAGCGGATATCGCCAACACCGTGTCCTTCTTCGCTTCCGAGAATGCCGGTTTCGTTTCCGGCCAGGTCATCTATGTGGCAGGTGGTCCGAAGGCATGAGGATCTTTGAGAACGTAGATGAGTTTGAAAAGGTTGTTGGTGAAGAAATCGGGCTCACCGAGTGGCGCACCATCACCCAGGAAGACATTGATGCCTTTGCCAAGGTCACCAATGACTTCCAGTGGATTCACGTTGACACCGAGCGCGCCGCCTCCGGCCCGTTTGGCACCACCTTGGTCCACGGTTACATGACACTTTCCTTGGTTTCGGGCTTCATGTTTGATACCTACAAGGTCAATGGACTGTCCATGGGAGTGAACTACGGCTCGAATAAGGTCCGTTACCCCGCTCCTGTCCTAGTGGGCTCCCGAGTCCGCGGACGCGTCAAACTCGTAGCCCTTGACCGTGAAGAAAACTGGGCCCAGTCAACCATCCAAGTGACAGTTGAGCAGGAATACAACGGCGAACAGAAAAAGCCCGGATGCGTAGCTGAGGTCGTCTCACGACTCTACCCGGCGCCTGCCACTTCCTAATCGATTCAACGCAGTGGGCGTTGTGTTTGCCTCTTGGTGATCACAACGCCCATTCTTCCCTCTAAATCTCTTGCAAATAATCCAATACAAAGCACTACCATCCCTTTTAAAACGTTGGCTTTCAGTTCAACTGGATACCGACTAACGATCGTCAGTTTTACGCGCTATCCATCTCTTTTTCGAGGCAAAGGAAAATACCGTGTCCCAAGCAGCAATCGTTTCAACAGCCCGTACCCCCATTGGCAAGGCCTACCGAGGTGCCTTCAACAACACCTCGGCCCAAGAACTTGCCGGCCACGCAATCGCCGCAGCCCTCGCCAAGGTGGATATAGATCCGGCAACGGTTGAGGACGTCATCCTCGGTTGCGCACTTCAGCAGGGAAGCACCAGCTCAAATATCGGCCGACAGGGTGCCCTGCGCGCCGGACTGCCGGTCAGCGTGCCGGGACAGAGCATAGACAGACAGTGTTCCTCGGGCCTGATGGCCGTGGCCACGGCCGCCAAGCAGATCTTGCATGACGGGATGAAGGTTGCCATTGGTGGCGGTGTTGAATCAATCTCCTTGGTCCAAAACCAGCACCTAAACAAATACCGCGCCGAAGATGCATGGCTTGCCGAACACCAACCGGGCGTTTACATGCCCATGCTCAAGACAGCCGAACTAGTAGCCGAACGCTACCAGGTCAGCCGGGAACGCCAAGATGAAATGGGAGCAATTTCTCAGCAGCGCGCACTACGTGCCAGCCAGGACGGAACCTTCGCCCAAGAAATCGCACCCATCCGGGTAACAACGCTGCGCACCAATAAGGAAACCGGGGAAACCACCGAGTTCGAACAGCTGGTCACCCACGATGAAGGCATCCGAGAAGGAACCACTGCCGAGGGACTTTCCGGACTACGCACCGTACTACAGCCAGGCGAGTTCACCACGAATCCAACGGTCACCGCCGGCAACGCCTCCCAGCTCTCCGACGGTGCCTCGGCAAACGTACTGATGGACAGCGACTACGCAGCAGCCCTGGGGCTGACCCCGCTGGGCTTCTACCGCGGCATGACCGTCACCGGCTGTGAACCAGATGAAATGGGCATAGGCCCGGTCACCGCAATCCCCAAGCTCCTGCGTTTACATGGGCTGAAGGTTGAAGACATTGGTATCTGGGAACTCAACGAGGCTTTCGGCGCCCAGGCTGTGTACTGCCGGGACTTCTTGGGCATTGATCCAGAAAAAATGAACCCCAATGGCGGAGCCATTGCCCTAGGCCACCCCTACGGCATGACCGGTGCTCGCGCCATCGGCAGCGCACTCTTAGAAGCCAAACGTCGCGACGAACAATTCGTCATCATCTCCATGTGTGTCGGCGGCGGCATGGGCGCCGCCGGCCTCTTCGAAGTAGCACGCTGACCCATCTGGATCCCCTCATTGAGGAGAGCCCCGGGTAGCTATTCGGGATCCGTTGATTCAGCAAAGCGGTGGTCTTGTCGAGACTTAATATTCCTCGTCGAGCCCACCGCTTTGTCTTGCTGTTTTACTCCGTGTTTTGCGGCTCGGTCCTTGATTACCTTTCGACATTGGATGCTTAATCTTTTACACACCGGATGCTTAATCTCAATCATTCGCGTGCCAGCTCTCCGTACATAGAAATGCCGACCCCACGGTTTTCGGTAGACCGTGAGGCCGGCAATCTTTTCTAGGAGAAACCTACTTCTTGAGGGTAAAGCGCAGCGGAACGCTATCGATGCCGCGCAACACATTGTTGTGGTGGCGTCCGACCGGAGCCACCAATTCAATCTTGTCAACGCGTTCGAGCAGTTCCTCGAGCAGCGTTGCAGCCTGCAATCGCGCAGCGTGCTGGCCCACGCACTGGTGCATGCCCATGCCAAAGGCCAGGTGGCCCGAGGGATCACGGTCCAGGTCAAACTTCAGCGGGTTATCCCAGCGGCGCGGATCATGGTTTGCCGACTGGAAGCACAGCAGTACGCGGCTCTCGGCGGGAATGACTACTCCACCGATTTCAATGTCGCGGGTTGCCTTGCGGAAGATCTGCTGTACCGGAGAATGCCAGCGCAAGGACTCATCAAAGGCAACACGGGCCATGCCCGGGTTGGCTTTGAGTTTGTCCCATTGTTCCGGGTTTGCACCCATGGCATAGAGAACCCCTGAAATACCGTAAACGGTTGTATCGACGCCGGCCGAGAGTAGCGAGCGGGTCAGCAATGGTGCGTGCTCGTGAAGAATTTCGCCACGATCGGCGGCAGCCCAAATATCCGCGCCGAAGCCTTCCGGCTTCAGATTCTCACGCTGACACTTGGATAGTGCCCATTCTTGGAGTTCGGCGGCACGGCATTCGCCCTGTTTGACCAGCTCATTGCGTGGGCCCAGCGAGTTGAAGATGTGGTCAGCGTACGGGACAAGATTCTCGCGGTCGGTCTCATCAATTCCCGAAGCATCCGGGAAGAAGTTCACCGGGAAGACCGCACCAATCTGTTTGTGAGCATCAACTTCAACCTGCCCACCGGGTTCGGTTCCTTCAAGGAGTTCATCAATCAGGGTGCGTGCACGGTCCACGCAGTTATCCTTCATGGAACGCAGCACACGGGCCGAGAGAATTTCTTGGAGTACTTCGCGTGGGGCATCGTGTTCCGGAGGATCCATCTGCAGCAGGCCACGGGCACGCCATGGTTCGTTCAGGCCAACACCTGAACCCGAGGAAAGTCCCTGCCAGTCGCTGACGGCGGCAGACATCTCGTCGTAGCCGCCAATGGCGTAGGCATTGTATTTGGACAGGTAAGCTACCGGCCCTGCTTCACGCAGACGAGTCTGGAAGGGAATCGGGTCTTCGAGGACTTCCGGGGCGAATGGATCATCATCCAACACGGGGATCGTGCCGTGGTTTATCGGGCACTTGGAGGTGGCAGTCATAAGGGGTATATCTCCTAAAGATCCAGGACGAGTTTGTCGGTGATAGAACGAGAAACACAGACAAACATCCGGTCGTTCTTTTCGCGTTCGCCGTCGTTGAGCAACGAGTCACGGTGTTCCGGGGTGCCGCGGAGGACAGATACTTCACAGGTGCCGCAAATGCCTTCCATACAGGAGGCAAGCACCGGAACTCCGGCATTGCTCAGGGCCGAAAGTACGGTTTCGTCGGTACCTACGGTGACCGATTTGTTAGAACGCGTCAGTTCTAATTCGAAGGGTTCGGTGCGTACCGGTGGCGGCTGGGTTGCTGGCACGAAGCGTTCAAAGCGCACTGCCCACTTGGGCCAGGCCTCGGCGGCACCGGCAACGGCGTTTAGCAGTGGTTCGGGGCCGCAGCAGTACACGCGGCCGCCTTCAACCGGTTCATTGAGGTAGGTAAGGTTCAGGTGGCCCTTTTCATCCTGCGGCCAAATGACGACCTTATCCCCATACTGAGCAAGTTCATCCAAGAATGCCATGGAGTCGCGGCTACGCCCACCGTAGTGCAGACGCCAGTCAACGCCCAGCTGCTCGGCAGCTGCAATCATTGTCATGATCGGTGTGA
Source organism: Arthrobacter sp. MYb227 (assembly GCF_002975435.1). Taxonomy (GTDB): domain Bacteria; phylum Actinomycetota; class Actinomycetes; order Actinomycetales; family Micrococcaceae; genus Paeniglutamicibacter. Next base: position 286,182 of record NZ_PCPT01000002.1, on the reverse strand, counting down.
TGCCGATGCCACCGGCAATGAATTCAATGCGCTTGGCCTGGGTGAGGTGGAAGTTGTTACGTGGGGTGCCAATGGTGATCATGTCACCAACGGCAAGCTCGTCGTGAACGAAGTGTGATCCGCCGCGTGAGTTTGGTTCGCGCAATACTGCTACTTCGTAGGCGTGGGCATCCCAGCGGTCCCCACACAGCGAGTAGTGACGCGAGAGCACGCCGTGTTCCTTGGTGGGAAGTACTAGTTCAATATGTGAACCAGGGGTCCAGTCCGGGACACGGGCGTTGTGTGGTTCCTCGAGCCGCAGACGAATAACCCCTTCGGCAAGAACATCCTTCCGTGCCACCCGGAGGGACTGAATTCCTGGGCGGCCAACAGCGGGTTTGGAGGCCGAGGATTCATCGACCGTGAGTGAGGTGGCATGTGTAGGCATACATCGATCATCCGCGCTCGACCCTTAAGTAATCAATCTCACATGACTTATCGAGGTGATAGCCGCGTAGTGATCAGTGATTACTTGACAACAGTTTGCAACGATTTCCGGGCAGAACTATGTCTCCCTTGGTATTTCTGTCTCGAGTGACAGAAACACCAAGGGAGACACCGTTGTGCAACCGAATCTAGTCTTCGATTGTTAAGTATTCGCTTGTTGTTTGCACCCACCTACAGCTCGGCACAAGCCAGGGGGTTTCTTGGTGCTGCTGATGTGTTGCGTAGAGATTGTGACTGACGGAGTCTTGTTTCCGGCGTACGTGAGATCCCTAGGGAACGATTACTGCGCGCCCGCGGATCAAACCTGCGGAGAGGTCTTTATAGGCTTGCGGAGCATTCTCCAGAGTATAAGTTTGGACTTCAACCGCAATCTTTCCCGCTCGCGCAAGGTCGATCACTTCAAGGAATTCCCCACGCGATCCCCAATATGGAATGCGAACCGCAGCATTAAAGGCAATATTTCCAAAGCTCAGCGACATCGATCCGCCACCTATGCCAATGATTGCCACCTCGGAGTCAAGTGCCGCAACGCGCTGTGCCAGGGCGACAGTGGGGTTGGCCCCCACAAAGTCGAAGACGGCGTTGGCGCCGAGACCGCCGGTGAGGTCCCTGATCTTTTGCGCCGCGTCGGCATCGCTGAGCAGGACGTGGTCGGCACCCATCTGGCGTGCAAGTTCAAGTTTTTCTTCATTGAGATCAAGGGCGATTACCGTGGCTCCGGCGAGCGCCTTGAGGATTTGGATGCCCACGTGGCCCAGTCCTCCCACGCCAATGACCACGGCAAAGGTCCCGGCACCAAGTTTTGGCAATGATTTTTTGATTGCGTGATAGGGCGTGAGCCCCGCGTCGGTGAGGGACACATGCTTGACCGGGTCTAGGTCCCCGAGGGCTACCAGGTGCCGAGCATCGTCAACCACCATGTATTCGGCCATCGCGCCCTGGCTGCCGAGTCCCGGGGGTCGGATGCCTTCGGCTGCGGCATTCGTACAGTAGTTTTCCATGCCCATGCTGCAGTGCTTGCAGCGTCCGCAGCCCCACGGTCCATAGACTGCCACCGAGTCTCCGACCTTGAAAGAGGTGTTAACGCCGTGGCCGATTTCGTGCACAATCCCTGTAGCTTCATGCCCCAGCGTTAGGGGAAATGGGTACCTTCTTTCCAGATACTCTTTTTCCGGCATGTTCATGACGGCTTCATCGGAGTGACAGACCCCGGCTGCCGTGATCTTCAGTAGCACCTGCCCCGGGCCGGGGACAGGTTTTTCGATCTCAACGATTTCAGGGGCTTGGCCGTGTGCAAGATACCTGAGAGCTTTCATCCTGAGGATTCCTTCACGTTGTAGTTATGCGTCGATTCTGCGGGGAGCAGATGAGCCATGACTGGCTGTGTGTACAGGGGGGGGAAAGATGGCCTGCAGGAGTCGGCGACATCGCTGCAGGCATGTTTTCTCTGGGGGGTGCCTTGAAGCTTGTGTATTTGCTCGGGCTGCGGGTGACCCTTTGCGATCTCAGGGATTTTAGATCGCGGTCAAACAGATGAGTAGCCGCCGTCAACCAGATGATAGCTACCTGTAATGAAGGAGGCTTCGCCGGAGAGTAAAAAGAGTACCAAATTGACGACTTCGTCCGGGTTTCCCAGCCTGCCCAGCGGGTGGCGGCTGACCAAGTCTTGGATGACATGGTCATTGATCTCTGCGAGCAAGGGAGTTTCAATGTACCCCGGGCCCACAGCATTGACCCTCACACCCTGTTGTGCATAGTCCAGGGCCGCGACCTTTGTTAGTCCAATGACCGCGTGCTTTGAGGCAACGTATGCGGGATTGCCCGGACGGGCAAGGGTTCCGAACACCGAAGACATATTTACCACGGCGCCTCCCCCGGAGGAAGCAATGGCCGGTAGTTGCGTGCGTAACCCATAGAAGACACCATTGAGGTTAATATCCATCCCGCGGTGCCATTCATCGAGTGGGTACCCGCCCAGGGGGGAAATTGCCGAGGTGACACCCGCGTTATTGACGGCAAGATGCAGTGCGCCGAATTCCGCCAGGGCGGCATCCACTACGTGCTGTGCCTCATCGGGATCGGAGGTGTCCTGCCGCAGTGCCAGGACGTTTCCTCCCGTCCGGCTGATTTCTTCGGCTGCGTCCTTGGCCTTTGCCTCATCAATGTCGGTGAGCACTACGTTTGCGCCTTGGGCGGCAAGAGCGCGTGCGGTACTCCTGCCGATACCGCTTCCGGCGCCGGTGACTAGTGCTGTCTTGTGAGCGAATCGCTGCATTTTTGTCCTTCTCCGAACTAGTGTGGATAGCCCCCCACGCACCGGGGACTGGGAGATAACTTGTAGGGTTACTTGCTAATGAGTGGAGGCGCCCGCGGATACCGGGACGTCGACCGGCTCCGAACTGGCTACCTTTAATGTTTGTTTCTTCCCCCAATGGCGGCCAACCAGCAGCAACACCATGCCCAGGGTTCCGAGTACGGAAGCCGCATACAACGCCGGGGTGAAGTCTCCGGTGAGGTCATAGAGCAGTCCCCACATTGGTGTCGAGATGGCAAGGCCCAGCGAACCGATCATCATCGTCTTACCAAACACATTTGAGAAGTGTTCCGGGGCCACAGCATCGGAGACAATCAGCGGGACCATCACCGTATAGGTGGTCAGGGCCAGAGATATCAGCGGAATGATGATGTAATAGCTGTTCTCCGAGGTGGTCAGGGCCAACCATGGGAACCCAATCATAAAGGCGATCCAGGCGGCGAAGGAGGCTCCGCGCGGGCCAAACCTGTCGTAGATGAAACCAAAGAGCGGTTTTGTTACGATGCCACCGACCGCGTAGAGCGATACAAAGACACCGGCCTTCACCGGGTCTATTCCCCGGTCCGCAAATAGCGTGGGTAGTATCTGGACCGATCCCCCTTCGAGGGCCAAGGCAAATGCTCCAATGACCAACAACGCGACGGCGAACCTCAGGCCGCTCGCGCGCAGGGATGGGAGCCTTGATGTTGTCAGTGCCGTTTGGTCCTGTTGGGTGGTTCTCACCGGTGGGTTTTTAATAAGCAAGACCCCGGGTAGCACCATCATGGCTAGGGCGCAGATGGCCAATAACTGCATCCCTCCGGACCAGCCATACATTTGCACAACAGTAGGCATGACTAATCCCCACAGCACGCCGCCCACCGCGTTGCCGGCAAGCACCGCGCCTAGGACAGATCCGCGGCGTTGATGCAGATGCCATCCGTTGATGATGATCGTTGCGGCAACCAGGGTGCAGCTCGACCAGCCCACGCCGCTCAGAACGGCAAAGAAGTAAAAGAGGTAAAGGTTAGTGGTCAGGGACATCGCAAAAATGCTGATGGTCGTGATCGATCCGCCAATAATGACTAACCGGCGGATTCCCACTCGTGGTACGAGTTTGCCCACGAGCCCAAAGCACAATCCACTCACGGCTGCCAGCAACGTGTAGTGGACCAGGTAGGCGCTGACCCCCACCCCAAAATGTTTAGTGCCCGAGGGCACCAGTAGACCGAAGGCCACAACAAATGAGACACAGAAGGTCAGACAGGTTGCCCCAAGGGTAGAACGCAACCGGTCCCGGCGGACCCGTGGGTGAAGTGGCACTGCATCAAGCGAAAATTGCTCCAAAACATCACTTTTTTCTTTCATGAGGATACTTCCGGGTCGACTCGGGCAGCGAAAGAACATGGGACAGGTGCTTGCTGTGTAGTGGGATTCCCCCGCCACACAGCAAGCACCCACCATGCAGGGCTATTTCAAGACGAACCCCTCATAATCGCGGGAAGCGATGTCGGTGCAATGGGCACGGTATCTTCCAACGCCACCTATATAAGGCATAAATACCCGTGGCTTGCCCGGAACGTTGGCACCTAGGTACCAGGAATTAGCGCTGGGGAATAGCGTCTTTTCGGAAAGTTCCCGCACATGATCAACCCATTCATCCTCCGCGACGGTTGCCGCCTCGGAACTCGTGTAACCTCCTTCACGCAGGTGGACCAGGTGGTCGCTGATCCACTCCACGTGCTGCTCAATGGAGGTGAGCATGTTGCTCAGCACGCTGGGGCTGCCGGGCCCTGCAATGGTAAACATATTGGGGAATCCGGCGACGGCGAGCCCTAGGTAGGTGCGGGCTCCGGCTTCCCAGTGCTCGCGCAGCGATGCTCCCCCGCGGCCGCGAATATCCATGTGCAGCATTGCCCCGGTCATGGCATCAAATCCGGTGGCCACCACGATGGTGTCAAGCTCAAAGAAATGGTCCTCGGTCTGGATACCGTGCGCAGTGATTTCCTGGATGGGGTCACTCTTCACATCGATGAGCTCAACGTTGTCCCGGTTATAGGTTGCGTAGTAGTTTGTATCAACGCAGATGCGTTTTCCGGTGACCGGGTGATCGTAGGGCTTGAGTAACTGAGCAATCTTGGGGTCATGAACCATCTGATCGATCTTGTTTCTGACAAATGAGGCCAAGGAATCATTGGATTCTTGGTTACGCATCAGATCGTTGAAGCAGGAAGAAATCCTGAACCCACCCTTGGGCCAGTGTTCCTCAAAGACTTGCTCGCGTTCTTCCTCGCTGATGTCGATGGCCGCTTGGTCGCGCCGCTGGAAGGGAATTCCCATGGTGGTGTGGCGGGAACGTTCCCGTAGTTCGGGGTAGTTTTCTTTGATCTCTCGGTACCACTGTTGATCGATGGGGCCGTTGAAGGCCGGGACCGAGAAATTCGGGGTGCGCTGGAAGACCTGTAGGTTCTGGGCCTGTTCGGCAATGACCGGGATTGCTTGGATGCCGGAGGAACCGGTGCCAATGACGCCCACGCGTTGGCCGGTAAAATCGATTTCTTCGTGCGGCCACATGCCGGTGTGCAGTAGCTGGCCCTGAAATGATTCAAGTCCGGGGATATTTGGCATGCGCGCCGAGGAAAGGCAGCCGGTTGCCATAATGCAGTACCTGGCGCGGGTGACGTGGCCACCTTCTGGCCCGATGCTTGTGACGGTCCAGAGGTTTTCCGACTCGTCGAACACGGCCGAAACTGCCGTTGTTTCTAGGAAGATATCCTTGCGTAGCTCAAAACGGTCTGCCACATGATTGATGTATTTGAGCAGTTCGGGCTGTGCCGGGTAGCGTTCGGTCCATTCCCATTCCTGCTCCAGGTCCGCATCAAACGAATATGAATAGTATGGGCTTTCAACATCGCACCGCGCTCCGGGGTAGCGGTTCCAGTACCAGGTTCCGCCAACGCCGTCGCCCTTTTCCAGGGCCACGGCGCTAAGGCCTAGGCCTCGTAGCTTGTGCAGCATGTACAGTCCGGAGAACCCGGCACCAACCACTAATACATCTACGTCGTTTGGCAGAGCCATCTTTAGGCCTCGCTTTCAAGTTGTTCATTTTCGCTGATATGACGGGCAATCAATCGGGTTACTTCCAAACTTGCCGGAAGGATTCCCACCATTTGGATAAATCCGTGCATTTGCCCGAGCCATCTGTGATGCTCCACGTGGACTCCTGCCTCGGTCAGCGCCAGTGCATAGTGTTCACCCTCATCGCGCAGCACGTCATGCTCGGCGGTGATAATAAGTGCGTTGGGGAGCGCTGAAAGATCCGTGCAGTGCAGGGGCGAGGCATCTTGGTGTTTTCGGTCTTGGGCGTCCGGTGCATAGTGTCCCCAGAAGTACTCCATGGCTGCTTTCGGCAGCAGGGTCTGGTTTTCACGCTCGAGGTAACTGGTCCGGCTCAAATCGTGATCCACCACGGGGTAAATGAGGATCTGGCTGGCTAGATTGCCCACCGCTGCATCACGGGCACGGCGGGCGATCACCGCGGCAAGGTTTCCTCCGGCGCTGTCTCCGGCAATGTGTAGCTTCGCATCCAGGGAGGCAAGCTGCTCGAGGTTTTCCACGACCCAGCAATACGCCGCCCAGGCGTCCTCAACGGGAATCGGGAAGGGAAATTCCGGGGCCTTGCGATATTCGGCAAGCACGACCGTTGCCCCGGATTCGTGGGCAAGATTTTTGGCCAAAGAATCATAGGTGTCAAGATCTCCAATGACCCAGCCACCGCCGTGGAGGTAGAGAAGAACCGAAGTGGGGGTGGTCGTTGGTGTATGAATCCGCATCCGGATGTTTGAGTTTCCCGAGACGGGCAACAGAAAGTTGGTGGTGTCTAAGATTTCGGGTCCCGGGGCATATGCCGTTGCACGGGAGGAGCTCAAGGCGCGGGCCTGGACCGGGGTCAGCGAGGCAAGCGGTACGGCGTCCGGCGCCGCTGCTAGGGTGCGCAGTAGTTGCTGCGTTGCTTCATCGAGAGCCACTAATCGTTCCTTTGATTTCGGAGCTTGCTGTGGGTGAACCGGCAACCCCGGAGTGGGGCGGGTCACATCAGCATAGAATGCATAATGCATTCTTTCTAGTCCCTAGAGGAAAGTTTCTGCCAGCTATTTGCGGACCTTCCGCTTTTCGCCCATATGCTCTAGGGTGAACAGCTTCACCGGATCCACGCAGGAGAAACGCCAATGACGACCGGGCCAAACAACTTCATCGCTCCCACGACACGGGCCGAAGCGGTCGCCACGCAGCTGCGCGCGGAAATCTCCAGCGGCTTCCTGGCACCCGGCGCACCGATCCGAGATGCGGAAATTGCCGCACGCCTGGGCGTGAGCATCACTCCGGTGCGTGAATCTATCGCGGTACTGATCTCCGAAGGGTTCATCGATGTGCTGCCCAATAAGCGACGCATGGTCATGACCCTGACGCAGCATCAGGCCGAAGAGCTCATGGATGCGCTCGGGGCACTACTGAGCCTGGGCATCGCACGGATCGACGGCACCACCCAGGATACCAAGGCGTTGCGTAAGATCATGCTTCAAATCGGGCCCGGCATTGAACATCCCGAGACTCGCAAGCCCGAGGGCGGCCCGGTTTCCCTGCTTGTAAACGAGGTCTTCAACATGGCGGGAAACTCCGAACTCAAGGCCCTTGCCACACAGCTGTCCACGCGGATCAGTGGACGCATCTCGATGTACCCGTACCAACATTTTGCCCCGCTATGGGATGCGGCGTTCACCGAGATTGCCGAGATTTTGCCCGATACGGCCACCGCCGCCACCAAGATCACCGAGTTTTTTGAGCGCCTCGTAACCGCCATGGCCCAGGAGCGAAACCCCCATCAGGTGCTCACCGGAAACTAAGTCGCGCGACCACCGATGCCTGCCTCGGTTACCGACTCCCCCCTCTAGACAGAACCGCGAACTTCATGTCATGGTCTTCTTGCGTGACATGAATCACGCAACTACCCCCAAGGAGTCACCATTGAGGTCATTTACTGCGTTCGCTGCCGACCGGACCATCCGGGAAATTGATTCAGAAACTCCGGTTCCCACGGGCAAAGAAGTCCTGCTCAGAACCACACACAGCGGCGTTTGCCATTCCGACATCCACGCACGCGATGGATATTTTGATCTCGGAAGCCGCGGAAAACTCTCCCTTGCCTCGCGAGGAATGGGCGAAAGTTTTGTCATGGGTCACGAGGTCGTAGGCGAGGTTCTTGCCGTTGGCGCCGAGGTCACGGACCGGAAAATCGGTGATCGGGTACTGCTCTACCCATGGCTTGGCTGCACGGAGTGTGTGCAATGTGTAAACGGCGCCGAAAACGCCTGCGGAGCACCGCGCTCCATTGGGATTCAGCTGCCCGGCGGATACGCAGACCACGTACTGGTTCCCCACGAAAAGTACCTTCTAGACATTGAAGGTTTGGATCCCGCATGGGCAGCAACCCTTGCCTGCTCAGGGGTCACGTCATTCTCGGCCATCAACAAGATCCTCCCGTTGCCACCGGAGGCACCGGTTGCGATTATCGGCGCCGGCGGGGTCGGGCTGAGCGCGGTGGCAATCCTCAAGGCGCTGGGCCACAAGAACATTATTGCCATCGACTTGAACCCAGCAAACCTTGCGCTGGCCACCGACGCCGGTGCCACCCAGACCCTGCAGATCGATGCGGAAAGCTCGGCGGCAACCATTGGCAAATCACTCAACGCCCGCCCCGCGGGGATCATCGACTTCGTCAACAATTCACAGACCGCGGCCATCGGGTTCGATTGGCTCAACAAGGGCGGGATCATGGTTCAGGTGGGGCTCTTTGGCGGAGAACTTGTCATACCCACCGCAATGATTTCCATGAAAATGATCACCATCCAAGGTAGCTTCGTGGGCAACCTCGGTGAGTTGCACCAGCTTGTCGAGCTGGCCAAGTCGGGGCAGATCCCCCGCTCTACACCTCATTCGGGTTCATTATCCGCCGACGGAGTCCGAGATGCCCTCGATGCCCTCGAAAACCGCCTGATCTCTGGCCGCGTCGTTTTGGAATCAAGTAATTAACCAAAAGAATGCATTGTGCATTTAGTTTATTTCACTCACGAACAAGATCACCGCAGACAGGAGAGCCCCGCTCATGTACCGCTCAACCAATCCAGCCACCGGCATCGTCGAGGCTGAATTCCCCACGCTGTCCCGCGAAGAGATCGTCGGCGCAGCAGAAAAATCGGCGCTCGCCTACCGTTCTTGGCAACGGGTTTCACTTCAGGACCGCGCCCAAACACTGCTCAGGGCAGCTGCCGCATTTGAGGAAAGAGCCGACGAATTTGCCGAAATTATCACGCGAGAAATGGGAAAACCAATTTCCCAATCCAAGGGTGAGCTTTTCCTTGTTGCATCCATTTGTCGCTATTACGGCGAGAACGCTCACGAACTCTTGGCCGATGAAAAACTGAACCCAGCAAGTGGCGACACCGCGTTGGTGCGCACCAGCCCGATTGGACCGGTTCTGGGCATCATGCCTTGGAATTTCCCTTTCTATCAGGTGGCCAGATTCGCAATCCCCAACCTACTTCTCGGAAACACCATCCTGCTGAAGCATGCGAGCAATTGCCCACAGTCCGCCTTGGCATTCGAGCAGGTCCTACACGCTGCGGGCGTTCCCACTGATGCTTACATCAACCTGCTGGCATCCTCACGCGACATTGCTGCCCTGATTGCGTCCCCACATGTCCAGGGGGTCTCACTGACGGGTTCGGAAAAGGCAGGTGCAGCGGTTGCTGAGGAAGCCGGGAAGCACCTGAAAAAGGTTGTGCTCGAGCTCGGTGGCTCGGACCCGCTATTGGTGTTGGACGGCGAAAATCTTGCCAGAACGGTCAAGTCGGCCCTGCGGGGTCGTTTTGCCAATGCGGGCCAGGCTTGCATCGCTTCCAAGCGTATTATTGTCTTGGATGAGACCTACGAGGAATTCTCCGAGTCGTTCGCCCAGGCTGTCTCCTCGATGACATATGGGGATCCCCTGGATCCGACAACCTTCCTGGGCCCGCTATATTCTGCCGACGCCAAGACAGAAATACTCGAGGTAGTCCAGGACGCGCTAAACCAAGGCGCAGAATTGCTCGTTGGCCAGCATTCGGTGCAGGATCCCCACGCCTTCATGGCTCCCATGGTTCTTGTCGGTGTCACACCGGGTATGCGTGCGTTCCGCGAAGAGATCTTTGGCCCGGTGGCGGTGCTCCTGCGCGCAGAAGATACCGAACATGCCATCGAGTTGGCCAACGACTCCGACTACGGACTGGGGGCCGCGGTGTTTAGCTCAGATACCGAGCAGGCAAATGCCGTTGCTGATCGTCTCGAGGCAGGCATGGTCGTCATCAACGGAGTTGCCGGAAGCCAGGCAGATTTGCCCTTCGGTGGCACCAAACGTTCGGGGTTCGGTCGAGAACTTGGCGCCTACGGAATCGATGAATTCTCAAACAAGAAGCTCATTCGTATTCCGGCCTAGTTATTGGCCCACTCTTTGTCCCGGTCAAGCCCAAGCCCCCTAACATTCTTGAGGGCTTGGGCTTGACCTCTGCTGCCATGGCTTCGGCCTTACCCGAGGCGCCGAGCAGGCCCTCCCAGCACAAGACTTCATCAACTGAGCACAACCAGTAGTTGCACCTTGCCATGCATGGGAAGCACAGCAACCCATTGGAGCTCTACGCACAAGTCCTCGGCTCATGAAGATCCGCATAGACAGTTATTTTTGGGCAAGCCTGTGTCCCCCTTCCTGCCGTGCGTAGCTGAAAGGGGGACACAGGTGTCTATAGGGAGAGGCTAGTTAGCCCTTGTTTGCTGCGGCGGCGGCGCGAGCCTCACGGCGGGCGCGCTGACGCTTGAGCTCATTGCGAGCCATCGAGTTCTTGTGAACCTCATCCGGGCCATCGGCGAACCGAATGGTGCGTGCGTAGGCGAAGGATGAAGCCAGGAAGAAGTCCTGCGAGAGGCCAGCGGCACCGTGTACCTGAATGGCCTTATCAAGGATCCACTCGACGGCTTCCGGGGTAGCAATCTTAATGGCCTGGATCTCGGTGTGAGCTGCCTTGTTGCCCACGGTATCCATCAACCATGCGGTCTTCAGGACCATCAGGCGCAGCTGCTCGATCTTCACACGCGACTCGGCGATCCAGGTGCGTACAACGCCCTGCTCGGAGAGCGGCTTGCCGAACGGGGTGCGGGTATCTGCACGTTCACACATCATCGAGATGGCACGCTCGGCCATACCAATGGCACGCATGCAGTGGTGGATACGTCCGGGGCCCAGACGAGCCTGAGCGATGGCGAAGCCCTCGCCCTCCGCTCCGATGAGGTTGGAGACCGGGACGCGCACGTCCTTGAACTCCAGCTCCGCGTGTCCACCGTTGTAGTGGTCCTCGTAGCCGAAGATGGTCATGCCGCGCGTGACGGTCAGCCCCGGGGTGTTGCGCGGAACCAAGATCTGGGACTGCTGCTTGTGACGATCCGCGGTCGGATCGGTCTTGCCCATCACGATAAAGATTTCCGCGTTGGGGTTCATGGCACCGGTAATGAACCACTTGGTGCCGTTGATGACGTACTCGTCGCCATCACGCACGATCGAGGTCTCAATGTTTGTTGCATCCGAGGAAGCAACCTTCGGCTCGGTCATCGCGAAGGCCGAACGGATCTCGCCGTTCAACAGCGGCTTGAGCCACTTTTCCTTCTGCTCTTCGGTACCGAACTCGGCAAGCAGCTCCATGTTTCCGGTATCCGGTGCAGCACAGTTCAGTGCGGCAGGTGCCAGCGTGCGGGCACGGCCGGTGATTTCGGACAACGCGGCGTACTGGACGTTTGTCAGTCCCGCACCGCCCTCACCCGGAAGGAACAGGTTCCACAGACCACGGCTGCGAGCCTCGGCACGCAGCTCGTTCAGAATCTTGGACTCTGACCAGGCGTAGGGGTTCTCCATTCCCGCAATTTCGTCGGCGAAGGCCTGCTCGTTGGGGTAGACGTGCGAATACATGAAATCGACGAGCTCTTTTTTGAGCAGCTCGGTCTTTTCGTCAATTGAGAATTCCATTTACTTGTACTCCTTAAGAGCTTCTAGGCCGAGTTCTAACAGCAATGGCACTGAATTTCCGCTGTCCTCGAAGCCTTCGCCAACTGTCTGGCGGTTAATGTGCCTAAATCTAACACCTTCGGAAATGCCCGCAAGCTTGAATGCTGCAAGCCCCAAATAGAAACCAAATCCACTTAAATCGGTACCAGTTTTCTTGGCGTAAAGATCCATGATCTCTTCCTCGGAAAGGTATCCGGGCGCCAGCGTCACATCGATGGTTGCCTGGTCGGTGGTTTCCCACGTGGAGACGATCCGTGCGCGCTTCTGGTAGGTCAGCATCAGGGCAAGATCCAGTAGTGGATCACCCAGTGTTGCCATTTCCCAGTCGATCACCGCGGCCGGCTTGTCATCCGGGCTCATCAAGACGTTATCTAGACGGAAGTCACCGTGCACGATTCCGGCCGGCGAGTTTTCCGGTACCAGACGAGCAAGCTTGGTATGAAGCTCATCGGCACCGACTAGTTCGCGGGTCTTAGACGCGTCAAGCTGGGTCTTCCAACGTTTAACCTGACGCTGCACAAAGCCCTGCGGGCGACCAAAGTTGCCCAAACCTATCGCGTCGGCATCGACCTGGTGCAGCTTGGCCAGTGTGTGGACCAGCTCGGTGGAAATTGCACGCGTGCGCTCTTCACCCAGTGGAACCAGCTCGTCGCGGTAACGGTAGGGAACACCGTCAATGAGTTCCATGATGTAGAACTCCGCGCCAACAATGTCCTTGTCGGCTCCGTAGGCCAGCATCTTGGGGACCGGAACATTGGTGGCACCTAAGGCATGGGCCATATCGTATTCACGGCGCATGTCATGGGCGGTTGCCATGATATTTCCCAGTGGTGGACGGCGAATGATCCATTCGCTGCTACCGTCGGTGAGCTTGTAGGTCAGGTTCGATTTACCACCGGTAATCAGGGATGCCGAAAGCTCACCCGCAACCAAGCCCGGGTGCTGTGCATCCAACCACGTTTTCAGGCGTGGCAGATCAAGTCCGGTCGGTGATTCTGTCTGTGTTTTCACTTCAACATTTTCTGTGGTGCTCATCGTTCAAAGCTTTCTTTATGCCCGGGCAAATTCCGGAACGAGGGATTCAAAGGTGATATCCCCCTTCTTTACGCTTCCAAAGCGCAAGGCAAGCTCCGCCATGTGATCAACGGTTGCCTTATCTGCCTTGAACATTGGCTTGAGGTTCGGGGCAATGTCATTGATGTAGTGCTCAACATAGTTGTTGGCAATTTCCAGGCCGTTGCCGCCCAACCCCGTCTTGTTCAACAGCGCCGCAGCCTTGTCCTTATTTTCAACGATCCAGGTATTGGCATCGTTCTGTGCGGCAAGCCAGTTCTTGGCCATATCCGGGTTCTTCTCAATGGTTTCTTCGCGCATTCCAATGGCCACTACTGCCTGGTTACGCATCAGATCCGGCACGTTCTTCTCGGCAAAGTCGATCAGTACCGTGCCACCGGATTCCTGGGCAACAAAGCGGGTTGAGGTCCACTGCACGGTGACGTACGCATCGATGCGGTCGGCCTTCAGGTTGGGAATTGCCTGGGCCGTTGGACCAACGGCAAGGGCCGTAACATCCCCGTACTTCATGCCGGCAAGTTCCAAGGCGAGCTTCAGCTGCAAATCGCCACCGGCGCCAACGCTTGTCACACCAATGCGTTTGCCCTTCAACGAGGCAATCTTCTCTTCGAAGCTCGCATCGGCCGAAGGCCAGGTGTGCTTCGAAGATCCAACAATGCCGTAGGTGGTCTCCACGTTGCGGAAGCCAATGAGCATGGGACGCTTGCCCTTGGAGGAGTTTGCGTGTGTTGCCATGAGCAACAGGGTATCTGCGGCGTAGCCGTCAATGGCGCCGGCGACCAACAGCTGGAATGCCTGAACACCGGACTGCGGGTTCAGGTGCTTATCCACCTTCAGTCCGTGATTTGCGTAGTCCTTGTTTTCCAAGTTAATGGTGTCAAGGAAGTACGCATCCCCGGGGAATGCAGCAACAGCAAAGTCCTGCAAAGCACCGGCACCGGCTGCGTTACCGCCACCGCCACAGGCAGCCAGCAATGAGGCCGAACCCAGCGCGGCCCCGCCTATGCCAACGTACTTCAATAGTGATCGACGTGAGAGAGCAAGTTTTCCTGCTCCTGCCGGTGTTACCAAACCATTCTGCGTGTGCATCGTGACTGCTCCTTTGCGGTGGCCGTGTGTGTGACGGCGAAAAGATGCCTAACTAAGGGAGTGTTGCTGCGCCGCTGCAGAAAACTGGTTCTCTGCAGCGGCATGTGGTGCATGTGTGCTGCCCGGGGCTGCACTGTCTTGTTAGTGCGCCGTTGTTACTGTGCTGCGTGCTCCATGACCACGCGGCCCACTGTCTTGCCGTCTGCCAAGCGCTGTAATCCTGCCGGAACTCCGTCAATGGTGAATCGTTCGCTGACGAACGGGTCAATCTTTCCGGCGTTGGCAAGCTTGGTCAGCTCCGCGTGGCAGTCATCTACTGCCTGTGGGTTCTTGGTGTTGTACAGGCCCCAGTGGATACCGAGGATTGCGTAGTTCTTCACCAGTGCGTGGTTCAGCTTGGCGGTCTGAATCTCCCCACCGGCAAAACCAACAACGACGATGCGTCCCTCAAAGGCAATGCACTTGGTTGACTTGTTGTAGACCTCGCCGCCGACCGGATCATAAATAACATCCGCTCCGCGACCGTTGGTGTACTCGTTAACAACTGCTACAAAGTCTTCCTTGCGGCGGTCAATGACAAGATCGGCACCGAGGCTGCGAGCGTACTCGGCCTTGGCCTCGCCTCCCACAACACCAATCACCGTGGCACCGGCGGCCTTACCCAGCTGGATGGCTGCCGAGCCCACGCCGCCTGCGGCGGCGTGGACCAGTAGAACTTCTCCGGGCTGGATGCGAGCCAAGCGGTGCAATCCAAACCAACCGGTCTGATATCCAATGAATAGGCAGGAGGCCTGTGCATCGTCGAGCTTCTCGGGTGCTTGGTGGACTACTCCCTGTTCCATCAGTGCGTAGTCGGCAAAGCCACCGTAGGGAAGCGTGGTCAGACCCAGTACTCGGTCTCCCACCGTGGCGCGGGTGACACCCTCACCGGTGGCAATCACCTCGGCGCATACCTCGCGTCCCGGGGTGAAGGGCAGTTCCGGCTTGACCTGGTAGACGCCGCGGCACATCAACACGTCAGGGAAGTTAGCAGCTGAGGCCAACACCTTGACAAGCACCTGTCCCGGGCCCGGAGTGGGCACCTGAATTTCAGCGAACTTCAGGGCATCGATTGGTTCACCGAGTTCGGTGACCGACCAAGCTTTGAGTGTTGTTGGAAGCGTTACTTCCGTGGTTGCAGGGGTAGTCATTGCGGGTTTACTCCGATTCGAAGGAGAACAGCGGCTGTCCCGGTGCTACAGATTCACCTTCGGCAACCAGGATTTCTAAGACCTTGCCGCCATCTTCGGCGGTCACCGGAATTTCCATCTTCATAGCTTCAAGGATCAGCAAGGTGTCGTCTTCTTCAACAACATCTCCCGGGGAGACCAAGATCTTCCACACGTTTGCTGCCATGTCTGCATTGATGTTCTCTGCCATGATTTACGCACTCCTCTTGGCTAATTTGGCTTCTTCTTTAAGCCGTTTTTGGATTTTTTCGACCACGCCTGTGTCATAGCTACCCGAAGAAAATTCTTCGGAGGCCAGAATCTGGGCAAGGAACGTTTGGTTGGTGGTCAAGCCACCGATTTCCAGATCTTCACAGGCCTGGATAACCCGTAGCAACGCTTCTTCACGGGTCTGGCCGTAGGCACATACCTTGGCCACCAGTGAGTCAAAGTGCTGGGACACCTCGGTGCCTGCCGCATACCCGGAGTCAACGCGGATTCCTTCACCCGTGGGTTCAACAAAGGTGTTGACCGGGCCCGGACGTGGGAAGAACTTCTTGGGATCCTCGGCACAGATACGCAATTCAAAGGCGTGTCCGCGCTGCACCGGATTGAAGTCAGGTGTTGTTTTGCCCGTTGCGGCAATGCTCAACTGCTGTTCAATCAGATCCACACCGTGAGTCATCTCGGTGATCGGGTGCTCTACCTGAATACGGGTATTCATTTCGAGGAACACAAAGTCGCCGCTGACGGTGTCCAGCAGGAACTCAACGGTTCCGGCATTGAGGTACCCGACCGAGGCTGCCGAGTCGATGGCGCACTGAATCAGGCGCTCGCGAATCTTCGGGTCAAGGTTAGGTGCCGGGGATTCTTCGATGAGCTTCTGGTGGCGGCGCTGGGTTGAGCAGTCGCGCTCGCCCAGGGCAACTACCGTGCCATCGGCAAGGCCCAGAATCTGAACCTCAACGTGGCGGGCCGAGGCAACAAAGCGTTCAATGAAGACGCGGTCCGAGTCGAAGCTGCGAGCGGCCATGGACTTGGTATTGGCAAAGGCCTTGGCAAGTTCCTCGGCATTGTGGGCCACCGACATACCGATGCCGCCACCGCCGGCCGAAGCCTTGACCATCACCGGGTAACCAATGATTTCTGCTTCGGCCACTGCTTCTTCGGCACTTTCCAGTGCTGCACCGGCATCCCCACTGATGGGCACGCCTGCGGCCGCCACGGTGCGACGGGACTCAACCTTATCGCCCATCAAATCGATAGCATCGGCGCTCGGGCCGATCCAGGTAACGCCCGCTTCTTCTACTGCGCGGGCGAAGGTGGAACTTTCGGCCAAAAAGCCGTAGCCCGGGTGAATCGAGGCTGCGTTGGTTTCCTTGGCAATGCGGATCAGCTGCTCGGAATCCAGGTAGGACTTCACCGGGATCTCACCTTCCAGGCGTACCGCCTGGGAAGCTTCGAGAACATAGGGAAGGCCCGCGTCTACCTCGTGGTAGACGGCAATGGTGCGTACACCCAAACGGTTTGCGGTCTTGATAATGCGTCTGGCAATTTCGCCACGGTTCGCAATAAGAACCGACTCTGGATATGAACTCATGTCCTTCTCCTTAGTAGCTTGTTGGCCAGGTGCTGAGGTTGTGCTCGCCAATGCCATTGGTGCGTGCGTTGTACTGGTCGGCCAACGCACCGAGGATGAAGTCGCGGGTTTCGGCTGGGTCAATGACCTGCTCGAATCCATAGACGCGTCCCACGTCATAGGCGGTGGTTCCCTTGGCCATTTCGGCAAGGCGCTCGGCGTAGAGTTCCGGTTCTTCCTTCGGATCCACACCGTGTACAACGGCAACAGCGGATGTTGGGTCCATAAAGGAAACCTCGGAGCTCCACCAGCCAGCGGTTGCATCTGCGGTACCGCCACCACCCATGTTGATGAAGGCCTGGCCGTAGTTCTTGCGCATGGTGACCGAGATCTTCGGGACGGTGACCAGTGACAGTGCGTTCATCCAGTTGATGATCTTGCCGGCAACCTTCTGGCGTTCTGCCTCAAGACCAATCAGGAAGCCCGGCTGGTCAACCAGGTGCACGAGCGGGATGTTGTAGGAATCGCAGAGCACCAGGAAGCTGGTTGCCTTGTCACAGGCCGCCGCATCCAGTGCACCACCCTTGAACTTGGGGTTGTTGGCAATGATGCCGACGGTCTGTCCACCAATGCGGGTCAGGCAGGTGACCAAGGACTTGGCGTAGCGTGCCTTGATCGGGAAGACCGAACCGGTATCCGCAACGCGCTCAATGACTTCACGTACGTCATAGGTCTTGGTGCGTGATTCCGGAACAATGTCCTTGATTTCCTCTGCACGATCGCCCGAGCCCGAAGGGATCGGTGCGGTTGGCGGCAATTCACCATTGTGGCTCGGCAGGTAGGAAAGGAAACGACGAGCCAATTCAATGGCTTCCTCATCGGTATCGGCGACTGCATCGGCGTAACCGGTGACATCGGCGTGAACCTTCCAGCCGCCCAATTCCTGAGCATCAACTTCCTGGCCGGTGGCACGGGAAACTAGGCCTGGGCTGGATACCGCAAGGACCGAGCCCTTACGGAAGACGGCGAAGTCTGCGGTGACGGTGTGCCAGGCTGCGGAGCCAAAGCAGTAGCCGAAGGCTGCCGAGACCCAAGGAGCTTCACGCTTGCGCAGGAAACGGGTCTTGGAGTTTGCGCTGCCCATGCCGGTGCCGCCCATGGCGTCCGGCATGCGTACACCCGTGGATTCCGAGAGGTAGATCAACGGGGTGCCGTTGTTCGCGCTCAGGGCCTTGAAGTGAGACATCTTCTTGTTGGAGACCGGTGAAGATGAGGATCCCTTAACCGTGAAGTCGTAGGCAACAACTGCCGCACGGCGACCGTTGATTTCACCGGAGCCGGCAATCTTTCCATCGGCCGGGGTCTTGTCGTGGTCGGCGACCACGGCCGAGGTGATGAACAGGCCGGATTCACGGAATGTCCCCGGGTCCAGCAACAAGGCGACGCGTTCGCGGGCGTTGAGTTCACCCTTGGCGCGGCGGGCATCAAGCTTGCGCGAGCCGCCCATGGCCAGAGCTGCGGTGCGACGCACCTCGTGTTCTTGCTCGCGGGAAAGTTCGACGACTTCTTCTTTTTCCTTAATGGCTTCCTGTGTCATGTTCTTACTTTCCCTTAGCGCTCAAAGTTGGCTGGTGAATTTGGATGCTTTGCTCGAGTACTGCCCGTGTTGCCAGGGCCGCATCTTCAAAGGTTGCGAAGACCGGAATATTGATCTTCCGGGCGCGTGCCGAGTAATCGGTGATCATCGCTTCAGTGTCTTCGCTGCCGTCGGTCTTCAGTACGAGGATCTGGTGGGTGTTGGACTTGGACTTATCCCGTGCCACGGCGATCGAATCGATAATGGTTCCGGTGACGTCCCCATGGGTTGCCCCGAGGTTACGCTGGATGATTCCAACGTTCAGGTGGGTAATCAGTACCGCTGGTTCGGTTCCGCCCAGGACTACACCGAGGATGTCTTCGGCTACCGCGCCCTTCTTCACCGCGAGGGTGCCGGCCGGGACGTCGATCGGGTTGTGGAATCCGTTGCCCGGTGGGACTTCGAGTGATTCAAGTTCGGCAATGATGGCATCCGGCAGTGGGGTGGTGGAGATGCCCTGACGGTCAAGTGCATCTGCACCCAACACGCTGGCTCCGCCGCCGTTGCCGAAGAGCACCGCCTCGTTGCCTGCCGGCTTGACCGACAGATCGAGGGTTGAAAGTGCGTGAAGTGCGCTGGCAAAATCTCCAATGGAATCAACCAGGGTGATTCCCGCCTGGCGGGCGATTGCCGGCCAGAGTCGGTGGTTTCCTGCAAGGGCACCGGTGTGGCTGGTTGCCGCACGCGAGCCGCCTTGGGTGCGTCCACCGGCCAGCAGAACTACCGGCTTGCGGGTAACTGCCGTGGTAAGCACGTCCATCACGTCACGGGCAATGCTCAAGGATTCGAGGTACAGGCCAATGACCTGAACTTCATCATCTTCAAGATGGGCGGCGAGTAGTTCTGCGGCGCTGACGTCCGCGCTGTTGCCAATGGAAACCACCGAGTGGAAGTCAATGCCACTTGCAGCGCCAACGCGCAGAATGTCAACGCTCAAGCCACCACTTTGCGAGATGACCGCCGTGGTGCCCGCGGTCAGTGGTGCCTGCGGCACGAAGGAAAGCTTGCCAGCCGAGGAGTGGGTACCTAGGCAGTTGGGGCCGATCAAACGGATTCCGGCATCCTTGACGGTGCGGATCAGTTCGGCTTCGAGTTCCTTGCCCTCTTCAACCTCACCAAAGCCACTGGAAACTACCTGGGCGAAGCGGACCATGCCCTTGCCCGTACTCAGTGCCTGGGCAACACGGCCGCCCGGCAGGGCCACGAATGCGTAGTCAACCGGTTCGGTCAGCTCGGCGAGTGAACCAATGGCGGGCAGGCCTTCGAGGGTGTCCGCTGTCGGGTTGACCGGGATGATGGTGCCGGCGAAGCCGCCCGCGGTGATGTTCTGAATGAAGCGGTTTGCCATGTTGGGTCGTTTACCGCTGGCACCGAGTACTGCAATGCGGGCCGGGCGGAAGAGCGGGGAGAAGTCGGTGGTGGATGCCGAGCGCGTGGTTGCCGCGGCGTCTTCTTCGACCTTTCCAACCACGAAGCGGGCGTCTACTGCCACTGCGCGGGACTCGGAAACGATGATGGGGTTCAGATCAATTTCCTGCACGTCATCGGGCAGGGCGGCCAGTAGGCCGTGTGGACCAGCGAGCTTGCCGATCAGGTCTACCAGGGCAGGAATGTCTGCCTTGATGCCACCACGGGCGCCGTCAAGAACCTTCATGCCCTTGAGTTCGTTGAGCATGCCCAGGATCTGGGTGTCGTTCAGTGGGGCCAGACCGAAGGCAACGTCTTCGAAGACCTCAACCAGGATGCCGCCGAGGCCGACCATGACGGTCCAGCCCAGGCCCGGTGCACGAACGGCACCCACGATGATCTCGTGTCCGGCGGGGATCATTTCTTCAACCAGCACGCCTTCGAGCTGGTGGCCGGCTGCGGCCAAGGAAGCCTTCATGGCCTCGGTAACTGCTGGGAGTTCGGCGGCGGTGATGCCAACCTTGACTCCACCAGCGTCAGACTTGTGAACTAGTGTCTTGGAGACTGCCTTGACGACCAAGGGCTCACGCAAGTGCTGCGGAACGGGGGCGCCGAGCTCAAGCTCTACGCCCTGTGGGGTATCGATCCCAAAGGACGAAAGCAGGGTCTTACCCTCTGCCTCGGTAAACATTGCGGATTCTCGGGTCTTTGCCTGAGCGATCAGCTCAAGGATAGAGCCTGAGCTCTGCTGGGCGGTTGCGATTGACAACTGTGCACCTCACTGGGATTCGGAACAGCGCGACCAATTTCGCGCCCGGTGTGAGATTAGTCTCGCGATTCTCCGCGGGAATGGGAAGCAATTTTGCTGATGCACGGTGATACCACTGCGCTATCGGCACCCCCTATCGCCCTCTCGTGGGCCACCCATTATCGCCCCACGTCCAGCAGCGGTATAGCGTCCCCCAGCGGGTGGCACCAGGAGGACCTGTTGAGTGTCTCGAGGTTTGGTGCCAACAAAAAAGAGCTCGGTGCGCAGCGGCTGCCTTCGTCGCTGAACACCGAGCTCTTTAATCTGTTAAGTCGGCGGAAAAGTTACTTGCCGTTGGGCACGTAACCCTTGGTTGATTCGCGCAAAAGGCGCAATAGTGCCTGTACTGCCGAGGAGCGCGCTTCGTCCTTACGCACGATCGCCGAGGTCTTCGCATACGCCCAGTCGTAGGGCAGCGGAACCAGTGAGACACCGTTTCCGCTGACCGTTGAATCGAGCAGCGTGTTAGCCATGCAAATGCCAACGCCAGCGCGCACCATGGCCTGGGAAGCCTCGGCGTTCGGGGTTGAGTAAACCACGCGAGCTTCAAGCCCTTCGAACAGTTTCTCAAAGGCGGCACGCAAAATGCTCGACTCGGCGGGGAAGATCATTGGCTCACCTTCGAGGTCGGCGGGATCAAATTCATCCTTTTCCGCCAGCGGGTGTCCCTCGGGAACCGCAAGTACCAGACGCCCGGACAGTAGATCTATATGGTGCAGCAGGGCCCCCTCGGCCGGAGTGAGTTCGATACCTGGCAGGCGGGTCACCAGCCCCACATCGAATTGGCCACTGAGCACACCCCGGGCAACCATCTTCGAGGGACCCTCATCAACGTCGAAGCGCACATTAGGATAATCGGTGAGTAGCCGCTGAACCACCTTGGGCAGGATCGTCTGTGAAGCCGCGGGGACTGTCCCGAGCTTGACGGTACCGAGCTTGAGTCCACTAATGGCGCTAGCTTCCTCACGGAGCATGCGTTCGGCCTGTACGGCCGCGATCACGTGCGGCAAGATCCGCTCGGCGGCATAGGTTGGTTTCACGCCCTTGGCTCCGCGGGTCACTAGCACCACGCCCAAGTCTTCCTCGAGGCGCTGAACCTGGTTGGTAATTGTTGGCTGCGAGATATCCAATTCCTTGGCCGCCTGCCTAAAAGATCCGGTTCGTAGCGCCGCCTCTAGGTAGCGTAACTGTGCGAATCTCATGTTTTTCTCCTTTGTCAGGCCTTCTTGGGGGTCAGGCCTGTGACGTGTAACACCCGCAAGGTTACAGCTTCTTTCTGATTTTCAGTCCACGGGGTCGCAGTATTTCTCCGACTGCCTGACTAACCGTTCGGTTTGTTACTTCATGATGGCATCCACACCGGTTGAATCCCGGGACAGGGCTCCACCTTCGACGGGGATAGTGGTGCCGGTAATGTAGCCGGCCGCCGGGGATAGCAGGAAAGCTACGGCACCGGCGATTTCATAGGGTTGCCCCAATCGTCCCAGCGAGGGGCGTGAGGTAAGTTCTTTCAGCTCCGCTTGGCTGTGGCCGCGCGCCTCGACGCGTGGGGAGAGAAATAGGCCCGGTGCCACCGCATTGACGCGGATACCGCGTGGTCCGTGAACTGCCGCCAACTGCTTCACCCAGACCTCCAAAGCCATTTTTGCTGGCCCATAGCCCGGGGCCATGAGCCCACCTCGGGCTGCAACGGAACTTGAAATATGCACAATTGCTCCGCCATCCATCAGGGGCACCAAATGTTTGGCCGCCAAGAATGCGTGGCCCAAATTTACCGTGAAATCCTTTTCCCAGTCTTCGAGGGAATATTCGGTGATTTCTTTGCGGAACATCTGTCCAATGACATCAACATAGCCGGAGATCACTCCGAACTCGCGACGTGCAGATTCGGCGATTCCAGCCAAACCCAGCTCCGTGGTGATATCTGCAGCAACGTAGGGCATGCCCAGATCCTCGGCCAACGCTTGCACCGCAGCCGCTTCACGATCAACACATAAAACCTTGCCACCTAGGGCAGCGATCGTGCGGGAAATATGTTCGCCAACTCCTCCTCCGGCACCAAGGACTACAAAGCTCTTGCCATCAAAGCGGAAGAGTCCTTCATGTGGGACCTGATGTGCAGGCAACGCCGCATCTGCTTGGATCCGAGCTGGCCATGGCGCGTGGATGGGGGCATTTTTGGTGGTGGAAGTGCTCATGGTTATGGGGTCTCCTCGATAATCTTCGGACAGAAAAACAGATACCGACCTCTCGAGCGGCTTTGCTCGAGGGGTCGGTATCTGTTAGTCATGCTTCATTGAATAAATGCGTATCTTTCCTAGCGGGTCATGTTGGTGACGACTTTTTGCAGCCCCGAAATTGAGGCGTCAAGTGCCATCGAAAGTAAGCCCATGGCCAGCAGAATGGCGAAGGTTTCGGCAACCTGGAAGTTGTTTGTAACAACCACCAGTCGTTGGCCAAGACCCGTGTAGGCGCCGACCATTTCGGAGACCACCGCACCAAGAACGGAGTACACGGCACCCAGTCGCAGACCACCAATGATGGAAGGAAGCGCGGATGGCAGTTCAATCTTGAAGAAACGCTGCGCCTTGCTCATGCCCAGGGACTGAGTCAACTGTTTAATGTCATGATCCAGCGCCTGCAGTGCGCCCATGGTGCTGGTCATCAGCACGAAGAAGACCACCGAGAAGGCAACCAGTGCCTTCGGCCCAAAGCCAAGACCAAACCAAAGAATGAAGATCGGGGCCAACGCCGGGCGTGGCAACGAGTTCATCAGAGTCAGGAACGGCCTGGCGGCAATGTGCAGGACCTCGACGCGAGCGAAGACTACACCGGCAAGAATGCCGAGCACCGCACCGGCGATTAGACCTGCCATCGCACCGGAGAAGGTCGCCAGCACGTCAACCCAGAAGGTGGAATCGGCAAGCTGGGTGACAAACTTTGTGGCAACATCGATGGGGGTGGAAATGAGGGTTTTATCCATCCACCCCTGTTGCACAGCCGTGCCCCACAGAAGCACGAATGCAGCTAGCACTCCAACGCGCAGACCCCACACGGAAAGCGTCTGCTGGACCTTGCGTTTGCGGCGTTCGGCAAGGATTGAACTGTCATCGTACGCGAGCCCATTGGCTAATGCTGCTACGCCCCCAGTGGGAGTTGTGGTTGCCATGTCAGTACCTTTTTCCTTCAGTCTTCGGTGAAGCTTTTTGGATTAGTCTTCGCGTGGTGCGCGCACAAGCTTCGAGTCCAGTGGGGACGAAGTGTGCGGACCACCGGTAACCTGCAGTACGGTGCCGGTAATGAAGCTTGCCGCATCCGAAGACAGGTAAATGCATGCGTCGGCTACCTCTTCGGGCAGGCCAACGCGGCCCAGGGCGAGGAATTCGCCGAAGGACTTTTCAACATCCTCATTAGCAAAACGTGAGGATGGGGTAAGGGTTGCACCGGGCTCCACGCAGTTGGCGCGAATGCCACGATCCGCCCATTCCCAAGACATGGTCTTGGTCAATGAGGCGAGCCCGGCCTTGGCTGCGGCGTAGGCACCACGCATCGGGTGGGCGTAGTTTGCCGAGCCGGAGCCGACGTTGATGATCACACCGCCACCCTGCTTTTCGAATACCGGAAGCACGGCGCAAGCGGTGTAGAAGGCACCGGAAAGGTTGGTTCCGATGGTTGCGTTCCAGGCGTTGACCGAGAGATCTTCGAGGCGTGCAGCAAAGTTTCCACCGGCGTTATTGATCAGTACATCGATGCGGCCAAACTTTTCCATGGCTGCGGCAACCAGTGCCTGAGCGGTTTCTGGTTCCTTAATATTTCCGGTCACCAGCGTTGCCTGAGCACCGAGTTCTTCGACTCGTTCAACGCGTTCCTGCAGGGTTTCTGCCTTACGCCCGTGAAGTACTAGGTTGGCTCCGGCCTCGGCGTACTTTTCCGCCAACGCCGAACCGATCCCGCCGGTGGCGCCGGTGATAATGACTACCTGACCTGAGAAATCAAAGGTAGCTATACCAACCTTTTTGGTGCTGGTCTGGGTTGCGACGTTAGTCATCGTTCTTCCTCCTGAAGAATGGTTGCACGGGATGCGCTGGCTGGATTCAGCCCAAGGCACTTCCCAAGAATGGTGCGTTTGAGAAAGCTTGTCCGCTATCTGGTGCCCGAGCAATAAGAAAAGACCTATCGTTGCGATAGCTCCGTTCTACCCACTTTTACCTTGACTCACTCCTCAAGGTGTTGAACGATTCATGGACTGATGAGTGACGCGCACCACAGGATATGAAGCCAATTTTCCGACGCTTTGAGCACAGCAAGCTAGCCGGATTTTTCCGCGTTACACCTCATGAATTAGACCCCTAGAAATAAGCCAAGTAAGTCCTAGTCGTTTGGAGCGAATTGTTGAACACCACCCTTCGCTCGAGCAATGAGAGTGAGATTCCCGTGAGCCAACTAGCTGGAGCAACCAAACAGGCCAAGACCGCCCAAGGCGTTTCTGTCGAGTTCAAGAACGTGAACCACAGCTTCCTGCACGGAAACCGCCCGGTCCGCGTTCTGAACGATTTCAACCTGCGCATTGAGCCTTCCGAGTTTGTCAGCATCGTCGGCCCTTCGGGTTGCGGCAAGACCACCGCACTTGGAATGGTCGGAAACCTGCTCAAGCCACGTGCCGGCAGCGTAGAAATTGATGGCAAGCCAATCCGCACCGGCAGCAATGAGGCAGCATTCCTTTTTGCCCGTGATGCATTGCTCCCCTGGCGCCGCGTGCGTTCAAACGTGGAACTCGGCATGGAGGTCCGAGGCGTTCCAGCTGACGAACGCAAGGTACGCGCCGAGGAATGGCTACGCAAGGTTCGTCTGCACGAGTTCGCAGAGTCCGATGTCTTGCACCTGTCCCAGGGCATGCGCCAGCGTGTTGCCATTGCCCGCACCTTGGTCCAGAACCCCAAAGTACTGCTCATGGATGAACCGTTCGCAGCACTTGATGCACAGACCCGTGCCATCCAGCAGGAAGAATTTACCGGCCTGTGGGAAGCGGAGCGCCCCACCGTCATCTTTGTGACCCACGACTTAGAAGAAGCTATCCTGCTTTCAGACCGTGTAATCCTGATGGCCAGCCGCCCGGGACGCATGGTTGTGGATATGAAGATTGATCTTGAGCGTCCCCGTCGCCAGGAAATGCGTCGCGACTCGGATGTCTTTAAGAATTACTTCCATGAGATGTCCGATCGCCTGCGCCAGGAAGTTGATCTGGCCGAAGAACGCTTGCGCGAAGAGAACAAGAACTCCTAAGCCCCGCGCCAAGATTTTCAACGAAGAAAAGTAGCGTAAGAAATTGCCTAAGACATTAAAGAACATTCAGGGTGCTGACCAAAGCACAGTCGTGTACCGCCAGTACGGTTCCGGCCCGAAACTCATCACGGTGTTGCACTCCCTTGCCCTCGATGGGTCCTGGTACGAGCCGCTTGCCGCAGCATTGGGCCCGGAATACCGCTTGTTGGCTCCGGACTTTCGCGGACACGGTCAAAGCATCGCCGGCTCAACCCCGATTTCCCTAAAGCTTGTTGCCCAAGATATTGCCGCAATGTGGGATGCCGAAGGTATCGAGTCCTCGGTCATCCTCGGAATCTCTCTGGGCGGTATGGTCGCCCAGGCAGTAACAGGGCTCTACCCGGACCGTGTTGATGCGCAGATCTTGATGGCCACCAGCGGCGGCTACAACGCCACCTCGACTCAGGCTATTTCGGCCCGGGCCGCCGAGGTACGTGCCGAAGGCGGACTTGAAGCCGCCGATGAAACAACCATGTACCGCTGGTTTGGTGAGAAGTCCAAGGATCGCACCGATCCACTCGTGGCACGAGCCAGTGCGCAATTCCGTGGAGCCGGCGGCGAGACCATTGGTGCTTACTTTGAGGCAATGACTAGCGTTGGCGATTTTGCCACAGACACTCCCCCACCGACCTTGGTCATTGGTGGAAGCAATGACAAGAGCACCCCCCAGGCAACCATCGAAGCACTAGCTGCCTCGACTAAGGGCGCACAGTTGCTCTACGCGAACGGAGGTCACCTGGTGGCCTTCGAAAACCCTGAAGAAGTTGCCAAGACCATCCGTCCATTCCTTGACGGGCTAGCTAACTGGGACCGTGCCTAAGCTTCCTCGCATTGAAAAAACTTACGACTCATTAACTTCTTGCTCTTTGGAGAAACCATGAACACCACCATCACCAGCACGTCAGCACCGAGCATTACGCTGGCAGAACTCACCGAACACATTGAATCTGCCCAGATCCCGGCCTTGGTCATGCTCACCGCTCATGTCACCGGGGATACCAGCGTGCTCAAGGACGAATGGCGCCCTACCCTTCCTAAGCTTCCCCTGAGCGGAATCAGTGCCGAGGAAGAATCCAAGGCTCGTGCCCTATGCCTTGAACTATTAGCACCACATCTTGCCAACCAGGCCGAGTGGGCCGAATACCCAAGCGATCAGATGCGTCAGGAACTTGCCATCTGGCTCATGGGCGGCGTCAATGAAGACGCGCTGACCTTGTCAAAGGTTGCCTTTACTTCCAATGAGGGTGACCCACGTGCCCCACAGTGGAACTTGAATGAGGTTGCCCCGGATAGCGGATTAACCGCTACCGTCATTGGCACCGGTTTCTCCGGCCTGCTCGCAGCACTGCGTTTGAAGCAGGCAGGAGTTCCTTTCACCATCATTGAAAAGAGCATGGGCGTTGGTGGCACCTGGTGGGAGAACACCTACCCGGATTGCCGTACCGACGTACGCAGCCACATCTACACCTACTCCTTCCGCCAGTTCAACTGGGAGACCCACTACGGCCGCCAGGATCGCATCCACAACTACCTGCACAACTTCGCCGCGGACAACGGCCTGCTTGAGCACGTAGTCTTCGGCACCGAGGTTACCGCAGCTAAGTGGAATGAGGAGACCAGCACCTGGACGCTGGAAACTAAGGACCTGAACGGCAATGTCGGCTCGGTTTCTTCGCGCACCGTGGTCAGCGCCGTAGGCCAGCTCAACCGCCCCTCGATTCCAAACCTGCCGGGCCTTGATACCTTCACCGGCCCCAAGGTTCACTCGGCCAAGTGGGATCACGATCTTGATTTCACCGGCAAGAAGGTTGCCGTCATTGGCACCGGTGCCTCGGCACTGCAGTTTGCTCCGGCCGTTGCCAAGGTAGCTTCCAAGGTCACCATCTTCCAGCGCAGCGCCCCGTGGCTACGCGATACCCCGGTCTTACGTCAGGAAGTAGCCTCCGGTGAACGCTGGCTCATGGACAAGCTGAACCAGTACCGTGCGTTCTACCGTTTCTCGATCTTCCTTCCACGCTTGATCGGTAACCTTCCGGCGGCAACGGTTGATCTTGACTACCCGCCGACAGAACTTGCCGTCTCGGCGGCAAACGATGCGCTGCGCAAGGATTTGACCTCTTACCTGGAAGCCCAGGCCGGGGATGATCTCGAATTGCGTGACCAGATTGTTCCCAACTACCCACCCGCCGCCAAGCGCATCATCTGTGATGATGGAACTTGGGTTGCCACGCTGAAGCGCGATAACGTGCAGCTGGTTTCCAATGCGGTCCAGAAAATTGACGAATCAGGTGTCTGGGCCGGAGATGAGCACTTTGATGCAGACATCATCCTCTTCGGCACCGGCTTCAAGGCAGCGGACTTCCTGCTCCCGATGAAAGTCGAGGGCATTGGTGGCCAGGACCTGCACGAAAAGTGGGGAATCGATGCAAGCGCCTACCTGGGCACAGCACTTCCGGGCTACCCAAACTTCTTCTGCATGTACGGCCCAAACACCAACACCGTGATCCACGGAAACCTTGTCTTCTTCCTGGAATGCCAGGCAAACTACATCGCCAGTGCCATGCAGCTGCTTGCCGAAACCGGCAACAAGTCAATGAACCTGAAGGATGACGTCTTCGAGGAATACGACAAGCTGATCACCACCGAAAGCTCCAAGCGCACCTGGGGTTGGTCCAAGACCCATTCCTGGTACATGAACGCCGAGGGACGCTCCACCATCATGTGGCCGCTGCCGGCCATCGAATACTACGAGCGCACCTCCAAGGTTCGCCCCGAGCACTACCAGCTGGGCTAGTCCCCTACCGGGGGCATTGCACACCAGATACATCCTCAATAATTCCCAGACATGGAGGGGTTTACCTTGCTAACGCAAACACCAGTCATTACCGAGACCACCGAGGTCATCGCCAATCTTGAAACTCGTTTCCTCACCGGCGGCCCGACCGACGGCGTCCCCGTCGTGTTCCTACACGATGGCGCCTGGGGCGGCGCAGCCGATGTCACCTGGGGCGATCTACTGCCCTTGGCAGCAGAGAAGTTCCGTGTCATCGCACCGGATCTGCTCGGCTACGGCGGATCGGCAAAGTCCATCCGTCTCGATGTTTCGCCGTTCGCTTTCCGCCTGACTCACCTGTTCTCGCTGCTTGATCACCTGGGCATCACCGAGCCGGTTCACCTTGTGGGTAACTCCTTTGGTGGCTCGCTGACCCTACGTGCGTTGACCAATCCGGCATTGCGTGAGCGCATTGCCTCGGTGACGACCATTGCCGGCACCGGTGGCGCCTGGCGTGGAGCCGACCTTGCCAAGATCGGTGACTTTGATGGCACACCGGAACGTTTGGAAGAAATCGTTGATTTCCTCTGCGAATCATTTGACGATAAGTCGGCACAGCTCGAAGCACGCATGCGCTGGGCCACCGCCCCGGGCCACTTCGCTTGCATGAAGGCCCCGCACACCGTGGTCCCGGAAGCCATGAAGGTTGAGCGTCCCGCCGATCCTTACCCTGGCAACCTGACCGGCGTCACCACCCCGGCCCTGCTGATTGAGGGCAAGGATGACACCTTGTTTGAGTCCGGTTGGAGCACCAACCTGCAGGAGTTCTTGCCGCAGGCCAAGGCCGTGGTCATGGATTCCAAGCACAGCCCCAATATCAGCCAGCCGACCCAGACCTGGGACGTTATCAATGAATTCCTCACCGATCTCACCAAGGGTGGCAAGGCATGAGCGCACCGGCACTAGTCATCACCGGCGGTTCCTCCGGAATCGGTGAAGGCCTGGTCAATGACCTACGCAAGGACTGGGATATCACCTCGGTATCCCGCTCACTGCCCAAGAGCCCGTTGGACGGGGTCAACTACGTCGCGGGCGACGTCGCGGGCGACGCGGCAGAGAACGTCCGTGCGGCATTGAAGGAGCAGGGACGGGATTCAATCCACTCGCTGATTCACTGTGCCGGTGTTGGTCTCTTTGGTCAGTTCTTGGATACCCCCAAGGCCGACTGGGAGCGTGCGATTCAGCTGAACCTGATGGGCACCCTGAACTTCATTCAGGGCACCGCGGACCTGGTTGAAGATGGTGGACGTATTGTTCTGTACTCCTCCGGCACCGTGTTCAAGGCTCCGGGTGGCGCTGCCGCCTATGCCGCCTCCAAGGCCGGCATCATCGGCTTTGCCCGCAGCTTTGCCATGGAGATGGGCGCACGCAACATCACGGTTAACGTGATTGCACCGGGCCTTGTCATGACCCCGCTCGCTACCGATCTGGCGGGTGGCGAGGCTAAGAACATCGAGACCCGCGCCATCAAGCGTGCCTCGATCGTTGAGGACTACGTGGGACCAACGCGCTTCTTCCTCTCAGAAGGTTCGGGCTTTGTTACCGGCCAGACCCTAGTGGTTGATGGCGGCTCGATCCGCCGCTAAGCGCCAGGAGCTCGATAGGTAATTAGGAGTAACCCGTGAGGGGCTTTCACACGAAATGTGAAAGCCCCTCACGGCGTTTAACGCCGGAAGCTTATGCTTTGCTACAACTTGTAAGAAATGCCATGAGAGGCGTTCCATCAGCCGTATCGAACAGTGTGTCCAAGGAAATATTGAACTCCAATTTTCGGGCAAAGGGGACATCGACGGCATCATACCCATGCTTCAGCAGTTCACCAGTCATCATGAGCCTGGCGGTCCTTTTGTTGCCATCAAAGTAAAACTGGCGTCTGGTGGCAGCGGCAAAATAGGCAAGAGCTCGTTCACGAGGTTCAGCAATACTTTCCAAATATTCTAGAAGCGCATCCATCTCCTCAAGTAGCTTTGCGCCACCCTCACTAGATTCTGTTGGAGAATAAAGGCCTCCATGCGACAGCCGGACATGGCCACCGCCCGTCACCGCTCCTTCGCCCCTAAAATGACCACTCTCGATTGCCTCGTGACGAGCCACCAATCCATGAAGTCGGTCAGAGGTCTGTTTGGTCAGCGTGAACTGATCGTCGCGCACTAGCTCATCAATCAGCGAGTAACCCTCGCTGAGAGCCAAGATTTGTTCCGCTTCTTCAAGGGATTTGCCACCCACGGTGACTCCGTCAAGCAATGTTTTTACTTCGGGCAGGGTGAAGTTATTGCCTTCCAGTGCGGCAGCATTCCAGATTAGATCTGGCATCGATGCACGGAACCGAGCCCGGGCCTTGTCGATTCCCACATGGCGGATGCGTGAGATGTCTATGTCTGCTGATTCCCACGTGAAACCGCAAAGTTCGAGCCTAGCGCCAGCTACTGTCGACGGTATCTGGGCAGAGTTAGGTGTCGTTTTCTCAGACGACTTTTTAACATACGCACTGGCTCCGACGGCCCACTTCCGTTGATCTCCCATATTCACCATTCCTTTGCGATTGACTCGGCAACCTTGGCAAGGTTATTGCCTAATGAGAATCCATCAATGAGCGCCTGAATCGGCGCAACATATCTAATTCCTTCATGCATGAAGGATCCTTGAAACAAGGCGGGCGTGGCTGCCGCTACGATGACAGAAGCAGTATGAGATGAACGAGCAACCGGCAAAGTGTCGGCCAGAAGAGAAGCAGCTAGTAAAGGCTTTTCGGTCCACAGTACCTTCACACCGCTGATTGGTTCTCCAGCGCCTAACTGCAGATGAGGTTGGCCAGACAGTGCCCATTGCGCGCCGGTGGCATCACCGGCAGAAGCCAGCCGCAGGTCATCGACGTTACCCCGAAGGTAGGCGCTAGGGGCTCCCAGCGCAAGGAGCCCAGACGATCGACCGGCGTAGTCGAGGATGGCAATAGGGTCTTGGAGACCCAGTCGTTCAAATCGACGCACCCATTGGACAACCTCGCTTGGACGGTCAGGCTCAAGTCCCTGCTCCAGGAGGGATCTGGCGGCCTGGGCCGCAGCTGGATCGCTCAGTGGGCGTATCTGAATGTCCAAATCGAAACCACATGCGATCGCCAGCTCTCGCAAGGTACCCAGTGAAGGATCGGCATCACCATTTTCAATACGATGGATGGAAGACCTAGACACACCCGAGGCAAGTGAGACATACGATTTGCTTAGCCCTGCTCGTTGAATCCACTCGCCCAATCGCACCTGTTCCATATACGGAACAGTATCACCAGGTGTTCCATATACGGAACAACCCTCAGGGCTTCACCAGCTCTGGAAAGCTGGATGAGGCGCATGTCGATCAGCGCGCCAGTGCGTTTAACCCAGCCCACTCAGTAGCACCGAGCCAGAAAGCTCCGGACCACTTTTAGTGCGGATTCAGCTTGGTGCGTTACTTATAGCTTTCCGAGCGCAAGGTTCCGTTGGCTGAAACATATATTTGGGCTCCGGAAACGATATCGGTATTGTGCGCGTCTGCGGGCATCCCCGCAGGGGTAATCTGCCCGGTCATCGAACACTCAACGTGCACCACCGAGTAGTCCGCCCCCAGCGCCCTGCTGGTGACCTTCTTCAATATCATCACGCTGTTCGGGAACATGTGTTTGAACCCGTAGGCATGGCCGTCACGGATTTGTTCGCGGGTAGTCCACCAGATCCCCACGACGTTCACAAAGCCTGCATCTGGGACAAAGAGTGATGCAATGCCATCGGCGTTTGCGGAGCTCCAGGCGTTGGCAAATTCGCTTGCACTGTCTTCTCGTTTACCTAGCATGGAGCATTCCTTACCGCTGGTGATCGGGTTCCCTGTTAGGTTCAGCCCTCGTGGACAGAGAAAAATTCCCCCTGCACCATTCGACCGATACAAGGGGAATTTCAAACTTAATCTATATACCTTTAGCCAGCAGGCAGGGAAAGCACGGTCCCGGCAACGGCAACACCCAAAACGATCAGTGCGGATAACGCGGCAAGTACCAACGAGCTGCTACCCGAACACATGATTCCCTTGATATGTACGCCAAGACCTAGCCCAAATATTGATTCTTACAAGAAAATTCACATGGGTGAGAAGGGAAAAGGATACTCTATCTTCGCTAGCCAAGTATCTTTTGGCGGGAATTGCCCAGACATCAATACAAGTCGTTGACAGCATTAGAGACTCCGACTAGGGTCATCATTTATGACGAACCTCACTTCACTGGAGTTCTTCCGCCGCAAGCGCGAAGATGCTTCTAGAGTCGAGGCTTCAACCATCCTCCGCATTCTGACGCGGTCTTTTACCTCGTTCCCAACCGCGGGATACGCGAATGATTCTTGGTCACCAGCCGCAATCGGCTGGTGGGGCGGCGAGCCTTAAACTCGATACCTAAATTGCTGGATCGATTCAAAGAACCTGACCAAGCTTGTCGAATAAATCAACGGCTTAACGTTTCCCTCTTTTGGAGAATCTCGGCAGGTACTTTCCCGCATCTTTTGCGATACCGCGTTTACGCGGGGCCACAATACTGCAGCAAATTATAGGCATGTGCCTGCGGTGCAAATATTCGCCGCGAATAAACCTTCTTCTGACTTCTAAATAGCAACTGGGCTCGTTGCTGTGCGCCTTCCGCTACAACTTCCTAAGCCGTGCCTCGTCATGAGGATCCAGAGAGGACCCTATTTCGATGTCTCAAAAAAATTCTACTCCCAGTCAAGAACAACCAGATTCTCTCCCAAAATCGCAGAAGAATTCGCAAACCAAGCGCCTAAACCACCGGTTCCTAGCATATCCACACAACAGGCACCCAGTTCTGGTCCCGGGCATTGCCATCGATGAGCAACGCAAGCGTTACAAAATCGACAAACTCATCTTTCTGATCGCTGGGTCTTTAACTTCGGCGTTCGTTATCTGGGGAATCATTTCTCCCGCGAGTGTCGCGTCGGTCGCTGCCACATCATTCAACTGGTCAACCGAAAACCTCGGTTGGATGTTCAACACCGTGGCCATAGTCGTGTTGATTGCCTTGGTGGGCATGGCGCTTTCCCCCTATGGAAAGATCCTTCTGGGCAAGGATAATGAAAAGCCAGAATTTAGCACTTTTTCCTGGACCGCGATGCTCTTTGCTGCCGGCCTCGGTGTGGCAGTACTTTTCTGGGGACCTGCGGAACCTCTCATGTACTTCACCTCGCCTCCTCCGATGACCAACGATCCAGAGTCGGTCGAAGCCATGCATTATGCTTTTGCTCAGACGTACTATCATTGGGGTTTCCATGCATGGGCTATCTACGCACTCGTGGGTGGAGCCGTCGCCTACGCAGCTTACCGCCGTGGACGTTCTTTGCTCATCTCCTCGATTTTTCGTACTCTTTTTGGTCAGCGGCTCACCGAGGGAATTGCCGGCAGGTTAGTCGACGTTTTTGCCATCGTTGCCACACTCTTTGGCACCGCTGCCGCCCTAGGTATTGCTGCTATGCAGATCGGCACCGGTGTCAGTATTATCTCCGGCGCGAGCAAAGCCACGAACACCACACTCGTGGTGATCATAGCGATTCTCACGATAGGGTTCGTCGTTTCGGCGGTATCGGGCGTCTCGCGCGGCATCCGCTACCTATCAACTATCAATATTGTCTTGACCATCGCTCTCATGCTGATCGTGCTTGTCCTAGGGCCAACACTATTTCTGATGAACCTGCTGCCCTCTGCCATCATGGAATATCTCGGCTCCATGTTCGAGTTGATGGGCAGATCTCTCTCGTGGGGATCTGCAACACAAGATTTTCAATCGGCGTGGACCGTTTACTACTGGGCTTGGTGGATTTCGTGGTCACCATTCGTGGGTATCTTCATCGCTCGCATCTCACGGGGTCGAAGCATCCGACAGTTCGTGCTCGGAACCATATTGATTCCTTCATCATTGATTTTTGCCGCCTACGGCGTCATGGGCGGTACCTCAATTTGGATGTATCGAGAGGGAAAACCGGGGTTCTCTGCTGATTTGGCTGCTCCAGAAGTACTCTTCGCACTGATTGACAACCTGCCGTACGTCGAATGGTTACCCTACGTCGTGCTGGTGGTGCTCGCAATCTTCTTTATTACCGCTGCCGATTCAGCGTCGGTTGTCATGGGCATTCTTACCACCCAGGGCGATCAAAATCCGCGCCGCTGGGTGATCGTGTTCTGGGGACTGGTCATGAGCGGAATCGCCGTGGTGATGTTGCTACTTGGCGACGCTATGGCACTAACCGGGCTACAACAACTCGTGATTGTCACGGCTGTCCCATTCTCCCTGATCCTGATCCTGATCTTATTTGCCTGGTTCAAAGAACTTCGCACTGACCCCCAGGCACTACGCCTCCAATACACCGAAAGAGCACTGAACAATGCTGTGACGGATGGAGTCGAACGTTTCGGCGATGATTTCGCCTTCAAGGTCGGTGAGGCTAAGGGCAACGGAGGTGCGGGCGCAGAAATGGATTCGCACAATGAGGCATACACCCAGTGGTATCAGCGTACCAATGAAGACGGGGAACCGGTCGGATTCGATTTCGAAACCGGTGAGTGGGCTGATGGATACGACCCAGAGACCGGTGAAATTACGCTGGTCACCCCCGACCAGGTGCTAGCTCCTGATGCGGAAGAAACTGTTGAAACACTTCCACCGCGTTTCGAGCAGCATGAACCGGATCAAGTGCACTAACGCCTCTGCAACATGGCTCCGTCAGGTTGGTGAGCTCACAGTCAGTGGGGCAGCCACTTTATTCAGCAGACGTGGTCTTGTGTTCGCTGACATTCCAGCCGATGAGAAAGCATGACACCGGGCTAGGACGTGGCACGTGCTGCGGAGCTGACACGGTGTCGGATCGTGCAACACCGTCCGATCTATCAAGGCCGATTGCCTTTTGCCCATTTTACATACTTCTAGCGAGAGGAAATATCATGACCCAAAAACGACCAAACATCGTGGTCATCCAGGCCGACCAGATGGCTGCTCAAGCGTTGGGCGCTTACGGTGACCTGGCCGCTAAAACCCCAAATATCGATTTCTTGGCCGAAGAAGGCGCGGTATTTGACCGGGCTTACTGCAACACCCCGCTATGTGCGCCCTCACGGGCTTCGATGATGTCGGGAAAGCTCCCCTCTGAAATCGATTGCTACGACAATGGGGCTGACTTCGCGGCCTCCGTGCCAACCTTCGCCCATCGCCTACGCGCCGTCGGCTACCACACCGCTTTGATTGGCCGCATGCATTTCATCGGCCCTGACCAGGAACACGGATTCGAGGAACGGTTGACTACCGACGTCTATCCGGCGGATCTTGACATGGTGCCGGACTGGACCCGGCCTCTTGACCAACGCATGCAGTGGTACCACGATGCAGATGCCGTTTTCACCGCTGGGGTCTCAAAAGCCACGGTACAGCAAGACTTTGACGATGAGGTCGGCTTCCGTACCATCCGACACCTCAATGACCGGGTTCGAGCAAACCAAGCCGCTGGCGAGGACATCCCATTTCTCATGGTTACCTCCTTCATCCACCCGCATGATCCGTACGAACCACCGCGTGAACACTGGGACCGATTCGAGGGAGAAAACATCCCGGATCCCAAGCACCCGGCGGTACCCTCCATTGATCAAGATCCGCATACCCATCGACTACGGGCCATGAGCGGGTTCGACAAACGCGATCCAAATATCAATCAGGTACGTAGGGCCCGCCGCGCGTACTACGCGGCAGTCAGCTACATTGATGATCACATTGGTCGGATCCAGCAGCGACTCCGGGAATTGGGCTTGGCGGAGAATACCGTCATCATCATTACCAGCGACCACGGAGACATGCTCGGTGAGAAAGGGCTCTGGTTCAAGATGTCACCGTACGAGCAGTCCTCCCGGGTGCCACTGATCATCCATGGCGCGGAAAAATTGGTGCCGCGGGGACGCTTCACAAACCCGGTGTGCCTCCTTGATCTCATGCCGACGCTCGTTGAGCTTTCCGGTGCCTCAGAGGCACAGTCGACAGGCATTTCCTTGCTGGAATCCGCCCGTCGCGAGCTCTCCGGCAAGGTCACTGACGAGGATCGAGACATCGTAATCGAATATCTGGCCGAGGGCACGTATCGGCCCCAGATAACCCTCGTTCGTGGCCGGTATAAGTACGTTGTTTGCCCTGGGGATCCGGATCAGCTGTTTGATCTGAACATCGATCCAGACGAATTGCAGAACCATGCAACTGACCCAGAATACGTGGGTGTTCTCGCGCAGCTGCGCGCGGCGATCGAAAGCCGCTACGACCTTTCCACACTGGAGGCAGGAATTTTGGCTAGTCAGTCCAACCGGCAGTTGGTGGCCGAGGCATTGCAGCAAGGGCGGACACATCCCTGGGACTTCGAGCCCCGACCCGAGCAACGCTACGTCCGCGGAGATTTTTGGAATGCCCTCGGCTACGGAACAATTTCAGATCCTTCGGTCTGATCCGAAAAAGCCTCCTCCGATTCGTCCTGCTTGATCACCGGCGCTGAGCGGTGCCAATGTCGAGAACTACTACAAGCGATCGTCATAGCAATGGTGGCGTTAATGCCCGAACGAATCAGCAGTACGCTACGCGTTCCGGCTTCCATAAGATCAAGCCAACGCCTGTGAGCCCCGTTCCCTAGAAGTGAGCTTTCGAAGCTCGATGCGAGTACGGGGCTTCATAGCCGCCCACTAATAATTTCAACTTTTTAAGGAGGAAGCATGAACTTTCCGCAGAATACCAGTCCACTGTTACACGTAGTACCCCCTATTCATCGACGGTAACTTTCGTTTCGCTGCTTCGGGGAGGGCACACCCCAGTCGTATAACCATCTTCAAAAGGGTAGTAGCGGATGAAACGGCGCTGGTCTCTTTTGGTGGCGGCTTCTCGGCTCGTCATCCACGTTACGACCGACAATAATGCCCGCGTGAGCATTCAGTTTTCTTCACTTATCTAGGTTCAGCGCAACACTGTCAGATCCTTGGATCGGACGGTGCTGCGCTGAACCTGACGTTGTGCAGTCTCATTTAGAGTTTCTTAGCCAGCCGGCGGGAAAAGCATGGTCCCGGCAACTGCAACACCCAAAATGATCAGTGTGGAGAGCGCGGCAAGAACCAGCGAGCGACTACCCGAACGCATCAAACTCTTGATATGTACGCCAAGGCCTAGTCCAAACATTGCTGCGGCTAGTAAGAAGGTCTGGGCGAGCTTTGCGAATTCAAGCACCGAATCGGGAAGAATTCCCGTGGTACGCACCAGCATCATGGCAATGAATCCAAGTACAAAGAGTGGGACAATTGGGGGCTTCTTGGCACCCTCAACCGCGTGTTTTTTGTTCATGTACATGCTGACACCGGCAATCATGGGAGCCAGCGTTACAACGCGTGCAAGCTTGACCGTCACGGCCACGGCCAAGGCGCTGGAACTCACCGCGCCGCCCGCGGCGACCACCTGGGCCACCTCATGGGTCGAGGCACCGATCAGCATGCCAATTGCGTCATCTTCCATGCCCAGCAGCGCACCCAGTGCCGGCACGATCGGGATCATCAACGTACCAAAGAGCACCACCAAGCCGATGGCAGTGGCAACTTGATCCTGCTTGGCCTTGGTTGCGCCTTCGGTTGCGGCAACCGCTGCGGCGCCACAGATGGAAAAGCCGGCGGCAATCAGCAGTCGCTGTGGCAGATCAATGCCAAGCCAACCACCGATCAGCAGCGTGAGACCAAAGGTAATGCCGACACAGAGCACAACTACCAGCAGAACACCGGGGCCAAGGGCCAGTATCTGCGACAGGGCAAGCTGCAGACCCAGAAGCACAATGCCTGTACGCAAAAGCTTCTTGGATGAGACTGCAACGCCGGGCAAGATCATATCCGGGACCGGCAACAAGTTCCGCCAAATGGCACCGAGCAAGATCGCAATCAGCAATGCGCTCATGCCGGGAATCAGCTTGGCAAGACCCATGGCAACGACACCACCAATAATGCAAGCCAATAATCCAGGTGCCATGCCCCGGAGTTTGGAGCCAGCGCCGGGTTTAGGGCTTGTGGGAGTCAGTACTGAAGCCGGGCTGGCTTGCTGCGACTCGATGGAAGTGTCATTTTTGCTCATACTAAGACGCTGTCACGTTCCGTGTCTCCCGGGTAGACACCATCTAGCTATCACGGGCATATGCTGTTGATATGGATAGTTCACCTATGCGTGCCCAAGGCATTGAACAATGGATTCAAATGTCTTCACTTGCCCTTCTGGTTGGCATCGCCGATCACGGGAGCTTGAGCGCCGGTGCGCGCTCGGTCGGCATGGCTCAATCGAATGCGACAAGAGCCATCAAGACCTTAGAACGTCGCTTGGGATATGCGCTTCTCACCCGCGCAACTAGCGGTTCAAAGCTCACTCCCGAAGGCGCGCTGACAGTTGAATGGGCACGCGATTCCCTGCAGAGCCTCAATACCTTGTGGACTGGAGCTCAGGCACTCGCTGCACCCGAAGATCGAGAGTTCACCTTTGCCGCGAGCATGACCGTAGCCGAACATCTGGCTCCGATATGGATCGGACGCTTGCACGAGACCGATTCGCACATCAAAACCAAAATGCGGGTCATGAATTCTCGCGAAGTCATTAATGCTGTTCAAAATAAAGACGTTGAGCTCGGATTCGTAGAGACCCCGGATATCCCTCCAGCGCTGTCCAGCCGAATAGTCTGGAGCGACGAATTGGTACTCATTGCACCGACTGTGCATCCTTGGGCGCAACGCTCAAAACCTGTCACGCTGATAGAAATTGCGCAGACAGCTTTGGTGGAGCGTGAAGCCGGATCCGGCACACGAGCCTTTCTTGATGGAAGTATTGAGGGTGCGCGCAAAGCACCGATCGTAGAGTTCAACAGCAATTCAGCCATCTGTCAGGCCGTTTCCGCAGGCATGGGCCCAGCGATTCTGAGCCGGTTGGCCGTTGAAAGTTCGCTGCGCATAGGAACCTTCTCATTAGTAGCTCTACAGCGCGGCAATCTCACCCGAAATCTGCGCGCTATCTGGCGTGGGCAGGAACCCGCCCAAGGACCAGCTGCCCAACTCCTAGAAATATGTGTAACTGCAAACACCTAGCAGCAAGTGTCTAACGCTCGGCTAGTCAGCACTGGCCAGCCCGCTAGATGCCAACTCCGCACTCGGCGCGTCGAAGCGCGGCGTCGTGGGAAGCGCCACACGCAGGCCGGGGTGACACAATTCACCCACGCATCAGCTAACGAACTTCAGGCGGCCCCTCACGCGCCTGCACCTCCCAAAGATAGATCATCTTCGGTTGATGAATTATTGTCACTCAGCCCCGAGAACGCGGCAAAGTTCGAGACATCTGGCGCGAAATAAACTCACTCAACTGCCATTCAACGGGCAATACTGAGAGCAATAATTTCGATCAAATCAATCCCAAAGTTCTTTGGACTTCCTTGAGGTTCGATGAAAGCATTCAGGATGTCGCCGCGCAGTGACTGGTATTCCACTCTGGGGGGAGAAGAATGCAGAAATCAGCGGGACATCATCTGGTTGGTTGAAGTTGAGATGGGGATCTGTGACAAAGGTGTACTCGCGCCAAAGAATCGAACGCTCACAACGGCGACGGACCGCACTGATAGGGATAGCTGTCAGCTTCGCTCTGCTAGCTGGTGGGGCAGGCTCATTCGCGGCTACTCCAGCGTCACCCGAAAGCGAGACGAGAGTCGATGATCTAACAATCACCACGGGACTTGACGAAAGACCTCTAGAGTCCACAGAACCTGAAATTGTTCCCGTAGAATCCCCCCTCGATTCCGCATCTACCGAGCCGATCGAAGATTCACAGCATGCCGAATCGACTGAGCCTTCGGCGCCGGAAAGCCCCTCACAAGTCGTGGAGTCTACGGAATCCAGTAGCGTCAGCCCTGTTCCAGAGGTACAGAGTAGCGACGATCCTGAATCACCACTCGACACCAATATTGCACCCTATGCAGACAGCAAGTCTTTTGCGACAGAGAACCTGGACCGCTACTTTTCATTGGTGGCTCCGAACCTTATTGGAGCCCCAAATCAGTGGAAAGCGCATATCCGTTACATCCATATGAATGGGGAAAGCAATGCTTTTCCCGTTTCGCAGAACTCTCCTGAATGGTTAGTCAAGGATCTAGCTATTCCTCCGGGCAGGATTCCACCTGCCTTCACGGGAGGGACCACCCAGCGAAATCCGAATGCCCTTGGTGTCACAGAAGATGGAGTTTTTTACTTCACCAATCAGTACCAGCAGGCATTGTTAACGGCGAACGGCAAAAGACACGAATTCATCGACGTGTGGAGATACGAGTCGGATCAGCCAATTGCGGAATCCACTAATCCTCGTCGCATCATTTCTGGCATGGATCTGGGCGAGACACTAAATACTGAAAACCCTCAGCAGATTGTTGCTGGCGCATTCAATCCTTTCGACGAAGCGTTTTATTTCGGTATGTATCAGCCCGAGGGCATCGCCGCTGATAGGAAAATTCAACTCAAAGTGTTCAAGGCTGCCATATCTGGAAATGACTGGAGTGCGGGTTTAATTGGCACCGCTTTGACACCGAAAGGCTCGTTCCTTTCCGCTACGAATGGCGACTTCGACTTTGACTCGGCGGGTAACCTCACTTTTCTAGTTTCAAGCCAAGGCACCGTCGCGGATGCATATCTAGGGACAATCAACAGCGAAGACATCCAAGCGGCAAGCACCACGACACCAGCCACGTTCGAAGACTTCACAATTTCGCAGAAGCTGACCTTTAGCACTGGAACCAGTGGCGGACAAGCGAACGGAATGGTTTTTGCCCGCTCGGGCCAGCTGGTTGTCCAGGCCTCTGATTATCAGCGGATGTTGAATCCGAATACGTTCAGTGAAACCGCAAGCATAAACCCGTTTCCCCCCACCGGGCCCAGCGACCGAATCCTCACGACAGACCTCGCATCGTTTGCAAGTCCTCCCACCGTCCGAGTGGATAAGGATGTTATTGCCCGCATTGACCCGACAGACCAGTTTGCATTGAGGTTAGGCGACGGGGCCAAATATCAGAGTATCCACACCAATGGGGTCGGCGGTGAGCTGGATGCTTCCGGCCTTCAGGACCGGAAGCTCGGTCCGGTCGGTGTTTATACCGGCGATACTGTCACTATCGGTGAAACAATGGCACCCGATAGCCCGACGCTTGATACAACTCTGTATTCACCGATCTTTAGATGTGTTAACACAGAACTACCGATCACCGATCCCAACTACGAAGTGGACCTTAGCGACCTCGGCACCGGCTTTGAACGGTCCTTGGAAGTTCCGGCTACGCTTCCTGGCAGCTGGAAGGGACCACAGGTCGTTTGCACCATCACCAATGAAGGACAAATTCCGGCGCTCACCGTTTCAAAGACTTCCGATCCAGAAACTGGCGTGGCGGTAACGGAAGAGCAAGACGTAAAATACACGCTTTCCTTCGATAACACCGCAGGAACTGGTGCGGCTCTGGAAGTTGATTACACCGACCATTTGAAGGACGTGCTCGACGACGCCGAGTTGGATCTTTCTTCATTAGCGGTACTCGATGTCACCGATCCGGACACCCCCCTCGAGGTCACCGATGGCTTCTTCGCGGTGTACGACGCTGACGCGCAGACGATTAAAATCGCCGGAGCCAAGGATGGAACTGGCACAGCAACCGTTCCCGCAAAGACGAAGTACACACTCAGCTATACCGTCTCGGTGAAGCCAAACATCGGTACAGAGGGTAAACCTAGGGAAGATAGCGACAATGCTACTGCCTACAAGATGACGAATTTCCTCGTCGAAGGCAACGACGAAGTTCCGGAAAAGTGTACGGCTCCTGGTCAGGACGAAGATCCGGTGTGCACCGATCACCTGGTGAAGACTTGGACCATCTCTAAGGATTCAAAGCCCAGCAATGGTGCCCAGCTGCACCATGGCGGCAATATTTATTACAACCTTGAGGTGCAGAAAACCGACCCAAGTTACCAGATCGATGGAATCGTTGTGACCGATGATCTGAGCGAGGTGCTGCGTGTAGCAGAGTGGGATGCTTCGGCTCCCGTCCTGGATGGAACACAAGCGCGCGGAATTCACATGATGGATGAACGTGGAAACGTGGTCCGAAGCCTTGAAGCGAGCTACGTTCCGGCTCCGGTTTATAACGGAACCGATCGATGGACTCTTACAACCGTTGCCTTCAGCTTGCTTCCTGGTGAGGTAAGCGCCCAGATCTGGTTCGCGGTCAAGGTCGGCACACCGCCACAGGTTGCCCCTCATTGGCTGCCCGAGTCCCCTAGCCCCGGCACACACTTCACCAACCGCGTCAGCGCGGCAGCTGGTGCCCAAGAGCCAGAAGCAAACCAATGCCGAACCGGGATCACCGAAGGTGAGATCGGTGGCGCGGTAGCTGCCTGTACCGTCAGCCATGCCGTTGGAGCAGATTACTTCACCGTGCGTAAGGACGGCCGTGGAACCCTCGCAACCGGTGAGACGCTCAATCTCCAAAACCTCCTTGGTCACGAGTTCGAATTGCGTTCGGACAACGACGGCAGCATGGGTGCGGTACCGGGTTTCATGTGTGAATCTTCAAGTACTCCCCCGGCACTGGACAGCACCGAATCATGTGCCCGGTTCTACCCAATTCCTACCGGCCAACAAGCTGGTCGCTGGCGGGCCGAACGAGTGCCGGCAGGCACCTATTGGTTGCTCGAGACCAAGGCACCGACGGCTCAACGAGTCAGTGCCACGGAGACCCGAAAGGTGACCGGAGTACAGCTACTCGCCGAACCCATCAAATTTATTGTCGGCGAGGAAGCGAAATTCGGTCAGCTAGATATCTTCACCCCCGGAACTGTTCTCTTCGAGGAGCGTTGCGATCCGGTCAATTCACCAACTTTTATCGCGTGTGTGAACCCCAGCGGCTATCTCATGATCGTTAGGGATCCGGGCCTATTACCGCTTCCTGTATCCGGTGGAAACGGAGTTTCCGCCCTTACCTTCGGTGCGCTGGTACTCATTGGTGGTGGCCTTGGAGCCGGGTATCTATGGCGTCGCAACCGTTATGGACAACCCACGCCATAAATAGGCCCTATCCAACTTTTTTCAATCACTCAGTAACAACTTAAACCACGGTGCGGGGTACTTCTACGCGCCAAAATGAAAGGAAATCCGTGAAAAACCAGTCATTCAAGCGCGGTCTCCGCGCTGGAATTGCTGCAGTTGCCACCACGGCACTGCTGCTTCTCAGCGGAGGCACTGCAGCACAGGCGGCCCCTGCAATTCCCACCGAGGGAAGCATAACCTTCCACAAATTTGAACAACCTGCTCAAAACGGGGCCGATAATAACGGGCTCGTTTTGCCGGAGGGTGCTACCGACAACTGGACCGCACTTGCCGGTGCCGAATTCACCGCCACGAAGGTTCCCGGCATTGAGCTGAGCACCAATGAGGGCTGGCTCGCCGCACAGGACCTCACCGTCGACGAAGCAGGCAAGCTCGTAGCAGGAGTAAGCGGCTCAAAGTCGGGGCTGACCGATGACAAGGGCCTGGCAACTATTACTAAGTTGCCCATTGGCCTCTACTTCGTTGACGAGACCACCACCCCAACGGGCCACATTGGCGCGGCACCATTCCTGGTAGCCATCCCGATGACGCACCCGACGGAACTGGACAAGTGGATCACCAACGTTCACGTCTACCCGAAGAACGCATTGGTTGGCTCCAAGACTGTTGAAGACAAGGACGCCATCAAGCTTGGCGACGAAGTCGTCTGGACCATCAAGGGCGCCGTTCAGGCACCTGCCTCGGGGCAGAGCATTACCGGTTACGCGATCGCCGATAAGCTCGATGGCAAGCTCACCTACAGCGCCGCAGAGCCGGCAGTTGCAAGCATCAAACAGGACGAAGACGTCATT
The DNA here is from genome assembly GCF_002975435.1 of Arthrobacter sp. MYb227. Classification (GTDB taxonomy): domain Bacteria; phylum Actinomycetota; class Actinomycetes; order Actinomycetales; family Micrococcaceae; genus Paeniglutamicibacter. The sequence goes on along the minus strand of NZ_PCPT01000002.1, from coordinate 241,321 downwards.
CCACTGGACGTCGATACCGATTACATCGTGAAGCACTTCCCTACGACGAACACCGTTGCCGCGGTACTTACCGCGACCGGCCTCACCAAGCTCACTTCCGCAAAGCTAGCTAACCCCACCACTCAGGTGCAGCTTGTTGTTCCCACCACGGTAAACGCGATCGGTACAATCAAGAATGAGGGTCTAATCTTCCCGAACGGTGAGAGCGTAGATCAGTTCTTCGGTGACGATCCGACAGATCCGACCGACCCGACCTTGCCGCCGTGTGAGGAAAACTGCTACGTCACCCCGGGCACGGACACCAAGTGGGGCGATATCAACTTCACCAAGGTGAAGGGTGATAAGACGGCAACCGGCCTGGTCGGGGCAGAATTCCAGATTTACGCAGTTGACCCGGCAACCCCGGGCGCTACTCCGCTGACACTCGATGTTGCAGGAAACTCAACCGACAAGTTCACCTCGGTGGCAGGTGGCAAGGTTTCAATTCCGGGCCTGCGCTACTCAAACTGGGCCAACGGCGCTGAAATCGCTGATGATCATGCAGACTTCCAGCCATACTGGATCGTTGAAACCAAGGCACCAGCAGGCTACGAACTGCTCGCAAAGCCCATCAAGGTGAAGGTCAACGAGACCGTTGAGGTCCTCGACGGCGCAGCCTCCGGCGACCTCATCAACGTGGTCAACGTCAAAAAGAACGCTGGCTTCACGCTTCCACTGACCGGTAGCTCAGGGACCCTGATCCTGACCGCCGGCGGCATACTACTTCTGGTAGTTGGCGGAGCCTTGGCGATCCGTCGCAAGAAGAACGCGGCCTAGGCTTACGCCCTGGTCATCCACCTAGATAGTGAGAAAACATTTCTCACTATCTAGGCTTTCCCTGGCCCGAGTTGCGATCCCCAAGTAGCAACTCGGGCCACCCTAATTTTCAGTCGATGAATTCTTTACGCACAAGGCAAGGGAGCACAGATGGATAAGACATCTGATCCGTCAGTCTCTCCTACACCAGCTAAGAAGCGAGTCGACTACACCGGCATGGCAATTTTCGCCATCATTGTGCTCGGCATTGGGATGCTGCTCTACACTCAGGCAGCCGATTGGTTCTCCACCAGAAACCACAACGAGCAGGTCTCGGGCTACATCGATTCCGTCGATGATTTGGATGACGAAGCACGCCAACACGCACTTGACCTTGCCAACGAATACAACAAACGGATGCCGCAAGGCCCCCTGCGAGATCCATATACGGCCAGTTCAGATCCCCAAGGTGATGCTGAAGCCACCGAAGCCTATAAACAGTTACTCAGTGTCAGTGATGATGGAGTGATTGGACAGGTCCTCTACCCGCGGCTGGATATTTCACTACCGGTGTACCACGGCACCGCCGATGAGGTGCTGCGCAAGGGGGTTGGCCATATTTTTGGCTCGTCTCTTCCCGTTGGAGGTCCCTCAACACGCTCGGTGCTTACCTCACACTCCGGGCTCGTTAACGCAAGCCTATTTACTCCGCTGCTCAAGGCCGAAATCGGCGATATCTTCACGGTCCAAGTACTCGGCGACAAGCATTGGTACCAGGTCAACAAGATCGACACCGTCTTGCCAGAAGATACTTCTTCACTGGCCATTGTCGACAATCAGGATTACGTCACGCTGATTACCTGTTCCCCACTGGGGATCAATACGCACCGATTACTAGTTCACGGGGTTCGCATTTCACCGCCGGATACCGCGGAGTTTAACAATGTCATCGACGGTGATGGCAAGACCGAAGGTTTCCCTTGGTGGGTTGCGTTATTCCTCGGTGGAGCCGCGGCCGTGGGCTGGATTCTCTTTGCCCCGCCACGCAAACAAATCTTGGACTCTGAGGAAGTAGACGAAACACCAGTCGATTCCGATCAGGAATCGGTTTCAAAGCGGTAGCAAAGTCTGACGATATGGCGCCGATGTTGTGTGTACCTTTCAGCAATGCCGTAGCTGCACCCGTCGTGGCGATTATCGGCTGGTTCCCTAGTTCATTAAGGTCGACCCTAAACCCACTCACGTTCAGCAGTTCCACGGCGGTGGGCAAAAAGCAAGCTCAGAAAAGCTGCGTTGAATGGGTAGCAAAAAGTTTTACAAAAATATTGGTTCTTATCCAATCCGTCTCACGCACGGCACCGAATACCTCTTGACAGCCCCTCCCGACCGGGAGGGAAAAATACGGCGATCCAATCGCCGTCTGGCAAGGAGAATGACATGAAGCGCATGAACCGAAAGTTTGCGGCAACCGTGGGAACGCTCGCAGTCGCCATGATCGGCTTGACCGCCTGTTCCACGGGAAACGACTCCACCAGCAGCGTGTCGGCTGCACCGTCCTCATCGGCAACAGCTACGAGCGCACCGGCTTCACCAAGCAGCTCGGCAATGGCCAGCGAATCTGCCAGCGATCCCGCCGCAAATCTGGTGGGCTCGGGCTGTGCGGATTATGCCAAGGCCGTTCCCAGCGGCAAGGGATCTGTAGCAGGAATGGCCATGGACCCGGTTGCCGTTGCTGCCTCCAACAACCCACTGCTCACGACACTGACGGCTGCGGTTTCCGGCAAGCTGAACCCCAAAGTCGATCTGGTCGATACCCTCAACGGTGGAGAATTCACCGTCTTCGCACCCGTTGATGAGGCGTTTGGAGCAATTCCCGCCGATGATCTCAAGGGCGTCGTCGCCAATGCTGACACCCTGAGCAGCATCTTGACCTACCATGTGATCTCGGGCCAGATCGCACCGAGCGACATCGATGGGACCCACCAGACCGTCGAAGGCCAAGACCTCAAAGTCACCGGTAGCGGAGATGACATTATGGTCAATGATGCGAAGGTAATTTGCGGTGGCGTGCAGACCGCAAATGCAACCGTTTACCTCGTCGACAAGGTGCTCATGCCACCTGCCAAGAAGTAGTTTTAGCCCATGGCGTGAGAGCAGAATAGCGATTCTGCGCAGAGGCCGCTTGATGAGCCTGGCTCCTCAAGCGGCCTCTGCCCTTATCCTCGAGGGCTAATCGCTTCCGCCTTTGAACCCCGCTTCGTTCATGTTCCGGCTCGACGCGCCAGATCATAAGGCAGGAGAGAAAGTAATCGCATGAGACGCTTAGGCGTATGAGTTCCCAACAGCCAGGAGTTTCGGAACCCGGGATTGGGCCGCGGCTCGAGGAGTTGTTGCTTCAGACCGCCGGGGGTGACGAGCATGCCTTCGAAACGCTTTACGACGTTGTATCCCCACGGGTCTTTGGCTTAGTGCGTCGCATCGTGAAAGACACTTCGCAAAGTGAGGAAGTAACTCAGGAAGTCTTCGTAGAGGCCTGGCAACTGGCGGCCCGCTTCGATCCGGCACGCGGTACCGCTATGACGTGGTTATTGACCTTGGCTCACCGACGAGCCGTCGACAGGGTTCGAGCCAGTCAAGCGAGCAAAGACCGGGACCTTCGCGAAGGAATCAAAGATTTCCAAGCAAGCTATGACAACGTTGAAGACACAGCAATACTCCACGACGAAGCCCACCGGGTCCGAACCGCGTTGGACGGGCTGAGCGAAATGCATCGAGAGGCCATCCGACTTGCATACTTCGGAGGATATACCCACCACGAAGTGGCAGCATTGCTCAAGATTCCGGTGGGTACCGCAAAAACACGGATACGTGACGGCATGAGTAAACTTCGAGATCTAATGGGGGTGGCATGATGGAAAAGCACGAAAATGACTTGACGGGCAGCTATGCCCTCAATGCTCTCGGAGATTCAGAACGTGAAGAATTACTTCGCCATGCGGAGGAATCGAGAGCTGTTCGCCAAGAACTTCAAGCATTCCAAGAAACTGCCGCGTTATTGGGTCTGTCCACGGATCCGGTGGCTCCTCCGGCTCGGGTCAAAGCCAACATTATGGCGGCAATCAAGAACACGCCACAACTTCCCGCGGCAGAAAAAGTACAAGATTCCGCCCAAGAATCGTCTGATTCTCCACGCGCCTTGGACTTTGCAGATAATTCCGAAACACGGCAAAACTCGGAACCAGCCTCGGGCACGAAGAAGAATGAACGCATGTTTGCCCTGGCAGCAGGAGTCCTGCTTATCGCAGCAAGCGCCCTGACCGGTGTCGTAGTGAATCAGAATTCCCAGCAGCAACAGCTCAGCGAACAGCTATCCGCACTGAGCCAGCGTGAAGCGCAGCTTACCGAGATACTCTCCGCTGCCGACTCTCGATCAAAAACTATGACCATGGATGATGGGGCTCGGGTCAGCATTGCTTACTCAGCGGCTCAGGGGTTGATGGCTGTGACCACCAAGGGTTTGCCCGCCCTTCCAGAAGACAAAGCCTACGAGTTGTGGCTCATTTCCAGTGACGGAGCAACCCCTGTCGGCATGGTCGATGGACCCCGAAGCGATGGAACTCTGTTGGTCAGCGGAGCAATGGAAGGAGTGACTCACTTTGGCATTACCGTTGAGCCTGCCACAGGTTCACCGGCACCGACCACCGCTCCAATCGTGCTCCAGAGTCTCTAAAACCAAAACTAAAACGGCTATTTGCCAATCCGACGGTGGTAGCGCTCCGAATACGAAGTGACAGGTTCCTCTGAGATCGCTAGTGGAACAAACGACACAACGTTTGGGGCGTAGAACTCATGAAAATTAAATCCTTTTCTCGTCGCCAGGGATTGTTTGACTTTGGCTTAGCAGGGGTTTCCTCCGCGGCAGTGCTCTTTGGCGTGGCCCACTTAGTTTCAGTGTTTTTTGCGACAGCATCGGCACCGTTGGTGGCAATGGGCTCCATTTTTATTGACATGACTCCGCCGTGGCTCAAAGACCTAGCAATCTCGCTCTTCGGAACCAATGACAAGCTCGCGCTGTTTATTTCAATGGGCATCGTGGTATTCCTTGTCTCGGTGTCGATCGGGCTGCTGGCAAAGAAATCACGCGTTTTAGCTTCCGGATGCATAATCCTGCTGGCTATCGTCATTGGGGCGGCAATCCTGTCGCGTCCCGCAACGAGTTTTGCCGACCTGACGCCCTTAACGATTGGAACCTTTACAGGTTTGCTCACGTTGCGTTGGCTCTGCACCTGGGCCGAAAAAAGTCGAGAACAAATCGGTGACTCAACGGCAAAACCAGGGACCTCTCAAGGCTCTACCCGGCGTAAATTCTTGCTTGGCGCCGGACTGTCCCTAATCGGTGCTGCAATTGCAGCCGGTGTTGGGCAGTCCTTGGCAGCAGCTCGAAACATCGCCGAAGCAGCCCGCTCTGCCCTCGGACTACCCATTGCTAAGACACCGGCGGCGGCGTTGCCTTCCGGAGTACAAATAGACCTTAGTGGGATGCCGCCATTTGTTACTCCAAACAAGGATTTCTACCGCATTGATACAGCGCTTTCGGTGCCGAGAATTAACCCCGACGATTGGGAGCTGCGCATTCACGGGATGGTCGAAAACGAGTTTACGGTCAGCTTCAATGATCTTTTGGAGGCCGAACTGGTTGAGAACTACCTGACTTTGACATGTGTCTCAAACCCGGTCGGTGGTCAGCTGGTCGGCAACGCTAAATGGTTAGGCTATCCGATTCGGAAGCTGCTCGAACGTGCCGTGCCCCAAGCAGGCGCAGACATGGTTCTCTCAACGTCCCAGGATGGATTCAGCGCCTCGACTCCGCTCGAAGTGCTGACCGACGACCGCATGTCATTGTTGGCGATCGGCATGAACGACGAGCCGTTGCCCTTGGAACATGGCTTCCCCGTTCGTATGGTCGTACCAGGTCTCTATGGTTTTGTTTCGGCCACCAAATGGGTTGTCGACCTTGAGGTCACTCGATTCGCTGACAAAGTCGCCTACTGGAGCACTCGAGGCTGGTCCGATCACGGACCCATCAAGCTTTCCTCACGTGTTGATGTTCCGCGTTCTTTTGCGAAGGTTTCCGAAGGCCAAGTTGTGATGGGTGGGACCGCGTGGGCACAAACCAAAGGTATCTCGGGGGTTCAGATTCAAATCGATGACGGAGAATGGCTGGATGCCGAGCTCGGTAGCGAAGCCTCCCTCGATACCTGGCGTCAATGGCGTTATGTTTGGGAGGGTGGAACTTCTGGAAATCATACGGTGAGCGTTCGAGCTATTGACGGTCAGGGGAAGCTCCAGACCAGTGATAAGGCAGAGCCTGCCCCGAACGGCGCAAGTGGCTGGCAACGGGTTCAATTCAGTGTGGAGTAAACGCGCCAAAGATCTCGGCGGGTACGCTGCCTAGTTAAGGCTTTCTCTACGTCTGTTGCTCAGCGCACCGGATGGGTATGTTCTCCACGTAGTTTTTGGGTCAATGTATGGGCATGATGCATCAGCAGGTTTCCCATTTCGGCTTGCCGCTCGGGGGTAAACCTAGATTCGATGCCCGTCAAGCTAAGCGCCCAAGCCGGCTGACCCGCCGTGTCGAAGACCGCGGCGCCCATCCCCCAACTACCTTCCACAACTAGTCCCGGATTCACCGCCCAGCCACGTCCCCTAGTCTCGGCAATGCGCTGCCTCAGCTGTTTTACCTCATGATCACTGCCGTGTTCTTCGACCAGATCTTGGCTCTCCATATAGCGGTCAATGAACTTTTCGGGGAGGAATGACAGTATCGCAAGTCCTGCCGAGGCGACTCCCAAGGGAAATCGTTTACCTTCATAGAGCACAAAGGAACGGATCGGGAATGCGCCATCTTGACGCATCAGACAAACTGTCTCCTCACCGCGACGTACTGACAAAAAGGCACTTTCGCCCGTCAGCCCGGCTAGCGCGGAAATATGCTCGCTTGCTATTTCGGTGATGTCGTAGCGTTCGGCGGCAATGGTTCCCATCAGATACATTTCCGGGCCCAGAAGCCAGAAGCCGCTCTTGTTTTCATGATCGCAGAAGCCCTCCGCGGTGAGCGCGGCGAGCAGCCTGTGAACGGTCGGGCGCGCCAACCCGGTGCTGCTCGCTACTTCAGCGGTGGAAATTCCCCGTGGCATTGCGGTGCTGACTGCTCGCAGCACCGCAGCCATCCTGCCTACAACTTGGGCTCCCGGAAAAGACGTATTCATGTCCATATTATGGACATGAACTGGAAGATCAGCCATCCCTCGAACGATTTATGACAAAGTCGTTCGATACATTGACCGGTACCACAACGGGTCAGTACGGTCGATAATAGCAATACACCAGAATCCATATAGTGGACGGTTAAGGATAATCATGGCAACGAAAGTAGTGCATGACGCCGACGTGACAATCCAGGCGGCAATCCGTGATGGCATGATCATTGCCGTGGGCGGTTTCGGGCTCAGCGGCATCCCCACCCGACTTATCACCGCGGTACGTGATTCGGAAGCCACCAACCTGACAATCGTTTCGAACAATATGGGAGTCGACGGCAAGGGGCTTGGCCTGTTGTTGGAGAACAAGCAAGTATCGAAGGTTCTTGCTTCATACGTTGGCGAGAACAAACTCTTTGCCCAGCAATTTCTCAGCGGAGAACTTGAGGTCGAATTCGTTCCGCAGGGAACACTTGCCGAACGACTACGCGCTGGAGGAGCAGGCATCCCGGCTTTCTACACACCAACCGGCGTCGGAACTCCCGTTGCCGAAGGCAAAGAAACCAAAGAATTCAATGGCCGCCCAGCGATCCTAGAACGCGGCATCGTTGCAGATATCTCCCTAGTTCATGCTTACGAGGCCGATCCGGAAGGAAACCTGCGTTACCGGATGACGGCACGAAACTTCAACCCGCTTGCGGCAGCAGCCGGCAAAGTTACCTTTGCCCAGGCCGAGATCATCCACGAGGATTACATTGACCCCTCGTTCGTTGACACTCCGGGCATCTTTGTACAACACGTTGTAGCAAGTGATGGTGTCAAAGACATCGAGCAGCGCACCGTACGTCCCCGTCAGGAGGCCTAAGCATCATGTGGACACGAGATGAAATGGCGGCAATTGCCGCACGTGAACTCACCGACGGCCAATACGTAAATCTTGGAATTGGCATCCCCACGCTGGTGGCCAACAATCTGCCCAAGGGTGTGAACGTAACCTTACAGAGCGAAAATGGGCTACTAGGCATGGGTCCCTTCCCCTATGAGGGTGAAGAAGACCCTGACCTGATCAACGCTGGAAAGCAAACGGTCACGCTACTACCGGGCGGAAGCTACTTTGATTCGGCTACCTCCTTTGGCATGATCCGCGGCGGGCACGTAGCAACGGCAATTCTTGGCGCACTGCAGGTTGCAGCAAATGGGGATCTTGCCAATTGGACAATCCCCGGAAAGCTCGTCAAAGGCATGGGCGGTGCCATGGACCTCGTGGCAGGAACCCCACGCGTTATAGTGATCACCGACCATGTGGCCAAGGACGGGTCCCCGAAAATCGTCGAAACCTGCAACCTTCCACTCACCGGAGTGGGCGTAGTGAATCGGATTATTACCGACCGAGCAGTATTTGACGTCATTGATTCTGCCCTGGTGCTCCGCGCCTTGGCTCCCGGAATCACTGTTGATTCTCTCACCGAGGCCACAGGGGCCTCCTTCACCATCGATCTAGAGGAACTCTGAATAGCATGACCGCTTTGATTGCCGGGTTCGCCCGCACCCCGTTCGTCCGCTTCAATGGAGCATTCGCAAATGTTCCAGCAACCGAGCTTGGCGCCCATGCAGCCAAGGCTGCCCTAGAACGTGCCGGTGTTCCGGCTTCTGAGGTACAGCGAGTCTTCGCCGGACAAGTACTGCAGGGCGGTGCCGGACAGAACCCTGCACGCCAGTCAGCAGTCGGTGCAGGAATTGGTCTCAACGTTCCAGCGCTTACCCTCAACGCCGTATGCCTCTCGGGAACCGAGGCAGTCGTGGCCGCAGCTCGCATGATCAACGCGGGCGAAGCAGATGTAGTGGTTGCCATTGGACAAGAATCCATGTCGCTGGCTCCCCATGTGCAGCGTGCACGTGCCGGAACCAAGTACGGTGCCATTGAATTGATCGACACCCTCGAATATGACGGCCTGACCGATGCCTTTGAAAAGCGCTCCATGGGGTCCTCCACCGAGGACGGTAATAGCTCGCTGAAGATCACCCGCGAAGCACAGGATGCCATCTCGGCTCGTTCCCACCAATTGGCGGCTGCATCCGCAGAGTACCGTGCCGGTGAAATCGCACCATTTACTATCTCCTCGCGCCGCGGCGACACCGTTGTATCGACAGATGATGGAATCCGCGCCGAGACCACCGTTGAATCTCTCGGTAAGCTACGTCCCGCCTTCGCCAAGAACGGAACCATAACCGCAGGCAACGCCTCGCAGATCACCGATGGTGCCGCGGCCCTCGTCCTGGTCAGCCCGGCAGCTGCGAAGCGTCTTGGTCTGACGCCGATTGCGGAAGTTGTTTCGCACGCACTGGTTGCAGGTCCGGATGTCACCCTTCACGATCAGCCGGCCAACGCAATCCTTGCCGCACTTGAAGGTACCGGCATTGCGTCGACTGACCTGAAGGCAGTGGAAATCAATGAGGCATTCGCCGCGGTAGGTGCACGCTCCACCGCCACACTCGGCATTAACCCTGAAATCGTGAACACGCACGGCGGTGCTATCGCGCTAGGTCACCCCATCGGCGCCTCAGGCGCTCGCATCATTGGCACCCTGGCCCGCCAACTGGCCGAGCTCGGCACAGGATCCGTTGGGGCCACGGGCATTTGTGGTGGTGGCGGGCAGGGCAGCGCGGTCATTTTACGCGCGCTCTAGCGAGGTTTCCCGCAGTAGTCACAGCGATCCAGTGAAAATGCGGGCTTTTCGATAAACATTCCCTGAGGGGAGTTCGGACTGCCCGCATTCATCTGTGTGAAACTACGATTTCATTACGTCTCAAATAAACCCCTTCCTCAATGGATTTGGAAGCCGGGAGCTATCCACGTCTACGTAGTAGATACCCGCTACGTGCCGTCACCTGAGGCCTTGTCTACATAAAATGCACGTAGTGCCTACGTACGATTGGACGCTTCATCGTGACTGCTTTGAAGAGGACCACTCATCACAGCATCAGTTTGCCCTACGCGTGGATGTATCCCCAGAACACATGAATATACTCTTCAACGGTGGTTCGCTCACCGTAGATTCAGCAATCAAACTTGAACGCATTGTAGGAACACCCACTGGTTTCTGGCTCCCGGCAGTGGCCAGCTATTGCACATATCTTGTAAGGCTCACCGAATCCGATGCTCAAACCGTGCTTCCTAACTTTCGATTTGCTGGCGTTGGATTCCCTTCTATCTATCTTCCACCGCAAGAGCTTGAGACTTCGCTCAGCTTCATGCTCACTTAGGCCGATGTCTATCTCGCCATGGTTGATGCTCTTATAAGAGCTACCTATTCTGGTGCCATCTGCTGGCCGAATAATCACCCGGCCTTCCAGCCGCCTCCCCCGCTACAACATTCCAAACGCGTTCTGATTCGCTTTGTTTCACGAACTGGGGGGGACGCAACGCTGTGTAAGCAAGGCAGCATTTTCCTAAATCTTATGTCCGAGAAGACTGCTAATGAGCTCGCGGGCAAGCAGTCGAGTTTGCCAACAACATATCGTCCCCCACCATCCGGAGCTGCTGCAACTAGCACCTCCTGCGAGAGTTCCAAAGACACCCCCCGACCCGTCTGGCGTCAAGGTATGCCGGTTTCTCCTCAATTGTGACGGTAATAGCCAAGAGCTGTGTGCAGAATCACAGATACTCTCAATTTAGGATTGAAGCTTCGGAATACCGGAGCTGCTCCAAGTCAACAGGAGGAAACATTCATGCGTAACCAGAATAAGGCTCGGCAAGGATTGGCTGTTTTTGCATTGGCAACAGCTGGAATTGTGTTGCTCGCTGGGTGTGGGGGCGGTGCAGACGCTAATGCTGGCCCCGCAGCTCCCATCGATGAAGCCAGCTTACAGCTGTTCAAGGACATGACTCCGGCGGAAAACAGCAAGGAAGTCGATACTACTAAGTTCAAGACAGGCAAGACAGACTTAAAGATCGGTTTCGCCGATGTGGGGCTAGTCAATAGCTGGCATGTTCAGGCAATGGGCGAGGCCGAGCAAACGGCCAAGAAGCTCGGGGTTGAACTTGTCGTAGCTCAGTCTGATGGAGATGCCACCAAACAAATTTCTGACGTTGAGGACTTGATGGCCCGCGGAGTGGATGCACTCGTTCTGGCACCGAACTCACCAGAATCGATGGTGCCAATCGTGGAACGCGCCAATGAATCCGGGATTCCTGTCATTCTGTGGGGTTCGGATGTGGAGACTGATCAGGTGACCTCCAAAGTTGTTGCCGATGACAAGTTCTTTGGAGAATCAGGGGCAAAAGAACTTGTCGAGGACATGGGCGGCAAGGGAAACATCGTAATGCTCCGCGGTATCGCCGGGAACTCGGTGGAAACCGCCCGATATGACGGCGCCAAAGCAGTCTTCGATGAAGCTGGAATCAAGGTTCTTGCCGAACAGTTTGGTGATTGGGCGCAGGACAAGGGCAAATCACACACTGAAAACTTTTTGACTGCATACCCGAATATCGACGGGATCTGGTCATCGGGTGGAGCCATGACGTTGGGTGCGATCCAGGCCTATGAAGAAGCTGCTGTTCCGCTGGTCCCCATGAGCGGTGAAGGACTGAACGGGTTCCTTAAAGCAGCCATCAAAGCCGATTTGAAAACTAGCGCACCAGCATTCCCGACATGGCAGGGTGCCGAAGGTGTCAAGCTTGCGGTCAAAGCATTGCGAGGGCAACCAATCGAAAGCTTCTACTTGCTACGCGTTCCTGCCCTGGCCGACATCAAGACAGCGGTAGTCCAGGATGCTTCTGACGACTACTGGGTCGAGGACTACATGACCCGCGAGGAAATAGATGAGGTTTTCCCACCCACCAAGTAACCAAGGGCCCAACCCACGCGACAAGCCAGAAATCAACAAGGGAACACAATGAAATCCACACCGGTGCTTGCTTGCGAATCAATCGTCAAGCAATACGGATCCACTAGGGCCGTAAACGATGTTTCGATCTCCGTTCAACGGGGTGAAGTATTGGCCCTACTGGGCGAGAACGGAGCCGGTAAGTCAACTTTGGTCAAGGTCCTCTCCGGGGTGGTCCAGCCCGATTCGGGAACGATCCGACTCTCCGGCGAAGCTACTACGTTTAATAACGCAAGAGATGCCGCTAGGTCGGGGATCCATCTGGTTCATCAGGAGTTGGCGCTACTTCCGGAACGCAACATCACAGAGAACATCTTTCTCGGCCAGGAACTAAAAAATCGATTTGGGCTATTGGATTGGCGCACCATGCGGCGGATGGCACGCACCGCGTTGGATGAACTTGGCGTTGATACACCTGTTGATGCGCGCGTCGCCGGCCTTTCTACTGCTGTTCAGCAAATGGTGGAAATTGCGCGGGCTTCAGTTGGTGAAGCCCGCGTGGTGGTGCTAGACGAGCCCACCGCTGCGCTATCTCCGGCAGATGCGGAACGGCTCTTTGCCGTGGTGGAGAAAATGAAACTGCGCGGTATCTCCTTTATCTATATCAGCCACAGGCTAGATGAGGTCAAGGCCCTGGCCGACCAGATAATTGTCATGAAAGATGGTGGGTTCGTCGCCAAGCACAGCTGCTCAGAGCTAAGCATCGACCAAATGGTAGCGCTGATGGTGGGCCGTGAACTTGCGGAATTTTACCCCGATATCGTCGAGAACCCCCATGCTAGTTCAATCCCAGTTATGGAAGTTCAAGACTTGATTGACCCTCCGTTTATAGAGCAGGCCAGTCTGCGAATCAGCCCGGGGGAGGTAGTTGGGCTATACGGGTTAGAAGGTCACGGCCAGGATGAGCTCCTTGCTTGTCTTGCGGGCGCTCGGAAGCCCTTCTCTGGAAGTCTGTCGGTTGACGGAAAAACCCAAAAGTGGGGTGGCGTCGCCGCGGCCACGGAGGCTGGCTTCGGGTATGTCCCCGAAGATCGAAAAACAGAGGGATTGGTTCTGGAGTTTTCCAGTATCTGGAATATTTCACTGCCGATCCTTCGAAAGAAGCTCTCACGATGGGGACTCTTCTCGCAAAATCAAGAAAATAGCAAGGCAGTAGCCGCCGCCGAAGCCTCCGGTATTCGCGGAGACATCCTGAGACCCTCATCTACGCTTTCCGGTGGAAACCAGCAAAAGGTTGTACTTGCCAAATGGATTGCTGCGGGGACCCGCATCCTGCTGCTAAATCAGCCAACCCGTGGAGTCGATGTGGGAGCTAAGGCAGAAATCTATCGAATGGTCCGTGCCCGATGTTTGGATGAAGGGATCGTTGCGCTAGTAGTTTCTCGTGAGATCTCCGAGCTCCAGGGATTCTGTGACCGCATCCTTGTCATGTCCTATGGCCGTCTTGTGGGAGAACATCCGCGTACTGCCACTGAAGAAGAAATATTGGCTACGGCAGTAGGAGGGAACCGACTGTGAGTTTCTTGTCGAAAAGTACAGCAAAACCAGGGTCAAGCGGCCTAAAATTCAAGCGGATGATGGATCCCATTTCCATTCCCGCCTTAGTCTTCGTATTGGTGTTGGTCGCTTACGGGAGTTTCTCCACAAGTTCGTTCCTCAACGGATTCAATATCTCCAACGTCCTCGTCCAAGTCACTCCACTGTTACTGATTGCGCTTGGCCAGAGCTTCGCGGTGGGAACCGGAGGACTCGATCTCTCCGTCGGTTCTACAGCGAGCCTGACCGCAGTAGTGGCAGCCACGTTGTTCGTGCCTTTGGGCGCGCCATTGGCCTTGCTAGTCGCTATCGGAGCTGCCCTTCTCGTGGGTCTTATCAATGGGCTGTTGGTCGCTTCAGGACTGGAAGCATTCCTAGTGACATTAGCCTCTATGGCTGTAGTCCAAGGGATAGCCTTGCTGATCCAACCGGTTCCCGGCGGCGAGGTCCCTAAGGCGTATGCCAAGCTTGCCGGGCTGTGGGGCAACATCCCCGTTGCTCTGCCATTCGTCCTTGCAGTGGTCGTCTTAGCTGCGCTCCTTCTGCGAAAGACTTCGTTAGGTACCAATATCTTGTCCGTGGGCGGGGACGTACATGTTGCTCGGTTGGTCGGTATCCGGGTTGAACGAACCCTAGTCCAAGCCTATGTTCTATCTGCATTCTTCGCAGGCTTGGCTGGGCTGTTCCTCGCAGCCAGAACGCGTACAGGAGATCCGACCATTGGTGCCTCGTTCACGCTTGACTCACTGGCAGCTGTTGTCGTCGGCGGAACGTTGCTTACCGGAGGACGCATCACGATGGCCGGCACGGTGCTCGGGTCTCTTGCGCTTGGCCTCTTGCCAAACGTCATGAACTTGTCAGGTGTGTCGACGTTCTTCCAAACTACGGCCAAAGGACTGATCCTACTGATCGCTATCCTTTTACCCGTACTCATTTCTCGAAGTATCGCGCGTAGACGCAGAGCTCAGGAGGGGAATATGCTCCGAAGCCGCATACCGACAGGCAAAGAAGAAGATGCCGCACGATCTGGACCGATGATATCGGTTTAGCGATACCGTTTACGGTATTGCAGTGGTGTGTAGCCCATTATCGTCTTCAAATGATGGGCTAGCGCGCTTTGGTCATAGAAACCCGCCTCTAACGCGATTTCGGTGACGCTCATGTCACTATCGCGCAACAACTCGCAGGCACGCTTAACCCTTAACCTGATGCGGAATTGGTGAGGGGAGGTGTTGTAAGCCGCCTGGAATTTAGATTCGAACTGACGGGCAGATAATTTACACATCTGTGCGAGTTCACTGACAGGAGTGTTCTGCGCGAAGGTAGCTCTCAGGTGCGCCACAGCAACATCAACATCGAGCTGTGGATGTTCGAGATCGTCAGCATCCCGGTGGTCTTGGATCGTACCCATGAGACCAACGATTTTCCCATCGGATGACCACAGCGGAAGCTTGTTGGTGGAATACCAGTCCGGGATGCCTTCCGGGCTCAGGAATATCTCCACGATATTCAAAAGGGAATTTCCGGTTTCCATGACGTGGAGGTCATCTTTCCAGAACTTTTCTGCTAAGCGCTTAGGCAGAACGTCGAAGTCCGTTCGTCCCACAAAATCTTCTTCTGTCTCGAAGCCATAGACCCGGGCCAAGCCCTTATTTGCAAAGAGGATATGACCATCCCGGTCTTTAGCGAAGAAATGAATTCCCGAAAGATGATCGAATAGCCGGTTGAAATGGGATCTTGGATCGATGCTTGCAAATAACCTGCGCTGTAGTTCCGCGGTTTCTTCCTGCCCCAATATTGCTCCTTTGAGTACCAGTGTCCTGCCAGCATCTATGCCAAAGTCCATTGCAATCCTACGACACAAGCATCTTGTGACAGGTCGAGCCCGGGATTCACCTTTTTTCCCTCGGGAATGACCAAGCTTCACCTAGACCATCAGAAGTACGTTTTAGACAGTAACCCCATGCACGTCATTTCTAGAGAAGGATGAATCAACGATGAGCACCAAGTCGGTAATCAATGTCGGAGTTGTTGGTCTTGAATTCGGGGCTGAATTCATCCCGATTTACCAACGTCACCCAAACGCCAATATGTATGCCATCTGTCAGAGGACCCAGGAAAAGCTGGATGCAGTGGGGGACCAATTCGGCGTCGAAGTTCGTTACAACGACTATGCAGAGATGCTCAAGGATCCGAACATTGATCTGATTCACATCAACACGCCCTTGCAGCTGCACGCCGACCAAGTCGTAGCTGCCTTGGAAGCCGGCAAACATGTGGGATGCACAATTCCCATGGCCACTAGCGTCGAAGATTGTAAGAGAATCGTTGATGCACAACGGGCCACCGGGCTCGTATACATGATGATGGAAACTGTCGTTTACAGCCGTGAGTTCCTATACATCCAAGAACAATATGAGGCAGGGAACCTAGGTAAATTGCAGTTCCTGCGCTCGTCTCATCATCAGGATATGACCGGATGGCCTTCATATTGGGATGGAATGCCTCCAATGCACAATGCGACCCACGCAGTTTCCCCTGTATTGGCTTTGGGTAATAACCAAGCCGAGTCAGTACAGTGCTTAGGCTCAGGAACCGTTTTCGAAAGAATGAAGGACGCATATGGTTCTCCCTTTGCCATAGAGAGTACCCATATCAAGTTCAAGGACAGCGATATCGGGGCAGAAGTGACTCGAAATCTGTGGACGGTGGCCCGTCAGTATCGTGAAAGTTTCGACGCCTATGGTGCTGTTCGTTCCTTCGAATGGAGCCACGTCGAAGGCGAAAAACACATCATGCACACTGGAGAAGAACCGGTGCGAATCGACGTCCCAGACTACGCCCACCGGCTTCCTGAAGCGATTCAAGCATTCACGACCGGTGGGGTTTACTCCGACGAAGGCGATGAAAAACACCGCTCATTCGTCCAAGGCGGTGGCCACGGAGGATCACATCCGCATTTGGTGCATACTCTTTTGCAGGCAGTTCTCCGAGATGAGCAACCGTATCTGAATGCAGTGCGATCGGCCAACATTACTTGCTCAGGAATCCTGTCCCACGAATCAGCTCAACGCGGCGGGGAGAAAATGATGCTTCCTAAATGGACTCTACTCAACGACAATATACCAATGGTTATTGAGCTGGATGAGAACTGCGAACCACCGTGGGCCGGCCTCGGTGAAGGTGAAAAATTGATTGCAGGTGCCGGTCATGAGTGATGTGAAAGCTGGCCTGAGCTCCTTTATCCTTGCGTCTCCATTTACCGATGAACATCTCTCGATGTTGCCCGAAATCAAAGCCATGGGATACGACCTCCTTGAGATCTGCGTCGAGGACCCAACCTTGCTGACAGGTTCGTTGGTCCGTGAGGCGGCGCTTTCCGCAGGTTTGGAAATCTCGGTTGGTGGAGCATTTGGACCTGATCGTGACATCTCCCACGACACTGCCGAGGGTCGCCGTGCTGGATTTGAGTACCTAGCCTGGCTTGTGCACTTTGCTGCTGAGGTCGGGTCACCGCGAGTGAGCGGGCCGATGTATTCGGCGGTCGGTAAAACCCGAATGCTAACCGACGAGGAACGTACCGTGCAACGGGGCTGGGCGGCAGAAGGTCTTCGTGAGGTGGCTGATTTAGCGGCTGAATACGGCATTGTTCTTGCGCTTGAGCCGCTAAATCGCTTCGAAACTGACCTGGTAAACACGGTAGCGCAGGCACTTGAATTATGCGATCTCATTGGACGCGAGAATGTAGGGATTTGTTTGGACACTTTCCACATGAATATCGAGGAAAAGGACATAGCTGCTGCCATCATGGCTGCCAGCGGCAGGATAGTTAATTTTCAGGTCTCCGAAAATGATCGAGGAACGCCTGGTACTGGCCATATTCCTTGGAAGGATACTGCAAGAGCTCTTCAAGCTAGCGGGTATCGCGGGCCGGTGATAGTCGAGACGTTCCTTCCTGGAGTCGTAGAAATAGCACGAGCGGTCTCCCTATGGAGGCCCGTCGCACCCTCTATGGAAGGTCTGATGGTCGATTCCCTATCGTTCATCCGACGAGAATTTGTATTGTCATGAGTATCCGAGAGGAAGCACTCAGCTCGGGTCTCACCCGTCAGGGTCATCGTGCTGGTTTCGGTAAGCCCAATCTCGCCCAATCGGCGGTCTGGATCACGCTTGTAGGTGTAGTGATCTTGGGTATCATGCTTACGCCCAATTTGATGGCCATAGACCACTGGCCGGTTCTCTTGCGTCAAGCCGCACCATTGGGGTTGTTGGCCATCGGTCAGACAGTACTCGTTTTGGGCCGGGGCTTCGACCTTTCGGTCGGTGGAGTCGTCGGCATGGTCAGTGTGATCGCTGCCGGTTCCTACGCGCAGACTCATGACGTCTGGATGACCATAGCCATTTGCCTCGGGGTAGGTTTATTGACTGGCGTCGTCAATGGAAGCTTAGTGGCTTGGGCCGGTCTCTCACCGCTGATCGTAACTCTAGGTACAGGTTTCGTACTCAGCGGGGCAATGCTGGTTTATACCGGAGGGGCACCCACCGGGAGCGTTCCTGATGGAATACGACTCTTGGCGAGTGGACGGCTCTTTGGTATTTCTTGGGGAACATACGCTTGGTTCCTGATTGCGATCTTAGTGGCGCTTGTTTTAAAGTTCACTTGGATGGGCAGATGGGTCTATGCGCTGGGAAATAGTCCAGAAGCAGCAAGGCTCTCGGGAGTTAAAACGGGGCAGGTAAAGTTCTATTCGCATATCTTCGCTAGTCTATGTGCGGCTGGCGGCGGGCTGCTTCTGGCCGGTTTTGTCGGGGTCGGATCCTTGGGTGCAGGCCAAGACCTGGTGCTCAATTCACTAGCAGCAACGATTGTTGGTGGAACTATGCTCGTTGGCGGCAGAGGTGGGGTTTCAGGAACCGTGGGTGGAGCGATCTTGCTGACCGTGATTACGGCTCTACTCACCGGTGTTGGAATCGGAAAGTCAGGCGAATTGCTCACGCAAGGAATCGTGATTGTTGCCGCAGCAGCCCTATTCCGGAAGCGGGTTGGTTCCACCGCAGACAAATAGGAACGTGCTTCGCACAAAATCCCATGACAACGCAGTAACCGTCTCATACTAAAGCTCCCAAGAGTAGACTCTTGCGGGTGTCTCCACCCTAAGAGAAAAACTAGAGCCATGGGTTATTCAGAAGTCATCATTCGGTGACGAACAAGAGATTTGGCTTCGTCGACACTCATGAATGTCTGCTGAGACTCAGGGAGAAAAACTCATGGAATTCTGGTCATCGTTCTGGAACATTATTTGGTTCTTTGTTTCGGCATTTATCTTTATCGCGTACCCAATTCCTCTATTCAGCATCATCATGGATCTGTTCCGTGACCACGGACTCAGCGTTTTAGGACAAACGGTTCGAACGATCAGATCTCGGTTGAACCAACCGAAGACAATAATCATTGGGATGCTCATGCTCGGTTGCGGCGTACAAGAAGCGCTGGTCGGCCATCGACCGAAAAACCAAGCAAGAGTTCCGGCGCAGCCGTAATCCAACTTGAACCGATATCCAGTAACATCCTTCGCATCAGGACTCCACCGAATAATTTCGAAACAGTCCAAACCATGGTGGGACTGAATCTAGGAAAACGGATCGTGATCGTATGGGATAACGCCTCCTGGCATAAGAACCCACTCATCCGGGACGAACTCACCTAGGGCCATACGTTGCAGGATGTTCACCTGATCTGTTTCCCACCCTACGCGCCGGATCACAATCCAATTGAGCATGTTTGGAACAGCACCAAAAACGCGATCAGCAACGACCAGCGTGATGATTTCGAATCCACCGTCGCAGCGTTCGAAACGCACACTCGCTCATGGATCTTCGACTACAAGATTTGAGTCCTCAGCGACCGGTATTGAAAAATTGGAGCCATAGTAGATGGGGAATACGTACCTATCGATGCCCTTGAGGTGCCAAAGAACTATAATCCAGTCTTGTCCCGTTGGAACCGAACCGCAATATCGCTGGCCCCCAAGAGGATGGTATTCATGCGCCCCGGTTACAACCCCATTTAGCTGCGATATAGCGTCGATTCTTCCTTCGCTGGCCCCTGATGCTGGATTTGAAAGGCTACTTGGCCGGTAACCGTTGAGTGATATCCAAGAGTCTAGGAATATCATCAGTCCGTTGTTGGAGGGACATATTGATGAGCTGCATTCGAGGACCCGCAGCAGCCAGTTGCCAGGGCCCTAAGCACGTAGTGACTCGCGGTTTCATTACCCTTAAGTTCACTGCTCTTACCCCAGACCCAGGCGCTGTTGTTGCCCCGGGCTATGATGTCCGAACTCCTCCCACTGCCCAGCACTGAGCCACCAAATTCATCACACCCGCGCAACAAGAATGTTAGGAGCCTAAACAGCGTAGGGCCCTAACATTCTCACAACTTGCTTCCGCCCTGGCCCCAGCTTTCAGAGCCCCATTTTGGACCGATTATTCTTCGATGAGGGCCCGTTTGATTTCGGTGCTGACATCGTTGCGGGAAGATCCATCGAGTACAAGTGAGACGTGGTGCAGTTTGCCGTTGAAGGCAAAGGGACCGGTGTATGATTCGCTGACTAGTGATGCACCGTCGCGGCCGCAATGCAGTCCTCCGGCCAATCCGGCTACCGGCCAGGTACGTGCAATGTTGACCTGTGCATCAAGTACTCCATTGATGATCAGGTTTGCTGTGCCGCCGCCGTTGCCGTCAGAATCAAAGCGCAATTCCAGAACGGTATTGCTTCCTAGTTCGAGGGTGCTGGCGCTGGTGACCTTAGTTCTTTCCCCGGCGTCGTAGGAGTATTCAAAGACGAGCTTGTCTTCCTGACAGAACAGAACCAAGCCGCCGAAGCGCGATCCAATGGAAAGCAGGACGCCTTCGGTTGCTTCTTGATCGGCTAGATCAGCGACTGCGGTGATTGAGTAGGAGCGGTTGGTGATATCCGGGACGTGGTAGCGGTCCAGTCGAGCCATCCCGGGATAGAAACGGTAGCTGTCCTTAGCCAGCTTTGCGATGGCTGCGGCTGCGCGTTCATATTCCCTGTCATCTAGAGGAAGTACCTGGTTCTCGTGTGCTTCCGCCCACCACAAGTCCACCAGTTCCTTGAGCTTCTCAGGTCGTTCGTCCGCGAGGTTGTGGCATTCCGAGAAGTCTTCGGCGACGTGGTAGAGCTCCCACTCATCATCTTCGAATGGTGCGCCCTTTTCGTGCAAGGCAACAGCCTTCCACCCGTCGAGCCAGATTCCACGGTCTCCGAGCATTTCATAGTACTGGATTTGCTTGCGGGTTGGCGCCGTGGCATCGTCCAAGGTGTAGGCCATGCTGACGCCATGGATGGGCATCTGTTCCTGGCCGCGCCATTGTGTGGGGAACTTTGCTCCAATCAAGTCCATGATGGTTGGTACTACGTCTACGACGTGGTGATATTGCGTGCGAACGGTTCCTTGGTCGGCAATCTGGGCTGGCCAGTGCACGATGAAAGGATCCCGGACACCGCCTCCGTGAACGTCCTTTTTGTACCATTTCAGGGGTGTGTTACTTACTTGTGCCCATCCCTTCGGGTAGTGGTTGTAGGCGCTTTCACTACCAAGCTCATCGATTGCCGCCATCTTGTCCTCGAGCGTCTCGGTTCCGTAGACAAGGTTTTTGCGTGCATTAACGGCACCGTCCGATCCGCCTTCGGGGGAAGCTCCATTGTCGGAGAGCAGGACAATGATGGTGTTATCGAGGTCTTCGATTTTTTCCAAGTAATCCAGCAAACGGCCGATCTGTTCATCGGTGTGGTCAATGAAACCGGCATACACTTCCTGCATCCGGGCGAACAGACGCTTGCGGTCTTTATCTAGATCGTCCCAAGCCTCGACGCCCAGGTTACGTGGAGCCAAATCCGTATTCTGCGGAATAACACCCAGAGCCTTTTGCCGTGCAAGACGCTCATCACGGATTACATCCCAGCCCTTGTCGTAGTTGCCCTTGTACTTGGCGATGTATTCTTCTGCGACCTGGTGAGGCCAATGGGCCGCGCCCAATGCCAAGTACATGAAGAAAGGTCGTTCTGATTCATTGGCTCTGAAGTCACGAATGTAACTGATCGACTGATCAATCAGGTCCTCGGTGAGGTGGTATCCCGGCCTGTCGGGCAGATCGATCGTGTGGTTGTCTTCAAAGAGCTCAGGCGTCCACGAATCCGCGAGTGCACCGTGGAATCCGTACCACCTGTCAAAGCCCTTTTGTAGCGGCCAGTCACTGAAGGGACCCGAGGGTTTGGCTTCGGCCTGAGGCATGACGTGCCACTTTCCGATGGCCATCGTGGCATAGGCATCAGCCTGCAGAACCTCGGCAATATTTGCTGCTCGGGGATCAATACGCCCGGCATAGCCAGGGTCTGACGTTGCCCATTCGGTGATCATGCCCATCCCGACCGCGTGGTGCTGTCGACCAGTGAGCAATGAAGCTCGTGTCGGCGAACACATTGCAGTGGTGTGGAAGTTGGTGTAACGAACGCCGTTTGTAGCCAGTCGATCTATGTTTGGGGTAGAGATTTCAGATCCGTAGCAACCGATATCCGAGTATCCGAGGTCATCAAGAACCACGAAGATGATATTAGGACGCGTGCCGGTTGACGAGAGGGCCTCCGACGACTTGTTACCAGATCGAACGTCTTTTGATACGGACATGATGCTCTCCTTGAAGGGGTGCTTTCGTAAATGGACACCTGCCACAGCGCAAAGTCCGATACAAGCGAACTCCTCAGGGCTGGAACCACAAGCTTCAGTAGTGGTGATGATCACAAAGCTAATCACGTTCCGCATACGTATGCAAGCAAGCGCCCAAAGCCTCATGCCGCAAGCCTTGCGTGCTACGGGCGTGGCATCGCCCAACAAAGGGGATGCTCGTTTAGCCGTCACCCCGTCCACGGCAGGAGCCGCGGATGATTAGCTCACCGGATATGACGACGTGCTGGGGAGCGGCGTCGGGATTTTGGGCAACTGCCTGGAGGATGGAAATGACGGCTTCGACCATTTGGGGTATTGGCTGGGAGTAGGTGGTCAGGTCGTAGCTTAGCCAGGATGCAGGCCCTGAATCATCAAAGCCAACTACCGAAATATCCTGAGGAACCCTCAGTCCATGATGGAAGCGAAGTGCGTCCATGACGGCAAAGGCCATGAAGTCGTTAGCGCAAAAGATTGCATCCGGCACGAAGTTTGATCCGCTGAGTAATTGTGCAATTTCCTGTGCGGAGGTCTTGAAGTCGTAATCTCCAGCAATGCGCTGAAACGCCACACCGTCACGGGCAGCAATCGCGCTCGTGAGGCCGCGTTCACGCTCCAGGTTCGTTGAAGTGGTTTCGGTTCCTGCCACGTAGAGGATTCTCGAGTGTCCGGCATCGATCACGTATTGAGCGAGCATGGTGGCGCCTGCCTCGTTGTCGGTGCTTACCGAAGAACAGCCGTCGGCGCTGGTGGTGCGGTTGACCAGTATTACGGGTATGCCATTGGATTGACAGCTGCTGGCAAGTGAGGATGACAGGCTGACTGATGCCATGATTAAAGCATCGAGCCTGAGGTTGATGACCTGCTGCAACAGTTCATCAGAGTCGGTTTCATCCGTGAGGGTGAAGAGCAGGACATGGTATCCGATTTCCTGCAGCGCGTTTGAGAGCTGCTCGACGATGGCGGCGTAAAACGGATTTGCCAAGCCTCCAACGGCTAGGCCAATAATATTTGTGCGGCGCGTCATGAGTGAACGAGCGATGAGGTTGGGCCGGTAACCGAGCTTGGCCGCGGCTGCTTCAACCCGCGCTCGCGTTTCCGCACCCACGCTCGCGCCCTTAGTATAGGTTCGCGATACCGCGGACTGGGATACTCCTGCCAGCTTTGCAACGTCGATTGAAGTTGCAGGTCCTCGTGTTCCCGCTGCCAATGTGCACATCCCCTTGAAGTAGATACTTTCAGACGTATGCAACTCTAACGGAATCCGATTGAGCGGCGATTTCACGACGCTATTGCGGTGACCGCAGGCGGGGAGGCTGGGCCCATTCGTTAGCACTGCTTGCAGAGAAACCTGCGGTTCCTTCGTGGCGGACCATGGCGCTGCGCAGTGGCGCGAGGTGCGGTGGCTTTTGGCACACAGCTCCGAACGGGCTCTTGCATACGGAAATTAAGGTGATACGCTTCACAGTGTTGCATACGCATGCAAGTGACTTGAAAGGAACAAATTGTGATTACCTATTTGAAGCGCGGCAAGGATGCCGCAGTCCGTGCCCAGGACAATGCTAAGGTCCGCCAGACCGTTGAAGGCATCTTGGCTGACATTGAAAAGAACGGCGACAGTGCCGTTCGCAAGTACAGCCAGAACTTCGATGCATGGGATCCTTCAAGCTTCCGCCTGTCCGAGCAGGAAATTGATGCTGCGGTCAAGAGCCTTTCACGCGGTCAGATTGACGACATCAAATTTGCTCAGAAACAAATCCGTAACTTCGCTCAGATCCAGCGGGCCAGCATGACCGACGTCGAGGTTGAAACCCACCCAGGCGTCATCCTGGGGCACAAGAACATCCCGGTGAACGCCGTTGGCTGTTACATCCCTGGCGGAAAATACCCCTTGCTTGCCGCAGCCCATATGAGCGTGCTGACAGCCAAGGTTGCAGGTGTTCCGCGCGTCGTCGCCACGGCCCCGCCATTCCAAGGTTCTCCGCACCCGGCCATTGTTACCGCGATGCACCTTGCAGGCGCCGATGAAATCCTGGTTCTTGGCGGTGTACAAGCAGTGGCTGCCATGGCACTGGGCACCGAGTCCATCGCAGCCGTGGACATGCTGGTCGGCCCAGGAAACATGTACGTTGCCGAAGCCAAACGACAGCTATTCGGACGCGTGGGCATCGACCTCTTCGCCGGACCAACCGAAACTTTGGTCATCGCCGATGAAAGCGTCGACGCAGAAATTTGTGCGGTAGACCTCCTGGGGCAGGCCGAGCACGGCCCAACTAGCCCCTCGGTCTTGTTGACCAACAGCGAGAAGCTAGCCCGTGAAACCATGGCGGAAATCGAACGTCAGCTCACCATCTTGCCAACTGCCGATGTTGCACGGATTGCCTGGGCCGACTACGGCGAAGTCATCGTGTGCGACACCTACGAAGAAATGCTTGCCGTCGCGGATGAACTCGCTT
Source organism: Arthrobacter sp. MYb227 (assembly GCF_002975435.1). Classification (GTDB taxonomy): domain Bacteria; phylum Actinomycetota; class Actinomycetes; order Actinomycetales; family Micrococcaceae; genus Paeniglutamicibacter. The sequence continues at coordinate 216,639 of NZ_PCPT01000002.1, read as the reverse complement.
CCGAACATGTCCAGGTCATGACGAAGGACCCCGACTACTTCCTGAACAATATGAGCAATTTTGGTGCCTTGTTCCTGGGACCACGCACCAACGTCGCCTACGGCGACAAGGTCATCGGCACCAACCACACCCTTCCCACCAACAAGGCTGCCCGCTACACCGGTGGCTTGTGGGTCGGCAAGTTCCTCAAGACTTGCACCTACCAGCGCATCATCACCGATCAAGCCAGCGCAGAAATCGGCGAGTACTGCTCCCGCCTATCCCACATGGAAAGCTTCGTGGGCCACGGCGAACAAGCAAACATCCGCGTACGCCGCTACGGCAACCAGCCGGACCTCCCATGGTACGAACCCGTAGCGCTGGCAAAAGCCGCCGCTAACTAGTCGCGCATCCGTATGAGGGGGCGCCCCCTCATACGGATGAACAACACAGAGCTTATTCCGAGCTTCTGTGTCAGGAATAGCTGAATTCTGATCGATCTAGCTGATCGAGACGCCGCAGCATCAATGAACTATCTACGGCGTTGGTGCTCCGGTCACCTCATAGATTTTTGTGTTGCAAGAACTGCTGTGATGAGCCCCGGTCATCTGTCCGAGGAATCTCGGGAACAATCCTCGCAAGTTTACTCAGTACATATGACAAACACAGTTTAAATCGCTGAAGTTGTGCCCATCGGAAGCCGGTATTCCGGCACCTGAGCATCACGCTAGGCAGCCCTATTCCGTGAGAAAAGCACCTCGGTTTTGCGTCGCCGTAAACAAGAAGAAAGCATCGTGGGTAAATCATTGAAGCAACACCCGTCCAATGCCGGCACACCAATATTCGCCGAAGTCACATTTTGTGTAGTAGCGCGGTACACAGTAAGAAAAGCCGAAATTACTACCGTAATCGAGAATCTTCAAAGATTATCCCAGGCCACCAAGCTGGAACCCGGGAACCTTGAGTATCACTTCTTTCAAAACCTTGAAGAATCCTCCGAGATTCTGGTATTTGAACGATACACGGATGGAGCAGCATTCAAAGCTCACCGTGAGTCGGGGCATTTTCAGCGGTTTGCGATACAGGAAGTAATTCCTCGACTGCTTAGCCGCTCAGTAGAAACTTTCACAGCGCCGCCAAGCGCTTAGTACCCCTCATGGCCGACATGATCGTTACATGTTTCGTTCACAGTCGGTCGTTCTGGAGTCTCTAGAGACCGAAGAATCCATATCACTCCGGTCTGGAGTGTCCCTTCACAACTGATATTGGAAAATCTCATGGATGCCACCAAGATAGAAGTCATGGCCAATACCCCGCCTGCTAGAAAGGCTATTTCCCGAGGCTGGGGAATTGCACTATTCGGCCTTTTGGCAGTGCCCATTTTCATTCGACTCCTACCACTTGTGAACCCTGCTGTCACGGTGGAAGACGTATTGCCAATCCTTTCGATCGTCATCGTCATTGTTGCAATGATTTCTTTCGTACTGGAAAAAATCCCCATCATTATGACGGCACTTGCTGCTGCACTTTTGATGGCTGTGACCGGTGTGCTGAAGTTTGAGGATGTCTACGGTTCCTTTGGTAGCCAGGTCACAGTGTTCTGTGGGGCCATGATGGTGGTCGGAACGGCACTGTTCAACACTGGCTTCGCAGATCTGGTTGCCCGTAAATTCGAAGCTCTCGGGCTGCACCGAAGTGAACGGCTTCTTGTAACTGCCGTCACTTTGGTGACAGGTTGTCTTTCTGCGTTCTTCAGTAATACCGCTACCGTTGCCATCTTTATCCCGCTGATCGCGATCCTAGCTAATCGATCTAACGGACGGATTAAGACGCCGATCGTGCTCATGGGCGCAGGCGTCGGTGCAGCAATTGGCGGCGTCGCCACACTAACGGGTACAACCTCCCAATTGATTACCCAAGGTATCTTGATCGCGACCCCTGGTGCTACACCGATGGGTATGTTCACGCTGTCTGCTATCGGTGTTCCCTTGATCATCATCTCCGTGGTTTACATGGGTACGATCGGATACTCCATTGGTAGCCGAGTACTTAATTTTGAACCACTGGATATGCTCAACACAGGAAATTCCAACGATGAAATTCGTAGTTCCGCTGAGCCCATAGCCAGCTGGAAGCTGCCGTTCTCCATGTTGCTCATGCTTGGAATGATCGTGGCATTCGCCGTCGGACTCTGGGACCTAGCGATAGTGGCCTTGATCGGAGCGTTGGTCTTGGTGATGACCGGGTGCATCACATTGAAGGGTGCGATCAGGGGAATCGATTGGAATACCCTGATTATTGTTTCCGCGGCCATTGCGTTTGGTAAGGGCATGACTAGCGCAGGTGGCGGCCAGCTACTTGCTGACTCGCTCGTGGATTCCTTGGGTATGGACACCAGCCCATGGCTGGTGCTCGGTGTTCTCGTTGTAGTGTGCATGGTGATGACCAACTTCGCGTCCAATACAGCATTAGTTGCAATGTTCGTCCCAATCGCGATGACAATTGCCGTGGCATTCGATGCAAATCCGACCAGCTGGGCCATCGTTATTACTATCGCCGCCAATATTGCCATTGCAACTCCTGTTGGCACGCCATCGATGACGCAGACACTCGTGGTCGGCTTCCGGTATATGGACTTTGTCAAGATCTGTGGACCGCTGGCTTTGATTCTCACTGCATGTCTCATCCTTCTGGCACCGTTCGCCTACCCCTTCTAGCGAAGTTCCTTCGGATATAATGCCTAGGAGACTAGGCCCGTTTGAATATTGAGTTGCTTTCTAGTGGGCCGTACAAATTGCTTGACCGGGATATCTGGCCAAGCAATTTGTACGGCAGGCTATTGGGCTTCTGAAAGATAGGCCCAAGAAGCCTGGACTGAGTCTGATATACATCGCTGCGTTGAAGCCCTTGGATACATCGGCGAGGGCGAAGAAACCGCCGACTGAAGTTTATTTGTGGAATCTTCTGCGCTACGCCAAATCGGGGCGGTCTGCAGCTCATGTTTAGCCGTTAATCATATCCCGGACGCTCGGGCACAAACATGGTTCACGCGGGAATGCCTGAAAATATGTATCTCCTTATAAAGACGCAACGGGGTGTCCCTACTTCGTTGGTTGGATCCCATGCCATCGTGTAACTACCATTTGCGTTAGGGCGAGGGCAGTTCCCGAGGCAAGGACAAGGTCTTTTGCTTCGAGCCGGGAGACTAATATGGGGGGTGTGCACACCGTCAGTAGCGTGGTTGAACGCGGTGCAGACGGAAGACTGAGCGATGGTGGCGATGGCACAGTTTGTACTTGTCGACCTTTAGCTTACGTAACGGAAGCAGCATGCTCCGGGAACCTCAGTTGTAGGGTTTGGTGCCGTGGAATACACAAATTCAGGCTAGTTTGGGCCGAGAAGCATCGCAATTGTTCATGACAAATGAGCGCTTTACTCTTCGCTCGATAAAATCGTTCGCCACCCGTCGATTAAGAATATCTGAGTCTAGGAAGGTTCACCCGATGACCGAATCGAAGTGCTGTGCGGGGGCCACTCGCGATGGCGCCCTTGCCCCAGCGCCCGCTGTCCTGCGTTCGTCTCGCAATACAAAGGGGCAATTACTGTTGCCCGGCGGGAGCTTTACTATGGGGGATCACTTCGACGAGGGTTACCCGGCCGACGGCGAAACGCCTGTGCACCCCGTCGAACTTGCGCCATTCCACATTGATACCACCGCCGTCACTAACAGCGAATTTGCCAAATTCATCAAGGATACCGGATACCTCACCGACTCCGAACGTTACGGCAGCTCCGCGGTCTTCCACCTCGCTGTGGCCGCTAGACGAGCAGATGTGCTCAACCAGCTGCATAGCACTCCTTGGTGGCTTACAATTCGCGGAGCGGACTGGAAACACCCTGAAGGCCCACTCTCCAGCATCGGCGATAAGCCGAATCACCCCGTCACCCACGTGTCCTGGGCCGACGCCCAAGCCTACGCAGCCTGGGCAGGTAAACGCCTCCCAACCGAGGCCGAGTGGGAATTTGCTGCACGTGGTGGTCTTAGCGGCGCACGCTACGCCTGGGGCAATGAGCTAACCCCAAGAGGTCATTGGCGCTGCAATATTTGGCAAGGCCAATTCCCCGCCCAAAACACCGAGGCTGACGGCTATCTGACTACTGCTCCGGTCAAATCCTATCGACCCAATGGGTTTGGCCTCTACAACACAGCAGGTAATGTCTGGGAATGGTGCGTGGATCGCTTTGATCCCAGGTACTATCAGCACTCACCGGTCCAGAACCCCCAAGGTCCTAAAGAGGGTGAAAGCCGTGTCATGCGTGGTGGATCCTTTCTCTGCCATGATTCATACTGCAATCGCTATCGGGTAGCCGCGCGTTCGTCGAATACCCCGGACTCAGCCTCGGCGAATGTCGGTTTCCGTTGCGCCAACGATGCCTAGTAGCCGCCCTGTATCGTGCGCTCTGGTCAGGCTATATCAAACGCGGATGATACCGGTGGAACCGATGATGACCGATTGCGCCGGGCGTAGCGACTGTAGCAAGGATTATTGCTGACCGCAGAGTCGGAGATACCTAACGATGCGCTGCAGCACCACAGTAGTGCGATGGAACTTCGGTAAGAAAAGGGGCGCTTCTCCTAATCGGCCTCACCCACCGTTGGAATCTTGCTCACCAGACATCACTTCGCTGCCGGTGGCAACGAGGCTGCCAGCAGGTTATGGTCCGTAATCTCAGCCAGCCAGGTTGCGTCGTTCACGCGTCGGTTTTCCGGCCAAGGATGTTTCGTGCCCGTTTGGCGTTGACGAGGATGACAGGTAGCGGCTCTTCCTCCAGAGGGAAGAAAACGGTTTACTGTAGTCGCTGGTGGCTTCCATGAGGATGACGCTCACGTTTACAGCGTTCAGATAACTGATGAGCTGGCGGATTTGAGTGGTGGTGGCCCCGAAGGTCTTGACTTCAGTGTTTTAGGTTCCACGGCTCTGTCCTGGTTTCCTTACGGCAACGTTGGCGTCTCGTTTGGAGATGTCGATCCCCGCGGCAGGCTCATGCACGATCTCCATCGTGGCTAACTTCCTTCCAAAACGATGTTGTCTGATGATGCTGGAGGCAGCTGCGGGATAAGGAGCAAAACGTTGAAATCTAGTACACGTACTCGAAGCACCAGGGGCGACCCGGCATATCGGCACCACCAACAACCTCAGGATGCGCTTGACACTGCGCCACGGCGAGACCGGTGCGTAAGAACTTAACCAGTGCGGCAGTTCTCAACGATCCCCGGCGTTGGCGAAGCCTGCCGGGAAGCTTCTATGAATCAAGGCCAGAAGGGTCGGTAGCGTTCTGAAGAGTTGGCGGACTCCTCATCATGATGCGCTTCCTTTGCCTAGTGAGGTCGAAACGATGCTAGCGGAAGACCGGCCGAGAACTTTCGACTACAACACAAAGTGAATTCCGTATCATTACGCGATACACCGCTTCACCAGCCCCCGCCGCACCTACGCAATAAGGTGCCATACCCGGAACTTTCGAACAATTCCCAATCAAACGATTGACAGTGGGCCGAATCGCAGTGTTTGCTGATGGTAGAAGTTCGATCAACTGATTGGCTCGAGTTCCACACTCAACCATGGAGTTCTCATGAATCTCGGCAAACTGCAGCAGGCTGCGGTACTGCTCTTTGCCCAGCAGGGATTTGCGGCCACGGGGATTCGCGAGCTTGGAGCAGCAGCCGGAATCAACTCTGCAACGCTCTATCATTACGTAGGCAGCAAGGAAGAGTTACTGGTCAGCGTCATGAAAGATTGCCTCAATGAGATGATCCGCTCAGGGTCAGAAGCACTACGCAAAAGCTCCGAACCGGCGCTCCAACTTGCGGGCCTCATCTCATCGCATGTGGGCTTCACCGGCACTAATCAACTCACTTCCCGAGTCGCAGAGTACGAGATGCGTGCCCTTTCCGAGACTAACCGCCCTGCCATGCAGGGGTTGCGTGACGAGTATGAATCCCTCTTCGCCCAAGTTTTGGAACGGGGTACCCGAGTTGGTGTATTCAGCACCGATGACCTCACCATGGCCAGACTGGCCATCATGGAAATGGGCACCGGCGTAGCCCACTGGTTCCGCCCCAACGGGCGCCTTGAACTTCACGAGGTCCAACAAAACTTCGTAAACATGGCCTACCGGGTGCTTGCGGCAGACCCCACACTCCTCACAGGAGTCGACTTCATGGTTGCCCCACGCCAGCTGGCGAGCGAACCAGATTCCCTATCAGCACCGGAAACAGTCCCCTAGTTCGCACTGTTTTGTTCGGCTTTCCCCAGAATCAAGGATTTACTCAACGAAAGAGACACCGTGGATACCCTGGCTAGCAGCGTTGACACCGCTTCCCCCACCTTTACGCAGAATGCCGAAGAGCAATCCTCGCTCGTTGAGGAACTTCGCAGCAGACTCGCGCGCGCAGCATTAGGCGGCTCCGAGAAATCACGTCAACGCCATCTTGACCGCGGCAAAATCTTGCCCCGCGAACGCGTGAATAGGCTACTGGATGAGGGTTCACCCTTCCTGGAGATCGCACCGCTGGCAGCCGAAGACATGTATGGCGGGCAGTGCCCGGGGGCCGGAATGATTGCCGGAATCGGTCTGGTCCACGGACGCCACGTACTGGTCATCTCCAACGATGCAACGGTTAAGGGCGGCACCTATTTCCCCATGACTGTGAAAAAGCATCTGCGCGCCCAGGAAATCGCTCTCGAAAACGGTTTGCCGTGTGTCTATCTTGTCGATTCGGGTGGCGCGTTTTTGCCCATGCAAGATGAGGTCTTCCCGGACCGCGACCACTTTGGACGTATCTTCTACAACCAGGCAAATCTTTCGGCGGCCAAGATCCCACAAATCGCGGCCGTCCTAGGTTCTTGCACCGCTGGTGGCGCCTATGTACCTGCCATGAGCGATGAGACAGTCATTGTCCGCAACCAAGGCACCATCTTTTTGGGTGGTCCCCCACTGGTGAAAGCCGCAATCGGCGAGATCGTCACGGCAGAAGAGCTCGGCGGTGGCGACCTGCATGCCAAGACCTCCGGGGTGGTGGATCATTTGGCAGAAAATGATGCTCATGCCCTGCACATAGTGCGCAGTATTATCGAAACCCTGCCGCCAAGCCCTGCACCAGCCTGGGATATTGCAGAACAGGTAGCCGAACCCCTGGAAGACCCAACCGAACTGTACGGCGCGGTGCCCACCGATGTGAACAAGTCCTACGATGTTCGCGAGGTCATTTCCCGGGTGGTCGATGGCAGTCAATTCCATGAATTCAAGGCAAACTATGGCACCACGCTTGTCACCGGATTTGCCCGCATTCACGGCCACAAGGTTGGAATTATTGCCAACAACGGTGTGCTCTTCTCCGAGTCCGCGCTCAAGGGAGCACACTTCATCCAACTCTGCGATCAGCGCGGTATCCCGCTGGTGTTCTTGCAAAACCTTGCTGGTTTCATGGTGGGACGCGACTATGAGGCCGATGGAATCGCCAAGCATGGCGCCAAGATGGTCACCGCCGTGGCAACGACCCGCGTCCCCAAATTCACTGTGATCATTGGAGGTTCTTTTGGTGCCGGCAACTACTCAATGTGCGGACGCGCCTACTCTCCCCGTTTCTTGTGGATGTGGCCGGCGGCCCGCATCTCGGTTATGGGCGGCGCCCAGGCTTCCTCCGTGCTGGCCACAGTCAAACGCGACGCATTCGAAGCGGCCGGTGACACGTGGAGCGCCGAGGAAGAAGAGAGCTTTAAGGCCCCTCTCAAGGACCAGTACGAGTCCCAAGGTAGCCCCTATTATTCAACCGCGCGGCTCTGGGATGACGGAGTCATTGACCCTGCGGATACCCGCCGAGTACTGGGCATGGCACTAGACGTTGCCTCCCGTCAGCCATTACCGGAAACCAAGTTCGGTGTCTTCCGTATGTAATCCGTATCCTCACGCATCCGCGCAATGACCTCCAGACCCCAGATAAGGACCCATCGTGACCAGCAAACTTTTTGACACGGTACTAGTGGCCAACCGCGGAGAAATTGCGGTGCGCGTGATCCGCAGCCTCAAGGCGCTAGGCATCCGCTCGGTAGCCGTCTACTCGGACGCGGACGCTGGCGCTCTGCACGTCGCACAGGCCGATCTGGCAATACGCATCGGCCCGGGTCCCGCCACCGAAAGCTACCTCAACACCGAAGCAATTCTCGAGGCCTGCCAACGATCCGGTGCCCAGGCGGTGCACCCGGGGTATGGTTTCCTCTCGGAAAATGTTGGCTTTGCAAGGGCCTGCCAGGACGCGGGAATCACGTTCATGGGGCCGGATGTTCATGCCCTACTGCTCATGGGAGATAAGATCCGCTCCAAGAATCACGTGGCGGCTCATGGTGTCCCAGTCACCCCCGGGATCTCCGAACCCGATCTGAGTGATGAGGAACTTAGTGATGCTGCGGTTGAGATTGGTTTCCCCGTGCTCATCAAGCCCTCGGCAGGCGGTGGCGGCAAGGGCATGGTTGCCGTGTATTCCGCGGCCGAGTTACCCGAAGCTCTGGCCAGCGCCAGGCGCACCGCGCTGAGCTCCTTTGGTGATGACACACTGTTTCTTGAACGACTGGTGAGCACACCGCGGCATATCGAGGTACAGATCCTCGCCGATACCCACGGAAATACCGTGTACTTGGGAGAACGTGAATGCTCACTGCAACGCAGACACCAAAAGGTCATCGAGGAATCCCCCTCGCCGCTGTTGGAACATCATTCCGACGGCGCGCGCATCCGCGCCGAACTCGGTGCCGCCGCGGTAGCCGCCGCACAATCGGTGAATTACGTAGGGGCAGGTACCGTCGAATTCCTTGTCTCCGATGAGGCTCCCGGCGAGTTCTTTTTTATGGAGATGAATACCCGGCTTCAGGTTGAGCACCCGGTCACCGAGGAAGTTGTACGCGTTGATGGCCAACGCCTTGATTTGGTTCAGTGGCAGGTGCGCATTGCCGCCGGCGAGGCATTAGATTTCACTCAGGATCACGTTCAGCTACACGGCCATGCCATCGAGGCCCGCGTCTATGCCGAGGATCCGGCTCACAATTTCATGCCTTCGACGGGAATAATTCTCGCGCTGACGGAAGCAACCGGTGAGCATATTCGAGTGGATTCCTCGTTGCACGTTGGTGTTGAGATTCCTTCGTTCTATGATCCAATGCTGTCCAAGGTCATTACTTGGGGAACCAACCGCGCCGAATCGTTGACTCGGCTTGATGCTGCGTTGGCTTCCACGGTGGTCTTGGGTGTGCTGACCAATGTTGAGTATCTGCGATTGCTCATTGCAGATACTGCGGTTGTTGCGGGAAACCTTGATACGGACCTGATAGCCCGCATCATGCCGGGAATGAAGTTCCGTGCACTCAGTGATGCCGAGTTGGCCCTTGCCGCTCACCTGTCCCGGACTGACACCGCAAGTACCCAGGGACCGTGGGCGCTCGGGGATGGTTGGCGTCTGGGCGCAAGCGTTGGCACAGAAATCGTCTTTGAAATGGATCTTGGAAGCAGGTCGGTAACCTTCCGCAAGACCGAGAACGGTTCGCTGAGCATTATCAACGGCACCAAGTTTGTGGTGGAGTCTACCGACTCTGGCAGCTACGCCGTCAACGGTGTCATTCACAAGGTTTCGCTAGCCACCAGCCCCGATGACATCGTATGGATGAGTCACAGCGGGTGGACTGCCGGAGTTCGTCCCGTGTTACGTGCCGAGTCGCTCGCCCGTGAGCTTGCAACATTGGATCAAGGTTCCGGGGCAAGCTCTCCGCTGGTCCGCTCCCCCATGCCCGGAACGGTCATTGCCGTACAGGTCAGCGACGGGGAATCAGTAGTTTTAGGGCAGGTACTAGCAACCGTTGAGGCAATGAAAATGGAACATCATTTGCTCTCTCCCAGTGATGGAGTGGTGCGCATGAACCATCTGAAGCCCGGCGATCTAGTCAAAGCCAGTCAAATTATTGCCACCGTTGAATCAGAAACCAAGGAGTAGCCATGAAATCTTTCACCATGGGTCCCGCCATCCTTTTCTGTCCCGCCGATCGGCCCGATCGATATACCAAGGCACTTGAGCGTGCAGATGCCGTGATCATTGATCTAGAAGATGCAGTGGCACCTCATGACAAGCCGGCTGCTCGCCGGGCATTGTTAGCTCATCGATTGGATCCGGTGCGCACCATCGTGCGGGTCAACCCGGTGGGCACCGAAGATTTCGTGGCCGACATGGCGGCGATCGAGCAGACCGCTTACCGAACCATCATGCTGGCCAAGACCGAAACCCTCGATGACCTGGCAGCCGTTGCCGACTACAACGTGGTGGCCCTGTGCGAAACCGCGCTGGGGATCCTCAACGCCGGCCAGATTGCCGCATCGGGCAATGTCGTGGCGTTAATGTGGGGAGCCGAGGATCTTGTCGCTTCATTGGGCGGGACATCCTCCCGGAGGGAATCTGGAACCTACCGTGAAGTCGCCCTGCAGGCCCGGTCCTACGTGTTGCTGGCGGCTGGCGCGTACCGCAAGGTTGCCATCGACTCTGTCTACATCGATATCCCCGACCATCCGGGGCTGCTGGGAGAGTCCGCTGATGCTGCTGCGTCTGGATTTGGGGCCAAAGCCTCGATCCACCCGGGGCAAATACCATTCATCCGACAGGCATTCTCACCTTCGGCAGAGCAGGTCGAACGGGCCACCCGCATTCTTGCCGCCGCCCAGAGCAATGCCGGTGTCTTTGCCTTTGAGGGCCAGATGGTTGATGAGCCGTTGTTGCGCCATGCACGATCGATACTTGCGCGTAGTACCAAGAGCGGTACCTAGCGCCCCCTCCGATTTCTGGTTTTCAATACTCTGCTCTGCCGACCAGTGAACTGCTAAGAATGATAGGACCAACTTCCATTCTTCGGTGCTCAGCAGCTCATCAGGCAGAGTATTTGCTGCGGCATCAATTCATCTCGTAAACCCGACTAGGCGTGATGGCGATTCCCTCATGTTGGTTTCCAAAAGGGCAAACAACGCTCCTCGAACGTGCCACCCCACCAATCGCCGTTCTCACCAACACCGCAGGAACTGCACAAATGAGATCCTGAATGCTGCGTGCGCTTCCTTTACCAGCAACCAACCGCACCTAGCAGTTACCGAGCTAAACGCTAGGTAAGAGACTGCCACTGCAATCACTGCGGGTCTGGGGAACAAGCCCGTTGAATGGCTGGACGAGACCAACTGCAGTAGGAACGTGTTTGCCAGCCGGCAAAGTTCGCCTGGAAGTTCAACCGCCCCGAACACCAGATAAGTACCAAAAAATTTCTCTTTACATGTTCTGTCCTGAGCCATAGGCTCGGCTCATGCCCGTGATGATGAGAACCATCCAAACAGCGCTTCCACCCACCATCCTCCATCAGGGCCCTGCCCGAGACGTCTTTGCCGCCCAACCCAATCTCACCAGACTGGGACAACGGCTCATCGCCACGTCTTTCAACTCGGCAGAAATTTCCACCCGACGCACCGCACTCTCCGAACTCACCCTCGATTCACGAGCCGAAGATCCGGTGTTCTTTGATTCGGCCACGGGCCTGCTCCTGAGCCCCAGCACCAAAGTCCGCAATGAGATTTTCGCGGCCGAGGCCAGCAAATTGTTCATTGAGTCCGCACGCAAGGCCCTCGAAGCCTGCCCCGATCTGGGCGCCGCGGATATCACCCATGTCATCACCGTTTCCTGTACCGGGTTCTACAATCCTGGTCCCGACTACCAACTGGTCAGGGCACTGGGGCTGCACCCTTCGACACAGCGCTACCACCTAGGATTCATGGGCTGCTATGCCGCCTTCCCGGGGCTTCGTGCTGCCAAGAGCTTTTGCGAGGCAGACCCTAATGCTGTGGTGTTAGTAGTCTGCGTTGAGTTGTGTTCCTTGCATGTGCGCAGTTCGAATAACCCCGATACCATCATGGGTTCGGCCATCTTCGCAGATGGCGGAGCCGCTGCAATTGTCACGGCCCGTCCCTACCAGGGTGCCGGTCTGCGGCTTGATCATTTTGAAACAGTCCTCACCCCGGTGGGCGAGGAATCCATGGCCTGGAACATTGGAGACGAGGGGTTCGAGATGGTGCTGGGCACCTACGTCCCACACATCATCGATGACCACATTATCGGTGCCCTCGAACCGCTCCTTGCGCATGATCCTTCACTGGCCGAGACGTATGCGGATATCCCGCATTGGGGAATTCATCCCGGGGGCCGAGCCATCCTGGACCGAGTCCAGAAGCGGCTGGAATTATCCGATGAACAACTGGTTCCGGCACGTCGGGTGTTGAACGAGTTTGGGAACATGTCCAGTGCCACCGTCATGTTTGTTCTCAAGGACATCATGGACAAGGCAGTTCCCGAAGCGGCCCCCGAAGGTGAGCGCGTATGTGCCATGGCCTTTGGTCCGGGGCTTACCGTGGAGACCTCGTTGATGACTGTGTTGCCCGAGCGTCCCAACTAGGCGCATCCATGGAACGAGCCGCCAACGCGCGTGAGGAAATGGATCGTACGGACTGCGACCCGCTGCTGCTGGAACGTACCTACAAACAATTCCCGTTGGTGAACTGGTTCGTCTCCGGGTGGCGTGGGATCTATAAAACACTGATTCGCCCTGCGCTCCCCCGCGACAGAAAAGCCACAATTTTGGATATTGGTTGCGGAGGCGGGGACATCACAATTAATTTGGCACGTTGGGCAACTAAGGATGGTTTTGATGTGCGGGTGCAGGGTATCGACCCCGATGCCCGGGCGCATGATTTTGCCGTGCGTGCCGCTGACGCTTCGGGGCTCGGGCGTTCCCGGGTGCTTTTTCGTCGCGCACTGAGCTCGGAGCTGGTTGCCGAGGGCCAAATGTTCGATGTTGTGGTTTCAAACCATCTGCTTCATCATCTTTCGCCCGCAGAACTGGCGGGGCTGCTTGCCGATTCCTCAAGGCTGAGTTCGTCCCTCTCCATCCACAACGATATTCGCCGCAGCCGTACCGCCCTTTTCCTTTTTGGTGCTGCCACGCTGCCGTTGGCCAGGACCTCGCTAACCCGCAGGGATGGGCTGACCTCCATCCGACGCAGCTACCTACCGGAGGAACTTGAGCAACTTCTTCCCCCTCGGTGGAAGGCCCAACCCGCAGGACTATTTAGGCTCCAAGCGCTTTATAGATCAGGGAACCAGCCCGGTGCTTGATGTTGTTATTGTCGGCGGCGGGCCTTCCGGGCTGACCCTAGCTATACTGCTGATCGAGTCGGGATTACGTGTCCGCGTCTTGGAAAAGCGGCACCATATTGGGGATCATTCCCGGGCCATTGGTATCCATCCACCGGCGTTGGAGGTTCTTGACCGAGCAGGAGTGGGAGCCAAGATCCTCGAGCGTGGCGTTCGCATCAGGGACGGGGTGGGGATATCGCGCGGAAAGTTGATTGCCTCGCTGGACTTTCGGGCACTACCTGGCCCACACCGCTACGTCTTGTCCCTGCCGCAAAGCGAAACCGTCGCCATTCTTCGCGCCCGTTTAGACCTGCTGGATCCGGAGGCCTTTATCGGTACCACCGAGTTCGCTGGCTTCACCCAGTTACCGGGAGACGCTGGGCTAAGTGTTCGAGCACATCACCATTCCAATGCTGCAACTACCTGTGAGTACGAACTAGCAACCCGCTATCTGGTGGGCGCTGATGGCACACAGTCCTCGGTACGCACCACGGCGGGCCGAAAGTTCACCGGTGAGCCCTACCCGGATCACTACGTCATGGGCGACTACCCGGACACCACAGAATTCGGTTCAACCGCCGCACTTTTTCTGCATCATCAAGGCATTATCGAATCCTTTCCCATGCCCGGGGGCCTGCGGCGTTGGGTGGCGTGGATATCTCCCACCGAAGACCGAGCACTTGGCGATTTGGTTTCTCTGCGCACCGGATACATCTTGGATGAAAGTACGCGCACCATGCTCAGCAGGTTCCGTGCTGCGCGGCACAGTGTCCCACAGCTGGCCATGGGCCGCGTCATTCTGATTGGAGATGCTGCCCATGAGGTCAGCCCCATCGGTGGTCAAGGGATGGCACTGGGATTGTTGGATGCCGCGGCTCTGGCACCGATCCTTGCCACAGGTGGGGACAACCGGGCCTTGCTCAAACAGTTCAGCAGGGAAAGACTCTCCGCGGTCAGGGTTGCCAGCCGTCAAGCGCACCTGAATATGGTTCTTGGTCGTCCCAGCCCAGAACGTCTCATCGATTTTCGGGATCGAGCTTTCGGTGCTCTCACGGCAATTCCCATGATAAGAACCGCGGTGGCCAAGAAGTTCACCATGGATTGGACTCGCGGGTAGATGTTCCCAGCTACTTCGGTCTCCTGCTCCGTTTCTGCTTCTTGAGGTAGTGAGTTCATTCTCAGAATCGGAGCCAGCACGCTCATTGCCTTGGCTTTAGCGGCCGCGTTATTTTTCCTCGCTAAAGACAGTTAGTGCCTCTCCACCTCATGAAACCGCTAGGCAAGTCGTGCCACCAATATCTAAACATTAATTTCTAGCGTATATCAGGTGAGATTCACACGCCGCAAACATTAATGTTTAATATTTGCGACTTTTTTGCGGGCAGTTGGTTCTGCCGCCCAACCATTTCACTACCATAGAGTGCGTTCTGACTAGGGAGTTTATGTGCGTAAAGTGCTCCACGTCTAACTATGAATAGCGTAACTTACATATTGGACATTTAGACATTACTGCCTAAGCTAAGGGAATGGCATGGACCCCCGAGCGCCTTCAGCTCCTTCTGACACAGCTTCGCTCAACCGCTGTTGACTTCACTCATCTCGAAGTCCGCGAAGCATCTAAAGGCTGTCCCGACCTCAAAGAAACATTGAGTGCTTTCGGCAACGCACCCGAGGGTGGAACCATCATCTTGGGCATTAACCACATCGATGGATTCCGCGTTACCGGCGTCGAAGACCCCGCTTCCCTAGAAGCTCTCGTGACGTCACAGGCTCGAACTTCTGTAACGCCCAAAGTTCAAGTGGCGTGCGAGCAGTTAAGTCTTGACGAAAAGGCAGTGCTCATCGTCAAGGTTGAGGGGCTAGCACCCACTGCTCGTCCCTGCCGAACGACCCAAGGGCAACTTGCCTACCTGCGACAAAGCGATGGTCAGTACCGAATCTCGGAACCTGAGACCCAGCAACTGGTGAATTCAGTTGACCGACCGCGGCAAGATACCCGTCCCGTTGATGAAACTTCAATCGCTGACTTGGACGCACAGCTAAGTGCTGCTTTCGTTGCTGCCGCACGTGCAACATCACGCCGCCTGAGCGAGGTCTCCGACGAGGAGGTGCTCCGCTTCAAGCGCGTTCTGGAACCACAGGGAGGCCGGTTAACGTTGGCCGGCCTCTACGCGCTGGGCCGGTATCCACAACAGTTCGAACCGCACCTGTCGATCACAGCTGTCCTAGAACCAGCAGGCAATGGTGTACCGGTTCGAGTCGAATTCGATGGCCCGCTGCCTGACCTGCTGGACAGCGCTCTTGAATGGATCCAGCACAACATCCGTGCCGGAATCCCCTCGGGATCTCCTGAACCATCCCCTCTTGAAACCGAAGCATCACAAACCGCGGTGCGGGAACTCATCACTAACGCGTTAGTCCATCGTGATCTTAGCCCGCATACCAACGGCAAAAACGTCGAAATGCGCTTGGCAGCGGGCCGACTCACAGTTTCAAGTCCCGGCGGTATCTGGGGACTGAGCAAAGACCAGCTTGGCTGGCCTGGTGCTAAAGCTTCGGTCAATGAGTTCCTCTATGAAATCTGTAAGTTCACCGGGGCGGAGTCGGCGGAACGGGTCGTCGATGGCGAAAGCTGCGGGCTGTGTGAAGTCAGGCGTGTACTCGACAATGCAGGGCTTCGCCGCCCGGAGTTTACTGACAATGGAGTCCGGTTCACCGCCTCGATTCCGCTTGGCAGCTCACTCACCGCTGAGGATCGCCAATGGCTCGGTGGGTTGCGTGTCGGGGCACAACTTTCAGAAATTCAGAAACAACTCTTAGTCTCAATGCGCCAAGGCCAAGCCTGGACTGCCACACTAGCCCAGAGCGAATTCGGCCTCTTCGATTCCGCAGAGGCACAAGAGGTTTTGCAGGGTTTGGTAACTGCCGGCTTGGCTCATGCTCCTGGCAAGGGAAACACCTATGTCATTACTGCTCTGTCGAGCGCAGCTTCTCCAGCGATTGGGCCAGTTCCAGCGGGGAACTCCCCCGCTCTTGTTGGCTCGGCACCAGATACTGGCTCAACACGATTGCTCACTGCTACCCCAATTCGTATTCCCGAACCTATAAAGACCTCAAAGAACGCCGCTGCCATCTTGCGTGAGTTGGGTTCAGAGCCCTTGGAAGTTACTGATATCTCCGAAAAGACTGGTTTGACCGCAAACCAGATTCGCTACGCGCTATCCCCGTTGCTGACTTCGGGAGTCGTCGTTCGTGAAGGAGGCCAAGGGCACAAGATTACAACGTACAGCCGTGCGGACTTCTAAACTTCATTTGCGTTCTAAAAAACTGCTTGGACCTGCCGCACATGGGTTATGTCGGTGGGGGCACTGCCAGAATTCATGATTTCGCACGTCCAAAAACTACATCTCGTTGCGTCGAGGGTAGCGCTAACTTGCCCGAAATCTAAAGCATTTTTCTTCAACTCGTTGAAACGCTGAACCCAAGTCGTTGAAACGCTTCTGCCTTTTGATGCAGAAAGTCACCAGCTATGGATCAACAGCGGGGGTCCCGAAGGCCTAGGCGCAAGGTTCCAGGCTAAGAATCATGGCGCGTGAAGAAACCGCACTTCGAATAGTTCTGAGCAAAGCCACAAATAGCCAGCCAAAGTGTATAGGGGCCCAACTCGCCGGTAATCATTAGGTGCCCTACATTAGTTACAGAAACACTCATCAATTTTGAAAAGAGTAGCAGCGATGACCCAGCTTCCCGACCTCGAGCAACTGCTCGGTGACCCCGTAGTTGCGGCCCTTGCCCGTGCCGAGGAAAACGCATGGTTCGCTGCATCCCCCACCGAAGCAACTGCGGGAATTAAGGATTCTGGTATCGATCCTGCCATCGTTGCCGATGCCCAGGCACGCTTCCGTCGCTTTGCTCCGTGGTTTGCCGAACGTTTCGGAGATACCCGCGCTACTCACGGCATCCTCGAATCCCCGTTGGTTGGGATCCCGGATATGCAGGCGGAGCTCTCGGCACGCTTCGGTACCGAACTACCTGGCAAGCTCTGGCTTAAGCGCGATGATTCACTGCCGGTCAGCGGATCGATCAAGGCACGTGGCGGCATCCACGAAGTCCTGCAGGTTGCCGAACGCATCGCCACGGACGCCGGGTTGATGAAGCCCGAAGACGATGCTCGCGTACTAATGACTCCAGAGGTACAAGCCGTGCTGACCCAACACGGTATCGCCGTGGGTTCCACCGGCAACCTCGGTCTGTCCATCGGTATTGTCGCCTCCGAGCTTGGCTTCAAAACAACAGTTCATATGTCAATGGACGCCCGCGCCTGGAAAAAGGATCTGCTCCGTTCCCGCGGCGTTGAAGTTGTAGAACACGCGGGGAACTTCTCCGACGCTGTTGAAGCGGGACGCAAGACCGCCGAAGAAGATCCAAGTGTATGGTTCGTTGATGATGAGGCATCGTTGATGCTCTTTGCTGGTTACTCCGCTGCGGCTTCCCGCTTGGCCGGACAGCTCAAGGCCATGGAAATCACCGTCGATGAACAGCACCCATTGATCGTGTACTTGCCCTGTGGCGTGGGTGGCGGTCCGGGTGGCGTGACGTTCGGGCTCAAGCTGGAGTTTGGCGATGCCGTGCACTGCGTCTTCGCAGAACCAACCCACTCCCCGTGCATGTCCCTCGGGGTGCGCACCGGCCTGCATGATGCAATCAGCGTGCAGGACATTGGCCTCGACGGCAAAACGGCAGCCGACGGCCTTGCCGTTGGACGTCCCTCACGCCTAGTGGGTGAACATCTACAGCAGATGATCGATGGATTTATCACCATCACCGATGAACGAATGAAGGCCTTCCAAGGCCTACTGCATGACACCGAAGGCATCGATATTGAGCCGTCCGCGGCTGCCGGATTCGCCGGACCGTGGCGAATTCTGGAAAACCATGACTACCTCAACGCATTTGGCCTTACCCCGCAGGTGTTGGCCAACGCTACCCATATCGTCTGGGCTACAGGCGGTTCTATGGTTCCAGCCGCAGAAATGGCCGGCTATGTAGCCGAGGGCCAGGCGCTGGTCGACAACGTTATCTGGGGCTAAACAGCACGAAAAATACACGGCCATGGTGATGCGCCTACTTCAGGCGCCACCATGGCCGTGGCAGCTTAATTCTTGAGTGCGCGACTCTTAGTGCTTTATGTCAAGGCCAGCCAGGAATTACGGCATTGGAGACGTTTGCGATTCAAGTAAACGTGAGGCTTCAGCGGCCACGCCGGTTAATGCGTTGGCAAGTTCTTTTTCACTCATATCGTTGTAATGAGCGCCGGGAATTGCGAGCGTGATTCCACCGAGTGGGAACCCATCTGGGCCAGTGATAGCTGCCCCAAGACCCATAATATTGCCTTCGGTTTCACCAATAGACCGAGCGTAACCACGGTTTCGGACCTCTTCAAGCTCTGCTTCAAGCTGAGCTAAGGTCTCTATTTTCGAAAACGGCCACGGCGGCACCCCATGTGCGTAGATGCCTCGAACCACCGGGGGCGGCAATATGGCAAGTTGCGCCTTACCCCCCGAAGAACAATGAGACGGCATGCTGCTGCCAGTTAATGAATGAGCCCGGAACGGAAGCGGCGATTCACAGCTATCAACATAACGTACCTGAGTGTTTTCTAGGACGACTAAGTGCGTGGTTTCCCCGGTTACCCGGGTGAGTTCGATGAGCAATGGTGCAAAGATAATTGCCGATTCCGGGCCAAGGCCTACTCCACCGGCCAGTCCTAGGATGGTGACAATCACCATTCCAGGAACCACGGAAGTCTTCATGGGAGGTGCAACTAATTCAACGGTTGCCGAGTCTCATCCGCCATGCCCGGAAACAAAGGTGACGATCAGGCCAATGGCGATACCGATAAGGCTCAAAACCCCGAAGATCCACCACCGCGAATCCTCGGGAACGTTCAATGCTTATGGCAGGTAAACCCATAAGAATTCTTGAACATAGTGGGCAGCTTTATCCACTAGGAACAAGCCGATCGCACAGACTACGCCAATAGTGATTGCCGGTACTGATAGCTGCAACAGTAACCGCACGGAGGGAGGATCTTTTTCGAGCATGGTGTCAATCGTCCACATGCCACCGGAGGGAACCTCAGCATTTCTTCTAGTCATTGCAGGTTAGAGAGACATCTTTTCTGCATTCACAACCAAAAATATTTAGAAGTTACCCAATCCCTTGCCCAGTAGTTGGGCGCTTAGTACCAGCAAGACAACCATCATGAAGGTCGCATTAATTCGGAGCCGGTCTAATGGCGATAGTGATCGCAAATGGAAACGTTTCACCTAGCACCGGTTTGCCAAGCACAACGGTACGTTCAGTGCTCTGTTCCTGGGCCTTGTCGGATTCAGGCAAATCCAAAAGTCGGAAGGAAATAATCGTGGATACTCTTGGAAACGATTCAGCCTAGAAGCTGTCGATTCCCTGTCCAATAATCTGGGTACCAAGTACCGTGAGCACAACCATCACAATGGTATTGCTGTTGCTCATGAGCCATTCCATGATGCTCTCCAGCACTCCGAGAATTTTCACCGGTGCTAATAAATACAGCACTACCGGCACCAAAACGCTGAGCCCGGCAAGAACCGTAAACGTTGTCACGGCACCAACTACCGTACCGATTCCAGCATGAGCGCCTCCGAAAACCACACCTGCGGCCATGGCCATCATCAAATTTTTAGGGTTCAGGGCGGCAAGCAGGAAACCAAACCCCGGAGCAGCATTCGGGCCCATCGTATTGATTCTGTTTAGCCATTCAGGGAGTTCTTGCACTTCCCCACGCTTAGGCCGGGAACGGAACTTCTTCACGGCCAAAAATAGTAGCGCGATCCCGAGCACCAGCCGGGCAATGCCAGCAACAGGTTGGGACCCATCACCCGAGTCAGCTGAGTCGGGAATCACCGAGGCTACCGCCGTCATGACTGTTGCCGCCACCGCGATCCCAGCGATCCAACCCGCCAGAAAGCCAAGGCCCATCATCTTGGGGCGCGAGGATCTGAGCATGAGGATCACCGCGATGACCGGTACCGGGCTAATTGAGATGGTCGCGGCGTAAATCAGCGTCTCGCCCAGTAAATGGTTCATGCGTCCTCTGCTGCTCGTTCCTGGGTGAATACTCGTACACCACAAGTTACTCTCCGGCGAGCGTAACAGCTGAGGCGCTCCCCTGTGCTAAGAACCGCTTGCGCTTCCCATTTCTTTTCGCATTGGCGCTAATTTTTGCACAAGGGCCGATCGAAGCCCGACGACCCGTTACACCTTGTAGTGCCGGAGCAGAATTGGCCTACCGGTCCTTGCGCTGGAACCTGCCGAAGGCTTCCTGGGCTTCAGCACTTGCCAGACGTTCGGAAAACACCTCGTATTCAACGCGCAAGGCCTCGCGTACCTCTGCGCCACGGTGTTGGCGCAGCAACGACTTGGTTGCTTCGATCGAAGCGGCCGGAAGCATCGCAAGAGCGGAGGCACGCTCGAGGGTCTGCGTCAAGGCGGTTCCGTGGTCGACGACCCGGTTGATGATCCCCGCATCCGCGGCCTCAGCTGCGTCAAACCACTCCCCGAGCATCAGCAATTCCGCAGCTCGTTTATCCCCTGCAAGACGCGGTAACAGGTAGGAGGAGGCGCCCTCGGGGCTCAACCCTAGGGCGATGAATGGCATCCTGAAGCGCGTACCGGCACCGGCATAGGCCATATCGCAGTGCAGCAGCATGGTCACCCCAATCCCCACGGCATAACCTTCTATGGCCGCGAGTACCGGTTTACGGGCAGCGAGCAAGGCGTCAAAGAGCAACACTCCGCCGCGTGTTTCGGGTTGCGGTCCCTTTTGGAAGTCTTCTATGTCGTTTCCGCTGGTGAAGGTGCCGCCGGCGCCGGTGATAACAATAACCCGAATATTCGGCGCAGCATCGGCCTCCTGGAGCGCCGCTGCCAGCGCCACATAGGTGGCATGGTCCAGGGCGTTGCGCTGCGCGGGCCGGTCAATGATCAGGACCCGCACGCCTTCACGATCGTCCTGGATGCGAACCGTTTCCGGCGTGGAGGTGGAAGTTGTGTCCATCGCTTGCCCCATCGTTCTTCTCCTTAGGTTGGCTAGCCTTAAGGCGGTAGGTAGTTGTTTAGAAATGAGCGGTACGTGTTTATGCGCCAGCGCCAACGATGCTGGGATTGAATCTGTTTTCTTCGGACCACTGCGCCATCAAGGCCTGGCGGGCCTGATGGTATTGCGTTGCTAGCTCTGCGATAACCTCGGCCGTAGGTTGGATCGAGTCGATTTGTCCCACGCCCTGTCCCGAACCCCAGATGTCCTTCCAAGCCTTGGAACTTCCACCGGCCCAGTTCATGGATCCGGTACTTCTTTCGGCCAGGTTCTCGGGATCCAGTCCGGCGGCCGCAATGCTTGGCTTGAGATAGTTTCCCGGCACGCCGGTGAATGCCGAGGTGTAGATAATATCGGCCACGGCCGAGTCGACAACCATCGATTTGTACGCTTGCGGGGCATTGGCCTCGGTGCTGGCAATGAACCGGGTTCCCACATAGGCAAGATCTGCGCCCATCACCTGGGCGGAGAGGATTGACCGTCCGCTGGCGATTGAGCCCGAGAGGATGATCGGCCCGTCGTAGAAGCTGCGGATCTCTGGGAGCAGCGCCAGTGGGCTTGCGGTTCCGGCGTGCCCACCGGCACCGGCGCAGACCAGGATCAGCCCGTCAACGCCTGCCTCGAGCGCCTTGCGGGCGTGGCGAACCGTCGTGACGTCGTGGAAGACGAGGCCGCCGTAGGCGTGCACCGGAGCAATGACCGGGGTGGGTGCGTACAGCGAGGTGATGATGATGGGAACCCGGTGCCGCACACAGGTTTCGAGGTCCGCTTCAAGGCGGTCGTTGGTGTGGTGAACGATGAGGTTCACCGCGTACGGGGCGATCTTGCGTTCTGGATCTGCGGTTTTTGCTGCAGTGAGCGCCGTGTCGATCCGGGTCAACCAGGAATCGAGTGCTTCCTGCGGCCGGGCGTTTAGCGCGGGGAATGATCCCACGATGCCGTTGCTGCATTGTTCGATCACCAGCTCGGGATTCGAGATGATAAACATCGGGGCAGCGATCACCGGTAGCGCCAGCTGGGCCTTGAGCTCATCGAAAGTTGTCATGACTGCCGGCTTTCTCCTCATCTCTTCACGGATACACGTTGCTTGCAGGCGACCGTTGACCCGAAATACGTGATCCACGTCGCTCAAGTGCCGAGTCTACTATCCGGCGCATCCATCAGGAGCTGGCAGCCCGATAGACACCTTCGAATTGTGTTGGGCCGGTCATGAACTCCGGGTTAGGACAGGAGCCCGCCTAGACTCATCATGGGTCTTCGGGAAGGAAACATCATGGTCACACGGCTGGATATTGTCGTTATTGGTGGCGGAGCCATGGGTTCTGCAACGGCTTGGCAGCTTGCCACCCGTGGCCGTGAGGTTACCTTGCTTGAACAGTTCGCGCCTGGGCATACAAATGGGGCCTCGCATGGAACTACCCGCAACCTCAACCTCGGGTATGCCGATCCAACCTATGTGGGAATGCTCGCCGAATCACTCATGCTTTGGGAAACACTTGGCGCGCAGAGTGGTTCCGAACAGATCACCCGCACCGGAACCGTCAATCACGGCGACCCGGTCTCGCAGGCGGACACTCTTGCGGCGCTGACGGCGGTGGGTATTCGCGCCGAAGAACTCAGCGCGGCCGAGGCCACCGAACGGTGGAACGGAATTCGATTTGCCACCCCCGCCCTGCACATGCCAGATGGTGGACAACTGAATCCCGATCTTGCCCTGCCAAGTTTTCAGCGTGTGGCCACCGAACATGGTGCCACTATTAGGCATGGGGTTCGCGTTGTTGAAATGACGGTCCTTGGCGAAAACCAGGTTCACATGGTTCTTGAAACTCCATCCGGAACAGAAATTCTTGAAGCACGAAGCGTGGTGGTTACCGCCGGCGCCTGGACCAGCTACCTGATTCCCGACTCGGTGCGGCTTCCGCAGCTACGCGTCACCCAGGAACAACCCCTACATTTTGCTCCACGCGATGCGCAGACCGGGTGGCCGGGCTTCAACCACAACATCGTCCCCGGCTCCCCCGGTTTTGAAAACGCTTATTCACCGGTCTACGGAATGCTGACCCCGGGTGAGGGAATCAAGGCCGGGTGGCACGGAACCGGGGCACAGACCCACCCCGATCAACGCAGCTTCGCCTCCGAACCCAAACAATTACACGCACTGCGGGATTACGCTCGCGTATGGCTTCCGGGCGTCAATGCAGATATCTTCACCGAGATCAGCTGCACCTACACAAATACCCCGGATGAGGATTTCATTCTGGATCGGATCGGCCCCATCACCATGGGTGCGGGTTTCTCCGGCCACGGCTTCAAATTCACCCCAACCATTGGCCGGATTCTTGCCGATCTTGCCACGGGTAGCGGTCCTGCTCCCGCAAAATTTAGCGCCGGACGCAGGGCCATCGATCCCACAGCACTATCGGCAGGCAGTAGAAGCGCACACGGCCCTTTCTAAGGAACGCCCCGCCGCCAAATTGGTTGCCGATTCCCTCCAGGTAACCGGCGGCAACGCTTAGAGCTCGTATCCAGCCGAGGGGTTCCGCTGGATACGAGCTCTAAGGTAAAGGTGCTCATTTTTATGCTGCGATCCGCGCCAGCAAGAATCGGTCCGCCGAGATTCGTCCCGGTCCCAGTAATGCGATGGCTAGAGCGCCAGCGGCTAGAGCCAAGACGAGTTCATAACCTCCGGCATCGACAAAGATTCCGGCCGGTGCGTGAACCAGGAACATTGCGCCGAGCGCGTTCAGTGCAAGCAGCGCCGCAAAGACGCGAGTCAATACGCCAAGAATCAACGCAATACCGCCAACGATTTCCAGCGTGGCAACCACCGGTGCTATGAGCGTTGGTGCTGGAACACCCATCTGACCGAATGCAGCTACGGTTCCATCCAGGGTGTACTGGAAGTATTTTTGCCAACCGTGAGCGGCAAACAGGAAACCGATCACCACTCGCAGCATGATCTGCGCGCTTGTCACAAGCGCCTGGTTGTTCATTGAGGTTTTCATCTTGAAAATCCTTTGGTCGCGTTCATGGAGCCATCCACCGGGACGGCAAATGGCCAAGGCGGGTCGAGTTCTTCGGCCCGCCTTGCGCACTAAACACTTCCATCCAATTACTTGAAGCTTCAAGTTAAGTGATATTTCTCGCGAGGTTCACGACGAAGTGTTACCGCGGGCTGATCGCAGACTGCTTTCTTCCTGCGAACTTCTAGAAAGTAGCTAAAGTTTCCTGCTAAATGCTCAGGGTTCGGGTATACGCAGCCCTGAATACGAGATCACTGGCGCGAAGGTTCCACCTTCTCGCCACATCAAGTGCGGACCTGCCGGGATATTCACTGACATCCCGTTGCCCGCCATTAACGACTGGCTGCCAGCGCGTCCTGAACTTTTTGCGCAGCTGCCTGCAGCGCCGGAAGCACGTCTTGTGCCGCCTGTTGCGCCCCCATCTGGGATTGCGGGCCCACGCTCATTGAAACGTTCATGGCTGCGGCAATACTGCCGTCCTTGTTGAATACCGGCACGGCAACCGAACGCAGGCCAACTTCGAGCTCCTGGTCTACCAGCGCGTAGCCCTGCTCTCGAATGCTGGTGAGCTCTTCCTGCAGCTGTTCAATTGTGGTGATCCCCAAGCCGGTACGTGATTCAAAGCCCTGAGCAAGCAAGGTGTTGAGAACGCCCGGCGCTTGGTAGGCCAGCAGAACCCTGCCCATTGAGGTGTTGGCGGCGGGGAAGCGAGTTCCTACCGAGATTCCCACGCGCATGATGGAGCGGGTGTGCACGCGAGCAATGTAAAGAATTTCGCTGCCCTCAAGCACCGAGGCCGAGGCCGATTCATGCACTTGGGAGGAGAGATCTTCAAGCACCGGCTCCATAAGCTGTGGCAGCGTGGCACTTGCCAGGTAGGAGTACCCAAGTTGCAGGACCTTGGAAGTCAGCTCGAAGAATTTTCCATCCCCTCGCACGTAGCCAAGTTCCTGCAGTGTGAGTAAGAAGCGCCGGGCCGTGGCCCGGGAAAGATCGGTGCGCTTGGCAACATCGCTGAGCGTCATTGAGGGATGTTCGGCATCAAAAGAACGAATAACCTCGAGCCCACGCGCCAACGACTGTACCGAGGTGGAACCGCCGGTACTCGCGGTGCCGTTATCCTGGCTCATCGTGTGTGGCTCCCTCGAAGACTAAAAAGAAAAATTTGTGGGGGTGTGATTGCCGCAAACGGCGCTGACACCCCCACAAATCTACCCGCTCTTGCCTAGGCCTTGTGCAGGTCCACGGGCAGGCGGGCTACAAGCTCATCAAAGGAGATGCCGTGCGTGGAACGAACAGTGACCTTGTTATCGGCAAGATCGAAGATTGCCGATTCGGTGTAGATGCGTGAAACGCAACCCAGGCCGGTGACCGGATAGCTCAGTGTCTCAACCAGTTTGGACTCCCCTGCCTTGGTGAACAGCCCCATCATGACCCAGGTGGATTTGGCACCAATGGCCAGATCCATCGCGCCGCCCACGGCCGGGATCGCTCCGGGGGCACCTGTATGCCAGTTGGCAAGATCGCCACCACCGGAGACCTGGAAGGCACCGAGCACGCAGACATCGAGGTGGCCGCCGCGCATCATGGCAAAGGAATCCGCTTGGTGGAAGTAGCTGGCACCGGGAAGTTCTGTCACCGGGATCTTGCCGGCGTTGATCAAATCTCCGTCAATCTCATCCCCGGTGGCTACCGGACCCATGCCCAGCATGCCGTTTTCGGTGTGCAGGGTGACACCCTGCTCCGAAGTCAGGAAGTTCGAGACATTTGTCGGCTGGCCGATACCTAGGTTGACGAACGCTCCTGCAGGAATGTCCACGGCAACGATCTTGGCCATCTCATCGCGGGTCAGCGCGGCGTCGGTGGTGGTAAAGGTGCTCATGAGTTGGTGTCTCCGATGGTGACCAGGGTATCAATGAAGATACCGGGGGTGATGACGTTTTCCGGATCCAGCGAGCCGGGGGCAACGATCTCGTCAACCTGCACGATTGACTGCTTGGCCGCTGTAGCCATGATGGGACCGAAGTTTCGTGCGGTCTTACGGTAGACAAGGTTTCCCAGGGTGTCGGCACGTAGTGCCTTGATCAGTGCAAACTCGGCATGTATCGGGGTTTCGAGCACATAGCCGCGCCCGTCGATCATGCGGGTTTCTTTGCCCTCGGCCAGCATGGTGCCGTAGCCGGTGGGGGTAAAGAACCCACCGATGCCGGCGCCTGCTGCGCGGATGCGTTCGGCCAAGTTGCCCTGCGGGACCAACTCGAGCTCGAGCTCCCCGGCGCGGTAGGCCTCATCGAAGTGCCAGGAATCCGACTGGCGTGGGAAGGAGCAGATGACCTTCGAAACGCGGCGTTCCTTGATGAGCAGTGCCAGGCCGGCGTCTGCCTGTCCGGCGTTGTTGTTCACGACCGTGAGGTTGCTGGCGCCGCAGTCAAGCAGTGCGTCAATCAGTTCCATCGGCTGGCCGGCGTTGCCGAAGCCGCCGATCATGACGGTTGCCCCGTCGTGGATGTTTGCCACTGCTTCTGCAGCTGTGGCGGCGATGCGTGGTGCCATGGTGGATAATCTCCTTGTGGTTCCTGAAAATCTTGTTGTTGCCGCAGATGGGGAGTTCAATTCTCCCGTTCTGTATTAGGCAGTTGCGTTCGGGTTTTCCAGCACGACTGCCAGGCCCTGACCCACGCCGATGCAGATCGCGGCAACGCCCCAGCGCTGGTTGTTTTCCTGCAGGCGGCGGGCGAGGGTACCGAGGATGCGCAGGCCGGAAGCGCCCAGTGGGTGACCGATCGAGATGGCACCGCCCCAGGCGTTGACGATGGCCGGGTCAATATCCCAGGCACGCATGCAGGCCAGCGATTGGGCGGCAAAGGCCTCATTGAGTTCAACCGCTGCCACCTCGCTCCAGGAGATGCCGGCCTTGGCCAGTGCCTTGTTGGCGGCTTCTACCGGAGCGAAGCCGAAGTACTGCGGATCCAGGGCCGAGGATGCACGTGATGCAATGCGGGCAATCGGTGCAGCGCCGAGCAGTTCGCCACCGCGTTCGGAACCAATGAATGCCGCCGAGGCACCATCGGACATCGGGGAGGCATTGCCTGCGGTAACGGTTCCGGTGGCGGCGTTACGGAAGACGGTACGCAATCCACCCAGGGTTTCCGCGGTGGAGTCGGCGCGAATGGTTTCATCGCGGGTAACTTCGGTGCCACGCTTGCTTGCCGCAGGAACCGCGACGACCAGATTATTGTACTTACCGTTGTCCCATGCCTTGGCCGCCAGCTGGTGTGAGAGTGCGGAGAATTCATCTTGGTCTGCGCGGGTGATCTCATACTTTTCGCGCAGCTGTTCGGTGGCCTCACCGAGCGAGACCGTCCATTGGCTGGGCATGGCCGGGTTGATCAGGCGCCAGCCCAAGGTGGTGTTTGCAAGTTCCAGGTTCGCCATCGGGAACGGACGATCGGTCTTGGGCAATACCCAAGGAGCGCGACTCATGGATTCAACGCCACCAACCAAGACGAGGTCGGCGTCTTCGGTATTGATCTGACGTGAGGCGGCAATTGCCGCATCCAGTGAGGATCCGCAGAGGCGGTTCATGGTGGTGCCCGGCAGGCTGGTCGGCAACCCCGCGAGCAGGGTTGCCATGCGTGCCACGTTGCGGTTTTCTTCGCCCGCGCCGTTGGCGTTGCCAAAGATCGATTCGTCAATGGAGGTTGGGTCGAGTTCTGGCGCGCGCGCCACGAGCTCGCGGACCACGTGCGCAGCTAAATCGTCGGGACGGTGACCCGAGAGGCTTCCGCCGATCTTGCCGAAGGGGGTGCGGATTGCGTCGTAGAGATACGCCTGCTGCATGATGTGTGGCCTGACTTCCTGATCATAATGTTCGCAATGCGAACCTGTGTTCACTAAATGAACTTTATCATTATGCGGGCAGGCCAACAAGGGGGGGTGAGTCGTCGATTCCCCGCCGCCCTGGGGTGGGCATTCACGCGCTAGCGGCCCACCACCTTGCTCAAGGCGACCCCCGGGACCGTGGCGGCACCTCGAAGATCAATGCGGCGGGCCGCGCAACCCGAAACGCAGCGCACATAGGCCACCTGCCCTTCGGAGGTATGGTGCGCGGATTCAACCACCCAGGCGTGCTGGTGCGCGGGCTGCTTACGGGTGCGTGAAACGTTTTCTGCGGTAACTATATCCATCATGTACACAACTGTGCTGTAATGCCCTTATGCACCTCAACCCTTACGGAGAATATGCTGTCCTGCTCGCCGCCTCACTGGCCAATGACCCGCCCGCAGACAGAGAGCAGATCATCGGCCGAGCCCGCGACTTCGGCATGACCATGGACTTCACTCCCGCCCCGGAAGATCACGCCCGAACGCTCAAGGTCATCGAGGCCTGGCTACACGTTGTGGATGCCGCAGACCCCCAAGAGCGGGCGGACATACTCAACGATCAGATGGCTGCCGCCGCGGCATACCCGCGTCTCGTTGATCACCACGGAGAAGGCTGGCATCTGCACTACCGCGACGCGAATCAGGTCCTGCCCGACGTACTGCGTGCCGTCTTCAGCGTGGGAACCTCGTTGCATCTTTCCACCCGCGGCATGCATCGTTTGGGGCGCTGCGCCGCGGGTGAAGCACCCGGTGATCCCTGCACCAGGGTGGTGGTTGATGTGACGCGCAATGGCCGCCAGCGCTATTGTTCGGTGCGTTGCGCCAACCGGGCGGCGGTGCGCAGGCACCGTGCGCGACTGCCTTACAGTTAGAACCATGGCCAATTCACCGAGCGGGGACTCGATGCTCGACCGCTTGGTGCGGATCCTTGATGCTTTTGACGCACAAAACCCTACCTTGACGGTCAACGCCCTTTCGAGGCGCGCCGATGTTCCTCGGGCCACCACCTACCGACTACTCGATGAAATGGTTTCACACGGGCTTCTGGCACGCGATGCCGACGGCCAGGTGCGCTTGGGGTTGCGCTTGTGGGAACTTGCCAACCGCAGTGCCTCGACGCTTGACCTGCGCCAGGCAGCGCTTCCATTCATGGAGGACATCAACCAGCTGGTTGGGCAGAACACCCAGTTGGCGGTGCTGCACGAGGACGACGTGTTGGTCATTGAGCGACTCTCCCGTCCAGGTTCGGTGGTGAACCAGGCCAACGTGGCAGGACGCATGCCAGTGCACCTCACATCCATGGGCATGGCATTGCTAGCTTTTTCCCCCACCCATGTCCTGGAAGGGTATCTTCAACGACACGGCAAAATTATGCATACGCACCATCCCCGGTTGCGTCATGAGCTGGCCGATATCCGACGTACCGGTTTTGCCACCTTCGACGGGTTCATCGATGAAGAAACCACCGGTGCCGCGGTTCCGATTCTTGACACGCAGGGCTATGCACTCGCGGTGCTTTCAGTGGTTGTGCCACGGGGATCGGACACGCTACCGGCCGCGGCGATGGCGCTAAGGACCGCAGCGCGCGGAATCTCCCGTGCACTGGGCAACTGAAAGGTCTATGTGTGTTTTATTTACCGAAAACCTTACGTAGATCTGCCTTGCGGATTTTTCCACTGGCGGTACGCGGTAATTCATCGGCCAGCACCACTGTGCGTGGGATCTTGTAGCGGGCAAGCTTGCCATCCAGGTGAGCCAAGATTTTCTCGGCATCCACGCTGTGGCCTTCACGCACTACAACGACCGCGCGAGGGATTTCGCCCCATGTGGCATCCGGGACACCAATCACCGCAACTGCAGCAACCGAGTCCAATTCCATGATCGCCTGCTCGACTTCTGCGGGATAAATATTTTCTCCGCCGGAGATGATCATGTCTTTAAGCCGGTCCGAGATGAAGAGGAAACCTTCGGAGTCCAGATAGCCCATGTCGCCCGAACGGAACCAGTTGCCATCGGCAAAGGATTCGGCGGAGGCCTCGGGACGGTTCCAGTATTCGGGTATGACGTTGGGTCCGGAAATCAGGATTTCTCCGACTTCGCCGGCCGGCAATGTGTTGCCCATCGGGTCGCCAATGCGCACGTCGGTGAAGAAGTGCGCCAGCCCGGCAGAGCCTATCTTGGTGCGCGAGTGCTCGGCGGGCAGGGCGGTGGCACCGGGTGCGGTTTCGGTCATGCCGTAGCCGCCGGAGAAGCCAAGCCCGCGCGCCTCATAGGCTTCGAGCACGCGCAGCGGTACCGCGGAGCCGCCACAGGTGAGCATGCGTAGAGAAGAAATATCCACGTTATCCCAGTCCGGGTGTTCGGCCAGCAGCTGGAAGGTGGTGGGCACCCCGGACAGGGACGTAATTCCATGCTTCTCGATGGCGGCCAAGACGGCAGAGGGCTCAAATCGATCTTGTAGCACCAACGTGCCACCCTTGAGCAGCGTGGGCAGCACGCCCATACCCAGCGAGGCGGCATGGAACATTGGTGCGATCATCAGGGCCCGCGCATCCGAGGTCACGTCGTAATCGACAATGACGTTGAAAGAATTCCAGGTCATATTCCCGTGCGTGAGCACCGCCCCCTTGGGCTGCCCGGTGGTGCCCGAGGTGTAAAGAATAATGGCCGGGTCTTCCAAGGCAACCGCGAGATCATGATGCTCGGAGCTGGCATCTGCCAGTGCGCGTTCATAATCCGATGGCGTGCCAGAAATATCCGCAACCTGAAGACGTTTGTAGACCGGGCTACCCGGAAGCGCCGCGTCAGCCAACTTTTCCAAGGATTTGGGGTTAATAAGCACCGTAGCGCCGGAATCCTCTAGAGCATAGTTTAGTTCGCGTGCGGCAAGCCTGGTATTTAGTGGCACAAAAATGGCGCCAAGGCTGCCGCACGCAAAGAGGGTTTCTAGGAACGCCGGATGATTATTTCCCAAGTAGGCAACGCGGGCACCCTGAGAAACGCCCATGCCTGCCAGAACGTTGGCCAACGCATCGATTCGCGTAGCCAAGTCCGCATAGCTCAGCCAAACGTCCCCATCGATAACCGCAACGTGGTCACGAGACTTTACGCTCCGTTTGTGAACCCAACTTCCAAGTCCTTGGTTCAGCATTGGTGCCTTTCTATTGTGCAGGCCGCCGAGAGCGGCAACATACACCCTGTGGATTTACTTGTAGGTGTTTACTATTTGGCCGTCATTACATGGAGGCCGGAGCATCTTTCGACATCTCTCAGGCATACTTTTCAAAAATTCGCCTCATCGACCGGTCTTTCTCGAAAGGCATGGCCCTCACGACAGTACAAGCCTCTCTTGGCGCAAAGCCCGACGCTCCACGCCAAGAGACCTGGCTTATCCCCCGCCGAAGCGTTGTGCTTAGGCGTAGAAGCGGTAAATGCCGCGAGAAACAACCGACGGCTTGGCTGCACCTTCAACCTCGATGACCTGGTCAACGAAGATCTGGTAGCCGCCCTTAACTTCTTCAACCTCGGCGATGACTGCCTTCATGCGGATCTTGGCGCCCACCGGAACTGGCGCTGGGAAGCGAACCTTTTCAAGGCCGTAGTTCACACGCGTTGAAACGCCGGTGACATCGAAGAGCTCGGACCAGAAGGCGATCTGCAGGCTCAGTGAGAGGTAACCGTGAGCGATCGGGCCGCCGAACGGACCATCTTTGGCTTTCTCCGGGTCGGTGTGGATCCACTGGTGATCATCGGTTGCGTCGGCAAAGGTGTTGACCTGCTCCTGGGTAACAACGCGGTATTCGCTGTAACCGAGGTCGGTGCCGGCTGCGTCTGCGAGCTGTTCGTAGGAAAGAACTGTCTGGCCCATGTTGGGTTCTCCTTGGGGTAGTAAGGGTTGAAAAATAGTTGTTGAAAGATGCAATCAAGGGTTTGGCGCATTCCTAGCGGAAGGCACCAATACCGGTGATCGAACGCCCAATGATCAAGGCGTTGATCTCATCGGTTCCCTCATAGGAATAAATGGCTTCGGCATCGGCGTGGAAACGCGCAACGTCGTAGTCGAGCACGATGCCGTTGCCGCCACAGATTTCACGTGCCAGCGCCGCGGTTTCCCGCAGCATCCGGGCCGTGAACATCTTGGCCATTGCCGAGTTTTCATCCTTATAGATCCCCGCATCCTGCGCCTGTGATAGTGCGGTGACCATGGCTAGGGAAGCGGTGACGTTCGAAAGCATTGTTGCCAGCTTGGCTTGAATCAGCTGGAAGGATGCCAACGGTTTGCCAAATTGCTTGCGTTCGGTGACATATTTCAGCGCCGCCTCATAGGCTCCCGCCGCGGCACCGGTGGCAATCCAGGCAACATCCGAGCGCATATTGCGTAGGCATGCAGCAACGTCGGCAAACGAGTTAATGTTTGCCAGGCGTGCCGAATCCGGCACCACGACGTTCTCCAGCGCTATGTCTGCGTTCTGCATAATGCGCAGGGAGGTCTTGCGTTCAATCTTGGTGAGGCTCACGCCTACCGAATCGGTGGGCACCAAGAAGCATTTGACCTGCTTATCGGTCGTATCGCGAGCAAAGACCGCCAGCACATCGGATTGCGCGGCTCCGCCAATCCAGCGCTTGGCTCCATTGATACCCCACGTGTTGTTTGACGCATCGAAGGTTGCCGAGGTTTCAAGTCCCCCGGCAATATCCGATCCGTGCTCGGGTTCGGTCAGCGCGAAGACACCCTTATAGGTGTATGCGGTGATTTGTGGGTCAAGCTCGGCTACCTGTGCATCGCTGCCACCGAGGTTGACGGTGGTGCGGAAGAGGCCCGATTGTGCGTTGTAAAACGTGACGATCGAGGCATCGACGCGGGCGAGTTCAAAGTTGCGGAAGCCCGCGTAGAGACCGCGGACCTTTTCGCCGGCGGCAAGAACCTCTGCCGGGTTCATCAGATCTTCTGCGATCAATGGTGCGATGACCTGGGTAGGAAATTCTCCACGTTCCCAGTACTCATTAACTACCGGACGAACATGCTCATCAAGCACACCGCGCAGACGCAGCAAGGCTGCACGCTCGGCATCGCTCAGGAGGCTGGCGAACCCATATTGATCGCTGGGGTAGAACGCGCTCATGCCTGTTCCAGCCCGAGGACGCGCACGGCGTTGTGCTTGAGGATCAGCGGACGCACCTCATCCTTCAAGGGCAACTCGGCAAACGCGCCAAGCCACTTTTCCGGGGTGATCAGCGGGAAATCTGTGCCAAAGAGAACCTTGGTGGACAGCACGTTATTGCTCATCTTGACCAAAGAAGCCGGGAAGTACTTAGGGCTCCAGCCCGAAAGATCAATGAAAACGTTTGCCTTGTGCGTGGCGATCGAGTTCGCCTCGTCCTGCCACGGCACCGAGGGGTGAGCCATGATGATTGTCAGGCGCGGGAAGTCTGCCGCAACGTCATCGAGCAGTAGCGGGTTTGAGTAGCGCAGCTTGATGCCGCGGCCACCGGGAAGCCCGGCACCCATTCCGTTCTGACCGGTATGGAAAACACAGGGCAACCCGAGTTCTTCAAGCGCACTCCACAGCGGGTAGTACTGCTCGTCGGAGGGGTCGAATCCCTGCAGTGAGGGGTGGAATTTGAAGCCCTTGACGCCAAGGTCATTGGCCTGACGGCGGGCTTCGGTGATTGCATCTTCCCCGGTGCGCGGATCAACCGAGCCAAAGGGAATCAGTACATCGTTGTTGCGCGCCGCGCCCGCCACTAGGTCATCAATCGAGTTTGGCTCGTGACCTAGTGCGGTGCGGGCGTCAACGGTAAAGAGCACCGCAGCCATGTTCGCCTCGCGGTAAACCTGCGCAATCTTATCCACCGACGGGGTGCGATCGGTGGACTTGAAGTACGCTGCCGAGGCCTCGAAGAGGTCCTCAGGCATTGCCTTGTGTCCACACTCGTCGACCTCAAGGTGCACGTGCATGTCGATAGCCGCGATGGCATCTAGATTGATCGCTGATTCATAACGAACGCTCATTTAGGTGCGCTGCTCTCTATGTTTTGCTGCTGCGGGTGTTACTTGGCGGCCGGTGCTGGCTGCAGTTCTGCGGGCAACTCTGGGAAACGCTCGCCGACCGACTGGAACTTCTCGCCAAAGAGGTTCTGGAAGTTCTCGTTCAGAGTTGCGTAGTCCCAGCCGCCATCGTGGAATTCGGTGGCTACTGCTTCCGGGTGGCTCCAGAGCTGCAAGCGGTCTCCACCTGCGCCGATGACCTGGCCGTTGATGTTGCCTGCGGCGTCGGAGGCGAGGAAGACGATGAGGCCTGCAACGTCATCCGCGGTGCCGAAGCCCAGGGTCTTGCGGAAGAACTCTGGCATTGCTTCGCCGGCTTCATCGGCTTCGACTGCCTTGGCGAAGTATGGGACGGTCTTGGTCATGGCGGTTGCAGCCACCGGAACCACGGTGTTCACGGTGACGCCTGCGCGCTTCATTTCCTGTGCCCAGGTGCGCACCATGCCCACGATGCCGGCCTTGGCGGCAGCGTAGTTGGTCTGGCCGAAGGTGCCGCGCTGGCCGGTTGGCGAACCGATGGTGATGATGCGGCCCGCGACGTTGTTTTCCTTGAAGTAGGCGTAGGTTTCGCGGACGCAGGTGAAGGTGCCACGCAGGTGCACGTTGATGACCAGGTCAAAGTCTTCGTCGGTCATCTTCAGGATCGATTTATCGCGCAGTACGCCGGCGTTGGTGACAAGGATATCCAGGCCGCCGAAGTTTTCGACTGCCGCGGCGACCAGCGCCTTGGCGGTTTCGGTGGAGCCGACCGGAGCAACAAGTGCAATTGCCTTGCCGCCGGCTTCGGTGATCGAGGCTACCGCTGCGTTGGCAATATCTGCATCAACATCGTTGATAACTACTGCTGCGCCCTGGCGAGCGAGTTCCTGTGCGTAGCTCAGTCCGAGGCCGCGGCCACTGCCGGTGACGATTGCTACTTTTCCAGCCAATGACATGCTGACTCCTTCTAAGCTTTTTGTTGCCCCACCGCTTATCGCGTGGGAACCTTGTATGGATACATGACAACGTAAATACTTGAAAATGTCAATCATTAAGTTTCTTATCGACACCCGAGGAGTGCCGCCATGGCAACCAAACAGGCAGTAACAGCCAACGCCACCGACCGCTTCTTGAATAGCGACCTAGCTACAGATATTGAGTTCTTGACCGCCCGCACCCGCGCGCTCGGTTCGGCGCGGGCCAACAAATTGCTAACTCCACTCGGACTCAAGGTGCGCTCCTACTCGGTGCTTTCACTTGCCTGCAGCGGGCTTGCACCCACGCAACGTGAGCTCGCGGAATTTCTCTCACTGGACCCCAGCCAGATCGTTCCGCTGGTTGACGGACTCGAACAAGCCGGCCTGGTTGAGCGCACGGCGGACCCCGCCGACCGCCGATCCAAGGTCATTACCGGAACAGCCGCCGGGGCCCGGCTCTACAAGAAGGCTCGCGCCGCCACGGCAGAAGGTGAAACCGTCACCATGTCAAAGCTCAGCGAATCCGAGCAGGAAACACTGCGCGACTTGCTCTCCCGCGTCGCGTTCTGCGCTGAATAGACGCACGCTTGAGCTCCGCCGGGTCCCGGTAACCGCACGGGCCGAAGGCCGTCCACCCTACCGAGGGAAGACGACCTCGAAAACATCGATACGCGTAAGGCCCTCGAGCACTTCTGCCTGCCCCACAAACACCGATCGGTTCAACCACTCAAGGCCGGGCTCGACGCTACGGAACACCGGATTGGTCATGAAATATGGCGCACCCTCCCCGGCTCTGGCGGCGAACCGCGATTCGTCGAGCATTCCGATATTGTGGACATCAACGTAGCCACCGCCCTCGAGGCGCAGGCCGTATCTGGCCTCCACGCGGTAGGTCGTCGGATCTTTACTCAGGCACCAGTCGCCTCCCGGTGTCACGACGCCGTTCAAGACACCTTCCACGGTGCCGCCGGTAATGGGAATAAATTCCAACTCCCCGGTGGCCCGATCATCAATGGGGATTTCCGGGTCCACATACGCATCGATGCGGAATCGGAATTCCAATACTGGTGCGGTCGGCGAGCGGAGCTGCTCAAGAGGTGTCATCTGGGTCATGGTTAGCATCATGGCCGCTGCTCCCCACATTAGTCAACAGCGTTGACGCTCGCTGGCTCGCTGCCACCAAGGCGCCAGTTCACCATCGCCCCCAGACCCGCCCGGCGCCGAACCCCACAGCCAGCTGCGCGAACCTCATGAACGAAATGAATTCGGCATCCATACAAGCCAAGTCGAGGCATTGCTCGTGGCAATGAGGCCCCGATTTTCGCGGCCGCACGCTTTCTTGCGAATCGGTGACGTCACTGCCCCTTGGCCTGCGCCTACCCTCACACCCAGAGAGTGGAATCATTTCTCATTCAATGAGAATGACACTGTCTTTGTGAACCCAAGCTCTCCACACTTAGGAACAGATACTTCACCACCCGAGGTTAAGATCCGCACGCCCACTTAACGCACAAAGTCGTGCAGGGGATACCGGAAGCCAGATCTCCACACAGCACAAAGGAACGCGATCCCAGCATGGCTACAGCTCGCACAATCATCAAGACTCAGGTCGGCATCGTCGGCGGCGGGCCGGCCGGGCTCATGCTCTCGCACCTGCTTTCCAAGCAGGGGATCGAAAACCTCGTCGTCGAATCCCGCGACCACGAAACCATCCGCAATACCCACCGCGCCGGTATCCTCGAAGCCCAAGCGGTCAAGCTACTCGTCGACTCCGGTGTTGATGGCCGCGTACTCACCGTGGGTGACGAGCACGAAGGCATTGACCTGCGCTTCAACGGCGAATCCCACCCACTGGATTTCACCGAGCTCGTAGATGCAACAGTCACCCTCTACGCGCAGAACGAAATCTTCGTTGACCTCGCTGCCGCGCGGGAACGCGATGGCGGAGATGTGCGCTTCTCCTCAACCGTCACGCAGCTGATGGATCTGGAAACCGAGACCCCCAAGTTCGTCTTCACCGATGAATCGGGCACCGAATTTGAGGTTCACTGCGACATCTTGGTTGGCGCCGATGGTTCACGTTCCTTCTGCCGCCGGCAGATCCCGGAAACCAACCGCAAGGATTTCAAGGTTGAATACCCCTTCGCTTGGTTCGGCATCCTCACCGAAGCACCCAAGTCTTCAAAGGAACTGATCTACGCCAACTCTCCACACGGCTTTGCACTGATCTCCCAGCGCAGCGAGAGCGTCCAGCGCATGTACTTCCAGTGCGACCCGAACGAAAACACCGATAACTGGAGTGAGGACCGCATTTGGTCCGAGCTGCAGCGTCGCGTCGATGGCCCGGATAATTTCCAGCTCAAGACCGGTCCGATCTTCGATAAGACAGTGCTGAAGTTCCGCTCATTTGTTCGCGAACCACTCTCGCACGGCCGACTGTTTTTGATCGGCGACGCCGGGCACACGGTGCCGCCGACCGGTGCCAAGGGCCTGAACCTCGCATTTGCAGACGTCAAGGTGCTCTTCGAGGCTCTCGACTCGTTCTACACCAGCAAGAATGACACGCTGCTGCACGGCTACTCGGATAAGGCTCTCAAGCGCGTGTGGAAGGCACAGAACTTCTCCTACTGGATGACCTCAATGCTGCACACACCGGTCAACGCCGATCCGTTCATGGCCAATCGCGCACTGGGCGAGCTCGATACCGTCACCTCCTCGCGCTACGGACAGCAGTACCTGGCCGAGTCCTACACCGGTTGGCCACACGGCTAAGCCCGCGCACATCTTTCTTCCACGCATCATTCACCTCATCGAAAGGAGCCGGCCATGAGCACCGAAAATGCCATACAAGCCGCTGCCCTAGACCCGGCGGCCACCGCCGACTCGCAGGAGACCATCAACGCCGAGATTACCGATCTGCACGCCGCCTACCGGCAGACGGTACTCGATGGTGCGGCTGTTGAAACCCAGCCGCGCATCAATTTCGCGCCCTACCGTTCTTCTCTCTTGCGTCACCCGACCAAGGATCTGCACCACACCGACCCGGAGACCATCGAGCTTTACGCTCCTGCCTTCGGCGAGCGCGATGTGCACGCCCTGGAATCGGATCTGACCATCCAGCACAATGGCGAGCCCATCGGCGAGCGCATTGTGGTTGCCGGACGTGTCCTTGATGGCGATGGCCGTCCGGTGGCAGGTCAGCTGATCGAGGTCTGGCAGGCAAATGCTGCCGGACGCTACATCCACAAACGTGACCAGCACCCGGCCCCCATCGACCCGAACTTTACTGGCGTGGGACGTGCCATCACCGGCCCGAATGGCGAATACAAGTTCACCACCATCAAGCCGGCCCCCTACCCGTGGAAGAACCACCACAATGCTTGGCGCCCGGCACACATCCACTTCTCGCTCTTCGGCACCGACTTTACCCAGCGCATGATCACCCAGATGTACTTCCCGGGCGACCCGCTGTTCAGTCTTGACCCGATCTACCAGGCCATCACGGATGCCGACGCCCGCGACCGCCTAGTTGCTACTTACGACCATTCGATCACATCCCACGAATGGGCCACCGGATACAACTGGGACATCGTACTCACCGGGTCCAACCAGACCTGGATGGAAGACGAAGAGGGAGAGAACTAATGACCACGTCATCAAACACCACAGCACCGGCCCTGAAGCTCACCCCCACCCCGGGGCAGACCATCGGTCCGTTCTACGGTTACGCGCTTCCCTTCGAAAAGGGCGGCGAACTTGTCAACCAAGCTCACCTGTCCGCGGTGCGCCTGCACGGAGTGATCACCGATGGTAACGGTGCACCCATCCCTGACGCACTGCTAGAAATTTGGCAGGCGGATGAGCACGGAAACGTTGTTTCGCGTGATGGTTCGCTGGTCCGCGATGGCTACACCTTCACCGGTTTTGGCCGCGTGCCGGTGGACAATGTTGGGCACTACACCTTCACCACGGTAAACCCCGGCGCGACCGAGGCCGACAAGGCACCGTTCATCATGCTGACGGTCTTTGCCCGTGGCCTGCTCAACCGCCTATTCACCCGCATTTATCTGCCGGAGGACACCGAAGCACTTGCCAACGACCCACTCTTGGCTTCGCTGGATGAGGATCGTCGCTCCACGTTGATTGCCACCCGTGAAGAAGACGGTTCGCTGCTCTTCAATATCAGTTTGCAGGGGCAGGACGAGACAGTTTTCCTTTCCTACCCCCGCGAATCCTAAGCAACTGAGCTTTCCCCCTTCTGACAGCTACCTACCCTACGCACTGCTTTTCCTCCGGCGACAGCCGCGGGAGAGGTAGCGTGGGTAGTGCGCCGGAAGGGGGTTTGGCAGTTAATGCTTCTGACCCACTTTTCTTACACATCACTAGCAAAGGGCACAGCACACAATGTCCCAGCCAGATTTATCCTTACAAGATTTTGGTCTCCTGAACCCCGCATGGGCTGCAACTCCCGCGGCCGTCACCGCCTCCGATGCCGCCTTCGCCCAGGCAATGCTCGATGTCGAGGCAGCCTGGGCGCGCGTTCAGGCCGATGCTGGGCTGGCCAGTGCGCGGGATGCCGAAGCAATTACCGCTATCGCCCGCGTTGAGCTCTACGACCTTTCCCTGCTGGCATCCCGTGGGCCGGATGGCGCCAATGCACTCATCCCCCTAGTAGGCATGATGCGCGCGCAACTTGTGTCATCCGGTGCCCCGGCATCGGCCTCGGTGGTGTTGCACCGCGGGGCGACCAGCCAGGACATTATCGATACCGCTTTGCAGCTCATGGCATCCCGCACCCGTACAACAATCCTGACCGATCTGCGTCTGGCCGGAACCGCACTTGCAGCACTTGCCAGCGCCCATGCCAACACCCCGGCCGTCGCACGTTCACTCACCCAACACGCACTACCCACAACCTTTGGGCTGCGCACCGCAAACTGGCTTGCCGGACTCACCGATGCCGCGCGTCGACTTGAGTCGCTAGCCCTTCCCTTGCAGTGGGGTGGGGCGGTAGGAACCTTGGCCTCGCTGAAGCAAAAGCTACGCGAAACCATGCCAGAGGCGCCCGGGATCGAACTCGATGAAACCATCAACCGGCTCTCCGCGGCGCTCGCCACCGAATTGGTGCTGAGCAACCCGGTGGCCCCGTGGCACACAAACCGCACCCCGGTCATGGAACTCAGTGCCACGCTCGCCTCGGTCATCGCGACACTCGGTGTCATGGGCTCCGACGTGCTCACCGCCTCCCGTCCGGAAATCGGAGAGGTTTCCGAACCCCGCGAGGAGGGCAAGGGCGGATCCTCTGCCATGCCGCAAAAACAAAATCCGGTGCACTCGGTGCTGCTGCGCAATGCTGCGCTCGCTGCCCCCGCACACCTGTCTTCGATCTTTATTGCTGCCGGCACCGCAGTTGATGAACGGCCCGATGGAGGCTGGCACGTTGAGTGGGCAGCACTACGTGAGCTCATGCGTCTTGCCGGCGGTGCCGCTTCCCACGGCGCAACACTTGCCACCGGGCTTGTCGTTCATCCTCAAGCACTCGCCAAGAATATGGCCCTCTCCGGAGATCTGCTGGTTTCGGAAAAGATCTCCTCGGTCCTGGCTCCCCTGCTATCGGGAGGCAAAACGGAAGTCCAAGCCATCATTCGTTCATCGCTGAGCACCGGAGAAGAACTGCGCCCACTACTGCGCGCGGCCATCCCGGCCAGCGACTTTTCCGATGCCCAACTTGCTTCGCTACTTGATCCAAGTGAATATCTTGGCACCACACGCAATCTCATCACCCGTATTTGTGCCGATTTCTCGGCCTGGAAGGAATCCTAAGCACCATGAGCATCCCTACCCTCACCCCATCACTTTTTTACCGTGCAGATAACCTGCCAACGCTGATTTTGGGCCCCTCACTTGGCACCGGTTCACTTGCCCTGTGGGGACCTGCTGTTCCATTTTTGAAGGATCATTTCCAGCTGGTGGCTTGGGATTTGCCCGGCCACGGCGAATCGGCACCCAGCACCGAAGAATTCTCCATGAGTGAGCTCGCCGCAGCTGTCATGAAGATGATCGACGCGCTGGGCATTGACGGCGTGATCACCGCACAGAATGCCCTCTACTATGCGGGTGTCTCCATTGGTGGCGCCATCGCACTACAGCTTGCCAATGACTTCCCCGGTGCCTTCGCGGGCCTATCGGTGATCTGCTCCGCGGCGAAGATCGGCACCCCCGAGGGTTGGGCCGAGCGCGCCGAGCTGGTAGCCAAGGCCGGAACACCGGTGGTTCTCACCGGTTCCGCAGAACGCTGGTTCGCACCCGGATTCATCGAGGCCAACCCGGTTCCCTCCACCGATCTTTTGCACAATCTGCAGGACGCCGACAGGTTCTCCTATGCGCACGCCTGTGGCGCGCTGGGCGGCTTCGACCTGCGCGAGGCATTGCCACACCTCAAGGATCCAATTTTTGCCATCGCCGGCGCCCACGACGTTGTCTGTCCACCAACCGATGCCCAGTTCATCGCCGATCACGCACCGAACGCACGCGCGGCAACCATCGACACCGTTGCGCATTTGGCCCCGGCCGAAGACCCGGCCGCCACAGCGGCGCTGCTTATCGAATTCTTCAACGCCTAATCAGTTCTACAGCACCACCAATTTTCAGGAGCACCATCATGAGCGAGTCAACCCGCCTGCCCGGAGACACCTACGACGCCGGGCTCAGCGTCCGCAAGGAAGTCTTGGGCACCGAGCACGTAAAACGTGCCACCGTGAACTCCACCAATTTCACCGACGAGTTCCAGGAAATGATCACCCGCTACGCCTGGGGCACCATCTGGACCCGCGACGGGCTGCCGCGCACCACACGCAGCGCCATTACGCTGACCGCGCTGATCGCTGGCGGCTACTGGGAAGAGCTGGAAATGCATGTGCACGCCGCACTGCGCAACGGCATGACCGCCGATGAAATCAAGGAGGTCTTCCTGCAGTCGGCCATCTACTGCTCGGTCCCGGCTGCCAACACCGCGTTCAAGATCGGCAAGGACGTCTTGGCACAGTACGAGGCCGAAGCCAAATAGTTCTCAACGTAAAAAACTGTGGCTTTCTTGCGCACCTGAGCGGAGCGCAAGAAAGCCACAGTTTTTATAGTGGTGGAGTTGCCTAGCGGATATCGGTGGCGAAGGTCTTTGAGGTGTTGCCCTGCGCATCCACGGCGGTGACCTGCACCAGGTAGGTTTTGCCGTCTCGCGGCACCGGAACCGGGACCTGGACCGAGGTCGGCGCCGGGACCACATCAAACCGGTTGGCCAGTTTGGTACTCAGCACCACCTCGTCGGTGTCCTTTTCGGCAACGACAACACGGTAGTGATGGACCATTTCATCGTCCTTGGCCTGCGCGATCTTCAGCCCCAACCGTCCGTCTG
Organism: Arthrobacter sp. MYb227; assembly: GCF_002975435.1. Lineage (GTDB taxonomy): Bacteria > Actinomycetota > Actinomycetes > Actinomycetales > Micrococcaceae > Paeniglutamicibacter. Next base: position 173,933 of record NZ_PCPT01000002.1, on the reverse strand, counting down.
ACAGGTCCACGCCCTGAACCGGATTCTTCACTTCCCAGAATGGAGCGGTCTTGTTGCGGTTGGCATCTGTATGGACAAATGCTTCACGAACCTGATCGTCATTGCCCGCGGTCGAAACGTTCCAGCTAGATCCGGCTAAAGTGCCGCTGCTGAAGAACGGTGGTTTGAAGTTTGCCGACCATGTGCCGTTGGTATAGATGTCGTGCCAATCGGCGTTCAAGTTCACTCGTTTGATCACCGTGCGCCCTTCGTAGACTTCAACCGCAACACCTTGTGCAGTCGGAGTTTCGAATCGGTTGGCAAGTTCACCGGCAGCATCGAGCATTTGGTATCCGTGGTCGATCTCAATGTAAGACGAAGACCCCTCATTGACCGCGGTAAAGTTCTTCTGGTGGATGGAACGTGGATCATTCAGGTTCAGGTGCGAATGCCCCGAAAAATAAATGGCGCGCGGGAACTTTGCAAGATCCTGCCCCAACTTTGCATTGCTTGACTGCTGCCCGTCCATGACGGTTCCGGAGATTGGGCGGTGCCCCTGAACAATGACCGGCAGATCATCGTATGTGGCATTGGCTCCGATCTCGGTGAGCTGTTCGGTGAGCCACGTGCTCTGCGCGCTCGAGTAGTTCTCGGTGTTCACGGTGATGGTTGGAACTCCCTGAACTTCCGCGCGGTAGTAGCCGCCACCGGTATCCGGGAACCATCCCTGAGGGTACCCCTCACGCAACTCTGCAAGGGTTGCGTCATGGTTGCCGTAGGAAAGAAACACCTCGGTGTCATCCATACCCTTGCGTTTCATATTCTCTTGGAATATCCGGGAGGTGATCTGGTGGTCCTTGCCCTTTCCATTCCAATTGTCATTGATCATGTCACCATTGGATAAAATCGCATCCGGTGCGCCGAGCACCTCACCGATGGTGTCGAAGTAACCGGCCCAGTTGAGTTTGTCCGAGTCATAGTTGCCGATGTGCACATCGGACATGATCATGAACGAGGCCTTCGGTTGCTCCTTGGAGTCGATGAAGTAACCCACCGAACGTGGTACCCCGGGTTGGTTACCCTTAAAAGCAATGGCCGTAAGGTTGGTGTCCGCAGAGATCAGGATCGAGCTGTTTCCGGAGGCCTTGCTCGATTTGCTGGGAATGGTGCCATCGGTGGTGTAGCGGACGGTCTCTCCCTGTGCGGCCCGCAATTTGACCCGAATAGGCCCGTCATAACTACCGCCAGGAACACTGAAGGTTGGTGCTGCGGGGGTTTCTTGAACCTTGTTGGCTGTTGGCGGCTGGCTTGAGGCCAAGGCCGGAGCGGCTAGCGTACCTGCGGCAATCATTGAGCAGGTGGCAACGGCTAGGGCCCGGTAACTTAGACGAGAAGTTCTCATGAGGTGGGTACGACTCCAGGTGCAGCGCCCAGAAAGTAACTTCCGGGACGGTAACGGTGATTTGTCGCTCTCCAGCATCGTTTGGATGGGTGTACGGTTCCCAAACCCCATTCGAACAAACGACGTTTCTTCAATGAAACGTTGTTCAGACAAGATGCTGTCTCCTAGACCCCCGACAGGGGACCGATAGATTAAATCTAGCTAGACGCTCCACGCCCATGGGGTGCGCCCTTGTTTACACATGTTCACGGTCCTTGAAACAGACAGCAAAAGGCTCCAGTGTCATTGAGTATCTCAACGGCACTGGAGCCTTTACATCGGATTGATGTAGATGGGTTAGCCCACCAAGTTCATACACCAAACGATCCAGGGCAGCGCCACCAGATCAACCAGCACTGCACCGGCCAGCGGCACAATCAGGAAGGCACGTTCGGAGCGGACACCAAACTTGGCGTTGAACGCATCCATATTGGCCAGCGCGTTGGGTGCAGCACCCATGCCGTGGCCGATAAATCCTGCAACCATGGTTGCCGCATCGTAGTTTTTGCCCAGCATGCGGAAGACAACAACTACCGCGAAGATCAAGATGAAGGCCAGCTGGACCACCAGGATGATCACCAACGGGCCGGCCAGCGTGGCAAGCTCCCACATCTTCAGGCTCATCATCGCAAGGGTCAGGAAGAAGCCAAGAGCAAACTTGGAGATCAGGTCAACGGCAGCGTCGTTGATCTTGAACCAACCGAACTTGTCGTTCACGTTACGGAAAATCACCGCAACGATCATCGCCCCAACGTAGGCCGGAAGCGTCAGACCGGTCAGCTCCGAAAGCCAATCACCAAGCACCGTGCCAAGCACCATGAGCGTTGCCAGGAGCACCACAACGGTCAGCAGGGAGCCGTAGTTAGCTGAAGGATTCTCCGTGGTATCTTCCTCGCTGCGGGTTACCGTGGCAACCGAACCCTTGGGGCTATCCCCTACGGCCATTTCCTTGATGACGGCACCGGCGGTGGCGATCTTGCCCATCACGCCGGCCTTGTGGGGGATCTCGATATTGTGGCGTGCCACCAGGTAGTTGGCGCTCATGCCACCAAGCATGGATCCGGCGACCAGGCCGAAGGTGGCGGCCGCGATGGCAACCGTTGTTGCACCCTCAAAGCCCATGGCTTCCGCGGTGGGTCCAAAGGCTGCGGCGTTTCCGTGTCCACCTTCAAGGGCCACGGCACCGGCCATGATGCCAAGCATCGGGTCAACACCAACAACCTTGGCCATGCCCATGCCGATAACGTTCTGCATGATGGCAAGGGACCAGCAAGCGATCAAGTACATGAGCAGCAGCTTGCCGCCCTTTTTGATCATCGCCAACGAACCGGCCAGGCCGATGGTTGTAAAGAACGCGACCATGGCGGGGGTCTGCAATGTTGTATCAAGCTGAATCTGCGCCACATTGGTTTGGCGTAGCAACAGTACCAGCAAGGCAAACATGAAGCCGCCAACTACCGGGGCCGGGATACAGAAGCGATGCAGGAAGCCAATCCGGCGTCGGGCGTACTCGCCACCGGCCAGCAGGAGCATTGCCAGCGCAGAACTCTGCACTAGATCAAGTTGAATATCCATCTAGTTATTAGCCTTTGTTCATAATGAGATCGTTGATCAGCCGGGCGCCGGTGCGGGCCGTGCGCTGGTCAAGGTCAAAGTCGGGATTTAGTTCTGCAATGTCCGCGTGCATGAGCTTGCCACTGCGTGCCGCGGCCACCACGATGGCTCGCACCACCTCAAGTCCGATGCCAAAGCCGGCCGGCGCGCTGACGCCCGGTGCCACGGATGCTGGAAGCGCATCAAGATCGATGGTCAAATACAGGTGGTCGACGGATTCGGCGAAGTCTGCAACGAATTTCTGTACACCATCGAGGTTGCCCAGGTGGCATTCGGTATCCAGCAATACCTGAACCCCTAGCTCGGCCGCGCGATCAAAGAGCACCTTGGTGTTCGAGGCCTCGGCAATGCCCACGGCCGCGTAGCGGAAGCTGCGCCCGGCCGCGGCCTCGGCTGCTGCAATCTGCGCAAAACCGGTGCCGGAGCTGGCCTGATCGGCGACGCGCAAATCAAAGTGGGCATCGATGTTTACACAGCCCAGGGTCCAGTCCCCGGCGCTTCCCAGCGCCTTGGCGATGCCGGAATAAGAAGCGAAGGTGATTTCGTGTCCCCCGCCCAGTCCCACGGTGAACTGCCCGTCGACAAGCAGTGCGGCAAGCACGTTGGCGAATTCTTTCTGGCCCGCCTCAAGATCGGTGCCCGCAACGCTCACATCTCCGGCGTCGCTGAGTTTCACGGGTTCCTGAAGTGCGATGTTGGCCAGTGCTGCACGCAGCGCACCGGGTCCGGTCCTGGCTCCGGTGCGACCCTTATTGCGGCGCACCCCCTCGTCACTGGCAAAGCCAAGGAGCGTGCTACCTGCACCGCCGCCGGTCTGCCATGCTTCGATGGTGTTGTGCCAGCGCGCATTTGGTGCGCCGGGGCCATCATCACGGCCACCCCACGGGCCAGGTTTATTCCAGCTCATCGCATTCCTTCGCTCAGTGAGTCCGCCGCGCGGCGGACAAGTTTTATGAGTTCTTCTTCTCTGTTGTTGCTTCGTTCGATGGGCACCATCAGCGTGATGGTGCCGGCTAGGTGCTGCTGCCCGTCAAGCACCGGTGCGCTGATGCCCCAAATTCCTGGGTCAAGTTCCCCGGCGCTCAGCGCAAATCCGGCGGCCTTCGCCTCGGCGCAGGCCACCTCGATCTGCGTGCGATGGGCGCTTCCCACGCCATAATGTTCAAAAATCTCTTCGCGCTGCAGCACCGGCATGCGGGAGAGCAACGCGATCGCGGTAGCTCCGCGTAGCAGTGGCACGGCTACGCCCACCGAGTAGGCGGCACGCAGCGTGTGACTGGATTCGACCTCTTCAACGCAGACGGCCTCGGTACCGCGTACCACCATGAAGGCGGCAAGTTCGCCCGAGGCTTCGGCAAGCGTGCTCAGCACATCGAGTATTTCCCCGTTTCCGGGTTCGGAATCGTGGTAGCGCTCGGCCAACTGCACGGCGACAGGTCCTGCACAGTAGTGCCGGTTGGAGGTCTTCCGCGCAAACCCGGAGGCCACTAGGGGAGCCAGCAAACGATACAAAGTACTCGGTGGAATCTTTGTCGATTCGGCAAGTTGTTTCACGCTTGCATGTGGCGTTTTTGCCAGCGCACCGAGCACCTGAAGCACTCTGGAACTTTGTACATCGGTCCCATTGTTTGCACCCACTTCTCTCCCCTTTCATGTGTGTTTTCTGCAGCACGCAGCGCCGCACGGTCTGTGACACGTTTTGTTTGGGCAGATTCTCGCCCAGTGAGAATTGTAGGGAACGATTTCGGACCCACTTTTCACCCACATTTCCTCACTCCGTCATACGACGTTCACGTAAAGTAGCGAAACATAGGGGTCAAATGGGTGATCGGCACTACAATGTACAGCGATTCAGCTCTCATTCGCGGAGGGCAAACGTGCGCAGTATCACCACTTTGTGCGCGATTCTGGCGAACCTGCGCGCCCATACTGCCTTAACCGTCAACAAAAGAGATCTAGATCTATAGATCATTCGGCGTTCTATTCATGCTCAAAGACGCACTCTTTCGCGCGATATTTCAGCGAAGACCCGATTGCCTAAAGATTGTTCAACAATAATTCATTGTTTGATGGAGAAAGTCGTCGTAACAATTGAGGTTTTCGATCCATCTCCGGGGCTCCCGCCCCTAGCTCAACCAAGAACGTCAGTCTGCCACCAATTTGTCAAGCACACGGCAAACTTCTCATGGCGCTCCTAGGATGAGATCATGCGCATTGCCATCCTCGATGATTACCTCGACACAGCCCAAAATCTTGCCACCTGGGACACGCTTCCCTACACCCCTACCTTTTTCACAGAGTTTTTGGGGCACGACGATGCAACCGTCACCGATGCACTACAAGATTTTGAGATCATCGTCGCCATGCGCGAACGCACCCCCTTCACCAAGGCCCGGCTTGCCAAGCTCCCCCAGCTCAAACTCCTTGTTACTACCGGTATGCGCAATGCGGCCATCGACCTGGATGCTGCCCGGGAGCTGGGCATTACCGTTTGCGGCACCGCGGGAAGCGCGCCGGCCGCCGTTGAGCATACTTGGGCGCTCATCCTGGCGGCCGCGCGCAGACTTGATGTTGAACTGTTCTCCGTAGCCCGCCCACGCACGGCAAACCAGGCTTGGCAACAGGCCATGGGATGTGAGCTTTCCGGCAAGGCCTTGGGCATCTTCGGGCTGGGCAAGCTGGGCTCCAAGGTGGCAAGAATCGGCCAAGCCTTTGGCATGCGGGTGATTGCCTATAGCCAGAACCTCACCGACGAACGCGCCACAGAGGTTGGCGTACAACGCGTCAACAAGCAAGATCTCTTTGCAACCAGCGACGTGCTGAGCATCCATCTAAAACTCTCGGAACGCACCACGGGCGTGGTTGGCGCCGAAGACCTAGCCCTCATGAAACCCTCCGCGGTGCTGGTCAACACCTCGCGCAGTCCCATCATCGATGAGGATGCGCTCATTGCGGCGCTCTCCACGGGCGCACCAAAACTTGCCGCCCTTGATGTGTTCGATGTTGAACCGCTTCCGGCCGATCATCGGTTGCTGAGCACACCCGGGATCATCGCTACCCCGCACCTTGGGTATGTCACCGAGGACCAGTTCAAGATCTTCTACACCGGCGCGGTGGCCGATATTGCGGCGTGGGCGGCCGGTGCCCCGATCAATGTGCTGAACTGAACCGGCCGCGTCCGCCGCCATAGGCCGCGTGCCGGGAAGATACTCAACGACGCAGGCATGGTGGACGTGTCGACTTAAATTGCTTTTGTGTAACCGGGAGTGTCGGGAAGAAGGCTCAATGACTTCCGGAATCAGTGTTTATGACCGGGTTAGTTCCATCGAACCGCACCATGGCGCACAGGTGGTGGGCTACAGCTTGCTATCCACGAAGAGTTGCCGAACCGTTTGCCACCCAAACGGCCTAGCCGCGGGCATCCGTGGATTGGGTGATCCGGCGGTGCCTTGCGGCGGCTGGTGGCGCACCACCGAGTCGCCGAATGCCCCGGCAAGGACGCGCCTGTGTCCGGTCGAGGCAACCACATCACTCAGTTGTTGGGCAGACCGATCTGCCCAAAAAGCGACAACCTGATCCTGCGCGCCTCGCTCATGTGCCGCCGCATAGTTTCCTGCGCGGCAGCACCGTCCCGGATTCGAATGGCCCGCACTATTTCGGCATGTTCATCCAATGAGTCCGCCCATCTGGAACCGATCGACAGCGTCGAGGATGGGGCATGGATCTGGTGGGTTGCCAAACGGTCGAGCAGGTCCTTCAGGATCGGGTTGTGTGCCGCAGTCCAGAGGGCGGAATGAAAATCGATGTTGGTGCGCAGGCGTGTCTGATCATCCGGATCCGTCAAGCTCCGGTCTCGTTCGACCAAGCCCTCGAGCCGGATCAGGTCCATTTCAGTCCGGGCGGATGCCGCTTCCAGCGCCGCCTGTCCTTCCAACAGCACCCGCAGATCGTAGACCTGCATGAGCTGCTCCGGGGTGATATCACGGACCTGGAGCCCCCGAGTACCGCGTTCAAGCAACCCCTCCTGCGCCAGCCGACCCAGCGCCTCTCGCACGGGGGTGCGGGAGACGCCAAATCGCCCGGCCAGGGCGACTTCCTTGAATGCGGTGCCAGGCCGGTGGGAGCCGTGCAGTATTTCGGCGCGCAGTTCGGCATGGATCGTCTCCGAGTCCATTTTTGCCGTCATCTCAATCCACCCTCCGCTCCCAGTCTGGGAGCTGCTTCGCATAATCCTTACTAAGCCAGCGTACCGGCACGGCGACCGAACACGACGCCAGCCGCAAGCCCGGAACCGCCCGGGTAGTTGGCAGAGAAGAGCCCGCCGAGCATTTCGCCGCAGACATACAGCCCGTCGATGTGCTCGGCGTTCTCGTCCAAGACGCGGCCGTGGGTATCGGACTTCAAGCCACCGAAGGTGAAGGTGATGCCGCAGGTGACCGGGTAGGCATAGAACGGGCCGGCTTCCAATGGGTTGGCCCAGTTGCTCTTGGGTGGAGTGACCTTTGCGGCGCGGCCATCAAGCACATTCGGATCGTAGGTGATGGAGGTGTCGATGGAAGCATTAAATTCTGAGACGGTCTTGGCTAGTGATGCTGGATCCACGCCAATTTTCTGCGCCAGTTCCTCAACGGTGTCGGCGATGACCTCGGAAATTTCAGGCATTTCGTACTCTTCGGCGCGCAGCATTGGACGCAGTGAAGCGTCGAAAACCTGGTAGGCGATGGAGTCCGGCTGCTGCAAGATGACCTTGCCGTACTTGGCGTAGGTCAGGTTGCGGAAGTCAGCGCCCTCATCCAGGAAGCGCTCGCCGCGGTTATTCACGATGATGCCCAGTGGGTAGGACTGGCGGGTCAGACGGTTGGTCAGTTCGCGGTTGGACTCGTTCTTAGGGGTGAGTGCATCCCACTGCACCGAGTGGCAGGTTCCCCAGTCCCCGCCCTTGACCGCGCCGGCGGCCAGGCCGGCGCTGATCATCTCGCCGTTGTTGAAGGCGGTGCCGCGCACCTTGGCGTTCTCCCAGCCCTCGCCGAGGTGCTCGCGGCGCATTTCCGGGTTCGATTCGAAGCCACCTGCCGCGAGGATCACCGATTCCGCGCGCAATTCCTGCACACTGCCGTCCGTGCCGCGGACCTTGACGCCCTTGACTGAGCCATCTTCAAGAATGAGTTCAAAGACATCCTGTTCGTAGCGGACCTCGGTGCCGAGCTTCTTGGCGACCGCGACGTGGTCGGCCATCAGGCCCTCGCCGCCGCCAACGTTGCCCACATGCAGGCCGCCCCAGAAAAGGTAGCTGCCGTCTTCGCGTGCATAGGCCTGGCGCTCGTACATCAGGCGGTACTTTAGGCCCAGCTCATTGAGCCAGCGCAAACCCGGGGCTGCCTCGTTGACCAGGACCTCGGTCAGTTCCGGATCGTTGCGCCCTTCGGTGACCTTTACCAGGTCTGCTGCATAGTCGGCGGCGGAGTACGGTGGGACCTCGGATACCGCGTGGCGGTCGTCGGCTTCAATGAAGTCGCGCAGGTCATCGATCCCGTTGTGGGCGATGCGGGTGGCTCCGGCGGTGTAGTAGCTGTTTCCGCCGAAGAGCTCACGTGGTGCCTTTTCCAGCAGCAGTACCTTGCGGCCACGCTCGGCGGCGGCGTGTGCTGCGGTGAAGGCCGCGTTGCCGCCACCCACGACGATCACGTCGGCTACGTTGGCCGTTCCTGCTTCGTTCACTGTGCTGCCCATCGTGCATCTCCCTGTCCGGGGTCCCGCTCGGAACCTTCTGGATGCGAGTGTATACACAAATATACAAAGAGCGCTAGTGCACCTGCGTTCCGATACACCAAATGTCCGGCGGAGCCGCTACTCCCCGATCCAGCGGTAGCGGTGCTCCGGGCGTCCCGGAGCACCGTACTTGGGTCGCAATTCGGCCAGCCCGCGGCCCGACATCATCTCCAGGTACCTGCGGGCACTCACCCGCGAGATTCCACAACTTTCCGAGACCTCGCTGGCCGACAGGTCCCCCGGCCCGCCGGGCCGCGCGGCTTCGCGCAGCGCGTGCGACACCAGCTCGACCGTCGGTAAGGAGAACCCCTTGGGCAGCGGCGCATCCACCGCGGCGGCAGGAGCCTGACCCCCGGCTCCGGCGCGGCTGCCCGGTTCCCCGGCCCGGAACATGGAGTCAATGTCCCCCTGATCCAAGGTCGGCACCGAACCGGCCACCGACCGAATCCGCGAGACGCGGAAGGCTTCAAGCCTGTGGTTGAAATCCGTCACGCTAAAGGGCTTAACCAGATAGTCGTCAACACCGCGGCCAACAGCAAAATGGACCGTATCGCGCTCGCTGCTAGCGGTGATCATGATGACCCCGGTGTCATATCCGCTGCCGCGCAGGTCTTCGAGCACCTGTAGCCCGTCCATGTCCGGCAGATGCACGTCAAGCAGGATCAGGTCGACGTCCCCCTCTTCAAGGAAGGCCAAGACCGGCCCGCCACGCTGCAGTACTCCAGCCACTTCAAACCCGGCCAACGCGTCCACATAGCGTGCGTGAAGGCGCGCAATGTCCGGATCGTCGTCGACTATCAATGTCCTAATCATGCAATCCGCTCCGCTTCATTTCCCGGCATTGTCCATTCCGCACGAACCCTGGCCCCGCCCAGCTTCCCGGTGTCCACGGACACCGAGCCAGCACGGCGCCTGATCACGCGGTCCACCAGCGCCAGCCCAATCCCGTGGTTGGTCCCGAGGCCGACCTTGCTGCTCACTCCCCGGCGAAAGATTTCTTCCACCTCGTCCGGGGATATGCCTGGCCCACTGTCTTCAACACAAATACTCACCTGATCCATCCCCGCATTTACCAGCAACCGCACCGTTCCCCCGTCGCCTGCCGCCTCGATCGCGTTGCTCAGCAGGTTCCCCACCACGGTCAAGGTGTCTTCATCCGCGCGCCACCTTGGCGCAGTGCCCGATTCCGGGTCCACCAGCAACCGCACCCCGGCCTCGCGGGCACTTGCCGCATTGGCACCCACAAGCCCGGTCAACGCGGGATCCTTCAGGACACCCGCATCGACGCCCCGGGCCGCGCCGCTGATCCGTTCAAGATACTCCGCGGCCTCCCCGGGCACACCAAAGGACAGGTATCCCGAGAGCACGTGCAACCTGTTCGCGAACTCGTGGGCCTGCGAGCTCAAGGCATCGGCAAGGCTTCGCTGGCCCTTCAATTCACGCAACGTGGCCTCCAGCTCGGTCCGATCCTGCAATGTCAAGGTCCTGCCCAACGATTTACCATTGGCCAGCGCCTCACGACGGGTAGCCAGCAGGATGCGCTCCCCCGAAAGGACATATTGCGTTTCTTCGGCTCCCGCGGCCTCGCTGCCGAGTTGAGCATGAAGGCTCGGGTCCAGCACGTCGGCGGCCCTAGCTCCCACGACGTCACCCTCCAACCCCAGCAGGCGCCGGGCCTCGTCGTTGACCAGGGTCAGCCGCCCCGCTAAATCAACACCAACAACTCCGTCATGCACGCTGAACAGCAACGCCTGCTGGGACTGCAGCAGGCCAGCGACGGCCTCCGGTTCCACCCCATAGATCCGTCGACGGACCATGTACGCCATCAGCGCCGAGGCAACCGTGCCCAGCGCCGCAGCACCTAAGATCCAGGGGGCGACATCCCCGACGATTTCCAGCAATTCCCCGCGGATCTCGCTCTGGAGGATGCCCACGGAGACGGTCCCAACAACTTTGCCGTTGAACCACACCGGCTCCTTGGCCCGCAGCGTCACACCTTGCGGCCCGATTTCCGTGCCGCGGAAGGACTCCCCCTCCCGCACTTGGTCGTGATCCGATGACACCTGCTCCCCGATACGTGCCGGGTCCGGGTACGCCACCCGGATGCCGTTTATATCCGCCACCGTCACATAGTGCACCCCGGAAACCGACGTCGCCAAGTCTGCGATCGGAGTAATGACCTCAGTGGCCCCGGGAGTACCCAGATTCATGCGCACGGCCTCTTGCGACGCCATTTGGACCGCGACGGTATGCACTCGCTCAAAGGCCACTTCTTGGGTCCGATGGTCTTCAAAGACCAGGATAACGACGGAAACTGCGCTGAGCAGGCCCAGTACGATCCCCAATTGCAAGGCCAACAATTGAGCGCGCCGGCGACGTTTTGACAGGGAAGGCACTTCGCTTGCCACCCCTTCCATTTCTTGTTGACTTTGTTTTCCTTACTGTTCTTATGAACTAAAGCACATTTCAACTGTGCTTTACGTCACTTCTCTGGCACCTTGGTCATCGAGGGACCTGCCAATGACACCCGGTCCACCACCCATGAGATTACGGATGATGATGAGCAAGAGCATAATCAAGAAGACCCTGTACGGCGCCGTCGTCGCCGTCGTGGCAGGTCTGGCACTGGTCAATGCGGCCGCAAGCGGGGGTGAAGCGACCGCACGGTCGAAGCTCGTCCTCATGGCGCCTGCTGCACCCGGCGGCGGTTGGGACGGATTCGCCCGCGAGTCGCAGCAGGCCCTCAAGTCCGGCGGCGTGGTCAACAACGCCCAAGTGGTCAACGTACCCGGTGCCGGCGGAACCATCGGATTGAGCCAATTCGTCCAGATGGAAGGCCGCCACGACATGTTAATGGTCACCGGCGGCGTCATGATCGGCGCCATCGAGCTCGCCGACTCCGACACCAGCCTCAACGATGTGGTGCCCATTGCACGGCTGGCCGATGACTTCGCGGTGCTCGTAGTTCCGGTGAAGTCCGAATTCCAGACCTTGGATGATTTCACCGCACGCTGGAAGGAAAATCCCGGCGGGACATCGATCTCCGGCGGCTCGCTGGGATCCATCGACCACCTGCTGACCGGACTGGTGGCACAAAAGATCGGCATCGATCCGATCAAGACGAACTACATCGCCTACTCCGGCGGCGGCGAGGCGCTGACCTCGATGCTCTCCGGAACCACCGTCGGAGGCATGTCCGGCTACAACGAAGTGGCCGACCAGATCGAAGCCGGCACCCTGCGTGCCTTGGCAATCTCCTCCGAAGAGCGTCTGCCCGGAGTCGACATCCCCACCTTCAAGGAACAGGGTGTCGATGCAGCGATGGCCAACTGGCGAGGCTTCGCCGGAGCACCGGGTATCACCGAGGAGCAAAAGCAGGAGTTCGTCGACATCATCACCGAGTTCCGCCAGACCGAACACTGGCAGGGAGCCTTGGAACGCAACAGCTGGACCGATAGCTTCATGACCGGCGAGGAATTCGACGATTTCATTGACTCCGAGGTCGCCGTGACCAAGGACATCGTGGAAGGACTGGGACTGTGAAAACAACCGACAACGCCTCCGCATCCCTTGCGGAACAATCGAACGACGAATACTCGGTGCGCATCACCGGCTTCTGGTCCGGACGCAGCGAGCTGATCGTCCCGGCACTGGTCTTCATCCTGGCTGGCTTCCTGACTTACGGGACGGCCACCATGAAGGTGATGGGCACCAGCGTGCCCGGACCGCAGTTCTTCCCCACCATCGTCTGCGTGCTGTTGTTCCTCATGGCGATCATCCACACGATCCAGATCCTGCGCACCCGTCGCTTCCCACATGAGGACAGCGAGGGGCAGAACGCCGACTTCTCCACGGACTTGCTCAGCGACCTCGCTGACACAGAGAACGAGGCCATCTACGTCCCCACCGCACGACCTTCTGTCACCGGCAAGCGCAAGGCCTACTCGGACTGGAAGACCCTGGGCATGGTTGCCGGAGCAGTGGCAGCATTCATCCTGGCATTGCCCGTTCTGGGCTGGATCTTGAGTGCCGCGGGCCTGTTCTGGGTAGTGTGCCGCGCGTTGGGCAGCAAACGCCCACTATTTGACCTCAGCGTCGCCATCCTGTTTTCCTCGGCCATCCAGCTGGCCTTCAATGCGGGGCTCGGCCTCAACTTGCCCTCAGGCTTCCTGGAAGGACTGATCTGACATGGAATCCTTATCCCTGCTTATGGAGGGCTTTTCACAGGCCCTGACTCCCATGAACCTGTTGTGGGTGGTAATCGGCGCGGTCCTTGGAACCGCCGTGGGCGTGCTGCCCGGACTCGGTTCGGCCATGGCCGTGGCGCTGCTGCTTCCCATTACCTTTTCGCTTGAGCCGACCGCGGCATTCATCATGTTCGCCGGGGTCTACTTCGGCGGCCTCTTCGGGGATTCGACCTCCGGGATCCTGCTTAATACCCCCGGTAACTCTTCTGCCATTGCCTCCACCTTCGAGGGCCACCGCATGGCACTTGACGGCAGGGCGGCGAAGGCGCTGGCCACGGCGGCCATGGGTGCCTTCATCGGCGGTCTCATCGCGACGACGGTGGTCGTCTTCTTCGCCCCGGTGCTCGTGAAGATGGCAACGGCGTTCGGCCCCGCCGAATACTTCGCTCTGGCGGTCTTCGCCTTCCTCGCGATTTCCTCGGTGGTCTCCGATTCCGTGGTCAAGGGCCTAATGTCCTTGGGACTGGGTTTGGTCCTGGCCCTGGTGGGCGTCGATGGCCCGTCCGGAACGGCCCGCTACACGCTGGGCATGCCGGAACTTTTCGACGGCATGTCGATTGTCGTGATCACCGTCGGGCTGCTCGCACTCGGAGAAGTTCTGCACATCGCCTCGCGCATCCACCGCGACGAGACGGCTGTCCGCGTGGAGTCCAAGGGCCGGCCACGTTTGGACCTGAGCGACATCCGCCGGGCCATGCCGGCCTGGTTGCGCGGCACCGCGTTCGGCGTTCCGTTCGGGGTCATTCCGGCCGGTGGTTCCGAGGTCCCCACGTTCATGGCCTACGGCCTGGAAAAGAAGCTCGCCGCCCGCAACGGCGACACCGATTTCGGCACCACCGGATCGATCCGCGGCGTTGCTGCCCCCGAAGCCGCTGCGAATGCCACGGCCGGCACGGCCATGGGCGCCCTGTTGGCCCTCGGCCTGCCCACCTCGGCAACCGCAGCCATCATGTTGGCGGCCTTCCAGCAGTACGGCATGCAGCCAGGTCCGCTCTTGTTCGAACGCAGCGGTCCGATGGTGTGGACCTTGCTCGCCTCGCTATTCATCGGCTTGGTCATCCTGTTGGTCCTGAATATGCAGTTCGCCGTGCTTTGGGCCAAGCTGCTGCTCATCCCCCGGCACTACCTGTATGCCGGAATCACCGTGCTTTCGGTGCTCGGCGTGTACGCGATCAGTTCCTCGATCGTTGACTTGTGGATCCTGCTGGGCGTAGGCCTCTTAGGATTCATGATGCGCCGTTACAAGTTCCCGCTCGCACCGGTGCTAATCGCGGTGATCCTGGGCCCGCTGGCCGAGACGGAACTGCGCCGCGCGCTGACCGTCTCCCAAGGCGACCTGTCGATCCTCATCGACAGCCCGGTCACCATAGTGCTGTACGGACTGTTGGCCATTACCTTGGTGATCACCGGTATCCAGCACCTGCGCCACAGCAAGACGGCACGGAGCCAAGCCCTGAAATTCGACACCGATAAGCTCGGCGTCTAGGCACGCGGATCCGGAACTAGGAAACATCATCAAAAGGGGGAGAGCGTCACATTTGACCCGCGGGGCACCCCCACTGCTGGTGTCTCTCGCACCGCTTGCGGGCCAGGGACTTCAAGGAGCTCAGCGGCGACCGTGCAACAGTTATACGCAAACCCTGCGAGCGGGAAAACCGCTACTTGCCGCATCCAAGCTCATCCGCCCCGTGGACGAGGTCCAGGTGCGGAGCATCATCTGCATCGTGGTGCGCAGCGGTCAACGAGGCGCGCCCGGTGGACCCGGCCGGGCGCATGGACAGCACGATGGCGTTCGTCGGCACCCGGGCCATGTTCGAGCGCGCAGGATTCCGCGTCATCGGCACCCCCGACGCGGTGGCCAACCGGATGCCGCGGCTAATCATGCGCCGCGACCTTTAGGTCAGCGACCAGGAGCGCTTGGAGAGCCCGAACCAGAAACCATCGATCGCGGTCTTGGCCTCTATGCCACCAAAGGCATATGCCGCGCCGAGTGCCACATAGAGCGGAGCCCAATGCTCGGAGCGCGGGTGCGCCTCCCGCGCGGCCGGTGCCTTGTGCAGGAAATCGAGGATGGAATCCACATCTCCGCGCGCCATGGCCTCTTCGGCCCAGTGGTCAAATTCGCTCGAAGCGGTCAAGGAAGGCTCCCCCTGCGGCCTGAAGGCAACGCCCCCCATGCCGGGCCTTGGCCTAGAACGGGTAATCGGCGATCTGCGGGCGCATGGTCAACCACTGGGTTTCGGTAAACGCCTCAATGTTGGCCTGCGCACCGCCAAAGCGCGATCCGGTCCCGGAGGCACCCACCCCACCAAATGGTGCGTTTGCCTCATCGGTGACCGTCTGCTCATTGATGTGCACCTTGCCCGAATGCACGCGATCGGCAATACCCATGGCCAGCCCTACGTCACCTAGGATGCCCACCGAGAGCCCGTACTCGTTGGCATTGACCAGCTCGATGAGCTCATCAATCTCGCTGAACTTCATCACCGGGGCCACCGGGCCAAAGATCTCCTGGGCGAATGCCGGGTTTTTCGGGTCCAGGTCCGCGAGCACCGTTGGCGAGTAGAACAGGCCCTCGCTGCTTCCGCCAGCAACTAGGCGACCGCCCGCGGCAACCGATTCCTTCACGATCGCATCGATGTTTGCCAGCTGACGTTCGTCGATAATGGGTCCCAGTGCTACCTGCCCGGTATTCGGGTCTCCCACCGGCAAGTTTGTCGCCTTAGCGGCGAGCGCTGCCACGTAATCGTCATAGAGCGATTCATGAACAAAGTGCCGTCCGGTGGTCATACAGATCTGTCCCTGGTGCATAAAGGAGCCAAATGCACCGGCCGATGCGGCCTTCGCCAGATCAGCTCCCGGCAACACGACTAGCGCGTTGTTGCCACCGAGTTCAAGGTGTACGCGCTTCAGATTCCGGGCGCCTGCCTCGCCGACCTTTCGCCCAGCTGCTGTGGATCCGGTGAAGGAGACCACACGCACCTCGGGCGCTTCAACTACTGCAACTCCGGTTTCTACACCGCCGGGCAACAGCGAGAGCAGTCCGTCGGGAAGCCCCGCCTCTTCAAAGATGCGCATCAAGGCCACGCCGCCGCAGACCGCCGTGCGCGGATCGGGCTTGAGCAGCACCGCATTACCCAGAGCCAGTGCCGGGGCCACCGAGCGGATCGAAAGAATTAGGGGGAAGTTAAACGGCGCAATCACAGACACAACGCCCGCGGCACGACGCCGCGCAAATGACCAGCGAGCCTCGTTTGAGGTGAGCACATCCCCCTGTGGGTGGGAGGGAAGCGCCGCGGCCTCGAAACATTCCTGTGCTGCGACGTGGGTTTCGAGTCCGGCTTTGGGCCCGATGCCGCCAGATTCTCGGATGATCCAGGATTGGATCTCCGCTGCGTGTTGTTCCCAGAGGTCTCCTGCTCGGCGCAACACGGCAGCTCGTTCCTCGGGTTTGGTTGCTGCCCAAGCTACCTGCGCCTTGGCGGCAATCGTCGCTGCGCGGTACACGTCCTTGGTGCTGGCAACGCCGATGCTTCCCAGCACCGCACCGGTTGCCGGCTCAATCACGTCTTGGGTTCCGCCCTCGGCATCCACCCAGCCGGCAATATTGATCTTGGAGTTCCAGATTGATTCATCAAGCAATGGCACGGGGTGCACTTTCCTTCACAAACGACGGGTCGGGCGCATCAGCGCACCTCAAAAACCTTGAGGTTTCTGGGCAACTGGCACCCGCTCTCATGTGTAACGCTAGGCCAGAACCGATGTTCAGTCCATAAAGTTTCACGCACCAGCAACATAGAAGACTTCGATATGGTGTACCCATGAGCATCGACCTGAACCTATTGCGGACATTTCTGGAAATTTACGAGGCTCGCAGCGTAACCCGAGCGGCACAAGAGCTCTCACTGACCCAACCAACCGTCTCGCATTCGCTTTCCCGGCTAAGGTCCCAACTGAGTGACCCGCTCTTTGTCCGCGGTCCGGGCGGGCTCGAGCCGACGGCCCGCGCCAACGAGCTTTATCAGGTTTTCCGCTCCTCGGTCGATGGAATCGATGGCGCCGTTGATTCCACCGCGGCTTTTGATCCGGCCACCACCACACGCACCTTCCGCATCTGCCTCTCGGACATTGGCGAGGTCATTTTCCTCCCCTCGATCATGCGCCACCTGGGCAAACTAGCACCGCACGCAATCCTAGAATCGGTGCCCATGAACGTTGAGCACATCCCCCAGTGGCTGGCCCACGGCCGGATCGATGCGGCACTGACCTCGCTGGTGCTTGGCGGCAGCGCCAGACGCGAGGGCGTGATCCAAGATCGCTACGTCGCCCTGCTGCCGCGCGCGATGGCCCCCGCCGAACCAAAACTCACAAGCAGCCAATTCGACTCGCTGAACTTCGTGACCATCGACCAAACCGCCGGCCACGGGCAAATCGAGGCTCGCTTGGCCGAATCCGGAATTAGTTTGCGCACCACGCTGCGCGTCCACCACTTCTCGGTCCTTCCCTCGGTGCAGCTCGAAGGCTCCCTGGCCTCGGTGGTTCCGCTTGAAATTGCCGAACGCTTCTGCCGCCAATGGCCGCTGGTCTACCGCGAGCTTCCGGTCGATAGCCCCGCGTTCTCGGTGGACATCTATACGGATCAGAAGATCGCCGCAAGCGGTCCCACCTACTGGTTCCGCAAGCTGGTGCGTGAATCCCTACGCGATATGCCCTCGGCGCTCGGCCAACCAATAAACTAGTTTTTCTTTTAGGCTCACCGGCGCTATAGCTCATGGGCATTAAAAGACTCTGCCATCGCAGATTCCAGAATTGGACTCTGCGATGGCAGATGCGCACGCCCCGAACGGGGAATGCCGCTTAGAAAGCTAGGCCGAAGCCTTCTGAGCCTCACGCTCTACGACATCATCCTGCGACTTTGGCTTGGGGATGACCGCAATGGCCAGCATGCCAAAGAGCGCGGCACCAGCAAAGAGGTAGAAGCCCCATGGATAGGCGTGGCCGCTGGCAACCAGCAGGCCGGTAATGCCCGGTCCGGCAATGGCGCCCAGGCGTCCGACGCCTGCAACCATGCCCATACCGGTGCCCACCACGTGCTTGGGGTAGATGTAGCCGACGAAGCCGTAGACCAGTACCTGCGCACAGAAGACGAAGAACCCGGTCACCAGCACCACGCCGTTGAGCAGCAGCGAGCTTTCCATACGGATGGATAGCAGTGCCAGCAGCACGGCCGCGGAGGCAAACCAGAACATCGTGGTGCCCTTGACGCCGCGCTTGTCGGCGATGCGTCCACCCACCAGCAAACCGGCGATGGCGCCGACGTTGAGCACCAGCAATAGCACCAGGGAATCGGAAACGTTGTAACCGGCGCCGCGCATCAGCTGCGGCAACCAGGTATTCAGACCGTAAACCAGCAGCAGCCCCATGAACGCGGCAATCCACAGGCCAACGGTCGAGCGGGTCAAACCATTGGAGAATAGCTCAACCATGCTGGACTTTGGCGCCTTGGTGCCGATGTCCTTGAGGCCTGCGGCGTGGGTTTCGGGCAGCTTCGCATACATGAATGGAAGAACGACTAGGCCCAGCGCGCCACCGATGTAGAAGAGCAGGTGCCAATCGGCATGGGCGAGGATCGCAAAGAGCGAGGCGGCCACGGCGCCGACGTGGTAGCCGGTCATGGTGATGGTCGAGGAGTGCGCCCGGGCGTTCGACGCCGAGGCTTCTTGCATCATGGTGATGGCAACCGGCATACAGGCGCCCATGCCCAACCCGGCAATGAAACGCACGGTGGCCAGCAAGGCAACGGTGGGCATTAGCGGGAAAAGGATGGTAAAGATCGAGAAGACCAGCACGCAGAGCATCAGCGGAGTGCGGCGGCCAAAGCGGTCGGAGATGGGGCCAATCAGCACCGCACCGGCACCCACACCTACCAGCGAGACGGTGGCGATGAAGGTTGCGTCAATCGCGGTAATTCCCGCATAGGCGGTGTCGATCAATTGTGGAATGGAGGCCGAGAGCGCGACGATGTCGAACCCTTCGAAGACGACCGTTAGCCAGCACAGGGCAACGACCCATTTATTGCGAGTGGATTTCATGAAGAATGCGGAACCTTAGCGACGAAAGTTTGACACCAACCGGTACATGGCGCCCATCACTACCCAGTGTGCCTAAGGTCGCATTATCTTGTCCAATAGATGCGGCGTGCGCCACACATAGAAAAAATCTATGATCGCATGCGAATTCGCGCACTCCCTCAAGGGCCGGCGGGGAAGGCGCCCCGCACGATGCTCTCGGCACACAAGCCCCGCCCCAGCACAAATGAGACGACACTCACTTCTCTCGCACCTCAACCCTTAGGTCAGCGTCCAACACCGGGCGGACCCCCCTAGCAAAATCCTTCGATGACGCTCTTGGTTTCCAGGCCAAGACCAACGACCTCGCAATAAAGTACGGCTCCTCTAGAATTAGGCTGAATCCCGCATACTTACCGTGCAACACACTAATTCCGCCAAGGTCAGAGCCCGCGGCACGGATGCTACCGCCCCACACCACCACTCGAACGGAAGCCAGCAACCCCCATGTCATCACCGACCACACCGACACCCGAGGAACGCCAATCGGTGCTGCGCACGCTGCGCTCCCCCAAATTGCTGGGCATCGAAATTCTTGGTGGGCTGGTGGTGGCGCTCGCGCTCATTCCCGAGGCCATCGCGTTCTCCATCATTGCGGGTGTCGATCCGCGCGTGGGCCTGTTCTCCGCATTCACCATGGCCGTGACCATCGCCTTTGTCGGCGGGCGCCCGGCCATGATTTCCGCGGCCACCGGCGCCGTTGCCCTGGTGATTGCGCCTTTGGTGGCAAGTCACGGGGTGAATTACCTGGTCGCGGCAATCCTGCTCGCCGGCCTCTTCCAGATCCTGTTGGCAGCACTGGGCGTTGCCAAGCTCATGCGCTTTATCCCGCGCCAGGTCATGGTCGGATTCGTCAACGCACTGGCAATCTTGGTCTTCATCGCCCAGCTGCCCGAGCTCATGAACGT
The DNA here is from genome assembly GCF_002975435.1 of Arthrobacter sp. MYb227. GTDB lineage: Bacteria > Actinomycetota > Actinomycetes > Actinomycetales > Micrococcaceae > Paeniglutamicibacter. Next base: position 153,847 of record NZ_PCPT01000002.1, on the reverse strand, counting down.
GCCCTGGCTGGTCTACCCGCTACTCGGGCTGGCGCTACTTATCGTTTTCGGGTTGCCACGGATCACCACCCGAGTTCCGGCACCGCTGGTGGCCATCGTGGTACTCACCCTGATCACGGTCTTTGCCTCCCTGACGGTACCCACGGTGGGCGACAAGGGCGAGCTACCCTCATCCCTGCCCGAATTACTTTTCCCGCAACTCCCGCTGACCTTCGAGACGTTCAAGATCCTCGCGCCTTATGCACTGGCCGTGGCATGTGTGGGCCTCCTCGAATCTCTCATGACAGCCAAACTTGTGGACGATATAACCGATACGCGCTCCAATAAGACCCGTGAGGCCTGGGGTCAGGGCGTGGCAAACCTGGTCACCGGGTTCTTCGGTGGCATGGGCGGTTGCGCGATGATCGGCCAGACCATGATCAACGTCAAGGCCTCCGGCGCCCGCACCCGGATCTCCACCTTCCTGGCCGGAGTATTCCTGCTGGTGTTGGTGGTGGTCTTTGGAGACGTGGTTGCGCTGATCCCCATGGTCGCGCTGGTGGCCGTGATGGTCTTCGTATCGTGGGCGACGTTCGACTGGCATTCCATCCGTCCATCGACGCTGCGCCGCATGCCCAAGAGCGAAACCGCGGTCATGCTCATCACCGTGGCAGCCACGGTTTTCTCGCACAACCTCGCGATCGGCGTGGGCGCCGGGGTACTGACGGCGATGGTGCTCTTCGCCCGACGCGTGGCACACTTCGTCACGGTCACCCGCACGCTCGATGCCACCGGAGAAACAGCAATCTACACCGTCAACGGCGAGCTATTCTTCGCCTCTTCCAATGACCTCTACACGCAGTTCGAGTACGCGCTGGACCCGGCCCGTATCGTGATCGACATGCATGCTTCGCACCTCTGGGATGTCTCGACGCTTGCCGCACTCGAGGCCATTAGTGCCAAGTATGCAGCGGCCGGAAAACACGTGGAAATCACCGGGCTGAACGAGGCAAGCGCCGCCATGCATCAACGCATGGCCGGGCACCTGGGCTAGCGAAATGCTGCACTCTTAGTCCGATAAGAGCGACCCGCCAAGATCAATGCGGTGCCCGTTAGCTTACGATGCTGCGGGCGAACTTCCGCAGGTCATTGGCAAACAACTCCGGCTGCTCCATGGCGCCAAAGTGGCCTCCGGCCGCGTGCTCGGTCCAATGCACCAGCGGGAATCGTCGCTCCATCCAAGCCCTAGGTGACTTGAGAATTTCCTGCGGAAATATTCCTGCACCGGTTGGAACCACGACCTTCCCCGCGGCCCCCTGACCCGATCTGATCGCCAGGTATTGTTCCCGGTAAAAATGCATGGCGGACGAGATGGTGTCGGTGAACCAGTACAACGACAGGTTCGTCAGGAACAGGTCCCAACTCACCGCATGACGGATGTCCCTGTCCCAGTCCCGTTCACAATCGGTCCACTGGTAGAACTTGTCCAAGACCCAGGCACACCACCCCACCGGAGAATCGGTGAGTGCAAAACCCAGGGTTTCCGGACGGGTCTTTTGTATTTCAAAATACCCCCGGCCGTCAATGGCCTTAAACTCGTTCTCTTCCAGCCATTTTCGCTCGTGCTCACGCACCAAAGTCATCGGATCAGCCACATCGCTTGGCGGGATCGGATGTGTCAGTGTCACGTGCAACCCCAGGACGCGTTCGGGGTAAAGCGAAGCAATATGGGTGGCAAGGAGGGTGCCCCAGTCTCCCCCATGCACCATGAATCGCTCGTAGCCCAGTTCCTTCATCAGCGCGGCCATCCGATGTGCGATGCGAACCGGTGACATCCCTGCTTCATCGATCCCCGGGGAAGCACCAAACCCCTGCAGTGAGGGTGCGACGACGTGGAAAGCTTCTTCCCCAGCACCGTTAGGCTCTACAAGCCGCGGAATGACCTCAAGAAATTCGACCACCGACCCCGGCCACCCATGTAAGAGCAAGATTGGTGTCGCATCTTCACGAGCCGCCCGAGCATGCAAATGGTGAAGGGGCAACCCATCGATGTCGCTCAGGAAGTTTGGAATCGCATTGATCCGCTGTGCCGCGGCCCCAAAATCAAAGCCATCGCGCCAGTACTCGACAAGCTCGCGCAGATATCCAGAATCAACACCAAAGTCCCAATCGGCCACCTCGAATCGCCGCGGCCACCGGGTCATGGCAATACGAGACTTCAGCTGCGTAACTGCCTCGGCGTCAAAACTGACTTCATACCGACCTGTCGACATTAAACGTGCCTCTCGTGTGCCAGATGATGATCCGTCCAACCCTGTGTTGGGCCCCCCTGAGCAACCCAAAAACAAGCTACCACGGCTCAAACCGGTTTCATCCGAAAATCAGCTATCACTGTGCAAACCCACGTTGACGAGGCCTTCGGCGGTCCCCTCCGCTGCGAAGCGTGCCATCTAATCCGCTGGCTGCTGAGGTCCGGCAGGTTCCCACCCTGACCACAATTTCACCCGAATCAATCGGCTACGTAGAGGTACGGTGCGGATGTGCAAGCCATCGCTAGATCGCGGCTTCATGTCTCAAGCGACCTCACCACGCTGCGCCATTCGGGAATTCAGAGCGCGCCAGTCAACTTAGTGGTTCCACCGATGGACGCAACACTAGCGGTATGGCCTGGAAACTAGACTAGCGAGCGTTCTGCGCAGCGATACTTAGCCTAGGGCCACGGCGCTGGTGCGGTAAGCGGTCAACCCACCATCAACGCGTATATCCGTGCCATTAATCCAACGGGAAGACTCGGAGAGCAGGAACAACACCACCTCAGCAATGTCTTCTGGTTCACCGAATCGACCAAGCAGTGCCGCGGCGCCTTCGACCTTTGCCGCGCCGTGGTCTGCCTTGAAGTCCTTGAGGATCGGAGTCTGTACCGGACCAGGGCTCACGGAGTTGACCCTGATTCCGGCGCTTAAGTTCTCCGCCGCGAATTCACCGGTCAGCAGCATCACACACTGTTTTGAAAATAGGTAGGACTCCCCCGATGACTCAATGGCGGTACTTACCAAAGCCAATGCTTTTTCACGGTCCGCAGCTAGCGCAAACGCACCAAGTTCTGGCGCGTTCCCACGCCAATCCCAAGCAACAGAGGATGCCAAGTTCACAACCGCGGCACCGGGCACCAACAACGGGGCCAACCCACGGGTTAGATCGCGTACAGCAAAAACATTGACGTTTAAGACGGTGCGCCATGGTGCGGTTCCCGGAACGCCAGCGATATTCGCCAGACCGGAGATTCCATTCGGGGCCAACGTGCTGACTTCTTCGACTACCTGCTCGATTCCGGCGCTCGTGCCGAGATCTCCCCGCACAAAAGCACCATCGAATTCCTCGGGCACGGTTCTATCGACGCCGATCACGGAAATTCCTTTAACGCGCAACGAGGCTACGGTCGCTGCACCGATTCCGGAAACTGCTCCCGTGACTACGACTGGTGAATTGAGCTGATTCATATTGCATCCCTCGGCATGCTAGGTCTGGAGGTAAAAAATCTAGGTGCGGGCTTCAACCGTGCATCTTCATGGGTGTGCCCGTCTCCAGTCTGCGGCGTTTGCGGACCAGTAACCCGGATAGTTTTCATCCAATGGAAACATTATGTGGCTTTGCACCCCGGTTCGGGAATGCTTGCATCAGCAACACCTGCGAATTCGCTTTTCGAAAGGCCAGCCCGATGACCATACCCACCTACGACGTCTTCGATCCCGCGACCCTCGAACGCGTTGGTTCGGCTCCCGAGCATACACAAGCCGATGTGGAACGCGCCATCGCCTCAGCCACCTCGGCATCCCGGGCTTGGGCTGCAGATCGCACAGCCCGCAAGGCAAATCTCAAACAAACCGCGGGGCTCATCAGGACCCGAGCCGCCGAACTGGGCAGCATCCTCAGCCGCGAACAAGGTAAGCCATTGCGCGAGGCCGTCACCGAGTTCCTCGTCGCAGCAGACCTCTTCGATTACTACGCGAACCTGGCTTGGGACGAAACAGAATCACTGCCAGACCGGGCCGGCCGACAAGTGCAGGTGCACCACCGACCCGTGGGTCTGGTTGGAACCATCACCCCATGGAATTTCCCCATTTCCCTACTCGCCGTGAAGCTGGCGCCCGCCTTGGCCGCGGGTTGCACGGTGATTGCTAAGCCTTCACCCACCACCCCGCTATCCACCATCGCGCTCATTGAATTACTCAACGAGGTATTGCCGGCAAACGTGGCACAGGTCCGCACCAGCTCACGGCGCACCGTCAACGTTGCGCTCAGCTCCCTTCCCGGAGTCCGTAAAATTTCCTTTACCGGATCCACCGATGTCGGCATCTCGGTAGCTACTCAGGCGCTCCAAGGCGTCAAACGAGTCACCTTGGAATTGGGTGGAAATGATCCGGCCATCGTGCTCCCGGACGCAGATATCCGCACCACCGCCCGTGGCATCGTTGCCAGTGCCTTCCGCAATGCGGGGCAGGTCTGCATGGCGGTCAAACGCGTCTACGTTCCACGAGAATTAGCCGGCGAGCTCACCGAAGCCATCAGCGCCGAGGTTTCCGCCCACGTGATAGGTCATGGAATTAACGATTCAACCACGATGGGTCCGATGCACAACGCCGCACAGCTGGCCACCGTACAAGCCATGATCGCCCAAGCCACAGCGGCCGGCGCCACGATTGCCCACGGTAACGAGCGCGGCACCAAGTTGCCAGGTCATTTCTTGGCTCCCACGGTGATCGCCAATGCCACCGACGGCATGAGCATTGTCGATGAGGAACAATTCGGCAACGCGCTACCAATCGTTTCTTACTCCGATGAAAACGCCTTGATCCAGATGCTCAACGGTCAAGAGTTCGGCCTCGGGTCCTCACTTTGGACTCCAGATGAGGACCGGGCCCAGCAACTTGCCGCAACCCTGGAAACCGGCACCGTCTGGATCAACCAACACACCGTCGTTGAGCTGGATGCGCCCTTCGGGGGCTGGAAGGCCTCCGGAGTTGGCCGCGAACGCGGACGCTACGGCCTTGACGAATACCTAGAAACCCGCACCATCAATGCCCGTGCCCATGCATAACGGCACCTACGAAAGGCACTCGGACATGGATTCCCCGTTTGAGCTCATCACCCTCGGCACCGCCGCTGGCCCGGCCATTCGCGGCCGTGAAGACGGTATTGCCAGCGCCCTGCGCGTGGAAGATGCTTTCTATATGATCGACTTTGGGCTCGGCGCCACCCGCGCCGCCCATGAGGCCGGGCTCCGTGGAAAGAATTTCCGCGCAGGATTCATCACCCACCTGCACTCGGATCACGTTGTTGAGCTGCCCGCATTCCTGCTCTGGAACTGGGGGGCGCCCGTTGATGGGTTCACATCCCCAGTCCAGATCCTGGGTCCGGGTCAAGACCCAACGCACCCGCGTGGTGCCCAGCTGGCCGGTACCGCGTCCATGGTCGAGCACACACTTGCAGCTTATTCCTATGACACAGATATCCGTGCCACGGATGAGGCCCGCCCCGTGCTTCGCGATTTGGTACAGGCACGCGAGATTGAGGTTCCAGCACCCGGCAGTAGCGACATCTTCGTGGTTTACGAGGACGAATTGGTGAAGGTCACCGCGGTATTGGTCAAGCACCCGCCGATCTTCCCTGCGCTGGCGTTCCGTTTCGACACAGCTTACGGATCGGTTACGTTCTCCGGCGATACTGCCGAATGCGAGGCACTGGCGGTCCTGGCACAAGATACCGATATCTTGGTCCATGAGGCGGTCAACCTCGAGTTCTTCAAGGCCGGAAACTTCAGCCCCACTTTCCTTGATCACCAGCGACTCTCGCACACCCCTGCCGAAGGTGCTGGTCGCATCGCCACCCAGGCAGGTGCCCGTTCACTGGTGCTTTCACACTTCGCGGGCATCGCTTCAGCCGAGGAATGGGAAAGCGCGGCAGCGACTACCTACACCGGGGACATCACCGTGGCGACCAGCGGCCAACGCTTCGTTGTACGGCCCACATCGGTGCAGTCTCTGGCCTAAATATTCTCTCGCTGGTGTCTCACCGCCGGCGCAAAAGCCCGTCTTCTAGCTTCGCCTTTCTCAAGGTCGATGCCAGGAGACGGGCTTCTTCGCTGCATAAAATCCGAAGCCCCAGAATGAAAACAAAGCTGTTGCAAGAAGAATGCTTCTGGCCAATTCTAAAGTTCAGATAAAAGCTGTACCAGATCGTCTGGTTTATTTGGAACGAGCGTTCGCATCCGAGCCGGAAGCTTCGATCTGATAAGGCAATCCCTGACCGCTGCATCTGTAAATACAATGTCACAGTATGGAATTGCCAATGACATGGCGTGAATGTCACGAATATCGTTTACTGTCCATTTTCTGGCTGCGTTCCGGTGATAGTTCGTTTTGAGTTCGACCGCAACACAACTACTTGGCATACTATGCACAAGCCTTCTTGCATCATGAATGTTCTTAGTAAGAAGAGCGAACGTTATCTTGCGGACCGACAATTCTCTTGCAAGCATTTCATTCAACTCATGAAAAAGTTCACGCGCTGTGAGGACATCCTTTAATCGACCGCGACGCATGCGATCGTCTAGTTGTTCATTGGCGAAGGATTGCTCAATTTGGGCATTATCCTGCAACGAATCTTGAACGATTTCAGGAGCATATCCAGATCGTCGCAGTTCTGGAATGTCGTCGTCTTTAGGGCCAGCAAGGAGCTGTCGTTCGGCCTCACGATCTATTACTTTGAGCTTGCGTTGTTCCTCTTCAGACAATAATGTCCGGTCTATCGGCTTACCATCAGCATCGGTAAGGAGTAGCCCTCCGACCTTCCCAAATGCGTGCAGGAGACTGCCTCCTACCAACGGAATCTGCGAGTAATTCAGTCCTCTAGTTCCAGTCATTTCGTCTAATGTGGCTTGCAGTTCCAGCTTCTTAACATCTGCGAGTCCAGCTAAGTACTCATAATCAGTCAACTCATCAATGACAGATACTATGTCGTTCCGCTGCCGAGGGTCTCGAATCTTGAATATTTCTTCTGCCAACGCATCTGACAAGACGATACGGACTTTCTTATTTTTAACTGCCAGCTGGCATGCTTCCAAGAGCTGCCAGTATCGAGTAGCACCGCCCTTCCCCAGCTTGACTTTCGCAAGATTTATCCAGTGATTCAGATCCAAATAGAGCAATTTTGCGCTGTCAATTGGCGGTATCAGAGTTTTAGGCCAGATGAGGTCAATCAATTCAACGTCTCGATTAACCACTGAATAATCTCCGATCTACACCGAACTCTTTGAACTGCTTGCGCCTACCAAGCTAACAGGCAGAAACCGGTTCTTAATATCTGGGCGCAATCGTTCCCAAGCTACAGAAGCAAGCGGTCGGGAAACGAGACGCTAGGTAGTCTGCCCTTAACAAGTCAGGCCTTACGCGTTCAGGGGTAATCATCAGACTGAAACTGCTCCAAGAAAGCACTATCTTCGTCCACAAATATGTGTGAACGAAGATAGTAGCAAAACTTATATGTCACCCAAGTGCCGTTTAGGCAGTCACCTGAACATCAAGGCCCAGTTTGGCGCGATCGCGCTGCTGGTTGATGAAGAACATTGAAAGCACTCCGCATAAGGCCAGCGCACCACCGGTAATGGCAAAGGCCGCTAGGTACCCGATGCTTGGCGTTGTCGCGGCACCCACCATGAATCCGACGAACATCGGAGCCACCAGACCACCTGCGGTCAAAAAAGCGTTAGTGATCTGTAGTACCGCACCACGCTGCTGAATGGTCGTCATCTCGGCTGCTACCAGGTACGTCACGGCAAAGAGTGCAGGGGCCGTACCAAAGCCAAACATGAAGCACACAACTGCCAGCACGTCGTTTTGTACCAGTGTTCCCAGCACTACCAGCAGGCCAGAAGCAGCAGCCGCGGCACCCAACACCACGCCGCGTGCCTTACGCGTCGAGGCTCCTCGGTTGACAAGGAATTCGGTGAGCCAGCTCAAACCAATGGTGGCGAAAAAACCCCAGATCGCCGGCAAAGCAATGAGAGATCCGGCCTTCTGAGTGCTCATACCCATGGCGTTCTCGTAGTAGGCGGGCAGCCATGTCGTGGCAACCGTAAAGGTCCAGTAGCCCAGGAACGAACAGAGCACCGCGAGAATCCAGCTCGGTGTCAAAAATGAGCGCAGGTAACGTACCGGGGTATCCGAGGCCTGCACCATTGCCGAGTCCAAGGGCTCGGCAACGTCTCCTTCAATGGCGCGTTCGGCCTGCACCGAGGTGTAGGGGCCTTCCTTGCCAATGAACAGCCAAATGATCGACCACACAACACCAATGACTGCCAGGAAGATAAACGTCGATTTCCAACCGAATTCGGCGTTGATCCAAGCCAGGATGGGCGCGAAGGCCACAACACCGAGCGTTACACCGGCAGAGGCAACTGCCGCTGGCGTGGCCGAGCGCTTGGCTGGGAACCACTTGTACACCGCGTGCATGGTTACCGGGGCTAATGGCCCCTCACCCGCACCCAGAATTAACCGGCTGGCCCACAACGCGGGCAACGAGGCGAAGACAAAGATTGGCACCTGTGCCACCGACCAGATCAGGCACAACACCAGCAGAATCCATTTGGATTTAACCTTGTTTGCAATCGGAGCCGCCACAAATTGGGCAATACCAAAAAGCATGAACACGGCCGAGCCAAGCAGGCCGAATTGTTGCGGGGTAATCTCTAGGTCGCGCATCAGCGGCACCGCCACGATGCCAAGGATCGCCTTGTCCGCCCAGCTGACCATCATCAGCACCAGCAGTGCAATGGTGATCAACCATCCGTAGCGTTTACGCTTGGCCGGACTCCAGAGTGCAGGATCGTCCTGCGCTGCTTTTGGGCGCGGCAATGAATCGAGTGTCATGGCAGTACTCCGAATTTAGGAGGAAGGAAGGGGACGAATAACCCGGAACTAGGTGATTAGTTTCCGGTGGTGATGCGTACCGGCATTGATTCGAAGCCCCGCAAAACGTTGTGCAGGATTGGCGTTGGTTCGCCGTCCAGTTCTAGGGTGTGAATCTTTTCCAGCATTTGTTGTAGAACGATTTCCATTTCAAGGCGTGCGATCGGCTGCCCGACGCACTGATGCAAACCCATGCCAAACGCGACGTGTCCGGAGGAGGATCGCTCCAAGGAGAACTCGTTAGCGTCATTGCCCCACTTCTTCGGATCACGGTTTGCCGCACCAATGAAGAGCTGGACCTTGGATCCGGCCGGGATGTGTACCCCACCCAAAAACGTGTCGACGGTAGTGGTGCGGTGGAACTTCTGGAATGGGGATTCTAGGCGCAGTGCCTCATCAATTGCGAACTTGGCTAGGGATGGTTCCTTGCGCAAACGGGCCCAGGCATCCGGGCGACGAGCGAGCACGGAAAGCGTATTTCCGATGCCGAAAATCGTGGTGTCCACGCCTGCCGAGAGCAGTGCACGGACCAGCAAGGTTGCCTGCTGCTCGGTGATCAGTCCTTCTTCGACCTTGGCCCAAATTCCGGCACCAAAGCCGTCATCGGTCAGCGATTCACGTTTGCAGGCGTTCATCACCACGCGGGCATGCTCATCGCCTTCAGCGAAGGCTTGCTGGTAGATGTAGTTTTCCGGGCCAAACGCGTTGAAGACCATGTTGCCGTAGGGCAAAAGGTGCTCGCGGCCCTCCAATGGAATGCCGACGGCGTCGGGGAATACCTGAATCGGATATATTTCCGCCAGATCGGTAATCGCGTCGAAACCGGTGCGCTTAGCCAACTCGTCGATGATGCGTACTGCCGGAGCAGTGAATTCACCGCGCAATCCACGCACGGTGCCCGGGTTAATGACTCCGGTTAATGCACGGCGCATCAGCGTGTGGATCGGTGGATCAGATTCTAGAATGCTCGGCGGACGCCAGGCATCATCCTTGCGGATATCGCGCGGGCCCAGACCTCCGGAGGATACATAGGTCTCAAAGTCGGTGAGAACCTCGTAAACTTCCGCGTAGCCAACCACGGCGTAGGTCTGCTGAGATTCGAGCCAAGATACGGAGCCTGATTCCTGCAGTTCGGCAAGAAACGGGTATGGTTCCAGCAGGTTTTGCTCGCTGTACGGATCACCGGAAAATACTGTCGGTTCAATGGTGGGAGTGCTCATGGCGAACGGATTCCTTTGTGAACTAGAGATCGAGAACGAGGCGGCCACAACCGGCAGCCGAGCGGGAGACACACGGAAGCATGACATCGTTGGCGTCCTTGTCCGCCTCGGTGAGTACCGCGTCTCGGTGATCGGGGGTCCCTGAAATGACTCGGGTTTCGCAGGTACCGCATAGACCTGCCCTGCAGGAGGAGAGGATCCGAACCCCTACCTTTTCCACTGCATCAAGGATTGTCTCGGTCGTTTCAACCTTTACGATGCGACCGGAGCGGGCAAGTTCCACTTCAAAGGGTTCGCTAACCGATCCCGCGCCGAGCGTATCGGCAGAGAAACGCTCCAGGTGCAGCGCGCCCGGAGGCCATCCCATGCAAAAGTCTTCGATGGCGCTGAGCATGCCGCCGGGACCGCAGGCATAAACCAGCATGTGGGCTCTTGGCATTCCCAGAATCGTCTGCAGATTAAGTCGGCCAACCTCGTCCTCGGCAAAGAGGTTCACCTTTTCGGAACCGTACTTATCCTCAAGTTGTTGGGCGAAGGCCATGGTTTGGCGTGATCTGCCGCCATAAATCAGGCGCCATTCGCGGCCATTGGCTTCCGCATTTTCAATCATGGGGATGATCGGGGTAATTCCGATGCCACCGGCGATAAACAGGTACTTGCGTGAGTCGATCAGCGGGAAGTTATTGCGTGGGGCTGAGATACTTAGCGGCGTTCCCTTGACCAGGGTTTCATGCACCCGTTGGGAACCGCCTCGTGACTCTTGCACGTGCAATACACCGATGCGCAGAACGTCCCGGTCTTCCAAGGCAGAGCATAATGAGTACTGCCGGGTGATGTCATCGCCAAGGTAAACGTCGATATGTGCACCGGGTTCCCATACCGGGAACTGCTCACCGTCGAAACGACGAAGCACGAGAGAAACCACGCGATCTGCCACATGTTCGACTTCTGCGACGACTACGTCGAGTCGCTCAGATAGCTGCGTCATACCAAAGACTCCTTGAACCTTGTAGGCCCGTTCACGTTGATCCGCGCCACGATATCGATTTTAGGTGTCATGGAACACAACCCTCCAAAGGTCTTCCATCCAATGGAAAAGCTAGTTTAGTTGCTAAATCATTTCGCGACGGGCCAAGCTGCGCGCGATCCCTCTTGCGGCGATGCGAAGAACCGGCACCACACTACCCACAGATGGTGGTTGGCCCTGCGAAACCACGCCAAGCGCGGCCACCACTCGCCCGGTTACCAACTGGATAGGAACCGCCAGCCCGAAGTTATCAAGCCCACTTTCTTGACTTGTGGTGGCGAACCCTTGTTGACGCACCTGCTTAATCTCGGCCTCCAGGGCCTTCCTGCCAGTGAGCGTGAACTTGGTAAAGGCTTCCAGCTCTGTCTCACGCGGAAGCAGGTCCATTCCCAGATGCGCCAGCATGACTTTTCCTGCTGCACTTGCATGCAGACCCATATGCGAGCCCACTCGGCGGAAGGGCGACCCGGCACGGGTGCCCGAGATACGTTCGAGCAACAACACCGATTCACCATCGAGAATAAAGAGGTTCACAACATTTTGCGTTACGAACAAAACGTCCTGCATATATGGCGCCGCGAGCTCGGCGATGTCTTGCTGTACCGGTGCTAGCCGGCCAATTTGCCAAAGTTTCTGTCCGATGACGAATTTATTCTGTTCCTTGTCTAGCGCACCCCAGCGTTGCAGCTCGGCGGCTAGGCGATGAGTTGTTGCTAGCGGAAGTCCCGCCCGGCGAGAAATCTCGCTGAGCGATAGCTGCGGATGTTCGGCGTCAAAGGCGCCGAGAACTTCTAGGCTCCGCCAGGTCACCGAATCGGCAGTCGCGGGCGCGTCGTCAGCGAAATCTCTACGTTTACCGGGGGTTGCGTTAGCCATTTAGCACATTCCCTATCCCCTCGGCTTGTCATCAGGTATCGGTGCCAGTATATCGAGCTTCATTTCCAGCTCAGCAGGACAACCTCGAGACCGCCCTCAGCTGTTGGCTGCGACAAAAGCACTTTCCAGCCAGGTACGTTCCAGCTCATTGATGGCCCGCGAGCTCTTGCCGTCTTCGGCCAACGGCACCATCACCGAGGTGCCGTCAAAGACCGTTGCCCCATCTTGGACACCCACATGGCGCAACGTAAATGATTTGGTGCCGATGCGCACCACCGTCAGTCGCACAATCATGTTCGGCTGGTAATACAACGGCCGCAGGTAATCAACCTTCATGGAAGCCACGACGGTACCAAACGGAAAACGACCCGAATCGCTACGCGGTTGCGTGAAACGCAGCCTGGCTTCTTCCATCAGGGTGACGACGCGAGCATTATTGACATGCCCCAGCGCATCCTCATCGGACCAACGCAATTGCAGATCGATATCGACGCTTTGAGCATCTTCGTGTGATTCACTCATGATTCCCATTGCACCAGATCCTAGGGCAATTCGGGCAGTAGGTTACATGTTTACCAGAGATAGCTAAGCTGGAGGCATGCGATTGTGGAGCCTACACCCCAGCTACCTGGACACCAAGGGCTTAGTGGCCTGCTGGCGCGAAGCATTGCTCGCACAAAAGGTCTTGGCGGGCCAAACTTCCGGTTACCGCAATCACCCGCAGATAGAACGCTTTCGGGCCACCGAAGATCCATTGACCTTCATTAGCCATTTTCTTGAACACATTGCGCAAGAAGCCGATGCCCGCGGCTACAACTTCAACCGTGGCCTCATCCTCCGGGCCGTAGCAGATCCCGCGGTGGCGCACATCTTCGTCACCACCGGCCAGCTCGACTACGAAAAATCTCATTTGCTAGGGAAGCTTGAGGTACGCCATCCACAGCGGGCAACAATGTTGGCCGACGCGATTCCCCCGGTGCTGCATCCGCTATTCACCGCGGTCCCCGGCGAGATCGAATCGTGGGAACGTCCCTAAGTCACCCCTGGATTAGCTAGTCGGAAACTCAATAATCTCGCTGCGAATCAAAAAACGTTTGCCCTCGGGCGCTTCAAGGGAGAACCCCGAACCGCGCCCGGAGACCACATCAACGGTGAGCTTGGTGTGCTTCCAATACTCGAACTGTTCCTTGGACATCCAGAAGTCGATGGTGCCCAGCATCGTTCCCTCTGCGTCGGGAAGCGTGAAAACTCCGAGTCTAATATCCGAATCCCCGGTCTTAAACTCGCCGGCCGGGAAGCACATGGGTGAGGACCCATCGCAGCAGCCACCGGATTGATGAAACATCAACGGGCCGTGGTTATGCCAGAGCAGCCGCAGCAAATCCGCTGCCTCTTCGCTGAGCGCTACCCTAGAAAAATCCTCCCCGGCAATGCTTGCCGCGGATTCAATGACACCTTGCATGATGCACTTTCCTTCCCCGCGAAAACACGGAATAGCGTTCGGGGACACCGAAGCCCGGTACCGCTCCATGACGGTGGCACCGGGCTGGGGTGTAGACCCTGTTGTTTTACTTGGCCGGTTCTAGCCCAAGTGTCCTACTATTTGCTCACGTAGTCGATGACCACGCGGCCATCGATCTTCGCGTGCACCATCTCGTCGAGGATGGCATTCATATCCTCCAACGGGCGGGTGTGGAAGGTCGGCTTGATCTTGCCCGCCGCATAGAATTCCAGCGCCTCAACCATGTCTTGACGGGTGCCGACGATGGAGCCGCGGATGGTCAGCCCCTTGAGCACGATGTCGAAGATCGGTGCCGGGAAATCTCCCGGCGGCAGACCGTTGAACACGATGGTTCCACCGCGGCGGGTCATGTTGATGGCCTGGCCGAATGCCGCCGGGTGCACCGCGGTCACCAGCACGCCGTGCGCACCACCGGTGGCTGCCTGAACTGCTTCGGCCGGATCCTCGGCAAACGCGTTGACGGTAACTTCCGCTCCGTGGCTGCGGGCCAATGCCAGCTTTTCCTCGGCAACATCAACGGCCACCACGCGCATGCCCATGGCCACAGCGTACTGCACCGCAATATGCCCCAGACCGCCGATGCCGGAGATGACCACCCACTGACCTGGCTTGACCTCGGACTGCTTCAGGCCCTTGTAAACCGTCACGCCGGCGCAAAGCACCGGGGCGATCTCGTACGGATCGGCGCCTTCCGGGATGTGTGCGGCGAACTTCGCATCGACCAACATGTATTCGCCAAAGGAACCATCGACCGAATAGCCACCATTTGACTGCGATTCACACAGCGTCTCCCAGCCCGTTCTGCAAAATTCGCAGTTTCCACAGGCACTTGCCAACCAGGCGTTACCCACCAGGTCGCCGACCTTGACCTCGGTGACGCCTTCGCCGATTTTGACAACGTTGCCCACGCCCTCGTGTCCGGGGATCAGCGGGAGTTTCGGCTTGACCGGCCAGTCGCCGTGGGCGGCGTGCAGGTCGGTGTGGCAGACGCCGGAGGCAATGACCTTCACCAGTGCCTGACCCGGGCCGGGCTCCGGAATCGGTGCGGTTCCAACTTCAAGTTCTTCGCCAAAAGTATTCACAATGGCAGCGCGCATGGTACCCATAAGATCTGTTCCTTTGCTAAAACATCGTTGTTGATTTTTGGGCGCACACACGGAAGCGTCGTCGCACGATGCGTGCGCCCAGGGGGGGATGTCGCATTTTCACACCGCGACGGTTTGTATTACTGCTTGTACTGCATGGTTGTTGTAAAAAGCGGGTTCTTCCCGCGAGCATCGGCGGATCAGGGGAGAAACGCCGATGCCCGCTTTGGGGGGAAGCTTCTTAGAAGAAGCCGAGCTTGTCTTCCGAGTAGGAGACCAGAAGGTTCTTGGTCTGTTGGTAGTGATCAAGCATCATCTTGTGGTTTTCACGTCCGATGCCCGAGGACTTGTATCCGCCGAACGCCGAGTGCGCCGGGTAGGCGTGGTACTGGTTGACCCAGACACGTCCGGCCTGGATGTCACGTCCGGCACGGTAGGCGGTATTGCCGTTGCGGCTCCACACGCCCGAGCCCAGTCCGTACAGTGTGTCGTTGGCGATCGAGATCGCATCGTCGTAGTCCTTGAAGCGGGCCACCGAGACGACCGGGCCAAAGATTTCCTCCTGGAAGATGCGCATCTTATTGTGCCCCTCGAAGATGGTCGGCTGCACGTAGTAGCCGCCCTCAAGGTCCCCGCCAAGTTCCGCGCGTCCGCCACCGGTGAGCACCTTGGCGCCCTCGGCCTTACCGATATCAAGGTAGGAAAGGATCTTTTCCAGCTGGTCATTGGAGGCCTGGGCACCCATCATGGTGTCGGTGTCTAGCGGGTTGCCCTGCTTGATGGCCTCGGTGCGCTTGATAACATCCGGCATGAACGTGTCGTAGATCGAATCCTGGATCAGTGCGCGCGACGGGCAGGTGCAGACCTCGCCCTGGTTCAGCGCGAACATGGTGAAGCCTTCCTGCGCCTTGTCGTAGAACGCATCGTCCTTCGCGGCGATGTCCTCGAAGAAGATGTTCGGGGATTTGCCACCCAGTTCAAGGGTGACCGGGATCAGGTTTTCCGAGGCGTACTGCATGATCAGCCGGCCCGTGGTGGTTTCGCCGGTGAACGCGATCTTGCGGATACGTTTGTTGGAAGCCAGTGGCTTGCCGGCCTCGACGCCGAAGCCGTTGACCACGTTTAGCACGCCGGCCGGTAGCAGGTCGCCGATCAGTTCCATCAGCACCAGGATGGAAACCGGGGTCTGCTCGGCGGGCTTGAGCACGATCGCGTTGCCCGCGGCCAGCGCCGGTGCCAGCTTCCAGACTGCCATGAGGATGGGGAAGTTCCACGGGATGATCTGGCCAACGACGCCCAGCGGTTCGTGGAAGTGGTAGGCGGTGGTGTTGTCATCAAGCTGCGAGAGGCTTCCCTCTTGGGAGCGGATGCAGCCGGCGAAGTAGCGGAAGTGGTCAACGGCCAACGGCAGGTCGGCGTTGAGCGTTTCGCGCACCGCCTTGCCGTTATCCCATGTTTCGGCGACGGCGAGCATCTCGAGGTTTTCTTCGATGCGGTCGGCGATCTTGTTTAGGATGACCGCGCGGGATGCCGGGCTGGTCTTGCCCCACGGTCCCGCGGCTGCCTCGGCAGCGTCTAGTGCTGCTTCGATGTCTTCGGCGGTGCCGCGGCCTACCTCGCAGAAGCCCTTGCCGGTGACCGGGGTGATGTTTTCGAAGTACTGGCCCTTGATCGGAGCCACCCACTGGCCACCGATGTAATGGTCGTAACGCGACTTGAAGTCGATGAGCGCGCCTTCGGTGTTCGGGTTTGCGTAGACAGTCATGGTGTCTCCTTGGTTGTGCCGGTTGCTGCAAGGGGGTTACTACTTGAGTGTGAGCCTACTCACACCAAGGTTGCGGCAACGTTGCATTGCCGCTCCGCGCAACGTTGCAACCTCACAATCTCTGGCTCACCTCCCACCGAGCCCCCACCAAATTCCCTGCATTCTCGGCATTTTTTGATTCATTTCATCCCCGCAATCCAAGTTATCCACATTCCCGCTCATCCCCCACAAATCTCTTGCCACCCGGTGCACCATTGATCTATGAGCACTTCCGTTAGCCCATTGGGGCACGCACACACCGACGCCGCGGTCAGGTCTTTGGCCTCCGCGGTGCTCACGCTGCGCGACGCCCTAGCAGGGATGGAAGATGTTACGCACGATGCTTCCACCGCCGCACTGACCCTGGGCCTACTTGAGCAGGCGAACCGTGCCGTCGGCTTTGGCCAGTTGCAGATGAGTTCCACCGCGGAAATCCATCAGGTGCATCGTCTCGATCCGGAAACCGCCAGCACGCTTGATGAGCTCGCCGCCAACCCGCAGTTGGTGGCCGATGCAACCATCCCGCCCGAGCGCATGTGCTCCGGGATGTCCCCGCACCGCAGCCTCGAGTCCTGGATGCTGGCCCATCTGCATATTTCATCGGCCGAAGCCAAGCGCCGTCTCACCGGTGCTCATTTGCTCATCGCCCCGATTCCCAACTCGGATGAACCGACTCCCACACCAATATTTCCGATTCTTGCCCAGGCCGCGGCCGATGGTTCGGCGGATGTTGGCTCCTTAGCCCAGCTGGCCGGCCGTATGCAGTCAATGCAGCCGCGCATCGAAAATCGTCCCGATGCCCAAGCAGTGAACACCGCAATCGAAGAAGCCGTGGTCCATGAGACGCGCACCGCCCAACCCCGGCACGGCCACAAGGCCCTGAACGATTGGGGCAATTTCCTCGCCGAGCATGGTTCCCCGATGACCGATGAGGAAATTCGTGCCAGGCGTGGATGGTTCTTCCGTGGATTCCGTAATGGAAGCGACGAATACTTGCTACGCTGCGATCCCGCGGATTCCGAATCCCTCATATCCTTTGCCCAGCAGTGGGCAAACCCCAAGAATCAGATCCGTCCCCCGGGCACCGTGTCTACCTCCGGGCCCCGGCGAGCGCCAAGCACGCAGCCGGACACGCAGCCGGGCACCCCGCCAGGCACATCACCGGAGCAGCCGCCCCTGTTCGCTACGCCCGGAGCCTCCGCCGAGCCATCGATGCCCGATGAGCCTGACAAGTCTGCAGAATCGGATGAGCAGGATGAATCCCTAGTCTCTGAGGAAACCACCAGCTGCGATTCCCTGACTCGAGACGGCGTTCTTTCCCCGCAACCCACCCCGGGTACACCGATTCCGGCCTGGGCCGTTGCCGAGGGTACCGATCCATCCCAGCTCCCGGTGAGCGAATGGCCCATCGACACAAGCACAATCAACACCGATTCACCGTCCAAGACCACCTCATCAACCACCCAAGAGCTGTGGGATCTTCTCGAATCTCGTACCAGCCCCCAGTTATTGCTCGATGGGATCATCGCGGCAATCAATGCGGCAATGAACGGAACCGGTTTTGTTGGCGCGGGTGGTCAACGCTTCAAGATTGGCATTCTCATTGGCTACCGCTCATTGCTTGGCTTGTGCGACGAGGCAGGAATTACCTCAACCGGCCGTCCCATTTCCGCAGCGACTGTGCGCCGTCTTGCCTGTAATGGAGATCTGCTTCCCGCGGTGCTCGGTTCGGAGGGGGAAATCCTTGATCTGGGTCGCGAGGTTCGATCCTTCACCAATGCCCAACGTAAGGCGCTAGCCATCAGGGACCGCGGTTGTGTCTACCCGGGATGTTCACGCCCCGCCGCCACAACCGAGGCGCACCACGTCAACCCGTGGTCCGAGGGCGGTCAAACGAATGTCGGTAACGGTGCATGTCTCTGCCTGCATCACCATCTCATGTTGCACGCCGGGCTTTTCACACTCGAAATGATCAACGGCATCCCGTATGTCACCGAACGTGCCGGGCAACCCCGCGGGGATCCGGAACGAAACCTGTACTGGCATCCGGAGCTACGCACCCGGGGCTTTAGCGTTCCACTCTTTGATGCCTAGTTTTGCTGGCTAGTTCCCTGCTTCGAGCCGTTCTAGTGCCGCAACCACCAGCGCACGATGTGGGGAACGAGCTGGCAGTACCTGCAATGCGGTACCCAGCACTTCCTCATCGTCTTGCACCTCGGGCAATTCAAGGAAACGCATTAATTGCTCCGCGCTACCGTCTTGCAGCATGGCCTGACGCAACGCGGCAAACACCTCGTCACGGATCGTTTCAATACCCGGTGCCATCGATCGCGGTAAGACCGGGCCGGCATAGTGTTCAAGCGCCATGTCAAGATCTCCACGTTCGATGGCTTTGAGCACCATCCGAGCATCGCTGCGTGGTGTCTTTTCAAGCCGATAAGGGCGCGAACGCGGTACCAACGCCTGGTCAATATCGCCCAAAATCTTACGCAAGCGCACCAATTCGGCCCGCAACGTCCCCACATCCGCGGCATCGGGGTTGATATGCAATAGTTCGACGAGTTCTTCCCCGCTTAGCCCGCGCGGATGCCAGCTCAGCAACGCCAAAAGCTCGGCATGCCGGGTACTAAGTTCCACGCACGTATCCCCGCGCCGCAGTTGCGCGCCGGTTCCATTGGTCAGCAGCAGCGTTGATTCAACAACGGGCTCCACGATGCCCACAACTCCTAGTGTTCCGCGCGGGGCAAGCGGAGCCAGCGGTATCGCCGGAGCCAAACGCCCGGAAACACTAAAGCTCTTCAACGCGGGTTCCATTTGTGCTTGATGCCAGCGTAATTCCGATTCAGCCGCGGCAACCGCCGCCTTCAGTAATGCCAACGAGTGAGCTGCAACGGCATCTTCACCACCGGTGATGTCTACGACACCGAGCAATTCACCGGTATCCGGGCAGTGGATCGGCACCGCTGTACAACTCCAGCGATGTGCAATCGGGTCAAAGTGTTCGGCTCCTGCCACCTGCACTCCCCCACCAGTGGCAAGCGCGGTTCCGGGTGCCGAGGTTCCTACCGTGCGTTCGGACCAATCGGCCCCGGGTACAAAGGCCATGGCTTCGGCCTGGCGCAGGACTTGGCGATCCCCCTTGACCCACAGCAGGCGGCCGGTGGGATCCCCGATGGCAAGAATCATCTGGGTGTCGCGTGTGGGTTCGAGGAGCAGACGGTCGAAAACTGGTAATACCAGGCGTAAGGGAGAAGCGGTACGCAGATCACGCAGGGCTTCATCGCTGAGCACCGTGTGTTCATTAGATTCGGCCGCACCCTTGTATTCCAACGATCGTAGCCACGATTCGCGCACAACATCGCGTAGCTGCCAGGTAGCTTCTCCCCCGATATCCAGGCTCTCGTGGGCAGCCAACGCACGGCGCTGCAAAGACAACGAGGCCGGAGACTTCAGAGGCATCTTAAACCTTTCACGGATTAGGTAACCCAGTGCACCACAATGGCGCCTCGTGTGACCCCCTTCACGATCTAGGCTCAAGTTTAGGTGAGAAACCCAGATGGCAAAACCCACCCGGTGACGACGCCGCAACCGGCGCGCCAACTCAACGCTTCGAAACCCTGTGCGTTCGTGACGTTAAAAACGGATCTCAAAGAAAATTCTGCTAATCCCCACAAATCTCTTGCCAGCATCCAACCCGATGCGGATCATTGGTGCTGGGTTCATTCCACGGACCCTTGTGGAATGATTCCCGGCTCTTCAATCCGGCTGACCTTCCGTCCTATCAAGTCCCAACTCCCAAGCCCCACAAAGGAATATGGCCATGGAACGCATGATTTTTATCAACCTACCCACCCGCGATCTGGCAGCTTCCGACGCCTTCTACTCCGGGCTCGGTTTCAGCAAAAACGCCGACTTCTCCAATGAGATGGCCAGCTCATGGATGATCACCGAGAACAGCTGGATCATGATCCTGAGCGAAGACTTTTACTCAACGTTCCTGCGCAATGGCGATATCCCGGCTTATGGCGACGGTGGCCGCGAGGTGCTCAACGCCATCAGCGGTGAAAGCCGTGATGAGGTGGACGAGTTCGCCGCCCGCGCACTGGCCCACGGCGGCACCATCTACCGTGCGGCTACCGAGGAAATGCCCGGCATGTATTCGGTGGCCTTCTTGGATCCCGATGGGCACGAGTGGGAGGTCGGCTGGATGGATATGAGCAATTTTGCGGCTGCACCAACCACCGATTAGCCAAAGACCGAACGCTGACTAGCACGGTCGGCACCTTGGACAATGCTGGCGCACTCCCCTGACGTCCAAGAGCGCGCCGGCATAAAGCTACGCCGTGCAGGCCTCGTTTGAACATCCAGCATCACGTGGCGCCCAATGCGCCTCGTCTTCGCCACGGTCTTCCCAAACGACGTGCCGGTGCTGCCCACAACTTTCACAGGCCGGCGCCAGATAGATGGCGCGTTCGGCATCGGTATACAACTTGTAGTCGCCCATCTTGGCTCTCCCCATTGCTTGACTGATGGTGCCAACACTCTACGCCCGACACCCGGCAACCGCTAGGAAATTCTCCCCATCGGGTGCACACCTGCCCGGAAAGTTTAGGCGCTGCGCGGCGGAAAAGCCTTGTACTTGCGGTAATGATTCACGGCGTTGAGCAGCAAGAACAGCTGCCGCTTGGGGTGCTTTTCCGCGTGGTAACGCAACGGGTTGGAGACCTTCTTGGCCGTAAGTAGCCGCGCGGCCTTGGCACCTACCACCGAGTCGAGGAAGCGAGCCAGCAGGTGGTGCGGCAATACAGTGTAGAGGTGCTCAACCTTCAGCACCGCTATCCCATGCTCATCGGTATCAACGATGGAGGCATCGAGCACCGTGGCATCGTAGTCGGTGCCCAGGTATTCGCGCACATAGAAGCGTGCAGCATTCGCACCGGCGGCGGTGAGGTAATAGTGGTTACGGCCCAGGCGCGGGTTCAGCTCGAAGAACTTGATGATTCCATCGCGCGGGTCAAGCTTCGCATCGAACATGGAAAAGCCCGTCCAGCCCAGTTCTTCAAGCAGACGACGCCCCTGATCGATGACCACCGGATCCACCGCTGTGACGATGGCCGCGGAGTTCCCCAACACCAGCGGTGAATGCTCTTCAACAACAACCTCGCCGTATCCGGCAAATTGCACATCCCCAGCTTGATTGGAGAAGTAGGTGCACAGGCGCATATTGCTATCCCCCCCGGGGATCAGCTCCTGCAAAATATAGGGCTGGGCATAACCGCTGTGCCGAATCTTGCCCAGCAGTTCTTCAAGCTCGGCGCGGGTATTGATTGTATGAATCTTTTGCTTGCCGACAAATTTGGCGCTCACCCAGGTCGATGAGTCGGAGGGCTTGCCAATCAGCGGGAAGGGCAGATCCGCGGGCAATTCCGCCGGGTCGGTTGCCGGGTCATAGGAAATGGTCAGCGGGTGCGGGATGCCCAGCTTGGTGCACAGCGCATAGAAGTTTTCTTTCAGCGCCGCCCGTTCCATCATGTCGATGCCGACGTAGGGAATGGCGTAGAACTGCTCTAATTCGGCACGCCGCCGAGTGATGAGCATGACGTGCAGGTCAAGGGAGCCAAAGAGCAGTAGCGGGCGGGGGTTAGCCGCGGTGAGCTCGGCACCCAGGGCCAGCAGGTGGGCAACCACGCGGTCCTCATCAAGGATGCTTCCGGCCGGGCGCAGGCTCAGCGCCACCGAGTTTTCGATAATGCCGTTGCCGCCGGCCGGGACACCGACACTTGTAACACCGTAGGCCTCATGAAATTCGCGCGCCAACGAATAGGTACCAATATCGCCGCCCAGAATGACCGGGACAAAGGGCTGTGAATCGGAAATGCTCATGGTTTCAAACCCTATCTCAGGCGTGGTTCTATTGGTGGTGCGCAACGGTGGCGGTGGCATGGGTGCGGCGGGTAATAGCGGCCGCCGGTAACCTTACGCCACGGCCATTGGGGGCCGTGGCATTGAGGAAAACTCGGGTTAGCCGCGTTCGCGCCTTGCCATGTACTTGTTAAATCCCCAGGCCAACGGCTTATTCAGCGGCAGGTCCCATTCACCAAGGGTCTGCACGATGTCACAGCCCATCGAGGTCTTGAAATGCGTCAGCCCGGAGAGGTGATGCGCCTTATCAAGGGTTGCGGAGACGCCGCCCTGGTCTAGGTAGATGCATCCTTCGTCAATTGAGTCGGTGATCATGCGGTGCACAAGTGCCTTGGGGGCAAAGAGCTTGCGCTCAGCAGAGCTGGAGGCGCCGTAGACGTACCAGGCAAGGTTGCCACTGCGCACCCGGATGGCGGAGGCTAAATCGCGGCCCTCATGCACGGCAAAGTAGAGCGTGCAGGATCCGGGGACCGCGGCATTGAGCTCGGTGATCATGGTGGTGAAGTAGCTCGAGGGACGACCAGAGAATTCGTTGCGATCCGCGGTCTCTCGGTAGAGCGCATGGAAGCGTTCCATGTCGGCCGCGGTGCCGACCTGGATTTCCAGCGGGCCACGGGCGCCCTTGCGGGTTTCATTGCGTGCCGTCGACGCAAATTGCGCTAGCACACCATCGAGGTCACGTTGCTGGCCTTGGGCATCAATCAGTGGGATGCGGGCGACGAATTCTGGCTGGCCTGCAGCAAAGTCCTCGCTGACTTCTTGTTTGGTCCACCCCGCGGCGGCCAGTTCCGCGGCCAGCGCCTCGGCCTGAGTACCGTGCTGGGCGACGGCGAGCTCCGGAATCAGCTGGTGCTCACCACCGGAAAGTGCCTTGCGAGCGTCGTTTGCGCTCCAGGTGTTGCGCATGAGTCCCGGGCTCATACGGACCAGGAAGACCTTGCGCTTGCGGAAGTGCGCAATCATGGGGGCTAAAACGTCTTTGGTGCTGTGGTTTTCCCAGTTTATTACCGGCCCATCGGGCAGGTAGGCAAGGGTGTGGCCGATAACAGGAGCGGCCCGGTGAAGCACCAGCGCGGCACCCACAAGCTCTTCTTTCTGGAACCAGCCCAGGGACTCGGAACCCCACCCGCCCTTGACCTTTGCCCACTCCGGTCGCTGCAGGAAACTGACTCCCGGGAGCCCCTGGAGGAAGGATGAATGCTCGGATTGGGTGATCGGACGGAGCGAAAGCTGATTCTGTGGCACCGAGACAGCATAGCAATGAAGCATCACAAGTGGCTCTTCGCACATACCCCCTACGGGTACTTGACTTCATACCCCTTAGGGGTATTATTATGCTTATGGAAGACAACAACACCGCCACAGACCCTCATGTAGATCACGGCTATACGGCCAATAAAGACGCACTCCTGAAGCGCTTGAGCCGCATCGAGGGGCAGGTCCGCGGGGTAAATCGCATGGTCAGCGAGGAAAAGTACTGCATCGACATCCTCGCGCAGATTTCAGCGATCAACGCAGCCCTCCACAAGGTAAGCCTCGGCCTACTCGAGGAACATGTTTCTCACTGTGTGGTTAACGCCGCAACCGAATCGCTCAAGACCGGCGACAAATCGATAGTGAACGAGAAGGTCAGTGAGGCAACAGTGGCCATTGGCCGCCTCCTTCGCTAAGCATTCCCCCACCAGAGCCCCTGAGAGGCTCTCCATGAACCATCCGATCGAAAAGAGCACCATGTCAAACGAATCAAGCTGTGGTTGCGGCGGCTGCGGCTGCGGAAGCAACTCAAACGACGGTCTAACCATCACCACCCGCCCAGTTGAGGAAATCATGAATCAGATCACCCTAAAAATTGACGGGCTAACCTGCGGACATTGCGTTTCATCGGTCACCGAAGAACTCAGCGAAGTTCCCGGCGTCTTCACTGTTGAGGTCGTCCTCGCCGCCGGCGGCACCTCAACCGCCACCCTCACCACCAGCGCACCCATCGAGAATTCGGTTCTCGAGGCGGCAATTTCCGAGGCGGGCTACACGCTGATCTCAACAAGCGCCTAAGCACGCCACCCATACCCCTCTTCGCCCCCCGGAAGTGGTCAGCTAGCCGCACTTACCGGCCGCGCCGAAGGGGGAGCTGAGAAAAGAATGGAACCATGAGCAACGAGAACACGTTTCCCACCAACCAGCGCATCGTCGAACTGGATATTCAGGGCATGACCTGCGCATCCTGCGTTGGGCGGGTTGAACGCAAGCTGGGCAAGATCGAAGGTGTCGAAGCCTTGGTAAACCTGCCCCTCGAATCGGCCCGCGTCACGGTCCCGGCCAGCGTTACCGACGCCCAACTGATCTCGACCATCGAATCCGCCGGCTATCAGGCGAATATCAAGGTCGATCAATACGCTGCGCGGGCCGAGGCAGCGTTACCCCCTGGTTCTCCCACGACCCCCACGTCGACCGCCGCTGCCGAAGTTTCCCGCCCGGCCCTGGGCACCAACCACGCGGCCGAGGCGGCCGGAAGCGATCTAAAAAAGCGCCTCATCGTCGCCTCCATCTTCGCCCTTCCGCTGTTCATCATTTCGATGATCCCCGGGGCCCAGTTCCCGCACTGGGGTTGGGTGGCGTTGATACTTGCGACCCCCGTGGTCTTCTGGTCGGCCTGGCCATTCCACCGCGCAGCGGCCATCAACGCCCGTCACCTAGCCTCCACCATGGACACCTTGGTATCCATCGGCGTGCTTGCCGCGTACTTCTATTCGCTGGTCCAGCTCATCATCGACCCAAACATCACGGCCCACACCGGCATGGCCATGAGCGAACACGCCCTGTACTTTGAAACCGCCGGCGTCGTGGCAACCTTCCTGCTGCTGGGCCGCTGGCTAGAGGCACGCGCCAAATCACGTGCCGGCGACGCACTGAAATCCCTGCTGAATTTGGGCGCCAAGGAAGCCACACTGCTGCGTGACGGCGTCGAAACCAAAATTGCCGCCTCCGCGCTGGTTCCGGGCGACGAATTCGTTGTACGTCCCGGCGAGAAAATCGCCACCGATGGCTTCGTGGTCACCGGCCACTCGGCAATTGACACGGCGCTGGTCACCGGCGAATCGGTACCGGTTGAGGTGGGCCCGGATGACACGGTCACCGGTGCCACCATCAACACCTCCGGCCGTCTGGTCATCCGCGCAACCCGCGTCGGTAAAGACACCACGCTGGCGCAGATGGGCCGCCTGGTTTCCGAGGCACAGACCGGTAAGGCCCCCATCGCCCGGCTTGCCGATCGCATCTCCGCGGTCTTCGTCCCCATCGTGCTTGTCATTGCGCTGGTCACTTTCATTCTCTGGCTGAGCCTCACCGGGGACATGAATGCCGCGGTTGCGGCCTCCGTCGCGGTGCTGGTCATTGCCTGCCCCTGCGCGTTGGGCCTTGCAACACCCATCGGGCTACTTGTTGGCACCGGCCGCGGCGCCCAGCTGGGCATCTTGATTCGGGGCCCGCAGGTGCTTGAAGACACCCGCAAGATCGATACCGTCCTGCTCGATAAGACAGGCACCGTGACCGAGGGCAATCTGTCGGTCACCTCCACCACCCCCGCCCACGGATTCTCCGAATCGGAGCTGCTCGCCCTTGCCGGTGCCGCGGAGTCCGGCTCCGAACACCCCATTGCCCACGCAATTGTTGCAGCGGCACGCGCCCGGGGGCACCTTTCCGAGGCCAGCAACTTCACCTCTGCCCCCGGCGGTGGTGTCCGCGCTCAGGTTGGCACCCACACCGTGGTGGCCGGCCGACTCAGCTGGCTGCTGGAGAACGGGATCACCGATGCTGATACCGCCGCACTGAGCGCTGCCCAGCAATCTGGCGCCACCTCCATCATGGTGGGTGTCGATGGAACCTTCGCCGGGCTGGTGAATCTGACCGACACCATCAAGGAATCCTCGGCCGCCGCCATCGCCAAGCTCAAGTCATTGGGCCTGCGCCCGGTGCTGCTCACCGGCGATAATCTTGCGGTGGCAACGCTGGTTGCGGCCCAGGTTGGTATTGCCCCGGAAGATGTTTTTGCCGATGTCTTCCCGGATCAGAAGGCCCAGAAGGTCCGCGAGTTGCAGGCCCGCGGCCAGGTAGTCGCGATGGTCGGAGATGGCGTGAACGATGCTCCGGCGCTGGCACAGGCGGACCTGGGCATCGCCATGGGTTCGGGCACCGATGTTGCCATTGAGGCGGCGGATCTGACCATCATGGGTAACGACCTGACCCAGGTCGCCCAGTCCATTGAGCTCTCCCGCAAGACTCTTGGCACCATTAAGATGAACTTGTTCTGGGCCTTTGCGTACAACACCGCGGGTATCCCGATTGCGGCCTTTGGCCTGCTCAATCCGATGATTGCCGGCGCCGCAATGGCCGCCAGCTCGGTGCTGGTGGTTGCCAACTCGCTGCGTCTGCGTAGTTTCGGCAAGCGCCGCTAGCCCCCCCACACCCGTGCGTGAATCCTCACCATCGGGCCCGGCGTGAAAATTCGCCAACCAGAGTGTCGTTGTTCTCACGGGAGCAACGACACTCTGCAATTAAACCGCCCACCCGAATTGTGTCGCACGCCACATGGCCCCTAGGCTAAAATCAATCACCATTCACTTCACCGGATTCAGGTATCACTAGCTCGTGAAGACACCCGTTCCCTTGCCAGCCTCGAATGCTCTGGCACTCGCGGACGCTGGGCACCTGAACGCTCAGTTCCTGCACTCGCAAAGATCTTCACCACGGCCCAACCCCACAAGGAACCAGCATGACAATTAACGGCAATGTTTCATTCTGGTTCGCTGCCGATGGCCTCCCCGGCCAACGCACCCCGCTGAGCGGGGATACCACTGCTGACGTGGCGATCGTCGGTGCCGGTTACACCGGGCTGTGGACCGCGTACTACCTCAAGCAAGCGGATCCCAGCCTGAATATTGTGGTGCTGGAAAGCCGGTTCGCTGGCTTTGGCGCCTCCGGGCGCAATGGTGGCTGGCTGACAAACTCGATCACCGGTGGGCGCGAGCAATACCTCAAGACCCATGGCCGCAAGATCGTCGGCCGTTTCCAGGAGTTGCTGAATGAAACCGTCGATGAAGTCATTAACATCGCGAGCGCCGAGGGCATCGACGCGCACTTCCACAAGGGCGGCGAATTGAATGTGGCCCGTAACCAGGCCCAATTAGTCAGGCTCAGGGCCGCGGCGCAGGCCGAGTCGCTCTGGCCCGAAGCCGGCACACAATATCTCGACGCGGGCCAAACCGCGCAACGCATCAATATTTCCGGCGCGCTGGGTTCGATTCATCAGCCTCAGGCCGCGCGCATTCATCCGGCTAAGCTGGTCCGCGGTTTAGCCCAGGCCTGCGAAGCCCTGGGAGTGCGTATTTATGAGGGAACTACTGTCACCGAAATCGCCCCGCGCAAGGCGATCACCACCTATGGCACCGTCGAGGCCACCTACATTCTGCGCGCTACCGAGGGTTTCACGGCACATCTGAAGGGTGCGCACCGCGAGTGGTTGCCGATGAACTCCTCGATGATCGCCACCGAACCGCTGTCGGCACAGATATGGGAGCAGATCGGCTGGGGCGAGCGCGACGTCGTGGGCGATATGGCCCACGCCTACATGTATGCCCAGCGCACGCAGGATGACCGGATCACCCTGGGCGGCCGCGGAGTGCCTTACCGCTATGGGTCTCAGACTGATACCGATGGCGCCACCCAGCGACGCACCATCAAGCTGCTCACCGATATCCTGCATGAGATGTTCCCCGCAACGCGCGACGCCGCCATCGCTCACGCTTGGGCCGGGGTGTTGGGGGTACCGCGCGATTGGAAGGCAACTGTTGGACTGGACCCGGAAACCGGTCTGGGCTGGGCCGGCGGGTATGTGGGCACCGGGGTGACGGCAACAAATCTTGCCGGGCGCACGCTGCGGGATCTGATCTTAGAACCCGGCAGCGAGCTAACCCAGATGCCGTGGGTTAATCGCAAGGTCCGCCGCTGGGAAATTGAGCCGGCGCGCTGGATTGCCGTGCAGGGGCTCTATAAGGCCTATGGGATTGCCGATGCGACGGAAAAGGCCAGCGGGAAATCCTCAAGGATCGCCGGGCTCGCGGACCTCATTTCCGGCCGCGGCTAGGCTCAAGCAACTGCCGAGTTCAGGCTGCCGGGTTCACGCCGTAGGGCGTCTGAAGATCAGTGGCACCTCGTCTTCGCCGTTTTCCAAATACGACGAAGCTGCCGCCTCGGCCCGCTCTTCGACGCGCTCGCGTGGCGTAGCGTGGGCAATCGCCGTCGCTCGGCCCCGCCCCGCATCCGGCATGTCCGACGCATCAGATGTTTCTCTCGGTTCCGAGGCAGCACTACCAGAGCCCTGTAGATGTTCCGGCGCGCTGGTTTCTGCGGCGGTGTGCTGCCCTGCCGATAGCCGCCCGGAGCTGAGTGCTCGATAGACCCTGCTCGATGAGTAAATTGCCCCCGCGGCCAGCAGAAAAACTACTATGAGCCCCGAGGCTGCTGAAATGAAGGTAAACAACGGTCAGGGGGTTCCTTGTGCACTAGGTGTTCCGCACATTGCGGTACATCGAACTCTAACGATGCTTCCTCAGAGCAAGCTGAACCCATTTCATGACGCGAACCGCACCGGATTCCCGCTGGCACTACGGATTGCGTAGCTCATCGGCACGAACCAGCAGCACCCCAGCAACAATCAGCGTCCCACCGAGCAGCTGAATTCCTGCCGGAAGCTGCCCCAGCAAGAGCCAGGCCCACACCACCGCAAAAAGCACCTCGGTTAGCGAGATAAATGAGGCAAGTTTGGATCCTAGGGCGCGGGCCGCCATGATCCCACTGACGTAGGAGAGCACCGTGGAAAAGATGATCAACCCACCCAGCGCTACCGCCCAGTGCGTTTCCCATTGGGCAAGTTTCACCGGCGCTAGTACTACCCGCATCTGAAAAATCCCGGCAAGTCCCAGCAGGCCCATCGTCAGTGTTCCCACCAAGAGCCCACCTGTGGCGAGCACCAGCGGTGGCAACGCACCATCAACCCGTGCGCTGACAAAGAAGTACACAACAAGCCCCACCGCTGCCCCCAAGCCCCAGAGCACACCAATCGGGTCCACCCTGGTACTCCCGGTCAGATCAAGCACCGCCAGCAGTCCAATCAGGGATAGTGCGGTGCCCCCAATGGTCAGTGCTGCGGGCCGTTTACGATGCCGCACCCAGAGGAAGAGCACTATCAAGACCGGGGCCAGGTACTCAAGTAGCAGGGCCACCCCGACGTCCAGGCGCTCAACGGCTTGGAAGTAGAAGAATTGGCAGGCGGCAACACCAAAGAGGCCAAAGAGCAGGATCGATTTCCAGTTCTGCCCCAGCATTGCCCATTTCCCACGCATCACAAGCAGCGTGGGGATCAGCAAGACCAACGCGGCGCCACCCATGCGTAGCGTCACCGCCGCCGCTGGTGTCCATCCGACATCGAGCAGTGCCTTGGCAAAGGATCCCGAGAGCCCAAAGACCGCCGAAGAAAACAGTGCAATGCCAACCCCACCCAGCCCGGGCCGCAGCTTGTGCGTGGCATGACCGCTTCCGAGGTCGGGCCCCGGCTCCGGTGTTACTTTCTCCAATGGCATGGCGCTCCTCGATGATCCCCTCATAGATATCTGGGCCGGATACCGAACGTTCCCGGAACCTGCACCCACATGATCGTCAGGAGTAAACAGTTGTATGATCATGACACTAGAACTTTGGCGCATATCCCGTCAATCCATCAGGCATCACAGGAGTCACAATGGTCTTTGCCCCTGACACGGAACAGGCGCTGGGCACAATCGTCGCACTGCTCAATACGCTCACACCCACCCTGGACCACCTGCTCACCCCCGCAGATCTGGATCATTTCATCGCTCGGGAACGCTTCACCGGTTCGCGCACCCACGATGACGCGGAGCTGCGTTCGGTCCGGCAACTGCGCACCCAACTTGCCGAAATCTGGTTGGCCGATGAGGCAAGCGCCGTGGCGCGAGTCAATTCCATCCTGCGCAGCGCCCGCGCACTACCCCAACTGGTGAAACACGACGCAAGCGATTACCACATTCACGCAACAACCCCACAGGCTCCACTGAGTGAACGCATGGCGGTGGAGGCGGCGATGGCATTGGTCGATGTCATCCGTTCCGGTGAGCGGGCGCGCCTGCGTACCTGCGCGGGCAGTGACTGCCAGGCCGTCCTGCTTGATCTATCCAAGAACCGCTCCAAGCGCTATTGCGACACCGGCAACTGCGCCAATCGCGAGCATGTGCGGGCTTACCGTCGGCGCCGCTCTGCCCAAACATCACCACAAATGCTCAGCTGAGCCATACACTTATCTCATAGCAGCGCCTCAAGAACGCCTTGTGGATTCCATGACTCGACACCTAGGAGCACAGATGAACAGCGAACCAGCCCCGCAACTACATGCAGCTGACGAATTTGATGTTGATCTGGAGAAATCCAGCGAAGGGCCGATGCGTGCTGCAACCAGGTGGGCAGCGGGCCTTGTCGACGCATTTTTTGGTGGTGATGGCTCCGAGGCAGTCGGTGCGGCGGTTGTGGTGCACCGACTCAATGATCATTCCGAGGTCATCCGCGTCAATACCGGCACCATCGAGGAAGCCGAATCACTCCTTGGAATGATGCGTAGCGATCTTGCCGAGCTGTCCCACGAGGATTTCTTGGATCGCTGGAGTCCTGCGGATAACGAAGAAAACGTCTCCTAACCCGATTCCGGGCACGAAAAAGCCACCAAGTGCTCGCGGCACTTGGTGGCTTTTGTGAAATCTATTTCTTCGGATCCGGATTGGCCGAGGAACGGTTAACTCCCGAACCCCCGCCTAGGTCCTCGGGGTTTTCCTTGCTGGCCATTGTCATCACGGAAATGACAAGCAGGCAGGCCACAAATGCCACACCAAATGCGGTCAGACCGATGTCTAGGCGCAACGGGTTATCGGATCCGCCGGTTGCCGAAATTGTGGCAATGACGCCAGCTATCAAAGCCATGATCAGCGAGAAGGACAACGGCCCCTTGATGCTCTGCTGCCAAGACTTCTTCTGCTCAGCTGGGTTCTTACCCACGATTTGGCCCTCCTACAATTTTTTGGCTCAACTACTAGTCTAACTCCAAAGCCCGGCCGGCTTGGCCTTGGCATCATGACGAAGCCCAAAAGCGGAGATGAGTTCGAACACCGCAAGGATAATGGCACCGCCACCGGCAAGCCCCAACAGTCCGTGCGCATCAAGGTTTATTCCCATGAGCAACGCACCCCCCACGCCTAACCCTACAAACCCGGTAACCAGCTGGTCACGGAAGGGTAGGAAGTCTGCGCGGTGACGGAAAAAGACAATAATTTCCAGCAATCCGGCGACGATGAATCCCACGGCACCGGCGATGCCCACCACTAGTACCTGCGGGAAGAACGCCATGGACAGCCCGGAGAGAATCATCACCAGCGCAGCAAATGCGTAAAGTGCACGCACTTCGCCCGGCGCGCTTGGTGCCTTCGAGTAATCCCAGATGAACTTCGCACTGATCACCATGAATGCGGCAAGGCTATAGGCCAGCACCTGGTTTGTGGCGCTCGGCCAAAAAATGGAGATAAGTGCGAATGCCGCAGCGGTCAGCGCGCGTCCCATGACGGGGGTTGCGACTTCGGCGGCAATGGATGCGGGGATTTTTACGGCAGACACGCTTTGATTCTAGCGGCGCTGGCCGCTCACATTGAACTCGGTGTCGCGGCGGCGCATGAGTTCGGGCCCCAAATCGGCAATTGTCCCAGCTCCCATCAGCTGCATGGTGACCCGAATTTCCTCGGCCAACAGTTCGATCACGCGCTCCACTCCGGCCTCACCACCTGCCATCAGCCCATAGAGGTAGGCGCGGCCGATGAGTACGAAGTCGGCCCCTGCGCACAAGGCTGCGACGATATCGGCACCGGTCATGATCCCCGAATCCAGAATGATTTCCACGTCCTGCCCCACCTCCGCCCGAACCTCTGCCATGGCTTCAAAGGACACCGGCGCGCGATCAAGCTGGCGGCCACCGTGGTTGGAGACCACCAAGCCATCGGCCCCGGCAGCCACCGACTGGCGCGCATCTTCGGCGCTGAGCACTCCCTTGACGAAGAGCCGCCCGCCCCAGATGGAGCGGATCCATTCCAGATCTTCGAAGGACAGTGTGGGATCAAACATCGTATTGATCAGCGTGGGCAGATCGGTGCTGGTGTTTGACAGCGAGGCGAACTTCAGCGAGTCGGTGGTCAGGAAGTTGATCCACCATTCGGGTCGGTAGGAGGCATCGAGCACCGTCTTGAGGTTCAGCTTGGGTGGGATAACCATGCCGTTGCGGGCATCGCGCAGGCGCTGGCCTGCCACCGGAGTGTCGACCGTGACAAGCAGCGTGTCATAGCCCGCTGCCTGCGCGCGTTCGAGCAATTCACGGGACTTGTCACGGTCTTTCCACAGGTAAAGCTGGAACCAGCGCCGGGATTCCGGGGCGGCTTGCGCCACTTCCTCGATCGAGCGGGTGCCCATGGTGGAAAGTGAGAAGGGGATTCCGGCCCGGGCAGCTGCACGCACCGCCCCGGTTTCA
This sequence comes from Arthrobacter sp. MYb227, assembly GCF_002975435.1. Taxonomy (GTDB): domain Bacteria; phylum Actinomycetota; class Actinomycetes; order Actinomycetales; family Micrococcaceae; genus Paeniglutamicibacter. Next base: position 120,819 of record NZ_PCPT01000002.1, on the reverse strand, counting down.
CCTTCGGCGTGCATGAAGCGGGTAAATCCGGTGGGGGCAATGCCGAAGGGCAATGCGGAGGGTGCTCCCGCAATGGTTGTTGAAAGGTCCGCGCTGGCGGTGCCATGCAGGATGCGCGGGAGTAGCTCGATGGAGTCGAAGACCTCGCGGGAGCGGGTGTAGGTCAGTTCGCGCTGGGCTGCCCCGTCAACGTAATCGAAGGCCGGGGTGGGGGTGCGGCGTTTGGCGATGGCGCGTAGATCCCAGACGTCTGCGGCCTTGGCTAGGCGTGCCGCGCGGCGGTCAAAGTTCAGTGGTTCAAACTTCATCAGTGAGCGAAGTTCGGAGATCTGCGGCAGGCGGCGCTTCATCATTAGTCCTTAGGTGATTCGTATCGACTCTCACATGCTGCTTCTCGCTGCTGCACGTTGGGTGTGCGCGAAGACAGAGAAGAATATGTGAAATATATTTCTAACAGCCCGGTAGGATATTTCACAACATTACGTCGTCGCACGGACTTGCTCCATCGGCACAACGTTGGGCACCCCCTTAACATCAGGAATCGATGGAACACCGCACCATGGGCACCTCATTGACCGATCGACTCGCACAAAAAATTCGCGCAGAAATTCTCACCGGCACCATCGCCCCGGGAACCATCGTCGTTGAACCGCGGCTTGCCGATCAATACGCGGTCTCTAAAACCCCGGTCCGTGAAGCCCTACGCATGCTCTGTAGCGAAGGGCTGCTCACGGTGCTGCCCAAAAAGGGGTACCTGGTGCGCACCATGGGCCTCAACGATGTGCAAGAAACCCTCGATGTGCGAATGCTGTTGGAGCCCCATGCGGCGGGCGCCGCGGCAACCTTCCGCTCCCCGCAGATTGCTGCCCAGCTACGCCAGCACCTTGACACGCAGCGTGAAATTTCCGTAAGCGCACCCCTGGAGGCCATGGCCGCCGCCCAAGAATTTCATCAGCTCATCGGCGTCGCCTCACGCAATACCCGCATCGTACAAATCCTTGATGCATGCCTCACCGAGACGGCCCGCGCGCATCACGTGCTGCCGGGTTTGGCGCACTACGTGGGGGCACCGACCGAGCTTGCCGAGCATGAGGAAATTTATGCGGCGATTATCGCCGGGGATGCGCCGAGGGCCGAGGCGGCCATGGCCAAGCACCTACGCTCGATTCGCACCACCATGGCCAAGCAATTTACCGATCCTTCGGGGTTATGGGGCTAGACACTCCCCCGGCGAAGAGCCCCCCCCTCCTACGGCTAGGAGCCTAGGCGCATCCAGCGATCGTTGCGCACCCGCCAGGAGAGCGTTGCCGCACGCGCCACCATGTAGCCAACCCCAAAGGCCGCCCAAATCCAGATGACTGCCGAGGGACCGGTGTGTTCAAAGAGCGTGACGAGGTAGAGCATCGGTAGGTAGGCCAGCAGGTTGATCATCCCGGCAAGGGCTAGGTAGCGGGCATCTCCTGCGCCAATGAGCACCCCGTCGAGCACAAAGACCAGCCCGCAGATGGGTTGAGCCACGGCAAGGACCCAGATACCGAACATTGCCGCGCGAATCACCGAGGCATCGGTGGTGAAGAGCATTCCGGCAAAGGGTGCCACGGCCGCCAGCACCGCGCCGGTGATGAGCCCAAAGTAGAGCCCCCACTTACACATGGTGCGGTTCAGCAGGCGGACCCGCTCGCTGTGCCCGGCCCCCAGCTCCTTGCCGATGAGGGCCTGGGCGGCAATGGCCAACGCATCCAAGGCGAACGCCATAAAGGTGAAGATGGTGAAGACCAATTGGTGGGCGGCAAGGGTCAGTGTGCCCTGCCCGGTGGCCACCCAGACGGTGGCGATCAGCGCCACGCGCATGCTCAGGGTGCGCAGCATGAGCCAGGAGCCCACCCGACCGGTGGACAGCAGCCCGGGCCCGTGCGGCGCCAAGGATTGCCCGGCGGCCCGAATCCGCGGCACCAGCATCCACAGGTAGACCAGCGCCATGCCCCATTGGGCGATGGAGGTGCCCAGCGCCGCCCCTGCAACGGACATGCCCAGCGGGTAGACAAGGATGAAGTTCAGGACGATGTTTGCCGCGAAGCCAACCCCTGCCACATAGAGCGGGGTTTTGGTGTCTTGCATGCCGCGCAGCACACCGGTGGCCGCGAGCACCAGCAGCATCGCTGGGATCCCGAAGGTCGAGTATTGGATGTAATCAACGGCGAAGCCCAGCACCTCACCCTTGGCGCCCATGGCCGCAGCAAGTGGTTTGGCGCCAAAAAACCCGATGAGTCCCAGCACCGTGCCAAGCCCCAGCGCCAGCCAGATTCCATCTCGCCCGGCGGCCATGGCCTTACCCAGTTGCCCGGCACCAATCGCGCGGGCCACCGCGGGGGTTGTTGAGTAGGCCAGGAACACCATCAGGCCCACCGCGGTTTGCAGGACGGTGGTGCCAAGTCCGGCACCGGCAAGTTCGTTAATGCCCAGGTGGCCGATGATCGCGGTGTCGGCGAGCAGGAAAAGTGGTTCGGCGATGAGTGCGCCGAGCGCGGGGACCGCGAGCGCCAGGATGGTACGCCCCAGCCCCTTGGTCGAGGTGGGAGTGTGCTGCTGGGCTACTGGTTTCACCCCACCAGCCTACTGGGTGAAAATTACCTATTGACGCAAAGTGGTTTGTGTTGCAAACTGGTTTGCATCCACTCCGCTTCACCCACACGAAAGGCAAGACCATGAACGCCTCATCGAACACCGAGAAGCCATTTGACCCCCGCACGGCACTTGCGGCGATCAGCACCACGGAGGCCACCACCCGCAAGGCGCTGGGCCCCAACGTCACTGTTCTTTACCTAGTGTGGGCCGCCACCTACCTGCTGGGCTACGGACTACTGCATGCCACCACCCACGGATGGATCACCCTGAGCTACCCGGTAGCGCTGCTGATCGGCGCCACCATCTTGCTCGGAGCCATCATCTTTTCCGCGGCGCTGGGCATCCGCTCCGGCACCCAGATCCGCGGAGATTCCCGCTTCGCCGGCATGGCCTACGGGTTCAGCTGGATGGGCGGATTCGCCACGGTTGCGGTCTTTTCCATCGCCTTCGCCAATCTGTTGCCCGATGCGCCACAGGCTACCGTCGGCTGGATCATCAACTCCGTTGCCATCCTCGTGGTCTCACTGATGTATATGGCCGGTGCCGCCATCTTCCAGGACCGCCCCATGTTCGTTCTCGGTGCCTGCTTCACGGTACTCAACGTTGTTGGCCTGCTCGCCGGGCCCAACCTATTCATGGCATTCTTCGCCCTTGGCGGCCCGGCCCTATTCATCGCCGCAGCACTACTCATGCGCAATACCTCCGCGAAAGAGGCGAAGTAGCCATGGCCGAGCTAGATCCCTTGATCCATGCCGATGCACGCTTACGTCTCATGTCGGCGCTGAACACCTTGGGCACCAAGGACGCAATCGCCTTCCCCAAGTTACGCGAAATCCTGGGCATGACCGCCGGGAACCTCTCAACCCACCTGCGCAAACTCGAGGACGCCGGGTACATCACGCAGGAAAAGGTCATCGAGGGCCGCACCCCGGCCACCTATCTGGGCATCACCCCGCTGGGAACGGCAGCATTCGACACCTACAAAAAACAATTACTAGAACTGCTCTAAAACAACCCCCGGGACACTCTTTACGCTCCGGGGGTTGAGGGGTTACGCAGCCCCAACACTGCCAGGGATGCGGCCACCATCAACAACAACCCAACCCCCGCTACCAGCCCGGGCCAGCCCCACACATTGAACAGCAACCCAATCGCCCACCCAAAGAGCGATGAACCGCCATAGTAGGCGAGGTTGTAGAGGCTTGCGGCCTGCGCCCTACCACCCACGGCCAGGACCGGGATCCAGCCACTTGCCACGGCGTGAGCCCCAAAAAACCCGGCGGTAAACAGCAGCATCCCCACCACCACCGAAGGCAAGAATTCAACCAGGGTGATAAGTAACCCACCGAACATCACCCCAATGGACCCCAGCAGCACCGGCAACCTGGCAAAACGCGCAACAAACACCCCAGACTGCCGCGAAGACCAGGTCCCGGAAAGATAGGCAATAAACACCAATGAGGCAAGCGAAGCGGGAATCAAAAACGGTGGCGCCTCAAGCCTGAAGCCCAGATAGTTGAATACCGCCACAAAACCACCCATGAGCAAGAACCCTTGCGCGTAGAGCACCAGCAAGCGGCCCTGGCGCAGATTCGCCCAAAGTTTTCGCCACAACGGAACCGCATCGGGGCTAGCGAACGGCACGGGAGTGAACCCACGGGGACTAGGCGCAACCGCAATAAAAACGCTTGCGGCAATCGCAGCCATGATGCTCACTACAAGCGTTCCCACGCGCCAATTCCAAAACTCACTCAGCGGGCCGGCAACCAATCGCCCGGCCAACCCGCCCAGCGTGGTGCCGGAAATATAGGTACCCGCAGCAACCGCGGCATGTAGGTGAGAGACTTCTTCGGCCAGGTAGGCAAGGGCGATGGCGGGAATTCCACCAAGTGCCAACCCCTCAATGAAGCGCAGCGCCAGCAACCATTCGAAGCCCGGGGAAAAGGGAACCGCAAGGCCCAAGATGACCGCGGCAATAATGGCGATGTTCATGGTACGTAGCCGCCCCAAGCGATCAGCCAGCAAAGACCAAACAAGCACCGAACAGGCAAGTCCCAGCGTCGCGGCCGACACCGCAAGAGCCGCTTGGGCCTCCCCAATGCCCAGATCGCGGGAGAGTTCGGGAAGCACGCCCTGCACCGAATACAGCTGAGAAAATGTTGCAACACCCGCGGCAAAGAGCGCCAAGATCATGCGCTTATAGCCCCGACTACCGTGCCGGTGGCCCTGCCATTGCACAGGGGCCCCCACTACGTATTCCTGACCAATCCACTCCAGGCCATTATCCGGCTCACGCTTAGTTCGGTAGGAAAGGCAATAGCAGGTAGGAAAGGCTCAATGCCACGGCATTGTTGAAAAAGTGCAGCACATACGCGTAGGCAAGTGATTTGCCGGTCAGTACATAGGCAACCGAAATCATGATGCCCAACGTTGTATAGGGAATTGCACTTGTCAGATCGAAGGAGCCGGCACCAATGAAGTGCAGCGAGGTGAAGAGCACCGCGGAAATCCCCACGCAAACCCACACATTGAGTTTACGGCTGAGCTTTCCAATGAGCAGGTGGCGGAAGATGTACTCTTCAACCAGCGGCCCCATGATGGCTGTGACAACAAACATCGTGATGAAGGGGACCGAGCGGGTCATCCCCTCGATGGCCAGCTGGTTTTCGCTCTTGACCGGGTTGCCCATCGACATCAGCAACACGGCACCAATGATCAGGGTGCCAAACCAGCCGCCGGGGATCATCAGTGCCTTGGCCCACGGGTAGTACTTGAAGGTGGCAAAGGAACGGCGCAACGCATCGAACGCAACAATCATCACGCCGGTAAACATGATCACATAAACAATCAAGTTCACGGCAAAGAGCGCGCTCTCCTGAGTGGGGAATGCCTCAATGAAGCCCGGTAGCATCCCGATCAATTGCGCGGCACCAAAGATGAACAACGCAATGTAGAGCGCTAGCACCACCCAATCGCCGCCTCGCATGCGACCTGAGTCAAAGACGGGTTGACGTTCACGCGGCAGGGGCTGCGGATATGGGTATGGCGGCTGGTGCATGTGCTTTAGCTTATCGAGCAAAGCTGTTGAATACCTCAGCGCACCACGCGGCGACTACTCAACGCGTAGCCCCAGCTCACCTGCGAGGATGGGGGCCAGATCGATGAGCTGCTCGTAACTGACGGTGGCACCCTTGAGCGAAGAAATTCCCGAGAGCGTACGCAATCGTGCACCGCGCAGATCAACGTCCTTGAGCTTTGCCCCGTTCAGGACCAGGGTGTCGATGGTGCAGTCGATAAAGCTCACCCGCTCCAGTGAAGCGGTACCGGCATCGAGTTCCTCAATGTGCACATCGACAAAGAGCACGTCCTTGATCTTGGCGCGGCGCAGGTTCAGGTAGCCAAGCTTGGCGCGCTCAAATTTTACCGAGCGGAACGTCGCCCCATAGAGTTCGGCCGACCCAATGCGCCCGCCAATGACCGCAGTATTCCACCAGCCGGAGTCCGGGGCCTCAAGCACCGGGGCGTTGACCTCCTCGATGCGGCAATCCCCAAAGGTCACCCGCGACATGGCGGCCCCCTGCAGGGCCACGGAGCGGAAGATGCATTCGGTGAAGACCGCGTCTTCGAGATCTACCCCGTCGGCATCGTCGGCCTCAAAGAGCAGCCCCTCCGCCCGGCCGTCCACTTCCAGCCCGGTCAGGTCCCCGGATCCAACGGTGGTTGGTTCTTTGAAGGCGGGCAGACGCGGGGCTTTTACTGGTGCAGACATGGGCAATAGCTTATGTTGCAATCGTGGCGGGGGCCCGCTTGTGCCGGAGTTGGGATTATCACCCGACGTTGGCTTGACGAAGCTGATACGCCGTGGGCATACCTTCCGGCAGGTGGCGAGGGTGCCCTCCGCGCTGGCTTCAGCCGAGGTGGCTAGTTGGGAGCCGCAAATACCGGGTTTTGGGCCAGTTGCCGTCCCAGTTCCGGGGCCAGTGAACGCGCAAAGTCATGGGAGAGATGGGATTGATCGTAGTAGGTGATCAGCGAGCCGATGACCGCGTAACAGGTGTTTTCATCGCAGATTGAATCGGTGAGATTTGGTTGCACGATGCCTGCCGGTGCCGTGTCACTTTTCAGCGCCTTGCCCAGGTTTTGTGGCACATCGAGGCCCTGCTTCCGACTCACCGCACAGGCCAGCGGGTCCTCGGGGCTTGTGGCAACGCAGGTGGGGACGTTCTTATTGCCCAGCCGCGGGACCTCACGGATCACTGCAACGGCCTTTCCCGCGTCACTCCACGATTGCCATAGCGCGGTGAAGCCCTCGGTGGCCGGGTTCTTGAACTCGTAGCCCGGCGAGGATACCCAGCTGCGCTTATTGCCTTGGGCCGCGACGATAATGGCATCGAGATCCGTATCCGCGGCGAGGGCCGGACCCAGCGCGCGCATTGACTCGGTGCACAGCCGGTATGCGGTTCCGCTGAGCGCCTCGGCCCCCTTGAGTGCCGCAACCGATGGCGAACAGCCCGAACGAATATGGGTGACTAGTTCCCAGCCGCGTTCCCTGGCCAGGATTTCTAGTGCCGGTAACCACGCGGAAGCATGCGAATCTCCGACCAATGCCACACGCATTGTGGGGTTCTGCGTGGTCCCCAGCGTGCAACTGACATCGCCCACCTGCAAGGTGTCCGCCTCACAGCCCGGGAACAGTGGTGCGCGGACCTCCTGGGAAACCATGACAGCCGAGGGGTAGGGAGCAAAATTTGAGGCAACCGGTTGGCAGTTTTCCGGATGAATCAGGGATCCGGACCCATAGCAGGGGTCCTGCGCCGACATCCGCGGTAAGTTGCTGCTGTGCGCCGCAGCTGCGCTGCCCGCGACGGTAACCCCGGTGATGAGCAGCATCCCGGCAAGCGCAAAAATCATCGAGTTGCGCACCGGTTTCAGGAATTTGCCGAAGCGGAACGGGTTTTCGATAAGTTTGTAGGACAGCCAGGCTAGGACCAAGGTCAGGATCAGCATCCCGAGTTCCTGGTACCACTTGGGTTCGGTGCGGAGCACAAAGGGGGCAACGATGATCAGCGGCCAATGCCACAGGTAGGCGCCGTAGCTAATATCGCCGATGACGCGTGCGGGACGGATGGAGAGCCAGTGCGCGTGCGATAACCAGGGTCTGTTGTGTGGGCCGGCGGCGGCAAGCACCGCTACGGTGCCGAGCACCGGGACCAGTGCCATGGTGCCGGGAAATCGTGTCTCCGTGGGGATCAGCATGGCTCCGGCGAGCAGCGTGAGAAGGCCGGCCCACCCCAGCAGGGCTCCGGGGATCCCACGCACCGCGCCACGTCGGGCGAGCAGGGCAACGATGCCACCGGCGGCAAATTCCCAGCCGCGGGCGGCTGTATTGAAGTAGGCTCCGGGTGGGTTGACCGCGGTGAGCCATAACCCGTAAGCGAAGGAAAGTACCGCCACCGAGACGATTGCGGCAAAGAAGACCCGGCTGCCGGCGGTCACGGTGCTTGCACCGTGTTTCCCGCCCACCCGGGCGCTCACCCAGAGCACCAAGGCGGCAAGTAGCGGCCAGAAAATGTAGAACTGTTCCTCAACCGAGAGCGACCAAAAATGCTGCACGGCTGTTGCCATTTGCCCTGCCGCGGCGTAGTCGGTGGCATCAAGCACCAAGGCCCAGTTCTCAACATAGAGCCCCGCAGCGGCAATATGTTTGAACATGGTGCCGTGTTCGGTGGCCGGGATGAATAGGTAGACAAGGCCGGCGGTGGCCAGCAGCACGGTGAAGGCAAGGGGCAGTAGTCGGCGGATGCGGCGGGCCCAAAAGCTTGCGAGGGCGATGGTTCCCGTGGCACGCATTTCGCGGAAGAGGTGCGCGGTGATGAGGTACCCGGATATCACGAAGAACATGTCAACGCCGATGAACCCGCCGGGCAGTGCCCCGGGTCGCAGGTGGTGGATGATGACCATCAACACCGCGATGGCGCGCAACCCCTGGATATCGGAACGGAATCCCATTGACGATGCGTGGGTGTTTGCTTCAGGCCGGGCAAAGCGTGGGAATGAATGCGGGGTTTGCTTGTCGGCGGTGCTGGTTCGGGCTGTCACTTGCGAAATCTTATCGCATGGGGGAAATCGCGGCATTCACCCGAATCAGTGCCAGCACTCGGGAGATTTTTCTTTGCTGGTGGTCGGGTTGGGAATTATGCTCCTGCAGAGGCTTGGGGGTGCGGAGTTCAAAAAAATTGCGGTGACGCGACCCACCTGGATTTGGGGCTGTGCTCCTCTTTCCCCGGAGGTGGCCCCACCGGCGGTTAAAACGGCTAAAGGGGGGCCGCATCGACGAAGATGCTTCTGATCGATGCGACCTCCCTTGGGGTGGTGCCTAGTTGAGCTACCGCGCCTGCGTGTGGTGTTTAGCCGGTGACCTCGTTGGCGGTTTCACCGGGTACCGGAACTCCAACCACCGGAGCGCCACCGGTAGGAGGTTCAGCATCGACGTCCTCGGCGGGGCCGGCGAACTGCGACTTGTAGAGCCGGTAGTAGGCGCCACGCTCGGCAAGCAGTACCTGGTGGTTGCCCTGTTCCACGATCTTGCCCTCTTCCATGACCAGGATGGTGTCGGCATCACGGATTGTAGAAAGTCGGTGCGCAATCACGAAGCTGGTGCGATCGCTACGCAGCGCGGCCATGGCATGCTGTACCAAAAGCTCGGTGCGCGTATCAACGGAGCTGGTTGCCTCATCGAGAATCAGCAGCGATGGATTTGCCACAAAGGCCCGCGCGATGGTGATCAACTGCTTCTCACCGGCGGAAACGTTGGTGCCTTCTTCGTCGATAACCGTCTCATAGCCATCGGGTAGCGCACGCACAAAGCGATCGACGAACGTTGCCTTGGCGGCAGCGTAGACTTCCTCGTCGGTGGCGTCCAGGCGGCCGTAACGGATGTTCTCCATGATTGACCCACCAAAGAGCCAGGCGTCCTGGAGCACCATGCCGACCTTGGAACGCAGATCCGCGCGGCTGATCGCGGTGACATCGACCCCGTCAAGGGTGATGGATCCGGAATTCAGCTCGTAGAAGCGCATCACCAGGTTCACCAGCGTGGTCTTGCCCGCGCCGGTGGGTCCGACGATGGCCACGGTGTGCCCGGGATGTGCCTCGAAGGACAAATCCGTGATCAACGGCTTATCTTCCGAGTAGGAGAAGGTGACGTTGTTGAATTCGACGTGACCATCGGTGCGCGCCGGCAGTGTGTCGGTGACATGATCCGGTTCCTGCTCCTGGGCATCGAGCAGCTCAAAGGTGCGTTCCGCGGAGGCCACACCCGACTGGAGCATATTGGCCATGCCGGCCATCTGCCCCAGCGGCTGGGTGAATTCGCGACTGTACTGGATAAATGCCGTGGCATCGCCCAGGGACATCTGTCCGGAGGCAACGCGCAGCCCACCGACCACGGCGATTCCGACGTAGGCGAGGTAGGAAACGAAGTTCATGACCGGGAAGATCATTCCTGAGACGAACTGGGCACCGAAAGATGCCTTGTAGAGTTCCTCGTTCTTCTCATGGAAACGATCGAGCATGTCCTGCTCGCGGCCGAAGACCTTCATCAGGTCATGTCCGGAGAAGGATTCCTCGATCTGCCCATTCAGCGCACCGGTATTCTTCCACTGGGCTGTAAAGAGGCCCTGCGCGCGGGAACCGATCACGCCGGCAGCAACTGCGGACAGTGGCAACGCGATCAGGGCGATCAGCGCCATCTGCCAGGAGACGATGAACATCATGATCACGATGCCAACGACGGTCAGCAGGGATTGGACCAGCTGGGAGACCGCCTGCTGCAAGGCGTTTTGGATGTTATCCACATCGTTTGTCACCCGGGAGAGCAAGTCTCCGCGCTGGCGGGTATCGAAGTAGTTCAGCGGCAGCTTGTTGAGTTTGGTTTCAACATCCTTGCGCAGCTTGTAGACGACCTTCATGACCAGGCGGTTGAGCAACCAGCCCTGCGCCCACATGAACAGCGAGGAGACGAAGTACATCGCCAAGACAATGAGGATGTAGCGACTGAGCAGGGGGAAGTCGATGCCGGTGCCGGGCACCAGATTCATCTTGGACATCATATCGGCGAGGTTGCCCTGCCCCGCCTGACGCAGGCCTTCGATGGCCTGATCCACCGGGACATTTGCGGGCATCTGCTTGCTGAAGGCACCGGCAAAGATGACATCCATGGCCTTGCCCAGAATCTTGGGGGCGATGACCGCAAGTACTACGCCGGCGGCAACCAGCAGCAGCACCAGTGACATGCCGAGTTTTTCCGGGGCCAGCAGGCCAACCAGGCGTTTGGCGGAGGGCCAGAAGTGCTTGGCCTTGCGTACCGGCATGGCATCGCCGAACGCGTCGGAGGCACCGGCAGTATCAAATTCGTCGAATTCCTCGACGGCAACCTGATCGGCAGGGGTTTCTTGAGTTCGCTTTGCCATTTAGGCCACCTCCTCCACTGCTAGCTGCGATGTGACGATTTCTTGGTAGGTTTCCGAGGACTCGAGTAGCTCCTCGTGAGTTCCGCGAGCCACGATTTCGCCGTGGTCCAGTACCAGGATCTGGTCCGCACCGGTAATGGTGGAGACCCGTTGGGCGACGATGATCACCGCGGCGTCCCTGGTGGGTTCCTCAAGCGCGGCGCGTAGCCGGGCATCGGTTGCCACATCGAGCGCGGAGAATGAGTCATCGAAGAGGTAGATCTCCGGACGTGCCGCCAGTGCGCGGGCAATGCATAGGCGTTGGCGTTGCCCACCGGAAACGTTGGTTCCGCCCTGGGAGATCTTGCCATCCAGTCCGTCTTCGCGGGCCGTGACAAATTCGTGTGCCTGGGCAACATCAAGGGCTGCCCACAAGTCATCTTCGGTAGCGTTTTCCGCACCAAAGCGCAGGTTGCTGGCGATGGTTCCGGAGAAGAGGTAGGGGCGTTGCGGGACAGTTGCCACGGCGCCGGAGAGCTGTTTGCGGGTCAGGTCGGTGACGGGGATGCCGCCAACGAGCACTTCACCGGCACCGGCATCGTAAAGTCGCGGAATCAGATTCAGCAGGGTGGACTTGCCCGAACCCGTGGAACCAATGATTGCCGTGGTTTCTCCGCGGCGGGCAATGAATGAAACATCGTTGAGCACCGGGGCCTCGGCACCGGGGTAGCCGAAGGTGACGTTGCGGAATTCGACGGTGCCCGGGTTATCCATCTGGGCCACGTGTTCGGTTTGATCGCGCAACGATGGCTCAAGGGTGGTGACCTCGTTAATACGCTCGGCGCAGACCATGGCCCGTGGGATCATCATGGCCATGAAGGTTCCCATCATGACGGCCATGAGGATTTGGAGCAGGTATTGCAAGAATGCGGTAAGTGCACCGATTTCCATTCCATTGTTTTCCACGCGGTGGCCACCGAACCAGAGCACAGCGGCGGTGGCGATGTGCAGGATCATGCCGATCAGCGGGAACATCAAGACGAACAGGTTGCCAACGCGCACTCCCACGCGGGTGAGTTTGGCGTTTGCGTCCTCGAAGCGTTCGGCCTCATGTGGTTCGCGTACGAAGGCGCGCACCACGCGGATGCCGGTGATCTGCTCGCGCAAAACCCCGTTGATTCCGTCAATGCGATCCTGCATCTGGCGGAAGAGCGGCATCAGGAAGAAGACCAGCACGCCGACCACCGCGATCAGCAGTGGGACCGAGACCCAGACCAGCCAGGACAGGCCCACATCTTCGCGTAGCGCCATGATGATGCCGCCGATGCACATGATGGGCGCCGAGACCATGAAGTTCAGGCCCATGAGCACCAGCATTTGGACCTGCTGGACGTCGTTGGTGCCGCGGGTAATCAGCGTTGCGGCACCGAATTTGTTGACATCTTGGGCGGAGAAGCCGGTGACGGAATCGAAGACCGCGTGGCGTAGGTCGCGGCCGATGGCCATGGCGGTTTTGGCGCCGAAGTAGACGGCGGCGATGGCCGTAAATACCTGGACGAAGGCGACGGCGAGCATGACGCCGCCGGTGCGCCAGATGAAATCGGTATCGCCCTTGACCACACCGGTATCGATGATCTCGGCGTTGAGGCTGGGCAGGTACAGGGTTGCCATGGTGGTTGCCAGCTGGAAGAACAGCACCGCAACGACCCACCATTTGTATGGCTTTGCGTGTCTAAGTATGAGCTTTAAGAGCATCTAAGAAAGTCCTCAGGTGTTGGCCTCACAAATTCCGGTGTTTCCGGGTTTTGAGGTGTGGCTCGCCGATGGTTTTCGGCCGAAGCATTGGACACTCTACACGCGTTTGGCGACACTTTGATCCCCCTGGAGAGGGATTTTTGGGGTACTTTTTGACACTCGTTGACCGGTTTATGGCGTAGGGGCTGGGTTTAGCCGCAATTGCTGATTTTTACCCCCCTATTGCAGCGGAGAAAATCCGGTTAGAGTGGAATTGAAATATCACGATACGAAAATGGTAGGTGTTTTTTATGTCTGAACTTTCCACCCAGCTGATCCCCGGGCAGCGCGCACCGCAGTTCTCTCTCACCGATGCGAGCGGCTCCGCGGTTTCCCTGTCCGATTACGCGGGGAAGAATGTTGTTGTGTACTTCTATCCCAAGGCGGCAACCCCCGGGTGCACCACCGAGGCCTGCGACTTCCGTGACAACCTCAACTCGTTGCGTTCCGCCGGGTACGAGGTCATTGGCATCTCCCCCGATCAGGGCGAGGCACTGGCATCGTTTAGCAATGCCGAATCCTTGAACTTCCCGTTGCTCTCCGACCCAGACTTTGTGGTTGCCACGGCGTACGGATCCTTTGGTGAAAAGGAATTTGGCGGCAAGAAGTTCTCCGGCACGCTACGCAGCACTGTCGTTGTTGACACGCAAGGCAATGTTGCGCTGACCGAGTACAACGTTGATGCCTCGGGGCACGTTGCGCGTCTGCGTGATGCCTTGGGCGTCTAAGACTTGAGCATCACGCCGCTGTAATACCGGCACATTTTCGGCCCGAATTGCTTTAGAGCGGTTCGGGCTGATGTGTGCCGCGCACCGGAGCAATAAGCTGCGGGGTCCGATCCAAGCGCAGACTCGGGGCAAGCTGGGCCAAGATTCTGCATTCGTCAGCGGTCCAGGTTTCCACGGCACGGATGCTGCCATCGGCCAGGGTGACCCAGAGTTGCTCGCGATGCCGTTCATCGTTTCCCTCATCCCAGGTCACGTACCTGAGCTGGGAGCTGGCGAAGGGCACCGTGAACACTTGACCTTCGGTGCGTTCAAAAACAACACCGGCATCGTACACATGAGTGAGCAACATGCCACGAACCCCCGCGCGGTAGCGGTGCACCAGTTCCCGACCAAAGACCATAATGAGCCCCAGCCCGATCAGGCTCATGACAAGGACGGCAACCCAGAGCTCGGGCGCCTGCGGATGCCAACGGGTCAGGAAGAGCACGCTTGCGCCAAGCACGATAAACCCGACGATCACCCCGCTCACGGAGTTGGTCAACGAGTTTTTATCCTCCTGCTTGTTTAAACGCAGCGTGCTGCGCCAATTTCCTAGCGAGGCGGCACTGGCTTGTTCTGCGGCTCGAGTGGTGAAATTCCAGCCCTGCAGAGTGCTCATGACGCATCAGTCCCGCGCGGTGTACTGGAGGTGTGGATGAACGTTGCCGAGGTCAGAAGCTTGCCCATGATGCGAGAGTAGCAGAGCAAACTCGAAATGTATCCGGGTATTCGTGCCCAGTTTTTACCGGCTTCACAAGGTGACTTGTGGGGCTCGGAGGTGTGTCTTATGGGGGACCCTAACGCACGGTGCGAAAGACTTTGGGAAAGCACAGGCCGCAGAAGGAGTCTTCCATGAGCAGGGCGATGTTGGCGCGACGCGTGATCACGCTAGGTGTTGCGGCATTGGTCTTGAGCGGGTGTACCTCGCTGACCGACCCCGACGGGCAACAGGTCCTTTCCTCCCCCACGACCAACAATGCTGGAGCACCGGGCTTCACCGATCCATCGCTCTTACGGGTGCCGGGATTGAGCTGGGCAAGCGGCGAAGGATTACCCGAATACCAGATCCACCGAGTGACACTCGATCAGGCGCGTGAGGCGGTTCGGGATCGCGACTACACGGAAGTTTCAACCACCGAGAAGCTTGTCACGACCGGCACCTTGTTGATCCCCTTTGGGCTTGATGAGACCGGGACCTTAGCGGGCTTCACGGGGCAACAGTCCGATCATCCGATCGATGCGGTGCTGTTTTCCGGGGCTACCGGCGTGGGACGTTACACGGATGGAAAATTGGCTCGGTTTACGGAGCACGGCAAAAACTTCCTTCCACCCGAAACGGCCATCGGCCTAGGCTCGGTGGGCCCGGAGGGCACCGTGTGGAGCGAACCCGACGAGGACTGGCAGAGCGGTAGGTGGCGGATCCTTTGGGTGCCTCATGGCCAAAGCGAGGTTCGAGTGCTTGCCTCCTCCGCCGATGTTCAGGATCCCACCCAGCAGCCACCGACCTATTACGGAGCCTCAACTCCGGTCTTCTCCAATGGCCGAGTTTTCTGGCATGCCTCGTTCCACGCCGAGGATTCGGCGCTCATCGTGCCCAAACTCTTATCCGTGGCATTCGATGAGCCGGGCCATGTGCGCATTGAGGATGCCGAAGGTTTTGACCCGGTACCCGTTGGCTCCGAAATTCTCTACGTGGGGACCCAACGGCCGGCACCGGGTAGTGAGCCGGCCGCACTGGGAGCCCCGGTGCCCGCACAAATTGCTGTGCTCGATGCCAGTGGGACAGCGAGAAGTTTGGTCGAGCTTTCCCCCGAGGCACCCCCGGCGAACCAGATCATGAACTTAGGCGCCCAGCAGGGGATCGTGAGCTTCACCTATCTGGGTGACTTTTATATAGCGAATACGCTCACCGGGAAGGTCATCGCGCTACCCATGCCATCGGGCACCGGCGTGGCAAATGTTGTGCATTGTGATCAACGCGTGAGTTTCCGCTTCTCCGATGGTGGCCACGCGGCGGCATCTGCACGCTATGTCTACGACGTTGCCAGCGAATCCTTGCTGGTGGTGCAGGATCCGAACTTTACCGGCGGCGCGCAATGCGCCGGAGATCTGATCTCCTGGAGCGTTGCCAAACAACTCGATGGACACTCCAGGCAGTGGGATGTCATGACTCGTTGGAAACGCTGAGTTAAACAAAAACCCGGGGCACCGCCCTCATGATTACTGTTTATGAGAGGTTGGGGCGGTGGCCCGGGAAGTTTTTGCCCCGGTGGCCACAGTGGGCCTCGGGGGGGTGTCGCTTAGGCGTCGGTCTGGACGTCTCCGCGACGGATCAGCTGGCCCTTGGGGGTCTTGAAATCGACCTCGGTGCCGCGCACGAAGGTGCGGTGTACCTTACCGGCAAGTGCCTTGCCCTGGTACGGGGAGATCGGGTTCTTGTGGTGCAGCTTGTGCACATCGACCACGAAGCTTTCACCGGGTGCGAAGAACGCGAAGTCGGCATCGTTACCCAGGGCAATTGCACCCTTGTGACGCACTCCGGCGATCTGCGCCGGGCGCGTCGACATCCAGGAAAGTACCTGCTCAAGTTTGATGCCGCGGCGCTGCGCCTCGGTCCACACCAGTGAAAGACCCAGCTGCAGCGAGGCAACCCCGCCCCAGGCCACACCGAAGTCGCCGTTTTCGACGTCCTTCAAATCAATGGTGGACGGTGAGTGATCCGAGACGATGGCGTCGATAATTCCATCCTGCAGACCCTGCCAAAGCAGTTCACGGTTTGAGGCCTCACGGATGGGCGGGCAGCACTTGAAGGCCGTGGCACCGTTGGGGATTTCCTCGGCCAACAAGGTCAGGTAGTGCGGGCAGGTTTCAACGGTCAGCTTGACCCCATCGCGCTTTGCCGACTTGATCATGGGCAGCGCGTCGGAGGAGGAAAGGTGCAAGATATGGGCGCGTGCGCCGGTCCAGCGGGCACGCTCGATGACCTCGGCGACGGCAACGTTTTCGGCACCGCGCGGACGCGAGGCCAGGAAACGATCGTAGTGATCACCCTCGGCATTTGGTGCACGATCAATGGCGCGGGAATCCTCGGCGTGGACCAGCATGAGCGAATCGAACGAGGCGATCTCCCCCATGTCCTCTTCCATCTCATCTGGCTCGAGGTACGGGAATTCTTCGACACCTGAGTGCAGCAAGAAGCACTTGAAGCCAAAGACGCCGGCATCATGCAGCTTGCGCAGCTCCGGCTTGTTGCCCGGGATCGCGCCGCCCCAGAAGCCCACATCGACATAGGCCTTGCGGCGGGCGGCGTCCTGTTTCAGGGCCAGCGCCTCAAGGTTTACCGTCGGCGGGATGGAGTTCAGCGGCATATCAACGATGGTGGTGACGCCACCGGCTGCCGCTGCCTTGGTTGCCGATTCGAAGCCTTCCCATTCGGTGCGGCCCGGCTCATTGACGTGTACGTGGGTGTCCACCAGGCCCGGAATGAGCACCTGATCCTCGGCAACCTCGATGACCTGCGCGCCCGAAAGGTTATTCCCCAGCGGCTCAATGGCCACGATCTTGCCATCGCGCACGCCGACCTCGCGTGGCACGATGCCCGCATTGGTGAGGATCTGTGCGCCACGAATGACCAGATCGTAGTGGGCACCAGTGGCCTGTGCGGATGCTGCATCCGGCGTCGTTGCCGCGTCGAGCTCGGTGTTGCTCATGGTGGTTTATTCCTTACGTTGTAAAAATATTGAGGCGTCTAAAGATTGAAGCTTTTTAGCCGGCGCTAGTGACCGCGCTGAATGAGGCATTGGTAAGAATTGCCGGTGCAAGTAATTCTGCTGCGTCGGTAATCAAGGCCGCAGCGTTAGCCATCGAACGATTCAGATCGGGCTCGAGTTCCTGGAGCGCTACCACTTTGGAAAAGCCCGCTGCGCTAAGCTCCTGGGCGCCCAGCAACGTACGACCGCAAATGGCATAGACCGGAACTCCGTGGGTTGCGGCAAGCTCGGCAACACCAATGGGGGTCTTACCCTCCAGGGACTGCCTATCCAGGCTGCCCTCCCCGGTGATCACGGCATCGGCGCCTTCAAGGGCTGCCGCGAGTCCGGTCAGTTCTAAAACCACCTCGATGCCGCGTTGGCGGGTGGCACCGAGCACCGCGAGGGCAGCGAAACCAACCCCACCGGCGGCGCCAGCACCCGAGGCACGTGCGTGTGCGGCAACGGCAATAGCGCCATCGACCTCGCTTAATGCGTTGCCCATGCACTGGCCAAGCACGTGAGCAAAGTTGGCAAGTGCCGCATCGAGGTGCTCAACGTCGACGGCGCTCGCACCCTTTTGTGGGCCAAAGACCGCAGCGGCACCGTTGGAACCGGTCAGTGGGTTATCCACGTCGGCGGCGAGGATCACCTTGATATGACCAAGGCGTGAATCAAGCCCGTTCAAATCCACACGTGCCAAGGTACTCAGGGCCCCGCCGCCACGTGGAAGTTCGTTGCCTTGGGCGTCAAGGAGTTTAACGCCCAGGGCCTGGAGCATGCCGGCGCCACCATCGGTGCAGGCACTGCCACCAACGCCAAGGATGATTTCCTTGGCGTTGGCATCAAGTGCCGCAACGATCAGTTCGCCGGTTCCATAACTTGTAGCCCCGCGCGCATCCTTGATGCCGCCCGGGAGCAGATCAAGGCCCGAGGCGGTGGCAAGTTCAACCACCGCAATCTCACCGCGCAGCCCAATGGAGCCACGAACCGGTTCCCCGGTGGGGCCGGCGACCGTCAGTTCGCGGGCGCTGAATCCGGCATCCAGCGCCGCGGCGAGGGTTCCTTCCCCGCCGTCGGCCACCGGAACCACACGCGTTCTGAGGTTGGGGATCTGCCGACCCAGACCTTCCCGTACGGCGTCGGCTACCTGGGCACCGGTCAGGGAGCCCTTGAACTTATCGGAGGCGATAACTACAAGCATGGTGTGGTTCTTTCTAGGCGGAGGCGCCTACCGGTTGCCCGGTAGCCTGATCCAGGGGTACCAGGGCGCTCGGGGCGTCTTCGGCGGCCTGGGCCAGGTCCTCAAATTCGTTGACTGCATCAAGCTCGGCACCCATAGCGATGTTCGTCACACGTTCAAGGATAACCTCAACAACCACGGGCACCTGATGTTCGGCTGCCAGGCGCGTGGCCTCGGCGAAGCCCTCGGCCAGCTTGGATGGATCCTCGACGCGTACCGCCTTACAGCCCAGCCCCTCGGCGACCTTGACGTGATCAACGCCGTAGCCGTTAGTTTCCGGGGAGTTGATGTTATCGAAGCCCAGCGAGACGTGGTAATCCATCTCGAAGGGGCGCTGCGACTGGCGGATCAGGCCCAGGTAGGAGTTGTTCACTACCACGTGGATGTAGGGCAGCTTGAACTGCGCGCCGACTGCCAATTCTTCGATCATGAACTGGAAGTCGTAGTCACCGGAAAGGGCAACAACCGTTGAATTTGGCTTGGCACGCACGACGCCCAGGGCGGCCGGACCGGTCCAGCCCAGCGGGCCGGCCTGACCGGCATTGATCCACTGGCGTGGGCCGTAGACGTGCAGCATCTGCGCGCCGGCAATCTGGGACAGGCCAATGGTGGAGACGTAGGTTGTATCGCGGCCGAAGGCCTCGTTCATTTCCTGGTAGACGCGCTGCGGCTTGATCGGGATGTTATCGAAGTTGGTCTTGCGGTGCAGCGTCGACTTGCGCGCGGTGCACTCATCGGCCCAGGCGCTGTAATCCGGCAGAGTGCCGGCGGCCTTGCGTTCCTTGGCGATGGTCAGCAACATTTCAAGTGCTGCACCGGCATCGGAAATAATGCCCAGATCCGGGGTGAAGACCCGGCCAATCTGGGTGGCTTCGATGTCGATGTGCACGAACGTACGGCCCTTGCGGTAGGTCTCCAGGCCGCCGGTGTGGCGGTTGGCCCAGCGGTTGCCCAGGCCCAGCACAAAGTCGGAGGCCAGGAACGAGACGTTGCCGTAGCGGGTGTGCGTCTGGATGCCGACCATGCCCGACTGCAGGGCATGATCATCCGGAATTGAACCCCAGCCCATCAGGGTTGGGGAGACCGGGATGTTCAGCAGCTCGGCCAGCTCGACGAGCTGGCCCGACGCGTTGGCGTTGATGACACCGCCACCGGCGATGATGATCGGGTTCTTGGAGGCCACGAGCAGGTCCAAGACCTTGTCGATCTGGCCGCGGGTTGCCGCCGGCTTATCCGGGGTCAGTGGTTCGTAGGCGTCGATGTCGAATTCGATTTCCGCCAGCTGCACGTTGATCGGTAGATCCAGCAGGACCGGGCCGGGGCGTGCCGAGCGCATGATCTGGAAGGCCTTGGCGAAGTAACCGGGGACCAACCCGGGTTCCAAGATGGTGGCCGCGAACTTGGTGACCGGCTTGGCAATGGACTCGATGTCCACCGCCTGGAAGTCTTCCTTGTGTAGCTTGTCCGTCGGCGCCTGGCCGGTGATGCAGAGCATCGGGATGGAATCGGCGATCGCCGCATACAGGCCGGTGATCATGTCGGTGCCGGCCGGACCGGAGGTGCCCAGGCACAGTCCGATCTTGCCGGTGGCACGTGAGTAGCCATCGGCCATGTGGCTGGCGCCCTCGACGTGGCGGGCGAGGGTGTGGCGGATGCCGCCATGGGCTCGCATGGCGGAGTACAGCGGGTTGATGGCCGCGCCGGGCAGGCCGAAGGCCTCGGTGGCGCCTTCCTTTTCCAGGATCAGGGCGATTGCGTCTACAGCGCGCATCTTGGTCATGGTGTGGGTCCTTTTGCGTGGTACCGACCGGGCCGCAGTGCGCATCGATGCCGCGCTGGCCGGTCGGGAAAATGGGGTGGGGGGTAGTGCCAACGGCTTAGATGCGTTGGCCGGTGGGCCGGTTAGGAGGCCGAGAGGGCAGGCACGTCGGCGGAACCGGAGAGGCGTTGTACGCCGCGGAAGAGTCCCGAGTGATCTAGCGAGCCGTCGCCGCTGGCCACGGTTGAGGCCACCAGCTGGGCGACGAGTGCGCCGAGCGGGAGGACGACGCCGGCCTCGCGGGCCGCTGAGGTGACGATGCCCATGTCCTTGTGGTGCAGGGCGAGGCGGAAGCCGGGCTCGAAATTGCGGTCCAGGATCTTCTGGCCCTTCTGGTCCAGCACCTTGGAGCCGGCCAGTCCGCCGCCAAGGACCTTCAGGGCCGCGTCGGTGTCCACGCCGTAGGCCTCGAGGAAGAGCACTGCCTCGGAGAGCGCCTGGATGTTTGCCGCGACGATCAGCTGGTTGGCTGCCTTGACGGTCTGGCCGGAGCCGGCCGGGCCGACCAAGACGATGGTCTTGCCCATGGCTTCGAGGACCGGTAGCGCCTCGGTGAAATCTGCTTCTTCGCCACCGACCATGATGGAGAGCACCGCGCCAATGGCCCCTGCCTCGCCGCCGGAGACCGGGGCATCGAGCGGGCGGATGCCGGCGGCGCGTGCCTCGGTGGCTAGTGCGGTGGTGACATCCGGGCGGATCGAGGAGTTATCGATCCAGAGTGCGCCTGCCTTGGCGTTGGCGAAGACACCTTCTGGGCCGGTGACTACGCCCTCGACATCTGCCGAATCCGGGACCATGGTGATAATAACGTCGGCGCCGGCGACGGCCTGAGCAACGCTCGTAGCCCCCGTGCCGCCGGCGGCGACGAGCTCTGCTACCTTGTGTGGGCTGCGGTTGTACCCGGTGACGTTGAAACCGGCCTTGGTGAGGTTGATGGCCATGGGTAGGCCCATGATGCCAAGTCCGATGAAGGCTACATTTTTGGTGTTAGACATGAGTGACTCCTGAAAAATTTTATGGTGTGACGGTGCCGTGAAGGTTTTAAGCCGGCTGGCGGATGAGCCAGGAGAAGGCGGTTTCGCGATCCTGCTTGTATTCAAGGGCGATGCCGCCGTTGTAGCCCAGGGCACGTGAGCGGGCGATCCATTCACCCAGGGGCAGTTCACCGGTTCCCGGTGCACCGCGGCCAGGTGCGTCGGCAATTTGGATGTGGCCGAAGTCTTGGGCGTGTGCTTCGATGACAGCCGCTACGTCTTCGCCATTGACTGACATATGGAAGAAATCGGCGAGCAATGCGATGTTGTCTGCCCCAGCTGCCTTGACCTTATTAACCACTGCAAGTGCGTCGGTGGAGGTCTTTAGTGGGTAGGCGGGGGTGCCGGAGACCGGTTCGATCAGCACGGTGCCGCCGAGCGGTGCCACGCCTGTTGTTGCTGCGAGCAGGTTTTTGAGGGCCAGCTCGTCCTGTTCCGCAGCGGTGAATTCTTCTTGGCGGTTTCCGTAGAGGGCGTTGAAGGCCTTGCATCCGGTAGCTTCGCCGATTGCCGCAACAACTGCGATGTTGTCTTTGAACTCGGAGCAGCGGCCCTTCCATGAGACAAGTCCACGGTCGCCCGCTGGCATATCGCCGGCGAAGAAGTTTAGTCCGGCAAGTTGAACGCCCGCGTTGGTAATTGAGGAGACAAAGGCATCGACCTCGGAGTCGGCGGGAACCGCTGTGGCAAATGGCCACCAGAATTCAACACTGTCAAAACCTGCAGCCTTGGCGGCCTCGGCGCGCTCTAGCAGGGGAAGCTCGGTCAGCAGGATTGAGCAGTTAACTGTGTAAGACATCTTCGACTCCTTCACGTGGGGTTCAACTTCCATATCGCGGAATATGATTATTGCTTTATGAAAACTGTAGCGAGTGGCGTTCATCACTGTCAAGGGGGTGGCCCCGTAGCACAAAGCTAGTGGGCTCGCGGCTTTCGCGTGACGTTACGCGAAGATTTCCACAAATAGCCTAGTCGGCATTCCACTAGGTGAAAATGTTTTTCTTTTGAGTGGAAACGTGTCATTATTTTCCCAAGCAGCTGTAACCCCCATCACACCGCTCGGCCGAAAGGCGCAATCCAATGACTATTCCAGATGTGAGTAAACATCGCGCTGAGAATTCAGCCTTCAAGGGCCTGGTTTCCAGTACCGACTCCTCGGCAGAGCTGAACCCGCACGAACTCAGCGCCACGCTCTACAACAACGATTTGGCCCCCACCACTAAGAAGGGCCGCACCTGGTCCAGCTACAGTATCTTCACGCTGTGGGCCAATGACGTGCACTCGCTGGGTAACTACGCGTTCGCCATTGGGCTTTTCGCCCTAGGTCTGGGTGGCTGGCAAATTCTGTTGGCCCTTGCCTTTGGTGCGGTACTACTCTTTGGCCTGCTGAACTTCTCCGGTTTCATGGGTGAGAAGACAGGTGTCCCCTTCCCCGTCATGAGCCGCATCGCCTTCGGCATCCGCGGTGCACAGATCCCGGCCCTGCTCCGTGGCGCAGTCGCCATCGCCTGGTTTGGCATTCAGACCTACCTGGCATCCGTGGTCTTGGTAGTCATGGTCTTGGCCTTGGCGCCGGGTGCCGCAGCAATCAACAACAACCACTTCTTGGGCCTTTCAACACTCGGCTGGATTTGCTTCGTCTCCCTGTGGGCCGTCCAGCTGGTCATCGTCAGCTACGGCATGGAAATGATCCGTAAATACGAGGCCTTTGCCGGCCCGGTCATCCTGATCACCATGGGTGCCCTTGCCGTATGGATGTTCATTGAAGCGGGCGGCTCGATCGCTTGGTCAACCGGCGAAACCAAGACCGGCATTGATATGTGGGTAGGTATTCTGGGCGGCGGCGCACTGTGGGTTTCTATTTACGGAACCTTCGTACTGAACTTCTGCGACTTCACCCGCAGCGCGGTCTCCAAGAAGGCAATCGTGCGTGGCAACTTCTTCGGCATCCCACTGAACATGCTGCTCTTCGGCGTCATCGTTGTGGTCCTCACCGGTGCCCAGTTCAAAATTGATGGCACCATCATCACCAGCCCCTCCGACGTGGTTGAGGCAATCCCCAACACGCTATTGCTGATCCTCGCTTCGCTGGCCTTGTTGATCCTCACCATTGCGGTGAACCTGATGGCCAACTTTGTGGCACCGATTTACGCGCTGACAAACCTGTTCCCGAAGCACCTAAACTTCCGTCGCGCGGGCTTGATCTCCGGGTTCATCGGCCTGGTCATCCTGCCCTGGAACCTTTACAACTCCCCCACGGTGATCACCTACTTCCTGGGCGGTTTGGGTGCACTGCTTGGCCCGCTGTTCGGCATCATCATGGCCGACTACTGGATCCTGCGCCGCGCCAAGGTCAATGTCCCGGACTTGTACCGGGTCAGCCCGAAGGGCACCTACTACTTCACCCGTGGGGTGAACATGCGCGCCGTCATCGCCCTTGCAGCTTCCTCAATCGCGGCACTGATCCTAGCCTTCAACCCGGCATTGCACGCGGTCTCCGCGTTCGCCTGGTTCATTGGTTCGGGTCTAGGCGCCATCATCTATCTGGCCATTGCCAAGCGCGGCGAGGTCCACGAGGATGTCTGCGGCGAAGAAATCGCCGTAACCCCAACCCACTAGCCGATCGGTCGGTGTTTGCCCACGGGTACCACCGAGAGAATATCGCGCTACCGAATCCACATGAAGGAGTTTGCGCACCATGCGAATTCTGGTCCTGAACGTCAATACAACAGCCTCGATGACCCGCTCGATCGGTGATTCCGCTCGCTCGGCGGCCTCCCCGGGCACCGAAATTATCGAACTCACCCCGAACTTCGGCGCAGATTCCTGCGAAGGCAACTTTGAAAGCTACCTTGCTGCAATTGCTGTGATGGACAAGGTGGTGAACTACACCGAGCCATTCGACGCGGTGATCCAGGCCGGCTACGGCGAGCACGGACGCGAAGGCTTACAGGAACTTCTTGATGTTCCGGTGGTGGATATTACCGAGGCCGCCGCATCCACCGCGCAGTTCTTGGGCCACAAGTATTCGGTGGTCACCACGCTTGATCGCACGGTTCCGTTGATTGAGGACCGGCTCAAGCTTGCCGGGCTTACCGATCGCTGTGCCTCGGTGCGTGCCAGCGGGCTGAGCGTGCTGGAACTTGAATCCGATCCCGAGCGTGCGGTTGCGGCAATCGTTGATCAGTCACGCCAGGCCGTGGAGAACGATAAGGCCGAGGTCATCGTGCTGGGTTGTGGTGGGATGGCTGAACTTGAGGCCAAGGTTGCCCAGGCTACCGGTGTGCCGATCGTCGATGGGGTACGAGCGGCAGTGACCATTGCCGAGTCCTTGGTACGTCTTGGCCTGAGCACCTCTAAGGTCCGCACCTACGCGACACCGCGTCCCAAGGTAGTGACCGGATGGCCAATTACCAGGGCAAATATTGAGGTAAACATCGGTTAGTTCAGTAAAACGATGAGTGGGATTCAGCAGGTCGGCCGTGGCGCTAAGCTACGGCCGGCCTTTGCTGTGTCGACCGTTTTGGCAGGCGTGGCTCTCGGACACTCACGGCAACCACCATGCCGATGATGGCCCCGATGATTGTCTCAACGGTCCGATCAATCATCATGGAACCCGGGTCACTGGGTGCTGCCAAATACGTCATGATCAGGATCAACGGAGTGAAAAACACCATGGCCAAGGCGTAATGCCGAGTCATGAAAAGTTCGGTCGGGAATTGCAGAAGAACCACGGTAAGGCTCAACACCCAGGCCACCGGATCCGGTAACAAAATCAATGCAGTTAGCCCAACCCCCACGGTGGTTCCCACCATGCGGTGGACTCCGCGATGCAGTCTGGCTCCGAGAGTTTCGGCGGCTAACGGCACCGCGGCCGCGGCCATGGCCCAATAGGGATGTCCTATGCCCAGCAGATAGGCCAGTGAACCGGCAACACCCACGGCCAGCGTGTAGCGCAGCGCGTGCGTAAGCATCGCCGGAGCGGTAAATGGGGAACGAGTGCGGCTGGCTCCGCGCTTCCAGCCGCGGGCATCAACCCAGCCGCTAAAGCCAACCAACATAGCTATCAATGCCGAGCCCGCACAGATCAAGGCGGCAACCCACCAATGAACCTGCAGCGGAACAGACGCGCAGGCACCGAGGGCAAAGATACAGAAGAAAGAACCCGCAGGTTTGAGCCCAAACCTATCGGCAAAGAGCGATCCGGATCCCGCCACGATTGCTTCCACCAGAATTAACGTCCAGATAGGTACCTGTAATGCGGAAAGTACGATGCCTATGCTGGCGCCACCTACCAAGAGAACAGCAGCCTGGGACTGGTGAATGATGCGTAACTGGTGTGGTTCTTGGCGGCCATACATTCCAACGAACGCACCAAACACCGCGTAAACGATGAGCTCATGCCGGGACAGTGCCATGAGCAGAAGCACGGGAAGCGCGACACTCACTCCCACACGAAGTGCCGCACGGTGGTCCCCCGCGGCTGGACCCAGCACCCAGAATCTCCGAAACCCCGCGACGACCGAGGCCCAACGCATTTGATTTCTGACCCTTGGCGCAGGGTGTGTGGAATGGTTCATGGAGGTCTTTCTGGCGATGAGGCTCCGTGCTCGACGGAACACTTCCCAAACCACTTTCCGGCAAATATGCGATAACCGTCAAAGAGGTACGACCGATGGTGCAAGAGGTTTTGCTTATTGCTGTGAGCTGCACTGAAATTTACAAGGCATATTCAAGGTGTCTCAGGTCGGTAGTTGCAGCTACCTCAGCCATTGCACGTACCAATACGGAAGCGGGTTGCGCGGATAAAGTCACGAGGCCCACGGGAAGTGCACGTTGCGGCTCGGAGAGGGGAACTGCCCGCAAACCTTGAGGAACACCAAAAACATGTAGCCACGCTGTTGGCAAGATCGTTGCCCAGAATCCCGTCTTCACATGCGCAAAAAGCGACGCAACAGAATCCGTTTCCAACCGCGGTTCGGGCCGCACGCCCGCTTCGGCAAATACCGCATCAATGCGTTGCCGGCCTTGCAGATGCGGAGCCAACAAACACAACGGCAGTGAAGCGGCCTGGGTCCAAGACACCGTCATACCTACCGGCTGGTCATCACCAACCAGCAAGACATGGCGTTCGAGATACAGCGGGGTCACGCTAAAGCGATCGGGTAGGGGATCTTGAATGTAGGCAATCCCAGCATCAATCTCATAGGTTGCCAGCCGGGCCAGCACCTCGTCGTTATTCATATCGGAAACAACTTGAACGCGGGCCTGTGGGTGTTCACGGCAGAAGGTCGCATTGAGCAGCGAAACTGCAATCGAGGCCGTGGGAATGGAACCAATACGTAGCTGGCCGCTCACTCCTGCTCGCATTGCGGCTAACTCGTCATGCATTGCATCACGATCCGCCAAGATACGCCGAGCCCACATCGCGACCTCTAGCCCCTCGGGGGTTAGTCCCTCAAACTTATTCCCGCGCCGGATCAGCGGTACGTTGAGTTCCTTTTCCAGCTTCCGGATACCTTCGGACAGCGCGGGTTGAGAGACCCCACAAGATTGCGCGGCACGCAGGAAGTGTTCCTCACGGGCTACCGCCAATAGGTACTCGAGTTGTCGCATTAACATATGACCGGTCTACCGCATCAACGCAAGAGTTGCCATTTGGTTAACCCTGCGTTCACCGAATTGATGGTCTGGTGGCACTTTGAATGAACGCGCCGGAGTATTCTTCCCGCTTGGTAAATATGCTTGTGCCTCAACACCTTCACCAGCTGGCACCTCGTTCTAGCCAACACCTAAGACCATAGAGCGTTTTCCCTAGTCCCAGAGATGGATCACTCGAATACTTTGATGACCCAACGTCTAGTACAAAAGTGCCGATTTTTGCCATTGCGCGGGTTTCACATCATCCCGCCAGGCTGACGCTGTTAGCGTCATGTGTAAATCATCAACGAACTATGGGGACATCATGAAGAAAACACTTGGCATCACCGGAATCCTCTTGCTGGCCGCGGGTGTACTCACCGGTTGCGCTTCGGCAAATGTAGATGCAGTACCTCCGGTAGAACCCGAAAAACACGACCAGCCTGTCACCAAAGATTGCGTCGCAGGATTTGAGGGCCTCTGGAATTCCACTCCGGTAGACGGCAATACTCATGGCTTGCCACAACAAACCGTCACGGTTCTCACCGACTCGGGCAAAATCATCGAAGCACACGACCGCAAGCTAGACAAAGCAGGAAAGCCCGAAGACCTCGGCATCACCTACACGGTGAAACAAGACAAATCATGGCCCAAAAAATCGGTGCTCGTCATCGATACATCCAATGACAAAATCCTTGAAACCTTCCCGGTACCCACGGATATGCCGATCTGCGAGTAGTGCAACGCAGGCGTATACTTTTTTCATGTTCTGCATGACTCATTCCTCATTGCCTATCTGGCGTTCGGAGGTAGCCGGCATCATTTTTGCTGGTTCTAGATAGTTCTGTTGTTTTTGGTTTCGACCGAGTGCTTCAACCGCACCGTCGTGCTTAATGCACGCTCATTCCACCGAATTCTTGTCTTGCCGCTGCTTGCTCAAACGCGGCAAGCTCCACCACAGGACTACTTATTTCATGCTGCAACTTTCCGAAAAACAAATCCGCGCCTCATTCATCAACGCTTCTTTGCGTGAACGCAAGGCACTCACCCTTCCCGAAAATTTTGCCGAACTGAGCTGGGAACGCAGAGATTTTCTGGGCTGGCGAGACCCCAAATTGCCGCTTGTTGGCTATGTCGTGGCAACGCTGGATGAACAGCCAGAGCAGCCCATCGGCATTATGTTCCGAAAATCCGAGGGCAAGATCCGTAGCCGTGCCCAGTGTTCCTGGTGCGAGGACGTGGATCTTCCCAATGACGTGGTCTTCTTCAACGCGAAGGCAGGCGGTCAGGCCGGGCGCGATGGTGACACTATCGGCATGCTCGTTTGTGCAAATTTTGAGTGCTCAACCAATGTTCGCGCGATGAAATCCTTGCCCTATCTTGGCTTTGACAGAGAAGCCGAGGTAGCTCGCCGCATCACCGTATTGCAAGACCATGTACGCAACTTTGTCATACGAGTTCGTGATGGCGAATAGCCGTTTCTGATTGGTTGCTTTCCTTCGTTTAGCCGAGGGAAACCAACCAATCGAGCACTTTAGCAGAAGGCCTGCGGTCCGCCAAAATGATCCTGTTGGCTTGGACTCCATCGAGAACCTTGCAAGTAGCTTCCGCGGGTTCCCCCTCCCACATGACGCGGAGCCCTGCCTTCTGAGCGACCGCCACCGAAGCAGGATTAGTCGACAGAACGCGCGCAATCACAGGAGCTTCCGGCCGTACCGTTTGGGCGCAGCGAATTGCATAAATAGATAGCTCGGTCGCCAGTCCATAACCCCAGCAATCTGGATGCAGTCGGTACCCAAGATTCCAGAATGCGCCATGCTTACCCGCGGGAAAAAGATTAACCCCGCCACTGCCCACCATCATTCCGGGTTCCAGTCCGGGAATTATTTCGGGTTCAAGCCCAGGAAGCGCCATGTCGTGGCGTAGTCGAACTATCCAAGAACCCAATCCATGTTCACTCCAGCTTCGATCAACCATGCTCAGCATCTCTTCGGTGAGCCGGCGATCTACGATCCGCGCCCTGGGAAGATGCGTCCAGGTGCGCGGATCGCTGTCGATCGCAAAAACTGCATCAAGATCCACGGGCTCAAGGGCATCGAGCTGAAGCCGTGGGGTTAGTTCGCTGGCGAATCGCATATTTTCAAAATACCCTGCCGCGTCAACCACTCCCCCATACAACGCACCGCTCCGGCCCATCACCGTAGATCAAGAATTCGCGGCACCACGTTGCAGGCTCCGGTACCGCAACTGTTCCGGCTCGGCCGAAGACGCTAGGGACTGTTGCCCCCCTGCCGTAACCAACGTGGCCTGATACAGTTTCGGCCGCGGAAGCTCCGAAGTTCCCTTTGCATATGACGGACCAGCCCCAGGCGATCACATCATCAAAGCATCGTGCAGAGCGCGCGAGCCAGCCGGGGTGCAGCCCATTGCTATCTCGGGCAAGAATTTTAGCTACTCGTCACCCAGTTCTACCCGACAGCGCTGCTACCTAGTTCCATTCTCTGCCGGCGGTTTCCCAGAAAATACTTTCCCCACAAGCGAGAAGATGAAACGCGACTTTCTAGTAGGCGTGAACTAACAGCGCTTCGGACACCTGCCGAGCAGCATCAAGAACCAACGGAGCCATCCGTTCAAGCGGATCTTGCGCCTTGCCAACCAGCGAGATACTGGCCAAAGGCCCTTGTCGTCCACGGATGGAAGCAGCCACACAAGCAACGCCATCGAAGCTCTCACCCGATTCGTAGGCTAGACCACCACGACGCCGAATACGATTCAGTTCGGCGTAGAGCATCGGCGGGTCCTTGATGGTATTTCGGGTAGTTTGCGGCAGCCCGTCCTTGTACAGCTCATCCAAATCTTCGGGGTCCATCCAGGCAAGCATTGACTTTCCGAGCGCTGTTCCGTGTGCAGCATTAATACCACCGACACGCGATGGAACCGCAACAGCCGAACGTCCACCAAGCTTATCCAAGTAGTGAATATTCGATCCGTCGAGAACCGCCAAATGCACCACCATTCCCGTACGCATTTGCAGATCATGAAGCAACGGTGCAGCTTCGGCGCGGATTCGGCCATTGACCGAGTCATGGCTACGATATTTCATCGTTCGCCACCCCATTCCATATCCCTCTGGCGTATGTTCTACCCAGCCAAATTGGACAAGCTGATCAAGAATACGGTGCGTCGTGGAACGCGGAAGCTTCGTCCTCTCGGTTATTTCATCGAGCAAGAGTTTTGCGTTGAAAGGCTCAAAGGCCTCCATGATCAACGTCATCCGAGCCGCCATCGAAGGCGGTTGGCTTTTTACCGCCGCGGGAGAGCAGTCGGTGGGGGCGCAGGCAGCAACACTCATCAAGAACCTCCGAGAAGAAGAATAATCACCCTCCATCTGTGGAGAAGCGAAACATACATTGACCAAAACCCTCGTGGAATCGCCAAGAAACCGCGTGCAGTGTGATGCGCAGCACTCGAAGGTGATGTTCACTGTACACCTCACTACAGAGTCAAGGCTAGTGCCTTGCCTCACATTTCATCCCGCTCTCCGGGATCTTCCTCTCGAGGCATTCTCGCGTCACGACATACTGGGGATTCACCCCCAGGGAGGACGGATGACAACATTCACCGAAACAGCAAGCGCCAACATGGCGGGTCTTGCTCATGTGGCCAAGCGACTACGCGATGCCGAAGATAACCACTTGGCTATCAAACCAATCCGCGACGAACTAACCCTCGGCGGTATCGATGCCGCGTACTCCGTTCAACAACTCAACGAAGATTATTGGGTGTCGCAGGGACGACGGGTGGTAGGCCGCAAGATCGGGCTCACCTCTCAGGCCGTACAAGCCCAAATGGGCGTCAACCAGCCCGACTTCGGTGTCTTGTTTGCTGACATGTGCCTAGCCGACGGTGAGAGCATCGGCGTCGGGGAAGTCCTGCAACCACGCGTGGAAGCCGAAGTGGCCTTGGTTCTCAAGCATGACTTGCCGAATCCTGACACCACCATGAATGAGCTCATGGCTGCCATCGATCATCTGCTCCCCTCCATTGAAGTTGTCGGGTCACGAATCAAAAACTGGGATATTTCCATCCTTGACACCATCGCCGACAACGCCTCCTGCGGACGTATTGTCACCGGCACAGTTCCGGTCCTGCCTTCAGCTCTGGATCTTGGTGCGGCCGGAATGGTCATGGAAGTCAACGGAAAAGTGGCTTCCGTCGGTTCCGGAGCCGCATGTCTTGGACACCCCTATCGCGCTGCGCTCTGGCTTGTACGACGCATGGCAGGGCTGGGCAGGCCCCTTCGCGGCGGGGAAATATTAATGACCGGAGCGTTGGGCCCCATGGTCAATTTTCCCCCGGGCGCAAACGCACTTGTAACTATTCAGGGCCTTGGCCAGGTCCGCATCACGCATGAGGAGAAGTAATGGAAGAACAAACACGCTGGCCCGTGGCCATTATCGGCTCGGGTAACATCGGCACCGACCTAATGATTAAGGTCATTCGTGGGTCCACTCGTCTGGAGATGGGCGCCATGGTTGGCATCGATCCCGAGTCCGATGGGCTGCGACGCGCTGCTTCTTTTGGTGTTCCGACCACCGCTGAAGGCATCGAAGGGCTACTGAAACTACCGAACTTCAAAGATATCAAGGTGGTTTTTGACGCAACGAGCGCCTCGGCCCACCGGGCAAACTGGGAACTACTCAAGGACACCGGTGTTCGGGTTCTGGATTTGACCCCCGCGGCCATCGGTCTCTCCTGCATCCCCGTGGTCAATATGGAAGACCACCTAGAAGAAACCAACTTGAACATGGTCACGTGTGGAGGCCAGGCCACAGTTCCCATGGTGGCAGCCATCTCCGCGGTAGCCCCGGTACGTTACGCCGAGATCGTTTCCTCGGTGTCCGCACGTTCGGCCGGTCCTGGCACCCGGGCCAACATCGATGAATTTACCGAAACCACTTCCGAGGCATTGGTTCAGGTTGGTGGGGCCGCAGAAGGCAAGGCCATCATGATCTTGAACCCTGCTGAGCCTCCCATGTTGATGCGTAATACCGTGTATGCCTTGGTTGAAGGCGAGCAGGACCATTCGGCGCTGGAAGCATCCATTGGAAAAATGGTTTCCAAGGTGCAGGAATATGTTCCGGGTTACCAGCTTAAGCAGGCGGTTCAGTTTGAAACATTCGGCGCGGAAAACCCGCTCTATCTGCCGGGGTCAGGTGAATTCCGCGGAACCCGCATCACCGTCATGTTGGAGGTCACCGGTGCGGCACACTACCTGCCGGCCTACGCGGGCAACCTAGATATTATGACTTCCGCCGCCATGGCTGTGGCCGAACGATGGGCCGCACACGACGGACTCAAGAACCCGAAGACCGAAGCTACTTTGCAGGAGGTAGGAGCATGAGCAAGCTCTACATTTCCGATGTCACCCTGCGTGATGGCATGCACGCCATCCGCCACCAATACACGGTAGACCAGGCCGTTGCCATTGCCACGGCACTGGATCAGGCAGGAGTTTCTTCCATCGAGGTGGCCCACGGCGACGGCATCAACGGGTCTTCCTGTGTCTACGGCTTTGGCGCCCACACCGATTTGGAATGGATCTCCGCGGTAGCCGGGGTCGTCAAAAACGCAAAGGTTGCAACTCTCGCACTGCCGGGCATCGCCACGATTAGCCATCTCAAGGACGCCCACAGTGCTGGCGCCTCGGTGGTCCGCATCGCCACTCATTGCACCGAAGCAGACGTTTCGGCCCAGCACATTGCCGCGGCCCGCGATCTAGGCATGGACACAGTTGGGTTCCTCATGATGTCCCATATGAGCCAGCCAGCAGACCTCGCGCAGCAGGCAAAACTCATGGAAAGTTACGGAGCTACCTGCGTTTATGTTGTTGATTCAGGCGGTGCACTGACCCCACGCGGAGTTGCCGAACGCATCGACGCCTTCCGCAGCGTGCTGAATCCGGAAACCGAGATTGGCATTCATGCCCATGAGAATCTCTCGCTAAGCATCGCAAACTCACTCACCGCAGTTGAACACGGCGCCAACCGCGTCGATGCCTCGCTGGCCGGCATGGGTGCCGGTGCCGGTAATGCGCCGCTTGAGGCGTTCATTGCGGCGGCCGACAAATACGATTTTGAGCACGGCTGTTCATTGCCGATCCTGATGGATGCGGCAGACGATCTGGTCCGTCCGCTGCAGGACCGACCGGTTCGCGTTGACCGTGAAACCCTCTCGCTTGGCTACGCAGGAGTCTACTCAAGCTTCCTCCGTCACGCGGAAACCGCCAGCCAGCGCTACGGAATCCCCACCACAGAAATCTTGATGGAACTTGGAAACCGCCGGATGGTCGGCGGTCAGGAAGACATGATCGTGGATGTAGCACTAGATCTGCTGGACCAGAAGTAACCTTCCGTTCTACCCGGCATGCCGGCACTACCGTCTGAAAGGAAAGACAATGAACGCAGTCAGTTTGGGGGCCACCCGCCCAACAGTTGAGGATCCGATGGCTTTCCGCAATGTTTTAGGACATTTCCCCACCGGAATTGTTCTTATTACTGGTATTGCCGATGATGGTGAACCCGTTGGCATGATCGTGGGGTCTTTCACCTCGGTCTCACTTGATCCACCCTTGGTGGGCTTCTTGCCAACGGTAAGTTCCTATACGTTCAAACGGTTGCGCACCGCAAAGTCCTTCTGCGTCAATGTACTGGCCGGAGACCAAGAAGATATTTGTCGCCGTTTCGCCGGTCGCACCGAGAATAAATTTGACGCGGTAGATTGGACGCCTTCACCCTCCGGAGCCCCGGTACTCGAGGGTGTTGTAGCCTTCATCGACTGCACCTTCGAATCGATCGCGGACGCCGGAGACCACCACATTGTCGTTGGCGCGGTACAAGAGCTCCAGGTTTGCCGCCCCGTGGCACCACTACTGTTCTTCCAGGGCGGTTATGGTCAGTTTGCACCGATGTCATTGCATGCCCCCTTTGAAACGGACCTTATTGCCGGGGTGCGACTAGCGGAGCAGGGTCGGGCCGAAATGGACTGGCTTGCTGCTTCCTTGGGTGCCGAGTGCACGGCAATGGCGGTGGTCAATGACCAAATGGCGGTCATGGTGGCGGGGACCGGTTCCTCGTGGGATGCCGAAGCTCGACTCGGAGAACGCATTCCGTTGATGCCTCCCATGGGCGAATTGTGCCTAGCGTGGGAGGACGAGGACGCGATTCAGCGCTGGCTAGATCGGGCGCTGCCCAGCGATGACTGTTCCCCACATGAATACCGCGAACGCTTGCGGGCTGTCCGCAACCGGGGTTGGTCGGTGACCATGAAGGGAGATTACCGGGACGAAGAGGTATTTGCCGCCCTGCGTGAATATTCTTCGGGCCGTTACACCCCGGCTCAAGAACGCCATATTCGGGAGATTATTTCCCGTACTTCTAGCAGTTACGCTCCAATTACGCTGCTGGATGGGGAACGGTACGAGGTTGACTCGCTGCTGGCTCCGGTATGGGATTCAGCAGGTAAAGTGCGCCTGGTGTTGCGCATTACCCATTTGCCAAGCTCGGTCACCGCACAACAGATCACCGCTTGGGCTGACCAATTGATGCTGACGGCTACCGCCATGAGCATCGCCCCGACAGCTCGCGGCTAGTGACTTAGGATTTATTGGTGTGCAAGGTCCAGGACGGTGCTGCCGTCCTGGACCTTGCACGCTACTCGGTACAACGCGGTGCTGATCAAGTCCGCAAGCATTGCCGGGTCCCACACTCGATCCTCAACTTGCTTGTTCAGTAGGCTGCTTTCCAATAACCTGAAGAAGCACTCTGTAAAGTACCTAGCTAAATCCGAGCGCATGTGTTCCTCCGATATCGGTGAAAACATCTCTCGGAACCACAGGACCGTTACTTCAAAGGCATCTTGCATCACAAGTTCTAGTTCTTGGCGGCCGGCATAGACATGATCCGAACGTTGCAACAAGAGCAGAAGCCCCAGTGCCAAGACGCCGCCTCCGGGACTTCCGTCCAGGGCCGCAAGAATATAGTTGCGGTTAAGCACAGACCAATCGCCGTCGGCCGGACGAAGATGAGAGAGCTTCCGAGTCGAGGCCCATCCTTGGCATGCCTCCTCGATAACCGTAGCGATCAGCTCGTCTTTGTCTTTGAAGAACCAATACAAGGAGCTTGCCGGCAACCCGGCTTTTTCGCAGACCCTAGCAATCGTGACACCGTCATAGCCAAGCTCCATGATGACATCTTTGGTCGCCCGCACAAATATTTCCCGGCTTCCGTCCGGGGTGGCAACATGTGTCTGTTCTTGAGCCATGGGGAGCGCGTCAAGTGGTCGCTCGGCTGCAGTTTCGACTATACAAATGGCGATCTCATCAAGGCACGCAGCAATCAGCTTGTTCAGAGGTTTGGCTTCTAAGCGCCTCAACTCATAGAGGTTAAGTACTTCGCACTCCCTGATCCCCACGGTGAGCTGGCCCAATAAGTCCGATGCAAGATCCTTTTGTTCCATCTCGGCGGGCAGGGTTCGTTCCCACCACTGTGCCAACCATTCGACGCTTTCACGTCGAATTTGCAAGAATCGGTCCCGTGCGAGGATTGGTTCCTGGGGACGAGAAACAGCAAGCTGCAATCCCACACGCCAATATTCCATGCTCACACCTGCCGAAGGTGAACGAATCAGCTCCGCATACAAGTCGTCTCGGCGCATCTGGCTCGGAGGCGTATCAAGCCAGTTCGGCAATCGTGAGGCCTGCGTCCGGTAGGCATGTTCCAAGGCCGCGGCGATCAAGCTTTCCTTGTTGGCAAAGTGCCAATAGATGGAACTAGCAGACACCCCAGTGGCCCTGCGCACCATGGCTAAGGTCGTACCGGCATAGCCGTGGCTAATCACCAGCCGCATAGTTTCTTCTAGGATTCGAACCCGAGTTTCTTCACCTTGCAGATTCTTGCGGTCGGTTTTGCGTTGCAATTTTGATCACCCGTATCTTTCCGGCCGGACACCGGCTCCCTCCCCAGCCTAAACCCTTACCCAGCAAGCTTTCGTCACGAGGCATGATCTAGGGATCAATCCTGTGGGGCTCTGCGGCGCATGCTTCAGTTCGAGAAAGGTACGGTAATACTTGGCGCTGCGCAAACGCCGAAGTCCGCGGAATCCCATGATTTTCCAGGAGATTTCGCGGACTTCGGTGTCGAGTTCTCTACTTACTTTCTAGCGGCTCACCTTGCCAAAAAGCGAAGCGATGGGTGCAAGGATCAAGGGTCGAGCAGCAAACCAGCCACCCACAATGACTAGCAGCGAGATAAAGAAAATCCAGAATCCGTACCAGTTAACCGCATCCTGACCGCCATACATGTGGTTCAAGTTGCGCAGCGCCCCGGTTGAAAGCACCAGTGCCACGTGCACGATGATGAATCCAACGAAGTAAAACATCACCGGCAGGTGGATGGCGCGTGCGACCTCAACCGGGTAAATCTTACTCAGCCTCTGGGCTTTGTTTGGCCAAGCATCGGACATCCTCAACCCAGTAAGCGCCGCCAGTGGAGCAGCGATAAAGATTGTGGCAAAGTAGGCCAGAACCTGCAGGCTGTTGTAGTTGACCCAGCCATTCTCGGTGGGCCAATCCAATGAGGCATATTGCAATATTGCCGAGAGCGCGTTGGGGAAGACTTCCCAGCTGGTTGGAACGACTCGCATCCATTGGCCAGTGGCCATCAGGAGCACCACAAAAAGTGCCCCGTTGACCAGCCACAGGATGTCCAATGATTGGTGTAACCAGAGATTGATGCTAATTTTCTTGGGATTTTTGCCCCAACGAGCGGTCCAGCTTGCCGGAGGACGACGTTGCGTGCGGACCTGCCAGCCGGAACGAATAATCAACACCATCAGGAAAATGTTGAAGAAGTGTTGCCAGGCAAGCCAGCCAGGGAGTCCCACCGGCGCTCCGTGCGGTAATTCGGTTTCCCCGGGGTACCGCGTCACAAAACTCTGCACCGATTCGGTAGTCATCAACCAGCGCGCGGTAAACACCACGACGGCCAGCACTACCAACAAACCGGCCGCCCAAATCACCGCACGACCACCACGGCTGTGCCACAGCCTTTCAAGAGCCCCAGTTTCCCGTACCAGGGTGGTGGGGCTTGCCGAGGTCCCCTTGGCGGTTATGGTGTCGGCCCGAGGTATAACTGTCACGGGTTCGGCCGCGCCAGCCACAGTTACATCGAGGGCAGTAATCCCCGCGGCGTTGGTGGGCTGAGATATTTCAGCGGCAGGTCCGGTGGTGCGCGGCAGTCCCCGGCGTCCTGCTACCGGTGCGGATGCCGATGCTTTCTCGGGTTCGGTTTCCACAGCAGTTGGTGCCTTGGCCGGCTCTAAACCTCCGGCCGTGGCGGTTCCGCTGTCGGTTGGTCGTGGCAGGCCCCGTCGCCTCGTCGCAACGGCCGGTACCGAAGTTTCCGGGGTTACGACGGAGGCCGAAGTTGGCACCGTTTCTTGGGTTGGAAGCTGTTGAGCGGCCGGGGTCTCGGAACCTGCAGTGCCGGCGCTTGAAGTACGTGGGAGTCCCTGTCTGGCCATTCGATTTAGCCTCGCTTTGCTTCGATTGCTGCGACCAATTGCGGTACCACGGTAAAGATGTCGCCAACCACGCCGAAGTCGGCGATATCAAAGATTGGTGCGTCCGGGTCCTTATTGATCGCGATGATTGTCTTAGAGGTCTGCATGCCCGCTCGGTGCTGGATGGCACCGGAAATGCCCAGGGCGATGTAGAGCTGCGGGGCAACCGTGACACCGGTCTGCCCCACCTGCATGGTCTGCGGGACGTATCCCGCATCGACGGCGGCACGTGATGCCCCAATGGCGCCACCCAGAGCATCGGCGAGTCCCTCGACCAGCGAGAAATTCTCCCCCGAACCTAGCCCTCGGCCACCGGAGACCACGATGTCGGCACCGCGCAGCTCGGGGCGCGAAGATGCCGCAGCGGTCTCCCGGTAAGCGGTGATGGTTGCGTCAGGGGCTCCTGATGCCGCGACCGGCAACTGCTGAACATTTGAGGGCTGTGCTTCGGCGCGCAGCTCCGAGGAGCCTTGGCGCAAGGTAATGACCAACGCATCGGTACTGGCCGCGGAATCCACTAGGTAGGCTCCTCCATAGACCGAGTGATGGGCAATGATACCCTCCTCGTCCCGGGAGATTCCTACCGCATCAAGGGCCAGGGCCGAACCGCTGCGTGCTGCAAAGCGGGCAGCGGCATCGCGTCCGCGGATGGAGTTTGCTGTGAGCACTGCCTCGGGTGCAACCGCCGCTGCAGCGGCTGCCAACGCATCAACGGTGGGCATCACCACCGAGCTTGCAAGTTCCTGGGGTTCGGCGATGAGTACCTGCGAGGCACCGAGCGCTGCAAGTTCGCTACCGAGCCGTTCGGCGTTTCCCACCGGGGCGAGCGCCAGGGCCACTGCACTGCCCACCGATGCCGCGGCACCGATGAGCTCTGCCGCACCGGAACGGAGCTGGCCAGACAGGGAAACATCGACGAGCACAAGAATTGAATTCGCTGGGTAGCCGGTCATGCTGAGCGTCCTTTGATGAGTTGGTTCTGGGCAAGGAATTCTGCGATTTGGTCTCCGGCGTCACCGGCATCTTCAATGCGGATACCGGCGTTGCGAGCCGGACGTTGCGCCGCCGAAATGACGATGGATCTGGCGGTTTCTTCGTCAAGGATGATGCCTAGCTGGGCCAGGTCGAGGGTCTCAAACGGCTTCTTCTTGGCTGCCATGATGCCCTTGAAGTTCGGGAAACGCGCATCGGGAAGGGCTTCGGTCACCGAGATCACACCGGGCAGGTCAATGCTTGCCTCGTAGCTATCAAACTCGGTGTTGCAGCCTCCGGAAACCGTTAGTTCATCGATCGCTACCGTACTCAGAGACGCCAGTCCGGCTACGCCAAGTAGCTCGGTGAGCATCGAAGGTAGGGCGCCGCCGCCTCCATCGGTCGAGGCATTGCCGGCGATGATCAGATCGAATCCAATGTGCTTGGCAGCTGCGGCAATGACTTGGGCGGTGAGGGTCAGATCCGCGCCCAAGAGTGCCGAATCCTGTACGTGCACCGCGCGGTCTGCGCCCATGGCAAGGCCCTTGCGCAGAGTTGCCGGCAGGGTGCCGTCCGGGCCCACGGTGAGCAAGATGACCTCGGTGTTCGCATCCTTCTCGCGGTGGCTCAGGGCAACTTCAAGCGCGCGTTCGGTGATTTCATCGAGCACCGGTTCGCTTGCCGACCGGTTCAACAGACCGGTCTCCAGATCTAGGGTGCGCTCACCATAGGTATCTGGAACTTCCTTCATCAGTACGATGACTTTCACGATGTGTCCTTCCTAAACTTTGCAGTGTCCAAGCCCTGCCGGGCTGCGATCTTTTGCGAACTAGTGCGGTCAGCTAAATACGGCCAGGCCCTCGGAGATTACCGCGCGTTCTCCCACCGCGGCCTCAAAGCGACCTCCGTCCCAAATCGTGGCCTCAATCTTGTCTCCGGGGAAAACTACCCCGGAGAACCGTCCACCGAATTCCACGATGTCTGC
This sequence comes from Arthrobacter sp. MYb227, assembly GCF_002975435.1. Taxonomy (GTDB): domain Bacteria; phylum Actinomycetota; class Actinomycetes; order Actinomycetales; family Micrococcaceae; genus Paeniglutamicibacter. Next base: position 81,121 of record NZ_PCPT01000002.1, on the reverse strand, counting down.
CGGGTGTGCACCTGCAAGGGTTGCCAAGGGCAATGTGGTTGCTGCCAGCGAGGCCAGTCCGTGCAGAATCGGGCGATCCTGCCCAATGCGCTTGGCAGCCTGAGGATCGATGTGGATGTGGTGTTTGTCCCCAAGCAGGCGGTAAAGCGCCGCCTGGTTTGGTTGGGTCTGCACGCTTGCCACCCCGAGGGCCTCGCCACGTGGCGCGGCCGGCTTACCGGGGCCGCGTTCCCCACCAAAGCCACCAAAACCGGGAGCAAAGATCTGCCAAGTGGCCTGGAAGTAGTCGCATTCAACAATGATGTTGAAAACGGCGGCGCTGCCCTTGTCCCAGACTTCGCCGACCCGTGCATTGAGCCGCAGTTCACCGGAGCGCGGCAATTCCTTGGCTACCAGCAATTCTTGCGAGCCGTGCACCGAGCGATTATCGAAGGCTCCTTGGTTTGCCATGAGGTCCGGGGCCCACTGGGCCAGGGTCAAGCCAAAGGACGGAAGTACGCGTAGCCGGTCTTCGAAGACCAGCTGTAGATCGTTGACCGGGGCACCGATGGCCAGCGCATAGAGAATTGCCTCGTCCTGTGTGTAACTTACGGTGCGCTCACCCAGATGTCTCCCGGCCCAAGCGCCGGTTTCAAGGGCTGCCTCGGGCAGTGCGGTTGCCGCGCTCATGATGCTGCCACCGGGACCGGAGCCGCGCCGTATACGGGTTCCGGGGTTACCGAACGCGCCAGCAGTTCCTCAATTGCCAGGCCGGCGGAAACGGCGTCCCAGCGTTCGCCCGCATCGTGAGCCGGACCGTGGTTCCAACCTTCCTCGATGCAGATCTTTCCACCCTCGATTTCAATGACCCGGCCGGTCACCTCGCCGGAGGTACTTCCCGCCAGCCAGGCCACGATCGGCGAAACATTTCCCGGGTGCATGGCATCAAACCCGCTCTCCGGTGCGGCCATGGCCTGGGCGAAGGCGCCCTCGGTCATACGGGTTCGGGCCGCCGGCGCGATCGCATTGACGCGTACCCCATAGCGAGCCAGTTCGTGGGCGGCGACGAGCGTCAATCCGGCGATTCCTGCCTTGGCTGCCGAGTAGCTTGCCTGGCCCACGCTGCCCTGCAATCCGGCACCCGAGGAGGTGTTGATGACCCGGGCATCGGGTGTACGGCCGGCTTTGGCCTCATTGCGCCAATACTCACTGGCGTGGCGCAGCGGGGCAAAGTGGCCCTTGAGGTGCACCCGGATTACCGCGTCCCACTCTTCTTCGGAGGTGTTTACCAGCATGCGGTCGCGCACAAAGCCGGCATTATTCACCAGGATATCTAGCCGACCAAAGGTCTCAATGGCCTGACGCACCATGGCGCCGGCCTGTTCAAAATCGGCGACGTCGGCGCCATTGGCAACGGCCTCACCACCTGCGGCGCGGATCAACTCAACCACTTCGTGGGCCGGGCTCGAGGCTTCAACAACCCCGTCCAGAGTGGTGCTGAGGTCGTTGACGACGACCTTGGCGCCCTGGCGCGCCAACTCCAATGCGTGCTCTCGTCCCAATCCGCGGCCGGCACCGGTCACGATGGCGACCCGACCCTCACAAATCCCCGTCATGTGCTTTCCTTCCTCTGGATTTTGTTGCTCTGAATTGCCAGTGTACCCCGAACCAAGCAAGTGCTAGGGTAACAATCAAGCAAACGTTAGGTACAGGAGTAAAAATGGCTATCACATCAGCAATGCACAACAACGGAATTCGCGTCGTCACCATGGATTACCCACCGGTTAACGCGCTTCCGGTGGCAGGATGGTTCGGCATCGGCGCGGCGTTGGACGAAGCCAGCAAGGACCCAAATACCCGCGCGGTCATCCTGCGCGCCGAAGGACGAGGCTTCAACGCGGGCGTTGACATCAAGGAAATGCAGTCAACGGATGACTTCCATGCCATTCTGGGCGCAAACCGCGGCTGCTACGCGGCATTCAAATCAATCTACGAGTGCGCGGTCCCGGTCATTGCCGCCGTCAACGGGTTCTGCCTAGGTGGCGGCGTTGGCCTGGTGGGCAACGCCGACACCATCATCGCCAGCGACACTGCCTACTTCGGCGTCCCCGAGGTTGACCGCGGCGCGCTGGGCGCAGCAACCCACTTGGCACGCCTGGTTCCCGCACACATGTTGCGCACCTTGTACTTCACCAGCCGTAACATCTCCGCACAGCGCCTGGCCGAACTCGGTTCCGTTGCGGAAGTCGTATCCCCGGACAAGCTCGACGAGACAGCGTTCGCCTATGCCGGTGAAATTGCCTCCAAGGATCCACGCGTCATGCGCGCCGCCAAGGAAGCACTGAACGGCATCGACCCGATCGACGTCAACAAGAGTTACCGCTTCGAACAGGGATTCACCTTCGAGCTCAACCTCGGCGGTGTCGCCGATGAACTACGCGATGATTTCGTCTCCACCGGGGCTTAAGGAGGCCCCGGATGACCAGCAAAGTCATTGATTCAAGCACTCTAGCCGACCTCTTTCGCGACGGCATGACCATCGGCATTGGAGGCTGGGGCGCCCGCCGCAAACCCATGGCCCTGGTCGCGGCGCTCATCCGTTCCGGGGCACGCGATCTGCGCATTGTCAGCTTTGGTGGACCCGATGTGGGGATGCTGTGTGCCACAGGTCAGGTCAAGGAGGTAATCCACGGTTTTGTCACACTTGATTCAATTGCCGTCGAACCACACTTCGCCTCCGCCCGGCAGGCCGGTAACGTCAAAACCATCGAGCTTGACGAATCCATGCTGGTTTCAGGGTTACGCGCGGCAGGACGTCGGCTTCCCTTTGAGGTCACGCGCACCGGACTCGGCTCCGACGTGCTCGGTGCCAATCCGCAGATCCGCACCATCACTTCCCCCTATACGGATGGTGAAACACTGGTGGCCATGCCGGCGGTGGAATTGGATCTGGCGTTGATCCATCTAAACCGTGCCGATCATCTGGGCAACGGACAATGCTTGGGCCCAGATCCCTACGTCGACGATCTCTTTGCCCGCGCCGCCAAAACCACCATCCTCAGCGCCGAGTCGATTATCAGCACCCGGGAACTGACCCAGGGCCATCACCCGGCCACACTCTTGCTCAACCGCACCATGGTGAATCATGTTTTTGAGGCACCCGGCGGGGCACATTTCACCACCTGCCTTCCCGATTACCCGCGCAATGAGGAATGGCAACGAGAATACGCGCACTCCGCCAGTAGCCCGGCGCTGTGGGAAGAATTTCGGACCCGGTATATCGACAAGGAACATGTCTGGACCCCCGGAGGTCAGCAATGAGTGAGGTAACCATGCCCCAAGTGACTCGCGCAGAAATTGCCGTCACCGCCTGTAGCGATTTATTCCGCGGACAAGGTGACATTCTGGCCAGCCCGGCCGGGATCATCCCCACCATTGGCGCGCGGCTGGCAGCACTCACCCATGCCCCGGATCTCATGCTCAGCGACGGCGAATCCACGATCTATGCGGGCGTTCCGTCGCTGGAACACCAAGGCGTTCCCGGCGGTTTTCTGCCTTATCGGGAACTCTTTGAGCTGATTGCAGCCGGTAAACGTCATGTGGTGATGGGTGGTGCTCAGATCGACCGGGAGGGAAACCATAATTTCTCCGCCATCGGTGAGCACACCAAACCACACCGGCAGCTTCTGGGCTCACGCGCCGCGGCAGCCAACACCATTAATCACAGAACTAGCTACTGGATCCCCAAGCACAGTCGCCGCTCCATGGTCCAACAGGTGGATTTCGTGACGGGCGTTGGGCGCACGCGCGCCGAGCACGCAGGAAAGGGCGCGGCCCGTTTCCATCAGGTGCACCAGGTGGTCAGCAACCTTGGGGTCTTCGACTTCAACGGACCGGGACACACCATGTCACTGGTATCTATCCACCCCGGTGTCAGCGTCGAAGAAGTCATTGAATCCACCGGATTCGACTTAAACATCCCGGATGCCGTGCAAAGTACTCGCCTGCCAAATCGGCAGGAACTACAACTGATTCGCGAGGTCTTGGACCCGCTCCACCGCAGAGAACAAGAGGTTCGATCTTGAGCACCACCAACCGCATTCGCACAGCACTGACCGAGCTGACCGGCGTTGAACACCCCATCGTGCAAACCGGCATGGGCTGGGTGGCCGGGCCCAGGCTTGTCACCGCCACGGCCGAGGCCGGCGGGCTGGGTATCCTCGCTTCCGCCACCATGACCTACGCGGAACTCGAAAAGGCAATCATCGAGACCAAAAGCCGCACCGATAAGCCCTTCGGGGTAAACCTACGTGCGGATGCTGCCGATGCCATGGATCGGGTGAACCTGCTGATCGAACACCGCGTCAAGGTGGCGTCTTTCGCGCTGGCCCCCAAACGCGAGCTGATCGACAAGCTCAAGGAAAACGATGCTGTGGTTATCCCCTCGGTGGGGTTGCCCCGCCATGCGGAAAAGGTGGCGTCCTGGGGAGCCGACGCGGTAATGATTCAGGGCGGCGAGGGCGGCGGACATACCGGAGCCACCCCCACTACCCTGTTATTGCCCACCGTGCTGGATGCTGTGGACATCCCGGTCATCGCCGCAGGCGGCTTCTTTGACGGACGCGGTCTGGCCGCGGCACTTTCCTACGGTGCTGCCGGCATTGGCATGGGTACCCGTTTCCTACTGACCAGCGACAGTGCGGTGCCCGAACACATCAAGCGCCGCTACCTGGAATTCGGACTCGACGGAACAGTCGTCACGGCCAAGGCAGATGGCATGCCGCACCGTTTGCTACGCACCGAGTTCATCGACGGTTTGGAATCCGGTTCCCCCCTTGGCCGCATGCTAGGCACGTTGCGCCGCAGCATGCAGTTCAAGGAACTCTCCGGCTTGTCCTGGGCAGGGATGGCTCGCGATGGACTTTCCATGAAACGCAGCAGCGGGCGCAGTTGGGGGCAGATGATGCTCGCCGCCAACACTCCCATGTTGCTCAAGGCCGGACTGGTGGACGGCGACACGCAGGCCGGCATGCTGGCCTCGGGCCAAGTCGTCGGTGTCATCGATGACTTGCCGACCTGCGAACAGCTGGTGGATCGCATTATTGACGAGGCAGTGGAACGGCTTGCAGTGGTTTCCGGATACGCGCAAACCCGGGATCAGTCCATCGCCTAGAAATAACCTAGGTTCAACTTCCGTGGATGGTGGCATCTTAGACAAGCTGTCGCCATCCACATTTCTGATGGAATTCGACATCATATGCATTGTTCTTGTTCAACGACATGACCCAACCTGTATTTTGACCAATCTGTCACTGGTCAAACATAAACTGCTCAAACAATCTAGAACTGTTTCAGCTGCATACGGAAATACGTTTTAGTCTTCCAACTACTAGGCACGACATGCGAGGGCATTCATGGCATTTACAGCTACAGTCGTTCAAGTTTTCATAGCCTCACCGTCGGACACGTCGTCATCACGTGATGCCGTAGAACGAGCATTATCCAGATGGAATGCAAGTCGCGCCGAGAACGATCATTTAGTGATCCTCCCTAGGCGCTATGAAACCAGCGCGGTTCCAGCGATGGGCAGTGACGGACAACAAATAATCAACAAACAACTTGTCGATTCGGCAGATATCGTCGTGGCCATTTTCGCGAATAAACTCGGTAGTGCGACACCACGTGAAATTTCCGGAACAGTTGAAGAAATCAAAGAAGCCCAGGCCGCCGGTAAGAAAGTGCACGTCTATTTCTCGGAGGCACCAGTCCCCCAGGAATTTATGGATCAGGTTGCTGAACTTGAAAAGTACAAGAAAGAATTCAAGGGCCTCTACGGAACCTACGTTGACGATTCTGATCTCGTAGATCAAGTACGTCACGCAATTGATACTGATATGCCATCGTTCGGCGGCAAGATTCTCCAAGCAAACAGCTCCAGCGCAAATCCGATCGCACGGCACCACGACGAGACTTACACGAAGTATGACTCAAAAGGTCTCCCTAAGAATGCGCACAAGCATTCAATCGTCATCGAAAATAAAAGCGACGCTGTAGCAGAAGATTTCCTAGTGAAGTTCTCCGGCGAAGACGAAGCTGAACTGAACTTATGGTTCATGCATGAACCTTTGCAAGAGACCTTGCATGCGCATGATAACCGGTCCTATCGCTTCGAAATGTCAATGCAGTCGGCTGATCGGTTGATCGCCACAATGACCTGGGCAGAAAATGGAGAACCCAAAGAACGTATCGCGAAAATACAGCTCTAATCGTTGAGCCAGTAGAAATCCGATCGGTAAGCGATCCGTTTACCAGCTGGCTTTGAAGAATTTGGTGTCCCGATCATAAGAAAGTTCCAGGATAGCCAAACAGAGCTTAGGGTTCAGACCCACTGTGTGCGCATTTATTCGAGACACACGACCGAACGGGACCTGTCGATCCACACCATTGTGCTCGACAGGTCCCGGGTTTTTGGAGCTCCCGAATTAGAGTCGTTCGATGATGGTGACGTTGGCTTGCCCGCCGCCTTCACACATCACCTGCAGACCAAAACGGCCCTCGGTGCGCTCAAGCTCATTGAGCAGCGTGGTCATCAAACGGGTGCCGGTGGCACCAATCGGGTGCCCCAGCGCGATGCCGCCACCGTTGACGTTGACCTTACTGCGGTCAATGCCAAGCTCCTGCATCCAGGCCAGCACCACCGGCGCAAACGCCTCATTGCATTCAAAGAGGTCAATCTCGTCAACACTCATACCGGCTCGTTCCAGCGCGTACTTGGTAGCGCGGATTGGACCGGTGAGCATCCACACCGGATCATCGGCACGTACCGAGATGTGGTGAATGCGGGCGCGCGGCTTCAACCCATGCTCATCGACGGCTTTTTGTGAGGCAATCAGCATGGCGCTGGCACCGTCGCAAATCTGCGAAGCTACAGCGGCTGTCAACCGACCGCCCTCCGAGAGCGTATCCAGCGACGCCATCTTCTCCAGGGTGGTCCCCCGGCGGATGGTTTCATCCTGTTCCAGCCCATTGAGCGGAACAATTTCTGCGTCAAAACGTCCTTCGTCTGCTGCAGTTGCGGCACGCTGGTGGCTTTCGAGTGCAAACTGCTCCATGGTCTCGCGGGCAACGTCCCACTTTTCTGCGATCATTTCCGCGGCACGGAATTGGGATACTTCCTGATCCCCGTATCTGGCCACCCAACCCGGGGATTCGGCGAACGGGGTGGTGAATCCGAAGTCTGAACCGGCGATCATGGCGGCAGAAATCGGGATTGCGGACATATTCTGTACACCGCCGGCAATGATCAGATCCGCGGTTCCGGACATGACACCCTGCGCCGCGAAGTGCACCGACTGCTGGCTGGAACCACACTGACGGTCGATGGTTACCCCCGGAACATGATCCGGAAGGCCCGCGACCAGCCACGCGGTTCGGGCAATATCGCCCGCCTGTGAACCGAGGGTGTCGGTGCAACCAAAGATCACGTCGTCAACCGCCCCCGGATCGACTCCGGTGCGTTGCATTAGCGCGGCAATCACGTGCGCTCCAAGGTCTGCGGAGTGAATCTCTGCCAGGGAACCGCCGCGGCGTCCCACCGGAGTGCGTACAGCATCAATAATGTAGGCTTCGCTCATTTTTCTTGCTCCTTTATGCCTGTTGGCTGCTGACCGGGACGACTTCACCGGTCATGTACGAGGAATAGTCACTGGCCAAAAACACCATGACATTGGCGATTTCCCAGGGTTCGGCCGCCCGGCCAAAGGCCTCACGGGAGGTCAGCTGCTCAAGTAATTCCTCGGAGGTGACCTTGGCAAGGAATGGATGCATGGCCAAGGAAGGAGCCACCGCATTAATGCGAATTCCATGCGGTGCCACGTCCATGGCCGCGGAACGGGTCAATGCCATGACGCCGGCCTTTGCCGCGGCGTAGTGGGCCTGGCCTTCCTGGGCGCGCCAACCAATGACAGAGGCATTGTTAATGATCACGCCCTTGGTGTTGTTTTTGACCATACGCTGGCTTGCCGCACGCACCGAACGAAAGGTTCCGGTCAGCGTGACGCTCAGGACCTTGTCCCACTGCTCGTCTTCCATCTCCAAGATGGAAGCGGTACCGCCCAGCCCGGCATTGTTGATCATGACATCAACCCCGCCGGCTTCCTCCGCGACGTCCAGAAGGGCTTGGACCTGGGCCTCATCGGTGACATCGCATACTGCGAAACGTACACGATCGGCGCCGAATTCCGTGCCAAGTTCGGTGGCGGATGCCTCGAGGCGCCCGGCATGGGTATCACCCAAAACCACCAGCGCGGCACCTTCTTCGAGGCAGCGGCGCGCTGCTGCGGCACCGATTCCGGCACCCGCGGCGGCGGTGATCACCACGCGGCGACCGGCGAGCAAGCCGTGGGCCTTGACGTATTCGGGAGCTGGTTGTGCAATGCGTGTCACGGTCATACTCGTGCCTCCTTGGGCAAGCCGAGCACACGCTCGGCAATTACGTTTCGTTGGATTTCGTCCGAGCCACCGTAGAGGGTGTCGGCTCGACTAAAGAGATACAGGGCCTGTAATTCATCAAGTTCGTACGGGGCTTGGGCCACAGTTAGGCCGCCGGAACCGGCAACCGCCATGGCCAACTCGCCCAGTGAACGGTGCCACGGTGCCCACAACAACTTGGTGATTGAGGCTTCGATGCCTTGTTCGCCACTCAGCGTGCGTAACCCATGCATGCGCAACATGTCTAGGCCCATATGGGCCTGGACAATTCTGTCTTGGATCAGCGGGTCGTTGATGGCACCGTTGCTGCGCGCAAGATCGATAATGACCTGCAGCTCTCCCTGGAACGCGATCTGTTGAGCCAGCGTGGATACCCCGCGCTCAAATCCGAGGGTTCCCATGGCTACCGACCAACCGGCACCCGGTTCACCAACAACAAGGTCCTCATCGGTTGTGGCACCGTCAAAGAACACTTCGTTGAATTCCGAGGTTCCGGTCAACTGCAGGATCGGCCGAATTTCCACGCCATCCTGGTCCATCGGAACCAGCAGGTAGGACAGTCCGCGATGCTTTTGCGATCCTTCTTCGGTGCGGGCAATGACAAAGCACCAGTTGGCGGTGTGTGCCAGCGAGGTCCAAACTTTCTGCCCGTCAATGATCCATGCTCCGTCGTCTAACCTGGCCTTGGTAGAAACAGCGGCAAGGTCCGAGCCCGCGCCGGGCTCCGAGTATCCCTGGCACCAGAGGTCCTCAACGGCAATGATGCGTGGTAAGAATCGAGCCTGTTGTTCCGCTGTGCCGAAGGCAATCAGGGTTGGGCCTAGCAATTCCTCACCGAGATGATTCACCCGGGCCGGTGCATTGGCCAGAGCATATTCCTCATGAAAAATGACTTGTTGTTGCAGGCTCAGCCCACGCCCACCGTATTCCTTGGGCCAGCTGACACAGCTCCAGCCGTGTGCCGCCAGGTGACGGTTCCATTCCAGGCGTTCCTCAAAAGCCTCATGTTCTCGGCCCGAACCGCCTAGGCCGCGCAGGTGGGCAAATCGGCCGACAAGATTTGATTTGAGCCATTGGCGGATCTCTTGCCGAAACTCATTGTCTTGAATCGAATAGTTCAGATCCACGGTTACACCTCACTCTCGATATCCGTTGGTCACATGTTCAAACTTCGCTTATGCTAGCAAACCAAGCACTTGTTTGGTTAGTCTAGTCTCAGACAAGTTTTCCAGTTGACCATGTGAGGCAGGAAGGGAGCGTAACGATGAGTGAGAACAACGTTCAGGACGTCATCACCTACGAGGTGCGCGGATCCACGGCAATCGTGCGGCTAAACCGGCCCGATTACCGAAACGCGCAGAATTCGAAGATGACTTATGCGCTAGATGCCGCATTTACCAGGGCAGTCAACGATGACGCGGTGAAGGTCATCGTGTTGGCCGGAAATGGCAAGCACTTCAGCGCCGGACATGACATCGGCACCCCGGAGCGGGATGCCGACCAGAGCTTTGAACGCAAGGCGGTCATGTGGTGGGACCATGTGGGAACCGAGGGCGTTGACTCCCGTTTTGCCCGGGAATCCGAGGTTTATCTGGGAATGTGCCGACGCTGGCGTGAAATCCCCAAGCCAATGATCGCCATGATCCACGGAGCGTGCATTGCCGGCGGACTCATGCTGGCTTGGTCATGTGATTTCATCATCGCCAGCGAGGATGCATTCTTCTCCGATCCGGTGGTACGCATGGGAATCCCCGGCGTCGAATACTTTGCTCACCCGTGGGTCATGAACCCCCGCGCCGCCAAGGAATTCCTCTTTACCGGGGACCGTTTCAGCGCCCAGCGAGCCCATGATCTGGGCATGGTGAACCACGTGGTTCCGGTCGCCGAGCTTGAGAAAACAGTCCTTGAGATGGCCGAGCGTATCGGCGCAATGCCACGCCTAGGACTTGCCCTCACCAAAAAAGCAGTAAACCAAGTAGAGGACCTGCAGGGCATGCGTGCCGGCATGGACTCAGTCTTTGGGTTGCATCATGCGGCCCATGCACACAACGCGGAGGTCGGCAAGGATTCGCTGGCCGGAATGGGAGCCAAGAGCATGCGTGAGGCGGCTACACAATCATGAATACCGAAACAATGAACCTTGATTTGACCGAGGAACAGCTCGCTTTTGCTGCCGAGGCACGCGCCTGGCTAGCCGAGCATGTTCCCGCAACACCCCTGCCCTCAATGGACACCGCCGAAGGCTTTGAGGCTCACCGCCAGTGGGAAGCGGAACTAGCCCGCGGCGGCTGGTCGGTGGTCTCCTGGCCCGAAGAATTTGGTGGCCGCGGAGCCGGACTCATCGAATGGGTACTCTTCGAGGAAGAGTACTACCGCGCCGGCGCACCAACCCGCGTCGCTCAAAACGGTATTTCATTACTTGCACCAATCCTTTTTGGGCATGGCACCGACGCACAACGCGAACGCTTCCTGCGTCCCATGACCGACGGTTCGCTGATCTGGGCACAGGCCTGGTCCGAGCCCGGTTCCGGCAGTGACCTGGCCTCCATCCGCAGCACCGCGCGGCGCGATGAGGAACGCGGCGGCTGGATTCTTAACGGCCAAAAGACCTGGAGTTCCCGTGCCCCCTGGGCGGACCGGGGCTTTGGGCTATTTCGTTCGGACCCCGAGGCCCAGCGTCACCGCGGTCTGACTTACTTCATGTTCCCGCTGGATGCCGAGGGCATCACCATCCGCCCGATTGCCCAGTTGGATGGCACCACCGGTTTTGCCGAAATTTTCTTTGATGATGTCTTCGTTGCCGATGAGGATGTACTCGGCGAGCCCGGCGATGGTTGGCGGGTGGCCATGAGTACCGCGGGCAACGAGCGCGGGCTTTCGCTTCGCTCCCCGGGTCGCTTCTGCGCCGCTACCGATCGTCTGATCGATCTCTGGCATACCCATCAGGAACAGGAACCGTTTGCTCAAGATGCGGTGGTAGATGCATGGATCAAGTCCGAGGCCTACCGACTTTACACGTGGGGCACCGTCAGCACCCTGCAGAACGGTGGTGACGTGGGTGCCGAGGGAAGCGTCAACAAGGTGTTCTGGTCCGAACTGGACATTGAATTGCATGGAACAGCACTCGCGCTGCTGGGTCCCGAGGCCGAACTTCGCGGTCCCTCGGCGGTCTCCAATGGTCGCTGGATTGAGGACTACGTCTTCTCCCTGGGTGGCCCCATCTATGCGGGAACCAACGAAATCCAACGCAACATCATCGCAGAACGTCTACTTGGCCTGCCCCGTGGCGGCGACGGAAGGAAATCGTCATGAAATTCGTGATTAGCGACGAACAACGTGCCCTAGCAGAGGCCATCGAGCAGGTCATCGAGGGGGCCGGTGGAACCAACGTTGCCCGCACTTGGGCCGCAGGTGATTTGGCCCCGGGGCAAGAGCTTTGGGCCCAGCTCGCCGAGCTGGGCTTACTAGGTCTCTGCGTCGACGAGGCCGACGGCGGCATGGGCGGCACCCCGGTTGATCTGGTGGTGGCCTTTGAACGATTGGGCTATCACGCGGTCCCCGGACCATACCTAGAATCTGCGGCGCTGCTCCCTAATTTGGTAAACCCGGCAATTCGCGAGGGGCTGGTAGACGGTTCGGTCATCGCCACCGCCGCGATCCCCGGTTTGCTCACCTATGCACTCGATTCGGCATCCAGCACTCACAGTTACATTGTGAACCCGGATTCCCTCTCGCCGGCCACGGCCGGTGAACCAATGAAGTCCATCGACGAGACCCGCACACTCAGCGAACTGCGGGCAACGGAAAGTGCGGCGGCACTCGATGAGCAGCTGGTGGCTACCGCCATCGACCGGGCCACGCTGGGCTGTGCCGCCGTCTTGTTGGGTGCCGGGGAACGCCTGCTCCATGAGGCCGTCGAATACGCGAAAATCCGTCAGCAATTTGGTCGTACCATCGGCGAATACCAGGCGCTTAAGCATCAATTGGCCGATGTTCGGGTGGCACTGACCTTCGTCCGCCCCTTGATCAATGGCGCCGCTCTGGATCTGGGTAGCCCGGCGGGTCCGCGCAGCGTCTCCGCCGCAAAGGTTGCCGCGGGCGACGCGGCGCTGCTTGCCGCACGTGTGGCACTGCAGGTTCACGGGGCCATCGGCTACACCCAGGAACATGATCTGAGTCTGTGGATTACCCGCGTGCATGCCCTACTGGGCGCGTGGGGCACCGCCAGGTACCACCGCAATCGGGTGGCTTCTTTCATCATGTCTCCCATTTCCCAGCTAGCCCCGGTTGCGTGAGAGCACCGTGGATTTCTCACTGACCGACGAACAAAACGAGCTAGCCAAGACCCTTCATGCGGTTCTGGAACGCCACGCAGATTCCGCCGCAGTGCGCCAGGGTGCAGAGTCAGAGCTCGGCTATGACAAGGATCTTTGGCGCATACTTGCCCAAGAGGTCGGGGTCGCCTCGCTGGCGATCCCGGAGGAGTATGGCGGTGCGGGTTGTAGCTGGATTGAAACCGGTTTGGCTCTAGAGGTGCTCGGCTATCACCTGGCCCCCAACCCTCTTTTGGCTTCCGGAGTGCTGGCAACCGCGGCGCTGCTCGAGGCAGGAGATGCAGAGGCCAATGAGCGGCTGCTGCCAGCTATCGCCGAGGGAAACAGCATTGCAACGCTGGCCTGGGCAACCACACAGGGTCAGTGGGAAACCACGGGCAGCGACATCACCGCCACCCAGCATGATCGGTGGGTACTTAATGGAACCGCCAGTTTGGTGCTTGATGGGCAATACGCGGATATTGTCTTGGCGGTTGCTTCCACCCCGGCCGGCATCGGGCTCTTTGAGGTGATTGATGCCCAGAGTATCGCTCGAGTGCAGACCCCCGCAATGGACAGTACGCTGAGCTTTGCAACACTGAATTTTTCGAATGTTGCGGCCCGGCCACTATTGCTGGATGCCGGTGAAGCGCTAGAAAAGATCCGGGATATTGCACTTGTTGCACGGGCTTGCCTGCAATCCGGGACGGCACGGCGTGGGCTGGATATGACAGTTGAATATTCCACGCAACGGGTCCAGTTTGGCCGGCAGATTGGCTCCTTCCAGGCACTCAAGCACCGCATGGCCGACATGCTGGTGCAGGTGGAAACCGCGCGTACCGCAGCCTGGGCGGCGGCGTGGTCCGCCGGCACCGATGCCCCGGATTTAGCTGAGCGGGCGGCTTCCGCGGCGGCATGGTGTTCTGACGCACTTGAGCACATCGCCTCGGAATGTGTGCAGCTACATGGTGGCATCGCCATCACCTGGGAGCATGATGCCCAGCTGCTCTTCAAACGGGCCCACGCAACGGCGCAGCTCTTTGGACAGGCGCGCTCACATCGGCGGCGCTTAGGTGCCCTGTTGGGAATTAGCGCGGCCTAGAAGCTAAAAAGTGTCCCGGTTGCGGTTGCCTTAGCGAAGGCGAACACCGCAACCGGGAGGCTGGGCTATGCCGTCGAACCGCCATCGATCACGAAGTCTTGGCCGGTGCAGTAACTGCTTGCCTCGCTGGCCAGGAACGCTACCATGGTTGAGATTTCTCGTGGTTGGCCCGCCCGCGGAATCGGATTTTGGGTGATCATGCCGACTCCAGCACGGGTATCTGGATCGCTCATGACTGTATCAACGGCACCCGGGCAGATGGTATTGACGCGGATGCCAAATTCCGCGTATTCCCGGGCCACGGATTTCCCTACCCCGCGCAGACCCCATTTTGAGGCAACGTAGGGTGCTCGGCCCGGATAACCCACGAGGGCTGCGGTCGAGGCGATATTGATGATTGAGCCGCCTTTCTCGCGCATGGCCGGCAATACCGCCTGCATGCCGAGCATCGGGCCCACAAGATTAATATCCAGGGTTCTGCGTAGTTGCGATTCACTGGTTGCGGCGAGTTCGCCGACCGGGGCTATGCCAGCGTTGTTGATCAAGACATCGATGCGGCCAAAATTTTCCACCGCGGCATCCACTGTTTTACCCCAGTCCGCCGGCGAGCTGACGTCATGACTCAGCGCTATGGCGTTGCCTCCCAAGGAGTTGGCCAGCAACGCTACTTCTGTTTCTTCAAGATCGGTAAGCACCAGCTTGGCGCCGAGCCCGTGCAGCATTCGGGCGTGGGATATTCCTTGCCCGCCGGCGGCGCCGGTAAGCACGATGACCTTGTTTTTCAGGTCGATAATTGGATCGTTTTCCATCTGTTTTCTCCAATGTTTTGGTTCTTGAGTGCGGTGGGACGGGACTTCGCCCCCCATGTTTTCTAAAACCGGCGGCCCGCAAAGCAGTCCCAAGTGAAAGTGGTTTGTCGGGGCAATCCTGATAGCTGGTACGGCCCCTGCCGGTCTTCTTCCGAACATGCTAGCCTTACAACCAAGCGAGCGCTAGGTTTATTATTTTTCTAAGAAATGAGGGACACCACATGCCTGACAAGCGAATAGAACTCAGTGATGCGGTTGCGTCAATTGAGTCCGGAATGACCATCGGCATCGGCGGCTGGGGATCACGGCGCAAGCCCATGGCAATCGTTCGTGAACTACTGCGCAGCGACGTCAAGGACCTCACCGTAGTATCGCTCGGTGGCCCTGATGTTGGATTGCTGGTGGCTGCGGGCAAGGTCCGCAAGCTGATCTATGGCTTCGTCACCCTAGATAGCATCCCGCTGGATCCACTGTTCACAGCGGCCCGCGAACGTGGCGAGCTTGAACTGCAGGAATACGACGAGGGAATGTTTGTCACCGGGCTGCGTGCCGCGGCAAACCGGCTTTCCTTCCTGCCCACCCTGGCAGGCATCGGATCGGATGTGCTTGCCGCGAATCCGCACCTCAAGACCATCAAGTCCCCGTACTCGGACGACGAATACGTGGCTGTTCCGGCCATCACCATGGATGTTGCCTTGATCCATGCCAACCGCTCCGACACGGCCGGGAACATCCAGTTCCTGGGCCCGGATCCATACTTTGATGATCTGTACGCAATGGCCGCAACCCGGACCTTTGTCAGCACCGAAAAGATCGTTCCCACCGAGAACCTGCTCGACGAGGGATCCTTCCACACCCTGATGCTCAGCCGTATGTACGTCACCGGGGTCATCGAAACCCCCAAGGGTGCGCATTTCACCACCTGCGAGCCCGACTACGGTCGTGACGAGCTCTTCCAGAAGCACTATGTGGCCTCGGCCAAGGATCCGGTGGCCTGGGATGCCTTTACTGCAGAATTCCTTGCCGGCGATGAAGCCGCCTTCCATGCAGCAGTTGAACGTTTCCATGCAGAACAGGAGAAATCCCTTGTCTAACGACGTCACCATTGCCGAGATCTGCGTTGCAGCGTGCTCGGACATTTACCGCGAATCTGGCGAGCTACTGGCACACGCCGTGGGCATTGTCCCAACCATTGGTGCACGCCTGGCCAAGCTCACCCACTCACCGGACATTATCCTCAGCGACGGCGAAGCCTTCATGATGAGTGAACCGCCGGCACTGGGTAAGTCCGCGGCACACGGTGGAACCATCGAAGGCTGGGCACCCTTTAGCCGCATCTTTGACATCGTTGCCACGGGCCGCCGCCAAAGCATCATGGGCGCCAGCCAGATTGACCAGTACGGCAACCAGAATATCTCGCTCATTGGTGATTGGAAGAAGCCCAAGCGCCAGCTCATCGGCGTACGCGGGGCACCGGGAAACACCGCCAACCACCGCGTGGATTACTGGATCGCCCGACACGGTTCACGCTTGTTTGTTGAGTCGGTAGACATGGTTTCCGGTGTTGGCAACGACAGGGCACGGGCCGCCGGCCTCAAGCACCACCACCTGGGTGTCATCATTACCAACCTTGCGGTGTTGGGCTTCGACGAAAACGGCCGCATCAAGGTCCTTTCGGTACACCCGGGCGTTGACCCACAGGAAGTCACCGACAACACCGGCTTCCCGCTGGATGCCTCAACCGCCCCGGAAACCCGCATCCCTACCGACGAGGAACTACGTCTCATCCGTGAGGTCATCGACCCACGCGCGGCCCGGAACCGCGAAGTACCGGTGCCTCAGCCAGTCGGCTAGAAATCATATCTAAGGCTCGGGCCGGAAAGCTGCAGTGCAGCTTTCCGGCCCGAGCCTTAGTGTGTGCTGCTCATATGAACCACACGTTCAGCCACTCGGCGATATGCCATATTTGAGCAAAGATAAGCGCGTGCCACGGGACCCCCTCCCACGACACGCGCTTATCCTGTGACCGAGGCTTTCGCCTCCGCCCACAGCTACTAGTTCAAGCGTTCCAGTACCAAGGCCATGCCTTGGCCGCCGGCCACGCACATGGTCTCCACTGCAAATTGCTCGTCGCGCTCCCGCAGAGCATTAATTGCAGTGGTGGTCATGCGCGCACCGGTCATGCCAAACGGGTGGCCCAGTGCAATCGCACCACCATTGACGTTGACCTTGTTCGGATCGATGCCAATTTCGTCGATTGACGGTAATACCTGGGCCGCAAAGGCTTCGTTTAGTTCCATGATGTCCATGTCTTTGATCGACATCTTTGCATTGGAAAGCGCACGGCGCACCGCCTCCACGGGGCCCAGGCCCATCAGCTCCGGGGTCATCGCCGCAACTCCAGTGGAAACAATGCGTGCCAAGGGCTTGAGACCTAATTCGTTGGCCTTGGTGTCACTCATGATCACCAGTGCCGCCGCTCCATCGTTCAACGGGCAGCAATTCGCCGCGGTCACGGTTCCGTGCTCACGGAACACCGGCTGCATTCCGGCTAGCTTCTCCAGCTGCACTCCGGCACGCGGCCCGTCATCCGTTGAAACAACTGTTCCATCGGCAAGTGTTACCGGGGTAATGTCCTTGGCCCAGAACCCCCGGGCCGCCGCTGCCTCTGCCTTGTGGTGGCTGAGCACCGCCCATTCATCCTGTGCCGCACGTGAAACGTTGCGCAACTGTGCAACATTCTCGGCGGTATCCCCCATCGCGATATAGATATCCGACAGCTCTCCCTTGAGCCGAGGATCGCTCCAGCTCAAGGTGGGGTCCGCGGTCAGCGCTGCGGTGCGTTCCATCGCGGCAAGGAATGCCGGGTTCTTGGTATCCGGCATTCCGTCGGATTTTCCTGCACCAAAGCGGGAAACGGTTTCGACACCGGCAGAAATAAAGGCATCTCCCTCGCCGGCCTTGATTGCATGGAACGCCATGCGGGTGGTCTGCAGGGAAGATGAGCAATAGCGATGCACCGTGGTTCCCGGCACCGAATCGAGCCCGAGCTGCATCGCGACCATGCGAGCAATATTGTAGCCTTGCTCGCCGGCGGGCTGAGCGCAGCCCATCATCAAGTCATCGATGGTGTTGGCGTCAAGTTCGGGTACCGCGGCAAGTGCTGCCTGCACCATCTGTGCCGCAAGATCGTCACCGCGCATTTCACGCAGGGATCCCTTAAATGCCCGTCCGATCGGCGAACGCGCCGTGGAAACGATTACTGCCTCAGCCATCAGTGTGCTCCTTCTACTGCTAGTTCAAGTGGTTTCAAAACATCGGCATTGGGGGTGTGGGCCAAGAACGCCGGCCATTCACCACCGCCATCAACATCAAGTACTGCGCCGGTGATATGCGCGGACAAATCCGAGGCCAGCATGACGCAGGCTGCCCCAATATCACTCGGGGTGGCCAGTTGACCGCGTGGGATAGTTGCTGCGACCTTAGCGAAGCTTTCTTCATCGCCGTAGTGATCCACGGCGCCCTCCGTCGCAACTAATCCGCAGCTCACGGCATTCACACGAATATGCGGAGCCCATTCAACGGCAAGGCTGGCCGTGAGGCTCTCCAATGCGGCCTTGGCAGCGCCATAAACCGCCGTCCCTGGGCTGGGTCGGCGAGCACTGATGGAGGTAATGTTCACGATTGAACCCTTTTCGGGCTGTCGCAACATGATCGGTTGCACCGCATTTGCTACATGAGCCGCGGACAAGAAGTTCAGTTCCGTGATTGCCTGGTGGTAACGCGCGGAACCTTCTTCGAAGCGGCCGAACGGTGAACCGCCAGCATTGTTTACCACCACATCAATACGTCCCCGGCGGCGTTCAATATCCGCAACCCACTCTTGGACTTGTTCGGCCTTGCGCACGTCCACAACGGTGAAATGCACGGCATCGCTGCCAGCGGGGTGCCCAACTTCGGGCAGACTGCGTCCACAGATCTCCACAACTGCGCCGGCGTCAAGGAACGCCTGCACGATCCCTGCGCCCACGCCACGAGCGCCACCTGTAACGAGCACTACCCGATCTTTATAGTCAATGACGATCGACATCGTTTCCCTGCCCTTCCTTCAATGCGTTGCTTTAGCCTTCGCAAGCCAATCAAACGCTTGTTTTATGTTGATGAAACCTATCCGCAAGGGTACGCCTAGGCTGCGCCACCAATCGCGCACCAACGACTCAGTCACCACCCCGGAGTAGGTGCCACGCTCGAAAACGCAAAAACTCGCCGTGTGACTTCGCGGGATCTAAGGCCGGGGCCGCAGCTGACCTCAGCGTCACTGTATCCACCGCCCTAGATCCTCAACCTAACGCTTGCTACATTGAGCATAAGGCCTTTTGCCTGCCATTACCAAGCATGCACTTGTTTGGTATATTTTGCCGAACCACCTGCAAGAGGCGATCTCTCACTATTTCTCGGGGAACATCTAGGCACGGGTCTCAACCCGTCTCAAGCTTTAGGCAGTCACCTTGCACGCTCGAACTCCACTTTTCTAAGGACGCACGATGCCGACACAGGACCCGCAGCGCTTACCACCTGTCCATCAACACACTCAGCGGCTCAGCTATGCAGACACGGATCCTGCCGGAATTCTCTATTACGCAACGTGGTTCCCCCGCATGGAGGCATTGCAAACCGAATGGTTGTTCCTCAATGATTTTCGGCAGGACACTCTGCTTGAACGTTTTGGTTGGTGGACGGTTTCACGAGCAACACATTGCGACTATCTGCAAGCAGCGCGGCTCTTTGAAGAAATCACCATTGAACTGCGTATCGGAGAAATTGGAACCTCATCTGTGCGCTTCGACTTTGAAATGTGGCGCCATGCCGATTCGACCCTTGTGGCTACCGCATCAAACTGGCTGGTTACGGTTTCACCGGATCAGCGATCAATCAGAATTCCGGAGAACTTTCGGAAAGTTCTCACTGCTGGCGCTCACTGACCCACAAAGAATCCCAACCCACCCCGGCGAGCGCAGGCCTTGAACACGACTTAACGATTGGACCAACCCTCCAGATGCACCAAAGCCAGACCACCCGTGCGCACCGGCTTACCGTGGCAATCCTTGCGGCAAGCGGAATGCTCACTTCCTTGCAATTCACGCTCTTTGTGCCGTCTTTGGGCATCATGGCCGAGACCTTAGAAATCTCAGCAAACGATGCGACGTGGATCGTCACTATCACCTTGCTTACCGGCACCGTTGCCACCCCGGTACTGACCCGCATGGCCGACATGTACGGCAGGCGTCGCCTGCTTTTACTATCTATCGGCCTACTTGTTTCCGGTGCGCTGATCGCTGCCTGCGGAATGACTTTTGCATGGGTATTAGTGGGACGGGCCTTACAGGGTTTTGCAAGTTCCATCGTCCCCATCGGAATGTCTCTGCTTCGCGAGATCTTGCCACCGCAACGCGCAGGTTCAGCGGTCGGGCTGATGAGCGGGACTCTGGGTGTTGGGTCGGCAGCCGGGCTTTTACTCTCCGGCGCACTTAGTGAATCCTTTGGGGTTGCAGCGTTGTTTTGGTTCACGGTGTGCGCCGGCTTGCTTGCCGGTACCTGCATGTTCTTTATTGTCCATGAGACTAATCAATACGCCGGTGGAAGATTCGATTTCATCGGGGCAATGCTATTGGCAGTGGTGCTGGCCAGCGCACTGCTGATGATTTCCAAGGGAGGAGCCTGGGGTTGGTCCAGCACCGCGGTGCTCTCCCTGGCGGTACTTGGCTTACTGGCATTCCTCGTCTGGGTTCCTCACCAGTTACGGCATCCACAAGCGGTGATCGACCTTCGGACAGCGTTTCGACGGCCAGTTTTTCAAACTAATCTGGCAACTTTTTTTGCGGCCCTCGGCATGTTTGGCAATCATCTACTGACCGTTCATGAAGTTCAGGCCCCACAAGGGATCGGCGCGGGGCTGGCTCTTGGCCCTGCGGTCGCCGGACTCACCATGGTGCCTGCGGCGCTTGCAATGGCTTCGCTTTCCCCAGTTGCCGGCATGCTACTGAATCGATTCGAGGGGCGGATGGTACTTGCGCTGGGCTCCGCGGTGATGGCTCTGGCATTTATTTTCCGATTCTTCGTCCGCGACAGTCTGACCGGAATCATTGTTGGTGCAACATTGGTGGGGGTCGGGACGGCGCTCAGTTTTGCCGCAATGCCGGCATTGATCATGAGTTATGTTCCGCGAGCTCAGGCCGCTGCGGCCAATGGAATCAATTCTTTACTTCGCACGCTTTCCGGTGCGGTGGCCAGCGCCGTGTTCGGGTTAGTAGTCTCAACATTTGCTATCAGCTCCGCTGGTACCGAGCATATCGGTGAGGTAGGACTGTCTATTGCCTTCGCAGCACTGGCTTCAAGTTGCGCCTTGGCCGCTTTGCTTGCCTTACTGCTGCCCGCGAATTCACACGTCTCTGAACCCAAACCCCTCGCCCAAGTTAAGGCATAAACATGGTGCGAATAGGTTCATCCCACCCACCGGGCCTAGCCGAAAAAGAAATCTCGATGATTCGTACAGTGTCATCATGAACAATGACGTGGACTCCGTAGAACCCCGTGCCCGGGCGCTCTTTGCGCCACTAACAATTCGTGGCACTACCCTTCCGTTGCGTGCTGGGGTCTCACCCATGTGTATGTATGGTTCCGTTGACGGAATGGTCTCCGACTTCCATCTGGCACATCTGGGTCGTTTTGCCCTGGGCGGGGCCGGCCTGGTCATCGTCGAGGCCACAGCCATCGAGCCCCGAGGACGCATCTCCCATCACGATTTGGGGCTGTGGAAGGATGAACAGCTTGAGGGCATGCGCCGAATTGCGTCCCTCCTCGAATCGAATGGTTCGGTCCCCGGGATCCAACTCAGTCATGCGGGGCGTCGCGCCGCTGTGCGTGAGCCCTGGTTTGCCGGCGCGCCCTTAGACGATACGGATGCGGCGATGGGGTTACCTCCCTGGCCGGTTATCGGTCCTTCATCAATACCAGCGGGTCCCGAGGGTTGGCAGATACCTCATGAACTCACCGCGGATGAGATTGCCGCGTCCATCGAACAATGGGCGGATGCCGCACGTCGGGCCCGCAGTGCAGGTTTCCGATTCATCGAGTTGCACGGTGCCCACGGATACTTACTACACTCTTTCCTCTCTCCGATTTCCAATCAACGAACCGATGCCTATGGTGGGGACGCCGAAAGGCGCATGCGTTATCCCTTGGAAGTAATTCGCGCCGTACGTGAGGCACTTGGCGATGAAACGATTCTTTCCTATCGCGTTTCTGCGGTTGACGGCGCGACCGAAGGCGGCATGGGACTGCACGACGTGGTCGAATTTGCACGGTGTGCGGTAGCTGCCGGCGTCGATGTCATCGACACCTCATCAGGCGGGATCAGCGCGGATCGTTCAACCGACACCCGCGTGCGTCGCGGGTTCTCATTCCATGCCGATTTTGCACGCGAGCTCAAGAAGCAAACCGGTGCGGTAGTTGCCTGTGTTGGGTTCATTGTCGACCCGGAACAGGCTAGCCTCCTGATCGAGGAAGGCTACACGGACATTGTGTTACTCGGACGAGAAATGCTTGATAACCCCAATTGGGTTCATCATGCGCGCCGCAGCCACGCCACCGACGAATTTGATCACTGGCACCAGCGCTACGGCAGTGCACTAGGACCGCGGCTGCACTCCTTAGAAAAGCTGGCCGAGTCCGGAGAGACCCCACTGAGCCGCTTTAACCAGTATTCGGGAATCTAGTCAGAGAACTCCCCTACCAAATGATTGATGGGTTGTCTCCCCCTACAAGGCGGGAAGCAACCCATCAATCATTTACTGAGCTCAGCCTTATCAGGATTGGCTCAGGAACCCTTCATAGACCAGCTGTTATCTGGACAGAAGTTCCCAGGCTTTTGGATTTCCGGTCAATAACCGGTTCTCACGTTTTGCGACGCGCCAACCCACCTCGGTGCGAACCAAGTGCCAGCGGTTTGAACTAACGCGTTCGGCAAGCCACGGTTCCTCACGGTTAACAAAGACTAAAGAGTAGTTAATCGCCACCGCACAATCACCATCAACTCGAACCGTGGGAGGCGTGAGAATATGGGCGCAGCCCGCGGCCATATAGTTTTGGTGCGTTTCAAAATCAACCAACCCGGCAAGCTGCGAATGCTCAAGGGTCGTGGTGTCAAAGCTGTAAGTGCCCTGCGCATCCCACATCTCCTCAATTGCCCGTCCGTTTCCGGAGTCCGCATGTGGCCCGTAGCTGGCAATCAGGTCGACGATTTCGGCGCGATCTTCTAACGCTCGCAAACGCTCTTCAACGCTTTTCACCAGTCCCTCCAAGGAGTAATTGTGCTGAGCGTCGAGGCAAAGAGTACCTCGCCCGCCTGAGTTGGTGCAGCAGCTTCCCCGGTTATCCGCTGTTCGGCTTCTCGTATTGCCGCACCGGTTTCTTCAGGTTCACCATCCAAGTACAGCAAGCGGATGCGCAGTTCCCCTGGCTGATGCGTCACTGTTTCGGCAAACGGCAAGGTAGTGTGCTGTTGCGCGTGACTAAAGGAAAAGGTCCACCCACCGGCAACACCATCGACCTCAAGCAACCCCGGCATGACTCGACGGTCTTCCCAACCAAAGCACTCATGAGCGGCCAATCCGTGTGGCTCCTCATAACGAGTCAGCGTTATATGCATTCCGCGGTTAGGCCGGTAGGGAAGAACATCGGCATTGACCAAAACCCGCGGTGCTACATAACCCTTAACCGGACGGAAAAATGCCAGCAGGCGACGTTCAACCCCGGGAATAATCGGTCCGCGGCCCCATTGGAACGAAGCTTCTCCCAGCTTGTCCCATTCCGCGACGCTTTCCCGAATTGGAGACCGGAACCAATACATTGCCACAAAGTCCGTACCGGCAAAGACCGGATCATGTTTCAGCCCTAGACCCGGCTCCTGAACACGTTGCCAGCGATCCCCCCAGGCGACCCCTGGCAGGGCAAGATTTTCCGGGCGGTGATCAAGTTGATGCCAACGGTTGTACTCGCCGTGCAAGGACGCATCGGCAAGTTCAACAAATGAGAAAAAAGCAAGTTCAGAAAGCATGTAATTCCGGTCTTTTGTATTCCCCTCGCAGGGCAATGACACCTACTGATGTTTAGTTTCAATAGTCACCGGACATGGCCAGTTACGGGGGAAGAATCCCAAACAGCGGGATCACCCACACACCAATCCCCGCCAATTTCGTAGCGTGCCCAGATAAGAAGGGCGGTCTATCGATACAACGGATAGCGCTCTATGTTCTGGGCTCTGCATTTAGGCAGTGCCTGTCTAAACTTTAAACCCAGCTAGCCAAAGGAAAGCTCCTTGCTCAAAGAAAAAATTGTCATTGTCAACGGAGCACGAACACCGGTGGGTCGATACGGCGGAAGCCTCAAATCTGTTCCCGCCCATGAGTTAGGCGCCTTTGCAGCTCGTGAAGCAATGGCTCGTAGCGGTGTTAGCCCCGAGAGCATTGATGAGGTGGTGATGGGATGTGTCGGGCAGGTAGGTGCCGATGCTTATATTGCCCGCCGGGTCGCGTTGGGAGCGGGTCTACCCGTGTCGACTCCCGCATTCACGGTAAATCGACTCTGCGGTAGCGGCTTACAGGCAATCTGGTCCGGTGCCCAGCAGCTAGCGTGGGGCTCGGCTCAAGCAATCGTTGCCGGTGGCACCGAATCAATGTCTCGCATGCCGTTCTTGGACTTCAATGCTCGAAATAACTCCCGGTTGGGTGACAGGAAGTTACTCGATGGCACCCTTGCCATGTTGACCGATCCTTTTAGCAGCCAGCATATGGGTATTACCGCTGAAAATGTGGCATCAAAGTACGGTGTTTCACGCCATGACCAAGATGAGTTTGCTGCCGAAAGCCAACGACGGGCAGCGACACCTGAGGCAAAATCCGCGTTTTCCGAGGAAATTGCGGAGTTCACTATTGAGGGCGGCAAGCCGATTACCGTGAGCTTTGATGAGCATCCACGTGCCGAGACAACCATTGAAAGCCTCTCGTCGCTACGTCCAGCATTTCGGGCCGACGGCACGGTCACCGCAGGCAATGCCTCGGGTATCAACGACGGAGCTGCCGCGGTAGTCCTCATGTCCCAGAGTCTGGTTCGCGAGCAGGGTCTCACTGGATTAGCTACCTTGGAACATGTCACCACGGCCGCGTTGGATCCCAGCATCATGGGATTTGCCCCGGCATTGGCCCTGCACAAGCTTTTTGCCGAAACCGGGTTGAGTCCCAAAGACATCGATACCATCGAACTCAATGAGGCTTTTGCCTCTCAGGCGCTTGCGGTTATCCGTGATGCCAGGTTAGATCCCGAACGAACCAATCCCTACGGTGGAGCCATCGCATTGGGGCATCCGATTGGGGCAACCGGTGCCATTTTGCTGTTACGTGCGGCAAAAGACCTCAAACGCCGAAACCTTGAATATGGGGTTGTCACGATGTGTATCGGAGGCGGACAGGCATTGGCTGCTTTGATCAAACGCTTTGACGGTTAGCCGAGGAAGCTAAGAGGATTTCAGTCTTCCTTCAGCTCTTCACCGAGATTACAAAAATAGACAGTTTTTACATCATAGGAGGGCTCCCGCGCATTGTCGCAGGAGCCCTCCTAGGTGTTCTAGAGGTAATACTATGAAGTTCTATCTTCCGCTACGTATGCAAGCTACCAACGGAAAAGAGCTCCCCAGCTAGCACCCCCCTAGTCCGGCGCCTTATCCTTCAAGCGAAGATACCAACTCCGGATTTTCTGGCGCCGCAGCTTCTACCTTTTTGTCTTTGATAAGCAAAGCCAAAATGAAGCCGACAACACAGGTGCCGAGGATAATCGCGTAAGCCAAACTGTAGGCTGCCTCTGTGGGAACCTGAGTCTCTGGAACTGTCGATGACGCCAGCGCCATCGTCGTAACGGTGGTGCCCACGGCCATGAAGATTGTTCGGGTAACGGTATTGATGCCCATTCCTTCACTGGTGTTTTCCATAGGCACCGATTCTGCGACCAGGTTCGGGAACGCGGTGTAAGCGAACATCGAGCCAATGAAGATGATGGTCTTGGCGATAATGAAGGTCACGAGGCCGTGCTGGGCCCAGAAGAGGAAAATAAACCCGACGGTAATGGTCACAATGCCAATCAAAAGTGCCTGACGTGCGCCCAACACTGCGGCGATCTTTCCGCTAATCGGCGAGCTGATAAAGGCGATTGACGACGCACCAAAGATAATGAGACCACCCATGGTAGCGGTGAGTCCCAGACCAACGGGTGAGCCAACCGGTGAGAGCATGATCATTGGACCGATAATCGATGCCGCAACTAGCGGGCCAATGCCCAAGATTGCCGTACACAGCTGAGTCAAGGCCATCTTGTTTGACTTTAAGAGACGCAAATTGATCATCGGGTTTTCGACACGCAGTTCCCACCAGCACCAAATTGCGGCTACCGCGAGCCCACCGAAGATGAACTGAAGCGTGCGGCTGTCGGTAATGCCCCAGGCCGAGGAGTTCGTTAGTCCGTAGAGGATCAAAGCGATGGCCGGAGCAAACAGCAGCCCACCAATGTAGTCAATCTTCTTGCGTACCTCGGGTAGCCCGGTCGATGGGCGCAGCATAAACACTGCCATGACCGTGGCAATCAACGCCAAGACACCCGACACCAAGAAGAGCGCTTTCCAGTTCCCGAGGTCAAGCAAGATTCCGGCCGCCAAGGCACCACCGGCACCGGCAATAAAGGATACCGCCGCTACCAGAGCAATCGCTCCGGGAACCTTTTCCTTTGGCAGCGACTCTCGGGCGATGCCCAGTCCCAGCGGAAGTGTCGCACCGGCTGCACCCTGGAAGGCACGTCCGATGATCACGCCGGCCAAGGTGCCGGAAGAGAAGCTGATAATCGACCCGACAATCGAGATAGACATGACGATGATCAGCATGCGCTTACGCCCATACACGTCACCGAGTCGACCGCAGATGGCAGCCGAGGCCGCCGCAACTAGCAAGAATGAGGTTGCAGCCCATCCTGCAGTTGCAGCATCAGCGTTGAATTCGGCCATGAGGCTGGGAATCGCGATGAAGATCATTGCCGATTCGAAGGTGCCGACAAGTTCCGTGGCGATCAGGACAGTGATGATGGTGGCATAGCTTGCGGCTTTGACCGTCGTCGGGTTTTGTTTCTGGAGAAACGACGCCATTGTGTTTCCAATCTGTTATTGGTGCATGAGTGAAAAGCAGTCCCCAAAATGCAGGTGCTGATTTGATGCGTACAGAAGAAGCAGTCCGAATCGGTTTCGCGCGTTCGCAGCGGCTCCGGCAACGGACAACACCGGCAGCATAGGCGTCCTTCCAAGGACGGGACGCACTACGCGTTGGTGCTTTCTAGCCCACGTCACTGGGCGAGCCCAGCTATCAGATGGCCCAGTAACGTGGTGGCGCGAGGGGATGGCTCTAAACCTCGCGCCCCAGATGCTCAGCTACAGATTTCTCCGTGCTGTGCGTTATTCGAGGGCCCCCCAGCACTAGTGCGAGGTGGTTCCCTACAAGCCAATACCGACGGCAACGACATTCACCACCGGCACTAGCAAATCTATTAATCCAGCGCGGCAACCTTCTCTGCTAGGTCAGTGCTTTGAGCTGTATCCGCAGCTTCATCCTTGATACGAAGTGCCAAGAAGAAGCTCACCACGCAGGTCGAAGCGATGATGATGTACGCCAGAAGGAACGATGATTCTGTTGGTACCGTGCTGCCGGCGACAGTCGATGAGGCAAGCGCCATGGTGATGACGGTGGTACCCACTGCCATGAAAATGGTTCGGGTCACCGTATTAATACCCATTCCCTCACTGGTGTTCTGCACCGGAACAGCCTCAGCGACAAGGTTCGGGAATGCGGTGTACGCAAACATCGTGCCAATCGAGATCACGTATGTGGCAATCACAAACGTGATGACATTATGTTGTGCCCAGAACATCACCGCATATCCAACAAGGCTGATCACGATTCCCACTAGTAGGGCTCTGCGAGCCCCCACTGCGGCAGCAACCCGGCCACTAAATGGCGATCCGATAAAGCATAATGCAGCAGCGCTAAAAATGATCATGCCACCAACCGATGGTGAGACCCCTAGGCCCACCGGATCTGTGCTTGGTGAAAGCAAGATGATTGGCGTCAATACGCCCACAGCAACGAGTGGACCGATGCCAAGAATTGCCGTGCACAGCTGTGTCAGAGCCATTTTGTTTGCGCGCATCAACCGTAGGTTAATCATCGGGTTTGTAATACGCAGTTCCCACCAGCACCACAGTGCTGCCACGGCAAGCCCACCCAGGACAAAGGCCATGGTTCGGCCGCTGAAGAGTCCCCACGCCGTGGAGTTGGTCAGCCCGTATAGGACCAACGCAATCGCCGGGGCAAACAAAATACCGCCGATGTAGTCAATTTTTTGGTTCGTACCCTGTGAAACGTGAGTGTTGTTGAGCAGGAATAGGACCAAGGCTGCAGCAATGACACCCATGGTTCCGGAAACCAAGAACAATGCCGGCCAGTTTCCAACTTCAAGCAAAATACCGGCAATGAGATTTCCGCCGGCACCCGCAAGAAATGATGAACCCGCGATAAGTGCAATGACACCGGGGACTTTCGCTTTTGGAAGAGATTCCCGAGCCAGCCCCAAACACAGCGGCAATGTGGCACCGGCGGCGCCCTGCAGGGCACGTCCAATAATGACGCCCTCCAACGAACCAAAGCTGAAGCTGATAATCGAGCCGACTACCGAGATCAGCAGGACAATCACCAAGAGTTTCTTGCGTCCATAGATATCACCGAGGCGACCACAGATTGCTGCCGATGCGGCGGCGACCAAAAGAAACGCGGTTACGGCCCAGCCAACCGCTGCGGCATCAGCCTGAAAATCTTGCATCAGGCTTGGAAGCGCAATGAAGATCATCGCCGATTCAAAGGTGCCGACAAACTCCGCAACTAGTAAAACAGCAATGACTTTGGCATAGCCAGGCATACTCGCCTTCGACGTTTCGTGTGGTTGACGAGTCAACGCCATGGTGTGTCCTATCTGCTAAAAAATCATTGGATCCAAGATTTGTCCTGCAGTTCCAGGGGAAGATTCTTGGTCCTTCAAAAACATGTATTTGGACTACTCTCGAGCGCAGTTCTACAAGTTCTGCAGGCGATCTACTCGAAGCAGTCGTGGTTAGACCCACTGTTTTTGCGGGATTCTCGTCTTGCTGCATCACGACAAACCGGTTGTTATTACCGCTTACTAGTGATGTCAACAAGGAGTGTGTTTTCTCCCGCCAAACGGTCCGAAAATAGTATGTTGCGGATCACATCTAGCATGGCTTTGGAGTCCCGGAGAGTGGGATGAACAAAGATTTTGCCCATCGTTACTGTGCAAACTGTGTCCTAATACCTTGACGAAAGGGAGCACTAAACATGGGTGTACTAACAGGCCGCGTGGCGCTGGTAACCGGCGCGGGCCAAGGAGTGGGACGTGGCATTGCCCGCGCCCTCGCTGCTGAGGGAGCTCGCTTGGCCATAGTCGGTCGGACCTCGCAAAAAATAGAAGACGTCGCTGCGGAGATTCGTAGTGAAGGCGGTGAGGCACATGCATTCACGTGCGACGTGCTGATTCCAGAACAGATCGAACAGCTCGTGACGGACGTTGTTGAACATTTCGGCAGCCTCTCAATCCTGGTAAACAATGCGCAGAGCACGGTTCATGGCGAACTGTTGGACCTCTCGGAAATGGAATACTTCCGCGGCATGGAGTCGGGGCCGCTGGCCACCTGGCGACTCATGCGCGCTTCCCACCCGCATATGCGGGGCCATGGAACCGTCGTCAACCTCGGCTCGGCAGCTGGCGTGCGGTGGAACCCGTCCGGCTATGGCGGCTATGCGGCAGCAAAGGAAGCTATTCGCGTACTAACCCGAACCGCAGCCTGCGAATGGGCCGCAGATGGTATTCGCGTCAATGCAATCCTGCCCTTGGCAAACTCACCGGCGCTCGAAGACTGGGCCAAGATCAACCCGGAAGAATCTGCCGAGTACATGACTACCATTCCGCTTGGTCGGCTAGGAGACAGCGAAACCGACATTGGGCCGGCCGTGGTATTCCTCTGCTCTGAAAGCTCGCGTTACATCACCGGGCATTCGCTTCCGGTCGATGGCGGTCAAGTACTGATGCGCTAAGCACGCCGCCAAACGTATCAAGCACCGTGAAGTGACTTGCAACTTACGAACCGTTTTCTCATTCCGTTGAAGCCATCAGCTGGACCCAAAACATTCACTCGCACCAAAGCAACGAAAAAATAAAACAAACCACCATAGATTGGAGAAGTCATGACCACCGAAATGACTGCCCAGAAGGACGTCGTTGAGATCGATCTTGATGATTCCGACGAAGTACGTCTGATCGATTCGGGCAAGAACCCCACGCGTTATGCACGTGGCTGGCACTGCTTGGGCTTGGCCAAGACCTTCCGTGATGGCAAGCCGCACTCGATTGAGGTTTTTGGCACCAAGATCGTCGTGTGGGCAGACACCAAGGGCAAGCTCAACGCGCTCGACGCATTCTGCCGCCACATGGGTGGAGATCTCTCGCAGGGACTCGTCAAGGGTGACGAGATCTCCTGCCCATTCCATGACTGGCGTTGGGGTGGCGACGGCAAGTGCAAGGCCGTGCCATACGCGCAGCGTGTACCAATGCGTGCCCGCACCGCACGTTGGGAGACCATGGAGCAGAATGGTCTGTTCTTTATCTGGAATGACCCGCAGGGCAACCCGCCACCGGCCGACATCACGATCCCGGAAATCCCAGGCTACGGCACCGATCAGTGGAGCGAATGGACCTGGAACACCTTCGTGGTGAAGGGTTCAAACTGCCGCGAGATCGTCGACAACGTTGTCGACATGGCTCACTTCTTCTACGTGCACTACCAGATGCCACAGTTCTTCAAGAATATTTTTGAAGGTCACGTAGCGGCCCAGCACATGCGTTCAACCGGCCGCGAAGATATCAAGACCGGCGTTCAGTTTGACCTCCCGGATTCCGAAACTATCTCCGATGCGGCCTACTATGGTCCGTCCTTCATGCTTGATACCGTCTACACCGTCGCCGGTGACACCACGGTTGAAACCAAGCTGGTTAACTGCCACTACCCGATCTCTCCGGATTCCTTCGTGCTCCAGTTCGGTACCAGCGTTAAGACCGTTGACGGTGTGACTCCGGAAAAGGCCGCCGAAATGGCTGCTTTGTTCACCGAGGGTGTGGAGACCCAGTTCAAGCAGGACGTGGCCATCTGGAAACACAAGACCCGCATCGAGAACCCTCTGTTGACGGCCGAAGACGGCCCTGTTTACCAGCTTCGCCGCTGGTACGAGCAGTTCTACGTTGATGTCGAGGACATCACCGAGGACATGGTTGCACGCTTCGAGTTCGAGGTGGATACGACCAAGGCCTTGGAAAGCTGGGCCGTCGAGGTTCAAGACAACATCGAAAAGGCTGCCTCAGCAGCCGAGTAACCACCGAATCCGGAACCTGTTCATTCGGGTCCGAGATGACCATGCCGGCGCTCCCCGAGAATTCTTCGAGAAATTCCTGAGGAGCGTCGGCGCACCGGTAGTCAAACACTAAATCCATCCGGGCTCTGCCGGATCAAACGCAATAGCTACACATTCCCTGCGCTGCTGTCCCACAAAATTCCGTAGCAGCCAGGTTCAAGAACTTCTAGGAGCAAGAATGCAACCGATCGATTGTCACGAGTGTGGCACCGCCGTCTTGGTAGAGAAATTCTCAGTCCCACACACCAGTGTTCAGTGGCTCAGCGATTCGGCCTCTGCATGCCCTCGGATCTCACAGGCAAATGCTAACGGTGAAGGCGGATTGTGTGGCACCACCGGGCTGTCTTGCTCCTCACTGCGCAGCACCATTGATGAGGCAGTGCGTCAGGGGCGCATCGAAATCGGTGGCCGGGTGGAACCCGTCATCGGCCAGCTTGGCTAAATATTCTCTGCTTCCAACGGATCACTGTCCCTCGGCCACATCCAGCAGAAGAATCACCCCGAGGGATCCCGTCATCACAGCTACATGCTGACGTGGGTCCCTCAGTGCTTTCCCACCGCATCGATTGAAACTCAATATTGTGCTGCCCGAGCTAGTGCCGGGCAGACTCTACAGCGCTTGCGACTCTTGAATTACAGCTGTCCCCTATACGGATTCGAAACCCAGGTAAGCCGTCCAACTACGAAGACCCGTATCTTCGCTGCGGCCCATTTTCGTGAAAGGAACTCCATGTCCCTGACAAGTACCCAGCCTCAGGCCTTGCAGCCGCATCCAGACCTGTTTGCACCGATAGCGCTGGGCCCAGTGCAGCTACGCAACCGCATTATCAAGGCGGCCACCTCCGAGGGCCGTTCTCCCGAGGGACTCGTCACCGACGATCTGATTGACTTCCACCTCGATTTTGTCCGTGGTGGGGCGGGCCTGACCACCGTTGCCTACTGCTGCGTCTCCCCCGAAGGCGCTTCGGCTCCGGGCCAAATCCTGATGAGCGAAAAGGCTCTGCCGGGTCTGCGCCGACTCACCGATGCGGTTCATTCCGAAGGTGGCGCTATTTCTGCCCAACTCGGTCATGCGGGAATGGTCGCTTCGAAGAAAATCACCGGGGTCACCTCCATGGGTCCCAGCCGCTTCGTTAACCCCTCGTCAATGGAATACTGCCGCGCCATGCGACGCGAGGAAATTCCCATGGTCATCGACCAATTCGGTGAGGCCGCCAAGATCGCCGTCGAAGCAGGATTCGATGCGGTAGAGCTACATTTTGGCCACAACTATCTACCCAGCTCATTCCTCAGCCCGCTGCTCAACCGCCGCAAGGACGAATATGGCGGAAGCATCGAGAATCGCTCACGCCTCGTGCGTGAAATTGCCCAACGAGTGCGCGAAGTTGTGGGTAACAAGGTCGCCGTAATTGCCAAAATCAGTATGGATGATGGACTGCCGGGAAGCATCTGGCTGACCGAATCCATCCGTACCGCGCAGCTCTTGGATCAGGACCGCACGCTGGATGCCCTCGAGTTAACCCAGGGCTCCTCAATCATTCGTCAGATGTACCTGTTCCGTGGGGATGTCCCAGTCGCAGATTTCGCCGCGGTCGTGAAGGAACCCATGAAGACCGGTGTCCGGCTATTTGGTAAGTTCGCGCTGGGCAACTTCCCTTATAAAGACCTGTACATGCTTGAGGCTGCCCGTCAATTTGTTCCGGTCATGAAGAACACCAAATTGATCTTGCTCGGTGGCATCAACAATCTCGAACATATGAACACGGGAATGCAGGAAGGCTTTGATTTTATTGCCATGGGCCGTAGTTTGCTTCGTGAACCGGACTTGATCAACCGAATCAAGGAAGACGGAAACGTAACTAGCCGCTGCGTTCATTGCAATAAGTGCATGTACACCGTCTATGCCCGCACACACTGTGTGCTGGAACCCGACAGCCACTTCTCACCGCTTGACGACTCAGTCTCAGCCTATTCGGTCCCAGAGGAATACCGTCTCTCGGTCACCCCTGTCTAAGTTTAACAAGGGCCAGGTGCTCACGCTTTTTCTTGCCTAGACTCCCCGGGAGCTTGGGGCCATAAATTCCGCAACAGCAAAACAATGTAGCCGGTGTCGTTTCGCTCCTTCACTTTTGAAGGGGCTACCCGACACCGGCTACAGCTTTAGCTGGGTCAAGACCGAACTATCGTGCAGTAGCGTTCGTAAGCTCAGAAGTTCCCGCCGGATGAGACGAATCAAGCTCACGCAAGAACTCAATGAAGGTTTCGCTGACTTCCTTGGCCCGTTCCATCGCCAGCAGGTAACCACCACCCGGAATCGTGCGCAATGCCCGAACGTCAGCATGACTTTGGGCAAGTTGCGCGGCAAGCCCCGCCCCATACTGTTCGGCCAGCTGAACATCGGCCTCAGAGGCCGTGAAGTACATGGGAACGGCCGTCATGTTAGTGCCGCGTTGCCTGCGGTATTCCCAATTGTTGTCAGCTGCCAGGTACCAGTTGATCCCGCCCCGAAAACCACTGCGTGAATAGTCCAAAACATAGGACTCGATCTCCCATTCATCAATCCATGACCAAGGAAGCAGCGGTGGCTCCGGCAGGGCATCACGGTATGCGGTGCCCGGTGCGTGCGCATCAAGCCGAGAAAAGTCCCCTGTGGAGGAGAGGATACTGAAGATTTTGGTGATGATTTCCCGCGGATGCGCCTCATAGTCGGCACGTGCTCCCGCAGGATCCTGCGCATAGTAGGACATATGGTTGAAGTTTTCCCGCCCTCGCTCGCGTTCCACTTCCGATGGCAAACGGTCATAGGCCGGAAATCCCGAGTACTGCAGCCCCAATAGCCCGCGTACCCGTTCGGGGTGTTCGCAGGCCATATCGTATGCGACAAACATGCCAAAATCCATACCCGAAAGTACAGCTTCGGATTCACCCAGATGGTCAAGCAAAGCACAGACATCCTTGGTGATTTCATCGCACCGATAATCTGCGCTCCGCAGGGGTGCTTCGGTCTGCCCCATACCCCGCAGATCCGGTGCCACCACCCGGTAGCCGGCCTCGGCCAGGGCAGTAATCTGATGCCGCCAGCTAAACCATGTGTGTGGAAATCCGTGCAGCAGAACCACCAGTGGCCCCTCGCCTTCTTCCACATAGTGCATATCCAACCCATTGATCCGGGCCTGGTGATGGGTCCAATTTCTCAATTTTTTCCTCCTCGGGATGGCAAATTTGCATGACCGCCGCAGGCCTCCGAAAGGCTGCTCAGGGTGCCCACAGGATGCCTCATTTTCGCCTAATTACAGCGCAGGAACCCGGAGGTTTCGTGTTCCATCCCGCTAGACGGGATGCACCATATGAGCCGTTTCGGCGCTCCGTACGGCACCTACTTGCTCCTGTGTAAAGGGCTAAACTCAGTTACTAGTGGCGCTGTCGGTCCCTGTTCCACGCACAAATCCTCATCACCAACATAGCTAGCGCTTGGTTTGTTGCTACGATAGATCATTGCTACGTGAGCAAACCACACTTGGTGCGCTCGCTAAACCAAACCCGAAAAGAGTGATCATGGCCGAAAAGACCTCACCGGACCGGCGGACAGACATCTTAGATAACGCTGCACGTCTCTTCGCGGAACAGGGCATCGGATCGACCTCGGTTCGAGAAATCTCCGCCTCCGTGGGAATGCTTTCGGGCAGCCTCTACCACCACTTTGTCTCCAAAGATGAAATGGTCGAGGAAATCCTCAAAGGGTTCCTCGACGATCTACAGGGGCGCTATCGAGCTGCCCTCGAGGAGGGCGTCGGGCCACGCGATACCCTGGAGCGCCTGATGCGCGTCACCCTAGAAATTATTCGCGACTACCCGTACGCGACGCAGATTTATCAAAACGAAGTAGCCTACATTCAGAAGTTGCCGAAGACTACCGGTGCCCGTGCCATCAGCAGCGAAATTGCCAAAATATGGGTCGATGTCATTGAAAGCGGCATTGCCAGCGGCTTGTTCAAGAAGGATCTAGACGCAAATGTTGTACACCGTTTGCTCCGCGATTCTTTGTGGCTTACCGCTCGCTGGTTCGCACCTTCACCGACCTACTCGCGAGAAAAGCTCGGCGATGACTGCACTGCACTTTTCCTTGACGGGCTAATCGCCTAGGCGTCGTTTCTCGAAACTTTGAGCAGCGGAAGCTCCTTTCCCACTCATCCCACCCATGCCACCGAATCCTTTGGGTGGCATGGGACGTTAAGGCCCAAAGGCAACGCTCTGCCCCTCGTTCCCGGCCAGCGAGACCGCTCGGACGGCACACGAAATCCAGCTGTAGTCTCAAATTATTTCCCCGGAGAAGGACAACCAACAACACCCTCCATACGGTAGGAACAACTCCCTCCACTTCCAATTCATTGCCCATACCGCGAACTTCTCGGCATGGGCACGTGGGGGCATAAGTGGCTTGGTGTAAGTCGTTGTCTAGGTGAAGACACCGGCCGGGGCAACTAACGAGACATTGGGACCCGCGATGAGTGGGTTTCCCCTCAGAGGATTCAAGGGAGCACTTTGCATGCAAGACGATGAGCAGCCGCAGACAATACCTGCCTTGCTGGCCTACGCCGCCGAGCGGTTCC
Source organism: Arthrobacter sp. MYb227 (assembly GCF_002975435.1). Taxonomy (GTDB): domain Bacteria; phylum Actinomycetota; class Actinomycetes; order Actinomycetales; family Micrococcaceae; genus Paeniglutamicibacter. The sequence goes on along the minus strand of NZ_PCPT01000002.1, from coordinate 45,196 downwards.
CCGAGCGCGAGGCGGTTGTCGATGGTGACATCCGGATTACTTTCGCCGAACTCGCAGATCAGGTGCGCAGCGTAGCCGCCGGGCTGATTGCCCGCGGCATCCAGCATGGAGATAGCGTTGCTATCTGGGCACCAAACAACTACCGCTGGGTCATTTCCGCGTTGGCAGCCACCACCATTGGTGCCCCCATGGTTCCGCTTAACTCGCGTTACCGCGGCATCGAAGCACACGAAATTCTCCGCCGCGCCAAGGTCAAAGCGCTCTTTGCCGCCGAAGGATTCTTGAACACCGATTACCCGGCAATGCTTCTCGAAGGCGCCACGCAATTAAGCTTTACCCAAGACGCCCCGTTGGTCCCTGGTCTCCCGGAGCTTGAGAGCATCATTGGCCTACCCAGCAGCGAGTCAACAACAACACGTGGAGCAAGCTCAGCCGCCCTTCACATACTGAGCTGGGACGAACTACTGCACCTGGGAACCACCATTGAGGCAATAGAAGTTCAGCTGCGTGCCAATTTTGTTGAGACGGACGATGTGGCCGACATTGTCTTTACCTCGGGAACTACCGGACGCAGCAAGGGAGTTGTTTCTGCCCACAGGCAAACACTTGGCGTGGCCAATGCCTGGGCACAGGGAGCACAGGTAGGTTCCGAGGATCGCTACCTGATCGTCAGCCCGTTCTCACACACTTTCGGCTACAAAGTGGGGATTTTGGTCTGTCTGTCCACCGGTGCCACCATCTATCCGATGGCAACCTTCGATCTTGATGAAACTGTGCGCTTGCTGCGCGAGGAACGCATCACGGTGCTTCCCGGGGCACCCACCATCCACCAATCAATTCTTGATCACCCACAGCGTCCCGATGCTTCCGAATTAAGCTGGCGTTTGGCCGTCGTGGGCTCGGCCATGGTGCCGGCGCGCTTACTCGAACGCCTGCGTGAAGAGGTAAAGGTCAAGCAGGTGACCACCGCCTACGGCCTGAGTGAGGCAGTGGTGGTGAGCATGTGCAAGCTCGACGACAGCCATGAAACCATCAGCACCACCTGTGGTGCCCCCACCGCTGGCTTTGAGGTTCGTATAGTGGACTCCGCAGGAAGCCCGGTCCCCGCAGGAACTGCCGGAGAGATCTTGGTCCGCGGGCAAAATGTCATGATTGGCTACCTTGACGATCCCGAGGCAACAAGCAAGGCCATTGATTCGGACGGATGGCTACACACCGGCGATATGGGAATGTTCAATGAACAAAACTACCTATCGATCGTTGACCGAATCAAGGACATGTTTACCGTAGGTGGATTCAATGTTTATCCGGCCGAGGTCGAAAAGACCATTTCTTCATTAGAAGGGGTAGTGGCCTGTGCCGTAGTAGGTGAACCCGATGATCGGATGGGCGAGGTGGCCCGCGCCTATGTTGAGGTACTGCCAAACACCGAGCTAAGCGCGGAACAAATCATCGCTCATTGCAAGCGTTGGCTTGCAAATTTCAAGGTTCCCCGCACCGTTGAAATCACTGACAGCTTGCCGCGCAACGCCATGGGCAAAATTTTAAAGCGCGAGCTACGCCCCGAGGCAGTACCCGTAGGAGGAACCCGTGCCTAGTATCAAAACCGTAAACGATGTAGCAATTCTGGATTTGGGTGCGGGCGAGAATCGGTTTACGCCAGCCTGGCTAGAAGAAGTGGATCAGTTGCTCGACTGGTTGCTACTTGACCCTCCGCGAGCCCTGGTGACCACGGGTTCGGGCAAGTTCTATTCAAACGGGCTGGACGTCGATGAATCGCAAGTTACCACGGAGTTGGAGGCCGGCTACGTCTATCAGATTCATCGGTTGTTCCGCCGTATCCTGGCCCTCCCCATGCCAACGGTGGCAGCCATCAATGGTCATGCCTTTGGTGGCGGTGCCTTGCTCGCCATGGCCCATGACTACCGGATCATGCGCGAAGACCGCGGGTATTTCTGTTTCCCGGAGGTCAATATCGGTATTCCTTTCACCCCTGGCATGGCAGCCCTTATCCAATGCAAGCTTGACCCACGCAGCGCGCGCGATGCAATGCTTACCGGCCGTCGCACCGGTGGTGCCGAATCCGTACAGGCGGGTCTCGTCGACGCTGCGGTAGATGCTGGAAGCCTCCTGGCCCACGCCACCGCGCTGGCCATCACACACGTTCCGGCTCACCCCGGGACCTTGGGCACCGTGAAGTCGGTAATGTATGCAGATGCACTCAGCGCGCTTCAGCTGCCCCACCGTCAGCAAACGCCACAATTACGAGTGCTCAGCTAGCGTTTCCAGAGCAATATCCCATGAGAAATGAGAGTGGAACGAGCCGATCGCCACTCTCATTTCTTTGTCACCCCAAAATATTGGAATCGGTCACCCTACACGTAGGGCTGTGCCGGCGAAGCAGCACAGCAACTGAAAAGCCGCGGGCGGGTTTCTTCTTGTTAGAAGAAACCCGCCCGCGGCTTTCACGCAAGTAGAGAACTCGCGGGATTAGCTAACCTTTGCAGGAATCATGCTCTTGACCGCACGGTATGCAAAAACCATGGCCGAGCCCAGCGGAGTACCGGGACCTGGGTAGAAACGGCCGGAGAAGGAAGCGCTGGTATTACCTACCGCGTAGAGACCTTCGATGGCGTTACCGTCCTTGGTCAGCACGCGAGAGTCCTTGTCCACGCGCAACCCGCCCTTAGTTCCTAGATCGGCCAGCACCATGCGAGCCGCATAGTATGGACCCTGCTCGATAGCTACCAAGGCCGGGTTAGGTCCGTAACTTGGATCGGCAAAGAACAGGTCGTAGGCGTCCTCACCACGGTGAAAGTCGACGTCGACGCCGGAGGCAGCAAACCCGTTAAAACGCTCAACGCTAGCATTCAGTGCATCGGCAGGAAGATTAGTCAGCTCGGAAAGCTCGGCAAGTGTATCGGCCTTCACCCAGGTACCTGCGGCAAGGTGCTCCTCGGGGCTGGTATTCATGGGCCGCTGGATGCCCGGCATATCGCCACCGAATTTGGAATCGAAAATAAACCATGAAGGAATACGCTGCGCCGCAGCGTTGGCTAGAACACGGCCCATTTGATCGTAGGGAAGGGACTCGTTGGCAAAGCGCTGACCATTGGTGTCTACCCAGATGCCGCCACGGAAACCCAAGGCAAAGGCTGTCTGGCCGGAGGGCTGCACGCTTCCCGGAGCCCACCAGGCTTCATCCATCAAATCAACCACGCCACCAACGGCTTCCGCGGCCCGGATGCCGGTGCCGATGTTCGCGCCATCCGGCGCCATGGTCCATTCTGCAGCGCCCGGTGCCCCAAACTCCTGGCGCATTTCATTGTTTGCCTCGAACCCTCCGGCCCCGAGGATCACACCAACTTCGGCGTGTAGACGCTGAACGCCTTCTGGACCCTGGACCACGATGCCCACGACCTTGTCGTTTTCGGTAATAAGTTCGGTCAATGCCGTTTCCAAACACACGGCACCATTGCCGGTGTTGGTGTAGGCAAGCAGCAGACGGCCAATCAACGCCTGGCCGGCGGTCAGCGGGCCATCCTCGTGTCCATTGCCGTGGCGGTCTTCTTCGACACGCGGACGCACAATATCGGCCAGGTCGCCGATCTGCTCACGCGGCAGATCCTCCGGCATAACCGAACGCCCCACGTCCTTACGACCAGGCCCGGCAAAGTAGTCTGGGAAAGCAATGAACTTGAACTCAATGGCCGGGTCTTCTTCGAATTCGGCAACAAACTCCGGTGCTGTTTTCACGAAGGCTTCGCGGCGTTCAACTTCATGGTCACCCAAGAGCGAGGTGAGGTAGGTCAGCGCCTCGGTCGAGGAGTCCTCCACCGCAAATCGCTCCTGGACCTGAGAGGCCGGCAACCAGCAGGAAGCACCGGCATAAGCCGAAGCACCGCCAAGCAGCTTGGTCTTTTCCACCACGACGGTCTTCAGACCCCGCTTCGCGGCACTATAGGCGCCCGCCATGGCACCTGCACCGGAGCCGACAACGATGACGTCAAATTCACCGTCCCAAACCTGATTTTTGGACATTCCATCTCCTTTACTTCTTGCACAGACATGTGTGGGATACACAATCAGAACCAGGGAATTTGGCTTGCTCCGTGTCCCACCCAGCAGGATTTTCCTCGAGAAGAAACCTACTTATCCCACACAGCGAGACAGGACGTGCGGCACGTCACACTCCTGTGGCTAAATGTGTGTTCGGGAATGTGATCAACAGGGTGCCGCGTAGCGGCTTTGGGAAGGGCAAAATCCGCATGGATAACGTTGCAACCGGACCGGACGAAATCCGCCACATCGTTAACAACGGGGCGCCCACCCGGTTTGCCCGGGGTTGGCACTGCTTGGGACCAGTTCAAAAATTTCTAGCCCAAAATCCGACCCAGTTGAGGGCCTTTGGACAGGACTTAGCAATCGAGGTTTTGGCCGATGGTCACTGCGTCGCATCTAACGAGCGTTGCTCTCTAAGTCTCGGTCAGGATCCCGGAGCGCAAAGCGAAACTATCGAGCCTTTCTGCAACGTCCACGGCGCAGAGCACTCCATGCCGACGACGCTGGCACCTTGCTGGCCGGTACTCCAGCAAGATGGCCTCCTCTTTATCTGGCATGATGCAGAAGGGGCTCCCCCGCGTGCGGGCCAGTCAATTCCACGCGTCCACGGCACCAGTCCGGAACAGTGGACCGATCTTGTCTGGAACGAAATAACTCTCAAGGCCGATCCGCGCGATGTTGTAGAACACTTGGTAGATACCGCAACGTTCTTCTATGAGAGCTCCAACCGTCCGACATTCTTTAAGAACGTCTTCGAAAATCACGTTGCCACCCAATATTTTGATGGACCCATGCGCAGAGAATACTCCCACCACGCAGCCGAAGCCGCTCCGGAGAAGCTGATTTGGACCAACTCCGTAGCTTCATACTTTGGGCCCTCATTCATGATCGATGAACTGGATTATGTTCATGATCGATACGACATCAACGCCATCCTAGTTACCGCCCATTATCCGATTGACGAACACACCCTGGTGTTATTCTGCGGGGTAAGCGTTAAACACAGCAAGGAACTTGGCAGCGATCCACAAGAATTTGCCGCCGACCAATCGGCCCGCATGCTGCATGGGTTTGGTACGGACGCCGAACCCTGGCAGCAAAAAACCCGCGTTGATAATCCTTTGCTGTGCGAGGAAGACGGCCCTGTCTATCAGATGCGCCGCTGGTATGAGCAGTTCTTTTGCGATGCCGCCGACATTGAGCCGCGGATGACCGACCGGTTCGAATACGAAATGGATACGACAATGCCATTGGACATGTGGAAGCGATCACTGGCCCGCACCCCCGTCTCCAGTAAAACCACAGGAAAGCAGCCGGTCTGATGGATCAACAAAGCGATGCCCGACTCATTGAAATTCCACTCCAGTCGTTGGACTGCACAGAGTGTGTAGCACGCGTTCTGGTTCGGAAATCAACCTGGCAGCAAACCAGCATCCAATGGACGGAAGAAGCCCTCGAGGCCTGCCGAGAGCGTCCTGCCACTAGGTGTGGCGAGCGGCCCAAGGATAGATTCATTGGCTGCGAATCGTTGCGTCATGAGATCCGCGAAGCAACTAACGACGGGCGGCTCAACGTGGTGTATCGAACCGACTCGGAAACCGAGCCCGACCGACCCACGGTTAGCTAACACGGTCGAGCGAGCTGCCCCGAGAAGGTACAGTGCAATAGCTTTTACACCGCGGCCTTGCCTCCGCTTAGTGCCCCCCAGCGAGAGAATTAAGCACTACCTGACGGATACCAGAACCCTTGCGTAATGCTGCCTGAGCGGCTCTCCCGGCCATGCCCTATCGAGGGCTTTCTCCCGGTGTACCCCGATGGCAAGAGCTAGGCCTCAAGTGACACCACACAAGTTTGCGCGCGCACGCGGGGAATCAATTCATACCCGCCTCGGTACCAGATAAAGAGCACTGGCCCGGACCCAAACACCCCCCAAGCTTTAGCCGCTAGGAGGGTACTGGGGACGGGCCAGAACCAATTTCGAGTTATTACTCGTCGTACGTGATCTTCAGTTTGTCACTGACGGGTCTGGCCTGACAAGCAAGGATGTAGCCATCTTCCAGGTCTTCCGGTTCCAAGACCTCATTGCGATCCAGGGTAACTTCACCCTCAACGAGAATGCAGGTACAGGCGCTACAAGAGCCTTCACGGCAAGAGAAGGGAGCATCGATTCCGGCGTTGAGCAGAACCTCAAGCAGCTTGTTCTTTGGCGGCCAAAGCACGGTGCTGGTCTCGCCATTGATCTGAACTTCAACAACCTTGTTATCAGTTGCATTCTCGTCAACTTCGATGTCGATCGGCGCAAAGGGATCAGTGGTTAATGAGCTGAAACGTTCAATATGAATGCGTTCATGTGGCATGCCAGCACCGAGCAATACCTGCTCAATGGCATCCATGAACGGACCCGGGCCGCAGATAAATGCCTCCCGGTCCAGATAAGGACTGGCCAACGCGGTGAGCGAAGCACGGTCCGGAATGCCCTGGACACTTTCGAGCCAGTGAATAACATTGACCCGTCCCGGGTATTCTTTCGTCAAGGCGATTAATTCATCCTTGAAGATGACATTTTGTTCATCACGGTTTGCATAAATCATGGTGACTAGCCCCGAGCCGGCAATGAGCGCCGACTTCAGGATGGACATTACCGGGGTCACCCCGCTGCCGCCAGCAAAAAGCAGGAAGTCGCTATCTAGTGAGCTAGGTACGAAGGTTCCCGCTGGCTTGAGCACTTCAAGAAGATGCCCGGCCTGGACATTGTCACAAATCCAGTTTGAACCGTATCCGTCGCGGGTGCGCTTGATAGTGATCTTGAGCTTCTCGTCCTGCTGTGGAGAACTGCACAGTGAGTAGCAGCGAGCCGCTCCACCTTCCCAATCGCTGGGAATTCGCAACGTCAGAAACTGTCCGGGCTTGTAGTTGAAGTTTTCTTCGAAACCTTCCCCTGGTTCTAGAATCAGCGTGTGTGCGTCCGAGGTTTCTCGGATCACTTCGACCACACGCGCCTGCAATCCGGTGATTCGTGGGGCGCTCAGCGTGCTTGTCATGATGCAGTCCCCTCACCGCGGCGCAGGAAGCTCAACACAGTGCTTTCAAAGGCTTCTTTTTGCTCGATCATGGCCCAGTGTCCGCACTTGGGGAAAATGTGCAACTCAACATCTGGGATGGTGCGCATCGGCACCAAAGCACCATCTACGGGCGACACCCGGTCATCTCGTCCCCAGACAATCAGGGTCTTGGCCTTGAGCCGGTGCAAGGTGGCCCAGGCCGGTGGAGCATCGGAGGTCGCGGTTGCCTCAATCATTGCCTTCATGGCAGCCCTGCTGTACATCCGGCGAGCGCTTTCTAGCGTCTGCGGATCGGTTGCCTGAGCCCAGCGCTCCTCAATCAATTCCTCGGTGACCATCTTTGGGTCAAACACCATGGAGCGCAGCCACTGGATCAGTCGTTCTCGGGTCGGATCCTCGGTGAATTCAACCAAGAGGTTGATGCCTTCGGCCGGGAACGCACCAAAGATGCCAAGTCCCACACCGCCAATTGTGACAAACCGGCGTACGCGTGTTGGGTTCTCAATGGAGAACTGAGTCCCAACAAACCCGCCCATGGAGTTACCAATGATGTCCACCTGCTCTAGGCCCAGGCCGTCAAGCAGGTCGGTAACCGCCTGGACGCCGGCCGGCATGGGGTGAAGATCGGTAGGATCACTCACCCCAAAGCCGGGGAATTCCAGGATGTAGCAGTGGAAGTGTTCGGCAAAGGCCTCGAGGACTCCCCCGAAATTCCTCCATCCCGTGACTCCAGGACCGGAGCCATGGAGGAAGACCAACGGCGGGCCCTCTCCGGCTTCGTGGTAGCGAAGTACGCCACGTTCGGTCTGCAGCTCACGCAGGGTTGATTCAGCACTGAGGCTAGGCAATGAGCCCGGTTTGTGGCGAAGGTCGACAGTCATTTCTCGCATCTCCTCGTGGCGTAGGTCTCAACGGTCTTTTGTGAACCTTAATCCGCAAGGCGACGAGAATCCGCAGTGGTCCCGATGACCGGGATGCGCGGGCGGGCGCACTCAGATAGGCGCGAGAAACGTCTCTGGCAAACGCCAAAATCAATGATCCCAATAGGTGAGACATGGATCACTCCCCAGGGCGTGGGGCATTTAGATTCATACATAACAGCGGCGTGTAGACGCCTTATGAGGAAGTGAGAAATAACCCCATGACCACCATTGCCACCACCGATGTGCTCACCGAACGCGGAGCAGAGCTTCGTGCCGAAGGCGAGGTCAATGAGCGCCTTGGAAAACTAAGTGAGAAGTCAGTTGAGATCATGCGGCAGTCCGGGGTTATGAAGCTTCTGGCTCCGCCGGAATACGGCGGAACCCGCGCGCATCCTGCAGAATTCGCCGAGATGGTCATGAAAATGGCAAGCCTCGATGGCTCTGCCGGCTGGGTTGCCGGCGTCGTGGGTGTACACCCGTGGGAACTTGAACTCATGTCTCCGAGGCTTCAGGAAGAAATTTGGGGCCTGGATAACGAAACCTGGGTTTCTTCCCCGTACGCTCCAATGGGTGTTGCTACCCCGGTTGATGGCGGTTATAAGTTCACCGGCCATTGGCAGTTCTCTACCGGCACCGATCACGCGGACTGGGTCATCCTCGGCGCGTTCCTCGCAGACCGTTCCGGCGAAAAGATCATGCCTCCGCGTTTCCTCCACGTGGTAGTTCCACGCTCCGATTACACGATCGTGGATGACTCATGGGACGTGGTTGGGCTCAAGGGCACCGGAAGCAAGGACGTCATCATCAATGATGTATTTGTTCCCGAATATCGCGTCGTTGACCAAACAGATTTGTTCTCCGGCAAGGTTGCCCGCGATGCCGGCAAGACCGAACCGATCCACCGTCTACCGTTCTACAGTATCTTCCCGCAGGGCCTGACCGCCGCGGTCGTCGGCATCGCCGAAGGCGCTTTGCAGGCACATCTTGATTACCAGAGCAGTCGCGTACAGATCAATGGCTTCAAGAGTGTCGAGGATCCGTACACCATGTACGCGGTCAGTGAGGCTGCCGGAGAAATCCGGGCTTCCCGAGTCTCCCTGCTAGATAACATCAACCGGCTCTACGACACGGTGGCAGCCGGGAAGGAAATCTCCATGGAGCAGCGTGCCGTGGGCCGCCGCACCCAGATTCAGGCCGCATGGCGCGCTACCGCAGCAATCGATACCATTCTTGCCCGTTCGGGTGGCAACGGCTTGCGCATGAACAACCCGATCCAGCGTTTCTGGCGCGACGCCCACATGGGTACCGCTCACGCGATTCACGTTCCGGGCCCTTCCTACCATGCAGCGGTGCTGACCGAGCTGGGACTCGAGCCACCGGTAAACCTGGCAGCCGCGGTCTAAGACGTTCGATTCGGCAGAGCACTATCAAATCATTCGTCGGAAAGGAAAGCGATGCGCGGAAACCCTGATTGGAAGTCTCTGGTTGGAGAACATGTCAAGGTGCAGAAAGATGGAAAACTCGTCCGGACCGGCTATGTCCTAGACGTCATGAAGTCTGCCGACATCTTATGGATTGAAGCCGAAGGAAATCATCAGCGTGCGCTTTTCGAGAAAGCGATGGGCTACACAATTCAGCCCATACAACGCACCATCGCGCACCAGTCCTGAAACCCCGGGCACTGCATCCAGGATGCTTAGTGCCCTGCACTAACCGCACCTTGCGGCATCAGCACAACCACCATCACCAATTCACACTTAACCCTTAAGCGAGGAACAATGACTCACATTCGAGGCCTGGGCTACCTGAAGGTCCAGACACAACACATCGCACGCTGGCGCGAGCTGACGGTTGAGGCACTAGGATTTGCCGAGACCATCGGGCCGAACCCGGATGGAATCTACCTACGCATGGATGAGCGCGAGGCTCGCCTCATCGTACTTCCCGGCGATTCCGACCGTGTAGTGGCCGTGGGCTGGGAAGTTCGCGACCACTTTGCTCTGGCAGCCGTGGCCAAGGACGTAGAGGCCTCCGGCGTCGAGGTGACCTGGCTGAATGAGGAACAGAACGACGAGCGCGGTCTAGAACAGGTCATTACCTTCACGGACCCGGCCGGCACCCCTGTGGAAATTTTCTTTGGTCCGCGCATGGACCACACCCCGCTGAAAACCGGATACGCACAGAAATTCATCACCGGAGCGCAGGGCATGGGCCACGTGGTACTGCCAACCACCAAGATGGAGGAGACCACCTCGTTTTACACCGAGGTACTCGGCTTCCTGCCGCGCGGCGCCGTCCGTCTTGGCCCGCAGCGCCCGGCTACCCGTTTCCGCTTCTACGGCTGTAATGAGCGCCACCACTCGCTGGCCATGGGACCGGCCCCGCACGGCGAGGCACCGGGCCTTGTGCACCTGATGGTTGAGGTCGAAGATCTGGACACCGTGGGCCGCGCCTACGACAAGGTCCGCCAGATGGACTTTAACATCACCGCGTCCCTGGGCCGCCACACGAACGACCACATGGTTTCCTTCTACGTCCGGGCTCCGGGCGGCTGGGACATCGAGTATGGCACCGATGGCATGATTGTCGATGAGAAGTACTACACCTCCGAGGAAATCACCGCCGAAAGCTACTGGGGGCACTCCCACGAAGGTGCCGAACCACTGGCTGCATTCGAATCATCGGTAGTTACAGCAGCCGTATAGTTCCACGTGCCTTTGCGCAGCTAGAAAATCCCATACAGTTTTCCCCGGATGGCGAGCCGCTCGTGCTCACTCGTCCGGGGAATTCTTGGTTTCCAGTTCCCGGAGCCCCTCCCGTAACAGGCTATGAGGCTCTTTTGGTGACTATCCAATAGTCGTTCCCGCTTACCTTCACCACCCACCAAGCCAACGTTTGTCCCCCCACTAGATATCCCAAACTCACGGAGCAAAGTTCACCTCGTGGACTGTATTCGACAGCTTCATCCTTTTAACGCAGTAGTCGAGCCACCCGTATGGAGCGCTCTTTGTCACGGGGAAAAGGAGTACTTTGAACTTTCCGGACATCGGAGGCTAATTTTCACATTATTGCGGCTTTGCCAGAAATCCTTGTTGCACCGAGCAAAGGTGCCATATTCAGGCCCAGGGCGATTCAACAGTTCTATTTCCTCGTCGGCGGGATCTAGGAACCGGTACTCGATCTCGGGGCCAGGTGCGAGTTCACGCACGAGGCGTTTGCGCAGGGTCGGCGAAATGCCAAGTTTTGCCTTGATGGACACCAGTTCCTCATCCTGTAGCCGTTCAAGCCGATTTCAGGAGTACTCGATGATGGTGCGGTCTCCTCGTGGGTCGAAATCATCTAGCTCGCGCACCGGGTGTGGTTGATTTCCTCGTTCTGCATCAGTTCACAGGTACGGTAGCTGACAGCGCAACCGACGCTCACCGATGCCAACAACGTTGGGGTTCAGCTCATGGGGATCCATTTTATCGGGATTTCCGGCGTCGGGGTCTTTGTCAGACATCAGCACTCCGCGTTGGGTGAGCCTTCAAGATGGCACGTTTTGCGGGGGGGGTACCTCCGCTGATGATTCGAGCATACTAGCGGGCCGAAACCGATGGTACCGTTAGCCCGGACTCAACCTTGGCGTGAGGGGGTTAGCGGATTCAGGACCTGATTCCAGAGGTATTCCTCCCCCACCACCGGGATGCCATAGGATCGCGCCTTGCGAGCTTTGCCGGAGAGACTGTCTGGATCGGCTGCCACCAGTAATTTCACCTTCTTCGTTACCGCGGGGTGGGCGAGGTAACCAGCGGATTCAAGTTCGGCCTCTATCAGGCTACGACTCCTCGTCATATCTCCGGTGAGCACAATCAGATCCCCGGGTTCAAAGAATGATGCGGCAGCTCCGGTCGGTGATGGTCCGGAACTAGGAGAGAGTTCACGGGCAAGCGATGCAGATGCGAGCTGATCGGCTGGAATTTGCAACAGCTCGGCCATGGTGGCGAGATCCTGTAATTCTTCGGCGGTAAGCACACCATCGGCCCAGGCAGTATCGGCAACCGAGGAGAAGTATTGGCCGTGCAATTCCATCACCGTGGTTTTACTCAGTTCCAATTCTTCGGCCAGCCGTACCAGCGCCGATTGTTCATGGGCCGACAGATATCTATCGAGCAGCGCGCGGTCGAGCAATGCGAGGTATTCCTGATGTGCTGCCGGACCGGTGATCTCCGGCAGGCGCACCACGATCCGATCAACAAAATGCGTTTGAGCGGATTCGGCGGAAGAACGGTGCACCGGTGAACGCAGCGTGTCTGGCGGAGTCTCATGCCAGCTGGTTGCCGCGGCTTGGGCCAGCAAGTAATCCCAGTCATCGAGGTCTGGGTCAAGGTCTATATAACGGGATAGGAGCACCGCTGTGGCTTGCGCATCGTCTCCGGCACTGTGCGCATGGCGCAGCTCGATGCTGAAGGAATCGCAACAGTCCTGCAGGGAGCGTCCGGCGCCGGGCAGGTATTCGTGGGCCATCTGCATGGTGCACAAGCCGCGGGGCAGGTAGTAATCCGGCAGGGCCAGTCCCGCACGCTGGAATTCGGATCCTAGAAAACGTGCATCAAAGCTTAGGTTGTGTCCCACGATAATGGTTCCGGATAATCGCCAGTCGAGCTCGTCGGCGATGTCGACAAAGCGCGGTGCATCAAGAATGTCTTTGGCCCGGATGCCGTGGATGGATTGCTTGCCAAGGTCCCGCTCGGGGTTTACCAGAGTCTCCCAACGGTCTAGCACCGTGCCGGATCTATCCAGGGTGACCACCGCAATCTCCGCAATGCGATCATGGTTCCCGGGGAATAGTCCCGTGGTTTCCGTATCGATCACGGCAAAATATCCCTGTGTCATGTGCTCCCCCGATTCACACCAGTTTCAATAGCTTGGTTCCGATCCTAGCCCGGTGGCCACGGAGTCACTATTAGATGATGGCCGGTAGGAGGCACTCATGGAATTTGTACCGCGGTCTCTTGCCACCAAGTGCGGGTTTTCGGTGCGTGTGGAGCGATGCCCGCAAAAGCACCACACCACACGCACCTTTCCTCGTTACGCCAAACGGCGATCAGCGCAACGGGTTGAAATGCCGCATGATGGCAGGCACCGATTCTCCGGTGATCGAGGCGGCAAGCATCTTTCCGGTCAGCGGGCCCAGTGCCACGCCCCACATGCCGTGGCCGCCGGCCACATGCACGCGGGATGAACGAGTTGCCCCGATCAACGGCAGGCCGTCGGTGGTGCAGGGGCGGGACCCGACCCACTCCTCCTGGCGGTCTTCCCAGTTGATGCCGGTGAACAGCGGGGAGGCTGCGGCAACGATCGCCTCAATGCGTTTGGGCTCCAGTGGGTGGTCGGCATCGCGGAATTCCATGGTGCCGGCGACCCGGAAGCGGTCCCCCAATGGGGTGCAGGCCACGCGCTGGGACGGGAAGTAGATCGGGTGGGTCGGCATGACCTCGGGAAGAACGGTGAAGGAGTACCCGCGCCCGGCCTGGACCACGCGCTTGACGCCGAACTTCTTGGCAAGCTGCCCCAACCAGGCTCCGGAGGCGATGACCACCGAGTCGGCATGCTGGATCCGGCCCTGCGCATCGATGACCTCGACGCCGTTGGCGTGCTCGCGGATGTCAACCACGTCGAAGTCGGTGACGATCTGCGCACCGCGGGCCAGCACCGAGTCGGCCAGTGAATCCATGAATTTTGGTGGGTTAATGAAGCGCTGGTCGTGGATCTGCACGCCGGCCTTGACGCCGTCGCCAAGGGTTGGTTCCATGGAGCGGATCTCATCGGCACTGAGCAGGTCGAACTCGACCTTGCCGCCGGAGGCGCGGATGCCCTCGAACTCGTGCAGCAGCGCGTCGCGGTCCTTGAGGTTCTTGAACCCCGTGAGGAAAGGTTCGGCCGGCTTGGTTTTTTCGCTCATGCCCGTGGCCAACGCCACCGACCCTGCGTCGGATCCGTCGCTGGCCTGCATTTTCGAGGTGGTGTGTGCGGATTTAGTGATGCTGCTGCCCTCGGCAAGCTCGTCGAAGGCGTCGAGTCCGGTGGCCCCGATTTCGCTGAAGACCGCCATGGCCTCGCGCCATTTTCCGGGCGTGCAGTGCCGCGCGAAGCCCAGCAGGAAGCGGATCAGCGAGGGCTTGGCGGACAGTGGGATATACAGCGGCGAGGCAGGGTCGAACATGGTCTTCAGCCCATAGGTCAGCACCGAGGGTTCGCTCAGCGGAAGTGTGAGCGCCGGGGTAAGCCAGCCCGCGTTGCCCCAGGAGGAACCCGCGGCCACTCCTTCGCGGTCCACGATGGTGACCTTGACGCCGCGTTCCTGCAGGTACCAGGCGGTGGAAAGACCCACCATGCCGGCACCGATGACTACAACATGCTCCGGGGTCTGCGTGTTGACCATTCTTCGCTCCTATCGGAAAGTTCGTGTTTGCGGCCGCGCTGGCACCTCAACCGTGCATCCAGCAGCCGGGCAAGCAGGGGGAAACTACATCTGCGGGTTCGTAACGGGGGGCCGTCCGGTCCCCACTCTGGCCGGGCGGCCCCCATTACGGATCTTGCTGGAATACGTCAGGGGTTTAGACGTAGTCCTTGTACTTTTCCAGGTGGCGGACCGGGGTGGAGAGTGCATCGCGGCGGAACGGGTCGCCCAGTTCGCGGGTGCACATGACCTCGATGACGGTGGTCTTGCCGTCGACCATCTGGGCGTTGAGCGCGTGCTTCAGGGCCGCGCCGACGTTCTCCAGCTTGTCCACCACAATGCCCTCGGCACCCATGGAACGGGCCATTTCGGCGAAGGATTCGCCGTTGTCCAGCTCCCCGGCGATGAAGCGGCGGTTGTAGAACTCGACCTGGTTTTTCTTTTCCGCGCCCCACTGGCGGTTGCGGAAGACGACAGCGGTGACCGGCAGGTCGTGGCGCACCGCGGTGAGTACCTCGCCCATGCTCATGGCCCAGGCGCCGTCGCCGGCGTAGGCAACCGCCGGACGGTGCGGGGCAGCGGCCTTGGCGCCGATGATGGTCGGCAGCGCGTAGCCGCAGTTGCCGAAGGACATCGGGGCGAAGAAGCTGCGCGGCTTCTCGAAGCGCAGGTAGCTGTGGGCCACGGAGTTGATGTTGCCGATGTCGGTGGAGATCATGACATCTTCCGGCATGGCGTTTTCCAGTTCACGCAGCACCTGGCGCGGGTGCAGCCAGTTGCCTTCCTCGCCTTCGGCCTCGGCGATGACATCCAGGGAGTATTCGTCCAATTCGTGCGTCCATGCGGCGAGCTCCTGCTCCCAGGCATCCTTTTCGGCCTTGATGTTCGCGGCACGCTCGGCCTTGGTGGCATCCGAGGCCAGCTCGGTGCCTTCGAGGCGCTTGACCAGTTCGATGGCCACGGCCTTGGCGTCACCGGTGATGCCCACGGAGATCTTCTTGACCAGTCCGAGCTTGGTGTGGTCCGCGTCGATCTGGATGATCTTGGCCTCGGTGGGCCAGTAGGCCTGGCCGTACTGTGGCAGGGTACCGAACGGGCCAAGCCGGGTGCCTAGGGCGATCACGACGTCGGCCTCGGAGATCAGCTTCATGCCGGCCTTGGAACCCTGGTAGCCCAGCGGGCCGGCCCAGAGCGGGTGGCTGGCGGGGAAGGAGTCGTTGTGCTGGTAGCTGTTGACCACCGGTGCGCCGAGGCGCTCGGCCAGGGCTTTGGCTTCCTCGACACCATCGGCCATGACCACGCCGCCGCCGGAGACGATGACCGGGTTCTTGGCGGTCTTGAGCAGTTCGATGGCCTCCTCGAGTGACTTGGTGCCGCCGGCACCGCGGTCCACGCGGCGCGGGGCCGGGATCTCGGTGATGGATTCGCCGTAGAAGTAGTCGCGCGGGATGTTCAGCTGGGTCGGGCCGTTTTCGCTCATGGCGCGGTCGAAGCAGCGTGCGGTGAATTCGGCCATGCGGTTCGGGTGGGTCACGTGACCCTGGTACTTGGTGAATTCTTGGAACATCGGGAGCTGGTTGGCTTCCTGGAACCCGCCCAGGCCGATGGTGTTGGTTCCGGCCTCCGGGGTGATGATGACGACCGGGCTGTGCGCCCAGTAGGCGGCGGCGATGCCGGTGACGCAGTTGGAGATGCCCGGGCCGTTCTGGCCGATGACCACGCCGTGGCGACCGGAGGCCCGTGCATAGCCGTCGGCCATGTGGGCGGCGCCCTGTTCGTGGACCACCGGGACCAGTCGGATGCCGGCCGGGGCGAAGATGTCCATGGCGTCCATGAACGCCGAGCCCATAATGCCGAAGATGTCGGTGACATCGTTGGACACGAGGGTCTCAACGAAGGCTTCCGACGACGTCATCTTCTGTGCGCCCTTGGTTACTTCGCGGGAAGTGGCCTTTTCGGTCATAACAACTCTCCTTCGGGGTATCGAAACCTCACAAACAAGCAAAGTCTCAAAAAATGGTTCGTTTTGTTCCCAAAAGCGGGATTAGTGACAAAACTATGCGACTCAGGTCACATCCGTCAACCCCCTATTCCATTTATTCTTCTCACTGATACTATTTAATGAAACTTCGCACATTGGCAGATTGGACAAATCATGGAAAATCTCACGGAACCGGAGCTGGGACCCGTAGGCGCCGTCGAGGGGGAAACCCCGGCCCTGCGACTGTTCGCACTCCTAGAACTCATCACCACCCGCGACCAGCTCTTTACCTTGCAATCGCTCGTTGACCAGACCGGCCTACCCAAGCCCACGCTGCACCGCATGCTGCAACAGCTAGAGGGTGCCAACTTGCTAACCCGGCAATCCGATGGCCGGCACTACGGAACAGGTGCACGCATGCGCCGCATGGCCGAGGACGTGCTACTCAACGACACCCGGCACGGCACCCGGCACGCAATCCTGCGCCGGCTGGTCGACGAAATCGGCGAAAGTTGCAACATCACCTCGTTGTCAGGCAACGAGGTGATCTACCTTGATCGTGTGGAAACCAACGAGCCGATCCGCGTGCACCTGGGCCCAGGATCCAGGGTTCCGGTGCATTGCTCGGCCAGCGGCAAACTCATCCTTTCCCAATTCGGTCCCACCCAGCGCGAACGGGTGCTCGCCACCGGGGAATTGCAACGCTTCACCGCCCACACGCTGACCGACAAGACCCAGATCGAGGCCGAATTGGCCCAGATTCGCCTGCACGGCTACGCCCTTGACCGTCAGGAATTCCTTGATGGTCTCGTCTGCCTGGCCGTGTTGGTCCCGAATACCTCGGGGCGTTCAAACCTTTGTGTCGCCGTGCAAGCCCCGATGATGCGCAAGAGCATTGAGGACTTGCTCAAGTTACTTCCAGCCCTGCGCCTGGCCGCCGAATCCATTGCCCGCCTTGAAGACCACTCAGATCTCGGTTCCCCGAAGGCCGAACCTGTAGCTGCGGGATGGTGACAAGCATGGAAAATCTTTCAGCCTCAAACCCGGAGCTCATGAGCCAGGAACTCGTATCGGTGCGCGAGGTCTTTGGCATCGACAGCGATCTACGCGTCGCCAGGTTCGCCGAACCCACCGAGCATGTGCCCGCCATCGATCCGGCCTACCGTTTCGACCCGGACACCACCTTGGCCATCTTGGCCGGCTTCACGCACAATAGCCGCGTCATGATCCAGGGGCTGCACGGCACCGGAAAGTCCACCCACATTGAACAGGTCGCCGCCCGGCTGAACTGGCCGGTGCTGCGTGTGAACCTCGACGGGCACATCAGCCGGCTAGATCTGGTCGGCAAGGACACCGTGGTAATCCAGGACGGAGCCCCCGCCACCCGGTTCCAAGAAGGTGTGGTTCCGTGGGCCATGGTCCAGCCCATGGCGCTGATCTTCGACGAATACGATGCCGGGCGCCCGGACGTAATGTTCGTCATCCAGCGTCTGCTCGAGCGCGAGGGCAGCTTCACGCTGACCGATCAGAACCGAGTCATCCGCCCGCACCCGCATTTCAGGCTGTTCGCCACCTCCAACACCGTGGGGCTGGGCAACCTCAACGGGCTTTACCACGGGGTGCAGCGGCTGAACCACGCCCAGCTGGACCGCTGGAACATCGTCGCCTCGCTGAACTACCTCCCGCTGGAGGAGGAAATCAAGATCATCGCGGCCCGGGTCCCCGCCCTGGCCGACGCCCGGGGCCTTGAGCTAATCCGGTCCATGGTGCAGGTGGCCACGCTGACCCGCGACGGCTTTGCCGCAGGGGACATTTCCACGCTGATGTCTCCGCGCACGGTCATCACCTGGGCGGAAAACATCTCCATCTTCCGTGACCCGGGGCTGGCCTTCAGGCTTTCCTTTGTCAACAAATGCGACGAGGCCGAACGCTTCACCATCTCCGAGTACTACCAGCGCTGCTTCGCCGCCGAACTTGACGAGTCGTTTGCGCTCGTTCCGGCCGGGGTCTAGCGGACATGGGCGCCACCGGTGCGCAAGTCGCCTCCGAGCGCCGGGTCCAGGAAATCCGCCAGCTGTGCGCCGCAAGCCTGCGCGCGCTGAGCCGGGACCCGGGCCTGGACCTGTTGGGCAAGCACGTGTACCGCGGAACCGGCATCCTGCCACTGAACGCACCGCACCTCTACCCGCCCGCCGAATCGGCTTCCTTCGAATCCTTCAGGGGCGCCAGCGACGGCATGGCGCTGCGCGTACTGCACTCCGACGCCGCGGCGCACCGCGCCGCCATGCCGGATTCCCCCAGCGCCCGGCTGGTATTCGAGGTGCTCGAACAATTCCGGTGCGAATCCCTGGCCGAGCTGCCCGGGGTGTGCGCCAACCTGCGCTTGCGCCACGAAACCTGGTCCAAGGAATACCTAGCTTCCGGACTCACCGAGACCGCGCTGGGCATGCTGATCTACACCATCATCCAGGTCACCCGCTCGCGGATCACCGGCGAACCGGTCGTTGAAGAATCCGAAGACATGATCGAATCCGCCCGGGCCAACCTCGCCGGGTCGCTCGGGCAGTTGCTTCCAGCACTGCGTCGGAACCGGCAGGACCAGGCCGCTTTTGCCGTGGCAGCCCTGGAGGTGGCCGAGCTTGCGGCCCAAAATGTTCAGGCGCTCGAATCCCGGTACAAGCCCGCGGCAAAACCGAAAACGGACAAGCTCAGGGAAGCGGCCTTCGATCTTCTGTTAGATGTGGAGAACGAGGCCTCGATGATTGGCACCGCGACCTCCGGAACCAGCACCTCGCTCACCAATTCCACCCAGGGCTACAAGGTTTTCACCAGGGCCTACGACAAGGAACGTACGGCTGCCTCGTTGGTGCGCAAGGACTTGCTACCCGGATACCGTCAACGTATTGCCGAACGCGTGCATACCGAAGCCGTCAATGTGCAGTTGTTGGCCAAGCGTCTGCAGGCACTACTCTGCGTACCCGAGGACTCCGGCTTCGATTCCGGCGCCGAGGAGGGCATCCTAGATGGCTCTCGGCTGACCCAACTTATCGCTTCCCCCGTCGAACGCCGGCTCTTCAAGACCCGACGATTCGAGCCCCGGGCAGCGGCAACACTCACGTTTCTGGTTGATTGCTCGGGCTCCATGAAACAGCACTCCGAGGGGCTCGCCGCCTTCCTCGACGTGTTGGTGCGGGCGCTCGAACGCATCGAGGTTCCCTGCGAGGTCCTGGGCTACACCACCGGGGCATGGAACGGCGGACGCGCGCTGAAGGACTGGAGACGCTCCGGCACACCAGCAAATCCCGGACGGCTCAACGAGTTAAACCATCTGATCTTCAAGGACGCCGAAACTTCCTGGCGCACCGGCCGCGCTGGCCTGTCCGCCATGCTGAAACAGACCCTGTACCGGGAGGGCGTTGACGGAGAGGCCGTGCGCTGGGCCATGTCCCGTTTGGCCAAGCGCGAGGAAGAACGCAAGATCCTCATAGTCATTTCCGATGGCAGCCCAGCCGACGGGGCAACGGCCACCGCAAACGATGAAAACTACCTGCAGCACGACCTCGGACAGGTGGTTCGAGGCATCGAGGCCGCGGGAGAAATCGGCATCGCCGGCTTGGGATTGGGGCTGGACATGAGCCCGTATTTCGGACGCAACCTGATCCTCAACAAGGACCGCTTGGGCGGTTCGGAATCCGTCCGCGACCTATTGGGATTGCTTGAACGATCGCTGCGTGGCCGCCGCTAAGTGCGCATTGACACTGAAATTTTTGGTGTCCCGCGGTTCGAGATCCAATGGGCCAGAAATCACTTGCTGGCACCAGCGTCACGATGAGGAAGGCCATCAGTTGGAGCAGAACGACGAAGCAACGCAATCGTCTGATTCGACTCTAGCGGCCCCCAGCGACCAAACGAGTAACCGGAAGTAGAACCCAGAATGCGTCAGTATCTGGAAGGGGAGCCAATGCAATCTTTGCCCCCCCTTCCACGTCCGCGTTACTGTGCCGCCACCGATTCCTTGATCGTTGGACGAATCAATCCCAAGCTTTCGCGCAAGGTGGTGCCCGGGTATTCGCTACGGAAGAGTCCACGTTCTTGCAGGATCGGAACCACAAGCTCCACAAAGTCTTGTAGCGAGTGCGGATAGCTCGGGCACATCAGGTTGAACCCGTCACAGGCACCGGATTCAAACCATTGTTGAATTTCATCGGCAACTTCGGTGGGAGTGCCAATCATCGTTGCGTGTCCTCCCCCGGCTGCCAGGAATCCGAGAAGTTCACGCAGCGTCGGTTGCATCGTCCCGATGATACGTTGCACCGTCTGGTACCGCCCCTGCGGTCCGGCAAAGGTAGTGGCCGGGGGCAGCTCCTGGACCGGTTCATCCAGCCCGTGGCCACGGTAGTCCTGTCCCGTAAAGATGTTCAGCTGGGCAATTGCCGCATCGATATCCAGGTACGCATCGAGGGCACGCTTCTTCTCGAAGGCCGCGGCCCGCGTGGGCGCCACATAGGTCACCAGACCGGGCAGGATCGGCATCGGTGACTCCGCCCTGCCCGAGGCGCGCGCCCGCCTGCGCATGTCCGCCGCAAATTCGAGGGCAGATTCGCGATCCCATGCGACCGAATAGATGGCTTCGGCATATTTGGCGGCAAAGGCCCTGCCCGTTTCCGAGGAACCCGCTTGAAAGAGCACCGGTTGGCCCTGCACAGAGCGGGGTACCGTCAACGGCCCGTCGACCGAGAAGTACTTGCCGGCATGGTTGATGGGTCGAATTTGCTCGGGGTCAAGGAAACAGCCTCGTTCCTTGTCCATGGGCAGGGCCTCATCGGACCACGAATCCCAGAGTTGCTTGATGACCTCCACAAATTCTTCGGCCCGTTCATAGCGTTGAGCATGCGCGGGCAACGCCGAGAATCCGTGATTTCTAGCCTCGGCGTCGAACATGGAGGTCACCACGTTGATTCCGGCGCGTCCGCCACTGATCTGGTCCAATGAGGCCACCAGTCTGGCTGCGTGAAAGGGCGTATAGAAGCTTGAGGAGACGGTGGTGACCAGCCCAATATGCGTGGTGCTGCGGGCAATGGCGCTAAGCATGGTGATCGGTTCGAGCAGCCAGGGGATGCCGGCCGAATAGTCCCTGTTGATGCTGTGCCCGTCGGCAAAAAAGATCGCATCCAGGCACCCGCTCTCGGCCAGCACCGCCAGTTCCTCGTAATAGGAGATCTCGCCGACGCGTTGGGCGCTTGAATCGGGATGCCGCCATCCCATGGTGTGGTGTCCCGCCCCGAAAAGGAAGGCGTTAATATGCATTGTTCGCTGCATGCTCATGTGGGCTCTCCTCGCCGCTAGTTCATCACCAGGCCGCCGTCAACGACGAGGTTTTGCCCCGTCACCGCCCGCGACCAGGTGGAGGCAAAGAACAACGCCGCGTCGGCGAATTCTTCCGGAGTGGTGACCTTGCGTAGTGGCGTTCCGCTGGCGATCAGGTCAAAGACCGCTTCGGGGGTTGCCGCCGAGGCATCCGTGGTGCGCAACAATCCACCGGAAACCATATTCACGCGGATGTTCGCCGGACCAAGATCGCTGGCAAAGGTACGTGTCAGCGCCAACAATGCCGCCTTGGCCGCCGTGTAGTCGTGGTACGGGACCACCGGATGCTGGAAGAGGTTGGTACCGACATTCACGATCGACCCGAATCCGGCGTCTTTCATTCCTGGTACCACTGCCTGAATGGTGTTCAGTGCTCCGCCAATCACGCCGGTGAACTGTGCATTGAACTCCGCAAAGTGAATCTCTTCCGCCCGGGAGCGCAAATCGCCATTGAAGGAGAAGTCAGGCAGCGCATTATTAATCAACGTGGTGATGGGAGACCCGAAATGTTCGGTAGCGGCCTTCACCAAGGCGGCCACCTCGCCGGCGTTGGTGACATCTGCTTGGAGTGCCAAGACACGGTCCGAGCCGAGTTCCTCGGCAAGCTGGCGAGCGGCTTCTTCACTCGCACGATAGTTCAGCACCACGCGGGCACTCTCACCGGCAAACGAGCGGGCAATCTCCGAGCCCAGCCCTCGTCCGGCACCGGTAATCAATACAATCTGGTCTTTGATACGCATTTACTGCACCTTTCGGTTAAGCGAAAGGATGCCAAAACGCCATCAAACACGCACCCACACGTGGATACACCTTGACGCCGGACCGGCATCCCTTCGCTCGGATTATCGAGATCAGGTTCAACGGGTCTATCTCTCAGCCGCCAAGCGGCACCCCGTGTCGAGTCCTAGGCACACCATAGCACCACATCAGATACCGGAAGCAGAACATGAACCTGTCAGCAGTTAATGCATCCGCACTGCATTCGCGGGGCACCGTGTCGGCGAGCGAACCAGCGAACCTCTGCACCTGCTGGTCTCAGGGGGGTACTACCGCGTCGATGATGAAAACACCGGCTCCACTGCGATGCCTCATTCAAGTCGCAGGACATGCTTACCGCGTGCGCGCCGCGTCTGCACCTTCGCCAAGGCGGCTAAGCCCTGCTCAAACGGATATACCCGTTCGAGCTCCACGTGCAGCTCCCCTTCGGCGATATCGGTCAGGAGTTGCGCCAGTTCATCACGGACGTCCATCGGATAAGGAACGCCGCTCATGCGCACGCCTCGCTCGGAGATCAGGGCATCGCCTGAGATCGTGACCAGCGCGCCGGCGTCCTTCAGCAGCTGCATGCTCTGGCTTGATGTCCCGGGCTGTACCGCAACAACCGCATCGAAGCCGTCTGGCATCCATTGAAGGACCTGCTCGACCCAATTCGGGTCATGATAATCGACAGCTTTTTCGGCACCCAGCGACAGCAGATAGGCATGGTTGGGCGCCGAAGCCGAGGCCACGACCCGCCAACCTCGCCTGCGCGCAATCTGAATGGCGAGCGTGCCAATGGCCCCCGAGGCCCCGGCGATAAACAGCGTTCCGCCTGACGGCATCAACTCAAGCGCACGAAAGGCCCGCAAAATCGTGTTTCCCGCAACGGGTACGGCAGCGGCCTCAGGAAAGTCAATACCATCGGGAATCGGAATGATCAGTGAGTCGGCATTGACAGCGACGAACTGAGCCCAGGTGCCCCCCTTCGATTGCATTGAACTGACAAATGTCACCCGGTCGCCCGGCCGATAGCCTAAGACGCCGCGGCCAGTCTGTTCGATCACGCCAGCGCCTTCAATGCCGATTGGATAGGGGTAAGTCGCATTGGTAGGCAGGAAATAAGAATCGTGGATCCCCACGCCGACTGCGCGTATCCGCACAAGCAATTCCGCATCGTCGATCTTTGGAACCGGCACTTCGGCCAGTTCAACTGTGGGCGCACCGGGCCGAGGGATAACGAATGCCTTCATGACATGCATATTCTCCATCAATCACGATCGGACGAGACACACCCCGCGCTCGGCTACGAACAACGTGAGGCCGTAGCCCCAGTATGTGGCATCATCTGAACGTTTGCTAGATTCCGCTACCCGTTCCTGACGCTGAATCATCAATTCGTCGGCCGATATTGACCCGGCCGGGTGCTGGTTGCCGGATTTTAGGGCGGGGATGGCACCCAACAGATTAACTGACCTTGCAGGGGACAACTTCTTGCATGACACTAGCCCCCTCAACAACAATGCAATTACTGTTGAGGGGGCCGGGCCGAACAATTCACATCTTGAGCGTTCCACGCCCATTCTGGCTCGATACAACCCTCAGCAGAGGTGCCCTGGCTTGACTGCGTGACAAAAAGCATGGTGCATCCGGCCCGCATTTGAAGGCTAGATGCACCACACGTGCTAGATGTTTTATCTAGCCTCGATTATCACTTGGTCGCCTGCGACGCCGCGGTGCGGGCCGCCTTGAAGTTGGTTTCCACCGGGCGGGAACCGCCCAAGACCAGGAAGTCTACTTGTTCGTCGGAGAGCGTCTTATTGTGCTTGCGACGCATCAGGAAGAAGACGACTCCCAGCAGGGTCCACACGGCCAGTGCCGTCATCGATTCCTTGCCCAGCACACCCGGGGAACCCGGAATCAGCAGTAGTGCCATGAAGACCAGTGCCGTCACCGCGCCCAGAGCGCTCAGGATCTTCTTGGACGTCGAACGGGTGCCCTCGAGGTCGCCGGCAATCTCCGGGGAGTTGGTGGTGCGGAAGATCTTGAACGCACACAGGCAGGTGTACAGGTAGGCAACCGTCACGCCGACCGCGCTCATGTCCACCACCCAAGTCAGTGCCGCACGGCCGAACCACGGGCTGATCAGGCAGACCGCGCCGACAAAGATGACGCCAACGTATGGGGTCTTGTACTTCGGGTGCAGTCGAGCAAACATCTTGGGAACCATCTGCGCCCGGCCCATACCCAGCAGGATGCGGCTGGCCGAGACATAGAAACCGTTCAGGCCGGTGCTCACGCCCATGGTGATGCCGATGGTCAGCAGCAGCATGCCCGATCCACCCATCACGCCGGTCAACGCATCGGCGGTGCCCCAGGCCGAATCCCCGGCGACCAGCGCCTGCCACGGTGCGGCCATGGCGACAGCGGCAATCATTGCCGCGTAGAGCAGGGCCGCGGCAAGCAGCGCCAGCACGATCAGTTTCATGGCCTTGGACGGCGGGAAGTCGAATTCCTCGGCCGCCTGCGGCACATTGTCAAAGCCGATGAAGGCCCACGGGGCGATGGCAACGATGGCGGCGATGGCGGCGATCGGGTTCACTCCCTCGGGGAAGGCCGGCAGTGCGTTGGCGAAGACGACCTGCGGGCTGGCGATGACTGCCACCAGGATGCAGGCCACGGCGATCAGCATGATCACGCAGGCGATGAACTGGATGCGTCCGGAGAGCGCGGTGCCGCGGATGTTCAGGTAGGCGAAGACGGCAAGCGCAACCATGGAGATAAGTACCTCGACGATGTACACGTCCCAGCCGGCCACCGTATATAGGTAGCCTTGCTGCACCACGTCGGGCATGAGCTTGCGGAAGAGCAGGGCCAGTGCCGAGGCATTCAGCGCCACGATGCAGGTGTAGCCAAGGGTGAGGAACCAGCCGCAGAAGAAGGCGTGGGTCCGTCCGAAGCCGACCAGCGCAAAGGCAAGTTCACCGCCGGAGACCGGGAAGGTCTTGATCAAGAACCCGTAGCTGACGGCGATCAGCACCATCAACGCTCCACCAATCAGGAAGCCCGAGATTGCACCGAGCGGGCCACCCATGGCCAGCCAGTCGGTGGGCAGGATAAAGGCTCCCCAGCCCACCGCCGAGCCGAGGGCAATGGCCCAAACCCAGTGGGTCTTGAGGGTTTTGGCCATGCGTTCGGGCTGCTCGCCGACGCCGCCGCCGATGCCGGCTGGCACCGTTGCGGGTGAAGCCGACTGTTCTGTTGTCGCTTTCATTGAAACCTCGTTGCTCGGTGGACGGCGTCTGCGTCGTCCATGTGAAGTCATGTCCGTGGGCGGGAATCCCGCTCTGGGTCAAGATTTTTGAGATTGCATCATGCTGATCAGTGAAACGTTGACGATGTCCGCAACGCAGGCGCCGCGGGACAGGTCGTTGACGGGTGCGGCCAATCCTTGGAGGATCGGGCCGTAAGCTTGGGCACCGGCGAGGCGTTGGGTGATCTTGTACCCGATGTTGCCCGCTGCCAGGTTCGGAAAAATGAAAACATTGGCATGCCCGGCGACCGTCGAGGCCGGGGCCTTGGAAGCCGCCACGGATTCAAGAAGTGCGGCGTCGAACTGAAGTTCGCCGTCGACCTTGAGCCCGGGGTTCCGGGTGCGGGCGAGTCCTGTTGCCTGGCGAACCGCCGAAACGGTTTCGTGTTCGGCGCTGCCTGCGGTGGAGAAGGACAGCATGGCCACGGCCGGTTCCTGCCCGGTGAGCGTGGCAAAGGTGTCGGCGGTGGATATCGCGATGTCGGCCAGTTGGCCGGCGTCCGGGACCGGGATGACGGCGCAATCGCCGTATCCCACGTAGCGGCCATCGGCCAGCCGCATCAAAAACGAGGAGGAGACCGTGGTGGTGCCCGGTGCGGTGCCCACCAGCCGCAGGGCGGCGCGTAGGACATCTGCGGTGGGTCGGGTCGCCCCGGCCACCACAGCATCGGCAAGCCCGGCGGGCACCGCGGCCACGGCAAGGAACAACGGATCATCCAACCAACCGGCGGTTTTTTCCGCACCCAGCTCGGCGCATGTGCCGGCCAGCAGCATTCCGGCGGGACCGTCGTGCAGCTGGGCAACACCCATGATGGTGGTGTCGGCGGTGAGTGAGATGCCCTGTTGCTGCGCCATGGCGGCCACCGCGTCGTGCTCCCCCACCAAGATCACCTCCACCCCGAGGGAATTGAGCACCACTGCCGCTTCCACTGCCCGCTGGTCTTCGCCGTCGGCCAGCACGATGCGGCCCCGGGCGCCATCCGTGGTGCTAGCAAGAAAGCGTGCCAGCATGTTTTCATCGACGCCCGAGGGCCTCACCGGTGCAATGGTCATGGTTTTCTTGCTCCTCGCGCCTTAGACCGACGCCAAGGCGGCGGGCGACTTCAGGAAGCTGTCGGCCGCGCTCATCACGTGATCAACCTTGGTCAGCAGGTCATCGAGCACATCCTGATCGGCGACCAGCGGCGGGGAGAGCACCAGCATGGTGGCGCCGCGGTTATCCGGACGCGTAATGAGGTTGACCTCGCGCATGGCCTGGGGCATCACCTGGGTGAGCAACGACTTGGATTCTTCTGCGGTCAGCTCGCGGCCGGTCTCGCGGTTGCCCATGAGTTCGATGGCGTAGAAGAAGCCCGTGCCGCGGTATTCCTTGATGCTGGGGTGCGCCGAAACGAGGCGGTCAAGGCCGTTTTGGAAGTACGGCTCGAGGCTGCGCACGTTGCCCACGACATTCTCTTCCTTCAGCGCCGTGAGGTTGGCGACGGCCACCGCGGTGGAGACCGGGTGCCCGCCCCAGGTGGCGCCGTGGGTGAAGATCCCGGCCAGCGGGGAGGCGAGCATCGCGTCGGCCAGCGGCTTGCGGATGATCACGCCGCCTAGCGGTGCGTAACCGGAGGTGGAGCCCTTGGCAAAGGTGATCAGGTCCGGAACCACGTCGTACTTGATGCTGCCGAACCATTCGCCCAAGCGGCCGAATCCGGTAATGACCTCGTCGGCGACCAGCAGGATGCCGTGTTCGTCGCAGATGGAGCGCAGTTCCTGCCAGTAGCCAATCGGCGGGACCAGCGCGCCGCGGGAGTTCTGTACCGGCTCGGCGAAGAGCGCGGCAATGGTGTGTGCGCCTTCGCGGGCGATGACCTCGCGGATGGCCTGTACGGAGGGTAAGTCCGCGGCGCTGCCGCCTTCCGGGATGACCTCACCCAGAGTGTTCGGGACGTGGAAGACGCCGGGCATCAGGGTCCCGAAGGCTTCCTTGTAGGCCGGGATGCCGGTGACGGCCAGGGCGCCAAGGGTGGTGCCGTGGTAGGCCATATTGCGGGCGATGATCTTGGTACGTTCGGGCTCACCCTGACCACGGTGGTACTGGCGGGCGAACTTGATGGCCGATTCCACTGCCTCGGAACCCGAGTTCACGAAGAACACAACGTCCAGGTCGCCGGGGGCCAGCTCTGCGATCGCGGTGGCCGCGTCGACGGCTGCCGGGTGTGCCGAACCCCAGTTGGTCCAGTAGGCCAGCTTGGACATCTGCTCGTACGCTGCCTTCGGAATGTCCTGGCGACCGTGCCCGATGTTGGCGCAGAAGAGTCCGGCCAGGCCGTCGAGGAACTTGTTGCCTTGCTCGTCGAAGAGGTAGCTTCCCTCGCCCTTGACGATGATCGGAAGATTCGGGTCGTTCCACACCTGACCGGTGGTGAAGTGCGGGTAGAGGTGCCGCTGTGCACGAGTGCGGATATCTGAGTTGGTCACGAGACCCTCCATTCAAAGTTTTCTAGTCGGGCTCCGCAGCGTTCTATGCGTGGCCCCCACCAACCCGATCAATCGGTGTGGTGCATATCACTCTGCCCTTGAGCTGGGCCCATAAACAGTCCCAAATTGGCACGTGTTTTTTGGTACCAGATGTTTGTCTAGAGATAGATTCGTGGCACCCTGGACCCAATGCGCGTGAGAATCTCATAGGGAATCGTGTCGGCGGCCTCCGCCCACGCCTCCACGTGTGGCTCTCCGGAATCACCCGGACCAAAAAGCACCGCTCTGTCGCCCGCGGAAATCTGGTTCTCGCCAACGTCAATGGTGAACTGATCCATGCAAACCCGCCCCAGCACCCGGAAGCGTTGCCCGGCGACCTGCAACTGCCCCCGAGAACTCGCGCTTCGGAAGACTCCATCGGCGTACCCCAGCGGCACCACTGCCAGCGTCGTTTCGGTATGGGTGTGTTCGGTGTGCCCATAGGAAACTCCCACTCCGGCGGGCGCACGTTTGGTGTGTGCGATAGTTGCGCACAGGGTCATGGCGGGGCGTAATTCCGGGTGTCCGGCTCGAAGTTCCTCCGGTAACGGGTTGATTCCGTAGACGGAGATGCCGGTTCGCACCATGTCGAAATGGGCCGCGGGACTGGCCAGCGTGGCAGCGGAATTGGCGATATGGCATAACTCGGGGTCCAGCCCCAGATCCCGTGCCACGTCGATGGCCCGGGTGAATTCCGCAAGCTGGGCGGCGACCGAGGGGTGCCCGGGTTCGTCGGCGCAGGCCAAATGGGACCAGATTCCCACGACCTTGATTTCCTCCGCCGCTTCAAGAGCCAATGCGCTGACGCACAATTGCGGCCAGTCGGCGGGTGCGGCACCGCCACGCCACATACCGGTGTCGATTTTGAGGTGCACGCGGGGAATTTTCCCCTCGTGCACCCCGGCCCGCGCAATCTCCTCGAGCTGATCTACCGAATACGCGGCAAGGTCAATATCCAGGTCGATGGCTCGGGCGTAGGGTGCCCCGGGAGCTGCCAACCACGAAAAAAGTGGTGCACTGATCCCCGCTTCCCGGACGGCAAATGCCTCCTCTAACACCGCTGTCCCCAGATAGTCCGCTCCCCCGGCGAGGGCGGCCTGGGCAGCGGGAACGATGCCGTGGCCGTAGCCGTCGGCCTTGAGCACCGCAAGTAATTTGGCCGGACCGGCAACCGTGCGTAATGCGCGGACGTTAGCGGTGATGGCCAAGGTGTCAATGAGTGCGGCGCGCTGGGGCAATTGCCTAGTCGCCGCTTCCTGTCCGACTCCGCGGCGTGGTGTGGTGGTTTCGGGCTGTTTCATTGCGACTCCTTTGTCGGCTTTTCGGGCAGAACTAGGCACCGGAAGGACACCAATGCCCCTATCAGCAACTGTTCTTTACCCCGGGCCCGGAGCACAGATCCAGTTTTGTCCCGGATATCGGGGACCAGGCCTGCGCAAAGCGTCTCAAGCCGCGTTTTCGGCCAAGACTTCCTCGATAACCCCTGCCAAAACCTGTACCCCGCTCCTGATGGCGTCGAGTTTGATTGCAGCAAAACCAAGCCTAAAAAAGTTCCGATTGGCTTCCGGATGGTCAAAAAATACGTCGCCGCGCTCGATGACAACCCCTGCCTCAAGAGCTTTCTCTGCCAGTTTCACGCAGTCGAGCCCCCGTGGGCCTTCGATCCAAACACTCACACCACCGGGCGGGCAATGGATAGGCCACGGCACAAACTCCTCCAGTGCCGTGGTGAGTACCTGCCATTTGCGTTGCAGCTGGGTGCGACGACGGGAAATGGTCCGATGATATTGACCGGAATCAATCAACAATGCCATGGCTCGTTGCGGGTGCCCGGCAATATGCCGAATCCTGTAGCGACGCTGATTACGTAGTTCGGCAACAAGCGCCGCATCCGCAACGAGATACCCCATGCGCAGACCCGGTGCTAGAAATTTGGTGAACGATCCAAGATAGATCACGCATTCGGAGCCGGGGAGGGCTTTGAGTGCGGGCGTTGGTTTTCCGCGGTATCTGAACTCGCTGTCATAGTCATCCTCGATGATCAGCGTTCCCGCGTTACGTGCGTTATCTAGTATTAGTCTGCGGCGGGCCCCGGATAATGTGACATTTGTGGGGCTGTGATGACTGGGGGTCAGATACAACACGTCGGTTCCCACCAAGCTGTCCGGTGGAATCAATCCATGCTCATCAACCGCCAGCGGGTTTAGCGTTGCGCCCGAACGAACAAAGGTGTGTCGCGCATCGACATACCCCGGATTCTCTACTCCCACACACGTGCCTTGGCCCATCATGGTTTGTGCCAAGAGATCAAGGCCTTGTTGCGACCCCGCAGTAACCAGAATATTTTCGGGCTTGGCATGGATCCCGCGGGTAGGGAGCACCCGCTTGCACAAGACTTCGAGCAGGTAAGGATCATCCTCGTCCACTGAATCGCGCAATGAATAAAAGAGATGTGGCGGATCAAGTGCATCGCGCAGAGCACGCGACCAGCCCAGACGCGGGAAGTCCTTTTCGTCTACTTGTCCCGCAACAAATGGATACGGGTAGCTGGCCCAGTCTCGCACCTTGGTAATTTCTGGCATTCCAGCATCGAGTCGGGGGCGAATATGCCTTGACCAATCGATTGTTGATTGGTTCTCTGGCGCTGACTCCTTCGCTGGTTTTCCTTGCGTGAGCATCTGGGTATTAATGAAATATCCACGACGGGCACGGGACTCGATCACCCCAGAGGACAGCAGTTCCTGGTATGCAGTATTGACCGTGTTGCGAGAAAGCCCAAGTTCTCTTGCCAGCTCTCTGGAGGAGGGCAACGGCAACCCCGGTACGAGACTGCCCGAATGAATCTGGTGCTCCAGTGCCTGGCGAAGTTGGCGGTAGAGAGGCTCGCCGGACTCCTCGGATACGGCGATTGGTGTGGTTACCGTGGCAAAAAATGCGGGCTTGGCTTGCCCAGACTCAGATTTCATCACGCTATTTTCTTGCCCCTTAGCCATGGGCGAGGCTCGAAGCCGCAGGAACTGGAACGTGGAAACGGGGTACAACGATCATCGGAACCGGTAGCGCCCTAAGCATCTTGTTCGCTGTCGAGCCAAGGAATATTCTGCTTCGTTCGGCAAGCCGGCTGGAACCAATCATGACGATTTCGGACTCATCCCATTCAAGTGCCTCGATCGCCGCCTCAATAGATCGGCCCTGCGCAATATCGGCTGTGACTATAGTTCGGCTGGCAACTCCTGCCACGGCATGGTCCAGTGTCCTTTGCGCATGAGTGCGCGCCCAGTTTGGATCATCGCTGTGGTGCGGATCGCGATCCAATGCCACCAAGGAGATCAAACGCAATGGAACATGTCGAATCGCTGCCGAATCCAGTGCCACTTCCAGGACGGATTCGGCGCCCGTGCGCGTACCCAAGGCACAGGTGATTCGTGTGATTTCCCGTGGCGGCAAATATCCGGATGGGGCAAGTGCCACCGGCATCGGAGAAGAATGCAAAAGTGCGTTGGCGACACTTCCCACCGTAAAGCGTCTGAATGGCCCGGTACTTGCTGCACCAATAATCACCATGTCAGCTTTGAAGTCTGTGACGGCTTCGAGCAATCCCTGCGCCATTGAGTCAGCGAAACGGAGATGGATTCGAGCCGTGAGGGCCGAGGGTATCAGAGCTAAGGCTCGCTGCATCCATTTGTGGGCTGCCAACTGCTGGAATTCTTGGTATGCCCTTTCGGACGCGGAAATTGCATGGCTTGGTTCTGCGCCACGAATAATATGTACCAGCTCAATTTCTGCATGCATGGGTGCGGCGAGAGATTTCGCAAGAGCCAAGGCCAGGGAAATTGCCTCCCGGCCGCGTTTGTCCTCGGTACATCCAACTACGTATTTCATGCTTAGAGCTCCTCATCGGAAAACCAGAAAGCCTGCAATTTCACCCAAACCGGCCGTATATCACTTACAAAAGTTCCCCAAAGATACAAGGGGAACACTAACACTCGTGTGACCTACAGCACCGCCGGGCCGAGGTGTGTTGTTTGAATAAGTCATCCCGTCGCGCCGGGTTCCACCAACCAGCCTTGCTCGCTTTTCAGTTCAAGCCGCTGCAGGGACCGAGGGAAGCAAAAGGCCGGTCGCGTGCCCCCAGGAGGATGGGAACTGGCATGCGACCGGCCTTGTCTAGTGCACCGCCAACGAGCGGAGTTTATGCGCCTAATTTACAAGGCAACCTGGCGGTTCTGATCCTTGTAGAGCAGGTAACGGAAGTTCGACGGTCCGCCTGCGTAGCAAGCCTGCGGGCAGAAGGCGCGCAGCGACATGTAGTCCCCGGCTTCTACCTCAACCCAGTCGGCGTTCAGACGGTAGACGGCCTTGCCCTCAAGCACATACAGGCCGTGCTCCATGACGTGAGTTTCGGCGAACGGAATCGATGCGCCAGGTTCGAAGGTCACGATGTTCACGCCGAAGTCGAAGGCGACATCTTCGGGATCGAGCATGCGCGTGGTGCGCCATTTGCCATCGGTTTCAGGCATGGCGCCCTGTTCCATGTCCTTCTCGTTGCCGAAGACCGGGCCCGGTGCTTCGACGCCGGCAAGCGGTTCGTAACGCTTACGGATCCAGTGGAAGGTGGCAACCTCGACGCCGTTGTTGTGCGCCTGCCATTGAGAACCCGCAGGTGCGAAGGCGAAGCCGCCCTCTTCCAGGGTTTCGGTCTTGCCGTTGATGGTCACTGTCAACTTGCCGGAGACGACGAAGATGAAGGACTGAACCTCGGCCTGTGGCTCCGGCTTACTCGAGCCACCGCCCGGGGAGACCTCGACGATTGACTGGGCGAAGGTGGTGGCTCCCCCGGCGACCGGGCGGTTCAGAACCCAGGAGCGGGTTCCTGTCCACTCGGGGAATACCGAGGTGACGATGTCGCGCAGCACGCCGCGTGGAATCACGGTATAGGCCTCGGTGACGATGGCGCGGTCGGTCAGCAGATCGGTCTGCGGCGGGTGCCCACCGTAGTTGGTGTAGTAGCTTGCGTCGGCACGGGTTTGGGTCTTAGACAAGGGAATCCTCACTTTGGGTTGTTCGCGCCAGCGCGATTGATTCAAGGGTAGCTATCTCGATCTGTGCTGCGGAAGTGATTTCCGCTTCGGTTAGTGCGCCACAGATCAAACCGCGGCGGATGAAGTTGGCAAGTGCCTTAGCGGTTGCCGGTTCATCCATGATGGCGGACTCGATCTTGTGCACGTAGTTACGCAGGCGGGTCGCCGCAGCCTCGAATCCTTCGCGGTAGAACGCGTAGGTTGCTAGGTAGCGGGTAACCAGCTGGTTCTGGTGCAAATCCCAGCCCTGGTAGATGCCGCGTTCCAGGTGGCGGCGGACCAGCCGGGCATGGAGTGCCCAGGCTGCTTCCATGGCTGCTGGCTCACCCAACGGAAGGATGTTGGTTGAACCATCTGACATGTGTACGCCGGTGCCGGCGATGGCCACCTGCATGACGTTCTTGGCGTAGTCGGCTGCCGGGTGTTCCATCGACTGGTAGGCCGCGGCAATGCTCAGGGATGCCGAGTAGTCGTAGGTTCCGTAGTGCAACGAGGTGACGCGGCCCCTGCCCGCGTGAATCAACGCCGCGGAGGGCACCGTGCCCTCGTGGGAGAGGATCAGCTGCGGGGTTTCCATCTGTACTTCAAAGCGCAGACGGCCATGTGGCAGGTTGTGCGCCGCCTCGAGCTTCTCGCAGATGAACACCATTGCTTCAACCTGGGCGATGGTGGTGACCTTGGGGAGGGTCAGCACCAGGCCCTGGGGCAGAGGGCCCATGGCGACGAGTTCGGAAATGAACAAGTCTAGGGTGCGCACGCCGCGGTCCCTGGTGGGGGCCTCAAAGCACTTGAAACGGATGCCGATAAATGGTGGTGCGATGCCCTCGGCCACGGCGGTGGCTACCTCGCGGGCGGCCTGGATGACAGCAGCGTCTTCTTCTCCATCGCTGCGGTTTCCGAAGCCGTCTTCGAAGTCTAGACGCAGATCTTCGATGGGCTCGGAGGTTAGCTTGGCTGCCACAAGTTCTGCCAAAACCTCGGGAGTCTGCAGACCAAGCGTAGCGGCTAGTGCGCTCAGGCCGGCGGTTCCGCCCGCAGCAGTGAGTGCCTCGGTGCCCCAAGCTGCCGGGGTACGTGGTGCGTAGCGGTCGGCCGGGATGTACGCGGTGTGGATGGGCTGACGAGCCCCGTCATCGCCCGGGTAGCTGTTGGCCAGCAGTTCATCGGTTGCCGCAAGGCGGGTTTCGATTTCCGCAAGAGCTGCGGTGTCTAGAGCTGCGCGGCGGGTCACTTGGTCACCAACTCGGTGCTCAACAGGCGGTAGGCCGGAAGCGTGAGGAATTCTTCGAAGTCCTCGTCGCGGCCGGACACCAGCCGACCGATCAGGTCTGCTGCCGGTGCGTAGTAGGCGTTGAAGGTTTCCTCGTTGTTGACCTCATCGCGTAGCTTGGCGACCTGAACCTCAAGGGCCTTGGCAACTAGTTCTGCGGTGATGGTATTGCCGGTGTCTGCCGCAACAACCTGGTTGTGGATCTGCTGCCAGATCTGCGAGCGGGAGATTTCCGCGGTTGCGGCATCTTCCATGAGGTTGTGGATGGCCACCGCGCCGGAGCCCGAAAGCCAGACTGCGGTGTAGGCAACTGCCACGTAGAGGTTGGCGTTGACCCCGGCCTCGGTGACCGAACCCGGGGCAGAGGCGACGTCGAGCAGCTGGGCGGCGGTCACGTTGACCTCCGGGCGCTGGCGGTCGAGCTGGTTTGGCTTATCTCCCAGGACGGAGTCGAAGACCTCGACACAGATTTCTACCAGGTCCGGGTGGGCCACCCAGGAGCCGTCGAAGCCGTCGTTTGCTTCGCGGGTCTTATCGGCCCGGACCTTCTCGAAGGCTGCCGCGGTGACTTCTGGTTCGCGGCGGTTGGGGATGACAGCCGCCATGCCGCCCATGGCGAAGGCGCCACGCTTGTGGCAGGTCTGCACCAGCAACTCGGTGTAGGCGCGCATCATCGGAGCCGTCATGGCAACATCGGCGCGGTCCGGCATGATGAAGGCGTCGCCGGCTTCCTTGAAGTACTTGATGATGGAGAACAGGTAGTCCCAGCGGCCGGCGTTGAGGCCCGCCGCGTAGTCGCGCAGTTCGTAGAGCATCTCATCCATTTGGAAGGCTGCCGGGATAGTTTCGATAAGCATTGTGGCGCGGATGGTGCCGTGTTCGATGCCCAGTTCTGCCTCGGCGAAGGTGAAGATCTCGTTCCACAGGCGGGATTCGAGGTAGGACTCCATCTTGGGCAGGTAGTAGAACGGGCCGGCGCCCGATTCTGAAAGTACCTTGGCATTGTGGAAGAAGTGCAGACCGAAGTCGACAAGTGCGCCGACGCCCTGTTCGCCATTGATCAGTACGTTGGCTTCCGGCAGGTGCCAGCCACGCGGACGGACCACGACGGTGGCCAGCGGGGCATCGGTGCGCAGTGCGTAGGACTTGCCGTTGGAGGGGTCATCGAAGGTGAGTTCGCCACGGGCCGCGGCGCTCAGGTTGGCGATCGCGTCAATGACGTTGTGCCAGGTGGGCGTCGAGGCATCTTCGAGGTCCGCGAGCCAGACCTTGGCACCGGAGTTCAGTGCGTTGATTGCCATCTTGGCCGGGGACGCCGGGCCGGTGATTTCCACGCGGCGATCCTGCAATGCTGCCGGAGCCGGGGCTACCTTCCAGTCGCCGTTGCGGATTTCGGCGGTGGCTGGGTCAAAGTCCATGGTTCCGGTGGCCGTGACGGATTCCTGGGCGGCGACGCGGGCGAGGATTAGTTCATCGCGGGTTGCAGCGAACTTGGTGTGTAGCTTCTCGACGAATTCAAGTGCTGCCTCGGAGAGGATTTCTTCGC
This sequence comes from Arthrobacter sp. MYb227, assembly GCF_002975435.1. Classification (GTDB taxonomy): domain Bacteria; phylum Actinomycetota; class Actinomycetes; order Actinomycetales; family Micrococcaceae; genus Paeniglutamicibacter. The sequence continues at coordinate 8,888 of NZ_PCPT01000002.1, read as the reverse complement.
CCTGGGCTACGGCTGGGACGTGGGTGATGCTGATGCTCATGGTGGTGCTCTTTTCTTACTTCTTGTTCTTGGCTGCCGCGTTTGCCACGGCTTCGGCGACGTCTGCTGCAACATGCGGGTCAAAGACCGAGGGGATGATGAATCCCGGGTTGAGCTCGTCTTGTGAAACGCGGGCGGAGATTGCGTCGGCTGCTGCCAACAGCATGGAGTCGGTAATGTCTGAGACCTTGGCATCGAGCAGGCCGCGGAAGAAGCCCGGGAAGGCCAGGACGTTGTTGATTTGGTTTGGGTAGTCCGAGCGTCCGGTGGCAACCACTGCTGCGTGGCGTCCGGCGGCTGCCGGGTCTACTTCCGGGTCCGGGTTTGCCATGGCAAAGACGATTGCGTCACTGTTCATTGCCTTGATGTCTGCTTCGTCGAGCACGTCGGGTGCCGAGACACCGATGAAGATATCGGCGCCGACTACTGCTTCCTTGAGGGTGCCGGTGAACTGTTCCGGGTTGGTATTTTCGGCGAGCCACTGGCGGTGTGGGTCATCGGAGGTGTCTTTCGCGCTGATCGCACCGTTGCGACCACAGGCGATGATGTTCTTTGCGCCGCGTGCTGCCAAGAGCTGGATGATTGCGTTGCCTGCCGCGCCCACGCCGGAGACGACGATGCGGGTCTTATCGATCTGTTTGCCGACCACCAGCAGTGCGTTGGTCAGGGCGGCGAGGGTAACGATGGCGGTGCCGTGCTGGTCATCGTGGAAGACCGGGATGTCGAGTTCTTCGCGTAGACGGGCTTCGATCTCGAAGCAACGCGGGGCGGCGATGTCTTCGAGGTTCACGCCACCGTAGACCGGGGCGAGCGCCTTGACGATCATGATGATCTCTTCGGTGTCTTGGGTGTCCAGGCAGACCGGCCAGGCATCGACGTTTGCGAACTGCTTGAACAGTGCTGCCTTGCCTTCCATGACCGGAAGGGCGGCGGCCGGGCCGATATTGCCAAGTCCTAGAACTGCTGAGCCATCGGTGACAACCGCAATAGTGTTGCGCTTAATGGTGAGGTTGCGGGCATCCTCGGGATTCTCGGCGATGGCCATGCACACGCGAGCAACGCCCGGGGTGTAGGCACGGGAGAGGTCTTCGCGGTTACGCAGGGCAACCTTCGGGACGACCTCAAGCTTGCCGCCCAGGTGCATGAGGAAGGTGCGGTCCGAGATATTACGGACGTTCACGCCTTCAAGCTGGTTCAGCGAATCGCGGATGAGCTGGCCGTGTTCCGCGTCGGTGGTGTTGCAGCTGACGTCTACGACCATGGTTTCGTGGCCGGATTCGGCTACGTCTAGGGCGGTAATCGAGCCACCGGCACGGCCTACAGCCGCAGCGAGTTCGCTGGTTGCGGTGATTGATACGGGTGTTTCCACTCGTAGTGTCAATGAATATCCGGGGCTTGGTACAGCCATGTTCATCCTCCTGAAAATGTTTCCGTATAGTGGATACTATTATCTACTACGTGAAATTACAAGGCCCCACTGTGGATTGAGTCACAGAATTTTTGCCGAAAGTTCCGGATAGCGGAAAAGTGCGAGTGAAATCCGGTATTCTAAACAGCACGGACCCAGCGTCGGGCTTCGTTTCCCCACCACCTACCAGGAGTTTTTCCATGGCTGAAGCTAAAACCACTGCCGGCGTTCAATCCGTTGAGCGTGCCTTTGAACTCCTAGAACTCATTGCACGCGCCGGAGGAGAGGCCGCACTGAGCGAGATCGCCTCGGAAACCTCGCTGCCCCTGCCGACCATTCACCGCCTGCTGCGCACGCTTGTTGGCATTGGGTATGTGCGTCAATTGGCCAATCGTCGCTACGCGCTGGGACCGCGGCTGATCCGCTTGGGCGAAGTTGCCAACCGTCAGCTCGGTGCACTTTCCACTCCAATACTCAAGGCACTTGTCACCGAGCTTGGCGAATCGGCCAACATCGCAGTGCTCGATGGGGATATGGTCACCTATATTTCGCAGGCACAGTCCCCGCACTCGATGCGCATGATCACCGAGGTTGGACGCCGTTCCTCGCTCCACGGCACCGGGGTGGGCAAGGCAATTCTTGCCGAGCTTGATGATGAGCGGGTCCAACGCCTGGTCAATCAGGCAGGCATGCGCCAGCAGACCCCCAAGACTATTTCCTCGATGGATCAGCTTTTCATCGAACTCGATGCAATTCGTGCACGCGGTTTCGCCATCGATGAGGAAGAGCAAGAACTCGGTGTGCGTTGCCTGGCCATGGCCGTCCCCGGCGCACCAACGCCCATGGCAATCTCCATTTCCGGGCCCATTACCCGCGTCACCGAAGAGTTCGCGGCACGCGCGATCCCGCACATGCGCGTGGCAACGGCAGCCCTTTCCGCGGCCCTAGCCGTGGCCAACGACTAGTTTTCTACCCCCTGGGGGGTAACCACGGGGAACGGGCCCGTAGTTGAATGAAGTTTCCTTCATTCAACTGCGGGCCCGCAGCAGTTTTCCCAATCAGTCGCTTCGACTGTTCCCTTAGTGTGTCTCTGGCGCTCCTCTCACAAATTCTGATTCATCGGGGCATTCAACCCCTGCTTCCTCGCATTTTTTGCGATATTCATCGACAATTCCGCGGAACTCTTCATCATCGACCACAGGTATTTCCTCCCCGTCGGCGGAAATAACCTTGTCGGATTTGAAGACGTCACCCTCCATCAGGCCGCGAACTTCCGAAGCTTTAATAATGCGTGGCAATTGCTCGGCAATGACCAACCGCGGCGGGGCCGCGGTATACGCCACAGCGTTCTTCTTGGGTGTACCAAACTTGAGTTCGTTGAATAGCAGGTTGAGCAAGATCGCCATGACCGCTGCCGAGCTGATTCCCGAGTGGAATATTGTGCCAAACCAGGTTGGGAATGCATCATAGAAGTCGGGCTTCACGATCGGCAGGCAGCCGAAGGAAATCGAGGTGGCAACGATGATCAAATTCAGGTTGCCCTCGTACTTCACGGTGCTCAGCGTGCGGATACCGGAGGCTGCAACGGTTCCGAAGAGCACGATTCCCGCACCCCCCAAGACCGCAGTAGGAACCGCGGCGACCACACGGCCAAGTATTGGCAGTAGTCCCAAGAGCACCAAGATGCCGCCACCGGCGGTGACAACAAAACGGGATTTCACCCCGGTGATTGCTACCAGGCCAACATTTTGTGCAAAGGCACTTTGCGTGAAGGTGTTGAAGAACGGAGCAAGGATGCTCGAAGCCATGTCCGCACGTAGTCCATCGGCGATGCGGCGCTGATCCACGCGGGTTCCTGCAATCTCGCCGACGGCCAGGATATCTGCGGTGGTTTCGGTGAGGATCACCATCACCACAATGAACATCGAAATAATGCCGCCAAGCTCAAATACCGGCCAGCCGAAGGCTAGTGGTTGCGGGAAGGCAAAGATTGCTCCCTGTCCGACCTTGGAAAAATCTGCCATGCCCATCAGCACGGCTAGAACGGTTCCCAGCACCATAGCCAAGAGGATGGCTAGGCGTGAAATGGTTGCGCTGCCCAATTTTGACAGCAGCAGGGCCACCAAGAGTGTTGCCCCGGCCAGCCCAATATTCTGTAGGCTTCCGTAGTCATCGGCCTTGGCGTTCCCGCCCATGGCCCAATTTGCTGCCACCGGGGTCAGCGAAATGCCGATCATGGTGATCACCACGCCGGTGACCACCGGCGGGAAGAAACGCACAATTTTGGCAAAGAACGGGGCAATGAGGAAGCCAATTACGGATGCCGCAAGTACCGCGCCAAATACGGCTTGGATGCCCCCTCCCCCGTCGATAATGGCAACCATTGTGGCAACCGAGGCGAAGGATGTTCCCTGCACCAGGGGAAGCTGGCAACCGAAGAATGGGATGCCGACAGTTTGCAGGATGGTGGCTAGGCCGCCGACAAAGAGGCAGCTTGCGATCAGTACGCCGATGGCTTCGGAAGATAGTCCGGCCGCGCCACCAATGATCAAGGGTGGTGCAATGATGCCGCCATACATGGTTAGTACATGCTGTAGTCCGTAGGCGATGGTCCGGCCCAGTGGAAGTTTCTCGTCCTCTGGCCTAGGTTTGGTACTTTTGACTTGCGTAGCGTTCACAACTGACCTCCTAGTCGGCTGCTGCGATGAAGGGTGCGCCGGCGCTGGCACGCCGGCGCACCCAAAAGATCACCGTCTAGCAAAAGCCGGGTGTATTTTCCCAGATTGGGTGCGTGGAAGGAACTCCCTCACGCGTGATTGTTGCTTCGATGAGGCCGTATGGGCGATCCGCCGCGAAGAAGACCTCATTGGGGTTGTCCTGGCCAAACGGGGTGAGATCTACCAGGAAGTGGTGTTTGTTGGGAAGCGACATCTTGATCTCGTCGATTTCCGGATGTGCTTCAAGAACCGCACGGCCCATTTCAAACATCGTCTGCTGCAGGGCGTACGAGTGGTTGTTTGCGAACTCCGTGAGTAGATGCGAACGAACCGAGGTATAGATCGAATCGAAGTCTAGGCCACCGGCATTGACGGCTTCGTCGTTGTAGCGCCAGCGTGCGGTGACATCTGTGGCAAGAATGCGATCAGAAGTTTCCTGCAGCGTGGTGTAACGGTCAACGGGGAATCCGTTGAACTCGCTGCCCGTGGTTTTCAGGACCGTGAGGTCTGAGATGCCGGCAAGCAGTGACTTCTTGCCATCGGCAATCTCCAGTACCGCCGTACGGACCTCTGACTTATTGCGTGAGAACGCGTGATCGTGGTCATTGATCCGATCCCAGAAGTACTGCTCGGCCGACCAGTGGCCGCCGGTGATCCAGTCGAATTCGCTGGTGAAATGGGTTCCCAAACGAACTAGGAAGTCTTCAACTGCGCCAACTCCGTCACGGGCCAGACCGTAGACGGTGTTCTTCTGGGTATCGGTGGGGACCACGCGGTCGTTGTTGCCATCGATGTGGGCCTTGGTGAAGTCGCCGTGCAGCTGCGAGGAGACGTTGAGGTCCTCGATCTGGTGGCGGTCGGTGTCGCGGGTGACCTTGACGAGGCGGACTTCTGCTTTGCCGTACTGGTTCTTGCCCAGGACGATTTTCGTCGAGACTGCGGTGTCTGCGATTGTGCTAGTCATTGTATTAGCTCCCTCGGTACGTGGAAAATGCAAACGGGCTGATAAGAAGGGGTACATGGTAATGCTCGGCGGTGTTATTCACCACGAAGTTGATAGTTACCACGGGGAAAAAGGTTTCCGTACCCTTGCTCCCAAAGTAGGCACCTGTCTCGAACGAGACACGGTATTCGCCCGCTTCAACCTGCACCGGTCCGAGGTTTGCGATCCGACCATCACCGTCGGTCACCCCGGTTCCGATTTCTTGCCAACCGGATGCCGTCTTGGCTTCCAGCGTGGCCTTGACACCGGAGGAAGGCCTCCCGGTCCCGGTGTCGAGTACATGGGTAGTGATGTGGCTACGAGTAGTAGTCATAGTTGTGCTCTCAGAGCTCCTCAAATTCGATTGTGGACGCGGTGAATAGCGCGTAGGGAGAAAGTTTTTTAGAAAAGTGCGCTGAGCCGAAGTGCAGCAATTTGTTGCAGCTGCTCACCGACTTCACGAATCTCGGTGGCTTCATCGTTTTCGAGGCGGCGGTCTAGCTCCGCCAGGATTTGTTCGCTGCTGCGACCGGCAGCGCGAATGAGGAAGACGCGGTCAAAGCGTTCTTCGTAGTTTTTGTTTCCGGCCTTGAGCGCGGCCATGATCGAATCTTCAAGGTTTAGGCCGGATTGTTCGTCACGGCTGAGTGTCGCCTCGGTAGATCCACCCTGAGCACGTTCGCCAATACGTGGGTGGTGGGCCAACGCCGCATCGATTTCTGCGATTTTCAGAGGGGCTACGGCATTTTCTGCGTGATCAACCAATTCCTCAAGCGAGGCGTAGGGGCGGTTGGCAACGATGGAATCGATCCAACGCTCAACATCAAGGCAGGGACGAAGCACTGTTGAAGCGCCTACTGCTTCAAGGGAATTAAAATGCGACAGTTCCATCGGGTGATCAGCTCTTTCGATACATTGTGAGCCACGCTCAATCGCTGAACACCCTTACCACCGGAAGTACCGGCTTCGACTAGATGTCTTGAATCGTGGAATTCTTCTTCCATCTATGTAAGCCGCATCACACACCTTTCGTCAAGGGGTGTTGCGAAAATTCTTTTTGAGCACCACCCCGCCCTGTCGGCCAAGGGGAGGATGTTACAACATTTTTCGCCTGGGGTCTTGTGCAACCAGCCCAAGTGTGATGATAATTATTCCATCAGACAATAGTTTGATTCCAGCATACGAAACTACAAACCTCGAAGGGGGTAACATGAACACCGTCGATTCGACAGCCGGATCTTCCACAGGACATGAGGCATTGGCAGCCAAAGCGCTACCCACAAAACCGTGCATTTCAATGTTTGAACCCATTCGGGGCCTTGACCCAGACTTTGGTGGCGGAGCCCCACGGGGCAAGAAATCCGTTTCCTGGTGGTCATGGTTCCAGCCAAGCAAGTCGCACAGCTAAAAAGTTCTTCGTACGACGATTAATTCGTCCCATAAATTCGCGGGGAGATGTCATTGGAGGCGCCATGACATCTCCTCGTTGTTATGCACAAAAATATGTGTGCTCGACGCACCACGGCCCTTCACTAAAGAGCCAATAACCAGCATGTGACTTGGGCCAAGATTTTTGCTTTCAGCCCACACGCTGTGCCCAAGATGAGCAGATGACTTCTTTCTCTAAGCCACGTGGAAGGATGTTTTCATGCATCCTTGCTGGGGCTGCAGTCCTCGCCCTTGGCCTGACTGCAGCTTCCTGTGCCGCACCTCAGAACAAGGCCTCCCAGGGCACTGGAACCACCCCGCAGGGGCCCAGTATGACCCCGGCGACTAGCACTACGCCTTCGGATAGCCCGTCTTCCCCCGCCGCATCCTCGTCTGCTCCTACTGACACTCAAGAAAAAACTCTGAGACTGAGCGTTTCCGGTGAAGCACCCGCTGCCTTGGTCAAAACCTTGGTCATGACGCGCGATGGCAAGAAAGCGGGCGGTCAAATGATTCGACAGAACCTTCCCTTTAGTCAGGACATCGTGCTTCCTGCGGGAAGCGAGCTGACCAAGGTGCTTGTTCTGGGAAAGAGTATTGACGGGGCTAGCAACGAACTCACATGCTCAATCAACATTGCTGGCGGAGCGCTCAAGGAATCCTCTTCTCGTGGCCACTCACCCGCCGAATGCCTATTCCTAGGTTCCGGTGCCGAATAGATAGCAGCAGAAAAGTCCCGCGGGTTGGCCTCTACGAAGCCATCCCGCGGGACTTTCTGCCCTAGACAGCCGGATTATGCGCCAGTGGTGCCCGCATTGACGTCATTGAGTTGGTACTTAGCAAATGCGGCACCGGGTGCCGAAGCATCAACCTCGCCACGTGCTGCAAGCATCTGCAACGTACGCACCACCATCGAATGAGAATCGATCTTAAAGAAGCGACGTGCGGCGGCACGGGTGTCCGAGAAGCCAAAGCCATTGGCGCCTAGGGTGGCAAATTCGTTGGGGATGAACTGGCGCAGCTGATCCGGAACCAACGACATGTAATCGGTTGCCGCAACCACAGGTCCCGTGGCTCCCTGAAGCTGCTGGGTGACAAATGGAATCCGCGGCTCGGAACCCGGGTTCGAGAAGTTCTCGTATTCGGCTTCCAAACCGTCGCGACGCAGCTCGTTCCAGGAGGTTACCGACCAAACATCTGCCGAGACACCCCATTCTTCGGCAAGGATACGCTGGGCCTCAAGCGCCCACGGAACCGAGACACCGGAGCCCATGAGCTGGGCGCGTGGCCCCTCAATGGTGCTTTCCGAGACCCTGTAGATGCCCTTGATGATTCCCTCAACATCAAGGTTTTCTGGTTCCTTGGGCTGCTGGTACGGTTCGTTGTACAGCGTGATGTAGTACATCACGTTCGGATCCTCGTGCGCCCCACCGTACATACGCTCAAGACCATCGCGCATGATGTGTCCGATCTCGTAACCGTACGCAGGATCATAGGTAAGAACTGCCGCATTGGTTGCCGCAAGGATTGGCGAGTGACCATCCGCGTGTTGCAGGCCCTCGCCGGTGAGCGTGGTCCGCCCGGCGGTGGCGCCCATGATGAACCCGCGGGTCATCTGGTCCGCAGCTGCCCAGAAGGCATCGCCGGTGCGCTGGAAGCCGAACATCGAGTAGAACACGTAGATCGGGATCAACGGCTCGTCGTGCGTGGAATAGGCGGTGCCCGCTGCGGTGAATGCCGCTACCGCACCTGCCTCATTAATGCCCGGATGGATCAGCTGACCGGCAGGTGATTCCTTGTAGGCAAGGACCAGTTCGCGGTCCACCGAGAGGTAGTTCTGACCGGCCGGGTTGTAGATCTTTGCGGTCGGGAAGAACGCATCCATACCGAAGGTGCGCGATTCATCGGGCACGATGGGCACCACACGCTGACCAAAGTCCTTATCGCGCATCAAATCCTTGAGCAAGCGGACAAATGCCATGGTGGTGGCCGCTTGTTGCTTGCCCGAACCACGTGATGCGCTCTCATAGGCCTTATCCACGGGGAGGTGGATTTCCTTGGACTCGGTACGACGGGCCGGTACTGAACCGCCCAGCGCCGTACGACGTTCCATCATGTACTTGTACTCGGCCGAATCCTGGGTTGGACGGTAGTACGGAGGCAGATACGGATCAGCCTCGAGCTGTTCGTCGGTGATCGGGATACGCAGGTAGTCGCGGAACCCCTTCAAGTCATCAAGGGTCATCTTCTTCATCTGGTGCGTTGCGTTACGCGCCTCAAAGTGCGGACCCAGGCCGTAACCCTTAACCGTCTT
>NZ_PCPT01000019.1 GCF_002975435.1 Arthrobacter sp. MYb227 | reverse complement strand
GCTTCACCCTCTCGGGCTACGCTTCGGTGTCCGGCGCGAGATATAACTATACGCAGAACCAGACCAAAAGTCCAAACCGCTAGTTCTTTGCATCCTTGCGCACAAAAAACCCCTAGAACTCAACGACAACAGCCCCTCCGGCAAGGAAAAGCAGCTCCCGGCGCACCAAATGCATATATGTGAGCTGTCGCACGCATGAAGTTTCGTGATGCGGCGTCGTAAATTTGCTCTCTACTCGCCCGTTTCGAAGCCCTCGGCTTGAACCTCGCAGATCGTATCGGGGTCTTGTGTTGAGTAGTGTCCCAGTGGATCCGCATATTCCACCCAGGTTCCGGTGGGCTCCAGATATTCAAAACGGTATTTTGCCCCGAGCCCGACCCCCGGAATAAAAATCTCCCAGATCCAACTATTACCAAGTCTGCGCATCGCATGGGATGACCCATTCCAAATATTGAAGTCACCGCATACCCGCACGGCAACGGCATCCTCGCAGCGAACAACAAAGCCTGTTCCTTCAACTTCCCCCATGGGTGAGGTGTAGTGCTGTTGATGCGCGCCGAGTAAACGTTGCTGAATTTCTTGACCACCGGTCCGGATCTTATACAGCTCAAGCTCCCCCAACCGAGGGGTATGACGGTACGGGTCATCGATGACCTGCGAAAGGCCTGCGGATTCCACGCGTTCAATGCGATAGTCAGGAACCCGTCCAATATCCTGGGCCTCAAGTAAGGCAACCCAGATATCTCCACGTTCGCGTTGCATCGGAGTAGCACCGGCGAAGCTGATGATATTTACCGAGTCGACTCCGCGTTGCAAAGTTCGCACCCCTACATGACCCACCAGGTTCAGGTGCGGGCCGAGCACAGCATGCGGTGCCCGATACTCGCCACGTTCAACTGCTTCAAGGACTGAAGGTTGTACATGAAGCAGGGCCCCAAGTGCTTGGTCACGTTGTTGCGGAGCAAAGTCTTGCGAATCTGTCTCCAATTGATCCAGAGCCATCAAACCCAACTCTCCCTTCAACTGTGTCTCTTCGGCGGACGAGTTATTATCCCCGCAGAAGGCTCACCTTATGTTTTGTGCAAGGCCGCCATACTGGTTAGTTCACCGAACCACCTAGTGCTCCCAACGCTACCCAGATTCTTGGTCCACGACTAGAGGTGGCAATACTCCGCTTAAACGTGAAGCGGTTCCCCACAATCCATGATCTGGATTGTGGGGAACCGCCCGAAGTTTTTTCTTGGCTTAGCTTTAGCCGCTACGCTTTCGCGAGACCTCATACAGCGTGATGCCCACTGCCATCGAGGCGTTGAGGGATTCCATGCCCGAGTTGATCGGGATCGAGACTATCGAATCGCAGTTTTCACGGACCAGGCGGGATAGGCCCTTGCCTTCGGAACCAACAACGATGCACAGTGGCTCGGTAGCAAGTCCCAGCTCCGGAAGGGAAACATCGCCTTCGCCGTCAAGACCAATGACGAAGACTCCGGCTTCCTTCATGCTCTTAAGCGTTGCGGTCAGGTTTGGTGCACGAGTCACCGGTACACGAACCGCGGCGCCGGCGCTGGTCTTCCAGGCCGAGGCGGTCAGGCCAACGGAGCGGCGCTCCGGAACGATGACGGCGTGAGCGCTAAAAGCGGAAGCCGAACGAATGATCGCGCCAAGGTTGCGTGGATCGGTGATGCCATCCAAGGCAACAAAGAGCGGAGCGTTCTTAATATGCCCCTTCTTGAACTTGGAGATAGTTGCCTTCACCGTTTCCAGTGCATCGGCATAGTTGTAAGGAGGGATCTGCAGAACCAGACCCTGGTGGATTGCCTCATCGGTCATCCGGTCAAGCTCGGGCTTGCTGGCTTCCAACACAGGAATACCACGTTCTGCGGCAATCTTAAGCGATTCGCGCACACGATCATCAACTTCGATGCGGATGGCAACGTACAGTGCCTTGGCCGGAATACCGGCGCGCAACGATTCAACAACCGAGTTACGACCCGTAACCAGTTCTTCGCTGTTCTTGGAGCGTCCGCCGGTGCTACGTCCGCGGGGGGCAGAGCCACCCTTGGTGTTGCCGCGCTTGGCTGCCGAGCGTTCGGCAAGCTCCTTGTTTTTGAACGCCTTGTGGTACGGGCGGTCTTCGGCCTTGGGAGTGGGGCCCTTGCCTTCTAGTGACTTGCGGCCGTATCCGCCGGTTCCGACGGAGGGGCCCTTCTTGCTCTTGCGTACGGCGCCGGAGCGCTTCTGTGCAGCAGACATGATGGTTAATTCCTTGGTTCGGGGCGGATTGCACGGCGATTTCACTCGCCGCCTACCCATTTTAGCGATACAGAGCGCAAAAACATTGCCCTTTGTGGGGCAACTTACGCTTTGAGGCTCCAACGGGCACCGTCTGCAGAGTCCTCTACAACGATTCCTGCGGCGGCTAACGTGTCCCGGATGGCATCCGAGCGAGCCCAATCCTTTGCTTCACGGGCCGCGGCACGGTCGGCAAGTTGAGCTGCAACCAGCACATCGAGCGCAGCACTTTGAGCGGCGTCGGAAGCACCACCGGGTTCAATGGTGTCGTCAAGACCCAGTGTGTAGGTCATGGCCATGACTCGTTGCATTGCCTCACCTGCAGTATCCAGATCGCCGGTCGCCAATGCAGTATTACCGCGGCGCACTGTTTCATGCAGCGCGGCAAGTGCCTGCGGCACGTTCAAATCATCGTTCATTGCGTTTTCGAAGGCCTCGGTCACCGCAAAGTGGTGCATGTCGATAGAGAAATCATCGTTGGGGCCAACATTGTGGATCCGGGCTAATGCGTTTGCAACGAAGGTATCGATGCGTTCCACGGCGGCAGTTGCCTCGGCCAGGGAATCCGGACGGTAGTCCAGCTGGGATCGGTAGTGTGCCTGCCCCAAGAAATAGCGAACCACGCGAGGGGTTGCCAGTTCCAGCATTTGCGCCGGAGAAATGGTGTTACCTATGGACTTGGACATTTTTTCGCCTTGGTAGGTCACCATGCCATTGTGCATCCAGAAATTGGCGAAGTCGTGACCCGCGGCCATGGACTGGGCCATCTCGTTCTCGTGGTGCGGGAAGCGCAAATCGAGGCCACCACCGTGGATATCAAAGGCGGTGCCCAGGTATTTGGTGACCATAGCGGAGCATTCAAGGTGCCAGCCCGGTCGGCCCGCTCCCCAGGGGCTTGGCCAGGAGGCGGTTTCTGGGTCGCTGTCCTTGTGGCCCTTCCACAGCGCGAAGTCGCGGGGGTCTTTTTTGCCGCGCGGATCTGCATCCGGGGCGCCCTGCATGTCAGCAACGTTTTGATGGGTCAGCGAGCCGTAGGCCGGGAAGGAACGCACGTCGAAGTACACATCCCCCGAATCATCAAGAGCCGGGTAGGCGTGGCCGCGCTCGATGAGTGTGGCAATCAACTGGTGCATCTCGGTGATGTGCCCGGTGGCGCGCGGCTCATAGGTGGGCCGGCGCACGCCAAGGGTGTCATAGGCCGAAGCAAATTCCTGCTCGAAGCGGTAGGCCAGAGCGAACCAGGCTTCGTTGGCGAAGTAGTCCGCGTCGCCTTCAAAGTCCGCGGAGAAGGAAGCCGCAGACTTTTCCAGGATCTTGTCGTCGATATCCGTCACGTTGCGGACCACTGTGACCTCAAAACCGCGGTTTTCCAACCAGCGAGTGAGGATGTCAAAGGCAATGGCGCTGCGCACGTGGCCCACGTGCGGCATGCCCTGCACCGTGGCACCGCAGTAGTACAGCCCGACCTTTCCCTCGATCAGGGGGACAAAGTCCCGGGTGGTTGCCTGCTTGGTGTCATAAAAACGGATGCTCACACACCCTAGGTTATCCGACCAATACAAGAAGCCACCGATTTTGTCTCAATGACCCTCGTTTACTTGGCTACCGAATAGACAAGCGCAGTTGCGTACGCCGTCACGCCGTCTCCAGTGCCTTCGTAGCCAAGCCCATCGGAAGTTGTTGCAGTAACGGTGATCGGTGCGCCGGCGGCCTTGCTCAAGACAGCGTCGGCTTCTAGCCGGCGGGCAGCGAATTTGGGACGTCTACCCACAAATTGCACTGCAACGTTTCCAATTTCGAACCCTGCGGCGCGTACCAAGCGTGCTGCCTCGGCCAGCAGGGTGATACCGGAGGCCCCTGCATATTCGGGACGATCTGTCCCAAAGTGTGTGCCAAGATCTCCAATACCGGCCGCTGAGAAGAGCGCATCGCAGGCAGCATGCGCTACGGCATCACCATCCGAGTGCCCGGACAGGCCGTGGTCTTCGGGGAAGTGCAGCCCGGCCAACCACATTTCGCGTGGTTCGCTGCGATCGGCAACAGCGTGGATATCTATTCCAATGCCGATGCGCGGGATCAGTACGGGGGATGCCGCGGTATTGCTTTGCTTCTGTGGCTGGCTCATGAAGTCCTCGTGCTCCGTTGTCTCGGTCTCAGATTGGCTCATGGGTGTTTGAGCCAGGATTGCTTGGGCAATGATCAGGTCCATGGGGGTGGTAATTTTTAGTGCCTCGTCGCACCCCCGGATTGTTGTTACTCGCTCACCAAGCATTTCTAAAAGCATCGCGTCGTCGGTGATCCTCCCGGCCCGCTCCGCATCCCACCCGGTTGCTTGCTCATGTGCGGAAATCAGTGTTGGTGCGTGGAATCCCTGCGGGGTTTGTACCGCTCGCAGGGATTCGCGTGCTGGTGTTCCATTGACGTAGAAATAGTCGCCGATCGGCTCGCGTGCAACACTCTTGATGGTGTCGATGACCGGAAGTACGGGGATCACTGCCTTGGCCCCACTGGCAAGAGTCTGCGCAACGGCATCAAAGACAGTGCCCGGAGTCAAACAGCGGGCAGCATCGTGAATGAGTACCGCTTGCGTCTGGGGGGCAAGGCACGAAAGCCCGGCCTGTACCGAGTCATTTCGGGTTGCCCCACCGTCGACGATGTGTGGGTTTACGCGGTGCGCTTTACAGCGTCGGGTCAGTTCCGTGTCATCGGGTGGGAGCACCACGATGACCTGATCGATGTTTGAGCTTTCGGCAATGTTATCCAGTGCGTGCTCCAGCAACGACCTACCGTTTAGTTGTACAAGAGCCTTGGGGATGCCGTAGCCCAGCCGGGTGCCGGCACCGGCAGCCACCACGATGACCGCGGTGTGCCGTAATGACTTGTTGCTGCTGCGCACATACTCTTTCATTTCACCAGAGTATCTGTGCCGGCGCCCGGCCTCGAATCAGCGGAGCGTCTACGATCAGCGGTAAAACGTCGATGGGGGTCCGGTACACCAAGTGGTGTTCCGGACCCCCATCGGGTCAAACCTTTAGTAATTCGTAAAATGCTTACGAGGCAAGAACCTCGTCAAGCACGCTTTCGGCCTTTTCTTCGTCAAGCTTCTTGGCCAGTGCTAGTTCACTGATCAGGATCTGACGTGCCTTTGCGAGCATTCGCTTTTCGCCTGCGGAAAGGCCGCGGTCGTTGTCGCGGCGCCAGAGGTCACGTACGACCTCTGCAACCTTGATAACGTCGCCGGAAGCAAGTTTCTCCAAGTTAGCCTTGTAACGGCGGGACCAGTTAGTTGGTTCCTCCGTAAACTCGGCCCGCAACACGTCAAAGACGTGATCCAGACCTTCTTGGCCAACTACATCGCGCACACCAACGAGGTCGACATTTTCTGCCGGAACTTCGATGGTGAGGTCACCTTGGGCAACCTTAAGCTTGAGATACATCTTCTCTTCACCCTTGATGGTGCGCATCTTGATCTCTTCGATCATTGCGGCACCGTGGTGCGGGTAGACAACTGTCTCGCCAACCTCAAAAACCATGTGGATAAACCCCTTTCCCGTTAACTAGTTTATCACGGGAATTGGGCAAATCGATTCGATGGACTCCCCTACTCCCTAGTAATGGCGCGGTTTTACCTCTTCACAAACGGTCAAAATAATGGTAGGCAGGTAGTTAACATTTCGTCGCAAGTTACCCCCGATGAGCACGCTGATGACACCTCTTCCCCGGGCAAAATCGTGCTTTCACCACAAAAACGACTACTCTAAGAGGGAGAGTGGCTGCCTTGGGTGCATCCTGTGTGCCCGCTAGCTCACCCGAACTCGAACCTGATTGAGGAGTTTGTGCCGTGATGACCGCACAGAAGAACCGTGCACGCCGCGCCGTTGCGGCAGCTGCACTGGCAGTTTTGGCCCTTGGCGTTACCAGCTGTGGCGCTATCAACGAACAGGCGACGACTTTCCAGTACGCCGCCTCCGATGGCATCGTCTTGAACGTTGCCGACCTTGAAGTGCGCAACCTGATGTTTGTCACCAAGAGCGCTACTGACGAGGCCCGTGTCCTTGGCTCCGTCGTGAACAACACCGCTTCCGCGCAGACCCTGGAACTGAAGCTTGCTACAGGCTCTGTCACTATCCCGGTTGCAGCAAAGAGCGTTGTAAAGCTCGAAGACGCAGCCAACAAAACAGTGCTGTCTTCCACCGGTGTAATCCCGGGCGAGCAGGCTAAAACCACGCTGAGCGTTTCAACTTCTTCGGACCAAGCCCTGGTTCCGGTAATTGATGGAACGTTGAAGGAATACCGTCAGTACGTACCCGGTGGTTTTGACCCGAGCGAAATGGCTCACCTGACGCCTTCCCCGAAGGCCGAAGGCCACTAAGGCTTTTATCTCCCCCGACATTTCATGGAGGGTGAGAAACGTTAATCCTCGTGGGTGGGGTACCGAAAGGTACCCCACCCACGAGGATTTTCTTTTACCTGCTACAGACCTAAACGGCCGCAGGACTCTAGCCCAACCTGGCATTTGGCTAGGTCAGGCTGGAGTCCTACGGCAACGCTCTATTCCTACCTTGTGGACCTAGGCCTCAAACTTGTAACCCAATCCGCGCACCGTCACCAGATGAACCGGGACCGCTGGATCTGTTTCAATCTTGGAACGTAGGCGCTTGACGTGAACATCTAGGGTCTTGGTATCCCCGACATAGTCTGAACCCCAGACACGGTCAATGAGTTGCCCACGGGTGAGGACTCGGCCCGTATTACGCAACAAGATCTCTAATAATTCAAATTCTTTCAATGGCATCTGTACCGGTGTGCTGCGCACCGAGACCACATGCCGTTCAACATCCATGCGCACCGGACCTGCGGCAACAATATTGCTGACAAGTTCCTCGGCTTCGCCCTGCCTACGCAGTACCGCACGGATTCGCGCTACAAGTTCGCGGGACGAATATGGCTTGGTGACATAGTCATCGGCCCCGAGTTCGAGACCCACGACCTTGTCAATTTCCGAATCCTTGGCTGTCAACATGATCACAGGAACCTGCGAGGTGGTGCGGATCTGTTTGAAGACCTCGGTTCCGGGCTGGCCCGGCAACATCAAATCCAGCAGCACCAAATCGGCGCCGTGACGCTCAAATTCGGTGACGGCGCTGAGCCCGTTATCGGCAATGCGAACCTCAAACCCTTCCTTTTCAAGCAGGTAAGAGAGTGGATCTGAGAGTGATTCTTCGTCCTCAACCAACAAAATACGGGTCATTCCTGGCCTCCTTCCGGCAGCGTCTTGGGTTTCGCTACCGTATTGTGCGCAAGATGCGTTCCCCGTTGGGGGGCCACCTCGCTGTTGTCTGGTGTTTCATCAAGAATTGGTAGTCGTACGGTGAAGGTCGATCCCTGCCCAGGCTGGGACCACAAGGTAATTTCTCCCCCGTGGTTTGCCACCACATGCTTGACGATGCTCAGGCCGAGCCCGGTGCCACCGGTTTGCCGTGAGCGAGCAGCATCTACCCGGTAGAAGCGCTCAAAGATTCGTTCTTGTTCATCTGCCGAAATACCTGGGCCCTGATCGGTGACCGAGATCTGGATCAGCCCGTCGCGATGTCGCAAGCCCACTCCGACAGTTGTGTCTTCCGGTGAATAGCGGATCGCATTATCAATGAGGTTGCGTAGCGCTGTCATCAATAGATCTCGGTCTCCAAAGATTGGCTGATCAGCTTCACCACCGACCAAGATTTTGATGCGTTTCTCCTCGGCGGGAAGCTTGTTTCTATCAACTGCCTCGGCAAGCACATCGTTGATGTCAACGCTTTCTCCCTGTGACATCACGTTGGTGCCCTGCAATCGGGAGAGCTCAATTATGTCTTGAACCAGGGCTGCCAGTCTGGCCGATTCCTTGTGAAGCCGAGCGGTGAAGCGTTGTACTGCTACCTCGTCGTCAGCAGCATTATCGATGGCTTCGGCAAGCAGCGAGATTGCCCCCACCGGGGTTTTTAGCTCGTGGGAAACATTTGCAACAAAATCATTGCGCACCGCTTCGGTTCTAGTGATTTCGGTGCGGTCATCGGCAAGTAGAAGGATGTATTCGTCACCCAGCGGGGCAACTCGCACATGAACAATCAGGCTTGAAGACCCTAGGGTACCGCGCGGTAACTCAAATTCGCGTTCGGCGATCACACCGTCGGCACGAACCTTCCGTGCCAGCAGGCGTAATTCCTCGTGGACAAGTGTATGACCGCGTACCAGCCCGTAGGCATAGGAAGCCGGGTTGGCGCGCACTACCCCGTCAACTTCATCGAGGATGACAAAGGCGCGACCAATCACCGAGAGTACCGCGGCTGCCCCTTCGGGCAACGTTGGTTCACCCACCATGGGCAGTCCGCGTCGGCTTCGCACCGATCCTCGATACGCCATGATGCCCACTACACCCAGGGCCAAGCCGGCCAGGCCCGCAATCACGGAAATCAAGACATCATTCACGTTCCCTAGCCTATCGGTAGCCGGTTCTTGGAAAGCGCGGTTCCTTACCCTTGGGCGACTCATTCACCTAACGTTCATCTTGATTCCCCGGTTGGTTCACCTGGTGCTGTAAGAATAGACATGAAAGTTCCGTCGTCCTTTTAATTGAGGGTTACGGTGTTACCTCACGAAAGGACGCCCGCGTGCGTAAGGTTTTCCAGGCCGACTTGCAGCAAATCGGTGAAGAGCTGATCCAGATGTCGCAGCTAGTGGCCGCGGCCATGGAACGGGCATATGAGTCTTTCAGCAACGCTGATATAGAGCTGGCCCAGGAAGTCATCGCCGAGGACGCCAAGATAGATTTCTTGCAAACTCAGCTCGATGAGCGTGCGATCGATGTTTTGGCGTTGCAGGGTCCCGTCGCCTCGGATCTGCGCATGATCGTTGGTTCGTTGCGCATGAGTGCCTCACTGGAACGCATGGGCGATTTGGCTCGCCACGTTGCCCAGTTGGCACGTCTGCGTTTCCCGCAGCAGGTAGTTCCGGCCTCAGTGGCACCAATTTTTGCCCAGATGGCCCATCTTGATATTGCCATCGCCAAGAAATTGGGAGGACTGCTTGATACGCGCGATCTCACGGTTGCGCGCGAGATCATCGAGCTTAACACCCAGATCGATAAGCTGCACGCCTCGATCTTCAAGATTGTTGCCACCGAAGAATGGAATGAATCGGCACCGACAACCGCCGATGTCACCTTGACCAGCCGCTACCTGGAACGCTTCGGTGATCATGGGGTATCTGTGGCGCGCAAGGTCTCCTACCTTGTCACCGGTGAGTGGGAGCCGGCAACCGAGGGTTTCTAGCACCACACGGCACTTAAAAACTAGACGCCGGTGCCCGAAGTGCCACGATATTATGTGTGTGGCGATTCGAGCATCGGCGTTGTTCTATTCTCTGTGGCGTTTCTAGCTCTCGCAGTCCCTGCAATAAGCAACACCGTTGGCTTCTCTAGCTAGTAGGGAGCGGTGTCGGATCAGGAAACAAGATCCGCAAATAAATTCATCATCTTCCTGTGGAAGAACCGTGACCGTGAGGTCTTCTTCTATTAGATCTGCGCCCGGCAGGTTTACCCCATCTGAGGTATCGGCCTCGTCGAGGTCTGCCGCGACGCTGCGTGCGTCTGGTGCATTTGCGGATTTCACCGCGTCTAGTGAGGCCTTGCGAGCCTCGGCTACGTCCGGCCGAACTTCATCATAATCAGTTGCCACGAAAAGCATTCCTTACGTCATTCAGTTACGTGCGTCGAGACAGCAGAGTACCGCATATGGATGTGAGTACAA
The DNA here is from genome assembly GCF_002975435.1 of Arthrobacter sp. MYb227. Classification (GTDB taxonomy): domain Bacteria; phylum Actinomycetota; class Actinomycetes; order Actinomycetales; family Micrococcaceae; genus Paeniglutamicibacter. The sequence goes on along the minus strand of NZ_PCPT01000019.1, from coordinate 37,388 downwards.
CCATATTTTGAAAGTTTCTTTACCAGCGCATAAACCATTCCCGTTTGCGTCTAGGAAATATGCACCCGGTGTTGCTCTTATGAGTGAACCTCAATAGAAGTTTCGCCGACGGCGCCTAGGACACATCCTGCAAGATCCTTGCCATATTGATACGCAGATCAAATTCTTTGAGCGAATACAGCTTGAGGGCTTTCCCATCGGGGGCAACGTCTGCGACACCGGAGATAAATCCGGCTTCCTCAAGCTTTGCCAGGTGCAGGTACAGTAACTGTCGACTCATCCCCACGCGTCGCGCCAGCTCGGAAACGTGCAATTCGCCCCGGGAAAGTTCCGCCAAAATACGTAATCGCGGCTCACTACCCAATGCGGCAAGTCTGCTGGCAAGCGATACCGCGGGGCCTTCTGCGAGGCTCATCAGGAGGGTAGGTCGTGAAGCGTCTTTTCCAGACGTTCCAAGCGCTGGTCAATTTCTTCGAGGCGCTCAAGCTGCTCCCGGTCCCGGACCAGGGCCTCATCGAGAATTGCCGGGGCATTTCGCTTACCCTTGCGCAGTAAGAGCACCGCGACGCAAATTCCCGCAAACGAAAGTAGCAGCAGGAACGGAACCAAAATTGAGGAATCCACGATTACTCCCCCACGTTCTGGAAGGTGCGTTCGATATTGCCTAGGCGATTTTCGATCGAGTCCGTACGGCGGGCTATCTCATCTTGAAGACTTTCCCGGCTGGCAGAGGTGGCTGTGCGCGTTTTGGTTCCGGTCAACAGCTTGAAGGTCAGCATGATCACCGCAACTACCAACGCCGCGTAGAACAAAATTCCTACCACCGTAACGGTAATTTCCCAGCCGTTGGGAAGCAACGGGTTTGTACCGGCTCCTTGGGCAAGTATGTGAAGCGGATTCATCGATTGCTCCTGCTGATTATCAGTGGTGGGTAGTCACAAGCATCGCACATGTAATAAAAATATTCCATGTGCATCTTCGCTGAGCAATCTAGCAATCAAAGCCAAAAAGGAGGCCTGAAGCTTTCCATGGCTGGAAAGCCCCAAACCTCCTGAGAGTTTCTCGGCGCAATCACCGAGAAATGAGAAACACTTAGTGGCGGCCCTGGTTTGCAACTGCCTTGATGGCATCGGCTGCAGCCGCCTCATCAAGGTACTTGCCGCCCGGGGTGACCGGGGTGAAATCCTCATTGAGTTCGTAGACCAGCGGGATACCCGTAGGGATGTTCAGGCCCGCGATTGCCTCATCGCTAATGCCGTCGAGGTGCTTGACCAGTGCGCGCAGTGAGTTGCCGTGTGCGGTGACAAGAACCGTCTTGCCTGCGGCAAGGTCCGGCTTGATCTCGCCTTCCCAGTACGGGAGCATGCGCTCAAGAACATCCTTGAGGCACTCGGTACGCGGGGCAGTGTCACCTAGGTCCGCATAGCGCGGATCATTGATCTGGCTGAATTCCGAATCGTCGGACAATGCAGGTGGCGGGGTGTCGTAGCTACGGCGCCATTCCATGAACTGCTCTTCACCGTATTCGGCCAGGGTCTGTGCCTTATCCTTGCCCTGCAGGGCCCCGTAGTGGCGCTCGTTCAAACGCCAGCTGCGCTTGACCGGGATCCAGGACAGGTCTGCGGACTCTAGAGCCAGGTTCGCGGTGATGATTGCGCGCTTGAGCAGTGAGGTGTGCAGTACTGCCGGAGCCAGACCGGCCTCGGTGAGCAGCGTGCCGCCGCGGGTAGCTTCGGCACGGCCCTGCTCGGTGAGCGTGACATCGTACCAACCGGTGAACAAGTTCTTTTCGTTCCACTCGCTTTGCCCATGGCGCAGCAGGATCAGGGTGTAAGTCATACATCCCATTCTAGGACGCGTGAAGTGCCTTACTTTCCTTCATGACGTGCGCTAGAGGCGGTGTTGGACACTTTAGGATTAAAGCAATGGTTCAGAAAGCGACTCGGCTTGGCGGACGGTCGCGTACCGGTCGCCCGCTGGGGCATACCACCCGTGGCACTACTAATCCGAACCGGATGCGGCGGGTTGACCGCTGGTTGACCGGTCCCCAAGGCTGGCGGCTCAGGCCATCCACCACCGGAGCCCCACCCATAGCCGTGGATCTTGGATATGGTGCATCCCCCAGAACCGCTGTCGAATTCTTTGAACGCGTACGCGCCGTTTCCCCACAGGCACGCGTTTTTGGCGTTGAGATTGAACCCGAACGTGTGGCTCGCGGAACCGCTCTAGACGTCAATGGTCTCGAGTTCCGTCTGGGTGGCTTTGAAATCCCGGTCGAATCCCCGGTAACAGTGATTCGCGCCTTCAACGTACTACGTCAATACGACGAGGCAGACGTTGCAGGCATCTGGTCAACCATGTGCTCACGCCTCACCGATACTGGTGTACTCATCGAAGGCACCTGTGATGAGGTTGGCAGGCGCAGCTCCTGGGTTGCGGTGACCAAAGATGGACCGCAAACCCTCAGTATTTCTTTACGTTTTGGAGCTTTTGAGCTCCCCTCCGATGTTGCTGAGAGCTTACCCAAGGCCTTGATTCATCGAAATGTGGCAGGTGAGCGTATCCACGAATTTTTGCAGGCCGCCGACGCCGCATGGCTTGCCGCCGCCCCGCTTGCCTCCTTTGGCAATAAACAACGTTTTGTTGCCATGTGCCGATCCCTACGCTCTAATGGATGGCCCATTTGTGATTCTGCCTCGCGTTGGCGCCTAGGTGAAATGACCGTGCGATGGCAAGCAGTTGCCCCGCGCAGCGGTGATCTCGCGCATCCGAACTGATCCCTTAGCCTTTTGTTGTGTTAAAAATCGGTGGTGGCCGAGGAATTCCCTGTGTAGGATTTCCTCGGCCACCACCATCAAATTTAGTGCCAGCACCGAGCCTTATGGCTTCACTGCCTAGTTTTTAGTACGGGTAGTATCCGCCCTTGCCGGATACCGCAGGTTTTACATCTGCGAGATATACGCAGGCAACGCAGGCAGCAACCAGCTGAAAAATTCCGCCGCCACCGCTGCCCGAGAGCGCCGTCAGTCCGCAGACTAAGGTTGCGGCAGCGGTCAATGCCATCCAGAACGGCTTGGTCCGTTTGCCTTCGCGTACAAAATTCGCCGCAGGACGGCGAACAGCATCAACCAATGCCATTACGGCAATGACCGCAGCAACAAGGCTCAGCGCTCGAAACAAGTAGACCTCAAACAGCAATGCGAATCCCATATGTTTAGCTTAGCGTCAGCAGCACCCCACACGCTGTATTAAGAACTCTTCAGGGCCAAATCAAGATCGGCGAAGAGATCATTGACGTTTTCAATGCCAACGCTTAGGCGTACAAGGTTTTCTGGCACGCTCTCCGGTTCCCCGGTGTGCCGGCGACGTCGTTCGGCCAACGATTCGACTCCACCCAGGCTGGTAGCTGGGGTCCACAGTTCTAAGCGAGCCAACATCTCATCCGCGGCTTGCGCACCACCTGTGATTTCGATGCACAAGATTGAGCCAAAGCCATCCATCTGGGATTTGGCCCGCTGATACCCGGGGTCGGTTTCAAGACCTGGGTATCGAACCTTTGATATTGCGGGATGTTCACTCAGGCGCCGGGCAAGCTCTCGCGCATTGGCCTCGGCCTTTTCGAGTCGTAACGCCATGGTACGGATGCCACGTAACGTCAGCCAGGCCTCAAAGGGGCCGGGGACCGCACCGTGCAGAGTGCGCATACCGTGAAGTTTGGCTCGTAAATCCGGGCTGCGGGTCACCACTGCGCCGAGCACCACATCCGAGTGTCCACCCATATATTTTGTTGCCGAATGCACAACAACATCTGCGCCGTGTTGCAAAGGGCGCTGGAGCAGCGGAGTGGAGAAAGTGTTATCCACGATGCTGAGCACGCCCTGTTCCTTGGCACCGGCCAACAGTGCCGGAAGGTCGGCTACTTCGAGCATGGGGTTGGTGGGAGATTCCAACCAAGCCACATCCGCACCGTCAAAGGCTTTGAGTGTCGCGTGGGTATCTGCCAATTCGACCCGGCGCACCGTGAGATTCAGCGTCTTTTCTAGTTCTGCAACTAACGCGAGCGAGCCGTTATAGGCGTGGCGTGGAATCACAATGGTCCCACCGACCGGTATCAATGAAAGCCCGGCCGCTACCGCTGCCATGCCCGAGGCATAGGCCAGGGCCGGAAGCTGGCTATCTTCAAGCTTTGCAATTGTTTCTTCCAGCGGGTCCCAGGTGGGATTCGTGAAACGCCCATAAACTTTTTCACCGGCCGTTGATTCACCCAATGAATAGAACGTTGAGGAAAGCACTATAGGTGGGTTTACGGGTTCATCGGTTTTGTGCGGTGGTCGCCCGGAGGCCACCACAATGGTCTCCGGAGCCCAAGAAGAGTTATTGCCAGCAGTCATGTTTTTCAGGTTACTCCGCGCCCTCACGGCTCCGAAGCTGGATGACGATCGGGGCTCTCTTATGACGACCCCCGATGCCGTCGTGGTGGGGACTCCCCCGCGTGTACCTGCTTTGACGATAGGCTAGGGAACGTGAGTTTGACGCAGCAGAACCCCAAAACAGCAGGCCGCTTCATCGTATTTGAAGGCGGTGATGGTGCCGGTAAATCTACCCAGGCAGCACTATTGTGCGAGGCGCTGCGCAAAAATGGCCACCAAGTGCTGCAAACCCGCGAACCCGGGGGCACCGAGATTGGTGAGAAGTTACGCTCATTGGTCCTCGACCATGGCCAAGGAACCGTCGATGCGCGTACCGAGGCGCTGATGTATGCAGCGGCACGCGCGGCCCACGTGGAACAGGTCATCCGTCCTGCCCTTGATGGCGGAACCATGGTCATCTGCGACCGCTTCGTCGACTCCTCCCTTGCTTATCAGGGAGTGGGGCGTGCACTTGGCGAAGATGCTGTGCGTTCCATTAATGAGTTTGCTACAGGTGGGCTGCGCCCCGATCTTACGGTCCTGCTTGATGTCACCCCGATCGCCGGACGTTCGCGCCGTACCGTCGGTGCCGATGGGGCATCCGTTGCCGAAGACAGGCTGGAATCCGAACCCGATGAATTCCATTCACGCATTCGCGACGCGTTCTTGCACTTTGCCAAGCGTGAACCCGCACGCTATCTAGTCCTCGATGCCTCACAAAGCATCGAAGAACTTGCTCGAGCCATTGCCTCAGCGCTCGGCCCCTTGCTTGTACCAGTTACGGAAACCCCGTGAGTGTTTGGGATGACCTGCCGGGTCAAGACAAAACCATTGCCGCGCTCACGCGCGCGGTCACCGAGGGCAACCCCTCACATGCCTGGCTCTTCACCGGCCCCCCAGGCTCCGGGCGCACCAATGCGGCGCGCGCCTTCGCCGCGGCGCTGCAATGCCAGGTAAAGGATCCGGGCGCTCGCGGTTGTGGGGTGTGCAAGGCCTGTGTGACGGTGCTTGCCGGCACGCACCCAGATGTTGCGCTGATAGCAACGGAGAAGGTCAATTATCAGATCGAAGATGTTCGTGAGCTCATTACCAAGGCTCAGGATCGACCGTCCACCGCCCCGTGGCGGGTGATCATCGTGGAGGACGCCGACCGGATGACCGAGCGCACCACCAATGTGCTGCTCAAGTCCATCGAGGAGCCTCCCCCGCACACCATTTGGATCTTGTGTGCGCCTTCGCCTGCAGATGTTTTGGTGACTATTCGTTCGCGGTGTCGTTCGGTCTCTCTTTCGGTGCCAACCCGGGAATCGGTTGCAAAACTTTTGGTCCGCCGCGATGGTCTTTCCGAGGCATTAGCGGAGTTTGCTTCACGGGTTTCCCAATCTCATATTGGGATTGCACGTCGTTTGGCTCGTGATGAGGATGCCAGGGTTCGTCGGGATCGCATAGTTCGTCTGCCCTTGCGCGTTCAGGGTGTCACCGCTGCCGTGATGGCGGCCGGAGACCTCGTTGAGCTTTCCACGGCAGAGGCAACAGCCGCATCCACCGAACGAGCAGAGGCCGAGGCAACCGCATTGCGAGCAACACTGGGCATTGCACAAGATGCTCCAGTTCCGTCTCAGCAGCGCAGCCAGTTCAAGGCACTCGAAGAAAACGCTAAGCGCCGTGCACGGCGCTCAACCCACGATGCGCTTGATCGCTCACTGATTGATCTCACAACGTTTTTCCGTGATGTTTTGGTGCTCCAGCTAGACTCTGGCACCGAATTAGTCAATGACTACTTATCCGAAGAGTTGCGTTCCTATGCTGCGGCCTCGCGTCCAGAGGCAACCATTGCCAAGATTGATGCAATTGCCGAGGCCCGCACCCGAATTGGTGCAAACGTTGCCCCACTCTTGGCAATAGAAGCGATGATGGTCGCCTTGCGACCAATAAAATAAATATTTCCTCAAAACCCACATACCACCTCGCTAGGAGACCCCCGAGCAGATGAGAGCTTTCCGCCGCCCGATGTCCTTGATTGCTGCCCTGGCTGGCGCGGTCCTGCTGCTTGGTGCATGCTCGGTCCAGGCGCCGGCAGAGCCTTCGGTTACCGTCACCCAAGAAAGCGCCAACGTACCAAGTACCAGCCCATCAGCTTCGGGTTCCTTGCCGAAACCCGGTGGCGTGCCTAAAGGTCTTGAAAAGTTCTACGCTCAAGAACTTAAATGGTCGGCCTGTGGTGGGGTTCTTCAGTGCGCAGAACTCTCGGTTCCGATGGATTACTCCCACCCCGAGGGTCCAAGCATTAGCATTTCCATGAACAAACGTCCCGGAAAGAACGTCAAGGGATCGCTACTGCTTAACCCCGGGGGGCCTGGTGCCTCCGGTCTTGAGTTTGTCAAGGACTCCGCGACAGTAATTCTTGGCCGCAATCTGCAGCGCAACTTCGACATCATTGGGTTTGACCCCCGTGGTGTTGGGTCTTCAACCCCTGTGAAGTGTGAAACTGCCGAGCAACAAGACGCCAGCCGCCAACTACCCGTAGATACCAGCACCGATGCCGGCCTTGCTCAGGCCCGAAAGCTCAGCGCCGAGTTTGCCGCGCAGTGTGCCGAGCGTACGGGAGATTCGCTAGGTTTCATTGATACCAAGTCCGCGGCACGCGATATCGATGTCATGCGCGCAGCACTTGGAGATCTGCAGCTGAACTACCTTGGATATTCCTACGGCACCTCGCTAGGGGCACACTATGCCCAGCTATTCCCACAGAATGTTGGGCGTTTAGTGCTTGATGGCGCAATAGATCCTTCGCTGAGCAACGACGAAATTACTTTGGGCCAGGCAGCAGGTTTTGAGGGTGAGGTTCGCGCCTACATGCAAAATTGCCTCGCTTCCGGTGACTGTCCGTTTACCGGAACTCTTGACGATGGTTTGAGCCAGCTACGTGATTTGCTGTCCCAGGTTGAGAAGGAGCCACTGGTAGCTTCTGATGGACGTACGGTACCGATCATCGACTTTGTCAATGGGTTCATCCTGCCGCTCTACGATGACGCCATGTGGCCAATGCTCAGTAGCGCGCTAAGTGATGTTATCGCCGGAGACGTCGACAACATCCAGTTCTTCTCCGATATTTCCGCGGGCCGTGAGGACGATGGAACCTACACCGGAAATACTCCAGCAGCATTCGTTTCCATTAACTGCTTGGATTATCCAATGGATGCAAGCGTCGGTGTTATGCGCGCCAATGCCGAGGAGCTTCTCAAGGCTTCGCCAACGCTTGGCAAATATTTGGCCTACGGTGCCGTGACTTGTGAAAGCTGGAAGTTCCCCCCGACTGGTAAGCCCGGAGTCATCACGGCAGCAGGGGCGCAACCAATCGTGGTTATTGGTACCACGGGCGATCCGGCAACACCTTACGAGTGGAGCGAAGCGCTCGCAGAGCAGCTTGAATCTGCTTCCCTGGTGACCTTTGAGGGACACGGCCATACGGCGTATGGCCGGTCCAATGAATGTGTCTCCAATGCGGTGGAATCCTATTTCCTTGAAGGCACGGTTCCCAGCGATGGCCTGACCTGCTAGGTCCGTTGCCAAACGTTTAGAAGGATATTTAGGGGCTGCATTCTTTTCTGCGGGCACCCACGCTACCGAGCTCTATCTTCCAGCATTGGTGCTGTTAATCTGCAACCACTCCTGCCAGCTCGACTTTTTACCTTCGGGCTCTATTCCAATGGTGGCCACCGCGCGAAGTCCGATCAGCACGTAATGAAGCTCGCGCAAGTGGATCTCGTTTGCGCGCTCTCTGCTTATCGCGAGGTTTGGACGCAGGTGAGTGAGCGTTAGTAGAAGGTCAGCCGGACCATAGTAGCTAGGGATTAGCCCTAGCTGGCGGTCGATTTCAAGCACTCTTTCTAGGGCGGTCGCCAGCTGGACCGAAAGCGCATCGATTTCCGGGGTGGTTTCCACATGCCTGCCAACCGTGGGAGCCAAGGGTACTGAAGCTTCCACGATCATACGACGCAGAAATAGCTCCATGGCCGATTCACGTTTCCCGCGCTCCCCTGCCGCCCGTGCACAGGCATCCGCGAGCTCAATCACGTGTTCAAGGGATCTCACACGGAGTTCATCAACCAAGGCCATCTTGCTGGGATAGCGCCTGTATATGCTCGCCACGCCAATTCCGGCGCGGGTGGCGATCTGCGACATTGGGGCACCCCACCCATACTCGAAGAATATTTCTCGAGCTGCGCGCAAGATTGAAACGTCGTTACTTTGGGCTTCGCGTTCACGTCCACGCAATGGGGATGTGGCGGGATTGGAAGTGGTCACAGCTACACGTTACCGGCGTTTCCTGTACACTCCTATCGGAACGAACCATTCCGTTCCGATTCAAACTTTTTAGAAACAAGGTCCCCGATGTCCACCTCGATATCCCAGTCCGCCCGTCCGCAAGGTGATGCGCCCGCACTACCGCCAGCAACGAGTCGCCTGCTGGTTCCCGCCCTAGCACTGGCTGTCCTGGCCTTCTCCATGATGCAAACCTTGTTGGTGCCAGCATTGCCGAGCTTCATGGTGGAATTTGATATCGATTCGGCGCTTGCCGGCTGGATCTTGACAAGCTTCCTACTCTGCGGCGCCGTAGCCGCACCTATTCTGGGCTCATTGGGTGACCGCTTTGGGCACCGAAAGATGCTGATTTTAACCTTGGCCATTTTCTTGGCAGGCAGCGTTATCACGATCCTGACCAATAGCTTCATGGTGCTACTGATTGGCCGGGTGTTGCAGGGCGCTAGTACCGCAACTTTCCCACTCGCACTAGCTATCGTGCGCCTGAACCTCTCTGGCGCACCACAACGCGCAGCATTCGGTTGGCTCAGCGGAGTCGTTGGCTTGGGAGCAGGTGTGGCGCTGGTGGTTGGCGGCCTAGTTCTTGAAGCATCTTCATGGCAGTGGCTATTTGTCACCGGTGCGTTCATGGGCGCGCTGGCCCTGATTTTGGTAATCATTGCTGTTCCCACTTCCGGACGCGGAAAGCCAGGTCGCACCGACTGGGCTGGTACCGCACTTCTGGTCGTCGGGCTAGTGTCCTTCCTACTAGCCATCTCCCAGGGCGGAAAATGGGGCTGGGCTTCGCTTGAAATCCTCGGCCTTTTCCTCCTAGGTGCCATCGCGCTTCTTTGCTTGGTGTTCGTTGAGTTGCGCACCGAGTCACCACTTATCGACATGCGAACACTGGCTCGACCAGCACTAGCGATCACCCATGGAATCTCGCTATTTATTGGCTTCATCCCCTACACCTTCTACATCGGCCTGCCAGTACTCCTGCAGTCTCCCGCAACTCCTGGCATCGGCCACGGATTCACCGTGACACAAACCGGTCTGGCGCTATTGCCCGGTGCACTTTTGGTCTTTTTCGGTGGGCGTTTCGCCCCGGCGCTCATCACTCGGTTAGGTGTTAAGGCAACAGCTTGTATTGCGCTTCTCATCATGGCAATCGGAAGCCTGGGCATTGCCCTCGCCCCGAACAACCTGGCAATGATCATTGGCTTCTTTGCAATCTTTGGCCTAGGAAACGGATTTGGCTTTACCGTGTTGGCCAACCTTGTAGCGCTAATGGCTCCGCAAGAAGAAATTGCGGCCGCTATGGGTGTGAACAGTGTTGTACGAACCGTTGGCTCGGCACTGGGAACACCCGTCGCTACCACCATCTTGGCTTCGGTTGCACTTTCGAATTCCGGGGCCGCCACCTTGAACTCCTATTCGGTACTTTTCATGGTTTCCGTGGCAACAAGTATCCTCGGCACGGTACTGGCTCTTACCTTGCGCATTAGTTCCCGTCGCTAACTGCAAGATAAAGGACGTTCCTGGGTTGGGTTTCAACACTCCGTTTTGACCGCTTCCCTCTCGTTCCTATAAAGTAGACGCTTGTGGTGTTATTACACTGCGGTGCCTCCTTAGCTCAGTTGGTAGAGCGTTTCACTCGTAATGAAAAGGTCGCCAGTTCGATTCTGGCAGGGGGCTCGGATCTAGCCCCGGGAAACCGGGGCTTTTTCGTGCCTAAGGGCGCCAACGGCGGCGTAACTGTAGCCATAACCGCTGCCCAGCTTAAGGTCCGACCTTCCACATCACGGAATGATCCAAATGAAGCTCGCGGTTGGTAGCCAATGACGTTCGGCTACGACCAGTTCAAGGAATCCTCATGCACCAGAATTATCCTTTCAGTGTAGGAATGCCTCGCGTCCTTGCCGAAGTCCTCGGTTCAAGCCAGCTTGCTGCTGGACGCACGGTTTCAGATTTTGCTCTCGATCCTAACCCTGAGGCCAGGGCCTACACGGGCTGCGAATTCTCGCTGACCAACGATTCGGGCAGCATCGCACGAATCGTATTTCGGTCAGCCAAGGTGACTCCAACCAAGGCCGGATTATTCGTCACGCTCTGGAAACGGGACTCAGCCGGGGTGACGCGTCCGTACACCGCTGCGGACTCCATCGATGAATTCTGGATCAGCGCCGAAACCGAACGTGGCTACGGGGTTTTCAGGTTCGCTGCTGACGCATTGGAGAACTTTGGCGTTCTAAGATCAACTAAGAAGCCCGGCAAACGGGGTTTTCGGCTCTACACACCGTGGGATGAAAATCTAAATTCGAGCGCCACCAAAGCGTGGGCATGGCAGCACAAATTCTTCACGGTCTTGGAACGATAGTCTGTAGCTCATGGAACGAATTTCCCTGTGCACAGCGAATCTTGAACTAATACCGCCAACCCCGGAAGATGAAGACGCTGTCTTCGCTGCTTGCCAGGATCCGGAAACCCAAAACTGGGTTCCGATCCCATCCCCCTATCTTCGTGAACACGCTCATGAATCAGTCACCACGCACAGCATCACAACGTGGGAAGAGGATACCGAGTACACCTGGACCATTCGGGCCGACGGTACGTTGGCCGGCATCGTGGGACTTTACCGAGTGGCCAATGGTTCGGCAGATCTGGGGTTCTGGATGGTTCCCGATTTTCGTGGCAAGGGCTTGCTTACCGAGGCCTGCAACGCAGTAATTGAATTCGCTTTCAGCAAGGCACCGCAGGGGCTGGGAATTGTGCGTCTTGGCTGGAACGCGTACGCCGGAAACTTTGGTTCGGCCAGAGTCGCCCAGAAACTTGGCTTCCATTTTGAGGGAACCGCACGACTGGGTTCAGCATTGCGCGGAGAACTACGTGATGACTGGGGTGCAAGCCTGTTGGCAAGTGATGAACGTAGCGAAAGCCATTGGCCGATTCTCGCTTAATGCCCTCGAACAAAATGTAGTGGCAGTGCAAGTTCCCTTACCCGGAACTTGCACTGCCACTACATTTCTTAAGCAAAGAATTTAGGCGAAGTCACTCACTGCCGGATCCGCGGCAATGCGGCCTTCTACGCCCTTATCCAACGCATTGATTGCTTCAACATCTGTAGCCTCCAGCTTCACGCCGAGACCCGCGTAGTTCTCAACGATGCGCGATGGGGTTACCGATTTAGGAATCACCACGTTGCCAACTGCCAGATGCCAGGCGATAACAACTTGCGCAACCGAAGCACTGTGCTTTTCGGCAATTGTCACGAGCGCCGGATCAGAAAGCAATTCACTACCTTGGCCCAACGGGGACCACGACTGGTGCAAGATGCCCTTGGATGCTTCAAATTCGCGCAGCGCTGTCTGCGGGAAGTACGGGTGAGTCTCAACCTGATTAATCACTGGAAGCACACCGGTGGCCTCTTCGAGTTCGGCGAGCGCTTCGATGGTGAAGTTGCAGACGCCGATGGACTTTACACGACCGGATTTCTGCAGCTCAATCAGGGCTTTCCAAGTATCCACGTATTTGCCCTGCTTGGGCTGAAGCCAGTGGATCAGGTAGAGGTCTAGGTATTCGAGTCCCAGACGTTCCATGGAGGCATCGAAGGCTGCGAGTGTTGCGTCGTAGCCCTGGTCCGCGTTCCAGACCTTGGTGGTGATGAACATGTCTTCGCGTGGGACATCGCTTGCGGCAATGGCGCGACCTACGCCTTCTTCGTTGCCGTAAATGCGTGCCGTATCGATGTGACGGTATCCTGCGGCAAAGGCCTGCTGGACGACATCGGCTGCCACGGTGTCTTCGACTTTCCATACGCCGTAGCCCAGCTGCGGGATGGTATTGCCGTCGTGGAATGTCAGTGTTGGGGAAACAAGGTTGGTCATGCTTTTATCCTGCCACCGCTAACTGTGAGCGCTGGCACGTTTGGGCAGCTATCAGCGGTAGGCGAAATATTGAGCAACCATTTCAGGGTTGTTTTGAGTTTGATGAATAAATCTTTCTCCTTCGTGTAACACTCGTGCACTTTTTGACCATAGAGGGAGTATGGATCAAATGATGATGCCTCCGTCTCCAGGGTTGGCGCCCGAGGAACGTTTTGCCGCGGTGCATGCCGCATGCCATGACACCGTTTACAGGTACCTGGCCCGGCGGATCATTCCGGCGCATCTTGCCGAAGACCTTACCGGCGAAGTATTCATGATCGTGTGGGAAAAGGTACGGGCAGGTTCTGAACCTGAAATCGCCTATGTGGTGGGCATTGCAAGGAATTTGCTGCGTAACGCCTACAAGGCGTCAGCCAAGGCGTCAAAGCTACGGTTGGCACTTGCCCAAGAACATCTACGGCCAACGGTTGACAATCCCCTGGTGGCCAGCGCGTTGACGGCTCTGAAGGAGAACGAGCGGGAGCTTCTCTTGCTTAGCTACTGGGATAGCTTCAGCTCCGAAGAGATCGCCGTGATCCTTGGATCCAGCCCCGGGGCTGTTCGAGTGCGCCTGCACCGGGCCCGCAGATCATTTGCCGAGCACATTGGTTCATATCCACTGCGCAACAGTTCTTTAGGAGAGGCGACCCAATCATGAGTACACGTTCGCAGCAACCCCCAACTAACGAACTCGATCCAGTGGTCGAAAAGCTGCTGAAGTCTGCAGATCCCTTTGATGCGCTGCAGAACAACTTCATGGAACACAGCCGTTTACAAAGTTCGACGATTCCACGAGGGTCTTATGTACCGCCAATCTCTCAACTCACACACACGCACAAATCGGCGCCCAAGGCACGTGTCTGGGGAACCGTCTTTGCTTTGGCCGCATCCGCAGCAATCATTATGAGCCTGTCCGTGTTTGTCCCCTGGGGTGATGGGGCCCCATCTGCATCCTCACGGCCGCAGGTGGGCGGCACCCCAAGCAGTAGTGAATTCAATATCAATGACCCCGCCCAACTAGCGGCATTCCAAGCAACTGGGGGTAAGCGCATCACGGGATTTGTGCGAGCTGTGCTTCCCACCGATCCCCCCGAGCTTAGACACACCGGGTGGTTGATAAACACTTTCACTGTGGCTGGGACGGGTAAGACAGTTGATCACGCCGCGGGGCCTTGGGCTCCCATTGATTTATCCGGGCGTGATATTTCAAGGTTGGGCGGGGGCCCCGATGCTACCGATCTCGTAGTTGTTTTGACGAAGCAATCGGATTTGAGTGTAGTTGTACCACTTGCTGGACCGTACGGAATTATGGTCTCGGATCCACAAAAATTAGCTACAAGCACTCTTGGAGATTCATCGAGCCTTACGACGTTGGAGGGAAACCCCCTTGAAAATATCGATACACCATTCAACGGAGCAATACTTGCTCAATTTGCGAGGTTCGGGCTCAGCGATACCTTCGTTTCAATTCCCGCATCCAAACCAATTGTTTTCACGGCACAAGAATTCGATTCGTACACTGGTTCGGATGCTCAATCGTGTATCGCAGCAACAATTGGCTCACAAACTAAGATTCTGGCTTTTCCCGTGGGTGCCACTGCAGCAGCATCTATCGAAACAGAATGGTTGGATAAGGATCTGGTAGCGCACAGTCCACTACGCATCATGCCCAAGCATGGCTGGTTCATCGAGGGCGATGAGTCGACGTTCATCCTAGACACCGGAACAAAATCTGATGCAATGTTCAAGGCCTGGCCCACTGGGGAGGCCGGTGCCTGCGGTGGATTGACAGGTGAAATCATCAACTTCGCTGGGCGAAGCAAGTAGTTATCAAACAATCAGTAGTGGTGCTGTTCGGGGGAAAATCCTTCGAACAGCACCACTACTCGGTACGTGAATTAGTCGTGCATTTGCTGGTGCTTAGCCATCTCGGCTTCGGCAGCGCTGATCCCTGTGGCTACAAGGTCTGCACGCATCGCAACATTTTCTAGCCCAGCGGAGGCGTATCCCCAACGTTCACCATCGAGTCGAGCCATGGCGGCGACCTGCGAGGTTGTTGCTAGATCGTTTGCGGCCTTGGATAGGTAGCGGTGTACCGCATAGAGCTCGTGTGGAACGTTGTCCCCGGTGCTGGGGCTCGTCGCTTGCGCGGCAACACACACGGCCCGGACGCGGTCTTGTAGCTCGGCTAAGTGGTTGGCAATCATGATCAATGCGTTGTGCAGATCATCATCTTCAATGCCCTCAAGAACTTGGTGGACACGGTCCAGCGAACGCCCAAACCTGTCGTGGGCGCGACGCCAAACCCCGTCACCAAGTTCCTTGGCATCACGGCGTGCTGCACGTGCGGTGGAGAACAACCCCATCTGCGTCTTTACCCTTGCTTCTTACCTTAGGCTTCAAGGCGCCATGCCTTGGCGGTTAGTCGACCGCTTTCATTAGCAATCCAAGTGTATTAGAGGTATTGGCCGAATCCATTATTTCCATCGGAGGTCTGTTGAGTTTCAGAACCCTCTGCATTAGGCGCGTTTTGTGGACCTGGTCCACTCATGCGTTCGGGTTCGCCTTGTTCGTTGATGACAATTCCCGGGGCTACCTGGGTGCCCGGTGGCAGCTGACGCATGGCCAAACGCTGCGCCATCTGTTGGTTAGCTAATTGCTGGGCCGCCATTGCTGCCTGCAAGCCGTGGAAGACGCCTTCTAGCCAGCCCACTAGTTGCGCCTGTGCCACACGGAGCTCTGCTGCGCTGGGAGTTTCTCCGTCCGCAAATGGCAAGCGGATCCTGTGCAATTCGGCCGCGAGTTCCGGGGACAGACCGGTTTCTAGTTCGTGAACCGAGCGTTCATGAATATCTGCCATGAGCGCACGAGCTTCCTCATCAAGCGGTGCCGAACGAACCTCGTCAAGCAGCTGCTTGATCATCCCGCCAATACGCATCAGCTTCCCCGGTTCGCCAACACCCATAATTTGCACCGCTTCGCTGGGTGCCCCGGGTGCCGGGGCAGGTTGACCCTCGGACTTAGGTGTACCTTGTCGTGGCAATCCCGCATTGGCAGCCAAGATGCTCTCACTATCAATCCCGGGAGCCTGCGGCCACGGTGGATTATTCGATGTTGATGACGAGTTTGTTGCCCCTCGGTCACCGGGAACCTTTTCGCTGTGCTCACTCATGGCACCATCCTGCCATGTTCATCTGCTCAGCGGACAGAGCATTACCCCAGAGTTGTTTTGGAAGGAGGAGGAAAAGGCCCTCCCCGAGATATGGGATCGAATGCATCTACCCAATATCTCGAGAAGGGAACCTCCTAATTATGTACCTATCATGCCTAGCAGCAACGACCCTGCGGGTTCATCTCCTGCCAGTCGTTGTAGTCGCGCCAAAAGTCCCGTTCATTCATCGGAGCAACACCGGGATAAGTGCGCGCCTGATGCTCTAAATACACACGATATTTATCAGCGCCAAGCACAGCCTCGAAGTATCGCACCAAGGATTTGGCACAGCTCCACAGCTTCAGGTTGCCCCGCAGAAACGAGGAAGTTCGAACCTGTGCAGCCTGCTTTGGCGTTGAGCTCATGGCTAGTGTCCACCCCTAATCACTTGGTGTTCCACGGGAACTTGCTTCCAAGCCGCCTCAAGCTCCTTTTCCGCGGGCGAGGTGATAATTCCACTCGGCGCAAAGAACTTAGATGGAACTTCCGGATCTTCGGTGTTGTTCCCACCATTGGGGTATGCCTTGATGGTTGCCACCACGGCGGTGAAGATCACGATGACCGAAAGTACCAGGAAGATGACCGAGAGCCAGCCCTGGACACCGGTGTTGCGCACCACTGCTTCCATGGCCTCAACGTTCTTGGCGGACCCGAAGCTGGTTTCCCCGCGTGCCAATGCGTCCCTGTAGAGATTGTGCTGAGCGAAGTACCCAACGGCAGGAACCGGGGAGAAAATCTTCAAGAATGATGCGTATACGGTGACCACTGTGGCAAAGGCCAAGGGTAGAACCACGATCCACAAGTACTTGAAATTTCCACGCTTGGCAACGATCGTCATGACAACTGCCAGCGCAATTGCCGCAAGCAACTGGTTGGAAATACCAAAGAGTGGGAAGAAGGTGTTAATTCCGCCCAGCGGGTCTGTAACGCCAAGTATCAGGATGTACCCCCACCCAGCGACCATGATCGCCGTACATGCCCAGGCCCCGGGACGCCATGAGGTGTCCTTGAATTTAGGAATGAAGTTGCCAATAGTGTCTTGGAGCATGAAGCGTGCAACACGGGTACCTGCATCAACGGCCGTGAGAATGAATAGTGCCTCGAACATGATGGCGAAGTGGTACCAGAAGCTCATCATCGCCGCTCCACCAAACCACTGCTGCATAATGTGTGCAATGCCCACGGCCAAGGTGGGCGCCCCACCGGTACGTGAAACAACCGATTCTTCACCAACACCAGCTGCCAAATCGGTCAGCATGCTTGGGGTTAGGTTTACCCCGGTCAGGCCCAGTGAGTTCACAAACGCCACCGCGCCCTCGACGGTACCGCCGGTTGCAGCTGCGGAGGAGTTCATCGCAAAGTAGATGCCCCGGTCAATCGAGATCGCTGCAACCAATGCCATGATCGCCACGAAGGATTCCATGAGCATGCCGCCATAACCCAAGAAGCGGGTCTGGCGTTCCTTCTCAACCATCTTTGGTGTGGTTCCCGAAGAGATCAGCGCGTGGAAGCCGGAGAGCGCTCCACAGGCAATGGTGACAAAAAGGAACGGGAACAGGTGCCCGGCAACAACCGGCCCCTTATCGGTGTTAGCAAATTCGGAAATCGCAGGAACAGAAATTTCCGGGCGGACCACGATAATGGCAACTGCCAACAAACCAATGACGCCAATCTTCATGAATGTTGAAAGGTAGTCGCGTGGGGCCAGCAAGAGCCATACCGGAAGCACAGCCGCAATAAAGCCGTAAATGATAATGAACCATGCAAGAGTGGTGCGATCCATGTGGAAGAACTCGGCTCCCCATGCGGATTCGGCAACCCATCGACCCGAAATGATTGCGAACATCAGCAGAACAAAACCGATGACAGAAATTTCCATGACCTTACCCGGGCGAATAAAGCGCAGGTAGATACCCATGAACAAGGCAATCGGGATGGTCAGGCCTACCGAGTACACACCCCAGGCAGATTCACCCAGCGCATTGACAACGACCAAGGCCAGGATGGCAACAATAATGACCATGATGGCCAGCGTTGCAATAAGTGCTGCGGTACCGCCAATGACACCGAGTTCTTCCCGGGCCATCTGGCCCAGCGAGCGTCCCCCACGGCGCATCGAGAAGAACATGACCAAGTAGTCTTGGACAGCACCGGCAAGCACCACGCCAATAATGATCCAAATGGTTCCCGGCAGGTAGCCCATCTGGGCCGCCAGAATCGGGCCCACCAACGGTCCGGCACCAGCGATCGCCGCAAAGTGATGGCCAAAGAGCACCCGGCGGTCGGTGGGCATGAAGTCGCGGCCATTGTTGTTGTATTCGGCCGGGGTCGCACGGAAATCATTGGGCTTGGCAAGCTTACGTTCAATGAATTTCGCGTAGAACCTGTAGGCGATCAGATAGGTACAGACAGCCGCGAAAACAAACCAAATGGCGTTGATGGTTTCACCACGGGAAAACGCGAGGAATGCCCAAGCAACTCCACCGAGCAATGCGATCGCAGCCCAAATGGCGATCTTGATCGGGGTCCACTTATTCTCTTCGGCCTCAATAACATCCGGGGCTACACCCGCTGGAGGTAATTGAGGTACCTCGGCTCTGTGCTGACTCATGGGGGTTCCTCTCACGATGACGGTTCAGGGTGGCGCGAGTTGTGAGCGCCAGCATCGCATGCAACAACGTGTGATATCAAGCGCTCACTGCCCACGCTAACCCATGAGAAAACCAAGATCAGGTCATTACGACGATTTTTCCCGTATGAGTCCCCGAATCGAAGTATTCGTGCGCCAAGCGGATATCCGTGAAGGAAAAACGACGATCTATTGCCAAATCTAACGTTCCATCTTCAAGTAGGGGCACTGCTCGTGCCGCTACTTCGGCAACAATGGCGCTCTTTTGAGCTGCCGGACGCGCTCGAAGCGTTGTCCCAATAACGCGAGCACGTTTGCCCATCAACAATCCGATATTCAGCTCTGCTCGCGCGCCGCCAATGAGCCCGATGATCACCAAGGTTCCATCCAGCGCCAGGGCCTTGATATTTGAATCAAGGTATTTGGCTCCAACAACATCAAGAATGACGTCAATGCCATTGCCTCCGGTTAGCGCCTTAGCACTGGAAACAAAATCTTCTTCACGATAGTTGATTCCGTGGTGTGCCCCCAGCGCGAGGCAATGAGCAATCTTCTCGGGGCTTGAGGCGGTGATAATAACGTTTGCTCCAGCTGCGACACATAACTGAATCGCCATGGATCCAATGCCTCCAGCCCCTCCGTGGATCAGCACATTTTGACCCGCAACAAGCTTTGCTTCAAGGAAAAGATTCGAAACGACAGTTGCAGCTACTTCCATAAATCCGGCAGCGTCCACCACATCGATGTGCTTTGGGATTTGCAGGGTGTGTCCGGCAGGGACCGCAACGTACTGGGCGTAGCCGCCGCCGGCAAGTAGCGCGCAAACCCGCTGCCCAATCAGACTTTCATCAGTACCTTGGCCCACAGCTTCCACAATTCCTGCAACTTCAAGCCCGGGAATGTCACTAGCGCCGGGAGGTGGCGGGTAAACACCAAGCCGTTGTTGGATATCGGCGCGATTCAGTCCGAAACCCGCGACCTTAACCAGCACCTCACCGGGTCCAGGGATCGGCATGGGCCGCTCAACTTCCATCAAGACGTCAACTCCACCGGCACCCTGGTACTCAATGGCACGCATGTTTGTCCTCTTTCGTTTGAATGCACCGCATAGCAACTCCCATGATTGCATCTTCGCAATTTTGACTCACCGAATCGCGATTTACGACACGCTGAGAGCCAAAAAGCAGCATCTGGTCTGCAAGCATGCTTTTGCTGGAGTATACTTTTCAGGTCTGGATGGTTGTCCGAGCGGCCTAAGGAGCTGGTCTTGAAAACCAGTGTGCGGTAACCCCGTACCAAGAGTTCAAATCTCTTACCATCCGCTCAAGATAAAAGCCTTGCTTCCCTTTAAATAAAGGGAAGCAAGGCTTTTCTTGTTTAACAGGTAGTGATGTTTGGGCACATCTTGAACACACAAAATTCAATGGCCTACAAGCATCACGGAGGGTTTTGGTGCGAACAGTGCACCGCACCAAAACCCTATCTGACCCTAGATTTGGCTCAGCCTTACCAGTTCATGAGCAATATCTTGGGCGTCACCCAAGGTACGTGCCGCATCATCAAATGCGGCTCCCGCCTGCGCGGCAATTGCCGTTCCCCATTGGGCCGAGGAAAGCTGCAAACCAATCACGAAGATCGCTCGATGTGCTAAACCATGAGCATCGACCATCCGGTAGGGAGTTCCCACCACGTCCAGACCCTGCCCCTGGATTGGTTCGCCTTCGGTGCTACGCATGATCAACGGGGATGCCAACTCATCATCCAGCAGCTGGCGAAGCAGCGGCGATGCCGTCTGTAGCACGCGATTGGCTGGCATCATCGCTTCAACTAAGGCTGGAGCCGTGTAGTTCGGCGCATCAACCCAAGGGGATG
The DNA here is from genome assembly GCF_002975435.1 of Arthrobacter sp. MYb227. Lineage (GTDB taxonomy): Bacteria > Actinomycetota > Actinomycetes > Actinomycetales > Micrococcaceae > Paeniglutamicibacter. The sequence goes on along the minus strand of NZ_PCPT01000019.1, from coordinate 17,039 downwards.
CCGCAGTGAACACCTGTGAAACCGGGTCAATTCCAAACTCTGGGTCCGGGCCTATAAATTCAACGATCCCTGCACGCGCTAAAGCCGCGAGTTCTTCGATACGCTGTACAGGAGGCCCAGAGGCCAGTCCCTCAACCAACGGTTCAAACCATCCTTGTACTTCGCTCAAGCGCGAGGCGTCGCTGATCAATCCCTCGGCAATCATGTTTTTGAGCACCATACGGCCGGCGTTCAACGTACCAATGGCCAACTTCAGCGGGTCCTTCTCGCCTCCGGCAGAGGCCAGTGCATCCGCCTCGAGATATTCCCGGACGGACCTCTGATACTCCTTGGCAGAGGTAAACCCGCGGCCTGCAAATGGGTGGCCAAGTCCCTGCACATCAAGGAACCCAAGCTCCGGTGCAAATTCCGTGACCAACCGTTGGGCCTTGGAAACCCAAACCTTGGAGCCTTCCTGATGTTCGGCGTCCAGTACGGCAATGAGTCTGCTGACAAATTCTTGAGGGTCAATAAGGAACCGACCCGGAACTCGTTCTGCTGCAGTTCGATAGTAAGCAAGTAACACATCACGGTGGAGCAAAGGCCACACATGGGCTTCAAAGCTAGCTGCAGCATCGGGGTTTATTGCACGTTGCTCAGCGATCTTTTGAATTATCACTTCGCTGTCAAAGTATTCAAGTTTCACCGAGGGGGCAATGAAATCATCAATACAAGATTTGGCCCGGTAGGGTGTCCCCCGGCGGGAAGCAGCCATGATTTTGGGTTCGTTTCCCGAGGACCAGTACTCAAGCTCGCGCCCGGGTCCACCATTGACCTGCCGGAATTCTCCCCCACGCCCGACAGTCAACGCGACCATGACGTCAAAGAAATTCAGCCCAAGCCCACGTACTAGAACGCGTTGTCCCGGACGAATCCGTTCCCACGCAACATCGCTAGGAACATTTGGGCCTTGATAGCTAAGGTTGGCATCTTGCGCAGCAGCAGCAATAACGCTCTGCGCCGGATTGAGATGAGCAGGGACATGACCCAGCGCCAACACCACGGCATCCACAGTGAAGTTCTCGACTTCGCCTTCAACGGCTGGATGCGGGTATTGCGTGCTCATGGGTTGGGCACGAAGCTCATACCCTAAGTCGGTTTGCTCGAGGTGGCGCACCTCGGCGCGCAAAATTTGTACCTCAGCAATTTGTGGAAGCACTTTCAGCGCTGAAATTACCGTGTCAAAGACGTGGCGCAGGTATCGTCCGTACAAGGCACGAGGTGGATAGGAGCCACGGCTCAGGCCAGCTAGTTCTTCGGATTCAACGCTGCTTAACAGGGCACCATCGCCACCCAAAGCGCGCCATTGTTCAAAGCTCAAACCAGGTTCACCATCCTGCACACGCTCGGGGGCAACCGTTGGGAACAACGCGGGGGTATTCATCAAAAACAGGCGCGATTGTGCGGTAGACCAAACCCTGCCTGCACCCGGTTCAAAAGGTTCAAAGATCAGAACCCGTAGCATTCGACCCCTGTGCTGGGAATCCTTGAGGACAGCTTCGATCCGTTCAAGGACCGATGTGCCGCGCGGGCCCGCACCAACTACAGCGATAGTGTAGGGGTCTTTACCGAAATTCTGCTGCTCACTCACGCTTTTAGCCTAGTACGACTTGAAGCCGCGCCCGGGGTGATTGTTAGTATCTGACAAAAAACATTCAAAGCCCCGGGCACGCCCTATATTTCTGACTCAGAGATCAGGCAGCCATCTGCAACTGAACTGTTGCACGCATTTGTTCAGCGTGCTCGTAAATTTCATCCAGGGTTTGAATAGGGATACGAGTTTCCACCTTGTTTGCGTCAAACAGTCCAAGGTATTTTTGTGCACGGTTAAAGTGCAGACGAGCTATCGGCTTTCGATTATTGTCATCAAGAAGAATCGCGAAGTATGACTTAGCATCACGATAAACCACACGATTGGCCTTGACCTCTTTACATACGATGGCTCGCACAATATGGAAACCTTCTAGCTCTTCCAACGTCGTGTCAATCCCATCATCTGGTTCCAGATCGGCTTCGACAACGGGTTCGCTCGTTACGCTTGCAACCAGTTCTTGCCGTGGGATCGAAGGCACGTTCGGTTCGCCCAAGGCTGCCTTGATCCGATCGTTTACTTGATCAGTAAGGAATTGTTTGGAGGCTTTGGCCACCAACCCGGTGAATTGGTCTCGTACCCGTTGAGTAAATTGTCCTTCGTAGACTCCTGCCGACAAGAACCTGACCCACTCTGAAGTTGGTTCTTGGAAGTTTGACGCAATTACGCGTTTGATCTCACCGATATATCTGAGCTCTTCAGCAGCGCTAACGATGGACTCCAGATCGAAGGCGTCTCTTGAGAGTTTTCTAAGTTCTGGGATCAGGGTTTCGTCGATATCGTTCATATCCAAAATTAGGAACGGCTTCGAGTCCATTTTATTTGGTGCATCCAGATCCGTGTAGAACTGGTAGACCTCGCCATTGGTCAAAATGGCAATTCTGGCATTCGTCGCAGCAAAGTAACGATACAGCTGTGAAGCATGCTCGAATTTCAGACCAGCAGGAGATTTTTTGCACTCAATCAGAATCTGGACTTCGCCATCTCGGACGATCGCATAATCAATTTTTTCGCCCTTTTTGATTCCTATGTCTGCGGTGAACTCGGGAACCACTTCCATCGGATTGAATACGTCATATCCGAGAATCGTGGAAATGAACGGCATAATAAACGCGTTCTTCGTAGCTTCTTCTGTCTCGATAATTCCGCGCTGCTGCTGAACCTTTACTGCCAAAGCAGCGATTCGTTCTCCAAACTGCACAATAATCCCCCTTTGAATGTGTTCGTACTCACTAACATATCCATCGGCGCACCCAATTTGACGCTCTCACAAGTTATTACGTGAAATCTTGAGCCGTGTCTCGCACAGTTCCCTAGACTGAAGCCATGAGCCCCAATTCTTCACAGCATGCTTCCGCAACCACAGAAACCCCAATTAGCACTCAGGGAGTAGGTATTGGCACAGTACCTGCCGAACCTACCGATCCGCTGCTTTGGCTAGAAGATATTGATTCTCCGAAAGCCATGGAATGGGTTCTTGCCCAAAATAAACGCACCGAAGCCGAGCTCTTCGATACCCGCTATGAAGAAAACCGTGCGGCAATTCTCCAGGTACTCGATGCCACCGACCGCATCCCCATGGTGACCAAGCGCGGGGAACACTATTACAACTTCTGGCGCGATGCCCAACACCCCAAGGGTCTATGGCGCCGTACCAGCTGGGAATCGTACCAAAGTGAGGAACCGGACTGGGATGTACTCCTAGACATTGATGCGCTTGCCGCACAGGACGGAATTGACTGGGTATTCTCCGGTGCTCAGATGCTGCGTCCTGCACCGCAACAACCGCATGTCCGAGCATTGATCAAGCTCTCACCTGATGGCGGTGATCAAGTACGGATACGCGAGTTTGATCTAGTGACTCGCGTCTTTGTTCCCGGTGGCTTTGATATTCCTGTGGCTAAAACGAATGTCTCGTGGGCAGGTGAAGATACCTTGCATGTGGCAACAGGCGTGGATGGTGGTTCCTTAACGCGTTCTTCTTACGCGCGCACCGTGCGTTCCCTTTCGCGTAACCAACAGCTCTGTGATGCCAAAGAAATTTTTGCCATCGACGAATCACATGTTTTGGCTTACGTGTCACACGATCCAACACCCGGTTTTGAACGCGATCTGGCACACGATGTTATCGATTTCTACAATTCCAAAACGTTCCTTCGCCGAGGCGGGGACTGGGTACACATTGATGTCCCTACCGATGTCGGCGTTTCATTGCACAAGCAATGGGTTATTTTCTCTCCGCAAACTCCTTGGACTTATCGGGATACAACTTACATTCCGGGATCGTTGTTGCTTGCGGATCTCGAAGAATTTATGCGTGGCACAGCTTCGCTTCGCAAAATATTTGTTCCCACCGAGAATAATTCGTTGCAATCAATAGATTTCACCGCTAACTACCTGCTGTTGAACATCCTCGAAGACGTATCCTCACAGATTCTCATCTGTGACCCGTCCCAAGACTTCGCGCTCACTGCCTTGGAGGCAGGTGCCCCACTACATAGTTTTAGCATCTCGGCAGTTGATGATCTGGACCCTGCCTGCGAAGACGACTACTGGCTGACCCTTACCGGTTTCCTCACGCCAACGACACTCGCACGCGGCACCCTCAATGCTTCGAATACTGCCCCAAGCACCGTCAAAAGTCCCCCTGCGCGATTCGATGCAGATGGCTTCGAAGTCTCCCAACATTTTGCTACCTCGGATGATGGAACCAAGGTGCCCTATTTCCAGGTCTCGCCGAAAGATCTGCAGCTCGATGGTGCCAACCCGGTGCTCATGAACGGCTACGGAGGTTTCCAAACCAGCCTGACCCCCGGCTATCTTGGTGCGTTGGGTCCTGGCTGGTTGGCTCGCACCAGCTCCGACGGACGCAAGGCCAGCTACGTCGTGGCAAATATTCGTGGTGGTGGTGAATACGGTCCGCGCTGGCACCGCGCAGCACTACGCGAGAACCGGCACCGCGCCTATGAGGACTTCGCGGCTATCGCACGTGACTTGATCACTCGTGGAGTCACCTCGGCACAGCATCTTGCGGCTACCGGACGGTCAAATGGTGGCTTGTTGGTTGGCAATATGATTACTGGCTACCCGGAGCTCTTCGGTGCTATCTCATGTGGTGTTCCGCTCTTGGATATGCGTCGCTACACCCAGCTTTCGGCGGGACACTCGTGGATTGCGGAGTATGGGGATCCTGATGTTCCCTCAGACTGGGAGTTTGTACGCACGTTTTCTCCGTACCACCGCCTCGACGATTCACTTCCGGAAGGTATCAAATACCCGGTTTCACTCATTTGGAGTGCCACCAGCGATGACCGGGTCGGTCCGGTTCAGGCTCGGAAGATGGCTGCCAAAATGATGGACATGGGTGTTTCCTCGGTGAGATATCACGAATCATTAGATGGCGGGCATGCTGGTGCATCTGATAATTCGGCTTCTGCAACGATGCTGGCCACCAGTTACGAGTTTTTATGGCGCCATATCGCATCCTAAAAACGTACATTTTCCCCTAGAATTCAAGGATTCCCGTCCGGAGTTTGACCTCGTTTTGTATGCGGGGCCAGCTTTGGGTAGTCTAGGGGAGCTGGAAACAGCAAAATGGATGCGTGCCAGAGCGGCCGAATGGGCTTCACTGCTAATGAAGTGTCGGGGTTAAACTCGACCGAGGGTTCAAATCCCTCCGCGTCCGCCAGATGCCCCCTACTTCGGTAGGGGGCTTTTTGCGTCTTAGAGCCTCTCCCGGCCCCCTCCCACGTGGGAATACGGCTTATAGGTATGAACAGTGTGTGGCGCCAGAATGCGCCCTGAAATAAGAAAACCGCGCAGTTCCCAACCCGGCCAAAGCAGGGAATGAGACTACGCGGTTTCTTTGGACCTGGCCTAGGCCAGCAGGAGCTTAGTTATCTCCATCCCCAAACGCATTGAGCAAGGTTCTGACCATATCGGTGGGCAGTCCCGTTGCTCGCGCAACGATGGTGGTGGCTTCGTCTAGCTCACCGAGACGAAGGTGAGCTAGGAATTCGGTGCGTTCGGGCTCAACCAGATCGTCGATGCTGAAGTGAACTGCGCCGTCCGGGCCCTGACCCTCAAAGCTAAAATCAGCGATGTTTGCGTTTGCTCCCCCGGCACCGCTGAGCGGGGATGCAACAAGCATGCGTAGGATTTCTTCTTGCTCAAGCCCCGAATGCTTGGAGATCAAGTTGGCAGCACCGGGCAAGTCCTTGTCACGAACCAGCGACATAAACTGATCGTATTCGGCGGGCGGAAGATCCTCGCTGGCAAATTCGTGTGGAACTCCATCAACCAGGTAGGAGACCTTGAACTGAGTCGAGGTTTTCTCGGCGTCACTTCCAAATTCTTCGGCCCATTCGGTGGGTACTACCCACGCTTCATCATCACTAATTGAAGGTGCGCTCGGAATCGAAAGTGCTTCTTGCGGGGAGACCTCGGCAGGTACCACGGCAGGTGAATCCGCAAGTGAAGGTAGCTTGGCGGCAGCATTCTGTGCTTGATCCGCCTGCTGGTGCTCGGCACCGGGAGCGGCGGACTGTTCGCCTTGACGTTCGGCTTCTAACTGCTGGGCGATTGTTGTTGCGTTAGTGGGTTCGGTACGCACCTGCGGGAATCGTTCAAGGCTACGCACGGCAATAATGCTTGCCTTGAATCCTTCACCGGTCATGGCCTTGTAATTTTGCACCGCAGCCATCAGATCGCCCTGCGCCAAGGACTTATAGACGGCTCGGTGTCCCTCGCCGGTGAGTTGTGCTGCCGCGCGCGCAGCTGTCTCAGGGGTAATTGAGGCAGCAACATCTGCCGAGTTCTTAATGCGCAACTGACGTATCCAGAGCCAACCAAGGCCAAGAACGAGCAGCGGAATGACGACCCAGAGCAGTGTTTCCATACCTCTAGACTACGGCGCTTAGACGCACAGGACGAAGCCGGCGACGTGTGAACTTCCACCATGTGGCACAGCCGTGACTGCTTTAGCCTGCCTGCGCCAAAACAAAGGGAAGCACCCCGGGTGCACCGGCCTCACGAAGCACCCTGGCGGCCTCGGTCAATGACCAGCGGCTATCTGCTAAATCGTCGAGGAGCAGGACCGGACCCGGAGCACCCGTCAGAGCTTGAGCCATGTCTTCTGGAACCACAAATTGGTCCCACACCGCTGCCAAGCGGAACGCGGAGTTACCACCGGATTCTCCGCGTGGTCCGCCATGTTTGTATTCAAGCTGACCCAGGTAGGGGAGCCGGCCGATCTGCGAAATTCCTTGGGCAAATGATCCAACCAGCTGGGCTCGTTTGCGTGAGGGCATGGAGATGACTGCCACGGGGCGAGTCTCCCATTTCCATTCGCTGAGTACCTTGACGCAGGCATCGAGCATCGCTTGGCTGATGGGAGCGTCGGGTTCTGTGCTGTTTTCCAATAATGCGCGCAGCCGTCCGCCCCAGCCCAAATCGGTCAGGCGTGCCAGGGCACGGCCATCACTGGCCTGGAATTCGGGTTTAATTCTTCCCTTGAGCGGAACACCCAATTTTTCCATACCTCCGGGGTACATGCGTCTGGCTTCAAGCAACGCACCAACCCGACCCAGTGCTGTTTGTGCCGAATCCTTGGCTGTTTCTTCGATGGTGGCGCTAAACCACACTCCGGCACAGTTATCGCATTTCCCGCACGGTGCCGCCGCCGGATCGTCCAGCGCCTTGGCCAGAAATTCCATGCGGCAAGCCTGCGAGTTCTCATAATCAATCATTGAGTTTTGCTCTGCAACACGTGCGGCCGCCACCCGGGTGTAACGTTCTGCGTCGTAGAACCACTGTTGGGATGTGCGAATCCAACCACCCGAAACACGTTCTACTGCGCCATCAACGGCTAAGACCTTGAGCAATAGTTCCAGCGGTGTGCGACGAATATTGACCCTTGATTCCAGAGCCGGGACCGAGAGCGGCCCCCCGGCGGCGCCAAGTTCTTGGAGCACAGCGTTGGCGCGTTCCTGATCCGGCATGCTGCTTGTAGCAAAGTAACGCCAGATTTCTCGGTCTTCGGGGCCCGGCAGCAAGAGCACATCTGCGTTGATGCTGCCACGTCCGGCACGACCAACCTGCTGGTAATAAGCAACCGGGGAGCTGGGAGCACCGACGTGAATCACAAACCCCAAATCCGGCTTATCAAAGCCCATCCCTAGGGCGCTGGTGGCAACCAGCGCCTTCACCTCATTGTTTTTCAGTGCCGTTTCGGCCCGGTGGCGCTCTTCGGTATCGGTACGCCCGGAGTAGGCGAGCACCTTATGTCCCGCCTCGGCCAGCAGCCGGGTAATGTCCTCGGCCGCGGAAACAGTAAGTGTGTAAATGATCCCCGAACCATGAAAATCATTGAGGTGGGAAAGTAACCATGCGAATTGCGAGCGTGGGGACGCTAAGCGAAGCACTCCCAAGCGCAGGGAATCGCGAGCCAAAGACCCACGAAGCGTGAAAACATCGGCACCGCCGACGGCCAGCTGTTCTTGAACATCATGGACCACGCGCTCGTTGGCGGTTGCGGTGGTGGCGAGCACCGGAATGCTGTTTGGTAATGCGGAGATGAGATCCTTGATCCGGCGGTAATCGGGACGGAAATCATGCCCCCAGTCGGAAATACAGTGCGCCTCATCGATCACCAGCAAACCCATGCGTTGTAACAATGCGGGAAGCTGGGTGTCGCGGAATACCGGGTTGTTCAGTCGTTCCGGGGAAACCAACAGCACATCCAGCTCATCGTTGGCCAGTTTGCTGGCGATCTGTTCCCAGTCCATGGCATTTGCCGAGTTGATTGCTTCGGCGCGTACCCCGGCACGACTGGCAGCTGAAACCTGATCACGCATTAGCGCTAGCAGCGGGGAAACAATAAGTGTTGGACCGGAACCTTGGGCACGCAAAAGTAGTGAGGCAACAAAGTACACCGCTGACTTTCCCCAACCGGTGCGTTGGACCACCAGTGCTCGGCGTCCACCTGCAACCAGTGCCTCAATTGCCTCAAATTGGCCCTCATGGAAGTCTGCGTCCTCGCGTCCCACCAGGGCACGCAGGATCGTGGTGGCACGGGCGCGAAGATCCGTATGAGTGCTTGCAAGGTTTGCTTCCATGAGCCCCAGTATTCCAGTGATCCCCCATGATTCGATGTTCGCTGGACACAAACACGTAGCTAGCTATGGCGCTCCTCACCTTCGCTGTAGCAATCGGGCGCTTGGACTGGCTCAACCGCTAAGCTCTTGATTGTGAGTGTGGAAATCGATCTTTCAGAGTCCTTCAAGGCCTACGATGTGCGCGGCATCGTCGGGGCCACCATTACCGCCGAGGCCGTCGAGGCAATCGGCGCCGCCTTTGTAGACGTTTTAGGCCTTGCTGGCCAAGACGTCTTGGTGGGTGGCGATATGCGTCCTTCTTCCCCCGAATTTTCCGCGGCTTTTGCCCGCGGTGCCGCCTACCGCGGCGCTAACCCCAAAATGTTGGGTCTTATCTCCACCGATGAGCTGTATTTTGCCGCTGGCTCGTTAAATTGTGCGGGTGTTGTCTTTACCGCCAGTCACAACCCGGCAGCCTACAACGGCATCAAGATGGCCAAGGCTGGTGCTGTGCCGGTGTCCTCGGACACCGGTCTGTACGATATTCGTGATCTTGCCCAGTCTTACCTAGACGAAGGCCTTCCCGTATCCACCGAGGCTCCCGAGGGAGCCATCAGCGAACTCGATGTACTTGCCGATTACTCGGCCTACCTGCGCTCACTTGTAGATCTTTCGGGCATCCGCCCGCTGAAGGTTGTTGTTGATGCCGGTAATGGCATGGGCGGACTGACCACCCCCGCGGTGTTGGGCGATTCAATTTTGCCCGGGCTACCCTTGGAAATCATTGACCTGTACTTTGAGCTTGATGGCACCTTCCCCAACCACCCGGCCAACCCGCTGGAACCAGAAAACCTGCGCGACCTGCAGGCGGCTGTCATCAAACATGGTGCCGATATTGGTTTGGCCTTTGACGGGGATGCCGACCGTTGCTTCGTCATCGATGAATTGGGGGATCCGGTGTCTCCCTCGGCAATCACCGCACTTGTGGCTGTGCGCGAGATCGCTCGTGCCCAGGCCGCTGGTGAAACAACCCCTGTGATCATCCACAACTTGATCACCTCCCGTGCGGTGCCCGAGGCTGTTAGCGCGGCCGGTGGCCATCCGGTGGTGACCCGCGTGGGTCACTCATTCATCAAGGCAGTTATGGCCGACGAAGGCGCGGTCTTTGGTGGGGAACACTCGGCTCACTACTACTTCCGTGACTTCTACAATGCCGATACCGGAATGCTTGCTGCAATGCATGTACTTGCTGCCCTGGGCCAGCAGGAAACCCCGCTCAGTGAATTCGCTGCAGAGTACGAGCCTTATGTTTCCTCCGGTGAAATCAACTCCGAGGTTGAGGATAAGGCCGGTGCGGTCGATCGCGTGCTTGCCTCCTATGATGGGGAACCTGTTGAGGTCTCCCATATGGATGGAACTACCGTTAAAGCAACCGATGGTTCGTTCTGGTTCAACCTGCGCCCTTCAAATACCGAGCCTTTCCTGCGCTTCAACGGTGAGGCAGTAGATCAAAAGACCATGGAATCTATCCGTGACTCAGTCCTCAATATCGTAAGGAACAACGCATGAGCACTCCCGAAAACAAACTCACCGAGCTCGGCGAAGCTGCCCAGCTTGATCTAAACCGCGTGCTGGGCACCGCCCTGGGTGTTGCCCGCGAACAGCTCGAGGAGCAGGGCGTATTCCTGCCTTTCGCCATCGCTGTTGAGCCGGCCACCGAAGAAAATGCCGAGCCGGAGCTGCGCTTGCTGGCGGTCCAGCCCACCGAGGATATGGAAGACCCGGAAGCCGATATTGATGCAGAAGCCATGATGAATGAGCTGGTGGAACTCTTGCAATCCCAGCGAGATTCTTTCACCGCCGTTGCCTTCGTCTCCGATGTCACCTTGCTCGATGAGGCCAAGGATGCAATCCATGTGGTTGCCGAACACCGTGATGGTGGCGCCGTTGCTATCGTGCAGCCATATGTCGCTCCGGACCCGGAGACAGGTGTATGGGACTTTACCGAGCCCAGCGCCGAGTCCGGCGAAATCCAGGTTTGGGTCTAACACCCCACTTCTTGAGAAACGCTTACCGGAGGGCCCAGGTATCCAAGCAAAAGCTTCGATATCCGGGCCCTCTTGTCCGTCATGCGGGCAAATTATCTCCTGAAATACGGGTAGCGCGCACTAGCCAGGAAGCCAACCTTTGCTTCCCATCGGACATTTCACAGGCTATGTCGGTTTATACCTGCGAGAATGAAATACGTGAAACTCAGTTCCTTTGCCGATGTGTGCCTACGCGTCTTGATGCTGCTCGGGTCTCGTCGCGATGATCAAATCACCACACGGGATATCGCCGAGGAGATTGGCGTACCCTACAACCATGTGGCAAAGGCAGTTCTGGAGCTGCGCAATCGTCAGGCCATTGAGGTTACCCGCGGCCGCTATGGCGGCTCACAAATTACATCCCATGGATTGCAGCTCGCAGTGGGCGCTCTTTTGCGCGAGCTCGACACCCGAGATGACGTTGTCGACTGCGTTTCCGAGTCCGGAGTACCTTGCCCACTAATTGGAATGTGCACCCTGCGGTCGGCGCTGCGCCGCGCTCGAGAGGCCTTTTACGCCGAACTTGACACCTTGCGTGTCGAGGATCTCACCGGAGCTTCGAGCACTCGACTACTCCCCTTCCCGATTTTCCGCTAAGTCCCAAAAGTTGTATACTTCACCTAGTCAAGTGTCACTTGACCGTGCGCGCCGAGAGCACTCAGGGCAACGCCCCGGCCATGCCCCGACTCCAAACGCCATTTCATTTCGCCGGCTAACACGCCACGATTTGCATCCAACTTCTACATGCCGTAGAACTTAAGTATCAATCTTGCATTTCAAATGCAAGATAAGAGCCAATATCTTCGTCAAGGAGCCACACCATGCTTTCCGAGAAGTCCCGCCCGGTCATTGAAGCCACCCTTCCAATCATCGGTGAGCGTATCTCGCACATCACGCCGAACTTCTACGCGCGGCTGTTTGCTGCTCACCCACAGCTCCTTGACGGGCTTTTCTCGCGGGCAAACCAGAAGAACGGCACCCAGCAGCAGGCCCTTGCCGGCTCCATCGCCGCCTTCGCTACACACTTGCTGAACAACCCGGGAACTCTTCCGGAGGCCGTTTTGGCACGCATCGCTCACAAGCACACCTCATTGGGCATCGCGGAGGAACAGTACCCGATCGTGTACGAACACCTCTTCGCAGCCATCGTCGAGGATCTTGGCGATGCGGTCACCCCAGAAGTTGCCGATGCCTGGACCGAGGTTTACTGGCTCATGGCAGATGCCCTGATTAAGATCGAAAAGGGCCTGTACGCCAAGCAGGCAAACAACAAGATCTGGACTGACTGGAAGCTCGTGTCCAAGGAAGCAGCCGGAACCGGTTCGATCACTTTCCGCTTTGAGCCCGCAGATGACACCCCGGTGACCGTCGCCGAGGCCGGCCAGTTTGTCTCGGTCCGCGTGCCATTGCTTGACGGTGTGCGCCAGTGCCGCCAGTACACTCTGAGCGACTCGGTAACCTCCACCACCGAGCGCATCATCACCACCAAGTTTGACGAGGGCGGCGAAGTCTCCCCCTTCATGCATGGGCACCTGAACGTTGGAGACGTCATTGAACTTTCCAACCCGTATGGCGATTTGACCATCGACACCACCGGCGCACCAATCATCCTTGCCACAGCAGGCATTGGCTGCACCCCGAGCGCCTCGGCACTGGCAACTCTTGCCGCGGCCGGCTCGGATCGCCAGGTCATGGTGCTGCACGCCGAAGCAACCGAGGAGGCTTGGGCGCTCAAGGAGCAGATGCGCGAATCAATCGAGGCACTGCCCAACGCCGAATTGAAGCTCTGGCTTGAAGACATCAACGCCAAGGCCGCTGACACCGAGGCCACCGAGGGCTACATGTCATTGAAGGGCATTGAGCTTCCGGCGGATGCTCGTCTGTACCTTTGCGGCCCGCTGCCGTTCATGCGCGCGGTGCGTTCGCAGGCAATCGACGCCGGCATCCCGGCAACCAACATTCACTACGAAGTCTTCGGCCCGGATCTCTGGCTCGCGGCCTAAGTCCCACCGAGGACCTAGTAAATTGGGGGACTCGCCAAAAGATAGGCATCTAGCGGCGGGTGAATAAAGGTAAGGTCCGTGAACTGTTGTAACGGTTCACGGACCTTACCTTTTTAGAATCGGTCTCGGCGATTCCACACCGACTCGTTCCGAGCTTAGAATTCGTCGGTTTCTAAAACACCGGTTTCCTGAAGCCGCGGATGCGCGATACCTTTTTCAATCCAGGAGCGCACCGTTGCGTTAAAGAGGATCGGATCTTCAATGTTCCATTGATGATGCCGTCCCACAGCGGTACGGAATTGGGCCTGGGGTAAAACCTTGCCCAGCGTCGGAAAGGACTTGGAGACCAGCTTGGGCTCCTTACCTCCGGCAACCACCATGACCGGACCCTTGTAGTCTCCAAGCTTGGCCGGAAGACCACCGGGGTCTACCTCGTCCATGATTGCGCGCATATTATCTGCCCGCAGCTTGGTTCCATGGTCCGTGAAGAGTTCCTTTTCATCGGCAATCATGCCGTAGGCACCGGCTTGGAAGCGCCAGAACCATTCACTGCTAAAGAGCTTGAGTTGCATGCGGCTGAGCTTGCGCATTGAACTGGAGACCCCAATGGCGGGCACCCCAGAGAGCATCAGTGAATCAATAAGTTCCGGGTGCCTGGCCACGACACGCAAGGCAACCACGCCGCCGAGCGAGAGTCCTACAAGGTGTACGCCACCGCTTGAGACCTCATCGGCAATGATTGCAGCAACATCATCAGCGGCGGAGTCCAACCCCGCCCAGTCTTCTGCCGCACGAGCCCCAAACCCTGGCAGGTGAGGAGTGAGTACCTCATAATCGCTAAAGGCACGCACCTGCGGATCCCAGCTCCAGTTAGCCACATTACCGCCGTGCAAGAACACAATCGTTTGTGTTGCTTTACCATCGTTGCGGACACGGGTGGGTGCATGAAATTCCGGGTATCCCCCGGGGTCACGCACCGCGCTCGGGCTTGGCTTCTCGGTATTCTGCGGGGCCGAACTCCGCGCAGGATCTTGCTGCTTCGACTCGACGGTGTTTGTGTGTGCCTTTTCGTCCGGCCCGGAGACTGGGGCAACGGCCTTCTCCCTCACCGATTTTGGGGCGCGCGGTGGCCTTGCGGGCTTGGCGGGCTTAGCCTGCGGCTGCGTGACCGGGGTAGTGGCGTCCGGGATTGTCCGCTGGGCTGCTGCCGCGTTCACCGGGGCCGTAGGCTCCTTGGCGAGTGCCGGCTCCTTGGGTGTAGCTGCGCTGGGCTGGCTCATGGCAGGTGCTCCGCAACTGCCTCAAGCCACTGGAGTTCGGCTTCCTGGTGGCGAATGCTGTTATCCAAGGTGGCGGCCATGAGGAAGCTGCGCCTATCTGCTGCTGCGCGCATATCAATATCCTCACGCTGTGAGAGGTAATCATCCAACAGGTCCTGGGTGGCTACACGTCTGGCCTCAACCAAGTCAACAACTCCCGTGCGGTCCAGCTCGGCAGCGAAGAAGAGCCGGGCCATAAACGGTTCACGGGGAATATGTGCCGTGACATCCGTTTGTAGCCATTGCACAAGCATTTCGCGGCCGAGCTCGGTGATGTGGTGTTCTTGGCGGTCGGGGTAGTTGCTTTGCCGGATTACCGTCACCGTTGCATGGCCGTCTTGCACCAGCTTGGTTAGGGTGCGGTAGATCTGGGCCTTATCCGCATTCCAGAAATGGTTGATTGAAGAATCAAAGTGCTTCTTCAGCTCGTATCCGGTCATGGGCGATAAACTCAGCAGCCCGAGGATCAAACGCGCGAGAATCATGCTTTTATCCTGACACATTTCTCGGTTGATTGATCGACTAGCCACGCAATTGCAACTGTACTGCGGTTCGGCGGCCGTTACATTGGTGTTATTTGGGTGTTATATATAGCCCCACATGGCATAAGCCATGTTAACTAACGGTGGGCCGGGTGCGGATCAAGATCCATACCCGGCCCACCGTTAGGGGGTCGTACTTTGAGTTCGCGGCTCTTAGGCGTTGAAGCGTTCCTTGACTCCATCAAGTTCCGCACGCAATGAATCCGGAAGAGCTTCGCCGAACTTGGCGTACCATTCTTCAATGCTTTCCAACTCGGTGGCCCACTCTGCCTCATCAACCTTGACGGCTGCTTCAACATCGGCGGCAGTCATGTCCAGACCGGTCAGATCCACAGATTCTCCGGTTGGCACAAAGCCGATCGGAGTCTCAACAGCATCTGCCTTGCCTTCGATGCGATCGATGGCCCACTTCAGCACCCGGGAGTTATCCCCAAAGCCAGGCCATGCGAAGCCGCCGTCGGCGGTGCGGCGGAACCAGTTGACCAAGAAAATCTTGGGCAGACGCTCCGGGTTGGCCTTGGACTCGATCGAATCCCAGTGGTTCAGGTAGTCACCGGCGTTGTAGCCAATGAACGGCAGCATTGCCATAGGATCGCGGCGCACAACGCCCACGGCACCGGCTGCTGCTGCTGTGGTTTCCGAGGAAAGTGTTGAACCCATGAAGATGCCGTGGGCCCAGCTGCGCGCCTCGGTGACCAACGGGATGGTGGTCTTGCGACGTCCGCCGAAGAGGATTGCGTGGATTTCCACACCATCCGGGTTGTAGTACTCGGGCGAAAGCATGTCGACCTGATCGATCGGAGTGCAGAAACGGGAGTTCGGGTGGGCTGCAACGCGGCCGGAATCCGGGGTCCAGTCATTTCCAAGCCAGTCGATCAGGTGTGCCGGAACCTCATCCGTCATGCCTTCCCACCACACGCCACCGTCATCGGTGAGCGCAACGTTAGTGAAGATCGAGTTGCCCTTGGTGATGGCGTTCATCGCATTGGGGTTATTTGACCAACCGGTGCCCGGTGCCACGCCGAACAGGCCGTATTCCGGGTTGACGCCGCGAAGCTCGCCTTCCTTACCGATACGCATCCAGTTGATGTCATCGCCCAGGGTCTCGGCCTTCCAACCATCAATGGTTGGATCCAGCAAGGCCAGGTTGGTCTTGCCACAGGCCGAAGGGAAGGCAGCTGCAACGTTGTAGCTCTTGCCTTCCGGGTTGGTCAGCTTGAGGATGAGCATATGCTCGGCAAGCCACCCCTCGTCGCGGGCCATCACCGAGGCGATACGCAGTGCGTAGCACTTCTTGCCCAGCAGGGCGTTTCCACCGTAGCCCGAGCCGTAGGACCAAATGGAGCGCTCTTCGGGGAAGTGCACGATCCACTTGTCTTCGTTGCACGGCCAAGCCACGTCCTGCTGGCCAGCTACCAGCGGGGCGCCTACCGTGTGCAGCGCCGGAACGAAGAACGCATCTTCGGCCTCCATCTTGCGCAATACTTCATTACCGATCTTGGCCATGATGCGCATCGAGGCAACAACGTAGGCCGAGTCGGAGAGCTCAACACCGTACTGTGGCTGTTCTGCATCGAGCGGTCCCATCACGAATGGGATCACGTACATGGTGCGTCCGCGCATTGAGCCGTCGAAAAGCCCATTGAGCTTTTCCTTCATCTCGGCCGGGTCCATCCAGTTATTGGTGAAGCCGGCATCCTTCTCGTTTTCCGAGCAGATGAAGGTGCGCTCTTCTACACGGGCCACGTCTTTGGGGTCCGAGAAGGCAGCAAAGGAATTAGGGAACGAAGGATCCGTAAGCTTCTTCAGGGTGCCGGTGGCAACCAGTTCGGCGGTGAGGCGATCGTTCTCCTCCTGCGTACCATCTACCCAATAGACATGGTCAGGTTTCGTCAGTTCCGCGATTTCCTGCACCCAAGCTGCTAGCTTTGCGTGCGTGGTCGGTGCTGCGTCGATGACCTTCTGGTCCGAGCTCTCGCTCATGTCCATTCCCTCCATTGGGCTGAATTTGCAATAGTTCGATGCTAGGTTCCGAACCGCGACGCTTCCTGTGACTCAGATCGCCCGAATTGGCTAATAACAGATGAACGGTTCCTGAAAACATTGAGTTGCAGGGGTTTTCGCTTCACCTAACTCGATTATAATGTGACGAAGGACACGTGTACCGGTATACTTCAATATTTGAGACGCCAGAATGAGGCCACAGGGACCCACCCTGCGATTTTGCGTGTACCAATTTTCTCTGTATAGTTATTCGAGGTCGAGCCGCAAGGTAAGAACCTAAATAAATATGCGCCCATAGCTCAGCTGGATAGAGCGTCTGTCTACGGAACAGAAGGTCAGGGGTTCGAATCCCTTTGGGCG
>NZ_PCPT01000018.1 GCF_002975435.1 Arthrobacter sp. MYb227 | reverse complement strand
GGGTGGGCTGGGCCATATGGCCGTCAAACTTGCCGTTGCCATGGGAGCGACGGTCACGGTATTCACTCGCGGTGAGGCCAAGCGCGCATCGGCCACCGAACTTGGCGCGCAACAGGTGATCAATACTGCCGATGCCGATGCCTTGGCGCACGCGGCAAACACGCTGAACCTCATCATCGACACGGTCTCCGCCCCGCATAGCATCGACCCCTACCTGCGTACCCTCAAGCGCGATGGGGCACTGGTTCAACTCTCACTTCCCGCCGGAAACATGCCGGAATTCGATGTTCACCAGCTGATTTTCAAGCGCCTGAGCTACACCGGATCGCTCATCGGCTCCATCGGCGAAACCCAAGAGATGCTGGATTTCTGCGCCGAACACGGCATTACCAGTGATATTGAGATGGTCGATGCCCCATCCATTAATGCGGCGTGGGACCGCATGGTGGCCTCGGATGTGAAGTATAGATTTGTTTTGGACCTCGCCACATTGGATTCCCCCGCACCCGCGGGTGACACGATGGGCAACACCGCCAAGGAGAGTGCATGAGCACGCTGTTTACCAAGATCATCAACGGGGAGATCCCGGGCCGCTTCATCTGGAAGGATGAACACGCGGTAGCGTTTCTGACCATCGGCCCCATCACGCACGGCCACACGCTGGTGGTCCCGCGCGTAGAAGTTGATCAGTGGACCCAAGCCCCGGCCGAACTCATGGCGCACCTGATCGATATTTCGGGCAAGATTGGTCGCGCCCAGGTGCGCGCCTTTGGCTCCGAACGCGCCGGATTGATGATCGCCGGTTTTGAGGTTCCGCACCTGCACGTGCACGTCTGGCCCACCAATTCGCTGGCCGACTTCGATATCACCCGTGCCGACCCCAAGCCGGATCCGGCAATCATGGATCAGAATGCCGAAAAGCTGCGCGCCGCACTGCGCGAGGACGGTTTCGTGGATCAGGTACCCGAGGCATAAGCTGCGTCTGAGCTCTGCGCTGTAACTACGAGTGGCCAGGTGGCCGATCACTTTGATCGGACACCTGGCCACGACTCATTGCAGAGCGTTCAGCTGCTTTCGGGAGTTTCTTCGTTGGCCACCGCTTCAATCCAGTCAACTGCATCATCGGAGAGGAAGAACCCCGCAGGGATTTTTGCCCCAACCCATGACATATCCGCTGTGGCTACACCCTCCACCGCGCGAATCTCATCGATGATCGGCTGCGGAATGGCATCACCATTGTGCACGATCAACCAACTCCGGGTGTCGGGCTCCAGTAGTGGCCACCATTCCTCGATACGCATGGCACCATTGTGGCACCGCGGCACCAACTTATGGAACAGCGGAAAAGCACGGGGTGCACCGCAGCGTATGTGCCCAACGCCCTGTTGGCCATATCGGCAACAATTCTTAGCGCGCGGCGATGAGCCCTTCCTTGATGGCGGTGCGGATGCGCTTTTCGGAGACCGAATACGCGGTGCCCAACTCCTGGGCGAAGAGTGAGACACGGAATTCTTCGAGCATCCACTTCACGCTGGCCAACAGCGGGGGAGTGCGCATTCCGGAAACTAATAGATCAAGTGCCGCATCGTACTCATCTTCAAGGGTTTGAACATTCAGCATTGCCACGTTATCGCGCGCCAGATTACCGGCCCGCAGCTTTTCCAAGCGTTGTTCGATGGCGGTGATGTAGCGCGGCAGGTGAGCGAGTTGCGCGTAGCCGGTGCCGGCAACAAATCCCGGGTAGACCAGTTGGCTCAGCTGCATCTTTACATCGTTGAGCGCATTGATCAGCGCCATTGAAGCAGCGGATTTGATCTCCTTGTTGATGCGCCGGGTGCCGGAGAGTACCTTTTCAACGATGGCCGTCACCTGGAAAACCGTGTCGATCAGCTCGGCACGGACGCGTTCATAGAGTGCATCAAACTCGGCTTTGCTGAAGGGCAGTGCCTCGGGCACCAGCTTGTCCACCGCGGCCATGGAACAATCGGCAATCAGCGACTCGACGGACCCGTGCGGGTTCTGCGTGAAGACCAATTTTTCCTGGTTGTTCAGATGATCCAACACGTAACGCGCCGGCGAGGGGACCTTGAGCAACAACAGTCGAATGACTCCGCGCCGATGCGCGGCGAGCTGTTCGGACTCATTGCGGAAGACCGTGAGCTTCACGCTGGTTGTCGCATCGACAAGCGCCGGATAGGCGCTGACCTGTTGCCCGGCAACCTGGGAGATAACCTTGTGGGCAATGGCACCGGATTCTCCAAGCTGAGCATCCCAATCGGTGAGCCCCGAGCGCTCCCACACCGTGGTGGCCACCACCGATGGTGCGCCCTTGGCAGCGCGATGTGGGTGCGCGCCCTTGGTGTTTGTGGCCGACGCGGCACCCTTGCTTGCTGCCTTGCCGGTGGGCATGGAGCCCCCGGGCTTCACCCCCAAGGATCTGGCAAGCGCCGAGCGGTTTGCCGCGGCAAGAGATTGCTGCAGCATCGCCAGATCCGTTGACTCATCAAGAATCTTTGCCTCGGCATCGATGACCTGGAAGGAGAATTTCAGGTGCTCGGGCAGCGCATCCCAATTCCACGAGTTCGGTGGAATCACCACGCCCTTAATCCGGCGCAACACCAGCTCCAGAGATGCCGCCAAATCGTCGGTCTCCGGATTGAAATCCGTCTCCAGTGCGGCGACTGCCTGACGTGCCACATCGGGGGCCGGAACAAAGTTCTTCCTGATGATTTTGGGCAGCGACTTGATCAGTGCCGTGACAAGTTCAATGCGCAGCCCGGGGATCAGCCAGCGGAATCGCACCGGATCTAGCTGATTCAAGAAGAGCACCGGCACGCGGACCGAGACGCCGTCCGATTCCCCGGCCGCAGCGGCCGGGTTGTACTCGTAGACCAAATCCAGATCCAATGACCCATGACGCCAGGTGCGCGGGAAGGCGGTCTCATCGAGCGCCGTGGTATCGGCGGCGAGCATTGCCTCGGGATCAAAGTCCAGCAGCGTCGGATCCTTGTGCCGTGCGGATTTCCACCAGCGATCAAAGTGCCGTTCGGACACCACCTCGGCACCTAGACGCGCATCGTAAAACTCAAAGAGATCCTCATCGCTCACGCGCAGATCGCGGCGTCGCATGCGGGTTTCGAGTTCCTCAATGTCCTCGAGCACGCGGCGGTTGCGGGCGAAGAACTTGTGGTGGGTCTTCCAATCGCCTTCCACCAGCGCGTGGCGAATGAACAGGTCTCGGCAGAGTTCCGGGTCAACGCGGGAGTATTGGATGCGGCGGCGTGGCACGATGGGCAGCCCAAAGAGCGTGACCTTTTCATAGCCCATGACGGCTCCCATATTCCGGGACCAGTATGGTTCGGAGAAGCTGGCCTTGAGCAGATCCCCGGCCACCTCCTCCACCCATTTGGGATCAAGCCGGGCCGCTGTGCGTGCCCAGAGCCGGGAGGTCTCCACTAGTTCGGCGGCCATGACCCACTCGGGGGACTTTTTGAACAGCGCGGAGCCGGGGAAGACGGAGAAGCGCGTGCCACGGGCACCGACGTATTCGCGTTTGCGTTCATCCCAGGAGCCCACATGGCTCAGCAACCCGGAGAGCAGAGAAATGTGGATGGCATCCTCGTTGGCGGAGGCGTCCACCGGCTCGGGGGACAGCGTAATGCCCAGCGGCTTGGCCAACTGGCGCAATTGGGCGAAGAGATCTTGCCATTCGCGCACGCGCAGATAGTTAATGAATTCGTTCTTGCACAATCTGCGGAACGCCGAGGACGAGAGTTCCTTCTGCTTTTCTTGCAGGTAGCTCCACAGATTCAGCAGCGAGGAGAAGTCCGAGTTCTTATCGATAAAGCGGGTGTGGAGTTCGACCGCGCGGGCACGTTTGCCGGTTTCCTCGCTGGGTCGTTCGCGCGGATCTTGGATACTCAGCGCCGCGGCCAGTACCATGACTTCCTTGGCCACCCCACGTTGCCCGGCCTCCACAATCATCCGTCCCAGACGAACATCGACCGGCAGCTGGGCCAGGGATTTACCGATGGTTGTCACCGAGGCATCGGTACCGGTGCTCAGTGCACCAAGTTCGCGCAGCAGCGCCACACCATCGGCAATCGACTTGGCATCGGGTGGCTGGACAAACGGGAAATCCGCCACCTCGCGGGCCGAGCGCACCACGCCCATCGAGCTCATCTGCAAGATCACCGCGGCAAGATTGGTACGCAGAATTTCCGGGTCGGTGAATTCGGGGCGCGAGGTGAAATCGTCCTCGGAGTACAATCGGATGGCGATGCCGTCGCTTACACGGCCGCAACGGCCCGAGCGCTGGTTGGCGCTGGCCTGTGAGACTCGTTCGATGGGCAGCCGCTGGACCTTGGTGCGGTGTGAGTAGCGTGAGATGCGCGCGGTGCCGGTGTCAATGACGTACTTGATGCCCGGGACGGTCAGCGAGGTTTCGGCGACGTTTGTGGCCAAAACGATGCGCCGGTTGCGCCCGGGGTTAAACACCTGGTGCTGTTCGGCCAGTGAGAGCCGGGCGAAGAGCGGCAGGATCTCGGTTCCTGCCAGCCGCTTATTGGTTTGCACGCGGGCCCGCAACACCTCTGCGGCGTCGCGGATTTCGCGTTCACCGGAGAAGAAGATCAGGATGTCCCCGGGAGCTTCCTTGGCTAGCTCGTCAACGGCCTCGGCGATGGCATCGAGCGGATCGCGGTCTTCGACCTGCGAATCGGGATCCAGTTCGTCATCGTCCATCCCATCGGCCGGATTCAGCGGGCGATAGCGCATTTCCACCGGGAAGGTACGCCCGGAAACTTCGATGATGGGAGCCGGTGTTGGCTCCTGCCCCGGTTCCCCGGGGGTCGCAAAGTGTTGTGCGAAGCGCTCCGGGTCGATGGTCGCCGAGGTGATCACGATCTTCAGATCGGGGCGCTTGGGCAGGATCTGGCGTAGATAGCCCAGTAAGAAGTCGATGTTCAGGCTGCGTTCGTGCGCCTCATCGATAATGATCGCGTTGTAGCGTTTGAGCAGCTTGTCGCGCTGGATTTCGGCCAGCAGGATGCCATCGGTCATGACCTTGACCTTGGTGGCGCGGGAGACCTCACCGGTGAAACGCACATGGAAGCCCACCTCATCCCCGATGGTGGTGCCAAGTTCCTCGGCGATGCGCTCGGCAACCGTGCGGGCGGCGAGCCGGCGCGGCTGGGTATGCCCGATCATGCCTTTCTCGCCATACCCGAGTTCGAGCAGCATTTTGGGCAACTGGGTGGTTTTACCGGACCCGGTTTCACCGGCGACGATCACCACCTGGTGATTCTTGATCGCCGTCATGATGTCGTCACGACGTGCGGAAACGGGCAGAGCTTCGGGATATGAAATCGTCAGGGCCATGATTATCCAAGTCTAGGCCAGCCGCTGCAAGGACGCGGGCAGCTTTTCGCTGGGCACAACGCAAAAATATGGCGTCTATGCGGGATTCAAAAGTTGATGCTGACGATGATGCTGGTAACGATGATGCGAGAACATCACGATGTGCAATGCCCAACCACGAGCACGGCGAAGCCCACCACAGCATTGCGGCTCGCTGCGAGCTAGCCAGCGGGCCACAGAATCTTGCCCCCCCGGCGTAAGCCGAAAAGTTCGGCTACGTGGGCGGTCCGAAGAACCGCCACCAGTATTTCTCGGACCCAAGAGACAGCGCAGGTAAGCGGCGCACCGAAGGAGTCAAAAAATTCGCACCGTGGGATCAATGCAGAGATGTGTTCAAGCCATTGATGGATTCTTACCCAGAGGCATCCGCACACTCCCCGTATGATCCCCCTTGCGGGAATGGCTGGCAGGCTGCCGGCTACCGCCGACAGTAGAGAACTCGGGCAGAGGTTTTCAGCACCGGCGCAACGGTTGCTGCTCACCCACCCATCGAGCAACCCGGCCGGGGGGCAAATTGGTTCTGATATCCCGCTGTGGCTTGTGCTTTTAGCGCTCAGTGGGACCTCTTTTGTCATCACGTGACACGCAGCGGCGCTTGGTTACCGTCTGAAAGTTGAACCGGTGAGATACAAACTGTCAGTTCTTTTGCGCTTCAGGTAGTACTTTTGCACCGAAGCGCGGCAAACAAGCACCGTTCGTCTTGTATTTAGTGGTTGATGGAAGAAATGTGAGTAGATTCACATGTAGTATCAAGGTGATTCATGAGGAGAACCTCCAGCCACTGGCGCGGATGTACAAATCCTGAACGGGCCCCGAAGCGGCGAATGCGCGCACACGCATTCACCGAAGACCGGGCAGACTCGCACGTCGTGAAAGGAAAAACATGAAACTCTTCAAATCCGCACAGATCGCTGCAGGCCTCGCCGCAACCGCGCTGGTGCTTGCGGCCTGCGGTGGCGGTTCCGACACCCCGGCGGCCAGCAGCACGGGCGGCTCCGCCCCGGCAGCAGAAGCCCCCATCACTATTGGCATCGGCCAGTACGTGTCGCACCCGTCCCTTGACGCAGTTGTCACTGGGTTCAAGAAGGGCATGACCGACGCTGGCTACACCGAAGGCGACAAGGTCAAGTACGACTTCGCCAACGCCCAGGCCGACCAGGCCAACAACACCGCGATGATCGGAAAATTCGCATCCGACAAGGACATGAAGCTTGTTCTTGCGGTAGCAACCCCCACCGCTCAGGCCGCGGCCCAGGCCATCACCAACATTCCTGTACTGTTCTCCGCGGTCACCGACCCGCTGGCAGCCAAGCTGGTCAAGTCCCTTGAAGAGCCGGGCGCAAACGTCACAGGCACCTCGGATAAGAACCCGGTCAAGGAACAGCTGGAACTGCTCAAGAAGATCAAGCCGGACGCCAAGACCGTGGGCATCGTTTACTCATCGGGAGAGGTTAACTCCCAGGTTCAGGTCGAATGGGCCAAGGAAGCCGGCGCCGAGCTGGGCTTGAGCATCGAAGAGAAGGCCATCTCTGCCTCCTCCGAGGTACAGCAGGCGGCCGCGGCATTGAATGTCGACGCCTTCTACGTCCCGACCGACAACGCCGTTGTTTCGGCACTCGAAGGTCTGCTGCAAGTTGCCCAGGACAAGAAGATCCCGGTGATCTCCGCCGACGGTGAATCCGTCAAGCGTGGTGCCACCGCAACCTACGGCCTGAACTACGAGAAGCTCGGTGAGCAGACGGCGGAAATGGCCGTCAAGCTGCTCAAGGGCGAGACCCAAGCGGCAACGATGCCGGTTGAAACCATCACCAAGGTTGAGCTGTACCTGAACACCACCGCGGCAGAAAAGATCGGCCTGACCTTCCCGGCAGACTTGCTCTCCGAAGCAGCAGAAACCTACAAGTAAACTCCGTTGCACTTCGGTATCACCGAATAACAACACCCAGGTGGCCGGTCGGTCTAGACTGACCGGCCACCGCCATTAACCCAACACTCGAAACGCTAGGATCCACCCATGATCACCGCGGTTGAACTCGGCCTGATTTACGCAATCATGGCACTCGGGGTCTACTTGACCTTCCGCATTCTCGACTTCCCGGACCTGACGGTCGATGGAAGCTTCACCACCGGCGCGGCCGTCGCCTCCATCTCGATCGTCAATGGCGTCAACCCGATTCTCGCCACGATCTTCGCATTCTTCATCGGCGCACTGGCAGGGGTCGTCACCGGCCTGCTCCATACCAAGGGCAAGATCGATGGCCTGCTTGCAGGTATCTTGACGATGATCGCGCTGTATTCAATCAACCTACGCATCATGGGCAAGGCCAACACCCCGCTTTTGGGCGAATCAACGGTGATGACCCCGCTGCGTGAAGCCAAGCTTTTGGGCACCTGGGGCTCGGTGGGCCTGATGTTCCTCGGCTGTCTGGTGGCCGTCGCGCTGATCGTCTGGTTCCTACGCACCGACGTTGGACTCGCCATGCGCGCCACCGGAGACAACGAAGAAATGATCCGTTCCTTCGGCGTCAGCACAGATAACCAGAAGATCCTGGGTCTTGCCATCTCCAACGGCTTCGTCGGCTTCGCCGGCGCACTGATCGCCCAGTACCAGGGCTTCGCCGACATCGGCATGGGCATCGGCGTGATCCTGATCGGGTTGGCCTCGGTCATCGTCGGCCAGGCAATCTTTGGCCAGAAGTTCATCTGGGTTGCCGCAGTTGCCGTCATCTTCGGTTCGGTCATCTACCGCCTGGTCATCCAGCTGGCGCTGAACGCCGGTCTGGAAGTCAATGACATGAAGCTGATCTCCGCGGTGCTGGTGGTTGTGGCACTGATCCTGCCGCAATGGAAGGGTTTCGCGAAGTTCGGAAACCGCATCCGTATTAACGGCAAGAGCGCATCCAAGGAAGAAGCGGTGAAGACCAATGCTTGAGATCAAGAGCATCAATAAGACCTTCTTCCCCGGGACGGTCAATGAGCGCAAGGCGCTACGCGATATCAACCTGAACCTTGCGGCAGCCGAATTCGTCACGGTCATCGGTTCCAATGGCGCGGGTAAATCGACGATCCTGAACATGGTCGGCGGCAAGCTGCGCCCGGACACCGGAACCGTGAGCATCGACGGGAAAGAAGTCACCCGGCTTCCAGACCACGCCCGGGCCAGGTACATTGGTCGGGTTTTCCAGGATCCGATGGCCGGCACCGCGCCGAATATGTCGATCGAGGAGAATATGTCACTGGCCCTGGGCCGGGGCAAATTCCGCGGGCTGGCCTCCGGAGTGACCAAGCGCAAACGCGATCAGTTCGTCGACGAACTCGCCTCGCTTGAACTTGGCCTCGAGAACCGCCTGAAGTCCAAGGTCGGGTTGCTCTCCGGTGGTCAACGTCAGGCACTGAGCTTGCTCATGGCAACCTTCTCCGGGCCCAAGATCTTGCTACTCGATGAGCACACCGCGGCTCTTGACCCGCAGCGGGCGGCCCTTGTAGCTCGGCTGACCGAGGAGATCGTCGAACGCCACAAACTGACCACGTTGATGGTCACGCACAATATGGAACAGGCGCTGCGCCTGGGCTCACGCTTGATCATGATGCACGATGGGCAGATCATCTTGGATCTTGACTCGGAGCAGAAGGCCAAGATGACGGTGCCCGATCTGCTGCACGAGTTCGAAAAGATCAAGGGTGCCCAGCTCGATGACCGCACCATGCTGCAGTAATCCAGCCGTGTTCCTCATCGAATGCAGCAAGTTGTGAGCACTCAGTGACACTCCACAGTAGGTTAAAAGCGCAGGAGCCATGCCCCTTAGGGGTGGCTCCTGCGCTTTTAACCGGTAGCTGAGAGCGGTGCACTGTGCTGACCTTGGAACTACGCGCGCGCGGGGCGCATCGTCATGTGTTGCGTTACTGCAGTGCGGAGGTGAGCCGGGCAAGGTTATCGAGCACCGTGGAGCGCAGCGGCTGCCTGAGCCATTCCTCAAGGGTTAGCAGCCGGCTAATCTCCCGGTAATGGTCCTCAACCTCGCGCATCTGATGCACAAAATCTACATCGCGCACCAACATCGAGACCTCCATATTGAGGCTAAAGGAGCGCATGTCCATATTGCTGGAGCCGATCAATGCCACATCGTCATCAATGGTGAAATGCTTGGCATGCAGGATGTACGGCGCCGGATACAGGTAAATCCGTACCCCGGCACGCAATAGCTCTTCATAGTAGGAGCGCTGCGCGTGATAGACCAGTGCCTGGTCCCCGATCTCGGAAACAAACAAGTCAACAGGGACCCCGCGAGCCACAGCGGAGGTGATCGCATACATCAGCGCCTCATCGGGAACAAAGTACGGCGAGGTGATGATGACGCGTTGTTGGGCCGCATGAATCATGCCCAAAAAGAGGCGGAGGTTATTTTCACGTTCGAAGCCCGGGCCGGAGGGCACCACCTGGGTAAGCATTGTTCCCTCATCCTCGCTGTGGTCTATCAGCGAGGCGCCAAGCCCGCGTAGCGAATCGCCCTGGGCAACCTTTTCGGCACGCCGTACACCATCGGTGAGCACCACCCCGGTCTCCGAATACCAATCGGAAATAAACACCGCATCAAGTGCCGCAACCCCCGGGCCGCGCAGCTCAACGACCAGTTCCTGCCATTTGAGCCCGCGCTTAATGTTCTTTGGCACGTTGTAGGTCCGGTCGATCATGTTCAGCGAGCCCATGTAACCAACGCGCCCATCAACAATCAAGATCTTGCGGTGATTACGTAAATCAGGGCGTTGGAACTTACCCTCAAACGGCAGCAGTGGCAGCATGAATGTCCAGCTGGCGCCCATTTGATCCAGCCGCGCCTTGGTTTCCTTATGGAATTTTTTGGTGCGCGAGGCCCAATGATCGAGCATCACATTCACTCGCACCCCACGTTGGATTGCGTGTTCAAGGGCATCAAAAAACTCGGCGGTCGAGTCATCGAGTGACAGAATGTAGAACTGCACGTGAACGTAGTCGGTGGCCTGATCCACGGCTTCGGTCATCACCTTGATGGTGTCATCGTAGTCTTCAAGTAGGCGCCCACGGCTGCCATGCAGTAGCGGTAGTCCACCATAATTGGTGTTCATTTCCGCCAACGAATTAAACCACGCGGGGTTTCCGGAGAGATCTTGGGTGCGCCGCTCCTCCGCGGAGACCGCGCGCATAAACGCGTTGACCTCGTCTTGTAGCTCGCGGCGTTTACGCGGTAGCTTGGGGCTGCCAATGAGCAGGAAGAAAAACACGCCGATGTAGGGCAACAAGAAAATTGCCAGCAGCCAAGCCATCCCGGCGGTTGGTTTGCGATTGCGCGGCACCACGATGACCGCCAGAACGCGGATGGTGAGATCGATGACGATGAGCGTGATGGCCCACCATAATGCGTTGTTGAACAGTTCGTTGCTGAACATGCGTGTCTTTTTCCCCCGCAACCAGTTGTGCTCGTAGTGATTACGCTAGTCGATGCGCCACGCTAAAACGTGCTTCTTGATGTTCATGTTGTGCCATGGCGCGTCATCAAGCACTCATACCCCTGAACACACACCTATTTCCACGCGTTCGGTATTTGTCCTGATGTCTACAATGCAGGCTCCCCGTAGCGCCAACACGCCTCCAACGCACCGAAAATGCAGCGTTTAGCTCAGGACCTCGCACTCATCTTCCCGTGGTGCACACACCACCGGGTTTTGCTTTCCATCAAAGGTCTTCACGGGCCAGGTTAGATCCCAGGGCTGCCATCCAGGAACTTCCATCGAAACAAAACACACCCACGCCTCATGCATGGCCCCGGCCAACGATTGTGGGGCGGTACCACCTACCACGGCGCGCGCATCGTCGGTGCCAAGAGTGTCGAAGACGAACGGCAAATCCACCCCATGCGCGGCACCCAACCCCTCAACCGGGGAAGACCACGCGAACTCGTAGACAAAGCTTTGCCCCTGGACCCGATGCCGAGCATCGGCAATCATATAAAGGGGGACACGCAATAACTTATCCCCGGCCAATGCCGCAAGTACCTCCCCGGGACTTGCCTGCGGGCGATGCTGGGCAAAGAGGCGCACCGCCGCGGTCGTGATCCCCAATTTGCGCCGCACCACGGCCAGCCGGAATTTGTTGATCTTCGCTGCAATCCCGGTGGGTACCAACCACAACCGTGCCTCATCTAAGGTTGTACCGATCAGCAGCGGAATATCCTGCGCAGCCCCGGCAAGAAGCGCCTCAAAAGGATCAACGGGAACCAAATGCTCATCAAGTGCTAGCGCGAACCCCACCGAATTTAGCGGACTTGCACCATTTTTGCCGCCGTTCACGCGTTCCTGAGACGCCAACAAGGCTTGGAATGACAGCGAAGAGAACTCCTCGCGCGTGGCCCCAATTCCTAAGTCTCTGGCTATGCGCAGGGTCATCCGCCGCGCCTGGGCCACCGGCACGGCGTGCAGCGGTGCACTTTGAATGATGGCCCGGGAAAATAGTGTTGAGGCACGCGGATGCACAAGTAAGGCTGCAACAGTGTTTCCACCGGCGGAATGGCCGCAAATACTCACCCGCTCCGGATCCCCGCCAAAGGCTTCAATATTCGCCTTGACCCACTCAAGTGCCGCAATTTGATCCGCCAATCCAAGATTTAGTGGGGCATCTTCAAGCACGCTGAACCCCTCGGCTCCCAACCTGTAATTAACCGAAACAAATACCACTGCGTCACGCGCAAAGGCACTGCCGTCGTAAAGTTCGATGGCATTTGACCCGTGTGCCAAGGATCCGCCATGAAACCACACAAGCACCGGGCGCAGAGCACCTGGCACAGGCACCGGGGCATAAATATTGAGGTTCAAAAATTCATCGCCGATGATGTTGCGCGTGGGCAACAACCTCCCAAGCACACCGGGGTAGGGAGCCTGCGGCGCAGTGGGGCCCAAGTTCTGAGTGGCACGCGGTGCGCTCCATGATTCGGGAAGCGCGGGAAGTGCAAAACGTAGCTCTCCCACGGGGGCCGCCGCATAGGGAATTCCCAAGAACCTTTCAATCCCGCCACCGGATAGCCCTTGCACCGGGCCGGAGAGCGTGCGTCGAATGACAGGTGTTTTCGGCCGTTGATCATTGCTGGTCATGGTGGGCTAACCTCCTGCCGGCCGAAAGCGCTAGTTGTTAAGTCAAGATTAGCGACGTCCGTTGCGCATTGGCAGGGCTGTGCTCGTGTGAGAAACCAGCACCCCCCGCATGGGTATTTCACCCGGTGAACGTCCAATGCCACGGCTCACCGGTTACCGTGTTCTCGAATCCGTACCGTGCTGCGTTATCGCTCATCCAGCGCAGGGCATTTCCATCGAGCTTCACATCAACGCTCAACCCCAGCCCATGATCGCTCTGCCCGGCAGGTGCAGCGGTTCCACCGCTCTCCAGCAACCCATAACGCTTGATCAGCCCCTCTTGTTCGGCAAGCGTGCGGTACGACGAGTTGATTTTTAGATCATGACCGGCAGCGCGCAGCCCCGCCTGCAGCCGCTCAAATTCTTCGGCCGCGGCGGGCACCAAAAAGTGGCCCTTGGAAATCTGCTGCAGCTCGAGAAGCGGAATCTGCCCGTTCCCATAATGCTCACCGAGCGCTCGGGAGTCCTGCCGCTGCACATTCACGCTCTGTGCCGTGGGAGCACCGGCATAACCGAAGCTACCGAGGTCCTTTTGCGGCCACAGCGCGTAAGCGAATCCGGCGATCGAGGCCAGCAAGATCAGCACACAAGTGAGAAGCACACCAATCCGCAGAAAACGGGAAAACGGTGAACGCTGTGTTTGTGAAGGAAAACTCATCATGCATTCAATCATTCGCGTTTTCACAAAAGCACACATCAGGCCACGGTAGCGAAGAAAAATGCGCAAATGGTACCTAAGTATGAGACGACGAAGACCATGGTGCGATGCAACTCGGTGTGCACTGCGCCTAACGTGGAAGCATGCAGTTCTCCGACCCGCGATGCCTCAGGCCCGCACCGGCGCGTGCCCAGGCGGCCCGTTCCACCGAATCCTTATCCACCGCGCGGTTCTTGAAGACAACTCAGGATGCCCGACCCTGGCTGCTCTGCATGAGCGCTGGGTACACCTCAGGCGGCGACCGATGAAGAAACCACTAGCGGCAAACGCGCCACGGGTACGCCTACGCTGGCAGACCGACGCACTGATCACCATCTTTTTTATCGCCATCGCCGTGGTGGGGCAGGAAACCCTTTATGGCTGGCCAAGTGGGTATAACGTATTTCGCGATTCTGCCGCAGCTGTACCATTTTTGCTGCTAGGGATTATCGCTGTCGCCATTGCCCGATCATTGCCAGGGCTGGCATTGGCGCTGATCTGGCTTTCCACCTTGATCCAGCTCAATGAGCGCTTCGACATTCTGCTCTGCCAACTCGCCGCACTCTACGTGGTGGGGATGGCGGCACGCTTTGGTTCGCGGCGCTGGGTCTTGGTTTCCGGGGCCTCAATTCCACTCGGTGCGGCGCTGGGTACCTTGTATATGAGCCGGATCGATTCCTGGTTACTCGGGCCCATCGTGCGGGCCACCACCGCGGCCGATGCGCAGAATCCCTGGCCCACTAATCATCTGATTGCGGTGTTTGTGGTTGCCGGCGGCGTCTTGGCACTGCCATGGCTCTTTGGGTTGATGCTCCGGCTCTTTGCCGGAAAACAATCGGCCCTTCAATCAACTGCCCAGGCCCGTGAGGAAGCCGTTGGTGCCCTAGACTTGGCCCGGTTGCGTGCGGAAAATGCCGCGTTAGCGCGCGATGTCCACGACGTTGTGGGCCATTCGCTGGCAGTGATCATCGCTCAAGCCGACTCGATTGCCTATATTCCCGATGACGACGTGGCCCGCATCCGCCAAACCACGCAGACCATTGCCGATGCCGCTCGTCGCTCCCTGGGTGAGGTCCGCCACGTGCTATCGCAGACCGCCGAGACAACAACCTTCGGGGCCAAACAGCCGGTATATCCCGCAACGCAGCAATTCGCGCCAAATTCCACCGGCGAGGCGTTGCAAACGGCTCAACTTGGCCTGTTACCGCCAAGAACTTCGGATATTTCGGCGATCTTGCACAATGTGCGCGCCACCGGATATCGGGTCACCGAGGAAACTCTGGGGGAGCCCCAAGGGCTACCCGCGGCCCTGCTGCCGGTCATTCGGCGGATCATTCAAGAAATGCTCGCCAACGCGCTGCATCATGGAACTGCGGCCACCCCTATTGATGTACGGCACTACTGGGGAACTACTAGTTATACCCTGAGCGTGACAAACTATTTCCGGCCCGATGCGCAAGGCGTGCGTAGGGGCACCGGAATTAGTGGCATGCGTGAACGGTTGGCCTCGGTGGCTGGAACGCTGAGTATTGATACCGACGAAGGCGCCGCGCCGGCACCCAGTAAATACACCATCGCCGCCACGCTTCCACTTGATAAAACCTTCCGCAACGATGCCCACGGCCGGGATGAGGCCCGAGACCCTAACGATGCACCCGAACATGGACGTCTTGCGGACTTCTTGGACACCTAGGCATCGAGCAAGATTGCTCACCCTTTTCACCACCAACACATCCAACCTCAGGGAGCTGAACACCTCGTTGAACACCTCAACGCAGCACAAAATTTCGGTCTTGCTCGTCGATGATCAGCAGCTCTTCCGCTCCGGACTGGCCATCATCGTCGGCGCCCAACCCGACATGCGGGTGGTGGCTCAGGCCTCCGATGGAACCGAAGCCCTTGAACTTATCGCCACCCACACGCCCGATGTTGTGCTGATGGATGTTCAGATGAGTCCCATGGATGGAGTGGAAGCGGTCCGCAGACTCTACGCCCAAACGGATGCGGCTTTGCTTAAAGCGCGGCCACTGCCCAAGGTCATCATGCTCACCACCTTTGACTGGGATCAGCATGCGGCCTCGGCCGTCCGTCACGGAGCCAGCGGCTTTATTCTCAAGGACAGCACCCCGGAATTTGTGTGCGAATCAATCCGTGCCGTGCATTCGGGTAGCTCGGTCATCGCACCACAGAACCTTGCAGCGCTCTTAGACTCTGAACCGGTTCCGGTACCCGAGGTTCCTGCGGCCTTCTGCCAGCTCACCGAACGTGAAAAGGAAATTTTCGCAACCGTCTCACTGGGGCTGACCAATCAAGAGATCAGCACCAAATTGTTCCTGAGCGAATCCACCGTCAAGACTCACATTGGCGCGATCCTTCGCAAACTAGATTTACGTGACCGGGTACAGATCGTCGTCTACTCCTATGAGAACAAGATTTCTCGCTAGCACGTAGTGTCGAAAACAGTCCCGATTGTGGCTCACCCCGCACCGGGAGTATGGACAAATTTAGCGAAGTGCTTGACGCTGTAGGCAGGATCACGTGGTGAAAATGCGGAACAAACCGGTGAACCCCTGTACTGTTCCTATCAGCCGATACGTCTTTTCTCGAGGACTGTAGAGGTTAGGCCCCCGTGGAGATTCGCCGTCACCACGGGGGCTGCTTAACTTAAAGCACAAGGAGACACAGCAGTTGGCGCAATTTGTGATTCCACGAGGCTCACCTGCTAAGCTCTTCTACGTTCCCAGCTGGAAAACGTAGAAAATTCGAAGCATTTAGATTTTACGACCAGTACGCCCTCGTAGCTCAGGGGATAGAGCGTTCGCCTCCGAAGCGAAAGGCCGCGGGTTCAATTCCCGCCGAGGGCACCAAGAAACTCCCCTGCATCCTAGTGTTTTCACGAAGAAGCAGGGGAGTTTTCCTTTGCTCCGCCACCCGCTAAACAGGCGCCCCCATTTTGGTATTTGAATGCCGTGCCACATCGGAGAGCTTGCACCTTGTGTTATCGGCTCAGGCAGCTAGATGATGACCTGCTTCATTAGTCGGTGGTGCCGCGGAACGTAGCGCTGCCTCGGCCTCATGGGCAAGAAACGCGCCAAGCTCACTAATGGTGCTCATCAGCGGTGCTGGGAAGATGACTGTCGAATTCTTATCGACAGAGATTTCCATTAGTGTCTGCAAATTTCTTAGTTGCAGGGCCAGCGGGTGCGCCATCTCGGTGTCCGAGGCGCTGCCCAAGGCCGCGGCGGCCAAGGATTCACCTTCGGCGGCAATGATCTTTGCCCGCTTCTCACGTTCGGCCTCCGCCTGGCGGGCCATCGCCCGTTTCATGCTCTCGGGTAATTGGATGTCTTTGAGCTCAACCAGCGTGACCTCAACACCCCACTCAAGTGTCGTCACATCCAAAATTTCGCGGATGCCGGAATTGATCACATCGGTCTCCGCCAACGTCTCATCGAGCGTGTGTTGTCCCACCACCTTGCGCAGCGTTGTTTGGGCAATCTGGTCGATCGCCGCATACACGTTTTCGATGACAACCACCGATTTCACCGCGTCGAGTACCCGGAAGTATGCGACAGCCGAAATATCCACACTGACATTGTCACGAGTAATAATGCCCTGCGATTGGATCGGCAGGGTGACGATCCGCAACGAAACTTTGTGCAGGCGATCGATCACCGGGATGATCATGACCAAGCCCGGTTTTTTGACCCCGATGACCCTGCCCAGCCGGAAGACAACGCCCATTTCATATTGCTTAACCACGTGAAGCGCGAGCCTGCTAAGAACCAGCACCAACAGAATAACTAGCACGTAGATTACGATGCTTACACTCATGACTCCTCCTGAGCCCATGAACGGATAACGGCTGGCAAACGGAACCGTAGCCGTCCTGCCACAACCTCGCCGGGGACGCCCCACGCAATGCCTGC
The DNA here is from genome assembly GCF_002975435.1 of Arthrobacter sp. MYb227. GTDB lineage: Bacteria > Actinomycetota > Actinomycetes > Actinomycetales > Micrococcaceae > Paeniglutamicibacter. Next base: position 34,955 of record NZ_PCPT01000018.1, on the reverse strand, counting down.
GACGCTTCAATGGTGAGCTTCCAGCTGGTCGGTGAGAGGAGTCAAAAGCCCTATGGTGCGGTGCTGCCTGGTGGGTATGAGAATTTCTCGTAGCGGCTCCCCGGTGCACGCAAAAGAGTTAACTGTGCTTGATGTGTGCGACGTCGCCACGTCACATCGACAAAAGAGGGCCCCACCCCCGGTTATCCTTGAGGGGTGACTCCTGAAGAACTCTCCACAGCCATTTCCGCTTGCCTCCGCGATGCAGTCGCCGAAGGCCAGATTTCCGTCGATGTACCCGATAGTGTGCGTGTGGAGCGACCGAAGAGTCGCGAGCACGGCGACTGGGCCACAAACATCGCCCTGCAGCTGGGTAAGAAGGCGTCAATGAACCCGCGCGACTTCGCCCAGATCCTTGCCACCCGCTTGGCAGATGCCGCCGGTGTTGCAAAGGTAGAGATCGCAGGACCCGGTTTCCTGAACATCACCCTAGAGGCCGGCGCCGCCGGTGAGCTCGCCAAGACCATCGTGGAGGCCGGAGCATCCTTCGGCACCAACGATGCGTTGGCTGGGCACGTAATCAACATGGAATTCGTCTCGGCGAACCCCACCGGCCCGCTGCACATCGGTCACACCCGCTGGGCCGCGCTGGGCGACTCGATCGCCCGTGTGCTGAAGGCCAGCGGCGCATCGGTCACCAGTGAGTACTACATTAACGACGCCGGCAATCAGATGAATATCTTTGCTCTCTCCGTCTACAACCGCCTGCACGGCCTGCCGGTGCCCGAGGGTGGTTACCCGGGTGGCTACGTCCAGGATCTTGCCGATACCGTGGCTCGCAATCACCCGGATATCCGCAACCTGACCCAGGAAGCCGCACTGCCGATCGTGCGCCAGGCCGCCTACATTGCGCAGATGGCCGACATCAAGGACACCCTTGATGACTTCGGTGTGAAGTTCGACGTGTTCTTCTCCGAGCAGGCTTTGCATGCCGGGGGAGCCGTTGAAGATGCCGTGGCACGTCTGCGCGAGCAGGGCCACATCGATGACACCGATGGTGCCGTCTGGTTGCGCACCACCGACTTCGGGGATGACAAGGACCGCGTGCTGATCCGTGCCAACGGGGAGCCCACCTACTTTGCCGCCGACGCCGCCTACTACCTGTCCAAGAAGGACCGCGGCTTCAGCGAGAAGATCTACCTGCTGGGGGCGGATCACCACGGCTACGTCAACCGCCTCAAGGCCATCGCGGCCTGCGCGGGGGACGACAAGGACAAGAACATCGAGGTGCTGATCGGCCAGCTGATCTCGGTCAACGGTGCCCGCCTGTCCAAGCGCGCCGGCAATATCATCGAGCTGCGCGATCTGATCAACTGGCTCGGTGCCGATGCGCTGCGTTACTCGCTGGGCCGCTACCCGGCGGATTCGCCGATGACCATCGACCCGGAGCAGCTGAAGAAGAACACCAACGACAACCCGGTGTTCTACGTGCAGTACGCCCACGCACGCTCCTGCGCCGCATCCCGCAATGCGCTGGAAAAGGGCGTCACCCGCGCCTCCTTCGATGCGAGCCTGCTGACCCACGAGACCGAAAACGATCTGCTCGCCGCGTTGGGCCAGTTCCCCTCGGTCGTCGCTCAGGCCGCAACCTTCCGCGAACCGCACCGCGTGGCCCGCCACATCGAGGCCCTGGCCGGCGCCTACCACTCCTGGTATGCCGCCTGCCGCGTCACCCCGATCGGCGATGAGCCGATCGAAGCAATCCACGGCACCCGCCTGTGGCTCAACGACGCAACCACTCAGGTCTTGGCCAACGGGCTTGACCTGCTGGGCGTCTCGGCACCGGAGAAGATGTAAATTATGGCTATTTCACCACTTGCTCCTAGCTGGCTTTCCTTCCCGGCCGACGCCAACGCGCTGGTGCCAAACCAGTGGGCGGCAGGGGTTGCCCGTGCCGAAAGCGGCGAACTTGCGGTCCAGGGAATCCCGGTCTCGGCGTTGGCCCAGGAGTTTGGTACTCCGCTCTTTGTGCTCGATGAGGACGATTTCCGTGCCCGTGCCCGCGGCTTCAAGCAGGCCTTCGATGAAGCATTCAAGGATTTGTGCGGTGGGGTAGATGTCTACTACGCCGGCAAGGCCTTCTTGAGCACCGAGGTGGCCCGCTGGGTCACCGCCGAGGGGCTACGCCTTGACACCTGCTCGGGCGGGGAAATGGCGGTGGCCCGCGTCGCCGGGGTACCGGCAGAAAATCTCTCCCTGCACGGGAATAACAAGTCGGTCTCCGAGATCACCACGGCCATCGAAAATGGTGTCGGACGCATCGTCGTTGACTCACTTGATGAACTCGAGCGCGTGGGCGCCCTGGCCAGCCAGCTGGGCAGCACGGCAAATGTGATGCTGCGGCTGACCCCCGGGGTGCATGCAAGCACCCATGAGGCAATCGCCACCGCGCACGAGGACCAGAAGTTTGGCCTCTCCATGATCGGGGTGGGCGATGAAAATTCTCCGGCCGATACGGCGGTCAGCTTTGCTCTAGAACACCCGGAACTGAACCTGCTGGGTCTGCACGCCCACATTGGTTCGCAGATCTTCGAGGCCGAGGGCTTTGAACTGGCAGCGCAGAAGCTCATGGGCTTCCTGGCGCACATCAAGACGATCCACGGCGTCGAGCTTCCGGAGCTGGATTTGGGTGGCGGCTACGGCATTGCCTATACCGAGGTTGATACCCCGTCCAGCCCGGTGACCCTGGCGGCGGCCATGGCGGCTACCGTCTGGCAGACGGCAACCGAGCTTGGCATCAAGATCCCACGGATCTCCATCGAACCGGGCCGCGCGATTGCCGGTTCCTCGACCTTCACGCTCTATGAGACAGGTGTGCGTAAAACCGTTCACGTGGAATCGACTGCTGGTGAGCTTGCCCCACGTCGCTATGTTTCGGTCGATGGCGGGATGAGCGATAACGCCCGTCCGGTGCTCTACGATGCAGATTACTCGGCCGTTTTGGCCTCCCGTGTGACGGCAAGTGACCCGATTATTTCCCGCGTGGTTGGCAAACACTGCGAATCCGGTGACATAGTCGTACGGGACGTTTACCTGCCCGAGGATGTTGCCGCCGGCGATCTTTTGGCCGTTCCGGGCACCGGCGCGTATTGCTGGGCCCTGGCAAGTAACTACAATTACCTGGGTCGCCCGGCAGTAGTTGCTGTACGTAACGGCGCGGCACGCGCCATCATCCGCAGGGAAACCGAAGCCGACCTGTTGGCCCGCGATTTGGGAGCATAGAAAAACACGTGAAAACACTGAAGGTAGCCCTGCTTGGCTGCGGCAATGTGGGAGCCCAAGTGGCACGCATTCTGCTCGACGATGCGGCGGTGCTCGAAGACCGCGCCGGCGCTCGTCTGGAACTTGCCGGCATCGCGGTACGCAACACCGCCACCAAGCGCGATGTAGAGATTCCTGCAGAGCTTTTCACCACCGACGCGCAAACCCTGGTTGATGGCGCCGACATCGTCATTGAATTACTCGGTGGCCTGGAGCCCGCAGGCGCGCTGATTCGCCGGGCACTGACCCGTGGCGCCTCGGTGATCACCGGCAATAAGGCACTGCTAGCCGCCGATGGCGCGGAACTCAACGCGCTGGCCTTCGCCAATAACGCCCAGCTGCGTTACGAGGCCGCGGTGGCCGGGGCCATCCCGATCCTGCGTCCGATCTCTGATTCTCTCTCCGGGGATACGATCACCAAGGTCATGGGCATCGTCAATGGCACCACCAACTTCATCCTCGACGCCATGGACACCACCGGCGCCCAGTTCGGTGAGGTATTGGCCGAAGCCCAAGCATTGGGCTATGCGGAAGCCGACCCCACGGCAGATGTTGAGGGTCACGATGCCGCAGCCAAGGCAGCAATCCTTGCCTCGTTGGCCTTCCACACCAACTTCGCCTACGCGGATGTGCATTGTGAGGGGATCTCCAAGATCAGCGCGGACGATGTTGCCGCAGCCAAGGACTCAGGCATGGTCATCAAGCTGTTGGCCATCGCCGAACGCACCGACGAAGGCATCGGCGTACGCGTGCACCCCACACTGCTTCCGCGCACGCACCCACTGGCCGCGGTCCACGGAGCGTTTAACGCTGTATTTATCGAGGCCGAAAACGCCGGTGAACTGATGTTCTACGGTCGCGGCGCCGGGGGAGCCCCGACCGCCTCGGCGGTACTTGGTGACACGGTCGCCGTGGCGCGCCGCGTGGTCTCCGGCGGTCCACTGCCGGCCATCGCCAACCAGCAGGCGGTCAAGGTGCTCGATTTCGCGCGTATCGCCACCAGCTATGCCATCGGCATGCGGGTCACCGACGAATCCGGCGTGCTGGCGGCAATCACCGCGATCTTCGCGAAAAATGGTGTCTCCATCGAGACCATGCGCCAGGGCGCCAGCGCCGATGGCGCACCGGGTGTCGCCGATTTGCGCATCGTCACCCACCGCTCCATTGAATCCGCGCTTGCAGCAACCGTTGCAACCGTTGCCCACATGGATGCCGTCCAAGAAGTAATCTCTGTCCTGCGAGTTGAAGGAAACTAAGTGGCCCACCAGTGGCGCGGAGTCATCCGCGAATATGCCGATCGCCTGCCCGTTGACGAAAATACCAAGGTCATTACCCTCGGTGAGGGTGGCACCCCGTTGGTGTTCGCCCCGGCGCTGAGCGAACTGACCGGTTCAACCGTGTACCTGAAGGTCGAGGGCATGAACCCCACCGGCTCCTTCAAAGACCGCGGGATGACCATGGCGATGACCGCCGCGGTTGCCGCCGGTGCCAAGGCAGTTGTCTGTGCCTCCACCGGCAACACCTCCGCCTCCGCGGCCGCCTACGCGACCCAGGCCGGGCTCAAGTGCGCGGTGCTGGTTCCGGATGGCAAGATCTCCATGGGCAAAATGTCCCAGGCGATCGCGCACGGCGCCGACATTATCCAGATCGATGGCAACTTCGATAACTGCCTCGAGGTAGCCCGCAAGCTGAGCGAAAACTACCCGGTATTCCTTGTAAACTCGGTAAACCCGGCACGCATCGAGGGCCAGAAGACCGGTGCCTTCGAGGTCGTCGATTTCCTGGGCGATGCACCGGATTACCACGTGCTGCCGGTGGGCAACGCGGGCAACATCACCGCCTACTGGAGGGGGTACACGGAGTACGCTTCGCAGTACACCAACCAGGCCGGTGCGGTGCTGGCCCCGGTGTCCACCAAGACCCCGATCATGTGGGGCTTCCAGGCAGCCGGCGCGGCCCCCATCGTGCTGGGCCACCCGGTGACCGAACCCGACACCATTGCCACAGCCATCCGCATCGGCAACCCCGCCTCCTGGGCCAAGGCCGAGGAAGCGCGCGATGCCTCCGGCGGAATCATTGACTCGGTGACCGATGAGGAAATCCTCGCCGCACACCGCTGGCTTTCTTCCCGCGAGGGCGTCTTCGTGGAGCCGGGCTCCGCCGCGGGCGTCGCGGGCCTGATCAAGCACCATGCGGCGGGTGATGTCCCAAGCGGCAAGACCATCGTGATCACGGTGACCGGCCACGGCCTGAAGGACCCCGACTGGGCACTGAAGACCGCAGATGGCACCGACGTGGCACCGACCAAGGTCGCCTTCGACGTCGTCGCTGTCGCCGGCGCGCTCGGCCTCGCCTAAAAAATCGCTCAACATGCTTTGGTGCCCGCAATTGGTACCCAGGCATTGACGGCCAAGTAGCAACGGCCAGCATCGAACCGTGTGGCATAGCGTTTAGACATGCCACACGGTTCGGTGTCTGGCCGATACATCATCAGTAAAAAACTTGAGGGAATAACACGCGATCATGGTGATCAAACCGGTAGCCCAGAAGCAGTTGGCAAAAATCCAGCCAGGCCAGTCAATCGCCGTACACGTGCCGGCGACCACCGCTAACCTCGGGCCTGGTTTTGATGTTTTGGGCCTGGCACTTTCGGTGTGTGACACCCTCACGGTACATACCCTTGAAACCCCGGGAGTGAAGGTTGAAATTACCGGTGAGGGAGCCGCCTTCCTGCCCAAGGACGCAACCCACCTGATCGCCAAAACCATGCTTGAACGTTGGGCCGAGGCCGGCTTTGAGCCATCCGGTCTACTCATCGAAGCCACCAACAACATTCCGCACGGCCGTGGCATGGGTTCCAGCGCCGCGGCAATCGTCAGCGCGTTAGCGGCAGCCAACGCGCTGCTGCCCCACAATGCCCAGGTGGGACTCGAAGAGATCTTCCAGGCCGCGGCACGCTGGGAAGGTCACCCGGATAATGTTGCACCTGCCGTTTATGGCGGATTGACGCTGTCCTGGGTCACCGACGAGCCAAGCGCCGGTTTCGGTACCGTGCAGGGGGTCTTGCACCCGGACATTGTTCCGGTCATTGCCATCCCCGACTTCGAACTCTCCACACACGCCGCCCGCGGGCTGTTGCCGGCCAGCGTGGATCACGGCGTGGCCGCGGCCAACGGTGGCCGCGTCGGGCTGCTGATCCATTCACTGGCACACGACCCGGCCAACCTGCTGATTTCCACCCAGGACTTCTTACATCAGTCATTCCGTGCCCCGGCCATGCCGTTGAGCGCCGCGTTGATTCAAGATCTACGGGCGCAGGGATTTGCCGCGGTAGTTTCCGGTGCCGGCCCCACGGTGCTGGTGCTCTGTAATGGGCAGGATGCTGCACAACAGGTCGCCGCGGCCATCGATACTCATGCTCAAGGGCACACGCAAGCCTCGTGGCGTGTCCTGATTCCGCGTGTTGCCCCAAGCGGTGTTAGAGTAGAAGTGCTTTAGCACAAGTCTCTTAGCGGACCTGCCCAGATCTTGGGTCCGGTTCAACGCGTTTCGTGCAACCTTCAGCCGCCGCCCTTACGTGGGTGCGGATGACCGCCGCCAAACCATGCTTGGCCGACAGCTGCAAGCACCCTCACACCAACCACAAGCATCAGTTCGTCCTTCGTGATGAGCAACAGCCGCGTTGATGTGTCTCACGCACGAATCAACCGTGATGCCGATCTACCCTTGAGGTAGCCGGTGAGCGGTAATACCCTTTCTTCGCATCTGAAGCGGACAAAGGGGGGAAGTCAAACGTCGCGGATTACTCTATCGATCCGCCCGACGAGGGGGAAGGAACCTTCGTGACCGAAACCACCAGCCTAAATGCAGGCGTGGAAGAAACAAACGCAACCAAGGGCGGCGGACTCGCTGGCCTGAAACTTGCACAATTGCAGGTACTTGCGTCCCAGCTGGGTATCACCGGCGGATCACGTATGCGCAAGAGCGATCTTGTCAGCGCGATTTCAAATCACCAACGCGGCGGCTCAGTTGCCGATCGTGACGCTAAGGCCAAGGCAGAGCCCAAGGCCGAAGCCAAGGCTCCGGCTAAGGCCGCCGATAAGGCACCTGCTACCAAGGCAGCCGCCACCAAGGCACCTGCCAAGAGTGCAGCCAAGGCCGAATCCACGCAGGCACCTGCCGCTGCGGAGAAGAAGGCCCCGGTTCGTCGCACCACCAAGGCTCCGGTCAAGGCTGAAGCCACCAGCGAAGCCCCACTGGTGGCACCAGTAGCAGATGTTGCGCCGGTAGCCGAGGAAGCTGCACCGCGCCGCACCCGCTCACGTCGTGCCGAATCCACCGGTACCGCCACCGCCCCGGCAGCAATCATCGAAACCACCGAAGCCGTTGCGGCTCCGGTTGAGGATCGGGCGCCGCGCCGCAATACACGTAACCGCCGCGCAGAATCGGCAACCGTTGCACCGGCAACCGAGCAGGTAGTGCAGGCACCGGCGGCACAGAACGTTACCGAGGCTCCGGCCCAAGAGCAGGCCACGGGTACCGATGCAGAACGCACCGATTCCTCCGAGCACCGCAACGAGCGTAACGATCGCAATGACCGCCACGAGCGCAACCGCAATCGTCGCGACCGTAACCGCAATCGTCGCGATTCGCACTCGGAATCCTCCGAGAACACCGATTCGACCGAGCACACCGAGGCACCGGCCCAGCCCGAGAGGGATTCGGCTAATGCTTCGGATAACGCTTCGGATAACAACGCCGAATCCGCCTCTGAAGGCAACGAGCGCACCCGCGAAACTGCCGAAGAGCGTGCAGCTGCCCGCCGCGAACGCAACCGTGAGCGCAATGAGCGTAACCGTGAGCGTAACCGCGAACGCAACGAGGCCCGCAACTCCGAGCGCAACGACCGTGGCGATCGCCCTGAGCGCAACGACCGTAACGACCGTAACGACCGTCATGATCGCACGGACCGTAACTCGCGCAACCGCCGCAACCGCAACCAGCCGGATGTCGATGACACCGAGTTCAGCGATTCGGATGTACTGCTGCCGGTAGCCGGCATCCTTGACGTGCTGGATAACTACGCGTTCATCCGCACCACCGGTTACCTTGCCGGCCCCAACGATGTCTACGTCACGCTGAACCAGGTCAAGAAGTACAACCTGCGCAAGGGTGATGCGGTAGTCGGTGCCATTCGTGCTCCGCGCGAAAACGAGAACGCCAACACCCGTGCCAAGTTCAACGCACTGGTCAAGCTCACCGCGATCAATGGCAAGTCCCCGGAGGAGAACACCAACCGCGTTGAGTTCTCCAAGTTGACCCCGCTCTACCCGACGGATCGTCTGCGCCTGGAGACCGATCCGAAGCTGATCGGCCCACGTGTCATCGACCTGGTAGCACCGATCGGTAAGGGCCAGCGTGGCCTGATCGTTTCCCCGCCGAAGGCCGGTAAGACGCTGATCTTGCAGTCGATCGCCAATGCCATCACCATCAACAACCCAGAAGTACACCTGATGATGGTCCTGGTTGACGAGCGTCCCGAAGAAGTCACCGACATGCAGCGCACCGTCAAGGGGGAGGTTATTGCCTCGACCTTCGACCGCCCGGCAGATGACCACACCACGGTTGCCGAGCTCGCCATCGAGCGCGCCAAGCGCCTGGTGGAAATGGGCATGGACGTCGTGGTCCTGCTTGACTCGATGACCCGTCTGGGCCGTGCGTACAACCTGGCGGCTCCGGCCTCCGGTCGTATCCTCTCCGGTGGTGTCGATTCCTCGGCGCTCTACCCGCCGAAGCGCTTCTTCGGTGCTGCTCGCAACATCGAAAACGGCGGCTCGCTGACCATCCTTGCAACAGCGCTGGTGGAGACTGGGTCCAAGATGGACGAGGTCATCTTCGAAGAGTTCAAGGGCACCGGCAACATGGAGCTCCGTCTGTCCCGCAAGCTTGCGGACAAGCGCATCTTCCCGGCGGTCGACGTCAACGAGTCCGGCACCCGCCGCGAAGAGAACCTGCTCTCCCCGGACGAGGTGCGCATCATGTGGCGCCTGCGCCGCGTGCTCTCGGGCCTCGATACGCAGCAGGCACTGGAGACCCTCACGGGCAAGATCCGTGAAACCAGCTCCAACGCCGAGTTCCTGATGCTCATCAACAAGACCACGCTGGGTTCCAAGAACGACGCCTAGCTACCTTATACGCCCAGTTTCACCGTGCCCGGATTTTTCCGGTGCACAAGGTGAGGCTGGGCGTTGGTCGTTAATACCCAAAACCAATTTCAGTTCCTTACACTGGAACTAGTCGTCGTGAAGGAAGAACCAATATGTTTGAGTCAGTCCAGGGACTACTCGATGAGCACGCAGCCATTCAGGCGCAGCTCTCGGACCCCGCCGTATACCAAGACCAGGCCCTGGCCCGGAAGCTCGGCCGTCGCTCCGCTCAGCTCAACGGCATCGTCGAGGCGTACAAGCGCTGGAGCCAGATGAACGACGACCTTGAGACGGCCCGCGAAATGGCCGACGAGGATCCGGACTTTGCCGAAGAGGTCGCCACGCTTGAGGAAACACTGCCGGCCGTCGCCGAAAAGCTGCGCCGTCTACTGATCCCGCGCGACCCCAACGACGCGCGCGATGTCATCCTTGAGGTCAAGGGCGGTGAAGGCGGCGATGAGGCGGCGCTCTTCGCGGCCGACCTGCTGCGCATGTACACCCGCTACGCGGAGCACATGGGCTGGAAGGTTGAGATGATCTCCTTCAACGAGTCCGACCTCGGCGGTTACAAGGATGCGCAGGTTGCCATTAAGGGTAAGTCGAACGACCCGGCTCAGGGCGTTTACGCGCACCTGAAGTTTGAGGGCGGGGTGCACCGCGTGCAGCGCGTGCCGCAGACCGAATCTCAGGGCCGCATCCACACCTCGGCCGCTGGCGTGCTGGTGCTTCCCGAGGTTGACGAGCCCGAAGAAGTCGACATCCACGCCAATGACCTGAAGGTCGATGTGTACCGTTCCTCGGGCCCCGGTGGGCAATCGGTAAACACCACCGACTCCGCGGTGCGCGTGACCCACATTCCTACCGGCATCGTGGTTGCCATGCAGAACGAAAAGTCGCAGATCCAGAACCGTGAAGCGGCAATGCGCGTGCTGCGCTCGCGTTTGCTGGCTCACCAGCAGGCCATCATCGACGCGGAAAACTCCGATATCCGCAAGTCACAGGTGCGTACCATGGACCGCTCAGAGCGCATCCGCACCTACAATTACCCGGAAAACCGTATTGCCGATCACCGCACCGGCTACAAGGCCTACAATCTTGACGCCGTGATGAACGGCGAACTTGAGCCGCTGATCACCTCCTGCATCGAGCTCGATGAGAAGCAGCGTCTGGACGCCATCGGCGGGGACAAGGACTAAGACGCACGATGACGTACAAAGGTTTCGGCCAACCCCTGGGCCAGGTGTTGGCCGATGCCGCTGCACGGTTAGCGGCCGCCGGGGTTCCGACCCCGATGGTCGACGCCGAGCTCCTGGCGGCTCACGTATTGGGCGTATCTCGCGGCAGGCTCACCATGCTGCAACTCATGGGTGAATCCTTCGGTGCCGAACATGGCCCGGAATTTGAGCGGCTCATCGCGGCCAGGGTGACCCGGTTGCCGTTGCAACACCTGACCGGCATCGCCCATTTCCGTTATCTTGATCTGGCGGTGGGTCCCGGGGTGTTTGTGCCGCGTCCGGAAACCGAGACGGTGGTGCAGCTGGCACTGGATTTTGCTGCACCGCTGCAGCGCCCGCTCATGGTGGATCTGGGGACCGGATCCGGTGCCATCGCCGGCTCGCTGGCCCATGAGAACACCACGGCACGGGTGTATGCGGTTGAACTTTCCGATGATGCCTACCCGTATTCACGCAAAAACCTCGAACCGCTGGGCGTCACCCTGGTACACGGGGATATGCGTGAGGCCTTCGGCGAGCTGAACGGCTCCTGCGATGTGGTTGTCTCAAATCCGCCGTATATTCCGGCAAATGCCGTTCCGCGTGAACCCGAGGCCCGGGAGCACGACCCACACATGGCACTGTATGGGGGAGGAGCCGATGGGATGATCATGCCGCGTGCCGCAGAGGCCACCGCGGCACGGTTGTTGCGCCCCGGCGGCTTCTTCGTGATGGAACACGCGGAAGTTCAGGCGGCACAAATGCGCAAGATGTTCCAAGAGTCCGGTGCGTGGGAAAATATCACCACAAACCTCGATCTGACCGGACGCGATCGATCAACAAGCGCCATCCGCCGCGGCTAAGAGAGCCGCGGCCAGCGCGTACGCGATCTCATCGACCGGCCACGGAGCACCTATAGCGCCCAGAATGGCCCTTACACATGGAAGAATGGACAGCGTGACTTCACGTTTTGATGCTAACGACCCAGCGACTCGGACCACCGGACTCCAGGCCGCCCAGGGTGCAATCTCCGCCCAACGCTGCATCGTCATGCCCACCGACACGGTGTATGGCATTGCCGCCGACGCATTTTCGGCCCAGGCTGTCTCCACCTTGCTGGCGAGTAAGGGCCGCGGACGGAACATGCCACCACCGGTGCTGATTCCCTCGGTGCAGACCATGGATGGGCTTGCCATCGATGTTCCGGCATCGGCGCGCGCGCTTGCCGATGAGTTCTGGCCCGGAGCACTGACCCTGATCCTGCATGCCCAGCCCTCGTTGACCTGGGATTTGGGCGAGACTCGAGGCACGGTTGCCTTACGGGTTCCCGATGATGAGGTGGCCCTGGAATTACTTGCGTTGACCGGACCGTTGGCTGTTTCCTCGGCAAATCGCACGGGTCAGCCCGCGGCAAGCACCGCCCAGCAGGCCTTTGACCAGCTCGGCGAGTCGGTCGAGGTCTATCTTGAGGCCGGGCCCCGTCCCGTGGCCGGCGGCCAAACGCTCAGCTCAACAATTATTGACTGCACGCTTACCCCGCCCCGCGTGGTCCGTGTCGGTGCGCTGGGTATTGAACAATTGCGTGAAATCGCACCCGAGATACTAGATATTAACGATGCGTCAAGTGACGATGCGTCTAACGGTGAAGGACCCGTTGCCCCGGCCGATGCGCAGGCACCTAACGATGCGCAGCCCGCAGCAACGCCGAGCGTCGAAGATATTGCGCCTAACCTTGAGTCGCATGACGCCGATGCGACAGACGCAGCTGATGAAGCAACGGCTGCAAACAAAGCCGCGGGTACCAACGCCACCTCATGAGAATTTATCTCCTGCTGATCGGGGTCGCTTTTGTGACCTCGTATCTGCTCACCCCGCTGATACGCCCCATTGGCGTGAGGTTTTTACCTCAGGACAATGTTCGCGATCGCGATATGCACAAGGTGCCAACACCCAAGCTCGGTGGGGTTGCAATTGTAGGTGCCGTTTATTTGGGCCTCGGCATGGCCAGCCAGATCCCCTTCTTCGATGGGATCTTCAAGAATCCCGAACCGATTCGCGGTGTGGCGCTTGCTCTTGCGCTCATCGTCGTCATGGGTGTGATTGACGATCTGTTCGACATGAAGTGGTGGCTCAAATTTATTGGGCAAACGTTTATCGGGCTGATCATTGCCGGACATGGCATCGTGATCAAGGCCTTGCCGGTGGGAAGCGTCCACTTTGATTCGCACGCCGTGCAAATTGGTATCACGGTAGTGCTGGTGGTGCTGATCATGAATGCCATTAACTTTATGGATGGGCTCGATGGGCTGGCCGCCGGAGTCTCGGCGATAGGTGCAGCCACCTTCTTTGTATACAGCTACATGCTTGCCACCCGGGTCAGCGCCGAAGACTACTCGAATTTCTCTGCAATGCTCTGCGCACTTCTCCTGGGCGCGACGTTGGGCTTCTTGCCACATAACTTCAATCCCGCATCGATCTTCATGGGGGAGACAGGTGTGCTGGCCATCGGCATGCTGATGGCTACCGCCTCTATAGCAGTCACCGGGGATGTGCTCGGCGAGGATGCCTTCCGCTTCCGTAACGTCCCGGCCTACATGCCAGTCATCTTGCCGGCGGCCGTCATCTTGTTGCCACTCTTGGATTTGGGGCTTTCGGTGATCCGCCGGCTCTCACGTGGCCAGTCACCATTCGCAGCAGATCAGGGCCACATGCATCACCTAATGGTCAAGGGTGGACACAGCGTGCAAAAGAGTGTCATCTTGATGTACTTGTGGTCGGCACTATGCGCCACCGGCGTTGTTGCCTTCGGTTTCCTTGACCGCGCAATCTTCGTTCCCATCTATTCAGTAGCACTCATTGTTGTGGGGTTCATCACGTGGGGGCCGACGGTGCGGCACCGCATCGAGCAGTTCAATGCGGAGCGCGCCAGAGGCCGTTCGAGTTCTTGAACCACTCAGGGCACCCCGGGTCGTGACCCCGTTCTATCTCGTGTAGAATTCAAGAGGCTTCCGCCATGGAGGTCAACCCCATCACAAACTTTGCGGCGCAGTACCCCCTGCGCCAAAGCACTGTATACACAGGGAACAGGATGCAGATGACCAAGCCGGTGCGCGGCTCAAAGGCCAACGGTGCGCTTGTCGCCTCGTCGGCTCCGCGTTCCCCATGGATGGGCATCCTGAAGACCTGCACCACCTACACGGTTGGCGCGGGAATACTTGCTTCCCTGGCAGCGTGGCCCCTCTTGGGTACGCAGATCGCCGGATCCATCGCCTTTGCCACAGCAATAGTCGTGTTCTTCTTCGGAATTAGCTTGCTGATTGCCGAGGGTGCCGGCCGCATCGATAGCTCGTGGGCTCTTCCCGCGTTCTTGTTCACCTACGTGGTCAAGATCTTTGGAATGGGCTTCCTCGTGCTGCTTTCGGGGCTACCTGACTGGGTGCACCGACCAACGTTTATGTACGGTGCCATCGGCGCACTTGTACTCTGGCAGATCGGGGAGATACGCGCCTTTTCTAAGGCGCGGCTCCCGGTATTTGCCGATGAAGATCCAAGCCAGTCCGGAGGTGCGCGAAAGTAACATGGAACCTGACGCACAACACCCCGACAAACTGTCTCACGAACGCCCGGTGCGCGAGTCAATCAACTACATGATTGGCGGGCTCATCGCCTGGGGTTTGATAGGCTGGGGTTTGGATCTTTTACTGGACACCCGATGGCTACTAATCGTTGGTGCCCTTCTTGGTGCAATCGCTGGTTTCTTTCTGGCGCGGCATCATCAGCGGCGCCGAAGCCGCGAGGACACCTCCACATGAGATCGACCACCAGAACTTCACCCGGTGAACGGCGCCCTGCGCCAAATCACCGACTTTGCCCCATGACCGAAACTGCAGAGAGGACAGCGCGTTGACCGCGTTTGCGCTTCCGACGGCCTCAGAACCCTACGTACCGCCAACCATTAGCGATACCCACCTTCCAGAAGTCCTTCCCTGGATGGCTGAGTACGGTACCGGTTTTGGTAAGCAGATGATCATGATCATCCTGTCGATCATTTTGATCACGTGGTTCTTCAAGGCCGCTATCAAGAACCCGAAGTTGGTCCCGGGCAAGACTCAGTTCCTTGCCGAGAGCGCCTACGGGTTCGTACGTAACTCCATTGGCCGCGACATCATTGGCGAAAAGAACTTCCGCCCCTGGGTGCCGTTGCTCTTCGCTACCTTCTTCTTCGTCCTGCTGAACAACCTGTTCGGGATTATCCCGTTCCTTCAGATTCCTTCCTTCTCCCATGCAGGCTCGGCCTATGCAATGGCCCTGATCATCTACGGCACCTGGATTGCCGTAGGCGTGAAGAATCACGGTATTCGCTACTTCAAGCTCGCAGTTGTTCCTTCCGGTGTTCCGGGCTGGATCATGCCGCTGATGGTGCCGTTGGAAATCATCTCGAACTTCCTCGTTCGCCCGCTGACGCACTCACTGCGTTTGATGGCAACCATGCTTTCGGGCCACATCATCGTCATGCTTGCTGCTACTGGTGCTCGTCACCTGATTGTGGTGCAGGAATCCCTGGCCATGAACAGCATCGGTGTGCTGGTGATCGTTGGCTCCGTAGCAATGTACTTCCTTGAACTTTTGATCATGGTCCTGCAGGCGTTCGTCTTCGCCCTGCTGACCGCCATCTACATCCAGGGTGCCCTGGATGCAGACGCTCACTAAGTAAGAGCAAAACCCCCAAATACTTCCCCTTCAAAAAGGGAATGACCTCACAACCTGCCGACAAAGTGTCGGTATCTTGAAAGGAACGAAATGGAACTCCACGGCTCCCTCAACATGATCGGCTACGGCCTGGCTGCTATCGGTTCGGCCATCGGCGTGGGCATGATCTTCGCTGCCTACATCAACGGCGTTGCACGCCAGCCAGAAGCAGGCCGCATCTTGCAGCCAATCGCCATGCTTGGCTTCGCCCTTGCAGAAGCACTGGCCATCCTGGGCTTGGTCTTCGCCTTCGTCGTCGGCGCTTAGTTTCCCTTGGTAGTGGCCCTGCCACTGTCGCAGGGCTATTGCAATTGGAAACCTAAGAGATAAGGAAGAGTGAGAATGATCAGCAACGAATTGATCCTCGCTGCAGGTGCGGGCGCAAACCCGCTGCTTCCGAACCCGTGGGAAATTCTTGTCACCGCTGCAGGCTTCGCTGTCCTGCTGTTCATCGTGGTCAAGAAGATTGCCCCGGCATTCGAGAAGTCCTACCAGGACCGTGTCACGGCCATCGAGGGTGGACTTGAGAAGGCAGAGGCCGCACAGGCCGAAGCCGACGCCATCCTGGCTCAGTACAAGGCACAGCTGCTGGAAGCACGCACCGAAGCCAACAACATCCGTGAAGATGCACGCACCGAAGGTGCCCAGATCCTTGCGGAATTGAAGGCCAAGGCAGCAGACGAGTCGGCTCGCATTACCGAGCAGGCACACCGCGCCATCGAAGCCGAGCGCGTTGCAGCAGTTACCTCGCTGCGCGCCGAGGTTGGAACGCTGGCAACATCACTGGCCAGCAAGATCGTCGATGACGCTCTTGAGAACGACGAGCGCGCTTCCCGCGTGGTCGATAAGTTCCTGTCCGATCTGGAAAACCAGCAGAACGCAGGTGCATCGAACTAATGGCAGGTGTATCGAGCGAGTCACTCGCCGCGGCGCTGGCGTCGTTGGAAACCAAGCTTGCACACGCGTCCTTGGAATTGTCCTCACAGCTATTCGATGTCCTTTCGGTCGTCGATAGTAATGCAGGCCTACGTCGCGCACTGACTGATCCCGCACGCGGGGCAACTGAGAAGGCCGGGCTTGTAACCCAGCTCTTCGGCGGAAAGGTTTCGGCCGACGCCGAGGCTACCGTCGCATCGCTTGCCACCTCGCGTTGGAGCTCGGCACGAGACATTGGCGATGCATTGGAGACCGTTGCTGCTCACGCGGCAATCATGGTCGCCGAGCGTGATGGCGGTTCCGCTGGCCTGGAGAGGCTCGAAGAAGACCTCTTCGCGTTCATCCGTGTTGTTGAGTCCAGTCATGATCTGCAGCGTGCACTTGATGATGCTCAGGCAACGACGGAAGCCAAAAGCGCTCTGGCGCTGAAGCTTGTCCCGAATGCCAGTGACGCATCTGCACTGCTGATCCGCCAGGCCGTCGCTTCACCGCGCGGGCTCAAGCCCGTTGCACTCGTGGAGCGCTTCGTGGAATTGGTGGCTAAGCGTCAGGATCGCTGGATTGCCCAGGTAAGCGTCACTCGTGCCCTTACCGCGCAGCAATTCACGCGCCTGCAGGCAGGCCTGAATAACCTTTACGGTCGAGACTTGAAAATCAACATCAACATCGACCCTGAACTAGTCGGCGGTATCCGCGTGAAGGTAGGCGATGAAGTGGTTGACGCTTCGATCGCTACCCGCGTGTCGGATCTTCGCCGCCAGTTGGCAGGCTAGGTAGACCCCCTAAAAGGGTCTGCCTGCCAGCCAGTCACCATAGACTGAATCAATTTTCGGTTACCGCACACGATAGAACCGCGGTAATCACAACTTAGGAGAGCAGGGACTGCAGATGGCCGATTTGACCATCAACGCCGACGACGTCCGCAATGCCTTGAATGAGTTCGCAGCGTCCTACGAACCGGGCAAAGCAGAGCGCACCGAGGTCGGCCGCGTAACCACGGCAAGTGACGGTATCGCCAAGGTGGAGGGTCTTCCCTCCGTCATGGCAAATGAGCTGCTTCGCTTCGAAGACGGCACCCTGGGCCTGGCCCAGAACCTTGACACCCGCGATATTGGTGTTGTTGTCCTTGGCGACTTCACCGGCATCGAAGAAGGCCAGCGCGTAGAGCGCACCGGCGAGATCCTCTCGGTTCCGGTGGGCGACGCCTTCCTGGGTCGCGTTGTTGACCCGCTGGGCGAGCCAATTGATGACCTGGGTCCGATTGCTGCCACCGGACGTCGCGCACTGGAAGCTCAGGCTCCAGGCGTGACCGAGCGTAAGTCGGTTCACGAACCGCTGCAGACCGGTATGAAGGCCATCGACGCGATGATCCCGATCGGCCGTGGCCAGCGTCAGCTGATCATTGGTGACCGTCAGACCGGTAAGACCGCTCTGGCCGTGGATGCAATCATCAACCAGAAGGCCAACTGGGCCTCGGGTGACACCAACAAGCAGGTTCGCTGCATCTACGTAGCAATTGGTCAGAAGGCTTCGACCATTGCTGCGGTGCGCCAGACCCTTGAAGATCACGGTGCACTCGAATACACCACCATCGTTGCCTCACCGGCATCTGACCCGGCTGGTTTCAAGTACCTGGCACCGTACGCCGGCTCGGCCATTGGCCAGCAGTGGATGTACGACGGCAAGCACGTTCTGATCGTCTTTGATGATCTGTCCAAGCAGGCCGAAGCCTACCGCGCTGTTTCCCTGCTGCTGCGCCGTCCGCCAGGACGCGAAGCATACCCGGGCGACGTGTTCTACTTGCACTCCCGCTTGCTCGAACGTTGTGCCAAGCTCTCCGACGAGCTCGGTGCAGGCTCGATGACCGGTCTGCCGATCATCGAAACCAAGGCAAACGACGTCTCGGCCTTCATTCCGACCAACGTCATCTCGATTACCGATGGTCAGATCTTCTTGCAGTCCGACCTCTTCAACGCCAACCAGCGTCCAGCTGTTGACGTGGGTGTATCGGTGTCCCGCGTGGGCGGTTCGGCACAGATCAAGGCCATGAAGAAGGTTGCCGGTACCTTGAAGCTTGAATTGGCTCAGTACCGCGACATGCAGGCATTCGCCATGTTCGCCTCGGACCTTGATGCCGCTTCCAAGCAGCAGCTGACCCGTGGTGCACGCCTGATGGAACTGCTCAAGCAGGGACAGTACGCACCGTTCCCGGTTGAGAACCAGGTTGTTTCCGTGTGGGCCGGTACCAACGGCTACCTGGACGACGTCCCGGTTGAAGACGTTCGCCGCTTCGAAACAGGCTTCCTTGAGCACTTGCGTCACCGCACCTCGGTGCTGACGGTAATTGCTGAAACCGGCAAGCTCGAAGACGAAACCGTCGAATCGCTCAAGTCGAACATCGCCTCCTTCAAGGCCGGCTTCTTCGGTGAGGGTGACGACCAGCTCGTCGCCGCAGGCCGCGAAGAATTCGCAGCCTTGGCTGAAGAGTCCGTCGACCAGGAAAAGATCGTCAAGCAAAAGCGCTGACATCACCTTTGAGTAAGGGTTGCCGCGCCGCCAAGCGCGGCGCGGCAACCCCTACAAAGGGATAAGGAAAGGACAAACATGGGAGCCCAGATTCGGGTCTACCGCCAGAAGATTGCATCGACAACGTCGATGGGCAAGATCTTCAAGGCGATGGAACTGATCGCTACTTCCCGTATTGGCAAGGCACGTGCGCGTGTCTCGGCATCGCTGCCGTACGCCAATGCGATTACCCGTGCTGTTACTGCCGTCGCGTCACAGTCCGAGATCGATCACCCACTGACCACCGAGCCGGAATCAATCCGTCGCGCGGCAGTGCTGGTCATGACCTCGGACCGCGGACTCGCCGGGTCCTACTCCGCCAGCGTCTTGAAGCAGGCAGAGCACCTCGTTGAATTGCTCCGTGAAGAAGGCAAGGACGTCAAGACCTACCTGGTCGGCCGCAAGGCTCAGGCGTACTTTGAATTCCGCGGACGCGATTACGCGAAGGTGTGGACCGGTGGAACCGACGCCCCGGAGTTTGAAACCGCACGCGAGCTTGGCCAGGTCCTGCTCAAGGACTTTGCCGATGATTTTGAAGTGGGCGGCGTGGATGAAATCCATGTTGTTTACACCCAGTTCAAGTCGATGGTCGTTCAGGAACCGACGGTCATTCGTTTGCTGCCGCTTGAGGTCGTCGAACAGGAAGAAGAAACTCCTGCCGATGAGCTGCTGCCGCTCTACGAATACGAGCCGGAACCGGAGCAGGTGCTTGATGCACTGCTTCCGCGGTACATCGAGTCACGTATCTTCAACGCTATGTTGCAGGCAGCGGCTTCCGAGCTCGCAGCACGCCAGCGCGCCATGAAGACCGCTGGTGATAACGCCAACGAGCTCATCAAGAAGTACACGCGTCTTCGTAACAACGCCCGCCAGGCCGAGGTTACCCAGGAACTCTCCGAAATTGTTGCCGGCGCTGACGCGCTGAACGGCTAATTTCAGAGTTTTCCCACACACTTACATCCACGCCATCTACACAAATGAAGTGAGAGAGAGATGACTGCCCAACTTAACGAGCAGGGTACCGCTGCTTCGACCGGTGCATCCGGTCGTATCGCACGCGTTATCGGCCCGGTTGTCGACGTCGAATTCCCCGCCGACTCCCTGCCTGCAATTTACAATGCGTTGACCGCTGAGCTGACCCTCAACGGCGTAACCAAGACCATCACCTTCGAAACCAGCCAGCACCTCGGTGACTCAATGGTTCGTGCAATCGCACTGCAGGCAACCGACGGACTTGTCCGCGGTGCCTCGGTGCTCGATTCTGGTTCCGCGATTTCCGTACCCGTCGGCAACGTCGTCAAGGGTCACATCTTCAACGTCTTGGGCGAACCGCTCGACGTTGCAGCTTCGGAACTCGAAATCACCGAGCGCTGGCCAATCCACCGCAAGGCCCCGAGCTTCGCGAGCCTCGAAGGCTCGACCGAAATGCTCGAGACCGGCATCAAGTCGATTGACCTTCTGACCCCCTACATCAAGGGCGGTAAGATTGGTCTGTTCGGCGGTGCAGGCGTGGGTAAGACGGTTCTGATCCAGGAAATGATCACCCGTGTTGCACGTAACTTCGGTGGTACCTCGGTATTCGCCGGTGTTGGCGAGCGCACCCGTGAAGGTAATGACCTCTGGGTCGAAATGGAAGAAGCCAACGTTCTGAAGGACACCGCACTGGTGTTCGGTCAGATGGATGAGCCGCCAGGAACCCGTCTGCGCGTTGCACTCTCGGCGCTGACCATGGCGGAATACTTCCGCGATGTGCAGAACCAGGACGTGTTGCTCTTCATCGACAACATCTTCCGCTTCACCCAGGCCGGCTCGGAAGTTTCGACCCTGCTGGGTCGTATGCCTTCCGCAGTGGGCTACCAGCCGAACCTTGCCGACGAGATGGGCCTCCTGCAGGAGCGCATCACCTCGACCAAGGGCCACTCGATCACCTCGATGCAGGCCGTTTACGTGCCTGCCGATGACTACACCGACCCGGCCCCGGCAGCGACCTTCGCCCACTTGGACGCGACCACGGAACTTTCCCGTGAAATCGCTTCCCGTGGTCTGTACCCGGCCATCGATCCGCTGACTTCAACCTCGCGTATCCTTGACCCGCAGTACGTTGGTCACGACCACTACAACACCGCGGTGCGCGTCAAGCAGATCCTTCAGAAGAACAAGGAACTGCAGGACATCATCGCCATCCTCGGTGTTGACGAACTGTCCGAAGAAGACAAGATTGTTGTATCGCGCGCACGTCGCATCCAGCAGTTCCTGTCCCAGAACACCTACACTGCTAAGCAGTTCACCGGTGTCGAGGGTTCGACGGTTGCCATCAAGGACACCATCGAAGGCTTCAACGCGATCTGCAACGGCGACGTTGACCACATCGCCGAACAGGCATTCTTCAACATTGGCGGCATGGACGATGTCGAACGCCAGTGGGCCAAGATCCAGGAATCGACCAAGTAATCATGGCCGAACTCCAAGTCGAAATTGTTGCAGCCGATCACTTCGTGTGGTCCGGTGCGGCAAAACTGGTCAAGGGACGTTCCAGCGAGGGTGAGATCGGGATCCTTCCCGGTCACAGCCCGATGTTGGCCGTGCTTGCTGCCGGGGACATGGAAATCGATCCGGTTTCCGGCTCCCGGTTCACCGTCCAGGT
The DNA here is from genome assembly GCF_002975435.1 of Arthrobacter sp. MYb227. Taxonomy (GTDB): domain Bacteria; phylum Actinomycetota; class Actinomycetes; order Actinomycetales; family Micrococcaceae; genus Paeniglutamicibacter. Next base: position 13,341 of record NZ_PCPT01000018.1, on the reverse strand, counting down.
TGACGGCGGGTTCTTCTCCGTTGATGCCAACCGTGTGGTGATCGTTGCCGATAACGCCGTCATGGCGGAATCAGCCCCGGCGGGAACTCGATAGTCCTGCCTTGAACGAACTCGGCATTCCCGTACTCATCGTTCTGGCACTCTTGGTGCTGGTAGTGATGTTTTTGGGTGCCATGGGAGTGCGCCGTATTCAGTTACGGCGCACTCTTGGCACTTTCGACGGTTCCATCTCCACGACCCCCGGGAAGTGGATGATGGTTATCGCTCGTTATGGTCCCGGAGAGCTTGAGTTTCTCAAGCTCTTTTCCGTTTCCCCAATTCCGGTGCACAAGTTCTTGCGTTCCTCCATTGAGATCAATGGCTGGCGTAAGCCGGAAGACACTGAAAAGCACCTGGTGCAGCCCGGAAATGTCATCGTGCTGATGACGTACGAGGGCCGAGAAATACGCCTTGCCATGGACTATGAGACCTACAACGGTCTCTCGGCCTGGCTGGAGGCCGGACCCGTAGCGGGTGTCGGCACCTGGCGGCAAGACTAAGCACAACCAAGTTTCACAGCAAAAAGCAGTGGGTCGGGATGATTTTATTCATCCCGACCCACTGCTTTTGTGCTCTAATCCTGCCTCGATACTCCCGCCAGCGGGTTCATCGACTCAGGGGGTTCAAAGAGACTGAAGTGAAGTCCTTTAGAGACCGACGACGCCGGTAGCCTGTGGACCCTTGGCACCCTGGCCAACTTCGAATTCCACGCGCTGGTTTTCTTCCAGCGTGCGGAAACCATTGGTCTGGATTTCCGAGTAGTGAACGAACACGTCAGCCTCGGCGCCATCCGGAGTGATAAAGCCGAATCCCTTTTCGGCATTGAACCACTTCACGGTTCCCTGAGCCATGTATTTCTCCTCATGTAGTGCGTAAAACTGGCCGACACACCGTGTATCGGCCGTGAGTGGTAAAGCAGTGAGAAGAATACTGAACCGGAATGAACCGTTTCAGTCCCCAAACACCCGCAACCTGACTTTGGCGGGTATGACTAACCAACACAAAGACTGAGTCAAGCATCACATGTGGATGTGATCTGGGTCAACACTTTTGTGTCGGGCGCTAAACAGAAGCTTCATAAATTGATTCGCCGTTACGGATTACCTGCAGCAAATTCAGTGTCTCATCGAGAATCAGCAGGTCTGCGGTGAAGCCCTGATGCAAGCGGCCCGCCTCGTCGATAAGCCCCAGCACCTCGGCAGGAACCTTAGTTGCCGAGAGTACCGCTTCTGCAAGTGGGACACCTGCGCTGACGGTATGACGCAGTACATCGAGCATTGTCGCAGTGCCCCCGGCCAGCGATCCGTTAGTTGCCAGACGGGCCTCACCGTTGGACACCGTCACCTGGGCCGGGCCCAACGAGTACTGGCCATCCGCCAGTCCCGCCGCAGCCATAGAATCTGTAACCAGCGCCACCGAATCGGCTCCCACCAGATTAAAGACGGTACGCACGGTGACGGGGTCAAGGTGCACGCCATCGGCAATCAACTCAACGATGATCTTGTGCGCGGCTGCAAGCTCTAGGCAGGCGGCAACCGGTCCGGGGGCGCGGTGATGAAGCTGGGGCATTCCATTGAAGAGGTGAGTGATGGTGGGGCGCTCGGTAAAGCCGTCGACGCCGGCACTTGAGAGTTCCTCACGGGCCAGCTCCAAGGAGGCGGTGACGGTGCTTGCAGAGGCATCGGTATGACCTAGCGAGGGGACGACTCCCTGGGAGACCAGCTGCTCAACCAGCGCATCGGCGTTTGCCCTCTCCGGGGCATAGGTCATGGTGCGTAGCTGTCCGGCGGAGGCATCGATCAGCGCATCAACAAAGTCCGGCTGGGGATCGGAAAGGAAGGCAGGATCCTGGGCACCGCAGCGCACCTCGGAAAGGAAGGGGCCCTCCGCGTGGATACCAGCAATATCTCCGCGCTGCGCAAATTCGGAGAGCACACGTGCCGAGGCAAGCATGTCATCGCGATCGGCTGTCACCAGCGAAGCCAGGAGCGTGGTGGTTCCGGCGCGGTGCAAAAAATCGATGGCCTTGGCGATGGCAACTGGGTCACCCGAGGGGAAATCCGCACCGACGGCACCATGGCAGTGCAGGTCGATCAGCCCGGGGGTGATGATGGTTCCTGGCTTCGTGTGGCGCAGCTCAAAGGATTCAGAATCCTCGAGGAAGGCGAACTCTGTTGAATTACCCACAAATGCAATGCGGTTGCCATCGATGGCGATGACGCCCTCGGGGATTTCGGTGCCGTGGGAGACTAGCCGAGCGGTAAAGGCAAAGCGTGCGGGGGAAGCTGTGGAGTTCATAGACCCCAGTCTAGTGGGGCACGGCACATAGGGCCCTAAGCTGGCGAAGATGTTGCGCAGGTGCCCCATCGGATCCGCCTTATCGCAACCCGGCAGAGAGCATTGGAGACGTAGTCATGTTCGCTCGGCCGGTTTCGTGCTCAACGGCCCAGTCCACTAGCACCGCAGCCAATGAGGGGCCCACCACCGGTCAACGGGGGTGGGGCCATCGATGACCGGTGGTGAGGTTAGAACAGGCGTGAGGCGCTGTCATCGACCCCGCGCATTGCATCGTAATCAAGAATCAGGCAGTCGATGCCGCGATCAGTGGCCAGCGTGCGGGCCTGCGGCTTGATCTTTTGTGCTGCAAAGATGCCGCGCACCGGCTTGAGCAGTGGGTCACGGTTGAGCAGTTCAAGGTAGCGCGTGAGCTGCTCGACGCCGTCGATATCGCCATTGCGCTTCAGCTCGATGGCCACCGTGGCGCCACCTGCATCGCGGGCAAGAATGTCGACCGGGCCGATGGCCGTCATGTACTCGCGGCGGATCAACGTGTAGCCGGTGCCAACTGTTTCAATCTGGTCGGCCAACAGGCGCTGCAGATCGGCCTCGGCGCCGTCCTTGATGAGCCCGGGGTCGGTACCCAAGTTGTGCTCGGTGTCGTGAATGATCTCATGGATGTGCACGATCAATCGGTCATCTGACTTTTGATGGGCAACATGCCAGAGCTCAATATCACCCTCGGCTGCCTGCTCCTCATCGGGTTCCACCACGCGCATCACGGCGGGCGGGCTCATCCAGTTCAGCGGCTTGTAGGAGCCGCCGTCGGAGTGCACCAGCACCGAACCATCGGCCTTGACCATCAACAGACGGGTCGCTAGGGGGAGGTGGGCTCGCAGGCGGCCCTCATAATCAACTGAACACTTGGCAATCACTAAACGCACAACGAGCACTCTACCGGTTTTTACCGAGGGAAGATTCTTGTGCCATCCTTTCGGTGCTGCGGCATCGCGGTTAAGGAGGGGGAGCACGCCGCGGAAGCGTACGCTGACGCGGGCATGGAAAATGTGAGGGAGAATTGATCATATGGCCCGTTCGAACCGTCCCCGTCGCTCAAGTACCCCGGCAACCCGTGGGGGACGGACCAATAAGTGGACCCGTCCGAGTCTTGACGCCGATGAACCATGGTTGGAAAAGGCACGCTACGGCGTCCAGCGCTTGCAGGACGCACCCGATGGACAATGGCATGTGCGTAAAATTTCGGCAACGAGTGCCGCCAAGACGTACAAGTGCCCGGGGTGCGGACAATTTATCAAGCCGGGCATCGAACATCTTGTTGCGTGGCGTGCCGATCATTGGTCGGGTGACGATGCCTCGGCTCAGGCGCGTCGGCATTGGCATCCCAAGTGCTGGGATTCCCGTTCCTATAAGTACTGATTGGCTACTTTTGAGGCGGTCGCTAACGACTAGTGGCCGCGCGCGTCAACTACGGCCTGGGGCAACGCTCCGGGCCGTGTGTGCGGCCCTAAGCGTTGCCCTCGGGGGCTCAACGTTGATCTTGTCGGGTGATGAATACCTCGCGCAAGATGAGCATTGCAGCGGCAGCCGTGGGAATTGCCATTAACGCGCCGGCAACACCTAGCAGCGTTCCGCCAGCAATGACCGAAATCACCGCGACGGCGCCGGGCACCGATACAGCCTTTTGCATGACCCGAGGGGAGACAAAATACGCCTCAAGCTGTAGGTAGGAGAAGTAACAGGCGGCGTAGATGACAGCGCTCTGCCAGCCCAATGTCAAGGAAATCAGCGACACGAGGATGCCGGCGATGACGGCGCCTACCAACGGGATGAAGGCCAAGATGGCCACGAACATGGTCAGCAGCGCGGCGAATGGCACCTTGAGGATGCTCATCAAGGTCAGCGCAACTGCGGCATTGAGCAGTGCAACAAAGGCCTGACCCATCACGTAGTTACCCACCGATCGGGTGATCGTGTCGCCGAGCTTTTGTACACTTTCGCGTTTAGAGCGCGGAGCCAGCCGATAACCGAAGGCTTTGAGCGCCGGTAGCGAAGCCAGGAAGTAGATCGCAAGGACCAGGACGATCAGTGCGCCAAACATGCCCTGAGCCACCACTGAGCCCACACCCAGCACGCCGCCGAAAATGCCACCGACGGCACCTGTATCGGAAAAGAACTTGGTGATTTCCTCGCTGATGCGATCGGAGACCTGATATTGCTTGTCGAGATTGACAAAGAACTCGGATTTCAAAAATCCATCAACAATTTCTGGGGCGCGCTCAATAAATTGTGAGGTTTGGGTGACGATGGTGGGGATGATGGTGCCGATGAGCCCGCCGGCAACGCCCAGCAGCAGGACGATGGTGATCAGCACACCGACGGTGCGTGACAGCCCGCGAGCAATAAAGAACCGCACAATCGGGTCAAGGCCCAGAGCAATGAACAGTGCCACGGCAATCCAGATGACGAGGGATCCAACATTTGTCAGCAGGAAGTAGCCAAGTAGTGCTAGCCCAACACCCACCGTAAAGAGGAAGCCGAAGGCCACGGGATGTGCCTGCGGTCCGGATGCTGCCGGCACCGGTTCTTGGGTTGGATCGTGCGGGGGGACCGGCGGGAAGCCGAAGTCGGCCGGCGGCTTGATGCGCAGATCGAAGCTACGCTGCGTGCGGCCCACGAGCTTGCGCCAGAGGGGAGTGCTAGATGAGCGTTGCTGGGGTGCGGAATTTCGCTGGGCAGCGGCAGCAGCCCGTGCGGCATCGGCAGCGGGAAGCGAACCTTTCACAGATTCCTTGCCCGTGAGTTTCCCGGGAATTTCTATATCCCCGGCAGCTGTACCTTCCGCGGGCCCACCTGCTGGCCCCGGTTCTCGTGTTTCATCGCCATTGTCTGTAGTCACAGCCCGAGCATAATACGAGTGCCCGACATTACCGGTGCACATCGGGCATAGTCGCCGATAAGTAATGTGATTAAGCTTTAGTGCATAAAAGATGGTGGTTCTGCTAACAGATCGGAACACTTTGTTAGGTGGACTCGTTAGACTGAATGCGTGCCGACATCTGGAATGTGAATCCGTTGGCACACTGAGGCCGAATCTCGACCCCCGTTCCGTTAGGTGTAATTGTGCGAAAGATCTTTTCAGCGATCGCGATCATTCTAGGGCTTGCAGCCCTGGTAGTGGGCATCGGTCAGCGAACCATCTGGGCTCCGCCCGAGACGCTGACCGCTTCCTTCTCCCAGCCTCCAGCGCCCGCTCCCGTGACGCTCATCCAGGCAGGTGTCGGTGCCGTTAATGGTCAGCCATCGACAATCTCCATCAAGGGCGAGGGCGAATTTAGCGCCTCTTTGATCCGGTCTTCCGATGCACAAGCGTGGGTTGGCAAGGCCGCCCACACCAACATCACAGGGGTCAACGCAACTGACCAGGTGCTCGACGCTCAGGCAGTCACCGGTGAGGAAAGCGTGCCAAACCCGGTGGGCGGGGACATCTTTGAGGCCACCGAGAAAGCCGATCAGGAAATGACCTACCACTGGACCAACCCAGACAACGGGTCTTGGACGCTACTTTTGGCTGCCGATGGTAAGGCGGCAGCCCCCACCGATATCTCGGTGACGTGGGCCGGGGATACCGCAACCCCCTACTCGATGCCGCTGATGATCATCGGCGCCTTATTGCTCATTGCCGGTTTGGCCGCTGCAGCGGTACGTCCACGCGGGGGATCCGGGACCGGTCGCCGCGCCGCAGGCCGGGCACCGGGTACCGACACCGGCTCCCTGCCACAGGTAGCCGAGCCAAAGAACCCGGGCACCTTGAAAAAGAGCGTTGCAACCCTCGGCGTGCTTGCCATGGTCGCGCTTCCTTCGGGCCCAGCATTTGCTGCCGCAAGTGAAACCCCGGCCAGTCCCGCGGCATCGGACTCACCGGGCGAAACACCTCAAGTGTTCCCGGTAGTGTTGCAAACGCAGCTTGAACGCATCCTTGAGGCGACGGCAAATTCGGTGACAGCTGCTGATAAATCCACCAAGGAAGCCGATCTCGCAGACCGCACGGCCGGTGCTTTGAAGGTCTTGCGCAGCGAAAATTACAAGTTGCGCGCCGATGGCGTCAAACTAGATGGACCGCTGGGGATCGATACCTCGGTGATCCGTTCCGCGGCCGTTCCCGCCCAAGAGAACGCCGAATTCCCACGCTCCATCATGGTGGTAACCGCCAAGGACACCGAAGCCACAACCATCCCGATGGCGTTGACGCTGACTCAGGAAAACCCCCGAGATAACTACAAGCTCGTGTTTGCAACCCCGATGCTCCCAGGGTCCACCTTCCCGGGCATTGCCGTGGGAGACCCCGATGTGCAGATGTCAAAGGCCGATGCGTCGGGCCTGAGCGTCGCCCCGAAAGAGGCCTTGAGCCGACTTGCCGGTGTGATGGACGATGCGAAGTCAAAGAACAGCGATGATTTCACCAAGTCGGCATTCCTGACCTTGAGCGCCAAGGGTCAAACGGATCTGGTGAGCAAGAACAAGGATGCAAAGATCACCTTCAAGCGCACCGTCAACGAGAAGGACACTGTAGTGCTTTCAGTGCCCGGTGGTGGAGCCCTCGTTTCAGGTAACTTCACGGCCGTGACAACCGCAAAGCCGAAGGAAACCGGTGGCACCATCGGACTAGATGACGTGACGGCGAAGATCACCGGTGAGAAGGAAACCACGAAGGGGATTGAGATCAGCTACGGAGAGCCGATGCTGATCTTCATCCCGGCGGCGGATTCAAAGGACAAGATCAGTGTTGTTGCTGCCGAGGTCATTACCAAGGGCGCCAAGCTGCTGAAATAGGCACGGTGCCCAAGGGCGTGTGAAGAACCTGAGCGCCGCAGCAGTTCTCAAGCGCGGCAAGTAGCAATGAGCTAGGGCGGGATTTAGCGATTATCAAATTCGCGAAATCCCGCCTTCTGCGTACCTGCGAGTTTTCGCCCCCGGGGGTGGCTCGGCCTAAAGTAGAAGCATGACCACCAGCATGCCTGAACCCACAGCACCTTCCTCGCGCGGCGCCATCGACCTGGGCGCCCTGAAAAAGAACGCACCCGAGCCAATTGAAACCACCGCCGGTACCCCCAGCTGGGTCCGGAAGATTGATCAGGAACTCTTCCCGGAGATTGTTGCGCTCTCGCAGCAGGTCCCCGTGATCGTGTCCTTGGGTAGCCCGCGGTCCCCGGCCTCGGTCCAACTAGATGAGCTGTTAGCCGTCGTGATCAACGCCAAGGCGGGTACCGCGGTGCTGGCAACCGTCGATGCTGAGGCTGAACCGCAAATTGCGCAGGCCTTCCAGGTCACGCAGGTGCCCTCGGTCATCGCGCTGATCAACGGCCAGCCGGTGCCGATGTTCCAGGGCAGTGCCGAGGTCAGTCAGATTCAGTCGCTTCTCGATGAGCTGCTATCCCTGGGTGCCCAGCATGGGGTTGCAGGCACCGTGCCACCATTTAGCACCGGGTCCCAGGCTCCGGCCGAGGTACCGTTGCCTCCGCTGCACCAGGCCGCGCTCGAGGCCATCGAAGCCGGAGATTACACGGCGGCGGAAATCGCCTACAAGCACGCGCTTAATGAGAAGCCAAATGATACCGATGCCGCCATCGGGCTGAATCAGGTGCGTTTGCTGATCCGCACCCAGGACCAGGATCTTGCTGCGGTGCGCGCCACGGGTGCGCAGAATCCCGATGATCTCAACGCGCAGCTTGCCGTTGCCGACATGGATGTCATGGGCGGACACGTCGAGGACGCCTTCGGCCGTCTGGTGAACTTCATCGGGCGAAACTTTGGTGATGAGCGTGAGGCTGCACGGGCGCGTCTGGTGGAGCTGTACTCGATTGTTGGCACCAACGATGAACGAGTTGTAGCTTCGCGGCAGAAGCTGGCTCGGGTGCTCTTCTAATCCACGTCCCGTGCCCATGTGGCAATGAGTTTTTTGGGGCGTCATCTCATCTCAGGTGAACCCAATGTGCTTTGAGACTGCGACGAGTCTTGGCCGCATGTTGAAGTTGACCGAGGCGAGATGGTGCCCCTTGCCATGGGTGGGTTAGCACCTCGGCAAGCCCGGGCAACGGTTCCGGCGCAATTCCGGGGGAACCGCCCGGGGAGCTGGCCACGTGAGCGGAGCGAATTCGTGCCCTAGGGCTGAACCAGCGGAGGCAAAAGTTTGAGCTTAGCGGTGCAGATTAGTCCGTTATGATGACTACTTTTGCCCAAGTGCGCTGATATTTTTTACGTATGAGCAACTCTTATCTAGACCCCAGCACGGCAGCCTTGTCGATTCGCTCCCTGGGCAAGCGCTTTGGTGAAAAGGTCGCAGTCAACGGCATTTCACTTGACGTGCCCAGCGGTTCATTTTTTGGATTGGTGGGGCCAAATGGCGCCGGCAAAACGACGGCCTTATCGATGGCGACCGGGCTGATGCGCCCCGACGCTGGTCAAGCGTGGATCCATGGAATCGACGTGTGGGCAGAACCCATGAGGGCCAAGGCCTCACTTGGTGTGCTCGCCGATGGGGTACGGCTCTTTGATCGGCTTTCGGGACGCCAACTTGTCACCTATTCCGGACTGTTACGCGGCATGGACCGGGCGACGGTCGATGAGCGAACCGAAGATCTCTTGCGCGTCCTTGACCTAGATGATGCCGGAAGCAAGCTCGTCGTTGACTACTCGGCGGGTATGACCAAGAAGATTGCCTTGGCCACCGCGCTGATCCACTCGCCACGCGTGCTGGTGCTCGATGAACCATTCGAGGCAGTAGACCCGGTCTCCGCAGCAAATATTCGTGACATTCTCTCCGATTATGTCTCGCACGGTGGCACCGTCATCGTTTCTTCCCACGTCATGGATCTGGTCCAACGCATGTGTTCGCACGTTGCGGTGATCGCCAATGGCAACTTGCTGGCAGCCGGATCCGTCGATGAGGTCCGCGGGGACCAGTCGCTCGAAGATCGCTTCGTCGATCTGGTGGGCGGACGCGGCACAAATGAGGGCTTGTCATGGTTGCACACCTCCTAAAACTCAAACTTCTCCTGCTGCGCAACTCCTTCAAACGCAGTCCCTGGCAGCTGGTTGGGGTCATTATCGGTGGGCTCTACGGGTTGGGTGTCATCGCGATGCTCGGCGTTGGACTCTTCTACCTAGGCACCCGGGAACCAAACGAAATTGCCATGTACCTGGTGCTTGCGGTTTCGCTGATTACCCTTGGTTGGACGGTTATCCCGCTTGTCGCCTTCGGCGTTGACCTGACGCTAGACCCGGCACGCTTTACAACCTTTACGCTCTCGCGGCCCAAGCTTGCTACCGGGCTTTTGCTTTCCGGATTCATCGGAATCCCCGGTGTCTTGACGCTGCTACTGCTCCTTGGCCAGACACTGGCCTGGCGCGCGAATATTGCGGCCATGGTGGCTGCCGTGATCTGTGGTTTGCTCAGTGCACTGATGTGCTTGGCGCTGGCGCGCTGGTCGACAACCTCGATGACGCAGCTGACCGGATCACGTAAATTCAAGGACGTTGCCGGGATCATCGCGATCATTCCACTGATTCTGCTGGGCCCGATCATCAGCACCTCTATGGGTGGATTTGAATCTGCACTCGACTGGCTACCGACGGTTTCCGCGGTGCTGGGGTGGACCCCACTGGGTGCCTTTGCTGCGGTTCCCGGAGACCTTGCAAGCGGTGCGCTGCTGGTAGGGCTTGCACGCTTCGTACTTGGACTTGGTTACTTGGCACTGGTGGTGTGGGCATGGGAACGCGGGCTGCACAAGGCCATGGAAAACCCGATGGCACCGAAGACCAGTGCCAAGGCCGTGGGCATGGGAATGTTCAATATTTTCCCCTCGACGCCCACCGGTGCGGTGGCTGCACGTACCATGACCTACTGGCTCAAGGACCCGCGCTATGCGGCGAGCATCGTGATTGTTCCGCTGCTACCGGTGATCATCTACTTTGCTTCGGTCAATACCGGCAGCACCATAATCATGATGTGGCTTGGGCCGATGCTGGCGATCCTGATGGCGTTCTCAATCTCGGCCGATATTTCCTATGACTCAACGGCTTTCTCGCTTCACGTGCTGACCGGGGTCAGCGGTGTTGCCGACAGGACCGGACGCGTGATTGCCTGTGGGCTCATCGCCCTGCCGGTCACGCTCTTGGCAGCAATTCTGCCACCGGTATTCCTCGACCGAATGTACATGCTGCCCCTGCTGCTTGGTATCTCGCTATGCGCGCTACTCGGCGGGCTCGGAGTTTCCTCGGTGGCCTCGGCACGTTTCACCTACTCGGTGCCGCTGCCCGGAGAAAGCCCGTTCAAGACGCCTCCCGGTGCCGGTGCCCGCATGGCGGTAACCCAGTTGGCGACCTTCGGGATCATGTTTGTGCTGCTGATTCCCGTGATAGGACTCGCCATTGCGCAGATGGTGACCGGTAATGAGCTCTTTGGCTGGCTGGCGCTGGGTGTTGGCATCGTACTGGGAAGCGTATTTTTGCTCATCGGTATCCGCTTAGGTGGACGCTGGATGGAAAACCGGATGCCGGAATTGATGCAAGCGGTCATGGTTAATAAGTAGCTCTTGTGTGGCTCTACCCCATGGCGGGCAATTGAGCCAGAGCCGGTGGGCGGATTTGGGTGCGACTTACCGCACCTCAGATTCGCCCACCGTTTGTTTGCGATGGTTGTTAGACTTGGAGCTATGAGCATGCCCCTTGATCCGTTCACAGATGACCCGCGCACAACTTCCGGTGGCGGTGCCACCACCTTGGAGCGCACCGAACTGGCCCAAGAAGTAGAGGCCGGCGACCACGAACGCTTTGCCCACTACGTGCAAAAAGAAAAGATCATGGAGTCCGCCTTTACCGGCGACGCAGTGATCGCGCTGTGCGGCAAGGTCTGGGTACCTGGCCGCGATCCAAACAAGTTCCCGGTCTGCCCCGAGTGCAAGGAGATTTACGAATCCCTTTCCGGTGGCGGAGACAAGGGCAAGAAGTAATACAACACACCAACCAAGTTCCTAGCTACCCCCGTGCCTGCGCGCGGGGTGTTGCTTTTCGAGCGCCACGAAGGGTGTGTGCATGACCGATACATTGTTCTCCTTGGGAGACAAGCTGCCCATGGAGGATCGACTTCCTCCGGCGTACCCCGAACGAGCCGCTTGGGGTACCGGGCCCAAGCTACGTGCCTGGCAGGCAGAAGCGCTGGATAAATATTTTGCCACCCAGCCGCGGGACTTCTTGGCCGTGGCAACCCCCGGTGCAGGTAAAACAACCTTCGCGCTACGCCTGGCCAAAATGCTAGTCGACGCCAAAACCGTCAATCGCATCATCGTAGTGGCCCCCACCGACCACCTGAAAAAGCAGTGGGCCGATGCCGCGGGCCGCGTCGGGCTTGCGATTGACCCGAACTTTAAGAACGCCGATGGACGTCACGGCGATGGCTACATCGGCGTGGTGCTCACCTACGCTCAGGTGGCCTCCAAGCCCATCCTGCACCGCGCCAAGACCGAGGCCGCCCGCACGTTGGTAATCCTCGATGAGATCCACCACGGTGGTGACGCTTTGAGCTGGGGCGATGGAATCCGTGAGGCCTTTGAGCCGGCGACCCGCCGCTTGGCGCTGACCGGCACCCCGTTCCGTTCCGATACCGCGGCGATTCCCTTTGTCGAATACGCCGAAGGGGCCGATGGGATTCGTCGTTCCAAGGCCGATTACACCTACGGTTACGGCAATGCGCTCAAAGACCATGTGGTGCGACCGGTGCTTTTCATGGCGTACTCGGGCAATATGCGTTGGAAGACCAGCAGCGGTGAAGAAATGGAAGCCCAGCTGGGCGAGGGTTTCACCAAGGACGTTACGGCGCACGCTTGGCGTACCGCGCTCGACCCCGGGGGAGACTGGATTCCCTCGGTACTTGCCGCCGCCGATAAACGGCTGACTCAGGTCCGCCGCACGGTGCCCGATGCCGGTGGGCTGGTGATCGCCACCGACCACGAGGACGCACGCGGTTATGCCGCCCAGCTGGAGAAGATCACCGGGGAAAAGGTGACAACTATCCTCTCCGATGACTCCGGAGCATCAAAAAAGATTGATGATTTTTCCGCCGGTGATTCGCGCTGGATGGTAGCGGTGCGCATGGTGTCCGAAGGCGTTGACGTCCCGCGTTTGTGCGTTGGCGTATACGCGACCTCCACTTCCACCCCGCTGTTTTTCGCCCAGGCCATCGGCCGTTATGTGCGAAGCCGTAAGCGCGGCGAAGTCGCCAGCGTATTCCTGCCTTCGGTGCCAATCTTGATGGCGTTGGCCAATGAGATGGAAGCCGAACGCGACCACGCGCTTGATCGGCCCGAGAAGCACCTCGATGACCCGGATTACAACCCGGAAGAGGACCTGATGGCTGAGGCCAATCGGGAGGAAAAGGCCAGCGATGAGCTGACCAAACAAAAGTTTGAGGCACTGCACTCGCAGGCCTCCTTTGACCGGGTGCTCTTTGACGGTGGCGAATTTGGCACCGGTGGTGCGGTGGGCTCCGAGGAAGAACAAGACTTCCTGGGGATCCCGGGGCTGCTAGATGCCGAGCAGGTGGGTGTGCTGTTGCGTCAGCGGCAGGCCGATCAGGTGACCCGACGTAAGGTGCGCAAGGACGCGGAAGCTGCGCCCGAGGCACCGGTGATTGATCACCGAGCGTTGCTTGACATGCGTTCGCAGCTCTCCCGCAACGTTTCGGCGTGGAGTGCGCGAACCGGAACCCCGCACGGTGTTATTCACACTAAGTTGCGTGAGGTGTGCGGTGGGCCGGCCGTGGCCCAGGCAAATGCCGAACAGCTGCAAACGCGCCTGAACAAGCTGCAGGGCTGGTTCATCGGTAAGAAGTAGTTCACTGGCCGAAGGGGGTTGGCGCTAAAGGAACACTATTTGAACTGCTCCCCGAAAGTTGGACTGACTAATTCAGTTCCTTACTTTCGGGGAGTTTTTCATGCGTAAAAGTAGTTC
>NZ_PCPT01000017.1 GCF_002975435.1 Arthrobacter sp. MYb227 | reverse complement strand
GGTGCTGATGCTAACGCTGAGGCTGGCAAGGACGTAGAGGCTGGTGCTGATGCTAACGCTGAGGCTGGCAAGGACGTAGAGGCTGGCGCAGATGCAAACGTAGAGGCTGGTGCTGATGCTAACGCTGAGGCTGGCAAGGACGTTGAGGCTGGCGCAGATGCAAACGTAGAGGCTGGTGCTGATGCTAACGCTGAGGCTGGCAAGGACGTTGAGGCTGGCGCAGATGCAAACGTAGAGGCTGGTGCTGATGCTAACGCTGAGGCTGGCAAGGACGTTGAGGCTGGCGCAGATGCAAACGTAGAGGCTGGTGCTGATGCTAACGCTGAGGCTGGCAAGGACGTTGAGGCTGGCGCAGATGCAAACGTAGAGGCTGGTGCTGATGCTAACGCTGAGGCTGGCAAGGACGTTGAGGCTGGCGCAGATGCAAACGTAGAGGCTGGTGCTGATGCTAACGCTGAGGCTGGCAAGGACGTTGAAGCTGGCGCAGATGCAAACGTAGAGGCTGGTGCTGATGCTAACGCTGAGGCTGGCAAGGACGTAGAGGCTGGTGCTGATGCAAATGCTGAGGCTGGCAAGGACGTAGAGGCTGGTGCTGATGCTAACACTGAGGCTGGCAAGGACGTTGAAGCTGGTGCTGATGCTAACGCTGGTGCAAACGGTGACAAGAACGACGAAGCGAGCAAGCCGGATAACAACCTGGCTGACACCGGCTTGAACGCTGGTGCACTGATAGCTTCCATCGGTGGCGCATTGCTGCTGGCCGCTGGTGCAGCAGCCGTCGTGGTCTCACGCCGCCGCCGCGCATAATCAGGCTCTAAGCCATATCGGTCAGCCTGTCATAGGCAGACCCACGCCATAGGGCTCTTGGCACCTTTCCAGGTGCTAAGAGCCTTATGGCCCCTAATTTTTGAGGAGTCATTTCAGTGCGTCAAACGGAAATTTCCGTTGAACGATCCATCGCAGACACAAGCGAGGAGCCCGCAGAACAAACGTCACAGATCCCGCAAGGAAAGAAACCCAGCATGGTTTTGCGGATTGTGACAGTTGCAGCGGTGCTATTCACTGCTTGGCATGTTTTTGCATCGTTCCTTTGGATTGCACCAGCCTCACCCCTGCGTGACGTAGTCCCAGGAAATGCACTTTCGAAATATATGCTTCCCATGTTTGGCCAATCATGGAGCGTTTTTGCTCCCGAACCGATCAATGGGGATAACCGAATGCTGGTCCGTGCAGTGTTGTCCGAAGACGGGAAAGAACACACCACCGAGTGGCTCAACGTCACAGATGTTGAATCACAATTGCTTACCCGCCAGCTATTCCCCGCACGAGCAGGGAACCACAGCATCGATCTGGCTTCCTCCTATCGCTCGGCATATGCCAAGCTTTCTGCAGAGCAAAAAGAAACCGTGAATCTTGGCTTCTTTAAGGGTGATGATTGGGCTCCCCGTGTGACCCAAGCACTCTATGCCCAGGGTGATAATCACGCAGCTATCAATGGGTACATCAACGCAGAATTTCGTGCGGTCAGGTATTCAACTCAAGTAGCTCGAGCAATCTGGGGAGAAAACGTAGTTCGAGTGCAATTCCAAATGCAACGTCAAAACGTGATCCCGTTTAAGGAACGCAATAATCCAGACGCTCAGCGACCCGCTACGCAACAGACTCTGAGCGGTTGGCGTGGACTGCAAGTAGCAGCCGGACAATCTGAAAGGGACTTTGCGGAGACCTTCACACGACTGTACAAGGAGCTTCAAAAATGAACCCCGTACGTGTGATTCAGCGTTCCGGCCGCTTCATTGGCCTGACAATTCAGAAGCTTCTGCTCAGGGTGGTCGAAACTATCCGCAATATTCTGGTTTTCTGTGAGAACTGGTTGCTGGGATCCAAGAAAGCAAAGCATGGGCTTTCGGTAGCTCGTATGGCTTTCGGCATCGCGGGAATCGGAATTCTGCTCAGTAACTGGTCCACACGGTTGTATTCAATGGGACCTGGATCGATGTGGAACGGCGAGTGGGCAGCACCCAGCAGTGCATTTCCCGAGATCTGGCTCTTCAGTACGTTCCGTACCGTCATGCCCTCGGCGACACTCTTCACGCTGATGTATCTGTTCCTGTTGGTCTTAGCGATACTGGTTACCGTAGGTTGGCGCTTCAAATTGGTGCTTCCGGTGTACTTCGTGCTCTGGGTTAGTTTCATTGAATCGCAAGACCAACTGGGCGATCAGGGCGACAACATGTACCGCATAGCGTTGCTGCTGTTCTTCTTTGCCGATGCCACTCAGGTATGGTCCCTAGATTCGCGCCGTCGAGCTAAAAATACGCAACAATCCTCTGGGCCGTGGGTCGTGCGTGTGTGGCGGGGAGAGCGGATCTTTGAAAAGAATCCTGCTTATTCCAACTTGTTCAACAACTTGGTGTTGGTGGCACTGACGGCACAGGTGTGCTTCGTCTATGCTTCTGGGGCCCTATATAAGGCCGCAGGAACACCATGGCAAGACGGAACTGCCGTGTATGCACCATTGCAAACTATCCAATTTGGTACGTGGCCTGGTCTATCGGAGCTAGCAACGACCTTCGGATGGACGGTAGCGATCGCTACCTGGGGTTCGGTGATCTTGCAGATGCTCTTCCCGATGATGCTCTTGACTCACCCGACTCGCGTCATAGCTCTTGTAGGCATCATGGCATTCCACCTAGGCATTGCCGTGCTCATGGGGCTTCCCTGGTTCTCACTGACTCTCATAGCAGTCGATTTCATCTTCATCACCGAAAAATCGTGGAACAAGATGATCTTCGGTGCTACTCACCTCTGGAAAAAGTCTCTTCAGCCAGTGCGGTCTTTCTAGAGATCAAAGTTTGTAGCAAACAACTCGTAATGGGAATCTGTACATAATTACGATCGGTACTAGCTCATCGGGGCGTCCGAACCATAGGGTGGAGAGTGGGAAAGAACTCATGCCCCCAACGATCAGGAGAAACCCTCATGGCCTTGAACATTGCCAACCTAGCATTGCGACTCGTATCGGGTGCCTACATTCTCAATAGTGGCGTTGGAAAACTACGCCTGCCCGCAGAATCCGCACAGGGCCTGCAAGCAATGACCGCTAACGCTATACCTCAGGTGGAAAAGCTTGAACCAGCCGTCTTTGGTAAGGCGCTTGCCGTGGGCGAGATTGGTTTGGGAGCAGCATTACTGACTCCATTCCTTCCCTCACGGCTCGTCGGTCTGGGCCTTGGCGCCTTCGCCGCTGGCCTTGTCGCCGTGTACCTCAAGACGCCGGGGATGACCGAATCCGACGGCATTCGCCCATCCGCCAACGGCGTAGCCCTAGCCAAGGACTTCTGGCTTGCTGGCATGGCCGTAGCGATGGTCTTTGGTCGCGGCAAAAACAAAACCAAGATTAAGGAAGTCGCCAAGGCGGTCAAGAACTAACCAAGCCCGAACCATATGGCTTGAATGATGGCTGTCGCGTAAATGTTTGTGGCTGCGGCCAACCTCTAAGGTTGGCCGCAGCCACAAACATTTTGAGCCCTAAGCCCATGGGGCTATGTGCTGTGACTATTTGCTCTTGGGTTTGGCACCCTTGCGGAAGAATAGCGCTACGATGGCACCGGCCATGGCAATCAACCCCGGCAAGAGCAGTGCCTGGCCTAAGGCCAAGGAGAACGCCTGATGCAGGAACTCTGGAACTACTGCCCCCATGCCTACCTCTGATCCAGCGCC
The DNA here is from genome assembly GCF_002975435.1 of Arthrobacter sp. MYb227. GTDB lineage: Bacteria > Actinomycetota > Actinomycetes > Actinomycetales > Micrococcaceae > Paeniglutamicibacter. The sequence goes on along the minus strand of NZ_PCPT01000017.1, from coordinate 54,762 downwards.
ACTGGCCACGGAGGCTGCCCCCTGGGCGCTGGAAGCCGCAGCTTCGAGCGCCTTCTGTGATTCCGCGGAGATACGCGATTCCATCATCAACGCAATCAAGGCCGAGCCAAGCACTGCACCAACCTGACGGGTGGTGTTATAAATTCCGGAGCCGGCACCGGCATCTGCCTGACCCAAATCTCGGGTGGCTGTCAACGAGACCGACGGCCAGATCATTGCCGAGCCCAAGCCCATGAATACCGGCGGAATCAGCAGTACCCAGAACGGTGTGTCTTCGCGCAGGATCAACCCGTACGCGGTAATTGCTGCGCCAAAGAGGAAGAACCCGGGAATCGCAAAGAACTTGGCCTCAACCTTTGACACATTCTTGCCAACGATTGGTGCCAGCACTCCAGCTACTACGGCCATGGGTGCGAGCATCAGGGCCGAAAGCGTTGGGGTCAGCCCGCGTACCGACTGTAGGTACAGAATCATGGGGAAGCTCATGGCGGTGATCGCCAAACCCATGAAGGTGATTGCCACGTTGGCTAGGGAGAAATTTCGGTCCTTGAAGAGCCCTAAGGGGACTAACGGTTCTGCCTTGATTTTGGCTTGCCAGATGACGAAAAGTACCAGCAGCACGATGCCGGCGACAATCATATGCCAGGAGCCGATGGGGCCAATAAAGGCCTGCCAATCGTGTCCGTTGCCTTCCTGAATGCCAAAGACCAGCAAGAACATGGCTACGGCGCTGAGCCCCACACCGAGCCAGTCAAAGGAATGTGAATGGCGCGGGAGTTCCGGCACCTTGAGAAATACTCGCCAGATGGCCAAGATGCCCACCGGCACGTTGACAAAGAAGATCCATTCCCAGCCCAGGGTGTCAACGAAGATGCCACCAAGGATCGGACCCACAAGTGTTGCAATACCCGCAACCGCGCCCCAGACGCCCATGGCAGCACCACGGCGAGCATAGGGGAACATGCGGGTAATGAAGGTCATGGTCTGCGGGCTCATCATCGAGGCGCCAAGCCCCTGCACCACGCGGGCAATGATCAACGATTCAACACTTGAGGACAAACCACACCACAGCGATGAGGCGGTAAAAACGAATAGACCGATCAAGAAGATGGTGCGCGGCCCAAATCGATCACCCAAACGTCCCGTGATCAGCAGCGGCACGGCAAAAGCCAAAAGATAGGCACTGTTGACCCAGATGACACCGTTAATGTCGGTGTCTAGTCCGCTCATGATGGCCGGCATGGCGGTGGAGACGATGGTGGAGTCCACTAAAATCATGAAGAACCCGATAACTAGCGCCCACAGGGCACCCCAGGCAATTTTGTCTTGTGCCGCTTCGGCATCGGTCTTATTCACGCTCACCGATAGAGCTTACGCCCGATGACGGATCAACAATAGGGTCTTGAGCCGCACCTCACATGCGGCCAAAGCCCCTCTTATTTCTTCATGCTTTGGATGCCCACTAGGGAAGATGCACGACGCCTTCGATGCAGGTCACGGCATGGCCGGAGATCCAGACATCGGCGCCGCTGCGGTCAACATGCAAGATTGCCGAACGTCCCAAACGGGTGCCCTGACGGACGGTGTAGTTTTCCGGTGCAAGACCCGATTCGGTGAGCCAGATGCCAAAGCCGGCATTCAATGAACCAGTTGCCGGATCTTCCGGGAGTCCTTCGCCGGGGATAAAGGCACGCACCTCATAATCTGCCGGGGCACCTGTCACAACATTGCGGAAACGTTGGGAACTGCGGCGCTCATCGGCCGCTGACACAGCACGTAATTCTTCGCGTGCCCCGGCCGGTCGTTCCGAGCGAGTCTGCGGATCATAGGATGGTGCCGGGATTCCGGCATTGGTGAAGGCACCAATGACGCCGACCTCAAGGCCCTGCAGGGCCTGATAATCGGGTTCGAGTCCCAAGACCAGATCTGCATCGCGCAATAGCAGGCCGGCAAAGTTTGGGCCATTGACAAGCCATTGGTGGGCCAACACATCTTCGGGGGCTAGCCCTAGCCCGGAAATTGCCCATTCAAGAACATCGGGTTCCAGCTCACCGGTTCGTACCAAGGCTGGAGCCTTGAAGGCAAGACGTTCAAGATCGGACGAACCTCCGGTCGGAACTCGGCGAACTTCAATCAGTCCGGCCCCGCACTGCTGAATGATGCCGGCAGGATTTTTTGGCACTCCACCGGATTGCAGCCACGCATGTGCGGCTCCCAAGGTTGGGTGCCCGGCAAAGGGCAGCTCGGTGGTGGTGGTGAAGATTCGTACCCGGTAGTCGGCCGTCGGCTCGGTCGCCGGAAGCAGAAACGCGGTTTCGGCGAGATTAGTCCAGTTGGCGAAGTTCAGCATCTGCTCGTCGGTGAGGTCTTCACCGTTGAGAACTACGGCTAATCCATTGCCCGAATAGGGGCCGGAAGAGAAAACGTCGACTTGCTGATAGGGGCGCGCGATACTCATAACTGAATCGTGGCACATAGCAAGGCGCTTGTGCTCCGGGATGACGTGCTTTTGTCATGCAGTGCAACATACGGATAAAAGCGTGGTGCCTTCTTGCCCCAAAGAATCAGGGGAGAAGGCACCACGGACGATGATTTTGCTGTGTGGGTTCAGCGATCACCAGCGATGAGCAACGTCAATGACCAGCCGGCTTGTATCTCCGGGGCCGGTCAGCACAAAGGTCCTAAAAGGAAGCCTGGCGCGCACGCCCAGCCCAAAGGATGACTGTCCCTCAAAGCTGCCCAGGAAGGCAACCTGATCAAAGGTCCGATAATCGCTGACATTGCGTACGTGCAGCCTATGGGTGGGGTTATAGGTTGGCGTCCCATAACGGTTGTAGGCCGGTGCGTTAACGATGATGCGCAGATCTGCTGCACCGGTTAGTGGGACGAGCTTGCCTTGTCCCTCGGTGTAGAAGGCGCTGACGTAGCGTACATCGTAGCCCTTGATTTTGCCCTTGAGGTCAATGACCATCCGGTCGTAGCATGTGTGTTCTCCGGTGCGGACATTGGAAATTGTTGCTGTTGTTGAACCGGTTGTCCTATCGGCGAGCGAACCCCAAGTAATCCCGCAATACGGGGCGGTCGCGGCCGTTGTTGCGGTGGCACCGGGCCCGATACCCAGCCCCGCCACCAGCAAAATCCCGGCCAGCGAGGCGGTGATTTTCTTGTTCATTATGCATTCACATCCTTGAAAAATTTTGAGCCGACACAAGAAAAGCTGGATCAACTCGGGAGCTAAAAAGTATGTTCGGCAGGATCAGCGTGCGCGCAAAATTGTCCTAGTTCAAGGGGATATATCCAATCTTGCTAAGCATGTAATGACTCGGTGATCGAACGAGCCCCAAGATCACGTTCAGCAACCGACCAAGGACTTGTGGCAATGTGTAACCCATGCTGTTTTTCTCCACCACACCGCTAGATACAACCCTTGATGCGACGCTCGATGGGGTTATCACCAATACCGAATCCATTCCGGAACCCGTGCGTCCCTGGGTGGTAATTGCCGTTGGGTTAGCCGCTGCCTTCGTCATTGCCATGGTTGCTGCCCTGATGGTGGCTCAGCTATTGCGCAAACGTCCCACGCTGGCCAAGGATGCGGCCAAGGGCCGGATGCCACTGTGGTGGGCACTGAGTTTTGCCTCGGTCAAGATTTCCTTGGCCATCACGCTCAAAGACAATGAGTGGTTACGGCTCTGGCAGTTCTTGCTGCTTATTGGGCTTGTCGTCTCCATTGCCTGGCTGATCATCGTGCTGCTGGCACTGCTTGAAGATATGGTGCTTGCCAAATATCGGGTGGATCTTGAAAATCCGCGCCGACTGGCTAAAATTCAGACCCAGGTGGGGCTGCTCCGTCGGGTGGCAACGGCGCTGATTCTTGTCCTTGCCGTGGCCGGAACGTTGCTGACCATCCCGGAAGTTCGCGCCTTGGGTGCCGGACTCTTGGCCTCGGCAGGTTTGATCTCCGTGGTGGCAGCCCTGGCCGTGCAATCGTCGCTTGCCAATGTTTTTGCCGGGCTGCAGATTGCCTTCACCGACGCTATTCGCGTCAATGACACAGTGGTTGTTGAGACCCAGCGCGGCACCATTGAAGAAATCACCCTGACCTATGTTGTGGTGCTCTTACTCGATGGACGTCGGATGATCATTCCCTCCACCTACTTCACGACAACACCCTTTGAGAACTGGTCGCGGCGCAGCACCGAAATCAATGGCACGGTGCTCTTGGATCTGAACTGGAATGCGCCAATTGAGCATCTGCGCACGCGCACCGAGCAACTTCTTGCGGCATCTGATTGGTGGGATGGCCGCGTAGGCTCGCTGAACGTTACCGACGCCATTGGTGGAATTCTCAAGGTCACCATCGCGGTGAGCGCCCGGAACCCCGGAGACCTCTACGAATTACGCAACTATGTTCGTGAGCATCTCATTGCGGAGCTGGGTCGCGACTATCCCGAAGCCCTGCCCAAGCCGCTTAGCGGCGGCGTGCAGCCGGTCTAACGGTTTGACTATTGGTTAATAAGTGACCTGCAAACTAGGAAACGCCGACTCGGTTGCTCAGACGAGAGTATCTATACCTTGCGTATGCGCTGACGGATCGGAGGGCGGAAAAGATTGGTTGCCGCGCTTACTTGGAAACAAGAACTAGGGCGAGTGGGAAACTGGCTAACGAGAATAATCAAAATAAGGAGCTCTCGTTCGGTCAAATGCATCAAGCTGTATCTGACCGAACGAGAGTTCCTTCGCACTCAATCTGCTGTCACATGTGTTTCACAGATTCTGCTCATTGGGCGTTCGCGCGAGCATGGACGCGCACTTGAGAAAGTTGCAGAGAAATAGTTACTGGAGAACTACGTTGATGTCTTCGGTAAACGGAGCGATGTTGGGGACGCTCGTAGTGATGGTGTAGCCCGAGCCTGCTGGGCCTACTGGGCTGAACCGAAGATCAACTTCTGTAATATCCGCAGCGATGATAGTCACGATGATAGATCCGTCAGTCTGGGGCTCCACGAGAACACCAGCTGAGCTGCGAACCATTGTTAGAGTCACACCCGGACCTGGAGTCAGCGTCATCTGTGAACCAATTGGCAGTAGAGCTGGATCTGAAAGAGCATCCTGTCCATCAAGCACATACTTCGTTGTGTTGCCACTGATTACAGAGGCTGTTGCTGAGGTGCCCCAGAAGGTTGCCGCTACAGGATTGCCGCTAGCAGCGGCACTTGGTGCGGCTACTGCTAATGCGACAACGGGAACAGACCAAGCTGCTCCCTTGACGATGGTGCGTCGATTCATTGAATCGCCGATCTTTTTTTCAAACATTGAGACCTGTTTCTTTCGGAAAAAGTTGATGACATACGTCACGAAATAATTGTGCCACAGACGTAGCGTCGAGAAGTGCTGAAGGTCACCATTGAGTGAGCGGCCATTGCATGTCTGACGAGCGGTTATGAGAATCGTTTGGCCAGTAGGTGGGGATACCGCTAGGGCTCGAATGGGACGTTTTTCAGGAGAATTCTCAAGCGATCTACCGCTGTAAAAATGCCCGCATATGAGGTTTTCTAGATTCGAGAACGCCCATCGGAAACTGCCCTCCAAAGTCCGGGCTTTCGCAATAAATGGCACTGCCCCGGCTGATAATCATGTGCGGCAGTCCAGAATCTATCTACGCGTTTTGCTTTGTGTGAATTTTAGATGAGTCATAGATTCGCAACTCGAGGCTTGGCGACCCAGCAACCTAGAGGTGAAGTGCCGCGGGCCCGTAATCTTCGCGACGGCGGGCTGCGGCAGTTTGGCGACGTAAGATCGCGACCATCTGATCGACCTTGCCAATCAGGTCGTCAATTTCCGAATCGTCGCGATCCACCCAGCGGGTCAGTGGTTCATCGTGGGTTGGCACAAAATTAACATGCGGCTCCCAGACAAAGAGCGTGCGTTCGGCGCCTAAGACGTACTGTTGCCAAAAGATTTGGCGCAGATAATTGCGTGGAATCGTTTTGAACGGCTTGTTAGTCGTCTTGATTTCCGCAAGCTCAACCTTGCCCGTGTCCCGGATTCCCAGCCCATCGGGAGTGGCTAGGTGAATGCGGTTTTCGGCGGCGTGAAAGAGCTGGGAAGAGGGTGCAATCCCATAATTTTCCTGTACCCAGGCCGCGATCACCGGTTCACGGGCCCGGCCATGTTCGGTGTAGGAATTCCCACCAAAACTCGTTCCATTCAACTTGTCCCAGGCCGCTGATTGGATGGAGCGCGGGGTTGAAAGTTTTGCGGCATCGGTGGCTGTGATTCCCTGTGAACGAGCACGCAACCAGGCGATCCGGTCTTCGGAGTCGGCTACGACTCTGCCTAGGCACGGCGCGGGGATTGTCTCAAACGGAAGGGAAGTCACCTGCCCCATTGTTCCCAAGATTCTCCGGTACCGCGAACTGACGGCGCGCCGTCTCCAGACCGGAAGACTCCTCGAGCCCTGAAGGGAGCGCTGAAGGCACGTGGATTACCTAGTGAATTCGGGAATTGAGGCAGGGTTTCGATCTTGGATTAATTTATCGACGGCACGTGCGGAAAGCACGTGTTGGATGACCAGCATGCTGGCACCATGGACACCTGCCATGTCTCCCGAGGCCGAACCGACGATGACCAAATGTTGGGTGGCAAGAGGGGTAGAGCGGAAGTACACGAGTTCACGCACTCCCGCGATGACATGCTCCCCAGCATCTGCCAATCGTCCGCCGAGCACGATGACCGATGGGTTGAGTAAATTGACGCACATGGCAAGCACCGAACCGATATCACGTCCTGCTTGGCGTAGTACGGCGATGGCTGCCGGATCATTCGATTCGGCAAGGCGCACTACCTCGGAGGGGGTATGTGCTTCTAGTCCCAGGTCAGCTAGGCTCTTGGCCACCGCGGGACCTCCGGCCAGGGCTTCCAGGCAACCGCTATTGCCGCAACGGCAATGAATTTCGGCACCTCCCGGAACCTGCACATGGCCCAGATCGCCCGCGGATCCCTGGGCGCCGCGCTGCAGCGCGCCGCCGCTGATGATGCCAACTCCGATACCGGTTGCTACCTTCACGAAGATGAGATTCTCGGTATCCGGCCAATTAAATGATTGTTCGCCCAACGCCATGATATTTACATCGTTATCGACAAGAACCGGGACCTTGAAGGTCTGCTGAATGGTTCCGGGAATATCGAAGTCATTCCAGCCGGGCATGATGGGTGGCTTGGTAGGCCGTCCCGTTGAATGTTCAACCGGCCCCGGGACACCTATCGCGATCCCCGACAGCGTCGAGACATCTCGGTTATTGCGCTCGAGTAGCTCTGCGAAGCTGCTGACCACCCATTCCAGCACCGGGAGGGGACCTTCATTGATATCAATGTCGGCACGCAGCTGGTCAATCACGCGACCAGCCAGATCGGTGAGGGCCAAGATCCCGTGGGCGGCGCCGAGGTCTGCTGCCAGAACCGTGCGTGACTCGGGCGCGAAAGCAAAGGTTGAGGGGGGTCTTCCGCCTGAAGACATGGCAGATCCCACGGCCCCGATCAGTCCGATGTCCAAAAGCGCGTCGACTCGTGCGGCAATCGTGGACCGGGATAGTCCCGTCACCGCCGCGAGCTCGGACCGCGTCCGTGGCGCACCGTCACGCAGGTGCTGGAACAGCTCTCCGGCTCCGGTGACTGTTGGCTGAATTTTCGTCGAAGAGATCGTCATGGACATGTAACCAGTGAAGCATATTATGCATAAGTTGAGCGGATTGAGCCGACTAATAACATCCATTTATCGACTTATGCTCGACAATAATCAAAAGTATGTGTAGCGTCCATCACTATGAGCGAGAGTGAAGTCAAAGACGCAGCCGGGGGCGGAGCACATCTTCTCCAAATGCGGGGGATCGAAAAACGGTTCCCCGGCATCATCGCCCTGCAAAACGTTTCTTTTGAAGTAACTGCGGGCGAAGTACATTGCCTGTTGGGCCAAAACGGTGCAGGCAAGTCAACCCTGATCAAGGTGCTGGCCGGGGTACACCAACCCAATGAGGGACAGATCCTGCTCGATGGCAAGGCAGCGACATTTTCCAATCCGGACGATGCCATCAAGGCCGGTATCGGAACCATGTATCAAGAACTCGATCTTGTTGAGTCACTGACGGTTGCCGAAAACATTTTCCTAGGTCACGAAAAATCAATCCGCGGATTTAGCGCACGGAAGGACGAACAACGTGCAGCTGCAGGATTACTTGCACGCTTGGGGCACCCGGAAATATCCCCGGCCATGGAAGTCGGTGAACTTTCCGCAGCGGGCCAACAAATAGTCTCGATGGCTCGAGCGCTATCGCGCGATGTTCGAGTGATCGTCATGGACGAACCCTCGGCGGTACTTGACTCCGAGGAAGTCCGAAACCTCTTTGATACGGTCCGCGCACTGACCTCCAGCGGAGTTGCCGTCATCTACATCTCCCACAGACTAGAAGAAATCCGCATTATTGGTGACCGAATCACGGTATTGAAAGACGGCCAGGCAGTCGCCTCTAATCTCTTGGTTTCCCAGACGCCCAACGCCGAACTCATCAAACTCATGACCGGCCGCTCAATCACCAATATTTTTCCACCACGGGTAGCGATCGAAGATGATGCTGCGGAAATTATTACGATCAACGATTTGGTGGTCGCACCGGGACATTCTCCCATCTCCTTTAGCGTGCGTGCCGGTGAAGTCGTGGGGCTGGCCGGGCTTGTGGGATCGGGACGCTCGGAGATTTTGGGGGCCATCTACGGCATCAACAAACCAGTTTCCGGCAGCGTCACCATCGACGGACGGAAACTACGCCCGGGATCAACTGTTTCTGCGGTCAAAGCGGGCATGGGATTGTGCCCGGAAGAACGTAAAAGCCAGGCCCTGCTGCTAGACGATACCTTGATTGCAAACTTCACCCTCGCCAGTATCGGTCGCTACGCCACCGCCGGATTCACCAGCCAGCAACGCGAATACCAAGCCAGCATGGAACAAGTACAAAGCCTCGAACTGCGCCCAGCGGATCCAACACGTGAAGCCCGCACGCTTTCGGGAGGAAACCAACAAAAGGTTGTCCTGGGGCGCTGGCTTTCACATGGTTGCAGGGTGCTGCTGCTAGATGAACCCTCACGCGGGGTGGATGTCGGGGCACGAAGCGAAATTTACAACCTCATCTCGGGACTTTCCCGAGCCGGCATTGCCATCATCGTGGTCTCCAGCGAACTTGAGGAAGTCCTTGGACTCTCGCACCAGGTGCTTGTCGTGTCGGAGAACCGCATTGTGCACCAAGCACCAGCCGCCGAGTTAAGCGAACACCAGATTCTAGATCTTGTGATGGAAGGGACAACACTATGAGCACCTCGGCCAAAACCGAAGTGAAACGGGCACCGCTCACCCCACCGAGGCGAACCGCCATGAGATGGCTACTCGATGCCGGACTGCGCAGAAATATGGGCCTCATCTTGGCCCTGATTCTGCTCGGGGCCGTGGGAGTATTCACGGCGGGTGATCGCTTTGCCGACTCGAACAATATGATGACCATCGTTCGTCTGGCAGCAGTGACCGGTGTTGTCAGCATTGGCGCAACATTTGTGATCACCATTGCCGGCATCGACCTATCGGTAGGGGCGATTCTCGCGCTCTCCGCGGTCTGGGCCAGTACCCTTTCCGGGCAAGTCTTCGCCGAAAACACCCATTGGATCTTCATGGTGTTCACCGCCATGCTGATTGGAACCCTCGCAGGTTTGGTCAATGGCATTCTGATCGCCTACGGCAAGGTCGTCGCCTTCATCACTACTCTGGCCATGATGGCAGCGGCACGTGGTCTTGCCGAGATTATTTCGGACAAGAAAACCCAGATTATTACCGTCGATGGGTTCTTGGAGACCATCGGTGGGGACCTCCTGGGCATCCCCGTGATTGTGCTGATCTTTATTGCGGTTTCGCTAGGCGGTTGGGTGCTACTGAACCGCACAACATTTGGCCGCCGCACCTTTGCCATTGGTGGCAACCCCGAAGCCGCCCGACTTGCAGGTGTCAAGGTCGAACGCCACACCATGATGATCTACGCACTTGCCGGCCTCTGCGCGGGAATTGGCGCGGTCATGCTCATGGCTCGCACCACCACCGGCAGCGCCACCCACGGTACGGGTCTCGAGCTCGATGTCATTGCCGCGGTAGTTATCGGCGGAACTCTGCTCACCGGTGGACGAGGCTCAATTTTCGGCACAGTCCTAGGTGTTTTGATCTTTTCGACGTTGACCAACATCTTCACCCTCAACAACCTTTCGCTTTCGGTACAGCTTGTCGCCAAGGGCGCCATCATCGTGATCGCGGTGCTGATCCAGCGTCAGCTCGCAGCACGACAATCTCGAACCTAAGCTCCACCGCCCGCACCAGAACCAAACACTGTTTCAAAGGAGAAGTCATGTTCAAGTCCATCGCACCTCACCGCAAGATTCTTGGGGCAGCAGCATTGCTGGCCAGCTCGGCCATGTTGCTCACCGGTTGCGTTTCAAATGCCCCGGCCGAAGCACCAAAGGCCGACGCAACAACTGCCGCAACGGCTGTAGCAGCCGGCGGCAACGCCGAGGCAGGCAAGAAGGTAACCATCGGTTTCTCCGTTCCAGCAGCCGACCACGGATTCATGGCGGCAATGACCGACCTGGCCGTCGAGACGGCCAAGGAATACCCGGACGTTGATCTAAAGGTTTCCGAGGGAACTAACGATGTAAACGTCCAGATCAGCCAGGTCGAGACAATGATCAACGACAAGGTAGATGCAATAGTGCTGCTGCCGTTCGATGGTGCTGCACTGACCCAGGTGGCCCAAAAGGCCATGGATGCAGGAATCCCGGTCATCAACGTTGACCGCGAATTTAGCACCGCCCAGTCCTCCCGCGTGACGGTACTGGGCGATAACTATGGTGTGGGTGTCTCGGCAGGTGACTTCATCTGCAAGGAACTCGACGGCAAAAAAGATGCAAAGATCGGCGAGATCCCAGGCATCGACTCACTGCCACTGACTCAGGACCGCAGCCGTGGTTTCAAGGACGCACTAGCCAAGTGCGGGCTCGAGGTTTCCAACCGAGTACCTGCAGAATTCACCGTTGAATCAGGTGAGAAGGCAGCCTCCAACCTTTTGCAAGCAGCACCGCATCTGGACGCCATTTGGAACCATGACGACGACCAGGGAGTCGGCGTCATGGCAGCCATCAAGGCAGCGAACCGCGACGAATTCTTCATGGTCGGCAATGGTGGTTCGGCAAATATGATGCGTGAAATCCAGAGTGGAAATTCGGTAGTTCGCGCCACCACCGTTTACCCGGCCTACCAAGCAGCCGACGGTGTACGTGTAGCTCGTCTGGTGGCCCAGGATAAGGCATTGGGCGATCTGCTGGATATTGAAGTTCCACGCGAAATCGTGCTCTACGCGGCGGTAGTCACCAAGGAAAACGTCGAGAAGTACCTACCGACGGCCTTCGAATCCTAAAGAGGGTTCGCACGATTCCCGTCCTCACCGAATAACACCACCAATTACAAGGAGTTTTAGATGTCTCGGACTAGCTCGGCCCTCGGAGTGGCAGTCATCGGCCATTCGTTCATGGGCAAGGCCCATTCACAGGCCTGGCGCAACGTCAACGCTACATTTGAAACTCCGGCCGTGGTTCAGCGCGTACTCGTCGGCAGGGATGCCAAGACTGTCGACGAGTCCGCACGGCGGTACGGTTGGGAAGAATCAAGCACCAATTGGCGCGAAACCATCCTGCGCGATGATATCCACATCGTAGATATTTGCACCCCCGGTGCATCGCATGCAGAGATAGCACTTTTTGCCCTGGCCCACGGAAAACACGTGCTGGTCGAAAAGCCGCTGGCAAATACGGTGAGTGAAGCCGCCGAAATGAGCGAAGCCGCCGCAAAAGCCTCAACAATCGGCGTGAAATCAATGCTGGGGTTTAATTACCGCCGAGTTCCTGCACTGGCCTTGGCCCGCAAACTTATTGCCGCCGGCAGGCTCGGCGACTTGCGGCAGCTCAACATCCGTTACTACCAGGATTGGCTTGTCGATGAAAATTCACCGATGAGCTGGCGTTTGCGCAAGCAAGACGCGGGATCCGGAGCCCTGGGGGATCTGGGATCTCACGCGGTGGACCAGGTACGTTTCCTGACGGGTGCGGAAATTACCTCGGTATCTGCCTCAACACGGACCTTCGTCACCCACAGGCCCGGTGCCTCGGGCCAAGAAGAGGTGAGTGTCGACGACGCCATGTGGTCAACGCTTGAACTCGAGAACGGTGCCGTAGCAACAGTTGAAACTTCCCGCATGGCTACGGGTAGGAAGAATGCCTTCAGGATTGAGGTCTATGGGTCCGAAGGAAGCCTCGCATTTGACCTAGAATCACTGAACCACCTGCAACTATGTGAAACCAACCGTCCTGCAGGGGAACAAGGATTCACCTCAATTCTGGTCACCGAACCCGAACATCCTTACCTTGATGGGTGGTGGCCCACCGGACATGTGCTGGGTTGGGATGACACCTTCATCCACCAAATGCGCGACTTTTTGTTGGCCATCAAGGATGGGACCGAGCCTTCTCCATCATTTGCAGAGGGTCTCGAAGTCCAACGGGTGCTCGAAGCAATGGAACACAGCGCAGCTGACCGCAGCACACGAATTTCCCTTGCTGCCGAAATGAGCAGCTAACAGGTACAGGGTGTTTGATAGCCTCCTACTTACTTACCGGTGGGAGGCCAACTCTGGTTCCAAGCACCACACCCCTCGCCACAGATTGCGTGGTCTAGCCGAAAACTTGCAAACAAAAGGAAAACGCCGATGAGCACCAACGCTTCCACCCATCCGGTCACCCTATTCACCGGACAATGGGCGGATCTTCCCTTCGAAGAAGTTGCACGCTTGGCAGCTTCCTGGGGCTATGACGGGCTGGAGATCGCGGCCTCCGGGGATCACCTGGACCTGTTGCGTGCCGATGAGGACGATGCTTACCTGCAATCCCGGCTGGATATCCTGGATCGGCATGGGCTGAAGGTCTATGCAATCTCCAACCACCTCACCGGTCAGGCGGTCTGTGATGACCCGATCGATTTCCGCCACCAAAATATTCTCCGCGATTACACCTGGGGCAATGGGGATCCCGAGGGCGTGCGCCAGCGCGCCGCACAGGATATGAAGCGTGCCGCCCGGGTGGCACGCAAACTCGGGGTGGACACCGTCGTTGGCTTCACCGGCTCAAGCATCTGGCAATACATTGCGATGTTCCCACCGGTCCCGGCCTCGGTCATCGAGGCCGGATACCAGGATTTCGCTGACCGCTGGAATCCAATTCTTGATGTGTTCGACGATCACGGTGTGCGCTTCGCCCACGAGGTCCACCCCTCCGAGATCGCCTACGACTACCACTCCTCAATCAGCACGCTGGCGGCCATTGGGCACCGCGAAGCGTTCGGCTTCAACTGGGATCCGAGCCACATGATGTGGCAAAACATCGACCCGGTCGCCTTCATTTGGGACTTCAAGGACCGCATCTATCACGTGGATTGCAAGGACACCCGGATGCGCACCCCCAATGGCCGTTCCGGGGTGCTCGGCTCCCACCTGCCCTGGGGCGACCCGCGCCGTGGCTGGGACTTTGTCTCGACCGGGCGCGGGGACGTGCCGTGGGAAGACGCCTTCCGCGCGCTACGCTCCATCGGTTACACCGGGCCCATCTCGGTGGAATGGGAGGACGCGGGAATGGATCGGCTGCACGGGGCGGCCGAAGCACATGACTTCATTCGCTCGCTGCTCTGGGAAACCCCAACAGCAAGCTTCGATGCTGCATTTAGCAACCAGAGTTAGTATCCACCAAGATGTGGCGGGTTTGCCTAGCTGAGCCGGACCGGGAGAAAATACCCAGATGGACTCATTGACAGCGCAAGGCCTGCAAACCCTGATTGACAAGACAGCCGAGCTCAAGGGCGCGCTTGTCTCATATGCAACTTCACCGGGTTTCAAGAAGCGTTTGGCAGCGCGTTTTCAGTCACTGGCAGGCACCGGACTGAGCCAAGAAAACGCTATCTACGAGGCCCTCGAATCGATCATCTATGACCGCGGACCGGGCTCCGAGCCATTGATCGACCGCTTCCTGCGTACAAATAAGACCCTCAGCACGCAAGACCGTGCAATCTATGAATCTTGGCGTGAGCACGCAGTCTTCGGGATCTTCAAGGTAATCGAGCACAAGAACGAACGCATGCTGCTACGTAACCTCATCGATGAACTCGACTACCCCACCTACTCTTCGCAGGGTTCCGAGGCAATCAGCCCTGTCACTGTCAATGGCTATGTCATGACCCGCATCGTTCCAATCGGCAACGTCTATACGCTCAGCGGAACCACCAAAAACTTTGGCCCGCAGGACACCAACACCGCTTATTCAATGGCCGCCAAATTGCTAAGCGTCGATCACTCGCTGCCCTTCCGTAACCCGGCGAAACTCGCCAAGGCAAGCGCAACGGTAGCCAACCAACACCGTATTTTCACCGAGCTCTTTGGTGCAACGACGATCATCGGCACAGGCGCCCAAATGATCGAGGCCTACCGAAAATTCCTAGTAACTTGCACCCAAGAATCCATGCTTGGCGAGGAAAAGACCGAGAACACAGCGATTGATGGCACGGATTTGGCCCCGGATGCCTCATTCCCCGCCGGGTTTGCCCAACGTGAGGGTGTCAGGCTTACCCATCACCCGGTCAAGGGTGCAGTTTTCCTTGTCGATTACGATGTGTTCGAGGATGCTCACACAACGCCCCCGGAAAGCGCCAATGATCCGGGAGCCGAAGTCCTGCGTGGCTACCTTGAAGATACCCAAATCCCGGCCTTTGTCCTCCAGATGTTGGCCGAGGCTCACCCCAGCACGGTAGCTGAGCTCTACCAGGTTGCCCTCGGCCTGCCTGACTTCTCCTGGCCGAATGATGGAGCAGCGGTGCTGCGCAAGTACAAGTCAGCGGTCATTGACCGCGACGAGATGCCACTCATCGCCATGGTCCCCACCCATTTAGCGCAGGCCTTCGCCAACCTCGGTTAAGCAGAATGTTCCTGGTGCTCAGTGACTTTACAGTTACTCAGCGCCGGGAATTTCGCTGCACGGGATAGTGCCATCGGGGAATTCGAGCACAAAACTGTCAGTGGGTTCAAGCAGAGTATCCATGAGTCTGCAGTGCCTGCCATTGAGAGGATTTTCCCGTTCACCGTCCATGCTCATGTACAAGGTGTCACCCTCCCAGCGCGCCTTGGCGTTGTATTCTTCGAGCTGCTGCTCCAAAACCCAAGTGACATCCTTGCGCGTGCCAATCGGGGTGCTCGCTTGGGCTGCCGATTCCGAGAGTGCGTTTGATGCCGGTTGTTCCGTCGCGGGTTGCTTTGCGGAGGGTGTCGTTGCCTGTGGTGTTGCCGAGGCGTCAGGATTCGAACCGCCGCATCCAACTAGTCCCACCACCAACAATGCACCAATGCTTGCCCAGCTAAGTTTCTTGATTGCAGTACTCATTGCGCTGCTAAATCCCTTTGTTCGTGGTTTTCGTGTCAGTATCTTTGCCAGTCCCAAGAAACTGTTACTCAATTTTTTCGACGTAGCCAACAATTGGGCTCACCGTCAGGGTGATGCGCTGGCCCGGGACTAGGGCGCGTACCTTCTTCAGGTTCCGCACGGTCCAAGCCTTAGTTCCCGCTCCAGTATCAACCACCACTTCGTGGCGGACCCTGCGTTTTTCGGACCATGATTGTCCGGTGTTATTTCCCCTGTCCCATAACGCGTTGTTCACAACGTCGGGCAGGAAGTCTAAGAATTTTCGTTCGGAAATGCTCACCACGGTTCCCGGCACCGTGCTGCGTGGCACCAAATCGAGGATGCCGACGACGACTTTTGCCAACCCGTAAATCAGCATCATCACCACGACAAAGCCAAACATGACGAACAGTCCGCTTAGCTGCTTAGCCCCTGCATCGACCGCCGAAACTTCGTTCAGCGTCCCTTGCATCTTGATGCCAATCACCAAGAAGAAAATACTGACTGCCGCTTGAATTGCACCTCGAATTATTAGCGATAGCGGGGCATGCCCGGTGAATGGACGCAACGAAATGCCCAGCATGCGCGTCCACGATGTCATATTTTCCATGTCCAACTTCCCCCTCAAGAGCCGAACCAAGACCAGACAAACATGAGGGCGTTCCAGGGAATCAAAAATCCTTGCTGACCACCTAAAACACCTTCAGTTCAGCCAACCATAGCGCCAAATATCACTAATCGGTAGATTTTTACCTTCAAACCTCACAGGTAGCATTCCGGAACCGTTCATCTCCACCCTAGGTAGGAGCCATCGAACGCATACTTCATCATCTGCTCCGATGCCGTACCGGATCATTTTTGAAAAACTAAAGTCATGATCGAAGCAAACTCCGCACCAGAACAGGCACCCGGCACCATTTTCAGCCATGCCGCAAGCAACAACCCCACCCAGCACTCTTCAGCCCCGGTGCTCAGCGCCCGAGCCCTACGCCGCGCCTATGGATCTACCTTGGCGCTCGATGGCGTGGATCTGGAGATCCTCACCGGGGAATCGGTGGCAATCATGGGTCCCTCGGGTTCGGGCAAATCAACGCTGCTACACACCCTTGCGGGTATCGAAAAGCCGGATTCCGGATCTGTACTGCTCGCTTCGTCCGCCGGCCAGCAAGACATCACCACGCTGGGGGAGAGCGCCCGATCCAAGCTGCGCCGCGAGGCCTTCGGCTTTGTCTTCCAATCCGGGCTACTGATCCCCGAACTCACCGCCGTGGAAAACGTCGCCATGGCGCTAATGATCAACGGACTGCCACGAGCCGCAGCACTTCCGCAGGCCAACCAGTGGCTTAGCGCGCTGGGTCTTGCCGGGATGGAGGAACGTCGCATTGGCCAACTCTCCGGCGGCCAAGCCCAACGCGTTGCAATAGCCCGCGCCCAGGTTACCGGCGCAAAGGTCATCTTTGCCGATGAACCCACCGGCGCCCTCGACTCCGCGACTGGCACCGAGGTGCTTAACGTCCTGATGGAATCCACAGTTGGACGCGGCAACACGTTGGTGATGGTTACCCACGATGCCGATGTTGCCGCACGTTGCGATCGGATCATTTCGCTGCGCGATGGCAAGATCACCTCCGAAACCCGTCCCGGATCACCGAACACCATCGCACCGGGGGCGCAGCACTAATGCGTACCCTCTCCCTGGCCTGGCTGCTGGGCAAACCCACGGCCGCACGCCGAGCCCCGATGCTGCTCACCGCAGGCGCCTACGGCCTGGTCTCTGCACTGGTACTGACAACTATTGCCGGCGCACTGTCCTTCAACCGCATTCAAAACGAACTCAGCGGCATGTATTTGATGCTTGCCGGACTAGCCTGCGTCTTGCTGATCGTGCCGCTTGCCGTGCTTGGCTCCGCCGCAGCCCGGCTCTCGGCCCGCAGCCAAGACCTCCGGCTCTCCACGGTTCGGCTACTTGGCGGCACCCCGGGACTGGTCCTCGGTATTACCGTTGTGGAATCCGCGCTGGTTGCCTTCACCGGAGCAATGGCAGGCATCGCGCTGTACGCCGGTATGGCACCACTTGTAGGAATGATTCAATTCCAAGGTTCGGCCATTGGTGCCGCCATTTGGCTCAACCCCGGAATCATCGCCCTGGTAGTGCTTGGCGTTGTACTGATTGCCGCGCTTTCGTCAGGTTTTGGCATGCGAAAAATCATCGTCTCTCCACTGGGAGTGCGCAACCGCAGCCAAACGCCAAAACCACGCTGGATTCGAGCACTCATCGTCGTTGGCCTGATTGCTGGCATCTCCCAAGCATTCTCGATGATTTCAGTGTTCAAGGATCTGGCCGTCATGCTTGCAGTGCTACTTGGTGGTTTTGCCTTGGGGGTTGGCGCACTGAATCTGGTCGGTCCATGGGCAGTGGGCCTGATCGGTAAGGCAAAACTGAAAAAGGCCGAAACACCCGAAAAGCTACTTGCCGCACGCATGATCCTGGAAAATCCCGCTCAGGCTTGGCGACAGGTCTCCGGCATCGCCATGACCTGCTTTGTTGCTGTAGTCGGTGGCAGTGGAGCTGCGTTGATGAACATGGCCGGTACCGAATCTTCACCGGGTAGCCCCGACGCGCTGCTTAGTGCGGATGTGATGACAGGGGTCATCATCACCATCGTCGTTTCCTTCATCTCCGTTGCCTGTTCAACGGCCATCACTCAGGCCGCGACAACCCTTGACCGTGCCGAACTCTATGCGGGGCTGAACATGCTTGGTGTGCAACGCTCAACCATGGAAAAGGCCCGGGTCGGTTCGGTCATGGGACCGGTGATCGGCGTGGGGCTTGGCTCAATCATTATCAGCGGCGTGCTGGTGCTGCCGCTGGCCGGTATGGCGATGATCTTCGCCCCGCTCTCGGTGGCGATCATCTTAGGCACGCTGGTTGCCGGAGTGCTTGCCGTACGCGGAGCCGTGGCTCTGACCTCCACATCCCAGACGTTGAAGCTAGTTCGCATCGACTAGCCACTCACACCTAGTTACGACGATGCCCCGGGAATCCATTCCCGGGGCATCGTCATGTTGGCCTTACGCCAAAGTCATAAATCCCTACTTGGAAACTATTTTGTCCCAGTTATTGGCAACCACTGACTTACGACGTCCATAACCCAGGTACACGGCGGCACCCACCAGCATCCAGATGCCAAAGACCACCCAGGTGATCACCCCAAGGTTCGCCATCAGGTAACCACAGAAGAGAATCGCGAGGATCGGAGTCAGCGGGTAGAGCGGCACCTTGAAGGTACGCGGCAGCTCCGGCTGGGTACGGCGCAGAATAATCACGGCCAGTGATACCAGCGAGAACGCAAAGAGCGTACCGATACTTGTGGCATCGGCCAGCTGGCCCAGCGGAACCAACCCGGCCACGATGGCCACGGCTCCACCGGTAATCCAGGTGCCGGCCACCGGCGCACCATTGCGTGGCGAGAGGCGGCCAAAGACCTTCGGCACCATGCCATCGCGGCTCATGGCCACCAGGATACGAGTCTGTCCGTAGAGCACGGTGATCACGATGGAAATGATGGAAAGAACCGCACCTGCGGCAAAGAGCAGCGAGACCCACCCCTGCCCGGTGACTTCTTCAAGCAGCTGCGCCAGCGCGGCTTCCTTGCCCTCAAACCAGGTCCATTCACGTGCACCAATCGCGGTGATCGCCACCAGAATATACAGCACGGTAATGATGACCATGGAGAGCACGATGGCTCGCGGCAGATCGCGCTGTGGGTTTTTGGCTTCCTCACCGGCCGTTGAGGCCGCATCAAAACCAATGTAGGAGAAGAATAGGCGTGCCGCGGCGGCCGAGACACCGGCGGTGCCCATGGGCAGCAGCGGGTCAAAGTTTCCGGAGGTGAAGGCGCTAAAGGCAATGGCGATGAAGAACACCAGCACCGCGATCTTAATGAACACCAGCACGGTGTTGACCACCGCGGATTCGCGGGTGCCGCGTACCAGCAGCACGGTGGCAAAGAGCACGATGATCAGCGCGGGGATATTGAACACTCCGCCGTCGGTGCCCGGGGGATTGGTCAGCGCCGCGGGTAGATCTAGACCCAGCGTCCTGCCCATTTCGTTGAGGTATTCGCCGGCACCCACGGCGATCGCGGCCACGGAGACCGCATATTCAAGCACCAAGCACCAACCACAGATCCAGGCCAACCCCTCGCCCATGGTTGCGTAGGTGTAGGTGTAGCTAGACCCGGAGACCGGAACCGCGCCGGCCATCTCCGCATAGGAAAGCGCGGCAAAGAGCGCGGCAAGACCGGCAATCGCAAAGGAAATCCAGACGGCCGGACCGGCCATAGGAACCGAGGAGGAGAGTACGACGAAAATGCCGGTGCCCAGTGTGGCACCGACGCTGATCATTGTCAGGTGCAGTAGCCCGAGGGTGCGGCGTAGCTTGGGGCCGTCCCCGGTGCCGTTTCCTGCCTCGGCGATGAACGCCTCGATCGGCTTACGGGCACCTAGTTGTTGGCGCAGTGTGGGCCGGGTTCCACCCTGTGCAATCTTTTGCGTGGTCATGTATAAATCTTCCCATCCTTCGGAAGTGTGACCACTGCATCATTGTTACGTCCGCGATGCGTCAAAAATCTTCAAACATCAGGTCAATCAGGGGTTCAACGTATTTGTGTGACATTCCCACTGTGGCGAATCTTACGCTCGACGGTGCCTGCATCGGGCGAAACCCAGCCGCAACTCCATGAATTATTTTGCATAATCATCAGTGAGTTTCGATCCCAAACCTCCTGCAACCGGCAAGCCAAGAATCACAAACCATGAGAAACAAAGAATAATGACGGATTCAGGGGTCTGGACATCACGAGATAATTTATTCGTACAGATCCAGTGGATTTCGGTCAAAACTGCTTCGAATTTTCCCGGATTCATGAGATTTTTGAAGGAGCAGATGTAAGCTGACTTCAGATTAATTATCTCGAGTCGGGCAACTGTCGACAGGTTTTTGTAGAATATATTCCGCGGAAATCTGGGCCTGTTTGAATTCAGCTTTAGTGCCATGTCCAGAGCCCTGGTGTTAGGAAAGTCCGTTTTGGAAATTATGCTTTTTCCCCATTTTCAGATCTTCCAGTTCCGATACTGTCGATCCAATGTGAGACCCACCGGATTAACCCACTGAAATATGCGATGGCTAGGATGCCTCCGGTGACCACGAAAATCGTTATAAACATAGTCAATTTGGTATCTCCATTGAAGCTAAGTCCGAAAGACTCAGCAATATGAGTGGGTCGCGGAGCCCACGAAACGTTGAAGAAGAGTAATAACCCTTGGGCAGTCACTAGAATGCCTGCGACCAGTGCACCAAGGAATCCCTTAGACTTCGCTGCAGACAATACAATGACTAGATATATAGCCGCTGAAAGTCCGTATATTGTTCCAAATACTAAGGCAAGAATCATCAGAGTTTTGCCTTGATCAGAGAGATGCATGACCCGATCCCTAACGCATCCCCCACAAGTGCGAGCCCCCCAGACCCGATAGAGGAAAGCGCTAACATCTGCGTTCTAGTGAGGTACTTTCCGATCTTTCCTTCGACGAATCCTTTGGCTGCCTTGTAGATAGCAGTAAGAAATTTCTTCGCTCCACCGAGCTTTTTGACGGCCGCAGAAAGTTTTGCACTCTTTTTAACGAGAGCGTTCATCTTTGTTATAGCTTGTACTAGTTTTGCTGCACCGAAGAGAATTGTAGCTAAATTTGCCGCGCAAGTAGCCCCGGTCCATAGCCACCAAGCGAGGCTAGGGTCGGCCGTTACAGGGAAAGCTGTCTGTTCATTAGTTTCAATGATCTGGGTTAAACCATTTCCGTTAAGAACAAAACGCGTTTTAAGATGCTCTCCCTCAGCGTCTACAGCCCAAGGCGTCTCAATGAGTGCAATCTGTTGTCGAGCTATTGTCGTTTGAGTCTCAGCCTCAGGCAATGCTTCAATTTGATCCCATTGTTCCTGAGTGATTTCTTCAGGGTCGTCCGTATCTCCGAGAATTGATTCGATTTGGGCGCTAGTAGCATCAAAGCTTTCATCCACAGGCGTCACAATTTCTACGTCTGCAACAATTGCGACAGACCCATCAGGATTTTCAACAAGCTCAGCGTCTGCCGGCAAATCAAGATCAAAGTCAAGCGAAGAGGAAGCCTGCGAATCTTCAAGAACAGCAATAAGCTGCGCACCATTCGCAGTAGCTCGTGTCACGATGTTAGTACCTGGTGCAGCATTGCGTTGTACAGAAACACCCTCTGTCAGAGTTGAATCATTGTTCGGGGATGCCACACCAATTGAAATTTCTGGGGACCCTACGCCAGAAAGCGAAGCTACTCCCTTCTCATCGACAGAAACGAAAGCCCCACTCTCTGTAAGAGAAACCGAGCTGTTATCAGTACCGCTAAGAGTTAGTGCATTGATTGGCGAAGCGGCCTCTGCCAACGCTGCAATAGATTTTGGATCGTTGGCATCGTAAGCGGAAGCGGCTTCAGATACCGTTCTGAGTGAAGCGTCTTCTGCCGCCATAGTTGGATCTGCCAGAGTAAAAACTAAGGCGAATGCGGTTGTCGCTGCGAGCATCGTTGTAAGCGATTTTTTGTGATGTCTTTTTAATGCAAGGTTAGGCATTTGCGAGCCTTCTTCTTTCGGGGTCTTCCCCCCTCACAAACGATTCAGTGCTCGGCTTGTTCAGGAAGACTCTTTTTTCGAGTGATGGAAAACATAATATATATGGGAATCAGCACTTTTTCTAATCACTAGTTCAAGTACAAAAGACGCTTGTTTTACACTTGAATATTATGTATATGCCGCCGTCAACGCGTCGATCACTTGCGCTGACGCGTTGCGAATATTTGATGCCTCCATGGGAATCGAGCTCCCTACTGGTGTTGATCAGATAGGCCAACTCTTCTCTTTGTCCGGGGACGGCAACAGTCTTCCGCGCAGAAAATCGGTCACGGAAAACTCGAACATATCGAGGGCCGATACCCGGCCAGATGTGCGGAAGAACCAAGTCGTTGAGCCGCGTACCCGGGGATTATGCGTGCGAAGCCAGCTACGCCACCGGTCTGACCAGCACAAACACCGCAATGGCCACATAACCAAACCATCCACATAAGCGGCTTTCGAAGGCTATGCATCTTCTAGATGCCGGCGTGAATCTTGTCTATATCCGTGATTTTCTTGGTCATGAAAGTGTCACCACCACGGAGATTTATGCCAGGGCCAGCACCGAAGTCAAACGTCGAGCCATCGAATCTGCCGAGCAGAACATCGTTCCCCAAAGCCCCTATGGCAAAGAACAACGCGCAGACCTCGTCAAGTGGTTACGAACCCTGCTCTAATAAGCAAGGATTATGCGAAGTCGTGAATACTTTCAAAGTCCAGAATGCGCGGCAAAGAGCGTGTGGACTTCGCATAATCTTTTGCTGCGCACTAGATTGCTATTTGTATTGATCCGAGTTCCTGGGCAAGCTGCTGGGATAGGGTTGCAGTTTGTTCCAGATGAAGGCTGGCGGTGGCGATGCTGTAAGCAGATACCAAAATTGCCGTAATGATGCCGCAAATTCGCCGATTTTCGAGAACTTGATGCCTTGAGACACCACCGAGCGAAATAGCCATCTGCGGGCGAATTTCAACCGATTACTTTGCCTGGCCTAGGCGAACAGTAAGCAATGCTGCGATCCGCATATTGCTGCTAGACCTAGCGGTTACCATCGTCAGCCCCTCTACCGGCAGTTACACAAGAATCCACGCAAACACGGGGCGTAGATGCCTCATTTTCAACGAGATGCTAACTGCCAAACTAGGCGAAGTACACGCCAATCCGGTTCCCATCGATCTCCTCAATACGGATATCGATGTCATACACATCGCGCAATACTTCCTGCGTCATGATCTGCGCCGGCGCACCCTGATGTACCAATACGCCCCGGCGCATGGCAAGGATCGTATCCGAATAGCATGAAGCAAAATTAATATCGTGAATAACTATCACAACCGTCTTACCCAGCTCATCGGCAAGCCTGCGGATCATCCGCATCATCTCCACCGAATGCTTCATGTCCAGGTTGTTCAGCGGCTCATCGAGCAGCAGGTATTCGGTATCCTGGGCCAGCACCATGGCAATGTAGGCACGCTGGCGTTGCCCACCGGAAAGCTCGTCAAGGAACCTATCAGCCAAATCTGTAAGATCCAGCTGCGCCATGGCCTTTTCAATGTGTTCTTGATCCACCGAGGTTGGGTGCCCACCCGAGTGCGGGAAACGCCCAAAACCTACCAGGTCGCGCACGCGCAAGCGCATGGTGATGTGGTTATCCTGCCGCAGGATCGCCATCGACTTGGCCAAATCCTTGCTCGCGGTCTTTGTCACATCGAGCCCGGCGATGGAAACCGACCCCGTGTCCATGGGCAGCAACCTGGAGATCAGTGAGAGTAGCGTGGATTTTCCGGCGCCGTTGGGCCCGATGATGGAGGTGACTCCACCGGAGGGTATGACGGTGCTGACCGCATCCACCACCGTGGTCCCGGAATAGGACTTGGACACCGAATCAATGCGAATCACTTCAGGGAACCCTTCAAAAGCAGGTAGAGGAATAGCAGGCCGCCGGCAAACTCAATGATCACACTGAGCGCGGTGGCAAAACCAAAGACACGTTCAAGTACCAACTGCCCACCAACGAGCGTAATGGCACCGAGCAGGGCGACGATGGGAATGAGCGCGGCATGGGAGAACTTGCGGACCATTTGGTAGGCCAGCGAGACCACCAGTAGCCCAAAGAAGGTTACCGGTCCCACCAGTGCGGTGGAGACCGCCACAAGAACTGAACACAGCACCAGCACCAAGGTGACCACGCGTTGATGATCGACGCCCAGGTTGATTGCCGTTTCGCGGCCCAACGCAAGTACGTCAAAGCTCTTTCGCAATCGCCAGACAATCACCGTAATAATGCCTACCACCACCGCGGAGATCCCCAGCAGTACCGGATCTACCTGGTTGAAGGAGGCGAAGAACAGGTCCTGGAGCACGATGTATTCGCTGGGTTCCATCAAGCGTTGCAGCAGTGAGGAGAACCCGCGGAAGAGCGTGCCAATCACGATGCCCACCAGCAGCATCAGGTGTAGCGAGGAGTTCCCGCCGGTGAACAGCCAACGGTAGAGCAGCGCGGAGAAGAGCACCATCAGCCCCACCTCAACACCAAATTTCAGGGCCGGGGTGGCGGTCATCAGGGTCGAGGAACCCAGCGCAAAGACCAGCGCGGTTTGGATCAGGATGTACAGCGCATCAAACCCCATGATCGATGGGGTCAGGATGCGGTTTGCGGTGACCGTCTGGAACATCAGCGTGGAAAGGCCAACTGCCATGGCAACCACCAGCATGGCACCGACGCGGATCGAGCGCCGTGAAAGCGCGTAGGAGAGATTCCCCTTGAGATCGATGGTCATAAACAGCACCACGCATACAAGCGTGAGCACTGCAAGGATGGTGATCAGCGTACCCGGCGAGATGCGTTTGAACGAGAATCCCCGGCTGCTCATCGAGCCCCCGGAGTCAAAGGGGTTGCGCGTCAATCCGCGTCCCGGGCGTAGTCGCTCACGTAGCGAGGCAAGCGGATTAGGCATTTCGTTTCCTGGTTCGTAGCAGCAGGATCAGGAAGGCGATGGCACCGAGCACGCTCATGACCATGCCCACCGGGACCTCGTAGGGGTAGCGGATGGTGCGGCCAATAATGTCGCAGAGCAGTACGAAGCCCGCGCCAAAGAGTGCTGTCCAGGGCACCGCGCGGCGCAGGTTGTCCCCAAAGATCAGCGAGACGATGTTGGGTACGATCAGCCCCAGGAATGGCACCGCACCCACGGTTGTGACAACCACCGCGGAAATCAGTGAGACAAGCACCAGGCCCAGGCGCATGATTGCCTTGTAGTTCATGCCAAGGTTCGTGGTGAAATCCGCACCCAGTCCGGCAACAGTAAATTTATCAGCGGCAATATAACCAATGACGGTCAGGATCGCCACGATCCATAAGAGTTCATAACGCCCGCGCAGCACTCCGGAGAAGTCTCCGATCATCCAGTTGCTCAGCGTCTGGAGCAGATCGTACTTATAGGCGAAGAATGTTGTCACCGAGCCGATGACGCCGCCAAGCATGATGCCCACGATGGGAACCAGCAGCGTATTGCGGGCCGGTAGTCGGTTCAGCACGGCCAAGAACAAGGCCGTCCCGCCCAGTGCAAAGACCGATGCCACACCCATTTTGAGCATCATGGGTGCGGCCGGAAGCGCCACGGTGACCACCAAGATGCCAAGCGTTGCCGATTCGACGGTTCCCACCGTGGAGGGCTCAACAAATCTATTGCGCACCATCAGCTGCATGATCAATCCGGCAACCGCCACCGCGGTTCCCGCGAGGATCACGGCAAGGGTGCGTGGCAGCCGCGAAATCCACAGCAGCTCCCAGGCTTCCTTATCACCGGAAAGCAATTGGGGCAGCGTGACATCGGAAACTCCGACGAACAAACTCACCCCCGCCATCACCAGCACCGCCAGGGTGCCGATGATCAGCCAGCTAGTTTCTGAAATCTTTCGGGTACGCGGAACGGCCGCCAGCGGAATTTCTTCCGCGGCGACCGCTTCCGGTAGCACTGGTGCGCTCATGGTTGATGTGTCCCTAGTGGACCTTTCCGCGGGAGCCTAGAGCCCCGCAGCTACCTCATCGATCATCTTGGCTGTGTTGTTTAGGCCGTAGCCCACCATGTACCAAGCATTTGAGTCTAGGTTGACGATCTTGTTGTTCTTTGCGGCATTTGTCGATTTGACCAGCTCGTTATCCAGTACTGCGGAGGCAGCTGCACCGGAAGTGCCCATGGCCGAGTCGCGGTCAATCACGTACAGGGTGTCCGGGTTGTTGGTCTTGAGGAATTCGAAGGAGATCGATTCACCGTGGGAACCCTCGGACTTGATATCGGCAACCGTTGCAATTCCCAGTACGTCGTGGATCAGGCCGAAGCGTGATCCGGCACCGTAGGCGGTGAGTTCGCCACCGGAGGTCATCACGATCAGACCCTTGCCGGCATCGGCGCTCTTGGCCTTGACGTCATTGATCTTGGTGTCGATGGCTGCGAGCTTCTCGGTGACCTGTGATTCAACATCGAAGATTTGACCCAGTTTGCCGGCCTGTTCCTTGAAGGAATCAAGTGGCTTGGTGGCATCTACCGAAAGATCGACGGTCGGTGCAATCTTGGAGAGCTCTTCGTAGGAGCCCGCGGTACGTCCGGTGATGATGATCAGATCCGGGTTGCCGTTGGAGATCGCTTCAAAATCTGGTTCCTTCATGGAACCAATCTTGGTGACGCTCTTGTCGTTGTACTTGGCCAGAGCTTCGGGGTACTTGGTTTCCGGCACACCATCAGCCGTAAGGTCCAGCGCGCTCATGGAATCAAGAACACCCAGATCGAAGGTGTAAACGGTTTCCGGCTTGAGAGGAACCGTGGTGGTTCCCTGTGCGTGGGTGATCTCGACGGTCTTGCCATCGGCTGCGTTGGCGCCTGCCTCGGGGGAACCGCCACAAGCGGTCAATGCGAGCAGTGATACACCCGCGGCTACGGTGCCCAGGGCGGTGCGGAAAGACATCTTCACTGTACTTTTCTCCGATGAAATGGTGCTGAGATGGCCGGCCGGGTAATTAGCTAACAACCTCATTGCGTAAATGAACTCAAGTGAAACGCTATAGATAAGGCATGCCTAGGTGCAAGCCGGTGGGCTGTTCTGGCGCTCATTTGGCACGTTTTACCAAGCAAGGCTTGCCTAAGCTACGCCGAGTTTACGCGGATTCCGGCTCCCTAAAACTCTTTTCTATGACCCCTGTCACACTTGGTTCACAGTGGGTCCCACTGAGCGGAACCGCCCGAAGTGAGGGGGGGTTCGATAACCCGCGGGGACTGGGTTCGATGTGATGCGTTCCTTGATCCCGCGCCATCTATTGCCCGCTTTCTGCTGCACCCACGGGCTTGTGTGGGCGGTTTGCTGCCCCCCAGGGTGTCGCGGGCTGGTGGGCTCAGGTGCAATGGGGCGAGCGTAGGTGTGCTTGAGGTGGCGCAAAAATGTGCGGCAGCCCACTTTTTGCCGTCCAATTGCGCGAGCTGGTGCGATTTTTCACCGGATCAACCGTCCGCCGCCTGCCCAAATAGGTTACTTGGACGTTGCTTAATTGGTTTGTGTGAGGTTAGCCTTACTCGTCAGGGGAATGCGGGGTAAGTCCATTCCATGATCCCCACCCACTACATTGCCGCGCTGAACTAGGCAATCTTGCACTCACGCACGCACAACGCTCCAGAATCACGAAGGATTCCAACCAGATGAAGTTCACTCGTCGTACGGCCTTGCTCGCAGCAGCTTCGGCCACCATCGCCCTGACGCTCAGCGCCTGCGGAACCCCGGTGGGTTCATCCCCCCAATCATCGGGTAGCACGGCAAACGCTGAGGCATCGGGTGAGGCCAGTTTCCCGGTAAGTATCAAACACATTTATGGCACCACCGAGATCACCGAAAAACCCACACGCATTGCCACAGTGTCGTGGGTCAATGCCGATGCCGTGCTGGCCTTGGGTGTGGTTCCCGTGGGGATGGCCGAAGACGTCTGGGGCAACAATGCTCAGGGCTCCACCGATTGGAAGGACGCAAAGCTCACCGAGCTGGGCGCCGCCCTTGGAACCGAGAAGGCACCGGTGCAGTATGCGGAAGCCGACGGCGTGAACTTCACGGCAATTGCCGAAACCAAACCGGATCTCATCGTTGCCGGATACTCGGGCCTGACCAAGGACGAATACGAAAAGCTTTCCAAGATTGCACCGGTCATCGCACCCATCGCACCCAACTACACCAGTAGCTGGCAGCAAGTCACCACCGCTGTGGGCCAAGCATTGGGTCAGCAGGATGAGGCAACCGCGCTGATCACCGATGTCGAAGGCAAACTCAAGGCAGCTGCCGACGCCAACCCGGTCTTCAAGGACACGGTCTTCATCGCCGGAAACCTGGAACCGGCCGATGGCGGCATCAACCTCTATGCAACGGGGGACTCCCGTCCACGCTTCCTCACCGCCTTGGGCATGAAGCAGGCACCAATGGTCGATGAAAACGTCAAGGACGGCGAGTTCTTCTTGCCGTGGGCCGCCGAGCGCGGTAACGAACTGGAATCCGATATCTTCTTCACTTGGATCCCCGCCGGTTCAACCACCGACGCTATCAAGGCAAACAAACTGTTCTCACAGATCCCGGCGGTTGCCAAGGGCGGCCTGGTGGCAGCGGCCAATGACATGGAAGTTCTTTCCATCTCCGCTGCCTCACCGCTGTCGGTTCCCTACGCCATTGAGAAGGTAGTCCCGGCTCTCGCCGCCGGCGCCCACGCGGCCACCGGAAAATAGCAAAAACTCGGCAACTAAACCTGCACAGCGGACTAGGACATCATGTTAAGAGGCATCGAACTCGGCAAGGTAGCTCAATTGGGCTGCCACCGAGATCTCTGCTGCCTTACGCACGGAAGCATCCACGTCCGCATAGACAATATCGGTGACTTCGGTGACTTCGGTGACTTCGGTGATGCCCGGGGTTCGGTTGGTGCCGCGCAACTGCTTCAGCGCGGCACTAATCTGCTCCAAACGCGCCAACCGGTGCATACGATACTGGCTAACAATTTCATGCAGCGAGTCCAACACCGGGCCGTGTGCCGGAAGCACCCGGGCATCGGGTGCTTCTCCCAGTGCATCCAACGACTTCAAGTAGTCGCCAAGGGTGCCATCGGGTGCATCAAGAATTGTGGTGCCACGGCCCAAAATGGTGTCCCCGGTCAGCATCGATCCCTTGGCCCCGTCATCGGGCAACAGGAACGAGAGCGAGTCCGAGGTGTGTCCGGGGGTGGCGAGCACGCGCAGCAGTACACCGGCGGCGCGGATTTCTTCACCATCGTGCAGCACCGGGGCATCCCGGCAATATTCGGGCAGTGCTGCACGCACCGGAGCGCCGGTCAGTCGGTGCAGGGTGTCAATGCCCTCGGTGTGATCTGCATGTCGATGAGTGATCAGGATCAGTTCTACCGATTGCGCGGCCAATGCGGCAAGGTGCCCGGCATCCTCGGGGCCCGGATCCACGATGATCGCGTGTTCGGAACCCGGGGCACGCAAAATGTAGGAATTGGTGCCATCCAGGGACATGGGACCCGGGTTGGGGGCCAATATGTACGATGCGAGATCGGTGGCGCGAGTAGCTTGAAGGCTCATGGCACCCAGTCTAGGGTGCTAGCTCGTCTTGGCGAGTGCGAAATGACGACGAAACGATGAGCATGAATACCAACGCGCAGGCACCAGTCGCCAAGACTCGGGCAGTAATGGATTCCACCGCGCCTTCCCCGCCCCTGCCGCATCCCGCGCTCGGACCGGCAGCACACCGCGAAACGTCGCAGGAACCGGTCAAACGTCAACGCATCCACGCACCGGTGTTGGCGCTAGTGCTACTCGCTGCCCTGCTGCTTGCACTCTTTGCCTCGTTACTCATCGGTGCCCGCACCATTCACCCAGCTGTCGTTTTTGACGCGCTCTTCCACCCTGACCTCAACAATGGTGAACACGCGGTGGTGGCCTCCCGCATCCCACGCACCATTGCCGGGCTCCTGATCGGCGCGGCCCTAGGCTTGGCCGGAGCCGGCATGCAGGGGATCACCCGAAACCCCTTGGCCGATCCCGGAATCCTGGGTGTGAATGCAGGAGCGGCTCTGGCAGTAGTTACGGGCATTCACTTTTTTGCGGTCTCAACGCTGAACGGTTACATACTTTTTGCATTCCTTGGCGCGGCCGCTGCCTCGCTGATTGTTTATCTGGTGGCTTCGCTGGGCCGTGACGGGGCAACCCCGCTGAAGCTGGCCCTGGCCGGGGCCGCGATGGCCGCCGGGCTCGGCTCACTGACCAGCGCCCTACTCATGATCGGCAATCAGGCCTTCGATAGGTTCAGATTCTGGCAGGTCGGCACGCTGGGGGCCCGTGAGGTTCCAGAAATGCTGAGTGTCGCACCATTCCTGCTAATTGGTGCCATCGCCATCCTATTGAGCGCAAGATTGTTCAACGCCGTGGCATTGGGTGATGACTCGGCCCGTGGGCTGGGTTTCAAAGTGGGCCGGGGTCGGGCCATTTCCGCTGCCGGGGTGGTGCTGCTCTGTGGTGCGGCTACCGCATTGGCCGGACCCATCGGCTTTGTTGGCTTGATTGTTCCGCATGCCATCCGTGCGCTGAGCGGCGGCGATTATCGATGGTTGTTACCCCTGTCAATGCTTGCCGGTCCGGTGCTACTGCTGGGTGCCGACATTATTGGCCGGGTGGTTGCACCACCTGCGGAAATTCAGGTGGGTGTCATGACGGCAGTTGTAGGGGCGCCGCTCTTCCTCTGGCTGCTGCGCCGCGGTAAGCAGGTATCGCTATGAGCCGACCCATGACCCATCCGATAATCCTTCCGGACTCCCGCCCAATCCAAGAATCTCTACCCACGGACCCCAGCACACAGCCTGAACGTGCCACCAAACAGAACCTAAACCCCATCATCCATCCAGGCCTTGTTGTCACGACCCAAAACCTAGGCCATGGCAAAAACCTTGGTACGCCCGGCACTGGCACAGCACGCAAGCCACGTTCCACCAATCCACTGACCTCCGTCCTCTGCTTCGGCACCCTAGGCATCCTCGCGGCGGTGCTTTTGAACCTGCTCTTTGGCCGCCATCCCATCGCGGTTCTTGACCTGATCGCGGCCCTGAGCGGTGAAGCGATTCCCGGGGTCTCCTTTATCCTCTGGGAGGACCGGCTGCCGCAGGCCGCGGTGGGCATCCTTGCCGGTGCCGCTTTTGGTGCTTCGGGAGCCATCTTCCAGCGCATGTTGCGCAACCCCTTGGCCAGCCCCGATGTGATAGGTGTTGGTTATGGAGCCAGCGCCGCGGCGGTGGCCGGGATGCTACTCTTTGGCGCCCAAGGCATCGGCCTGTCCCTGATTGCCTGCCTTGGTGCCATGGTCGTGGCGCTGCTGATCTATAAAATTGCCGATGCCGGAAAACATACAGGCCCGCGGCTGATCCTTGCCGGCATTGCCGTGGCTGCAATGCTGCAAGGCATCATTCAGTACCTGCTCACCCGGAGCGATGTGCGCAGTGCCGCCGATGCACTGCGCTGGCTCACCGGTTCGCTCAGTGCCAGTACCTGGGAGCGCGCCGGATTACTTGGCGTAGCATTGGCAATCCTTTTCCCGCTGCTGCTACCGGCGGCGTCCAAGTTACGCATCCTCGAATTGGGTGATGACACGGCCGCCGGGCTGGGCCTAAACCCCAAAAACACCCGGCTGGGCTTGATCCTGCTGGGTGTGGGGCTCACGGCGGTGGCCACCGCCGTCACCGGCCCGCTGGCCTTCGTCTCCTTCCTGGCCGGGCCGCTGGCCCTGCGCCTTTGTCAGGGGCGCAGTCACCTGGGCGCCGCGGCAATCACCGGTGCCCTGCTTGTCACGCTCGCTACGTTTATCGCGGGCAACGTCTTGCCCGACATACAATTACCAGTCGGCGTCGTTACCGGCGCGCTGGGAGCACCGTTCCTCATCTGGGTCCTGGTGCGCTCCAACAAGGAAGGAAGCTGAAGCGCCCCCATGGCACTACTTCAAGCCCAGGATCTCACGCTCGCCTATGACTCGGTGAGCATTGTCGATGAGCTCTCCCTCGAGCTACCCACCGGCGAGGTGACAATCATCGTCGGAGCCAATGGCTGCGGAAAATCAACGCTTTTGCGTGGTTTAGCCCGGTTGCTCAAGCCGGCCGGCGGCAAGGTATTGCTCGATGGCGATGACATCCACACGCGCCCGGCCCGCGAGGTAGCCAAGATGTTGGGACTGTTGCCGCAGACTCCCACCGCGCCCGATGGCATTACAGTGCGTGAACTGGTGGGCCGTGGCCGCTACCCGCACCAAGGATGGTTCAAGCGCTGGAATTCCGAGGATGAGGCAGCCGTGGAGCGGGCCATGAGCATGACCAGCACCCTGGAACTTGCCGAACGTCCCGTCGATGAACTTTCCGGTGGGCAGCGCCAGCGCGTCTGGATTGCCATGGCGTTGGCGCAGGAAACCGAGTTGTTGCTGCTCGATGAGCCAACTACCTACCTTGATGTTGCCCACCAATTGGAGGTGCTCGATGTTATTTCCGAGCTCAACCGCACCCGCGGCACCACAGTTGTCATAGTCCTGCATGACCTCAACCTTGCCGCACGCTATGCAGATCACCTCGTGGCGCTCAAGGAAGGCAAGATTGTTGCCGCCGGACACCCGGCCGCCGTGGTGACCGAGGAAATGGTCAAAAACGTTTTTGGTATGCCCTGCCGGGTGATCCCGGACCCGGTGGCCGGAACCCCGCTGGTGCTACCCATTGGCCGCCACCGCGTCTTACGTACCGAATCGGTGCTCGCCGCCAAGGGTATTTACCGTACCCAGGATCCAGCCACCGAACTATCAACTACTGCACCAACTGTTCCGCACCTCGCGGCTCAAGACGCAACCCCGGCCACGTCCTCGGACGCCGGAATCCTTGCGACCGATGAACCGGAAGAAAATACCGAAACTCCCGCGAATTTAGGCTTAGAAGCCCCAATTCCGGCATCAAGCATCAGTGAAATGCTTGCCTTCTCAACTCGTGTGGTTGCCACCGACACGTTGGGGGATAATTTCAAGCGCATCACCCTTGCGGGAAGCGATCTTGCGCATTTTGGTGCCGGGGATGCACCGTGGGATTTGCGCATCAAGCTCATGTTTCAGGCGGCCGGCAACTCCAGCGTCCCAGGAGTCGCGCATCTGGGTGCTTTCGAATCACTGCGCCCCGACGCGCTGATTACCGCCTCACAGGCCACCGGATGGTACAAACGTTGGCTCGCCGAACCCGAAGAAGCACGCGGGCTTATGCGCACCTATACAGTGCGTTCGCTGCGCCCCGCGGGTCACCGCGATAACCGTGGCACCGAGGCGGAGATCGACATCGACTTTGTCTTGCATCTCACGGGCGATGACGGCAAGCCCGGTGGCGGGCCGGCAACCAACTGGGCCGCAACGGCACAGGCGGGGGACCGGCTCATGGTGTTGGGGCCCAATGCCGCCTTGTGCACTGCGGACTACGGAGGAATTGAGTTCCGTCCGGGGTCGGCCAAACGTATTCTTTTGGCTGGCGATGAGACGGCGGCTCCGGCCATCTGCTCAATTCTTGAATCCTTGCCAGCCGGAATCACCGGTCATGCGCTCATCGAAGTTCCAAATACCAGCGATATTCAGGGTTCTTCAACGCGTTCGGGTGTTTCGGTTCAATGGTTGCCGCGCGGTTCGCACCCGCATGGCGAGCTCTTGGCCTCGGCCGTGCGTGCAACTGTTGCCATTCCGGGTGCCGGGGCCGTGATGACAGGTGCCGAGCCCGAAGAAATCGATGTCGATGAGCAGATCCTCTGGGAAACAGCCACCGCGTCGACCCAACCGTTCTACGCGTGGCTTGCCGGTGAAGCAGGAACTATCAAGGAACTACGCCGCTATTTGGTGCGTGATGCGGGGATGGATCGCAAGCAGGTTGCCTTCATGGGCTACTGGCGTCGCGGCAAGGCCGAGGGCTAAGCCAAGATCCACGGGCTACGAACCTAGGCTGCAACATCCGCAGATATCGGCCTAAGTTTGGACTCAAACTGGATTCAAGGATTCAAAGCAGTAGGGCATGGTGGCTCCCGCTAAATAGTGGGAGCCACCATGCCCTACTTTTTTCTTGTTGATCCCACTAGGTGTGGCAGGGGGGGGAGCAAGAATTCTTCACTCTGGTCCCAATTGCGTCAAGATGCGGGCGAGTTCTGCGCGGTCCCGAGCAGTTAAGCGCCCAAAATATTCTTCGGTATGGCCGCGACGCGCGGTGCGTACCTTGGTCGAAAGGTCAAACCCTGCCGGGCTCAACTGCACCAATGTTGCCCGTCGATCAAGCGGATCTTGGGTCCTGATGACCAAGTCTTTGTCTTCGAGCTGGTCGATAACCTCGGTGGCCGAACGTGGAGCAATGCGTAACCGGTGTGCAACGTCCTTGAGTCGAAGACCATCGTTGCTCGAAGGATCAAGGCTATTTTTCGCTAGTGCCGCCATGGCCCGATACTGGTGGGGTGTCAGATCAAAGGGTGCTAATTGTTCAACCCAGGAGTGTCGCAAAGCGCGAAAAGCTCGGTGAAATAGGTCTGAAAGATCGCCCTGAGCGGCGGAATCTGGGCTATTTGGCATAGTGCTAAGCGTACCGCAGAGTTGACTGGTAACCACACAGTGAGGTAACCTCAGTAATGACGAGGTGCGAATCCCGCACCCACAACCACCAAGAAAGGTGGTGCGCATGTCGGGAACACCTACTATTTCCAGCGCAGCCCGCTCGGGCCAAGGCCGCTCGGCCACTAAATCATCGGGTGCCAGTGGCGCCAGTGAAACACCAGATTCGGGACGCGGCGGCGGACCCGGTGGGCGCGTAGCCCGCAAAAATCCCGCGGATATTCGGCAGGTCAAACTCCATCCGGTGAAGCTTTCCCGGATTGCCGAACTATTCAAACCACACAAAATCACCATCATGATCGTCGTATTGCTGATCTCCGCAGCATCCATCATCGGACTGGCCCAACCATTTTTGATCCGCGCAATTATCGATGATGCGCTGCCACACCAGAACGTCGCGCTGCTGGCCTGGCTTTCCGGTGGGTTGGTGGCAGTGGCAGCAGCCAGCGCGGCCATCGGGGTTGTCCAAACCTGGATGGCGACCAAAATGGGCCAAAAGGTCATGCACACGCTGCGCACCAGACTCTTTACCCACCTGCAGGCCCAATCGCTGGGCTTCTTTACCCGAACCCGCAGCGGCGAAGTGCAATCACGCCTGACCAACGACATTGCCGGAATGCAGTCGGTTGTCACCTCCACTGCTACCTCGGTGGCCTCAAACCTGACAACCGCGGTGGCAACGGCCATCGCGATGATCGCGCTCTCCCCACGGATGAGCCTGCTTTCACTGATCGTGCTACCCCCGGCCATCTGGCTTTCACGCAAGGTGGCATTGCTGCGCCGCGATATTACCAGTGCCCGGCAGGCCGAGCTTGCCGGAATGTATACGCAAATCGAGGAGGGGCTCTCGGTCTCCGGAATTCGCCTTGCTAAAACCCTGGGTACCACCGGCCGGGATGTTGCCCGCTTCGGTGCATCCTCGCACCGCCTGGTAGATCTCGAGCTGCGCAGCCAGTTGGCGGGACGCTGGCGCATGGCCACCATGAGCATCGTCTTTGCCGCAATCCCCGCCATTATCTACCTGGCCGCCGGATTCCCGTTGACCAGTGGCGGAATGACCATTGGTACGTTGGTTGCCTTTACCGCGCTACAGGGTGCAATTTTCCGTCCCATCATGGGGCTGTTGAATGTCGGGGTTCAGTGGGTCACCGCGATGGCCTTGTTTAGCCGCATCTTCGAATACCTGGATTTGGAACCGGAGATCAAGGCACCGACCCACCCCCATGAGCTCGATGCTCAGCGGGTGCAGGGGCTGGTGAAATTTGAGGACGTCAGGTTTGCCTACCACGATGGCACCGAGGTGCTGCACGGCATCGACCTGGTTCTTGAACCGGGTAGCTCAACGGCGATCGTGGGTCCTACGGGGTCCGGTAAATCAACGCTTGGTTCGTTGCTGCCGCGTCTGCACGATCCAAGTTCCGGGCGGATCACCATCGACGGCATCGACATCCGTGAACTGGCGCCCGAGACCCTGAACCAAATCGTGGGTGTGGTTTCTCAGGAGACCTACCTGATCCACTCATCGATTCGCGAGAATCTGCTGCTTGCCGACCCCGAGGCCACCGATGCGCACTTGTGGGAAGCCTTGGCCAGCGCACAGATTGCGGACCTGATTGCCGCGCTGCCCGAATCCCTGGATACCGTGGTGGGGGCACGCGGGCATCGGTTCTCCGGTGGTGAGCAGCAACGTCTGGCCATCGCCCGCACCATCCTGCGCAATCCGCGGATCCTGCTGCTCGATGAGGCTACAAGCGCACTCGATAACACCACCGAGGCGCTGGTGCAAAAGGCGCTGGACCAGCTTGCCCACGGACGCACAACGCTGATGATCGCCCACCGGCTTTCAACCGTTGAAAATGCGGACCAATTGGTGGTTCTGCAGGACGGGAACATCATCGAACGGGGAGAACCTGCGGTGTTGCGTTCTTCGAATGGCGCCTACACCGCATTGATAGCTGCCCGGGAGCAAGAAGTGTTCGATGCTGCGCTGGAGTCCGCGCACTAAAGGTCGCGGAGCAGAGATTGCTCATCGTTGTGGGGATTCACCCGGAGCGATGAGCGTTTCCGTGTGCAGGCTCAGAACAGCGTGAGCTCCGGTGGCTTCCAATAATTATTTCGACGCGGTAGCTGATCGGGATCCAAATATTTGGGCAGGATCACATGCGGTAAACCGCGGTAAATCACGACTCGCAACTCGCCATTATCGATCATATGGTGGTGATTGATGCAGGCCATATGGATCGTTGTCACGCTGGTGCGCCCGCCATGTTGCCATTGATCGATGTGGTTGAATTCGCAGAGTTCCGGTGGAACGGTACACCCCGGAAAGATGCAACCGCCGTCGCGAGCCTGCACCGCAAGCTTGAGTTTTTCACTGAGCTGCCGTCGTTCACGGCCCAGATCAAGTATTTCTCCATCACCACCCAAAACTAGGGGGATGACTCCATCGTTGGCGAGTCTGCGTCTACATTCGGTGGCCGAGATTTCTAGTCCGTGCGCCGTGTAGCCAGCACCCCGAGCAAGTCCCATGAGCACCTCGAATTTGATGATCACCAAGAGCTTTCCCGCCGGTAGGCCGGTGAGCTTTCCATTTTTCTTGATGCCATATGGATGGTTTGCGCTACGCATAATGTTGATCAAGGTCTGTAGATGGCGTTGTGGGGCCGTGAGTCCGTCACATCCTGTGGCACGGGAATTAAACTGATCCTGGGCAACGTCACTGAAATCGTCATTCGACGGATGAGCCGGTGTTGGATCTAGCGCGAGCGCCGGATCGGCGGTAAACCATGGGGTGACCGGGGCCTGCGTTTCTTCGGGGCCCTGAACAAGCGTTCCGCTAGTCGTCGAATCCGGGGGAGCGGCTAAGGAGTTTTGGTCTTCAATCGTGGGCTCGGCGCCGGGCTGCGTGGCAGAATCTGTTAGGTTCTGGCGATTTCCTGCAAGGGTACGTGGGTTATCGGACTGTGCGAAGTGGGAGAGGAAGATTTCGGCATCGGAATTGAGCATGCATGCACTCAAGTAGGTGAAGTGGCGGGTGCGACGGGTAATGAAGATCCCCGTTTTTTCACGGATTTCGGCCGGAGCTGGGCTGCTTTCCAAGTCCTCGAGCTTCTGACCGATGGCATCGATGAGTTTTCTGGTCTCGGCGGGCCGCTGCTGCGTCAAAGAGTCCGCAACTTTCTCCTCGACGCGTCGGGCTAAATCCTTGGCATCGGGCTGGGCATCGATGGTCGGACGCAGCTTTTCAAGATGGCGGGCGGCCGTGCAGACATCCTTGACCCGTGCCCGACCTTCGGTGATTTGCTTGGCAAGTTTGGGGAAACGAGGAGCCGTGGGCTGCCCCGTGACACTGGTGTGTGGAAGTAATGAACGTCCGCCCTGGAGCCGGTCTCGGGCATCGTAAAAACTAATGCCCAGCATGCCGTGCAGTGCCTCGGCGGTGCTCTTGAATTCGAGCCGGCCGGTGCGTGCCATCTGCGGGTCCGCCGGCAAGCTGACGAGGCCGTGAACGTAATCGGTTGGATGATCTGCAATGCTGCGAATCGCGCTCAGCGCTTCGGGGACAAGCTCATGAAGCAGGGTTTGCTGGGCGAGTTGGGCCGCGCGCAGTTGCTCAAGTTCCACGGCTTGGGAATGATGTTCCAAAGCGCTTGCGTAGAGGGCTGCGCGCGTCGGGGAGGTCGTGTCGTGGGCAATGGATCGGCCGAGGTCTTCGGCAAGTTGGGTGGCGGCGATGAAGGCACGCAATTTATCGTCCGGGGTCAGGGACTGCCCCGGAGGGTCGTGCTGTCCCACGACGTCCTCGATAAAGCGCGTTGTTTCCATGTCCCCAAGTATGGGCACGATGGCTAGGCGGTGGGCGAGGAAGATGGAATTTGTGGATAACTCTGGGTGGGGGCCGGGAGGATTACCAGAGTTCGCGCTCCACTACTGCAGTGCGGATCTTGTTAAGAATGGTGCGTAGTTGTTCTTGCTCGTCGGTGGAGATTGAGTCGAAGAGTGTCTCGCGCACAAACGTCACGTGATCCGGGGCCGTGGCCCTAACGGTTTCCCAGCCGGAATCGGTGAGCATAATGTCTTGACCGCGGCCATCGCCGCTTGCCGCGCATCGGGAGATGAGTCCCTTGGCTTCCATGCGGCGTAGTAGGTGGGAGACGCGGGAGCGGTCCCATTTTAGGGCGCAGGCAAGATCCCCGGAACGCATGCGGCTTTCATCGGCCTCGGAGACTGCGGCAAGCACCGAGTATTCGCCGGTGGATAGACCGGCATCGTGATTGAGTTGGCGGTCCATGGCACTGGGGAAGCCCCAGAGAAATTCGCGGAATTCGAGCCAGAGTTCTTGTTCTGTGGCGCTGAGCCAAAGGGGTTCGGACATGGTGCTCCTCACAATTCTTAATAATTGGTTGACACGTCAATTGTTTCACGCAATGATTGAGTCAACAAGTTTTAGTTGACACGTCAGCAACATTGCGGCGTGACACCACAGTTCAAGGAGAACACGCATGAACAAGATTGCCATCATCACCGGTTCAACCCGTCCGGGCCGCAACAACGCAGGCGTGGCCCAGTGGGTCCTCGAGCAGGCCAACCTGCGCGGAGATGCAAACTACGAACTCGTCGACATTGCAGACTTCAACCTGCCGGTTCTGGACGAGGCTTACCCGGCCGGTTACCAGAACTACCAGAACGATCACACCAAGGCCTGGGCCGCGAAGATCAACGAATTCGATGGCTTCATCTTCGTGACCCCGGAGTACAACCACTCGGTGGCACCGGCGCTGGCCAACGCGCTGTCCTACCTGAACGTTGAATTCGCCAACAAGGCAGCCGGCATCGTTTCCTACGGTTCGGCCTTCGGCGTGCGTGCCGTGGAGCACCTGCGTGGCATCCTCTCCGAGCTTCAGGTTGCACACGTGCAGAAGACCGGCATGTTCTCCCTGTTCACCGACTTCGAGAACTTCTCCGTCTTCAAGCCGACCGACATGCAGGCAGCATCGCTGGCGCCGGTTCTGGATCAGCTGATTCCGTGGACCGCGGCCATGAAGTCGGTTCGCGAAGCAGCACTGGTTTCGGCCTAACTAGCTTTCCCTCGCGAAGGGGGAAACTTCAGGTGGTGGCCTCAAGAAACTTGGGGTTGCTTGAGGCCACTACCTGAACGGCCGTGAAAAAACGCGTGGTATCTCCCCTGACCATGCGTACAGTTCATGGCCCAAGGGTCTGCCCGTGCCGTTCCGCCGGGCAGGCCATTTTTATTGCCATGGTGCTTTGCAGCACACGAATCTAGGGTTGGATCATGAGCGAACAAGAACATAGCACCGCCGGTGCCTACGTGACCGGTGCCGAATTCACGCGCGACACAAACTACATTCAGGACCGCATCGTCGCTCATCCCGACGAGGTCCGTGCAACAGGTGGACCCACCGAGGGCACCATCGGCAATGTTGATGCAGGGATTGCCGACGGCGCACAGCTCTGGCCCGTAGAAGCCGGACGCTACCGCCTGATTGCCGCACGCGCCTGCCCGTGGGCCAACCGCACCATCATTATCCGCCGCCTGCTGGGCCTCGAAGATGCAATCTCGCTGGGCACCCCGGGGCCAGTGCACGATGTGCGCTCCTGGACCTTCGACCTTGATGACGGCGGAGTGGATCCGGTGCTTGGCACCGAACGGATCCAGGAAAACTACTTCAAGCGCTTCGCGAACTACCCACGCGGCATTACCGTGCCGGCCATCGTTGAGGTGCCCACCGGCGCGGTGGTGACCAACGATTACCCGCAGATCACGCTGGATTTCTCCACCCAGTGGAAGGCCTTCCACCGTGTTGGTGCCCCGGATTTGCTCCCCGCGGACAAGCTCGAGGAGATGCAAATTGTCAATAAGCGCATCTTCACCGAGATCAATAATGGGGTTTACCGGTGCGGTTTTGCCGGTTCCCAGCAGGCCTATGAGGAAGCCTACGATCGGCTCTGGGCCGCCATGGACTGGCTCGAGGAACGCTTGGCCACTGAGCGTTTCTTAATGGGCGATGCAATCACCGAGGCCGACATTCGCTTGTTTACCACGCTTGTACGTTTTGACGCGGTCTACCACGGCCACTTCAAGGCCAACCGGAACAAGCTCACCGAAATGCCAAATCTCTGGGCCTACGCACGGGACCTTTTCCAGTTGCCCGGTTTTGGGGACACCATCGACTTCGCTCAGATCAAGGAGCACTACTACGTGGTGCATACCGATGTGAACCCAACCCAGATTGTGCCCCAGGGACCGGCGCTGGAGAACTGGCTTGAACCGCACGGCCGCGAATCCCTGGGATCAAACCCGTGGGGCGCAGGCACCGCACCGGAACCGGTGCGCGACTCCGAGCGTGTGACGGCCGGACACAACCCGCTCTACCCGCTGAGCTAGGCGAACTCTTAGGCAAAGACCATGGGCCTCACCCGAAGGATCGGGTGAGGCCCATGGTCTTACACAATTGCGCAACTGTTAGCGGTGTGCGGTGACTATAAGCTCGCCATGACCGGCGCCGACCGGTTGTCCCGCCCACCCGCCATAGACCTCATCGACTATCAGACCAGCGGCGTCAAGATTCTTCCGTAGCGTCGCTTCGCTGCGGAAGGCAAGCACGGCATCTTCAAATTCACGATTTCCATCGGCCAGTAAACGATGTTCGGTGATGTTTACCAATCCGTGCTCTTGTTCCTGTGCATCGATCCATAAATGCACCCCGGTTCCATCCGAGAGCGTGTGCTGAGCACGCGTGCTACCCGGTGTCCAGCGTTCCCAAACGCGCGCCTGCGGATCGCGCGAATCGAAGACCAGTCGACCCCCGGGGCACAAGGCAGCCTGAACATCGGCCAGCGTTCGGGACCATTCATCGTCGCGGGTAATTGCCTGAGCCACGTGGGAGCTCATCAATACTGCATCAAATGTTGCATCATCGGGCAGCTGGGCCGAAGTGCCATCGATCCAGTGCACGGCGTGTGACCCGGGCTTGGCCCGTGCGGCATCCAACGAACCGGAATGCGGGTCAAGTCCGGTGACCTGGTGGCCGGCCTGAGCCAGGGCTATGGTCAGTCGGCCGGTGCCACACCCAAGGTCAAGAACTCGGCTGGACGGTTGCTGGTTAATGAACTCGAGAAAGAAATCTTCGGCGATCGTCCAGGTGTTTTCCGCGTCGTAAAGATCTGCGTGTTGCGCTGGGGTGAGGAAGGACTGCATGAAGCGAGCCTAAACTAGTTTTGCTAAATGTTGTACAAACGTTGGGATGCGGTGCAACGATCACTGCCCATAGGCAAGGAAGGCAAGAGCCGCATCGTACAGAGCGACGAACGTGATCGGGTCGCTGAAAAGACCGAGTTTCCGAGCCTAGATCAACCTTTTTAAAAAGCTTCGACGGGCGCGAAAATACATCTAGGTGTAGAAGAGCGCGTGGTTGCAAGGGCCTGTGCGCAGCGGGGAGCAAAGCGTTGGGGGATGACTTGGCAATGTAGCGGAAAACTAAAAATTGCCTAGAATCCGGGCTCGGAACGCCAATTTTCGTGAGCTTTGAGTTGTACCGAATGCTTCTGAGTTATGCCGAGTGAAGCAAGGGTGGTGGATTACCGACGGTAATCCACCACCTCGAAGCATCGTGCGTTATTGATTGTTCTTTGCACGTCAGCCGATCGGCGCAAACCTTGGATCATGCCCCGTGCAAAGACCTCGGCAGGCGCAGGCAAAAACCTAGGCGGGCTTACGTGCCGACCAAATCATATTTGTATTCAAGTACTTGGCCTTGACCTGAACATCTTCAAAGCCAGCCTTGATGAAACGCTCACGCAGCGCATCGGGGGACAAGAAACCAAGCGTCGAATCAACCAGGTACTCGTAGGACGGGCGATCCTTACCAATGAACTGACCCAGGGTTGGAATCACGATACGCATGCCCAAACGAATCACCGGGGTCAGCGGGCCGGCCGGGGGAGAAGACTCAAGGGCCGAAACCATGCCCCCTGGCTTGAGCACACGGAACTGTTCGGCAAGCACCTTATCCAGATCGCTGACATTGCGCAGCAGGTAACCGTGGGTCACCGCATCGAAGCTCTCATCGGCAAAGGGAAGCTCATGGGCATCGGCAAACTGCCAGTCGATGCCCTCCCCGCCATTGATCTGCCGAGCAAGATCCAACATCGATTCGGAGAAATCGGCGCCAATGATCTTTGCTGCCGGGTACTGGGTGCGAATTTCGCGGGCAATGACACCGGTGCCGGTGGCGAGGTCAAGGTAGCTGGAGCCCGGGAATGAGGTGGCCTTGGCGGCGACCTCGCGGCACCAGATTTGGTGCGAGTTCAGGGTCATCAGGCGGTTGATTAGGTCATAGCGTCGGGCGACCGAGTTGAAGGTGGCCTGGACTGAGGAATCTTTGTTTTGCATTGCCGCCGGTTCTTGCGTGGGAGTGCTGGTGGGGTTCGACTTCGAGTCTAGGCGAGGTGGCGGGTTGGGGATGAATCCGCGGTACCAATTTTGCCGCCTACCGCCAAGTCCACGGGAAGCGTGTGTGATGATAATGCGCATGGACTTGAGCACCGAACGATTAGTTTTGCGTGAATATCTGCTAACCGACCTGAACGATGTGCACGAATTCGCCTCGGATCCGCTGGTGTGTGCGCTCTCCGAGTGGGGTCCTAACAGTATTGCTCAGAGTCAAGCATTCCTTGCCCAATGTTTGACCGAAAGCACCGAAACCCCGCGGATGACGTGGACCTTTGCCATTTCGCGTGCGGGAAAAGTCATTGGATCGATCGCCTTGATGCGTGAAAAATCCGATCTGGTACGCCGGGAAGGTGATGCCGAAATTGGTTATGTGCTGCGCCAAGACTCCTGGGGCAGGGGGTTTGCCACCGAAGCAGCGGGAGCCGTGATGCGGTGGGCACACCAAGAACAGGGGATTACTCGACTAGTTGCAACGTGTCGACCAGAAAATAGTGCTTCGGTGCGCGTCTTGGAGAAACTTGGCTTGAATCGGATCGGTTACCTCGTAGGCGACAAAACGATCGATGGTGTGGCTCGGGATTCCCTTCTCTTTGAATCGAAGCGGCACGAGAGCGGACCGGTATGAGTAGCGCGAGAAAGCTTGAGGCAAGATTTGGGGGCCGTGGGCGGCGATGTGAAAGCGTCGGTGGGCACGTGGCAGGATTGAAATATGACGATCACCGCAGCCGCAGACGGTTCAGCACTCGGAAACCCAGGCCCGGCCGGATGGGCTTGGTACATCGACGATAACCAATGGGCCTCCGGTGGTTGGGCACACGGCACCAACAACATGGGCGAACTCATGGCGGTGCTTGACCTGTT
Source organism: Arthrobacter sp. MYb227 (assembly GCF_002975435.1). Classification (GTDB taxonomy): domain Bacteria; phylum Actinomycetota; class Actinomycetes; order Actinomycetales; family Micrococcaceae; genus Paeniglutamicibacter. Next base: position 10,482 of record NZ_PCPT01000017.1, on the reverse strand, counting down.
CCGCGCCACCGCACACCGCAAGGATGAAGAGCTACACATCCTGTGCGATTCGCAATACGTGATCAATTCGGTGACCAAATGGATGCCGGGCTGGAAGAAAAAGGGCTGGAAAAAGTCCGATGGAAAACCCGTGCTCAACCTTGAACTGCTCAAGGAGATCGATGAAGCCATCAAGGGTCGGAACTACCGCTTTGAATGGGTCAAGGGACATGCCGGGCATGATCTGAATGAGGCCGCAGATGACCGAGCTCGAGCGGCCGCCACCGCGTATCAGGCCGGGCGCGAACCCGATGCCGGGCCGGGACTCAAAGACGCACCCGATGCCGGGGAACGTGCGGCAAAACGCGCGCAGATATCCTCCACGCCGGTGGAAAGCGAAACGCTAGCCATGCTCGAGGATGCACAGGGCCAAAGCCCCGCTGCAGCGCCACCGCACACCATTGCCGAGGCGCCGGTGGCCCCGCTTCCGGTACAGCGTGAGCCAGAAGCATCGGCCTCCGATCTACACATGGTCTTTGAACTTGAAAGCGAACTACTTTCCGATGAGGTGCGCGGTGATGTGCGTGAGGTGCTCGCATTCTTGCACCCGGAATTCCAGGAGATTAGCCGTGATGGCTCACTGACCGACAGATCGACGATCATTGCGGCACTCGGTGCGGGCCAGGCACTGCCACCGGGTGGCAGCCTGCAGGTGCTTGCCGCTAACCCGCTGGGTGCAAATATGGTGCAGCTTGCCTACAGATTGCAGTCGGGTCACCAAGTGATTTTGTGTTCCTCATTCTGGCATCGGATCGAGGGCCGCTGGTTGCTGCGCTACCGGCAAGAAACCCCCTCCAGCTAGTGCCATAGGAGCCATAAACGGTGTGACACCGTCATGAATGGTTCGCAAGACATCCGAGAGCCCACGTGAATAGGTAATGTGGGGCAGGTGACTACGCAGATAAATGCCAAGACCCTTGACCGACGTTTTGCCCCCGTTGCCGAGCTGCTGGCGTCCTACGCTCAAGACGATCCAACGTATTCGGGCCAGCTGGCCATCTACCAGCACGGTGAACTGGTTGTTGACATGCATGTTGGTGATGATTGCAGCGACGATTCGATGACGGGGGTGTTCTCCTGCTCCAAGGGTGCAGGAGCGCTAGTCATGGCGTTGCTGGTGCAAGAAGGCGTGCTGGAGCTCGAAGCAACGGTGGCCGAATACTGGCCGGAATTTGCCACCGCCGGCAAGGAAGCCATGACCGTGGCCCAATTGCTCAGCCACCAAGGTGGCCTGCCCGGAGTTGAGGGTGGATTCACCCAAGAAGAGCTCATTGATTCGCAGCTCGCCGCCGGGATTCTGGCTGCGGCTCAGCCGCTTTGGAATGCTCCCGGCATCTTTACCTATCACGCACTGAGTATGGGTGTTTTCATGGAGGAGCTGGCTCGCCGGGCCGCCCAAGAATCGTTGCAGAGTATTTTTGAGCGTCGCATGCGTGCCCCGCATGACATCGATTTTTACCTGGGGTTGCCCGAATCTCTTGAGGAGCGCTTCCGCCCGGTGCTCAAGGCCACCGCCGGGGATGAGGCACAGTTCATCGATCCGTACTCGACGCTGGGACTTGCGCTAAATTCCACCGCCGGGTTTGTGGGACCCGAAGGTCCGAGCTTCGAACTGATGGATGTGCCAAATACCCGTGCCGTACGTGAGGCAGGACTTGCCGCGATTGGTGGGGTTGCCAATGCACATGGCTTAGCAACGCTCTATGCGGCCGTAACCACTGGCTTTGTTGATGCATCGGGTGATGAACACGCACCATTGCTCACCGCACAGACCATCGCCGCGGTCAGCCAAGACCGGGTTTATGGTTTTGACCGTGCTTCTGGGAACCAGAATGCCTTTGGCATTGGTTTCATGAAAGCGCATGCGGGCAACGACTTTGGATCAGCACGCGCCTTTGGCCACGATGGGGCTAATGCTTCGCTTGGCTATGCAGATCCGGCCTACGGATTGGCCTTTGGCTACATTCCTTCGCGAGCCGAGGCCGGCGGCACCGGATCGCGCGGTGGACGCCTGAGTGTACTGAGCCGCCAGGTGCTGTTGGGCGGCTAATCCTTTGGCGCGACGGAACTGAAATCCGTGCGAATGCAGGGAAAGGGGCACCTTCTTCGAGAACTTTAGCTCTTAGCCAGGGATAGAAATCCGCTTAGATGACTTCGGAAGGTAAATCTGAGAGATACTGATCGGCCCGAAGTTCCTCTAGCCAGGGGATCTGCGCCGGCTCGGCGCTGCGCCGCGTGTTGGCCTGATGCAAGAACACGATGTGTACCGGGATGATGTACTCATCAGTAGCCTTTGCCTGATCGGTCGCCTCACTAAGGGTTAGCGGAACCTGGTGTGGGCCAGCTTGACCAAGATCTTGACCGTGTCCCAACACCGGATGGCCGGGGTATGAGTGGTTTTCGAGCTCAGTGGACCGGTGGTTTTGATGCGTGAGATTCTTACCGAGGTGATGTTTCATGCTTTGAGCCTGCGCGCCAAGACTATGCGGTGGCTGTGTCTAAGGCCGGTACAAACCATGAGTCATCTAGGGGGCAAGGCCGGGTTGTCCCGGGATAGGCTGGTGGGCGTGGAATTCTCGAAACGATACCTGGCTCTTGGCGACTCCTTCACCGAAGGAATGGGCGATGTTGATCCAACACGGCCCAATCAGGTCCGCGGCTGGGCAGATAAGGTAGCCGAACAGCTCTGCCAGGACCCAGACTGGGGTTATGCGAATCTGGCGATCCGCGGGAAGAAGGTCGGGCAAATCATCGACGAGCAGCTGCCCGTGGCCCTGCGCATGAACCCGAGCCTGATCAGCCTGTATATGGGTGGCAATGATATTTTGCGCCCGCGCGTGGATATCGATAACCTGCTGCAAAAATACGATGCAATGGTCGGCGAGCTGGCCGGCACCGGTGCGCAACTGCTGCTGTTTACCGGCTTTGATTCAAATGGTTCGGCGATCTTTGAAAAAACCCGCGGTCGTACGGCCATCTACAACCTGGGGGTGCGGGCCATTGCCGAACGCCACGGTGCACGTGTTGCCGACTACTGGAACTGGTACGAATTTCAGGACTGGCGTTATTGGGCCACCGACCGGCTACACATGGGAGCAGCCGGACACACCCTGATGGCCAAGAAAGTGCTTGGTGTCTTGGGCGAAGGATTTGGCCTCGGCCCGGGGCCCAATGCCATCACCGACCCGGTGCTGCCACCGATGGTGGTGCAATCCAGGATTCAAAAGGCACGCGCGGATGCCGTGTGGGCCAAAGAATTCTTGGCACCGTGGATCAAACGTCGGCTCACCGGCACCTCATCGGGCGATCACCTTTCGGCACGCTACCCGCAGTATATTTCGCTGCAGGGGCTTGCCTCCTAAATCTAGGGTCCGCGGCGCGATATGCCTCGGGTTCGTTGCCTGAATCGGCAAGATCAGCCACACATCTAGTCAAGACGCTGCGGGAAATGATTTGCTGGGGACCATGGACGGGCAACAGAAATCCCACGAGGCACCGGATACACAAGGCAAACACGCGAACGAACCCCATAATCGGGGAGTCGCCGAACGGCTGAACTGGCTACGCGCCGGGGTGCTGGGCGCCAATGATGGGATTGTCTCGGTGGCAGCGGTAGTGGTTGGCGTTGCCGGAGCCACAACTGCCAACGGGCCAATTCTAGCCGCGGGTGCTGCTGCGGCCATCGGCGGGGCCATCTCCATGGCACTGGGGGAGTACGTCTCGGTCTCAAGCTCCGCCGACTCGCAACGGGCGCTGATCGAAAAGGAACGTCTAGAGCTCAAGCACATGCCGCAGGAAGAACTGGCCGAGCTGACCGGGCTCTACGAAGCCAAGGGACTGAGCCCAAGAACCGCGGCACAGGTGGCCCGCGAACTGACCGAACATGATGCGCTGGCGGCCCATCTGGATGCCGAGCTACAACTCGATCAAGACGAGGTGCTCAACCCCTGGAACGCGGCCATCGCCTCCGCCATCGCCTTTTCCGTGGGAGCCGCGCTGCCCTTCGCCACTGCCGTGTTCCTTCCCGGTGCACTGAAAATCCCCATCACCTTTATTGCCGTGATGATCGCACTGGGAATTACCGGGGCGTTGGGTGCCCGGCTGGGCGGAGCTCCGATGCTACGGCCTACGCTCAGGGTGCTGATCGGTGGGGCAGCGGCGCTCGCCGTCACCTTTGCCATTGGTTCGTGGTTGGGTGTTTCAGGGGTTCTATAGCATCGAGCAGCGGTGCTGAACTATGGGTATGAGCACCAGATGTAGTGCCACGTTTTGTGCCACCATGCGACAAATTTGTGACGTGTTTGGAAGGCTCGGTTTGAATTCCGATTCCTGTTGGGGAGGTGTCGTAGGCTGATTTCGCTGTTCTATGGTGCCGATCAATTGGTGCTCATAGCTAGCGCCCAGAGTCACCCCTGACCTAGGATGCGTTTACGTGGGTTTGTGAGTGTGGTACGAACCTCTGTGGCTCAATAAACAACGACGACGATGGAGGTAGGTTTATATGTCTGAGATACATGCACCAACACTCGGTGCGAAACTTTCCGCTGAATTTATGGGCACCTTCGTGTTGGTATTTGGCGGCTGTGGTTCGGCTATTTTCGCCGCAAAGGTTCTCTCCGATGAGACAGTGAACATGGGCATCGGATTTCTTGGCGTTGCGCTGGCCTTTGGTCTCACGGTCATGGTGATGGTCTACGCGGTTGGCCACATCTCCGGTGGACACTTCAACCCGGCAGTAACCGTGGGTGCCGCATTTGCCAAGCGTGTGGAATGGAAGCTTGTACTTCCTTATATCGTGACTCAGCTGATTGCAGCCTCCGTTGCCGGTGCCGTGCTGTTCCTTATTGCCAATGGCAAGGATGGCTTCAACGCCGTCGAATCCGGATTCGCCTCAAATGGTTATGGCGAGCGTTCTCCGGATGGATACTCAATGGCTTCGGTGCTGGTGGCCGAAATCGTGCTCACGGCGATCTTCCTCTATGTGATTCTGGGGGCCACGGATCTACGTGCGCCAGCTGGTTTTGCCGGGATTGCTATTGGTCTTTCACTGACCCTGATCCACCTCGTTGCCATTCCAATCAGCAACACCTCGGTAAACCCTGCGCGTTCATTGGGGGTCGCATGGTTTGCCGGACCTGAAGCCTTGGGTCAGGTGTGGCTATTCTTCGTGGCACCACTGATCGGCGCGGCAATCGCGGGTCTCACCTACTACGTGTTGTTCCCGGACCGTAAGGCCACCGAGGAACTTGTATAGGTTTTTCACGTTCTGAAATGCATTCGAGTATAGAGGGGCGACTAACCAAAATATTGGTTAGTCGCCCCCTATACGTGTAGGCCCGAAGATGACGCTGCAGTGTGCGGGAAACGGCCAAAGGAGTACCGAACTGAGTCATGGCTTCGTTCATGAGTGTCGCGTTGAGCCCAAGTATAAAATCTCGCCTAGGTGTTCGATTTCCTTTCGGCCGATGGAATCGGAAGCGGGGAAAGGTCAGAAGTTTTTTTCAAATTGCCATGCTGATCTGCGATTCAATGCCACATGTTGTTTGGCTCACGCTTCGGCGGTAGGATGGAAGGCGTGCCTCGCAGGGGGCATAGCCATTGACACGCGGCGGGAGAGTCCCGCTCAACGTAAGTTGGTCGGGCGCCGTAGGAGCAATTCCTCTCCGGGAAACTCTCAGGCCCCCGTACCGCCGCGAAGAGGCAACTCTGGAAAGTAGCAACATCGCCTAAGGCGTTGCGGCTCACCGAAGGTGCAAGCAATCTCCCGTCTCCAGCGGGTGGTGCGGAAACTCTCAGGTCACAGAAACAGGGTCGGAGAGGAACTTGCAGCTCGTTCGGCGTGCGCGTACGCCGATGACCCAATGGAGTTCCCCATGACCGTGACCCCGTCCGCTGAATTCGTCGCCCGCCATATTGGCCCTCAGGGCAGCGATATTGACACCATGCTCACCCAGCTTGGCTATTCATCCCTCGACGAACTCGTCGACACAGCAGTCCCAGCAGATATTCGCCAGAGCGAACCGCTGAACCTGCCCTCAGCCCGCACCGAAGCAGAAGCGCTTGCCGAATTGCGCGTGCTGGCTAACAAGAACGTCATGAAGACCCAGATGATTGGTCAGGGTTTCGCAGATACCTTCACCCCTCCGGTCATCCTGCGTAACGTGCTCGAAGCTCCGGCCTGGTACACCGCTTACACCCCGTACCAGCCAGAAATCTCCCAGGGCCGCCTCGAAGCCTTGCTGAACTTCCAGACCATGGTCATGGACTTGACCGGTCTGCCGATCGCCAACGCCTCGATGCTCGATGAAGCATCGGCAGTTGCCGAATCCGTCTTGCTGATGCGCCGTGCCAACAAGGCCAAGGCCACCGCCAAGACCGTACTTGATGCAAACCTGTTCCCGCAGACCATTTCCGTGGTCCAGGGCCGCGCCGAAGCCCTGGGCTTCGAGGTTGAAATCGCCGACCTGACCGCTGGCCTGCCAGAAGGTGAAATTTCCGGCATCGTGCTGCAGCAGCCGGGCAACAACGGTGAAGTTGTTGACCACACTGCCGTGATCGCCGCCGCCAAGGAGCGCGGTGCGATGGTGACCGTTGCCGCCGATATCCTCTCGCTGACCATGATCACCGCCCCTGGCGATCAGGGCGCGGACATCGCCGTGGGTAACACTCAGCGCTTCGGTGTTCCACTGTTCTTCGGTGGCCCGCACGCCGCCTACCTAGCAGTACGCAATGGTCTTGAGCGCGCTCTTCCGGGCCGCCTGGTTGGCGTATCCAAGGATGATGCCGGAACCCCTGCCTACCGCCTGGCCCTGCAGACTCGTGAGCAGCACATCCGCCGCGAGAAGGCCACCTCCAATATCTGTACAGCACAGGCATTGTTGGCCATCACCGCCTCGATGTACGCCGTGTACCACGGTCCGGCCGGCCTGAAGCACATTGCTCAGCGCACGCACAACCACGCCCGCACCATCGCCACGGTGCTTTCCGCTGCAGGTCTGGAACTTGTTGCAAACACCTTCTTCGACACCGTCCAGGTCAAGGGCGTCGACGTTGCTGCGATCATCGCCAAGGCCGAAGAAGCGGGCATTAACCTGCGCCGCGTCAACGCAGACACCGTGGGTATCTCCACCGATGAGACAACCACCGCCGCACACGTGGCAACCATCGCCGCAGTCTTCGGTGCCGATGCCGCGGGTATCAAGGCCGAGGGCTTTGAAATCCCTGCCGCATTGCTGCGCACCAGCGATTACCTGACCCACCCGATCTTCAACTCGATCAAGTCAGAAACCCAGATGCTGCGCTACCTGCGCCGCCTCTCGGACCGCGACCTAGCCCTTGACCGCACCATGATCCCGCTGGGCTCATGCACCATGAAGCTGAACTCCACCGCCGAGATGGAATCCATCTCCTGGCCGGAATTCGCCTCCATTCACCCGTTTGCCCCGGAACACCAGACCGCCGGTTGGCGCGCGCTGATCACCGATCTTGAGGGCCGCCTGGCAGAAATCACCGGCTATGCAGGTGTCTCACTGCAGCCAAACGCCGGTTCACAGGGCGAATACTCGGGTCTGCTGGCCATCCGCGGATACCACCTTGCCAATGGGGACACCGCCCGCGATGTCTGCCTGATCCCGGCCTCGGCACACGGCACCAACGCTGCCTCGGCAGTACTTGCCGGCATGAAGGTCGTCGTCGTCAAGACCGCGGCCGATGGTTCAATCGACGCCAACGACCTTGATGCGAAGATCGAAGCCAACAAGGATGTTCTTGCGGCAATCATGATCACCTACCCGTCGACCCACGGCGTGTACGATCCTGATGTGCGCGAGGTTTGCGACAAGGTTCACGCAGCAGGTGGCCAGGTCTACATCGACGGTGCAAACATGAACGCACTGGTTGGTCTGGCGCAGCCGGGCAAGTTCGGCGGAGACGTCTCGCACCTGAACCTGCACAAGACCTTCTGCATCCCGCACGGCGGCGGCGGCCCGGGCGTTGGCCCGGTTGCAGTTGCCGAACACCTGGTACCGTTCCTTCCGGGCGATGCCACCGGCACCTACACCGTGCGCGACGGCATCCCGGTAGTTGCAACGCTCTTTGGTTCGGCAGGCGTCCTGCCGATCTCCTGGGCCTACATTGCGATGATGGGTGGCGACGGATTGACCAGCGCCACCAAGACCGCAATCCTCTCCGCGAACTACATCGCGAGCCGACTGAACGAGCACTTCCCGATCCTGTTCACCGGTAATAAGGGCCTAGTTGCCCACGAATGCATCCTGGATCTGCGCGAACTGACCAACAAGACCGGCGTGACAGCCGAGGATGTTGCCAAGCGCCTGATCGACTTCGGCTTCCACGCCCCAACTCTTTCTTTCCCGGTGGCCGGCACCCTGATGGTTGAGCCAACAGAGTCCGAGGACCTGGGCGAGATCGAACGCTTCATCGAAGCCATGATCGCCATCCGCGGCGAAATGGAGCAGGTACTTGCCGGAGACTTCGCTATCGAAGAATCCCCACTGCGCAATGCCCCGCACACCGTTGCGGCAGTGGTCAACACCGCTTGGGATCGCAAGTACACGGTAGAGCAGGCGGCCTTCCCGGTGAAGGCACTGCGCGTAGATAAGTACTTCCCGGCCGTGGGACGCATCGATGGTGCAGGTGGCGACCGCAACCTGATCTGCTCCTGCCCACCGGCCGAAGCCTTCGAAAACTAAGCCCGAGAACTCGTTTACCCCACGAAAGGTAGCTTGATGAGCGACCCGAAGAAAACCTCCCTGCATGCCCAGCATGCGGAACTAGGCGCTTCCTTCACCGACTTCGGTGGCTGGGATATGCCGCTGAAGTACGGTTCGGAATTGGCCGAACACAAGGCAGTACGCGAGACCGCTGGTCTCTTTGACCTCTCCCACATGGGCGAAGTCTGGGTTGAAGGCCCGGAAGCAGCGAAGTTCCTGAACTCGGCGCTGGCCGGCAACATGGCGATCATGAAGATCGGCCGCGCCAAGTACTCGGTGATCTGCAACGAAGCAGGTGGCATCATTGATGACCTAATCACCTACCGCCGCGGCGAAGAAAAGTTCCTGGTGGTTCCTAACGCCGGTAACGCACCGGTTGTTGCGGCAGCCCTTGCCGAACGTGCGGCTGGCTTTGACGTAGTTGTCACCGATGCCTCGGCAGATACCTCACTGGTTGCCGTGCAGGGTCCAAACTCCGTGGCCATCCTGCATGAGCTTGCCGACGATGCAAACAAGGCACTTGTCTCCGAGATGCCGTACTACGCAGCGGACGAGGCAACCATTGGTGGCTTCGACGTGTTGTTGGCGCGTACCGGTTACACCGGTGAGGACGGCTTTGAGCTGTACCTGCCCAACGATCAGGCCCCGGCACTGTGGGAAGCACTCATGAAGGCCGGCGCAAACCACGGGTTGACCCCGGCAGGTCTTGCCTGCCGCGACTCGCTGCGCCTCGAGGCCGGCATGCCGCTGTACGGCAACGAGCTCTCCGAAGAAGGCAACCCGTTCGAGGCCAACCTAGGCCCCATCGTCTCCTTCAAGAAGGAAGAAGACTTCGTGGGCCGCACGGCATTGGAGGCCATCAAGGCCGAGGGCGCCAAGAAGGTACTGGTCGGCTTGAAGGGTCTTGGACGTCGCGCCGGTCGTGGCGGTTACCCGGTCTCGGTTGATGGCACCCAGATTGGTGCTGTGACCTCCGGTCAGCCGTCCCCAACCCTGGGCTTCCCGGTGGCACTGGCCTATGTTGAACCGCAGCACGCGGAAATCGGCACCAAGGTCGATGTTGATTTGCGTGGCAAGCCGGAGGCCTTTGAGGTCGTCGCGCTGCCGTTCTACACCCGAGCCAAGTAACGTTGTTGGTGGTGTGCGAGGCATTTAGTTGCTCAGCGCACCACCAACCACACGGCTTTACAGCTTTACCATCACATTCTTTGAGAGGAAATATCATCATGAGCAAGGTTCTTGCCTCCCTTCGTTACTCCGCCGAGCACGAGTGGCTCGATGACGCGACCCCTGCCAAGGTCGGCATCACCCAGGTAGCAGCAGATGCACTGGGCGACGTTGTCTACGTTGATCTGCCAGAGGTTGGCGACGCAGTGACCGCAGGCGAAACCTGTGGCGAAGTTGAGTCCACCAAGTCGGTATCCGATTTGTACTCACCGGTCACCGGCACCATCGTTGCTGTCAACCAGGACGCCATCGACAACCCGGCAATCCTTAACGAAGACCCATACGGCGCCGGCTGGCTGTTCACCGTTGAGGTGACCGAGGAAGGCCCGCTGCTTACTGCGGCAGAGTACGCCTCGGCCAACGGTGGCGATGTAGCGTGACCGCTACCTTCGAATCCCTGGCCCCTGCATCGCTGACGCAGGATATTTCCACGCTTGATCCGGAGATCGCCGAGCGTATTGACGCGGAGCTGGCTCGCCAGCAG
>NZ_PCPT01000016.1 GCF_002975435.1 Arthrobacter sp. MYb227 | reverse complement strand
AGAGCATCCCCTTTGCACCGCCCTATTTTTCGTGCGCCGCGGCCCGCTGCTCCAACGCTGTGCTGAGCGCATCGATAATTAAGAGTGCGATGGCCGCCAAGCCTACTGTTGCCCAAGCCGGCCATGTCCCACTGCTGAGGCACGCAACTGCCGGCAAGAGCACACCGGCACCAAGGAGCAATCCAACACGGCCCAAATGCCTCCCCAGCCGCAGCCCGATCAGGGCATTTGCCAGATAAAATCCGCCAATTCCCACGGCCAGTAGTACTCGGCCCTCGAAGGGTAGCGGCTCGCCGGCCAGTGAAACCGCGCTCCCCAGGGAAGCAGCAATAAATGTCAGTGCCGCCACGGCAATGAAGGGAAAATACATCACAGCATCACGCATTGCACCATATGAGTGTCGCAACCGGGCGGCGGCAAGTCCCTCCTCGGTACTCGGTCCACCCCACCGAAAAAAGGCACGGGCCAATAGTGCGCAAATGATGAACCCCCAGATGCCCGCTGCCGCCCCTGCAAGACTCGGGTGATCTGCCAATCCAGTGACCACCAGATATACGGCTTCGCCAATGACAATAACGATGAACAGCCCGATGCGTTCAAGCAGATGCGGAATGGCAACTCGCTCATAGACGTCGAAGGAAAACCCACGGCGCCAAGCCAACAAAAACACCTCGGCGCTTACCGCCAAGGCCCACACCCCGTATCTCCACGGCACCGGAACCGGCAACGACATGAGCCACAAGGCCGCGGTCACGAGGTTGTAGGCAAGAGGACGCCATAGAGGCACCTTAACGATTTTCTTGATGAAGGGAATCAGCCAGATCATCAGCAGGGTCAATCGGATCCATGCCGCTCCTAAGGCGTAGAGCTGTCCATGCCCTTCCACACCTTGGGAGATTGCAACCGCCATGGCCGCGGCGCCGGGCATGGAAAAAATAATCAGCAGCCCCACAGCAGTGAAGCGTGAGCCATAAAGATTATTGGCGATCATGAGGTTGACCCACGCCCACCACAAGGGAAAGAAAAGCAGGAGGAAAACCAGCACGGTGCCAACGCCGGGCTCGTGCTCAATGGCCCGTGCCGATAACGCGATCACCGCAACGAATACCAGATCAAAAAATAGTTCATACCAGTCAACTGCGCGTTGTGGTGCTGACACTGCCGAGGTATCCCCCGCAGCTGCTTCCGCCTCGGCCATCCTCACACAGCTCCATTCGATCCGCGGCTGACTCCTATTGCGGCACCCGCGCCGGCGGGTACCTTTACCCCAGCAATGCGTTGTTTATTATCCGCGCGCATCAGTGCAGATACCAGTGCCGCATCCAGTTGCCTCTCTACAACGCGCCCTGAACCCCCGCACCGAAGCATCAAGGCCCTCCTTTCGCCACGACCTGACGTGACGTCGCGCACGGTTTAGTGTTTTGGATCGACCTACTGCCGAAACCTATGTATAGTTATTCGAGTTCGGATCGCAAGGTTTGAAGCAAATTGAATATGCGCCCATAGCTCAGCTGGATAGAGCGTCTGTCTACGGAACAGAAGGTCAGGGGTTCGAATCCCTTTGGGCGCACCAAATGAGAAAAGCCACGAGAAATCGTGGCTTTTCTCTTGTTGTCTCCCCACCCGCCGCCCAGGGAACAAGCCCTCTGCAGTCGCGTATCCTCACTGATTAGACTCACCCATAAGGCATTTCCGGGACCTGCTCCCGAATTCGATCTGCAGAACAAGCGCACCACCCGCACCTGCTTCAAAGGGAACAAGCGGTTAGGGAAGTTTTTTCGTACAGGCAAGTTCGCCGCTGGAGCAATAGCGTCACAAGAACACACGATTACCCGTTGCCAAGCGTCTCGGTGCGCAGCGGCGAGTGATCGCTTGTCACACTTTTCAGCCCCTCAGGCCCGCGCGCAACGGGTGATCCTGGTGTTCTGCTCAATCAGAAATTACGCAACGACTCGGGGCCCACTACTTGTTGACCCTAGTGTTTTATTTGGACAGTAAGACACGTAGGGCTCTCAAGATCTAAGGAACTGAGCAATATATCGGGCAAGCCGTCCGTTGCGTTCAGACCCAATGCCGAAATGGTGCTTGAGAGCTGGTTGGCTACCAGCAAGGCGTCTCCGGCTTGAACATGGTGGCGTGGCCACTGCCCATGGCAGGGCTCGACGGCCGTTGGGATCGGAACGCCATCTTCGCCAAGGTTTAGTACCGCGATGCGTCCGGGCCCACGCACTCCTACGTAGAGCCGATTGGCCTTGGCATCTAATGAAATTTCTGCCGGATAATGCCCCCCCCGCAATGAGGTCATCACCCACGGCGGTTCGCGAGATTACTTCATAGTCGCCCGCGCTCGTGGCCGCCAGCGTGATGATTTCAACGCTGTGTTCGGTCACCAGGTACAACATGCCAGATGGATGTTCGACTAGGTGCCGTGGCCCGTCACCCTTGTGCAGGATGATGCGTTGGTGAAGAGAAAGTTCACCGTCTTTCAAATCCCAGATTCGCAAGGCGTCATGCCCAAGGTCGGTGGTGATGATCTTGCCGTTACTTAGCACCGTACTCTGGTGCGAGCGGGAGGCTCTTGGCTCATGTCCCTCACGTGCAAATGGATCACTGGAGGCTTCGGCCACTAGTGGGGATCCGAGCGAGCCGTCCTGACCAATTGGATAGGCCAGCAGCTTTCCATCACCGTAACAGCTAGCAAGCAGCGTGTTCGCTTCCACATCTAGCGCTAAGTGACACAGCAATTCACCGGCGGCTATGGGCTTTCCCAGGGGCATAAGTTTGGAAGGTGAGATCACCGTGAAAGCTGCTACTTCTCCACGATGCTCTAGCGCCGCATAAACAACCGGAAGATTCGGGTGCGCGGTAATCCACGATGGCGAGTCGGCAGCATGGGCGAGCCCGAGATCGAAAAGCTTGCCATCTCGATATTCAATGGCACAAATCCCTTGGCTAGTTCCGCCACCATCTGGCGAATAGGCGCCGACCCAGTATTGATTACCCATACCTCTTATCCTCTCCCGCGGAACAGCTTTGAAAGATTTCGCCCGTCAAATGATACGAGATTGTTTCCTACGCTGCCCCGGTTGCTCCGCACGTGGTGAAGCAGACAGTCACTCTATTTGAACTGACCGGTCAGTTTCATTTAGTCTTATATCGTGCTTATCGCAAACTCACTGGCCATCGCCGGACGCCACCAGCCACTGCTGGAACCAACAAGCCTTACCGTTTCGCGCGGCGAGCTGCTTCTGGTGCAGGCCGAACCCCAACCTACCCGCACCGCACTTTCGCTGGGCCTCAGCGCTCGCATGCGTCCCGGTGCCGGAACCGTGAGCTGGGCAGGTAACTCTTCCCTACGTTCAGTGCGCAAAATCAGCACACTCATTGACTCCCCCGAGATCAACGAACCCGAGGCGCACCTGAAGGTCAGAGATCTGGTGGCGGAAGACCTGGCCCTACAACCAGGACCCCGCTGGCGACGCAGCAGCATCAACTCATGGATGGAACGCCACAAGGTTGACCATCTGGCCGGGAACTGGCTGGACGCGATTGACCCGCTAGACCGATTCCTGCTCCTGACCTACCTGTCGCTTGATGACAGCAACGTCAAGCTGGCCATCTTCGATTCACCGGATCGCCATGGAATCCCCGAAGAGGACTGGATCGCACATCTGAAGAATGTTGCAGGTGGCCGCCGCGCCCCCGCGGTCATTGCTGTTGTCGCTCGCATCCCTATGTGTTGGGACGGTGCGGTGGCATTTGCCGGCCATACCCAAACACACCGAATTTTTGCTCGGGATCCAAAACCTGAAGTCGTTAGTCAGAAAACCACCGCACCTGAAACCCGCGAGCCCCTACCCGACGAGCCATCCACAATTGTCGAAAGCACCGACGTTATGGAGCCCGTTAAAGAGATTCTCGAAACTGAGCAGGCGCCTCCCACGCTGGCAACTGAATATCCCACTAAAGCTCTTCGTCCGGAGAATTCTGTACCGGAAGATTCTGTCCAGGCCAAGGACTCCACACCGGATTCACCAGGTCAAGGTCTTGCCCAAGAAGTGAAGGAAACCCGATGACCACGCTGCGTCTGGCGCTCTCAGAACTTAAACGAATGACATCCGGTCGCCTACCACGGCTGGCAATTATCGCCATGTGCATGGTTCCGCTGTTGTATGGTGCCCTATATCTGTACGCCAACTGGGATCCATACGCTCATTTGAACAACGTCAAAGCCGCAATCGTCAACCTCGACGAGGGATCTTCTAAAGACGGTAAAGAGCTCAAAGTTGGAGATGATGTCACCCAAGAGCTGCTTGAAGACGGAACCTTCGGCTGGATAGTGGTCAGTTCCGAGGAAGCAGCCGAGGCCGGCGTTGCCAGCGGAGATTACTCATTTGCCATGACGATCCCCAAGGATTTTTCGGCAAACCTTGCCTCCCCCGGCGACTTTGAGAAGGCTAAACAAGCAATCCTGAAGATCACTACCAATGATGCAAACAACTATATGGTTGGCACTTTTGCGGACAAGCTTGCCGGACAGGTCCATAACACCGTGGCGAAGGAAGTCGGAACCCAGACCGCCGACGCGCTGCTTGGCGGCTTCTCGGATATTCATACAAACATGGTCAAGGCAGCCGATGGCGCCGGCGAACTACACACCGGCACCGTGAAACTCTCCGATGGTGTTGGAACACTTGCCAATGGTGTAAGCACACTCAAAGATGGGGCCGCCAAGCTCAATAACGGTGCCGCGGAACTGAGTACCGGTGCTGGCACCCTATCCGAGGGCACCTCCGCCATTGTCTCTGGCCAAAAGAAGCTTGCCAGCGGCGCCGATCAACTCGCCGCCGGTGCTGGCGAACTTGCTGCCGGAACCGAGGATTTACACAGTGGGATGGGTGAGCTCAAGTCCAAGACTTCCCAACTTCCAGCAAAGACCCAGCAGTTGGCCGACGGTGCACAATCCGCTGTAACCGCCTCCAAGCAACTCGCTGCGGGTGCCGCTCAGGTCGCGGCCGGCAACAAAGCACTCGAGGACAAGGTCAGTAGCGCAGCGGATACAATTACTGCGCTTGAAAAGGATGCTGATTCGCGGATTACTACAGCCCGGGCTTCACTGCAAAAACATACCAACGAGCTAATCAAGGCCGGGGTACTCTCCGAAACTCAAGCCAAGGAACTTACGGCTTCACTCAAAGGTGCCGCCGCTGCGTCCGGCATCGAAGCTCAAGTATCCAGCACCAAAAAACAACTTGCCACTGCGCGGCAACAAATCTCCGCGTTGGCGGAGGGTTCGGCTCAGGTTTCGGCCGGCGCCAAGGAACTGGCAGCAGGCCTTGGCACTCTTTCCGGTGGCAGCAACCAACTGGCGGCAGCAATGCCTGCGCTCAAGACCGGCATTAGCGATGCCACGACGGGTGCAAGCAAACTCAACAATGGGGCCCAAACCCTGGCCCAGGGAACAGCAACACTCTCTGCAGGTCAACATGAAGCGCTTTCCGGTGCCCGCCAACTCAATGCAGGTGCCGGATCGTTGGCCGCTGGCGCTAAAACGCTGCATCAGGGAACCGGCGACTTGGTGACCGGTACCAAAGATCTGGGCGCCGGCGTGGGCGAGTTAGGCAGCGGGGCAACCGAACTAAGTAATGGTGCCAATGAGCTTTCCACCAAGCTCACAGATGGCAGCAGCGAAATTCCCAATCCGGATGCCACAAACCGTCAACAAGTATCCTCTGTCATCGGGGACCCGGTTAAAATATCTCGCACCGATCAAGCCAAAGCCAGTGTGTATGGAGAAGGGCTCGCCCCATTCTTCATGACCCTCGCCATCTGGATTGGTGCCTTCATCCTCGTGCAGATCATGCGACCAATCACCAAACGCGCGCTTGCTTCCAACGCGGCAAACTGGAAGATCGCCATCGGTGGGTGGCTCCCCTTCCTAGGTATCTCGCTTGTGCAAGGAACTATCTTGTACACGGTGGTCCTCTTCGGGCTGGGCCTGAACACTGCTCACCCCTGGATGACTTGGGGCCTGTTCTTGCTAGCGTCTATGGCGTTCACTGCAATCATTCAAGGTATCTGCGCACTTGCCGGAACACCGGGCAAGATGGTTGTACTGGTCCTCATGGTCCTCCAGCTAGTTTCTTCGGGTGGCACTTTTCCATGGGAGACCACCCCCGAAGCCCTGCATGTTGCCCACCGCTGGCTCCCCATGGGACATGTTGTGACAGGTCTGAGACACCTCATGTATGGTGCCGACCTTTCGGTGCTCGGCCCCATTATTGCCGGGCTCGTTGGCTACACTGTATTGGGTCTTGTGGCCAGCACAGTTGCGGTCCGCTTACACAAGACTTGGACCCTGAAAACACTGCACCCGGAGCTGAGCGCATAATGAGTGAGACACGTGCCCCACGTACACGAGTGCGCGCCACCGATTCCAAGCATCGACTTTTCACCGCGTCGATGGAACTGATCGGTTTACGAGGGCACCATGCGGTGAGTGTTGATGAGATTGCCAAGGCCGCCGGTGTATCCAAGGGCACCGTCTATTACAACTTTGGCTCGAAATCGGAGCTTATTGCCGAACTTTTCAGTTATGGTGTGGCGATCCTCTTTGAACGTCTCGAAAAAGGCGTCAATGATCCAGACCCCGTCAAGGGCCTAGAGCTCATGGTCAGTGAGTCGCTGGAATTCATTGCCGAGTATCCTTCGTTTGCCCAATTATGGATCTCCGAGCAGTGGCAGTCCCAGAGTGAATGGGCGCCAGCACTGAAGGTCATGCGCCATGAAGTCATCTTCTTGGTGCACCAGATCCTCACCCGGATCTCGGAAAATAAGTCGCAGGCAGCTGCCGCCCCGAGCCTTGATCTAGACACCCTAGCGACAGCAATCTTTGGCGCAACGTTGATCTTAGGTCGCGACAGGCTGGTCTTCCACCCCGAACGCAGCGTACAGGACTGTGTTGGTGCGGTGATGGCGTTTACCGCAGCACTACGCTGAGCCTGTTGCCGCTACCGCTTGCTCTTGTGACTCCGACCCCTTACAGGAACCGGGGACGGACTAGCTTCCATCTCCGGAACTACAGCATTGCCCCGTTTACGCCGCAACGTTAGCGTCCCAACCCCCACCCCTGCAACCAAGATCAAGGCACCCATGAGTTCCAACGCGTTGGGGTATTGTCCAAGAACTATTGCAGCACTGCCCATGCCAATAGCGGGTATGAGCAATGTGTAGGGAACGACCTTGGCCGTGGGATATTTGCCCAGCAAGGTGTTCCAAATACTGTATCCAACCAGCGAAGCCATGACTGCCGTGAATGCGACACCCCACCAAGTCTCCGGTCCCAAGGTAGTAAATGCATCACCAACTGCGGCAGGACCGTCAAGAAGCAAGGATAGGCCCACCATGGGTAGCGGCACCCATAGGGCGGAATGGACGACCAAGCCCAGTCCGGATGCGCCCGATGCCGACCGTGAAATCACATTTCCAATCCCCCAGCTAAAACCGGCGGCAATACAGATCAATAACGGCAGCAGAACCGAGGCCAAGCCAGTGCCTTCCGAAATAGCAGCAACGCGGCCAAACCCAACAACTACCAGCCCCACGATGCCCAGTACAGTACCTAGCAGCTGTTTTCGGTTCGGGTACTCACGCAAGAAAAGCGCACCAAGTCCAATAGTGAAAAACATCTGGGATTGAAGCACCACAGGGGCCAACCCCGTAGGCAATCCTAAATGCATTGCCGTGAAAAGTAAGCCGAATTGACCCGCGCTCATGGTCAACCCGATCCCGGCAATCACCTTCCAACTGGCTTGCGGTTTTGGTACAAAAAAGATCAGTGGGAAAGCCACCGCGGCAAAACGCAAGGCGACAAACACCAAGGGAAGGGTATCTCGTAGCCCCAGATCAATAAAGAGGAAATTCAATCCCCAGAGTAGGACAACAAGCAGGGCCAGAAGCGTATCGCGCGGTTTCACATGCCCACCTTTCCACCATCTACGTAGGGAATCCCAAAAATGGAGTATTCATGTCGCGGTGGAGCAACCCTTCATATCTCCCAGTCTTCGGTACTACGTGCGGTGGTGCCGCAGATGGTTCGCGCGATGTAACCGGAGTCCCTTGCTCACCTAGCTGATTGTGCTTCCGCGAAGAACCACGTTCTAGCGTGGCACCACAAAGTTGGTCACGCGCATATCGCGTCCATCAATTTCCGCCCAGTTTTTAGCAGTTTCCATAACAGTCATACCCAACGTCGGGTAATCCATCGCCAACTCATAGACGGCTTCTTCATCCGAATCAATGCTCGCCAAACGCATGGCAAGTTCTTGTAGCACCGGTTGATGGCCAATAACCAATAAAGTGGTCACAGTGTCCGGGGTTTCGTTAATGATGGCGCAAAGCTTGGTACTTGAGGCTCCATACACCCGGGAGTCGAGATATGGAGTTGGCGCCTTTTCGCCAAGTTCACTCATCACCCAGGCACACGTCGAACGCGTGCGCAACGCATCGGAAGTCACGATGAAATCCGGGATCACCCCGTGATCGCGGAGCCAGGCGCCTGCCGCGGGGGCTTCGCGGTTACCGCGTGAGGCCAGCGGCCGCTCGTGGTCGCTGACGCCCAGAGGGTAGTCGCTTTTGGCGTGGCGCAACAGCACGAGCCGCTTTAGGTGATGGTCACTCATGCATCTAAGCCTATGCCGTCTCCCGGAAATTGTTGGCTCTTCCTCGCTGGAGGCTATTCCATCCCCCTGAGGCATTAAACGTCGGTGGGGGGTATGCGCGAGGAATCTCGCGCATACCCCCCACCGGGTTAAGCCAAATTTAGATGGTGTATTCGGGTGCCGCCCAGACAACTACTTCAGGGTGCTCGTAGAAGCGGTAGCCCTGACCGCGCACGGTACGCACCGTGTTGGCTAGGCGCCCTAGTTTGGAGCGCAGGCGACGGATGTGCACGTCGATGGTGCGCTCGTTAGGCACTTCTTCGGCGTTGCGCCACAGGTTGGTGAGCAACTCGTCGCGGCCCACGGTGCGGGTGCCATTTTCCACCAGGTAGTTCAGCAGCTCGAATTCCTTGAACGTGAGGTTCAGTGTTTCGCCGTCGAGGTGTACTTCTCGGCGGGAAAGGTCGATCAGCACACCCGAGGGGCGCGGAGCGGCCGGGCGGGCATCGGCGCGTGGGCGGCGATTGACGGTTGGGTCACCGAGTGCGTGGCGAACCACGTCGATGTTTTCACCCTGAGCGCTGGCCGGGGCCAGTGCTACCGCAGCGTGTGTCTGCGCTTCGGGGGAAAGCGTTGCCAAAAATGCACGAACCTGAGTTGCCAATTTTCCCAGTGAAGTTCCCTGCGCCTGAGCCACGGACTCGTCGAGGCCCACGTAGAGCACGAAGCCGCGGGCAGTGGTGTCGTTAGCTACCGACTGTGGACCCGGGGTTCCGTTGGGGGCGACAATGGGAGTTGGAGCTGTCATCGGTCGAGTCTCATGCGTAGCAGGCACTGCATGAAGCTGGCGATAGCCAGCTGGGGCATAACCGCCGGGAGTCGTGGCGCGCTGGGCTGCTGCCGCGCGGGACTGGGCGTTGCGGATTGAGACATGGACGTATCCGGACGTAACCGACATGCTGCTTTACCTCTAACTCGTGTGAATGCCACGGAATGGCGCGAATGCTTAGTTGTCCTCAACTCACCGCTGGTGCGGAAAAGATCGGAGCGATGCGAGTTTCACCGAGCGTCAAAATGGGTTCGACGCTCAGCTGGGCATTCGACAACAGAATCTCAGGTGACTGATCACCACGCCTCGACTAAGGCTCTGAGTTGCTGTTGCTGCACTATTCATAATCATCAGTTTCCTCGTAATATTCGGAACCCGCAAGTAACAAACTTCAAAAGTGTCCACCATGTGAGACGAACCGTATCGAAAGTGATGATCATCACATTGTGCAGATGTTGAGCGTGACCCCAAGTTCGCGCACGAGGTGCGTGGTCATTTTGAAATCCATGCGCAAACTGATCAATTAAGCGCATAACGTTGCATTGGTGGGGAGCCTTACACCCCCTTTTCCATCCAAACAATGGGCAATTTGCTGCTTCCCCTTCTCGACCGCCCAGACTCGGTGCTCTGCAGGCAATAAGCTGTACTAACCACGGTTCACAGGCCACGCACAGTGTCATCACAGTTGCGACCAAAACCCCGGATGGAGAGTAGAAACATGTCAGCATCGCGTTTTTCACCCACCCAACTGCCCCGACTCACCCACCCGGATGGCACACCCATCCGGGTCCTAGTTGTCGACGATGAGCCTTCGCTTGCCGAACTCGTCTCCATGGGCACCCGCATGCTGGGTTGGGAAGCAACAGTCGCACATGATGGTCCCGGTGCAGTCGAAGCCGCCCGAAACACCACCCCTGATGTGCTGGTCCTTGACTGGATGTTGCCAGGTTTCGAGGGCCCCGAGGTACTCCGTAAAGTTCGTATGTTCCTCCCAGAAGTTCCGGTGCTCTTCCTCACGGCCAAGGACGCTGTGGAAGACCGCATCGAGGGTTTGGGTCTCGGTGCCGATGACTATGTGGCAAAGCCATTTAGCCTCGAGGAAGTTCTGCTACGCCTGCACAAACTCGTGGAGCGCTCCGGTGCCAACACTGCCGATAGCGCAGAATTGGTCGTTGGGGATCTGGTATTGAACACCGATTCTCACGATGTGACGCGCGCCGGGGTTCCTATCAGCCTCACGGCAACCGAATTCGATCTGCTTTCCTACCTCATGCTCAATGCACGGAGAGTAGTCTCGAAGTCCCAAATCCTCGATAACGTCTGGCATTACGATTTTGGTGGACAAGCAAACATCGTCGAACTCTACATTTCCTACCTCCGCAAAAAACTCGAGGCCGATGCCCCACCGATGATCCATACGGTTCGCGGCGCCGGGTACATGCTCAAGCCCGCTTCATGAGCCACCCCGCATCCGAGAGAGCCACCCCGGCAGATGCTGAGGTAGCACCGGCCACGTCAGCCCAGCAGGATGCATTAACGCAAAAAAGTGAACCGAACGATTCCAAGACCACCGACCCACCAAGCAAAACCACGCTATTTGGCCGTCTAACCTTGCAACGCAAATTATTGCTTGCACTCATTGGCTCACTTGCGCTGATCTGTACGGTCATTGGCCTAGCGCTCAACACCGGCATGCGGCAGTCGATGAACATGCAGTTACATGAGCAACTGAATTTCGCGTCCGAGCGCGCAGCCACGTATTCCGCGGAAATTGGTCGTGATGCTCCCACCGGCTCGCTTTTTGCCCCCGGTCAAGCCTCCGGAACGTTGAATGCCAAGATGGTCTCCGGATACCTCTTTTCCGGAGCTGTGCTAGATTCCAAGACCGGCGAGCGCAAAGACATTACCGGTGCCGATGCCCAGTTGCTCGCTACCCTCAAACTTGATGGCCCGCCGGTCATTGAATCCCTGAGCATCGGGGACTATCTCCTTTCGGCACAGAAGGACCCTGGTTCCGGAGGTGTATTGATTACCGGTCTACCCACGGCGCCGAACGAACGCACGCTTGCCGCTCTAGGGGTTTTGACGATCACTGTTTCATTGGCAGGATTGTTTGCCATTGGGCTTATTGGTTCGCTGATTATCCGTCGCTCCTTAGCTGCGCTACAGAGAGTCTCTGCCGTGGCATCATCGGTTGCCAATGCCGAACTCGATTCCGGAACGGTGGCTTTGGAAGCTCGAGTGGCTCCTGGCGATTCAATTCCTGGAACCGAATCCGGCGATGTTGGGCATGCCCTCAATGCCCTCTTAGATAACGTGGCCACGGCTTTTGCCGCCCGTGAGGCGTCCGAGGCACAGATGCGCCAATTTGTTGCCGACGCATCTCACGAACTACGCACCCCGCTTTCGGCAATCCGTGGGTATACGGAACTGATAAGTGCCACCGAGCATTTCAGTGATGACGGTCAGCGGTCCTTGAACCGCGTGCTTGAGCAAAGTACCCGGATGAGTTCGCTGGTGGAAAATCTTTTGCTCTTGGCACGGCTCGATGAGAAGCATCAACTCAAAACCTCCGAGGTAAATTTATCTCAGCTTGCCAGTGAAATCACCGAGGATTTTAAGATCACCACCCCGGATCACCAATGGGTCGCCGAGGTACCGGAAGAACCCGTGATGATTTCTGCAGATGCCGGCGCGTTACGCCGGGTCATCACCAATTTGTTGGCCAATGCACGTAAACACACCTCGGTGGGTAATACGGTAACCGTGGCCCTGCACCGGGATACTGCAGCTCATGAAGCAGTTTTGAGCGTCACTGATACCGGTGAGGGTATCGACCCAGACTTCTTACCGCATGTGTTCAAGCGCTTTACTCGTGCTGATGCTGCACGCTCCGGAGCCGATGGCACGACCGGGTTGGGTTTGCCGATCGCTCAAGCGATTGTTGAGGCCCACCATGGGTCAATCTCGGTGGCATCGGTACCAGGTAATACGGTCTTCACGGTGCGTTTACCGCTACCCGCGCAGATCCCACCCAAACCGCTGGTACCACCTAGACCTGCCAAGGCACCCAAAGCGGGGAAACCTGCGCGTTCGCCGCGTTCCTAACCAAACCTGCTTCGTTACCGGTAGAGAAGAACCAACGCGCTACGCTCAAGAACATGCCCATTACCTTTCAGGCCATGCAGGCCGCCGATACCGCGCAGATCGTTGAATTCCTCTGCTCAAATACGTTCCCGTTCCATGTCCAATCTGCACCGCAAACGCAGGAGATTCGGGCCGGGGTCGAGGAAGGTCGCTGGTGGAATGAGGAGACTCAGGGCTATTGGATTTTCCAAGATGATCAGTTACTGGGAATGGTATCGCTGGAAGATTTGTGCGACGCCACCCCGCTCTTCGATCTTCGCTTGGATCAAAAACATCGCGGACAGGGGTTAGGCGTTGTAGTTCTCAAGGCTCTCACCGACTTTGTTTTTACCGCTATGCCGCAAATCCTGCGTTTTGAGGGGCAGACCCGGGAAGACAATATTGGGATGCGCAAGACTTTCCTTCGAGCAGGCTTCCTCAAGGAAGCCCACTACCGTTTGGGATGGCCCACCGGTGATGGCAGTTATGTGGCTTCACTCGCCTATGCCATCCTGCGCCAGGATTGGGAATCGGGTAACGTCACTCCCTTTCTGTGGGAAGACCTCAGCGCATAATCCATTGAGCATGCTCCGGCACACACAAAAGCCGTGGGGCTCTTTGTCTCTGGGACTACACGTCCACAGGCAAAGAGCCCCACGGCTTTAAGCCAAAAATTTAGCTTATAGATTTAGTGGGCAACACCGTACAGGCGATCGCCTGCGTCTCCCAGACCGGGAACGATATAGGCGTTTTCGTCAAGCTTCTCATCGAGCGCTCCAAGGATCAGGTGAACCTTGTCGTTATCGCCGTAGGCTTCTTCCAGACGTGCAAGGCCCTCGGGTGCTGCGATTAGGCAGATGCAGGTAACATCCTCGGCACCGCGATCAAAGAGGAACTTGATAGATTCGATCAAGGTTCCACCGGTAGCAAGCATCGGGTCAAGCACGAATACCTGACGGCCCGTCAAATCTGCAGGCAAACGCTCGGCGTAGGTGATGATGTCGAGGGTTTCCTCGTTACGAGCCATCCCTAGGAAACCAACCTCAGCGGTTGGCACCAAGCGGGTCATTCCCTCGAGCATGCCCAGACCCGCGCGCAGAATCGGGACCACCAGTGGGGTTGGCTTGGCAAAGGCGATACCGGTGGTCACTGCCACCGGGGTTTCAACCCTGACCTCAACGGTTTTGACCTCACGGGTCGCCTCATAGGCAAGCAGGGTCACCAACTCGTCGGTCAGCTGCCGGAACACCGGCGAAGGGGTGTTCTTGTCTCGAAGGACCGATACTTTGTGGGCCACCAGCGGGTGGTCAATTACCTGTACGCGCATGCACCAAAATCTACCAGCCTGATCTGGGAAAAACCGTGTTTTTTGCTTCAATCGCTCGTGATTCCCGCCATTGTCTTTCGGCAACACCTATTAGAGTGGTTGGCACCATGATTGACCCAACACACCTGCGCCTAATGGGCCTTGCCCTAAATGAAGCCCGAGCCGCCCTGATCACCGGAGATGTCCCGATTGGCGCGCTCATCCTGGGACCCGATGGAACGGTGCTGTCCACTGGCAGGAACGAACGCGAAGCACACGGTGATCCCACCGCCCATGCGGAGGTTATCGCCATTCGTGCTGCCGCGGAGGCTATGCGCGCTTCTGGCATTGATGACGGTTGGCGTCTAGAAGACTGCACCTTGGTTGTCACACTCGAACCCTGCGCCATGTGTGCCGGGGCCATTGTGCTCTCCCGCATTCCCAAGGTGATCTTCGGGGCGTGGGATGAAAAGGCCGGCGCTGTCGGCTCGGTATTCGACATTTTGCGCGAACCTCGATTGAACCACTGGGTTGAGGTCTACCCGGGCGTACGCGAAGAAGAATGTGCACGCCTACTCACCGATTTTTTCCGCACCAAACGCTAACCTGCTTTCGGGTCACAGCATACTCATCAGGCGTTTCTACGCTCATCCAAGACCGCAATGTTCTTGGCTCTTGATTTTGGGGAATCCAAACTGAAAGATCGAAAATCCCCTAAATCTTCGGCGATCCAGGCCTCAACCAGCGCAATTTTCTCTTTCACCGCGGGGGTGACCGGAGCAAAGGTCCACCAAGCAATCCGCGCATTTTCAGGATCGTACTGCCACAGGCCAATAATGCGTCCCCGATCAAGGATCGGGTGATCGGAAAGATCTGCGGCCAGGGCCGATCCGCTCATTCCCGTCACAGCTCCCCTCCCCACCTCATCAAATAGGTCCGCAGAATTTCGACGCAACAGCACTAGTGAATCGCTACCAGCCAGAAGCTGAATATCTTCTTCTGCCGGGATAACAAACTTAGCCAGCTTGGAGAGATCCTGAGGCATCATCCACAGCTCCTCTCCTGCTGCTGTATTCATTGGTGTTGCACCAACCGCGCTCAGCGCGGCCTTTGACTGCGCAACGGTGAAAGCTGTGAACCACCGAAGCTGCCCCAGGGTGGCCCCGCCGGTCCAACCCAAAAACCGTTGAACCATTCGAGCCCTGAGCTCTTCATCGTTTGCTCCAGTGGACGGCAGATCCCACAGGGTGTAGGAGTAGCGTTGTTGATCCAAGCGTCCATTGACCGGCACCCTACGGATTCGACCATCGGCCTGTAGTAGCCCAAGCGCTGCCGGCAACGTGGTGCTCGAGCCCTTCTTTTTGCCCTCTTCACCCATAGTGCGCACCGCGCCACCTAGAACCTCACGCAGCTGGCGCGGGTCCATGGAAGCTTCTGCGCCAGCCTGGCGTAACGTTTCCAAAACCTTTTCGGCTAAAGCTTCGATCTCGCTGCGTTCAACACCCAACCTGCCAAGAACTTTAACCTCTGTCTCGGCAGCGTTGCGCCCGAGCTGTAATCCCCAAGCAAACTCCTTCGCAGGTAGTACGTAAGTGCAGCCTCGAGCCGAGGGCAATTCGTGAATTTCTTGCCGAGCCACCACCCGATCGACTTTCTCACGCCGGATCCCGGCTCGAGCAAACAGCGTGAGGTAGGTATTTGAGCCGCCCACCGAACGCGCCCAGCCCACCCGGTCCAGAACTTCTGCGGCATCCACTTCGGCCAATGAGCCATCAAGTCCCTGCCTATGCCAGGACCAAGCCCGCAACAGCTCTTGGGTCAGCTGATCCGGAGGGATGAGGGGCAATTCGTTTCTCGAAGTCATGGTTTCATTCTGTCTTGCAAACCCCTCGTTTTTGCTGTGGGCCATTCTTCCGATAGAGTATTCAGGTCTGGAGACGTGTCCGAGCGGCCGAAGGTGCAACACTCGAAATGTTGTGTACGGTAACCCCGTACCGTGGGTTCAAATCCCACCGTCTCCGCCAGCGAAAACCCCCCGTAGATCATTGAATCTACGGGGGTTTTCATTGCCCAAAATACCGTGTTAGCCGAAAGTCTGTTTTGTTAGCTGAGCCTAGAAACGACAACTGGCGCCGCTACTCGCGCTAAATTTCTAGAGAGCGTTCTTCACCCGGTACCCCAGATATGTGCTTCCGCTAGTAAATGTTCGTTGCGCCATCAGTTCAAGATCCAGCTTTAGTCCCTCGGGCAATGCTCGCCTTCCCCCACCAACAATTACTGGTGAGACAAAGAAATGAACCTCATCAACAAGGCCCGCGGTGAGTGCCTGAGCTGCAAGCTCGGCACCACCGATTGAAATGTGAGTCCTTGTTGATTCCTTCAACCGAAGGATCTCCTGCACATCAAAGGAACTGCGGATCTCTGTTCGTTCGGTTTCGGGCGTGCGCAATATCTTGGAGTAGACGATCTTGCGAGCCGCATTCCAGATACTCGCGTAGTCATGGATATACGATGGCAGGCTTTGATCCTCGAAGAGCTTTTCCCACACCTTCAGAACGTCGTAGAATCGATGCCCCAACAGTTGAAGCTCAACGCCACGTTCCAGATCATTGATAAAGCTATGGACCTCTTCGTCTGGCATGCTCCAATCGAATTTTCCCGACTCATCAACAAAATAACCATCAAGCGAAATACTCATCGCATAAATCAGCTTGCTCATTTTTTCATCCGTTTCGTATTCGGCACGGCTTCGGTTTTCACATGTGTTTTATGAGTCTGCTCTTTGGACATCAGCTCGGCTGCAAATGCTGCAATGTTCTCGAGAAGATCAGCATGACCCGTTATCGCCTCGGTTGGCCTCGGTATACTGATCAGTCCTGGTGATCCTGTTTAGCTTCGGATACTCGTGGCTGGTTTTCTTCAGCGGAGGCAACGCGCTTGATCTCATCAGTCCTCGTTTCTAGGAACAATGATTATCATGCCTTGAGATTACGCCTGCGGTTGGCATCCGGGAAAGGTTTTCAGTGCTGTGGTACCGGGATCCGCTAGATACGAACCCAGCGGGCAAAACGTCGATTCTTCAACACCACAAAGTGATGCAATATCATCATGATTGCGGCCCAGGCACAACCGATGAGTAGCCCTGCCAAAACATCGGTGAGCCAGTGATGCCCCAAATAGACGCGGCTCCATCCCACCCCGAGAACAAAGGCTCCCAGCACGCAGATGCTGATGATCCGCGAAGCCTGGTGGCGCAGGAGAATAAAGAGAAGGTACCCAATGACGCCGAAGATTGCCGCGGAATTTAGCGTGTGGCCGCTGGGGAACGCATAAGAGGTAGGCTCCGGGGCAACTGCCTGTTTGATCGCCGGTCTGGCTCGATGAGTGGCGTTTTTTAGCACC
Organism: Arthrobacter sp. MYb227; assembly: GCF_002975435.1. Lineage (GTDB taxonomy): Bacteria > Actinomycetota > Actinomycetes > Actinomycetales > Micrococcaceae > Paeniglutamicibacter. The sequence continues at coordinate 51,961 of NZ_PCPT01000016.1, read as the reverse complement.
ACCGTTAGCGTGACGGACCCGGCGGCAGTCAGCGCGATCAACAAACCCGGCCAATAACTTCTGGTTTTCCAACTAAGAAGTGCAATAGCAATGAGGGCAATAATGCTCATCCACAGGGTGTCCCCCAAGGTAGAAAATAACCATGCAATATTGGTAGCTGCAGGGCTACGGTGTGCCACCATCCAGTCGAGCGTTGGCGCATCCCATGAGGCAAGACCCGAATCCATCCGCACCGAAATCCACATGCGTCGGGCGAGCGCAAAAACGCCTAGCACCGCAGCCAAAACAAATGTGATGGTGGAACCCGGAGTGAGGTTTCCGCGGCGTCTAGATGCATTCATGCATCTCAGCGTAGCTTCCCGCGCTGGAACAAGCCTTGAGAACGCTCAGGAAATGCTGGAACGGAAAATCAGTTGAGTGCGAGAAGATAGATGTATGAGTATCCGGGTGCTGGCTATTGGCAAAAAACACGAATCATGGGTGAGCGAGGGAATCGATCGCTACGAAAAGCGTATGAAGAAACCCTTTGATGTGAAATGGCACCTTTTACCGCACTCCTCACGTGAAGGCGATGCCGCCCGGACTGAGGAATCCGAACGGATTCTGGCCAAGGTTGATGCCAAGGATTTTTTGATCCTGCTTGATGAACGTGGAAAGAATATTGATTCTCCCGCGCTGGCTAAGACCTTACAACGTCCACTGGATACTTCCCGAAATATCACCGTGGTGATTGGTGGGGCGTACGGTGTTGATCCATCGGTGCATGACCGCGCAGATTTCGTGTGGAGCCTCTCCAAGCTAGTTTTCCCCCACCAACTGGTTCGGTTGATCCTGACCGAACAGCTTTACCGTGCCCAAGAAATTGCTGGTGGGGGAAAATACCATCACGTTTAGCATGCAAGGCATGCCACTAACTCAGCAATTTGTCTTGTCCGGCGTTTAGGCTTGGGATCAATGGCTAAGCAACCTCAGACCGATAGCGTCCTTGAACGATTCACCCACGCCACACGGGCATGGTTCCAAGGTGCCTTTGCCGAGCCGACTCCCGCACAAATCGGTGCTTGGGATGCAATATCCACCGGATCTCACGCACTGGTGATTGCGCCGACCGGCTCGGGTAAAACACTTTCAGCGTTTCTATGGGCCCTGGATTCCTTTGCACGTACCGCTACCGAAATCATGGCTCCGGCATTACCGGGTCTTGAAAGTGGTTCACCAGCGCCATCTAAGAACGGCTCCAACGTGCATTCCGGCGGCACCAAGGTGCTTTACATTTCTCCGTTGAAGGCACTTGGCGTTGACGTTGAACGAAATTTGCGCGCACCACTTGTAGGAATCAAGGCCACCGCCGCCCATCTGGGTCTGGCAGTCCCACAAGTATCCGTGGGTGTACGCTCCGGTGATACACCGGCCAATGAGCGTCGCAAGCTTGTCACTAATCCACCAGATATTCTCATCACCACACCCGAGTCGTTGTACCTGATGTTGACCTCCCGGGCGCGCGAGTCCTTGGCCGGGGTACACACGGTGATCCTTGATGAGGTCCATGCGGTGGCGGGCACCAAACGCGGCGCCCACCTTGCCTTATCACTCGAACGGCTTGATGCGTTGCTGAGAACACCAGCCCAGCGCATTGGTCTTTCTGCAACCGTTGAACCACGTGAAGAAGTCGCACGCTTTCTAGGTGGTAGCGCCCCGGTGCGCATCATTGCCCCGCCTATCACCAAGACCTGGGATCTAAGTGTGCGGGTCCCTGTGGAAGACATGACAGATCTTCCCGCGGCCGCTGCCGCCCACGATCTAGGACCCGGATCTGGATTGGCGCCACAGGCAAGTATTTGGCCGCATGTTGAGGAACAAATAGTTAACCTCATTGAGGACAACCGTTCAACAATTGTGTTCGCCAACTCCCGCAGGCTTGCCGAGCGTTTGACCGGACGGCTGAACGAAATTCACGAAACCCGGCTCACCGGCAACGCAACACCAACCTTATTGGCACCCACCGGGCTTGGTGCCACCAGCGCAGAGATGACCGGAGGAACACTCGCCGCAGCCACTCGAGCAGCCCAGGGAATCCAGCCGGGCACCGGTATGCCAGCGGCGATGATGGCCCAAGCCGGCATGGTCTCGGGTGCCGGTCCGGATGAAAACGGTTCAATCACTCCCCTGGCCCGGGCACACCATGGCTCGGTATCCAAGGAAACCCGAGCACAGATCGAAGATGATCTAAAAACCGGTGTCCTACGTGCAGTGGTAGCCACAAGCTCACTGGAACTCGGAATCGACATGGGGCTCGTTGACCTAGTCATCCAGGTCGAGTCCCCTCCCTCGGTGGCCTCCGGGCTACAGCGTGTGGGACGTGCCGGACACCAGGTCGGTGAAACCTCAATTGGCGCGTTCTTCCCCAAACATCGAGCCGATCTCTTAGCCACTGCACTGACCGTTTCACGCATGCGTGAGGGAAAGATCGAGGCACTACATATTCCGGCAAACCCGCTGGATGTATTAGCGCAGCAGACTCTTGCCGCCTGTGCGCTCGAAGACCTAAACGTTGAGGCTTGGTTTGATACGGTTCGCCGGGCAGCGCCATACGTCTCACTGCCACGCGCCGCATTCACCGCAACACTCGAAATGCTTGCCGGTAAGTACCCATCGGATGAGTTCGCCCAATTACGCCCACGCATTATTTGGGATCGAGATGCTGGAATACTCACCGGGCGTCCCGGTGCCCAACGCCTAGCGGTCATCAGTGGCGGAACCATTCCGGACCGTGGCCTTTTTGGTGTTTACCTTGCAGGCTCCGAAAATGAATCCGGGGCCAAAGGCGGACGTCGAGTGGGTGAACTCGATGAGGAAATGGTCTATGAATCCCGGGTGGGGGATGTCTTTGCCCTGGGTGCCACCAGCTGGAAAATCGAAGACATCACCCATGACCGGGTATTGGTCTCCCCAGCATTTGGTCAACCTGGAAAACTCCCCTTCTGGAAGGGCGATACCCAGGGACGTCCCGTGGAACTAGGTGCCGCGTTGGGCAAATTCACTGCATCCTTGGTCTCAATGTCCGAGGAAAATGCTCGCAAAGAATTAGCCGGCATTGGCTTAGATACGTTCGCGTCCGGGAATCTGCTGAATTACCTTGCGGCGCAGGCCGAAGCAACCTCGGTGGTGCCAAGCGATAAGACCATGGTGGTTGAACGTTTTGTTGACGAACTTGGTGATTGGCGAGTCATCTTGCACTCCCCCTTTGGCTTGCCCGTTCACGCACCTTGGGCGCTTGCCGTGGGGGCCCGTCTGCACGAACGCTATGGACTCGATGGATCGGCAATGGCAGCCGATGACGGGATCGTGCTGCGGGTTCCGGCCATGGACGATGAACCACCGGGAGCAGAGCTTTTTGCCTTTGAACCGGAAGAGATCGAAGATTTGGTGACTGCGCAGGTGGGCAATTCTGCGCTCTTTGCCTCGCGTTTCCGCGAATGTGCTGCTCGAGCGCTACTTTTGCCACGCACTAACCCGGCCAAACGCACCCCGCTCTGGCAGCAGCGCCAACGCAGCGCCCAGCTCTTGGATGTTGCAAGAAAATACCCGGATTTTCCAATCATTTTGGAGACGGTGCGCGAATGCCTCAACGATGTCTATGACCTACCGTCATTGAAAAACCTCTTAGGGCTCATGGGTTCGCGTGGCATTTCGGTGCGAGAGGTCCAAACCCGGCTGCCTTCGCCGTTCGCCCAGTCGCTACTTTTTGGGTATGTTGCCCAATTCCTCTATGAGGGAGATTCTCCGCTTGCCGAGCGTCGGGCCGCTGCCCTAAGTCTTGATCCTGCGCTGCTCAACGAACTGCTGGGGCGTACCGAGTTACGTGAACTGCTGGACCCACAGGTCATTACACGCACCCAGGCCGAGCTTCAGCGTTTAGCACCAGGCCGCCAATTATCAGGGTTGGAAGGTGCCGCCGATCTTTTGCGGATGCTTGGCCCGTTAGATATTTCCGCGCTTGCAGCACGCTTACGCAATGAAAGCAGCACGGAATCCGCAGAAACTTCCGAATCCCCCGGAGTGCCAGACCCTGCCCATCTTGCCGTAGCCAGAACATACGTTGAAGCACTAGTGCGCGCCAACCGAGCCCTAGAAGTCCGGCTTGGCGGAAACACCCTCTTTGCAGCAATCGAGGACGCCCCACGGCTGCGTGATGGGCTCGGAGTTCCGCTACCCCACGGGGTACCTCTGGCATTCATTGACCCCGTTGCGGATCCTGTGGGCGATCTAGTCTCCCGCTTTGCCCGTACTCATGGACCTTTCACAGCCTGGGACGTTGCCACTGCACTTGGCCTTGGTGTTGTTGTGGCCCGCGGTGCATTGGAACGACTGGTAGCCGATAACCGTGTGGTCACCGGCGCCTTTCGCCCCGCCGAGCTGCTAGCTACCACCGCACCATCCATTCCCGTTCTCGGGCAGCCTAGCGGTAGTGAACTGGAATATTGTGATTCCGGCGTCCTGCGGATGATCCGTTCGCGTTCTTTGGCTGCCTTGCGGGCAGAAGTGGAGCCCGTGGACCAAGCAACCTTTGGGCGGTTCCTTCCCGCATGGCAGGGAATTGGTCAGGGTTTGAACGGGGTCGATGGCGTCTTAGCGGTCATCGAACAATTGGCTGGAGTCCCGTTTCCGGCCTCGGCCCTTGAACCATTCATTCTTCCGGCACGGGTACGCAATTATTCCCCCGGCCTACTTGATGAGCTGATGAGCGCCGGTGAAGTACTAGTTTCCGGTGCCGGCGCGCTGGCCGGAACCGATGGTTGGGTAGCGCTACACACGTTAGAAAATGCTCAGCTGAGTCTTCCACTGCCAAATCTGGAATCCGTAGGACCGTTGGCCCGACGCCTCGTGGTGGTCTTGGAAGCAGGCGGTGCCTACTTTGCACCGCAACTGGCTAGGTTGGTAAGCCAGATCCCGGAGACGAATATTGCAGCGTCACGTGAACCAGCACATCATGAACCGCGTACCGAAGAAGTTCTTGAAGCCCTGTGGGAGTTATTCTGGGCGGGGGCGGTTGCTCCGGATACTCTGGCACCGCTTCGCGGGCTGCTTTCGGGGGGAAAATCTGCGCATCGTGCGCCGGCCTTGGCACCCCGAGCACGCACGGCACGACTGGGCCGGATGGCGGCACTGCGGCAGGGACGCCCCGGCTTTGGCGAGCCCGCACCAGTCGAAGAAACCGGTGGCGGTGTGCTCTCCTTGCGAGGAAAAGATCTAGTAGCCAGGTCACGACTTATTGGTGGTGCCGGGATACCCGAGTCTGGAAGCGGGCGTTGGTCCATGCTGCCTCAAATCGCCCAGGACCCAACGATTCGAGCACACGCAGCGGCCGAATTTCTTCTTGAACGCTATGGGGTTATCACGCGTGGATCTGTGGTTGCCGAGTCCGTGCCCGGTGGCTTTGGACAGCTCTACAGGGTGCTGAGCAAACTTGAGGAAGCCGGTCATACGCGCCGCGGCTATTTCATTGAACGTTTGGGCGCTGCACAATTTTCGACCTCCACGACCATCGACAGATTGCGTAGTTTTGTCCGCGACCTTGACCCTAATATGGACACAGAAAATCCAAAAATCATTATAAGCTCACTCCCTATTCAGGCCCTAGCGCTCGCGGCAACGGATCCGGCTAATCCCTACGGTGCCGCATTGGCCTGGCCGGCGGCCGACGGTGGGCACCGTCCCGGACGCAAGGCCGGAGCAATCGTGGTTTTAGTTGAGGGACGGCTGGCTTTGTATGTTGAACGCGGCGGAAAGACTGTCCTTGATTTTCTGGGCACAGCCCCTTCCCCAGCATTATTGAATGCGGTGGCAATCGAGCTGGTGGCCGTGTTGCGGCGCTCTGGAATTCAAAAACTCATGATTAATAAGCTCAATGGTGCTTCGGTCCTCGATACGGAACTTGGAAATGCGTTACGTGGCGCCGGTTTCTATTCAACCCCTAGTGGGCTCCGCTTTAGAAGCTAAGCAAGAAATTTTCCAGCCCACGACGCCACAACTACGGCTAGTCTAGTGACTAGGGTCACTCTCACAATGGGGATTGAGTGCCCTACTAGGCGATAGGTGGTAAGAACAATGCCCGAAGGGGATACAGTTTTCCGCACGGCTCGTCGATTGGAAGCCGCGTTGGTCGGCAAACGATTGAGTGTTAGTGATTTCCGGGTTCCGGAACATTCAACCTTGTCCATCGTGGACTGGTTAGTTGAATCGGTAGTGTCCCGCGGTAAACACCTATTGATCCGTGTCAATCCCCCAGCAAAGGTCGCCGCACCTCCGTTGAGCATTCACTCGCACCTGCTCATGGACGGGCACTGGGACGTTTATGCAACAGGGGAACGCTGGCGCACACCGGCATTCAAGGCTCGAGCCGTATTAGGCAACCCCGCGTTCACCGCTGTGGGATTCGAACTGGGCTTCCTTCAGGTCTTGCGCACAGCAGATGAGGTTGAGGTCATTGGCCACTTGGGGCCAGATCCCTTGGGTCATTCGTGGGATCCGGCAGAGGCGGTACGCCGGCTCCGGTTGAATCCCGATCGTCCCATTGGTCTTGCGTTGCTTGACCAGCGCCTCATCAGTGGGCTTGGCAATATTTACCGCTCCGAGGTGCTCTTTGTGACGCGCGTACACCCCCTGACAGCGGTAGGAGACGTCGAGGACCTAGCGCACCTGGTAGATATTGCTCACCGGCTCTTACAAGCCAACAAGGATAGGGCCCGTCGAGTCACCACGGGCACCGATGGTGTTGATCGCTACTGGGTCTATGGGCGTGCCGGCCAACCATGCATGCGTTGCGGTGGACCCTTGAGCAAGGAATCACTTGCCGAGTCACCACGCAGCGCCGAACGAGACGTATATTTCTGCCCCAGCTGCCAAAGCGCCGATGTTCCGGCTAGCGAAGCAACGCACTAACCCGCACCAGGGATCTGGAGCGCATCTGCAAACTGCGATCGGTGCGGGTAAGCATGAAAGACTTGGTTCCATGGCCATGATTTCCCCGCTGCCCGTGCGTAACGGTGTGAATGCAACGCGTCTGAGGATTCCTTCGAGCGGGGGATGGGAAAGCGTCTGTGAATATATGTTGCACCGCTTTGGGCATGTGGACGCCGAGGGTATTGTGCGTCGCTTTGAAACAGGTGAAGTTGTTGGGCTCGGCGGGGTTCCTCTGAACCCCACGACGCCCTTGGGTGAACACGAATTCGTTTGGTACTACCGGAATCTACCTACAGAGACCCCCATCCCTTTCACCGAATCAATCCTGTATCAGGACGAACATCTGCTGGTCATTGATAAGCCACATTTTTTACCCACCACTCCCGGAGGTCGCTTTATTCAGCAGTCTGCCTTGGTCAGGCTGCGCAACCGAGTGAATAATCCGGATTTGATTCCCATGCACCGTTTGGACCGAGCGACGGCTGGTGTTTTGCTGTTTTCCACAAACCCGGAAACTCGTGGTGCCTATCAAACCCTGTTTGAGCGCCGAGAAATCTCTAAGACCTACGAAGCCATCAGCGCACTTGTAGAAGTCGATGGCCGTCCACCGGGCGAGGTCATGGGCGTCGGAGGGCTTGGCGGCAGGGCCGAGGATCGCAGTGGAAACTTCATTCCCGGGGCCGCGGGGATTGGTAATTCGTTGCTCACCGCTGCAGAGCTTGAAGCGCAGCTCGCAAGTTTTCCTGTGGTGTACAGAAACCGCATGAGCAAGATTAAGGGTCAACTACGTTCATTGGTGGAGGCAGGGGAACCCAATGCGGAGTCTCTGATTGAACTTATCAACGTTGGCAGTTCCGCAGGTCATTTCCCCGGATTACGGGTTGCTAAATTCAGGCTCAGCCCGCATACGGGTAAGACTCATCAGTTACGTGTGCATCTTGCCGCGCTGGGATTGGGAATTCTCAATGATCCGTTCTACCCAACGCTCTTAGACCTAGCACCTGACGATTACACCCGTCCACTCCAGCTACTGGCCCGGTCAATTTCCTTTACCGACCCGATCAGTAACCAGCCGGTTACCTACACTTCCGCACAGGAACTTTCAGAGTCACCCGGATTACTGGGTTAACGGAAGGCACTGACCACCATGTTCACCGGATTAGAGGGCGCACTCGAGAGTTTCTTCGAGCCGTTCTTGTCCGGTAGTCAATGGTTCTACCCCCTACTTTTTGTTCTTGTTGCCTTAGATGCATTGCTTCCACCACTACCAAGTGAAATATTGGCCATGGGCACCGGCCCCATGGTTGCCGCCGGGTTACTCAATCCAGTAGTTGCTGTGACCATCTGTGCTGGTGCGTGTTTCCTGGGCGACACGATACTTTATGTACTTTTCAAACACGGTGGAAGATTTTTGACCCGCTATGGCTGGGGCAGGTGGTTACACAAGAACATGAGCGTTTTGGTGCTCAGGTTAGGCACCAGTGGCACCTACGCCTCATTACTTGGCATGAGATTCCTGCCCGGGGGACGTAGCGCTTCAATGGCGGCGGCAGGTATCTCACGTATTACGTGGAGTGTTTTTGCGCCATTGGCCGGCACCGGAGCGGTGCTTTGGGCCATCTGGATGATGACTTTAGGTCACTTCAGCGCACAAATTACGGGATTTCCCATCTGGGCTTCCACCATCGTGGGCATGATATTCGGTACGCTTGTCGGAATCCTACTGGCTGGTGCACTGGCCATTTACCGCAGACAAAGGGGTTAGGTATGAGCACATCGGACACCGATACCACTGCTGCGTCCGAGGCCCTGGCCCGGCTGCGCAAGGAAGCCCCCGACGTACCGCTGTCATCCGCTCCTCAACGATCCAAGGATGCCCCCGAGCCTACCGGCCAAAGCATGAGCGGTGCTTCCACACAATACCTGGTCCCAGAGAAGCCGCATACCCCACCGGTTATACCTGCAAACCTCGCTCAAGCACCGCCAGCACCAAACCTTGGGCCAGAAGAGCGGGTATCCGAACGCATTGCGCATCCGGTTCCACGCCACCTGCCCACGTTTCCCACCAAGATTGATGAACTCTTGGCACCGGCCCAGGATGATCCGGCGACTGGCCCCTCATTTAGGCATATGGGACAAGTAACGAAATCTTCCAAGGCAATCGATAGCAGCAACACGATCACCGAAAATTCTCAGGCAGTGGCAACTCGTGAGAAAACTGCAACAAGTGGTGGATTTGCCTTGATCAATGATTGGCTCGATTCCTTTGAGGATCCCGATTGGCAAAAAATTGGCGATACGGTCTATACCTCGCCACGAAGATTCAAGGTATGGATTAGCACGGTTCGTATCGAGCGTGCCAGAGCTGCCGAGCTTCGGGAGCGCACCAGGCTACTTGAGGAAGCCCACAGTAAGGCGCTGGCCGAAAATACCAAACGGCAGGCAACCCAAGATGCCGAACTACAGCGCAGCGAATACGAGCGGTTGGAACTCGAACATGCAGCGGAAGAGAAAATCGAGCAAGAACTTCATCAGAAGCACCTGCGCGAAGAGGAACAGCTTGAACTGGCTCGACACGAGCAAATAGCTCAGGCACGGGCACAGCTGGCCGCCACACAACAAACTGTGCAGTTTGACTCCCCGCTTTCCCCGGCGGAACCCTCCACAGCTTCGCCTCTCGCCTCAACGGCACGGGTACCCTTGGGCGCTCATGAATTAGCCGCCCTTGTCTCTCACGCCAAGGAAGCCATCGCCAAGCACCAGGCCCTGGTTGATCCAATCTATGTTGCTCCATATACCTTGCCAGATACCTCGGCGAACCAGGCCTCAACGTCTCAAGATTTGATTCGACGCATCATCCTTACGGCCATTGCCATTGGTGCAAGCATTGTGGCGTTCTGGGTCACCGGTGATTTAGTTGCCGGCTCTTTGGATGGGCAGCATGCGCGTAGTAGTTTGCTCTCGCTTGCCCCCACCGCGTATCTTTTGCTGCCGCTGATTTTTGTATGGGCTGTGTTCAGCTCCGGCTATGCCTGGTTGACCTCTCAACGATCGGCAAATCGTCAGCGGGCCATTGGATTCCTGCTGAGTGCCGCGTTGGCCGCTGGAGGCTTGTGGTTGCTCTTTGTCAAGGTCGAGAATCTTTTACTTGCTTTTATTGCCGCACTTCTTTGCATCTTGTTGCTACTGCGTACCGTGACAGAACTAAATAAAAATACCGCCCGCAACACCATCGAACGGGTCTTTACCGATGCCCCGGTGAGCCTGATGACCGGATTTTTCTTGGTTATTACCGTGTCCTCGTTCTGCGAGTTGCTCGCCGGATGGGAAATCTTTGATGTTCCCGAGATTCTTGCCGCTATATTCGTTGTGGGCTTGGGTTATCTTGCCACCAGCCTCGCGATGACCGAACGTGGCAGGATCATTCTAGCGACGGGCTTTGGATGGGGGATGTTCTGGTTGTTGGTGCCACGGCTTTTGGGACCAAACCCATCAATCTGGGTTGCCGTTTTAGCCGGAATGGCAGGCTTTGTGGTTATTTTAGCCACCGAAAATCGGCGCTATCAAATCCATCATGCCGAGCATCGAGCGGCACGCGGTAAGCGCACCGTGTTCTAGGCTCTGCGGTCGGCCCGGGATGGCTTCGGTTAGCGCCGCACAATAGTCCAGCGGCCCTTGGTTCGACGTAGCACCACAAGTTTTTCACTCACCGAGACCCCTTCAACGGCGGCACGCATGAGCGCAGCGGATTCAATGGCTTGGGCATCTGGCTGGCCATCATCTTCAACCGTGTACCGCACGGTAATCCGGGGAATTCCTGCAACAACATCTAGCTGGTTTGCATCCACGTGATGGTGTTCGGCAAGGCTTGCCACAGCAACTTTCATGACGGCTTCCGGTGCGTGCCCGGGACGCAGACCCATAATATTTAGTTGTGCACGGTAAGAAGGCATGCAATCCAGCCTAATACACACCGATCTCACGATTTCCGGTGGCAAACTTAGCGCATGAGTGCACCTATAGAGTTCTTGGCTGGGTGGTGAATGCGCGAGGAAGGCCTTGCCGTTGAATTCGGTTCGCTAACGCTCAGCAGCTTTCAATGGATTCCTACAATTCCTAGCCTCCGCGAGTTAGTTCCGGGCTGGTGGAGCGCGGATGCTTACGGAGCACACACTGTGTTCGTTACCCAAGATGCCATCACAGATCCCGATGGGGAGCCGCTTTCCGGGAATCTTAACAAAGCTCTTGATGAAGGTGACTTGATTCACTTTGTTCGCAAGGTCGATGTGCTGGTGGAGCTTGGCATGCGCGATGGGCGTTATATGATTCGTACCCGGAATCGCAATCACGAAAGATTGCGCAACTTTTTTGGTGTCCCGATTTTTGAGCATGCTCCCGCGCTCAAAGTCTCCGGGCGCTTCACTGCCTACGATTCCCCGTGGGTGGTACCAATCGGTAATTTTCGTGAGGATACAAAGATCACCGCCGAGCTGGTGGGTGATGTTGAATTTGAGTTCGGTGGGATCTCCCACCGGCTTGCCGTCACGCAGCAGGATGACGGTTCCTTAGCGTTAACCTTTGGTGATGAAAGCAATGGTTTGAGCACCGTGTCATGCCGCTGTGTCAAGGTGCCAGCACCGGGCCCGGGGGGGCAACCTCACCATTGATTTCAACCGCAGCCTGAACTATCCCATGGCGTTCTCTCCCTTTGCCTTGTACCCGGCGCTCGTTACCGGGAACCATGTGGCCGTTGACGTGAGTGCAGGAGAGAAACAGCCCTGAGCACACGTCATCACCGAGAAGTAGCGCCCACGGCGATGGTTCTTCAGAGAAAAATCATCCCTCCACGGACTGGAGAATGTAATGGGGGCTTACCGCGGAGCGTTTATTTGGGGCCCATGCGGATGGCCCCATCAAGCCTGATGGTTTCCCCGTTAAGCATCTGATTGGACACGATATGGGATACCAGGGCCGCGTATTCTTCTGGCTTACCTAGCCGCGCCGGGTGCGGGACTTGAGCCCCGAGCGAGGCTTGCGCCTCTGCTGAGAGCGAGGCCATCATGGGAGTCTCAAAAATACCCGGTGCGATGGTCATGACTCGGATATAGTTGCGGGCCAGTTCGCGGGCCAGCGGTAACGTCATTGATGCGACGGCGCCCTTGGAGGCGGCATAGGCGGGCTGGCCGATCTGCCCGTCAAAGGCCGCAACTGATGCGGTATTGATGATGACACCACGTTCGGGCGTGCCGGTTGCGGCATCGATGAGTGGCTCGGTGGCGACCATGGCTTCGGCGGCCAGACGGGTGACGTTGAAGGTGCCGGTGAGGTTGATGGCAATGACCTTCTCGAAGTTTGCCAGTGGTAGTACTCCTTCACGACCCAGCACCTTGCCCGGTGTTGCCACCCCGGCGCAGTTGACCACTATCCGTAAGGCGCCAAGCTCTCCGGCTGCCGCAATGGCGGCCCGGACCTCATCCTCGTTAGTGACATCCGCGGGAATGAAGATTGCCCGCTCCCCCAGCTGTGCGGCTGCCGCCACTCCATTGGACGAAGGTAGATCAAGGAGTACTACCGAAGCTCCTGCTTCATAGAGGGCTCGGGCGGTTGCAGCCCCAAGTCCGGAGGCGCCTCCGGTAATCAGTGCCACGGAATCTTTGATCTGCATGAAGCCTCCATCATTGGTGCGTCCAGCTCTCGGCAGCTTCCGGAGAAAGGAACACCCTTTGGGTTAGTGGTTCTTAACTGGTTCCAGCGTAGACGGGTGCTCGCAAAGTCCCAAGGGGTACGGCTCAGGATATTTAGGGGTGTGCGAAAGTCACCGGTGGCCGCAATAGACTTCAAAGATGAAGCATTTCATTTTGCTCTCCACCCGGGAGGACGACATCGCAGCCGCCGACGAGGTGCGCGGGGTGCTGGACACCAGCGGGTTGGAAGCCAACCGGTTACGGGCCATTCGGCTCTCCCGGGCTCCGTTAGGTCCACTCGAAAACCTCGATTTGGAGCACTGTGCCGGGATCATCCTGGGCGGCAGCCCATTCAATGCCTCGGATGAAGAGCAACAGAAATCCGCCCTACAGAAACGTTGCGAGGCGGACCTGGCCGGTTTGTTGGATGTGCTCGTTGCAAGGGATTTCCCGTTCTTGGGCGCCTGCTACGGGGTCGGAACCCTCGGGGTTCACCAGGGCGGCACTATCGATCGGCAATTCGGTGAGCCCGCGGGAACCTCGCGCGTCAGGGTGCTTCCGGCCGGGCGTGAAGATCCAATGCTGGCCGGGTTGCCCGATGAATTCGATGCCTTTGTGGGGCATAAGGAAGCGGTCTCCGCCCTTCCAAGCAATGCGGTGTTGCTCGCCGATTCGGCGAGCTGCCCGGTGCAAATGTTCCGGATTAAATCCAACCTCTACGCCACACAATTCCACCCAGAGTTGGATTCTTCCGGGTTTGCCCAGCGCATCATGATCTACCGCGACGCCGGGTATTTTCCTTCCCATGAGGCGCAGGAACTACACGACAAGGCACTGGTCTCCCGTGTTGAATATCCGGAATTGATCATGCGAAACTTCGTGAACATCTATGGCGGGAACCATAGCGCAGCGGCTGCGGATCCTGTCAGGCAAAACTAAAAAATGTTCTGGCCAGCATCTAGTTTGACCACGAATTCGGTAATCCTTTTCTGTCGGGTTTCTTCTCGTTTGGCATTGTGCAACCTAAAGTAAATGGCGAAGCGTTCGGAGGCACCGAGTGCGGCCAGCTTTGCTTGAGCTATAGGGTGCTCGGCGAGCGCGGCGAGGAAATCGTCGGGCAACTGGGCATCCTTTTGCCCCGCATATGCTTTCTCCCAACGCCCATCGGCCTTGGCCGCATCAACTGCGGCAATTCCTGCGGGAGCCATGAGCCCGGCGTCCAGCAATCTCGCGATGGTTCCGACGTTTTTGGCCGACCAGATGCTGCGCTTGGTACGTGGGGTGAACCTGTTGGAGAAGCTTTGCTCATCGCGGCCGTTGCGTCTGCCATCAATCCAGCCGAAGCACAGCGCCTGCTCAACTGCCTGCGCATAGGTCAGTTCGGTGATGCTCCCACCCTTCTTGTGGAGCACCAGTTGCACACCCCGGTGAGATGCATGGTTTTCGTCTAGCCAAGCCCGCCATGCATCTTCGTTGGGCACTAAGAGTTCTTCAAGTTCTATCGCCATAGTCTTTATCTCATCATGGCTCGGGGGCAGTTCGCCTATTATTCGAAAAATCGCTCGATAGTTTTCTCTAGGCAAAAGTCTGCTATTTTGCTAGCATCCTAGATATGCAGGCACAAGAGGAGACCTTAAGTCCCAAAATTCAGTTCAACATTTATCTCCCGGCGACTCTCGTGCGCCGGGTGAAACATGCTGCCATTGACGATGAAAAAAGCCTTTCCGCATACGTTGAAAAGGCCCTAACCGATTACCTGGAGAAACCCTGATGCTACGTGTACGACCAATCCTGAGCACCCCACACGAAGATGCATGGGTGTCTCTCCTTGAGGCACTAGGTCTTCGAGAAATCAGCGTAGGAACACAAAGTTCTGATCCAGAAACACCGCGGCCTCGCTGCTTTGCGGCCGGTTCGGGCCGAGTCATGCTTCAACCATCAAGCACGTTTCAGACGTCCCTGGGTTTCGAAGTCCGCGATGTTGAGAAGTTTGCTCAATGGACCATCAGTGATGGAACACCGGTTCGTTTAGAAACCCTCCAGTCCGCGGCCGAAGAACCCGAGGGGCACATCATTGCTCACTTGGTTGCCCCGGATGGGCTGGCTTTTACCGCCGTACCGGTGGATGCTTCCCTCACCGCCGGCACACCGCAACCTAGTACCGCCGGCCTCACTAGCGATGCTTCACTAAGTGTGCTCGCCTTGTGGAACACTCCCGATGTCCCGGGCTCTGCGAAAACCTTGGAAAACATTGGTGCTAAGCCAGATACCAGCTCCAACAGTGGAAAATGGGTGCAATTCCGTGCCAAACATGGCGGCTACGTCGCGGCACACGGCGGAAGTACGCCCAGCACGGTGCTCTCCTTCGAATACGACGGGGATCTAGTCGCATATGCTGCAGGTTTGCGGAATGCTGGATTTGAAACCGAAATTGTTGATGAGGCCTACGGCCGTACCCTCCTGGTTGCTCACCCCGATGGGGACCAGCTCTGGATCAATGAGCGCCAATCGGACCTGCATGGCTACACCCGCAGCGAATCATCCGCCTTGTGATTCCCCACAGGAATACCGGGGCTCACGGGTTCGTTAGGAACAGACATGAGTAAGCTTTTCACCCCGGTAACCCTTGGCGCACCCAATGGACCGGGCCTAGCCTTACGTAACCGCACTGTCTTGGCACCGATGTGCCAATATTCGGTCACCAACCATGATGGGGTGCCGCATCAATGGCACCTCACACATTTGGGTGCCCGTGCGACCGGTGGATTTGGATTGGTTTTTACCGAGGCCACCGCCATCACCGCACAGGGGCGCATCAGCGATCAAGACACCGGGATCTGGAACGATGAACAGGTTTCTGCGTGGGCGCCAATCGTCGAGTTCATCCATTCCCAGGGAGCCGCAGCAGGAATTCAGTTGGCCCATGCCGGCGGCAAGGCCTCCACCTACCCGTGGTTGCCCAAGTTTATTGGCGCCAACAGTGTCGGCAGCATGGATGTTGGAACTGGTGGGTGGGAAACCCTTAGTGCCTCGGCCACCGATGCTCTTGGTCTCAGGGTTCCCACCATCATGAGCTTCGACGATATTTCTGCTTCCATCTCCGCGTGGGCGCAAGCCGCCACTCGTGCGGACGCTGCGGGGTTTGATGTGGTTCAGATTCATGCTGCCCATGGCTATTTGATCCACCAGTTTCTTTCCCCACTAAGTAATCAACGCACCGACGATTATGGTGGAAGTTACGAGAATCGCACACGATATCTACGCGAGGTGATCAAGGCCGTGCGTAGTGCGTGGCCCGCGCACAAGCCCTTGGCTATCAGGTTCTCGGGTGAGGACTGGGTGCAAGACGGGTGGAGGATCTCTGACACAGTACGTTTTGCCGCCGAGGCGTATGAGCTGGGAGTAACTAGCTTTGATATTTCCAGTGCAGGTATTGGCACGTATCACGGGCCTAGCGGTCCGGGGTATCAGGTGTCCTTGGCAGCTGCGGTAAAGGCAGCTGTACCCGAGTCTTTCGTCACCGCGGTGGGCATGATTAATGAGCCCGAGCAAGCCGAGCAGATCTTAGTCACGGGTGCCGCGGATGGGGTTTCTATTGGCCGTGCCGCGTTGAAAAATCCGAATTGGCCGGCCGTTGCCGCGACCGTGCTGCATGAGCCACGGGAGAACACTCCGTTTGCCGAACAATATTGGCGCGCCCACTGGTGACATTCGCATAGAGAAGTTTGTGGCTTCTCTTAGCTACTTCCACAGCGCGCAGTTGGCTCACGTTCCCCCCTTTGTAGGCGAGGATGCGAGCCAACTGTTTCAACCACAAGTTTTCGTATGTTTATGTGTGTAGATCCTTACCGACAGACTCAGGCAACTTGTACGAAGTCACCGCACTGATCAGAAGCAAGATAATTGCATAAACCGAGAAGACCATCGGACCTGTGTGCATTCCAAACCAGGCGTTGAATCCGGCCTGCAGGAATGCTGCGGTGCCGCCGAAGGCAGCAACACAAATTGCGTACGGGATGGCCACACCTACCGTGCGAATAGCCGTGGGGAACAGTTCTGCATATACGGCCGGGACAATTGATGCCGAGGCCGCGATGAAAATCAGCATGACCGACATCGCAACGAATAACTGCCAGGCCTCACTCTTCACCAATGAGCTCATGGGGAACTGTAAGGCCGCGGCGCCAAGGCAAGAAATGATCAAGACCGGGCGGCGACCAATACGGTCAGAGAGTTTGCCCCAGAACAGCAGAGATCCCATGAAGACAAGGTTCGCTCCCACACCAATCCACAATGCGGTTGCCGCGTCCATCTTCAGCACCGAGATCGCGTAGGCAGGAGTTGAGATGCTCCAGATGTAGTAAACAACCGTCAGACCAACCGTCAGACCAATAACTTGTAATGCCTTACGCCAATTGGCAATCACCTGAGCAAAGATCGAGGGACCAGCATTACCGCTGGCGACCTTTGCAGCTTTCTGTTCCTCAAACTGATCGGTTTCCTTCAACCGCGCACGCATGATCAGCGTGTACAGACCCATCACTGCGCCAATGGCAAACGGGATACGCCAACCAAATGCGGCCATCTGCTCCTGATTCAACGTGACAGTCAAGATGGCTCCCAACAAGGTTCCAAAAACAATTCCCGCATTACCGGAGAAGTAAATCAGCGTTGAGTACAGGCCGCGCTTGGGAGCCGGGGCCATCTCGGCCAGATAGGTCTGCGCACTTGGCATTTCTCCGCCATGTGCCAGTCCCTGTAGGAGCCTAGCCACCAACAGAATAAATGATGCAGCGGCACCAATACTCGCGTAGGTGGGAGTGATAGCAATAATTAAAGAACCCACCGAAGCAAGGGCTACGGCCCCCGTCATTGAGGCTTTACGCCCAATTTTGTCCCCAATGAGTCCAAAGACCAAGCCACCAAAGGGACGAGCAACAAAGCCCACCGCAAAGATCGCCATGGTCGCCAAGAAGGCAGAGGTTGGATCTGCTTTGGAAAACAGCTGTCCGGAGATAAAGGACGCAAACGTCGCATAAATGGCCCAGTCAAACCATTCAACTGCGTTACCTGCACCAATACCGAAAAGTGCCTTGGCATTGGACTGGGTCTTGCTCTTTGGTGAACCTGTAGCACCTGCAGCCGCGTGCGGTGAGGATTTTTCTTTGATACTCATGGGGGTCTAAGTCCTTTGGGCAGTGCCTTATATGGGGAGTGAAACGGCTAGTACGCCGCGGATGCACTAAGTGCTTGAAGCCGGCTAACGGCCAGGTGTGTGTAGAGCGCGGTACCACGGGAGAGCACCGAATCATCAAATACCGCATACGGGGAATGGTTGTAGTTTGCGGTTGCCAGATCGGTACCGGGAGTCAAAGCGGAAAGGAACATGAAGGAACCCGGAACTTCATTAAGCACGCGGGAGAAATCCTCAGATCCGGCCAACGGGTCACGCATGGCAGTGAAAGCCGTGGAATCGAAAAGCTCCGCAACGGCATGGGTGGCAAAGGCCGTCTCCGCCTCATCATTAATGGTTGTCGGATACTCGGTCTCATACCTGACCGTGACTTCAAGCCCATGGGCCTGTGCAATACCTCTTAACAGCGCCGGCACCGAAACCTGAAGCTTCTCGTGGGCCTCATCGCTGAAGGAACGAATCGTCGCCTCAAAATAGGCGGTCTCCGGAATAATATTGCGCACCGTACCGGCACGAAGAACACCCACCGAGATCACCACCGGATCAAAAATATTGAACTGGCGAGTCACCATCGTCTGTAACGCTCCAACCATTTCCGCGGCAGCGGTCACCGGGTCCTTGGCAGCAAAGGGAGCCGAACCGTGGCCACCAGCACCATGCACTGTCACAAACAAACCATCACTGGCGCTCATCACCGAACCGGGTTTGGTGGTGAACATGCCGTTTTGCTCCATGGCGCTCATGACATGCAAACCAAACGCTGCATCAACCTTCGTGCCACTGGCCTCAAGCACACCCTCCCGAACCATATAGCTTGCACCATCCCAGCCTTCTTCACCGGGCTGGAACATCAAGACGACATCGCCACTTAGCGATTCACGACGTTCGGCCAACAAGGTGGCCGCACCGGCAAGCATCGAGGTATGCAAATCATGCCCACAAGCATGCATGGTTTGACCGGTCTGCGAAGCAAACTCGATCTCTGTCTTCTCCACCAACGGCAACCCGTCCATGTCCCCACGCAAAAGTACCGTCGGGCGCTCGCCGACCGGTTGTTGGGCTCCGGCACCGCCGCGTAGTACTGCAGTGACCGAGGTTAGATCCTTGCCAAGTGATACTTCGTAACCCAGCGGTTCGAGCCATTGCAGGACTTTTTCTTGGGTGCGGGGCAGCTGCAAACCGACTTCTGGGGTGCGGTGTAGGTCGTGGCGTAGTTTGGTGATTTCTGGTGCCAGTTCCTGTGCGTCTTGGAGGATTGAGGTGGTTGAGGTGCCCATGGCTTGTGCTTCTTTCCTGCTGCGGCTGGTGCGATTCACACTTTCGTGAGACGCGTCACTTTCGATGGTGAGGTAATTGCGGGACAATGGGAGAAAATCAATGAAAAATTGCGTACTGCATTGCAAAAACAGTGATTTACTGCGTAGATGGTGGGATAGCTATGGAACTACCAGTTGAAGACCTGCAATTGGTCAACGCACTTCAGATTGCTCCACGTGCCAGTTGGGCCGAACTTGGCGCGGTACTTAGGCGACACCCAGCAACCCTGTCCAGCCGCTGGGCACGGTTACACGAGGATCGCATGGCATGGACCTTGGGGCACCTAGGTGGACATCCCGAACAGCATTGCACCGCATTCATTGAGGTTCTTGTTGATCCGCAACTCATTGAGGAAGCCACCGCCGAGCTCTGCGCAATTTCTCAGGTCTTGACGGTTGATGATGCAACAAGCAGCGCCGATTTCCGGCTCACGTGCCTCGCTGCTGACTGGTTGACCATGTCCCGGGAGGTGCTCCCACAGATTAGATCCGCCCGCGGGGTGCAGCGTTTAAAGGTTTCGCTATGTACCAAGCTTTTTGCCACGGGCAATATTTGGCGACTCGATGTGCTGTCTCCGGCTCAACAGACAATGCTGCAACGACTCAATCCTCCCGTCCACTCCTCTCCAACGCTGATTCCCGAGACATTCTGGCCCATGCTACGTGTGCTGATGCATGATGGCAGAGCCACCGTCTCAGAGATTGCGCAGGCAACCGGTCAGCATGCTTCAACCACCGGCAGAGCGCTAAAAACAGCATTAGAAACAGGCATGGTTACCCTGCGTTGTGAGCTGGCGAGCCCCTACACAGGGTTCCCGCTAACGGTTCAGTGGTTCACCAAAGTTCCCGCCGGTACCGAAGAAAGCGTGGCAGCGGTCTTGGCCGAACACCGAAACCTCAGACTCTCGGCGGCAACCACGGGAGCGGCAAATTTCACGTTCATGATGCAGCTGCGCAGGCCCGCGGATATTGCAGATGTCGAAGCAGAATTGGCCGCACGCGTGCCTGGAGTCAATATTCTTGAATCCTGCGTTGGCGTGCGTACCTTCAAACGCATGGGGTGGATGATTGATGGCGATGGCCGCCCCACCGGTGAAATAGTCGTCTAATACTGCCCTGCACACTATTTAACTGGATCGGGTCCACCCACAATTTCTGTGAACGGACCCGATCTTGCAACTAGAACGTTGCGAAAATTTCTATACGCTTTAGTGCGCGTTTGAACTTTCCAGCGATTCTTCCGCGGGAGCCCTGGTCATGAACAACGCAATGATGATCATGCCCACTGCGCAAAGTGCACCGACTGTAAAGCCGGCGGAGAAACCCGCAATCTGGGCCTCGATCGGATCCGAACCAGCGGCGGCACCGGCGGCAATACGCGAAGCAAGAACACCCACAAGCAAGGCCGTGCCAGCTGCTCCACCAAGCTGCTGCAAGGTAGAAAGAACGGCCGACCCGTGCGAATGCAATGAGTTAGGCAGCGGATTCAGTGCCGTGGTGAATGCCGGGGTAAAGATCAGTGCAAGGGAGAACGACATGGTCAGGTGTAAACCAAGGATCACCGGAATCGGCGTATCGGCGTGCAGAAGCTTGGAATAGCCCAAGAGCGCCACCGCCAAAATCGTGGCACCTGGAATAACCAAAGGGCGCGGACCAAACCGGTCAAAGAGCCGTCCCACAAACGGTGCCAACAGCCCCATCAATAGCCCGCCGGGCAAGAGCATCAAACCGGTATTTAGGGTATCGAGACCACGCACATTTTGTAGGTACATGGGAAGCAAGATGATCACCCCAAACATCGCCACCATTGCCAGCACCATCAAAACAAGTGAGAGGGTAAAGGGGCGGTAAGTGAACGGACGCATATCCAACAACGCGTGATCTTTCTTTTGCAAGCGCAGCTGCAGAAGAACAAAGGCCACCAGCGAAAGCACCGCTACCACCAGCACCATCAGCGTCATAGAATCCAAGCCGTTTGACGAAAGCTTACTCAAGCCATAAACCAAACCACCAAAGGCCGGGACGGAGAGTATCACCGAAGGAATCGACAAGGGAGTTGTGGATGATTCGGCGTTCTTATTCAGACGCGGTGCACCAATGAACAGCGCGGCAATCGCGATCGGTGCAACGATCAAGAACATAAAACGCCAGTTCAGGAACTGCAGAATCAGTCCGGAAATGGTTGGACCGATGGCCGGGGCTACGGAGATCACAATAGAAACGTTGCCCATGATGACCCCACGGCGCTGCACCGGAACCAAATCAAGAATGGTGGTCATCAACAACGGCATCATGATTGCCGTACCCGATGCCTGAATCACTCGCGCGCCCAAGAGCAGCGCAAAGCTTGGCGAAGCAGCCGCAAGCAGCGTACCTAGGGAGAAAAGGCCCATGGCCAGTATGAACACGCTACGGGTGCTGAAGCGTTGTAAGAGAAACCCGGTAGCCGGAATGACGACTGCCATGGTGAGCATGAAGATCGTGGCAAGCCACTGAATAGCTTCCTCACTCACCTGGAATTCATGCATCAACACAGGCAAGGCAACGTTCATGATCGTCTCGTTGAGGATCACAACAAATGAGGAGACAATCAGCACCGTAATCGTTGCAAGGTCTCTGGGGTTGAGCTTTGTATTGGTCTCGGTCACTTAGTGTGGCCTCTATCCATGAAGGGTTTGGTGGGTGGGGAACATCAAATTGTAGCGCCCGGGAACCCCATTTCATTCCCCGTTCTAGGTCATCTCATGGTCGACTGGCTCACAACAAAGTGGTGTCATCCTCGCCTTTGGGGTGTTGCATGCACCAAGATGGTGAATATGAACGTACGCACTCCGGATCCATATCCAGGCTGGTTGTCAGATGAAGACCTCTACGAGGCTCGTGCCCGCCTACCGATGCTCTATGTTGAGGCGATCCCGGTGCGTCTAGACCCACTGGGCTACGTCAACGAAATCGGGCTACTGCTCACCGCAGATCCGGAGGGACGCATGCTGCGCACTTTCGTCTCGGGCCGGGTCATGTACCGTGAAACAATTCGTGCAGCGCTGACACGCCACATCGAAAAAGATCTAGGCCCGCTGGCAATGCCACAGTTGCCGCCATCTCCGGCACCGTTCACAGTTGCCGAGTATTTCCCGTCCCCGTCGGAAACAGGGCTCACCGATGAACGCCAGCACGCGGTTGCCATGGCCTACATTGTTCCAATGCGCGGTGAGTGTTCCCCACGCCAGGATGCACTCGAACTAACCTGGCTCACCCCACAGGAAGCCTTGAGCCCCAATATTCAAGAAGAATTTGTGGGTGGCCGTGGCAATATTGTTCGTCAGGCTTTGGCTCACGTTGGTTACATCGGCTAATCATTGGTCAAACAATGTTGGCGTCGGCTCGTTCACCGAGCCGACGCCAACATTGTTTGGAGCGCCTTTCACTGACAAACTGATATATGAGCGTTTCCTGCGATTTCGCATGGCAACTCGATGGCATTCAGATGGGCGGCACGATTCTACGGCCGGATGGCTCAGGGCCATTCCCCGCCGTGGTTTTGGTTGCCGGTAGCGGACCCACCGACAGAAATTGGTGCTCCCCACTACTGCCAGGGAACAATGGAAGCGGAAAACTTCTTGCCCAAGAATTGGCCAAGACCGGTATCGCTTCGATTCGCTACGACAAACGGGCATCAGGCCCATACCTCATGGAAAATCTGCCGCAACTCACTGGGAACCTGAGCATGGAATCGCACCTTGACGAGCTTGTCTCGGCGGTCGAGGTTCTGAGTGAGTATGACTTCGTTGATTCCTCAAGGATTATCGGGCTGGGTAATAGCGAGGGGACCTTGCATGTGTTGCACGATGCTTCCCGAACCCAACGGTTTCCCTTCAGTGGCTTGGTGCTCGCGGATCCTCCGGGCCGCCCCATCAGCGCGGCGTTGCTCTCCCAACTTGCGCTTCAAGCTGTAGCTCTTCCGGATAGTGAACTGCTCATGGACAAGGTTAAACAGGCGGTAGAGCGATATTCGGCGGGAGCGGCCATGAATCTGGATCCAGAACTTCCCGAAAACGTAAGGATGCTGCTGGCAAGTTTTGAGGTTCCAGCGAACCTAACATTTGCTCGTGAATTATGGAATGAGTCTGCTTGCGATGCATTACGTGCCATAACAATCCCAACGTTGGTGTTGATTGCTGAAAAGGACCTCCAAATCGATGTGACTGCAGATGGTGATCCGTTGCGTCAAGCGGCCTCGGGTCTGGCTCATGTCTCATTCGCTTTCCCTTCTAAAGCAAATCATGTCTTCAAAGAGGAACTACGCACCCGCCCCGAACTTGTAGCTGCACCGGTGAGCGGTTACAACGAGGAATCCACTCGGTTAGATCCGCAAAGCGTGGAAATCATCGGGGACTGGCTCCGCACGGTGTTTCAGTGACTCACGGGTGCCATACGGATGGGGTCTGCTCACCCCTCGGTTCCACCTATGCCCAACCCATACGGCACACTAGTTAGGTGCCCAACGATTCTTTTGACCCCACAGCAGCCCATCCCCGCCAAACCGATTTCTCCTTTGAGGTCGGCACCCGACTGAAAAATGCCGACGGTTCTCCGGCGCTCGGACGCACCGGAGTCATCGATACCCCACATGGTCAGATCAAGACCCCCGCGTTCATTGCCGTGGGAACCAAGGCCACCGTTAAGGCCGTCTTGCCGGAGGCTGTTGCTGAGCTTGGGGCTCAGGCAGTGCTTGCAAACGCCTACCATCTGTATCTGCAACCGGGCCCGGAGATACTTGACGAGGCGGGCGGGCTGGGCAAGTTCATGAACTGGCCCGGCCCCACATTCACCGATTCGGGTGGATTCCAGGTCATGAGTTTAGGCTCGGGATTCAAAAAGGTCATTGACATGAACTCGGTGGACCAGTCCGGCCCCGATGATGCGGTGGCACCGGGTAAGGAACGTCTGGCCAATGTGGATGATGACGGGGTCTGGTTCAAGAGCCACATTGATGGCAGTAAGCACCGTTTTTCCCCCGAAATTTCTATGAAGGTTCAGCACGAGATCGGTGCGGATATCATGTTCGCCTTCGATGAGCTGACCACGCTGCAGAACTCGCGTGGATATCAGGTTGAATCCTTGGAACGCACCCGGTTGTGGGCCGAACGTTGCGTTGCTGCACACTTCGATCTCACTGATGATCGGGTTGGCAAGGAATATCAGGCGCTCTTTGGTGTCATCCAGGGCGCTCAATATGAGGACCTGCGCCGCAAGGCCTGCCAAGATCTTGGTGCAATGGCCTTTGATGGCTTTGGTATCGGTGGGGCGCTGGAAAAAGAAAACCTTGGCACCATTGTTGGTTGGTGCGCCGAGGAACTTCCGGAGAACAAGCCACGCCACCTGCTGGGCATTTCAGAACCCGATGATATTTTTACTGCAATTGAAAACGGTGCAGACACCTTTGATTGTGTCTCCCCTACCCGGGTGGCCCGTAACTCGGCCTTCTACACGCCGCACGGACGATTTAACCTTTCGGGCTCGCGCTACAAAAAAGACTTCACCCCGCTGGCCGAAGGTTGTGAGTGCTATACCTGCACGAATTACACCCGGGCCTACATTAACCACATGTTCAAGTCCAAGGAAATCCTCAGCCACACACTGATCTCCATCCACAACGAGTACTTCGTGGTGAAGATGGTTGATGATGCGCGTCAGGCCATTGAGGATGGCACATTCTTTGAACTCAAGGAACGCGTAATGCGCGAATACTACGCAGGGAACCCGGACCCGCAGGGTCTCTAATATTGCCGGTTCCGGTGGGCCTGATAGATACCTACCGGAACCTAATATTCCCTAAATCGAATATCTTGAAATAGTATTTTGCCCCGTACTCATAAGCGCATTCCGGCCAAAGTGCATCAGTAGGCTCTGCAACTAGTCAGATTGGGTAGCTGGTCGTCTCCGAAGCACCAGATATAGTCCCAAAGCAATACACACTAGGTAAACCATTCCCACGGCAATCCACCCTGCGGCAAACCCACCCGGGGAGCTAATCAAGACCCCCATGGCAAGCGGCCCAATGGTGAATCCACCAAATTGTCCGGCGGTCACCCATCCCGTGGCCGAACCCATGGAAAGCACTGGAACACTTCGCAGCAGCGAGGCCATCAGCACGACCGAGACCCCCAGTGCCGAGGCGCCGTGCAGGATCACCGCTAGCCAGAGCAGGCCCGCATGTCCGGTAGCTCCCGCGGCCAGAAAAGTTCCGGCTCCACAGGTTGCCATGATGGCAAGAAGTAGTAAAAGTTTGGGGGCAGAAACGCCAAGGCTCATCATTTTTCCCCAGCCAATCCGGGCGCTGACCCCGACTGCTCCGGCTACAGCTGCTGTCAAGCCGCCGAGGACCAGCGAGAAGTCCAGTTCACGTACCGCAAAGAGCGGCAGGTAGACGTTTGTGGCTTGCACTCCCATGCCGTTGACAAAACCAAATACTGCTAGTGCCACAATGATGAATCTGGTACTTGATTCTGCCCTGACGGTACCGTTTGCCGATGACTTTGGAACCGGTTTGGGCTCGGGCGTCAGTGCCGGATAGCTGTTGATGGCCTTGGCCACCAGTAGACCGATTAGCCCGGCAATGAGTGCGCCCACCAGGTTCGCCCCGTGCCACCCAATCCAGGCTGCCAACACCGGGAATGCAAGGCTTGCCACTAGCTGGCTGACCTGTACACCTGATTGTTTGATCCCGGTCCACCCCATCCTGTGGGTGCCAGGAACTCGCTGGGCCAAAATCCTATTGGTCACCCCGTTTGGGAAGGACTGGGCAAGGCCTGATACTGCCGAGGCGACCAAGAGCAGCACGTAGCCACCGGGAATTGCGGCAAGTAGCATAGCAAATACTGCCATCCCGAAGACTAGGAGCAGCAGTGTTCGATCTGGCTGCCGGTCAGAGAATTTTCCAAACACCACGTTTCCGATGGCACCAAACCCAAAACAGGCAGTTGCAAGTAACCCAAATTGGGTTTCACTAATACCTAGGTCGGAGATGATCAGATCGCTTGTTGCACTGAGCCCGTAATTCAGCATCGGTGCAATACCCACTGCAGAAAGCAGAATTGCTAGCAGACTAAGCGGTGGGCGCCGAGACTTCGATTCCATAAGGGGACCTTTCGACGCTCAAGCTCAGTGCAAAGAGGACCACGCGATGCGACCCCGACCTCCAGTTTTGCATGCGAAGGCACAGTTCAGCGGATTGGTGTCGGTTGCGTTAACAGCTCGGGCACCGTGCTTAATCGCTCACCGGATCCCGTGAGCTTTCGAGTTCGCCGACGTGCTGGTGCTCACGGCCCACAACACCACCGCAACGATTCCTGCCACGGCCACCAGCGGGGGCGGTATGGGGTTCAGGAGTAACCCGGCAAGCAGCGCGACGCTTGCTACCACCATGACGTCATAGCCATGGGTGAAATGCTGAATCAGCGGCCCGGTGGCTTGTCCCAGTGCTGTCAACAGCAGCACCGACCCCCAATCGAGCTCCGGTCGGTAGGCCAAACGTACTCCACCAGCGGCCAACCCGAGACCTGTCAAAGCACCAAGGCTCAACAACAAGGGCATCTCTGCTGCCGTTGTTTCTACTGCCCAACCAAGAGTTGCGGCAAGCGATATACCCCACGGAATCGTCAATGCCGCGGCAATTAGCGTGTGCACCTGGCGCATGGCACTGCGCCCCAACGGAATGATGGCTTCCACGGATGGGACATCGGCAGCCTGTGCAGCAGCTGTTGCCGCAGCACGTGCGGCAACACAGCAACCAATGATGATTAGAGCTCCGAGTACCAAGGGGTGTCCACCCTGAGCCGCAAAGACACCGGCTAGGGGTATTCCAAACCCGGTGACAAGTCCGCGCCAGACGCGTGGTGCGCGCAGGAGCACCAGAAGTTCTGCACGAACCAGCGCACTATAAGGTCCACGAACCCAGTGAAAGGGGATGAGCCGAGAAAACACATCGCCCCCGCGTTTCCTTATATGCTCTCGTTTGCGTTGAGCCCTGCGTGAATCGTTGGTTCCCGCCTGTTCGATGGCCGTGGCCAACGACTTATCGTCAAGCAGCGCAAGTGCTGCTCCAGCATGTGCACTCGCAGCTCCCCTAGACACAAGTTCTTTGCTGTCTATAAGTTCAAGATGGTTACGTAAAATTTGAAATGCGCTAACCGCTATCAAGGCAAGAATCAGCGGGATCCACCAGTTACCGTTCTGTGCTGCGGCCGGCAACATCGAGGGCAACAACGCCCAGAATCGTGCCAGTGTGCCGGTCTGCGTGAGCAGCAAGAACACATCAAGAGTGTAGGCAAGCACCACACCTAGCATCGCGTAGTTCACCGTGGTACTAAAACCCTTACTCCAGCCTCGGGTTTGGGCAAGTGCGGCAAGTAGTGAAATCAGCACAAAGAGCAGTGCAAGGCTCGCCGAGCCCAGCAGCACCCCGACCAAGCCACCGGAGGAAATGCCACCAAGAGTCGTTCCATAGCCAATGGGTAACCAGAGAAATGCCCCATAGAGTGCCGTGGTCACCAAGCGTTGACGCAGCAATCTGGCCAAAAACGGGGATCGACGGACCGGCAGGGTGAGCCACCAAAAACCTTGGGCAGAGTCCACAGCAACCGGTCCCAACCGACAAACGAGCGAGAGCACCGCCAACATGCCAACCATAACCACTGCCGAAGCTGCTGCCTCACCGGATAGGACCCCAAAGCCCTCACGAACGAGTCCACCTCCAATATTCTCCTTGAGCGAAGCGGAGAATGCGTGGGAAAGACCTGCTGTGTAGGCAAAAACGATCCCGGCAGCCAGCAAAGATATGTAGGCGTCCGAGAGCCGTTCCCAAAAGTTCTCTCGGCGAACCTTCTTTTCGGCAACGTGGTTCTTCTTCCACGGGTCAAATTCAATGGGAGTGTTATCAAAAAGCGCGATAGTAGGATCACTCATTGGCAATCGCCGCCGCGCCCTCGGTGACGCTCACCGAGGAAATATTTCCATCGGCAATCACCAGCACCGAGTCTGCAACAATTTGCAAGAATTCGGGATCATGGGTGATGACCAGCAATGCCACTCCCGCCTTGACGCATTCACGCAAGCGGTTGGCAAGTAAAAAGCGCATGGTTGGGTCAAGACGTTGTTCGGGTTCGTCAAGAACCAAGAGCTGGCAAGGTCGTAATAATGCGGCGGCTAGGAGCAACCGCCGACGTTGTCCCGAGGAAAGCCGTTGCGGAAGTTCGGTGCGAGCCTCTTCGAGGTTGAAGAATTCTAATTCGGCTTCAACTGCTTCTTGCGGGTTGGCTACTCCATGGCCTCCAGCAATGAGCTGTAAATGCTCCTCGACGCTCAACGAGGGGAAAAATGCGTCCTCATCAAAGACTACCGAAACAGCCTTGCGATAAACGTAACTTGAGTCATCGTAGAAAGAGCCCAGGATGACCGATGCACCGCTGACTGGTTCTTGATAACCAACGAGTGTGCGTAGCAAGGTAGATTTTCCTGCCGCATTAAACCCAACGATGCCTATGGCCTGGCCCGGCTCTACGACTAGATCCAACGGGCCACAAATATCTTGGTGCCCATACCCGGCCACCAGATCTGTGGCTTTGAGCAGCTGTCGGTGATCGGTGTCCATGTCTTGACGCTACCGGGTATTGGTTCCGGCGATGATCAGCATTGCGGATGATTTTGCGTGAAACATCAAGGGCGGTAGGGCATTCACAACGAATAATCGCTATGAATGACCTACCGCCCTTGATGGAAAGCGAGGATCTTAGCTTTGCCCGTTTGGGGCTTGGGCCAATGCATAGCTTGGTTCGCGGCGCTTAAACCAACGAATCACCAGTGCTGTCACTGGGACAAAGGCAAATTCAACAGCCGTCTTGTAAATGAATCCAACCAGCACATAATTAGCAAAATCCGGTGCGGATTCTATGCCTATGACTGTAGCGGCGATCGAGCAGAAAATCAGGGTATCGGCGAATTCGCCAACACCTGTGGAGCCCATCAGCCGGCCCACGAGACCGCGCTCTCCAAAACGTTCCTTCATTTTGACAAGAACCCAAGAGTTCAGGGTTTGGCCAACAACAAATCCCAGTAATGAGGCCAAAACTATCAGCCAGATGGGTCCCAGTGTTCGTTCTAATGCCTCTTGCCCGTCATACCATTCGGCTGCGGGCAAGGCGATCATGATCCAGAAACACAGGGTGGAGAATGCCGCGAGAGCAAAGGTTGTGATGATGGCTCGTCGAGCGACCTTGAAGCCGTAGACCTCGGAGATGACGTCGCCAAGAATGTAGGCAAGTGGAAAGAGGAAAAATCCTCCGTCGGTGATGATGGCGCCAAAGGTTATTCCCTTGGCTGCACCAATATTGGAAAGAATGACCACCACTGCCATGAGGGCCAAGACGGTGGAGAAATAGGGGCTTCCCGCTGATGCAAAGATCGCGCGTGAGGCCTTCGGACGTTGTGAAGTTGAGGCGGTTATTTCGCCCATGGTTATACCCAATCAAAGAAGTGGTTCGCCAAGTCGCCTTGCACTAGACCAGCTCAGCCCATGTCATCTCAAAAATGATCATTGGCGGCCGGCATCTAGAGAGCACTCGCTGTATTAGCACTTGAGTTACAAGTATCCCATGGCAAATATTCACTTCAAGGACGGTGTTTTAGGGCATCGGAGCACCCACCTCCCTTCCCAACTGGTGTCGGGTTTTGGCACTGACAACGATATTCGTTTTTTGAACATGATCAAAAAGTAATAGAATGGCCTAGAAGCTAGGTAATGCAAGGAGAAACGTGTCAAAGCAAACCGCAAAAGGCGTTGAAACACGCCAACTTTTGCTAAACACTGCCCTGAGGCTCTTTGCCACCAAGGGTTTCGCTGGTACCACAATGCGCGCCATTGCAAAGGAATCTGGCCTTTCACTCGGCAACGCTTACTACTATTTTGAGTCAAAAGACGAGATAGTTCACGAGTTTTACCGTGGGTTAGTCGAACAGCACCGGACCACCGCATGGCCAATGCTCGTCGAAGGGAACACCCTTGAGACAAATATCCGTCTGGCGCTCGAACAAGGCCTAGCCGTGTTGGCTCCGTTCCACGAATTTGGTCCTGCTTTTATCCGCACAGCGTTCTCCGGCTCCCACGGCGAACTAAGCGATGTCCAGCGAGCCCTCGAATTTGGGCTGTGGCGTCAGGTTGTCACCATGTCCCGGCCGCTACCTCCCTTGGCTATCAGGCAGGATCTACCGCAACTTTTGTGGCTCATCCAGCGTGGAATCTTCCTATTCTGGGCCTATGATTCCTCAGAGAAAGCAATGCGCAGTCACCGTCTAGTCAAAAATGCGGCACCCATGATTGCCCGGTTGGTGGTTCTCTCACGCATGCCGGTGGTCCGGACCATCATCGATGATGTACTCTCACTGATTCGAACCGCTACCTAGCAAATATCTGGCTCGCAAAGCCCCGGTGTTCAGGCACTGTTTTACGGCTTTTTCCATGGACTCGCTTTCGGGCGTAGAGTCAAAGAAGACGCCACAGCAAGTCAGGAGAACCCAGATGCCCGCCGTTGCCAAAAACCTTCCAACATGGGTCAGTGATCTCGCACTGCTCCGCGACCGGCATATCACCCGTGACGATACCCAGGAATTACATAGCCGTGGCGATTCCGCCACCGACAGCGAGGTAATGCGCTGGTGGCCAGCGGAATCCGATTCCACGGACAGCGATTCATTGGTTTCTCACCAATTAGGAACCAAACTAAGCCTGCTCGGAAGCCCCAACGAAGCGTTTGCCGCGCAGCTGGCCTCCGCGGGGTGGCAGCTGACCGAACATCAGGTGCTACTGGCCGCCGCAACCAAAGACGTCGAACAGACAGCTTCACTTCCGGAAACCGCAACACTTTTTGATGCTCCTATGGATGATTACGATGTCCTTGAAATAGCAGACTTTGATGCACCCGTTGCCCGCGGACGCATCCGGTTCGGTGAAGGGTTTGCCCTCTTGTGCGAACCGGTGATCACTGCGACCAAAAATACTGAGATTTTCCGTCACGCGATCATTGCAAACCTTGCTGCCTCGGCCACACGTCAGGGCCTGGCATGGCTTTTCATGGTGACTTCCGCGGATAGTCCTTCAGGAACCCGCACACAGCGCGGCTCCGGTTGGTCAAACGCAACACTGATCACCACCTATACACTCCACTAAGATCCCGCCTCTGGGGACATGCCCTCTCGCTCGCCGGAACCTGCGTGTAAGACAATGGACTTCCCAAGCCCTGGCCGCGTGTGCAGATGCTCGCCAAACTCGCTCTAAACTAGAAGGTATGACTTCTGCCACCACCGGGACTCGTCCCGCCATTACTTTAACAATTGCAGGCTCCGAGGCCACCGGCGGCGCCGGTGCACAGGCCGATCTGAAGACCTTCCAAGAGCTTGGCACCTACGGTATCGCCGCGCTGACCTGCATCGTATCTTTTGACCCTAAAGACAACTGGAACCACCGCTTTGTACCAGTAGAGGCACAGGTCATCGCCGACCAGCTTGAAGCTGTACAGACCTGCTACGCAGCAGACCTCAAGACCGTCAAGCTTGGCATGATGGGATCTCCCACCACCATTGATACCGTTGCTACCGCCCTGGGTAACCAGGAATGGAACAACATCGTGCTAGATCCGGTGCTGATTTGCAAGGGTCAGGAGCCTGGCCACGCACTTGATACCGATCAGGCCTTAAAGACAAACCTGTTGCCGCTGGCGACTTTTGTCACGCCCAACCACTTTGAAGCAGAATCCCTTTCCGGCATGAGCATCAACAACGTTGAGGATCTCACCGCAGCCGCTAAGAAGATCCATGAACTCTCCGGTGCCGCGGTATTGGCCAAGGGTGGGGTTCGACTTGCTGGTAGCGAAGCGGTTGATGTGTTCTACGATGGCACGACCCTCGAGATCCTCTCAGCCCCGAAGGTTGGAGAAGTTGCCGTCTCAGGTGCTGGCTGCTCGCTTGCAGCTGCAATCACCGCGGAACTAGCCAAGGGTGAGACTCCGCTGCAAGCAGCACGCAATGCCAAGGCATTTGTCACCGAGGGCATTAAGAACCGTGTTGCCTCGGCAGCTCCCTTCGATGCGTTGTGGCAAGGTGGAGCACGCTAAGGCACCTAGTCTTATGTCATTTTTGAGCTAGCCGCCGGGAGCTTTCCCCGGCTTCACCAAGCGGTGGTCCCACCAGGAGTGGGGGCCACCGCTTGCGTGCTTTTATCACCGATTCCCGAACAAATACTTATGCATGGCATTCCAGCCACAGCGCACGGCATCGGCATTCAAGATAATACGATCCCAGCGGGAATCCTGCGCACAAAGGTTCCTTCTTGCACCCCATCGCCCCTAGCCGCTGGCACTTTGGTGACATTATTCCTTAGCAGTTATCACTTTTGGTGCCCCTGTACAAAAGTACACACTTTGAACGATTCTCAAACAACACCTTGATATATGACGCAGGACACATATGATTTCGCTTGTGCCCAGTTTTATATCAGACCTCCCATGGGCGCTTCTTTCAAACAAGGAGAATCATGATCAACCCGCGTCGCCCCAGACTCGCGCGGACGATCTTGGCTTCGGCCACAGGGCTTGCCCTGGCCTTAACCATGTCCGTCCCTTCCCTGGCGGCACCACCAAATATCACTCCCTCCCCCAACGGAGACGCAGTCTCCCTCGGTGGTCTAGCACCGGCATCTCTGCAGTCCCTCAAGGTTGCGGGCCCACTGAAGGATGCCACCGGAGACATCTCGGTCTACGTGCAATTCGAGGGCGAAGGCGCCTTCGAAGCCACACAACCGGTGGCAGCCGCAGAATCATCCGAAGCGCTGGTCAAGGATCCGGTAAAGGTCAAAAAGGTTCGAGAGAACATTAAAGCCAAGGGCAAGAACGCCGCTAAGGAAGCCAACGCCAAGATCATCTACACCACCACCAACTCGCTGCCTGGCGTTGCCCTGCGCGGCGATGCTGAGGCATTGCGGGCACTGGCCAAGCGCAGCGACGTCAAAAAGATCACGGCAATCGTGCCAAAGTCACCGGATAACAAGAACTCCGATATCGACACCAAGTCTCTTGAGGCTTGGAGCGCGTTGAAAGAAACCGGCAAGAACGTGACAATCGCGGTTTTGGACACCGGCATCGATTACACCCACGCTGGTTTTGGTGGCCTTGGAACCATCGAAGGCTATAAGCAGGCTCAGGCCTCTTCGGCCCTTCCAGCAAAGGACTCAGGGCTCTACGATCCCGATAAGTTCATCGGTGGCTGGGATCTTGTCGGCGATGACTACAACGCCGACCCACGCGCGGCCAGCTACCAACCCGTCCCCAAGCCGGATGCCAACCCACTTGATTGCTCGGCAGCCGGACACGGCTCACACGTCTCCGGCACCGCTGCTGGCTACGGCGTAAACGCCGATGGCACCACCTTCACCGGGGATTACACCAAGCTCACGGCAGACGAGGTTCAGGCCATGCGCATTGGCCCGGGCAGCGCACCTGAGGCGTCCCTAGTGGGCATCCGCGTCTTTGGTTGCGAAGGTTCCTCTTCAGTGGTCGGGCAGGCTCTCGATTACGTGCTTGACCCCAACAACGACGGCGTCTTCGATGACCGCGCACAGATCGTGAACATGTCGCTAGGCTCGGACCAGTCCCCTGCCGATGACCCGGAGACCGACATTGTCAACGCGCTGGCCAAGATCGGCATTCTCTCGGTGATCTCCTCCGGTAACGCCGGAGATATCACCGATATTGGTGGCGCACCGGGGAACGCCCGCTCCGCACTAACAGTCGCCAACTCGGTGGGTTCAAAGATCACCCTCGATGGCATCAAGGTCAATGAACCGGTGGCCCAAGCAGGAACTCTTGCCGGACAATATTCGGCGAACTTCAACTACTCGGCAGCGGATCCTGCCAAGCTCACCGGCCAGGTGGTCATGGCCCCGGCATCCAATGAATTTGGTTGCTCCGCCTTTGCTCCCGGGTCTCTGAACGGTAAATGGGTCTGGCTCAAGTGGAGCGAAAATCTAGAGTTCCCTTGTGGCTCTGGAGTTCGTTTCAATAATGCCGAAGCCGCCGGTGCAACCGGTGTCATTCTCGACTCCGAGGTAGCCGTCTTTGAAGCGGGAATCGCCGGCAATTCAACAATCCCTGGCGCCCAGTTCACCAAGGCAAACTCGGATGCGTTGCGTCCAGCAGCTGTTGCCGGAACACTGAATGTCACCCTCGATGATTCACTCGTGGGCACCGTTAGCTCACCCTCGGGCATCGGTGACACACTGAATTCATCGTCCTCGCGCGGCGTCCACGGTTCCGAAGGAATCGTGAAGCCAGATGTTGCTGCCCCGGGCACCTCTATTGGTTCGGTGGGTGTGGGCACAGGTAACCGTCCCGCGGTCATGTCCGGGACCTCGATGGCGTCCCCACATGTTGCTGGCATCGCCGCCCTGGTGGCCGGCAGCGGGGACTACACCCCGTACCAAATCAAGTCGATTGTCATGAATACAGCGGCACAGGATATCTTGGCAGCCAGCGGTAAGGCCTATGGGCCAAACCGTGTGGGCTCCGGACGTGTCATTGCCTCCGCGGCGCTTGAAACTCCTGCCTACGCCTATGCTCAGGACGCACCGGATCTCACCTCGGTAGTTTTCGGTGTTATCGAACTCGATAAGAAGAAGTACAAGGCAACCAAGACAATCACCGTACAAAACAAGTCCTCCAAGACGCAGACCTACAACGTGAAGTATGTGCCGTCCACCGAAATTCCCGGTGCCAAGTACACCTTGAGCGAGAAGAAAGTTACGGTCAAGGCTGGCAAGAGTTCCAAGGTCAAGGTGACTCTCGAGATTGATACAAAGAAGTTCGCCAAGACCCTGGACCCAACCATGGATCGAGATCAGTTGGGCGTTCCGCGTGCTTGGGTCAGCGATGTTTCAGGCCGTGTAGAACTCAGTGCCGCTAAGGTACCGACGCTGCGTGTTCCAATCCATGCCGCACCCAAGCCGGTCTCGGAGATGAGCGCCGGCAAGTCGATTCAGTTCGCCAAGGGTGCTACTTCCACCAAGGTTAAACTCGAGGGCGATCAGTTGCTCACCGGCAGCGGTGACTCGCGGATCCTTTCACTGGTTTCGGCCTTTGAACTCGGAGCAACCTCCGCACGCCAGGGCAAGAACCTGGATACGGTTCCGGGCGGACGCGAAATGGACCTGCAATATGTAGGTGCCGCAACAACTGCACCCACCACCGGTATTGCCGATGGCTTGTTGAACTTCGGTGTGAGTACCTGGGGTAACTGGGCTCACCTAGCCGGAGGCACCGAGGTTGATATCGAAATCGATACCAATAAGGATGGACGGGCCGACTATGTGGTCTTCAATACCACCGTTGAAGGCCTAGATCTAGACGTTGTAGCAACCTACTCGCTGAACCCGGTTCAACAGGTTGACTTGCAGTTCCTCAATGGGGTTGCCGGAGATCTGGATACCAACACCTTTGACACCAACGTTGCTTCCTTCCCTGTCTCGCTTGCGGCACTGGGTTTGAAGGGAACAAGTGCTCCGATCCAGTACCGCGTTGCTACTTTTTCGCAGTACAACTCGGATGAAGACGGAAACAATGTTCCCGTCGATCAGACCGACTGGATTGGTTTTGATGCTCTGGCACCGGCGCTGTCCTTCGATGGTGCTGGCACTGTCTTCGCCGACCTTGATAACAGCAAGCTGACAGCGAACCTCAAGCCAGGCAGCAGCGATGTCCGCGCCTTGTTCCTACACCTGCACAACGCCACAGGTGATCTGAGCGGAAAGAACAAGAACGCAACCGGTGATCGTGCCGAGGTAGTTTCGGTAAACATCAGCAAGAAAAAGGACAAAGACCACAAAGAAGACAAGGACAATGACGGAAAGGGACATGGCAAGAAAGGCTAATCTCTAGCCGCACTCCTTACCCTCTAGCCGGCCAGTTCCGTATAGAGCACACCGTGGGTGTGGTGTTACCGACGAAACATTCGCCGATAACACCACCCCCACTTCTGTTTGAGACATGATGTTTTCCACCAAGTAGTTCACTCGCCCTCGTACGCTAGAAGCCATGGAGACCAGATACGTCTTGGCCAGGCCACTCACCGCACTTCCTGCCGATTCCATTGCTGCTTTCAGGGATCCCGCATTATCGAAGGGTGAGATTATTGCCCG
Organism: Arthrobacter sp. MYb227; assembly: GCF_002975435.1. Taxonomy (GTDB): domain Bacteria; phylum Actinomycetota; class Actinomycetes; order Actinomycetales; family Micrococcaceae; genus Paeniglutamicibacter. The sequence continues at coordinate 15,565 of NZ_PCPT01000016.1, read as the reverse complement.
TGGTCCCACCGAACCATTACCCGTCTACAGCATCACCAAGTTGTTCATTGCCGTAGGGGGGGGGTATTGCGCGCTCGCGACGCCGGACTCTTGGCACTTAAAGACTCACTCGCCGCGCTGCTTCCCGGCGCACCTTCCGGTTGTAGCATCGGGCAGGTACTCCGCCACACGGCAGAGTTGGGAAACTACATAACAAACCCCGCGTACCTCCACGCGGTGCAGCATGACCCCGATTCCCCCCTGGGGAACGGGAAGAGATCGTGGCAGCAAGCACCCGAGTCACACCCGGCAGCTTCGAATACAGCAACACCGGATTTTGGTATTTGGGTTCAATGCTTGAAGAACTCTCCGGGATGTCGCGATCCCCATATTTGCACCGAAAAGTCTTTGAACCTGCCGATATGCGTGAAACTCGAAATCCGGAACTTGAGACGTCCTTGCCCCCACCGGTTATTCAACGTTGTGTACCGGCCCGGCCGGGGCCGCATATTCGACGCCCGCCGATCTCTTGCGTTTCGTGCAGTCCATGTTTGGAGATCGGAGTGTGTGGGCCCCACTGTTCTTCGAAGAAGCAACCAAAGAATTTTTACCACTGTTCTAGCAGCCGCACCAGCTCCGTCGGTTCACCCGGCGTACGGGGTCGGGGTCGTGATCGACCGCAGGCTGGGATTTTGGTGTCAGGGGTGGTCGGGCCCGGAATATTGTGGCTCTGTTTTCTCGGTTCTTGATTCCAGCCTTTGCGCAGCGATCATCTGCTCAACGATGGAACCGTTCTCCCCCGAGAAAATGCTCATGGATTGGCTAGTTACCGACAAGCAACAATCAGCCAGCTCGACATAGAAATTATCTAGTCAAGCTTGGCTTCAAGGACTTTCAGGGCCGCAGCATCAATCAGCTTCGCAAACGCTGGGTCTTGAGCAGCCTTGGCGTTTAGCGCTTTGGCCATGATCACCGTCTTTGAGGATTCGACACAGAGCAACACGGTGCCGCCGGCTTCAAAAAATCGGGTGGCTCGCGTGGCGAGGCTCCACGGTGAAAGCTGGGCAGCATCGCATACATCATCGGAGATGATCATGCCAGTAAATCCAAGATCTTCGCGCAACATCCCGCGCATGATCGTTGAGGAGAATGGGGCAATATTTGCCGGATCAATCTTTGAATAATACGCGTTTGAAACCATCACCCAGTCGTTTCCATCGGCTACTGCTGCTTTGAATGGTTCAAGGTATGAATCGTTGCGAGTGGTCTGGGTGTCGGTGACGTTCTTGGCAACATCGGTATTTTTAGTCATTCTCCCAAGCCCCGGGAAATGCTTCACCACAGGCGCGACCCCAGCCTTTCTCATCCCATGGGAAAATGCACGCACGGACTCGGTAACTGCCTGTGGGGTGAAAGCAAATTCTCTGCCAAAGTAACCAATGGGCGCATTTGAGGGCGCAAATTTGGCACTAGGTACGGTGTCAGCAACAGGTGCAAGATTGACGTTGATTCCGGCTTTGCTGAGCTCACGGGCCCAACTCATGGCGTTTTGTTCGAGAAGCTGTGCGCTCCATGAGCCTTGGATCTTCCCCGAAGGTATACGCGAAAATCCATTGCCCTTAAGAACTTGCACCAGCCCACCTTCTTGGTCGGTAGAAACCCACGGCACAATTCCTTGGCTTTGCCCTTCTTCGACTGCCTGGGTGGCGCGCTGAACAACGGCTTTGGTTGCGGTAACACCCGCGTTGCTACGTCCCTTGAGGAACACATTACCCAGAGAATTCTCGCTAATATTTGCTCGATCTTGTGTGCTGGCTCCGGTGGCGGGGATTCCTGCCATGAGAATCTGACCGATTTTTTCTTCGTTGCTGAGCTTGGCAACTAGCTGTTGCGCGGAGGAGGTTTCTGGGCTGGTAGTTGGTGATGGTGGAGTGCTCTTTAGCGAAGGGCTTGTCGCCGAGGGCTGGGGAATTGGGGTGTTCGAAGTTGGCGAACTTGATGCGCTAGGTAGGGTGCTTTGACCAGTTCCTGAGCTTTCCATGGGGGCAGCGCCCTGCTCCGCGCTACATCCAGCAAGTGCTAGGCACGGAACCACCAACCAAATGAAAAAAATTGACGTGAGCGCCCTTTTCTTACCCGTGTTCTTCATGATTCCCATCCCACAGAATAATTCAATGATTCTTCCAACGTGCTCGATACTGGCAAATGTGTGGTGTTTGCATCTTTGAAGGCCCAGCGATTGTCCGTGAGCCGTTGCTGGTGCATAGCGTCGGTTAGTGCCGCTACCCTAGGTCTAAGGCGAAGGAAGGTCTGGCCAAATGCACCAACACTCAGATTTTACAGTTATCGCGGAAATGGCTCCATGCTTTGGCGTTCGATCACCTTTTTCTGAACTTGGTATTCCAGGTATGTCGCCGAATGTATGGCTGATGCCCAGCCGTGGAATCGAATGGTGCGACTGCGGAAAACACCATGTGTTGGACCGCGACACCATTGAATACTTCGCGGCTCAAATCGTCAGCGATCCCGAGTGGATGACCCACGACGAAGTCATCGATACTGCAATGGATCTATGGAATTACGTTGCAGTGTGCGAGTTCTTCATGATGGGGATTCGCACTTCGGCGAGCGTAGTGACTGGCAATTTGGCTCCGAAATACAGGTACGAGCGAGGCCTTGAAATCGTTGCTTATTTTTCTAAGACTTGGCAAGGGTGCCCGGAAGAAATTTGTCGCTCGGTTCATGAGCGTGAGGATTAGGCGCGCACCACAGGTAGTTCCGACCAATCTGTAGTGAACTTTGGTGATGAATATTCGCGTTTCATCGACCATGTTGGTTCGATTGCAAATCCGCCCGAGCCCAAACCAATGGCTTTATCACCGAATTTTGCCTTGACAGCACCCAGTACATTTCCGACATGCTTTTGGCAGTTTTCTTCTTCAAAGATTCCAAAAGCTTCCTGTCCCGGGTCTGGTTGCAATCCGGAAAGGATCACGCCTCCGCGAACATAAGAAAGCCCCGGGCTCATGATTTCACGCATGGCCTCGGTGGCCAGCCGGCTTAGCAGAATGGGATCTTGGGTGGGGCGCGGTAATTTGATAGTCACCGAGGGGAATGACGAATCTCCTGTGGCAAAGCGGCTGGTGCCCGCGGTAACGCTCAGCAGTGTTGCCCAGAGTCCGTCGCTCATGAGCCGGGCGGCACCACGTTGCGAGTAAACGGACATGACCTCAAGCATGGATTCTAGGGTGGTTACCGGGGAGGAGAACGACCGGGAGTACATGATCTGTTGCTTATCGGCGCGTTCCTCAGCTTGAGCGATGCATGGGGTTTCGTTGAGTTCAAGAACCGTTCGCTGCAGGACTACAGAGAATTTTTTGCGGATTTCGGTGATATCGGCTCGTTTGAGATCCGCAATGCTGGTGATGCCTAGGCCAGCAAGTTTGGAACCTGTTTTGCTTCCCACTCCCCATAGATCGGTGACCGGCACCCTTGCTTGGATGCTGTCGATAATTTCTGGATCCATGGAATCTAGCGAGCACACACCGTTAAGGTGGGTATTGCGTTTGGCAACATGGTTTGCGAATTTAGCCAGCGTCTTGGTCGGTGCGATGCCCACGCATACTGGCACACCGACACTTCGCGCCAGCGTTGCGCGAATATGGGTGGCCAGTTCGCCTAGGTCATTCATGTTTCCTTGTACGCCGAGAAATGATTCGTCGATTGAGTAGACCTCTTGCCAGGTTCCAAACCGCCCAAGCACCTCCATGACGCGGGCACTCATGTCTCCGTAGAGTTCGTAATTACTCGAGCGCACCTCCATGCCGTGGCTGCGCATGAATTGTTTAACTTGGAAGAAGGGAGCACCGGTGGTGATACCCAGGTCCTTGGCCTCCTGCGAACGTGCGACGACACAGCCATCATTGTTGGAAAGCACCACGACCGGGCGATCTTTAAGTGATGGATCAAAGACGCGTTCGCACGAAACATAGAAGTTATTCACATCGATCAGTGCAATGCGCTCAAGACTCATACGTGCGTTACGGGTTTCAGACATGATGCAAGCACCTGGTCACGACACCCCAGATGCTGGTTTCCTCGGTGATTACCCCCGCGTGCTCGGGTGCCTGCTCATCACTACACAACACCATGGTGCCGTGATGGGCCACAAGCCTTCGAATCACGAGCTCACCGTCGAGTACGGCAATAACCACCGAGCCGTCTTTAGGGGTTAGCGCCCGATCAACAATTACCTCATCCCCATGAGCAATGCCCGATGCTGCCATTGAATGACCCGAGACGCGCATCAGAAATGTTGAGGTGCGATCGTGAATGAGCAGTCGGTTCAGATCGATTCCACCGGTGTAGTAATCCCGTGCCGGGGAAGGGAATCCCATAGCTTCAACGGCACCCACAGGGCCTTGCGAATCGGCTGTCGGCGCGGGAGGTTTAGGGGTATTGTTTCCAAACATCTAAAGACCCTCCCTAGAACATAGATTCGATGATCTAGCTTAGCAGTCCGTGCCTGAAGACACCGGGGAAGTGCCCCATCCAGCGCAACTGAGGTCATTAATTAGTTTCGGCGGACTCGTCAACCGTGGCCTCGCTGGCCTTCGTTGTAACTTCTGCCGTTGTGCGGCGGATAGCCGCACGGAGCCAGAAGAAGAGTAAAAGAATACCCACAAGAAGGGTCCAGACCCACGGGGGAACCATGGCGTCCAGCGTGCGTCCCAAGTTTTCAAACCACAAGATCATTGCGGAAGGCAGCAGCTCCGGGATGGACGCCATGCCGTTGGTGAAGATCATGAGCCAGCCAACAATTACCGTCACGAACCCCATCAGCACCGAAGTGCTGTGAAGTTTAAGCGGCCCAATTTTGAAGGTACGCCCTCGCATCCATTTGGTAGCCCCATGCCCGGACCTTCGAATTAGCAGCGCGATGAGCATGATGGGGATGATCATTCCCAATCCATAAAGCCCCAGCAGCAGACCACCTTGTAAGGTGTTGGCCGAGGTTAGCGCCAAGGTCAATATTGCACCAAGCACCGGCCCGGTGCAGAAACCGGCTACCCCGGAGACAGCGCCCAGAGCGAAGCTACCGCCCAAAGATCCGGCTACGCTACCCTTGCGCTTACCCGGAAACACACGAGAAATATCAAAACCCCCGCCAAACGCTGTGAGCACACCAAGAATAATCAGCACCCAACCAGCGCTGGTCAGCAGCACACCACGATCAATGATTAGGGTCCCACCAAGCCAGCCCAAGCCCAGACCCAAGGGAACCAAGGTGGCAAGCAGACCTGCTAGAAAGACGGTTCCTAGGCTCAGCAGCTTTGCCTTGGAGGCCGCAATATTCGCAAAGAATGCTGGTAGCAGCAAGGCGTTACAGGGGCTGAAAACCCCGAGCATGCCCCCAAAGATTGCGTAGGCGAAGCCAACTTCCATGATCCAGGCTTCTTTCGCTTAGCCCGCGAGCTCGGAATCAATCACTTGAACAAATGCCTCAAGTGGTTGGGCGCCAACCAGGGGTGAACCGTTGATCAGGAATGTGGGAGTGCCCGTAACCCCAAGATTGGTAGCCTCATCATGGTTTTTTTGCACCAGTGCCTTGGTCTCTGCGGAAGCCGCGTCGGTGACTAATTGCTGGTGATCCACGCCAATGCTCTTGGCAATGATCTTGACCCCATCGGCCGAAAAGTCTGCGTTCTTAGCGGTAGCACCATCTGCAAAGACCGCGTCATGGAATTCTTGGTATTTACCCTGCTTGCCTGCGGCAATCGCAAGCTCTGCGCTCTGCCGTGAATTCTCACCAAAGAACATAATGTCGCGGTATTCAATGCGCAATTTTCCGGTATCAACATACTCTTTGATGAGGGTTGGCAATGAATCATTGGCCCACTTGGCACAGTAGCCACACTGGAAGTCAGAATAAGTCACCAGGGTGACCGGAGCGTTAATATCGCCAACGGCCGTTGGGTCGCTGGCTTCGCGTCGCTCAATATTGATTTTCTGCGCCGGCTGATCTTGAGCCGGGGTTTCGCTTGATTGCGTAGTGGCCGCTGGCGGTGTTGCAACTTGATCACCGGGGGTAGGGATCTGCATGCCGATAATGACGCCGATCAGTAACGCCACGGGAATTGGCATGATCCAAAACCATGGAATTTTGGGCTTGGCCGGTGTCGCTGGGGAATCTGACATGAGTGAAACGCTGGATCCTTTTCAACGCGGATACCCTACGTTGTTGGCATAACCGTCGATTAGAACCGAAAATGCAAGACAACAAAGCAGAGAAGAGGTCTACTAGACAACGTATCGGAGTCGGGCCCTCAACTTGAAATCCGCGGCTTAGGAATTGTCTAACTGCTCATTGATGCTCAGCTACGCTGCCGCTCAAACGCTATATGATGCAACGATTTAATCCGTGGGACAAGAGATGGTGCCGGCCCGTCTATCCGTACCGATGGAACTACCTGCGAGATTGGCAACGCGGCTACCGGGGATGCCGGTGCACCCCATGCTTCACACCAGCTTTCAAGCATCTGCGAACTAGCAACAAAAACGATCCGGCCCAGTCCCGCCCAGCCATGAGCCGCCGCACACATTGGACAGTGCTCGCCGGAAGTGTAAACGGTGGAATTCTTACGTTCCAGTGCGGAAAGATTTCTCAGTGCCCACTGAGATATTGCCAGCTCGGGGTGGGCAGTGGTGTCACCCGATGAAACTTCATTATGTCCTCGATACAGAACCTCACCAGAATCAGCCACAAGCATTGAGCCAAAGGGCTCGTCCCCCAGCCCGAGTGATTCCTCGGCAAGATCCACACAACGAGCTAAGAAGACTAAATCCTCATCATTGATACCCATGGCTCCATCATCCGGCACCTTACCCCGGCAACTCAAGGAAGCGGCAAACTGCGGATGTTCGGTAGCCAAATGACCCAACTTTCGTCAACTTGTCCACGGCCGAATGCACCGGCGGCACAATCGGCGTAGGCTCAAGGGTAGGGCGAAAGGTAAACAATGAGCCAATCGGAATACTTTGAAGAACAGCTGAGCAAGGTGGAGGACGAATCCATCGCCGAACTCACTGCACTATGTCGCAAGTTGCAGGACCAACAACCTGGTTCCCGGGTTCCGCTGATCGATCCGATACACGATGTGGATGAGGCTCGGGTTATTTCCTTGCAAATCGCACCGGGTCCCGGAACATCCTCGGGGTTTTTGTCTTTGCGCAACGATGATCCAACAGCAGCGCGGCTCGCGGCAGTTTATGACGCTGCCGGGCTAGAACCACGTTATGGCATTCCATGGAATGTCTTCCCGTGGGAATTGCCCGATGGCGGAACCAAGCTCACCCCGGATCAGGTTAAGGCCGGTATCCGACCGCTCAAGGAACTAATGCGCATCGCGTATCGGACCTCGGCGATCGTGGCACACGGTACCGAAGCCAAGCGTCTGGTCCAGGCCTGGATCAAGGCAGGCGGCCAGCAGGTCATCAACCAACGTGGCATCAAGATTTACGAGGTTCGCTCCACCGCGGACCGCGCATTCTTGGGTTCGGCGGAGAAACAGCAGGGCTGGTTCGACGAAATGGTTGCTGCATACACCGATGCGATGGCTCGCGCCGGAGTGCGACCAACACAGAAGTGAAAGTCCTGATTCTCGGTGCCGGGGACCTCGGCACCGAGGTCGGGCTACGCCTGACTGCTGCCGGTCACCACGTGACTGCTTGGCGCAGACGAGCAGAATTACTTCCTAAGAGTTTTGCTAGTGCCTCAGTAGATCTAGGCGATGACTCTGTTGAGTTTCCTGTCATTGACCCGGACACCGAACTTGTGATCTTCACGCCTGCAGCAGCGGAACGCAGCTCCGGAGCTTACACGCGCACCTATTTAGTAGCGGCACGGCGTATTCTTGCCGCGCTAGACCGAGACCATGTTCTCCATGGTCGTTTCATATTGGTCTCTTCGACCGCAGTATATGGGGATGCCGCCGGTGGCTGGGTTGATGAGAACACCCCGGTTGCCCCACCGAGCCCCAGCGCTCAGATTCTGGCTGAGACCGAGTCAGTGATGAGCCAATATCCGGGCACCCCCATCATCCTCCGACTTGCCGGAATCTATGGCCCGGGACGCAACCATCTGATCGAACAGGTCAAAAGCGGTGTGGCTAGAACTCCAAGCAAAACATTCTGGACCAACCGGATTCACCGCGATGATGCTGCAGCCGCGCTGATCCATCTGGGCACCATGCTGCATACTCCTGAACCGCTTTATCTAGGCGTTGATCATGAGCCAGCCGATCTTGGCTTGTTACACGAATTCTTGGCCCATCGCCTAAACGTGAGCATTCCTGCTATTGGCGAGCGCGAGGCAAAGCGCGGCGGTGACAGGCGCCTTTCAAATGCGAGGCTCCTTGCCAGTGGCTTTAGTTTTGCGTTCCCTACGTTTCGCGAAGGATACTCAAGCGTTATAGCTGGCGAGGGCATCCGTCACCCTTAGAAATCCGTTGACCAGCGTTAACTGCGTGGCGGCAGACGCCACGGATACGGGAAATCTTGATCTATTCCCTGAAGCATCTCCAATTCCTCATCGCTGAGCACACCTTGTGCCGCCTTCCGAGCCAAGGCTAAGGCTTCTAGGTCACGTGAAGGGAACCTAAAATTGCCAACTGTAGCGCGCTCGGTCTGGCGGATCACCCAGGAATAGCGAAGTTTGCCCAGCCCCTTGCTTTGCCGACGGATCCTCAACAGATACAAGAAACAAGCGAAGAACAGCCCGAAGCTCAGTAAAGACATGAACCCATCACCTGCCGGAGTGTCCGGGTCAGAGAAGCCGATTCCGTAGCCCCACGAGGCAACTACTCCTGCGGCAAAAATCAGCATCATGATGGCGCACGCAGAAAATTGCATGCCCCAATAACCAGCCGAGCTTTTCTTCAGGGCCCTCTATTGCTCGGGAGTTAGTTCTGCGTGTGAATCATCCACAAGCTCAGGATTTCATATCTGGTTTATTTATTTTGCTTAGCAAACGACGTGGGGCTCGGTTTACGAAAAATAGTTTCCGTAAACCGAGCCCCACGTGCTGAATTTTGCTATCGCGTTAGCTCAAGAAGGCTTAGAAGCCCTTACGCAGCGGATCGAAGTGGCGTGCAACCGACGGCTTTTCCTTGCCAAGGATGCCAGCGGCAATCATCTTGCCGGTCAGCGGGCCAAGGGCAACGCCCCACATGCCGTGGCCGCCGCCAACGTGGACGCGTGGTGAGCGGGTGGCACCAACCAGTGGCATGCCGTCGGCGGTGCAGGGGCGACCGCCAACCCATTCTTCCTTGCGGTTTTCCCAGTTGATGCCCTTGTAGACCGGCTTTGCCGCGGCAACGATTGCTTCGATGCGCTTTGGCTCCAGCGGGTGGTTTGCATCGCGGAATTCCATGGTGCCGGCAATGCGGAAGCGATCGCCCAGCGGGGTGCACGCAACGCGCTGAGTCGGGAAGTAGATCGGGTGGGTCGGCATGACCTCTGGCTGTACCGTGAAGGAGTAACCACGGCCCGCCTGGACTACTACGTTGACGCCGAACTTCTTGGTCATGTCGTTGAGCCATGCACCGGTTGCCATGACGACGTGGTCAGCGGTGATCGAGCGGCCCTCTGAACCAATGACGGTGACCGAGTTTCCATTGTCACGGATATCGGTGACGTTGTAGGAGCCCACGATGTCGCCACCGCGAGCAATAACGGATTCGGCAAGCGATTCCATGTACTTCGGTGGGTTCAAGAAGCGCTGGTTCTTGATGGCAACACCTGCTGCAACATCATCGGCAAGAGTCGGCTCGATGGCGCGCAGTTCATCACCGGTGAGCAGATCGTATTCGACGTTGCCGCCGGTCTTCTTGATCATGTCGAATTCGTGAAGCAGACCATCGCGGTCCTTGAGGCTCTTGAAGCCGGTCAGGAACGGGTTGGCCGGGGTGGTCTTCTCAACGACGCCCGGACCAGCGTTGGTGCCTTCGGCAATCTCGTCGAATGCGTCAAGGCCGGTGGTGCCCAGCTCCGAGTAGATGCGCATGGCTTCTTGCCACTTCCTCGGAGTGGAGTGCCAGGTGAAACCGATCAGGAAGCGCAGCAGCTTGGCGTCGGCCTTCAGCGGGATGTAAAGCGGGGACGCCGGGTCCATCATCATCTTCAGACCGTTGGAGAAGATCGATGGTTCGGCGATCGGCAGGGTCAGTGCCGGGGTCAGCCAACCTGCGTTACCCCAGGATGCACCGGAGGCCACGCCGCCACGGTCAACGACCGTAACCTTGACGCCTTCTTCTTGCAGGTACCAAGCGGTGGAGAGGCCCACAAACCCGGCGCCTACGATTACTACATGCTCAGGCGTCGTTGCGCTGGCCATGGTCACACTCCATTCAAGAATTTGCTATTGCTTACCTCAACTTTGACGCTGAAATTGCTTCTTCGCAATGAGACTTCACTTTTCAACGGTGACGCAGACCACCACGCGGCGTGGCTTGTATTTAATACAGAGATTTTGAGGAAATTCCGTATTTTTTACGCACTGTTCCCTGAGTGCCCAATTTACATACCGTCAATACCGCTTTGAGGTCGATTTGGCTTTGGCGACAACGTGGGTACGCGAGCAAACCATTTCACGTGACATACCCTAGCTCTTGCGCCGCACCGATGAATTGCGCCGCAACAAATTTCAGCCTTTAGGCACCTTCTGTTGAAGCACTGACCTAAGTGACGCCGCCCTCGCTTAGAATACTTGCATGTCCTCCGCATTCCCCACGCTTGTTTCTTCTTCTCTGATTACCGAGCTGGTGGGTGCCACTTCCATGACACGCGGCGCTGACTACGCAAGCACCGGACGTGTGTTGGACACCAGTTGGATTGCGCCCATGAGCATGGTGCGCGGAAGTGTACTGGGCTCCGGAAACACGATTTATCGTGCCGCTATCCATTCACAGGTACGCAACGGATATCTTTATCCACAATATGGGGTTTGTACGTGCCCAGTTGGAAATAACTGCAAGCATGCTGCGGCATTGCTTTTCTCCTACATGTGGGATGAAAACTACGCACAGACACCCGACCCACGAGCGCCGTGGGAACGCACCCTCGATGACTTGATGGGTGATCAAGAGCCCGCTAGCTCTCAAGAAACAACTCGTTTCTTGGGCCTACAATTTGAGCTTCGCCCCAAGGTGAGCCCTCGTTACTATTCCGCTGCCGCCGATAAGATTAAGGCTGGGGAAATCCCCCATACTTCAAGGCTGGAACTTGCCATGCGGCCAATCCAGCTCAATGAAAAGAATCGCTGGGTTTCTGGAAATCTTGCGTGGCAGCATTTTCGTTTTACCCGCGATGGCGGAATTCCGGAGCTGCCTTTTGAATACCATTACGATCCTGCCCAAATTGAGTGGTTCTGCACCCTGCTTCAACTAAATTCCTTTGCGGCTTGGAACGGTTCGCACCTGCTAGCCAGTGATTTTTTGACTCCAATGGTTTGGAATCATTTCACCTCTGCAGCGGTCTTAGGGATCGAGCTCAAGGGTGCTTCGATTAAGTCCACGGTCAAGTTCCATCAGCCGGTAGATGTGCGTATTGATATCGCCGAAGAAGGCAAGAAGCTCCGACTTCAGCCCCTCATCAGTGAGATGCCTGCCAACCTTGATTCGAGTTTTGTTGGCTCCATTTCGGATCATGGGATCTTTTGGTGGGAGAGTATCGGAGCGCTGAAAAATGCCGACATTCATCTGGGCCCCACTAAGGATCGGCTCACCCCGTTGCTTACCGGCATGCTTCGTTCGGACAAAAAGGTTATGATTCCGGCCAATGGTCGCGAAAGTTTCGAAAAAGAATATCTTCCCAAAATTGCCAAGGCCGCCCCACTGACCTCTACCGATGATTCGGTTGAGGTTCCCGCCTCGGTACTTCCCACGATGGTGCTGAAGATTGCGCACGTTTCCGGTGAGCCAGACCGCATCCGGAAGCAGAAAAAAGATCACCCCGGCAAGCCCGGCATCATCCTGCACTGGGGGTTTGACTACGACGGATCATTCGCATCGTTATTCCGCACCGAAAACGACTTTGTTGAACGCGATACTCGTGCCGAACTTTCCTTAACACGTGAGGTTGCTGCGGCACTCACCGATTTTCCTGAAGCGTTTGCAGACCTACTGCCCAACCCTAAAACAGGAAAACTGTCCTCTACCGACTCTGTCGAATTTACCGGTGTTGCCGCAGCACGTTTCATTACCTGGGCGTTGCCGGGCCTGCAAGATCTCGAATCACTGGAAATACGAGTCACCGGCATTGCCACCGAGTTCGAGGAACTCACAGCAGATCCGCTCATTACGGTCTCGACGCAAAACACGGAGACCAACGACTGGTTTGATCTTGGTGTCGAAATCACGATCGAGGGAAATAAGGTTCCTTTTACGGAGCTATTCCAGGCTCTTGCGCACAACGACTCACACCTCATGTTGCCCAATGGTAAGTACTTCGAGTTGTTTCGGCCCGAGTACGAACAATTGCGCAGACTCATTGAGGAAGCCCGCGCACTTTCCGATCATCATAGTGATGACACCATCAGAATTTCGAAACATCAGGCTTCATTGTGGGAAGAACTCTCCGAATTGGCGACCAATGCCGAGGCTAGTGCCGAATGGAAAGCGTCAGCAGGGAGCCTTGCGAATATTTCTTCGGTCACGCATGCGCTTCTCCCCGCAAGTATCAACGCAACTTTGCGTCCCTATCAGCGCGAAGGGTTCGAGTGGCTTTCTTTCCTCTACGACAACTCGCTCGGTGGTGTACTGGCAGATGACATGGGGTTGGGTAAAACCTTGCAAACCCTTGCGCTCATTCAGCATGCCAAGGATACCCATGATGAAACAACCGGGAAGATCCCACCCTTCTTGGTTGTCGCCCCTACCTCTGTGGTTTCGAACTGGGTCTCCGAAACTCAGCGTTTCGCACCCAACCTGAGGGCTGTCTCGATCTCCGAAACCATGGCCCGTAGCGGGGTCCCCCTTGTACAGCTTGCGGATAATGTTGACATTATCGTCACTTCCTACGGGCTATTCCGCATTGATCAAGCCGCCTACCGTGAGGTCAAGTTCTCGGGTCTAATCCTGGATGAAGCCCAATTCGTTAAAAACCCCGCAACGCAGGCTGCCAAACAGGCCCGCGATTTCCCGACCAATTTCAGGTTGGCGATCACCGGCACCCCCATGGAAAACAATCTTTCGGAGCTTTGGTCAATGTTTTCTATTGCCGCTCCCGGTCTTTTCGCTTCGCTCAAGCGCTTTGATGAAACGTACCGTAAACCAATCGAAAAAGATGGCGATAATGAGGCTCTGAAACGGCTGCGTCGACGTATCCGGCCTCTGATGCTGCGTCGGACCAAGGAACTCGTGGCTACCGACCTGCCCGAAAAACAGGAACAGGTACTAGAACTCGAGCTAAGCCCGAAGCACCGCACTATTTACCAGCGCCATCTGCAGCGTGAACGCCAGAAAGTTTTGGGCATGCTTGAAGACATGGACAAGAACCGCTTTGCTGTATTTTCTTCACTGACCAAGCTGCGTCAGCTTTCACTCGATGCATCACTTATCGGTGAAGAATATGATTCGGTGCCCAGCAGCAAACTCGAAGCCCTGCTAGAGCAACTTCAAGACCTCACTGCCGAAGGCCATAACGCGCTGGTCTTCAGCCAGTTCACGTCCTTCTTGGGCAAGGCCAGAGACATGCTCAATGCTGCAGGCATAGAGCATGCTTATCTGGATGGTTCAACAACTAATCGTGGCAAGGTGATTGAGTCCTTCACTTCGGGCAAGGTTCAGGTATTCCTGATTTCCTTGAAGGCCGGAGGTTTTGGTTTGAACCTGACCCAAGCCGATTATTGTTTCCTGATGGATCCTTGGTGGAACCCTGCTTCGGAAAATCAGGCAGTTGACAGGGCCCACCGAATTGGGCAAAAACGTAACGTCATGGTCTATCGAATGGTTTCTAAGAACACCATCGAAGAAAAGGTCATGGCTTTGAAAGAGAAAAAGGCAAAGCTCTTCACCGCCGTGCTCGATGACGATGCTGCATTTGCCTCGGCCATCAGTGCCGACGATGTCCGTTCGTTGTTCGAAGAATAATTATCAAGAATCCAGGGCGCTATCTCACGTGCCCGCCCGTTAGTCGCTAGTATCGAAGTTCTGCCAAGTTTTAGGAAGCAACGCCATGTCTAAATCTAAGTCCAAGGCCGCTACGTCACGCAGCGGGCACCCAGCACGACGCTCTAGCGACGGCGCATCAGTCTTTGAACAACCGGTACGCAATGCCATGGCGCAGTATGTGGCGCAGCTACGCGCGTTCTTCAACGAGCGTCACACGGCCACCGATACCGAGGCCGGAATCGAGGGCTTGGTGACCCTGTTGACAGTTCATTCGCGACTGCGCAATAAGATTTCTGTTACCGAGCTGGAACACGACGCTCTCGCGACCCAATTTGCCGACCTGCGCGCCATCGGTGATGACGTAGCAATCGCCTGCGCCAGCATCCTCAAAGAGTTCGCCCTTTTCCTGGCAGAAACAGGTAAGTGGAGCGGCACAGTAGAAGAATTCCGTGCGGTCTTTGATTTAATCTCTGCACAGAGTGGTGAATCACCCATTGCGGTTCATGAACTCGATGAAGCAACAGCCGATGAAAAATGGGCCAAGCTAGAAATGGTCGCCACGGCTCGCAAATTGTTGGCATGGGTTGGTGAAGGGCGTGCCGTTGCGCCTAATGGATTACTGCTTGAATCAGAACTCGTATCTGCCGCTGCTGCAATCGGCCTAGATATTGTGTTCGATGCGCAGGCAGCATCCGCGCCTTTGCTCTGGGAACCAGTTTCAGGAACCAGCATTGGTTCCTTGGCCCAGCTGCCCAAACTTGGAGCCTACTGGGATGCTTTGCTACGTGCCGGGCTGCTCACCAAACAAGATGAGTTAGCCGTCCCGACGCCAGTGGTTTCCGATGCGTTACTCGCCGACACTGGTTTTGGTGCACGCGGCATCAAGGACATCATTGCCGAGGGTATCTACGCTCATATCTTGCTCAACGCCATTGGCCCAGAAAGTGATCACACGATCACTCAAATGGCCGCCGCATTGCTGAGCAAAGCGGGGTCGAACAATCCTCCTCGGACCCAAGTTGCCTTCCAGATTCCAGGAGTTGAAGATTTGGAGCCGGAGCAGGCTCATCTTCAGCCCCTGTTTGAGAAGACAATTCCGGGTGCCGAGGCAATCATAAAAGCACTAGAAGCCGAGGGTCTGGTGCGCATTGGCAAACACCTACGCGTTCCACGTGTGCTGCGGGCATCTCTTGAACGTGCGCTGACTCGCATTGCCGAAGAAGTACTTGGCTAACAGGGCTTAACCCAATGGAGGGGTCCAGTTCATTATGAACTGGACCCCGAAAGTTGGACTCGGTAAGTAAGAGTCTATGCCGCGAGTGCCTGAGCCCGATATTCCATGGGGCTCAGGCACTGCAGCGTTAATGAGATTCGCTCATAGTTATACCAGTGGATGTAGTCATCTAGCTCGCTGGTGA
>NZ_PCPT01000015.1 GCF_002975435.1 Arthrobacter sp. MYb227 | reverse complement strand
ACGAGTCACGTTGCCACTTCGCCCAAGATTTGGCCGCGGAGTTCGTTCAACACACCAACGCCTAAACAACCGAACACAAAACTGGGCGGGCATCGGAAGGTTCGAGGGCTTTTTAAAGGTAGGCGCTTTTCCACACATATTGTGGGAAGGCGCCTACCTGCGTATCCGGTGAGGATCCTTAGAAGAGCGTGTCCTGGGGCGGTGGCAGAATGCCTTCGAGGCGCAAGAGGAACAGCTTGCGCTCTAGCCCTCCGGCATAACCGGTCAGTGAACCATCGGCACCGATGACCCGATGGCACGGGACAACGATGGAGATCGGATTGCGGCCATTGGCGGTGCCCACCGCGCGGGTTAGCTTAACGTCCCCGAGGTCCAAGGCAAGATCCCCGTAGCTGCGTGATTCACCGAAGGGAATCTGCGTAAGTTTGGCCCAGACCCGGTGCTGGAATTCGGTGCCGTGCGCATCTAGCGGGATGCTGAAGCTGGTGCGGTGCCCATCGAAATATTCGCTCAGTTCTTTGGCACATAAGGCCAACAATGGATGCTCGCTAGGCCGAGTCAGTGCGGTTCCAAGATCCTCAGCGGCAGGTGGATGAGTGGGATCGTGCATGTAAATCCCGGTGATTCCGGTGTTGCTTGCGGCAAGCTGCAGGGGGCCGATCGGTGAATCAACGACACAGTGGAAGCGGATTGGTGGTTCGGAGGCTTCGGAGTACTTAGTCAAAGATCACCCGCAGGGCATCGGCAAATTCCGGGTGCTCAAAGGTGAACCCCGCATCGGCGAGTACCCGGGAGGTGACATGTCGTCCGGTGGTACCCAGCGCGGGATCGGTGCGCAGCACCATGGCTCCGGCAGCAAGGATGGGTTTGGGAGTTGGCAGGCTGAAACGCTTCAACGGTCCGGGGGCAACCTGGGCGCGCAAGAGCTCCATCATGTCCCGATTGCGGACCGGGTGAGGAGTCGCGAGGTTGATAATTCCAGCGGGGATGCTGGTACCGGGTTCAAGACCTAGACAGGCACGGATAATGCGCAGCCAGTCGGCAAGGTGAATCCAGCTGACCCACTGCTGACCACCGGCAACCGGGCCGCCGAGCCCTACCTGGGCCAGCAGGCTGAGCCGGTCAACCAGCGGGGATTCCTGTTCAAAGACCAGCGAGGTGCGCAGGATGTTCACGCGTTGTGCCTGGGCGCCATCGGCGGCCTGTTCCCAGGGCCTGGCAACGCCGGTCATTTGCGGCAAGGCAGCAGCTCCGGTGGGAAGCGAGGAATCCTCGGTGAGCCGCGCATCGTGAGCATCTGAGTAAATTGCCGTGGTGCTCGCCTGCAAGAACGCGGTGAGCGGTTGCGGAAGCCGGGTGCTTGCCTCGTTGAGCGCGCGCGTTGAATCCACTCGTGAGCTGGTGAGCCTTGCAATATTGGCATCGGTGGCAGGAAGATCAACTAGCTCCCCGGCAAGGTTGAGCACCGCAGTGTCCTTGCCGTGCATGTAGAGCGAACTGGCCCAGGGTCCCTGAGTTTTACCGTCCCAGTGCACCTGGCGGTAGGGGCTGTTGGTGCGTTCATTGCGCGTGAGGACGGTGATGTGGTGGCCGCGGCAGTGCAGGTCGGCAGCGGCTCGGCTGCCCAAGAAGCCATTGCCGCCGGCTATGACAACACGCAGGTTTTGGGTTTCGGTGCCACCGGCAAGTGTGTAGAGCAGGGCACAGTTGTGGGCGAAGTGTGAGGCTATGGGTTTTGCTGCGGTTTGCGCAAAAAGTGGTGAGGCGAGCCCGCTAACCGAGACCAATTGGGTCAGTTCGGTGCCGTCAGCTACCTGCTCTAGGCTCCAGCGAACCAGTAGATGACCGCCGGGCTGTTGCTGGACCCAGGTCAGGGTTAACCCATCCTCAATCTTGGTCACCGTCGCTGGTGGTGCGGTCCGTGAATGGATGGTGCCGATGGGCTCACCTGCCGGGATCAAATCCAGTTTGGTGCCGGCTGTCACCGGGTAGGCATGGGGTTTTAGCTGTGCGATTGCATGGTTCCACTGTGGGACGCGGGCCGGATCCGCGAGCACCTCCCAGAGCGCTGAGGAGGGAAGTGCGAAGAACTGTGTTTGGGTACGCTGCCAGGCCATGATTTCAGCATAGTGTCTTGCTGGGCCGATGGTGAGCTGGGACAAGGATTACGGCGGTTGCTGGCCGATGAAGCCGCTACACCTAGAAATCGTGCGCTGTATCCGGTTGAGGAGCACAAAAACGGCACCCGCTGTGGCGATGGGCCCTGCGGGTGCCGCTTAAGAAATGACCTGAGGGTTAGCCAGCGGGCGTTGCCGGGGCGACGAATTCGCTCAAAGCGCCCAGCTGGGAAACTCGAATCTCCGGGTTCAGGTACATCATGTGCCCGGCCGCGTAATAGTGGTGGGTGAAACGGGTGCGTGTTGCTGCGGGGATGTCTAGGTGCGCCCAGACATATTCGGCGGCGAAGTGCGGGGTGGCACCATCGTGATATCCGTAGTCAACGTGCACGCGTAGCTCGGGAATATCGATCAGTAGGCGTGCCAGATCCTCGGTGACATCGATGGGCTTGCCCTCGAAAGTCTCATAGCTCCACGGGTGCACGCGTCCGGTGAGTACCTCATAGGGAAGATCCGATTCGTAACCGAGTTCGGCACGCACATAGTGATTAACCGCGGCGGCGTAGGCCGGGGTGATGGCACGCAAAGATGGGTCATCCCAGGTGTGGGATTCTTGCAGGCGGGGTGGCACGCCGGTGAAGCGGCCATCGATGCGCCCGACCATCATGCCCTTCTCACGCAAGAGTTCGGTGGCGAATTCCATGTAGTCCCAGCGCAGATTGGTGCGCCGGATGAAGCCTTCGGAGAGCGTGGTCAGTTCGGCAAGGTTTTTGACAACCCCATCAAACTTGCGTTTGGAAAGCCTGGCACCCAGGTGCAATGCCACCACGTAATCGCCAGAGGCGTAGTCCTCGGCATCGCGCACTACCTCTGCCAATGGTCGGTTGCCGTGCCGGCCATGGAAGTGTGCGATTGCCGCATAGGTGGGCAGGTGTAGCGCGTAGGGGGTGTCATTTCCCGGGGCGAAATCCAGTGTTGACATGTTCAGCACGGTGGAAATGAGGCCCAGGCCGTTCACCGCCATGCCGTGTGCCTCATGCAGGCGGCGGGCCACGGCCACGGCGCGCATGGTTCCATAAGATTCGCCGACCAAATATTTGGGGGAGAGCCAGCGTTGGTTGCGGGTGACCCAGAGTCGGATGGCCTCGGCGATTAGATCGCGGTCGGCAATGAATGCGTGGAATTCGTCAGTTTTCCCGCCCTCAACGACGCGTGAGTATCCGGTGTTGACCGGGTCAATCATCACCACGTCGGCGTGTTCCAGCAGGGATTCGGGGTTATCGATAATGCCGTACGGTGCCGGGGTCATGTTTCCTACATCGCCCGAATCCACGATGC
Source organism: Arthrobacter sp. MYb227 (assembly GCF_002975435.1). Classification (GTDB taxonomy): domain Bacteria; phylum Actinomycetota; class Actinomycetes; order Actinomycetales; family Micrococcaceae; genus Paeniglutamicibacter. The sequence continues at coordinate 68,963 of NZ_PCPT01000015.1, read as the reverse complement.
GTGGGCCAAGTAGTCCCATATGGAGCCAGAGGCTTGCCGAGCCGGGGCCGCCATTGAAGGCAAAAACTACCGGACGGGTGTTGATGGCCGGTGGGCCGGAGGGCTTTTTGGCCCGTGCCTTGGAACCATTGGTGCCGGTTGCGGTGCCCGGTGCGGCATCTGGTGCATCTGCGGTGTAGGCAACCATGAAGATCTCGGCCTTGGGCTTGAAACCCTCGACCTTGCCCTCGGTATCCTGTTCGCGGCTTAGCACCATCCGGCCGGTGGTGCTTGTGTAGCGTAAACCGGTGCTGGAACGATGTTGACGGGTGACAAAATCGTCGCTGGGAACCGGGGGAGTTGTGGTTTGTGGCGCGGTGGAAACAGAGGAAGAAGCATCAGGCATAAAACGAGTTTACAGTCCGAAGCTGAGAGTTTAGAGACGTGTTTGCCCGAGTGCGAAATCTAGCGTGAAGCCGCGGTTATCCAGGGCTTTGGAGGCGCAATTCAGGGGGTGAATAAGCCTGAGTTAACCACGGAAAGACCCTCACCCGTTAAGCGGGGTGAGGGTCTTTCCGTCGGGTGCTTAAGTTGTGTGCTTAGGCGGAAGGCTCCGAAGCGACGTAGGGAGCGTTTTCTGCGACTTCGGTCTCCATGGCGCTGAATTCCTCCTCGATCAGGGCATTGGGCTTGTACGTTGCCCGCGAGACCAGGAAGGTGACGAGCATATTCAGGATGAAGCCCGGAACGATTTCGTACATATTTGAGGACAAGACATCGATGTTGCCCCAGATGAATACGGTTGCAGCACCGGTGAGCATGCCTGCCAGCGCTCCGGTGGAGGACAGCTTGCGCCAGTAAAGGCTCAGCAGCACGATCGGGCCAAAGGCTGCACCGAATCCTGCCCAGGCGAAAGCGACAAGCTCAAGGATGCTTGAATCGCGGTTCAGGGCCAGTGCTGCCGCGACGATGGCCACGACCAGCACACCGGAACGACCAAGCATGACCTCACGCTTGGGGGTGAGCTTCTTGCCGGCAATGTTGTACAGGTCCTCGACCAGGGCCGAGGAGCAGACGATCAGCTGTGAGGACATCGTTGACATGATGGCCGCGAGCACCGCAGCGAGCACAAGTCCGGCAACGAATGGGTGGAAGAAGATCTGGCTCAGCAGCAGGAACACGGTTTCCGGGTCCTTGATTTCCTTGGCAGGTTCGCCGGCGAAGTAGACGATGCCAACTAGGGCCGTGACGATGGCGCCAACGGCGGTCATGGCCATCCAGCCAATGCCGATGCGGCGAGCCGTTTTGGCTTCGGACGGTGAGCGCAACGCCATGAAACGCACGATGATGTGTGGCTGACCGAAGTAGCCAAGGCCCCAAGCAGCGGTGGAGAAGATCGCCACGGCGGCCAGGAAACCATTGGTTGAGTTGAACGAGGAGAACAGGTTCAGCGCGTCCGGGTTGACCTCGGAAATGCGGGTAGTCAATTCCCCGAGGCTGCCCATCTGAATGATGGCCACGATAGGTACGGCGATCAGTGCCGCGAACATCAGCAGGCCTTGGGCCACATCGGTGAGGGTCGCGCCAAGGAATCCACCGAAGAGTGTGTAGAGCAGGGTGACGCCGGCGACGACGAAGAGTCCGGTGAAGTAGTTCCAGCCAAAGGAAGATTCAAAGAACTTGCCCGCGGCGACCATGCCCGAGGAGACATAGAAGGTGAAGAACGCCAGGATGATCACCGATGCGGCAATGCGCAGGAAGTGACTATTGTCCTTCAGCCGCTTCTCAAAGAAGCTCGGGATGGTGATGGCGTTCTGCGCTACTGCGGTGTAGGAGCGCAGGCGAGGGGCGACGAACTTCCAGTTAAGCCAGGCACCGATGGTCAGGCCAATGGCGATCCAGGCTTCGATCAGGCCGTTGAGGTAGATAGCGCCGGGTAGACCCATGAGCAACCAGCCGGACATATCCGAGGCGCCTGCCGAGAGAGCTGCAACTCCAGGCTTTAGCCCACGGCCCGCGAGCATGTAATCGTCGATGTTGTTGGTGCGCCGAAAGGCAAAGTAGCCGATGCCTAGCATTGCCGCTAGGTACACGGCGATGGCTATCAGCTGGAACGCTTGTTCAGACATGATGAGTCCTCGTGAGTGCGATGCGTACCGGGGAAAGGGATAATCCTCGGCAGGTTGCACGTCCACTGTTGTGGAGCCGGGCGTGGGTGCGCAACGGAACTAGAGTATTGCAGGTTAATCACCAAGTGTGTGACCTCATTCACCGCTACGTTACGCTTTTGTGATCGAGAATACACTCCCGTCCCGTCCGTAGATTGTCATTTTCCTTAGTCCTGCGGCAGGGAATTTGCCTGTTCGTGCAGGGCGCTGCGCACGGCAAGGAGCCCGGGATGTTGGGCCGAGGAATGCCGCATCGCGGTGAAGATGGTCCGCCGCGGGGCACCTGGCAGATTGACGAGTCGAATTTCTGGCAATCTCGCGCTCCAGACAAGGTCCGGGAGCAGGGCCACGGCATTTCCGGATTCCACGAGTCGCACGTGGGCCTGCAGGTCGGCGGTTTCATAGCGCACGTCGGGTTCGAAGCCGGCTAACCGGCAGGCCTGTTCGGCCCAGTGTCGGGAGGCGGCGCCGCGTGGCTCCATGACCCAGGGCAGCGAGGCCGCCTCTTCGATGGAGCCGACCAGATGGAATTCATCGGGCATGGCATCACTGTGGGCCGGAAGGGCCAGTCGGATGGCATCGTGGGTCAAGATTTTGCGATCTAGCTCGGCATAGTGCGGGGCCGCGTGCCCGGGGTATTGTTCGGCAACCACTAGGTCAAAGTCGCGTGCCCAGGTTTCATGCAGCGCGGTTTCCGGCTCATGCTGAACCATTTCCACGCGCAGGTGCGGGTAGTTGGTGCGTAGTTGGCGCAGCATCGAAGGGATCAGCGAAAGCACCGCGGTCTGGAAGACCGCCATGCGGATGGTTCCGGCGATTTCGGGCTGGGTTGAGGCAAGGTCTGCCTCGGCGCGTTCCATGGAATCGAGCAACTCATCGGTGTGTGCCACCAGGACTTCGGCCTGCGGGGTCAGTTGCAGGCGGCGGCCCACCTTGCGCAGTAGCTGCACACCGGTTTCCTTTTCTAATAGCGAAAGCTGTTGGGAGACCGAAGAGGGGCTATAGCTCAGGGCGTCGGAAACCTCGGCAATGGTCCCGCGAATACTGAGTTCGCGCAGCAGGCGTAGGCGGCGGATTTCAAGCATGACGGCTCCAGGAATTCGGTGAGTTGTGCGGGGGAAATGTTGCGTTGGATCGCACCTCAACAATACATCGGGAAAGCCGAAGTAAAACCTTCGGGTTTGTTCACTTTTGCTGAAGGGATGATTGGGGTCATACTGACTGGTGAACCCCTCTGTTTACCTCCCTAGTGGTGTGTGGAACAGTGCAGGGTAATAGCCACACATCATGACCTTCCAAGGAGAAGCAGCCGTGTCCCTCACGACCCCGCACGTGCGCACAGTGCCCCCGGCACTCGCAGCCGATGGCACCCCATTGACTCGTCCCCAAGATTTGGCCGACGAAACCATTAAACTGGTGCGCCACTGGCTCACCGAGGGTGCAAAGTTCCCCGTCGATGCCTCCGCTGCACAGCTTGCCGGCGTCCTGAAGGACCCCAACGGTCTTGACTTCACGGTTGGATTCGTTGATGGCGTGATCCGTCCCGAGGACCTGAAGGTTGCCGCTGCAAACCTCAAGGCACTTGCCCCGAAGGTCCCTTCCTTCCTTCCCTGGTACATGAAGTCGGCCGTTGCCCTCGGTGGCACCATGGCTCCGATCATGCCCGGCGTCGTAGTCCCGATCGCCCGTAAGGTACTGCGCGAAATGGTCGGCCACCTGATCATCGATGCCACCGATGCCAAGCTCGGTGCCTCGATCGCCAAGATCAAGAAGGAAGGCATCGACCTCAACGTCAACCTGTTGGGCGAAGCCATCCTGGGCCAGGGCGAAGCCGCCCGCCGCCTCGAAGGCACCCACAAGCTGTTGGCCCGCGACGACGTCGACTACGTCTCCATCAAGGTCTCCTCAACCGTTGCCCCGCACAACCACTGGGCCTTCGACGAAGCCGTCGAACACATCATTGAGAAGCTGCTCCCGCTCTACAACCTTGCAGCAACCTCCTCTCCTGCCAAGAAGTTCATCAACTTGGACATGGAAGAGTACAAGGATCTGGATCTGACCATTGCGGTCTTCACCAAGATCCTTGACCGCCCAGAATTCTTGGACCTGGAAGCCGGCATTGTGCTGCAGGCCTACCTGCCAGATGCCCTCTCGGCCATGATCCACCTGCAGGAATGGTCGGCCACACGCACCGCCCGCGGCGGTACACCGATCAAGGTGCGCGTCGTGAAGGGTGCAAACCTTCCGATGGAACAGGCCGAAGCTAATGTGCACGGCTGGCCGGTTGCCACCTGGCACACCAAGCAGGACTCGGATACCTCGTACAAGTCGGTGCTCGACTACTCGCTGCGCCCGGGACACATTGAAAACGTGCGCATCGGCATTGCCGGCCACAACCTCTTTGACGTTGCCCTGGCATGGTTGCTGGCACAGGCTCGCGGCGTGACAGCAGGCATCGAATTTGAAATGCTGCTGGGCATGGCCACCGGTCAGGCCGAAGCGGTCCGCAAGGACGTTGGCTCGCTGCTGCTTTACACCCCGGTTGTACACCCGGGCGAGTTCGACGTGGCCATCGCCTACCTGATCCGCCGCCTCGAAGAGGGCGCAAGCCAGGACAACTTCATGTCAGCAGTCTTCGAGCTGGACAAGAACGAGGCGCTTTTTGAGCGTGAGAAGCAGCGCTTCTTGGCCTCACTGGCGGATCTTGATGACTCGGTTCCGGCCCCGCACCGCATCCAGAACCGCAATATTGTTGACGAGGTAGAGATCGGTGCCAAGCTTGCCGGCCTGGCCAATGGCACCCGCGACTTTGAAAACACCCCGGACACGGACCCGGACCTGCCGGGTAACCGTGCCTGGGGCCGCGAAATCGTCAACAAGATGGTCAACTCCACCCTGGGTGTCGAATCGGTGGCCAAGGCCCTGATTCACACCGAAGATGAACTGAACAAGATCGTTGACACGGCAGTTGCCGCCTCCGATTCTTGGGTTGCCATGGGTGCCGCAGCTCGCGCGGCAATCCTGCACAAGGCCGGTGCCGCACTTGAGGCACACCGTGCCGATCTGCTCGAGGTCATGGGCAACGAATGTGGCAAGACCCTGGATCAGGGTGACCCGGAAGTTTCCGAGGCCATCGACTTCGCGCACTACTACGCACAGCGTGGTCTTGAGCTCGAAAATGTCAAGGGTGCAACGTTCGTTCCATCCAAGCTGACGGTTGTCACCCCGCCGTGGAACTTCCCGGTGGCCATTCCGGCCGGCTCGACCCTCTCGGCTCTTGCCGCGGGTTCCTCGGTCATCATCAAGCCTGCAGGCCAGGCAGCACGCTCCGGCGCCGTCATGGTCGAAGCGCTCTGGGAAGCCGGCGTGCCGCGCGATGTCCTGCAGATGGTTCAGCTCTCCGAGCGCGACCTTGGCACAGCTTTGGTTTCCCACCCATCGGTTGATCGTCTGATCCTCACCGGTGGCTACGAGACAGCACAGCTCTTCCGTTCCTTCCGTAAGGATCTGCCACTGTTGGCAGAAACCTCGGGTAAGAACGCGCTGATCGTTACCCCGAACGCCGACCTTGACCTCGCGGCCAAGGATGTTGCGGCATCGGCCTTCGGCCACGCCGGCCAGAAATGCTCGGCCGCCTCGCTGGTTATCCTGGTTGGTTCGGCTGCGGATTCCAAGCGTTTCCACAACCAGCTGATCGATGACATTCGCTCGCTGAAGGTTGGTTACCCGCATGACCCACAGACCCAGATGGGTCCGGTCATCGAGGAAGCTCAGGGCAAGCTGCTGCGCGGTTTGACCACGCTGGGCGAAGGCGAAAAGTGGGTTCTGGAACCTAAGAAGCTTGATGACTCGGGCAAGCTCTGGAGCCCGGGCGTACGCTCGGGTGTCAAGCGCGGTTCCGAATACCACCTGACCGAATACTTCGGTCCGATCCTCGGCGTGATGACCGCAGAAACCCTCGAAGAGGCAGTGGCGATTGTCAACGACATCGATTACGGACTGACCTCGGGTCTGCACTCACTGGACTCGGATGAGATGGCGTACTGGTTGGAGAACATCCAGGCCGGTAACCTCTACATCAACCGTGGCATCACCGGTGCCATCGTGCAGCGTCAGCCATTCGGTGGCTGGAAGAAGTCGGCAATTGGTGCAGGCACTAAGGCCGGCGGCCCCAACTACCTGGTGGGCATGGGCGCCTGGGAAGATGCTCCGCTTGAGAAGTCGGGTCTGCTCTCAGCAAAGGCTTCGGCACTGTTCAATGCAGCACGCACCGCGGGCCTTGAAGAGAGCGATCTTTCCTGGCTCGAGGGCGCACTTGCCTCGGATAACGATGCGTGGATCAACGAGTTCAACACCGCCAAGGACGTTTCCGGCCTGCACGCAGAGCGCAACGTCTTCCGCTACCGCGCACTTCCGGTCACGGTTCGCTTCGAGTCTGAAACCTCGGGTCACGGCATTGCCGAACTGATCCGCGTGGTTGCTGCAGGTGTTGCTGCAGGATCCCGCGTCACGGTTTCCTCGGCAGTGGAGATTCCGGCAGCAATCCGTACGGTTCTGACCGAATCTTCGGCAACCGTCTTCATTGAAGACGCGCAGGCCTTTGGCACCCGTGCCGCTCGCCTTGCTGCAAAGACCGGCCCGGACTCTGCGGCACGTATCCGCCTCATCGGTGGAAACATCATGGATGTTGCCGAAGCTACAAACGGCAAGCCGGATGTTGCAATCTACGCCAACAACGTGGTTTCTGCGGGCCGTGTGGAAATGCTGACCTTCCTGCACGAGCAGGCAGTCTCCATTACCGCGCACCGCTTCGGTACCCCGAACCACCTGAGCGACTCGGTCATCTAATAACCGGATAGTTCAATATCGCGAAGGCTCGTAGCTTCCCTTGGGGGAGGCTGCGAGCCTTCGCTGTTCTCCGGACTTTTGCCAAGGTATAAAAGCTAATTCGGAGTCGCCAGTGCTAGGTTCTTCCCAGGAGCTACCGACCGTTTATAAACTTGTTCATATAGATCAAGCGAAGAGAACGTGGTTTCCATGGAAGTCACTTCAGTTGATGTAGACAAAACCAAGATCGAGGAAGCGAAAGCAATCCGGTTGGCAGGATCTGCTCGCGAAGCGATCGATAAGGTCCTTGATATCGTTCTGGCGTTGCATCGCCAAAAACTTGTGATGGATGAGATGAAGGCTAGCCCGCTGACCGCAGAGCAGCGGTCTTAGAGTGTGACGATGGCACTGTCGCCTAAATGCGCTACGGCGGACTGTCCCTTCCGCCATTCATGTTGATGTGAGCGCTTGGGTCCCATTACGGGTCAAGCAAAGCGTTGACCGCGTACATTGACCAGCTCGCGAGTAGTAGTGTGATCATGACGTGCCACAGACCTAGTGGTGGGCCAGCTTATCCGTATATTTCACGGTGGTGCCCAACGCGAAGTACGAGAATAATGAGTTGGTCATCAATGACTTCATAGACAACGCGGTAATTGCCGACTCGGATTCGCCGTTCGCCCTCTCCGCCAGCGAGCTGAATGCTACCAATCGGGTGAGGGATATAGCGCGATTTCTTCTATCGCTTTCTTGAGCCTTACTTGTTCTTGGGGAAGGACATTCCGAAATGACTTGGCGGCGGCGCTGCTGTACGAAATCGTCTATGGTATGAGCTAGGCCGCTGAAGTTTTAGAGGCCTAGATCGGCCATGAGTTCCTCATGTGAAATGCGCTCGGGGTTGCGGCGTGCATCCGCAGCAGCTTGGATGTCCGCTTGGTCTTCCAACGCTTGCATCGCACGGTCAAAAAACTCCGGGGAGACAACGATGGCACGGCGGCCTGCGCCTCGAGAAGTGATCACTACCGGTTCACGCTGGGCAACGGCAATGTAGTCACTTTGACGATTGCGAAACTGAGAGAGGGTCACGGAAGTCATGCCTGAAGTGTACAACTTGTACAAGTTGGGCGGTAGAGTCACCACTAGTCCTCGAGCTTCAGCGCCTTTCGCCAGGACAGTGCACCGCCGGTCTGCATAATGGCGCGGCGGTAGATGCGCTCACCGAGCAGCACCATGGCCCACGCTGCGGCAACGGCAATCAGCAACGAAACGATTGGCTCCCACAGCGGTACATCACTGGCCAGCAGCCTGATGGGCATGGCAACCGAGGAAATCACTGGGATATAGGAAGCGATGACCAAGACGCTGCCCTTGGCATAGACCCCGGTGAAAAGTGCGGCAACCAGCAGAATGATCACCGGACCCGTTGACTGCTGCAGGTCTTCAACGCGGGCGGCCATGGAACCGAGCGCCGCATACACCGCGGCAAGGATCAGGAACCCGGTCATGAAGAAGGCGAGGAACCAGCCGGAGGTGGCAAAGACCAAAGACAGGAATGGAACCTCGGTGGGCGTCAGACTCAGCGCCAACAGACCGATGCCGACAAACAGACAGAGCTGACCCATGGCAAGTGCCATGTTGCCCAGGATCTTGCCCGCCAGCAGCTGACGAATAGGAATGGCCGTGGCAAGGATTTCAACCACGCGGTTCTGTTTTTCCTCGACCACCGAGTTGGCGATGGGCATCCCAAAGATCAGCGCTGACATGTAGAACAGCATGGAAAATACGAGACCCATGACAAGTGCCATGGAGTTTCGTTCCTGGCTACCTTCTAGAAATATCGTATTGATGGCCGATCCATCCTCGAGGCTGGCCACGGTAACCCCAAGCTTTTCGGCATTGAGCTTCAGCGCTTGAGTGCTTGCAGCATCGGAGAGTAACTTTTCAATCTCTGCCGGAACATCGTTGAGCCCGGTCAGGTCATAGCCGCTGGCGGTGCCCATGAGCACCAGATCCACGCTCTTGGCGCGCAGGGCTTCGGCGGCTACTTCCCCGGAGTCAAAGGGCCTGACGGTGAGGATAATCTTCTGTTCTTGTTCTTTGGCCAGCTGGTTTGCCGCATCAACGAGGATTTGGGCACGGCCATTATTCACCACGGCAACCGAGGATTCGGTGGTGCGCTCGGCCAAGAGGCCCGTGACGACGATTGAAGCGATGATCAATGCGAGGGTGATGAGCGTTGAGACGATGAAGGACTTATCACGCAGCTTGACGGTGATTTCGCGTAGCGTGACGATCTGCCAGGCAGGGGTGCGGGTGTCGGCTGTTGCGGGGTCCGTGGATTCGGCGGTGCTGGTGCTCATCGGATGACCTCCCGGTAGATTGCTGCAAGCGAGGGCCGCTGCGGTGCGAACTCGGTGACCGCCCCGCGGGCGATGGCCGAGCGTAGGACGGACTGGCCGGTGGCCTCGTCGGCAAACTCGATGACGGCCCGAGGGCCTGCGACATCGAGCACGCTCACACCCGGTTCTTCACGCAACCACCCGGCATCGGGTGGGGTGATCAGCACGTGGGTTGATGTGGCGCGGGCACGGAGTTCGTCCGCCGAACCGGCGGCAACGATCTTGCCCTCGGCAAGTACCACCAGGTGATCGCAGAGCTGATCGATCAAATCCAATTGGTGGCTGGAGAACAAAATGGGAACGCCGGTGGCCGCGCGTTCGGCCAGGAGTTTGGTCATTGAATCCACCGCGAGGGGATCGAGCCCGGAGAACGGTTCATCGAGAATCAGTGCCGTGGGATGGTGCATGAGCGATGCGGCAACCTGCACGCGTTGTTGGTTACCCAATGAGAGGGATTCGAGTTTGTCCTTGGTGCGTTCGGCAATGCCAAAGCGATCAAGTAGGTTCAGTGCCTCGGCACGAGCATCGAGTCGACTCATACCGTGTAGCTGACCAAGATATTGCAGCTGATCGAGCACCTGCTGCTTGGGGTAGAGCCCGCGTTCCTCGGGCATGTAGCCAAAACGGGCACGAGATTCGGCGGTAATCGGTGAGCCATTGAAGAAGACCTCGCCGGCGTGGGCCTTGAGCACTCCCATGATGATGCGCATGGTGGTGGTTTTTCCCGCACCGTTGGCACCAACAAACCCGGTCATACCCCCGACGGGGACCGAAAATGAAACATCATGCAGCACGGTGCGATCGCCGAAGCGCCGCGTGAGATTCTTTACCTCTAACAACGAAACTGTTTCCTTCTGCCCGTGTGTGGTGGCCACACAATATTGTGCTGCGCCGCCGCTTTTCCCTTACTTCCTAATCTAGGGGCAGGACAAGGATAAACAGATCGCCCGAAATGGTGAACTTGGCTCCGTCGTTGGAGCTGGGCGGGAAATTACTCAGTCAAAGGGATGAGGCCGGTGCGGTAGGCAAAGACAACCGCCTGCACGCGATCACGCAGCCCGGCCTTGGCAAGAATGTTTGACAGGTGAGTTTTTACCGTTGCCTCGGAGACCTGCAGGGATGCTGCGATTTCCGTGTTTGAGAGGCCGCTTGCGAGTTTGATGAGCACCTCGCGTTCGCGGGCGGTGAGCGCATCCAGGACGCGCTGATCCTCAAGTGAAAGCGCTGCAACGGGTGGTTCTGGCAGCGTGGTTGTAGTGTTTTCTGGGATCTGGGTGCCACGACGAATAATGCGCAGGGTAACCTCGGGGGAGAGCAACGCCTGACCGTCGGCGGCTGCGTGCACCGCGGCAATGAGCATCTCGGGTTCGGTGTTTTTCAGCAGGAAACCGCTGGCCCCGGCATCTATTGCATCAAAGAGATAGTCATCGCGATCAAAGGTGGTCAGCACCACCACCTTGGCTTGACCGGTGGCCGTGATCTGCCCGGTGGCGGCAACACCGTCAAGCACCGGCATTTGAATGTCCATCAACACCACGTCCGGGTTCAGCTCAGCAGCAGCGGAAACGGCCTGGGCGCCATCGGCTGCCGTGCCAACCACTTCAAGGCCCTCGTCGGTCCCCAGGATGAGTTCTAGAGAGGAACGGATCAGTGGTTGGTCATCACAGATTAGGACGCGAATTTTACGTGTCTGCGTGGTACTCATGGGGTGACTCCGGTAGAAGATTCGATGGGGGTGAGATGTGTGGGGGACGGGACAGACAAGCGGGCTCGAGTTCGCCATCCGTTGGGTGTCCGGGGACCAATTTCCACGAGTCCCTTGTGGAGTTCGGCGCGTTCGCGGATACCGCGCAGGCCAAAGCCGCTGCCGCCGGTGTTGGTCAGTGGATTGCCATCATCTGTCACCTCAACTTCCGCCCATTCACCTGCTTCGTCCTTGCCGCTGCGCAGCGAAAGCACCGCGCTGCGGGCCGTTGAATGTTCGCGCACATTTGCTAGGGATTCGGCGGCGATCCGGTACAAGGCCAAGCCCAGTCCTGCGCTCAGCGAGTCGAAGAACCCATCACGGTATTCAACCCTGATGAGTTGGACCTTGAGCCCGGCCCTAGTTGCCTGTTCCACGAGCGTTGGGATATCGCGCAACCCGGGTTCGGGGGAACGATGTGCCTGTGGATCGGCCGCTGAGGAATCGGGCTCGTGGCGCAGCACGCGCAACAGAGCCCGCGTCTCGCCCACGGCCTGACGTGCGGAATCTTCGATCCCGCGCATGAGCTCGGCGGCCCGTTGTGGATCGCGGGGTTGGACCATGCGGGCGGCGGCGGCCTGCACACCTACGGCGGAAATATGGTGGGCCACCACGTCGTGCAGTTCGCGGGCAATGCGCAATCGCTCATCGATCACGGCCCGCCGGGCAAGCTCTGCCGATTGTTCACGCAGCTGCGCAGCCTGGGCAATGACGACTTCGTTTTTCCAGGCCGAGCGCCAGGCCGAGAGCCCCAGATAGATGGCGCCACCAAAGTAGAAGATGTTGACCAGGAAGTTATACCCGGCGTAGGCGATCACCGGGTCGATAACGCCCGAGGTTTCTGCGCCGGTGGGAAGATTCAGCTCCGAACCGTAGAACAGCTTGGCGTTGGTAATGCCAATGAGGAGCCATAGGAACATCGCGATGAGCACACCAAAGAGCGCAACTCGCAGGGCTTTGCGATCCCGTGCCCACGCTACAGCGGTATAAAGGCCAACGAAGTAGGTAATCTGCGGGGCCAACTGCACCATCACCGCCGGCAACCAGGTGCCGAAAGCAATGAAGAATGCCGAGAGTATCAGCATTGAAACAATCGGGAAGCGCCGGCGTACCGCCAGTGGGGCCACCAGTGCGCTGATGGCTAGATAGCTGGTGAGGCGATCCGGTGCGTTCTCACCCGATGCGAAGCTGAGCATCATCTCCATGGCAAGCAGCGCGAAGAACAATACAACGACAGTTACCCAGACATCGCGGCGTAGTGCCGCAGCATCTGGCATTTTGCGTTCCCATGTCAGTGGCGGGGACTGACCGGAGAGGAATTTCTCGCGTAGCGCAGTGAGTTTCATTGTTTTTGTTTCCCTTCCCAGTCAATGAACATATCGCATTGCGGTGCTTTGGGAGCGCGCCGGGGGCACGGCAGCTAAGTGCCAGAAAGCCTATGCCCTTGCCGAGAGTGGTTTTCGGGTGTTGGCTAGGTTCATGAGTACGCCCATCGAAGACTATGCGCTGATATCCGACCAGCTGACCAGCGCCTTGGTTTCTAAAACCGGTTCGGTTGATTGGCTCTGTTTCCCACGCTTTGATTCCGGATCCGTCTTTGCGGCCCTGCTGGGCACCAATGATCACGGCCGCTGGTTACTTGCTCCGCGCGAGGGCAAGGTCTTGGGGCGTAACTACCTGAACTCTTCATTTGTTTTGCGTACCCTGTGGGGGAGCGCGAACGGGCAGGTGCTTGTCACAGACTTCATGCCCATGAGCGGGGATCATTCAAGCGTGATTCGCCGCGTGGAGGGGCTGAGCGGATCAATGGTGATGGAACACGAGCTGGTGATCCGTTACGACTATGGCCAGGTACTGCCGTGGGTGCGACGTAGCTTTGACACCATCAAGGGCACCGAATCCTTGGTGGCGGTTGCCGGGCCACACGCGGCAGTGCTTTATGCAACGCGGCTACCCAAGGCCAGCAAACATTCACACAAGGATGAGTTCACGGTTCATGCCGGGGATATCTACGACTTTGAATTCGCCTGCCATCCCAGCCACGAACCGGCTCCCGAACCCAACGATGTGGGCCTTGCCATGACGGCAACGGCCAAGCACTGGCACAGTTGGGCAGATACAATTCCTCCGCACGGAGACTATGAGCCCCTAGTGCGTCGATCCCTGCTGGTGCTCAAGGCCCTGACACACAGAAAAACCGGCGGCATCGTTGCCGCGCCAACCACCTCACTACCCGAACTTCTGGGCGGAGAACGGAACTGGGATTACCGCTTCTGCTGGCTACGCGATGCGGCTCTGACCCTGCAAGCCATGATGACCCACGGCTTTGAGGGCGAGGCATTGAATTGGCGTGACTGGTTATTGCGTGCCATTGCCGGGGATCACCACAAACTTCAAATCATGTACGGACTAGGCGGTGAACGAGATTTGAGCGAACGAATCATTCACCAACTACCCGGCTATGCCGGATCGGTCCCGGTACGCATCGGCAATGGGGCCGTTGGCCAATACCAAGGGGACGTCATTGGTGAGGTGATGGTGGCACTGGAAGATCTGCGTACCTTGGGTGGGCGTGAAGACCACTTCTCCTGGCCACTTCAAAAGGCACTGGTGCGCAACGTGCTTGCCAACCTGCGGCATAAGGATCACGGACTATGGGAAATGCGCGGCGAAACCCAATACTTCACCCATTCGCGCGTCATGATGTGGGCAGCACTCGATAGTGCGGTGCACGCCGTAAGACATCATGCGCTCGCCGGTGAATGTGCAAGATGGGAGAAAGCGCGCGATGAGTTGCGCGAAGAAATCTTGGCTCAAGGGTTTAATGCGGAACTGAATTCGTTCACGCAAACCTATGGTGGCACCGAGGTTGATGCCTCACTCTTGGTGCTGGCTCACGTGGGATTCGTTGATTATGCTGATCCGCGCATGCTGGGCACCGTGGCGCGCATCGAGGCCGATCTTGTGGATGAGCATGGATTTGTCAGTAGGTATAGAACCGAATCGAGTATTGATGGACTACCGGTGGGGGAGAACCCGTTTTTGGTGTGTTCATGTTGGCTCATTGAACAATATGCGCATTCGAATCGGCTGGATGAGGCCCGAAAACTCATGGATAAGCTCGCCGGAATTGTGAATGATCTTGGCCTGTTGGCCGAGGAATATGATCCGGTGGCGGGGCATATGACGGGGAATTTCCCGCAGGCGTTTTCGCATCTGGGATTGATCCGTGCCGCCGATGCCATCGAGGAGGCCGCCGGAACCCGGCCGGCGCACACCCGCCGTGCCTACACGTAAAAACGTTTGAGGCGCGGCACCCAGGTACAGGACGCCGCGCCAGATCGGCAAACGCTGCTAGCGAGTCACTTACTTGACGTAGTTGGGCAACGGTGTTGGTGCCGGAAGTGGCTGACGCGCGGCATCCATATTGATGCCGTAGTCCTTGGCAAAGACCGTGCGGGTTGAGGTGTAGATGTCCTTGGCGTTCTCATCGAGTTCAAAGACGCGGGCCCCACGCAACTGGTGCTTGTCGTTGCCGTTCTTGCCATACGGGCCAAAGCCGGTACCCGGACCATAACCGAGTTCGATGCCGAAGTAGTTGCCCATGTAGGTGTTGATGTGGTCGTGCCCGCAGTACGCACCGCGCACATCCCCACGCTCGAGCATCGCTGTAAAGAGTCCTGAGTTGAAAGCACCGGTGTAGACGCCCTCGTTTTTCTCGCCCACGATGCTGTGCTTCTTGCGGGCAGCGGTATGGTCGGCTTCGTTGGAGGTGAACTGGGATCCGTACCACATGTGGTGGTGCTCCCAGAGAGGAATATGGAAGAACATCAGCGAGGGAACCAAGCCATGGCGGCGTTCGGTGGCCCGCGAGGTTTCGCGGTACCACTGCACCTGTTCGGGACGGATCCAGTCATAGTTCTTCAGACCCTTGAAGTCTTGGCCCGCAATGTTGCTTGCCGCATAGCGGCCGGAATCCAGCAGCCAGATGCCGAATTTAGGCTTGTTGCCGCGTGAACCCGAGATCAACAACTGAGAGTTTGAGGAGCCAAAGATCTCGTCTTCCGGGGTGTTCACGTTGTATTTGTACCCACGGATAAAATCGAGCATCTTCGCTTCGGTCATCGAGGTGCCGTTGGAGAGCGAGTCCTCGTCGTGGTTACCGAAGGTCAGCGCCCAAGAGATCTTGCGGGACTCCATGGGCATGACCACGTTGTTGATTGCCTGCTTGACCTCAAGATCGCTCTTGGGCTGACCATCGATGACATCGCCATTGATCAGCACGAAGTCTGGCGTTTCGGTATCGAGTACCTGATCCATGAGCTCGATGGTGCGCTTATCGGTCCGCGGGCCATCTTGGGTGTCGTTGAACTGAACGATCTTGAACTTGCCGTTCTTGCCGAACTTTAGCTTGGCTTTCCCCGGTGCGTTTTGCTTGGCGGGAACGGTGGCGGAGGCAGTTGCCGGAAGGGCGCCGACGGCCAGTATTCCGGTCACAGCGGTTGCGGCACCGCCGATGAGTAGTCCGCGGCGGGGAACCGAAGTAGAAGAATGCACGCTAAAGCCTTTCAAGATTTCTAACTATTGAGGCAACCTTGAACGTATTCGTTGAGGTTGCGGTCATGAGCCTAGGCATCCCAAGTGACCAGTTGGTATCTTGCAAGCAACTAATAGACGCCGTGGAACCGAATAATTACTCGGCCCGGAAGAATTGGAACTTTCAAAGTATTCCTGAGGTATTGGTGCTGACCTCGTCTTGTCATCGCGGAGCTCGCATGAAAGTATTTTTGCTGTGCCCACAGGGCTGAGCTGAGATGGAGGAGTAAGCAACACACGTCGTTGCCACCGCGTACCGTCATGGTTCGCCACCCATGGTGGTAGCAGTCTTGCCTATCAGCAAGAGCCCTTCTTTTCCGGCGCACACTTTTCACACTGCCAGACCCATTTTTGGGGTACTACTGTGTTGCCTGCATCTTTCGTCAAGCACTACAAACGAAAGCAGGAGCAAGAACCATGAGCATTTCCTTTAACCACACGATCATCGCGGCCAAAGACAGAGAAGCCTCGGCAAAATTCTATATTAAGATTGCCGAAGCGCGGGCGATTCCGAGCTGGGGACCATTCATCAATGTCCAATTGGATGATGGTGTCATGCTGCAAATTGCGCAGCCACCCATCGATTTCCCACCGCAGCACTACGCGTTCTTGGTTGATGACGCCCACTTTGATCGCACTTATGAGCGCATCACACAGCAGGGATTGGAACACTGGGCAGATCCCCAACGTACTCGTCCGGGCCAGACCAATAACGAGCACTGTGGACGCGGGGTATACCTGCTGGATCCGGCCGGCCACTACATCGAGTCCATCACCAAGCCGTATTTATAAGCAGGGGACTGCTGTTACTTCTCAAACGGGGAAGAACAGCCCGGACCTGAGGGATCTTGGTTGCAGTTATCAGCGACCAAGACCTTCTTGGTCCGCCATACGCTCATGGTGATTTGTTCACTTGGAACGTTGGCAAGACCTGGAATGGGTGTCCACGGACCGCCCTCGGTTGAATACTCGCCACGGAAACTGGTGGTCAGTCCCACTGGGAAATCGCCGGTTTCTTTGTAAACATGGCTGGTGCTGGTTTCTTCGTCGAACCCGTGGTCGGCCACCGGGCCACCGGAGTACTTCAGCGTTCGGGCGGAGCCATCTCCGTATTTCCATGCGTAGGTAACGGGGATTGCTCTAACGCGTACGTCTTGATCAAAGAGCGTGATGTTGAAATTTTGATTCTTGGACGATGCGTAGAGATGAGCGTTACCGTTGCGCAGTGAGAAGTTTTCTGGCTGGCTAATGATTGTGGATGCAATGAGCGGCATCTTGCGGAATTGTTCGAGGGTGACCTTAGCGATGTCGTTGGCCGCTCCGGGAATATCTATTTGTGGTTCGAGTGTGCAGTACGGTACAACCGAGATAACCTGACCGGCACGAGGTCCGTTTACTGCGCGGATTACGCGGAATGTTCGCCACCCTCCACCTGGACATGTTGCTTCGGCAATGGCATCGCAGCCCAGCCGTATCGACATATCGGGAGTACATTCAGTGAAATAACTGACCGCATATTTTAGTTTGGGGCCGTTGGATATAGTTTTGGATTTTGAACGCTTTGGCGTTCCAAGATTTCCGGAATAGTCGGCTACTTTTGGGCAAGCCACTTGAATGAGGATTCGTTTTCCACCGATCCTTTTAATTTCTTGGCAAACTTCACCTTTGTTGGTGATCTGCGGGGTAGCTGCTAAAGCACCTGAATTCGGCAGAGCAATGAGGAAAATAACCGCGAGGCAGAAGATGCGTAGAGCTGTCATTAAGATTCTTCTTCGGTTTCAATCGACTGAACTTTCCATCCATTGTCGTAAAGCAGAAGCATTGAACCCGGCAGAGGCTTTGAAGAAGCCTCAAAGGACGCATACTGCGTTCCTGTACTGGAATAGACGAGCATTTGGCCTTGCATGAGAGTAAAGAGTACGACACCGCTTTTTCCATCAACGATTGCCCGTGTGATCGATGTTTCGAAATCGGCTCCGGTGATCCAAGACCCGGCAACCTTATTTCCGTCCGCGGTATTGATGAATTCTTCGAAGCAGACATCGCAGTCGGCATGAGTTACTTTGCGCACCGGTTTGGAGTCGTCAGTATTCAGGGTGTACGCAAGCAACTCGTAGTAGTAGGGTACGAATGCTTTGAGGCCCTCAATGGACTTTTCCTTCGCGGCCTCTGGCATCTTGGGAACTGGCCAGTTTTTCGCGGGCCCTTTTGAACTACCCGGAATAGGCGTGGGCGTTGGCTTTGCCGTGGGGGAGGCACTGGGCGGTGGACCGCTGGCAGAGCGTGTTGGTGTCGGTTGCACAGAGGGACTTTGGACCGGGTCTGAGTTTCCAACGCAACCTGCGGCAGAAAATACCAGTGCACCGGAGCACAGCACGAGCATGACTTTCTTAAGTTTCGTAACCATACTTCAGGCCTACGATTCGTGGGAGTCAATTAGCAGACATCCTAACCCCTCCCTGAACGATAAGGGAGGGGTTATCCACAGGACATTTGTTGTTTTCAGAAATTATGATTCGGCTGGCACCGGAGTTGTTACACGATCCAGCGGATGATCGATCTCGTCCCGGTACAGCTTTCCCGCAAGCCAGGCGACGATACCGATGATCGGAGAAGCCACACCCGCGACAACGAAGATCGTCCAAATGGGAATCACCGCGGCCAATGGTCCGGCTAAAGCCATTGACACCGGCATGAGCGCCAGCGATACAAAGAAATCCAGTGAGGAGATTCGCCCGAGCATGTGATGCGGCACGCGGCGTTGAAGCAAGGTTCCCCAGATGACCTGACCCAAGCCACCGGTGATACCTACGACGATCAACAAGATTGCCAGTTGCCAGGGTGAAGACGTCAAACCAATAAACGCCAGAGGCAAGGTCCCGAACCCCCAGAACGCAAACATGAATGTCAGATAACGGCGGGGGAGTGGGAAGGAAGCCGTAACCAGCGAACCCACGGCGCTGCCCAAACCGAAGGCGGCGAGCATGAAACCAAAGGTTTGGGCGTCTCCGCCCAATTGATCGCTGACGACAAAGGGTAGTAGAACCTCAATGGGGCCAATGAAGCTGAGTACCGAAATGACGGCGAAGAGCAAAGTCCAGAGCAACCAAGGGGTGGAGAGCGTATAGCTGACGGCTTCGCGCAGATCGGCAAGTGCACTGGGTCGTTTGGCCCCGGGCTCAAGATGAGCGTCATAAGCCTTGTGCTGGCCAAGTAAATTGAGCACCACGAAAGCTACCAAGTGACAGACCGCGATTCCAATGATCGCCATGGAGGGAGCGAAAGAAGCGACAAGCGCACCGGCGGCTGCTGGCCCCGCTGCTTGCTGGAGGACCGGGCGGACCATGCCCTCCATGCCATTGGCTGCCAGTAAGTCATCTGCAGGCAGGATGCGGGGCAGCAGAGCCGAGTAAGCGGGGAAGAAGAACGCGGCACCGGAACCCTGGATGAATCCGGCAAGTGCCAGGTGCCAGAGCGCGATGGTTCCGGTTGAGGCAAGGATCGCCAGGGTGGTCATCACCGTAAGGGATACTGCCTCGACGAAGATGATGATTTTTCGGCAGCTGATGCGATCTGCTGTGATCCCACCGATCAATACGAAGCCGAGTAATCCAATGGACGTTGCCGTTGCGACAACCGAAAGTTGCCCCGGTCCACCGCCGAGGTGACGTACCTGATAGACCATGGCAACTGCCCACATGCCATGAGCAAAAACGCTGATGGCCATGGCGATTAGAAGGATTCGGTAGTCGCGGTGGGCGAAAGGTTTTAGTGCGCGCGGGGCCATGGGTGGGGTCCTGAAGATGGTGAGGATCGACGGAGCACGGTGGCACTCCGGTAAGACAATGATGAATCAACTCATTGGGATATGTCAATCAGTAATTCGAGTGAGTTGCGTGACGAATAAGTTACTCACGAGTAGGCTTTGGTTTATGCATGTACTTTTTCGCCTCCTGTTCCTGATCGCCACGGCCCGTAAGCGCCCCGCCGTTTCCATATTTGACCCGGTCTCGTTGCCAATGCGCGCACTGATCACCGATATTGATGCGGCCCGCCATATTAATAACGGCATGTACTTTTCACTGTTCGATCTGGGTCGTTTTGAACTAATGCTGCGCTCCGGTGCATGGGATGTGATGCGGAAAAACAAATGGACTCCAATCGTTCAGGCCGAGACCATCACCTTCCGCAAATCAGTGGTCTTCAATCAGAAATTCACCCAAGAAACCAAGCTGCTCGGTTTTGATGAGCGTTGTATTTACTTTGAACAGCGCATGGTAGCCAACGGGGAAATCTATGCACAGGCAACAATTGCCACCCGGTTGATCTCCAAGGCCGGGCCGGTCAGCAACGAAGAGATCATTGCGGCGGTGGGTGAAGTGGTGCCCGAGGATCTGGTGTTGCCCGAATGGATTGCAGCTTGGCGCGAAAACACCGCTCTGCCCGGAACACGAAAGCCAGCCCCGCATCAATGGGTCTAACCAAGACGCCATTGATGCCAGCTAGCTAACGAGCCCCGGCCAGATCTGCGGCAAACGCTTCGGCGAGTGCAACGATCTCACGGGTATGAAGCTGTTGAATAAAAATGACAGGAGACTGGCCGTTGAGCTCTGGATGGGCCGAGCCTAACCATGTGGCGGCCTCCTTGGCCTCTCGTTGCGGTACGAGGCTGAGCCACACCCGATATCCCAGACGAAGACGCTGCTCCTCGACAAATTTTGGACCGGTGCCCTCCGGGTGAGCCCAGCGATGGGGAGCGGTGGCATCCTTGCTGCCGGCCATCGTTTGGACCATGGGAGCCCCGAGGTCGTGAACTAAGGTGGCGGTGATTTCGTGGATGTCGGTTTCTGTTGATTCCACATAAGTGGCGCTATGAGCCAGAGGTTTCATATTTCTAGCATCCGCCCGTGGGCGCTAAAAAGCCATGGAATTTTGATCACTACTTGACGCACCAAGTGGCTCGGCTGTTAGCATCGAATCATGGGTACATTATTTCTGTAGTACGGAACACCGCGTTGAGTTTTCTCCGCGGTGGGTTCTAAGCAGGTCTCTAAAACCTTGGGGACCTGAGGACTTTTCCCGTACTCACTTTTCGTAGCGCGCTAGAAATATGTGCTGCGTGCGCCACCGGAACGATACTTTCGATAACGGTGGAGAAAGTAATGGTTTCCCCCATGACTCCTCAATCCTTTTCCCCTTTTTCTTCCCGGTTTAGCTGTCAGCTGCGGGCCGGTACCGTTCGCTATGGCGATCGGTTGGTATTCACTGAGTTAGACCTGATCATTGGCGCCACCGACAGGCTTGCCTTGATTGGTGAAAATGGAGCGGGAAAATCAACGCTCCTTGGTGTATTAGCCGGAACTGTCGAACTAAATGCCGGCGACTTATTGCTCGATATCCCCGGTGGGCTGGCAATTGCGGAACAGCGCCCAATGTTTTGTTCTGGAACCACGGTCTCCGAGGCCCTTGATCTGCTCCTGGCGCAGCTACGAGATATTGAAAACCGGATACAACTTACAGCCCTCGAACTTGCCCAGGCGCCGGAATCTATGCACCCGGTCCTCATTAAAAAGCTGGGGCAGCTCAGCGCGGAATTCGAAGCACGTGATGGCTACGGGCTTGAAATCAGACTTGACGCTGCGCTCGATCAACTGGGTCTGGGCGGACTTGATCGGCAACGCGAGGTTGCAGAACTTTCCGGCGGGCAACGAGCACGGCTGGGGCTTGCCGCGGCACTGAGTTCCGAACCCGCGCTATTGCTACTTGATGAGCCAACAAACGATTTGGATGAAGCTGGGCTCAATTGGCTCGAGGAACGACTCACCGCCCACCGAGGTGCACTTGTGGCTGTCAGTCACGACCGCACTTTCTTGCGAAACTTCGCCACGGACATTGTGAACCTGCACGAAGGAAAAATCAGTCGCTATGGCAATGGGTATGAAGGCTACTTGAGCGCCAGGGCCATTGAACGAGAACGCATGAATGCCGAACGCCTAGCGTGGGAACAAGAACTTGAACGCAACCAAGAATTGGTTGCGGCAAATACTTTCCGCCTTGCACAAATTCCACAAAAGATGGAGAAAGCTGGGTTTGGGCACGGTGCCTTCAGGATGAGGGGGCGTGATCACGGGGCAAAATCCAGAATCCGGATGGCCAAGGAACGCCTCGACCGCCTTGAGAGGAATCCGGCACCACGACCAGCTGACCCACTACGCTTTGTTCACGCGTTTACCGACGACGAGTTGGCGCCCACGATGTCTGAACCGATTCTCCGTGCCGAAAGTATCTGCCTAGACGCTGCCTCCAGACCTGCGCTCAGTATTGAGTCGTTGGAGATCAGTGCGGGGGACCGGTTTCTTGTCTCCGGGAAAAATGGAGCCGGAAAAACTACCCTATTGCGTCTCCTACAGGGTGAATACCTCGTGCAGCATGGCATTCTGTGGCGGCGGAAGGGCTTACGGATCGCTCACCTGCGCCAAGAAATGCGCGAAGGCTCGAACCTCAGCGATTCAACGCTCAACGTGGTTGCTGCGTTCGCTGGGGCAACCAAGAACTACCGCGATGAGGCAATAGAAATCTTGCTGCGTACCGGTCTTTTGCGCCCCGATGAACTGATGAAGCCGTTATCAGCTCTTTCTTTGGGGCAGCGTAGGCGATTTGATTTGGCTATTGCCTTGAGCGTTCCTAGCGATCTTTTATTACTTGATGAGCCAACAAACCATCTTGCACCGGAATTGGTTGAAGAGCTGGAAATTGCCCTTGCCGAGTATCCCGGTGCCGTGCTGAGCGTGAGCCACGATCGAACCTGGCGAGAACGCTTTGCCGTTGCTGGTATGCGGCAGGTGGAGGTCTTGGTCGGTGGCAAGGTCCTGATGAAGAACTAATCCACTGGGTGATCAATTGTCTTGGACCGGGCAAGTGATTCGAGGGCCGCGGCACGGTGCTTGTGCCCGATGCGTTCATCCAGAATTATGGCAAGCGCCGGAGGAATAGCCAGCATTGCAAGGCTCAACGTCATGGGAGAACCCACCGCGACAAGCAGAATTGATCCGGCGGTAACCACGAGGCACACGGCTGCGATCCACAGATGTAGTGTGTCGATCTTGAGCATATAGCCGTAGAGGAATAAAAGCATAAGTGTGTAGATGGCCACGGGAATCGCGATTGACATGATCACCGTGAGTTTGCTGACCGGGCTATCTCCGGCAAGGTATGAAGCATAGATCCGCATGCCGGCACCCACCGCGGTAATCGAGGAGAAGACGAATATATGGGAATATCCAAAGACAAAGCTACGGTTGCGCCGATGATGTAATGCGGTGCCCGTGGGGAGGACAAAATATAGCCACCACATGGTGAACGCGAGGACGGTTCCCAGCAGTCCCACGGCCATGGTCTCGATGCTCCAGCCGTCCTCCGCAACCACGGCACGCAATGCATCGGTGGTGCCCACCAAACATTCGCCCAAGGCAATGATCACCAGCAGCGCATAGCGTTCGGCAATATGGTGGGCATGCCACGGGGTACGGCTTTTGCGTTCGGCGATGACCGGGGTGAGCATTTCAAGGATAAAAAGTGGGGTGATCATGGCAAACATGAGCTGCACGCTGGTATTCAAGATGATCACGAGGATCCACCCGAGTTGGGCAATTGCCAGGTACTTTGCGTAGCTCAAACACGTAGAGCGGCGCGACGGATCTTGTTTGGCAGCGCGTAGCCATTGGAAGATCAGCGCCACGCGCATGATGACGTAGCCAAAGACCATGACGCGATTATCGACGTGGGAACCGGCCTGAATGGAAGTGAAAACAGATCCCAACCCCATGGAAAGAATCAGCACACCAAACATCTGCACCATGGTGACCAGCCGAAATACCCAGTCGTCGGTGTCATAGGCGCTGGCAAACCAGCTGAAATTAATCCAGGCCCAGATCACCGCGAACATTGAAAAGCCGAAGCTGATCAGCCCGGTAACCCAATGCCCGGAACTCACGGCCTGGTCGTAGAGCCCGGCTGCCACGCCAAAGGAGATGGCAAAGGTCAGATCAAAGAACAACTCAAGCGGGGAAGAAACCCTGTTTTGTTCGTGTGGGTCACGGCCGTGCATGCGCGTTACAGCATGCCGAAGTGGATTGCCGCTCATCGTTGGTGCCGATCCGTGAAGAAAATAGTCAAGAACATAAGTTCCATGGCCTATTTTCCGTCGGCACCCATCATGAGGGGAAGGGGTGGTGCCGCAAAGTTAGGCGGGTTGTGCGTTTACTGCGGTGAGCTGGGCACGAATTCCATCGAAGTGGCAACCGAGTAGCTGGCTTGCAAGCGCCTTATCTCCGGCCTTGATCGCATCGAGCAGTTCGCGGTGCGAATGTGCGGTCTCGGCAAGGTGTGATTTTGTTGCGTCGGTGCTACCCACTGCCTCGTGAATGGTGCGGTAGACATCCCAGAAGACGCCCAAAAGGTTGCTCAGCAACTGGTTGTTCAGTGGTTCAAAGAGCATGCGGTGAAAATCTTTATCGGCATCGACAAAGTTCTGGCCGACGGAGGCACGCTGTTCCATGAGCTCAACGGTTTTTTCGAGTTCGGCGAGTTGTTCGGCGTTGATGGCGGCCATGGCCGAGCCGACAAGCCCGGATTCAAGTGCCTGGCGCACATCGACGAGCTCATTTGCCTCGTGTCCCTTGTGGCGCAGCGACATTTGCCCGCGGAAGGTCAGCGAGTCGGCAAGGGCAATGAGGTTTTCCTCGGCAACAAACATGCCAAAGCCGTGGCGGATTTCAACAACACCCAGGGCTTGGAGCACCTTGATTGCCTCGCGCAGGGTGTTGCGCCCCACGCCGAGTTCGGCGGTGAGTTCCTGCTCGGTGGGCATTGCGTCCCCGGGGAGTAGGCCGCGCTCAAGGATGAGGTTGGTAATGTCCGCCGTGAGCGCGCGCAGCCGCGCATGGGCATCGAGCCGCGGTGTTCGCGTGGTGGTCATTTCTTTTTACCTTCCAGAGTGGGGTTTTGCGTGGGAAAACCCAGCTCATAACCAATCATCTTCTATTGGCACGTGTGTGAGCCAGTTGACTACGGGCGGTGATGCGCCTTACAGTCTTACCTACAGCATAGGACATCCTACGTCCGACTTTACCGGCACGGAATTGAAAGAGGTTAGAGAATGACCCTGAAGGATCTGGCGAACAAGCCCCGCGGCCGTCGCGAATTTCTGAAGATGAGTGGCATGATCGGTGCGGCGGCAGCCTTCTCCGCAACCATCGCGGCCTGCTCTTCCCCGGGTGCGGCAGGAGGCGGCAGTGCAGCCGCTTCGGGCGCAGCAACCCACTTGGAAGCCGGCATCTCCTACGCACTGTCGACCGGCTTTGACCCGATGACCTCCTCGGGCGCAACCCCCTTCGCGGCCAACATGCACGTTTTCGAGGGCCTCGTTGACCTGCACCCGGCAACCCGCGAACGCTACCTGGCACTTGCAGCAGCCGAACCAACTCAGCTCAACGACACCAGCTGGGAAGTCAAACTCCGTTCCGGCGCCAAGTTCCACAATGGTGACGCGGTAACCGTAGACGACGTCGTCTACTCGTTCGAGCGCGTCATCGACCCGAAGAACGCCTCGCTGTTCGCGCAGTTCGTTCCGTTCATCAAGTCGGTTGCTGCCAAGGGCGAAGACACCGTGGTGTTCACCCTGAACTACGCCTTCCCACTGTTCCCGACCCGCATCTCCGTGGTCAAGGTTGTCCCGAAGAAGCTGGCTTCCGCAGATCAGGCAGCATTCGATGCAGCTCCCGTTGGCACCGGCCCGTACAAGCTGATCTCGGCCACCAAGGACGACAAGATCGTCTTCGAGAAGTTCGCAGATTACAACGGCGCCTACCCAGCCAAGGCAGACACCATGACCTGGTACCTGCTCTCGGATGCAGCAGCTCGCGTCACCGCCGCCGAATCCGGCCGCGTTGCGGCCATCGAAGATGTCCCGTACCTGGATGTTGATCGCCTGAAGTCAAAGATGAACGTCGAATCGGTACAGTCCTTCGGTCTGCTCTTCCTGATGTTCAACTGTGAGTCCGGTCCGTTCGCCGACAAGCGCGTGCGCCAGGCATTCCACTATGCAACCGACACCCAGACGGTCATTGATCGCGCACTGCTGGGTAACGCCAAGGCAGCAACCTCCTACGTGCAGGAAACCCACCCGCAGTACGTCAAGGCTGCAACGGTCTACACCTACGATGCGGCCAAGGCCGAATCGCTGCTCAAGGAAGCAGGTGTCAGCAACCTCGAAATCGAGTTGCTGACCACAGACACCTCCTGGGTCAAGGACATCGCGCCGCTGCTGCTCGAATCCTGGAACAAGCTCCCGGGCGTCAAGGTCACCATGCAGAACCTGCAGTCAGGTGCCTTGTACACCGACTACGTCGACACCGGAAAGTTTACAATCGTGGCAGCCCCGGGTGACCCGTCGGTCTTCGGCAACGACCTGGACCTGTTGCTGAGCTGGTTCTACCGCGGCGATGTCTGGCCGACCAACCGCTTCCGCTGGTCCAAGACCGCCGAGTACAAGACCCTGCAGTCCAAGCTCGACGAGGCAGTCAAGGCCAAGGACGAGGCCGCCGCCGTCGCTGCCTGGACGCAGGCCATCAACCTCATCGCCGAAGAAGCACCGCTGTACCCGGTGTTGCACCGCCAGCTGCCGACCGCATGGGATGAGAAGAAGCTTGAAGGCTTCAAGCCGCTCCCAACCACCGGCATCTCCTTTGTTGGAGTCGCACCAAAGGCCTAAATCCACAACGGATTAGACAGCCTTGTGGTTGAACGGTTGCGCCGCCGAAGCTTCCCCCAGCCGGCGGCGCAACCGCCCCCACTTTTTAGTTTTCCCCCCCCACTTGCCAATACGTCGTCTACCCATCGGAGTTCTTGCGTGGGAACCCTCCTCAGGCTGCTGCTACGCCGCCTAGCCGCCCTGCCAGTGATGATTCTTGGAGTCACCTTCCTGGTCTTTATCATCCTCAAACTTTCCCCCGGTGACGAGGCAACCTCCGCGCTTGGCGAAGGCGCCTCACCCGAGGCCAAGGATACCTACCGCGAGGAACGTGGACTGAACGACCCACTGGTCATCCAGTACTTCTCCTTCCTGGCCCGGCTGATCCGCCTAGACTTTGGCATGACCACCCCGCCGGCCCGCCCGGTCGGCGAAATGATCGCCAATGCCTTCCCACTGACCCTGCAGCTGACCTTCTTTGGCGTACTGATCGCCGTGGTCATCGCCCTGGTCTTCGGTGTACTCGCGGCGCTCTACCGTGACCGCCTGCCCGACCAGCTGGTACGCATCTTCTCCATCGCTGCGGTGGCAACCCCATCGTTCTGGCTCGGCATCCTGCTCATCCAGTGGCTTGCGCTGGGACAAAGCCCACTCTTCCCCTCCGGCGGCGCGGCCCCGGAAGGCTCCGGCCTTTCCGGCTGGCTCTCCCACATGACACTTCCGGCCCTGGCGCTAGCTATCCCGGTCTCCGCCTCGCTGATCCGCGTGGTGCGCACCTCAATGGTTGAAGAACTCGATAAGGATTATGTCCGCACGGCCATCGGTAACGGTGTGCCACGGCCCGAGGTACTCACCCGCAACGTGCTGCGCAACGCACTTGTCACCCCGGTCACCGTGCTGGGTCTACGCATCGGGTACCTGCTCGGTGGCGCGGTCGTCATCGAAATGATCTTCTCGCTGCCCGGCATGGGTCAGCTGATCATGAACGGCATTACCAACTCCGACGTCAATCTGGTCCAGGGCGTGGTGCTCACCATCGCGGTTACCTTCGTGCTCGTGAACATCGTGGTTGACCTGCTTTACCTGCTCATCAACCCGCGCATCAGGACGGTGTAAATAAACATGGCAACACTAGCCCCACGCAATGGCCTGGTCGCCCGGCTGAGCAACGGAACCACCCGCTTTACCTCCCTTCCGCTGGGTTCAAAGATCTCCCTGATCTTCTTGCTGCTGATTGGTTTGGCCGCGGCCCTCGCGCCGCTATTGGCCCCACACGATCCGCTGGCCTCCGGCATCCCCGCCCAGGCACCGAGTGCCGATCACCCCTTTGGTACCGACCGACTGGGCCGCGATATTCTCTCGCGCCTGCTCTTTGGTGCCCAGTCCTCGCTGATCATTGGCCTGGGCTCGGTAGCCCTGGCCTTGATCGTTGGCGGCCTGCTCGGCGCCTTGGCGGCAACCAGCGCCAAATGGGCCAACGAAACTATCATGCGCATCATGGATATGCTCATGGCCTTCCCCGGCATCGCCCTGGCCGCAGCGCTGCTTGCCTCACTGGGTAACTCGCTGCCGGTGATCATGATCGCCATCGCGGTGATCTACGTGCCGCAGATTGCCCGCGTGGTGCGCGCCAACGTGCTGGCCCAATGGGGCGAGGACTATGTGCGTGCCGAACGCGTCATCGGTGCCGGACGCTTCTACATCCTCGGTGTCCACGTGGTACGCAACTGTGCCGCCCCGGTACTGGTCTTTGCCACCATCATGGTTGCCGATGCCATCATCCTTGAGGCCTCGCTTTCCTTCCTGGGTGCAGGTATTCAGGATCCGGCTCCTTCGTGGGGCAACGTGATCTCTTATGGTCGTACCCTGGTGCTCAACGGTGCCTGGTGGGCCACCACCTTTGCCGGTCTGATCATTTTGCTGACCGTGCTGGCGCTGAACATCCTGGCCGAAGGCATGACCGATGCCCTGGTGAACCCCAAGTCCACCAAGAAGAGCGCATCGTCCTCGGAAACCGCTGCAGCCAAGGCAACTAAGCCGGCCGCCGATGGTGAGGCACTGGCGCGTCTGCGCGGCGAACTAACTTTGCTGGCTAGCACCGAGGCCAAGCGCACCGACCGTCTGGTCCTTGATACAGCAGCCGGGGAGCCCCAGACGATTCTTGAGGTCACAAACCTTTCGATCCGATTCCCGGCACGCTTTGGCGATACCCGCATCGTGGATAACGTCTCCTTCACGGTCCGTGAGGGCGAAACCATGGCTCTGGTGGGCGAATCCGGGTGTGGCAAGTCGATCACCTCGCTGGCCATCATGGGTCTGCTGCCGGATACCGCCGAACTGAGCGGTTCGATCCGCTTTGAGGGCAAGGAATTGCTTCCCGAAGGCCCCAACGGAACCCATCTTGCCGGGGACGACAAGGTCTACAAGGGCCTGCGCGGCGAACAGATCGCCATGGTCTACCAGGATGCACTTTCGTCTTTGAACCCCTCGATGTTGGTGGGCGATCAGCTGCGTCAGCTTACCAAGCGTGGCGGACGGACCAGCCCCGAGGAGCTGCTGCGCCTGGTCAAGCTCGATCCGGTGCGTACCCTCAAGTCCTACCCGCATGAGCTATCCGGTGGTCAGCGCCAGCGCGTACTGATCGCCATGGCACTATCCCGCTCCCCGAAGCTGGTGGTCTGCGATGAGCCGACCACGGCACTTGATGTCACGGTGCAAAAGCAGGTAGTTGACCTGCTCAACGAGCTGCGCGAGACCCTTGGCTTCGCGATGGTCTTTGTCAGCCACGACCTGGCCCTTGTCGCGTCGCTGGCGCACCGCGTGACGGTCATGTACGCGGGTCAGGTTGTTGAATCGGCTCCGGTCTCGGCCTTGCTTTCGGCCCCGGCCCACGAATACACCCAAGGTTTGCTGGGCGCTGTACTTTCCATCGAATCGGGTGCCACCCGTTTGCATCAGATCCCGGGCAGTGTTCCCTCCCCGTACTCGTTTGCTACCGGCGACCGCTTTGCCGAACGTTCACAGCGCACGGACGCGGATCCAAACCGTCCCACCGACTTTGTCCTGGCCGGCGAGCACCCCGAGCACTTCTGGGCCAGCCACGAATCAGTAGCAGTAGGAGAAACCCGATGAGCAACGCATCGAACGCCCCGGTCGTTGAGCTACGCGATATCCACGTGCACCACAAGGCACGCGGCGGCAAGCTCTTTAAGCCAAATATTGTCAAGGCAGTCAACGGCGTGAACTTCAGTGTTTCACGCGGTGAAACCGTCGGCATCGTGGGCGAATCCGGTTGCGGCAAATCCACCCTGGCCTCGGTACTGGTGGGCTTGCAGGATCCCACCAGCGGATCCGTACTCTTCCGTGGCAAGGATGCGGCAAAGCGCAATGCCGCGGGCCGCAAAGAATTTGGCCGCTCCGTGGCCGTGGTCTTCCAAGACCCCTCAACCGCGCTAAACCCGCGCATGAGCATCCACGACATCCTCACCGACCCGCTGAAGGTCCACGGGATTGGCAATGCCGCAACACGGAGCGCCAAGGTCACCGAGCTACTTTCGGTGGTGGGTCTGCCGGCCTCCGCGGCAAGTGCCACCCCATCCCAGGTCTCCGGTGGTCAGCGTCAGCGCGTGGCCATCGCCCGAGCCCTGGCACTGGATCCGGACATTATTGTTGCCGATGAACCAACCAGCGCGCTGGATGTTTCGGTGCGTGCCCAGGTGCTAAACCTACTCACGGATCTGAAGGCCAAACTAAACCTTGGCATGGTGTTCATCTCTCACGATATACAAACGGTGCGCTATATTTCCGATCGCATTTGCGTGATGAATGCCGGAAAAATCGTTGAACAGGGCACCGCGGCACAGATCTTCGATGCCCCAACCAATGACTACACCCGCACGCTACTGGGTGCGGCCCCCTCACTGCTGCAGCTCTAAAACGCTAACGCACCACAATCCTGGCCGGTGTCCGCACCACACATCGGACACCGGCCAACACCCAAGACGCAGTACACACCTTTAGAAGGAAGTTTTTCTCGTGGCATTCGCTAATAACCCCAAGTACACCGGCGTTATCCCACCCGTGGTAACCCCGCGCACCTCTGCTGGGGACATCGATGTTCTGGGCCTGAACGCAGTGGTTGAACACCTCATCTCCGGCGGTGTCTCCGGATTGTTCGTGCTCGGTTCCTCCGGCGAGGTCCCGTACCTGACAAACGCCGAGCGTGAACTGGTTGTCACAACCATTGCGAGCGCAAACGCAGGCCGCGTGCCGCTGGTCGTCGGTGCCAACGAGCAGACCACCAACCGCGTGATCGACGAGGGCGCTAAAATGATCGCCCTGGGTGCCGACGCCCTGGTTGTCACCACCCCGTACTACGCAATCTCCAACGCCGCCGAGGTTGAGGCCCACTTCCGTGCCATCCACGCCGCGCTGCAGGTAGATATCTTCGCCTACGACGTACCGGTACGCACGCACGTCAAGCTCTCGGTAGCAACGGCCGTTGCTCTGGCCAAGGACGGCGTCATTGCAGGTGTCAAGGATTCCTCGGGAGATGATGTTTCCTTCCGTCAGCTGCTGCTGGCCACCAAGGACATCGAAGGCTTCTCCGTGTTCACCGGCCACGAGGTTGTTGTTGACGGCGCACTGCTGGGCGGCGCCCACGGTGTGGTCCCGGGCCTGGGCAACGTTGACCCGGCCGGCTACCGCCGCATGTTTGATGCGGCAATGGCCGGCGACTGGGCGAAGGTGGCCCAGGAACAGGACCGCCTGGCGCGCGTCTTTGACATTGTTTACACCCCGGATTCCTCCCGCGTCTCCGGTGGCGCCGCGGGTCTTGGCGCGTTCAAGACGGCCTTGGTGGCCCTGAGCGTCATTGGCAACAACGCCATGAGCACCCCGTTGGAGCAGCTCAACGAGTCGGAGACCGCGGCCATCACCGCGATCCTCGCCGAGACCGGTCTGCTCTAAACCACGCATGAATAACGCAACAGCATGGGTGCGCCCCGGGTCCCCGGGGCGCACCGCCGCGTTTGGCATCGATCTGGGCGGCACCAAAATTGCCGCCGGCCTGGTAGATTCCGGCGGAACCGTCCTTGCAACAACCTCGGCCCCCACCCCCGCCACCGCCGGTGCCAAGGCGGTGCTCGATGTTGTTGCAGCACTCATTGCAGCCCTGACCCCCTCCGCGGATGCGGAACTGAACATTATCGGTTTGGGCATGGGAGCGGCCGGAGTCATCGATGCGGCAAGCGCCAAGGTACTTTCGGCAACGGACACCATTTTGGGGTGGGCGGGTACCGATTTGGCCGCCGAACTTTACACCCGCACCAACCTTCCGGTGCGTGCGGTCAATGATGTGCACGCCCACGGACTGGGCGAGGCCTGGTGCGGTGCCGCGGCCGGTAAAGACAACGCACTGCTGCTTGCCGTGGGTACCGGCATTGGCGGATCGCACCTTTTGCACGGTGTTCCACAGACCGGAGCCCACCACGTGGGTGGGCATATGGGGCACTTTGCCTCACCACTTGCCACGGGTGTGCGCTGCTCCTGCGGGCGCACCGGCCACCTTGAGGCCATTGCCGCAGGACCGGCCATCCACCGCAACTATCTTGCCCTGGGCGGAGATTCAGCGGTGGCAGACACCCGTGACATGACCGCCCGCGCCTATGCGGGCGAAGACCTAGCGATTCAGGCACTACACACCGGTGGCCTGGCGGCGGGCATTGCCGCAGGCTCGCTGGCTAATATTCTTGACCCGGAACTCATTGTGCTCTCCGGTGGCATGATTGGTGCCGGTGACCTGTGGTGGGATGCGGTGCGTGAGGGTTTTTCTTCCGAGGCCATCGACCCACTGCAACACCTGATTCCGGTGCCCGCAACCCTTGGCAATGACGCAGCCATCATTGGTGCGGCAGGACTCTTCCTGGCCGACAACACGAATAAGGACCACGCATGATCTTGACAGCCACAGAACTTGAAGCGCTGCGCGGTGCTTTAATCGTTTCCGCCCAGGCCTACCCGGGCGAACCCATGCGCACCCCCACCACTATGGCGCAGGTTGCCGCCTCCGCGGTGATCGGCGGCGCCAAGGCGGTACGCGTGCAGGGCATCGCCGATATTCAGTTCACCCGCACTGCAGTTGAGGTTCCGGTCATTGGGTTGTGGAAAGACGGGCACGAGGGTGTTTTCATTACTCCCACCGCCCGCCATGCGTTGGCCGTGGCACATGCAGGTGCACACATTGTTGCCATCGATGGGACCCAGCGTCCACGTCCCGATGGGCTGAGCCTGAAGGAAACCATTGACATGGTTCACGAGCAGTCTCATGCGTTGGTCATGGCCGATTGTGGTTCGCTGGCCGATGCGCTGAACGCGGTGGAGGCGGGCGCCGATCTGATTGGCACCACCTTGGCCGGGTATTCGGGGGAGCGTCCCAAGACCGAGGGACCGGACCTTGAACTATTGGCCGCTATTGCCGCGGCAGATCTTGGGGTTCCTTTGATTGCCGAGGGACGTATTCATACTCCGGCGCAGGCCCGCGCCGCGCTTGATGCCGGCGCCTTTGCAGTAGTTGTTGGTACAGCCATCACCCACCCGGCAAGCATTACCGGCTGGTTTGATGCGGCAATGCACGCCTAAAATCGCATGAATTTCGGCATCGTGGTGGGACGACCCGCACCACGATGCCGAAGCACGGCCAGATCAGCACCGAATGCGGCATTTAGCCTGCCCCTTTCGGGTCGGGTGAAATTCAGTTGGTGCGCGAAGCCTCCGAGTCAATAATCTTGGCCAGCTCTCCGGGACGACTCCACATGGGCCAATGCCCCGTGGGAAGGTCAATGACGTCAACGTGTTTGAGGTTCGCGACCTCGGCAAACATGGGATGGCCCGCCTGAACCAGCTCGTTGACCTGTTCGCTCGAGATCGAGCAGCACACCAGGGTAGTTGGGATGTTGCCGCGGGCCTCGTTCGTCAGCTCGACGGGCTGCCGAAGCACGGGCCCGGGCTCGGGGACGGCAAGGGCCCGAAAACGCTCGAGGACCTCCTCGCTCAGGCCTTCGAGACTCGCCTGCTGAGCGAGTACATCGAAGGGCGGCAGAATAAGTTCTTCCAACGCTTCCGGGAGATCGGGAGCGAAGATACTGCCCGGTGCCACCGGTCCCGAATCGACCCACACGACCCGTTGGACAAGCTCGGGGTGCCGGTCCATCACGAGGCTGACCGGAGCGTTAGCCCCGCTGTGGGCGACGAGAATCGTTGGCCGATTTCCGTGTTGAGAAATGATGTCGAGGATCGCTGCGCTCTGGTCCTCGAGAGTCCTCGCTACACGTGCAGAATCGTCCGGATCAAGACCGGGTAAGGTCATTGCGATGGCATCAGGGTGGTTGGTTTTTAGGTGTTCAAGGACTTCATCCCAAGCCCAGGCGCCCAGCCAGTGGCCGGCGATGAGAATGATGCTCGGAGTGTTAGATGCGGTGGTCATGTCGCAACCCTCGCATGCACTCAGGACAAGAGTATGTCACTATTTATGTCATGAATTCGCTGGAATTTGAACTGTGAAGCGAGTCGAACGACTTCACGCCCTCTCAGAGATGTTGCGCCGCAGCGGCGCGCGCGGGATCTCCGCCGAACGAATGGCACAAGAGTTCGAGGTCTCCGTACGCACTATCAAGCGAGACCTTGACGCGCTAGAGAACAGCGGTGCACCAATATGGTCGCGCCCGGGTCCGGGCGGCGGCTACGGATTGGCCGGCGGTGCGTCCCTGCCGCCCGTCAGCTTGTCCCCGGCCCAAGCCGTGGCACTCATGGCCGCGGTATCCGCCGCACCCGATGCTCCGTACTCCGATCTGGCAGCGGCCGGTATCAAGAAGATCATGGACGTCTTAGATCCCAGAACCCGGGCCAAGGCCGACGAGTTGGCCGGCCGCGTCTGGGTGAACACGCCTCCCACTTCTTCGCGCGCCATCAGGTCGGCATTGGAAGAAGCAATGGCCGAACAGCGAGTACTCCGTATTCGCTATACCTCGAAGGTCGGGAGCACCACCACCCGGGATATCGAGCCAGTGCTGTTCGCCTCCACCAACGGCCAATGGTATTTAATCGGATGGTGCCAAATGCGCGACGCCATGCGATGGTTTATCGTCTCGGGCATCGAGCAGGCCACGGTCACTCAAGCGGCCTGCAATGGCCACACCCTTGACGAGGTCGGAGAACCACCAGTAAACGCCAGGCCGGTACATGGTCGCGGCGTGTAAGCCGCTCAATCAACGTCTGTGGTCAGTGTAGCCAGTGATCATGGCGTTTTCTTACTCGCTGAGTCCGGAGGCTGTGCTGCTCACGCGGCACCCATATCAAAACCGGTAACCGGCAGGCCGGCGCGTTCATACGTCAGAGCAATCGAGCCCTTGGGGAAGGCCACCGGTGGCTGGGCCACATGGAATGCGGCGGGCACACCCGTTCCCTCGGCAAAGAGCCGCTTGCCCGACCCCAGCGTCAGTGGGTACAGGTAAAGATTCAGCCGGTCAGCGATCTGCTCCCGCAGCAGTGAGCGGGCAAGATCACCGCTACCGACCACATGAATATCTGTGTACTTTTCCTTCAATGCCGCAACCTCCGAGAGCTCGGAAAGTACGGTGGTTCCGGCCCATGAAGGGTCGGTGAGGCTACGGGAAACCACGAACTTATCAATGGCATTGAACTTTGTAGCGATGGGATTATTAGCGCCTTGGTGTGGCCAGTAGGATGCGAAGATGTCATACGTTCGGCGCCCGAGTAGTAGGGCATCCATCCGCTCAATTCCGGCGCTGATTGCCTTTCCAGATTCATCATCAAAATAGGCACCCTGCCATCCGCCTAACTCAAACCCATCGCTGAGGTCCTCCTCCGGGCCACCGGGTGCCTGGTAGACGCCGTCAAGGGTGATAAATAGGTCAACTGAAATGATTCCCATGTCAGGTTCCTTAGTCTGGGGCGGTAAGAAAACCGCCACTTTCCACACTAACTACGTGACCGCTTCAGGTCGATACCAGTCGGAAAATTGTGCTGCCGACCTGCACTAGTTAGGCAGGTTTGCGGGCCCCGATCAAAAAACGTGTCGAGTGCGCAATGAACGAACCCTGCGCACGTATCAACTCATGCATCTCGCGCAGCCTTGGCACATAGGCCTCCACCGTGAATCCGGGAACCATCCAGATCACTAGGCGTAGGAAATAAATCACCGCACCAATATCGTGAAACTCAATCCGCAGTTCCTCACACTTCAGCTCGGTGATCTCCAGGCCTACCTCCATAGCTGCTTTGACATCAAAGTCTGGATGGCGGGCAAGACGCACCGCCTCGGGCTGCTCGCCGAGGAAGAACTCGACGAGCTCAAAGACGCTGCGATGGCCCACATGCTGGGCCAGATAGCTGCCGCCGGGACGTAACACCCTGGCAATTTCTTCCCAGTGGACGATGACCGGGTGGCGGCTGGTCACCAATTCGAAGGATTCGTCGGCGAAGGGTAACGGCGGCTCGGGATCATCGGCAACTACTTCCACTCCACGGGGATGCAGCAATTCCGTGGCCTTGGCAATGTTGGGTTCCCAGCCCTCGGTCGCCACCATGAGTCGTGGGTAGCGCGGAACCCCGGCCAGCACTTCGCCGCCCCCGGTTTGCAAATCTAGCGCGGAGTCCACCGCGGGGAGACGTTCGGCGAGCAACCGTGAGTAGCCCCATGAGGGGCGTTCTTCGGTGGCGCGGCCCTGAAACCAGGAGAAATCCCATCCGTCGATCGGTGCGTGTTGCGCCTCGGCCACAAGGTCTTCGAACGTTCGGCTCATGAGTTAGCTTCCCCAGCAGTTAGTAGGTCTTTGGTGATTTCCAATTGTCCAAGATGCTGGCAGAGTTCTTCGAGGACGTGCAACAGCACACCAGTGATGGTGGAGCTCCAAAAAACCTCGCGATCATCCGGAGTCTGTGCAGGAGCAGCTGTGGGATCAACGGCCAGTACGTCGGCGATGAATGCCGCACGGGCGTTGGCGGCCCGAGCCAGCAGGTCGGCTACGGGGCCGGTAACGGTGAACTCCGCCGCGCGGTCGCGCGGGATCTGGATCCCTCGATTCACGTTGCTGCTCCAATAACGCATCATTCCCAGACAATGGTTCAGGATGGCATAAGGAGAGTTGGCACCGGGAAACGAGGGGGAAGTGGCCGCCAGCTCATCGCCCAATTGCCCTACGATCCGGGTTAGCTCATCGAACTTGAGCAATGAGAGATCAAGGAGTAATTGCCCTGTGGCGCACGATGAGGTCATAAGTGGTACTTGTCCTTGAAACAAATAATACAATTCTCGATACTTGCGACCCCAGAGTTATCGACGAACCCCGAATTGCTAGATCCCAGCCAGGCCGATATCAATTCCCATTTTATTACCTAGCGACGGAATAAGGTTTTGCGCTCAACGAGGCATCGCTAGGTTCGATGCGGCGTATGTGTTTCGGCCGACACAGTCCGAAGCCCGGGGGGTTGGCCAGTAGCCCCAGCTACGACTACATTATGGGAATGCCACAAGCTTCCCCGATTACAGTGTCCATAACCAGGACAGTACTTCCAGATCATCACCGCCGATTCAATGCCTGGGTGCAGGCCGGCCAGGAACTGGCTCGTGAATGGGAAGGATATTTAGGTTCCGGGTGGATTCGCACCTCGCCGGATTCCGACGAGTGGCATGTGCTCTATAGATTTTCCGATGCGACATCGCTGCGTGCTTGGGACGAATCTGAAGACCGACGTTGGTGGATTCAAAGTGCCAGCGAACTGGTGGAAATTACACGAGTAGAACACCGCACGGGCATCGAAGGATGGTTTGAACCCGCGGGGGAGCAGAAACTTACCATCCCCGAGACGGTGGTTCCTCCGCGTTGGAAACAAGCAGTCAGCATCTTTTTGCCGTTTTTCCCGCTGAGTCTCCTCTCAAACTTCTTGCTCATGCCGCTGCTTCACGAATGGCCAATGGTCTGGGCAGTACTACTCAATATTTGTATTCTCACCCCGCTGATGACCTACATCTTCTTGCCGGTCACCACCCGGTTGCTGCGCCCATGGTTGCATAAGCCGCGAACAAATAAACCCTAGTCTTCGTCCGCTTTTCCACAGTGCTATTGGCGCCGGGTTCTCTGTCGGTCTTGCTGCTCTACTCTTAGGGAATTCCAGAGAATTCTGAATGTGTTTGTTAACGCAAAAAGACCCGTGGCCGTGGGTCTCATCGCTGAAACTAACACCCAAACGGTGCATTCCCAAGGGGGTATCCCTTGGAGATCAAGCATCTCTAGGATACCCATTTTGGGTTTTGTGGCTCAAGAAATTGAGTTTCAAAGCCCAAAGGGGACTGCACCTCTTCTGTTCAGGAGGCGAAACCCCATGGCGGGTAAGCATCGGCGCGAGCCAAAGCATCAACCACCATGGGGTGCACTGAGTTTCGTGGTTAATCTGGGCAGATGACTGCTTGAGATGCTGCGCTGGTTCTTGCATCCGAACCCGTCATTGGGTGGTGGCTGGATCATGTTTCGGCGCGATCTCGTCACCGTTCGGGAAAGGATTTTCCAATGTGGGTGCAGATGCGTATCCGTGTCACCGGATGAAAGCAGCGTGGGCGCTCATCCATCAATGGATGAGCGCCCACGAGCATGCGAATTCTGGAAGTTTCTCCAGCTGTTGAAGCTTAGAGAAGTTCCGCGCGCAACTGTGCAGGAGACTTCGGGGAAAGCAGACCCGGCGCCACATCAAATACCGTCTTAGCCCCTATCTGGCCGGCAGCATTCATCTTGAATACCGCGCGAGCATAAGCAACCAGCACGCTTGAGGTGAATTCCGGGTTCGACTGCAGGGACAGCGAGTACTCGATGACCTGTGCGTGAGCATCGGTGGTATTACCGCTGCGGAACACAAAACCACCATGCGGCATCGAGGAGTGCTCGGAAGCCAGAGTTGCTGCATCGATGAAGTTCACCGTGGTGTCGTACTGATCAAAGTAGTGTTCCATGGTCACGATGGCTTCGCGTACTGCCTCGGCGTCCGCGCCGTCTTCGAGCACCACGAAGCATTCACGCACGTGCTTTTCGCGGGTGGAAAGCTCCGGACGCTCACCGGCGCGTACCTTGGCAATGGCCTCGGTGGACGGGATGGTGTACTGCACGCCGCCGGCAACACCCGGCACGCGACGGATGGCGTCCGAGTGGCCCTGGCTCAGCCCGCGTCCCCAGAATGTGTAGGTCTCGCCATCGGGCAGCAACGCTTCGCCGTAGACACGGTTGATGGAGAACATTCCCGGATCCCAACCGGCGGAGATCAACGCGGTCTTACCGGCAGCCGTGGCCGGAGCATCAACTGCCTCGAAGTACTCGGGGATCTTCGCATGGGTGTCAAAGCTATCAACCGTATTGAACAGCGCGGAAAGTGCCGGGCCCTGCTCGGGAAGATCGGACTTGGAACCACCACAGAGGATCAGCACGTCAAGGTCTTCGGTGTGCTTGGCAAGATCATCCATGTGGAAAACCGGGGCAGGGGACGCCAAAGTCACGGCACCCGGATCACGGCGGGTGTAAACACCAACCAATTCCATGTCTTGGTTCTTAGCGATGGCGGCTTGTACCCCACGGCCAAGGTTTCCATAGCCGGCAATACCGATGCGGATTGATGCTCCCACGAACTTCCTCACTTCTAACGTTTTACGACCCTACTCACGGTAGTGCCTCTGAGGGGTATGAACCTAGACGGAGGCGATAAACTACGCGGATTTGCCTAGGATGGGTTGAGTGTCTGGGAAAAAGAATCCGGCGGCCCGTGCGCTACCGGTCATTGTGGTTTTAGCGGTGCTGGGCACCGCAGCGCTTGCGACCATCGCGCTGCTGATGGGTGCCGCCATTGACAGGTACGCTTCCGGCGCCCGGGGCGTGGAGAAATCCTGGGTGATGCTCATTGGTGTAGCACTGCTTGTTGCCGCTCTTGTAGCAGTGCTTACCCCACGACTCGTGGCGAAGGCTACCGCCAAACAAGAATCGAGCGATCGTAAAGCCATCTTGTTGAAGTACTTTGCACTCGGAGCGGGATATACCGGGGCTAAGGCCGGCGGAGAGCTGATTTCTCTGGCAACCGACGCCGTGGAGAAACGTGCACGTTTCCGCGCCGGGTTCAGCGCCCCGGCGATGGCCGCGGTACTCGCCCCAATCCTGGTGGTGGTCATGATTGGGAGCTTTATTGATGTGCTCGCAGCATTGCTCTTGGCAATCGCGCTGCCGATC
Source organism: Arthrobacter sp. MYb227 (assembly GCF_002975435.1). GTDB lineage: Bacteria > Actinomycetota > Actinomycetes > Actinomycetales > Micrococcaceae > Paeniglutamicibacter. The sequence continues at coordinate 29,220 of NZ_PCPT01000015.1, read as the reverse complement.
ATCCCCCTGTTGGTCACCGGCTTCCAAAAACTCTTTCGAGCCTCGAGCGCCAATTATCGACGTAGCCAGGGAAGGCTCGCGGCATCCTTTATGGACACACTCAATGGTCTTGGCATGCTGCGACTGAATAATGCCGAAGGCGCGGCCGGCGGAAAGCTTGCGGCGGCCTCCGAACAGGTCCGCAAACAGGTCATGAAGCTCTTGGCAGGTAACCAACTGGTACTGCTGGTCATCGATGCGACCTTCGCGCTGGGCCTTATTACCGGGTCTGTGGCGTTGGCCAGCTGGCGGATGAGTAGTGGTGCCATTACCGTAGGCCAAGGCGTGGCAATGGTGTTACTCAGTACCCTGATGCTCCAGCCCGTGGCGTTCGTTGGAGGTTTCTTCTACATAGGGATGACCGGACGCGCCGCAGAAAAAGAAATCAACGCATTGCTGCACGCCCCAGAAACCCTTGAACATGGAATAACCAGCCACGACGGTCAGACGCTGTTGCTTCAAAACCTTAGCGCCGGGTATGCGGGGCACACGGTCTTAGAAGATGTAAACCTGCAATTCCCGGCCGGAACTCACACTGCGGTCATTGGTGCCTCGGGCTCCGGGAAGAGCACCCTGATCAAGGTGTTGCAGGGCGCCCTTGAACCGAGTTCGGGAACCATGACCGATGGTTCCGGCGAGGTGCTCAATGCAGCTCAACTACGTGCAGCAAGTGCCGTACTCGAGCAAAGCGCCGGACTGCTGGGTGGAAGTATTGCTTATAACCTTCGGATTGGTGCCCCACGCGCCACCAAGGATGAACTGCTAGAGGTCATGGCGAAGGTAGGACTGGAAGACTTGGAACTCACGACCGAGGTCGGTGAGCACGGGCACGGGCTTTCCGGTGGACAAGCCCAACGCCTTGCCCTGGCACGGGCCTTAGTGGCTCAACGCCAGCTCCTCTTGATCGATGAACCAACCTCGGATCTTGACCCAGCCACCGAGGCCCAGGTGCTGCGCACCCTAGGTGAGGTGAGCGCCGGAACAACAACCATCACGGTGACCCACAGACTCGGGCTGCTGGCCGGATGCGACCGGGTAGCTGTTCTAGAACACGGCAAGGTCATCGAAGCCGGAGGATTGGCCGAGGTGTTGGCCTCCGGAGGGTATCTAGCAACGGCCTTGGAAGCCTCAAAGAACGCAACAAACAGCATCTGGGGGCAACACTCATGAAACGTCGAGTACTTATAGGCTGGTTACTACACACCTGTCGGGACGTCTTGGCTCCCTTGAGCATTGCAAGCCTGCTGGGTATCGCCCACAAACTAAGCAATCTTGCCCTCTATCTGGTTGCCGGAATCGCCGTGGGTGCAGGAGCCGAAGCACTGCTGGGCAACGGCACACCACCAGCGTTTTTACCATTACTAGGCTGGTTGATTGGCCTCTCACTGCTCAAGGGCGTACTGCGTTACGGAGAACAGTACTTTGGGCACAAGGTGGCGTTTAAAGCACTGGCCCTCTTGCGGAACAAACTCTATGCGGCGCTTGCCCCGCAGGCTCCCTTCAATGCGCGCAGCCGTGCCAGCGGTGACATGCTCACCCGTGCCACGCGTGATATTGATCGAGTCGAAGTGTTCTTCGCGCACACCATCCCACCCCTAGTATCCGCACTGATTGTCCCGCTCATCATCGTGTGTGGGGTGGGTTTTTACGCATCGGCAGCGCTCGCCGGTGTACTTGCTGCCGGGCTCGTCATAACCGGTTTTATTGTGCCACTCATTGGCCTAGGCCGTACCCGAGGTGCCACTCAAGCAGCTACCCAAGAACGTGCCTATATCACCCAACACGTGAGCGAATCGGTGCGTGCCACGGGCCCGCTGGTTGCCTTTGGTTATGGAACGGCTCGAGCCGCCGAAATGGCTGGACTCGATGTTGAACTGGGTACGGCTCTTGCCCATTCGGCAGCCGCGGCATCCTGGCGGGCAGCTCTCAAAGCCATTCTTCCGTGGGGTTTTGCGGTCCTCATATTGCTTGTAGGCCTTGAACAAGTAGCAGCCGGCACACTGGAGTTCGGCGTACTGCTGTGCGTGGTGCTGATCTCCGTTCCAGCGTTTGGACCGGTGCTCGAGGTTGACGGGTTTGTTTCCGGGTTGCAGGATTCGTTTGCTTCGGCCGAACGTCTCTACACGATGATGCATGCACAACCTGCAGCCCTCGAGCCAAGGACACCAATCAAATTGGCAGCTGGAAGTTTGGGTATAGATATTGAGCAGGTATCGGTGTCTCTCGCCTCCGAAACCGGAAGCAATACCGTGTTGGACTCAATCGACCTTGTCGTTCCAGCGGGCAGTTCACTTGCTGTTGTCGGTGGTTCGGGCTCAGGAAAATCAACACTTGCCGCACTGTTAGTGCGCGCCATGGACCCGGATTCCGGAGTGATCCGGGTGGGCGGAAGCGATGTGCGTGAACTTGCGCTCAAGGACCTGCGCGGAGCTATGGCGATGGTCTCCCAACGCGATCACCTCATGCGTGGCACCTTGCGTTCAAACTTATTGCTGGCAAATCCACAAGCCACCGACGAACAGCTCAGAACCGCCTGTCAATGTGCCGGTCTGGGGGACTGGGTAGCCAAGATGCCACGCGGGCTTGATAGCGCGTTGGGGGAGCGCGGAGCCAAGATCTCCGGTGGACAAGCGCAACGTGTGGCTTTGGCGCGAGCCTTCGTCAAGGATTCACGGGTGTTGATTCTTGATGAGGCAACAAGTGCCCTTGATATACACATCGAAGAACTGGTGATGAAGTCGGTGCGTGAAATGGCTGCCGCCGGAAAGACAATCATCATTATTGCCCACAGGATGCGAACTATCCGGTGGGTGGATCAGCTTGCGGTACTTGAGGCAGGAAGACTTGTGGAAAATGGCACGCCACGGGCGCTGGCACAGATTGCCGAGGGACGATTTGCTGCATTGTTGCGCCGCGAACAGGAATCCTTGGAAGACTAATATCGGCGCAAGAATCGAAACTGGAGCGGGGTGGCACCGAGAAGTAATTTCCGCCAAATTCCTCCCATAACCGGCGATAGCGCTATAAGCTCAGGCCATGGTGAGATTTCTGATAATTGCGCTCTTATCGCTACTCGGCTTCATTACGATTATTGCCGCATCGCTAGGGTCAACCGGCTGGTGGATTCTTGCGGCCCTCGCTCTTGCCCTGCTGGGTCTTGGCATTCACGACGTACTGCAAACTAAGCACGCGATCCTGCGAAACTTTCCGGTATTGGGCAGAATGCGATTCCTTCTTGAATCGATCCGACCAGAAATCCAGCAGTACTTCATCGAACGCAATACCGATGGACGACCCTTTGACAGGGATACCCGCTCAATTATTTACGCTCGGGCCAAGGGCGCCGATAGTCATAAGGCCTTCGGCACCGAACGCGATGTCAATGCCACCGGGTATGAATTCCTCCTGCACTCCACGGCCCCTGTTGCGCCTCCGGTGGAACAACACCGCGTTCGTATTGGTGGACCGGACTGTAAACACCCCTATGACATGTCGTTAATGAATGTTTCTTCAATGAGCTTTGGGGCGTTGTCCAAGAACGCAGTTCTTGCCATGAACAAGGGCGCTGCCATGGGTGGATTTGTTCATGAAACCGGCGAAGGTGGACTTACCGAATACCACCTTGAATATGGTGCGGACTTATTTTGGGAAATTGGGTCGGGATACTTTGGGTGCCGAGACGCCGACGGAAACTTTGATGCAGATAAGTTTGCAGCTAAGGCCGCGCACCAAAATGTCAAGGGAATCACCATCAAACTCTCCCAGGGTGCTAAACCCGGGCTCGGTGGCGTGCTTCCTGCCGCAAAAATCACCCCTGAAATCGCCGCGGCACGCGATGTACCCATGGGCGTTGACTGTATATCCCCGGCCTCACACTCGGCATTCTCAACGCCACGCGAACTCATGCTCTTCGTTAAACACCTGCGAGATCTCTCCGACGGTAAACCCGTAGGCTATAAATTCTGTGTTGGTTCGCGCACCGACGTGCTAGCCATGTGTAAGGCAATGCTGGAAACGGGGATCACCCCGGATTTCATCACCATCGATGGTGCCGAGGGCGGCACCGGTGCTGCCCCACTTGAATACGAAGACCATGTGGGTACCCCGTTGACCGAGGGTTTGATGCTTGTCCATAATGCTCTGGTTGGATGCGGGTTGCGCGATAAAATCCGGCTTGGTGCCGCGGGAAAGGTTGCCACCGGATCGGATGTTGTTAAACGTCTGATCCAGGGCGCAGATTTTACCTTCAGCGCACGAGCCATGATGATGGCCACCGGTTGCATCCAGGCACAAAAATGCCACACCAACGAATGCCCGGTGGGCGTTGCAACACAGAACCCACACCTTTACCGAGCCCTTGATGTACTTGATAAGGGCAACCGTGTCTATAACTATCACAAGCTCACAGTCCAAGAAGCAGCCCAACTCATAGCCTCCATGGGTGTTTCCCATCCATCCCAACTCAACCCACGGATGCTGCGCCGCCGCGTTGATCACCTGACCACGCGCAGTTATGCAGGACTACACAATTGGGTGGCACCCGGGGCACTGCTCAATGGAGCACCGGAAGGTTGGAAAGCCGACTGGGAAGAAGCAGACACCGAAAACTTTGGTGAGCATGCTCCCTTGCCCTGGCCAACCCAGCGCGAAGCAGCCCCAGCTATCGTTGCCGATACCGTGCCGCCCAAGCGTGTCGAGCCCAAGGACTCCACCCATCGCCGTGTGGCACCGGTGCACCCACACGCCGAACGTCCCGAAGGTAAGCCAGCTCCCAAGCACCCCTTGCAGAAGCGCTAAGCGCCCGCGTCATCAATCGGGAAACCGGGGATTGCACGCGTAATACTAGGAACCATGGTTTCAAGCGCACCGCAACATTCACTCGGGTTTCCCTCGATCTTGGCACATGCATTTTTTCTGCAGGCCGCCGTCTATGTGGTGCGCCCGGCGACCTCCTACAAAGCACTTGATCTAGGAGTAGATCCCGGGTTATTGGGGCTGGTCGTTGCGAGTTTTTCGATCCTTCCGGTGTTTCTTGCCGTGGGTATTGGTCGGGCAACGGACCGCGGGAATGAACGCTGGATATTACTTGGTGGTGCCGGGCTCATGCTACTTTCCGGTTTGGGGCTCTTGCTTGCGGCGAACTCTCTTGCCGCGCTTTTAAGCTGGAATCTGATCCTCGGTGTGGGGCACTTGATGAGCCTGATCGGGGAACAAAGCCGACTAGCCTCTGCAAAAAACCGCAATATGGACAGGGTTTTTGGTCTTTACACCATGGTTACGGCCATTGCGCAGGCAGTAGCACCACTAGTGATGGGTTATTTGGCAGGAAATCATGTACGCCCGGATACCACACCATTGTTCTGGGCCTATATTTGTTCGGTTCTGGCAATGCTAGGAGCCACACTTTTCACCGTGCGGCACTCCCAAACCAAGAATGTTGGCAGCAACCCGGCACCCATGAAACTCTCAAGTGCACTCAAGGTGGAGCCGGGAACCCGCAACACGCTTTTTGCCTCGATCGGCCTGAGCATGATGGTGCTCTGCACCATCGATCTTTTACAGGTTTATCTGCCGGCCTTGGCTGTGGAACGCGGAATCTCCGCACATACCGTTGGCCTTTTGTTGGCATTACGTGCCGGTGCCACTGTCTTCTCCCGATTGGGGCTAGATACCTTGGTACGAGGCATAGGAAGGGCCCGACTCTTACTTATTTCCACTAGCGTCTCGGCGGTGCTGATCGGCTTACTTGCAGTAAATATGAGTGTGATCCTGATGGCCGTTGTGCTGGTACTTGCCGGATTGAGCCTTGGTATTGGACAGCCCTTGAGCATGAGCGTTGTTTCGGCTGCTGCTGCCGAGGGCACCCGCGGAACTTGGATGTCCATACGCTTGCTGGGCAATAGGCTCGGGCAAGCAGTGATCCCGGTAGGCGTTGGAATCTTTGCCACGGGTTTTGGTGCCCCGGGGGTCTTTGCGGTGCTGGGTACAACCATGGCCGCCGCGACCCTCGGGGCTTTGAAACCGTTGCGGTCAATGAAAAATTAGTGCCGATAATTCCCTAGCGAGGTTCCAGAATCAGTTCGGCAAGAGAACTAACATCAACCTCGGCCAGCGTTGCAGGTTCCCATGAGGGGTTCCGATCCTTGTCGATGACCTGTGCACGGATGCCCTCGCTCAGATCTGGGCGATACATCAGGTACTTGGCAAGTCGCAGTTCCCGGTCGAGAGCCGATTGCAGGTGGTCTTCTGCACGGGCCGCACGCACCGACTGCAACGCGGATTCCATTGACGTTGGGCAGTTTTCACGCATCGCCGCGGCGGCCTCCGCGGCGGCCGAATGACTCATCTGATCGAGGCGCTCGAGGATTTCACCAAGTGTGGGGGCACTGAACGCGTGATCAATCCATGGTTGGGCACTGATCAGTGGGCTTGGGGCAAAGGTACCTAGCAAAACCTCAAGTCCTGCAGCAATCGCCGCCGCATCCATCGCTGCAAAGTCGGGAAGCGCCTCAATGACTTCATCAAACTTTTCGGCTTCTACAAGCATGTCGGCAAAGCCAAGTTCAACGGCGTCAATGCCGCTAAAGGTTGCGGCGGTGAGCACCAAATATTCGCCAATGAATCCGGGAGCCAGCGCCATCAAATGGCTACCACCCACATCGGGTGTATATCCGATGCGAACCTCTGGCATCGCATATTTGGAATCGGGTGTTGCAATACGGATTGAGGCGTGTGAGGCCAAACCAATTCCGCCACCCATGCACAGGCCGTGGGCTAGGGTAATGACGGGTTTGGGGTAAGCCGCGATCATAGCGTCTAACTCAAATTCGAGGCTCAGCAGATCAGCAAAATCTTGGTGGTTACCATTGCTCACGGCCTGGTGGAAGTCCTTAATATCGCCTCCGGCACAGAATCCACGATCTCCATTGCCACGCAAGACAACCATGGAAATTTTAGGATCGGTCTTCCACACGGCGAACTGATCACGTAGCTCTAAGAGCATCGAATAGTTCAGCGCGTTGATCTTTGCCGGACGGTCAAGAACCAAGATTCCAAGGTTTCCATTGATGTGCATCCGAATATGCGAAGTGATGATTTGATCCTTCCCTAGCAATAACATGTAACAACGATTGGTAAGACACCTAGGTCAAACGCTACCGGGTGGGGCAACCAACCGAAGAAATGAAGACTCTATAGCCACATGGTGCGAGGTAAGCTTTTGCTGGATTCAAGGTCTGAAAATTTGTTGTAACAAGAAAGGCACGTGCAAATGGCTGGTATTAATGAGGCTGATGATCGTGGTGCCCTGGCCAAACGGGTGTTGCCCGGTGGTAAAGAACCCGACGCACGCTTCACCCTAGCCAATGAACGAACCTTCCTGGCATGGATCCGTACGGCCCTTGCCTTTTTGGCCGGTGGTATCGCACTTGAGGCATTCGCCGTCGATAGCTTCCCAACCTCCTTCCGTACCGGCATCGCGGTGCTTCTTGTGGTGATTGGAATGCTCATCAGCCTGGGTGCCGCGGTTCATTGGCGCCGCATTGAGATGTCGATGCGGTTGAACAAACCGCTTCCGATTCCCCTGATCATTCCGATACTTGGTTTTGGTGGGGCCGTGGCGGCCGCCGTTGTGGCAGTGCTGATTGCGATTCCTAGATGAATTCGACAGACCCAGTTTTTCCGCACCAAGATCCCGGCCTGCAACCCGAACGCACGGTGATGTCGTGGGGCCGGACCACCTTGGCGCTCTGCGTTGCCGCGATGGTGTTTGCGCGTTGGCTCCCGCACTACGGGATTGGGATGCTGGTACTCATTAGCCTGTGCCTGCTTGCGGCGGGTGGAATCTATTTCACCCAACGTAAACGGTACAAAGAATCCTCGCATGGGATAGTCCGTGAGCGGATCCACGCTGATGTTGTTGCAGTTTTTGCGATGAGTGCCATTGTTATTGGCCTCGGTGTCGTGGGGCTACTGGTCATTATCACTGGTTAACCGTCTGGGACCGTATGAACAAAATCAATATTGTGCTCATTCGTCGTGCTCTGGGGATCCAGTGCACCGCGCTTGCAAAGCTATTCAGGGTTTTACCAAAACGCAGGGGGGTTAGCGGTGCTGGGGCTCGATACGCAGCTCACTGAGCACAGCGGCAAGCCGATCCATCAAGACCCCGGTTTTCGGGTTGCTCCGCTCCTGCGGTTTCAGAGCAAAAATGTTTCGGGCCAACCTGATCTCGGGGGCATCAATAACCCGGATCCCCTGGGGAGCTTGGGTCATAGCTAGTTTTGGGACTAGTGCCGCGCCCAAACCGGCGGCCGCCATATGTAGTGAGGCATTGAAGTCATCGCTATAGGCAACCACGCGTGGGTGGATATTGAACGATGAGAATAATCGTGAAATTACTGTTGCGTCGCTGGTTCCGGGGTGGTGCATGATCCAGGGCATGTCAGCTAATTGTTCGACGCTGATGCGTGAGGAATCCTCAAGCTGCCACGATGCCGGAACCACAACCCTGAAGGGGTCATCACCTAACCATTGGCGTTCAAGCTGTGCCGGCCAAGCGAGTCCGCCCTGGCCCACCTGGAAGATGATCGCAAGGTCTAGTTCACCGTCGTGGCGCAGCCCGGTAATGGTTTGGGTTGGTTCGCCAACGTGCACTCGTAGGGCGATGCCTAAGTCTTCCCAATCTGGGGAACCCAAAAGTCGGGGCAAAGCATAAGTAGCCAAGGAGGGGAAGATCCCCAGACGTAGTTCTTGTAGCGGCTTGCCGCTGGGATCTAAATCCGGGGTTGAAGCGGCCGCCATCAGGGCATCAATATCCGTTAGTACTCGCCGTGCATGTCTGATCATTGTCACGGCTGCCGGTGTTGCCTCAATGCTTTTAGCGCCGCGCGTAAAGAGTGTGGTTCCGGTGCTGCGCTCGAGCGCAGCCATCTGTTGGGACACGGCAGAAGGCGTGTAGCCAAGCCTTGTGGCGGCCATGGCGAAGGACTTGTGGGTAACGACCTCGATCAGAGTCCGTAAGTGCACCGGGTTGAGCATAGATCCTTCCGAAGGAAACAAGAGAAAAGGTGAGCGAGGACGGTGCCAGCTCACCTTTTCATATCCTAGTGTGCACGTGGGGTTAAGCCTCTGCATCCTCGGGGGATAGTTCTTCTGACCACTCTTCTTCGGTGCCTTCTTCATTATCGAGATCATCGGCTGCGGAGAGATCATCGTCGAGCAGGTACAGATGCTTACGTAGGGGGTCCAGCGCTGTCATTGACTCGGGGCTATCGGAAGATCCCTCATACGGTTGTCCGTCCCGACCGTCGTCCGGCTCGTACATATCATCATCAATCGGGTCGTCAAAGACAGTGTCATCAAAGCTGTTGCTCATGGTGCCCCCTCCATTCATCTGAGACGGGATTCGTGAGTGTTTCCCGAGTAATTACAGACTATGCCGCTGCCGCGATTATGGGAATGGCTTATTTTTGCTGGACTTTCCCCAGCTCAACGCGGGGTAGCGTGGAAGTATGGAGAAAGAACAAGTGCGACACTTCATGACCGAACCCTACAGCCGAGCGGCCCTATGGGCCGCTGCCGGACGGCTTTTGGCACCGGCAATCTGGATGGGGTTGCTCATGGGTATTTCCTTCATTGAGGCACCACTGAAATTCATGGCACCGGGTATTACCATTCCGCTGGGGTTGGGCATTGGGCAATTAGTTTTCACCGCCATGAATTACGTGGAAATCGTGCTCTTTGCGGTGTTGGTTCTCTCGAGTGTAAAACGCGGCGTGGATCGGCGCTTTTGGACGCTGATCGGGGGTCTGGGTGTTGTATTACTGGCCAAGGTTGCGTTGATTCGCCCGCTGCTTTCCAAGCGCACCGATGCGGTAGTAGCCGGCCTTGAAGCCGGTGGCTCAATGACCCACTATTTTTACATTGCCGCGGACGGGATCATCTTTGTTTTGCTGATCATGGCGTTGGCCATGAGTGTGCGTCGTTGGGTTCTGCCCTGGCGCTAAAAACATCGTAGGGGGACGGTTCACTAGATGAATAATCACCTAGTGAACCGTCCCCCTACGGGTTTAAGGTAAAAACGAGCTTAGGCCGAAAGGTTCATGGCCTTGGCCGTAATTTCTACCGAACTCAATCGTTGGGTAGCGCTACTTGAGTTGTGCACGGTGATCAGCTCATCAGCCTGAGCAGTTTTGGCAAATTCGGTGAGGTATTGGGCAACCGTTGCACCATCGCCGACGGCGGTGTATTTGAGCATATGCAAGATATTTTCCCCGTGTGAGGAATCAAGGAGCATATCAATTTCTGCCTCGGTGAACGGTACCGGACGGTTTCTACCCAAGAACATTTGGATACGGTCACGACGAACCTGTTCCATGATCTGGTGTGCCTCGGCATTGGTATCTGCCGCAACAATTCCGACACCGGCGATGACATAGGGTTCAGCCAAGAATTCTGAAGGCCGGAACTCATTGCGGTAAGCCGTAGTCGCCTGTACCAGCGCGTCGGGAGCGAAGTGTGAGGCGAAGGAGTAGGGAAGGCCCAGTTGGGCCGCCAGTCGGGCTCCGAAGAGGCTGGAGCCGAGGATGTAGAGCGGGACGTTGGTTCCTTGCCCCGGGTAGGCATTGACTCCCTCGATGCGGGATTCGGACCCGAGGTAAGCCTGAAGCTCAAGGACATCGTGGGGGAATGCATCGGATGCCCGTGGATCACGGCGCAATGCTTGGAAGGTGAGTTGGTCGGTGCCCGGGGCACGTCCAAGACCCAGATCGATGCGTCCTGGAAAAAGTGTTTCTAGGGTGCCGAATTGTTCGGCAATGACCATGGGGGAGTGGTTGGGCAGCATGATGCCGCCGGCGCCCAACCGAATGCTCTTGGTGTGGTTGGCTATGTGGCCAATGAGCACCGAGGTGGCCGAAGAAGCGATGGACGCCATGTTGTGGTGTTCGGCGTACCAGACGCGACTGAAGCCGTGGGCCTCGGCGCTTTGCGCTAGTTGAACGCTCTCGTTGAAGGTTTCGGCTGCGGTACCGCCGGGGCGGATGGGGGCAAGATCAAGGATCGACAAAGGTATGCTCACATCCGATGGCAACCGGTAGCGGTGGCTTTTCATTCCCGGTTTGTCCCAAAGGTAGCTTTCATCACCTCAAGGGTGCACCGTATCATCGGTGCATGAGGCGGATAGTGTCATTATTTGTGATGTTGCTGAGTCTTCTATGCGGCTGCATCCCGCTGGTACCTCATCCACGTTCCACAGCTCCAATCCAGATTTCATCCGCGGTGCTGAGCGAGGAATGCCTCACGCTCCGCGGGACTCCGATCCCGGATGAGCTACAGGATATTTCTGCGGGCTTTTTCAATGCTGAAGCTTTCTTGAGTGCCCTGAGCGCGTGGGCTAATGCCGGGACCGAAGCGATCGGTGTACAACCCGAATGGTTGAACAGCGCCGATCCCGAAGAATGTTTGACGCAGCTAGCAGCGCTGAATAGGCAGAATTATCAAAAGGCTCTGTTTTCGGCTATCGGATGATGGAGGCCAAGAATCTTATGAATTTGCGTCATGCACTCGTCCAGGGTCACGGAACTACATCCGAGTACTTGGTGGAAGACCTTCTGGGCTCCAAGCAACGAGGTGATACTACGAGTTTTAGAATGAGGGTGCGTTTCATACCCGTGGAGGATCCGTGGCCTCGAATCTGGGAAGACTGGAGCATTGAGTTTCACACGGAACTTGGTTCCCGGGGCCTAGTACATATTGAAGGCTTCGACGGAGTAGGAGCCTTCCAGGTGAGAATCTTGTGGAAAACAATTTGGGCGGTATCTCCGTGAAGGAGATACCGCCCAAATTCAGTCAGCTAAGAAGCTGCAGGTGATAAACCGAGCTTAGACAGCGCGGATATCGGTGGCCTGCAGGCCCTTCTGGCCCTGAGTTACTTCGAACTCTACGCGCTGGCCCTCTTCGAGTGAACGGAAGCCGTTCGACTGGATAGCCGAGTAGTGAGCGAAAACGTCATCTGAGTTGTCATCCGGAGCAATGAAGCCAAAGCCCTTTTCGGCGTTGAACCACTTAACGGTACCTGTTGCCATGATGGTGTGTCCTTTCGAGACTGTCCTGAAATGGGACGTAGGGGAGAAAAATCCACTGTGGATTTCCCTTGCAGCTACGTGATTCACCGCGGGTCAGAAAGGTACTTCCCCCGGCAACGGGGTTAGGGTACTGAAATTGCTGCGAGAAAAACTAGAACTACAACGTCTACGGTACGCGACTATTGCCGCAGTTACTACCCTTTGGCCAATAATTGTAGAAAGTTCGTCACAAAGTTCAATGGAATTTACCCGCAATTTGACTAATCACAAGGGCGAAAGCCCCATATTAGTGCGGGATCATGCGGATTTAGCCCCAATAAGAAAGCTGGGGGTGATATTGGAATCAAATATCCAACATCACCCCCAGCTTGGTGGTGTCTTTGAGTTTTATGCGAGCTTTAGATGGTTTCGTTGGCTCCCGGAAGTCGGGCTCCGCGAATGGTTTTTGAAATAATGAATATTGTGATGAGCGTCAACGCCACGGCAATTGCCGAAGTAATGACGACACCGGCGTCAAAAGCGGATGATGCTGAAGCGAGCAGCTGCTCACCGGCCGCGGCCTTGGCTGCTGGGAGTTCCGCTACTACCTCGTGGGCGCCGCCAAGGGTCTGGCGGGCAGCGTCTGCCTGTTCGGCGCTCAGTGAGCCCGGTACCCGCAAGTTGCGAGTGTAGACGGCATTGAGGATGGAGCCGAGTACCGCGGTACCCAGCACCGAGCCAACCTCGTAGGAGGTTTCCGAAATTGCCGAGGCAGCTCCGGCCTTCGAAGCGGGGACCGCCGAGAGGGCAAGGTCGTTTGAGAGGGTTTCTGCCATGCCCACACCGGCACCTAGTACTGCAAAGGCAACCATGAGGGCGATGACCGAACCGGACTTACCGAAGATCAGCACAATGACGTAGGCACTGGTGCTTAATGCCAGCCCGACGATCATGATGGTTGAAATCTTGAATTTCCGAACCAGTGGGACCGCCAACAGCCCGGCTCCAACGGTCATGGCAAGGCCCGGGAGCATGAGCACCCCGGCCATCATGGGGGTAAATCCTGCGACCAGCTGCAGGTGCTGGGAGAGGAAGTAAATAAAGCCTACGAAGGCGAAGATGCTCAGCAGGTTCACCAGTAGCGCACCGGAGAATACGGGGTTGCGGAAAAGTTTGACATCAAGCATTGGATTAGAGCGCTTGAGCTGGCGGAAGGTGAAAGCGATACCGCAGACAATGCCAAGGGCAATGGTGGCAATGCCCAGCAGTGGCGAGGACGCCTGGGTTAGATCTTTGATGCCAAAGACGATGGGCAGCAAGGTCAGGATGACAAGCACGATAGAAATCGGGTCAACGGATCCCGGTTTTGGATCACGCGATTCTGGAATGAGCACCGGGCCAAGAATCAGCAGTGGCAACAGCATGGGAACTGCCAGCAAGAAGACCGAGCCCCACCAGAAATGTTCAAGCAGGAATCCGCCAACGATGGGACCCAGGGCGGCGCCACCGGAGAAGGCGGCGGCCCAGATGGCGATTGCCTTGCGGCGTTCGTTGGCGTCGGTGAAGATATTGCGGATCAGTGAAAGCGTTGCTGGCATGAGCATGGCGCCGAAAATACCCAGTAGTGCGCGCGCTGCAATGAGCTGTTCGGCATTTGTGGCAAAGGCGGCAGCCGCTGATACTGCGGCAAAGCCAGTGGAGCCAAGGAGCAACATTTTACGTCGCCCAAAACGGTCTCCAAGTGAGCCCATGGGGACCAGGAGGCCGGCGAGCACCAGTGGGTAAATGTCGATGATCCACAGCAATTGGTTGCTGCTGGGTGCAAGCGCCGAGGAAAGTGCTGGCACGGCGAAGCTCAACACCGTGTTATCCACCGAGATCAGCAGCACCGGGAACATTAAGACGACCAGGGCCGCCCATCGCTTGGCATACGTGGGCGCGGTGGGTTCGTGATCTAGCGTGGCTTTGATGTTCTGGCTACTCATGATGAAGGTTTCCTGAAGGAATGGTGACTTGTGTGGACTCAAATAACTGTACCGTCTGGACGGTACAGTTACAATGTGACGACGCCTACTAGAAAGCGATAAGGTTCTAAACATGTCTCGCCCGCCATCAGCCAAGGAAAAGATCATCGACGCGTATGTTTCGATGCTCTGCAACGAAGGCGAACGCGCAGCCACCATGGAGGCCACTGCGGCAAAAGCCGGAGTCTCAAAGGGTGGACTGCTTTACCATTTTGCTTCCAAAGAGCTCCTCGCTCAGGGAGCCATCGAGGGATTGTTCAAATCCCACGAAGAGGATATGGAACTCATGTCCTCCGCGCCCGAGGGGCCGGCCATTTACTTTGTGCGCACCAGCACCATGATTGGCGGAGACCTAGACCGCTATTTCCTCGCGGTTCTGCGCTTGGCCCAAGGGGGCCATGAGCCTTCGGTTATCGCCCTCGATCAGGTGCAACAAAGTTGGCTGGATCTGATCCGCAGTGAAGTGAGCGATAAATACGCGGCCGAGGCCATCATGCTCATTGGCGAGGGGCTGTATTACCAAACCTCAATGCCAGGATCGTGGTCAACGGGTACCTTCGGCAAGGACCTAGAACACCTGCTCAAGCAGGTCCAACGACTTAAGAACGGTAGCTAACGCGCATGGCTCTGAACCCGCAGCGGCAAAAGACTGTTGGCCGTATCGGCGCATTGCTTGGCATTTTGCTGATGGCGCTTTCCTTACGGGCCGCAGTGGTCTCGGTACCACCGTTGTTGGGGAGCATTGGGCCGGAACTAGGCTTTGATTCGTTGAGCACCGGGTTACTGGCCATGCTTGCACCAATAGTCTTTGCGGCCTTTGGCCTACTCACCCCACGGTTGATCCGTTGGTGGGGCCTTGAAAAAGTCTTGATTACCGCGGTGCTACTAGCTGTTGCCGGACAGTTGATCAGATCCGTGGTGGGAGATGTCATAAGCTTCCTCTTGCTTTCGGTGATCACCCTTGCCGGGTACGGAATGGGCAACGTTGTCCTTCCGCCGCTTGTGAAAAAGTATTTCCCCGACCGCCTAGCGCTAGTGACCTCGGGCTATGTCACGATGCTTGCCGTGGGTACCTGGATGGCCCCACAATTCTCGGTTCCCTTGGCAAACGCAACGGGTAACTGGCGTACCTCAATTGCCGCGTGGGCGTTGCTTTCACTGATTGTTTTGGTGCCGTGGGTTATCCAGATCTTCGCGGATCGCAAATCCCCACGACCCGATACTCCACTTGTCAATGGCGCTATTGCAGCCGCACCTGCCAAAATTAATCCCTGGCGCTCACCGGTAGCCTGGGGGCTGGCAATTTTCTTAGCCGGAAACTCGGCACAGACCTACGTCTACTTCACCTGGCTACCGCCATACCTTTCGGCCCAAGGCCTTGACACCATGGCCGCTGGCTCGATGCTCGCACTCTTTGCCATCCTGGGACTTCCAGTCAGTTTGCTGGTGCCGCTCTGGGTCCCACGACTACGTCATCCGCTGGTCGCGGTGCTTGTATTTACCAGCTTATGGATTGTTGGGCATACAGGAATGTTCCTCTCACCCACCCAAAACACCGTCGTTTGGGTTATCTTTGCCGGTCTGGGTCAGGGAACCTTTGCGATTGCCTTGCTCATGATGAATCTACGATCACGAACCACCTATGGCTCCGGGGTACTCGCCGGATTTAGCCAGGGACTTGGATACGCGGGAGCAGCAATTGTTCCCATGCTTTTCGGCATGGTTAAAGATGCAACGGGTAGCTGGGATGCCTCATTTGCGATGCTTGGTATTTGTATCGTTGTCATGCTAACGGGCGCCGTGATGATCAACGGACCACGGAAAATTGAAGATGGTCCGGGCCAAGCACCGGTGAATCCAACGCTTGAACGCGTTGGCTAAAAAACGTCTAAGTATTAGTGGAGCCGAACATCACGGTGCCAAGGCCCCACTGCTTTGGGCACTCTCCAGTGGAAAGTCAACGCAAGAATACGCAGCAGGAAAACCACGATGGCCACGCTTAACTGCCAACCACCACTGGTGAGTCCTAGTTCCCAGAACCACGCGATCAGGCCCGCACCAAGAATCGCCGGAATCGCATAAATATCCCGCGGGTTAAACAGCTCCGGGGTCTTGTTTGCAACAACATCACGGAGCAGACCGCCGCCCACGGCCGAGGTTACGCCCAGTAGCGCAGAAGCCACGGGGTTCATCCCGGCCTCGAGCGCCTTGATGGTGCCAGTAATACAAAATAGGGCGAGTCCCGCCGCGTCAAACAACAGCACCGGGCGCATGAGCCTTTGCACTCCCGGTGCCACCAAAAAGACCAGTAGCGCAGCTAGTGCGGGTGGGACGAAGTAGAACGGGTCATTAAAGGCCGTTGGCACCTGGCCGAGGATGACATCGCGGATAATGCCGCCACCAATGCCTGTAAGCCCGGCCAAAAGTAGTGACCCAATAATGTCGAAACCACGGCGCGCTGCCAGTAACGCACCGGAAAGACCAAAGAAGAAGACACCGAATAAATCGAGGACCAAAGGCATTGTCAACGTGGTTTCTTCCATCTCGCTTGGAGGGTATCGGTCAATCAGGGAGACTACCGCAGGGCTGCGGCACTGGGGTAATTATCCTTAAACGCTGAGTAGTTTTAGCGCGGTACATGCCTTATTGATGGTGTTCATATTCCGGGTTGTCACGAGATAATTCTTACTGACCTTGGCAAAATGTTTGGCAAGTGGGCTGCTCAGGCTTTGACCGCGCGGCACCTCCCAACAAATGCAGTGTTCGAGTTGGGCCACACGCTCGGATTCAAGTGGCGTAGGGGCCTGCGCAAAAATGGTGGTTGCAGCCTCCAAGGACTCGGTGAGCACCAGATACTCGTGACGTTGAATCGAATCCTGCGGGGCACTAAAAGGAAAACCCGTAACTATTGCTTCAAGCTGGTCACTGTCCTGCACGATGACCTTGATCCCCGGAGCATAGGCGCGGGCTAGAACTTCTTCGCATATTTCTTTGATCTTCGATGCTGTCGCATGCTGACTGGCAAACACTACATTGCCACTGGCAAGTAACGTTCGCACCCGGGAGAAACCTGCCTGTTCAAATAGCTGGGTCAGATCCTTCATAAGGATCTTGACGCCGCCAACATTGATGCCTCGTAAGAACACAGCGTAGTGATACATGGTCTTTAGTTTGCGCTGTGAGAAACAAATTCCGCAATCCCCCCTTGGCCCGTGCGTGAGCCGGGGCAGCACCCGAAAGAGACAAAGCAGGAGCTATATGGTGCCGGGGACTAAAATCACATCATGACTACGTCTTTGCCCTATGGATCCTGGCCCTCACCGATTACCGCGGAGCATGTTGCCGCCGGCACCACTCCGGTGGGCGGTGGCGCGTTTGTTGGTGATGAACTGTGGTGGCTCGAAGGCCGTCCCGCAGAAGGCGGACGACTATGCGTCATGGCCCGTGGTGCAACAAGCGATGAAGCCCCTCGCCAATTAGTTGCTACCCCCTTCAATGTGCGCAGCCGAGTCAATGAATACGGTGGCAGTGCATGGGCAGCCATCAAGACCCACGGTTCAAACGAGCTGATCTTTGCAAATTTTGCCGATCAACGCCTGTATAAGGTCTCAGCCCAAGGTGAAACACCCCAAGCGCTGACCCCGGAAAGTAGCGGTTTCGATGGTGACCCACAATTACGCTTTGCCGAAATTATTCAGGGTGCAACAAAAGATGAGATCTTTGCCGTTTGCGAAGATCACCGGCAGGAGTTGCGCCGCTACATTGTCGCAATTCCGCTAGATGGTTCGGCCGCCTCCGATGTCAACGCATTGCGCGAAGTCAGCCCATCCTCCCGATTCGTGGCAAACCCGCGGTTGAGCCCCGAAGGTAGCAAACTCGCGTGGATTTCTTGGGAGCACCCACAAATGCCGTGGGATGGCACCGAACTGCACGTGGCGGACCTTGTCGAGGGAAGCGCAACTAATGACAGTGTGCTAGCCGGGTCAACCACCGAGTCGGTGCTGCAGCCAGAGTGGCTCAACGAAAATGAATTGGTGCTGATCTCAGACCGCAGCGGTTGGTGGAACCTCTACCTTCATGATCTTCGCACTTCTCGACAGCGTGAACTTTGCCCACGCGACGAAGAATTTGCCGGACCTCTATGGGCACTGGGCCAAAGCTGGTACATGGTTCGGGACGCAAACACGTTGCTGGTTACTCATGGAACTCACGGAACCTCCCTGGCCACAGTCGATGTGAAAAGCGGAGAATTGACGCCGTTGGAATTGCCGTTTACTCGAATCTCGCCCTCGGCGCTGCACGACGGCAAATTGCTGGCAACGGCAACTTCTTTGGTGGAGGGGGACGGGCTGCGACTAATTGATCTTGAAACGTTGAACGTTGAAAATATTTCTCTTTCGCTCTCAGCACTTCCCGACCCCGGCACACTTCCCACGGCAACCGCCATGGAATTCACCACCGCAGATGGCTCACCCGTGTACGCACATGTCTATGGGCCACGGCTCGAAGGTTTTGCGGGACCACGCGAGGAAAAACCACCGTTTATTGCCTTTGTTCATGGTGGGCCCACCGCCCAAGCCTTCGCTCAGCTATCGCTTTCCATCGCCTACTACACCTCGCGCGGCATCGGAGTTGTTGATGTGAACTACGGTGGTTCAACCGGCTTTGGCCGTGCCTATCGGGAACGCTTGCGGGGGCAATGGGGAATCGTTGATGTGCAAGACACCGTTGCCGTGATGGAAGGCCTCGTAGCGCAGGGAATCGCCGATGGAACAAGGCTGGGAATCGAAGGTGGAAGCGCCGGGGGCTGGACGGTACTAAACGCGCTGACCACCACTAAGACCTTCGGCGCCGGTATCTCCCGGTATGGGGTTTCAGACCTAGTGGGATTGGTAAGTGATACTCATGACTTTGAATCCAGATACATGGAATCCTTGGTTGGCCCCTACCCGGAAGCCGCCGAACTCTATGCGCAGCGGGCACCCATCAATCACGTCAATGACATTTCTTGCCCGGTGCTGTTGCTCCAAGGAGACGAAGACAAGGTTGTTCCACCGGCACAATCTCAGGAAGTTGCCGACGCCTTGGCAGCCAATGGGATACCGCACGCCTACGTGCTGTACAGCGGTGAGCAGCACGGGTTCCGGCGCATGGAAAATATCATCAATGCATTGGAAACTTCATTGGCTTTCTATGCAAATGTATTTGGGTTCAATGCAGAGGTTCCTGTCTTGGAATTGAGGTAGCCACTGACGCGAAGACCGCAATGCTGCACGTAGGATAAATTGAGTGTCAGATAAAATCTTGCTCGGTGGCATTGCGCTCTTCGTCGAGTTTGGGCATGATCGAGATCTTTTCATTCCCTTGGTGTCATTTCTTTCCTTCGCTTTAGACTGATCTGTAACCCGTACTTATAAGCCGGATTACATCACTTTGTGATGCCATAACGTTGCGGACCTGTACGTTCATCAAGGAATCTAAATCAAGGCTTTTTTGATGCATATGCGCCATCAGCCTTCTAGTCAGCAATGATAGATATTCAAATCTATGACGCTGGAATTTTCTAAAGCCTAAATGTTCAAAAAAGAAATACAAGAGGTTCTCTATTTTTGCTGCATGTTTGTCGTTAACCTGAAACTTGCGTCTTCTATAATCAAAGGTTTTGATTTGCAGAGCTAGTGAGTGTTTTGGTGAGTCGAGCAAGCACCGAATGTGTGGCAGAATGGTCGTGGCCCCTACTTGGGTGGGGCCTGAGGTTTCTTGGGTGGAGCCTTAACGAACAAAACTTGGGGAGTACAAACGTGCCTAAAAACATGTCACAAATATCCACATCTCGACGAAATATCGTCAAGGGTGCCGCTTGGTCAGTGCCTGTAATTGCTTTGGCGACGGCGTCACCGGCATACGCTGCTAGTGAGATAGTTCCACCACCGGTGTTCCATGACTGGTCGGTGGGCGGATCCGCCTCGGTAGGTAGCGGTAACAACGCCTTCTTTACCGTGAACGGTCAATCACTGCTTGGCGAATCAGCAACGCTTCCCAGCGGCTTCACTTTCGTCATCACCCCGCCGTCAGATGTGGTGCTCGAAATCAATTCCAGTCCCGGATTCTACGATGTGTCAATTAATGCAGACGGCACGATCGTCGGACACGTAATTCCCGATTTCCCAGGCACACCGAGGATTAACTTCAAGGTCACTGGTCCAGTTGGAGCTGTCATCAAGATGGTTGGCTACGGCCCACACGAGCCATACGAAGATGCAAAGGTTTTGACGATCCGATCAAGCTAATAAGCCACGATCTATCGGATTTTGCCCATGCTCCTCATTGTTTTCCGAGCATTGACGGGCTTGTTGTGTTCTGGGACGATCTCTCGAACACCGATAGAATAGCTTGGATCAGGTTGTTCTGGGTGTGTAATACCCGGATCGGCTTGTCAGAACTTCGGGATTTTGTAGCCCTGACCAACGCGGTGAGAACTCTGTCGGTCAGGGCTATATTGCCTGTCGGCGAGGGAACTTCATCGTTCATGAAACCGACTTAAGAGATTGCTCGTGATGTCATCTGTCCGTAAGTCTGCGAACTTGGATCTTGACGATCTTATGGCACCGATTGGTCGTTGTTCCCGGCTTGGGTAGCTGTTCGGAGTGCCATGTGGCATCAATTTTCTGTGGCGCATTCATGGTGTAAACAAACTACTGATAAAGCGCTAGGAAAAACTGCTGGTCGTTGCCTAGATCTTTATGAAGATTCAGACAACGACCAGCAGTTTTAGACCTAGTCCAGGACGCTCTCTTGTTCCCGGGATGGCACTACGGCCGCGTTCTCGGTAATGCGAGGAGGGATCAAGGACACGGCGATCGCTGCCACGACCCCAACAATGGCGAAGAAAATAAAGTTGAACTGGAAATTCATTCCCGTGGAAGCAATCCAGCCACCAATGATGGGTCCCGATATGGCACCTATGCGGGCGAAAGATAAGGCCCATCCGGTTGCCGTGCCTCGTTGGGCCGCCGGGTAGTAGTCGGCAATGTAGCCGGTGAGCACCAGTGATGTAGAGATTGAGCCGATTCCGGCGAAGGCGACAAAGCATAGGTTGACGAACATGCTGCTTGGGAACATCAGCAGTAGGATGCCGCCGGCGCCCAGCAGATAGAAGATCACCAAGATTGGTTTCTGCCCGTACTTGTCAGCGAGCCATCCCAGGATGAGTCCGCCCACTGCCGAGGCGAGCGAGAAGACCAGCAAGAAAGTAAGCGAAGTGCCTAGATCGTAGCCGGATTTGCGCATGATTTGCGGTAGCCAAGTGTTCAAGCCGTAGACCAACACCATGCCGCAGAAAAGTGAAATCCAGAAAAAGACGGTTGAACGCAAGTATTTCCCTGAGAACATTGACCCCATGACTTCGCGCCACGGAATTTTGGCTCCCGGTTTAGTGGGGGCCACTGGCTTGTAGTCGCGTACGTTCAGCTTGGCGGCCAGGGCTTTGGCTTCGGAGATCTTTCCTTTAGAAACCAAATATTCCAGAGATTCGGGCAGCATCCAGGCGATCAGCGGCAAGATCAGTACGGGCAGTGCGCCGACCGCGATGACCCAACGCCAGCCGAGGGTTGGCAGCAATGCCATGGCGACTAATGCGGAGATGACGATGCCTAGCGAGTATCCGGAGTACATGATGCCGTAGTTCAGCGAGCGCTTCTTGGGTGCTGAGTATTCGATGGTCAGAGCGGCGGCCACTGGGATAATGCCTCCCATGCCCAAGCCTCCGAGGAACCGGAAAGCGCCAAATATTTCTGGTGTTGGAGCCAAAGCGGCTCCGGCTTGGGTGATGGTGAAGATGACCATTGAGAGCATGAGCATTTTGCGCCGGCCAATGATGTCACTGAGCGTGCCGATAAACAAGGCACCAAAAAGCATACCGACCAGTGCGTAGGCTCCGAGCCCACCAAGTTCTAAGGGGCTCAGCGACCATTCCTTGTACTCTGCAAGAGCCGGCAGAACGGCTCCGAGCACCCCGACGTCGTAGCCTTCGGCCAGGATTGCGAGCCAACAGGCAAAGAGCACTATGCCTGTGGTGCGTTTGGGAATATTCCAGTCTGCTGCTGTGGATGGAGCTGCCACGTGGTTCTCCTTGTGTGGAAGGGAAGGTATAGGGCGTTGCATCGATCTCTAGTAGTATGGCGCTAAAGTGACGTCCGTAACAATAGCTAGATGGTGATTATTTAACGATGGTCAAAAATGCATTCAAAAGTTCGAGTCTTGAAAAGTGCCCAGATCAGCTCAATATTACGGGATTCTTATCTACGGGAATTATCGGAACTCAGCTACAACGCACCATTGAATGGGCCGATACTGATGCTGCGGGGCACCACCATAACTCGGTAATTATGCGCTTTGTTGAGGCGGCTGAAGCCAAGTTATTTCGCGAGCTGGGCCACTATCAATACTTTGGGATTGCACCACGGGTGCGACACGAAATTGACTACCGTTCCAAACTTTTCTTCGGACAAACCGTAAGCACAGCGCTCATCCTGACCCATATTGGAACTTCTTCTATGGAATTTTCTTTCAAAGTTTGGGGGCACTCGCATGAAAAACGGCAGGGAATGCTGGCCGCGGAGGGAAAATTTGTGACCGTTTGCGTTCCAGTAGGTTACGAAAGCTCTGCCCCTTGGTCCGAAGAGCTCCGGGCCGCACTAGAGGCTCCGGCCTCTGAAGTGATTGCTACACGCTAACAAGCAACCGATCATCCCGTGAACCGCTAGGTGAGAAGCATTTATCAAGGGGCTATTGGTGCTGGTAGGTTTGCCAGAACTTGGTGTGATCACCTTCGACACCGATTCAAAGATTTGTCTCAAACCGGTGCGGCTGTCACCGGTTCAACCTCAAACATTGGAGTTCATGTGAGTGCCGTTCCCGAAATTCTTGCGGCGTTGGCTACCGGTAGTGTAGAAATTGTAGACCTAACCGCACCGCTATCCGCTGACACCCCAACCTTGGTATTGCCAGATCCTTTCTCTAATCTGATTGATTTCAGCATTGAAGAGGTCTCTGCCTACAACGAGCCGGGCCCATTTTGGAAACACCACAACATCCACACCGGCGAACACATTGGCACACACATTGATGCCCCCATCCACTGGATCTCAGGGAAGGACGGCAAAGACGTCTCTCAAATTGCTCCTGAGCGACTGATTGGTCCGGCAGTAGTGCTTGACTTTACTGCCCAGACTGAAACCGACCCGGACTTCCTAATTGATGTGGAACACCTAGTGGCATGGCAGGAAGAACATGGTCCTTTCCCTGCCAACTCCTGGTTGCTCTTCCGTACCGGCTGGGAGCAATACGGGCACGATAAGCAGGCGTTTTTGAACCTTGATGAAAACGGGTCTCATACTCCCGGATTTACCGCAGAATGCGCCAAATGGATTGCGGAGGAACTTGCGATCTCGGGTATTGGCGTGGAAACCGTGGGTATTGATGCGGGTAACGCGGCGGTACTCGAACCGCCCTTCCCCATGCACTACTTCCTACTGGGTGCCGATAAATACGGGATCACTTCGCTGAAAAACTTGGGCAAGCTTCCTGCACACGGCGCCCTAATCGTGGTGGCTCCACTGCCTGTCGTGGGCGGGACCGGAGCCCCAACACGCGTGCTAGCAATGGTCGGGAAGAACTAAATATGAATGTTGCAGAATTAGTGGGAAAGACCCTCGCCGAGCTGGGGGTTGGGCATTGCTTTGGCGTGGTGGGATCCGGAAACTTTGCAATCACCAACGCGCTCATCGCTCGGGGCGTTCCCTATACCGCGGCCAGGCATGAGGGCGGGGCCGCGACCATGGCCGATGCTTACTCCCGCTCCAGTGGTCAGGTTGCCTTGCTCTCCGTGCATCAGGGCTGTGGATTGACCAACGCGGCAACGGGCATTGGTGAAGCAGCAAAATCTCGCACCCCCATGATCGTGCTTGCCGCCGAGGCGGCACCTAGCGCGGTGTATTCAAACTTTGCCATGGACCAGGATGGCTTTGCCGCCTCGGTTTATGCGATCGCTGAACGCGTGCATTCGGCTGCCACGGCAGTGGCAGATACCATGCGAGCCTATCGCCGTGCAGTGAATGACCGGCGCACCGTGGTGCTGAATTTACCGCTGAACGTCCAAGCTCAAGAAGTCACAGCGGATCAGCAAACTGTCTCAGTCGAGATTGCCGCGCTGGAACCTATCAGACCTTCGCGAGCTTCGGTACAGGCGTTTGCTGACCTTGTGGCAGGTGCCCAACGCCCGGTGTTTATTGCAGGGCGCGGTGGACGAGGAGCCCGAGATGAAATTTTGGCCCTCGCACGGCACACCGGCGCGTTGGTGGCAACCTCCGCAGTGGCCAAGGGATTGTTTAATGAGGATGAGTTCAATCTTGGTATCTCCGGCGGGTTCTCCTCGCCGTTGGCAGCCGAATTGATCACCGAGGCGGATCTCATTGTCGGTTTTGGTTGTGCACTAAACATGTGGACCATGCGTCATGGTCACTTGATTGGCAGCACTACCAAGGTAGTCCAGATCGACCTCGAAGAACTCGCACTTGGCGCCAACCGACCCATTGATTTGGGCCTTGTTGGGGACTCGGCGCAATGCGCGGCGGATGTTCTCGAGGTATTAGTTGCGGGAAACCTGCAAGCACGTGAGGGCTATCGAAGCACTGCCGTCGCCGCACGCCTCAAGGAAGCGATTGACTGGAGTCAGGTCGAATACCAGGATCTGTCCGACGGAAACTTTATCGACCCGCGAACGCTTACCAAGCGCTTAGATGAGCTACTGCCTGCCGAGCGGATTGTCAGTGTCGATTCGGGCAATTTCATGGGGTATCCCAGCCAGTTTCTCTCTGTACCCGATGAATTCGGATTCTGCTTTACCCAAGCCTTCCAATCCATTGGCTTGGGATTGTCTACCGCCATTGGTGCGGCTCTGGCCCAGTCCGGACGCATGCCGGTATTGGGGACAGGAGACGGCGGGTTCCATATGGCAATCGCCGAACTGGATACGGCGGTACGCCTCAAGCTGCCGCTTGTCTGCATCGTCTACAACGATGCTGCCTATGGGGCCGAAGTGCACCACTTTGGTGTGGCTAACCCGGGTACCGATATGAGTTCCGTGGAATTCCCCGACACAGATTTTGCGGCGATCGGTCGCGGGTTTGGAGCCGAAGGAATCACCGTGCGTTCGCTGGCAGATATTGACGCTGTGGGGGAATGGCTAGAGTCGGACCCAAGCACGCCACTGGTCATTGATGCGAAGATCGCCTCTGATGGTGGCGCGTGGTGGCTCGCAGAAGCCTTCAAGGGGCACTAAGTTCCCAGAACAAACCTAAAAAGGGTGCTGTTGGATGAGAAAGTATTTCTCATCCAACAGCACCCTTGAAACGCGTTCTAAGCGAAATCGGCCTGCCACAAATCAGGTCCGAAGACCTCATAACGTATGGCACGGGGTGGCACCCCGCGTTCAAGTAACTGACCACGCACCGACTGCATGAAGGCCAAGGGGCCACACAGATAGTAATCGGCATCGGCCGGAAGCTCTATGGAATCAAATACCATATAGCCACCGCGCACTGTTTGAGTATCCGTTCCCGGCTCCTCAAACCAGTACTGACACTGTGCAGTCTCGATCTTCAACAGATCCGCTTCTACCTGTTCCCGCAGAGCGAATGACGTGGGCGAGAAATCAGCATGCAGGAAATGAACCTGACGTGACGACTTTTCGCGAGCCAAGTGGGAAATCATGCCGGCCATGGGAGCAACACCGATTCCGGCACTGGCCAGCACCACCGGGCGTGAACTGGGTTCAAGAACCACATCTCCAAATGGCTCGGAAATGGTGAGCTGGTCTCCAACGCTAACCGTGTCATGTAGTCGGTTTGATACTTCACCAAGGGGTTCCCCGGATTGCTGCACACGTTTGACAGTGAACACCCGATGGATTCCGTCATGCGCACGAGTCAGACTGTATTGACGCGGTTGGGAGGCCCCATCAGCCATCTGAACCTGAACGCTTACGTATTGGCCCGGCCATGAGATCGATGCCGGGCTGCCGTCGGTGCGTGCCACAACAAAGCTGAGCGTATCGGTGTTTTCGGTAATCTTTTGAACTACCGTCCACGAGTCCCAGACGGCACCCGACTCGCGCCCGGCTACTGCGTAGAGGCCACGTTCCAGGTTGATCAGCGTATTGGCCATTAACCAATAGACCTCGTCCCACGCCGAAGCGACCTCGGGAGTTACTGCTTCACCGAGCACATCCGCGATGGCCCAAAATAGGTGTTCGTGTACTACCTCGTATTGGTCGGCGCTGATACCCAAGGAAGCATGCTTATGGCTAATGCGTGAAAGCAGAGCTTCGGGGAGCTGCCCCGGATTACTGATCAGCATCGTAGCAAAAGCTGCAACTGAGCCGGCCAAGGCCTGAGCCTGATGTCCCTGTTGCTGGTTGGAACGGTTAAAAACCCCATCGAGTAGCTGCGGGTGCGCCTCAAAGAGATGCTTGTAGAAACGCTGGGTGATTTCGCCTATATTTGCCCCAACCACGGGAAGCGTTGCCACAATGGTGGGGGTAGCTGCTGCAGAGAGCATTACTTGGACACCTGCGCAGGCACCTGGAGTGCGGAGCCAGGGACTTCACCGAGCTGATCGATCTGCTCAACGAGGGCATCGATGACAGCACGCAACTGAACCTGGACGACCTTGGTGTAGGTGCGGACATACTCGACCTGGGGGATCGGGCTGCTGTATTCAATGGAGCTAGCCGGTGCTGGAGCGTTGGCCTGCGGTGTGGCCTTAGCCTCGGTGGTTTGCGAGTCCTTCTGCGCGGCAGCGGGCGCGGCGTTTGCCGAGGCAACATGTGTCTGTGCCTTTTGCAGAATCTCGGTGTACTGCTTACGGGCCGAATCAATCAGATCGTAGGCGTACAGCTCGGCATCGCTAATGTGTTTATCGGCAATGATCTGTGCGCGGCTGAGCAGGTTAACCGTCTCGGCATTGATATCAGGGGTTGCCGATTGCTTGCAGGCGACAAGATCGGCCTTCAGCTTCTTGATTTCCGTGTGAGCAATGGCCAATTCATCTCCGGCTGCCACTAGCCAATGGCGGGCGGTCAAAGCATCATAGCCATTGTGTGGGACCACCGGCAGATCAACATGGCGAATGTCATCCGGGGTGAGCGAACGTCGCTCCAGATTATCTGTGGAGGGAGTGGTCATGAGATGTCACCTGATTCTGTTGTCGAGCCTAGGGTGGGGAGACCATCTGCGGTGGAGAAGTTCTCGTAACTAATGTTGTTGGGGGTCATTCCTGCGGCTTGAAGTTCATTTACCGCGTGGGACACCATGATCGGGGAACCACAGACGAGGCCCTGGTATCCGTCCCATGATTGGTGGTTTGCTGCGGCGGTTCCCACATAGCCCTTTAGGCCCGGGTACGTGGGGTCATCGGAAACGACCGGGTGGTAATCGAACCAAGGCTCTTGGGCGAGCACGCTCAGTTTTTGCTGCTCATAGAGGTTCCAGGGGAGCCGGGCACCGTGGAAAAGATCGACCTTTCGGCCGGCTCCGGTGGTTTCCCATTCGGAGCGGACTTGATCCAAGATTGCCGCAAGTGGGGCCAACCCGGTTCCGCCAGCCACCATCAGTAGGTCCTTGCCAGTCGGTGGGAGGGTAAGTTGTTCGCCAACTGGCGCACCAAAGCGCAGTGAATCTCCTGCGGTCAGCTTGCGTACCGCGGTGCTACTGAACTGGCCACCTGGTACCAACTGAATATGTAATTCCATGGTGTTGTCATCGCGCGGCGCATTGGCGGGGGTGACATAACGCCACAGGCGTGGGAGTTTACCCATTTCCATGGCCATTGATTGACCGGGGACATAATTCATGGGCTCTTTGAGGCGGAGCTGAATGACGGCAATATCAATGCTGCGTCGATCGGCGGAAATTATCTCGGCGTCCCACCAAGCGGGTGTCTCTTCTGCCGCGTCTTCGGCGGCAATGACCATCACGCTAGAAATGGTGCCGTAGGCTGCCGCCCAATCGGCTGCAACGGAGTCGGTCCACTCATCTTTTAAGTAGTGGGAAAGGGTCGCAAGTAGCGAAGCACCAACATAGGAATAGTGTTCCGGGTGTACGTCAAAGCGACGGTGATCGCTGCCCAAAGACTGAATGTAGCCGGTGACTGTGCCAAGCTTGTCCACATTACTCACGATGTGCCCCAGCGCACCGAAGAGCTTGTCACGCTGGGCGGACATGGACACGGGGAACATCTCACGTAATTCCGGGCGGGTGAGGAATAGGTGCGAGTAGAAGAAGAGGGGAGCATCATCGCCTTGTGCGGCAACCAAGGCCCACGTACGTTTTAGTTCGTCAACGTTCATGTACTGGCCACGACCCTCATGTTTTTCTCAAGACTCATATTCAAATTACCTTCCCAATGTTTCTAATCAGGGACGGCGAATCGGCCCCGCTGCTGTGCAAGGACCCTATGATCGTGGAGTAATTCCCCAGCATTGACCCAACCAACAAGTTAGGTACGTAAAAGGGGTAGCAAGGCCACGCAACGAAGGTGCGAGTGTTATACACCGGTTGTGCGAGACCCCCCCATGGCCCCACGAAACTGTGCCGCTTCAAGGAAAGGGGTTTCCTGTGAATATTTCGGCTGCAGGCCTTGCGTGGCGTAAGCCTTGGATGTCAGCTAGGGGGGTGCTGATGTCCAAGGCTTGGCCACTAAGTATGGAGCTTACGCGAGAGATTGAGCCGTTTTGGGCCAGTTCGGTAAAGAGCGGACTGATGAATCAAAAGACTAGCCATACGGTTAGTTGGGGTGAAACCAAGCGGGCAGAAGTGTTTACCTAGCGGGTAATTTTGGTGTGGCGATTCGGGCAGAACGTGGGGTGGTGTCCTTGAGGCTCAATGAACTGGACCCCGAAAGTTGGACTCGGTAAGTAAGAGTCTATGCCGCGAGTGCCTGAGCCCGATATTCCATGGGGCTCAGGCACTGCAGCGTTAATGAGATTCGCTCATAGTTATACCAGTGGATGTAGTCATCTAGCTCGCTGGTGA
>NZ_PCPT01000014.1:58386-93138 GCF_002975435.1 Arthrobacter sp. MYb227 | reverse complement strand
CCCCCACAGCACACGGCCAAGGGGAATGGCGGCACAACCGAAAGGCAGATACGCCAGTGACCCAGGAACACATGACCCTCGACACCGCCGACGCCACCATCGATGTGGCAGCGCTTGGCGAACAACTATTGGGCCGTTGGGCGCAGGAGCGCAAGCAGTCCCGCGCACTTGCCGGCACCCCCGAGGTGCAAGGTATCCCGGGCCTATCCATGGACGATCATCGTGAGCGCGTTTTCAACCAGCTCAAGGTGCTTGTTGATTCCAAGGCAGTACACCGCGCCTTCCCTGTTTCTTTGGGCGGCGAAGATAACCACGGCGGTTCGATTGCCAGCTTTGAAGAACTCGTGACCGCAGACCCATCCCTGCAAATTAAAGCCGGAGTCCAGTGGGGACTGTTCGGTTGTGCGGTACTGCACCTAGGCACCGAGGAACACCACACCAAGTGGCTTCCGGGCATCATGTCCCTAGAAATCCCCGGCGCGTTTGCCATGACGGAAATTGGTCACGGCTCCGATGTTGCCTCAATCGGCACCACCGCCACCTATGATGAGCAAACCCAAGAGTTCGTCATCAACACCCCCTTCAAGGCGGCCTGGAAGGAATTCCTGGGCAATGCGGGACTACATGGCAAGGCAGCAGTGGTCTTCGCCCAGCTCATTACCCAGGGCGTGAACCACGGAGTACACGCCTTCTACGTGGATATCCGCAATGACGAAGGCTTCCTGCCGGGCATCGGCGGAGAAGACGATGGCCTGAAGGGCGGACTCAACGGCATCGACAATGGCCGCCTGCACTTCACCAACGTCCGTATCCCCCGCACCAACCTGCTCAACCGCTATGGCAACGTCACCGAGGACGGCACCTACTCCTCACCCATTCACTCCCCCGGACGCCGTTTCTTCACGATGCTCGGCACCCTGGTCCAGGGACGCGTCTCGCTCGATGGCGCGGCAACGGCAGCCTCAAAGGTTGCCCTGCAGATTGCTGTGACCTACGCCAACCAGCGCCGTCAGTTCAATGCTTCATCGGACACCGCCGAAGAAACACTCATGAACTACCAGCGTCACCAGCGCCGATTGATCCCACGCATTGCACGCACCTATGCTGCGTCTTTTGCCCACGAGGAACTCCTTGCCAAATTCGATGGAGTCTTCTCCGGTGCCACCGATACCGACGAGGACCGTCAAGACCTAGAAACCTTCGCCGCGGCACTCAAATCCCTGAGCACCTGGGACGCTCTGGATACCCTGCAGGAGGCTCGCGAGGCCTGTGGTGGTGCCGGGTTCATGGCAACCAACCGATTTACTCAGTTACGTGCCGACCTCGATATCTACGTGACCTTCGAGGGTGATAACAATGTCCTGTTGCAGCTGGTGGGTAAGCGGCTGCTGACCGACTACGGGCAGGAATTCCGCGAGCTCAACGCCGGAGTCTTGGCCCGCTACGTGGTCAAGCACGCGGAAAATGTTGCGCTGAATCGATCCGGGCTTCGTTCGGTGGTCCAGGCCGTTGCCGATACCGGTTCGGAGCGTAAGAGCGCTAACTTCTTCAAGGATGAAGCCAATCAGCGCGCGTTGCTGACCGACCGCGTCAATTCAATGGTTGGGGAGATTGCCGATGAGCTACGCGGCGTTTCGGCCAAGGATCGTGCCAAGTCTGCTGCCGCATTCAATGCCAAGCAGAACCAACTCATTGAGGTAGCCAAGGCCCACGGTGAGCTCTTGCGCTGGGAAGCATTCACTCGTGCGCTTGAAGTCACCACCGATACAGGCACCCGCACGGTGCTGACCTGGCTGCGCGATGTCTTTGCGCTGACCCTGATCGAAGAGAACTTGGGCTGGTACCTGATGAATGGTCGCCTTTCCATGCAGCGTGCACGTACCCTTTCGGGCTATGTGAACATTCTGCTCGATCGGCTGCGCCCACATGCACAGGATCTTGTCGATGCCTTTGGTTATGGCCCCGAACACCTGCGTGCAGCAATTGCCGACGGTGGCGAGAACGAACGCCAGGATGAGGCCGCCGAATACTACCGCCGGCTGCGCGCCAGCGCCGATGCACCGGTCGATGAAAAGGTACTTATCGCCCGCGCCAAGGCAGCCAAGAAGGTAGCAAAGAAGTAATCTGCCGCTCTTGTTCATCGTTCTGGGTGGACAGCAGCTCGGGAAGTCTCGCTCGCCGCTTTTCGCCAGCTAGCCACCGGAGCACCAACGGCCGTCGAACCATGTGCCCACAAGCATGGTTCGATGGCTTTCGCCTTCAACGGATATCGCACGATTGGGCAGGCGGCACCGCCGGGACCGAGAATAGGTGTCATGGGTATTGAGCGCATTGGAATTCTGGGTGCCGGCCGAGCCGGCACCGCACTGGCCCGCGTCGCCGCGGCGGAAGGCTTGGAGGTACAGATCGCCTCCAGCCGAACGCCGAACATGATGAAGTACCACCTGGCGCAGTACGCCACCAAAGCTCGGGCCGTAGCCGCCGAGGATATCGCCAAGGACGTCGCGGTGGTCGTGCTGCTGGTGCCGCAGGAGGAGCTGGACGACATTGTTCCGCAGACTCTGGCCGGCATCATCCTGGTGGATGCCACCAACCGCTGGGAATTAGAACCCCTTCCGGACTGGTTCGAGGAGGGACTTGCTGCAGGTCTCTCCAGTAGCGCCGTCATCGCCCGGCGCTTTCCGCAGTGCCGTGTGGTCAAAGCGCTGAACCACATCAGCCATTGGGATCTGGATGCCAAGAAGGGATCCCACCGTAGCGCCCAGCGAGCCCTGGGCGTCGCCTCGGATGATGCCCCGGCGACCGAGGTCGTTGCACAATTGGTGCGCACGCTGGGCTTCGACCCGGTAATCCTCACCGATTTGGACGCCGGGCGCATACTGGAACCAGCGGGTCCGATCTTCAATGAGGTGCTTGTTGCCTCCGAACTACGAAAATTGAGCACATCCCACGGATAATTCCGCAGCTACGGGTAAAATCTCAGCGTCTAGGCTCGCCAGCGGGTGGTTTTGTCACTGTGCGCGAGCGTTGATGACAATGGCGAAAATAAGCGCCGGGGTGAGACAACCAAGAAGTAATCTCCTCGTGAAAGTATGTACGGCGAATCGGCCCACGCCTTTTGTTCACCAGAAGCGCACCGGCTACCCGGTAACAGTTGTTTATTTGGGTGGCTTCTATCGCATAGAGTTAATGGTTGCGGAACACGAACAGAGAGCACATCCCCCATCATGGCGAAGCAGTCACTTTTCTCCCGAATCTTCAAAATCGGTAAGGCCAACGCAAACGCTGCGTTGGATTCTATCGAGGACCCACAAAAGATGTTGGACCAGTCGGTACGTGACTACACGGACAACATCGCCGAGGCCGAGGCCGCCGTAGCCCAGACCATCGGAAACCTGCGCATGCAGGAAGAAGACCACAAGAAGGCTGTACAAGAGGCCGCCACGTGGGGCAACAAGGCACTTGCCGCCTCTAATAAGGCCGAAGAATTTCTCGCCGCTGGCGATGCTGTAAACGCAGACAAGTTCAACCAGCTTGCTACAGTTGCCATTCAACGCCAGATGGCCAGCGAAAAGACCGCTGCCGGATTGGCCCCCTCGATTGCTTCACAGCGCGAAATCGTTGAAAAGCTCAAGACCGGTCTAACCACCATGAAGACCAAGCGTCAGGAATTGATTTCCAAGCGCGATGAACTGGTGGCTCGTGCCCGCAATGCAAAGACCCAGGGCCAGATGATGGAAGCCGTCAAGGCGCTGGACTTGAGCGACCCGACCAGCGAAATCGGTCGCTTCGAATCTAAGATTCGTGCCGACGAGGCCAAGGTGCTAGGTGCCTCGGAGCTTGCTGCTTCTTCACTTGATTCGCAGTTCGCGGCTCTGGAAGATCTTGGTGAGAATACCGAAATCGAAGCACGCCTAGCCGCATTGAAGGCGACCAGCAACAACATTCTCGAAGAAGCTCCGGCAGCCGCCGCGGCTCAGGCGGCACCCGAGCTTTCCGAGATCGAAGCACGACTTGCCGCAATGAAGAAGAACTCCTCGGGAGCGTAGTTTCTCCTGAATCGTGCGCCGTGGCCACGCCACGCTGCTAAAAGCCAAAATTGAAAGTTGGAGCGGGATCGGAGATTTATCCGGTCCCGCTTTCTCTTTGCCCGGCGCACTCATAGCTCCCGGGCTTACGACTTCGCTTTTGGTTGGGGATAACTCTCCCATCGGGCAAGCGACGGGTCTAATATGTCGTTCAAACGACTCCCGGCCGAAACGAAGGCAATCATGTTTGCCAGAATCAAAAACCTCGTCACAGTTGCTGCAATCACCACCTGTTTGGTAAGCGTTACCGGTTGCACTACCTCGACAGACCCCGCAGAATCAACAGCTTCCGTACAAAGTACGCAGCCATCGTCCGCAACACCGAGCGTGCAGCCCAAGCCAAGCCCGACGCCGACCCCGGTTCCGGCAAGTTCAAATGGGCCGGCAAAAAACTGGCCAGTGCCACCAATGCCGGATGTTGCCAAGGAATAATCCGAAGCCGGCATCGTAGCCTTCACGAAATATTGGTTTGACCTCGTTACATACTCTGATAACACCAACGACACGGGTCCCATAAAAGCTGTAACGTCACGTTCGTGCTACCTATGCGCCAAACAGATCATTGATCCAGTCGACTACAACAAGTCAGTTGGTGCTTGGCGGGCGGGCGGAGTCACTAAACTGGCAATGACAATGAGCAAAGTCATCAAAAATGATGGTTTTGGTGGCTTTCTCCTCGATCGAGAAGAAATTACTGCATATTTAGCTTCAGGGAAAGTTCAAGCGTCGGTACCAAAAACCCAGACTCCACTGGTCGGTACGCTTTACTTGCAGTATGCCGATGGCTGGAAAGTCATCGATTTGGAGTTTATTGAAGCTGGCGCGACCTCAAAATGATGATGTTTAGACAGCTAGTACGCATAGCTAATATGGTCCTACTTGTTTCAGCTTCTCTTGGCGTTGCACCCATAACCTTTTCCCGTTCAAGCACACCCGAACCTTGTGGCTCTTCTATCTTCATGGGGCAAGCATCTGCGAACAGCGCACAGTCAGGTTGTGCCAGTTCGCAAGAACGAGTTACATCTGGATATTTCAAGGACTCAGCCAAAGGAAAGACTGTTAGCAACGGTCCCAAAATTCGTTACAGCGTCACATATTTCCGCCAATGCGAACCCGCACTCGTTAACCTTATGGGCTGCGATGCAAACACAGATGCACCATGTCCTGACGGTAGCTACCCACTTATGCGACTAATCCAACCCCTAAACGGCCCTCGCCAAGGTCAATCAATATCACGGCAAAGCTACTGTACGAGTGAACCCCCCACTGACTGTTCCGGGAGCGGCCCAAGACATCGCAAAAGTCACTCCGGAACGGTTTAGTGAACTTCCAATTCTTGCCTCGAAAATCATCAGTCAACCTGAGAATTTCTCGCTTCGAAACGGTAACGCACATCTATTTGCGGATTCAGCGACCCAAAATTTCAACATCGTGATCTTTGATCAGGATGTAAGAGTTCGAGCCATTCCTATCGCTTACGCATGGAATTACGGCGATGGCGCATTGAGAACGCTTAATTTCCCGGGTACAGCAGTTCCCGACCATAGCTTCGATGAAGCAACCTCAACCAGCCATGTCTACAAGGAGACTGGCGACTACGGCGTTGGCCTCAGTACCCGCTACCGCGGCGAATACTCAACCGAGGGCGGCCCTTGGACACCAATTCCGGGTGTGGCAAATGTCCCGAGTGCGCCGATCACGATGAGTGTCTGGCGCACCAAGAAGGTACTCGTTGCTGATGATTGCGGAACCAAACCGAGCGGCCCGGGCTGTGCTTCTATATTTGAATAGTCAGCCTTCAGCAAGCAGCAATCGAACACTAGAAGGGCCTTCGCAGCGCAGCTTATATTTTCGGGCCGATCCCCCGGTCGATTCAGTCGAGCTCGAACTGCCTCAAGTCAAGTAACAATTTGGGGTCTTGACTGTGCGTTCTCCAGTGATTGAATAAGGAGAAATGCGATCGAGGGAGATCATACGATGAGCAAGGCTCGCGGCATCGCCGCAGGAGTTCTATTTAGTTGGGGTACTTTATTGATGCTCAGCCCCATCGCCCTCTACCTTTTCATTCACGGTGACACCGAACGCCACGCCTGGATCATCGGCGGACCCGAGCCCTTTAGCAATTTTGGCGGTGGCCCTTACCAACTACGTATGTATGTGGCACTCTTTGCAATTGGTGCAGTGCTTCTTGCCAGCGGGCTGATCATAGGATCTGGCAAGGGCCGCGGCGCACGACGACGGCATAAAGCCTGGCTTGTATGAGCGGTAGATACGCACCGAGCAAAATGAATCAACGAGTTTAATGCTCCAGCCATCTACTCTTTGCTTGGGCTATCGTCCAGTAAGTTTTGCTGAGCCCTGCCAAAGATCTGCTGCCGGTAGACTTGATCTCGACATGACTGAGAATTATTCCGCGGCCGATCAGGCCGGTACCGAAGAACTTTTTACCGCTGCCGAGCTTGAAGCCGCAATCAAGGTGCTGAGCCTGGTGCACCAGCTCGATTCCGAGGACGAACGGCATATTGCCGTCCGCCGCGCCACAGGCAAGATGTTTAAGTCCGCAAAACGCCACCGCAAGAACGAGAAGCGCTCGGCAATCAACGCCGCGGATCGTGCGGTTGTTGAACGCACAGCAACCGGTTCCCCGCAGCGCCTCGATGATGAAACACTCGGCCTTGACCTAAGCACACTAACCGATGGCCACACCGCCGGCGAATACATCAAGCCACGTGGTTGCTACATTTGCAAGAAGCGTTACACAACCGTCGATGCCTTCCACCACTACTTGTGCCCGGAATGCGCCGCCGAGGGCCATGAACGCCGTGATGCTCGTGCGGATTTAACCGGCAAGCGTGCGTTGCTCACCGGTGGCCGAGCCAAGATCGGCATGCATATCGCCTTGCGCCTGCTACGCGATGGTGCTCACACCACCATCACCACGCGTTTCCCGCGCGATGCAGCACGCCGCTTTGCCGCCCTTGAAGATTCGTCCGATTGGCTCCACCGCCTGCGTATCGTCGGCATCGACCTGCGCGATCCTTCCCAGGTCATCGCCCTTGCCGACCGGATTGCCGCGGAAGGTCCGCTGGATATCCTGATCAACAACGCCGCACAGACGGTACGACGCACCTCAAACTCCTACCTGCACCTGATCGAATCCGAGAACCAGCCACTTCCCGCAGAACTTGAATTCGTCTCCGGTGGCCCGGAGCTGTGGGGCGAAGCAAATCCCCCGGCCGAACACCCCAAGGCCCTGGCGCATGCCTTCCGCTTGGAAGATTCCTCAGTGTTGGTACCTGCCACACCCACCACCTACGATGCCCAAGCAGTTGCGGATCTTGCCATGACAGCCGGCTCGGCAACGCTGGAGCGCATTGCCGCGGGCACCGCGATCGATGCTGGTGGCATGGTCCCGGACGTCGTCACCGAGAACTCCTGGACGCAGATTCTGGGAGATGTCGATGCACTGGAGATGCTCGAGGTGCAGCTATGCAACGTCACAGCTCCATTCCTGCTGGCCTCCCGCCTGCGCCCGGCACTTGCCGCCTCCGACGCGCATCGCAAGTACATCGTGAACGTCTCGGCCATGGAAGGTCAGTTCTCCCGCCGCTACAAGGGTGCCGGTCACCCGCACACCAACATGGCCAAGGCATCGCTGAACATGCTCACGCGCACCAGTGCCGAGGAAATGCTCAAGACCGATGGCATCTTGATGTCAGCTGTTGACACCGGATGGATCACCGACGAGCGTCCGCACGATTCAAAGGTCCGCATGGTGGCCGAGGGCTGGCATGCACCATTGGATCTGATTGACGGCGCGGCCCGCGTCTACCAACCAATCGTTGATGGCGAACGCGGCATCGATCTCTACGGTTGCTTCCTGAAAGACTACGAGCCCTCCCCTTGGTAAATATTGCTCAGCGCGCACTAGATCTGGTGCTTCCCGGGCTCAGCCGCAAGGTCACTGCCGGTCTCTTGGGCGCGGCAGCCCTGCTGTTGCTGGCCTTTGGTGCGCACCTGATATTGCCGATGGTTCCCATGCTCACCCTCTGTGTGGTCTTTGGTGCCATGGCCGGCAATATGCTGCGCCAGGGAACCAAGCTGCGCCTCGGTGCAGGAATGGGTTGGAGCGGCAAGCAGCTCATGCGCGCTGGCATTGTTCTACTGGGTTTCCAGCTAGCGGTATCCGATATTTTGGGACTCGGCTGGAAGGGCATCGGGCTCATTGCCCTGGTGGTCGCCGGATCCTTCTTCGGAACCTATGGAATTGCCAAGGCTTTGAAGTTGCCCGGGGATCAGCCGGTGCTACTGGCCAGTGGCTTTGCTATTTGTGGTGCCAGTGCCATTGGTGCGATGAGTCAGGCGCGCGGCACCGCCAAGGACGCACCCATCCCGGTGGCGTTGGTGACGCTATGTGGCACTCTTGCCATTGCGGTATTGCCGTTGGCCAACACGTGGCTGGGGCTCAATGAGCTTGATTTCGGTCGCTGGGTCGGTGCCTCGGTGCACGATGTGGGTCAGGTTGTTGCAACGGCACAGGGCGCCGGTCTCACCGCACTGGGTGCGGCTGTGGTCGTCAAGCTCGTTCGTGTACTGATGTTGGCGCCAGTCTCTGTGCTTGGATCACTTTCCACCCGCCGCGCGCATGCCGCGGCGCTGGCCAAGGGTGTAACCCCGCCGGAAACCAAACGCCCACCGCTTGTACCGCTGTTCGTTTTTGGGTTTATTGTGTGCGTACTGTTGCGCTCATCGGGCGCGATGCCCGACTCGGTGTTGCAGGGAGCTAAAATCGGGCAAGAAATTTTGCTCGGCTTGGCCCTCGTGGGGCTGGGCTTTGCCATTGACTTGCGCCATCTCTTTGCCAATGCCGGCCGTTCTTCTGCCGCGGCGTTGGGTGCCTGGGCCGTTGTTGCCGCACTCGGAATCGGCTTCGTCGTCCTGATGGCCTAGCCACGCGGCGTCATCCCAGATTTAAGCTCTAGTCTTTGGCGCCTTGCTCCTTCCGCCGCCCGGGGGAAGATGTTCGCTTTTGTCGTATTCACGCCCAAACATTGTCAAACGCTCGTTTCATGTTTCAATTGAGGGGTGGATCACTTGATAAAAATTACCGGCCCAAACGAAAATCTCTCCCGCGATGAAGCAGCATGGCGCGCCCAAACTCTCAAGGTGCACTCCTATGAGGTGAATCTTGACATCTCTACCGCGCAGGATCTTTCGGTCACCGGTTACCGGTCCATCACCACCTTGGTCTTCACCGCCAGTGGCACCAGCGAAACCTTCCTCGACTACATTCATGAGTCGGTCGAATCGATCACGCTCAATGGCTCGGACATCGATCCGGCCAGTGCTGTCATCGGTTCACGCATCTATGTGGAGGGCCTACTCCAGGGCGAAGAGAACCCCAACACGCTTATTATCGATGGCCACTCACACTATTCGCGTAGCGGTGAGGGCCTGCACCGCTACGTTGACCCGGCAGATGGGCAGACCTATTGCTACACACAATTTGAGCCTGCCGATGCCCGCCGCGTCTACGCAAACTTTGAACAGCCAGACCTCAAAGCTCCCTTCACCTTCATCGTCCGCGCACCCCAGGGCTGGCATGTTGCCTCAAACCAGTCCCCAGCGCACCTTGAAGATCACGGCAACGGCACCATGACCACGCACTTCGCTCCCACACTACCGATTTCCACCTACATCACCACGGTGCTTGCCGGTCCCTACTTCGTGGCAACCGATTCTTACTCGCGCACGCTGGCCGACGGTACCGAACTAGTGATCCCGCTCAATGCAAGCTGCCGTGCCTCAATTGCCAAGCACTTTGATGCGCAGAACATCTTGGATCTGACCAAGCAGGGATTGGATTTCTTCCACGAACTCTTCGAATACCCCTACCCGTGGGGCAAGTATGACTCGGCGTTCGTCCCCGAATACAACCTCGGCGCCATGGAAAACCCCGGCTTGGTGACCTTCACCGAAAACTATGTTTTCACCTCCCGGGCCACCGAGGGCCAGCACGAAACCCGCGCAAATACCATCATGCATGAAATGGTGCACATGTGGTTTGGCGATTTGGTCACCATGAACTGGTGGGATGATCTGTGGCTCAAGGAATCCTTCGCCGACTACATCGGCACCTTGGCAGTCGATGAGGGAACCAGCTTCTCCACGGCCTGGATTACCTTCGCCAATCGCCGCAAGGGCTGGGCCTATGTCGCCGACCAGCTGCCCACCACGCACCCGATCGTTGCGGACATTACCGATCTTGAGGCGGCCAAGCAGAACTTCGATGGCATCACCTACGCCAAGGGTGCCTCGGTGCTCAAACAGCTTGCGGCCTATGTGGGTCAAGAAGCATTCCGTGATGCATCGCGTGAATACTTCCGCAAACACGAATTCGCTAACACCTCGCTTGCCGATTTCCTTACCGTGCTCGAGGATGTCTCGGGCCGCAACATGGATGCCTGGGCCAAAGCCTGGTTGCAAAGCGCTGGTGTTCCAGTCCTGGGCCTGTCGATCACCGAAGCCGACGGTCTCACTACCGCAGCTTCGCTAACCCAATCGGGCACCGATCCGATCACTGGCACCCCCATCGAACACCCCCACGTGTTAAATGTCGGCCTCTTCGACTTGGTCGATGGCAAACTCAGCCGCACGGCCTCACATGCGGTGGAGCTCACCGGCAACGGCGTATCGCTTGACTTCCTTGTAGGTTCCCAGCGCCCGGATCTGATCTTGCCCAACGATGGCGATGCAACCTACGCCATGGTCTGCTTTGACGAACGCTCGCTAGCCACCCTGCTTAAGCACTTGAGCTCACTTTCCGATCCGCTGGCCCGAGCCACCTGCTGGGCGGCTCTCTGGAACATGGTTCGCGACGCCAAACTTCCGGCTGCCGCATTCCTTACCGCGGTACGCACCCACGCGCATGCAGTCACCGAGGCCTCGGTCTATTCCTTGCTGCTGGAGCAGGCAACCACCGCCATCGGGTCCTTCCTGCCACCGGCACAGCGCGATGCACAGCGCGGCAAGCTCGCCGATTCAATGGTGGCATGGCTCGATCAGGCGGCGCCGGGTAGTGATATGCAGATCGCCACGGCCCGCGCACTTGCCAGGCTGGCCCGCGGAAATGTTGCAGCCGACGTCGTTGATTCACTGCTCGAAGGCACGCTGAGCTGGGACTCGCTGGAAGTCGACGAGGAGCTACGCTGGGCACTGTGGCAGGCCAAGGCAGCCTCGGGCCGCCTTGATGCCACTTCGTATGCCGCGCTTGAGGCCGATGCCTCCGCCAACCCCTCGGCAGTTGCTACAGCCGGGCGCCTACTGGCTCTTGCCGCACGCCCGGACACCGAGGTGAAAGCCGCAGCGTTCAACTCGGTGCTTACCGCCACCGATCAAACGGGTAAGCCACTATCTAACGAGGCAATCAGTGCCACCGCCGCGGGCTTCCAGCTTGGCACCCGTGACATGCTCGATGTCCAATATGTGTCCTACTGGCCGGCACTGGAGGATATTTGGGCGACGCTGAGCATTGGGTTAGCCACCCGGGTGATCCGAGGTTTGTTCCCGGTCGCCCAGGATCTGAGTCCGGAAGCCAGCCACCCGGTGGTTGAAACTGTGGATCGCTGGCTTACCGAACATCCCGATGCCCCGCGCGCGCTGCGCCGCATCCTGCTTGAGGAACGAGATGCGCTTTGTCGTTCACTCGCCGCTCAGGCCCTGAGCTCCGATAACTAGCCAACTCACACCAGAGAAAGCCACCAGGCCCGGAAGAGAGCACGTTCAGATTCTCTAGGAGATACAGAACTCGTTATCTTCCGGGTCTGCCATGGTGAACCAGTCAAACGGTCCCTGGGCTTCCTCATACAGAAATCTAGCTCCCCGTGCCACCAATTCGGCCCGGACCTCGATCTTGTCGCGACCCGTGTGCCAATCTAGGTGCATGCGGTTTTTCACGGTTTTTGGTTCCGGCACCCATTGGAAGAGCATCCGCTGTCTGGGTATCAGTCCCACTTGATCCTTGGGGCAGATTGCCGCACCGGTTTTCCAGACTAGCTCCCCGG
Organism: Arthrobacter sp. MYb227; assembly: GCF_002975435.1. GTDB lineage: Bacteria > Actinomycetota > Actinomycetes > Actinomycetales > Micrococcaceae > Paeniglutamicibacter. Next base: position 80,987 of record NZ_PCPT01000014.1, on the reverse strand, counting down.
CAAAAACAGTTGTATCGGCCTCGGTGGCTTGTCCTTCGGCAATCATCTTCTTAATGAATTCGGGATCGCCTGGCTCCACTACCCATCCCAAGGTCTGTGCCCACCAAACAGCCTGAGCGTGTGGCTGAGCACAATCGAGGGTGATCTGAATGGATAGGTCCATGCGCACACACTACGCCCCGCTACCGGCACCGTTCAATAGTCGCTCAATAATCTCTGCGCCGAAAGTGTCTTCAGGACTCTCGCCAGATGAGATCGCGGAGGATTAAGCTGAACACAGCAACCCGCAATTATTTCCCACATATTCGTTCCGGGACTCATCGTGAGCAAGCTACGCGTACACAATTATTCACTTTCTCTTGACGGCTTTGGTGCCGGTCGGCAGCAAGATCTGCAGCACCCGCTGGGGCTTAGCGGCGATAGACTCCATCACTGGATTTTCGACACCGCCTACGGCCGGACGATGGTTGGGCTCGGTGAGGGCACCACCGGGATAGATCATCAAATGCTGCTCGCCGGGGATGAAAACATTGGGGCAACGATCATGGGGCGCAATATGTTCACGCCCTATCGCGGTCCGTGGGATGCCAGTGCTGCCGCAATCCAATGGCGGGGCTGGTGGGGTCCGATGCCGCCATATCACCACGATGTTATCGTGCTGACCCATTTTCCTCGTCCAGCACTGCACCTGGCAGGTGGAACCACCTTCCATTTCATCACCGATGGCCCGGAGGCGGCATTGCACGCAGCAACCAATGCCGCCGCGGGAAAAGATATTCGTCTTGGTGGAGGCGCCGCAGCACTTCGTGATTTCCTCACCATGGGGCTCATCGACACGATCCATCTGGCGATGGTTCCGCTGTTATTGGGCAGCGGAGAACGTATTTTCGACGTTGACTGGGTACTAGCCGGTTATCGTTGCGCTGCTTCAACCACCGGGGAAGGCGCAACGCACCTGCACTTTGTACGTGCCTAACCACGCGAGGCGTCTTAGCCCCCCGTTGGCTTTGACCATTGCCTGCTACATCATGTTGCGAAGTACTACAGACCAACATCGCACGGCATCACGGCCGGCAAGAGCATCGGGACTAGGATTAAACACAGAACCTCCCGGCGCAGCATAAAAGCAGCCGGACCGACATCCACCTTCAGAGAGCGATTCCCAGATGTCCCCCGAACATAAAATGAACGTTGAGTCCTTCAACCTTGACCACCGTCTGGTGGCAGCACCCTATGTACGCATCGCCGATACCAAGGTCTTGCCGCACGGGGATCAGTTGACCAAGTACGATGTCCGCTTCACCCAGCCAAATGTTGCGCACCTGGAAATGGATGCCATGCACTCCCTCGAACACCTGTTCGCCGAGGCCTCACGCAACCATTCCGATGCTGTCATCGATTTCTCCCCCATGGGCTGCCAAACCGGCTACTACCTGATCCTGCAGGGCGAAACCGATATTCCGGCCGCCCTGGCATTGATCGAAGCCACCCTCACCGAAGTTTTGCAGGCCACCGAAGTTCCGGCGGCCAACGAAGTCCAATGCGGTTGGGGTGCAAACCACAATCTTGCCGCCGCCCAGCAGGCTGCCCGCGCATTTCTTGCCCAGCGTGCTACCTGGGAGCAGGTTTACGCATGAGCACCATCGAGGTCATCATCATCGCCGCCATGGAAGAGGAAATCGCTCCCTTCCTGGCGCAGGCCACCGAGGTTTCCGATGCTGTACAGATCGGCAACTCAGTTCAACACACCGCTAAGCTCGGTGAGCTGAACGCATTGCTGGTCCGTGGCGGGATTGGGCTCGTCAATGCGGCAAGTGCGGCAACAGCGGCGCTTTTGCAGGCGCGCGCGCAGGATCCCAGCGCGGCTGCCCCACTTGTCATCAGCGCCGGTAGTGCCGGTGGTTTGGGCGACACCGTGCGTGTTGGGGATGTGGTGATTGGTGCGGAGCTGATTAACGCCTCGGCCGATGCGCGCGCCTTCGGCTATGTGCTCGGTCAGGTTCCTGGCATGCCTGCCAGTTACGCGGTCCCCGAATCACTGCGCACCATCAGTGACATTGGTGCTCCGGGCTACAAAGAAGTTGCCACCATCCACCACGGGCTGCTGGTTTCCAGCTACGCCTTCGTGGGCCACGAACGTTCAGTCATCATCAAGGAGCAGTTCCCCGGCGTGCTCGCAACCGACATGGAATCCTCGGCGATCGCCCAAACGTCGCTCGCCTTCGGTGCTCCCTTCGTGGCCATCCGCGGCATCTCGGATTTGTGTGGTCCGGCGTCCGATGCCGATTTCCTGACCCACGTCGACGATGCGGCAGATCGCAGCGCCGTTGTGGTGCTGGCCGTCATCGAAGCATGGCAGCAGGCCGGTACCCCGCGGGACATCTCCGCTCCCGCCGAGGCTGGAACGCCCATCATATAAGCGCGCTGGACGCTGAAAACCGCACCTCTTGTGCCATGCCATTGCTGCTCGGTACTTCATCCCTCGAAGCACCGAGCAGCAGTGTTTTGTGGCCAGGTGGCTTGTGCGCCCCCATTCCGCCGCGCTCATAACTCCCGCGACTCACAGCAGTGCTTACAGCGCAAAACCATGCCCGAGCAGGTGATTCGCGCCACGGGTGCAATACGGTTAGAAAGACCCCCTCATTCACCGTTCCAAGGAGCACCCCCCATGAGCGTTTACGCAGTCACCAACCCGGCAACGGGCGTCGTTGAAGCGACCTACCCGACGGCCACCGATGCAGATATTCAGGTAGCCCTGGGTCACACCGGCGATGCCTTCGGACCATGGAGCACCACCGCCCCGGGGAAACGTGCGGCCCTGCTGGCACGCGTCGCGGACCTGTACGAGGAACGCCGCGACGAGCTCGCCGCAATCATCACCCGCGAAATGGGCAAACCGATCTTCCAGTCCGGCAAGGAGATCGCCATCACCGCCGCGATCTACCGCTACTACGCGGCCAACGGCGAAAAGTTCCTCTCCGACGAGGAACTCGATGTCGCAACCGGCGGCACCGCGCTGATCCGCAAGGAGGGCGTGGGCGTGCTGCTGGGCATCATGCCGTGGAACTTCCCCTACTACCAGGTCGCCCGCTTTGCCGCGCCAAACCTGATGAACGGGAACACCATCCTACTCAAGCACGCCCCGCAATGCCCCGAATCGGCTCTGGCCATGGAAAAGATCTTCATCGATGCTGGTGCCCCGGAAGGCGCGTATGTGAACATCTTCGCCACTAACGACCAGGTCGCGGAGATCATTGCCGATGCCCGTGTGCAGGGCGTCTCACTGACCGGCTCCGAGCGTGCAGGTTCGGCCGTCGCGGCCATCGCCGGTGCCAATCTGAAGAAGGTAGTGCTTGAACTCGGTGGCTCCGACCCGTTCCTGGTGCTTGCCGATGCCGACACCAAGCGTGCGGCCAAGCAGGCGATGTTCGGCCGTTTCGGCAACACCGGTCAGGCCTGCAATGCAGCCAAGCGCATCATCGTCGATGCATCAATCTACGACCAGTTCGTTGGAGACTTCACCGGCGCGGTGGCAGGGATCAAGATGGGCGACCCGTCCGTGCCGGACACCTTCTTGGGCCCGCTGTCCTCGGCCGCGGCACGCGACGGGCTTGATGCCCAGGTGCAAGACGCCATCGACAAGGGCGCCACGGTGCTGGCCGCCGGTGGTCCGGTCGATGGACCGGGCTCGTTCTACGCACCGACCGTCCTGGCCGATGTTACCGAAGAGATGCGCGCCTACACCGAGGAGCTCTTCGGCCCGGTCGCAGTTCTTTACAAGGTCGAAGGTGAGGAGGCCGCCATCGAGCTAGCCAATTCCTCGGCCTACGGGCTTTCGGCCTCCATCCAGACCCAGGACATGGACAAGGCCCATGAGATCGCCCGGAAGCTGGAGGTCGGGATGGTCTCGATCAACCAGACCAGTGCCTCGGCACCCGAGCTGCCCTTCGGCGGCGTGAAGCGCTCGGGCGTGGGACGCGAACTGGGCAAGTACGGCATGGAGGAGTTCGTGAACCGCAAGCTGGTCACCTTCCGCGGCTAGCACGCAGTACCTGCACCAACGTGAAAGGGGCCGCGGTACAGCCATCGATGGCCGTACCGCGCCCCCCTGCACGTATCCCCTTGGAAGGGGGACATACTCGGTTGGTTATGGCACGCGCGCGGTCCACGCATCATCAAGGAACTTCTCCTGCGCCAACGTCGATGCTGACTCAAGCGTCGCGGCATCAAGCTCGCCAACGCCCGCAGCATATTTGGCACTAAATGTTTCCATCATCACGCCAATGAGCGCCTCTCGGCTCATCGCCGCCTGACGCTTGAGCGGATCCACCCGCTTCACGGCAGAGGCAATGCCCTTATCGGAGATTTTTTCGCGGCCAATGCGCAACACCTGCAACATTTTTTCTGCGTCGATGTCATAGCTCATGGTCACGTGGTGCAACACCACCCCGCCGGCCAGGCGTTTTTGTGCGGCCCCACCAATCTTTCCGGCGTCGGTGGCAATATCGTTCAGCGGCTTGTAGTGCGCCTGGATCCCGATGGAGGCCAGCGCCTCCATGACCCAGGTGTCAAGGAACGGGTAGGAATCGGCAAAGCTCATCCCATCAACCAGCGATCCGGGCAGGTAGAGCGAGTAGGTAATGCAGTTCCCCGCCTCCATAAACATGGCCCCGCCACCACTGATCCTACGCACCACACGGATTGAATGTTCGGCCGCTGCCTGCGCATCAACTTCATTGCGTAACGATTGGAAGGAGCCGATGACAACACCGGAATCATTCCAGTCCCAGAAGCGCAGCGTCGGTGGGCGGGTGCCGGCGGCAACCTGGCGGGCGATCACCTCATCGAGGGCAACATTCTGGGCGATGGGTAACGTGGTGGGAGCAATGACCTGCCATGAGTGATCGGCCCAGGCCGTTGCATGGCCCAGTGCACGACGCACCACGCGGGCCACCGCATCGGCATCAAAACCAAACATCACCGCATCACTGCGCAACCCGGCGGTGACTGCCTCGCGCACCACCGAATGTTCAACGTTCTCCGGCAACCCGATGATTGCGGCGTTGAGATCTTCAAGCGCCTCATCGGGCTCCAAGAAGAAATCACCATTGATTGAGGCGGCGGTAATCACCCCGTCTTCAACGCGCAGGTCGGCGACCACTAGTTTCCCGCCAACAACCTTGTATTCACCGTGATGCGTGTAGCCCAAATCCATGCTTCCCATCCTATGCCGCGCCGGCACATGCCCCCTAACTGCCCTGCCCATGCGGCAATCTTGTCCTGACACGAGGCGCCGCGGCCCGAGTTAGGGGGCAGCAACTGGGGGGTTAAACAGCAACGGGATCTTCCCTTTGAAGGAAGATCCCGTGTGCAGGCGTGAAGGGCGAAGAATTACTTCTTGCCGCCGAAGCCCTTGAAGCGAGCGTTGAAGCGCTCGACACGGCCGGCCGAGTCCATGATGCGCTGCTTGCCCGTGTAGAACGGGTGCGAAGCTGCGGAGATTTCGACGTCAATGACCGGGTAGGTATTGCCGTCTTCCCACTCGATGGTCTTGTTGCTCTTGGCGGTCGAACGGGTCAAGAACTTCTCGCCCGAGGCAAGGTCGTTGAACACGATCGTGTTGTACTGCGGGTGGATATCAGCCTTCATGCTAAAACCTTTGTTCGCGTCACTGGATTTTGCCAGCAACCAAATGTGCGTCAAACCGGCTCGTGAGGTCACGAAGCCGACATTTCAGTATAGCGGAGCGGTTCAAGGTTTTTCCAACTCACGATGCACCAACTTATTGTGCTCTCCACCACTACAATCACCCCGGTATAGCCGGAGCCGCTTAGCGCACGCGTAATTCCCAAAAGGCAACGGCCGATGCCGCAGCAACATTGAGCGAATCAACTCCCGGACGCATCGGAATCATGACCGTAAGATCGACGGCCGCAAGGGTAACGGCACTGACCCCGGCACCCTCGGTACCCAGCACCAGGGCCAACTTATCCGCCGCACTGGCCTGAACCGCATCAATCCCCACCGAGTGCGCGGTGAGTTCCATTGCAGCAATGCTAAATCCGCCGGCACGCAGCACAGCAAGATCCCCCGGCCAGGATTCCAGCCGCATCCACGGCACCTGAAATACCGCGCCCATCGAGACCCTGATGGAGCGCCGATACAATGGATCGGCGCACCGCGGCGTCAGCAGCACCGCATCAATGCCCAGCGCCGCCGCGGAACGAAAAATCGCACCAAGGTTTGTATGGTCGACGATGTCTTCGAGGACCGCGATGCGTTGCGCGCCGGGTAAAAGGTCATCAAGAGTTCTAGGATCTGGCCTGTTCATCGCCGCCAACGCCCCGCGGTGCAGATGAAAACCGGTCACCGCTTCAAGTAGCGCATCGCTACCGGTGAAGATGGGCACCTGCGGATGCGCCTCAAAGATCTCCTGCATCCCGGCCAGCCATTTGGGTGCCATAAAAAATGAACGTGGGCTGTGTCCGGCGGCCAAGGAGCGCCTGATCACCTTGGCGCTTTCGGCGATATAGCGCCCATGTTGCGGGTCGCTTTGTTGGCGCAGCGCGGCATCGGAAAGCGAAACGTAGTCGGCAACGCGTGGGTCGGTAGCCTCATTGAGCACTATGAGCCGTTGGCCCAGCCGGGCCTGGAGATCCGCAAGATCCGGTGGCGGTTTTTGACTCATGTGCGCTTATGCACCGGTTAAGAGCTTGGCGACCATGTTGATGAGCGCCACCAGCCCTAGGATCACGATGACGGCACGCAACCAGCCCGGGGAGAGCTTGCGTCCCACCTTGGCTCCAATGAACCCACCAATCAGCGAGCCCACGGCAATGAGAATCACTACCGGCCAGTGAATGCGTTCGGGGGCGAAAATCAGGTAGGAGATCGCTGCCACAAGATTTACCACAAGGCTCAAAATGACCTTGATGGCGTTTGACTGTTGCAACGATGCATGCAGGAAAACCCCGAAAACCCCCATCAGCAAGATGCCCTGTGCCGCGGTGAAATATCCACCATAGATGCCGATGAGAAACACCAGCAGATAAAGCAGTGGGGAGATTTTTGCCGCATTTGCCTCGGCCGGGTTCACTCCGACGCTTACCGCCTGGCGCTTTTTAGCCCATGCCGAGAGCCTAGGCTGGAAAATGACAAGCAGCAGGGCAATGACTATGAGCACCGGGGCCACGTAGGCAAAGACGGTGTCCGGCAGATTCAGCAGCAGGTAGGCGCCGATGAGCCCACCCACGAGTGAGACAGGAATGAGCTTGAGTAGCGTGGAACCCACGCTTGCGGCCTCGCGCCGGTATCCCCAGGCTCCGGAGAAACCACCGGCCACCAGGCCCATGGCGTTGGAGACCACCGAGTTCACCGGGGCGAAGCCCAGCGCCACTAGCACCGGAAAGGTGACAAGCGTGCCGGATCCAACAATCGTATTGATGGTTCCGGCCCATAGGCCAGCCACAAAGATGACTATCTCACGCCAGAGCTCCACGACCCGGGATGCTCGCTTAGCGCTTTGCTACTGCTGAATACCGGCCATTCTCCACGCGCAAGGCAAGCGGCATGGAGAAAGTATCGGAAAGGTTTTCCTCGGTCAGAGTTTCGGTGATCGGACCGGCCGCGACTAGCTGCCCCTCTCGGAGGAGCAGTACGTGAGTGAATCCCGGGGGGATTTCTTCAAGGTGGTGGGTGACAAGCACCATGGCAGGAGCTTCTTCGTCCGCAGCCAATTCGCTCATGCGTGCCACCAGATCTTCGCGACCGGCTAGATCTAGTCCGGCACCTGGCTCATCGAGCAGCAAAAATTCCGGGTCGGTCATCAGCGCACGAGCAATCTGTACACGTTTACGTTCACCCTCGGAAAGAGTCGCGAACTTGCGATTGATCATGGTTGACATGCCCCAGTGATGCAAAAGCTGGAAGGCACGACGCTCATCCATCTTTTCGTAGGCTTCACGCCAGCGCCCGGTCATCCCATAGGACGCGGTGAGGACCACGTTGAGCACCGTCTCATTCTCTGGAATGTGGCTGGCCAGGGCGGCTGAGGAAAGCCCGATGCGTGGGCGTAATTCAAAGACGTCGACGGCGCCAAGTACTTCACCCAGGATTCCTGCAACACCGCGGGTCGGGTGCATTCGAGCCCCGGCAATCTGCAGCAGTGTGGTTTTTCCGGCACCGTTGGGGCCTAGAACCACCCAACGTTCACCCTCTTTAACCTGCCAGTTAATCTCGGTCAGTAAATTCTTACGTCCGCGTACAACGGATACATCGGCCAGGCCCAGCACTTCATTCATGGGTAAAACATTAGGCCAGTGTTGCTACTTTGACCCAACCGAAGCGCCGCAGCGCCATCGATGGCCTGCAACATTGTTCACCACGTTTTGGGCAGAAGCCCTTGCAGACGTGAGAATAGTAGGCATGCAACCCACAGCCTTCATTGTGTTCCATTCAGCTGCCCACCAGCTAGTAGAGCCAGCAAAACTTCGTTCCACCCTCGAGGCGGCAGGTCATCGCGTGCTGCGCGAGCAATCCTTTGAAGGACCCGGGCGTAGCGGTGCCCGCTGGGAAGTCACTGGCACCGTGCGTCAGCTGCGTGCCCTGGTGAACCCGCTCGATGACCAAAATGTGCGCTCCAAAGATGAGCTCCTACGGACCCTGAGCATTGCGGTGGTTCCCGCCGAGTTGGTCCTAGCCCCCAAAAAGCTACTGGTCATGGACGTTGATTCAACGCTGATCAAACAGGAAGTCATCGAACTACTTGCCGCTCATGCCGGACGTGAGGCCGAGGTCACTGCCGTCACCGAGGCCGCCATGCGTGGGGAACTTGACTTCGCACAGTCACTGCATGCCCGGGTCAAGACCCTTGCCGGACTCGATGCCGGCGTCATTGATCAGGTCCGCGCCAAAATTGAGCTTTCCGATGGGGCGCGCGAACTTATTGCGGCGTTCAAGGCAGCGGGTCACTTCGTGGCAGTGGTTTCCGGTGGCTTTTCCCAGATCCTGGATCCGCTGGCTGCCGAACTTGGACTGGATTTCGCCTGCGCCAATGATCTAGGCATCGAAGACGGCCAGCTCACCGGCACCGTCAAGGGCCAGGTGGTTGACCGTGCCTATAAGGAAACCATGCTCCGTGCCTGGGCCAAGGAGCTGGGCTTGAGTCTCGAGCACACCATTGCTGCCGGCGATGGGGCCAACGACTTGGATATGGTCACCGCCGCCGGACTCGGTGTTGCATTTAATGCAAAGCCAGCTTTGCGAGATGCAGCAGATGCCCGCATCGACATTCCACGCCTCGATGTGATTGAGAACTTGGTGGGAATCGCATAACGATTTGCCCCGACTAGCCGTTATTTACTCTGCCGTTTGGAGTAGGGCGGTAGGATTCATTCGGCGGTTGACCAGTTTGTTAGACACCGCACCAGGACAGCTCACGTGAAATATGCAGATGTTTCCGTGTCATCGATGGAAGAGAAACAGACGTTTTGCTCAGTGAAGAAGTCAACGCCGTGAAGCGCGGTAGGCAACGCAAGTCCCGTCGCGGTTGGTACGTTGCCGGCGCGTCAGTCCTGCTGGCAGGCGGCCTGTATGCCGGTACCGCTGCATATCTTGGTACCCAAATTCCGGCCAACACCACGGTTCATGGTGTCAATATTGGTTCTTTGTCCCCTGATGCAGCTGCGCAAGTGCTCAACACCGACTTGAAGCCTCTAGCACTGAAGCCGGTTGATTTGAATGTTGGTGAGAAAAAAGCAGCACTCGATCCGGCCAAGGCGGGCCTCGGAATTGACATTGATGCAACTCTCGAAGGACTTACGGGTTTCAATCTCAATCCCAAGACGCTTGTTGAACGACTCACCGGCACGCTCCAAGTTGAGCCAAAATTCGTGATCGATCAGCCCAAGCTGCGCGGGGCATTAGAAGGTCTGGCACCTAAATTCGCTACTGCCACGGCCGAGGGCAAGCTGGCTTTTGAGGGCGCCAAACCTGTACTGAAAAAACCAGTGACGGGCCTCGCTGTGGATATCGATGCGGCAACCCAGAAGGTATCGACCGACTGGTTCGATTCGGGCAGCTCACTTGAACTGCCAGTGAATAAATCCGAACCCAAGATCTCCGCTGCTACCTTCGAAGAATTGTTGACCGGTACCGTCGAGCCACTTGTCGATGGGCCCATTAAGCTCACCGACGACACCTCAACAGCTTCGTTGTCCCCGGCTCAGCTTGCTAGCGCCGCGTCATTTAAGACCGACGGTGAGAAAATCACCATGACCCTTGACGACGAAAAGCTTATTGCCGCTGCAGCCGAGGGATCCAACGGATTCAAATCAACTGCCAAGGATGCAAAGATCGTGCTTTCCGGTGGTAAGCCAACGGTTATTCCGTCACAAACAGGAAAATCAATTGATCCTGAAGGTCTTGCAGAAAAGGTGTTAGCCGCGTCGAAAGACGCGGATCGTTCGGCACGTGTCACCCTGACTACCGTCGAGCCGGAACTTACCACCGAAAAAGCCACGGCCCTGGGTGTGAAGGAACCGGTCGTTACCTTCTCTACCCCGTACCCGGCCTCGGATACCGTGCGCACCAAGAACCTGTATGCCGGTTCCAAGCGTTTGACCGGCGTTGTGGTGATGCCTGGTGAGATCTTCTCCTTGGAGAAGGCGCTGGGGCCCATTACCGTCGCCAATGGCTACTTTGATTCCGGCGTCGTGGTCAATGGGTTCTCCTCCTCTGCGGTGGGCGGTGGCCTGTCACAGATTTCCACGCAGATGTACAACGTTGGTTTCCTTGCCGGATACGATGACATCACTCACAAGCCACACAGCCGCTGGTTCGAGCGTTACCCGGCCGGCCGTGAGGCAACCTTGTGGGAAGGCCAGGTCGACATGGCTTGGAAGAACAATTCTCCCTACGCCGTCATGATCGATGCCTGGGTTGGTGGCGGCAAGGTCAATACCCGTTTGTGGAGCACCAAGTACTGGACCGTGACCTCAAAGTCATCGCCCAAATACAACTTCACGAATCCGACGACCACCTACAACCCGGCAACTAAGTGCATTTCAGAGAGTGGCGGTAAGAAGGGTTTCTCCATCAACGTCACACGCACCCGAACATCTGCCGAGAAGACGCTTCCAGCAGAGACCAAGTCTTGGACCTATGCACCCTGGAACAAGGTAGTCTGCGGCAAGAAACCCTAATATTTCTGCCCCCCCTTGGTTGATCAGGCAATAAACTACGCCGGCTTCAATCCTCCTTTCGGAGGCGTTGAGGCCGGCGTAGTTCTTTCTGCAGAAGCCGCCTGCACAACCGTGGAGGCACCGCGGTACCGCAGGGCAGCATCCCTACTCCAGGGCACCTGCAAATTGTGCGTTGTACAACTCAAAGAATGCTCCACGCGCGGCAAGCAGCTCATCGTGAGTCCCTTGTTCAACAACCTGCCCATCGTCCATCACCACAATGAGGTCCGCATCCTTGATGGTTGAGAGTCGATGGGCGATGACAAAGCTGGTGCGATCACTGCGCAACGCCGCCATGGCCTGTTGCACCAATACCTCGGTCCGTGTATCAACGGAGCTTGTAGCCTCATCGAGAATTAAAACACTGGGAGATGCGATAAAAGCCCGAGCGATTGTCAACAGCTGCTTCTCCCCCGCGCTCACATTCCCTGCCTCATCGGTAAGCACCGTGTCATAGCCATCTGGCAAGGAGTGCACAAACCTATCGACAAATGTTGCCTCGGCTGCAGTCCTGATCTCGGCTTCGCTTGCTTCGGGCCGGCCATAGGCAATGTTTTCACGAATTGTTCCGCCAAATAGCCAGGTGTCCTGCAAAACCATTCCCATGCGTCGACGCAGATCATCGCGTTCCATGAGCGAAATATCAACACCATCTAAGGTGATAGTTCCGGAATCCAACTCATAGAATCGCATGATCAGGTTTACCAACGTCGTTTTCCCGGCGCCCGTGGGACCGACAATTGCCACCATCTGCCCGGGTTCGGCAACCAGGCTAACGTTTTCGATCAGTGGTTTATCGGCGCTGTACCTAAAGGAAACATCGCTAAAAACGAGTCTTCCCGACGAAGTTTCAGGGCTTGGCGCATGCGACGGATCGGGGTCTTGTTCATCGGCATCAAGAAGTTCAAATACGCGTTCGGCCGAGGCAACACCCGATTGGATGAGATTTACCACGCTTGCCAGCTGTGTCAGCGGCTGGGTGAACTGGCGAGAGTACTGGATAAATGCCTGCACGTCTCCGAGGCTCATGGAACCGGAGGCAACGCGCAGACCACCAACAACGGCAATTCCCACGTACACAATATTTCCCACGAACATTGTCGATGGCATGATGATGCCCGAAACAAATTGTGCGCCGAAGCTTGCCTTATACAATTCCTGGTTTTTCGCGTCAAACACCGCAGCTACCTCGCGTTGTCGACCAAACACCTTCACCAGTGCATGGCCAGTGAAGTTCTCCTCAATTTCACCGTTGAGTTCACCTGTATGTTTCCACTGAGCTGCAAAGAGTTTCTGCGAACGTTTGGCAACCACAACTGTAACTATCAGCGTTAGCGGGATGGTGATCAATGTGATCAGGGTGAGCGTTGGAGATACTAACAACATCATCACCAACACACCAAGGACAGTGAATAGGGATGTGACAAGCTGGCTCATGGTTTGTTGCAGGGACTGCGAAATATTGTCAATGTCGTTTGTCACCCGGCTCAGTAACTCACCTCGTTTCATCTTGTCGTAGTAGCCAAGCGGTAGCCTGTTGATTTTTTCCTCGATGTCTTGGCGCAGCTTAAACACCGTATGCTGCACCACCTCGTTCAGGACATAGGCCGAGAGCCAACTAAAAACCGATGCGGCGATGTACAACGCAAGGACGAGAAGCAACACATTACCCAGTGCCTGAAAGTCGATGCCATGCCCAGGACGGAGGTTCATTCCGCTGAGCAGGTCCGCATAGCCGTCTTGGCCGGCGTTTCGCAGTTCGGCGATGAACTGTTCCTGGGTCATGTTTGCCGGAAGTTTTTTGGAGATTGCGCCATCAAAGATCAGGTTGGTGCCCTGACCCAGCAGCTTGGGACCCAACACGGTGAAGATTACACCAATGATGGTGAGAAACAGGACCGAAATTATTCCAATTTTATGTGGAGCTAACCGACTCAGTAGGCGTTTGGTGCTGGGCCCAAAGTTAATTGCCTTTTCCGCTGGCATGGCTCCGGCCATGGGGCCACGCCCCGGGCCAAATCCTCGCCGTGGTGGCGGTGGCGCAATTTCCTCTTCCGGCTCCACGGAGTCCTCAAAGGTTCTAGTCTCTGCCCATTGCCGGAGGGCGTGTTCCTCCGCACGCTCTGTGCCGGGTGTGAAATCTTGATTGCTGATGTTTGCGGATACCGACGGTGCAACATGTTTGCCAGCTATCTTGTGCGAGTTTGCACCTTCTTGTATGGCAACGCTTTCCTGAACGCGTTCCGAGGTTCTCTCCGATACCTCATCGTGGGGCGCAGCTGCGGCGTGTTTGGCACCCTGCGCTCGACGAAGCAGATGCCGTGCCCCCGGGTTGCGTGGTGATGGTTCTGGGTCTTGGTGCTGCTCGCTCATGCTCGGCCTCCCTGAACCATTTGAGATTCAACAATCTCCACATACGTGGGGCAGTCCACCAGTAGCTGTTCGTGTTTACCCGCACCGACGATTGCCCCATCTTCAAGCACGAGTATCAAATCCGCATCGATGATGCTTACAAGTCGTTGAGCAACGATGATTTTCGTCGCTCCACTTGCTTCTTTGGCAAGCGCGGCACGTAATCGTGCGTCTGTGGCCATATCTAGGGCGGAGAACGAATCATCAAACACGTATAACTGCGGTGCCTTCACCAGTGCTCTGGCAATCGCTAAGCGTTGGCGCTGCCCACCAGATACATTTGTTCCGCCCTGGGAAATGGGTGCTTGAAGCCCCTCGGGTAACCCTGCAACAAACGCTGCTGCTTGTGCTGTCTCGAGTGCCTGCCACAGTTCATCGTCGCTGGCATCGGGCTTTCCATATCGGAGATTTGAGGCGACGGTTCCAGTGAATAGATACGGTTTTTGTGGCACCAACCCGATCTGCCCCCACAAGGTATCTGGTGCGATCTCACGCACGTCGGCGCCATCGATGAGTACCCGCCCGCCCGTAGCGTCAAAAAGCCGTGGCAAGAGATTGACCAATGTGGTTTTTCCGCTACCGGTGCTACCGATGATGGCTACCGTTTGACCTGCGTGTACCGAAAAGTTCAGATCATGCAACACAGGTTGTGCTGCCCCCGGATAGGAAAATTCGACGTTCTCAAATTCCACGCTGCCGGTTTCGGAAAGTTCGGTAATACCGTTTAGCGGCATCAGAACCGTGGTTTCGGTTTGTACAACTTCTTGGATTCGCTCACCGCTAACAGCCGCGCGTGGCAGGATGACACCAATAAATGTTGCCATCATGACAGCCATGAGAATTTGTAGCAGGTAGCTCAGGTATGCGACAAGCGCACCGACTTCCATGCCGGCTTCAACCCGGAAACCACCAAACCAGATTACCGCGACGCTTGAAACATTCAGCACGACCATCACGATGGGGAACATCAACGCAAAATATCTTCCGACGCTCAGTGCGGTTTCTGTGAGTTCCGAGTTTGCGTCTTCAAAACGTTTGCTTTCGATGTCCTCACGCACGAAGGCTCTGATCACTCGGATACCGGTGAGCTGTTCGCGTAAAACCTGGTTGACCTTGTCGATGCGTTTTTGCATGCGCTGAAATTGCGGCACCATTTTGGTGATGAGAAAACCTATGGCGATCAGGAGAATCGGCACGCTTACCGCCATCAGCCACGACAAGCCAACGTCTTGTTGTAATGCCATGATCACACCACCGACGGCAAGTATGGGTGCTGAAATAAACATCGTGCAGGCCATCAGCACAAACATTTGTACCTGTTGCACGTCATTGGTGGTGCGGGTGATGAGCGTTGGGGCACCGAAACTAGCCACTTCTCGTTCGGAGAACAAGCTAACCCTGTGAAAAATGCCTGCACGTAAATCTCTACCCAGCGACATTGCCGTTTTTGCGCCGAAATACACTGCGCACAGGGCGCAGGCAACCTGAACAAATGTAACTCCGAGCATGAGCCCACCCACGACCCAAATATGCCCTATATCGCCCTTTGCAATGCCATTATCGATGATGTCAGCATTCAAGCTTGGCAAGAATAATGAGGCAATCGACTGTGACATCTGGAAGAATGCGACGGCTAGCAGCAACTTCGTATACGGCTTGAGGTATACCGATAAGAGTCGAAAAAGCATTTGTTCAACCGGCTTTCCATTAGCAGTGGCACGCACGCGGAACTCATCAGCACCCGGTCACCGATGCGCATCCTGCATCTGGCGGTTCAAGTACTTCCTTCAGGACCACGTATCCCGGCACAATGACGTATCTGGATATCGGACCAAACGACAGCCTCAGCGGGTGTATAGACGACATGCACCTAAAATCGAACTCTACTTTCGAAACACTAAGATTTACAGTATTTAGTTGATTTCTGCCAAGTACTCACAGCACCGTCCACGGGTGTGCCTCAGCACAGGCCCTACAACGCGCGTGGCGCTACAGAAGACGTGGCACCCTGCTGTACACCCCCTACCCATACAAAAAGATCCTCGTTTCCTACCCCAAGGCAAGAAACGAGGATCTTTTCAACGTTCTAAGTGCGTGAAGCCTACTTCTTTAGGAAGTCCCCGGCGCCACCAACATACTCGGTGTGTCCGGTAGGCACATCAGCGGTCACCATTGCGGCAACTTCGGCACCGAATTCTTCGACCGAGTAGAGCTTGCCAGCAGCCGTGCGACGAGCCTCAATGGCTCCGGGCTCGGCACGATCAAGCAGAGTTGCGGTGATGGTTCCCTCGATCATGTCGCCGGAAACCACAACAAAACTGATCCCCTTCGCTTCCAGAGCCGGGATGAAATCACGAAGCGCGAGTTCACCTGCGCGCTTGGATCGAGCCACGGGCTCGTAAGCATCCATGGTGGAAACCTGATCGATGAAGTGTGCCTGGTGGCTTGTAACAAATACCACGCGGGAACCTGGTGCCATTTTTGCTGTTGCGGCCTCAAGCATCGCTACCTGTGCATCACGGTTCAGACGCAGGGCATAATCCTCACCCATGGAGGTTTCCATCCCACCGGAAGCGTTAAGCACCAGCATATCGAGCGAACCAAAGTTCTCGATTGCCGCTTGGACCAAGGTTTCTGGACCCTCAGCGGATGTCAGGTCGGCACCGACAGCAACAGCCCGGCCTCCGGCTTCAACAATGCCAGCGACGATCTTGTTGGCACGTGGTGCCTTCTGGCGGTAGTTGATAACGACGCCAGCACCCTGGGCTGCGAGGATCTTGGCTACTTCGGCACCAATACCGCGTGAGGAACCCGTGACGATTGCGCCCTTGGCTGTGAGATCTGACAATTCTGCTCCTAGACCGGCTCTCGGTAGCACTTGACGCTTCTTGCGCTCAATACACACCGGATGACCAAATTGGTTGTTTCTTACAAAAACTTGCACTGCTTACTTCAATCCTGCCAGCAGGAGGCACGGTGGAGGGTTGTAGGAAACCTCCAAAAAACTTACCCTCAAGTTCCGGAACTTTATGCCAGCGAGGCTCGCACCATATCGCTGACGCTCTTACCATCAAACCGGCCGGCAACTTCGGCACTGACAAGTTTCATCACGGCGCCCATCGAGCGCATCGAAAGCTCAACGCCATCTGCTTTCAACGATGCCACGGCCGAATCGATGATGCCTTGAACTGCCGCGGCATCTAGTGGTGAGGGCAGGTAGGCCTCGATGATTTCTGCTTCGGCGCTCTCTGCAGCCGCACGGTCAGCAGCACCGGCATCGGTATAGGTTTGGGCCGTCTCGCGTCGGCGTGCCGCCTCCTTCTGTAGCAACGCGATCACTGCCGCATCATCAAGTTCGATCGGGGTCTTACCACCCTTTTCGCGAGTATTGATTTCACCGATGAGATTACGCACGGTGGTTAGCGCCACCTTATTGCCGGCTTTGAGATGGGTCTTCATGTCATCGCGCAGGCGAGTCTTGAGGTTTTCCATGATCGTTGGTCTACTTTCGCTGCTCATCGGGCATATGCCACGACGCGTCCGCGCCGCATTCCATGCCGCTGTTCTTACTAGTTTATTGCCCTTAGCGTTCGCATTCTTTCTCACGCATCGCTTCGTGGGCCACCAATTAGAAAATATTGGGATTCTCACCAATTCAGCACGTTGCTAAGTGCACTCCCCCAAATGTCTGAAGGCTGCTCGTGCATTCGATTCTCACCCCGGCGTCATGGCGGTTTTTCAACGGTGAGGTCCAGGGGTTGTCTTGGCCGGGAAAACGGACTATGTCAAAAATTTACCTAGATTTACAATATAACTATGGATGTGCACAGGCATCCCGGGCGAGTTTTATTCGGCTAGTCTGGCCACAACGTCTACCAACGTCAGCATCGGAGCATGCCCCCACTCCCGCGGACACGGAAGGTGGAAACTCGGTGAGGCACAGGGACCGCCCCGGGCAGTGCGTTCCCCCACAGTTCGAAAAACAAGAATTTCGCTCACACTTCTGCCAGCTGTTTTTTTGGCACAACGCCGCAGCGGTTGGCAGCGCTGCCCTCAAGGAGAGGACCCCGCCACCAACCGCTGGGTAAATATTTGTTTATTTGTGGCAGCTAACCGACTCCGCCGCCCATCAAAAGGCGTTTGCTGTCGGTAACCTAGTGACCCATCCCCAAGCCACCATCGACCGGGATCACAGCGCCGGAAATATATGCGGCCTCGTCGCTGGCTACCCAGCGCACAACATTTGCCACTTCTTTGGGCTCGGCGAATCGGTTTGCCGGGATTGAGGCCAAGTAACTCTTCTGGGTCGCTTCTGGCAGCTCTGCTGTCATATCGGTGTTGATGAAACCCGGTGCAACGACGTTAGCGGTAATCCCGCGGGAACCAAGTTCGCGGGTGAGTGATCGAGCGATACCCACCAGGCCTGCCTTCGACGCCGCATAATTAATCTGTCCGGGGGAACCGTAGAGGCCTACGACAGAGGAGATCAGCACAACGCGTCCCTTGCGCATCTTGATCATGCCCTTGGAAGCACGCTTAATGACCCGGAATGCACCGGTGAGGTTGGTATCGATGACGGAGGTGAAATCGTCCTCACTCATGCGCATCAATAGGGTGTCACGCGTAACACCAGCATTGGCGATCAACACCTCGACAGGTCCGTGAGCCGCTTCAACCTCAGAAAATGCCGCATCGATCGAAGCGGCATCGGTAACATCTGCCTTAACACCAAGCAGTCCCTCGGGGACCTCGCCACTGCGGTAAGTGATTGCTACTTTGTCGCCATTTGCTTCAAAGGCACGTGCAATGGCCAGTCCAATGCCGCGGTTTCCACCGGTGACAAGGACACTGCGGGCCGAAGTGGACAGGGTTTCGGACATGATTCCTCCAGGAAAGTTTTGGGGGGTTTGGCGTGGGAGTTTTCTTCTTGAGTCAATCCTAGCGTGACCGCATTCCGCACCGTGGCGTCCGCGGTCCGAACACGAGGAAGAAAGCATTCCAACACGCGTAGTTCTACGATTCGTAGAGTTAGCCATCTCGGTGAGAGAATAGGAATGACGGATCGACGGAAGAACTATGAGCGAGCCACAACCTAAATCCCAACATCATGGCCATGAGCCGCAGGTACACCGAATCACCGAAGCCCGTGAATCCCACAAGGTAGAACAAAATTCACGGGTGAAAAAGTACACAATCTCCATGTCTGTGCGCATGGTCTGCTTTCTTGCTGCCTTTTTCACCCACGGCTGGATCCAATGGGTCTGCTTCGCCGGAGCAGTAGTTCTGCCCTACGTTGCGGTGGTTATTGCCAACGGCGGTGCCGACCTGACTAAGCGCGAACCCCCTGCCGAATTTTTTTCCGGTGATGACCCACGCTTGCTGACCGCCGCCCCAGAGGCAGCACCGAAGCCACCATCGTCGAATACCACAGCAGCACCTCATGGTTTTGCCGATAACTATGGCGAAGACACACCAGATACCTACCCACGAGATGCCCCCGAAACCATCGACGGTGCATTTGTAAGCTATCCGGCAGAACCCGAACATCAGGGACCGGCCGGGACCACCACTGACGCCCCGGAAGCCTCGCCGAGTTCCACAAGCACCGAGGAACCCCGATGAACCTACTTGATTCGCTGTCCGGATCGGCCCAGGAACCAGTGGGCCCAGCAAAGTGCTCGCGCAAGGGCTGCCGCAGCGCAGCTACAACGCAACTGCTGTGGAATAACCCCAAGATCCATACCCCGGAACGCCGTAAAATTTGGTTAGCCTGCAACGAACACGCAAGTTGGCTTGAAAATTACCTGTCCGAACGGCTGCTCTTCAAGGAGCGAGCTCCACTGGACACCGAAGCGATAATTCCCAAGGCGCCACCTGCCGACGCCACCTCCGAGGAGAACTAACTAGCGTGTATCGATTCTTAGCCAGCACCCGCTGGATCGGCTGGCTCCTGCTTGTCTGTCTCTTCGCCAGCGTTTTCACTTTTCTGGGTAAATGGCAGATGGATAGGCGCGAGGGTGCGCTGGTTGAGATCTCGCACGTGCAACGCAACTTTGATGCACCAGCCATCCCCTTTGCGGAAGCCAAGAACTACTTCCAGAACATGCCAGCGGAAGCCAAATGGACACCTGTATCCCTTGAAGGCAGCTACCTGAGCGACGATCAGATCATCGTGCGAAACCGTATTTCCGGTTCGCGTCCGGGCTACGAGCAGTTAGTTCCGTTCCGCACCACCGACGGCACAACCGTGATAGTGAACCGGGGCTTTTTGCCCATCGGTAATAACAATCCAGGCCAACCTGATCTCATCCCCGCTCCCCCCGAAGGAAACGTCAAGATTTCGGTGCGGCTGAAGGCCGGAGAACCAAAGCTTGACCGCGGTGCACCGGAGGGGCAGTTGGCCTCCATCGATCTGCCCACCTACCAAGAAAAGCTCGACTATCCCATTGCCACGGGAGCTTTCGGGCTCATGTTCCTTGAGGATCCGGCAGCCGCCGATGCACCTGCCCAGTTGCAGCGTCCGGAGGAAGATGAAGGCCCGCACCTTTCCTACATGTTCCAATGGTTCGCCTTCGGCGTGCTGGTATTTATTGGATTTGGCTACGCAGCAAAACAGCAGGCCCGCATCAATAGGGAAGATAAGGAAGAACTCGCGGCCGCAGTCCTACGCGGTGAAGAGCCGGTCCTGCATCAGGCTCACCGTATGCGCAAACGGCCCAAGAAGCTCGTCCGCCGTGATGGTTCACCCACCGACGAAGCCCAGGAAGATGCCTATCTCGATGCTCTCGAGGCCCAAGCCGCAGCATCGGCACGTGGTAATCAAGACCCGCAAGACCCACGCAACTAACTCAATTTAGTTTTCTACCCGGTGCGAACCGCCCGGCTAGAATTTACTAAAATATGGTTCAAGCTGGGCTGAACAACGTTTACTCGCGTTGCTTAGCCCAGCTTTCCCCCCGGCGGCACCAAGGATTTGGGGCCCATGCGCCGCGAGCTTTGGCGCCAGGTGCGTAGAAACTATGTGCGGGTCCTTGCTTGCGCTCTTCCGCGTTTAAGCTACACCGTTAAACTCTCGATGCCGCGTGCTGCGCACAAGGGCAACACACGGCATCGGCCCCCGGAGGAGGGATCAGCTCAGTAGCTAGGCCAGGGTGACAAGCTCCAGGTAGGAATCATTCCACAAATCCTCGTCGCCATCCGGCAGCAGTACCACGCGCTCTGGGTTCAGCGCGGCAACCGCTCCCTCATCGTGCGATACCATCACCACGGCTCCGGAGAAGTTCGAAAGTGCCGAGAGGATCTCCGCACGCGATGCCGGGTCAAGGTTGTTAGTCGGCTCGTCGAGCAGCAGCACGTTCGCGCTTGAGGCAACGATCGTAGCAAGTGCAAGACGGGTCTTCTCGCCACCGGAAAGCACACCGGCGGGCTTATCAACATCGTCACCGGAGAACATGAAGGAACCCAGGATTCCGCGCACTTCCTTGTCCCCCATGTGGCTCGGGGCAGCAGAGCGCATGTTTTCAAGCACCGAGCGATCAACGTCCAGGGTGTCATGCTCCTGGGCGAAGTAGCCAATCTTCAAGCCATGACCGGATATTAGTTCACCGGTATCTGGCTGGGAAACCCCGGCGAGCATGCGCAGCAGCGTGGTCTTACCCGCACCGTTCAGGCCCAGGATCACTACCTTGGAGCCGCGGTCAATAGCCAGGGACACATCGGTAAAGATTTCCAGCGAACCGTAGGACTTGGAAAGCCCCTCGGCCATCAGCGGGGTCTTGCCACAAGGGGCCGGATCCGGGAAGCGCAGCGCCGCGACGCGGTCTGCAACGCGCACATCGTCAAGGCCGCTCATCAAACGGTCAACACGCTTGAGCATCGACTGTGCCGCGGAGGCACCCGAGGCCCGGGCCTTCATCTTATTGGCCTGGGCCAGCAAGGTGGTTGCCTTCTTCTCGGTGTTGGCGCGTTCACGCTTACGGGCACGCTCATCGGTTTCACGCTGCTGCAGGTAGCGCTTCCAACCGAGGTTGTAGACATCCATGGTGGCGCGGTTGGCATCGAGGTGAATGACCTTGTTCACTGTTGCTTCAAGCAGCGAGGTATCGTGCGAAATAACCAGCAGGCCGCCCTGGTGGTTGGCCAAGAAGCCACGCAGCCAGGTGATCGAGTCGGCGTCGAGGTGGTTAGTTGGCTCATCGAGCAGCAACGTTTCGGCATCCGCATACAGGATGCGGGCCAGCTCAACACGGCGGCGCTGACCACCGGAAAGAGTTGAGAGCGGCTGGTTAAGCAGGCGCTCGGGCAGGGCAAGGTTATTGGAGATCGCCGCGGCCTCGGACTCGGCGGCGTAACCGCCACCGGCGATGAATTCGGCCTCGATGCGGTCGTACTGGCGCATTGCCTTGGCGGCAACCGCCGGATCCTCGGAGGACATATTGTCCTGGCACTTTTTGAGCTTGCCGACGATGATGTCCAGGCCACGGGCCGAAAGGATACGGTCACGGGCCAGCTGCTCCATGTTGGGGGTGCGCGGATCCTGCGGCAGGTAGCCGATGGTTCCGGTGGCGGTGACCGAGCCACCTGCGGGCGCTGTTTCGCCGGCAAGTACGCGCGTCATGGTGGTCTTACCAGCACCATTTCGCCCGACCAGGCCGATCTTATCGCCCTTGTCGATGCGGAACGAGACGCCCTCCATGAGAAGGCGTGCGCCGGCGCGCAGCTCCAAATCGGCAACGGAAATCACGGTGACCCTTTCGGTGGAGAAAATATAGCCCTGCTGGGCAACCTCTCAAGTCTACCGGTCACCCGGCCACGAACAACGTACGATGCGGTGCATCTCACGTTCAACGCAGCTGCCGGACTCCCCCATCACCATCTACCCACAGACAGATCAGCATCGGTTTACCTACCGGCCCTAAGGATTCTTAGGTTACCCCCCCCCCCCCCCCC
>NZ_PCPT01000014.1:0-58376 GCF_002975435.1 Arthrobacter sp. MYb227 | reverse complement strand
AGGTCCGCAGGCGTTAGGCACGTAAAGCTACTTTCCTTGCACCTTGGGCTGTGCCCCGGTCTGAGGATGATTCGTTGCCTTGCCTTGCGTCGTCTTCGGCGCGGCATCCTTGGGCGCTGCGGCCTTACTTGTTTGCTCAGACTTTACTGGAGCTACGGGTTTTAGCCCATGCTTATTGCGGTATGCATCCATTTGGGTCAGCCGGCGTCGTAATGAATCTCCGCGATGCACATCTCCCCCGCTAGTACCTTTGATATGCGCCGCACCGAAATGCCAGAGCAATACATCGTCAAGCAGTCTGTCCGGACCCGGGGAGTATCGGTGATCAAGCGCCGCACGCACCGAGGTAATCACCTCGGGCTGCAACAATGCCGCAAACTCACGGGTAGTACTCAAACCGTGGGCTGCCACCAACTCCGCTGCCCAGCCCCAATCATCATCGGATTTTCGGTCAACGTGGGGCAAAAGTGTCTGCCAAATGAATTGGATGCGCCCGGCGGAAAGTTCAACGGATCCCTCGCCTTCAACATCCCAAAATCCGCTAACGGTTTCAAACCTTTCGTGCAGCTCGGAGAATTGATCTTCGGCCGCCTCAAGCATTGCTGCAGTTGCGGTGAACTGCCTATCGATGTGGGGACTCCAGGCACGTGGCTCGGGATTTTTGAAGCGGATATCATGCTCAATTTCGCTCCACGCGTGGGAGAGAATGGTGCGGATCTGCACCTCAAAGATGAAATTTCCGGTGATTTTTGCGTCGTCTTGGAGTGCAGCCTGAAAATCTCGCACAATTTCTTCGCCGCGGGTCTTGAGGATCAGGTGGCGGCTTGAGTAGCCGTAGGTTCCGGATTCGACGGAGCCAATATCTTTCTCGCGATCCGATCGGCAGTCAAAGTCCGAGCGTCGGCGCTTGATAAGATTTGCCGCGTCCCTGATCTCGTAGGGCAACTTCACTATCACTCGCACACCCACGATGTCATGGATTTCGCGTAATGGGTGCGGAAATTCGAGCTGTGGGGCATCATCGGTTTCTTCCCGAGCGCTCATGCGCGAGGCCTTGTCCCTAAAGGATTCGACGGTTTTTACTCGCGCGACGACAAAGAGCGGCTCGGTGTCTGTCTCTTCAAAGAGTGCAGCGATTCGCCCACGCATTGCTTCGGCAACACGCTCAAGTTTGGGACGGGCCACCGCGTAGCGTTCTACGCTGCTCGCCACCGACTCGCGCAATGATTCGTCGAGTGTTTCCCAGGGGGTGCCCACATGTGCCTCCTACAGCTGGTTACTTAGATGCCTTGCCTTGCAAGGTTCTGCGCCTCGTGCCGATTGCAAGAACCCCAAGGCGGGGATAGCGGCACGGCACATCGCGGAAGTGATCTACGTTTCAGCCTATCAACACACAACTTCTCGTGCGGCGGCGCGCCGCACCCAAGCAACCCGATAGTCGCCTGTGAATACTCGGGGAACACAAAACCCCACGCCTACGACGCCGCAGCCCGGAAAATTCCGGTGCAACGCTCAAGGCGTGGGGTTAGCGAAAGCCTAGTTCTTGTTATCTACCTGCTGGGCAACCTCGTCATAGAGCGGGGATGCGCCGGTAGTTTTACCTGCCGGAGTCAGCATCTGGACCTTACCGGTCCCGGATTTTTTGTTTCCGTTAGGTACCGCAGCGGAAGCCGATACCTGTTGGGAGCCGGCGCCGGGCTGAGCCGGGTTTTTGGCAGCGGCACGCTGAGCTTCAACCTTGCTCTCGACACGTGCCCGAGCAATATCTTCTGCAGCCTTGAGGCGTGCTGCTTCAACGCGTTCGGCCTCCGCTACCTGCGCATCGGCCATGGCCTGGGTGAATCCATCGTCATAAGCAAGCGAGTACTTCTCCGATTCGATCGCTTCCTCGTCGTACTCGGCGGCCGCACGCAATTCTGCTGCCTCGGATTTCTTCTGGTACATGTGCACCGTCAGGTGCGTAATTGCCAGCAGCACGACCGGTGGCATCGCCGCAACCAGCGCGGAGACTAGCGGTGGAACCCCATCGGCAATCGAATCGACGGTCAGGATCGCGTGAGTTGAGTTAGCCGCCGTAGAAACGATGGCGCCAAAGAACAGCAACGTCCAGGGATAAACCATGGCACGGCGGTTGTGGCCGTTAAGCGCCACAATGGCGACGGTTGAGGCGACAATCATGCCGTCGATGATGATCGGCCAGATCCAGGCGAGGTTCGGTGCAATGCCCGAACGCTGGGCCAAATCGGTAAGTGCGGCAAACGAAAGGACGAACGCTCCAATGGCAATAACAACAGTTGCTGCAACTGCGGTACGCAAAACGGCCTTATGCGGTTCGTTTGGGATCTTTTCGGTGGTGCTAGCTGTACTCACTGGGCCTTCATTCGTCGTCTGGTCTATTCGCGGTGAACGTGGTTCTGATGCTGCGCATTCCCCAACGCGTTCCGATGATCACAAAACCTTGATGATTCTACGTGCTTTGCCCCCCAGCAGGTGAACAACGTGCGCCATCTCTCCCGTCTCTTTCGACCCACTACGACCAGGTCCTTGGGCTCAATGCCGAGCGGCTGGCCGCTGGCATGGCCGGATATCACCTTCACCGCCGGTGGCCAAGGGGAAATCCTGTGCCAATCATCACCAGCAACTGCCCGCGGCCCCATGCCCCCAAATCCGCACATAGCGGCTATTGTTAACAGTGGGCCTTCATCCCCGTTCTCCCCATGGCATTCCAGCCACCGGAACACAAAAGGCCCCACCCCCAAAAACCCCTAAGCAGCATCGGCATGTGTTCGGTGCGCGAATTCCGTGACTTCGCGCGCCCTTCCATCACCCAGCTTGCAGCTCGTTCGACCCAGCAGGAGAAGCGCACCTCAATGACAGCAATTGCCCCGGACCACGTCGAAGACTCCCTCATGGCACGCCGGTATGAAGAGCAAATCGAGCCGGTTAACCGTCTGCTCGACGAGACGCAGATGTTGCGTCCAGCAACCTCGGTCTCCTACGTGGACCCGGTGCATAACATTGAAGAAGCACGCATTATCTCGCTGTATTCAAACATTGGCGTTGCCAACGAATCGGGCTTCATTGATGCCGGTTCGCAGGAAGCTTCAACCCGCATGCTTGGCATGCAGTGGCAGCTGGGCCTGCGCCCGGAATTCATTCTGCCGTGGAATGTTTCCCCATGGCACACCCCGGGTGAAGCAAATGGCAAGTTCACTCCCCCGGAGATCACCTCGGGACTAAAGCCGCTGCTGCGCCTGCTCAAGGCAGTACCGCGCGCCTCGGTATTGATTGCTCACGGCACCGAGGCGCACCGCCTCTCCGAGCAGCTGCTCAAGACCCAGAACCCACTGCTGTGGCGTCGTGGGTTCAAGACCTACAAGGTCAAATCGCTCGATGGCCGCGCCTTTGCCGGTTCCCCGGAGCGCCAGCAGGCGCACCTAGAAGAAATCTACGCCGCCTACGCCGATGCCATGGCGCGCACCGGCCTTGCCGCAGCAAAGTAACTAGCACTCCCTTCCGTTAGACGGTACGTCGGACCGCCGGCGATTCCGCCACGCGCACCCACCCACGTACTGGATAAACTCGAGGATATGTCTATACAAACCCCCGCGACCATGACTCGCCCGCAGAAAACACAGCTCGGGCTTCTCATGGGTATCGTGGGGGTTTTGTACACTGCCCACTCGTTCCTGCGTTTTCGCAACTACGAATCACGCGGCTACGACCTCGGCATCTTCGATCAGGCCATCCGCCAGTATTCGATATTCAAGGCGCCCATCGTCCCGGTCAAGGGCGTTGACTTTAACCTGCTGGGTGATCATTTCCATCCGATTTTGGCCCTCCTGGCACCGCTGTACTGGATTTGGGATGATCCACGCATGCTCGGCATTGCCCTAGCCGGGTTGCTGGTCTCCACCGCAATCCCCGTTTACCTCTTCACCCGGGAACGTTTCGGACATCTTGGAGCGCTACTCACCGCCGCAGCATTGCTACTCTGGTGGCCATTCCAGGCCATCGTGAACTGGGAATTCCATGAGGTTGCCTTCGGCGTGCCGATCATGGCCTGGATCATCTGGGCGTTCGACAAATCCCGCTATTGGTTGGTCGTCGGACTTTCGGCATCCTTGCTGTTGGTCCGTGAGGACATGGGCATCACCATGGTTGCCGTGGGCATTGTGCTGCTCTTCCACAAACAATGGGCCAAGGCCGCACTGACCGCAGTGCTGGGCCTGGGCGGCTATGTTGTTGTGACAAGCTACCTGATCCCGCTCTTCTCCCCCGCCGGCGAATTCACCTATTGGCAGTACACGGCCCTTGGCTCTAGTGCCGGTGCCGCGATCGTGTACCTGCTTTCCCATCCGCTCAAGTCCCTGGCTATCCTCTTTGACCACCAGCTCAAGGCTGCCCTCTGGCTGTTGTCCTTGGCGCCGCTGGCACTGTTGCCACTTGCCTCGCCCTATGTAATCCTCGGCGCACCGCTACTGCTTAGCCGGCTTTTCAATGATCGGCTGAATACCTGGGCTCCGGTGTATCAGTACGATGCGATCATGGCCCCGATCTTCATCCTTTCCGCGGTTCACGTACTGGGCAAGCTCATCAGGCGGTATAACTGCTCGAAAATCAAGGTTATTGCCCCGGCCTATCTGTTGCTCTTCGGCCTGATTGGTTCACTCTTCTTCCACTCGGTATTCCCGCTGGGCCGCACACTCACCGGCGCCAATTGGGCTCCGGGCTCACTTGTAGCAGCCAAACAACGCGCCGTTGAGATGATTCCCGACGGAGTCTGCGTCGAATCGGCCGACACCCTGGTTCCGCACCTGACAACCCGCACCTACGTTGGTCTGCATGGAGATATTGGTACAGATCTTTCAAGCTGGATGATCATAGACTTTAACGAACAAGAACTCGGTGGCTGGGATCCACTGAATCCGCCCCAGGCTCTGCGCCGCGCTAAGGCGCTGGGCTTTGCCCAGGTTGCACCCATAGATTCAGGAATCATGGTGTTGCACCGTGACGTCCCGGTCAATCCAATCTGTTCGGATTACCTCAAGCGCTAAAGCGTAGGCAGTTTAGTTCCTCAAGGGACTTAAATTCCCTACGCTTTAGCTTTCTGATGTGCCATCTGGGAGCTGCGGAATACTCCTTTATGGATCGACCCAATACATACCCTCTTCCCTACTTTTTGCCTCTAGCCTGAGACCTCGGGAACTCAGAAATCCACTAGAGTCGTCATCAATTCCCTTCATCCCCAGACTCCGAGCGTTACCCTCACATGCGGGCGGGGTTCAAGGCCTCATGCGATGCAAAGATCTAAGCTCCACTTCCTAGCGAAAAGCACAGGACCCAAGATGCCCTAGACACGTCGGCATTGCAGGGCTTGGCGATTTCATGGATTTTGTCAGTTTGAGACACTCCACGTACACAAAAGGCAGAATGAAACTCGCCTGTGAGAGAGTCTCATCCTGCCTTTGTGAACGTGAATCAACGAATATTCCCGTTAGCTGTTAGGCCTTCGTGGTGGCCTTTGCACCAAGCACAAAGCTATCTGGAAGGTTTTCAAGTGGTCCGGCCAGCGGATCATCAATGCCCTCGGCTCGCACCAGATCTTGCTCAGGATTGCGGATGTCCCCGATGATCTTGATGCAGATGTAGCTCAGCATGGCCATGTGCGCCACGATACCGATCCCGTAGAGGATCTCAATGGTCCAGGAACCGCCGAAATATTCCATGTTGGAGACGTACTTGGCGCTCCAGAGCCACACGAACACCCAGTGGAACACCTCGATGGCCTGCCAGAGAAGGAATTCGCGCCACTTGGGCCGGGCCAGCACGTAGAGCGGGATCAACCACATCACAAACTGTGGCGAGTAGACCTTGCCGAAGAGCAGGAACGCGGCGACGATCAGGAACGCCAGTTGAGCCATGCGCGGGCGGCGCTTGGCGGTCAGCCCCAGGTAAGCGATGCCCAGGCAGGCCAGACCGAAGAGTCCGTTGGACAGATAAGACATGGTCGAACCATCCATCCCCGTCCAGACAAATGCCAGCCACATCGAGGAGTTGCCCGCTGGGCGATCCCCGGAGAATGTATAGAAGCGGCTCCACTCGTCGAACGCGGTGATCATGAACGGGACGTTGATCGTCAGCCAAGCCACGACGCCCGAGGTCAGCGACACCCAGAAATGCCGCATCCGCCCGGTGCGCAGGCACAGCACCAGGATCGCGCCGAAAAGGAAGAACGGGTAGAGCTTCGCGGCGGCGCCTAGGCCCAGCAGCACCCCGGCCAGCACGATGTGTTTGCGGGAGAACGCCAAAAGCCCGAGCATCGCCAGCATCACGGCCCACAAGTCCCAATTCAATTGGCTGGTGAGGATGATGCCCGGGGCCAATGCCACCATGATCGCATCGCGGCTGCGGTGCTTTGCCGCGTAGGCAACTGCAATAACCACTACGGCCCAGCAGATGAACGACAGTGCCGAGTTCAGATCAAAGTAGGCAAGCTGGCGTTCGGGCGAGAAGCCCATGCCGGGGATGACCATCGCGGTGAGCCCGGCCATGATGGCCAGCAGCACCGGGTATTCAAGCGCTTGCTCTGCCGGCAGCCCGGTGAAGTAGGGGAAGAGCTTGTCGGCCATGCCGCGGGTGCCAAAGAGCTGGGAGAAGTCCGAATAGCACATGTGCAGGTGCTGTTCGGCATCGGGCCAGCCGTTGATTCGGCACCATTGCTTACTCAGCACCGCAATAACGGCACCGATCACGGTGAGGATGAGCAGTCCGATGATGACCGGACGGGTTGCCTCCCGGGCATTAAACAGGTCTTTAACCGGTTGCATCACGATCCGGCTGCCTCATTTCTTCTTGAAATTTTACGTTTGGAAGTTTTTGTTTCGGTGCGTGTTTCACGGCAGCTGGTTCGCGCTCCGTGGAGGGTGCGTAGCGGATCGGCGCCAAACATACTTGCCGTCTTCGGGTCAAGGAAGACCAGATAGACCATGTAGGCAAGTCCGACGAGGGCCGCGAATATCCTCATCCAGAGCAGTGAGAACCATTGGCCAACCGAGATTTGGTCGACAACGCCAGCCAACACCAACAAGAGGCACAGCACGTAGAGCGCTCGTTCCCAGTTGATTGGATAACGTCGTGAGAGGGCAAAAAATGGGATCAACCAGAGCAGATACCAGGGCTGAATAATCGGGGCCAGCACCACTGCGGCGCCCAATCCGTACCCAGCATAGAGCAGTGGTGGACCAGCGGGCTTGCGGATGGCCAGCCAGAAGATCAATGCCAGCGAGCCGAGTCTAAACAGCGAGAAAACAATGCCGGAAACTGTGTGTAGATCGGCTCCGAAAAAGCTTGTCACCCAGCCGATCAGCATCCCCAGCAGACCCACCGGAGCGTAGGGGAATGCCGCACCTCCGGCATTCGCCATTGCCGAAATCCAGCCAAACCACAGACCAGATGTCCATCCCAAAAATGCTAGCAGAGCACCGGCAACGGCACCGGTAAGTAGCCAGGCACGAATCTTTGTAGAAAACTTCGCGTCCCGGGCGACCATGGCAAGGCCAAGAAATGGTAGGACAAGGACAACTATTGGTTTGATGGCGATGGCCAGGGCTGCCACAAGCACACCCAGGACATGCCGCCGATTATAGACAAGCAGGAAGCCCAGCAGCACCCCGCCAATCATCAACCCATCGTTATGTACCCCGCCAATCATGTTCAACAAGAACAGTGGGTTGGCAACGGAGATCCACAGCGCCCATGCTCCGTCTCCCCCGGTATGTACTGCAAGGCGTGGAATCGCGTATACGCACAGCAGCACCCCTGCTACAGCAACCAAGCGCATCATCGCAACCCCATACTCCGGCACCCCTGCGGAGAGGAAGTAGGTGATACGTGCATACATCAAAAAGAGTGGGCCATAGGGAGAAGAAGATTCGGCCCATAGCGAGTCGGAGCCCTGGGCAAACCAGCCAGGCAGCTGAGATACCCAGTCCTTATAGGGCGAGAGTCCCGCATGCATGAGCCGCCCCTGGCCCAGATACGAGTACACATCCTTTGAAAGGATGGGGAAGGAGAACACCAGCGGAATGCTCCAGGCCATAATTGCGCGTCGCAAGATCTTCAGCGGATCAATATGTGCAGCTTGTGATCGTTGGCGCAAGCGTAACCATGCCCTGAACAGCAACATCGAGCCAAGGGCCAGCAACAACGTGCACAAAATGACACCGAGGGTTTCAACACGTAACGGAAGTAAGTATTTTGAGCGGGAAAGTAGCGATTCCTGCGAACTAGGAATCCAGCCGACACCCCAAGATCCAACCATCACCATCAATGAAGCAAGCAGCCCCTGCCAGATGGCAATATCCGGACTATTTTCTCCGCCGCCGGTTAGACGGCGTAGCCCGGGCACCGTGGCGCTGAATACGCGCACCGATTCTAGGTTGCGTGTTGCTGCAACGATTCGTGAACCCAGAGTTACCCGTTCCACGCCATTGTTGTCTCCCCGGACCCGCTCATGGCGTTTCCCCGGAGCATCATCGGGCGTGGGCTTTTCTTCTTCGCCTACGATCGCCGCGCCTCCGAACCTTTACCGGATGCCGAGGGCCCGGCACCCGGGTGGCTTCCCCCAAAACGTTTAGGTACCAAAGAACTAAAGAGCACCTTGGTGCGCGGATCAATAAACGCTAGGTAGAACATCATGAGCCAGGAGATCGCCGTGGATAGGTGCTTGACCCACGGGTCCAATACTTCTAAGAATTGCCAGATGAAAATCTGGTCTGCTGCTCCAAAGGCAATAAAGAACGCGGTGGTGAAGTACACCCAAAGAAGCTGCCAGTCATTCCTGATTCCGGTGACGGCAAAGAATGGTAGCAACCACAGGATGTACCAAGGCTGAATGATCGGAGAAAGCACTACCAACGCGGAGAAGGCAAGGGCCATGCGTTGGACTAGGTGCGAATGTTTGCCCTTGAAGATCAGGAGCAAAACGATTCCCACCGAGGACAGACGTCCGACCAATTTCAGTAGCGGCAGGATCCAATCCGTGGGCAGCCCGATGGTTGACAGAGCACCGGAAAGTAGATGGTTCAGGGCACCTAGTGGTGCGAAGATTACCGCGCCGGTTCCGGTGCCCAGCATGACACCCAACCAACCAAACCCATACCCATTGGCCCAGCCAATGACCGCCATGATCAGCCCGACGAGTCCTGCGGTGTAGAACCAGTAAAGAATTCTTCGTCGCCAACTGGCTCCTGCCCCCGCCCATAAAAGACCAATAAACGGCAAGAGCACCAGGGTAATTGGTTTGATGCCGATGGACGCGGCGATCAGTACCACGCCGATCACACCACGCTTAGTAGCCGCATAATAGGTTCCCGCGATCGCAAGTCCCACCATCAACGCATCGTTGTGAGCCGAAGCTACAAAGCTAATGAGGAACAGCGGGTTAGCTACCGAAATCCAGGTCGCTTTGGCACCTGAAATTCCGTGCAGGGCTGCAAGTTTTGGAACGTAGTACAGGCACATGATCACCCCGACAAAGGCCACCAAGCGGAATAGGAAGATCGAAAGGTCCGGGCTGGTACCTACCAGCCGGTTTACCCAATATTCAACGTTCAGATACAGCGGCCCGTAGGGGGTTTCGGATTCAGCCCAAGTAATATCGGCACCCAGCTGGAACCAGTTGCTCAGCGTGGAAATACCGTCTTTGTAGGGGTCTTGTCCGGCCGCAACAAGACGGCCCTGCCCGATGTAGGCGAAAACGTCTCGTGAAAAGATCGGCAAGGCCAAGAGCATGGGGATGCTCCAGAGCCATACCGCTTTCTTGATCAATCCCAGGGAGCCTTCCGGCCAACCGGCAAGCTGCTGTCCTAATCGAAGCCAGGCCCTGAAAAGTATCCAGCAGCCCAGGGTCAGTAGCACGGTGCAAGTAATGACACCCGGATAGTCGGTGCGTACAGCAATGAGAAGCGGGTGCCGGTTCAGCGGTGAAGCACTGGCAAGCCAACCCACACCGAATGAACCAAGGGTAATCATCAAGGATCCGATGACACCCTGAATCAGTGGTGAGAGGTGAATACCCTGCCACTTGCGAGCCTTATGCTCCGATGCAGCTTTTTGTGAGCCGTTGATACTGGACCCGGTCTTGTTTTTAAGCAGTTTCTGCTCCGAAGTTACATCGTGCAGGGACGGGGCAGCCGAATCGCTGTGCGGTATCGGTTCCGGATCGGCCGGTATCATCGGATCCATTGGGCGCCTTCCCCCCTGTCTCATAAGTTTCTTGACTCTTTGCTGAATTCTTCGAGAACTTTGTGCGCTAGCTCATCGCCGCTTGATTTTTTACCAAGGCAACGGGTTGAGCGTCTCACAAAGCTGTCGCTAGGCAAGCAGTGACATTGAGCGGCTAGTTTGCCGTGTACCGCAGTCATTGGCGCTTCTGGCCCGTGCGGGGCACACAAAAACACATAAACCTAGTAAAAATCAAGTCCGATCCTAACATTGTGAACCCTGAATTCTCTGGATAGAAGCACGCTTGCGCGCTACCTCACACATCCATCGACTCGGATGTGCACGCCCACCACTCCTCAAGGGCCGAGCAGATGCAGCCGTCGCAGCGAACAAAGCAGAAGCGTACAAGTCATACCCGGAAGCACCGCGTGTGCTCCACACCAGCGAGCCCAACCGGCCATAGGCTTACTACCGTGCCGCTAAACAACCGGCGCTCAGCACTTTTCCCCCCTGCTCACCACAGTCTCAAATATTTCACACCGAGGAGCCTCATTCATGGGTCGACGAGCCAAAGCACCGGAGCAGGCACCGGCACGCAATCACTCACTACTTGGCTGGGGCATCTTTTTGAGCATATTGCTCGGTTTCTTTGCCCCGCGGCTGGGCATGAGCATCAACGCGTCAATAGCACTGGCCGGCACCGGCCTTGTGGTGTTCGTGCTGACCTGGTTCTTGGGTTCGGCAAAATCCTCTTCACGCAGCGGAACCTAAAGCAACATCACGCAAGCTGCCGAGTGGCTCACCGAACGCCGCCGCGTACTCCTAGCTCCCTGCGCCGCCCCGATGCCCCGGTGCATCGGGTAAATTGGGCTTGTGCCTATTACTAACGAAAAAATTGTATGGATCGACTGCGAGATGACTGGGCTGTCCCTGGAAACCGATGCTTTGATCGAAGTTGCGGTCCTGGTGACCGACGCAGAACTCAACATTCTCGGTGCTGGAGTCTCGGTGGTGATCAAGCCGCCGGTAGCGGCCATCGAACAAATGGGTGACTTTGTGCGCAATATGCACGTCGTCTCCGGACTGCTCCCTGAGCTCGATGCAGGTATGTCGATGCAAGAGGCAACCTCCATCGTTATGGATTACATCCGCTCCTACGCCCCGGAAGCAAACAAGGCGCTACTTGCCGGCAATTCCGTGGGGACCGATAAGAATTTCCTGGCCCGCGATATGCCCGAGGTCATCGAGCACCTGCACTACCGCATCTTGGATGTCTCAACTATTAAGGAACTTGCGCGCCGCTGGTACCCCAAGGCGTTCTTCAATGCCCCTGACAAGACCGGCAATCACCGTGCTCTGGGAGATATCCGAGACTCAATCGATGAACTGAAGTACTACCGCGCCACTGTGATGGTGCCTGCCCCGGGCCCAGATAGCGCTTCGGCCAAGGCTGCGGCAGCCGCAATTTCCGCGGAATCTCGGGCTGATTAGGCGCTGTGTCGCAGAACACAGGCCGAAAGGGGCAATCCGAGTTGGCATTGCACCCCCAAGTGTGTGTAATATAGTTCTCGTTGCCAAGCGCTACGGACAAGAGTTCGGAAGGGCAAAGCAACTAGCCTCACGGCGAACTTGGTGGGTATAGCTCAGTTGGCAGAGCGTCTGGTTGTGGTCCAGAAGGTCGCGGGTTCAATCCCCGTTACTCACCCCAATGAAGCCGCTTCCGGACAGTATTTTCCGGAAGCGGCTTTTCTCATTCCCGCACAACGACGTCTCCCCACAACTGGACGGCACAGTACGCAGGTGAGAGAGCATCGAACCAAAATTTGACCCCCTGGAGCTCGAACAGCACCTCGACTCCGCGAGCGGAAGGCCAGCGAGAATGAAACGCACACTCTTGGAAGAAGACCACGAGCAATTCCGCGAGTTGGCCACCGAATTCAACATCCGGGAAATCTCACCGCACTACGCCGCGTGGGACCAAGCGCACATCATGCCGCGCTCGCTGTGGAGTTCCGCAGGTGAGGCGGGCCTATTGGGTCTTGCCATCCCCGAGGAATTCGGCGGCATGGGCATCGATGACTACCGTTACCGCGTGGTGATGGATGAGGAATTCGTGCGCTCCGGACACCTCGGCGTCGCGCTGGCCTTCCACCTACAAGAAGATCTGGTTCTTCCCTACCTGCTGGCTTATGGTTCGCAAGAGCTCAAATCCAAATGGCTGCCGGGTATGGCCGCCGGTGACATCGTCACATCCTGCGCCCTGACCGAACCCGGAGCCGGATCGGATTTACGCTCGGTACGCACCAAAGCGGTACGCGAGGGAGATAATTGGCTGATCACCGGCCAGAAAACCTTCATCGGCAACGGTGTTTCCGGGGATGGCGCGGTGGTGCTGGCACGCACCGATGGTGGCACCGGACGTGGAAGCGAGGATTCTTACTCGCTGTTCATGGTTTCGCGCGGCCCGGGATACACCAACGGCAAGCAGCTGGACAAGATGGGCGTGCGCGCCTCCGATACCGCTGAGCTATTTTTTGATGCTGTGCCAGTTCCCGCCGCTGACCTCATCGGAGAACAAGGAGCGGGGCTTCGCTACGTCAAGGAACAGCTACCCCAAGCCCGGCTTGCCATTGCCGTTGCCGCCTCGGCCGTGGCACGTGCCTCGTATGATCAGGCACTTGCCTATGCCTCCGAACGTCACGCATTTGGTGACTCACTGCTGCAATTCCAAAACACCCGTTTTGAACTTGCCAACATGCTCACCAGCGTCGAGGTCACTCAGGGTTACGTGGATCGTGCGGTGCTTGCCTTTAATGCCGGTGAGCTAGATGAAATTGCCGCTGCGCAGGTAAAATTGTGGGCGTCCGAACAGGCCAAGAAGATTTCCGATGCGGCTCTGCAATTACATGGCGGTTATGGCTACATCCTCGAGTACCCCATCGCCCAAAGCTTCCTTGCCGCCCGCTTGCTGACCATCTTTGGTGGAACAAGTGAGATTATGCGCGAGAGCATCGGCCGCTCACTGGCCAGCGGCCGGTAACCGATACTAGCTTCCCTCCCCCACCCCGTCTTACTAGGAGAAACACCTTGAGCATTCGCCCGGTCACGATTTATGGCGAACCCGTGCTGCACACCCGCGCCGCGGAGGTCACCGAGTTCAACGATGAACTTCGCACCTTGGTTCAGGACATGTATGACACCATGGATGCCGCCAACGGTGTCGGCCTTGCGGCCCCACAAATCGGTGTTGGCCTGCGCATTTTTACCTTTGAGTTTGCGCATGAGGACGAGGCTCCAACCCGCGGTGTGGTGATCAATCCACGTTTGACGCTTTCAAAGATTTCCGGGGCCACCCCCGATGTCGATGAAGACGTTGAGGGCTGCCTTTCGGCTCCTGCGCTGAATTTCCCGCTCAAACGCGCCGAGTTCGCTCGTGTTGAGGGTTTCGATGTTGAGGGTAATCCCATTTCCTTTGAGGCAACCGGCTGGTTTGCACGGATCATGCAACACGAATACGACCACCTAGATGGCTACCTATACGTCGATAAGCTCAATGACAAGTGGGCGCGACGTTGGAAGAAAGCCCAGAAGTCACTCGAATGGGGACTTCCCGGGCTGACCTGGATGCCGGGTACCGATGAGGATCCCTTCGGTCATTAGACCAGCCCTTGCAGGGCTTTTCCCCCGCATGGTGTCCGCTAAGCGGTTGTCCAAGCCTGGCGCCACTACCAACAAGCAGTTTTAGGATAGAACCATGAGCAATTCCTCCACGGTGAATATGACACAAGCTGTGCTGGATTTGTGTGCGGTGCCCGCGGCCGAGCAAGAAATCTGCGCACGGATGCTCTCCGGTCAGGCCGATGCCGGTACGCGCAAGGCCATCGAGTTGCTTGCGGAGCGGTGGGGCGATGCCCAAGCGCCGCTGCTTAAGCACGTTGATGGAATCACCGAGCGCCAGTGGATCGAGGCACTGCTGCGTTTTTCCCCACTGGCAGCCGAACGGCTTGAAGAGGCCGGCGTTGTTCCGATGATCATCGAGGCAACACTCGCTGATTTTGGTAAACAACTTGAGCTGCATCGGCAAACCCATGGTGAATTTGGGCTGACTACCTGGTGGTGGCTGCTCCTACATTTCTCCGGCGCGCTTTTTAGACTCGGTCGGCTTCAATTCCATCTTCACCCGCAGAATCCCTCAGGGGAATCGGTGGTAGGAATCCACATTCCCGAAGACGGTGCCCTAGACCCGGCGGCGGTCGATGCATCACTGAACTTGGCTGCCCACTTTTATGCCGAGCACTATCCGGAAATCCTTATTGATCACGCCTATTGCGACTCTTGGTTGCTGGATCCTGCGCTGGCGGAAGGGTTACCGGGCAGCAATATTGCGGCATTTGCAGCACGTTTCAGTGATGTTCGCCTGCGCGATGCACAGGCCGACGCCCTCTACTTCACCTTCCGGGTACCCGCGGATGCCGATGTTTCCACCTTGCCACAAGATTCGTCGCTGCAGCGATTGGTGCTTGCGCGCATTGCCGCAGGTGGCACATGGCAATGCGGCAAGGGAACCAGCCCTTGGCCGGTGCCAACAAAACCAACGCTCCCGCCACCGGTAACAGTAAGAAACCTGTAGGCTTTTTGCTCTCAGCTTCGGCCAGCTATTCGCTGATCTGTTGGATGAAGAATACCGAACCGTTTTCAATGGCCCCGCTGCATTCCGTGATGGCTTTGCGGTCGGCGTCCGTTATCGGCACTCCCCCACCACCAAAACTAACTTCGTCACCTAGCTTGTATTTGTGTCCCTCAATATCGATTCCCAATGCTCCACCATTGGTTTCGGTCAATACCGTGGTGCCGGGGAACGCCGGAAGCGTCACGGTATTTTCATCACCCTTCACCCCGAGACAATTTCCGGGGCCGGTGACAAGTGTCCCCTCCAACAAGGCCTGCATTGAGGCTTCTTGCAATCCGAAGTTGGAGTGGACGAAGCGTGGTTTTGAATCCGAGACGCTCAGTGTCACTGCCATGGGGCTACTAGAGCTGGGCGCCGGTTCGGGTACATTGGCGGTACACGAGACCAGCAGCGGTAACACCAAAAACCCGGTCAACAACATCGACTTTTTCAAGATGGTCGCATTCCTTAGGTTGGTTGGCTTCCGCAAGCAGGCTGCATGGCATTGGATTCAGCGTAGCTTCTGAATCTGCGGGTTGAGAAGCGCCGTTGCGGCATCGTTAGGCAAAAAGGAACCAAGGGTCTCCCCCGGGCACAAGAAAGCGGGCCGCCCACACCAAGAATTTGATGTGGGCGGCCCGCTGACTAAGCTACTTCCCCCGAATTCATCGGGAGATATCGTAGGGCTTTAGACGGTTGCGGTCTGGGTTGCGGCAATCGCCGGAACCGCTACAGGGTGGGTACCGGCCATGGTTTCAATGACGCGGACCACCTGGCAGGAGTAGCCGAATTCGTTGTCGTACCAAACGTAGACAACTGCGTTCTTGCCGGTGGCAATGGTGGCAAGACCATCGACGATGCCGGCGCGGCGCGAGCCGACGAAGTCGGTGGAAACAACCTCGGGCGAATCGATGTAGTCGATCTGCTTGTGCAGCTCGGCCCCGACCGAAGTTTCGCGCAGGAAGGTGTTCAGCTCGTCCTTGTCGGTGGCGGTCTCAAGGTTCAGGTTGAGGATTGCCATCGACACGTCCGGGGTAGGAACGCGGATTGCATTGCCGGTGAGCTTGCCTTCGAGCTCCGGAAGAGCCTTGGAGACGGCCTTGGCGGCACCGGTTTCTGTGATGACCATATTCAGTGCTGCCGAACGGCCGCGACGCTCACCCTTGTGGAAGTTGTCGATCAGGTTCTGGTCGTTGGTGAACGAGTGAACCGTCTCAACGTGGCCATGGACGACGCCGAAGCGATCGTTCAGTGCCTTCAGAACCGGGGTGATGGCGTTGGTGGTGCAGGATGCGGCGGTGACAATCTTGTCCTCCGCGGTGATATCACCGTGGTTGATACCGTGCACGATGTTCTTCAGGTTACCCTTGCCAGGTGCGGTGAGCAGGACGCGGGAAACGCCCTTGGCGGCCAAGTGCTGGGACAGGCCTTCTTCGTCGCGCCAGCGACCGGTGTTGTCCACCACGATGGCATTGTTGATGCCAAATTCGGTGTAGTCAACGGTGGCCGGGTCATTCGAGTAGATGACCTGGATCAGCGTGCCGTTGGCCAGGATTGTATTGTTTTCCTCATCCACGGTGATCGAACCGTCGAATGGGCCGTGGACCGAGTCACGGCGCAGCAGCGAGGCACGCTTGACGATGTCATCATCCGACCCCTTGCGTACAACGATGGCGCGCAGGCGTAGGCCGTAGCCGCCGCGTTCGATGAGGATACGGGCCAGTAGACGCCCGATGCGGCCAAAGCCGTAGAGCACCACGTCGGTGGGCTCTGCGTCGGTAGCGCCGGCCTTGCCGACCTTCTCGCCCAGTTCTTCGGTGAGGAATGCGGTCAGATCGGTTGAACCGGATTCGCGGAACTTCTTGCTCAGTCGGCCCAGGTCAATGGAAACGGCGCCGACGTTGAGCGAATCGATGGCCTGCAGCAACGGCATGGTCTGCTCGATGGAGAGCTCGACGCCCTCAACACGGCGGACTACACGGTGTGCCTTGAGAATGTTAATTGCCGACTGATTGATCAGTTTGCGGCCGTAGATGGAGGTCACCACGTTGTTGTTGCGGTACAGACGACCGATCAACGGGATCATGGCCTCGGCGAGCTCTTCGCGCCCGCTCCATTCCTGTAGGGCTGCGACAGACTGCTGGGTCACTGAAAATCCTTCCAATTCAGCCGGCTGGTGATCCTTGAGCCGGTTGCTACCGTAAAAGCACCTTTGCAGAAACGGTTGTTTGGGGTATCAGGATCTTTCCCCGTGGGCTAGGCCCGCAACCTATTCTAGTCCGTGTCATGACACATGGGCGCCCATCGGCGGTGAGGTCGCTCACAGATCGGCTTCTTGCGGTCCAGGCCTATGCCAAGGCGGGCCCCGATGCACGCGGCTAAGCGGAGGGGTCTGCAGTATCGGCGATACCTATATCGCTTCCTTGACGAATGTCTGCTGAGACAGTGATTGCGTCACTTGAAGATGACTCCATGGGTTGTTCCCATTACCCAGCCAGTCGAGAGTCTGAGTCCAGAAAGTATCCGAAAATCGCGAATGAAACAAGGCAAAGTGCCCCAGCTCGCTCAGATCATAGGCTTGTGGTTCCAGACGGGCGATCTGGCCGGCAGCCCGCGGGGTGTAAGCCAAGGTTCGATTCATTGCGGCAACGGTAGCGAAGGGATCATCTGTGGCGGCGACGGCAAGAATTTTCGCGGTGAGCGCTTGTTGATGCGCCCGAAGGCGTTCACTAACGCTACGCGGTCGGATCTTTACAAAGTTTTTGCGACTACGCGCCCAATCAAGGGCAACACCGCGGGGTATATCTTCCAGCCAGCCACGTGCCTTGCCATCGACATAGCCATGCAGCAGAGCGATCAGCGGCATCTGCAGATGCCAGCGTGTCACAAATTCTCGACGGTGAGACGCTGCATAGTCCGGCAAATATGCGTGTTGGGCTCCAACCGTCAGAATGCGGGTTAGCCACCGAGATTCTTCTGCCAGGCCCACCCCGAAACCACCGAAACTATGGCCGATGACTTGCATTTCGACGTTCGGATAATTTTCACGTGCCCAGCGAAGGGCCGCATTGACGTCTTGATAGCCCCATTCATACCAGCGGGCGTGAAAGCCTCTGAGCGTTGTTGGTGCCGAAGCACCAATGCCACGATAGTCGAAGGTGATTGCGCAGTACCCATGCTCAGCCAGAAACTTTGCATACCGGTGATAATACTTAGCAAGTACTCCTGTGGCACCAGCAATTACCACGATGCCACGAACCGGCGAATCGACGGGTCTAAAGTGGTCCCCCGTGAGCACGTACTCATCCGAACACGTGATTTTGATAGTTTCGGACCCGATGTGACGGAGTTCTTGGGTCATATCCGCCTATTCCTTGTCCTCGGGATCCGAACCCAAAGATTCGGTCTCGATGGGTCCCGCTGCCGGTTTTGGCCGGGAAGTATTCCCGCTCTCCGCCGCATGGTGTTTGTGAACAAAACCCGCTAAAGGATCACGGTCTTGGCCCTGAGCGCTGCTGATAATCTGGCGTTTTTGCTCTTCGAGCGCCGTGCGGGCCGCGGTACTCCCGGGATTGTAGAGATCATTGAAGGCATCAAAAAGACCCGAGGAGCCACTGCCTGCGCCACTAGATCTTTCCGGGAATCTAAATTTTGAGGCTCCCCAGAGGACCAGTAAACAAAGCACCGGTACCACGATGATCCAAATCAACCACTCCACCCACTGAGTCTATCGAGCACCGTGCCGTAGAAAGCGGAAAATGACGTGATCCAGACTTTCTAGAGCCCACTTCATGCCGATGGCGGGCGGCGAATGTGAAGCAGTTTCGTGACGCAACTGGATCAGCGGCATTCATTGTGCCTCTGCCCCGGCTCCAATCGAAGCCATCCCCCCGTGCGGATCACTTCTGCTACGTATGTTGCCGTGACACTTTCCGTATTTCCGCTAGCTGCAACGCGCGGAAAGTACGTCCTTGATTCGTGAGTGTTCGGCCTTGGTCATCCACAACGAATAATGGTGTTTAACCTGAACCTGCCGAATGACATAGGAGCACCATGCTGAGCGTTGCGGGGGCAACCAGCTTGCTGCGTCACTATCCCCCTTAGACATATTTGATTTGCCGTCCACGGCCAACAGGTTCAGCGGGTCATTGGCAAACTCCACCATGGTTTCGGCATCTAGTTTTTGTGCGCCCTTTTGCCAAGCATCGGATAAGGCAACTACGTGATCAATGTGCACGGCAGTACTGGTGCCTTGGCCTCGTGTGAATTCGATCCTTTGGCCCGTGTAGGGATCCTGCAAGATGCCGCTCAGCACGACGCAATCGTGAGTGCCTGGCTTGGTAACCGTGGAGGTGAGGTCACGACGCAAGATATCGTTTCTGGCGTCGCATCCGTTGCCATCGGGATCTTTCCAGCCCGATCCGAAGTTTTTGCGTGAGTAGCCGGTCTTTGGCGCACGTCCTTTGATTGGAATTTCATCAAGCATCGCTAGAGCGCCACCCACCACTTCGAGCCCTTGCTGCTCGGGCAGGAGCCGTTCGGCAGTCTTTGTCTTATTCGAGCTGGTCGTTGATTCGACGGTGTTCTGGCTAGCCTGAAGAGTTTCCTCCGCTAGGAGTTCCGATCTGACAACCAGCGGTGGAAGCACCGGCTCCTCGGCTCTGATCACGGGTGCCACCGTTGGAGCTTCGGATCTGATCACTAGTGGCTCTGAAGCCACGCTGTTTGGGCTGCTACAGCCCGTAAGCACGAGCCCAAGCAATGCAATAGTAATACCTACGCGCGAAGCTACTACTCGCACGCAACTCCGTCACCGTCGCGGTCAAGCTTACGACTGTAACCCGGTTCACCTCGGTAAATAGGTGCCTTGCCGGCAGCTCGTACCGCCGAGCAGTTCTTGTAGTAGGCACTACCCGAGGACTTTGGCGTTGGCTTTGGTGTGGGTTTTGGAGTTGCCTTGGGTGTGGGTTTTGGAGTTGCCTTGGGTGTTGGCTTAGGCGTGGCCTTCACAGTTGGCTTGGGTGTCGGAACAGGCTTAGGAGCTACAAAACTTCGAACCGATGGAGATGCCGCAGAAGTTGTTGGTGCTGCTTTGGTAATGGTCAGCTCTTTTTTCTCGGCTGCAGCCTTTTCTTTTCTCTCCAGTTCCTGAAGTGCTTCAGCTTGGGCCTTCACATTGGCTTCTACTTCAGATTTGGCTTTAGCTGCAGCCTCGGCCTGTTCTAGAAAGAGTTTGTGGTTGGCAGCGCTGACCCAAATCAGCAATCCGTTGCCATCGAAATCACAGAACAGGGACTCGTTGCCCTGATCCATCACTAATTCGTCGCCATCGCACGTTTTTCCTTCAAAATCTTTCAGCAGGGCTGCTGCTTCTGCCGTGGGAGCAGCGGTTGGCTCCTCAACCGCAATGGCTGGAGCTGGCTCGGAATTTTCCGGTTGAGCTTTTTCTGCCGTTCCATCGGATCCATTGACGCACGCACTGAGAATAAGTACGGCAACGCCTATTCCGGTCCAGCCCTTCCAACCAAGCTTGCGTTTTCGTTTCATCAAATTCTGTGACATCGGTGAGCCCCTTCTCAAACACGAGTAATTTTGGCCCAGCCTATAGAGCAATATCGGTTTATTCCAATTGCCGTGGAAACAAGTGAATTATGACGATCTAGACCCATGTAGGACGCTCGCTTTTATCTCGGCAGACCATTTTCTTGGCTCCTTCATCGGGATGGTGCTTGGTGATGCACTCGGGCCAGCTTTCAGACAGGTGCATTCAGATACGACAAATTTTTGCTAGTCCCACTCACAGTCACGATGCCAACGGGCCACTGCCGCATGACCGCGCTTCACTGGCATAGACAGACAGAGCAATCTCCAAGTAGTTCGTTGACGGTCAAGCGATGCTCCTCGATCTGCCAGCAAATTGACCGAGATTCCTTTGGTGAGTCTCCAATTGAGGACCCGGTCTAAGCCATAGAATCGTTCGAGTTATTTGTTCTTCTGTGCTGTGGGCACTTCATCAAGAAGCTACTTGCGGGGGAATTGGTTGCGTGAAGGGAATCTCAAGCTGATGGGCGTTTCACGAAGGACCCTGCTTGTTTCCGGACTAGCAACCGCTTCCGTGGGGATTGTCGGTGTTGTAGGCGCCGCCGGCGGCCTACTACCCTGGCAACACAACGGCCCAGCATCCGCACCCCCAAATAGCTTGCCACTGCCCACGAATAGTGGGCAGAACATGTTCCCCGACACCAGCAACGTCTGGGGTTTCGGTTCCTCCACCATGGCGTTGTTGGGGCCACACCTACGCAATAGGTTTGTCGGAGCTACGTTCAATGCTCAGGGTAAGGGTGGGGAACGCGCCGAACATATTTGTGCGCGCATGGGTTCAGCACCGGCACAAATTTCTATCAAGAATCATCTGATCCCCGGCAGTGGTGCCGTGGCTGTTAGAGCATGGAACATGCCCGCATCGTCTTCGTTAAAGCCTTTTACGGGTACCCTGGCGGGAATTCGTGGTGTTCTGTCCTCGACTCGATCGACTCTCATTTTCACTCGGACCAAACCCGGGCCTACTCATGCGCTTCCGGCAGGAACGCCATTTATTCCGTTGACTTCCAATGAAGTGCACAACGCTGTGGTCTTATTGAACGCGGGAAAAAATAATCTACGTGATTCGCCGGCGGCCGTCGGGTTGGTCAATACTCTGACCAATGCCGCGTACCAATGGATGGCACCAAGCATCAAACGTTGTGTTGTCATGACGCACTTTGTGAATTCGAATGAACCAGTTGGTTCCCTGCAGTACACAAATGTTCAAGCCGTGAACCACAATATATTGCAAAACTACGGCGAGGTCGCCTTTGATCTGAACGCTT
Organism: Arthrobacter sp. MYb227; assembly: GCF_002975435.1. Classification (GTDB taxonomy): domain Bacteria; phylum Actinomycetota; class Actinomycetes; order Actinomycetales; family Micrococcaceae; genus Paeniglutamicibacter. The sequence goes on along the minus strand of NZ_PCPT01000014.1, from coordinate 36,611 downwards.
ATGTGCTCTCCAAGGAAATATGGAAAGAATCTGGGATCCAACCTACGCGGGCAGATCTGCAGCAGCAGGCCATGGGCGTGAAAGCCACTGGGCTTTCGCGAGATGCAGGGCATCTCAACGATGCAGCAAATGCCGCGGTAGCCGCACGCATTGGTGCGCACTTCATAGCGCTGGGATACTACCCTGCCGCGTGAGCCTGCTGGTCATCACGGTGTGGCTTCAAACGCCGCCCGTTACGAGATCACCGCGAAGCCCGGAGGCATCGTAGGTAAAGATTATATGGACGGGATGACCGATACGCCGGGTTTTGTCCCGCGGCCGGTTACCCGGGATCGCGGTGACGATCATCTATCTAGGAGCGCCGTTACCGACACCCTCAAGCGGCCCACCCGACTACATTGAGCGAACAACCCAGTAGTCTGTCTGACCTTGCTCCGGGTGGGGTTTACCTAGCCACTCCAGTCACCTGGAATGCTGGTGGTCTCTTACACCACCGTTTCACCCTTACCCTTGCGGGCGGTCTATTTTCTGTGGCACTAGCCTGCGGGTTTCCCCGAGTGGGCGTTACCCACCACCCCGTTCTGTGGAGCCCGGACGTTCCTCGGGCCACTTTCGTGGCACGCGATCGTCTGGCCATCCCGTCCAGCAAACAAGTCTAGTCTCTTTTGCGCCATTTCCTGACCAATTGAAATAGCTCTGAGAGACAGTTCAAATAGGTGCAAAGAGTCGGCGGCTATTCTCTGCAGTTAACGAATCTGGGATTGGGTGCCCGTGAGACTAGGCTTGATGGGTGCTGATTTTGCTTCCGCCCTCCGAGGGCAAGAAACCCGCTTCCAGCGGTGAACCGTTTGATACCGACTCCTTGCAGTTCCCCGAGTTGAACCCGCATCGTCATCAATTGCTTGATGCCCTTGCCGAGGTTTCGCGTGGAGAACACGCACTTGAGGTGTTGGGGGTCGGCAAATCATTGGTTGCCGAGGTGACCCGGAATATTGAGTTGCATTCCGAGCCCGCCGCCGCAGCACACAGCGTCTACAGCGGGGTGCTGTTTGAGGCGCTTGGCTATGACAGGCTCAACGCCTGCCAGCAAAAGCTTGCCGATGAAAGCATCTTGGTGATCTCCGCGCTCTGGGGTGCCGTGGGTTTTGCCGATCAAATTCCTGCGTATCGATTGTCAATGTCGGTAAAGTTGCCCGAGGTTGGGAAGCTTGCCAGCTGGTGGAAACCGAAATTGGCCCCGGTGCTCGATGCTCGGGCCGAGGGTGAATTAGTGATCGATTGCCGTTCAAGCACCTATGCCGCGGCGTGGGTGCCAAATCCGGCGATGAGCGTGAGCGTCGCTGTCTTCCAGCTGCGTGGCGGAGTGCGCAAGGTAGTTTCGCACTTTGCTAAGCACACGCGTGGAGAATTAGCCGCTCACCTGCTGACCCGTGGCAGCGAGGTTGGCTCGCCCGAGGAATTACTTGCAGCGGCGCAGGAAAAGTGGGAGGCGCAACTTGTTGCAGGTACCAAACGCAAGGTGCACCAGCTGAACATAATTTTGCCCGAGGATCACGCATTTCGGGCGATTGGCTAAGGCCTAGCTCCCCATAGTTTCACTCCCCAGATGTTCCAGCGCTGAGGCTATTACCCGGCGACCAGTTCAAACTCGAAACCCTCGGAATCCACAAGGTACGCGGCATAATGCATCGGGCCGCCGGCAAAGGGGTGTTTGTCTTCGAACATCAGCGTGAACCCGCGGGTTAGCGCGACCTTGGTGATCGCATCGACATTGCCTTGCGATCCTGCGTGGAACGCAAGATGGTTCAGCCCCGGAGCAAGTCGCTGATGTGGTGTATCGAGGACATCGGGACCGGATTCCAGCACAATATAGCTGTGTGCGCCTTGATAACTGATCCCGGTGGACCACGGTTCGCCCGGCACGTAGCCCAGCTGCGCTAGAAGCCAGCCGATGGTGCTTTGGGAGCGCGCGAAATCACGCACCCAAAGCTCGGTGTGGTGAAGCCTTCCGCTACCGGAGGGCAGCATGGTTGTGCCGGGAATTAAGAGCCCCACTCGCTGTTACGCACCAGGATAGCTCCGGAATCCGGGCAGTAGACAATGTCATCGGCGGCAGCGGCCCTGATTTCGGCCAAGTCCCCCGCGGCAAGCGCGATGCCGCTGGCCTCCGAGGTTCCGTGGAAGAGTCGGGCCGCACCAATGCCACCGCGGGAACGAACCCGCTCGTAGGCACCGATAAGCACCTCGTCGAACGTTGCAGCAAGGTCTTTGCGCGTGTTTTCGGTAGCGGCAAGCTCCCGGGTGAGCGTTGCAACTGAAGCATCGCGACGCGCAGTGTGGTTTGCTACTTCCTCGGCGTGCGTGGCAAGGAATGCGGAGGCGGCATCGTGCTCTGCCTGAATTTCCTCAAGTTCACCCATGAGCTCGAGTTCGTGATCTTCGAGCTCATTGCGGCGCACCGTGAGCGTTTCAATCTCATGGGAGAGCGCCATCATATCGCTGGCCGATCCGGCATTGCGGTCGATACGGTCTTGGTCCTTGTTGATGTGCGCAACAACTTTTTCTACCGCGAGTTCCGATTCTTTCAGCCCCTGTGTCGCCGCGCTAAGCCGCGCACTGACCTCGGTGAGAGCCGCAGCAGATTCAGCATGCTGGGCTACTGCAGCATCAAGGTCGCTGTCCTTTGACGCCTCGGTGATAGAGCGCTTGAGCTTGGTGATCTGCGAATCAAGCTGAGCCACATCTAGGAGTCGAAGTTGTTCCGCCGGTGCTGCCTTTGCCATGCTTTTCCTCCGCCTTGCGCCAAGATTTCTGTGCCGGAGCGCAAAAAATCTTGGGCGATCGTTGATCACTTAGCCCTAAGACTAGTCAGTTCGCGCAAGTGGTGGGCGATTCGACCCGCCGAGATGACCTTTAGGGTGCCACCGGGTACAACGGCATTGCTGCCATACCCGGGGCCGGGTTGAGGTGATCTTTTGGTGGGGGTGTAGGAAATTTTAGGCGGCTTGGGCCTCGGGGTGGAAGACCCAGTTCCGTGTGGGCCTTTGCATGGGGTCCCGTGACTTTGCCTGTACCACGAAGGGGATGTCGTCGATGAAGACGATGGAGAAGTGCCCTGCGTGGTAGGCGGTGTGGCAGATGACGCAGAGCAATGCGCCCTTGCTGACTCTCGTCTGGCCGCCCTCGCTCCATGGGTCAACGTGGTGAGCCTCGGTTCGGTGTGCGGGCATGGAACAGCCGGGATTAATACAGCCACGGTCGCGGGCTGCGATTGCACGTTTTTGTCCCTGGGTGAAGGCTCGACGTTTGCGTCCAAGATCCAGTGGTTGGCCCTTGCCGCCCAGAATTAGTGGCAGGATTCCGGCGGTACAGGCAAGGCGTCGAGCATTTGCCGCGGTGATCAAATCGCCGTTCCCGGTGATGCCGGATCCTTCAAGTGCACCGCGCAGGATTTCGAAGTCAATGGTGACTAGCAGATCAACCCGTGATTTCATGGGCATTTGAGGGTCTTGGGATGCTGTCGGGTCTACGAAGTAATCGATGGCATCGAAAACTTCCTGGTAGAGGCGGCGGCCGCGGATCCTCACATTGGTTTCCGCGCGCGTTTCACCTGGGCGCGGCTCTTCACCGAGCAGAAAATACTCTGGCGGCCCGCCCGTGCTTTTTCCATCCGTACATCCCGTGGCAGGGACGCCAACATCGGTGAATGCCGCCTTGGGCCGATCCTGCACCGGGGTGTTGGGATTACTCGCCCATTCCGGTATTGGTGGTGCTTGCTCATCGGGGGTCTCATTCGACGCAGACGGTTGTGCGTAGGGCTCCGCATCCGAAGTTGGGCGTTTGCCGGAATTGGTGTGCGGGTTCGACAGGTCATCGGCGATGCTCATGAGCTTTGCATGGCCCTCGGCATCGGTAATGAGCTCCCAGTGGTAGCCATCGGCCCGCTTACCTTCGAAGCGCAGGCTCTTGTTGTATTCGATGGCGGCCGCTTCACGTTCTAGTGCGTGGGCATCGAGCCGGTTTTCCGTACTTTTGATCAGTTTGCCTACATCTTGGGCGTTACGTTGCCGCAGCGCATCGGCGACTAGGTCTTCGAGCTCGGTTTCGGCACGTACCGGGTCCGGCTGAGCTTCAAAAGTTGGGCTCATTGCATGAAGTTTGGCAACAGAATTTGCGATATCTTTAGGATCGGCGCTGCCTTCTTGCATGATTTTGCTAAGGGCTGGGAAGTTTGGTGCTTGCTCCTGTCCGTGAGCATCTCGATGAGCAAAGAGTTTTTGGTAGCTGGCGACACGGTAATTCGCCTGAAAGTAGGTGAGCTTGAGCCGGGATTTGAGCAGATCGGCGGTGTCGCGGGTCAGTAACTTACGGCCCGGCGGGATGGTGATATCGGCGGGTAGTTTCAGGGTTCCTACGGCAAATTCGGTGCGGTGCTCCAGCACATTATTCAGCTCGACGAGGGGCTTTTCCGCAAGGGTATGGGCCTGTGCCTCGGCGCAAACACCTGCCGCACGGTATTGTCCCAGTCCACTGAGCCGGTAAATGTCCTCTGTTAGGTGGGCTAGAGCGAGCGCGCGGACCGGTGAATCTGCGCAGGAGGTTGCGGCCCGTTCAAGTTCGGCTTTGAGGATGGGGATCAGGATGGCCAACCGGCGCAACGCATCGATGTGGCCACCTTGGGGTGCCTGAGCATCACTCTGCTCGGCAAGGGTGGCCTCGATGGCGAGGCTGACTGCCTCTACGATGGTGGGCTCTTCCCGCATGATGTCGGCGCCCACGGGGCTGTTGGACATGCATTAATAGTGCGTCAAAAGTAGCACCGATCGAGAAAAACCTTGAAATCTGTGGATAACTCTTGGTGGGGGTAGTTTGGTGCGGACAAGTTGGGCCTTACAGGGCTGTGGCCCACGTACCGAAAGACGGTGCGCGGGCCACAAAAGTATGCGTCGATTCCCAAGTTGACTAGGGCGTGAGGATAAAGTCCCAGGGGTCAGAATTCACCGTTGAGACTTCTATTTCTACCTCGTGTCCCATCTCATCGAGCACATTGGCAAGGGCCTTGGCCGCAGCGGGTAGCCACAGCCACTCACTGGCGAAGTGCGAGACATCGATCAGGTAGGGTTTGCCATTCAGTGATGCTTCACGAGCTTCGGAGGCCGGGTGATGGCGGAGGTCGGCTGTGACATATACGTCCGCTTCCGAGTCGCGGACAGCGTCAAAGAGTGAATCTCCGGCTCCCCCGCACACCGCAATTTTCTGCACGATGCCTGCAGCGTCGCCGGCAACACGCACTCCCCCAGCAACCGAAGGCATGGTCTCAAACACCCGTGCAGCGAAATCGCCGAGCTTCATGGGTTCGGGCAGCATGCCAACCCGCCCGATACCTTCCTCCGGCAGCCCATCCTTGGAAGGAACTAGGGGTGTGGTGTCGATGACGCCCAAGGCATCGGCAATGACATCCGAGACACCGCCGAGCGCCGAATCGGCGTTGGTGTGCGCTGTGACAAGTGCGCAACCGGACTCAATGAGCAGGTGCACGGCCTCGCCCTTGAAACCCGTGGCAGCAACCGAATTCACGGGTTTGAGCAGTAGAGGGTGGTGGGTGATCAGCAGCTGCGTGCCGCGGGAGATGGCATCGGCGATGACTTCGAGGGTGGGATCAACGGCGAACATGATGCGCGTGACGGGGCATTCGGGACGACCGACCACAGGTCCGACTTCATCCCAAGGTTCTGCCAGCGATGCGGGCCAGAGTTCTTCGACGGCAAGAAGCACATCTCCCAGGGTGGGGGTATTGGGTGAGGTAGCTCCCTGTGCGCGATCTGCGTCGGTTAGCACCGCATTGGGATCCAATGAATCAGTGTTATCGGTAGTCTGGGGCGCTTTCTGGGGGCCAGCTGATGCCTCGTGAGCCAATGCCGCTGGTGCACCAGCCGTCGGATCCGTGCTGGTTTCGTGGGGTTCAGCGCTGCCGGGAACGATTCCGGTGGTGCTGGTGGGAGTTGATGCGGGCGAAGATAAGGGCTCGGTGGCACCGGTACGTGCGGAGGCGTCGGCGGTGCCCTGATCGCCGACGATTCGCATACCGTGTGACTGCCCCTTGTTGCTTTGCATGATTCCACCTTAACTGGAACCGTGTGCATTTAGCGCATGTGCGGGAATGAATTGGCGTGGCAGCGACTTGTCTATGGATGTGAATGACTTTTCAATCTCCGCAGATCCGGTTCGTTTTTCTCCTACATCGATGGGTGAGCAGGGCGCATCGATGAGAACATTTGTGCTGGCCGGCGGGTGCTTTTGGTGCCTAGATGCCGTGTACCAGCGCACGCGTGGGGTCACTTCGGTGATCTCCGGATACACCGGTGGGGCCGATCCGGCACCAAATTATCGTTCCGTGTGTAGCGGGAACACCGGGCATGCCGAGGCTGTAGCCGTAACATTCGATCCAGCAATTGTGCCGGCCGAGGTCATTCTTGACATGTTCTTCACAACCCACGATCCGACCACGCTCAATCGTCAGGGCTACGATGTGGGAACCCAATACCGCTCGGCCATGTTCCCGCTTGACACGGAGCAAGACGAACTTTTCCGCGCGATCGCGGCGAAGTTTGCACCGTTGTACCCGAATCCGATTGTTACAGTATTTGAGGAACCCGCAGACTTCTTCGTTGCTGAGGGCATCCACCAGGACTATTACAACCGTTTTTCTTCCGAGGGGTACTGCCGCGTCATTATCGACCCGAAGTTGGCCAAGGCAAGGAAATATTACGCCGCGTGGCTTCAAGAGCCCACTTCGCCACGTGGCTGACTAGGCTTATAACAATCAACTTGACCGTGGGGGCTTGAGCCCGCGGGACCACTTGCACGTAAGGACGAAAGACCCATGGCAAAGATTTACAACGACGTCACCGAGATCGTAGGCCGCACCCCGTTGGTGCGCCTGAACCGTTTGGCCGAGGGCCTGCCGGGCAATGTTGCTGTCAAGCTTGAGTTTTACAACCCAGCAAACTCGGTCAAAGACCGCATCGGCGTGGCCATCGTTAATGCTGCCGAAGCATCCGGTGCGTTGAAGCCAGGTGGCACCATCGTCGAGGGAACCAGTGGAAACACCGGCATCGCCCTGGCCATGGTGGGCGCTGCCCGCGGTTACAAGGTGGTGCTGACCATGCCCGAGACCATGAGTACCGAGCGTCGCGTGATGCTTCGTGCTTTCGGTGCCGAAATCGTGCTGACCCCGGGCTCCGAGGGCATGCGTGGCGCGGTAGAAAAGGCCAAGGAAATCGTTGCAACCACCGAGAACGCGGTGTGGGCACAGCAGTTCGCCAACTCGGCGAACCCGGATATTCACGAGACCACCACGGGTCCGGAAATCTGGGAAGACACCGACGGCGCGGTTGACATCTTTGTCGCCGGTATTGGTACAGGTGGCACCATTACCGGCGCCGGCCGCTTCCTCAAGAAGCAGAAGGCTGATCTGCAGGTCATCGCCGTGGAACCAAAGGATTCGGCGATCCTCAATGGTGGCAAGCCGGGCCCACATAAGATCCAGGGCCTTGGTGCTAACTTCATTCCCGAGGTACTAGATACCGAACTCTACGATGAGGTGCTCGATGCATCGATCGAGGATTCGGTCTCCGTTGCCCGTGCGCTTGGCGTGCAGGAAGGCATCCTCGGCGGCATCTCCGCTGGTGCCGCGGTCTGGGGTGCGTTGCAGGTTGCAGCTCGTGAAGAAAACAAAGGCAAGCTGATTGTCGCGGTGATCCCCGACTTCGGCGAACGCTACATCTCCACCCTGCTCTTTGATGACATCCGCGGCTAAGTAACTAGTCCGACCTCCGGTGGGCCGTTCCTCCATTCATGTTTCATTCCCTGTTTAGCGGGGACGAAGCAGCGAAAGTGGGCGGTCCGCCCTTTGGTGTTTTACGCCCACTAGCGGCAACGCTGATGCAGGATTAGTTGATGCTGCGTTATGGGGATCCACAATTATTTACCTACACGAAGGCCACGAAGTGAGTTTCTTTTCCCGATTGCGTGAGGACCTAGTTGGCGCGAGCGCGCACGACCCGGCGGCGCGCGGCAATGCCGAGAACTTCTTGGCGTATTCAGGTCTACACGCGATTTGGATTCACCGGCTCACCCACCGCATGTGGCAAAAGCCGCAGCTGCGTTTTGGTGCCCGACTAATTTCTCAGGCGGGCCGCTTCATTACGGGTATTGAAATTCATCCCGGGGCCACCATCGGACGACGTTTCTTCATTGACCACGGCATGGGTGTGGTCATTGGTGAAACCGCAGAAATCGGTGATGACGTGATGATCTATCACGGAGTGACGCTCGGTGGACGTTCGCTGGCGAAGGTCAAACGGCACCCGACCATTGGTGACCGCGTAGTTATTGGTGCAGGCGCCAAGGTCTTGGGCCCCATTACCATCGGCGCGGATTCTGCCATTGGCGCCAATGCGGTGGTCGTCAAGGATGCCCCGGCAGATTCGATCATTACCGGAATTCCGGCGAAGAATCGTCCGCGTACCGCCGAAGAGCACAAGCCAGCCGTTGACCCGGCCGAGTACATTGACCCGGCCATGTGGATCTAGGCTACTGAAAAACTAGCGAGCAAGGATTTTAATGGTCTCGGCCCTTCTAATTTATCGGAGAAGGGCCGAGACCATTTTTAGTGTTCCCGAGCGATGCTGTCGGCGAGTTCCGCAACAAGAGGATTCGGTACGCTCATCCGCGTGTCGCGTTCGACCTCAGTCATGGCCGGCAGACGTTTATGTGTCGCTGGCATCCACGTATCAGTTCGGTTGGGATTCTTAGCAGGCGAGCTTAGGCCGGGCGCTTCTCCGGGCTCACGGTCTTGGCCGGATCTCGCTCCACCACATCCCCGAGCGCCTCGTCGATTGCTTTCATGAGTTCCGGAGGGATCGCTACCCCGGAGGCCTTCACGTTCTCTGCGACTTGCTCGGGGCGTGAGGCACCCACCAGTGCTGTAGCAACATTTGGGTTTTGCAACACCCAGGCAATGGCCAGCTGCGAGAGTTTGAGTCCCAGCTCCGCGGCGATGGGCCTCAGCAATTGCACTCGTTCAAGCACCGTCGGATCCATAAACCCGGCAATGTTTCGTTGACCCCCGTGCTCGTCGGTGGCGCGGCTCCCGGCGGGAGCGGGCCGCCCGGGAAGGTATTTGCCCGAGAGTACGCCCTGTGCCATCGGAGACCAGACGACCTGGCTCATGCCCAATTCACTGGCCGCCGGGACAACCTCTGCCTCGATCACCCGCCAAAGCGCGGAATATTGTGGCTGGTTAGACACCAGCGAAAACCCAGCGCTCTGAGCCAGGGCTTGACCCTCACGAAGTTGTTGGGCGTTCCATTCCGAGACCCCAATGTAGAGCGCCTTGCCCGCACGAACCACGTCGGCAAAGGCCTGGATGGTCTCCTCTAAGGGAGTTTCATGATCAAAGCGGTGCGCCTGATAGAGATCGACGTAGTCCATTCCCAGCCGACGCAACGAACCGTTAATGCCTTCCATAATGTGCTTGCGCGACAATCCAGTGTCGTTGGCTCCCTTGGGGCCCACCGGCCAGTAGACCTTGGTGAAAACCTCAAGGGATTCGCGGCGCTGAGACTTCAGTGCCTGGCCCAAGACGGTCTCGGCGGCACCATTTGCATAGACATCGGCGGTGTCAAAAGTGGTGATGCCCGCATCGAGCGCCGCATTCACGCAAGCGATTGCCGTGTCGTTTTCTATTTGCGAGCCATGCGTGAGCCAATTTCCGTACGTAATCTCGGTGATTTTGAGCCCGGAGGCCCCAAGAAATCTGTAGTCCATAATCCCTGAGCCTAGGACCGTGGACAGAGCGCGACAAGACCTTGGGCACGAGGTAGCCTGCCCGTAGTGAAAAGGCCGAGAGATAATCTCGGAGAAGAGTATCCTCCTCGCTGCACTAAATATCCGATAGCCTCGCGTGACCTGGCATCTGCACTGCCGCGATCGGCAGGTTGCTTTGCCAGGCCATTGCAGCGTGCCAGGACGCAACGCCGCAGGCCAGCCTCGAAGAAGCCAAATTTCCAGTTAGCATCTTGAATTTCAGCATGTGCACTCCGCCCGTTTCACCCCTCCACGTTAAGCGCATAATCCTGTATGTTGATCTCATCATGTCGAAAAGTTTGTGACCCTGAACATATTTGCGTGGTTTACCAGAGCAGCTCAACATGTTCATGATGCATTGACCTCCATACGTTTTGGTCTAAGAAGGTGAATGCTGCGCCAAGCAAGTAGCTCCTCAACCTCGCTTAGCTGTCGCAGGCCGATCCACATTTGATCATCACTCACCCGGCACAAGGATGTGCCGCATTCTATGGAGATGGAAAACGATGAGTAACTCCTTCATGAAGGTCGGGCTGGGAGCCATTTTGGCTCTCGGGCTTGCCGTGGCCCCGGCGGCAATCCCACCGGCATCGGCCACCAGCGAGCCAAGCCCCGGCGAAACCCCACTCGCAGCAGCAGCTCTTGACGCCACTTCGGCGCCGCAGGTGATCATCAACGAGGCCTACCTCAACGGCGGCAGCGCCAACGCCACCTACAAGAACAAGTATGTGGAGCTCTACAACCGGACCAATACGGACATCAATCTTTCCGGCTGGTCGCTACAGTACCGTTCCGCAAGCGGGCAGGTAGCCCCCACCGGGCTCGCTCCGCTTTCCTGAATTATCAAGGCCAAGGACTACTTCCTGATCAAGGGAAACTCCAACGGCACGGTGGGTAAGGATCTTCCGGCATCCGATGGTGATGCCAGCGGCTTCGCATTCGCAGGCGGCGGTGGAACCCTGTTCCTCTCGGACACAAGCACCCGGCTTCCGGCAGATCTGCCCACCGGTTCCCTAGTTGGCACGGCAGGGATCATAGACCTGCTCGGTTATGGTTCCTCGAATACCTATGAGGTCGCCGCATCATCGGCCGCCAACGCGAGCTCCTCACTAAACCGCACCGATTTTATCGATACCGATAACAATGCCCATGACTTCAGCACCGCGGCTCCCTCACCCACCGGCGTCGCCGGCGGCGATGAACCGGAGGGGCCACCGGAAAATTCGGGCAGCAAAACCATTGCCGAAATTCAGGGCGAAGGAGCCGTTAGCCCACTGACTGGAACCCTAGTTACCACCACGGGTAAGGTGACTGCCGCCTACCCCACCGGCGGGTTCAACGGATACTTCATCCAAACACCGGGTACCGGCGGCGACATCAATTTGTCTACGCACAAAGCCTCCGACGCCGTCTTTGCCTACTCACCGGCCACCGTCAAGGACGTCAAGGTCGGAGATTATGTCCAGGTCACAGGTCTGGTCAAGGAGTTCGGCGGCGCCAACGACAGCGCAACAACCACCGAAATTGATGTGCCTGCAGCTGGTTTGACCCAGCTCTCCGAGGCGAGCGCCGAGGTCAAGGCGGCCGTCATCACGGTTCCTGCCACCATTGAAAAGCGTGAATCCCTCGAGGGCATGCTGGTGGACCCACAAGGTGAATTCACCATCACCGATAATTACTCGCTGAATAATTACGGCGAACTCGGCCTGGCCACCGGCGCCAAGGCACTCATCCAGCCCACCGCAGTGGCAACGTATGGCTCGGAGGAGTACCACGCCGTCGTGGCGGAAAATGCGGCTCGTGCCATCAAGCTCGATGACGGATCAAGCACCAATTTCCTCTCGGCCAATGGTTCAACGGTTCCGTTACCGTGGCTTAGCGCCCGGACGCCAACGCGCGGGGGATCCACCTCGGAATTCATGGCACCTGTCATCTTCGATAACCGCAATAATTCGTATAAGTTCCAGCCACTAGAAGCGCTGATCCCGGATAACGCCGGAACTGTGCAGCCCATTACCTTTGGCAATAACCGTCAGGCAGCACCGCAGGATGTCGGCGGAAACCTCACCGTTGCTTCCTTCAACGTGCAGAACTACTTCATTCAGACCGGGGACATGGACCCGGCGTGCCAGTTCTACACCGATTACAACGGCAATAAGATCTCCGTCAAGAGCGGCTGCCCGCAGCGCGGTGCCGCTGATGCGGCAAACCTCAAGCGCCAGAGCGACAAGATCGCGGCCGGCATCATTGGCACGGACGCCGACGTTCTATCCCTCGAAGAGATGGAGAACTCGGCAAAGTTTGGCCCGGACCGGGATAAGGCAGTAGCAGCCCTGGTCAAGGAATTGAACGCTCTCGCACCGGGTGTCTGGGATTATGTCCGCTCCCCGGTGGACCGTCCGGCACTAGCCGATGAGGATGTCATCCGCACCGCCTTCATTTACAAGGTGGCCAACGCGGCGCCGGTGGGTGACTCGGTCATCCTGGATGATGCGGCCTTTACCGGCATTGCCCGCCAGCCGCTGGCCCAAGCGTTCAAACCGGTGGGTGCCGACGATTCGGCCAAGGTGCTGTTGATCGTCAACCACTTCAAGTCCAAGGGCTCGGCCATCGGCAACGATACCGATCAGGGCCAGGGCAACTCCAACCTGGCACGTACGGCCCAGGCCAAGGCACTCGTGGCATTCGCCACGGCGCAGCAGGCTGCGCAGAACACCGACAAGGTGCTGCTGATGGGCGACTTCAACGCCTACCTGCATGAAGACCCGATCAAGGTCATGACCGATGCGGGGTACGTGGATCAGGATCCGAAGACCGGCAAGCACACCTACAGTTTCGGTGGCATGGTCGGCTCGCTGGACCATGTGCTGGCCTCCCCAGCGGCCGAAGCGGCCGTGACCGGCGCGGATATCTGGAACATCGACTCCCCCGAATCCGTGGCCATGGGCTACAGCCGGTACAAATACAATGCCATTGATTTCTACGACACCACTGCCTTTGCAGCCTCGGACCACGACCCGGTCATCGTGGGGCTTCAGCTCGGTGCCACCGAGCCATCGGCCAAGAAAATCAACCTGTTGAACATCAATGACTTCCACGGTCGCATTGATCAAAACACCGTGAAGTTCGCCGGCACCATTGAGCAGCTGCGTGCCGCCGAGGGAGAGAAGAACACCGCGTTCCTCTCGGCCGGAGACAATATCGGTGCCAGCTTGTTCGCCTCCGCCTCGCAGAAGGATATTCCCACCATCGACGTGCTCAACGCACTGGATTTGGAAGCCTCGGCCGTGGGCAACCACGAATTCGATCAGGGATACGCGGATCTTGACGGCCGGGTGAATCAGGCGGCCAACTGGGATTATCTGGGCGCCAATGTCTACGCCAAGGGCACCACCACCCCGGTGCTCGATGAATACAAGATCATCGAGGTTGCCGGAGTGAAGGTGGGAATTATCGGTGCCATCACCCAGGAGACCCCGTCGCTGGTCACCCCGTCGGGCATCAGCATGCTCGATTTTGGGGATCCGGTTGACGCGGTGAACCGTGTGGCCAAGCAGATCTCCGATCAAAACCTCGCCGAAGTCATCATTGCCGAATACCATGACGGCGCCGGTGCCGGAACTCCGGACGGGGCCACCATCGATGAGGAGGTCGCCGCCGGGGGTGCCTTTGAAAAGATCGTGACGAAGACCAGCCCGCTGGTCAATGCGATCTTCACCGGGCACACCCACAAGCAGTACGCATGGGATGCACCGATTCCGGGCGTTTCGGCCGATGCCGTGCTCAAGACCCGTCCCGTGCTGCAAACCGGCAGCTACGGCGAGTTCATTGGGCAAATCACCTTGCAGCTCGATGAAACCAACAAGGTTGTTTCCTACACCCAGGGCAACGTGCCGCGCACCAAGACCGATGATGCCACTCTGGTTGAATCGTTCCCACGTGTGGCCGAGGTAAAGACCATCACCGACAAGGCGTTGGCCGATGCCAAGGTCGCCGGTAGTGTCCCGGTCGGTAGGCTCGCTGCCGATATCACCACCGCGCAGACCTACGATCCGGCCACCGGCAAGTACACCCGCGATGATCGTTCATCCGAATCCACCCTCGGTAATCTAGTGGGCGATGCGCTGCTTGATGCGTTGAAGTCTGACCAGACCGGCGGCGCGGAAATCGGCGTGGTCAACCCCGGTGGGTTGCGTGCGGATCTGTTGGTCAAGAACCAGGGTGTCGCGGACGGTGTGATCAGCTACGCAAACGCAAATGCCGTCTTGCCGTTCGTGAACAACCTATGGACCACCTCGTTGAGTGGGGCACAGGTGAAAACCATGCTTGAGCAGCAGTGGCAGACCAACGCCGATGGTTCGATCCCGAGCCGTCCGTTCCTGAACCTGGGGTTGTCCTCAAACATGGATTACACCTACGATTCGACCCGCACGCAGAGCGATCGCATCACCTCGATCACCATTAACGGTGAGCCGGTGGATCCTGATCGTTCCTACCGCGTTGGCACGTTTAGTTTCCTTGCCACCGGCGGGGATAACTTCCGCGTCTTCACCCAGGGCACCAACACCAAGGACTCGGGTCTGATCGACCGCGACGCCTGGATCAAGTACCTGGGCGAGCAGTCGGCAAGCGCGCCGCTGGTACCGGATTTTGCACGCCGCGGCGTGGAGGTCATCGGCAATCCGGCGCGGGTCGATGCCAAGTCCAAGGTTTCCTTCCAGCTCAAAAAGCTGGATCTTTCTTCGCTGGGCAGCCCAAAGAACACCACGGTAAAGGTTGAATTCACCGATTCAAAGGGTAAGAAGCGCGTGGTTGACACGGTAGGTGTGAAGGACGGATCGGCGAACGTCTCCTTTAGCCTGCCAGCCGATGCGCGCACCAGCGGGTCCATCTCCATCAAGGTGGCCCCCAGTGGTACCGCGGTAACCTTGCCGCTGCTGATTACCAACCCCAATGAGAAATGCAAGCCCAACCATCCGGTGAAGATCTGTTCCTAACCATCGGTAATTGAGCATCTAGAAGTGCCTGCCCGTCGACCCCCTTGCGTGGTTGGCGTGCAGGCTTTTTCATGGTGCAAGCGTTGCCGTTGGATTGCGGGTATCCATCATTGGCATCATGATCGATACAGACAAGCCGAACCCCGAGTCGATACCGAAGCCAATGAAGGCCGCGCTCATCCGTTCATTCGGCGGGCCCGATGCGATCGAGTACTCGGATCGCCGGGTTCCACTGCCGGGACCGTAGGAGGTTTTGGTGCGCATGGAGGCGGTTGCCGTGAACCATGTGGATGTGCTTGTGTGCTCCGGTGCCTACGCCACCGGGATAGGTTTTCCGTTTACCGTGGGCCACGACGTGGTGGGATCGTGGGGCGCCGCGGTGCGCAGGTCAGTGGTTTTGCTCTCGGAGATCGATTGCTGTGCAACTGGCCCTAGGTATGGGGGTGTCAGTTTTTCGCGGTAGCTGGGGGCTTCCGATGTTTAGTGGCTTACCGGGTTAGGTACCCGACGGGTGCTCGATTACCACCAGGTGGGTGCCGGGCCAATCGGGTGTGGGACGCCTCGGGCACCATGCCCATCAACCGGCAGGCACAACTTCTCACGATCGGCGGGCGGATCATCCATAGCGCCGGGATCCGCGGGTTCCAAGAAATTGATACCGGGTACCTATACCGACGCGATATTTCTCTTCTTGGTTTTGCCATCAGTAAAGTCTCGGTCGAAGATGCGGCCGAGGCTGCCAGTTACCTGAACGGTATGTTTGCCGGCCCGGGTATCGCTACCCGAGCAGGGAAAATCTTGCCGCTATCGCAATGTGCTCATGCTCATCGAATGATGGAAACCCAATCGCGCCATCAAATGGGCGAAAAAATCGTGTTGTTTCCCGATTCCAGCAAGCTTCTGCCTGCATCAGCATCCACTGGGGGGCGCTTCTGCGCCGCACCAGAATTTTCATAGAGCGAGGAATTGGTGGGTATAGGCGATGGCCATGCCGCCCTCCCCCACGCCCGCGGCAACACGTTTGACCGATCCGGAGCGCACATCGCCAATGGCAAAAACGCCTGAGGCACTTGTCTCTAGTGCAAAGTGGCGGCGTTGCGTCGTGGCCCCGACATCAAGTGATTGGCCGTTGTTCGCTAGGTCATTTCCGGTGAGGATAAATCCATGCTTGTCACACTCGATGCTGTCCGGCAGCCAATCGGTGACCGCATCGGCACCAATCATGACAAAGACCGCGGGTGTGGAAAGCCGGCTGCTGCTCCCGTTGGCGGTATCGAGCATTTCTATCCCTGACAAGCTGCTCTCGCCGTGTAGTGCGACAAGCTGAGTATTCAGTTTCACAGTGATCGCAGCGTTGGCCTCGATCTGGTCGATCAGATAGGTGGACATGCGTGCGGCGAGCGAGGTACCACGCACCAACATGGTGACCGAGCGCGCATGATGGGAAAAGAAGATTGCCGCCTGGCCCGCGGAATTTCCCGCCCCGATAATGCAGATGTCTTGACCCTGGGCCAGCGGTGCATCGCTGAAGGCCGCACCGTAATAGATTCCACTGCCCAGGAAGCGTTCGGTGCTCTCCAACCCAAGAGTTCGCCAGGCAACCCCGGTGGCCATAATAACGGCCCGGGCTTTCAGAAGTTGGCCGCCATCGAGCATCACTTCTAAGGAATCAGGGTCTATGCCGCAGGCGGTACGGGTGACAACGATTTCCGCGCCAAGTCGTTTGGCCTGGGTCAGGGCCCGGCCGGCGAGTTCATCCCCGGTAATTCCGTAGGGAAATCCCGTGTAGTTTTCGATGCGACTTGAGGTTCCGGCCTGCCCGCCGGGAGCCAATTGTTCAATGACAACCGTGCGCAGTCCCTCGGCAGCGCCGTTGACCGCTGCCGTAAGGCCGGCCGGTCCCCCGCCGACTATCACCACGTCGTAATCGCTGGAAGCGGGTGTAACCTCGAGTCCCACGGCTTGGGCGGCAGTGCGTAATTGTGGGTCGGCAAAGCTGGGCCCATCGCGTACCTCAAGCCGCGGGTAGAGGGCACCACCCTCGGGTTTTTCGACCGTAATTCGCTCGAATGGCACATGGTTTCGGGTCAGAAATGTTGCAAGTTCACGGACCTTGGCATCACGTCGCGGGCCAATGACCCGGGCCACGGCATCCGGGGCCTGGGCGGCGAGTTCTTGGAGCGAGTCAAGATAATGCCGGGCCAGCCAACCAACCCGTTCGGGCACCGAGGGCGCCATAGTGGCAAGTGTGTAGTAGCCGGCGACATCGAGCTTGATGATCCGAGCCACACCAGCGGCACGGCCCGCTGCGGGGAATTTGGTGCTCAGTGTCAGCGGGACTTCTCCGAAGAATTGTCCCGGTTTGCGGGTGCCGATGACCTTTTCGATTCCGGCCACGACCTTGGTGATTTCCACGTTTCCCTCGATGACCACGATCAGCGAGCGTTCATCGCCCTCGTGCAAAAAGTATTCGCCGGGCAGCAGATGAATGTCTTCCACGGCTGTGGCCAAATAGCCCAAAACCTCGTCGGGTAGCGGGGCGAAAGTTTTGACTGTGCGCAGTTCTTCGATGCCGATCATATGCGGCTCATCTCCCTGAATAGGAGTGTGGGCCGCGCAAGCAAGGAACGGGAACTGGTGAGCATGGCACCCTACACCTGATTCGAATTTATGCCGCGTTCGGGGCAAGGTCAATGAACATGAGGAGCCAGAACTATTGCAGGCTAACCGCAAATGCATAAAACAGACTAAGAACTCTCAGCTCTGGTCAGGTTTTGATCGAAAATGCCCCGGGATTCGTTTTTCACCCCGAAAATGTGGATCAATCCATTTGCGCTCTTCCATCGCCAGCGAATTGTCTGGTGGAGTTCTGTCAGATTTTGCCAAATCAATGACTCTAGGCGGCTCTTCATCTCTCAAGTCCGTAACCCGGTCTATGTTGCGTCCTTCAAACGCCCTTTTCATCGAATCGGGTTCATCTACCTCTGCTCCAAATTTCAGTGCTTCCACTGCCCAATGTGAAATAGCTTCATTGATGATTCGTAGACGCTGTACGGCTTCGCGTCGGGTGAGCCGAAATGAGTCTAGGTGATCCAAAAGCTCCAGCACGTTGCGGTCATAAACGTCACCGCCCGGTACTAGAGGGGTTTCCGATACGCCAGACCTCATTGGATTGACATCAAACGAAGGTGATAGGCGCCAACCTCGGGAGTGCCGTAGCAAGCCGTGATTTCGCATATGGTCGTCGATATTATTAACCATGGCACCGAACGCTGCACGAGAGAACATCTCATTCGCATCAAGGTTCGGTGCAGCGGAAATTCTAGCAATTTCACGGGTTAATTTGACGTAGTTCGGATGATCATACGTATTTATTTGAAGAGCAGTCCTTGCACTGATGTACGGAATCCGGCTCTCTCCGACGCGGTCGAACCTCTTTGTCAGAAATATTTGGCTATACGCATTTAACCGCATCAACTTAGAAGGCTGAACCTGAATTCCGGCACGCTGTTGCAACTGGATAGCGACCATCTCCCAGAGTTGTAGGTTGCCCCGATCAGAGGTTTTCGGGAACTTTGCCAAAAGCATTGTTCCGTCTTCATCACGAATCCATGCCTTGGGTTGAGCACCACCAGGCGACGAACCAGCTCCGATAAGCAGTCTGCTCTTTTCATCAATGACACCGGTGTCTTCATACGCCTGCGCTTCAATTGCTAGTTCAGCGACATCGCGAAGATCAGCAGATTCACCCCACGAGGATAGAAACTCGCCATTTTCACGAAACCTCAATGCACCTTGGCGTGTTTGATCATTAACCATAAGAAGCCGTGATACTTCTGTATTATTCGGGATCGGAGTTCCGGTTTCCCTCGCGCGTAGGCGCGCCTTCTCATGAAGTAGCCGCTGTCCCCACGCATCCGGTGCAGCGTCAGCAAATGACCCGAATATTTCACGACCCATTGTTGGCCGTTGCTCTCCACGCATCAAAGGTAACTCTGGTGAAATCTCAAAGGAGGTATCGTTTGCGAGCCATGAGTCGAGATAGGTAAAAGTTATGTGCTCGATGGGTGAATGCCGTTCAGATTCAATGTTCATAAACCCGACTTCGGAATTATTCATGAGCACTTCAACTCGGCGAATACTTCTACGACTACGTCCGGCCATCATTTACTCCGTGGCGCTCGTTGACGGTTTAGCATGTATGCACGCGCTCTGCCCAGATCAGTCTCAAGTGGATCGACTGCAACTTCAAGCCGCTCGCTTATGCCAAGAACTTTTACGACATTTAGAAAGGTTTCGAGCTTCCCGCCTGAACCTTGCTCCAGCTTGATGAGTGTACTTCGGGAGATATTAGCTCGTTCTGCAACTAGCTCTTGAGATAACCCAAGAATGATGCGCCAGTCTCGAAGCTGGACACCGATGCGCTCCAGTTCACTCACTTCAACCTCCTAATGTAGCTATACCTACACTTTATCATCGTTAGTGTCATACTCTAGCTACATTAACAATATCTACCATTCAGCTGTGATAAGCCTCAGAAACCACGCTGTTTTAATATTTGTGCTTCGAGCCTGTCGATCAAAATGCCAAAGGGCGACGTTTTGTGGTGTGAACCAAAACGCCGCCCTCAAACAAAAGAAGTAAAGACTAGTGGGTGTCTTCTGCTTCAATTTCGGTCTTATCCCCGCTCCACTGGGTGTGGAACGAGCCTTCCATGTCAACGCGGTTGTAGGTGTGCGCACCGAAGAGGTCGCGCAGGCCCTGGGTCAACGCTGCCGGCAGGCGCTTGCGGCGCAGGCCATCATAGTAGGCAAGCGATGAGGAGAACACCGGAACCGGCACGCCCAGCTGAACGGCGGTTGCTACAACGCGTCGCCAGGCCGGAACTGCCTCGGCAATAGCCGAAGCGAAGGCAGGTGCGAAGAGCAGGTTTGCAGGCTTCTCGTCCGCGGCGTAGGCCTTGGTGATGTCAGCCAGCAGTGCTGCGCGGATGATGCAACCTTCGCGCCACAGCGATGCGATCTCGTCGAGTTTCAGGTCCCAGTTGTATTCCTTGCCAGCGGACGTGAGCATGTCAAGGCCCTGGGCGTAGGAAACCAGCTTGGAGGCGAAGAGTGCCTGACGCACGTCTTCGACGAAGTTCTCGCCAAGTTCAACGGCGATCTCGTTGCCGATGAGCACTTCCTGGCCGATGGCGCGCTGATCGCGCTGTGAAGACAGACCACGGGCGAACACCGATTCGGCGATGGCCGAGGTCGGGGAGCCCAGATCAAGTGCGGACTGTACGGTCCAGCGACCGGTGCCCTTCTGGCCCGCGCTATCGACGATGACATCGACCAGCGGCTTACCGGTCTTGGCGTCGACGTGTGCGAGCACCTCGGCGGCGATTTCGATCAGGAAGGAGGCGAGCTCGCCCTTGTTCCATTCGGTGAAGATTTCGGCCTGGGCTGCTGGCTCGAGGCCGGCACCGGTGCGCAACAGATCGTAGGCTTCGCCGATGACCTGCATGTCGGCGTATTCGATGCCGTTGTGGACCATCTTCACAAAGTGGCCGGCACCGTCGGTGGAGATCCAGGCACAGCATGGTGCGCCGTCGATGGCCTTGGCGGAAATCTTCTCAAGCATCGGGCCCAGGGCATCGTAGGATTCCTTGGAGCCACCTGGCATGATCGATGGGCCCAGCAGAGCGCCCTCTTCGCCGCCGGAAACTCCGACGCCCACAAAGTGCAGGCCCTTGGTCGCTAGGGCTGCCTCACGGCGGCGGGTGTCGACGAAGTTTGAGTTACCGCCATCGATGATGATGTCGCCCTCGTCGAGCAGTGGAACCAGGGAGTCGATGACCGAGTCAACCGGGCCGCCGGCCTTGACCATGATCAGCACGCGGCGCGGGGTCTCGAGGTTTTCGACGAGTTCTGCAAGGGTCTCGGTACGGATGAAGTTGCCCTCATCGCCGTGTGCGGCCAACAGGGCGTCGGTCTTGGCCACCGAGCGGTTGTGCAGGGCAACGGTGTATCCGTTGCGGGCGAAGTTACGGGCAAGGTTTGCGCCCATGACGGCTAGGCCGGTGACGCCAATCTGTGCAGGCATGAAGTCTCCATCGTTTGCGAATATCGAAGCCGGGCAAGATACCGGCACGAAATACGCCGGGCACGGCTTCGTGACTAACCTCTAGCTTAGTTTGTATGCCGCGCTCAGGCCAGAAGAACACGCTCCGTTGGCTTAAGTTGCCCCGAAATTCCGCATGTTTTAGGGTGTTGACCGGTGCATTTGTGGTCGAAATAACCTATAAGGTTGATTCATGCCCAATAGCTTGCACCACCGCGCAGTAGAACACCTAGGAAACCGGATAGTGAATGGAACCATTCGACCCGGTGAAATCATTTTGGCCTCGTCAATCGAGGACGAACTGGGTGTTTCGCGTTCAGTAGTGCGTGAGGCTGTACGTGTGCTTGCATCTGCCGGATTGGTGATTTCTACCAAGCGCGTAGGGATCCGCGTGTTACCTCCCGAGGATTGGAATCCCTTTGACCCGCTGGTGATTCGTTGGCGTTTGGCCTCGGGCGGACTAGGCGCCCAACTGCGTTCGCTGACCGAGCTTCGCGTTGCAGTTGAACCCATGGCCGCCGAACTTGCCGCGGAACATGCGCCGGATGAGTTTTGTGGCGAATTGCTGAACTTGGCGGCACAGATGCGTCATGCCGGTCGGTCCGGTGATCTTGCAACGTTTTTGGAGCTCGATATTCGTTTCCACGCGCTGGTGCTTGCCGCATCGGGCAATGAAATGTTCGCGAATCTTGCCAACCCCATTGGGGAGACACTGCGTGGACGTACCGAGCTGGGGCTCATGCCCGAGCGCCCCCATGAGGAGGCGTTGGCCTGGCACCAGGCAGTTGCCGATGCTATTTCGGCGCACGATCCGCAGGATGCACGCGATGCGATGGAAAAGATCATGCGGCGTACCAATGAGGAAATTTGTGGTGTGTGGGCCGATAAGCCGCGCCTGTTCCCGACGCCACGGATCTAACGAACCCTGCTGAGAGTTTCCCGTGAGTTGAGCTTCCGCCCCCATGAATCGATTGACATTCGATAGATACATATCGATACTCGATACATGAATCGATCAGTCATCTCAGTCCTACGTGTGCTACTTGCCTTGGTCTTCCTGCTTTTGTTGCTCGGACAGGTAATTGTTATTCCTTCCCTGGTTGCGGAGAGTGCCATCGCTTTTCCTGAAGTAGTATTCCTCGCAGCGCCCTACACGTTCATCAGCATCAGTGCCATCGCCTGCGTTCAACTCGCGGTGCTTGCCACCTGGGTACTGCTGTCCAGAGTGGAACAAGACTCAATTTTCTCTGAACGCGCCCTGGGCTGGGTCAACACCATCATCGCCAGCATCGTGACAGCCACCATACTGCTGGTTTTCGCGGGCCTACACATGCTTGTCGTGGTTCAAGCTGGTGGGCCGGGGATATTCCTAGCAACGTGTGCTGCCGGAATTGGCGGTGCAGCGACGGTACTACTCATCATCGTCATGCGCGGGTTGCTGCGTAATGCAACAACGCTCGAGAGCGAGATGGCCGAGGTCGTCTGATGCCAATCATCGTGGATATTGATGTTCTGTTGGCCAAAAATAAAATGTCGGTTGCCGAATTTGCCAACGCCGTCGGGATTTCACCTGCAAACGTTGCCGTGTTGAAAAACGGTCGCGCCAAGGCCGTGCGATTTAGCACGCTTGAGGCAATTTGTAGCGTGCTAAAGTGCCAGCCCGGTGACATTCTTCGCTGGGAATCCGATGAGGGCCAGTCTTCATCCGGTGCGCCACAACATGCCGTTAGAAACGGTTCTTAGCGCTTCACACTCTAGATTTTGCCAACCTTACAGATTGGATACGCAATGAATGATCCAGTAGCAGCGGCTCCTTCCAAGACAAATCATCGCCCGTCATCGAGCGACGATACAACATTCCTTCCGTGGGTCAAGCACTTCGAAACCAACCCGCAGCGACAACTGCTTCATGACGAAAGCATCGATTGGGATGCCGCATCTGAAATGGATCGGTCAACAACTGCAGCATTTATTCATTCACTACAAAGATTTGAGCTCGGTGAGAGCGGGGATGGAAAAGGGCTCTTGTCCAAGGCAGCCAAACATGGTGATCCGATTTATGTAGCGGCGTTGCAACTCTTGGTTGTTGAGGAACAAAAACATTCGGCTCTCTTTGCTCGCGGCCTCGAACGCTTCGGTGGGCAGCGAATTGCGGCTCATTGGTCGGA
This sequence comes from Arthrobacter sp. MYb227, assembly GCF_002975435.1. GTDB lineage: Bacteria > Actinomycetota > Actinomycetes > Actinomycetales > Micrococcaceae > Paeniglutamicibacter. The sequence goes on along the minus strand of NZ_PCPT01000014.1, from coordinate 13,471 downwards.
TTCAGTTTTTGTGTTCCTGCGCCGATCACTTGGTTTGCGTACCGAACTCGGGCTCTTTCTGGTGGCCGAGAGCGTATCCATGGGATATTTCACCGCTCTAGCCCAGAACGCACCGGATCCTGTTTTGCGCGGCATTGGCGAACGGGTTGCAACCGACGAACAGGATCATATTCGTTTTCAAACCGACCGGCTCAGAGCAGGGTTCTCAACGACTCCCAAATTTGCGCGCAACGTGGCACACGCCTTGCTAACCCTTGTAGCGGTGGGCGCAAGTACTGTGGTGGTGATTGACCATCGCGCGGCTTTGAGAGCGTGTGGGTTGAGACCAGCAACTTATTGGCGTCACGCAATGCTCAGTTTTCAGCGCGCGGCGCGGGCGGTATTCGATCACTCAACGCCCGCATTTTTGGGTCCGATTCCCAAGGCGCACTAGGCGATCACCTGCATCAGCGTGCCATAGCAATCGGTAGGGATTGTTACGGAACCAGCTTAAATATCGAAGCGCCAGCCCGGGGCTCGAACGGGAGACCGGGATGACGCTTCGATAGTGCGTTGCAACAGTTTTAAGGTGTTGCGAGTGTGGCCGATAATCGGCCTGAGACGTGTCCTAGAACTTCAAAAGAACCTTTCCGGATTCCGCTGAGTTCTTGGCCGTCTCAAATGCCCCCAAGGCATCGTTTACATCGTACTCGTGAGTAACGATGGATGAGACATCGAGTGAGCCATCGGCAAGTGCCGTGATGACTTCGTCGATTTCATCGTTGAACCGGAAGGAGCCAACCAGTTCAAGTTCTCGGGTGATGGCCAAGGAAATCAAGGCCGGCTGCTCGCCCGAAGGCAACAACCCGACCATGACAACCCGACCGCCGCGCACGGCCCCGCGTACAGCCGAAGCCAATCCGCGGTAATTGCCGCTTGCCTCGATGACAACATCTGCCTCAACGGCGGCGATGGCCTCGGCATCGGTGGCCTTCAGGGTTTCGCTGGCACCGGCGGCAGCAGCAATCTCCAGCGGCTTATCAAACATGTCAACGGCGACAATCGACGCGGCTCCCGCACGCTTGAGCACGGCAACTGCCAACGCACCAATGGGACCGGCACCGATGACCATCACACGCTTACCTGCTACATTCCCGGCGCGCGATACTGCATGCCAGGCAACGGCTGCCGGTTCGGCCAGCGCCGCATCACGCAGCGACAGGTTGGCCGGAAGCTCGCGCAACATGCGTACGGGCAGGTTGACCGTTGTAGCAAATGCACCCTCGGTGTGTGGGAAGCGTGCCGCGGAGCCAAGGTAGGTGCAGCCCGGTGAAAGATTCGGGCGATCCTCCGGGTAACGCGCACCGGTTCCACCCGGTGTCGCCGGGTGAATGGCTACCGGGGTACCCACGGCCGGACCTCTCCCATCGGCAGCGGCAACGCTCACGGTTCCGACAATCTCATGACCCAGGATCATCGGTGCCTTGAGGATAGACTCCCCCGCGGCGCCGTGGCTCCAGTAATGCAGGTCAGATCCGCAGATCCCCCCATAAGCGATGGAAATCTGTGCCTCATTGGCAGCGGGTGTCGGTACGTCGATGGTTTCTACGCGCAAGTCGTTTGCCGCGTGGGCAACAACGGCGGTTGCGGTGATGTTAGACGACAACTGTCATTCCTCCGTCGATAAAGATGGTTTGGCCATTGACATAGTTCGATCCGTCAGAGGCCAGCCATACCGCCGGTCCGGCTAGGTCTGCTACGGTTCCCCAACGTCCTGCCGGGGTGCGGCCCAGGATCCATGAGTTGAACTTTTCATCGTCAACCAGGTTCTGGGTCATTTCTGTGTGAATATACCCGGGGGCAATGCCATTGATCTGCAGGCCACTGCCGGCCCATTCGGCGGTCATCGCACGGGTGAGGTTACGCAAACCACCCTTGGCCGCGGTGTAGGCGGATATGGTGGGACGTGCAAGATCGGTTTGCACCGAGCAGATATTGATGATCTTGCCTTCCCCACGCGCCAGCATTCCGCGGGCTGCCTCGCGGCCCACCAAAAATGCGCTGGTCAGGTTGGTGTCAAGCACGCGCTGCCAATCGGCAACCTCGAGATCTAACAATGGAACCCTGTGCTGGATTCCGGCGTTGTTTACCAGGATGCGGATGGGGCCGACCTCGGCCTCAATGGCGGCGATATTGCTTGCTACGGCTTCGGCGTCGGTGACATCAAAGGCGTAGGAGAAGATCTTTTCCGCGCCGTACTTGGCGGAAAATTCTGCTGCGGTCTGTGCAAGTCGCGCGGCATCGCGGCCGTGGAGCACAATGCTGGCTCCGGCATCGGCGAGTCCTGCAGCGAGTTCGCGGCCAATGCCACGTGAAGATCCGGTCACCAGTGCAATGCGTCCGGTGAGGTCAAAAAGGTTGTTGCCCATGCGCTTTCCTTAATGTGAGTCGGGAGTGGAAATAAGTATGGGGGTTCATAGCTGGACATCTCTGCCTAGTACGAACCCCCCTACGTACCGATTTAGGCTACTGCTCCAGCTACCAGGTAGATAGCAAAGGCGATCACGAAGCCGATGACACCAACCAGTGCCTGACCAACGGTCCAGACCTTCAGTGTTGTCTTCACGTCCATGCCGAAGAACTTGGAGACCAGCCAGAAGCCGGAGTCGTTGACGTGGCCGGCGAAGACCGAGCCAGCTGCAAGTGCAAGCACGATTGCCACGACCTCGACCGAGTTGAAGTCGGCGTTGCCAACGACAACCGGCTGCACGATGGCAGCAGCGGTGGTCAGTGCGACGGTTGCTGAACCCTGTGCCACGCGGACCACTGCGGCAATGATGAAGCCGGCAACGATGATTGGTAGACCCATGGCATCCAGCGATGAGGCCACCGCATCACCAATACCGCTGGCGCGCAGGACTGCACCGAACATGCCACCGGCACCGGTGATCAGAATGATCGAGCAGACCGGGCCCAGCGCAGAATCGGTGACTGTCTCAATAAGAGCCTTGTCCTTGTTCTGCTTGAAGCCCAGCAGGTACATGGCAAGCAAGACGGTGATCAGCAATGCAATGGGGGTTTCGCCCAGCAGACGCAGGACCTGAACCCAGGTCTCGGTCTTGTCCACGACGCCGGCGGTGGCCAGCGCGTTAAGCCCGGTGTTCATGAAGATCAGGATCAGTGGGAGCAGCAGCAAGGTGATAACTGTGCCAAGCGAAGGCTTGGAGGCGAAATCGTGTTGCTGCTTTTCGCTGCCGGCAAGGATGTCCGGGATGGCGATGTTGTACTTGCGTCCTACGTACTTACCGAAGAGGTGACCGGCGAAGTACCAGGTAGGGATGGCAACTACGAGGCCCAGGAGCAAGACCAGGCCGACGTTGGCTTCGAGCAGACCGGAGGCTGCAACCGGACCCGGGTGCGGCGGCACAAAGATGTGCATGACGGAGAATGCGGTTGCGGCCGGGAAGGCGTAGCCCAGGAAGGAGCCACCCAAGCGGCGTGCGACAGTGAAGATGATCGGCAGCATGACAACAAGGCCGGCGTCAAAGAAGATTGGGAAGCCGAAGAGCAGCGAAGCCACGGAGAGTGCAAGCGGTGCACGCTTCTCACCAAACTTGCTGATCAACGCGTTGGTCAGTACCGCTGCACCACCGCTTGTTTCAAGCATGCGGCCGAGCATTGCGCCCAAACCAACGAGCAGAGCCACCGAGGCAAGTGTTCCACCGAAACCACCGGTGAGTGTTGGGACTATCGCGCCAACCGGGATACCTGTGGCAACTGCCGTCAGCAGCGAAATGACAACAAGTGCCACGAACGCGTGGATGCGCCACTTAATGATCAGCAATAGCAGCAGCAGGATTGCACCGGTTGCGATTGACAGGAGCGCTGGTGTGCCCAGCGTCCAGTTCATAACTAACTCGTCGGTCATCATTGTCCTCATGAGATGCGGTGATTATCTTGGGCGGGAGTGCCCGGCAAAGCTTTTTACAAAGATTCCAGCTGGCGGGCCACGGCCTGAACGATCTCGTCCGGGCTGAGCTCCACGTTGACCTCGATGGCTGATTCGTCGGAGGTAATAGCTTCGAGGGTACTTAGCTGGGAAGCCAAAAGTGTTGGGGGCATGTATTCGTGACTGCGTTCATCGAGACGATGCTGGATGAGTTCCGGGGTACCGGTCAGGTGCACGAAGAGTGTGCTGGGGGCCAGCGATCGCAAAAGGTCGCGGTAGGTGTGCTTGAGTGCCGAGCAGGCGATGATCGCCGGGACTCCATTTGCGACGCTTTGGGCAAGTTTCGTGCCGATGGTTTCTAACCACGGGCCACGATCATTGTCGTCAAGCGGGTGTCCCGCGGCCATTTTGTCCTTATTGGACTTGGGGTGCAGATCATCGCCGTCGATGAAGACCAAGTCGAGTCGGGCAGCAAGCTTTTGGCCGACAGTTGACTTACCGCAACCGGAGACACCCATAACAATCATGGGTGGGTAGGCGGGGTTGGTCATCATCACTCCATCGTGGTTAGAAACTATTGTCAGACATAAGATGAACTTCACACCTATAAGTCTGATTTATACAGCCTAGGACCCGATAGAAGAATGTGTCAACCGAAGAAGTCTCATGAATTTCGCATAAACAATCGACGGACCTCTCAACGCCTGAATCCAGCCGATTCGCCCGGGCTCACCCCGACACAATCCGGCGCCTAGGATGATTCGCGGAGGTTCCACCCAGCCTTTACCAAGGTTTCCTGCCTAGCGTGGGAAATCCACGCAAGATCAACGAAGGGAACACCCATCATGGGACTCGGAGACAAGATCAGCAACAAGGCTCAAGAAGCTGCCGGAGCAGCCAAGGAAAAGCTTGGCGATATCAGCGGCAACGAGAAGTTGCAGGCCGAAGGCCTCAAGGATCAGGCCGCGGCAAAGGCCAAGCAGGTAGGCGAAAACGTCAAGGACGCGGCGAAGGACATTACCGGCGGATAATTCCCAGAACCCTCTACCTTCAGGCGGGCTTGAGCTGCGCACCACATGCGCAATTCAAGCCCGCCTTGCCGTTCCAACAGACTCCCGGTCGGGGCGAAGCGCACTACGGGCGTAACCTAAGCGCATTTGAGACCCCCATGAGTTGCGTGAGTAATTTTACTCACACTAAACTCATAATCTACAGACTGTAGATTATGCGTGGCTTATCACCGCGCAGCACTTGCCCAGGAGCAATTTTGCGCGTGTACCCCTTACCGGCTAACCGAATCCGCCAGGCAGCCGAAGTTCTTGCAGCCGCCTTCGCCAAAGAGCCAACCATCATGCGCATGGTTCCGCCCAATCGACACAAGCGCCACGAAAAGATCGCCGCCTATTTTCGCTGGAGTCTTCGATCAACAGGACTCGAAAATGTTGATATCGCGGTTTCAGCAGCCGACGATTCAGTGCTGGGGGTAGCGCTCTGGGAGCCACCCCTGCATCGAGCACACACACTCAAAGCCGCGCTCATACTGCCCGCCGCATATATGGCACTAGGCCGCCGAGGGCTCAACGAGCTCGCTTCCTACGAGCGCGCTGTGGCCCCCTATGCGCTAAAATTTCCGCATTGGTATTTGGCCGATATCGGAACCTCTCCCCAAGCACGCGGCCGCGGAGTTGGAAAACTCATGATCGATCACCGTTTGCGCATTATCGACGCAGCAGGTGAGCACGCAGCTCTTACCGCAACCAGCGACGGTAGCCGAAAACTCTATGAGCGCCATGGATTTACACCGCTGCACGAGCTACGCCTTGTCGATGGCTCGGTACTGACGATGATGCTTCGTCCACCGGTTCACCGGCCTTGACTTCACCGAAACCAGTATCCTCCAGCATCGATAACGCCCCGGTGAATTGCCACCAAATAGCCCCCCCAACACCGCCGAGGAAATCATAAATGCCATCAACTAACCGCCGAGCGGGCCGTCCGCGCGGGGATCATGGGCTGATTACACTCTCAATGATTGGCCACGCCACCCTTGCCGCACTGCGCACCGGGGCGCCTCATGAGGGTGCGGCAAAAACGCTCAGTGTCTCGCAGATCGCGGGCTTACTCGGTGTCCGCTCGCAGTCGCTTTATCATCACATCTCTGGCGTACCCGACGCGGTAAATGCTGCACGTGGGGTTCTGATCGCCGACATGGATCTGCATGTCTTGAAGAATGGTTCATTCCGGCAGGCAGCAATCGAGTTTGCAGTGGAGTATTACAAGGCCTTCCATCCGCTCGCGGCTTGCCTCGGTACATTTTTCCGGCACCGAGTAACCGACCCGCATACCCTTGCCATGTATGAGTTATTTCTTCACCGTGCTGCCGAAGCTTCGGTGCCCGCTGCACAAAGATTACCCCTACTCCTTGATATTGAGTATGCGGTATTTTCAATGATCTACGAACAGAGCGCGTTGAACTCTATGCTTTCCCTGAGCAGCACCGATGACCAGCATTATCCGTGGCTTGCCGCGGGCCTAGCCGCCCATGCTACGGATAGCCTGGCCACCGACACACGTTTGCGTGCACGAGTCACTCAGCTGATCCAAACCGCAACAGCGGAACCGACCCACCGCAACTAAGCCCCACTCGCCAGGTGGCGAACATCACTGATCGCACAGCTAGTCGGAAACCAGAAAAGCTTCGTGGCTTAGATTAAGATCTAAGCCACGAAGCTTTTTCCTTGGTGGGCCCTACCGGGATCGAACCGATGACATTCACGGTGTAAACGTGACGCTCTACCAGCTGAGCTAAAGGCCCTCCTGCGCCTGAACTTCTCGAAGAGATTCGAATCAGTTCGTTGCGACAAGTAAATAATTTAGTACACACAAGGCTGACTTGGCAAATCGAGTCGCCGCGCGTCGGGCATTCAGCACTTCGATGAGCCCTAAACAGTCCACCAAGCGCCGCGAAACTCGCGAGTTTCAAGCACTAGAACATGGCACTGTGATCTACCTTGCACTTTTTGAAATTGTCCGAATACGGCCCCGCACTGAACCAAACTGACTTCACAGACCTCTTGAAACACTGCGACCAGGCCCTTGTCAAGGAGCATCTTCTAGGTCCGTCATCTTGGCCAGTAGATCCGCTGCAATTTCTGCACGATGGTATCTAGCCGCAGACCGCGCCACGTCGACCATGGAATCCGCTGCTTTATTTCGCAGGTTACCGGTATGCCCTCGCACAAGCTCAAACTCGACACCGCATTTCGACCTTAGAAACTGTTCGATAGAGCGTTCACGGGCTTCTTGGGAAATACCGCAATACCCCGGAACAGGCGTGTGCTGATCTGCCAACAGTTGTGCCATCAAGAGAGCCGACTCGCAGCCTCTTGGAATTACAGCACGCTCCGCAGTGGGCCCGGCGGCTACATACAACGTCTTAAAGATCGCTTCGAATTCCAGCAGAATCGCCCGAATTGCGCTGGGTAACTACCGAAGTGCGAAATCCCCAAGCTCACTGCCCGCAGCTAACGCCGCGGGTTCCCTACGAAGCGTTAGTGGTAGCGACGATATCGGCCAAGATCTCGAGTTATCGGCTGCGGGTTTCGACTCGAGGCTACCTTCGTCCGATAGCCGGTGCGCAGATCACGCACAACCACTAGCCGATGACTAAGAGACTTCTTGCCTGAGTTTTCCCAAGCCGCAAGAGGCGCCAGCGATTCCGAACGGCTCGGTGTCCCCGAGCACTGTGACAGGTTGCCTTGCCGTGCCAAGCAAGTGCATTGTGGCGACCATCAACACCCTTGTCGCACCCCCTACCAGCAAAGGCCTCGTATACTCGCCGTGGCTAGTAATACGAGGCCTTTGCTTGGCTCAGGATCTACCCGCTCGTGGGTAGCCGTGGTTTAGCGCTGGTTATAGCGAACGCGCACAAAGTACAGACCAACAAGTGAGATCACTGCAATGGCCATGTAGTACAGTCCCGGGGCACTCAGCGAACCTGTGACGTTCAGTAGCCAGGTGAGCACCAATGGTGCAATGCCGCCCAGTAATGTCACACCCACGTTGTAGGTCACTGCCAGCCCGGTTCCGCGAATTGATGCGGGGAATAGCGAGGAGAGCAAAGCGGGAAGCGGTCCGAAGTAGAACGCCATAATCACACCCAGCAAGCCGATGACCAGGACAAGTGTTGGCACCGTCGGCTTGGTGACCATGAGTTGGAACAGCGGCCAGGCAAGCAGCAGCGCACCGATTGCCGCGTAGGTCATCACCTTTGCCGGTCCCACGCGGTCGGCAAGGTGCCCAACAAACGGCACACCTACGAGTGTGACAAGGCCCGCGACCACACCACCGAGGAACGCAGCAGTGGCAGGGATCTTCAGGTTTGTCACAGCGAATGTCGGCATGTAGAGAATCATGTAGACGGAGATTGTTGCAACACCAATGACCGCAGAACCAGCAAGCAGGCGTCCGTAGTGGTTCACAATCAGCGTCTTGACCGGGGAGGATTCCTTTTCACCGTGAATGAACTCATCGGTCTCGGAAAGTTTGGCGCGAATGTACAGTCCGACGGGGCCAATGAGCAACCCGACGAAGAATGGTACGCGCCAGCCCCAGCTATTCAGTGCGTCTTCGGACAGCCATTCGGTCAGCGCAAAGCCAAAGGCCGAAGCCAGCAGCATTGAGGCGCCCTGACTTGCCACCTGCCAGGAAGAATAGAACGCTTTCTTATGCGGTGCGGTTTCAATCAGGAATGCGGTTGCCGTACCAAATTCGCCACCCGCGGAGAAGCCCTGGATGAGGCGTGAGATCAAGATGATGACCGCTCCCCAGATGCCGACCATTGCATAGGTGGGTGCCACGGCCATGATCAGCGTGCCGAGCATCATCAGCATCAACGTCAGTGTCAAAGCATTCTTGCGTCCCTTGCGGTCCGCATAGCTGCCCAACACCATGCCGCCCAATGGGCGGATGAGGTAGGAAATCGCAAACGTGGCGAAGGTGAGGATCAGTGCGAACGCCGGGTCCGATTCCGGATAGAAGTTCTTGGCAATGACCGTGGCAAAGGTTGCATAGACGATGATGTCGAACCACTCAAGGGCGGCACCGATCGAGCTACTGATCACCGCCTTCTTGGCTGCTTGTAATTGCTGCGGAGTTACGGCTACTGGTGCACTCACGATTTCCTCCTTGGAATGGGGTTGCTCAGCGGGCTAGGCACTGAGAGCGCTCACGAGGTTTTCGATGAATGCTTCACAGGCAGCAATCTGCTCCAGTGCGATGAATTCATCAGGCGCGTGAGCCTGGGCGATGTCGCCGGGGCCGCAGACAACCGTGGGGATCCCGGCATTGAAGAACAGGCCGGCCTCGGTGCCGTAGGTTGCCTTATCCGGGCTTGGAGTTCCCCCAAGCTCGGCGGCCAGGGAGACGATCGCAGCATCGGCCGGGGTGTCGAGCCCGGGGGTCTGGGCCAGTACGGCGAAGTCAACGCGGGCTTCGGGGTTCTGCTCCTTCATGAGTGCCTCGATACGAACTGCTTCGGCACGGAAGTTTTCGATGAGCACTACCGGGTCATCGGCACCGATGGAACGGAATTCAAAGTGCAGGGTGCACAGTGCCGGGATGGTGTTTACCGCTATGCCACCGGCAATCTGGTTCACCGTGGTGGTGGTGTAGGGAACGATGAACGCCTCATCCAAGGCACCGGTGCTGGCGAATTCCTTGGCCCGGGCATCGACGAACGCCGCGAAATCGGCTGCCGCGGCAATCGCATTCACTCCCTGGGTAGTCAGCGAGGAATGTGCGGCAATGCCGTGGAAATCTACCTTGATAACGTTGACAGATTTGTGTCCGCGCACCACGCGCATGGAGGTTGGTTCCCCCACGATGGCCCCGCGTGGCTTCAGACCATCGGCGGTGATTGCGGCGACGAGGTCTATCGCGCCAATGCAGCCGACCTCCTCGTCGTAGGAGAAGGCCAGGTGGATGGGTTCGGTGAGTTTGGCTGCAATCATCGAATCGAGTTTGGCCAGCACCACGCCCACGAAGGATTTCATATCACAGGTGCCGCGGGCATAGAGCTTGCCGTCGCGAACCTCCGGGGTGAACGGATCCGAGCTCCAGTCCTGTCCGTCAACCGGAACCACATCCGTATGCCCGGAGAGCACAATGCCGCCGGTACGCGTGCCATCTGCCGCGGGGATGGTGGCCAGCAGGTTGGCCTTCTGGCCGGTTGCATCGTGGATCAGCTTGGATTCGATACCCAAGGCATTGAGCCGTTGCACCACGTAATCGATCAGCGGCAGGTTACTGTCGCGGCTGGTGGTGTCGAAATTGATGAGCGTGGTGATTTCTTCAAGCGTTGCTTCGCTGGGGGTCAGTGACATGTTGTGCTCCTGGTATTCATCGAGACATTCCTCAGGTGCCCGCAGATTCCGCGGGCGGCTAGTAAAGAGTCTCTCATTACGGGCCCGACATGTCTCTGGTTCCTGACTCGTGGCGTCACTGCCACTTCGTGAGTCACGCGCAGTATCGTCATATTTTGCCTATGCGCACCAAGCGAGAGGGGTCGCGGCTCTCCAGACGAGTTTCAAGGCACTCAGCCCCCATGGACAAGATTGACTTCAAGAAGACGCTCAGCGGTTGTCGTGCTCCCCACGGTACATTCGAGATCACAGAGGTCCCAACGATGAAGTACCTGATGATCAATGGACATCAGGATCCCAACAGCTCGGACGCTTACCCTGCGGCCATTGCCATTCCTTATCCCGAGGCCTACGAGAGTTAGATCGCCAGCAAGCGTGAGCTGGGGGCGCGACTACGTAGTTCCGCCGCTCGAAGGTTAGTGGCGGACCGCGGATATTGATGCTTTTACCGTCGCAAGGGATAAGTCTGTGGGGCATTAGACCGTGATCCTGATGGTCCCGCAGCGGATCAGGCAAGATATGTTTGCCGTGGGTCTAGCCCGGGCCGGAGCGAAGAATGCCCCGATTCGCCGACCATGTTCGGCTACAGTCATTCGCGGAAGAACGCTGCGTTCAGCAGACATTACATGCGGGTCCCTTCGATGATGAGGGCCCAGGCCTAGAACAGAGGAAACATGTTTTATTCCGGATCAGTCCCGTCCTCAATTCGGGGCTTCGGCAACTAACGCAAAAAACCCCGCACCTTCTTGACCTAAGTCTTGATGATGCGAGGCTTTTCTTGTGGTGGGCCCTACCGGGATCGAACCGATGACATTCACGGTGTAAACGTGACGCTCTACCAGCTGAGCTAAAGGCCCTCACTCGACACTACTGGTTCGTTCGAAAATAACTTCCGTTCGAAGTGTTCGTGACAAGTATCTAACTTAGCCTATGAACCACCCTAGTTGTCGAATCGACGCAATGTGATCTTCGACAACTTATCTATTTGAGTAGTTCAAGGGCCTGTCTATAGCGCGTGATGGCACGCGCCTGATGGATGGGTGAGCTAAAGGAGTCGATAATACGTTCGCCCTGAATGAGGAATGTATTGCGCGTTGCCGCGCCAGACTCAAGATTGAAGGCTCCGTAGCGTTTTGCTACGGCTCCGTGTGGCCAAAAATCGGCCAGCAGATCAAATCCGCAATGGATCTGCTCCGCATAAGTTCGCAAAGCAAACTTGTGATCAACCGAGATTCCCAAGATGCGTACACCCTGAGCGGTGAATTCACTATGAATTTTTTGAAGCTCTTCAAGCTCCGACCCGCAGACCGCAGAAAATGCGAAGGGGTAAAAGACTAAGAAAAAGGCATCTTCGCCCATAGCGGAAGACTCAATGAGCTCTCCGTACTGATTGGACAGGGCAAATGCCGGAGCATGCTGCCCTGCCGCGGGCGCCGGAAGCGAACTTCCGGTAACCAATTGTTCGGTATTCAATGCCGCTAGTTCTTGCGGCGTGCCACAAGTCGTGTTGCCGACCAGTCTTCAGAAACACCTTCGGTGTTTGTTACGTGAAGACCTGCCGTTGGTGCATCTGCCTGAATCGAGGCCGGTGATACATAACCGTCGCGCCCCGATTTAGGGGTCAACAGCCACACAACGCCCTTGTCGTCCAGGCTGATAAGTGAATCAACGAGGGCATCTACTAGATCCCCATCATCGTCACGCCACCAGTAGACGATTCCGTCCACGATCTCGTGGTCTTCTTCGGTAAGTAGCTCCGATCCCACTGCGTCCTCGAGGGAATCGCGCAGATCAAAGTCCACATCGTCGTCGTATCCGAGTTCCTGAATCAGGTCCCCGTCCTTGAAGCCCATTTTCTGTGCGGCTTCGTGCTTTGCCGGTACGGCGTCGCTCACGTCACTCCTCCTGCTGGTGTCAAGCGTCTGGATACAACCAAACACCCTTTTTGCGCTCCCATCAAGCGCAGAGCCCCCAACACGCCGAAATAGTGACGACTTCGATGTGTTTTTTGCTCTTCGGAAGGCGCCTAAGCCCGTTTAAGACCCAGATCAACGTGTTACAGAACACCGTGAGTATATATCGGGGCCTCCGGCGCATTAGAGTGGAAGTGACGGTCCGCGACCAACCACCCTTGGGTAACGGGCCACACTTTGGTGCTAAAAACGCCACTGTGTGTTGCATAGATACGACTTCAGTGCGACGCACAGCCCCCGCTGTACCCCCATAACGAGGAGAAGATGGACGTGGCTGTAGAGGAACATATTTCTCACATCCGTAGCGGCTTGACCAGCCAGTTGCCAGACCGGGATCCGGAAGAGACCGCCGAGTGGATTGAATCCTTCGACGATCTTGTGGAGACACAGGGCACCGAACGTGCCCAGTACATCGTCCGTTCGCTCTTGCAGCGCGCAGGCGCAAAGTCCGTGGGCGTTCCCATGGTCACCACTACCGACTACGTGAACACCATCCCCGTCGACCAGGAACCAGAGTTCCCGGGCGATGAAGCGATTGAACGCCGCTACCGCGCCTTCATGCGCTGGAACGCAGCGGTCATGGTGCACCGTGGCCAGCGCCCGGGAGTTGGGGTAGGCGGACACATTTCCACCTACGCCGGTGCTGCAACCCTGTACGAAGTGGGCTTCAACCACTTCTTCCGTGGTAAAAACCATGAAGGCGGCGGAGACCAGGTCTTCTTCCAGGGCCACGCCTCGCCCGGTATGTATGCTCGCGCCTTCCTCGAAGGCCGCTTGAGCGAAGAAGACATGGACGGCTTCCGTCAGGAAAAGTCCCGTCAGGGCCACGCACTGCCGTCTTACCCGCACCCGCGCTCACTTCCGGACTTCTGGGAATTCCCCACCGTCTCCATGGGCATTGGCCCGATGAACGCGATCTACCAGGCGCAGTCAAACCGCTACCTGCAGAACCGTGGCATCAAGGACACCAGTGACCAGCACGTCTGGGCCTTCCTGGGCGATGGCGAAATGGACGAGCCAGAATCACGTGGCCTGCTCCAGCTTGCCGCCAACGAAAAGCTCGATAACCTCACCTTCGTGGTCAACTGCAACCTGCAGCGCCTCGATGGCCCGGTGCGCGGTAACGGCAAGATCATGCAGGAACTTGA
>NZ_PCPT01000013.1 GCF_002975435.1 Arthrobacter sp. MYb227 | reverse complement strand
CCAGCCTCAGCGTTAGCATCAGCACCAGCCTCTACGTTTGCATCTGCGCCAGCTTCAACGTCCTTGCCAGCCTCAGCATTTGCATCAGCACCAGCCTCTACGTCCGTGCCAGCCTCAGCGTTAGCATCAGCACCGGCCTCTACGTCCGTGCCAGCCTCAGCATTTGCATCAGCACCGGCCTCTACGTCCGTGCCAGCCTCAGCATTTGCATCAGCACCGGCCTCTACGTCCGTGCCAGCCTCAGCGTTAGCATCAGCACCAGCTTCAACGTCCTTGCCAGCCTCAGCGTTAGCATCAGCACCAGCTTCAACGTCCTTGCCAGCCTCAGCGTTAGCATCAGCACCGGCCTCTACGTCCTTGCCAGCCTCAGCATTTGCATCAGCACCAGCTTCTACGTCCTTGCCAGCCTCAGCGTTAGCATCAGCACCAGCCTCAACGTCCTTGCCAGCCTCAGCGTTAGCATCAGCACCAGCCTCAACGTCCTTGCCAGCCTCAGCGTTAGCATCAGCACCAGCCTCAACGTCCTTGCCAGCCTCAGCGTTAGCATCAGCACCAGCCTCAACGTCCTTGCCAGCCTCAGCGTTAGCATCAGCACCAGCCTCTACGTCCTTGCCAGCCTCAGCGTTAGCATCAGCACCAGCCTCTACGTTGGCATCTGCGCCAGCTTCAACGTCCGTGCCAGCCTCAGCATTTGCATCAGCACCAGCTTCGGCGTCCTTGTTGCTGTCAGCGTTGGCGTCCGTAGCAGCGTCGGAGGAAGCATCCTTTGAAGCATCTGCGGTAGCAGCCGAGTTTGCAGCGGCAGCAGCGTTGGCGTCCTTCGAAGCCGAAGCCGAAGCATTCGAATCCGAATCAGCCTTTGAGTGCGAGGCAGCGTTAGCTGCGGCGGCAGCCGAAGCATTAGCATCCGCGTTCGCGTCAGCCGAGGCATCCTGGGAAGCATCGGCGTTAGCAGCTACCTGGGCAGCGGCGGCAGCGTTTGCATCCGCCGAAGCCGAAGCCGTGGTGGAGGCATCTGCGTTAGCGGCAGCAACGGCTGCGGCAACAGCTGCAGCGTTCTTGTCACTATCGGCATTTGCGGATGCAGCAGCCGAAGCCGAGGCATTCACGTTACCTAGGGTTTCCATGGTCACGGCAAACGAATCAGCGCTAACCGGGTTATCAGCAGCCATCAGCGTTGCGGTGTAGATCTCCGGCTTGGTCAGGTCTGCCGGTACTTCGAAGGTGCACGCCGCGGCGATCGACGCCGAGGTCACGTTCTTGCAGGTCTTGACGGTTTCGCCGGCCGAGTTGGTCCACACGATCGTGCTTTCCAGCGGGGTCAGGCCACCTTCAAGGCTGAGCTTGGCAACGTCGCCCGGGCGAGCCGGCTTGTCGGTTACGTTGAAGTTCGTAACGCTGAGCTTGGCATTGGAGTACGCCATGACTGCGTGGTGACGGTTGTAGATGTTCGGGGCAACGAGGTTGTTAGCCGGAACGGTCTGCGGGGTCCACAGCGGAGATGAGTCGTAGCGGGCAAACACCGGGGAAGTCGACGAGCTGTAGCTCGAAACGATCTTGCCTTCCGGGGATTCAACCCACGAGTACATGTGGTTCCTGTCGAAGTGCCCCTGGCCCATGCGTGCGGTGTAGTTACCGTTGGCATCGGTCGTGGCAACGACGGTCTTGGAGATGTATTCCGGGTTTGCGGTCAACATCTTCTTGGTCGCTGCGGCGCGCTCGGACACCGGAAGCTTCTTGATTGCGTCGTTTGCTGCTGCACCCTCACGGGTCAGCATCGAAACGTAAACCTTGTGGTTAGCTGCGGGCAGATCGCCGAGCTTCAGGTTCTTGTTCGGTCCGGTGGCCAGGTTGGAGTAATCACCAGCGCCAGATTCCAGCCATACCGTGCCCGATACCGTGTGACGCTCGTTCAGCTGAACCGATGCGTGCTTAACCGGCCCCTTCTGGTCTTCGACAAGGTTGGTCGAGGACTTCATGTAGTTCTGCGGGGCCTCGTACAGGAAGATTCCGGTCTTCTGGACGTTGGTGCCAGCAATGGTCACCGCGCCCAGGGAGCCGCTACCGCTGTTGGTCTTGACGAAGCGGTTCGGGTACATGCCGTCCGCAGCGCGCATCATGGTCAGTTCCCCGCCGGTGGCAGGGTTCTTCATCGGTTCAATCCACAGTTTGTATTCCTGCTTCAGCTTGCCTGTGAAGTAGTGGTTCTTTCCGGCGTTGTCGGTCCAGCTCGGAAGCTTGAACGCGTAGGTGCCTGCGCCGCCCTGTTCACCGGTCACGGTGTCGTGTGTTGCTGCCGAGTAGATCGGGGATACCGAACCGTCGGTGTCCTTCCACTGCAGGTAAACCTTGGTGCCGGCCGGAACTGCTGTCAGGCGCTGCGAGATGGTGGATGGGCCACCGTCACCGCCTGCCATCCAAGCGTGACCGGACACGGTGTACTTGCCAACCGTGAGATCACGGAGATCCTTGGAGGTCTTGATTTCACCCGTTGCGATCCCGTCAGCGGTGATGGGAGTCGTGTTAACTGCGGTTGGGATCGAAACTGCAGCGCCGACCGTAACTGCGGCCGGCAGCGGAGCGGCCTGGGCAGAACCCGCGCCAAGAATGGCGGCAACAGCCATAGCTGCACCAGCTGCGGTTGCGCGGCCTACAGTACGGCGACCTCGGTTTCGCATGGATGAGGGGATCGATTGATCCTCGTGAGTCATAGCTCTCCTGAAAAATTTGTTGTGCCGAGGGTGCTGTGCACGCTCGGAGCCCCCAAAAAGATCGCAAAAAACAGATACCTAAAGGGGCATGGTTTCCAACCGTAGTGAGCGAATTTACTCATTCAAAATTTTCATACTGGTATTTTCCCTTCAGTTAAATTACTGAAGACGGCAAGCAAAACCAGTTACCCAGTTGGCTATTTTTCGATCGCAGCACGGCAAAACGACTTGCCCCCTCGACCTCACGCAGTCACCATCCTGGATAGCCAGAAACCGGGAATAAGTACCTATTTACTCAAAATTGATAATCCCAAAAACCATCAACTTTCCGCCGTGAAAGACTCGCATTAATAACGGGGGGCACCTTCTATCCCGAGTACACCGGAGTCTCATAACCAGCATTAGTTTGCGCACATTGAGGTAGAAGACCCCGACATATCCCGCATTTTATTGGCCCAGCGTGCTAGATTCGCGTGCATGATCACCTCCTCCGCCGTGCCCGATGCGGCACTGCGCCTTCTCGTTGAAAAAGGCTTTGACGCAACGAGCGTTGATGCCTTGGCTCAGGCCGCCGGCATTTCGCGCTCCACATTCTTCCGGCGTTTCGGCTCCAAGGAAGAGATGGTCTTTGCCGACCAGGAAATGATCATCCATCATCTCGAGACGATGCTTGCTACCTCTTCTGTTGGCCCGGTTCAGAGCATGGTCAATGCCGGCTTGGTAGTTTTTGATCAACACACCGCACGTCCAGAGGCAGCAAGCCTGCGCCACCAGCTTTTGCTCGACGTTCCCTCGCTGCGCGACCGCGAACTCGTCTCGATTCACCGTTATGAACGAGTCTTCCGTAATCACCTGCGCGATCGTGGCCTCTACGACCTGGTGCATGGTCGGGCCATGTGTATTGCCTTCGCTTCGGGTGTGGTCTCTGTCCACAATGATCATCTGCGACGCTGGCTACGCCACCCAGAAGAAACTCGCCGTCCGGAACTAGAGCGTGAACTACTCGCCCTAGGTACGCTCTTTACCCCGGTACTTGAGCCAACGGATGAGCCGGCGCGCGTACAGCCCACAACTGTTGTGATCACCATTTCCGGGGATGCCCCGGACACCGAGGCAGTTGTTGATCAGGTACGCAACGCCTTGAATGGAACTCACTGAGGATTACACGGGTAAGTGTATGGCTCATCGATTAGCTTCGAGTCATGAAGGTATCGAAAGCACCTGAACCGTTCGCAGCTATACGTTGGCCACAGGAATCCGAGCGGCTCTTGCTGCGCCCGGCGATGCCCTCGGATGCCGAGGCTACCTGGGTGTACCGCAAATTGCCGCAGGTCACCCAATGGATCACCAGCGCGTGGGACAACCTTGCCGACTACCGCGAATCGTTTCTTATCCCCGAAAGATTACAGACCCGTCTGGTTGTTGAGCATGAAGGCCGCGTCATTGGCGAAGTGATGGTGCAACCAGTTGACGCGTGGGTCCAACGCGAAGTTTCTGAGCTAGGCAAAGATAAGGAGGCCGAACTTGGATGGGCCTTTGATCCGCAGGTTTCGGGTCACGGTTTGGCTTCCGAGGCCATTTCGCGGGTCATCAACCTGTGCTTCACGGATCTTGGCCTACTCCGGGTTACCGCCCGTTGCTTTGCCGATAATGAGCCTTCCTGGCGCCTCATGGAACGACTGGGGATGCGCCGTGAAACTCACCTTATTGCCGCGGCACTGCATCGTGAGCTTGGCTGGCTCGATGGTTATGGCTACGGGTTGCGCGCCGATGAATGGGTCAACAACACACCAAAGTGACACGCAGTGCCTTGACGTGACACTGGGTTCCAGTATGCTGTTGCCTAATGAATCTTCATCAGCAGCAGAAAGGCTCGGCTTCGCACATGAGCATCGAAACCAACCTCGCCACCGATTTTCCTACCGGAGTCATTGAGCCCGAGTACGAATTGTGGGGTGAAGTTGATGTTGACCCGACCGGCGTCTTCGAAGATATCCCTGTCGCGGATCGCCAATACTGGGATAGGGCACGAAAATTCGGCCTTGAAGAAGTCCGCCCGGTCATCAATGGCCATTGGGACAAGGCCGAATACCCACTGGATCTTGCCAAGCGACTTGGCGATCTGGATCTGATGCGTGATGGGCTAACCCTCGCCGGCTATCCGGAGATGAGCGTACTGGCAGCCGGGTTGGTGAACATGGAACTGTCGCGAGCCGACGGTTCGATAGGAACCATCGCCGCGGTTCAAGCCGGCCTGGCACTTCGCTCGATCATTGACCGTGGTTCCGAGGAGCAAATCGAACAGTGGGCTTCCAAGCTTGCCAATGGTGAAGTTTTTGGAGCCTTTGCCCTGACCGAGCCAACTCACGGTTCGGACTCGGTGTCCTTAGAGACCCGTGCCGTACGGGTCGAGGGTGGCTACCGGATTAGCGGTGAGAAAAAATGGATCGGCAACGGTTCGGTTGGCGGGATCACCATCGTGTGGGCACGCGATGAGGAAGCCAAGGTCCGCGGCTTTATCGTCCAGCAGGAATGGGATGGCTACACCGGCACCACCATCGAGGGCAAGCTTTCCCTGCGTGCCATCTGGCAGGCACACATCCGCATGGATGACGTATTCGTTCCCGACTCCCATGTGCTGCCCAAGGCACAGTCCTTCAAGGACACCGCAGGAGTACTCTTTGCAACCCGGCTCGGTGTTGCCTGGTCCGCGGTGGGACACGCGACGGCCTGCTACGAAACAGCGGTACAGTATGCCGCCCAGCGCATCCAATTTGGTCGCCCGCTCGCGGCTAGCCAGATTGTTCAAGAACGCCTGACTCGCATGCATTCGGAGCTCGCCACCATGCAGCTCATGGTCATGCAGGCAACCAAGCGCGAAGAATCAGGCGTGCTCTCCCCCACCCAGGCATCCCTTGCCAAGTTCACCTGCACCCGGCTGGCCCGCGGTATCGCCTCAAACGCCCGTGACTTGTTGGGCGGTAACGGTATCCTGCTAGAAAATCGCGTGGCCCGTCATATTGCAGATATCGAAGCGATTCACACCTATGAGGGCACCGAGACAGTTCAAGCCCTGATCATTGGTCGTTCCATTACCGGGATTTCAGCTTTCGCCTAAATTTTTACCACCGGCCCCGGGGGCCGTTGCCTACCCACCAGATGAGGTAGGCAACGGCCCCCCGTCCGTTTAACGTCAAGGGGTCAAAACAAAAGGGCATCGGTCGTCGAAGCGTCACAAATTCCAACATATTTTGACACACCCCTTAATGGCTAGTTAGCTATTAGCAAATACCCTGTAAGCTACTAGACAGTAAACGTGTGGGATAGTTTTGATCCTCTAACAGTCCATTTTTGAAGGATGAGCAGATCGTGGCAGAGCTCCAGCTTCCTAAGCGCCGAAGTATCATCAAGGGCGCGGCCTGGAGTCTTCCTGTCATAGCTGCGGCTATAGCTGAACAACCGGCATCGGCCAGCGCCATCACAAGCGGCGGAAGCTACTTCTGGAAAGAGACGACTTCTTCAAAAGCGACAACCTTGAGCGCAGCTAAACACGGGCTCAGCGCCGACTATTCACTGCAGACTGGTCTCAAATTATCGGGAGCTCCCGTGGACTTTGAGCAAAATTGCGCGATCGTGATCACCGTTTTCTTTAACAAACAAGTAACCGTCTCCAGCCCATACGCAGATCCGGGCTTCGCCAGTGAGCCAGATTTGTCGGCCCCTGGGAACATCTTCACTTTCCGTATCAAGGCCGGGTCTGGATCATTGCTCGGATTCAAAGTCACCGGATCCAAACCGGGCGTCTTGATCGCCACGAGCACCATGCGTGTTGAGAATGGTCACCCGAATTTGAGCTGGGAAACAATACCAACCATGACATCGGCTGAACTCGTTCGCTAGGGCCTCCCAAGTCCTTGCCTGGGCAGTTTGGCTCAATGATCACCTGAGTATTAGGGCATATGCCTTCAGATACCCGGTTCAACAAGAACGGCTAGTTGAAGACCATGGGGGTCAGTGACGATTCATTGACCGAATTTTTCCCAGCTATTCTTCATTCATGGGTTCTTCTATCACCGTCAGCATTCATCCACACTGGTTTAGCGCATGGTTTCTCTATCTCGCAGCCAAGCCCGTGTTGCAGATCGATGGTGTCGAACAGAGGGCTCAATGGAATTCCGCATGCACCGTGGCGCTACGCTCGGGTGCTCACAAGGTGAGCGTGGGGCTACGGTATCGCGGCAGTAGTTCACTGCTTGGATCCTCGACTCTCAAGGTGGGGCTCCGAGATAACGAGCCCAAGGCATTCGTGGCGCGCAACGGATGGGCTAACCACACCCCATTCATTATCACCGAGGCCTAATTTCGATTCGCAAGTCACCCGCCGATATCCACTAGATGAAGACGGATTCGATGGAGGAGCCCCACCAGATTCTCCCGATGGCGGCGCGCCATCCCCACCTCCTGGCATCTAGCCACCGTAGGGCGCGGTTCGGGTGTCAACTCCGACTTCAAGGACAACCTTGCGCCCGGTGGAGATATCACCGGTGACCGTTGCCAATTGGCTGACACACGAATCGTCTCCAAATACGTTATCGGTGGCCAAGGGCAACCTCGGAGAGATTCCGCACGGATGAAGCATAGCCGTCTGTTGCATAGACGCTCTGGCATTCACCTTCTGGGACTGCTACCTGCGAGGTGTCAATGGCCTTGGAGACATCGGCGATTGAGGCTTGGTCGGGGTATACCTCAAAATGGATATGCGGCCACCGCCCCGAATAACAGGCCGGAAAAATGCTGGTGAATCGAACAATCCCTGCCGGATCTGCGACCGGCACCCCACGCAGGTAGTTCTCCTGCTCGATCGCGGAAGAATACATCGAATAATTCCTGCCCCTTGTCGCACTGACACACGTACACTGCGACTCCTGAGAAGGCGGATGACCCGTGTCCAAGGCATTTGAGGTTCAGTTCTAGGGTCAGGGGAATCCCGCGGCCGTGGTCGTGGATTCGCCAATGCTGAAAGCCAAATGCTTTCAGCACGGTGCGCCGTCTAAGCAACGTCTGGATATCAAACCCGCACCCTTTACCCTCACGATCTTCATCGGGACGAGGGTAACACCCGACCCTGGAATCGGGGGGGTGCGCAGTACCCGACGGATCGTAACGCTGATGCTTGTGCTGTTCCATCTCGGAGATCTCATTGCGTTGTGCTCTATTGAGCATTCCTTGATTAGATCCTCCACGCTACCGTTGCCGGCTATGGTCAAACTGTTTTGAGTTCTAAGCGAACCTATGAATGACCGAAGTGAAAACCAAGTAGGTCTGAATCCCCCCCATTCGGGAGGCCGGTGGTCTACCTCAGTCCCGAAAGTGATTATTCACGGACGGTAATCCTCGACTCCTCCGGGCGTTTACTCCTTGGCGCCCGGCCCAGGGTCAAAACTGCGGCGATGATCATGAAGAACCCAATAGTTGAGGCTGGCGTGGGTTGATCTCCCAGGAAAAGCACGGCGATCAGCACCGCGGTTGCTGGTTCCAATAAGGTTGCAAGTACAGCGTTGGCACTCGACGTGGTGCGCAGCCCTGCATACAGCAGCCCATATGCCAATGCCATGGTCACTAAACCCAGATAGATGATCAGCGCCCAGGATCCAATGTCTGTAGTCACTAACGGTTCGCCATTGGCCAAGGCCAGAACTAGCCCCGCCGGAACCAGACATGCGGCAGCAACCAGCATGGTGCTCACCGTGAGGACGAATGGATCAAGAACCCGTGCAAGGGGCGCCACAGCATCGGTAGCCAAAGCAAACGCTATCCCGGAGACCACCGCCGCACCGATACCAAGCACCGGTTGTGGAGCAGCGGAAACTTCACCGCCGGATAGACTCACCAAACATAGCCCTGTCAACGCCAGAAAGACCGTGCCTAGCGCTCCTAACCGCGGAAATCTACGGGTACGAATAGATTTGAGCACCAGTAATAACACCGGTGCCAGTCCCAAGGACACCACGGTGCCAACGCTTACCCCGGCCCACACCACGGCCAGAAAGAAAAAGAATTGAAAAACCGCTGTCAATGAACCAACGGCCAGCGTGCGGCCAGCATGCTTTCGCCCTAGTACCCAACAATCGCGCAATTTTCCCGCGACTAATGCTGCGATTATCAAAGCCAACGCGGCTACTGCTGCTCTATAAGATCCAAGCAACGAGGGTGCGAGGCCCGAGGCTTGATTGGCAATTTTCACGGCGGGACCGATGGTTCCCCAAGCAATCCCGGCAAGACAAATCAGCAACAGCCCAGAAGGTGAGCTCCTCATAGAATTACGCTTGATGGTCGGTGGGATCATGCCCACCAGTGTGCCATGAAGGGATTCTTAAGGCTGTCCCATACGTTTTTTCACGTGCCGAGTTGCCGGTGCCGTCCAAGGGTCTTCGGGCCACGGATGCTTTGGATAGCGTCCCCGGTTCTCCGCACGCACCTGGGTGTAGGGTCCCGACCAAAATGAAGCAAGATCTTCGGTGATCGCCAGTGGTTTGCGTGCCGGGGAAAGCAGATGGAAGAGAATTGGAACTCTACCTAAGACCAAACGTGGTGAGACGTCCAGCCCAAAGCATTCTTGTAGTTTCACCGACACCACCGGCTTGGCCTCGGGTTCATCAACCGGCGGATACTCGATGCGGATCTTTGATCCGCTGGGGACCTCAAGATGCTCGGGAACCAACTCCCCCATTTTGGAGGCTTCGGGCCACGGTAATAGCCTGCGCAATGCCTCAGCTAGGCTCAGCGAGGCAGCCGACTTACCACCGGCGAGCGCCTCGAGTTCGGGTGCTAACCAGTCTCCGGCCGAAGCGAGCAGCGCTTCATCATCCATGGCGGGCCATGGGTCGCCAAGTTCGCGGTGTAGCAAGGCCAGCCGGCGGCGCAGTGCATCAGCGCTTGGGGAGAAGCCGAGCATTCCAAGCCCGGTTTCTTGAAGAGCCGTAAGTACTGCGTCCCGGCCTTGGGCCAGGGTTGGGGTGACGGGTGTATTTTCTAATTCGATGGCACCCAGGGTGCGGATGCGTCGGGCGCTGAGTTTGCCGTTGGAAAAGTTGGTGCGAGTTTCTTCGCCCAGTAGGTGAGCAGCGGCTTGGGCTGCTTCGTGGGCATCGAGCGGTGCTGCGGCGCGGATGAGTGCTCCGGTTCCTGCCGCGTCGCGGCCCGCTGCGCGGGCAACATCGCCAACGGCTAACCATTCGTGGTGGGCTAGTGCGCTGCCAGCGGGGATTCCTGCGCGGGTTCCGGAGGCCAGCAGGTAGCTGGTTCCCGAGCTTCCGTTCACGCGCCGTGCCACGTGGGCCGGGTAGGCGAGGGCGACAATGAGTCCTGCCGCGTCTGGTTGTTCAGGACTTGGTGCTTTGCTTACTCCTGTGTGTTCAAGCAGGCGCTTGAGTCGGGCAGTTTCTTGTTTCCAAGCCTTGGCTTGTGGGTGGGTTCCACGTTGCAGGGATTTATAGAGTTCTCCCAAGTCGGAGGCCGGGGCTCGGTAGTCTCCGGCAAGCATCGCCACCAAGGATGCTGTGGTGTTAATACCCAGGAGTGGTGCCCCATCTAGCAGTGCTCGTCCAAGGCGTGGGTCGGCGGGAATTGAGGCAAGCTTGCGTCCTAGGGTTGTTGCGTGCCCGCTTGCGTCGATGGCGCCAAGCTGGTCGAGAACTTCCAGCGCGTCGGCGAGGCTTGAGGCAGGTGGTGCCTCGGGCAGTTCCAACCCCGCACCGCCCGGGGCTCCCCAACAGGCGAGGATCAGGGCAGCTGGTGCCAGATCGGCAACGCTGATTTCTGCTCGTGGGTGTGCCGGGGCAGCGGCAAAGGTTTTTTCTTCAAAGCACCGGACCACGCGGCCCGGTCCCTGGCGAGCGGCACGGCCGGCGCGTTGGATACAGGAGGCTCGGGATGCCGAGACGGTGACGAGCCCGCTCATGCCTCGAGTTGCATCCCGGCGTGGTTCACGGGCCAACCCGGAATCGATCACTAGTCTGACCCCGGGAACGGTCAGTGAGGACTCGGCCAAGGATGTGGAGACGATGATGCGTGGTTTTGCTTGTGGTTCGCGTCCGGAAACCGCACGGTCTTGTAGCGCCGGAGGTACCTGACCGTGTAGTTCTAGCACCTCGGTTTCCGGGGCTAGGTTACGTAGCTGGGTAGCCACCTCTGCTACTTCCCATGCACCGGGTAGGAAGACTAACGCATCAATACTGGAATCTTCGGCGAGCGCGTTGGTGTGAGCCTTCGCTGCCGTGGCCGCAACGTGGGTGAGGAAGGTACGTGAGACTCCCCTATCGGTGAGCCTTGCACCAATGCTTGGTTCCCACCCAACAGTCAGTGGATGAAGGGCCGAGGGGCAATCAACAACCGGTGCGGCCTCTTCTCCTTGGCTGTCTCCGATCAATCGAGCAAAACGTGGTGCATCGAGTGTTGCAGACATGGCCAGGAGCATTAAGTCCCCGCGAAGCTCGTGTACCTCACGCAGCATGCCCACCAGCAGGTCGGTCTCTAGCCCGCGCTCGTGAACCTCATCGATGATCACTGCGCTAATGCCCTCTAGGCCCGGATCTGCGAGCAATCGGCGCAGCAGAATTCCCGGGGTGACAAATTCGATCACCGTTTGTGCGTTCGTCTTGTTTTCCCCACGCACGCTGAATCCAACTTTGGTGCCCAGTGCGCTGGAATCAAGGGCAGCGAGACGGCGGGCGGCTGATCGCGCGGCGACCCTACGCGGCTGGGTGACGATAACCTTGCCAGCTCCCCCGCTCAGGTCATGGACCAGGTTTGCCACAACCGGTGGAACCAAGGTGGTCTTACCGGTTCCGGGAGGAGCTTGGATAACAGCCGTTGCCGATTCGCCTCTATCACTTAGCACCCGTGAGAGTTCGGGAAGTGATTGAGCAAAGATCAAACCTTCCCCAATGTTCGCTAGATCAAAGGGGATTACTCCGGGATTGGCCCGCACCTGCTGCACACTCACCTCACCCATTATCCCGGTGTCCGTGCCCAGAGATGCTTCGGCTAGGTTTGGTGGAGCGAAAACCTAGTTGGTACGCCGTCGTAGGGTGATCGAACCAAGAACAATTGACAGGATGATCCAGATGGCTATGAATCCAATGCGAATCCAGATATAGCTTGCAGCCTGATCATTATGTGCCACCGCGCTGAGCGCATCAATTGCATGGCTCAGTGGCAGCCAATCACCAATGCTTTCGAGCACCTGGGGCAGCTGACCTCTGGGTAGGAAGATTCCACCCAAGAGGATTTGCGGGAAGATCAAGGCTGGCATGAATTGGACTACCTGAAACTCACTGCGGGCAAAGGCACTGGCAAGTAGCCCCAGTGATGTTCCCAGTAAGGCATCGGCAATTGCCACGGCAAAGAGCAGTCCAAGGCTGCCGGAGACCTCTAGCCCACATACCCAGACGGCAAACCCCACGGCCACCGCAGTTTGAATGATCGCAAGTAACCCAAAGGCCAGTGCATAGCCGAGGATGAATTCCCCCTTGCCTAGTGGCAAGGCAAGTAGCCGTTCAAGGGTTCCGCTACGCCGTTCGCGCAACGTGGCTATCGAAGTCACCAAGAACATCACGATAAAGGGGAAGAGTGCGATCATTTCCGGACCGATCTGTCCGAAGACCGGTGTATCGGTGAAAATCCATGCGACAAGCCCAATCAAGAGGGCTGGAACTACAAGCAACAGAGCCATGGTGCGGTGATCGTGACGGATCTGCCCGAGCACTCGAGTGGTTGTGGCCAAGATGCGTTTCGGGTTCATGATTCATTCCCCCGTCGCCCGGTGTTTAGCCGTACCTACAGGTTTGCTCTGGTTTTCTTCCGAGGCGTGGATCAATGCCAAAAATGCGTCCTCGGCGGTTGTCGTATTGGTGAGCTCTAGTAATCGTGGTGGAGTTTCTTGGGCGATGATCTTGCCCTCGCGCATGAGGATCAGTCTGTCGCAGCGAGTCGCTTCATCCATTACGTGACTGGAGACCAATAGTGTGGCGCCTTCGGCAGCAAGTTGAGCAAAAAGTTCCCAGAGTTCAACACGTAGTACTGGGTCTAAGCCAACCGTTGGTTCATCAAGTACCAAGAGCTCGGGATTACCCAGCAACGCTATAGCTAAAGAGGCTCGGCTGCGTTGACCGCCGGAGAGATCGGCTGCCAGAGCCTTAGCGACCGAACTTAGGTCGGTGCGCTCGATGATTGCTTGGACTTCTGGGGTGGAAGCTCCGATAATCTTTGCGAAATAGCGAAGATTCTCGGTTACCGATAAATCATCGTAAATACTTGGGCTTTGGGTCATGTATCCGATGCGATGGCGCAAGCCTGCAGACCCTGCGGTTTCCCCCAGCACCAAGACGTCTCCGGAAGCGATGATTTGGGTTCCAACTATTGAGCGCATCAAGGTAGATTTTCCGCAGCCGCTGGGTCCCAGCAAGCCGACTACTTCGCCACGGGGGATTTCTAAATCAAGGCCGGGCAAGACTAGGTTCTTTCCGCGCCTAACGATCAGCCCGGTGATTGAAACGGCAGCTGCGTGTGCTTCCATTTCTTGAGTCTTGCCGCTGGGTGGTTCCCGGTCAAGATCAGGTAGTTAACACTGAACTAGGGTGCTCGCTTCTTGTCCACCACACGCCATAAAGATCTAGGAGCCCCTGCAAACCGGAATCCCTAAATTCTCAGTAACGTTACTTGAAGTCAGAGGGGCCGGTAAGCCTTCCCATAAAAGCAAAAACGGGCTCAGTCGTTGAATGCTTCATCGTCTACATACTTGTTGTGCCAGAGACCTACTTTGCCACGGGCGCAACCGCACTTCACCGACGTACTTTCTCCACTTCTTCGGTGCCCTATTTCCAGATTCCAACAGCCCAACCGCATCAGTGATGATGTTATGGGCTCCCGATGTAGGAGTACTGGATGAGGCCTTGGGCTTGTGTGGCCCCCTTCATGACACGTTGGAACTCCAGCATTGGAGCGTATTGTTGATTGCTATCAATCGCCCAGACTTTGCGGTCACGGTTTTGGAAGTGGGGCATCACCTATTTAAGCGATCTACTAATGGATATATGAGCTAGGTCTTCCGGTTCACAGGTTCGCTCTGCCATACGGCGGGCTGTGGATTTGTCGATAATCCTTGAGCAGCCTCTCGTCCCCGTTTTTATAGCTTGCTATTAGCAAAAGCTTCGGCGTTGGGAGCTGAGCAAACGACGTATTCCTCTGCCACAGACGCTGCTGCGGTATAAATCGCTACAGAGCTGACAACTGAAACTGCAGTGCAACCGACATGAACATAGCT
Source organism: Arthrobacter sp. MYb227 (assembly GCF_002975435.1). Lineage (GTDB taxonomy): Bacteria > Actinomycetota > Actinomycetes > Actinomycetales > Micrococcaceae > Paeniglutamicibacter. Next base: position 82,662 of record NZ_PCPT01000013.1, on the reverse strand, counting down.
GGACTGCACAGAGATCTGGAACAGGATCGTCGGTGGCTTGTTGGTAGATCAGTTGGTTCCGATCATTAACTAGGAAACCGTCAATAAATCGCTTGCAATGAAAGATGATCCGTTTGAATTCTTCGACGATCTTCTGACAAAGTAGCTCCCCCGCTAAATATTACGAGCGCTTTCAAGCCCCCTCTAATCCCAAATCTTTGACCAGCTGGGGAGGAAGATCTTATATCTATCGGTGGAGAAAAGAAGTTCCCAAGCCCGATAAAAATACGACTCGGACAAATACTCAAGGTAAAAACAGGTCTGGCTGCTGGGAAGGTGCCCGAGGTACAGCTCGCCGAATCCGTCTCTTCGAATCAGTATCCGCCGCGATTGATGAAAAGGCGGTGAAGCGCGGGGAGCTTGAGCTAAACGTTCTAGACTTTGGCGCAAAGGGTGATGGTAGCACCGACGACACAGCAGCGATTCAAGCAACCTGCAGCAGTAGCTTTGGCTGGTGATAGGTTCGGGCGAGTGGTCACTTTCCCTGGCGCACATAGCTCTTACCGCTACACGAAGCTGGCCCTGAGGCCCATTAATCAAGGGTTTGTAACTCTTCGTGGCTGGGCAATGCGACACTCCGTCCACTAGCTTCGGCGGATTCTCAAGATCCATCGTTCACCATCACACCGCAGACCCCCCCAGAATTTATTGGTGCAGGGTATCTGAAGAATGTTGCAGTCGAGAATCTGCCCATCTCCGGAACTGGGTATGCATACACCGATTCGGGGGTTCCTGGCGACCCATACCGAAACCATCGAAAGCGCATTGGGGTTCAGGTCGAAGCAGGGCAGTGGGTCAAGTTCAAGGACGTTACGATTGACCATTTCCGCGTAGGTCTGTTTGCCAGGGACATGTTCGATTCTGAATTCTCCGGCGTGCGATTCCTCCATTGCGGGTATTTTGTAGGGGCCGAAGAAAACGCGGTATTGACCGGCAATTTCGAAACCGGCTACGGATACTCGCTGGTGCTTGGCCGATACCTTGACCAGTCGAACGCCAACAAGTTCATCAACTGCCACTTCGAGGGTGGCCCGTTGTTTGTAGAGACTTTGGACTACTCGCGCCAGAACAATTTCACTGGGTACAAGTTCGAAAACAGAACGCCCGTCGAGGATTCGACCTCTGGAAAGTCCGCAATCAGCTTAGGAATGGGACTGGAAACCCAATTCCTGAACTGCATGTTCACCGAAAACTACAGCCGTCCCGAACACTTCGTTAATGCGCAGACAACGGATAACAGCTACATCGTAGAAAACAACATCCGGCAAGCCAATATGTTCTCTAACTGTCTGTTCTTCGCCAGCACCAAAGCGACCGCTGGCGCTCTCTACTTCAACGGCCATACACCCAATTCAATGGGGGCCAATTCCAGCGCTGTAACGGTTCCTCATATGGATTCCGATTGGGGTCCTTCAACAAGATCATCGGAGCCACAATGACTATGGCCGGGGAAGGTCGCAGGCTGTTCGACTTTGTTAGCAGTCGAAATATAGTCAAAGATAATATCGGTTATGCGGACACCCCCGCTGCATCGGGAGCGACCTACCAAATCGGCACTTCGGTAGAAAACAATGAAGTCTCGAACACCTTCCAGCGCGTTTGGTCGAACATGGTTACCACGACTCGGATAGATTTGGGTAGTAACATCTTCAAGCTGCCACACGCTCCAGCGAAGGGGGCAACGTCAAACACACCAAGCGTGTTTGGCTCCACCGTTGTGGCACTCACTTATGCGGCCCTTACAACCGTGACCAGCCTGATCCAGGGAAGTAACGGACAGCTGGTTAGCCTTCGGTCCACGGATGGTAGAGCCACCATCAACCATGAAGAGGGGCTAACACTCAAAGGTGGGGCTGATAGAGCCTTGAACGTAAACTAATCTATGACCTTGGTTAATGAGTTAGGTATCTGGCGAGAATGTTGACCTAGGCACCTAGGCCAACGGATGTGACGCGCAACTCATAAGTGAAGTCGTCAATATGAAAATGGGTGGGAAGTCTCGCCAAACTTCCCACCCGTTTATCTAGTTCTTCTTTGCTATCGCTACTTGAATCATTTCCGCTAAAGCTGGGGATATGTACTCGCCATACTCCTGCGTGATATGGCTGGCATCGTGCTTCACAGGAATTTCATTGATGACAGCCGGACACAAATTAATTGCGCAGAAAAGCGGACTCGAATCTACAAAGAGTGCACCAGATTTTTGCGCAGCTTTACGTTCGCCGGCAGTTATATTTGTCCACTCTGCGGTCTGCTCGCCTTGGCAAGCTACTGGGCTACTGTTCGCAGTGAAGCAGCGTGACATATTTTTGTCGGCGGGTGCCGGAGTCAGGATTATCGCTTGGCTATTACCCATCTTTCCAAGGTAATTTTCAACGCCCTTGACCCACAGACTTTCTTTGCTCCCTTCACCTTTGAGCTTTGGGATGGCAGCCGTATTTGCGATAAGCACTAGATCCGGCTTTTCAGTCTTGATGTAATCAAGAACCGAGGCTTTATGTTCTGCACATGACTGTGCGTCTTTTTCGCTGTCAAAAACCTTCTCAGCACCAACAAATGGACACCCGAAGCGTCCTCGAATATGGAGCCGCCAATCTAGCTCATCCAAAATGGGGTTGAGCGCTGAAAGCCAGCTGATACTGATTGAGTCGCCAGTTAGGACTACTGTTTTGCTGGCATTTTCTGGGCCCGTGAAGCATTGAGAAATGGCAGCGGCTTCATTGCCACACGAACCTAATGCAGGTGTGGATTTGCCTCCAGCGGCTTCTGACATTGCTTTTTCTGCGGTGCCCCAAGAAGTCATAGTGAGAGCTTTCTCGACTTCTGCAATAACCGCTTTCGCTTCGCTGCCGGCTGTCAGAGAGGCGGTCTCTGCCATTCGGTCTTTTTCTACGACGAGAGAAGCTGATTCATTGGTTGGTGACTCTGCAGACTTCTTCGACTCGTCAAGTTTGGTAGCAATTGCTTCTGCAGCGCGAGCTTCAGAGTTCATTCGGGCTTGCTGGTTGTTACTGACAAGCATCGTAATACCGATGACACTTACCGTGAGGATAGCCAATGCGCCAAGGCTGGCATCCCTATACCAAGTTGGTAGCTTGAAACTTTTCCACGCTGTTGTGCCATTCAGCCAAGGGCTCTTTCGGATTGTGTCTTCCCAGAGGTGGTAAGCAATAACCGCGGCGAGCACCATGATTACTACCTGCACCAATAGTGACAAGACGCCTTCCCATGGGAGTAGCGGGCCAAGAAGAATGATTACGGGAAAATGCCACAGATAGAGGCTGTAAGAAATATTGCCAATGTACGCAGACCCTGGGTTAGTGAGCGGAGCAAGATATTTTTGTTCCCCTCCAATGCCAGAAGCAATCACCAAAACTGTCGATAGTACTGGGAGTAAGGCAGTTGGCGCTGGGAAAGCCATGCTTGAGCTGATCACGAACACGGAGGCAACCATTCCTGCAATGCCAATCCATGCCAGTGCCGGGCGAATACCGTTGCTTATCTTAAGCATTAGAGGCGAAGCTACCGCCAGCAAAGCTCCAAGCCCCAACTCCCATGCCCTCGAGAACGTGGAGAAGTAAGCCATCGTCGGAGAAGCAATGGTTTCAAACATTGCCCAGGCAAATGATGCTGCGCTAATTGCCCCGATCAGCAAGCCGACGATGATTCGGGGGCGGATCTTCGCCGACTGCGATCGTCCGACGAGAATTAGCGCGAGGAGCATGAGCCATGGCCACACGAAGTAGAACTGCTCTTCGACAGCTAATGACCAGAAATGCTGGAGGGGAGATACCGGACCGTCGGCTTGGAAGTAATCAGTTCCCGTAGAAGCAAAACGCCAGTTACCCGAGAAGAGCGTGGCCCAAACCCCATCCCAGAGTACGGACATTGCCCGAGACTTGTTTAGGAGAAGGAATGAGGCTCCTACTGTGACAGCAAGTACCAGCGTTGCGGCGGGGAGAATTCGCTTGATTCTTCCCTTATAGAAGTTCCAGAAGCTGATCTTTCCAGTTTTTTCCCATTCGCGCATGAGGTGCCCGGTAATTAGGAACCCTGAAATGACGAAGAAGATATCCACACCGACGAATCCGCCAGATGGCCATCCCAGAAGATGATCAAGAATTACGACGATGACCGCAAAAGCTCGTAGCCCTTGAATGTCTAGCCGGAATCCGTTCTTCGCCGGAGAGCTTGGTTTTTTTCTCCGGTCGGAACGCAGCATAGTTGCGCCTGAAGGCATAGCAATTACTCCCCGAAATATGCGACTGAATCTCGGTTAGTTTATCCAGCATATTTTTCGAAACCTAAACCTCTCGAAATATGTGCACCTATCTGCCGGGATAGTAGGCACTCACTGCGTCGGCTTTGTCGAGAATAGTGCAGTGCCCTCGATAGGATCGGTGCATGACACGTTAACACAGAGGAATCCCCCCCGTTGCCGTTTTAGCATCCCTACTCCCGAACCTTATGGGCAAGGATGGGGATGCTGGCCTGTCGGTCCCGGCATGGTTCTTCCCCCCCCAGTTAATTTCAATGATCCGGGGGGTGCTGCCACCGGGGCCCGATAGGCACCGAGGACATCGCTAATAGGGGCCGGGCCAGGACAGAAACCTCTATCCAAGGTCGGGCGTAACGTGGAAGCCGAGCCGCGGAGCCGCAGGACAAGCCAGCACCGTTTCATCCGTTAAACCCAGGCTTTACGGAAGGTGCGCAATGATCAAGGACCACGAAACCATCGACGTATTCATCGGCGTCGATGTCGGCAAGAACGACCACCACGCGGTGGCACTGAACAAGACCGGTAAAAAGCTACTGGACAAGGCGTTGCCGCAGGACGAAGCCAAACTCAAGGCCATGCTCAAGACCCTGTCCACACATGGACGACTGCTCTTCGTGGTGGACCAACCAGCGGCCATCGGTGCATTGCCGGTCGCCGTCGCCCAAGCCCAGGGAATCGAGGTCGGCTACCTACCAGGGCTTGCCATGCGCCGGATCGCAGATTTGCATCCTGGCGAGGCCAAGACTGATGCGCGAGACGCCCTGATAATCGCTTCAGCGGCCCGCACCATGCCCCACACTCTGCGCAACGTGGAGATCGCCGATGAACAAGTCGCCGAACTGAGCATGCTCTGCGGATTCAGAGACGATCTAACCAAGGAAGGCACCGCGACCTCCAACCGGATTCGCGGCCTGCTCACCCACATCCACCCAGCCTTGGAACGGGTCATCGGCCAGCATCTGGACCATCCAGCAATGCTAGAACTCCTAGCCAAATACTCAACCCCCACAACCCTGCGACGAGCAGGGAAGTCTCGGGTGGAAACACTACTGCGCAAGCACGCTCCACGGGCTTGGAAACGCTGGGTTCCACAATTTTTTGAGGCCATAGATCAACAGACGGTGGTCGTGCCAGGGACCGAGGCTGCAGGCACGGCACTGGGCCATCAAGCTCGCTCTTTGGCCCAGAATCTCACGGCCCGTGCCGACGTCCTGCCCCTGATCCAGGCCTTGGTCGAGGCACACCCGCTGCACGAACTGCTCACCTCACTGCCAGGGGTTGGAATCAAGACCGCCGCCCGAATCCTCACCGAGGTCAGTGGCAAGGAATTCGCCACCCCGGGACATTTAGCCTCATACGCGGGGTTGGCACCGGTGACGTGGAGATCCGGAACTTCGATCCGCGGGGACCACTCCTCCAAGAAAGGAAACAAGGTCCTCAAGTGCGCGCTTTATCTCTCGGCGTTCGCCTCGATCTCCTCCAAAGACCCCACTTCGAGGATCTACTACGACAAGAAACGCACCCAAGGGAAAAACCATACCCAAGCCGTGATCGCACTGGCCCGCCGACGCTGCAACGTCCTGTTCGCCATGCTGCGCGACGGAACGCTCTATGACGTCGCCTGACCAGAGCTATCGGCAGCCTGAAACACCGTTCAGAAACCTACTAATACACAGCCATCCGGGTCAGCACCACCGCTCCGAACTTCTTTGCCATGCCCGGAACCTGAACAAGAAATTCCAGAAAAACCGGCGCTACCCCTTGACGAACCAGATAGGCCCCCGAGCCGCAAGGCCGGGAATTCAATATTGGAGATCAATAGCGCTGCTCGTGAGCAGGCAATCAAGCGATAAACTGCCGACGCTGATCGAAGTATCGCCCGATTATCCTCTGCTTTTGAGACGGGAGGCAACGAAAGCTCCGACTTTGAGCTCTTGTCCCGATCTGACGCTGACATTGTCTTGCAGCAAATAATGACAGTTCAGCGGGCCACGGGACGGGTCACTTTCGGGCCGCGATTCCCCATGGCCATGCCACATATGACCACCTTGAAGCGTCCGTTTGCTTCGGTGGTTGGAATTGGAGCAGAGTACTTCGACACCACACTCGGCAAGAAGCCTTACAGCGTTGGTGTGGCGTGGGTGGACGGTGGGGGCTGGCGAAGTTTCCTGATGCCTGTCTTGTATCACTCCCAATAGTGCTTCGGAAAGCCGTGCGCGGGACAGCATGAGCCCCCGCCCAAGGGGATCAAGAATGCCACCGAAGCTACAACTGAGAGTGGGATCGATGATGCTTCGGGACGCAGCATCCACAGGATGAATGGGTGCAAGATTATTACAGCCAGACTGCCATTCGCCACCTTTGCTAAGACGTGCCCGACGCGCTGTGGAATATCTGGCGCAGCGGTTGCTGCAATCATTAGCGAGCCGCCGATCAGTATCGCGACGCCAACAGCCGCTGGCGGGAATTCTCCGGATTTCATGTCGACTGGAATGAAATCTTCCATAGTCAGGAGGATGGCTGCGGCCAATGCCAAGAATCCGACCGCTACGGCGAAGAGTACTCCGTCGGCGAACTTCCCTTGTAGTGCGCGAAGGGCTCGACCTGCTTCCAGGAATACAAGTGCTCCGAGCGCCGTAGCAGCTGACAATGGAACCAGCGCGAGTTCGTGGCCAGCAAGCATGTTCGCTACAAGTCCAGCTGCCACGCCGCTCAGCCTCACCCACGACGGAAATTTTGACAAAGCGCGGTAGATGACCGTGGAAAAGAATAGAGCAGTGAAGAACCAGAACGTTGTCAGAGGGCGCTCCGCATCTGACCCGCCCAGAAGCACACCTTGCACAGCATTCCGTATAGACGAAAGGTCGATCAGAACCCGGACAAGAAGGCTAACCATACCTATGATGGCCAGCCACCATAGGTATGGCACAAGCAAAGCGTGCCATCGCTTACTTGCTTCCTGCCCAACGCTTCGATGCCCAGACCAGAAGTAACCGGATAGCATGAAGAATATCGGCAGCCTCCAACTTTGAATCAGCCGATCCAATGTTTCATTGTTCGTATAAACATGCCCGATCACGATGGCGACCAGCGCAAAGATACGCAACGCATCGATGCTGGCAATATACTTTTTTGGCAACTGCGTTTCATAAAGTGTTTTGGATTCTGTTATTTCCTAAAGGTTTCTGACAGAAAACTCCCTCAGTCTACCGTCTGACTGGGTGGTTAGTCGTAAACGGAAATGCCAATGGTCACACCTATCACCGGTTCAGTGGCTTATCCGCAGGACAACAAATTCCTCTGGCTGGCACAGAAACGTGGCGCGATCTTCCGACGTGGATCCTACGTGAGAATTAATAGATGTAATCTTATTTTCCATCCAACATTCACGACGTAGAAATATTTATTTGGACACGATGATTGGAATTAAACACAAAAATGGTTAAGAAATCCATATTTATTTTCCGTTACTGACGTATTGTTTTTCATCGACCAAAAGTTTAGAAACGTGATTTAATCATTCGAGTTCGCACTCATCATAAGATAATCAGTAAAATTCAAGAAGCTGCGTTGCTAGGCCTTCTCGTGACTCCTGATAAATGGCAAGATCTCATCCACGATTGGTTCCACCGGGAATAGTGTTCCACCGTGCATGCGTCCGGGAAGTTCTACAAGCCGGGCATCTGGCATGAGGGACTCCATGATGCGTGAATGCTCGATGCGCGGCCAATCGCGGGTCCCTGTCATCAATAACGCGGGGGTGCTGATCTGTCGGAGCAGTATTTCGCTGATTCCTGCCCCGGATTCTGTTGCCTCAAAGTAGGCGGCTAGGGCCAATGGATCGTTGGAGGCAAAGGCTAGCCGGGTGGCCGGGTCAAGTTTTCCTCCGCCGGTTTCCATTCCAGAGATGAAGCCCTCAATGTCTCCGGCCTTGAGTACCTCTAGGTATCCGTCGAAGAACAGTGCGGCAAGTTGTCCGGCCTCGATCGCGTGTGTTCCGCCGAGCATGGAAAGCGAGCGCACCTTATGTGGGGAGCGGGCGGCCAGAGCCAGGCCTACACGTGCACCAAAAGAATATCCAACGATATGTACCGAGTCATGTCCCGTGGCATCCAATACCGCGTTTACATCCCCGAGCATTGCCTCCATCGAGTAGTCGGTTGCTGCATGGGGTTTTGATGAGCGCCCGTGCCCGCGCAGATCCATGCGGATGGTTGAGAATTCGGGCTCAAAGGCGCGTACGTAGCCAAGACCGCGCCAGATGGAACGTGAAAGCGCCGATCCGTGCAGAAACAATACTGGCGGGGCATCTGTGGAGCTGGCGTCGAAATAGATAGGGTTAGAATCAACCGGATTTACTGCATAGGGCATACCCACGAGCTTATGGCAATGGTGCCATGTCCCAATAACCCGAAGGACAGTTGCGATGAATGATGATCTAACACCCGTGATTATTGCCGGGGCTCGAACTCCCTTTGGAAAATTCCGTGGTGCGCTTTCTTCGGTTCAGGTCAATGACCTTGGCGCTCACGCGATCAAGGCAGCATTGGAGCGCAGTGGAGTTCCTGCATCCGAGATTGGGTATGTGATTGTTGGCCAGGTAATCCTCGCCGGTGCTGGTCAGGGACCGGCACGTCAGGCTTCCATCAAGGCGGGGATCAGTTACAACGTCCCCACCGTGACCATCAATAAATTGTGCCTTTCCGGGCTCACAGCAGTCATTGATGCGGCGCGGATGATTCGTTGCGGTGAAGCGGACTTCATTGTTGCCGCCGGTCAAGAATCCATGTCGAATGCTCCTCACCTGGTGCGAGGTATGCGTACGGGGTTGGCCATTGGAGATCGTGGGATGGAAGATTCGCTGAACCATGACGGTTTGGCAGATCCATTCACCGGTGAGTTGATGGGCTCTGCAACGGATCGCGGTAATCAACAGCTACATATTCCGCGTACGGAACAGGATGCCTTCGCCGCTGCCTCACATCAACGTGCGGCGGCTGCACGCCAAGCCCTCAATGAAGAGATCGCACCGATGAGCATCCCGCAGCGTCGTGGCGAAGAAATTGTTGTTTCCCAGGATGAAGGCATTCGTCCAGAGACAACTGTTGAACAGCTCGCTGCGCTGCGTCCCGCATTCTCAAAGGATCCCGGTGCGAGCATTACCGCTGGAACTTCCTCACCACTTTCTGATGGTGCCGCAGCTTTGGTGGTTGCTTCCAAGGGGGCAGCACGCAAGGCCGGGTTGAGTTGGCTCTGTGAGATTGGGGCACACGGTCAGACGGCGGGCCCCGATGGTTCTTTGCATTCCCAGCCGAGCTCCTCAATTCTTGCGGCTCTTGCCAAGGAAGGATTGAAGCCAGCTGATCTTGATTTGATTGAAATCAATGAGGCGTTCGCCTCGGTGGTCTTACAGTCTGCCAAGGACTTGGGGGTAGATCCGGCGGTGATCAACCGTGAGGGTGGAGCCATCGCATTGGGGCATCCCGTGGGGGCTTCGGGTACCAGGCTTGCTCTGCACCAGGCCATGGAGTTGGCGCGCCGTGGAACTGGTGTTGGGGTTGTGTCCCTCTGTGGTGGCGGCGGCCAGGGCGATGCCTTGATTTTGCGGGCCTAATTTCACACCTGCTTATGTGCCCTTATACAGCCTACGCATAGCTTCATTTTCTATAGTTGTAGATACCTCATGAAGGTGCGAGTGATGAGAGCACCGGTTAGATTCAAGGTTTATTCCCCCAAACCTTCTGACCGGTGCTCAACCCTTTTAACAGGTATTTTCTGGGTGAAAGATGCTAATCATTCTCTTCTCTCGACATTGAATGCGCATGCGACCACACTGGATTTATCGGAGTCCGCTAAAAATTGAGTCTCCGTCCTATTGCGGAATCATAAGGAGCACAGCTGATGAGCGAACAGCCAGGCGTCGAAGCCACCGAAGAAGAACACCACGCAAGTGAGCATGATGAGGCGTTGGTCGAAGAATGGGAAAACGAATCTTTCCCGGCATCAGATCCGCCCTCAAATTACTAACTCCGTGCGTACTACCAAGTAATCCACAGCCCATACCCAGCTTTGCAAAATATGCTGAAGCTACCTTCTCAAGGTGCGAGTGATCAGAAGAACCGGTCGCGGCGGAGTTTCACCTCCTTAGCCGTCACGACCGGTTCTTCACTTTTAACCACACCCCACCAAATTGGTTGAAAAACATGCGCCGCAGGCCATAGCGTGTGGACGATAGTGCAAGGATAGAAGCACAATAAAGTGGGGTTTTGAAAACCCCGCCAAATTCCACGATTCCTAATTGCAGGAGATACACCCCCCTATGGCCGAAGACATCAGGTACAACCCGGTACCAGAGACTCATGCACCCTACGTAGCCGCCGCTGATCGCTACGCTTCAACCGGATACCGCCGGGTTGGAAACTCCGGCTTGATCCTGCCTCCAATTTCTTTGGGTCTGTGGTGGAACTTTGGGGATAACCGTCCCTTCGACACCCAACGCGAAGTCTTGCGCCACGCATTTGATCACGGAATCACGCATTTTGATTTGGCCAACAACTACGGCCCGCCGTATGGCTCTGCCGAAGAAAACTTTGGCCGCATGCTGCGTGGAGATTTCAAGGCGTACCGCAATGAAATGATCATCTCTTCCAAGGCTGGCTGGGATATGTGGCCGGGTCCCTACGGGAATCTTGGTTCACGCAAGTACATCATGGCCTCTGCGGATGAATCCCTTGCGCGCATGGGTCTTGAATACGTTGATATCTTCTACTCCCACCGCCCCGATCCGGACACTCCCATCGAGGAAACCATTGGGGCCCTTGACACCTTGGTACGTCAGGGCAAGGCCCTGTATGTGGGGATTTCTTCATACTCCCCCGAACGCACCGCCGAGGCCGCTCGCGTCGCCAAGGAAATGGGCACCCCGCTGGTGATTCACCAGCCGTCCTACTCGATGCTCAATCGCTGGGTTGAGGATGGACTTCTGGATACCTTGAAGGAACATGGCATGGGTTCGATTGCCTTCACCCCACTTGCCCAGGGCCTATTGACCAACAAGTACCTGGATAATGATGCTGCTGTTCCGGCCGGTGGCCGCACCTCACTTGCCGGACATTTGACTGAGGAAAACCTCTCCAAGGCTCGTAATCTCAACCGGGTAGCCTCCGAGCGTGGACAAACCTTGGCACAGCTTGCCGTTGCCTGGCTCTTGCGTGACGGCGGTGCGACATCGGTGCTCATGGGCGCCTCATCCACCAAACAACTTGATGAGAATCTTGGGGCCCTGCAGAACACCAGCTTCAGCGCCGAGGAACTAGATCTCATTGACAGGATCGTGACCGGAGAGGCTGGTATCGATCACTGGCGCGGTGCCGCAACCAGCTAGACCCCATGATCAGAGTTCACAAAATCCTACGAATCTACGAAATTCGTAGGATTTTGTGTGCTTAACAACGAAAACCGAAGTAGGCTATTTCGCTTACTGCGGATATGCTCATATACCGCGCGTGACAGGGTTCACAAATCGCAGTTTTCGCGAGATGATGAATCCAGACCAGGCGCGCAAGAGTAGATTTTCGCCGCCCAGCGATTACAGAAGGAGCACGGCAGTGACCGCCAACGCCCAGACGAATACAGCCACAGGCTACCGAGTTATCAACCCCGCCACCGGTGCCGTGGTTGAAGAATTCGCAACCGCAACCGACGCAGAAGTTCAGGAAGCACTTGCAGCAGCCGAAGCTGGCTTCCAGTCCTGGAAAAACGTTGACATCAACGAACGCGCAAAGATCGTCACCCGCGTAGGCGAGCTCTTCGCCGAGCGCTCCGACGAACTTGCCGCGATCATCACCGAGGAAATGGGCAAGCCACTGTCCGAATCCAAGGGTGAAGCCGAGTTCTGCAAGGACATCTTCGAGTACTTCGCAACCGAAGGACCAACCCTGGCAGCGGATCAGGAAATCAAGACCATTGGTGGCGGCAAGGCCGTCATCGAACGTCTTCCGGTTGGTCCGTTGCTGGGCATCATGCCGTGGAACTACCCGTACTACCAGGTTGCCCGCTTCGTGGCTCCTAACCTGATGCTGGGTAACACCATCGTGCTCAAGCACGCGGAAGCTTGCCCACGCTCCGCTCTGGCCATCCAAAAGATCATGGATGATGCTGGTATTCCTGCAGGCGTGTACAACAATGTCTTCGCTACCCACGATCAGATTTCCACCATCATCGAAGACTCCCGCATTCAGGGTGTCTCGCTGACCGGTTCGGAGCGTGCTGGCGCCATCATTGGTGAGCAGGCAGGACGCAACCTGAAGAAGGCTGTGCTCGAACTTGGCGGTTCGGATCCATACGTGATCCTTGATTCGGCCGATCTTGCCGCAGATGCCGCAACCGCGTGGGCTACCCGTATGGAGAACACCGGCCAGGCCTGTAACTCCAACAAGCGCATGATCATCATGGAAGACATCTACGATGAGTTCGTTGCAGAACTGACCAAGCTCGCTGAGGGTCTGGTCCCGGGCAACCCGGCAGAAGAAGTAGAGGGCACCTTCGGCCCGCTCTCCACCCGCGGCGCTGCCGAGGGCGTTGCCGCACAGGTTCAGGATGCCATCGACAAGGGTGCAACCCTGCATGCCGGTGGTGTACTGCATGATGGTCCGGGAGCGTACCTGTCCCCCACCATCATCTCCGGTATCACCAAGGAAATGCGTGCCTACTACGAAGAGCTCTTCGGCCCGGTAGCAATCGTCTACAAGGTGTCCTCGGACGAAGAAGCACTGGAATTGGCAAACGACACCCAGTACGGTCTGGGCGGCGCTGTCTTCTCCACTGACCCGGCACGTGCAGCCAAGGTCGCAGCTGGCCTGCAGGTTGGCATGGCAAATGTCAACGCACCGGCAGCCGAAGGTGCAGATATGCCTTTCGGTGGCGTCAAGCGTTCGGGCTTCGGTCGCGAACTTGGACCGCTGGGCATGGAAGAGTTCGTCAACAAGCGCCTCTTCTACGTAGCCGACTAATTATTGGTTACACAGCATCTCTAGCTACATGAGTTGGCCGGGTGTTCCGCAACGGAACACCCGGCCAACTCATTTAAGTAAGACTTCCTCGTCCCCCCTGCTGTGGCGATGCCGAATGGAATTTTAGAATTTCTATTGATCTTGGTGCTCCAAGGTACCAATTTTGGCGTCCTGGGCATTGTGGATTTCCAGAGTCTTATTTACGATCTTGGCGCTCGCAGCATCCGAAAGCCACGTATCGACTCCCTCACAGAACATACGGGTTCCGGCCAACTGGCTGAAAGTGATATTCCCGTCGGCTTCGGCCCAATTGCCAATCAGACGGTTACACCCATCTGTGCCATGCAGAGTTCCACCATCTTCAATGACTAATTGTGGTTTACCCTCTTCACTTACACCCCACGTTCCAACGGGGTTCGGGCTCGCGCTACCACCAGTAGCACAAGCGGACACGAGCAAGATAGCGCCCAAGGCAGCAACGAGACCGATTTTCTTCATGTGGCCAGCTTACGTCTTGCTCCGTTGTCAAACGGGAATTATTCGATTGGATTCAAATTTATGACAGGTTTCACGCGTTCCTGTGTCTTGTCTGTTCACAGGCCAAGAAATTGGCCAATGCCTCACCTTGATTTCATATTCGCTTATACATTTTCATCAAAGGCCGTGGGCAGACCTCGCGCCACCCAACCAATCGGTGAAGCACTCGATCAGTACCCAAACGCTGGCCAACTGGCCATCTATCGGGCGCACTCTGCGCTAAAGGTATTGCGAAATCTCTTGGATGTGCTCTTGGCACATAGAGTAGAGGCAGTTGTCCAAGCACAAGGAGCATGCGCATGTCAGAGAAGCAATCACGGCGAAAAGGTAGGGCCCGTTTAGTTCCGGACGAGCCGATCGCCTCAAGCGTCATTGTGAAGCCGCCGGTTCACACGGTGACCAATCTATGGACCGATGGTTTGGGCCGCGTAGCAATCCGTGCGGTTCAGGTACTCATCGTTGGTGTGCTCGCTGCATTCATTGTCATTGGCATACTTCGGCTCAGCCTCATTGCTCTACCGGTCTTGCTTGCGCTGATCCTTTCTAGCGCCTTATGGCCATTGGTTCGCCTACTCAGAAAATTTATGCCAGCAATGCTTGCGGCATGGACCGTCTTTCTTGGTTCACTATTGGTTCTGGGCGGCATTGGCACGCTCCTTGTTTATTCGGTACTTGCCGAATGGCCAAAACTCGTCGATAAGGGAATCGAAGGGTTTAACAAACTTCAGGGCATGCTTGATCAATTACCGTGGAAGATCTCCCAAGAACAAATCGATCAGGCCATTAAACAAGCAACCGATTTCCTGACAAGCTCCCAATTTAGCGCCGGAGCTTTGAGCGGTATCTCGGCCGCAGGCAACTTCTTCACGGGTCTGGTCCTATTGCTGGTGATCCTGTTCTTCTTCCTTAAAGATGGGGATCGGATCTGGGCATTCTTTGTTTCCTGGGTGCCAGCACACCAAAAGCACCGTTGGTTGGCCTCGGGTGAACGTACAGTGGAAACACTTGGCGGCTACATGCGCGGCACCTCAACCGTCGCCGCAGTTGATGCACTAGGTATTACCGCTGCGCTGCTCATCCTCCAGGTTCCATTGGCCATTCCACTAGGTGTTGTGGTCTTTATGAGTTCCTTCATCCCGCTGGTTGGTGCTACCTTTGCAGGTATTCTTGCCACACTTATCGCGCTTGTGACAAATGGTCCGGTGGTTGCCTTAATCGTCTTGGGCGCCGTGATTCTGGTGAACCAGCTTGAAGGTAACTTCTTACAACCTGTGGTCATGGCCCATGCGCTGAACCTTCATGCGCTTGTTGTCTTGCTGGCATTGGCAGCTGGCACAGTGCTTGGCGGCCTTGTGGGCGCCGTTCTTGCGGTTCCGCTCATGGCAGTGGCTTGGTCAATCACCAAAATTTGGACAGATCGAGATGTACGGCCCCCCGCCACCGACAAGGACGAAAAACCCGATGTTCCATCCACTGCCCGCATCTTGGCACATGTTGAAGCGCGCATCGATGAACTAGCAGAGCCCCATACCAGCCTGCCGGGTGCTGGTTCAAGCACGGCGGATCAGAAGCCTTCGGTTCAAGAGCCACCGGTAAATAATGCAGAAACCCCACCGGAAACCGCGACCTAGAAGCGATTGATCTTTGCGCCTCAAGCAATGAGCGTGGGTACTTCCCTTAGGGAAAGTACCCACGCTCATTGCTATTAAGCTCAAACGCCAAGAATGCTAACGCGCACCTTCATCTGTGGCATTGGTATTAATCCAACCTTCAAAGCGACCGTAGCGTACCTTGGCCCACGGGCCTTTGGCCCCTATAACTTCGACTCGTTCTCCGGGCTTAATATGGACCAAAGCCCGATAATTAGCAGATGCTCCCTGATAAAGGGTCGTTTCGATTACCGTATGCAAAACTCCCGATGAAACATGCCTCTCGACCAACTGGCTTGCCGGTACCCATCCTTGGATTCCTTCAAGGATGACCCGACGCCAGTCACCAAGCGTTGCATTCACGCGAACTAAGGTTCCGGCCTGCAAGATGCGCAGCACCGGGTAATGGTCGCCGGCTCCGCTACGCACGTTCAGCCGAACGGTAGTTGTGCATTCACTAATGTCTTGCTCTTGAATACCGCTAGCCTTGCGTTTCACTGCGACTGGTTCAAGGTAGGCAGCAGGGACCCATCCAATATGTCGGCCGGTTGAGATTTTGGTCCAAGTACCCGATTCTTCGAGCTTGCGCACCATCATGGATCCGGGCAAGACCTGCTGCACCGGATAGTTGGTTCCCGAGCCCTTGCGCAAATTAAGATCCGCTGTGGTGCGATGATCTGGAACGAATTCTGCTTCCAGCACCTCGGCCGGGCTTGGCGCACTGCGCGAACTAAATGTTGATTTTTCAGACTTTGCGCTGCGTTCGGCTGTGGAAATTACTGGTATTGCTTGAGGCACCAGCATAATTCGTTCAAGGCATTGAACCGGGAGCCAGCCAAAGACCTGGCCAAATTGAACGCTCGCCCACAAACCATTGATACGCAATAAATACACGCTCGATAGGGCCGGGATAATCTGTTGTGTTGCGTAATGCCGGCCGGCGCCCTTGCGAAGTTTTAGCTCTGCTGTGGTCTGATGTGTTGGCCCACGAACGTCTAAGGGAAGAGACTGCGGGCTGGTTCGTGCGAAATCATGTTTCTTCATCTGGCGGACCCGCCGCCATGACCAAATGCCCCGAGGGATGCGTGTACGTGAAACACGTTTTTGACGACCTCACTGGGAGCTAGAAGGATGATGCCGGAAAACACCGGATAAACCCCGATTTTGTTCTCTCGGGACCATGCTGAGGCTTAAGTAAACGTCAGGGCACACCTACATGCTATTGCACCGGGCACTAAGGCCCCCAGTCCGGGACTGGGGGCCTTAGTCACACGATGAATTTGTTTTGATTTTCACCCGAAAAGATTATTCTGTTTCAGTATCCGGGGCGGCTGTTTCACGGCGTTCCAAAGAACCTAAGACTGTTGCTTCGGCATTCGAAACAACCAGCTTCGCATCAACTACGGTGACCGTTGTTGCATCACTGATCCAAGTATCAATATCCTGGCAAAACATCATGGTTGAAGCCATCTGTTTAAGCTCAACTGAACCGTCCGCTTTGAGTTCCCAGGAACCGAAAATTCGATTGCATCCATCCGATCCACTGACCCTAAAATCTTCAAGTACAAATTCAAGGCTCGCTTGGCCGCGTTCTTCACGGCCCCACGCACCTAAGAATGGTTCTGGTGTTGGATTCACTGGCGTTGAGGTTTCACTCATACTGAACTCCAAACAAAGCTAGTGGACGGGTATCTGCCAGGATGACCAAACCGATGGACTCTCTCAGATGGTGCTTATGCTTTTAGCGGGCAGCGAGCTCGGCATCTAAACGCAGCAATCCGTTTCCATCATTGTTGATCATTTTGATTCGTTCAAGAATACCGCCGACAGTGGCTTCCTCTTCGACTTGCTCCTCAATGAACCAGTGAAGCAATGGAATCGAGTCAATGTCGCCTTCATTTTGTGCCAGACGGTACAAATCACGAATCGCTTCCGAAACCTTCTTTTCGTGGCCCAAAGAGATCTCAAAGGCATCTTCAACCGTGCTCACCGAAACGCTCGGTGCAGCCATGGCACCGATGACGGGGTGTGCGGATCGATCAATCACGTGAGCAATGAACTTTTCGGCGTGCTCGAGTTCTTCGGCTGCCTGGGCACGGAACCAGCCAGCAATACCCGAAAGGCTCAGCGCATCCATCTCAATGGACAGCTGGCGGTACACGGTTGAGGCGTGCAGTTCAAGAGTGATCTGGTCGTTGAATGCGTCTGCAAGTTTTCCTGTAAGTTCCATGTTCCACACGCTACCTACTCTTTTGTCCCTTGTCACCGAAGTTTGGCCATGCTTACCCGCACGTAAATATGTCACGGATTGGGGTGGTCAATTGCCTAAGCAAGGTGATGCTCACCTTGCTTAGGCAATCTCCAAATCCCTCGGTTAGTGTGCATTTGGCATACCTGGCACTCACATTCACCGGGTCTCATGGCGCCAAAGACTAGGCCGGCTGGAGATCACTCATACTTGGGCGACGGGTTCCCCGCCGTGCATCTTGGCAACCATGACATTCGCATCTCGCAGGCCCAGAAGAACTCCCGTGAGCATCAGCGCCAGCCCCATATAGAGAGTGAGCACATGCAGGAACTCGGCACCCGGAATCAACACGGATCCAACGCCGCCCACGGCCATAACTACCGCGGCGCTCCAACATCCAAGAGTACTTTTTTGTGCCGCAGCGTGATGACCCAACAACCAACATTCATCGCAATGCTTCAACGCCTCGGTACGTAGTCCGAACCAAGCATTGCGTTTAATTTGACCGGTTCCCGCGGCCTTAATCACCCAGCCCAGCCCGGCCATCAGAAACACCATAAACCCTGTCCAGATCAGATCACTCATGCCCGCGTCCTTACCTGGGGTAAAAGATAAAGCGTGTTGCAGCAAACTTTGTAGATCATTTGTTTAACCCGGCCCGGCGCAGTGCCTCTGCCATTGCCGTATTTCCACCGGCCGGAGCGGGGCGACTCTGTGCCTGCTTGCTGCCTCTTGTTTCCGCATGGTTCCCGGTGCGCGGCGTCCGGGGGCCTCGCTGATCCCCGCGCGGTTCATTGCGCTGATCGGTGCGAGGCTTCTTGGTGCCGGGTTCATCCTCAAGGCGCAAGGTCAACGAAATGCGTTTACGTGCTGGGTCGACCTCAAGTACCTTGACCTTGACGACCTGCCCGGAGGTGACAACTTCGCGTGGATCAGAGATAAATTTGTTACTCATTGCAGAAACATGGACCAAGCCATCTTGATGAACTCCCACATCAACGAACGCACCAAAGGCAGCAACGTTGGAGACGGTGCCTTCAAGAATCATGCCAACCGCAAGATCGGTGATCTTTTCAACGCCTTCTTTCAAATTTGCTGTCTTGAAGTCGGGGCGCGGGTCACGTGCCGGACGTTCTAGTTCCGCAATGACGTCTTTGACGGTTGGTAACCCAAATTGTTCGGTAACAAAATCGGCAGGGTTTAACGCAGCCACCGAGGTGTTCCTGGTTTGAACGGCAGCCAAGAGGTGCTCGGCAAGACCATAGGCCTCCGGGTGAACTGCCGAGGCATCAAGTGCCTGTTTGCCGCCGGTAACGCGCAAGAACCCCGCACATTGCTCAAAGGCCTTGGCTCCCAAGCGCGGAACCTTGAGCAAGGCCTTACGCGTGGCAAAAGGACCGTTGGCATTGCGGTGCTCAACAATATTGCGGCTCAGCAAGGGACCGACACCCGCAACGCGTGCCAGCAACGCAGGAGAAGCGGTGTTAACATCAACACCCACAGCGTTGACACAGTCTTCAACCACCGCGTCCAACGACCTATCCAACTTGGCAGGGGTCAGATCGTGTTGATATTGCCCCACACCAATGGATTTGGGTTCAATCTTCACAAGCTCTGCCAATGGATCCTGCAACCGCCGGGCAATTGAGACAGCACCACGAATTGAGACATCAAGATCGGGAAGTTCCGCACTCGCCAGCGCGGAGGCCGAGTACACGGAAGCTCCCGCCTCAGAAACAATCACCTTGGCCGGTTTATTGGTCAGCTTGGCAATGACTTCACCGGCAAGTTTATCCGTTTCACGGCTTGCCGTTCCATTACCCACGGCAATCAGCTCTGTACCGTGCTTGGTAGCGAGGGCCACCAAAGTATCAATCGATTGGGTCCACTTATTTGCAGGTGCATGCGGGTAAATAGTGGCAATGTCGACTACCTTGCCGGTAGCATCGACAACAGCGACCTTCACGCCGGTGCGAAGCCCCGGGTCCAGTCCCAGAACTGCCCGGTTACCCGCAGGTGCTGCAAGCAGCACATCACGCAGGTTAGCTGCAAAGACCTTCACCGAGGCTTCTTCCGCGGCTTCAAAAAGGCGGGTTCGCAGATCGGATTCCAAACGTGCCAGCAGGCGCCCGCGCCAGGCTAGACGAACAGTCTGGGCTAACCATTTACCTGCCGGCGCATCAGCAGAGGATTTGATTCCCAACGAGTGGGCAACGGCTGCCTCATACCCGCTGCGCGCCTCGGTCAGCGCCGCATCATCGCGTGGGTCTGCCTCGGCAAGTTCAAGGTTTAGTACCCCTTCCCGTTCCCCACGCAAGAGCGCAAGCACCCGGTGGGATGGTTGCGCGGCAACTGGTTGAACAAAGTCTTCATAGTCAGAGAATTTTGCGGCCTCGGCTGCCGGAGCTCCGGGAACAGCCTTGGAAGCGATCTTGCCGCGGGTCCACAGCCGTTCACGCAACTCAGAAACCAGCACCGCATCTTGTGATGCTCGCTCGGTGAGAATGGCCCGGGCACCGGCCAGTGCATCGGACGCAGCAGTGATCTCGTGCTCGGTGCTCAGAAAGCTAGCCGCAAGAGTTTCTGGGTCCTGGCTAGGATCAGAAATCAGGGAATCGGCGAGCGGTTCAAGCCCTGCCTCGCGAGCGATTTGGGCCTTGGTCCGGCGTTTAGATTTGTAGGGAAGATAGAGATCTTCGAGCTCGGCCTTGGTGGTTGCCGCGTTGATTGCGGTCTTTAGCTCCGCGGTGAGCTTACCAAGTTCGTCAATGACCTTGAGGATAGATTCGCGACGGTCTTCAAGTTCACGCAGGTAACGCAGGCGCTCTTCGAGCATACGTAGCGCTGTGTCATCAAGAGTTCCGGTGACTTCCTTACGGTATCTGGCAATGAAGGGAACCGTTGATCCCGCATCAAGGAGATCAACGGCGGCCTTCACCTGCCAGGCGGCAACTGATAGTTCGGCAGCAATGGTGTCAATAATTCGCATCTGGCTCACCACTCAAGTCTGCCGCATCCATCCGATACCGTAGGTGTTCCGCTCACGAGTGTCGGCAGAAGAGTCAAAGCCACCCATGCCCAGCAAGAGGCATAGATGACGCAAATACGCCACGGCCCCGGCATCACACTTGGCATCCAAAACATGTGATGCTTAAAGGGTGCGTGTGCGGTGCCACACGTCCAGCACACCAACGCATCAGTCTCAGCAAAGGAACCTCAGGTAGTCGTGAACACGTCCGAGCAAAAAACAGCCTCAATGCCAGCGCCCAAGACAGCAGATCCAAAGTTGCCGAGGCTCGCCGAAGTTCCTGCCTTTACCGAGTGGATGTCCCAAGGCTGGGCGGATCCCGAACGCACACCAGCTGCAACTCCGGATGCCGCAACCGCCGCTGCCCTGCATAGATCCAAGCTTTCTGCTGCCCTGCCCGGGGTATCCTTCGTGGTGGCCTCCGGCTGGGCGCCTGTACGTAGCAATGACTGCTTCTACGATTTTCGTCCGCATTCGGACTTCCTGTGGCTGACCAACTGCTCGGCAGAAGGTGCCGTACTGGTGGGGACGCCGGCCGGCGGCGGGCACGATTTCCAGCTCTTTGTTCCGGCCCCCGCACTACCGGGAGATCCCAAGTTCTTCACCAGCGCCGCACACGGTGAGCTGTGGGTAGGTGCCGCGCACGGCCCGACCCACTGGGAGCAAGCCCTAGGACTGCCCACCGCCCCGATGACCGCACTTGATAATGTGCTGGCGCGTCTCTCGGGTGCGGAAGCCGCGGGAAATCTCAGCGCCTCCATGATTTCCACGCACGGACTCAAGCCTTCGGCAACGCTCAGCCGTACCCTCTCCGAGCTGCGTTTGCTCAAGGACCCCTGGGAAATCACCGAACTACGTAACTCGGTTACCCACACCATTGAAGGATTCTCCCAGGTCATCAACCAGATCCCCACGGCCATTGAAGGTGGTGGTGAACGCTGGTTGCAAGGAACCTTTGATCGAGTGGCTCGCACCTACGGACATGGCCCGGGCTATGCCACCATTGTTGGCTCCGCGCACCACGCTCCCACGCTGCACTGGGTCCGTTGCGATGGACCAGTAGTCGAATCCGAGATGCTGCTACTTGATATGGGTGTCGAGGAATCAAGCTTCTACACCGCGGATGTCACCCGTACCTTCCCGGCCAACGGCAAGTTCACTACGGCCCAGCGTGAGGTTCACGATCTGGTCGAGAAGTCACACCGCGCGGGGCTGGCTCAGATTGCACCGGGCAAGGACTTCACCGATTTCCATACGGCAATCATGGAAGTCATTGCCAACGGACTCAGCGATTGGGGAATGCTCCCGGTCTCCGTAGATGAAGCTCTCTCCCCCACCGGACAGCATCACCGCCGCTGGCTTGTCTGCGGAGTCGGCCACCACCTGGGTCTTGATGTGCACGACTGTGCTTCTGCTTCCTACGAGGAATACCAGGGTGCCAAGTTGCAGGAAAACATGGTACTCACCGTCGAGCCTGGCCTGTACTTCCATAAGCATGATGAGATGGTTCCACCGGAACTCCGCGGCATGGGTGTACGCCTTGAAGACGATCTTCTTGTCACCGCCAGCGGGCACGAAAACCTTTCAGATCCCTTGCCGATCGATGCCGCAGGCATCGAGGCGTGGATGGCAGCACAGGCAGGAAATAAGGCATGAGCACTCTTACCATTACCAATGCATTGATCTTTGACGGAGAAAACCCGGAACTGATCAGTGGCAATATCACTTTCAGCGACGGACTCGTCTCGGCTATCGGAAGCCAGGAAGAAGGTGAACTAATTGATGCCAGCGGGAAGGTAGTGATCCCGGGCCTGATTGATGCACATTTTCACGCCTACGCAATTTCCCTTGATGGGTTCCGCATTGAACGCGGGCCGCTCTCTTATTCGGCGCTTGCCGGAGCCAAACGTCTGGGTGAGGCACTGGGCCGTGGTTTCACCACGGTTCGTGATGTTGCCGGCGGAGATGTCGGGCTAGCTAATGCCATCAAGGAGGGTTTGCTCCCCTCCCCGCGCTACTTCTATACCGGGCCGGCTTTGAGCCAAACAGGTGGGCACGGGGATCCACGCGAGGCCGATATTGATGTTTGCTTCAGCCACGGGCACATGTGTGAGGTTCTTGATGGTCCCGAGCCACTGCGCATTGCCGTGCGTGAACGCCTACGCACCGGTGCCCACGCCATCAAGATCATGACAAGTGGTGGAGTGATCTCCCTGACCGATCCGTTGGCCATTCCGCAGTACTCCAATGAGGAAATCTCCGTGGTGGTCGCCGAGGCAACCCGTCGCGGCTCCTACGTGGCGGCCCACGCCTACTCGCCAGAGGCGATCATGCATTCGGTGCGCAACGGTGTGCGTTCCATTGAGCACGGTAACCTTCTTGATGAGCCAACCGCCGCGTTCATGGCAGAAAACAACACCTTCTTGGTACCCACTTTGGCGGCCTACGCGGCAATGGACCGTCGAGGCGACGAAGTAGGTTTGGCAGAGGTTTCCAAGACTAAAAACATTGAAGTTCTCAACGCGGGACGCGAAGCTATCAAGATTGCCTTGAAAGCAGGAATCAAGGTTGGCTTTGGTTCGGATCTCATGGGTGATCTGGCTGATGAGCAGCTCAACGGCTTAGCCCTACAGATTGAGGCCTCGGGTGTGTTTGAAACACTGCGTTCGGCAACCAGCGTCAATGCCGAACTCCTGCAGGAGCCAACCTTGGGCAGGCTTGCCCCGGGCATGGTTGCGGATGCGCTCATTCTTGATGGAAACCCATTTGAAGATCCTTCGGTGATCTTTGATGGTTCCCGTCCGCGCACCATCATCCAGGCCGGCGCAATAGTTGATGCGGGGACCCTGTAATGGCAACCGAGTACATCGCAGCGGGAAAATTATTCCGCGACAGCACCATTGAAGTTCCGCTTGACTGGGATAACCCAGCATCGTCCGAAAAGATCGAGATCTTTGTTCGCGAAGTAACGCGGGCCCAGGATCAGCACCGCGAGCTACCACTCTTGCTCTTTTTGCAGGGTGGTCCAGGTGGCAAGGGTCCGCGTCCTATAGGCAGCGGAAGCTGGATCGATACCGCACTCGAGCGTTACCGAGTAGTGCTACTTGATCAGCGTGGAACTGGCCGTTCAACACCCATCAGCGCAGCAACCATGCAACGCTTCGATTCCGCCGAGGCCGGTGCGGAGTACTTATTGAAGTTTAGGGCCGACTCGATTGTCCGCGATGCCGAAGCTGTACGAAACGAGCTCTATGCATCAACGCGTTGGGCAACCTTGGGCCAGAGTTATGGTGGATTCCTGACTCTGACTTATCTTTCGTTGTTCCCTGAGGCTTTGACCGCCTGCCACATTACCGGTGGACTTCCTTCCTTGGAACCGAGCGCCGCGGGCGTGTATGCACGCACCTACCCTCGCACCGCCGCCAAAACCGCACAATTCTACGATCTCTACCCACACCACGTTGAAACCACTGCGAAGATCGCGGATCTACTGGAATCTACAGACGTGCGACTCCCCGATGGGGATCGTCTCACGGTACGCAGATTCCAATCATTGGGTATCGATTTTGGTATGAAACCGGGCTTTGAGCGATTGAATTGGCTCTTAGATGAAGCACTGAGCGCTGATGGTCTCAGCGATACATTCCTTGCAGCAGTACAGTCCCTGACATCCTTTGCTGGCAACCCTCTATTCGCTGTGATGCAGGAAAGTATTTACGGGCACGGCAACAACGGTGCAACGGCATGGGCGGCACAGGCAGAGCTTGAGCGTCTACCTGATTTTGATGCCACTGCCCGTCCGCTGATATTCACCGGGGAAATGATGTTCCCGTGGATGTTTGAGGAAACAAAGCTATTGCGCCCCTTCAAGGCCGCGGTAGACCTAATGGCACAAAAGACCGAGTGGTCCTCCCTCTACGATCTTGAAAAACTTGCAGCCAACAAAGTCCCAATGGCAGCTATCGTTTATCACGATGACATGTATGTTGATTCGGGGTTGTCTTTGGATACCGCAGGCAGGGTCGGAAATCTGAAGGCTTGGGTCACCAATGAATTCGAGCATGACGGCATTGGTTCCGGAGCTGTCTTGCCACGACTCTTTGAGATCATTGACGAACTCGGTGGACCTTTAATCTAGGTTCCCACCGGCTACCGTATGACATTTGGGGTGTCTGTTTCCTTTTCAGGGAACGGACACCCCAAACAGTTAAGCTTGTGTTCATGAAGATCCAATTCCGTAAGACTCCGTTGCTCGCTTCAGTAGTCCTGGTTATGTTTGCCATAGCCGGATGTGCAGAAGTTGGCGACAAAGCATCCTCTGCTGCGTCGTCGGCAGCATCGCACGTTGCCGAGCTTGCCAAGAAGGAACTGATCACGGCCGTATGTGCGCCGCTGAAGGATGGTACCATCAACGCCTCGGAACTCAAGGTCCTCTCATCAATGGTTGATGCAGTGCGTGAAGGCGGCTTGCCCAAAGAACTCGTGAATGCCCTAGATGGAGTTGCGGGTGCCGGAGACAATGTTCCTGCGGATGCACAGGCCCGCTTAGTGACTGCCTGCGACAACTCGGTGCGCTAGCTTCCCACGGTGGCAAAGAATAAATCTAAGAGCATCACTCGACTATTTCTGGCTTTGACAGTTATCGGAGCCGTTTTCTCGTGTGGTGGTGGTTTACCACTACACAATCCGAAAAATCGAAATCTGTTTCTTCAGCCACCGCGGTGATCCAGCATGTGGTTGATGGGGATACAGTGTATGTCTTGCTCGAGGGCAAAGGAACAAAGGTTCGCCTCTTGAACGTCAGCGCACCGGAAGTTGCGCACATGGAGATACCCGCCCAATGCTATGGCAATGAAGCAACAGAATTTCTAACCCAAAAGTTGCCAAAGGGCAGCATTGTGGAGCTGGATTTTGATGTTGAACGCTTTGATAAATACGGACGAGTCTTGGCCAGTATTACCTACAAGGATGAATTCATCAACGAATCCATGATTTCGAGCGGTCATGCAACAGCGATGAAAGTAAAACCAAATGTGAAGCACTACGAGCAGCTACGTGCTGCTCAGAAGCTTGCGGAGCGTTTGAAAGTTGGACTCTACGATCCGGACAACGGTTGCCGCTGCGCTTCCGGCAGACATACCGCCATGCACGAATGAAATGAGTTTAGGAAGAAGGACGGCGAGTTCTCGAACGGTACTCCAGCGGGCTACAGGAATGGCGCGCTTTGAAAGCCCTGGCAAGTTGGTCGGGACCGCCGAAACCACATTCTTCGGCAACCGAAGCCACAGTTTTTTTGATCGGCAAACGTAGCAGTAGTTCGGCTCTATCCACCCTGCGCTCTCGGATCATCTTGGCGATTGAGACCTTCCGGCCTTCAAAGAACCTATAAATCTGACGTCGACTAAAACCAAGTGACTTGGCAATTGAATCCACACTAATATCTGGATCACTGTAGTTGGAATCAATAATGTTGAGTACTTGAATACGTGTGGAAGCCGAGACCTCGTCCATGAGGATAAAGCCTTCGGTGAACTCGGTAGCGACTCCGGTCAAGAGTTCAAGAATCGCACGTTCAATAAATCCTCGTTGGGTATCTTCATCTCGTTGTTGAAGAACGAATGCCAAATCGACTAAGGCTCTTATGGAATTACATGCCAAAGCATTATCCATGGTTGCCCCGGCCATCAGGTCGGTATTTAGCCCCCTTGATTCAAGGTAGCTTCGAGGCACATAAAAAAGGATGATATCCATCTCATCGGTGGTCGAAGAGATGAACTCTTCATCCAGCAATAAGGTAATTATCGAGTCTGGGCCCAAGCTCCGGAGCACTCCACGCTGAACTGTCCTGATATTTCCACTTCTCAGCACAGCCATCTGTACGTACCTATCGTACGAATCGCCAAGATGCTCGGGTCGACGGTGGAACGTCACGCCGTCCCCAGCGCAATGGGTCAAGAGCAGCTTTCCGTGCCTCCAGCTCCTGACAACGCTAGAATAAGTTGCTGGGCTTTTCGCGGTAATCGTCCAGTTCTGCGAAATTGCAGCTAGTTGGGCAATTCCCTTGATCATGACGCCACCCAGAAATCTGTCCAGATTCCGGTGAAGCTCGGAAGAAGGATCGGTGAACCGCGATTCACCAGACAGTTGAAAGTTTCCATTAGCCATTAGGTCAAATAATCTCACAGTTCGGCTTTGGGTACACATCCATGAGGACATATTCGAGAGCTGACTAGCTATGTTACTTTTCAAAGCATCTAGAGAGCTTCCTGCGTACCCGTCCTATCGCGTGGACTGTACTAAGCGGGTCAACGAGTTCCAACAAAATTGGCGCAAAATGCCAGCGTCACCTTCATGCTTTATCTATTCAGTCCTCAAATTGGTTGGTTCATTGCATCCCTGCCGCATTTTCTGCCCCTTACACGGCGCCTCCACGCTGAAACATCGCCCACAGATAGACTGGGAACGTGAAGCAAGATTCAAAGGCTGTAAGAATCGACGCCTGGCTCTGGTCGATTCGTGTCTACAAAACTCGTTCAGCCGCTACAGCAGCCTGCCGAGCCGGTCATGTGCGCCTCAACGATAAACCGGCCAAGGCGGCACAAATCGTGGTGCCCGGCGACGCTATCCGGGTCAGACAGTCTGGGCTAGAACGAAATCTTGAAGTAACCGCAGTCTTGTCCAAACGTGTCGGTGCAGATATCGCCGCCCGCTGCTATATCGACCACACGCCAGTGCGGGCTAAAGAAGTCATTCCACAGGTACCAGTACGAGATCGTGGAACTGGTCGGCCCACCAAGAAAGACCGCAGAGAGATGGAACGCCTTCGCGACAGCTTCAAGTAAGCAGAGCGATACGATGAAACAACCGCTTGACGCCTAACAAAAAACTGACGCACCAATAACTTCGGATCAAGGAAAAACATGGCACAGAAAAAACATTGGAATGATATCTCTGTCGTTTCACGCTGGCGCATTGCTATCTTGGGTATCATCCAACTCGCCCTACAGTTTGTTGCGCTGCGGGACCTGATGAAACGACCAGCAATCAACGTACGAGGACACAAAGGTGCGTGGGCGGCTGCATCGTTCATCAACTTTTTGGGCCCACTCGCATATCTAGCGTGCGGACGCCTCAATAATCCGAAGTAGAAATTAGAATCCCAAGGTGTTTTGAGACCTTGCAAATTGTGTCCGCCTCTTCGTATACGAGGATGGTCGAATTCTCGCCAGCTTTCTTTCAAAGCCACAAAACTCATCGGGTGAAATTGATTAGATGGTATGTAGTCCATAGCCTAGTGCTTCGGGGCTAAAGCACTCGTAGATGTTTTACACTCTGTCCCTCTCCATATGAGAGACGAGTGAGGCTTTCCTTTGGTGCCTCCGTCCAGTATGACCTAAGCAAGAAACGCTCGGTTAAAGCCCTCGAGCACAGGAATACTTTCCGTAATAGTGACAAGCAGCCCTGCGCTCGAGGGAATCTCAGACAAGGACTATGGAAGATCCACGGTCTCGGGTAGCGTCGAAGCTTCGTCAACCGACGCTGCGATGGCCGCTTCTATTGCAGCAATTTTCTTCGCACGCTTACGGTCGTTGAGATGACAGATCAGCGTGGCTGTTGCAAAAGTGATAAATAGTGGGCCAGCAAGTGCAAACATGGTGATCGCATCGCCACCGGGCGCCGCCATCGCAGCGACCAAGGCAATCAAAAAGACTGTGATTCGCCAGTTCTTGATGATCATTTTGGCCTTAAGTATGCCGATCATGTTCAAACCGACCATCAATACTGGGGCCAGCATAGCTAACCCGAAAGCAATCAATAGCCGGGTTACGAATGGCAGATAGTTATCTGTACTCAGCAATGTCATGGCGGTGTCGGGGCTCAATGAGATAAAGAATTTGAGTGCATGCGGCAAAACCCAATAGGCCATGCCTACACCCATGACGAACAGTGGTGCCGCTGCGGAGGCAAACGCAAGTGCCGTGTTTCGCTCTTTTTTCTTAAGACCCGGGACGATAAATGCCCAGAGCTGATAAATCCATATCGGTGAGGAGAAAATAAGACCTAGAAGCAACGAGGTCTTAAGCATGATGTCGAAAGGACCCATGACAGAGGTGTAGGTAACTTCACCTCCATATTCGCGTACTGGTTCGATGATCATCTTCAGGACATCGTCATATAGGAAAAATCCGCCGACGGTCCCTAGCACTAGTGCTATCAACGCAATAAAAAGCCTATTGCGCGCCTCAACAAGGTGCGCTTTGAAAGCCATACGGCCTTCAGGGTTTTTCTTTCGGCCTTGTTTAGAGGCGTTTTCCTTATCGCTCACGAAATATTAGGCGTTGTTCTTATAAGGGGCAGCATCAATGATCTTGTCTTCCACGGTTTCATCCGCAGCCGGCGCACTGGTGCCTTCGTCTTTCATCTGACGAACCTCGGATTTGAAGATTCGAAGAGACTGACCCATCGAACGGGCCAAGCCGGGAAGCTTCGGGGCGCCGAAAAGCAACAGGGCCAAAATTACGATAATAACTAAATGCCATCCTTGAAGGCCCATGCGAGGGTCCCTCCCTTTCGATCGGTTTCACTGTATGCCAAGGTCAAAAACGAAATAATGATCAGTTGTCTCGACCGGAAGTGGATCTGCTCAAACACTATGAGTCTAGTGTTCAAGTGCTTGTATTACTTAGCTGATCTGTAGCAGTCTCTAGTAATTGCCTATGCTTGGTCGAGAGAACGCGAACTAAAAAATGGCCGACGCTTATTTGCCGGGCAGATCTTTAACATCGCGTGACAGTTTCTGTGTCTAGATGAACCACACTAAGAAAACGTGAAATTGGACGTTGAAGCTCAGTTCACAACTTTTGCAGATTCAGCAGACTCTTTGCTTTTTTCTAGCTGTAAAGTCTCGTCCTGGTCAGCAAGGCCCTGCTCAATTGCTGGTTGTTTGGCTAGGTCGACTGCTTCCTGGAAATCATCGAGCAACGCATCCTTGATGATTCGCCGAGGATCATACTGGCGCGGATCCAGTTTTTTCCAGTCCATATCGGCAATATCATCGCCCATTTCCTCGCGTATTTGTTCTTTTGCGCCGGTGGCCATACGACGTAGCTCTTTGACGAGACGCGCAAGTTTGGATGCATATTCTGGAAGTTTTTCAGGACCCAAAATCACCACAGCCAAGATGGCAAGCACCAGAAACTCACTGCCATTGATTCCCAGAAACATACTTTAAGCCTACAGGTTTTCCGCCGACAAAGAAGCCACGGTCATAGGACGATAGAAAGCTGTCCACAAAATGATATTTGCCAATTGTGCAGGGAACTAACGAGCCCGATACCATCGCTGACCACAACACACGAACTTTCCAGCTTGAAAGAATCATCTTGTAGTCTTCTCAGAGGCACCATTCCCTGGGTTATCTCAATTGGTTACCTTGACGTTTCATTCCAACACGGCCAATTGTCCATATGCCTAAACCTGTAGACTTTCAATGCTGGGCTAGTGCCAAATTCGCAAACCCTGCTAGTTTGCTTTACCGTTACGATGACTGGGCCCGATGACCAAGCCGCTTTACCGTTTCTCGATTTTCTTGGCGTCCTTATATTTGCTTGCGCTGATTTTGATAGTTTTCTGGCCAACGCCGGTGGACCAGCCCGTGAGCGGAAGTCTTCATCAGGTCATTAGTTGGCTACACAGGCATGGAATGCCTAAGTTCATTGGCTACAACAAGATCGAGTTTGCAGCCAATATTGCCTTGTTTGTTCCGCTTGGATGCATAGCAATTGTTTGGGTTAAAAAGACGGGCCTCAGTATCCTGATTGGGTTCTCGGCTTCGCTCCTCTTCGAGCTCGGACAGGCAACACTACTGCCCAAACGCTACGCTTCGGGCCTAGATATCCTAGCCAACACGCTTGGAACCGCTATTGGTGTTGCCGCATACATTCTGGAACGAAAACACAATAGCAGGCAAGCAAAGTCCAGTCTGGCAAAGACATTTACGCATGATCAGTTAACTTCCTTGCACGGCCGATTGCCAATGGAATCCTTCGAAGCCAGCACCAGCTCTGGCTCGCGCATTCTTACTGATTCGAGGTTGTCTCCACCGATCCGCCGTTTTCCATCTTGGCTTGCCCCGACGTTACATCTACTCAATAACAAGCCGAATCAACTGATTTCAAGGCTTAGATCGAAGAAAACGATAACAGCTGGCGTTGTCTTAGTTGTTAGCATGACTGTATTAGCGATCGTTTTAGTCACGGCAGGAGGGTCAACGCCGACTCTCGCGACCCAAGAGTCCCCCGCCACTGGCATTCCCACAATTCAACCTTCTCCTCTGCCTACTCCGTCAAGTTCTCCCACTAGCAAGCCAAAACCGACTCCGAGATCATCTCATACGCCCGCACCGGCGTCTGTTCTACCACCGAAAAAACCCATTGCTGCATTCATTGGGGATGACTTCGCAATCGGAGTAGGTGCTTCGGGTCGCGAATCTGGATGGGCTGAAATACTCGCAAGAAAGCGTGGATGGGACCCTCGAAACCTAGCGCACAAGAACACTGGCTATGCCAGCTTCTTAACCGGCAGCCCTGCGTTAGCCGCCTGTGATAGGCAACGTTGCCCACGATATGCCGAGTTAGTTGAACGACTAAAATCAATCCAACCCTCAATAGTTGTGGTCTCGGGTGGCCAAAGAGACATCTGGCAAGGAACACCTTCCACTGCGGCCGAGATCGACAACTTCTATCGAAGCTTATCCAGTGCACTCCCCCGCGCGCGAATCATTGCTGTCAGCCCAACGTGGGGCATAGATCCGCCGCCGGAAACATTGCACACAATCACTCAACAGGTCAAGAAATCGGCAACTAAGGTTGGGGCGAAGTTCGTCGATATCGGACAGCCTCTCCGGGACAGAACTGATCTTGTCGTCGATTCGGGGCAATACCCCAACGATGCGGGACATAGGTCGATAGCCAAATCTATTTCGGCAAAGCTCGATGCTTCAAAGTCATACTGACACCATAATTTTCACCTGGTACTAGCGGCACTGGATTCTTGAACTCACATGTGGTGTGGAGGACAGCTCTTCTCGAAACTACGAATTCTTGAGCGTCATCACAGCACAAACTTCATAGTCTTACCTTGACCACAGGATAAAGACGGGTCGCCGCAGCTCAGGGGCTAGCTGGAGAGCGCATAAACGATGGCTCCAATAGCAAGTATGAGCAGGACTGCCAACATTGTGTTCTGCCACTTAACGGGAATTTTCGGACCGTTTTGGTGGTAATGGTTTTTTTGGGGCTTACGCTTCTTTTTCATTTTGTTGACTCCACTTAACATTGCAGTAGGTACCATGCCTACTCAGATAATTTCATGATCAGCCGCAAATCATGTGACTCACCGCACCTAATGGAAAAGTGTTTCACTGCAATCGATAGTTACTAGGCACGTTCTCGGCAATTTGCATTATTTGCCCGGAAGTTCAGGGTCTAAATCAAATTAAAGTTTCACCAAAATTCGTTGGCAAATAGTGAAGCGAGCAACAGTATTATCTTCGTCTTCCATTGGGTGTACATCAACGCGTCTGTCTTTCGCTAAACGTAAAAGCCTGCGGTGAGAAGAGCCTTAGGCCTGTTCCGTGTTCGAGGTGGAAACCCTGTAGGGAAACACCTATGCGTGTTCTATCGGTTGTATTGCTTTCTCTATCTCGATGATCTGGAAGTAGGCTGGAATCATGACCGCCCCAAGCCCAACAAAACACCGAGTACCTCTTTGGTTCTCTGTTCTAGCCAATCTGTTGGCCGCAATAATCGTCATTTCACTTTTTCAGACATTTGTCGCAAAGATCTATCAGGTTCCTTCCGGTTCCATGGAGAATACTCTAAATATTGGTGATCGCATCATAGTGAATCGTTGGAATTCCTCGGATTACATTCCGCAGAATAATGACGTAGTTGTGTTCAATAGTGAGGATTCATGGCATGCGGCAGGCGCAACCAAAGAGGATCCCCTAATAAAACAGGCGATCAAGACTTTTGGTGATGTAACGGGCATTGGCCCTTCGCATGAGCGTCCACTGGTCAAGCGTGTTAGTGCTTCCCCTGGTGATACGTTGGAATGCTGTAGTCCGACTACGGGGACTCTTACACGCAATGGCGAACTATTAGAAGAGCCCTACATTTTCCAAGATCTACCTTTTCTCCCGGGACAGCTGGATTGTGAAAGCGATCGGAAGTCTAGGCGTTGTTTTGGACCGATTGTTGTTCCCGAAGGGAAGTTCCTAGTGATGGGTGACCACCGCAGTAATAGTTCTGATGGGGTGTCTCAATGTCGTGGGCTGGACCGTTCTCTTGCCCACGGATGTGCACGATTTGTGGATGAAGCAGAGATTGTTGGTCGCGTCAGTCTAGTGTTATGGCCGTTCAAGAACGCGAAGACACTTTAGTGCACGGATGACATCCTAAATTTAGGATGGATTACTCGTCAGATACGGGCGCAAGGACAAACTATAAATAGCGATTTAGCATTTGTAAAATTTGTTACTTG
The DNA here is from genome assembly GCF_002975435.1 of Arthrobacter sp. MYb227. Lineage (GTDB taxonomy): Bacteria > Actinomycetota > Actinomycetes > Actinomycetales > Micrococcaceae > Paeniglutamicibacter. Next base: position 49,328 of record NZ_PCPT01000013.1, on the reverse strand, counting down.
ATCGCCTATTCGATGCCCAGGCGATCACAAATACGCTGTTGCCCTCTCAGTCAGGCTGGTTGTGAGCCACTCGGCTCTTTCTTGAATGCTTGAAGGAGACCACCAATGTCCGTTGTGATGCAAGGATTTACCCGTGAGGAAATCCGTGAGTTCATGCACCAGTATTATCTGCAACCGCATGGAACCAAGAAGGCCTGGGTCCAAGCTCAGCAGGTGCCGGTGTGGAGGGTGCCGCAGTGGAGGAAGCTGGTCTATGCCGGCGATCTCGACCGGAACCTGATTCCAAGGGATCATGGGAGCATGACCCGCACCTATGGCGAACTGTCCGCGTTTGAAAAGAAACGTGCTCAGGAGATCGCTGATCACCAGGCAGAAGTTGAACAGCTCAAGGATCGTACCCGCATGCTTGAAGGATCAAACACGGCCTTGGGAAAAGCTATCGGGCTCTTGCACGACTTGAACGTGTCAGAGCCCGAAACACCGCAGACTCGCGATCCGAAACATCCCTAGCCACCGAGAACCAACTCATTGATTCACTGCGTGAATTCACCGGATCTCAGCGGCAGGCCCTTGACTTAGCGGGAGTATCGCGTTTCACCTGGCATTACCGGCAAAAGCCACGTGAACGCGTCCAAGACCCGCTGCATCAGTCCCAGCGTGCCTATGAATGCCGCATCAGTCCCCAAGATCGCGAACGGATCAGGGAATACATCATGCTGGGATGGGCCGAGAACGTTTCGGTGGATCATTCTTTCGCCACCGTTTGGGATGCCGGGATCATGTTGGCATCGCGGCGCACGTGGTGGCGTATTGCCGCGGAGATTGAAGATCAAATGCTGCGCCCCACGATCCCCACCAAACGGCAAAACAAGCAAGAACCCCGGCCTAAGCCGGTGCTGAAAGCCACCAGACCGTGCCAGATCTGGTCGTGGGACATTACAGACGTATATTCACCGTGGCGCAACAAGGCGTTCAAAGTGTATTCGGTGATCGATATTTTCTCTCGACAGATCGTTGGATGGCGCGTGGAGGAACGTGAAGCGGACCATCTGGCCGTGGACATGTTTGAAAACGCCATCAAAGAACACGGAGCGCCAGATATAGTGCACGCGGACTCGGGGCCGGCGATGAAGTCCCATCTGCTCCGTGATGCGCTGACCGAGCACGGCGTGGAACTATCGCACAACCGTCCCTACGTGAGTAATGACAACCCGTTCAGCGAATCAGGGTTCCGGAGAATGAAATACCGGCCCGGATACCCCAGAGTCTTCAAAACCGTCGAAACTGCCAGAGACTATATTGGCGACTACGTCCCTTGGTACAACACCGAACACAAACACTCGGGCATCGCCTTGTTCTCACCTGCCCAGGTCCACGACGGGTCATGGAAAGAACTCTGGAAAACACGCGCTCACGCGCTCCAGGACTACTACACAAAGAACCCCGGACGCTTCCGACAACGCCCCAACACCCCAGCGCCGGCCAACCAGGTAGGTATCAACCTACCTAAACCAAAACTTACCTTACTAAACGCCTAGTGACTCCGAGCCTGCCAGACTCCTTGAGTATCTCCCAGTTCTGCAAGGAACTAGGCATCAGCAGGCCCGCGTACTACAAAGTCCAAGAACGCTGCGTCGTTAAAGGTCACGAAGCACTAAACCCACGGTCTTGCATATCCCCAAACACCTGGCGCAAGCAGGCTGGGACAACCGTCCACTATCCTTTTGGATTGAAAGCCTAGACACCGACGAATTCGGTGACCGAAGACCATCAGTAGCCACCATTGGACAGATCCTCTCCAAAGCAGGAGTCACCAAGAGCACTCCCCGAACGCAGCCACGTAAGTCACGGCTACGTTTCGCCCGGTCTTATCCCATGGAGCTTTGGCAAATCGATGGTTTGGAATACGGACTCTTCGATCAGGACGCCACGAAGGTGATGAACTATCAGTTCATCGATGATGGGACTCGATTCGATGTCGGCATTCGCTGTTTTGAGCAGCTGGAAAATGCGCAGGACGCTATGACCACCCTGAATGCTAAATGGCGCTAGTTGGAACTGTTGTTCTGACAAACCGAAGTCATGAGATCGGCTGTCTACGATGTGGTGCGATTCGGTGTCCACGATGTAGGGAGGTTACACACTGTGAGACTTGTCAGTAGCTGGTCTGGGACTAGCTGGCAGGATAAGTACCGGTCGGTCTACCCCGAGAACATGACTCTTTACACACCTGCCCTTCACAGTGGCATTAGTTGGACATCTGCTCTTGTGGGTGGTCGGCCGGTACCAGTCCGGCCCACCACGGTAGCTTAATTAGAAGATTGTCCGCCGCTATCTCACGGGCGTGACCCCTCACAGTGCTGTTCCGTTGTGACCCTAACCCGGACTGGTGCCGGCCGGCGACGGCCGCCAGAACCCTGTCCATCACAACTGGAAAGAGCACGGTGAACCGCCATGACTATCGTCTCGCATTGCCACCCATTTGTCGTGGGTGTCGACACCCACGCCCGCAACCACGTCTATGCTATCCTCGACGCTACCAACGGTGCGTTATTGGATACACAGTCTTTCCCGACCACCGCTGCTGGCATCAACCGGGCCATTAAGTGGGTGGCCCGTCGCACTGACGCCGACGCGGATATTCTCTGGGTGATTGAGGGCGCTGCGTCCTACGGAGCGATCCTCGCTGGCACCGTGGCCGCCCACGGATTCTCCGTCGCTGAGGCTCCGCGCATGGACGCGAAAAAGAATCGCGGGATCGGCAAATCGGACGTGTTAGATGCTCGCCGGATAGCAATGGCTGCGCTGCCGTTATCGGTGGATAAACTGCGCCGTCCCCGCCTGCATGAAGGGATCCGTCAAGGTTTACGGATCTTGGTGACCGCCAGAGAATCCATGTCCAAGGACCGTACCCGTTCAATCAATGCCTTGAACGCCTTGGTACGCAGTAACGACCTCGGAGTTGACGCCCGCAAGAAGCTCACATCGGTTCAGATCCAGTAGATCTCCCGCTGGCGGGAACGCGAGGAAGAGCTGGCCTCGAGCATCGCCCGTTCCGAATCGGTCCGCCTTGCCAACCACGTCTTGGATCTCGGCGAGCAGTTGAAGTCCAACGAACAAAAACTGGACGAACTGGTCAAGGTAAGCGAAGCGGCGCCCTTGCTTGAAGAGAAAGGCTTCCGCGCGGTGACCGCAGCGAAATGTTTAGTGGCATGGTCGCACGAGGGCCGGGTTCGCAACGAGGCCGCCTTCGCCAGTTTGGCCGGTGTTAATCCCATCCCCGCGTCGTCAGGAAATACGGTGCGCCATAGACTGAATCGGGGCGGGGACAGACGACTAAACAGTGCCCTGCATATGGCTGCGGTCAGCAGGATGACTCACGACACCGAGACCTGCAACTACGTTGAGAAACGTCGCGCCGAAGGGAAGACCCAGGGATCTGGACATCGCGAGAAAATTTATTCGTACAAAGTAAGAGATTTTCGATCAAATTACTACGAATTTTCCCGGATCTATGCGGATTCTCGAATGAGCAGATTGAAGCTGCCTTCAGATTAATTATCTCGAGGCAGTCGCTCGTTGACGGAACTTTGCAGAGCATATTCAGCGGTATTCCGGCCCAGTTGGAATTCGGCTGCAGTGCCATGTCCGGATACCTGAGACCGACAAAGAAATCCGACGTTGCGTCAAACGCTATCTGGCCCGACGCGTCTTCAAGATCTTCACGGCCTCGGTTCATTTGAAAAAGGTCCAAGAAGCCGTTTGACAGACATAGAAGAGTCCAGGTCACCGGAATAGCTCTACCAACAGACGCTATTTGGCAATCGCATACCAAATACGAAATCAGCGACTCACCATCATCTCATGAAACGGCCTGGCTAGGCAACGTCATCAGAACTACCATAGGCCTTAATTCTCTTATAAATAAATTGAAACGCTTTTATTAGCAGAATATAATTCTATGATCTTTTAAATTCCAAAACATTTCTTATAATCCTACTTTTGACAGATAGTATAAAAGGCTCTCTACAGAGTGTCCAGATACTAATTAAATAAATAAATAAAGCAACTACAGCTTGAATGGAAATGTTTGTCCAATTACTCAAGTTGGTTGGCAGGAACAGCTGAAAACCGACAAGGAAAACCGCCATCGGCAAAGCAGGTAACACTGCCCAAAATAGTCCAGCGGCGTAAGTTCTCAACTTGACGCTGAGAACGACCCTAGAACAGATTGCTCCCACACAGAATCCAAGAAGCCCAGAAATCAACATACTCAATGCTGCTCCGAGGCTTCCCCATTCGATTGTCATCCATATTGTGATCGGTATCGAGAGGCAAGCTCGAATTGAGTTTAGCGAAAAGCCAAGCTTTACTCGACCAGTCGCGTTCAACATCGATCCGAGCGGATTTCCGTATGCTCGCAAAAGGCCAACAAGGCACAAAATGGCGAATTCACGTTCGTAGGACCGATAAGGTTCACCGTACATGAAACTCATGAAATCTCCAGATACTAGCGCAAGACCGATGAGCACTGGAGCGCTGATCAAAGCACAAATTCTATTAATCTGCAGGTAAGTGCGTACTACTCTTGATTGCTCGCCTTGCATCTTAGCCATAAGAGGAAAAGCAACTCTCGTGATAATAGGATTCACCTTCGCCGGTAACTGAACAGCAACGTTGTAGGCGAGCGTATAACCGGACAGCGGGCCTGGTCCGAGGATCTTTCCAAGTGCAATAGCACTAAAATTATTAGTCAAATAGTTAACTAAACCGTCTGCCGCTTGATAAACGCCGAAAGATAGAAAAGGTTTGGTCGAGCTCCATCCGAAAACGAATCTTGGCCTGAATGTTCTGCGGCCAAGGTACGCCCATAAAGATACGCGTACGGCAGACGAGAGGACCAAAGCCAAAACATATGACCAACTGCCAAAGCCAAAGTGGGCAAACGCGACAGCAGCAACGAGCTGAAGTACTGCATACGATATCTCAGCCGAAGCTACGCGACCAAACTGTAGTCGTTTCTCCAAAGAAGCTTTTGGGATTTGTCCAAAACCATTTATAACAAAAACGGCTGCAACGACGATCAACTGCATTTTCAGATCAGGCTGACTGAAGAAGTCACTCAACAGTCCAGCCAACAGAATAAGTAGCAACCCGCACGCACTATTAGAGCCAACGACTAGCCAGTGAACCGAAGATGCCTGGCGAGAAGTCACTCCCCTGCGATGGATTAACGCTGCGGGCAGGCCAAGCCCAACAAAAACATCAACTAGAGCCATCACGACTACCATAATCGCGATGAGGCCCATCTCAGATTGGGTTAAAAGGCGAGCTAAAAACGCAAAAATTAGTAAATTTGTGGCAGCCGTCACGACGGTGGACAGGGCTGTCCATTTAGCGGCCCCTGCGGCAGTGCTACGAAGAGACAATACTAAGGCTTTCTCATAGAAGTAAACGGTACGCTGACTTCGAACTAAGGTCGAATTTCTACTTTTGGTGAGATTTGAGCTCGGTTCAATTTGCCCGAATAGTTCGAAGCAGCAACTAGGACAAATAGCACATAAATGGAGGTCCAAGTAAAAATATCATAAGTAGTCATCGAAATGGCAAAAAATATGATCAGTGATTTCTGATATTTGTTTCCGCGAACCAATAGGCTGATTATTGTAATTATCAATAGAACTAATCCAATAATCCCGCTCACGGCGAGCGTGCGCAGATACTGATTATCAAAGACAGTGATTCCCTCAACGCCCGCGACAAGACCAGATGTGAAAGCTGTGCGCGCTGCCCCATCCCCTCCACCAAATAGGACATTACCAATATCCCTCTGCATGAGGCCAGAGACTGACTTCAAAACACCTGCTCGGTGGGCAAATGACTCTGAATTGGCGGTATTCTCGTCAATTCCTAAAGCGTTGAGAGAGCTGATTCCCCGAGGCGCCACAAATGCGATCGCACCTGTGGCCACGATTGGCGCCAAGACGATCCTCTTCCAACCCCTCATCTTGAGGACCCAGAATAGAAGAACAATCAGGAGGCCGATAGTCGCTGTTCGCGAACCAGCGGCAAATACTACGAATAGTCCTGCACAAAGGGCTAACAAAATCGAGAAAATTCGAGCTCTTGTCCACTCGGTGCATACTATAATGAGAAGAATCCCAGCAACAATTCCAAGTGTAATGGAATAACCCGTTGAGGCCATTGCGCGAACGCGTATTACATCAATCAAATGATTGACGGCTTCTAATCTATAAGTTACCCCGTCATAACGCGGCCAGAGTGCCTGTCCATCCAGCAGTAATTCATTTGCAGAAAGTATAAATAGGAAGAAGAGCAACCAGACTGCAGGCTTTCTGGCAAATCTTCGGATCACGTTATCACTGGAAGCAACGGCGATGGAGAGAGCAATCAGAAAGGCACTTTCGAGCCCGCGATCCAACATCTGCCCTACGCTTGTCGATGAACCAATGCTTGCGAAAATCGGAACGATTAAGAAGGCAAGTAGCGGCCAAGGCGGAAGCCGAATCTCACGATTAGTTCGGAAAATAGCAAATATAATACTAATTATTCCGACCAAGTTAACCATCACTGACAACAATGCGGAGTGATCGGCGAAAATAACTATTCGGTAGACTACGCTGATAATAACAACTTTATTTAGTACATTACCAACTTTAGAAAATAGTGCTGAGCCAAATAAAAATATTGTCATTATTATAAGCACCAGCATTTGTAATAATGTTAAATTCACTTCTTTGCCTCAAGAGCTCCGTAATTCAAGTGCCTATTTAGCATTGTCATACAACTGTTCAAGAAGGCTAGTCTGTATGCCAAGATCGAATCTCTGGCGAATTCGTTCTGCTCCCGCTTGCCCCAAATCTGTAGCCAGGTTGTCATTGCTCAGGATGTTTTCCATGCTTTTTCTCAGTTCTTGCACATCGTGTTCTTCAACTAGGATTCCGGATACTCCCGAAACTATGGCTTCAGGAATGCCCGAGTGAACCGTTGAGATCACAGGTGTTCCCGTGCTCATTGCTTCTAGAATCGAAATAGGCAGACCCTCTCGATCCCCATTAGGCGCGGTCACACTAGGAAGCACAAATGCGGCTGCCTGACTGATCAGCTCGCGAACGACTTCGTTTTCTTGATGTCCATGAAAGACTACTTTATCGGCTATTCCCAATTCACTAGCTTGTTGCACAAGCTGACTCGCGAGTGGGCCGTTGCCAACAATATCGAGTGCTGCATCAGGGTGCTGCTCCAGAACTCCGGTGAATGCCAGAAGCAAGTTTGCAGTACCCTTTTTTTCCACTAAGCGGGCAACGTGTACAAACCGTTTTTTTCGTGGCTGTACCGAAATTGCAAATCTATTAGTATCAACACCAATATAATGAGTTATTAGCTTTTTGGCTGGAAATCCATTCTGGATTGCCTTATCCTTCAAATCATTTGATACGCAAATAAGGAATTTTGCGCTTTCTGCTAAAGTATTCCTATTCAATGCATAGCGGATGGCAACTGGTTGGCCAGTGCGAAGAAGGTTCTTACGACTAACAGTCGCGTCTCTACCATGTAACGTAATCACTAGCGGCGTTTCTGTATTTTGACATGGTCCGGAAGCTAGCATTCCATCGGGACCGAAATGTGCATGAACTAAGGACGGCGATGTATGCCGAAGGTAACGTTCAAATGCCACGGATTTTCCGGTGAGAGCAAAGAGGCTGTCATGAAGCTTTCCTTGATGCTCCGATAAGCTGAATACCGGAGCATCAAACGGATTTATTACGGGCCTTCGAGCTATAAAAATCCCATCATGAGCGTTTAATGCTTTGGTCTGATCTCTAATGAACGTCTCTGACGGAACGAACAAACGTTGTCTAAATACGGCTACCTTCGGTTTTGATAACATGTCATTCCTTCAGTTAATTATGAATTACTTCTTGATGACTTCTGAGAAGAGGTCCGCGTGCATTCTAGCTACCATTTCATCCGTAGGGACGGGTTTTACTCGCGTTGTTCCAGAGGCAAGTTTTTCTCGAACCGATTTGCTACGCATGGCTTTGAGATTTGAAGCAAGAGATTCGACATCGCCAGCTTTGAAGAGCAAGCCATTTTCACCATGAATGATCCATTCGGTAGGGCCGCCTTGATCTGCTGATATGACGGGCTTACCTGCGGCAAGGTACTGTAGTACGTTCTGACCAAGCGGTTCAGGACGTATAGAAGCTTGAACGCAAATGTCCAGATCATCAATTATTGAATTCACATCGTTGACATGACCTAGAAAATCGATCTGGCTAGCAATGCCTAGTACTTCTGCTTTTTGTGTAATTGCGGACAAGTATTCTTCATGCCCAAACGCAGGCGCTCCAGCAAGTACCAATCTCGTTGCGGAACCACCGAAAGAACGAGCAAAGGCCTCTATAAGCAGCTCTTGCCCTTTCCACGGATCGATTCTTGCCACCATCCCGATTTTGTCCACTGAATCTCGAATTGTTGTTGGCTTCGGGTCCGATCGTATACCTGCAGGGCTTGGAATGACTGCTATCGATGCAGAAGACCGTATATACTTCGTGGCCGTCGCGAGTGTTGCTTCGGAATTAGCAATCACACCATTTGCTCTTGGCAAAACAATTGACTTGAAAAGTAGGCTTCCCATAGTGCCTAGGCTTTCTCTCGTAACCATGTCACGGAGATGAACAACTAAGCGTTTGCGCGATAGGAGCACCGAAAGTGCTCCGTACAGGCCCGAGCGTGATGTATTCGTGTGAATGATGTCGGCGTTTTTGAACGAATGTTCGCGACGCAAATGCCATACCTGTTCGAGTATGCGGATAATAAACCCGACAATACTGTTTATCCCTGACCGGCTGGCCCCGGATAATTGTGGTTCGCCAACACGGACGACTATCGGTTCCAACGACTCGAATGGACCTAAATCCTGGTCGTTCTTACCAGGCAACGCAATCGTCGGTTCCCATCCGTTCGACATTTTACACAGTCTGGCTAATGCAAGCTCCGCGCCGCCAAGTGCAGTTGTGTGATCTAAGTGTAAAACTTTATAATTTAGAGTTAATTCGCTTTTACTATTAAACATTTTTTTCTATCTCGTTTAAATCTTTAATCATGTGCAAACGTCTGCGTACGGCTTCGACTGATTTTTCAATGGTCAGCAGATTCGCGTTCTTCCAAACATGATGTCCAACTCGTTGTCTTAGCATTGCGTCTTCTGACAACTCACGAGTCGCTCGAATCCAAGCATCCGTTTCTAATGGATCCAGAACGAAGCGATCTTTCAGTTCAGGGTCAGTGAATAGCAATGGTGCTGCACCAAAAGCATTCGAAAGAACCATTGGTAGGCCTCGTGCTGCAGCTTCGACTGCGCTCCGTCCAAAGGCTTCTCGGAAAGACGTACCTAAGTAGATTCCAGCACTATCCCATAATGTAAGGGGATCTGCCCATCCCCCAAAAGTGACGTTTGTGGGTTTACTCGTTTCTAGTTCAAAACGTAGTTCGCCGTCGCCATACATAAATCCTGGTACTTTCAGTTCGTCCAGCACATTCAAGAACAGATGAGGGTTCTTGTCAATTGACATTCGTGCAGCCCAGACAACATTGGCTGGCTCAAAGGAAACTTGTGGCTCTTCTTGCGATCCAATATCTGCGATTCCTGCAGGGACGATAACCGCCGAAGACCATTCAATTTCTTCTCGCAACACTGTTGTTGTCGTCCAGACCTCGTCCATCTGGCCTAAAGCCCATCGTTCAATGAGGCGCCATATTCGACGTCTGAGCTCGTTTGACTCACCTTTGCGAGGCCATGCAGCTCCCCTAACGAACGCGACATGAATCTTTTTTCGGCCACGATTAATTGTTGAAAGTAGCATGTCCGTCTGCGGAATCATTGAGATGACGGCTTCGGCCTGACCGACGGTTTCAGATGAAGAAAGAATTCGACGTAATTCCAAGAGCCCTCGTATACCGCTCTGGTTGACAACCCTTACATCAACACCAACTGGTAATCTACCGGGATTGAGGTCACCACGTGTGATTATTAGGGCTGACCAATCCAAGCCCTGCGCACGAGCTGATTCGACGAGCTCACATGTTGAGCGGAAGACTCCCCCTTTTGTAACAAGCGGAGCAGAGATAATTATCGTTTTCATACCGGCAGAAGAAAAATCATCGTTGGGCATAGTCATCGATTCCAGAAATTTGCTCGTTTGTAGAACTACGGCCTGTCCAGGATTCGATGTTCCTTCTAAAGAGGCTGGCATCAAACTTTGTCGCATGCGAACGAATCTTTGCCCGGTCCAGTGACACGGTAAGTTCCAGTGCTTCACGCAGCGCTTGGACATCTGTTGCTTGTAAGTGTGCTCCGCTCATACCATGGGACACTGTCTCTAAAACACCACCTTCGTTTCCACAGATTACGGGTGTTCCGATTGCCATAGCCTCAACTGGCATGATCCCGAAATCTTCTATGGCCATAAAAACGTATGCCACAGCCCGTTCATATAACGCATACAAGAATGGGTCCGAGGGCCGTTGGACGAAGTGAACTGGTACAGAGGATTCTGCAGCCCGAGCTCGAAGCCTCGTCTCATCTGGACCACTTCCAGCTATAACTGCTGGGATTCCTGAGGCCTCAGCGACTGTTATGGCCATGTCAAGTCTCTTATAAGGAACGAATCGAGAGGCAGAAAGTACAAACTTCTCGGGAAGACGGGCTAGGATTTCAGCGTCATCAGGTCCCAGCTCATCAGCCCAACATTCAACGCTTTGAATTGCCTTCACGGATACTGGCGGATAAATAACTTCCGCGTCTTGGTTCCATGTTCGCCGAATACGGTCTCTTACAAATTCACTATTCGCAGCAAAATTAGCCCCTTCTGCGGCCCGTCTCCTATCAACCGGTTTCAGGAGTCCAGCCAAGCCCCGCGCAATCATTGAGTTACCTCGCGCGTCAAGATCAGGTTCCCAGATGTACCGTGCTGGGGTGTGGACGTACACAAATTTTTCAACATCTCGTTTTGCGTCTGTGAATGAAACATGATGTGCAAACAGGTGGGAGCTAACAAGCGCCCAATCAGCATCGCCTAGGCTCTGGCGACGCCACGTGGGCAACATTGCAGGTATAGCGATTGCTTTATTCGATCGGAAAGGCGTTTTGGCGAGCCAAGTCTCCGAGACTCTCGAATCATCTATTTCTGCATGGCCATCGTTCCAAAGCGTTAGAATCCTTGCATCTGGGTAAGTGCTAGCCATTTCTTGGACTACTTTTTCCGCGCCGCCAGTAGGTTCCAACCACTCGTGCACAATGAGACCGCTCAAGACTCTCCTACGTTATTCTTTGAAAACCTACTACCAACATATAAATCTATCTGCAATTTCAAGGTTTTAACGAACTGTTGATGCATTAACCATGTGATGAACGCCTCTCGGGGGGCAAAGTTGCTCGACTCACCCTCGACTCGGTTTGCGGATATGCTTCATTGGGCAGACTCAGCTTTTTCTGCCAAAGTCATTTTTTCAAGGGTTGATCAGTACAGCTGCCTGCAACTTATGTGTGCTTGCGCAGCCTAGTTTTTACATATTTGGAGAAGAATGTCATTGCGGATGAGCGTCATCGGAACCGGCTATTTGGGTGCAACCCATGCGGCTTGTATGGCGGAATTGGGTTTCGAGGTCATCGGACTTGACATCGATCAAGACAAGATTGACAGCTTGACCCGAGGTGAGCTGCCTTTCCATGAACCGGGTCTGCCGGAACTACTTCGCAAGCACATAGCCACTGGACGCCTACGTTTCACTACTTCTTACGAAGAAATCGGTGGTTGGGCAGATGTACACTTCATCGGTGTAGGAACGCCCCAGAAAGCAGGTGATATCGCAGCTGATCTAACGTTTGTCGACGCGGCCACTCGTTCGCTTGCAGAGAACATTAGCAAGGATGCATTCATCGTTGGAAAGTCAACTGTACCCGTTGGTACAGCTCGACGTCTAAGCAAAATGATTGCTGAGATTAAAAATCCCGATATTTCAATTGGCTTTGCATGGAACCCGGAGTTCCTACGTGAGGGGTTCGCAGTTGAAGACACTTTGACGCCAGACCGTCTCGTCGTTGGTGCAGATAGCGCCGTTACCGAAAAGGTGCTCCGCGAAGTTTACGCACGTGCACTTGCGGTAGATACGCCTTTTATTAGCACTGATTTTGAAACTGCTGAATTGGTCAAAGTCGCAGCAAACGCATTCTTAGCTACCAAAATCTCATTCATCAATGCGTTTTCTGAAGTTACTGAGACCGTCGGTGGCGATATCAGAACGTTGGCAGATGCGATCGGTTTTGACGTTAGGATCGGTCGTCGTTTCCTCAACGCTGGTGTAGGTTTTGGAGGCGGTTGCTTACCCAAAGACATCAGAGCCCTCCAGGCACGAATCAGTGAGCTGGGGTTAGAACGCACGATGCGTTTCCTGTCTGAAGTTGATGAAATCAACCTTCGTCGTCGCGATCGTGTTGTTTACCTTGCCGAAGACATGATTGGTCCGCTAGCTGGTAAGAAGATTGCCGTGCTTGGCGCGGCATTTAAACCAAATAGTGATGATGTACGAGATTCTCCAGCCCTAGATGTTGCTGCCCGTCTCTTTAATTCAGGCGCTGACGTAAACGTCTACGACCCCAAGGCAAACGCGAACGCTGCAAAGCGATTCCCGCGCTTAAAATATGTCGATTCAGCTTTTGAAGCAGCCACACAAGCGGATCTAGTAATTCTCTTGACTGAATGGTCCGAATTCCGTGCCCTCGTTCCTACCGAACTCGCGACCGTCGTAGCAAACCGAAACTTCATCGACGGACGCAATGTTATGCCTATCGATGAGTGGGAACACGCTGGCTGGAACATCACCGCGTTGGGTCGCAAATTCGAAAGCAAGAACTAGTTTCACTGATTTGGAACAATTGTTTTCACATAAAGTCTCAAACTTAGCTGGGCACAATATTCGGGGGAGACGAAATTGCTCAAAACACGCCACTCATGGCGCTCTGTGCTTCCGAGAAGAATTGCATTCATGGACGCAGTGCTTATCATGTCCGCGATGCTTACAGCACAACTTACTCGCTTCGGAACAGCCAAAGATCCGTCTCTAAGCTCCGACTATCTCAATACTAATTATTGGACACTGACACTTCTGTTCGCTGCGTTCTGGTGGATTGTGCTGGAAATATGGGGAGCTCGGGATCTTAGGATCCTAGGGGCTGGAAGCGAAGAATATAAAAGAGTTGTCGTTTCAACTATGTACCTTTTCGGTGGCATCGCCATCATTTCCTACGCTCTCGACCTCAGCACCGCACGCGGCTATGTCGGAATTGCACTGCCAGTGGGCCTATTTTTGCTCCTACTATCACGGTGGTTTTCGCGCCGGTGGCTGGTACGGCACCGATTGCGAGGTAATTTCACCCGACGTCTGCTACTTGTGGGAGCGCCCAGCGCAGTAGAACATCTCTACAATTCGCTCTCTAGTGAGCCAGGCGCCGGATTCGAACCGATAGGAGCAATCCTTCCCGGATATGCGATGAAGTCGCCCAAAGGGGAGGAACTACCCGTCCCTGTCGTATCAGTGAGCACAGGCCTAAGTGGAATTCTGAGTGCAGTGGAGTTTCATGATGTAGATGCCATTGCGCTCTCTTCAGATTCACAGCTCAATCCAGTGACGATACGTCAGCTGGGCTGGGAACTTCAGGAAAGGCGAGTTTCCATGATCTTGGCTCCCGCGCTGACTGACATTGCAGGACCGAGAATTCATACTCAGCCGGTGGCAGGTCTTCCGCTTATTCATGTCTCAACTCCGCGGCTGAAAGGGGGCCAAGCCAGCCTCAAACGAACCTTCGATATTTTGGGATCCACTATTGGGCTCCTTTTATTGTCTCCGTTTTTTCTATTGATCGCTGCACTGATCAAACTTGATAGCCCAGGCCCAGCCTTTTTTCATCAAGAACGCGTTGGTCTAAATGGAAAAGCATTTAAGATGCACAAATTCCGTTCTATGGTAGTTGATGCCGAAGCACAATTGATGGATCTCCAGCCATCTAATGAAGGAAATGCCGTACTATTCAAGATGAAAGACGATCCTCGAATTACAAAGCTCGGGGCATTCATTCGCCGATACAGTATTGATGAGCTGCCGCAACTGTGGAATGTCTTAGTAGGAGAAATGAGCATGGTGGGACCGCGTCCTCCTCTCCCAGCCGAAGTGGCCGCATATGAGAAATACGTTTCGCGCAGGCTAATGGTCAAACCTGGTGTAACAGGTTTGTGGCAAGTGAGCGGACGTTCGGATCTTTCGTGGGAAGAAAGTGTACGGTTAGATCTGTACTACGTCGAGAACTGGTCACTAATGCAGGATTTAATAATTCTTTTCCGTACTGTTAAAGCCGTTTTTGGTAAAGACGGCGCATACTGATCAGATAATAGACTTTCCTAACCGTCTCTATATTGATGTCAGGTTTCTTCTTTTGAAAAAAGTAGTCTGATCTTTCAAAGTCGATCGTTGCAGGATCAGATTTTGTAGTCGAAAATTCATGACGGTTACGGACTTAGAAGCCATGTTCTTAGCCCAGCCATTTCATGAAGCGATGGCAGAGCGCTGATTTCGCATTTCGGTGCGGGTTGGCGGTTTTGCTGTTTGTGGGCACAATGATGTTGGTCGAATCCCTGACTGTGCGTCGGATACCATTTTCCGCTCAGGTCTCCTTTCTGGTGATGTTGGATAGCTTTGGTGCCGGTGGAGGTGATCAGGATGTGCTTTTTGAAGTGCTGGTGATGGTGTTTATACGTTCATGAGGAGCATGGCTACTGGTGCCTTGAATGGGAGTAAGAGTTTGGTTTGTCTGCCGCTGTGGATGATTCTTCTTGCCATTGAAAATAGTCGGTAGCACCACCGTTTCATTTCCAAGCAGCCTGCGTCATGCCCCCTTGTACTGCTACGAGTTGGAGCCAGCTGACTAGGTTCATGGCAAACATGGCAAGTTTCGCCCAGGCACCATTGGCAACATAAGAGTGGTTGGAGGCTTTCTGTTTCTCAACTAAAAATAGGCCATTTCGGCAGTTGCGCGTGCACCCTCGGCGATTCTTCGCTTTCACCCGCTGAAACCTCAGGTCTGTGCTGATCTCCCAAGGGTGAGCAGGGCGTCTGCTAAGTGGTGCGCTAGCCTAGAGTCTTAATATGTGAGACCAATTTGATGGCGTTGAGACAGTGAAATTGGATCCTACCGAAGTCTTACCTGCTCTGACTGGGCTGCCTGATCCACGAGCCAAACGAGGAATCAGACTTAGCTTCGTGCACCTGTTGGTCATCATGGTGTGTTCGGTGATTGTCGGCGTCAAGACGCTGGTAGAAATGGCCGAAAGGGCCGTTCGATACCGCACGCTCAGAACTAGAAGTCCACGGTGTCGGCGCACCTCATGCCACCACGCTGGCCCGAGTCTTTGTACTTTTTGATGCCGCAGCTATGGAACTGTTGCTTTCGCCTCTGGGCCCAAAAGGTTGACAGCCCTGCATCGATTACCGTGGACGGCAAAGGCACCAGAGTGCATCTAATGTCTGCTCTGAACCAAGAGAGCCACACGGTCTTGGCCTAGGTATCGGTGAGCGAGAAAAACAATGGAATCACCGCATTCCCGGTACTTCTGGACCACTTCATGGACCTCAAGGTATCGTAGTCACTGCAGATTCATTGCACACCCAGACGGGTCATGCTCGCTATCTTGCCCAGCGTGGTGCTCACTATGTTTTCACAGTGAAAGCAAACCAACCCACCCTGCTCGCCCAGCTCGAACAGAACCCGTGGGAGAAAGTCCCCGACGGGGACCGTGTCAGGACGGTTGCCAATGGGAAGGTCATATTCCGCGCTATCAAATGCGCCACGCGCAACCCCTGGATTAGATTCCTGCACGCGGAACAAGCCATCCAAATCATCCGAAAGTCACGAAAACAAGACCTCAAGACCTGGCATACCGAAACCATTTACGCGGTCACGTCACTGCCCACCCATCTGGCTAGTCCAGCACAGCTAGCTGCGTTGATCCGTGGACATTGGAGCATTGAAAATTCTCTATATTGGCGTAGGGATGTGGTTTGGCAAGAAGACAAATCACAAGTTCTCACCGCAAACTCACCTCACATGATGTCGATTTTGAGGAACATTGCCATCACGTTGCTTAAACGTGCAGGTTGCAAAAAATATCGCCAAAGCTACCCGCACGCTACGAAGTCATCCTGCTCAAGCACTCAAGATCGCTGGCTTCTACTCGAACTGACGACTTTGCAGACGCCCTGCAAGGGTGAGTGTCTCCGTCAACGATGGTGCAATCTGTGCACCGGCGACGATCTTCAATCAGTATCTATCGTGCTTCCATTCGCTCCTGGCAGTGAGGGGCATCGCCGAATCCCCTGACCGATCACAAGGCTTTCCAGCATGGCGTCCTCTGCAGGTTCCTGCCGCCGACTTTGAGCTGCGGCGTCATCATTGATGCCACGTACGCATAGTGGATACGGGCCGTCAACGGCCACCTGTTGCATCACGCCTTCGGCGGCCTAGCCAGCAGCGAATCAGTCTGGCCGGCGGGAACCGCGGATGGGTAATTTCGAGCTGATACGGAGTGGCAGGTGCTTACCGCTTTTTGGTCTGAATTGAGCTTCCGATTTGGCTCACACTCATAGCTGAAACGGCCCAAAGTTTAGCGCTGACACACAAAGCTTACCAAGCCCCGTATTCTTCAGAGCCATGATTCTCTATTTCGCACCTATCGTGGGCTCTGTGCTGAGCATCAAGAAACGCAACGTTGAATCGGGGCGCATTGGTCAAGAACGCGGTGACCCGATTCCGTCGGTGTAGAAAAAGCTGGCACTGGCACCTGGGTGTGGGCGTTCGGCTCTCAGGTGTAGACGGGTTCCGGGTGGATAGTTTTCAGGGGCATGGCTTTGCTGGCATCAATCACCCACGCATTATGGCGTTCTTGGCCGTGTTGGTCGGTGGCTGGTTCCCAGTACTTTTCCTCATTGATCCGCCCAATCAACCATTCGTTGGCCACCGGCAAAAAGAATGAGGTTGAGAGCTGCAATCCCAACGCGTGTAGGTGGTTCGGGAATTCGAAGGAGGGGCCGGCACTGTCGGTACGGATCAGGGTCTTCTCGCCGATTAACTTACCGTCCGGGTCGTAGAACTTATCGGGTAGTTGGGGCGAGGCTTGGGCCAGCGCGAACGTGGTTCAAGTGCAGTGCGCCTGTCCCTCGGCTAGTGCGATGGCACGGATCTTGTAAAACGTCATGTCGATGATTCCATGTTCAAGGCAAAAGGTCGTCATGGCGCTCCGGGAGCATCATCTGTCCACTGGGCGATTTCCAGCCGGACACGGGCATCGACTGGGTCGTTGTTGGACTTCATGAACGAGTTCAACCCGAAACGGACACCCTTAACAAGCCGGTGAAGTGTCACCACTAAAACTGCTTGTTATGTTACCGATGTTCTGATGCAGAACTGTCACCGCTGTCCTGTGACATAACAAATTCGACGTTAATGACGCACACCTTCATGAAAACCCCGGGCTAGCCTGTTAGCCGCCGAGGGGAACTTTGTCACCGCATTATTCGTCCAATTCACCCAGATAAAACGTTGCGTTTCTTGATGCCCTGCACCGAGGCCACTGCAAAAACAGGACCGAGACTCTCCGTGAGGCTTGTTTGTAGCTGCTCTGAATTGACTGGCGGCATAAGTTCCTACTGTTCTACCCGCTGAATGTGACTCAAACATCCGGTGAACTTAGTTGTCATTTTTGACTTGTTCGCCCACGAGAGGGGTCTGCTGGTACGCTTCAAAGATTGCGTTCTAATCACACAGAGTGCCCAATCCATCCAAGATCACCAGCAAGAAGACCGGCGCGGATATGTGGAACAAAACATAAAACACCAGCGACTCGGTATCGAAGTGCATCCCCAAAAACGGCCAGCCCGGCTCCAGAATGCCAACTCAGTAACCTGCAGGAACCTCGTAGCAGGGTTACTAGGAGTTATCTCGCTTAGGGAATTGATCGCCCTCACTTTGGATTATTCTTCTTTTTGACTCTTGAGCTGCTTGTGGCATCAGACGCAAGAAAAGGAAGATTCTGGATAATTGGTATTTCACCAAGGTCGAGTACTTTGCATCAAGCAGTTCAAGGTTTTTGGCGGCTAAATGCTCGCGCGGAGGAAATAAGGATCGATAAATAATTGCTGGTTTGTTTCTCCATGAAGCACGCTGAAGTAACACCAATCGATGAGTCCCTCGATAACGTGTTGCTGTTCGTGACTGCCAGTCTTCGGAGGGTGTTGGAAATACCAAGTCGCGTGCTAGCGTCGGATAAGCCTCATAGAGAAATGGTTTCATCGCGGCTAATGATTTAGTCCCTTTCATCACCGCTAAGAGTTCCTCCCAGCGGAGACTTTCAGTCTGATCCAACAAAAAAGCATAATCTTTCTGGGACGCAGATGACCGTGAATCCTCCAAATGTAAGTTTCTCAAGGCATGCGTTATCTGGATCAATGCCATGCCTGCGTGGCAAGGAGTGGGTGCGGAGACTCCTGAGAAACTATGATTTGCACAATTTTGAGCTAATACGTCAAAACTTTCACCTGGGTCTGCGTCCAGGCCAGGAAAACGGAAATGCACGTCAATGTCCGACGGCCAATTGGGATGGTAGAGAGTATGTGAATGCATGGGAATTCCTACACCATCTGCGAAAGGCCGTTTCTTCCACCCACGCTCCGCTAAAAGTGCTAGTAGTTTATTGGTGTCTTCTGGATGCACAAGAACATCGATATCGGCAGAAGCACGCTGAGGACGCACGCCAGCAGCTACTGCTGCTGGACCTTTGATGAATAAGACACGTAAATCTGCTCCACTAGCCAATGTCGCAGTCAGCGCAGCCGATAATTCCACTGATTCTGAAATCAAAAGCGAAGTTGTTGTGGACTCACTGGTTAACATGCTTTCTAGCCTACCGGGCTAAGCCATAATGGAAGCTGTTGAATGCCCGCACTTGGATGATTTTTGCGTGGCGCGGCGGTCAACTTCTGACTGCAGAAATAGTTACCGCAACTTTTGTCCATTTTAGGACTGCGAAAGACATAACTATACCGGTCTTAGACGCAACGGGATTAATCACCAATCCTAAAGGCGAGACAAAGCTACCGGGTATGACTCTAATTTTTCAGAACCGGACTCTGAAGCTCAGGTCTTGTAGTCGAGGATCCGTGATCGGGTGTGGGCTTCGAAGGCTGTGACGATGGGTTCGAAGCCGTCGCGTTGGACGTTGCTGATCGCGTTTTTTGGTGTCGTTCCAGACATGCTCGATCGGGTTGCGGTCCGGGCATATGGCGGGAAATTGATTAGGTGAACCTCCTACAACGTCTGACTGCGCTCGTCAAGTTTTTGAGACAGCTTGATTGATTTTTCTTCTTAGGCTGCTTTTGGTTTGAACTGATTTTCGTATGCGGCGACGGCCTTTGCCGGAGGCAGGCCCTGGTTGTTGCTGTGTGGCCGGCGTCTGTTGTACCAAGACTCGACGTATTCCATGACCGCCGTCCGGGCAGAGAGATGGTTCGGAAAATCATAGTGGTGATACATCTCGGTTTTCAGATGGGAGAAGAAATTTTCAGCCACCGAATTATCCCAACATCCCCGGTCATTCCCATCGACTGAGCGACATTATTGCCAGCGCACCACCGCTGAAAGTCACTCGAGGTATATTGCGTGCCACGATCACTATTAAACGGAATTCCGTTTAATAGTGATTAAGCCGAGGAATCCGTTAAGCCGAGCATGGGAAATCACCCCTTGTGGTTCAGGGGTTTGGAACCCATTCCCCGGCTTAATATTTCGGCTTAACCTGACTTGTATCCATGTTCCCAGTGGAAGGACAAGGCAATGGATACGACAGTTGCGGCCCTCGGTGATGTCATCGTGACCGCATTGAAAGAAGCCGACTACATGCAGTCGACAATTAACCAGTACCGCAAATCCATCAAATGGCTCGGCGTCCTGGCCGAGGAACAAGACGGCCAATACACACTCACCTTGGGCAAGAAGTTCGTCTCCATGACCATCAGCCCCCGGAGTGGAAAATATAGCGCGCAGCGTCATTTCGATTATGGCCGGCTGGTGTGTTTGTTCGATTCCTATATACTCACCGGCACCGTGGATCTGTCCATGCGGCCCCGTGGATTGCAGAAGGAAAAGCCCAGCAGCCCGGAATTTTCAGGGCTGCTGGAGTCATGGTCCCTGGACATGGAGCAAAGGGGCCTGACACCTTCCACGCAAACCTGTTTTGGCGGGTTGGCTTGCCAGTACTTGCGGTTTTTGGAAACTGGCGGAGTAACCTCATGGGATGCGGCAGACGGGGCCAGCATCTTGGAATTCCCTGAATCCCTGCGTGACCGGTGGGCTGCAACGAGCATGTGGTCGGCGCTATCAAGCTTCCGCCCATTCCTGAAATTCACGCAGCGCACCGATCTGCTCGATGCGCTGGCATTGGCCCGCACGAAACGACACCATGGCATCATTCCCATGCTCGATTCCGGAGTTGAACGGCAAGTTGTTGATGCCTGCCAGCAGGGTTTAGTCTCGGCCCGGGATGCCGCGATTACCCTGCTCGCCCTGGGCACGGGCCTGCGCGCATGCGATATCCGTAACCTGCAGCTGACGGATATTCATTGGCGGGAGGGCACGATTGGGCTGGTGCAGCAAAAGACGGGCAACCCGTTGACGCTGCCGCTACCACCTTTGGTCCTCACCAAACTTGCGCAGTATGTGCTTGAGGACCGGCCTGATTCCGATGCCCACGAAGTGTTCTTGAGGCTGAAGGCCCCACACATTGCCTTGACCGATCATGCCTCGAATTACGTGATCGTCAACAAGGTCTTCCACGCGTCGGGTATGGAAGGTGTGAAGGTTGGAACGCGGTCCCTTCGCTACAACGCGGCGTCCAAGTTGCTGCAGGCGGGAACCGCATTGCCCACGATCTCGGCGATCCTAGGCCATGCCCACAGCGACTCGACCAATGTGTATTTGAGCGTGGATACCGAACGGCTACGCTCCTGCATTCTTCCTTTGCCGGGAGCTGGCTTGTGATGGGCACTTTTGAATTCACCAGTGTGTTTGCCCGCGAACTACGGCTGTTTCTTGCGTTCAAGGAAAGCATGGGTTGCAACGGCGCATCACGCATCCACTACCTGCGAAGCTTTGATGCATACTGCACGGAACACCACGTGCGCTCTTTTGACCAGCAGGCCATCGAAAGTTGGGTGCGCTTCAAGAAGGCATCCCAACCAGGGTCCAGCCCGTCGTAGATGTCATACATCAGGGATTTTGGTCGTTGGATGCGCACCCACGAAAACCCCGACGCGTATGTGCTTGCCGATTCCTGGAAAAGCGAATTCTATCGCTCTCAGCCCTATTTGTTGAGCCGCAAGGAAATCGATGCTTTCTTCGGATCCGCAGCGGAACTTCAGACCACTTCTCCGTGGCGTTGGCAGTCCGTTGCGTTCTTTGCGCTGATGCATTCGTGCGGGCTACGGACCTGTGAAGTCCGCAGGCTTCAGCTCCAAGATGTCGACCTCACCGCAGGGTTCATCGACGTGTTGTGGTCCAAGGGCAACCGGAGCCGGCGATTGCCACTGAATGATCAGATCACCGCAGTACTTGCCGATTGCAACAGGATCTCCCGTCAGCAATTCGGGCAACACCGTTCTACGTTCTTTGTCTCCTCGACTGCAGCACCGGTAGATCCGGCCACCACCGGGGTCATGTTCAACAGGATCTGGAACCAGGCAGGTTTGCCGTTACTTCTCGGAGGGAAGCAACCACATCCATATTCTTTCCGGCATCATTTTGCTTACGCGAACATCGAACGGTGGATGTCCCAGGGCCGGGATATCAACGCCATGATGCCCTACCTTTCCCGTTATATGGGGCATGCAACGCTGGACAGCACGTTTTACTACATTCACACATCACCGGACTTCATGGATGGGTACGCAACACTCGTGAAGGATAGCCAAGGAATGATTCCCGAGGTGGGATTCGAATGAAACGCACGCCGCAAGAACCAACATCCAACTTCTGGGGCTACGCCCGGAACTACCTGCACGACTATCTGCCCCACGTGAGGTCCATGGCGCCACGCAGCATCGAGTCCTACCGCATCAGCCTGGAAAACTACGTCAACTACCTGGTCATCGAGCAACACGTTCACCGCCAAGACATCAGCTTCGATCACTTCGAGCGGCAATTCTTGAAGGCATGGCTGGCCTGGATGCAACAGGCCAAGGAATACCAGCCCGCAACTATCGGATTGCGTCTGAGTGCGGTCAAAGCCTTCCTACGGTTCGCCTCCGCCGAAGACCTGAGCTTGGTCGCGGTTTATCAAGCGGCCAAAAACATCAAGGCCCCAGCCCAACCGCGCAAACCCATCGAATACCTGCAAGAGAACGAGACAGCAGCAGTTCTCGCTGCTTTCGATGGCAGGGACTTGAAGTCACGGCGGAACCGCATACTGCTGATCCTGCTCTATGACAGCGGTGCTCGCGTCGGTGAGATCACGGCGCTCACCCTTGATGATCTGAACCTGGAAAAGCCAGCCCGCCTGACCTTGACCGGCAAGAGATCCAAGAGCCGTACCGTGCCCTTGGGAGAGAAAACGGTTGAGCATCTCAAGGTCTATCTGGATGAGTTCCATGCACGAAGCGCAGCTCATCGCGCGACGTGCCCCTTGTTCTATAGCTGGCACCGTGGAGAAGCGATTGCTCTTTCCAGCGATACGGTTGACGCAGTGCTTAAGAAAGCCGGAACCCTTGGCCGCGAACAATGTCCCTCAATTCCAGGGAACCTTAACTGCCACATGTTGCGGAAGACCAAGGCCATGGACCTTTACAAGCAAGGCATCCCATTGCCGCTGATCATACAGTTGCTCGGGCACGAAAGCATGAGCACCACCTCAGCGTTCTATCCCTTGCGACCCTCGACATGATGCGAGAGGCCATGAATGCCGCCACGCCGGCAATCAGCGAAGCAACCACCGAGCTGCTTGGCGAAGACAAGCTTCGACTGCTCTATTCACTGAAATAGCAAAAACGTTAAGCCGAGGAATGGGTTCCAAACCCCTGAACCACAAGGGGTGATTTCCCATGCTCGGCTTAACGGATTCCTCGGCATAATCGCTATGGAAAATTGCGCCATCTGTGGCTAGGCGGCCATGTGTCCGAGCCATCGTCATCGCATCAATGATCAGCTGTGTTCGCATGTTTGAAGACATCGACCAACCGACGACCATGCGGGTGGCTAGGACGATCACCGTAGCCAGGTACAACCACCCAGAACCGGTCTTGAGGTAGGTAATATCTCCCACCAGCTTGGTCCCGGGAACCACGGCGGTGAAATCACGGTTACCGTGCTGATCGAGCATATGGTTCTTGATGTGCTCAGTGCGCGCATCCGCCGGGACCGTAGCCCACACTTATTCATGATCGAGCCCACGGTCCCAGCAGTAACCTTGACGCCCTGAGCATTGAGGATCTTGGTCAGCTGGTCACGTCCGGCCATCTGATCACTATCCTCAAATTCTTTCTGGACAGCCACGCTTAGTTCGGCATGCCTAGCCGCGGTCGGCGTCAACCCAGTCGGCTGTGCCCACCGATAGTAGGAAGCTCTCGAAACTCCGAGCTTCTGGCACATCCAGGCAATCGGAAAGTTAGCCTTCTGTTGCCACATAAAAGCAAAGAAATCCGCTACAGATGCTTCGCGGCAAAGAAGGCGCTGGCTTTTCCCAGAAATTCATTTTCTCTCTTCAGCGCAGCATTTTCAGCCTGCAACACCTTGTATTTGGCCCACTCCACCGGACCCGGCTCATCTGCCGTTGAATCGGGATGCTCAGCCTTCCAACCTCTTACCCAACTCCGAGGAAACATCTGCCAAGGAACGACCCGAGGCAATAACAAGCTCAACGGCACCAGCCTTGAACTCTTTACTAAAACTACGACGACCTGACATGAAACAAATTCTCCTAGACCCTGTCAGATCACCATACGGGCGCACTCCCAGAGAACTTGCCATCCTTCACGGGCTCTGACCATGATAAACCAGCTCAGAAACTTCTTCCTCCTACCAAGCAAACCACGATCAATCGTTCGGGGAGGATCGGACGCCACGTGCGCCTATACGTTGTGTCAAACAACCCAGCAAACCGTATCAAGGGCACCAGCCTCACGCTACCACCCAAGTGCCAGGCCCTCAAAGAACTCCTTCAGGCTTAGACTTGGCGGCCATCACTCGAAGAATCGCCGCACTTTAATCTACTGTGCAACCTCCAAGACTAACTCCCATGCACAGGTGACGTAACCCTAAGATTCGAATACGTTGGATGAGAGACTATGTCTAGTACGGTTGGACTACAGCTATCGGCGACGGCGAAGCCTTCGGAATTCTGGTTCGCTAGAACCTGCGTGCGCGCCTAGTCCAGGTATCTCACCGAATCTGTTCGATGAAATTACAGGTTGATCTACGGGAACTGGATCCTGAAGTCTCCTGCTGGGCTTTGCGTCGGCCTTCGGATCCTGTTCGGTATTGGAGTAGTAGTATTTTCCGTAGTAGCCGTACTGCGCGGCGCCAGCGCCCTTAGTTGGCACTTGGTTCAAAATTGCACCCAATATGTTCGCATCGACCTTCTTCAAGTTTTCGATTGCTTTACCGAGCTCGTCACCTGTGGTACTTCCTGCACGTACCACAACTAGGATTCCATCGGCTGATGTACTCAGAATCGCGGCATCGGTAACCGGAAGTAGCGGTGGCGCGTCGACTAGAACCACTGCGTCTAATGCTAATTCGCTTAAGAGTGACTTCATAGCTTTAGAGCCGAGCAGCTCGGATGGGTTGGGCGGAATGCGGCCCGAGCACAATACTTGCAGATTTGGTAAATGTCCGTAGGGCTGAAGAACATCTTCTAGATCTGCGGAATGGCTCAGCACATCAGTGAGTCCAGCACCATCCATCATGTCGAAAAGCTCGGTTTGAACCGGGCGTCGAAGATCGGCGTCAATCAAAACGACATTACGCCCTGTAGAAGCGATTGCTACTGCAAGGTTCGCGGTTACCGATGACTTTCCTTCACCGGGGACTGAAGACGAAACGACAATAATTCTCGGTGGGTTATCTACATCAATATAGTTAAGGTTTGTTCTCAGCTCACGAAGTGATTCCGAAAATGCGTGTGCTGCGCGATCATCGTGAACGATGGATCCTGTTTCAACAACTGAGCGGCCTTCTGTCAGTCGTTGGTCTTCAGGGATTGTTCCGACAACGCTAACGCCAAGACGCTCAATGGCTTCCACCGAGCGGATACGTCTGTCTAGGTGGTTTCGAGTCAGCGCGTAACCGAGTCCTAATGCCAGTCCAATGACCCCACCCAGTGCCAGCGAAAGTTTAGTATTTGGAGAAACTGGAGACGACGGAAGCACGGCTTGACCCAGCGGCTGTAGCTTCACAGCCGTAGCTCGGTCCGAACCTCCGACTGAAACAGATTCTAGCTCTTCTACTTGCGCAGCAAGAGCTACCACCCATGCATCCGCCAAATTCCGTGCTTCTTCGGCACCTTGAGATGAAGCAGTGACGCGAATTTCAGCGGTATTGGTTGGCACTGTAACTTCGACCTTGCCAAGTAATACATCCGAACTTTCATCCAGCTTCAGTTCTTTGCGAACGAGATCGGCAATCGTCCGGGTTCCTGCGATGCTCTTATATCCAACGGCCTTTGATTTAGCGAGGTTATCGCCAGCGAGCGCATTACCAATGTTCTCCGAGTCTCCAGCAATAACTAGTCCCGAAGAAGTCGCAGCGTAGATTCGCGGTTGGGTAAGTGTCCACAGGAAGGCCAATAAAATACAAATCAGGAAAATCCCGATAATACCTCGCCAATAAGCGCGAACGACCTGCATATAGTGACGTAAATCGGGGCCGGACTCGGCATTGGTCTCGGTCGGTTCCACAGCTATGCTCCCTGGCGGTCTTCAATAATTGTCATAGTCAAATAGCATGGCAACAGAATCGCGCATGACTTTCTCATTGATACTACCGGTTATTCAGCACCCACTTGCTTTTTGTGGCGCGCGTTGCCTTCGATCAGGAAGTCAGTGTGCTTACATCGATCAATCCGTCAGTTTTGGTGATGATCAAACTCTGTGTAGCTAGCTGCTCAAGAAAATCCATAATTTGAGGCTGAATCATAGCGGGATCTACTTCGTATGCATCGGCCAAGAGCGCGGAAATGCTCCGGATTGTTTCGGCTTGATCTAAGGCTTCCCAAATAGCCGCTCCAGTTCCAGTGAGAACTATTGGTTGAGTAGCGTCCAAATGCAATATCGCGAAACGGTCGGCTTCAGCGGATGCAACGACTGCCAACCTTGGAGATTTTATCCAATGCATTTCCTCGGCATTTTGAATCATGACTCCATCGTATGTTGTTCCCTACGATTGGTTCCAATCAACAGTAAGATCAGTGCATGATCACACTATTGATGGTTTGCACGGGCAATATTTGCCGTTCTGCGTATGCCGAGCGAATGCTCCAAAAACAATTGGATGCGGTAACGCCCGGGGTATTTCTTGTTCGAAGCTCCGGAACTCATGCAATGGTTGGTCATCCCATTGAGCAGACCGCGGCGGCTCGTCTAATCGAGGGCGGCGGTGACGACACAGGATTTGCAGCCCGGCAGTTGAGCGAGGTAATTCTCGCCGATATCGATATCGCATTCGCAATGACGGAAGAACATCGCACAGCTGTCGCCAGTTTGTCTCCACGGATGCTTAAGCGCGCATTCACCATTAGAGAGTTCGCAGCAATAATCGATGAGGTTGAGTCCGACCCCGCAATCAATATGCCACGCGGACATGATGCTGCCACGACAGCAGCTCGTTGGGTCCAGCTACGCCAAGTATCAATTCTTAAGCGCCATGCTGCTCGTACTCGTCTTAACGGAATTCTGGATGTAGACGATCCCTATAAGCGCGGCGAGGCAGCCTTCGACACCATGGTTGAAGATTTAGATCCGTTAATAGCGACCATCGCACGTTTCGAATCGAATCATGGCTAAGCTTCCCTCTGGCCAAAGACTACCCATAGCATTTGCTTCGCGAGAACATGTTGCTTCAAGCAAGTAAAGTTTACTTTCTCGCTTACTACTTGCCTTCACCGCAGGAAATATTTCCAATTCCAGTTCGGTATGGGTCAAATACCAAGCCGGAAGCAAGATAAGACCTCCCTTTGAGATAATGTGGAAGAATTATGAAGGCCTACTCTGAGACTTGTGTGTCCGATTGTCCGGATGAGGACCATTCCCAAGAAAACGTAGAATCTGTCCTAATTGACGTAGTCAAAACGACAGTTCAGGTTGTCGGACTATCCTTCGAGGAATCGCAGATACTACTGACCGCTTGGGAACGTTGCAAAGCACGTTTAGCCCCTGTTAAGTCAGTGAATACGGCTCATCCCACTATTGAACGTTCTCCGTCATTGGAGTGGAAGCAGTTTCACGAAAACTTGGTGAGCTGGATAACTCGCCAAGCGATTGAATCTGGGCGCGGAAATCTATTCATGTTCCATGCGGCCGCGCTATGCTCACCTAGTTCTGGAGCATCAATTGTTTTGGCGGCCGAGTCTGGGACTGGAAAGACCACGGCAACACGTGTACTTGCGACTGAGCTCGGCTACATTACCGATGAAACCGCAGCGTTCGATACTGATGGGGTTCTCTACCCATATGCAAAGCCACTATCCATTCTTACGGGCGCAAAACAACGCCCAAAGACTCAGTTCTCACCGGCTGAGCTGGAACTTCAACCCTATGAGGGAGAAGCTCGCGTCGCCACGATCGCTGTTCTAGACCGCGATCGTTCGGGGCTTTTAGCAGAACCAATTGCAAGCAAGCTCTCACTCGGGGAAGCACTGAATCAGCTCATTCCCCAAATGTCTTCGCTGTCATATTTGGATCGTGGCTTAGTTCAGCTTTGTCAGCTAATCGATTCTTTGGGAGGCGTCGTTCAGCTACGCTACGCTGAAGCATCCGAGCTTGCTGCAATTATCAAGGATTTATTGGGTTCCCCCAGAGCCTCAAAGAACCACGAGTGGTCCGCAGCAGACATCCAAGTAACATCGCGCCCTGCCCCAGCAGTGTGGTCCATCCGCCGACAAACCGTTGATGATGCCATCTGGCTTGGTCCAGACCTCGGGCTCCTCAAGGACGAGCAATACATTTTACTTACGGGCATCGGCCCCTTTATTTGGGATTCTTTGTCCGATTGGAAGACGTTCGACGAGCTATTCGACGCTGCAATAATCACTTTTGGAAGTGTTGCGCATGCCAAACAAATATTGCATGAACAATTAGAGTCGCTCTGCTCCCTTGGGATCTTAGAACGAGCATAGAGACTTAGGGAGCAATATGCGGGGAGTAAATAGCGATTCGTCACTCAGGGAACCTACAACTCGAGTAATCGAGCGGCCAGATACCCATAAGATTCGTGAGCTGTCCGGATTTAGAATCAAGGTTGAAGACAACGCTTCTTCCAGCGCAACTTGTCTTAATTTCGGTGATACTGCGATCCTAAAGATCGCCTTCCAGAAAGGTGCCACCTCAACGCTCGGTCAATCGACGGATTCGACGAGCATCGTAATCATATTCGTGGTGGCCGGTGCAATAATAAGGCTGGGTGAACCACAAGAATTCACAACACCAGCTCTTGCTGATACAACCTGGTTTTACGATGAATCAACCGAAACCACAGTTGAGTTCATCGATGATTCACAAATTATTGCAGTGCGGCTACCTGCTCAGGTCCTATCCGAGTTTGGAATTTCGGACTCCGCCCAGCTTCTCCAGTTGCGCTACGACGATGGACTGGTAGGTCCCACCCGTGCGTTCCTAGAATCAACGCTCAATTTAGATTCCCAGCTACCATCTGTTTCAAGATATTTCCTAGAAAAACTAGTTCATGAAATGGTCGGCGGTATCATTCTCGAGAACATGGGAGTTTCAAAGAGCGGCACTACGCGTCGGAGCCTCTTTGAACAATCCATCGCCTACATAGCTGCGACAACCGGAGATCCCGAACTGACTCCTCTAAAACTTGCGACAGAGCTCTCAGTCTCATTGCGTCAGTTACAGCGCGAGTTTAAGCGTCAGGGTCTGACAATTGCGAGTTCCATCAAACAGAACAGGATTGATCTGGCGGTTCGACTACTGCAGGATCCTAAGTTCATGGTTCTGTCCATTGAAAAGATCGCAGAGCACTCCGGCTTCACCTCGCTAGTGCAGCTTCGCCGAGCACTGCAAGCAGCCGGACTTGGCAATCCGACAGATCTCCGAGTGAGTTCAGGTCAGCAAACTATTTAGGCCGTAAGCACTGCATCTCGAACGCAATGAATTTAACGTACAAGACAATTCGCGACGTCAATGTTGCCAATAAGCGACAGGTAGCTCGGTTCCTCAACAAATTCTTCCAAATTCAAGGTTGAATCAGGATTGCAGACCGTAAAGGTAGGCATCCCCCATTTCATTCCTTTGAGGAGATTCATGTCTGAGATCGAAAAGCAGGGCATCATGTCCAGCACGCAGAACCGCCGCACCATCGTCAAGGGCGCCGCCTGGTCTGTACCAGTCATCGCCGCTGCAATTGCTGCGCCGATGGCAGCGGCATCGGGTGAAACCGGTACGCTCGTTGTATCTACCAATAACTGTAGCGGACTTGAAATCGCCAGTAACCCTGAGTTCGTCATTACAGCTTCGGGTGGCGATACCGCAACGACCACATTCAACATCACGAGTAGCAAGGTCGTTAACCTAACCCTGCAGAACGCTTGGACCGGAGTCGGTGGCATTAGCCTCATTGTCCTGAGCGGCAACACTTGGAGCTTCACTATCCCTGCTTTGACTGCTGGCCAGAGTGTCACACTTAAGTCCAATGCTCAGCTTGTCTCGCTGTTGGGATCTTACACGGGCGCAGTCGCTAACGGAGATTCGAAGACCATGTCCCTCACCTTGGGCCTGTTGGGTCTCGTCACCCTCTGCAGCACCAACTAATTAGAGCCCTAATTGGATGCTCGTTCTAGTACGGGCTACACAATAGTCAAAAGCTGGGTCAACATTCTCAAATTGTTGACCCAGCTTTTGCTTGCACTATGCCGTTCTGATCCACGACTTTCGATGTGGGACTCCGCATATTCTGCAACCAGTTTCCAGCTCCGATGAATTACTCGACCGCTTTCAGCTCCCTGGTTTAGTCTGGTTTATCAACCCCAGCTGAAGAGCTTTCGAGTCCAAGCGTCGCCAGCTTAAACAATAAACTAAGTCTGCTATGAGCTTTAGGCAACATAGGTTAAGCTGATGAGCCTCTCGCATTCCCAACTCACTAGTTAACTTAGGTTGCTTCCTGTTTGACCTTCTCTTTCTAGAAGTAATGATCTTTTTGCCATAGGTAAATAGCCAACAAAAGCATCCGTCAGTTCTGAGCAGAAACTGCGATAGATATGGCTTCCTGTAATCCCTGAATCGAATCCGGTCCAAGAGCTGGACCTGCACCAACATGACCGTCAGTTCCTAACAAGATGGCACTTGGTGTAACCGGCAAACCCAAGATAGTAGCCACCATAGAAGAACCATCGTACAAAGCGTCTTCTGCTTCGTGTGGATAGTGCTCTGCAAAGTCTTCGGCCTTTGCGCTAGTCACCAATCTGATTCTCACAGCAGGTTCGAGCTGTTCCCGCCACTCCCCTACAGATTCGGTGACTGGCTTACAGGCGTAGCAGTCAGGCTGGACAAAGATAAGTAGTTGGGCTTGTTTACTAGCCATCTCTGATAGAACCACGACATCACCCGTTCTAGTCCGCAATTCTGCTTTAGCGATAGGTTGGCCTTGCAAACTGTAGTCAGCCTCGACGGATTTACCTGTATTGTCTATGATCTTCTGAGGCTCAGGTAATGGCACAACGAAGTTGAAATCTCTGTTCTGGAGAAGAAGTATCCAAGCTCCGCAACAAAGCACCGCAATAAGCCACCAGTAGTCATCGGCAAGGAATTTTGCCATTGCAACCATGCTCCCCGTCATTGTCGGTGAAGCTAAGGCCAGTATCCCGGCACCAGCGGTAAGAGCAATATTTCTAATGAGAGTCCCCAAGTTTACGGGAGTAGTACTCAAATTGCCAAAACAGTTGCAGTGAACCGTTGTCTTTCGCTTCAATACGATTCCGACAAGTATCGTGAAACTGAAAAAAAGCGCCGCAACGAGTATTGACACAATGACCAATAGTTGCCCTGTTGTAAGTATCAAGCTGATGCCCAGAAGCATCTCAGTACCTGCAAACAACAATGCAACCGGACGCGTCTGTACGAATTTTGGTAGTCCAAATCCGCGAAAGGCTTCCACTGTCGACGCTGGAACTCTAAGTTTCTGACTGCCACTGACAATGAGCACTAGGCCTAGAATGGCAGGTAAAAGAAACTGGATCGTATTGCTCATAGATTCATTATGCTTGTATCCCAGCTCCTCTCCGAATCGCTCACTGATGTGGTCTCTTACCGTGATCTTTCGGACCTCGATCGATTACCATCGAAGCAGGGCCGTTGGGTAGTCCGCTTACGGCCTCCCATTCATTTTAGGTAGCTGTGAGTCAGTTCGGGATTGATGTGGTTGGCTCGAGCGGTTTCGGCGATGTTGGGTTTCCTTGGCAATCGGAGTACTGCTATGGCCGCCTGGTGAGTGACGTGAGGAAATATAGTGTATTGCCGCTGTGCATCCCGTTGCAGTCTCCTCCGAACCTCACACCCCTGATGTAACGGAGCGCCCAAAATGGCTCATCCATTCCGAAGGACTCCTTGATCAGCTATGTCAGGCGCTGCAGTTGTGGCCAATGCCGAAGCGCTGCATCCGCAGGCAGATTATGTCCACATTCTCGCAGGGCGTGGTGCGCACTACATCTTCACATTGAAAGTCAACCAGCCCACACTATTGAAACCGTTTGCCACATGCTCACTGGCAGCAGGTTCCAACCGGGCATCGAGCCAGAGCCACGGCCTACTACCAGCAGACAGATCATCCGCAGCATCAATTGTGCCAGGCTGAGCCCAGAGATCTAGTTTCCCGACGCACTCCAAGCCACGCAAATCACATTCAAGTTCACGGCCCCTAAACACCAAACCGTGGCATCTGGAAATTGTCTCAGCAGTCACGTCATTACCTACTTATTAGGCGCGTCTTCCCCAAATGGCAAGCCGAGCTCGAAGCTACTTGGGTATCGAACGCGGCCTCCACTGGCGACTCGCTGTTCTATTTCAAGAGGACAAACACTGGGCGCGCGGCGGACAAACACAACGGGCAGTGGCTATCCTACGAAGTGCTTCCGTCATTCTGCTCGGATGCTTTGGTCACAGGTATCAAAGTCGACGATTCGTGACGAGTTATCCTTCAATCAATGTCGAACTTCGAGTGGTATTGCCTCCTCCAGCTCGATATTCAAATGGGAAACGAATTCAAGATTCACCCTTCTTGGAACCACTCGAGCACACACTAACCAGCCCACCAACTCGGCCAGAAGACGGTGAATAACCGACATCTATTAGTCGCCTTCAATAAAACACTCAAGATCGCACAAGGCTCCGTGATTATGATTGTATTATGCATAGCCAATCAAACATTACGAACATGCTCACATAAGGCACGCGGCACTACGTTCCGTCGACACCTTCAAATGTAGGCTGAGGCCACTTGATCGGACAATCACACGCCCAGCCGATATCCGCCAAGCGCAACAGCGTAGAGTGGCTAAACCCTCGAGCATTGTGGAAATCCTGCAAAGTGATCATGAGGGGCCTGGTCCCTCAGATATTCACGAATAGTGCACGTACCCCCCTCATCTCAAGTTCTTGAACCCATCAGAAGATCGCACCAACTACGGCGATCATACGCCTCCCGAGCACTGTGTTTGCACCGACCGCACCTAGGGTGAACTCAGACCTATTGAAACAGCCGGCTGCTGCCGCATGACCTTAGATGGAGAAGACGCTCTTCGTTGCAGCCCCGTAGAACCACGGAGCGGCTGCCGCGCACCGAAAAACCTCTCCAAGTGCCTGTTTACTCGGAAACATCTCGTGACAAGTCACCCATCTTTGAGCAGGTCAACAAACTGAAGTTAATTTGTATTTTATTTTTAAATAAATTTCTTTATTTTTATTCAAGAAACTTTACTATATTAGAAATCTCATAATTCATGGTGCTTGCTCAGTGAACTTGACCTAGATTTTCTAGCCTATTTCGCTGAAGTGTGGGCATGGCAGGATGTAGCCGAATCAATTTGTCGTCTGAATATCTACTCGTCACGAAAGCTTTGGGGTCTTCAATGTTCGAAAACATTTCAAAAGGTTCAACAAATCGACGTACCCTCGTCAAGGGCGCCGCGTGGTCTGTCCCGGTAGTTGCACTTGCAGTCGCTGCACCTTCCGCCGCAGCAAGTGGCGAAGTTGAGACTCCGGTCTTCTACGACTGGTCAGTTGGAGGCTCCGCCTCAGTTGGCAGCGGAAACAACGCTTTCTTCACCGTCAATGGGCAGAGCGCCGACGGTGAAGACGCAACTGTCCCTGCAGGCTTCACGATCGTAATCACACCACCAGAAGGTGTGACGCTCAAGGTCAACTCCTACCCAGGATTCATCAATGTTCAGACTCACGCGGATGGGCGAATTACCGCAGATGTAATCGCAGATTTCCCTGGGAAGCCGAGAATTAACTTCATGGTCACGGGCCCAGTCGGTGCTGTAATTACCTCTGTTGGTTATGGGCCGTTTGCTCCGTTCGAAGATGCGAAGGTTCTTACCATCCGCGAAGGCTAACAGACTGAGATTTTCCGAGTTGGTCTCCATGCTCAGGTTGCTCTGAGTATGGAGACCAACCTGTTTAACGAAATATTCAGGCGCGCGCGGGCTTCGATAAGAATTCCTGCCACAACAAGTCGGATTCACCCCTAGCTTTCCCTAACGTCTTGGCTGAAAAGACGGAGCAAAGTAGTCCTAAATTTTGCAACGCAATTTAATCTAAGAAATTCCACCAATAGGGAGCGTTGCTTAGGGTTTTCGTGTGGGTCGGGTGTCCCAGCGGTGGGTGTACCAGGCTTCGCGGATGAGCCGTCGTAGAACGATGATGCTGTTGGCGAGGCTGATCATGGCGTCGATGACACGGACTTTTCGCTCGGTACAGATCAGCAGCTTCTTGAATCCGCGGTTGTGCCATGAGTTGGTGCGTTCCACGACCCACCGCGCTCCGGCTTGGAGCGGTTCGCCGTGTTCACTGATCTCCCATTCACAACCGAGTTCGGTTAACAGATCGCGGGTTTTGGTGCTGTCGTAGCCGGCGTCTAGGTGCACGGTGATCTGGGGTGGCCGGTGGAATCCAAAGCGGGAGAGCTTTTCGAGGGTGGGTCGTAAAAGTGGTGAATCATGTCGGTTAGCTGGTGCTGCGATACAGCCAAGAGGGATGCCTTGCCATCGGTGAGCATGGAACGTTTGGTTCCTAGTTTGCCGCGGTCTACCGGGGATTTTCCGGCTACTTCACCGCCGCAGGGTGCCTTGACGATACATCCATCCACGGTGAGATTTTCTAGTTCTAGGCCCACGATGCGGTCATAGGCTTCGAGGCAAATTTGTTCTAGATCGGCAAAGATTCCGGCGGTGATCCATTCATCTCGGCGTCGTCGGATCGTGGTTGCAGGACAGGTGTTGTCACTGATCTTTTCGTAGGCGCGCCGAGGACGAGGACTTGGATGAGTTTTTCAAAGACCAGCCGATCGCTGATCCGCGGCCGGTGACAGCCCCAGGGATGATGGTCTTCGACCTTCGGAATGAGGTCTTTGAATTGGTTCCGGAGGGGTTCCATAAGGAAAGATGGAAGGGCAGGGACGATGCTCCTGATAAAACGTTTTCTTGGTCGAAAACATTTTTAACATAGGCTCGTGCCTGCCTTGCACTTTAATGACGTTGGTCCTCGGATTAATGACGGAGATTGCTCATGGGTAGCTCCGGGCTAAGTGCCTACTGGCGGAATTTCTAAGTCGTTTCAGCCGAAATCCGCTAGCTACATCCTGCTCAGACTCTTCCCTCGTATTGGGTGATAGGTGTCAGCTAGCGCCGATCCACGGGGTAGGCGCGTAGTCGGGGTAGATTCTGTTCCCACAAAAACAACTCAGCCTCTGCTGATGTTTTCCATCAAACGTTGTTCCTCTCATCTGTGGATTTCAAGGCCAAGATCTCGCCGATCCGCTAGAGCTCCTGTAATGCCTGCTCACATTTCTTAGTCGAGCTGATTACCGTTGAGAACGAAATATTCCAGATTAGATCTAAGACGTCCTCTCATGATGAGGTGCTGGTTTCACTGCGTTTTCATAAACTGTTTTGGGAAACGTGTTGGTCTGATTGGATACTCGTTCTCAATTCATCGAATATTTGGCTTCTTGAGAGCCGCCCATGTTGCCATTCAGAGCCACCTATCGAGTCTTTGAAAGCTCGGAAAGGTAGCCTGTTGCTTCCTAGCAATTCGTGGGTGAATCAGCATTGCCAATGGCGAGTAAGAAAAACGGTGTGAGGCTGATGCTGCAAACTCGTGCTGAAGCGACTGTTGTTGAGGATGTTCTTGGAACCGGCGGGACGTCTGCACGGGCCGATTGCATCTGTGTGTTGCACTCAGCACAAGCCGTTGGTTTGTAACGAAATCCCCGGGTACGATTTTATGCCGACGCTGTCACGGATTAAATTGCTCCGATTATGATCTGAGTTGCGAGAACGGTGGCTACACCATGAAGGAGAGCCCCTCAGTCGTTATCAGTTGGATGACGTTGTTGAGAACTGGCTTGTATCCCAAACCTACGAACATTCAATGCTCAGGCTAGAACAGTGGGAATACTCCAGTTACTGGGAAAATCACTAGTAAATGTTCTGCACCGAGCGCGTAGACTTCCGTCAGAAGGCATAGATGATAGCCACTTGCCTATATCTATTGAGTGCTTTCTTACGCGAAAATGACAGAAAACCCATCACCGTTCGCCAACTAGCTAGTTTTTATGGCTACTATGGAAAGTGCATACATCGATTTGTAAAGTTTTGGGGCACAACGCGGTGATATGCACTGCCAAGTTCACTTGCAATGACAGCATCACATTTTCAGTAGGAGAACCATGACGTTGCCCCAAATCAGAGTGCACCTTGCCGACTCTGACTATTTTCTTCGTTTAGGCTTGGAAAGCCTGCTTACCGCGACTCCTGATGTTTGCCTTGAAGAAGTTACAAGTAACGGTAACGACGCTATCCAATTGGCCAAGCAAGAGAAACCAGACGTTGTACTGATGGAATCAACCATCAATAACGTCTGCAGCATGGAAGCGACTCGACGGATTATTTTAGCGTCGCCCAATACCAAAGTAGTTATGCTTTCGTCAGTTCACGATCTAGAGACCATGACCCGGGCACATTCCGCGGGCGCATGCAGTTATCTATCCAAAAGCTCCGTTTCAACCGATCTTGGCGCGGCTCTGCGAATGATCAACGCCGGAAACATGATATTTTCCAAGCCCGCAGATGCCGAACGATTCCCCCTAAATACCGTGAGCAACTATGAGTTGCAGTCCCAGCTGCTGCGACAGACCAGTCCAAGGGACAGAAGGCTGCTGAACTCATTGGCCAGGGGATACACGAACACTCAAATTGCGTCGCTGCTCCACGTCAGTGAGGGGACGGTCAAGGCTCAACTGGCAAAAATCATGGAGCCTCTAAACGTAAAAAATCGTGTCCAGCTAGCAGTCCTTGTTGTACAGGCCGGTCTACTTGAAGAAATTAGACCCACAATTCCGCTGACTGCCGGGCCAAAGCGGCAGTCCATGCACCGAGCGTAGCCAGTCTCGAGCACGCGTGCGAACGAGTCTCAGTAAAAATAGTTAAAAGCCCATGGGCCGGTCAATCGACTCGATATAGACCGGCCCATGGGCTTTGTTCAACCATAAAGAATATTGCGAGTACTAGCGCCTAGCGGTATATCTCATGCGGCTACCTTAGGTATTTTGGATGAGAACTCCGGAGGACACCACAAGACTTATGCCCCGCTCAATATCTTCTATCGGCGGTTACTTGGAAGCGTTGTCTTTCGCACGAACTGTCGAGGTCGCTAGCGAAACCTTAGCGGTGTTCGAGGTATTGGCGTTTGGAAGCAAAGTAACGGTTACTGCACTTACGGTGAAGGATTCATTATCAGTTGCCTTCGGGTTTTTTTGCTCATTGATTGTCACCTTGAGAGCCTTGGAAATTACCTTTTCCAGAACCGGATCAAGTGTCTTCAGAACCGGGTTTACCACCTTAGTGAGGGTCGGCTCTACAGAGCCAAGCACGTCATTGAGCAGCAGTCCGGCCGGAGCCTTAACAAGTTTCAGCACCGCATTCAGAATCGGTTCAACGATCTTGCCGACGGAAAGCTTGATCCCAAGGACCTTCACTGTCAAAGTAGTTGTAGCCTTTGGAGCAGCGGCACCCTTAACACCAGCAAGGCCACCCAGCGTGCTCTTAATGACAACGTCACCATTGACCTTTGCCAGAAGCAGAGCCTTCGCGTTTGCCTTGACCGTGATGACCAATTCAACACTGTTCAGTGCTTTTTTAAGCGCTGTGTTCAAATCAGCGACAACGGTACCCAGAGCCTGCGCAACACCATCGGTAATCTTTGAAATTGTTGCAGCCGTGAGAACTTCGGTGTTTGGGGCCAGCCCATTCAGGTCACCAGTTTTAGGGTTGTTCTTGACTAATTTGGCCAGGTCAACGTTGATGTCTCCGGTCTTGAGGTCAATCTTGACCAAACCGTTCTTATCCTTGACCGTGCCCTGAAGCACATCCTTGACTACAACGTCAAGAGCCTTGTCTAGGCCGTTAATGCCAATGGAAACGTCACTCGTTTTTAGCTTAACGAGTCCAAGCACGTTGACGTTCACATTCAACGCATTGACCGCTGAACCCAAGACGCCCTTGGTGCCAACAGCCGTATTCAATGTGCTGCCGATGCCATTGACGGATTTACCAAGGGTCTTGGTGAGATTTGCAACCAAAGGGCTGCCAATGTTCAGCTCTGCATCAGCCAACTTGTAGTCTGAAGTGATTTTGCCATTTGACTTCGAAGCTGTCGAGGCAACTGCACCGAGCGAAAGCTCAAACTCATCAAGTACTTTATTCGAGAGACCGCTGACACCAAGACCAGTCAAAAGACGTGTCAAGTCGATCGTTGCATTGTCGTACGGGCTTGTTCCGCTGCCAATCTTAATGATTCCGTTCTCGCCCAATACGCCAGCGGCAGCCTTTGCGGTCTGAGCATTTGGAGCAGCCGCGTAGCTACTCAACAGTCCAACTGAACCTAGATCCAGCAGCCCGTTGTTCGTGCCATTGCTGATGAGTGGAAGTTCAATTCCACCCAAAGCTAGCTTCTTCTGGTTTGGACCCGGATCTGAAATATCACCAGCAGTACTCTTTACAGCATCAAGTAGATCCTGCTTCAGCAAGTTGGTATCGATGAGCTGGCCAATGGCCTCAGAGTTGTCCGCTGGTGCGGCAAACGCGGAAGTTGCGGGCAAAATGACGAGGCTGGATGCAACTGCCCCTGCGACAAGGCGACGTGAAACCGAAAAGCTCCGCTTTCCGTTTCGCTTCGACTGGTTCTTTACGTTCAAGGAATTCTCCGTCTTAGGCATTCGGGTGGATGAGTGATGAGTGTTGAGGCAATCGCTTCGATACACAAAAATCATCATAGAAAAGCAAACAGTTCATGGCTTTTGCCAAACGACCCGATTCATACCGCCGTGCCTACATGAAATTATCGCCATTCGAGCATGCAAGCGAGCACTAGCGAGTAGTTTCTTTTGGCTATATAGCTAGCCTTACCAGCATTTTTCTTCAGAATTTTTTTCGTGACCCCGGTTCTGTACAAACTTTCCTGACTCAATGTTTGATAGATTCCATGGGGTTTGCCGAGATCAGTGCAACGCAGCAGTGTTACTAGCCATCCGGCTATCCGGCTAAAATCCGACGGCGCCTACCGAAGCTCAAACGCGCAGGAGAACCCATTGTATGGCTGTGAAAAATTCTGCTCGATATCACCGATAGACGGCTCAGCCGATAAGCTCTTATGTGCGCGACGAGTAACTGTCCTGCGCCTGACAAGAACAAATACGTAGCGATGTCAAGAAATCAGCAGGAGAACAATGCCAGTCACCCCAATCCGGGTTCATCTTGCAGACGCAGACCCTTTCCTCCGTTTGGGGTTGGAACGGATGCTTGAGGCAAGTCCAGACATTCTTCTAGAACAGGTCACTGAGAACGGCACTGACGCCGCTGAAGCCGCTGTGTCGGCAAAGCCCGAAATCGTGCTTATGGAATCAAGCATTACCAATGTGGGGAGCCTCGAAGCCACTCGACGAATTCGAGCTCATGCACCACTTACGAAGATTGTAATATTTTCGGCTATTCATGACATTGAAACCATGAGCCGTTCGTATTCTGCAGGGGCACATAGTTACCTAGCCAAGAGCTCTATCGCTACAGATCTTGCCCCGGCTATTCGTCTTATCGTCTCTGGCAACGAAATTTTTTCAAAGCCAGCAAACGCTTCAAACTTTTCCGAACACCCGACTCGCAAATACGAGCTACAGACGCAGTTCCTGCGCCAAGCAAATCCGCGCGATAAGCGGCTACTCATCGCGCTTGCCCAAGGCAAGACAAACTCCCAAATTGCAAGTATCCTCCATGTCAGCGAAGGAACCGTCAAGGCACAGATTGCCAAGTTAATGGAACCGCTACATATCCAAACGCGGGTTCAGCTCGCGGTTCTCGTTGCCCAAGCTGGCTTGCTTGAGCAAAACAAGGTATCACTCTCACTCAGCGTTGGTCTCGCCCGCCCTACAACACCGCGTGCCTAGGGAAAATCAATATCCTGCTACTGGGTCGTATATATTCACTAGAGTTTCTCCGGCTAGGTATCGGTGCAAATTAGTAATAAACAGTTCTACAAGCCGAGCGTTTTCAGCATCGACATTTGCCGCATTATGTGGGGAGAGAATTAGGTTCGGGGCATTCCACAACGGGCTACCCACAGGCAACGGCTCCGGGGTTGCCACATCAAGTACGGCACCTGCCACATGCCCGGATTCCAATGCCTCAATAATCGCGTCTTGATCAAGCACTGGGCCACGCGCCAAATTCACTAACAAGGCACCTGGTTTCATGCTTGCAATGCGCTCTCTTGAGAATAATCCGATAGTTTCATCGGTCAATGGGCAGGCAAGAATAACAATGTCGTAGTCCCCAAGTTCGAGCTCCTCAAAGTTGAGACTTCGAGCAAAAGGTTTCTCCAACGTTCGCTCGCTTCGAGTGGTCCCGTCGGTAGTGACACCAAAGAAATCAAGAGTCCGTGCAACTTCACGACCAATGCTTCCGGCGCCAATAATCAATGCACGGCGCCCATACAGAGTTGAGGTTGATCCACCGCCCCAGCGTTGGGCTTCCTTGTCGGCTTCAAGGCCGGGGATCCTACGCACAAAATGTAACAATCCTGCCACGGCAAATTCGGCAAGTGGTTTTGCATGCACGCCAGCCGCACTAGTGATACGGGTTTCCCCCTTTGTATGGCCTAGCGCCTTCGCCCGGGTGCCAACACCAGCTTGTGATGCCTGAATCCATTTAAGCTTCGGAGAATGCTCACGCCAGAGCTCCGGCTGCCACCAGTCAAAATCAAACATAATTTCGGCAGTGTCCAGATGTTCTTGCCAACGAGCTCGTTGCGCAACGGTTAGTTGCCGAGGATCGCCGTGGTGATCACATGAATAACGCGGTACGGGCAAAAGCTCGGGTTCATAAATCACTTCAACGTCAGGAACGTCGCTTCGAATCTGTGAAACGAGTTCCTCAGCGAGATACGAAGCTATCAAAACCTTTGGGCGCATGATGATAAGTGATTCCTTTTACTTTTGTTGGAGTTCTCGTTTGAGTCTATTGGGAAGACAAAGAGCATTATTATCGCACGTCATATTAACGACACGTACGGCCGAAGCCCACTGATCAGTCAGGTAACCCGTCCGGATTGGATAAAGTAATCGCATGACTTCCCCGGCAGGCCCCCATAAGGCAGTTTCAGAGCCTGCAGCACCCCGGCATCATCAACTAATAGTCTCGCTCTTTGGCCTTTATGCACGCCAGCACGGTGGCGGGTTACAGGTTGCAACAATCATTTCACTGATGGAGGACATCGGT
Source organism: Arthrobacter sp. MYb227 (assembly GCF_002975435.1). Classification (GTDB taxonomy): domain Bacteria; phylum Actinomycetota; class Actinomycetes; order Actinomycetales; family Micrococcaceae; genus Paeniglutamicibacter. The sequence continues at coordinate 7,932 of NZ_PCPT01000013.1, read as the reverse complement.
GTTGGTTCCACCGGAACCCGCTCCTCAATTTCTCGTCTCAAAAAGCGCGGAGTTATTGAAAGCATCCAAGTCAATGGGCGCAGCGGCTACTCACTCGCGGAGTCCGTCATTGAAACTTTCATTGAAGGTGATGAAAGGATCTTCCACCCTCACCGTGCAGAAGTTGGGGACCCATGGCTACTTGCGACTTTTACAGTTCCTGAATCCCAACGCAATATTCGCCATAAGATTCGTTCATCTCTGGTTCGCATGGGCTTTGGCTCGGTAACTCCCGGTCTATGGATTGCGCCTGGTCACCTCCGCGATGAAGTCCTTGCATATTTCGCTCGCCGAAAGCTCAATGAATTTCTAGAATTCTTCATGGCAGATCATGTTGGTGGAGCCGACCTGCGCCAAAATATTGGAAGCTGGTGGGATCTTCCCGCGCTAGATTCGCTGTACTCGGATTTCCTTGCGCACAATAGCGAATTATTTACTGCGTGGAAAAACCAAGCAGAGCTAAGCGAAAGTTACGAGATCGATGAGCGCGCATTTGCCGACTATCTGGTCCTTGTCACGCAATGGCGCCGGCTCCCCTATCTTGACCCGGGCCTACCCACAAACTATCTACCTGATGACTGGAATGCGTTAGAAGCCGAGAGTCTTTTCCAACAATTGCATGCAATATTGGCCCCGCGCGCCGAACGACACGCATCTCTAGCCATCGAGAGGTCGTTGGCAGCGCGTTAATTACTAGTTCCATACACATGTGCCGCCCGGTGACGCTGAAAATAGCAGCGTCTCCGGGCGGCACATGTCGTTTAACTCAGAAAGTCATTCTTTAGTCGTTGCGGTCCTGAATGACAGCAACACCCTGAATTTCAATAAGAGCTTCCTTCTGCCATAGACGGCTTACTCCCACTCCGGCCATTGCCGGATACTTAGTTCCCGCCATGTCACGCCACAGCCTGCCAATTTCACGACCATTGGCCATGTAGTCATCAACATCGGTCAGGTAAATCGTCACGCTGACCAGGTCTTCCGGGTGCCCCCCGGCTTCTTCAAGAGTTGTCAGAATATTTGAGAACACCTGTTTGAACTGCTCAACGATTCCGCCCGGAACAATTTGCATGTTCTTATCCAGTGCCGTCTGCCCGCCAAGATAGACAGTCTTCCCGGCAAGCATTCCATGCGCGTATCCGGATGGCTTTGCCATTGATTCGGGGTTGATCGTGAGGTTTTCGTGAACCTTGGTCTCGGTCATGCGACACTCCCTTTGAACTTGGTTGGCTTGGTGGTTATTCCACCCCCTAGCGCCACAATGGTGACGCGTGTTACATTGAGGATACGTGACGGCGGTCAAAAAGTCGACACATATATATTTCGTATCTTGAAGGGAACACGGATGAGGCTTGCAACGATTCTGCACAAGGGCCAACGCACCGCTGCGCTTGAAATCGCCACAGGATATCTCCCGCTACCGGCACTCGATCTGAACGAGCTACTCTTACAGGCCGGTTGGAAGTCCACCGCAGAAACGATCCTGAGCACTCACCGAGCACATGACGTTATCGTCTCGGCAGAGGCCACGTTGCTGACCCCACTGCCAAACCCGCACAAGGTTATCTGCTGCGGGCTCAACTACTCCGATCACATCCTAGAAATGGGTCGTGAGTTACCCGAGTACCCCACGCTTTTTGCCAAATTTGCCGATACCCTCACCGGTCCCCACGCCAAAATTGTTTCTGAACATTCGGAAAATGTTGATTGGGAAGCTGAACTTGCGGTGATTGTGGGCGGCGAACTACGCAACGCCTCAGAAGCCGAAGCAGCAAACGCCATCGCCGGATACACGATCGCCAACGATGTTTCAATGCGCGATTGGCAGCGCCGCACGCTGCAGTGGTTCCAGGGCAAGGCCTTTGACGGCACCACTCCCCTTGGCCCTGTTCTTGTGACTGCGGACAGCCTAGATCCGGAAGCCGGATTGGACGTCATCTGCACCCTCAATGGTGAGGAAGTCCAGCACGGTAACACCAAGACGCTGGTCTTCTCCAGCGCCAGACTACTGTCCTACATCTCGACTTTTACGGTCCTGCGCCCGGGAGACATCGTGTTGACCGGCACCCCCGGCGGAGTCGGCATGGGTATGGTGCCCCCGCGCTTCCTCCACGACGGAGACACGCTAGAAACCACCATCACGGGTATCGGCACTCTATCCAACACTTTCAGCATCAAAATCCCGGCTAACGCCTCACCCACCAATACATAGTCCAAAGGAGCACACCCATGAGCAGCACACCCACCGTCTACCGCACCGAAGGCGATAACTCCATTTACGCAGGAAAAGACGGCGTAGTAGTTCCGGTTGTCACCCGCGCCGGAGAAGAAGACGCAAACACCGCTCAGTCAGGTGACTGCATCCGTGTTTCCGGGGTCAGCATTCAGCACACCCCCGCAACCAAGATCTGGTTCGGTCAGGTTTCTAACACCCCCGGCTACCGTTCGCTGCCACACCATCACGGTGAAGCAGAAACCGGAGGTTACGTACTTCGCGGGCACGGACGGATCTACTTCGGTGAGAACTACGAACAGTTCCTCGATATGACAGCCGGCGATTGGGTTTTTGTACCACCATTCATGCCACATGTTGAGGCCAACATGTCGATCACCGAAGATCTCGTCTGGCTCACCGCCCGCACTCCAGAAAACATTGTTGTCAATCTCGAAGATGTCGCAGATACGTCCTTGGAAGGATACCGCCGAGCATGAGTTCCCAGATTTTCCTCGATGCCATCGAGCTCACCACGTGTGAAGCCGAAGTATTCGATCAGGCGTACACCGCAATTCCACAATATGTTCCGTGGCCCAAGGCCTATGGTGGAGATATGGTGGCCCAGGGCGCTTCGGCAATGATGCGATCGGTCGGTGATGACCGAACGCTTCACTCAATGCATTCCTATTTCCTGCGTCCGGTAGATATGCACGTACCGGTCCGCTACGAGGTAGAACTCTTACGTGATGGACGCGGTTACTCAACGCGTCAGGTACGTGGATTTCAGAATAATAAGCCCGTTTACACGGCTTTAGGTTCCTTCCATGTTGCCGAAGATGGAAGCGAACAATCTTCAACGGCTCCCTCCGAATACCTAGATATTGACCCAGAATCATTGGCCAGCGCCGCCCAAGTCCTCACCGAGGCAGAAGGTGCGGCAGCCGACTACTGGTCAACGGGCCGTAGTTTCGACATGCGCCACGTCCCCGGTGCCCTCTACCTGAATGTTGACGGCGAGCGCACGGCTCACCAGGCAGTATGGGTCAAGGCATTTACCGAACTTCCAGATGACGGGATCACCCAGCGTGCGGCGCTAGCCTACGTATGTGATTACACGATTCTTGAACCACTCCTGCGTACCCAGAATCTGTCGTGGGGTACCGAGGGGCTGGTGACCGCAAGTCTGGATCATGCGATGTGGTTCCACCGTGAGGGCCGAGTTGATGACTGGGTGCTTTATGTTCAGGAAGCTGTCTCTACGCAGAACAGCCGGGGTTTGGCTTGGGGCCGTTTCTATACTCGGCAGGGAGCGCTCCTTGCCACTGTCGCCCAAGAAGGCATGATCCGCGCGCCGCGCGGCTAGCAACCACTTATTTATCCGAGCACCATTGAAAATCGACTCCTGGAAAGAGACGGCAAGTTCATGGAATTATCGCTTTCGGCACACCAAGACACCTTTACACGTGATCACCTTCCACCCCACGAGTTGTGGCCAACTCTAGAATTCACCTTGCCCGAGCTGCAATATCCCGATCGGCTCAACGCCGCCGTTGAGCTGATTGATGAGGGTGTACGTAAATTTGGGGCAGATTCCATAGCCCTGAGAGCACCGGATGGATCCACCCAAAGCTATGGCGAGTTACTGCTTCGAGCCAATCAGGTGGCCGCGGTACTCACCGAAGATTTGGGAATCGTTCCGGGGAACCGGGTCATGCTCCGTGCACCTAACAACGCATGGTTAGTTGCTTGTTGGTTAGGGGTACTCAAGGCCGGAGCGGTGGTTGTCACCACCATGCCGGCACTACGCGCACCGGAAATTAGCAAACTTGCGGCTTTGACACGGCCCTCGGTCATGCTTTGTGATCACCGGTTCATGGCTGATGCACTCGCCGCGGCAGATTCGCAGTACCCGGTGATCTCGGTGGGTTCCGAAACTGGCGCAGATTTGCTGGCGTTAGCGGCGGCAAAGTCCGGAGAATTCGCAAATGTGGAAACCTCGGCGGAAGATGTTGCGCTCCTTGGCCCTACATCCGGTACCACCGGCGTTCCTAAGATCACCATGCATTTTCATCGGGATATTCTTGCCAACGCCGATACCTTTGCCAAGCATATTCTTGAGCCAACATCCACTGATGTCTTTGCAGGTTCTCCCCCGTTGGCTTTCACCTTTGGGCTCGGTGGATTGGTGGTCTTTCCACTGCGCTTTGGTGCCAGCACCCTGTTGACCGAACGCACCACCCCGGTAGAACTTGCACGGTTCTCACATGATGCCGGAGCAACAATTCTATTCACCGCTCCCACCGCCTACCGCGCCATTCTGAAAGAAGACCAAGCAGATCTCTTGCGTAGCCTGCGCCTAGCAGTTTCGGCCGGTGAACACCTGCCCGAGGCCACCTGGCATTTGGTCAAGGAAGCCACCGGGCTCGAGCTAATTGACGGCATTGGGTCTACCGAGCTCTTGCATGTATTTATCTCCGCCGCCGGGACAGATATTCGTCCCGGGGCCACCGGCAAGGCAATACCCGGGTATCGGGCCACCATCTTGGATTTTGAGGGAAATGAACTTGGTCCCAATGAGATCGGAAGATTAGCGGTCATCGGTCCTACCGGTTGCCGGTACCTCGATGATGAGCGCCAGCATGCTTATGTTTCCAATGGTTGGAACGTTACCGGTGACACCTTCGTCAAGGACGCCGAGGGCTACTTCACCTACCAGGCACGCAGCGACAATATGATCGTTTCCTCCGGCTACAACATTGGTGGCCCCGAGGTTGAAGAGGCAATCATTCAGCACCCCGAGGTTTTAGAAACCGCAGTGGTGGCTCGTCCCGATGAACAGCGTGGCTCGGTGGTATGTGCCTTCGTAGTTCTCATTGAGGGCGTTACGGGCTCCGAAGCAAAGGCCAAGGAACTTCAGGACTTCGTCAAGAGCATCATTGCTCCATATAAGTATCCACGCGAGGTTCGCTTTGTTGAAGAGCTACCCCGCAACCCCAGCGGCAAGCTGCAGCACTTCAAACTGCGTGAGGCTCTTATGCAGACACCTGCACCCTAGCTAAACCGTAGTTTCTCCCCCATCTTTACTCACAGGCAACACCCCACGGTCATTTGTCGACCCCGTTTTCGGGCCGATTGACACCGTTGAAAGGAAACACCCCCATGAAAATCGCAATCGTTGGTGGCGGCCCCGGCGGCCTGTACTTCGCAGCTCTGATGAAGCAACTTGACCCGGCGCATGAGGTCACCGTGTGGGAACGCAATGCCGCCTCGGATACCTTCGGCTTTGGTGTGGTCTTCTCCGATGAGACCCTGGGCGGAATTGGGAATGCGGACACCGTCATTGCCGAATATATGTCCCGTCGCTTTGCCCGCTGGAGTGATATTGATATTCACTTCCGTGGCGAAATGCATACAGTTGGCGGGCAGGGTTTTGCCGCGATGAGCCGCAAGGAACTCCTCGAGCTGCTGCAGCGCCGCTGCCTTGAACTCGGCGTGGAGGTACATTTCTCCACCATGGCCCCGGAGGTAGAACAGCTTTCTGCCGAATATGATCTGGTACTGGCGGCAGACGGGTTGAACTCTGCCATCCGCACACGGTTCTCCGATTCCTTCAAGCCATCGCTTGATGCGCGTGTATCCAAGTACATGTGGCTGGGCACCAACCAAGTCTTTGAGGCGTTCAAGTTTTTCGTCAAGGAAACCGACGCCGGAACCATGCAGATCCATGGTTACCCCTATTCGGATGAAGGTTCAACCTTCATCGTGGAAATGCACGAGGACGTCTGGCGTGCAGCGGGATTCGACGAGACCGAAAACGACGCCTTCGCCCCCGGCGTGAGCGACGAAAAGGCCGTGGCGAAGGTCAAGGAGATCTTCGCCGAAGAACTTGCCGGGTATGAGGTGCTGACCAATAACTCCAAGTGGATCAATTTCACCACGGTCCGCAACCAGAACTGGCGCCACGAAAATATCGTGCTGCTGGGCGATGCCGCGCACACCGCGCACTTCTCCATCGGCTCGGGTACCAAACTCGCCATGGAAGATTCCCTGGCCTTGGCCGCCTGCCTGCACGAGCACGGAAATGTCGCCGCAGCGCTTGAGGCCTATGAGACCGAACGCCGCCCCGTGGTCGAATCCACCCAACGTGCAGCCCAAGCTTCCATGGAATGGTTCGAAAACATTGGCCAGTACAAGGAACAAGACCCGGTGCAGTTCTGCTTCAACTTGCTCACCCGCTCCCGCCGCATCACCTATGACAACTTGAAACTGCGCGACACGGATTTTGCGCACAAGGTTGATGAGGACTTCGCACGCCGCTCCGGCTCCTCGGAAATCTCCCCGGCAATGTTCCAGCCCTACAAGATCGGTGAACTGGAGCTGGTGAACCGCGTGGTAGTTTCCCCCATGGATATGTACTGCGCAGTTGATGGCGTGCCGGGCGACTTCCACCTGGTACACCTTGGTTCCAAGGCCATGGGCGGAGCCGGGCTGGTCATGACTGAAATGGTCTGTGTCTCGGACATTGGGCGCATCACCCCCGGTTGCACCGGCCTGTACACCGGTGAGCAGGGCTCGGCGTGGAAGCGCATCACCGACTACGTACATGGCAACTCGAACGCCAAGATCGGCGCGCAGATTGGCCATTCGGGGCGCAAGGGATCCACCAAACTCATGTGGGAGGGCATCGATGAGCCGCTCGAGGAAGGTAACTGGGAGGTGCTGGCTCCCAGCGCCATCCCCTATGGCGAGGGCTGCCACGTCCCGGCAGAAATCACCCGGGCGCAGATGGATACGGTCCGCGAACAATTCATAGACGCTGCCCGCCGCGCGGATGCGGCAGGCTTCGACCTGCTGGAGCTACACGCCGCACACGGTTACCTGCTCTCTTCCTTCCTCTCCCCGCTATCGAATACACGCACCGACGCATACGGCGGATCGTTAGAGAATCGCCTGCGCTACCCGCTCGAGGTGCTTGACGCGGTGCGTGCGGTCTGGCCAGCACACAAACCTATCGGTGTTCGTATATCCGCCACCGACTGGACCGAGGGCGGGAATACCGAGGATGACGCATTGGTCATCGCTCAGAGGTTCATCGACCACGGCATCGATTCAATCGACGTCTCCTCCGGGCAGATCGTGCGCAACGAACGCCCGGCTTTTGGCCGTAGCTACCAGACCCCGTTTGCGGACAAGATCCGCAACCAGGTCGCCGCAGCAGCCGGCGTTACGGTCATCGCGGTGGGTGCCATCTCCTCCTACGATGATGTGAATTCGATCCTGCTCGCGGGTCGCGCCGACCTGGTGGCCTTGGGTCGTACACACCTGTACAACCCGCAATGGACGCTGCAGGCCGCAGCAGAGCAGGAATACGTGGGAGCCGGTGCCAGCTGGCCGTTGCCATTCAAGGCGGGGCGCCGCAAACCACCAAGCGCCCGCACCGACGCCGTTCGACCGCGTCTATCCCTGCTGAAGGAAGAAGAAGTTGATGAGCAAACGCATTTGCGCTGGACTCCAACCTCCACACATTCGGGGGAATCACTCATTCCGGTGAGCTAGTCACGCTGGTGCACCAGCGAATATTCTCGTGGGGTGGTGTCCTTGTGAACTGCTCCCCGAAAGTTGGACTGACTAATTCAGTTCCTTACTTTCGGGGAGTTTTTCATGCGTAAAAGTAGTTC
>NZ_PCPT01000012.1 GCF_002975435.1 Arthrobacter sp. MYb227 | reverse complement strand
ACCCGTGGCTTCTCCGAGGCCGCCTTTGTGGAGGTTGCGGACATCATTGCCGAAACCCTCATCGCAGGTACCCAGGACAACCATGAGGCAGCCCTGGCCGCCTTGAAGGATCGTGTGACGGCCCTGGCCAACGCACACCCGCTCTACCCGAACCTCGCCCCGATTGGAGCCTAAGACCATGGTTGACATCCTCCCCGAGCACCCAGATTTCCTCTGGCGCAACCCCGAGCCCAAGTCCTCCTACGACGCCGTGATCGTGGGCGGCGGCGGGCACGGCCTGGCCACCGCCTACTACCTGGCCAAGAACCACGGCATGACAAACATCGCCGTGCTCGAGCGCGGCTGGCTGGCCGGCGGCAACATGGCCCGCAATACCACCATCATCCGTTCCAACTACCTCTGGGACGAATCCGCAGGCATCTACGAGCACTCCCTGAAGCTCTGGGAGCAGCTGCCCGAGGAACTTGAATACGACTTCCTCTTCTCCCAGCGCGGGGTCATGAACCTCGCCCACACCCTGGGAGACGTGCGTGAATCAATGCGTCGCGTCGGGGCAAACCAGCTCAACGGCGTCGATGCCGAATGGATCACCCCCGAGCAGGTCAAGGAACTGTGCCCGATCATCAATATCGGGGATGACATCCGCTACCCGGTCATGGGCGCGACTTATCAGCCGCGTGCCGGCATCGCCAAGCACGACCACGTCGCCTGGGCCTTCGCCCGCAAGTGCGACGAGATGGGCGTGGACATCATCCAGAACTGTGAGGTCACCGGCTTCATCAAGGACGGCAACCGGGTCACCGGCGTGAAGACCAACCGCGGCACCATCAATGCAGGCAAGGTCGCGTTGTGCGGTGCCGGACACTCCTCGGTACTCGCCGAACAGGCCGGATTCGATCTGCCAATCCAGTCTCACCCGCTGCAGGCACTGGTCTCCGAACTGCACGAGCCCGTGCACCCGACGGTCGTCATGTCCAACCACGTGCACGTCTATGTTTCCCAAGCCCACAAGGGCGAATTGGTCATGGGTGCGGGCATCGACAGCTACAACGGCTACGGCCAGCGCGGCGCCTTCCACGTCATCGAGGAACAAATGGCGGCTGCAGTGGAGCTGTTCCCCATCTTCGGCCGGGCACACGTCCTGCGGACCTGGGGCGGCATCGTGGATACCACCATGGATGCCTCACCGATCGTCGCCAAAACGCCCATCGACCAGCTCTATGTGAACTGCGGCTGGGGAACCGGCGGGTTCAAGGGCACCCCGGGTGCCGGCTACACCTTCGCCCACACCATCGCCAACGACGAGCCGCACCCACTGAATGCGGGCTTTAACATTGAACGCTTTGAAACCGGCCATCTCATCGACGAACACGGCGCCGCAGCCGTGGCCCACTAGAAAGGGATCCACACAACCATGATGCTCATCGACTGCCCCTGGTGCGGACCCCGCAACGAGACCGAATACGGCTACGGCGGCGAAGCCCACGTCGCCTACCCGGCCGACCCCTCGGCACTGAATGACAACGAATGGGCCAAGTTCCTGTTCTACCGCAAAAACCCCAAGGGGCTCTTTGCCGAACGTTGGGTCCACGCCGCCGGCTGCCGCCGCTGGTTCAACGCGGTACGTGACACCGTCACCTATGAATTCAAGGCAACCTATAAACCCGGCGAAACCCAACCCATTAAGACGACCAACGCCCCGCCAACCAACGCCTCAGCACCGGGAGGAACCAAATGAGCACCCCGTCTCCACAGCGACTGAGCGCAGAAGCCAGCGCATCCGCCCGGATCGATCGCAGCAAACCAATTTCCTTCAGCGTTGATGGAAAGCAATACTCGGGTTTTATTGGCGACTCTGTGGCCTCGGCAATGCTCGGTGCCGGGCTCAAGGCCTGCGGCCCCTCGCTGTACCTGCAGCGCCCGCGCGGCATCATGAGCGCCGGCGTTGAAGAATCAAACGCGCTCATTAAAGTCGGCGCCCGCTATGCCGGGCACGTGAATGAATCGATGCTCCCGGCCCCGGCAGTGGAACTGACCGAGGGCATGGACGTGACACTGCTTTCGGGCCTGGGCCAGCTTGACCCACGCACCGATGAGGCAATTTACGATCGCAAACACGTACACACCGACGTGCTCATCGTTGGCGCCGGACCCGCCGGCCTGGCCGCGGCCCGCGAGGCCGCCAAGTCCGGTGCCCGGGTGATCCTGATTGACGAGCAGCCCGAGGCCGGCGGCTCGCTGCTTTCGGCCTCCACCGAGAGCATTGACGGCAAGAGTGCAGCCGAATGGATCGCAGAAACCCGTGCGGCACTGGAATCGGCTGCAGAATTCACCTATCTTTCACGCACCACGGCCTTTGGCAGCTACGACGCAAACTACGTTGTTGCGGTCCAACGCCGCACCGACCACCTGGCCGGCGAGCTGGGCGCGGGAGTATCCCGCGAACGCATCTGGCATATCCGTGCCAACCAGGTAGTGCTGGCCACCGGTGCACACGAACGCCCGCTGGTCTTTGAGAACAACGATCGCCCGGGCATCATGCTCGCGGCGGCCGCACGCTCCTACCTGAACCGCTACGGCGTCCTGGTCGGGAACAACATCGTCGTGGCAACCACCAATGATTCGGCCTACGCACTGGTTGAAGATCTTGAGGCTGCCGGTCATTTGGTTGCTGCGGTCATCGATGCCCGCGAAGAGCCCTCGGTGCGTGCCACCGAGCTCTCGGCCCGTGGCATTCGCGTCATCCTGGGATCGGTGGTTGCCAATACAGCTGCCGGATCCGATGGCGCGCTGGCCTCGGTCATCCTCAGCGGCATCGATGCGCAGGGGCAGCTGAGCGGGGAGACCGAGACACTGGATGCAGATGTGCTTGCGGTATCCGGGGGCTGGAACCCGGTGGTACACCTGCACTCGCAGCGCGAACGCCGGCTGGGCTGGAACGAGTCGCTCTCCGCATTCGTCCCGGCACACCCGGTACCCAACCAGCAGACCACCGGTGCCATGAACGGTCGTCTGGAGCTTGCCTCCGCTTTGGCAGAGGGTGCCCGCGCCGGTGCCGATGCGGCAACCGCCGCTGGATTCAGCACCACCGCCGCGGTGCCCAGCGCACCGGTGGAACAACCCTCCCCAACCCGCGCACTGTGGCTGGTGCCCTCGCTTGACGGGGAAGGCGCCGACTACAAGAACCACTTTGTTGACTTCCAGCGCGACCAGACCGTTGCCGACGTTTTACGTTCGGTCGGCGCGGGCATGCGCTCGGTGGAGCACGTGAAGCGCTACACCTCCATCTCCACAGCCAATGACCAGGGCAAGACATCAGGGGTCAACGCCATTGGCGTGATCGCCGCGGCACTGGATATCAATGATGTTGCGGGCATCGGCACCACCGCGTTCCGCGCCCCCTACACCCCGGTGGCCTTCGCCGCATTAGCCGGGCGCCAGCGCGGGGAGCTCTTTGACCCGGCCCGGCTAACCTCCATCCACCCGTGGCACGTGGAACGCGGTGCGCTCTTCGAGGACGTGGGCCAGTGGAAGCGCCCCTGGTACTACCCACAGGCGGGCGAGGACATGGATACAGCTGTCTACCGCGAGTCCAAGGCCGTGCGCGACTCGGTGGGATTCATGGATGCCTCAACGTTGGGCAAGATCGAGATCCGCGGCAAGGATGCCGGAGAGTTCCTGAACCGCATGTACACCAACGCGTTCAAGAAGCTGAAGCCCGGACTGGCCCGCTACGGGCTGATGTGCAAGGCCGACGGGATGATCTTCGATGACGGGGTGACGCTGCGCCTAGATGAGGACAGGTTCTTCATGACCACCACCACCGGTGGCGCCGCGGGCGTGCTGGACTGGTTGGAGGAATGGCTGCAGACCGAATGGCCGGAACTCGACGTCAAGTGCACCTCGGTCACCGAGCAGTACTCGACCGTCGCGGTCGTGGGGCCCAAGTCCCGCGCCGTGCTGGCCAAGGTCGCACCGGAACTTGACTTGGATAATGAGACCTTCCCATTCATGGCTTTCAAGGAAACCACGCTGGCCTCGGGCATTGAGGCGCGGGTTTGCCGCATCTCCTTCTCCGGGGAGCTGGCGTACGAGATCAACGTGCCGGCTTGGTACGGACTCAAGGTCTGGGAAGACGTGGCGGAGGCCGGGGAAGAATTCAATATCACCCCGTATGGCACCGAAACCATGCACGTGCTGCGTGCCGAGAAGGGCTTCATCATCGTCGGGCAGGACACCGACGGCACCGTGACCCCGCAGGACGCCTCGATGGAATGGGTCGTCTCCAAGGTCAAGGACTTTATTGGCAAGCGGTCCTTTGACCGGGTGGATAACAAGCGCGAGGACCGTAAGCAGCTGGTCACGGTCTTGCCAACGGATAAGACCCTGCGTTTGCCGGAGGGAACCCAGCTGGTGAATAAGGGTACCGAGCTGACCCAGTCAGTTTCCCCGGTGCCCATGCAGGGCTTCGTAACTTCCAGTTATGACTCCCCCGCTTTGGGGCGCACCTTTGGCATGGCAATGATTGCCAATGGCCGAGCACGGGTTGGCGAAGAACTCTCTGCCTTTGTCGACGGCCGGCTCGTCGATGTCGTGGTGGGCGAAACCGTACTATTTGATTCCGAAGGGAGCCGTCGAGATGGCTGAGCAAGTTTTGAACGATATTTCAACGTTGCGCACCAGTCCGCTGGCGCATCTTCAATCCGCGCTTGAGCAAGGCTCGGTTTCCGGCGAGCGCGGGGTGAAAGTACGCGAGATCGCCTTCACCACGCAAATTGGGGTGCGTGCCGAACCAGGTTCTGCGGCACATGCGGCAATTGCCGCGGAGCTTGGAATCGCGCTTCCAGAAGGTGTTGGAAGCGTCTGTGGTACAACAGATGGCATCGCCGTGTTGTGGTTGGGACCCGATGAGTTCTTGGCCGTGGCCCCGGAAGGCACCGAAATGGCCGATAGGTTGGTTCGGGCGCTCGGGGACGAACCAGGTCAGGTCGTTGACCTTTCTGCCAACCGGAGCGTGATTGAACTTTCGGGTCCAAGTGCCCGTGCGGTCCTGGAGAAGGGCTGCCCGGCGGATCTTCATCCACGGTCTTTGGCCACAGGCAGTGCAATCACCACGACGCTGGGCCCTGTGCCGTTGCTGTTGTGGAAGACCGGGGAAGAAACTTTCCGGTTACTTCCGCGGGCATCTTTCGCCGATTACACGGCACGTTGGTTGCTGGATGGCATGTTGGAGTTTGCTTCGGCACCCATCGACTAGCAGCGCTAGCTAGACCCATAGCCACCGCGGGCGAGCAGCATTCTTCTCTTGAATAAGAGTCGTTTACTGCTCGCCCGCGGTACGTGGCAAAACTATGCCCCCGATTCCATGGCAACCATATGGCGTCCGGGGGTGCAGTACCTAAGATGAATCAACCTATAGTGCGATTCCTTCATTTCATTTTGCAACGGAGCGATGAATCATGGATACAACTCACCCAGAAGTCGAACACGTCCTGACCATCTCTTGTCCCGAGCGGCCCGGCATCGTTCATGCGGTCACCGGCTTCCTGCTGGAGCAAGGCCGGGACATCGTTGAGCTCAAGCATTTTGGGGATCGGAGAGCCGGGCAGTTCTTCATGCGCATTGATGTTGCCGGAGCCGCTGCCGACCAGCTGACCGCTTCCATGTGCGCCGCTTTTACGCCGTTGGCCGATGAGTATGGCATGAGTTGGACGTTGGAGCCCAAGGGCACCAAGCGTCGGGTGTTGATCATGGTCTCCAAGTTTGATCACTGCCTCAATGATCTCTTACACCGGGCCCGGCTGGGCGAGCTACCCATCGATGTGGTTGCGGTGGTTTCAAACCATTTGGACCATCAGTCCTTGGCTCAATGGCATAAAATCCCGTTCTTCCATGTGCCGGTCACCGCGGACACCAAGCCTGCCGCCGAGGCGAAACTGCTGGAACTGATCGATGAGTTTGATGTGGAATTGGTGGTCCTTGCCCGCTATATGCAGGTACTGAGTGATGATCTCAGCCAAAAACTCAGTGGCAAGACCATCAACATTCATCACTCTTTCCTTCCCTCGTTTAAGGGCGCCAAGCCATATCATCAGGCGTGGGATCGCGGCGTGAAAACCGTTGGAGCTACCGCACACTATGTCAATGCCGAGCTCGACGAGGGACCGATCATCTCCCAGCAGGTGCAGGACGTTGACCACACCTACTCCCCCGAGGATCTGGTGGCCGCCGGACGGGATACCGAATGCAAGGCACTTTCTAATGCAGTGAAGTGGCATTGCGAGGGGCGCGTATTCCTCTATGGGAACCGCACCGTGGTCTTGCGCTAAATCCTTCAGGCAAGTACTAATTTCAGGGCACCGCCGGCACGGATCATCAAGAATCCTCGCTGGCGGTGCCCTTGTCATGTCAAACGAGTTTGTGAAACGTGACCCAACGCCTTGCCTTATACCCCTACCGGGTATAGGTTGCCAGTATGAGCAATCCTCAGCACCATTCAACGCCAGCACCTGAGTCAGGAAGTGACCATGCCCATGACCACGCGGCCATGGGGCTCACCGTCACTGACCACTCGGAAATGGATCACGCCACCATGGGTCATGGCGAACACGGCGGGCACGATGACCACGCAGGGCACGGCGGACACGAAGGCCACGTAGCAATCTTCCGTCGCCTGTTTTGGATCATGCTGGGCATTTCCATCCCGGTACTTGCGTTCAACTCGATGTTCATGTCGCTAATCGGTATCACCTTGCCGCACAACTCCTGGCTTCCATGGATCTCCCCACTGCTGGGCACCCTGATGTACGTATGGGGCGGACGGCCGTTCCTCACCGGTGCACGCGATGAAATCAAGGCCCGCAAGCCCGGAATGATGCTACTGATCTCCCTAGGACTCACCGTTGCACTCCTCTCCTCCTGGGGAGCAAGCCTTGGGATCCTGCACCACGGACTAGATTTCTGGTGGGAACTAGCCCTACTGGTAGTCATCATGTTGCTGGGCCACTGGATTGAAATGCGCTCGCTGGCCCAAACCACCTCCGCGCTGGACTCCCTCGCGGCCCTGCTGCCGGATACCGCCGAACGCATCATTGATGGTGTCGCCGAAGAAATCGCACCGGCTGACCTTGAACTCGATAACATTGTCATCGTGCGCCCCGGCGGCCGAGTCCCGGCCGACGGAGTCATCACCCAGGGCACCGCCGAAATTGACGAATCAATGATCACCGGCGAATCACGCACCGTATCCCGCGGGCCCAATTCCCCCGTCGTCGCCGGAACTGTCTCCACCGACACGGCAATCCGCGTACGAGTTACCGCCATCGGCGCAGACACCGCACTTGCAGGAGTTCAACGTTTGGTCTCCGATGCCCAAGCCTCAAGCTCCCGCGCCCAACGCGTCGCAGACACCGCCGCCGGATGGCTCTTCTGGTTCGCACTCGGTGCCGCAATCATCACAGCAACCGCCTGGACACTACTCGGAGACCCGGACTCTGCGGTCATCCGCACTATCACCGTCTTGGTCATCGCCTGCCCGCACGCACTAGGCCTTGCCATCCCACTGGTGGTTTCGATTGCCACCGAACGTGCCGCCAAGGCCGGAGTACTCATCAAGGACCGCCTAGCACTCGAAGGCATGCGCCAGGTCACCTCGGTACTTTTCGATAAAACCGGTACGCTCACCGTTGGCGAACCAGTAGTTACGCACATCGCTACCATCCCCGGCCACAGCGAAGAACAGGTACTCGCCCTGGCCGCGGCAGCGGAATCCGACTCCGAACATCCCCTGGCCCGCGCCATTCTCCGCGCCGCCAAGGATCGTTCACTCGCCTTTTCCCCCGCCGCCGACTTCCACTCGGCAGCAGCAGAGGGCGTCCGAGCAATGGTTAATGGCATCAAGGTGGGAGTCGGTGGACCGCATATGCTGGCCAACCACAGCCTAGAACCCCTAGCCGCCAGCGAGGCTTGGAAAGCCAGCGGGGCAACCATCCTGCACGTGATAGCCGCGGGAAAGATCATTGGTGCACTGGCGCTGGCCGATGAAATTCGTCCAGAATCCCGTACCGCTGTTGATGCCCTGCACGCCAGAGGCATAGAGGTTGTCATGATCACCGGTGACGCGGCTGAGGTTGCCGAATCGGTGGCACACGAGCTTGGCATCGATAGGGTTTTTGCTTCGGTTCGTCCGGAAAACAAGGCAGCCCAGGTTGCCGCGCTGCAGGCCGAAGGCCAGAAGGTGGCAATGGTTGGTGATGGCGTCAATGACGCACCGGCACTGGCACAGGCCGATATTGGAATTGCCATTGGTGCCGGTACCGATGTTGCTATTGCTTCGGCCGGGGTGATTCTGGCCAGCGATGATCCACGATCGGTGCTCTCGGTCATCGATCTCTCCACCGCAAGCTACCGCAAGATGAAGCAAAATCTGTGGTGGGCAGCGGGCTATAACTTGCTCTCGGTTCCGCTGGCCGCCGGTGTCTTGGCAGGTGTTGGATTTATTCTGCCAATGTCGGTCGGTGCGGTGCTGATGTCGATCTCCACGGTGGTCGTGGCGCTCAATGCGCAGCTGCTGCGTCGATTGGATCTGCGCCCGGAGGTTGTTACCCGCAAAAACAGCGGGAACTAAGCAACATACTCGCTGGCACCTACTCCTCGTGACTGGAGTAGGTGCCAGTGGTGTTTAACTTTGCACTCTTGACCTTGACGTTACGTCAAGAATTATTGTTGAGGCCATGGAGCATTCAATTCAAGAGGTGGCCCGGCTAACCGGCACCACAAGCCGTACGCTGCGGCATTATGCCCAAATCGGACTGCTCGAACCGCACCGCATCGGGCACAACGGTTACCGGTATTACAACACGGAAAATCTGATCCGGCTTCAGCGCATCCTGCTCCTACGTGAACTCGGGCTTGGGTTGCCACAGATCGCTCAGATCCTTGCCAGCCAGGCCCATGAGGCAACGGCACTGGAAACACATCTTGCGCTGCTGCGGGAGGAACAAGATCGAATTTCCCGGCAAATCACCGCTGTACAACACACTATTATTTCACTTCAAGGAAGCGTTAAACTCATGGCACAGAACATGTTTGACGGATTCGACCACACCATTCACCAAGAAGAGGTCGAAGAACGTTGGGGCAAGGACGCCTATGCGCGTTCCGACACCTGGTGGCGCAGACTCGGTGACGAGGGACAAACATCAATGAAAGAACGACTCAAGGAGCTCAATGCTCGCTGGATTCAAGCCGCACATGACCCCTCCGTGACACCCGATTCGCTGCCTGCCCAGGACTTAGCCCAACGCCACGTTGGGTGGCTCACCAGCGTTCCGGGTACCCCCGCGGCAGACCCGGCCGTGGATACCGCCGGCTACATTATTGGCCTTGCCCAAATGTATGTTGCAGATGAACGTTTTGCCGCTAATTACGGCGGAGTCAAGGGGGCAAAGTTTGTCCGCGATGCACTCACACACTATGTTGCATCTCTGAAGTAGGGTGTTGCCCATGGCGATCCAAACACATACCTTGCACTACGACGGCAATATTTTTGGGCTCACCGAGGCCGACCACAAGAAACTGACAAAGATCTATAAGTCGGGGCTTGCCATCAGCGGTGTCCTGTTTTATTTCATTCCCGTAGGCGAAGACTCGGAAGTGGCAATATCCGTGGGCAGCGGGGCTCCCCTGCTGATCCGCAAAACCACCGCGGAATAGGCAACAAGGAGCGCATCGCATCGGTGAAGTATTCCACCGATGCGATGCGCTCCTTGTACTACGCCCGAGCCAGTCGTTTCTTTACAGGTGCGTTGGGGCAAACATTTTCAGCAAGGTTTGCACCACCACCACATTGGGCCCTTCAGCGGCGAAGGATTCGCGCAGGGCGGTTTCCACGTCCTCGGGCTCTACAAGGCGTGCCGGAATACCGAAGGATTCGGCGAGCGCCACGAAGTCCGGGCGGGCCAGCTCGGTGGCAGTTGCCTTGCCGAAGGCACCTTCCATGTATTCGCGCAGGATCCCGTAGCCACCATCATCAACGATCAGCCAGGTGACCGGTGCATTGTGCTGTTTGGCTGTGGCAAGTTCTGCGATCGAGTACATGGACGAACCGTCTCCGGAGACCGCCAATACTCGTTCCTTCAGGCCCAGCGCACCACCGATAGCTGCGGGGAACCCGTAGCCCAGTCCGCCGGCGCCCTGAGCGGAATGGAACTGACCGCTTTTGGCATCCCAGCAGCTCCAGCCCCAGTAGGCGGCAATTGTCATGTCCCAGAAGGTCTGCATGGATTCGGGCACCGCGGCGCGGATATCTGCCATGAATTTTCGTTCCTTGGCAAGATCTTGCGAGTCGAGGCGCGCGGTGATCTTTTCAAGTGTTTCGCTCACTACCTGCGCGGGGCCTTGCCCGTGCCAGTCGGCTTTCACTCCACCTTCGAGGCCGACTAGGGCATCGCGTAGGTAGGCAAGGGCAGCCCTGGCATCGGCGCGGATACCCAAGGCCGGACGATTTGATTCAAGCACTCGTGGTTCGGCATCGATCTGAATCAGGTGACCGCGCGGCTCCAAGGTGAAGTAATTGCTGGTGACCTCGCCCAGCGAAGATCCGACAACAATGAGTACATCAGCATCTTCGAGCAGCTCGGTTGCATACCGGTCCTCGACCCAGGACTGCAAGGAGAGCTCGTGATTCCAGGGGAAGGCACCGTTACCGCCGGGTGAACAGATCACCGGTGCACCAAGGGTTTGTGCAACTGCCAAGAGCTCGGCCTCGGCTCCGGCGCGGCGTACCCCGCCGCCGGCAACAATGACCGGGCGCCTAGCATCCGAAAGCCAACGCACGGCTTCTTCGATAAGTTCAACACGCGGTGGGTGCTCATAGGCTTCGGCCAGCGCATCGACTACGGGTGGAACAAAGACTTCGGCGAGTAATACATCTTGAGGCACCTCAACCCAGACCGGCCCCTGGGGGACAGTGATGGCATCGGCCCATGCGTCTTGGATGGCCGAGGGAATTCCCGAGGCATGGTGAACGGTGCGTTGGGATTTGGTGACGTTGGCTGCCGAGGCCTTCTGGTCATCGAGCTGGTGCAGCATGCCCTTGCGCCGAGCACCGAGTCCGTCCAGTGGGATCTGGCTGGCTACAACAACCATCGGAACGCTCGTTGCGTAGGCTTCCTGCAGCCCGGCCAGTGAGGTCAGTGCGCCGGGGCCGGTGGAGAGGAAGAGGACGCCAACTTCTGAAGTGGCACGCGAGTATCCGTCCGCGGCAAATGCCGAGTTGTTTTCCACGCGGGACGAAACGAAATGAAGATTCGAGCGGGAGAGCGCGTCAAAAAGACCCAGGGCGTGCTGTCCAGGAATACCGAAAACCGTTTTGGCACCGAGTGCCTCAAGGGTTTCAACGACGAGGTCGCCACCATTGCGTTTTGCCGTAGCTGTATTTTCTTGCTGGCTCATGACTGGTCCGCCGCATCGCTTGCACGCTTGTCTGCGATCAGTGAGATCAGGTCGTAGGCGACATGTGAGGCCGCTACACCGGTAATTTCGGCGTGGTCGTAGGCCGGAGCTACTTCGACGATGTCGGCACCGACAATGTTCATTCCGCGCAGGCCACGAATGATTTCAAGCAGTTCGCGGCTGGTAATGCCGCCGGCCTCGGGGGTTCCGGTGCCCGGTGCATGAGCCGGGTCAAGCACGTCGATGTCAACTGAAATATACAGCGGGCGGTTGCCAATGCGATCGCGCAGTTTTTCTACCACCTCGCGCACGCCTTGGTAGTAGACATCCGAGCTGGTCACGATGCCGAAGCCAAAACGTTTGTCTTCTTCAAGGTCTTTCTTGCCGTAGAGCGGTCCACGGGTGCCCACGTGGGAGATCGCCTCGGTGTCGAGGATGCCTTCTTCTACGGCGCGACGGAACGGGGTTCCGTGGGTGTATTCGGCGCCAAAGTAGGTGTCCCAGGTATCCAGGTGCGCGTCGAAGTGCAGCATTGCCACGGGTGCGCCCGCGCGCTCGGAGGCCGCACGCAGAAGTGGCAAGGCGATTGTATGGTCCCCACCCAGAGTGACGAGGGAAGAGCCATCGGCGGTGAGATCCAGTGCGTTCTGCTGGATGGTTTCAATGGCTTCATTGATGTTGAACGGGTTCACTGCCATATCCCCGGCGTCCGCAACCTGAGTTAGCGCGAAAGGGGAGACGTTGAGTGCCGGGTTGTACGGGCGAATCAATCGTGAGGACTCGCGGATGTGGGTCGAGCCAAAGCGTGCACCAGGACGGTAAGAAACACCCGAATCAAAAGGAACACCAATCAGCTTGATATCTGCCGACGGAACTTGGTCTAAACGAGGTAGTCGCGCGTAGGTTCCAAGACCCGCGAAACGAGGGATCTGTGAGGCATCAATCGGCCCGATGTTCCCGTTTTCTTCGATACGGATTTCTTTCAAAACATTCCTCCACGACCGCGCGCTGCCTCCGGTGAAGGTGGCATGCCGCTCAACAATAGTTGCCTAATATGAAACATAGGTTGACCCCCATGCTATTTGCGGTGCGCGTCACAGTCAAGGGGGCTGGCGTGCGAAAGGGCGCCTAATCCCGTGAGTCGAGCATCTGCCGCAGTGCGGCAACATGACCTACATAGGCAATACGACCGTCGCGGGTCAGTGACACGCGCGTATGACTACGGCCAAGTTTGGAAAATTTGTCGATAGAAACATATCCTGCATCACCCAGCTGCTTCAGGTGCTTACTCAACACCGAATCCGCAACTCCCAGGGCATCGCGCAGTTGCGCGAACTCCACCCACTGGACAGGGCCGAGGCTTGCGCAGATCCGCAGCCGTACCGGTGCGTGAATGAGCTCATCAAAGCGCGCTGCGTTAGCTGACCCGCTCATGCGACTCCCTCGCCCGCGCTTCCATTTCGGCGCCGCTCATCCGCACCATCAGAAAAGCTAACACCAGAAATAGCGCAATACCTTTGAGCGCTACCAGCCAAACACTCGCCGGGACCCACCATGCAGATGCCTGCATAACCGCCACCATCAGCAGCGCCCAGCCCATGTACTTCAGCGATTTTCTGGCCAGCGCTCGATTTTTTGGGCGCTGCCGCTTGAGTAAGAAATAGGTGACGGTCAGCGGAATGAACAACGACGCCAGCCACAAGGTCAGGCCCCAGGGCACAACATTGAAAGATGTGAAGACAATGGCAACCACTGCGACAAAACTCAGCAAGAACCATCTGGGAACTTCCGCCCGCTGCGTCATCTCCATGGTGGCACGTTCAATCTCAGCCAGCCCGTCACTCGACCGGTTACCTGCATGCTGCGAATCAGTCATGAGCCAGCCACCACCTTTCCGGGCAACATTGATACGGATAAAGATTTTTGGGGTGTATTAGTGCGCTTGTTCATTTGCATCCTTAATGCGCCAGAGCCGCTCCGCAACCAGCATCTTGTTCATAATGAACCCCAAAACCAGCACGAGCAGCACAAATTTCAACCCAACCTGCCACCACGTGTCGGCGTGCCAGAAATTGGCAAACTGAGTTATCAGCAGAAGGAGTAAAAACCACCATCCATAGGCGGCCGATTGCCCTAACGAGGTTCGCGGCTTGGATGCTCGAGGATACAAATAGAACCAAGTACCAACGCAAAGCACTACCGTGATTAGCCCCAAAGGCACCCAGATCGGAGTTACATGAAAAAGTGCTTGGGCCCCCGAGAAGACGAGAACAATGATTCGCGCGAACCACCGCGGCCCTGCGACCTGCCGCACGCTTTGATTGGCCGCGGCCTCAATATTCTCCAGCGCTATTTTGGCATCTCGCTGTGCATCACTTGGTTGACTCATCAGCATTCAAGACTTTCCATGATGGAAAGTCTTGTCTTTCCGCAGTGGAAAGTCAAGAGCTATGCGGTGACTGGCTTGGCGAACTTTGAGTAGAGGGAGCGATCAGCACCGTAAATTGCCACGGAGAGTCCCACCGAAACCGCTATCGCTTTAATGATAATTTCTTGAGGATTCGCGGGCAGGAAGAATACCTGCGCCGGGCCAGCCAGATAAATAAGGGCAGCCGTCCACAACACATACCAAATGCTCACCGGTGGTCGCAGAGCCTCTGGATGTTTCTTCCGGCGAAGAATCGTTGCTACACCCACGAAGATAACCAGCACGGCAAGAGTGAGCGCACCGGGAATCACTGCGTCCTTGTAGGCCCGCAGAAACGTCAAAGAAATTCCCGAGACGACCCCAAGAATGGTGGCCAACCACCACGGTGCCCACAACTTTTTGGGGTTACCCGCATAGGTGGTCCGGTCATCGGGCTGGGGAATCACAAGTATCGTCCTTCTCGGGCGGGAAAGTCAGGAGATCAAGTTCTCCAATGTTCCGCTACAAAAATAGTTGCTTTTCTGGCAGGTAATGTCAAAGTGGAGCTTGTTAGGCGTATCACAAAAAAATATTTGTTGCGCTGTGGATCAAAGCGGCCCCATAGAGAGTAGCGTTCTCACTCGTGAAGAAACAGATTCGTTCCACAGGACTGGCAAAGCCTGCCCCGAGCAAGGCGCAGGCCTCTAGACTTTCGCGCTGGCTCGGCGACACACAGATCGGCCACGAGAGCACCGTGGATAGCGCGGGCAAGCCGGTAGGCAATAAATGGTGGCAGGTCATGTGTCTCTCGGGGTTGGACTACTTCTCAACCCTCGGTTACCAGCCCGCGATTGCCGCGCTCGCGGCTGGAGCGCTTGCTCCACTTGCAACGCTGATCTTGGTTGCTGTCACCCTTGGTGCAGCGCTGCCCGTATACCGAAGGGTTGCACGCGAGTCACCGCACGGGCAAGGTTCTATAGCCATGCTTGAACGCCTCCTTCCGCATTGGAAGGGCAAGCTCTTTGTCTTGGCCTTGCTTGGCTTTGCAGCAACAGACTTCATGATCACCATTACGCTCTCTTCCGCGGATGCCACTGCTCACATCATCGAAAACCCCATTACCCCCGAGTGGTTTCATGGGCAGCAGGTAATCATTACGCTCATTTTGATTCTGCTTTTAGGCGCCCTCTTCCTGCGCGGATTCCACGAGGTTATCTGGTTGGCGGTAGGCCTTGTAGCAACATATCTGGCACTGAACGTGGTGGTGATAGCTACGGCATTCGTCTCACTGATCCAGAACCCGGCCCCGGTTGATCATTGGTGGCTCAACCTGACAGCAGAGCACAGTAATCCCTGGATGATGATTGCCATTGCCCTATTGGTCTTTCCAAAGCTTGCGCTAGGTCTTTCCGGTTTCGAAACAGGCGTTGCTGTCATGCCGCAGATCCGTTCACGTGCCGGAGATACCGAAACAAATCCACTGGGCAGAATCGCCGGGGCAAAAAAGCTGCTTCTCACCGCAGCACTGACCATGAGTGTTTTCTTGGTGACCTCCTCGATAGTGACCACCATGTTAATTCCGGCACCGGAATTCCAGCCCGGCGGTGCGGCCAATGGACGGGCATTATCGTTCCTTGCCCACAATATTTTGGGTGAAGGTTTCGGCAGTATCTACGACATTTCAACGATCCTGATCCTCTGGTTTGCCGGAGCCTCCGCCATGGCAGGCATGCTCAACCTCATCCCCCGTTATCTTCCACGCTTTGGCATGGCTCCGGAATGGGCAAGAGCAATTCGTCCACTGATCCTTGTGCTCATTGGCGTTGCAGTAGTTATCACTTTGGTCTTTGACGCAAGCGTCGACGCTCAGGGCGCTGCCTATGCGACGGGCGTCTTGGTGCTCATGACCTCGGCAGCGGTCGCCGTGTGTATCTCAGCCAAACGCAAGGGACAACGCTGGCAGGCCATAGGCTTTGGCGCAATTTCGGTGATCTTCCTCTACACGACGGGAGCCAACGTCGTCGAGCGACCCGACGGTATCCGCATTGCCGGCCTGTTCATCGTGGGAATCGTTCTTGTTTCATTGATCTCACGATTCCGCAGGTCCACCGAGCTACGCGCAACATCTGTGTCCTTCGACGAAGCGGCACTCCAGCTCGTGCGTGAGTCTGCGGAAGGGTCGGTACTGCGTGTCATTGCCCATGAACCGGTTCGCATGTCTGCGGCACGTTACCGGCACAAATTAGATCACGCCCGGGTTGCAAGTCATTTGCCCGAAAAATCCAGCGTTGTCTTTATCGAAATCAAGGTTTCCGACTTTTCTGATTTTGCGCAAGACATCTTGGTTACCGGAATCACCCGGCACGGATTCCCAATCCTGCAGGCCAGTGCGCCATCGATCCCCACGGCCATTGCGGCTATAGCCATAGCAATCCGTGATCAGAGCGGGATCATGCCGCATATTTACTTCCGCTGGACCGAGGGTGACCCGGTGCGTAACCTCATGCGCTTCATCTTCTTGGGCCAAGGTGAAATAGCGCCGCTGACCCGCGAGGTATTGCGCGAAGCCGAGCCAGCCGTTGGCAAACGGCCTTGGGTTCATGTGGGCTAGAGAGCTTTAATGGGCCTAGCGCGAGGCAGCCGGGACCAGAGTCCAGGTAACCACTGCGGGCTCGTCGGTGGGATTGATCCAACTATGCGGTTCCCGGCCCGGGAATGTCACGGTATCCCCCGCGTCCAATTCGAAGCTTTCATTGGCAAAAATGAGTACGAATTTTCCGGAAATGACGTGTAAGACTTCAACTTCACAGTCAACCGAATAAAGTTCTTTCTCGCCCTCGCCATGTGGTTCGATGACAGCGCGAATGACCTGTAAACGACGTTCGGAGCGTGCCGTCACCAATTGTTCGACGATTCCCTCGCCGCCCAAGGAGATGCGTGGGGCTTCCGTCAGTCGCACCACATGAGTGTCCGGTTGGCTAAAAAGTTCCCCCACTTCTAGGGAGAGGACCTGGCACAGCGTGACAAGGGATGCGACGGACGGGCTTGTCAGATCGCGTTCCACGCGGGAGAGAAAACCCTTGGTTAGTCCGCTGAGTTCGGCCACCTGATCAATGGTCAGCCGTTGGGCTTGACGAACACTGCGAATACGCGAACCAATGGCTAAGGCAGCATTGCTGGGTTCAACGGGCAATGCTTTCATGGGCACTGTACTCCAAAGATCAAGAACAATTCGGATTTTCCTAGCCTAGTGCAATTGACGTGTTACTCCCCTCACATTAGTCTGTGAGACAACAAATGTTTACTAGCAGGCATCTATTACTTTCTTCCTGCGTCCGTTCCTCCCCAAAGGTCGACCCCTCATGGAATACATCAACGGCAGCATCGTTGCCCTTTATTTGGCAGCAATGCTCATCTTCGGCTGGTGGGGGAAATCCCGCACCAAGAACAGCAGCGACTACCTCGTTGCGGGACGACGCCTTGGCCCCTTCCTCTACACAGGAACCATGGCAGCCGTCGTGCTTGGCGGTGCGGCAACAGTGGGGGGTGTGGGGCTTGGCTACAAGTGGGGAATTTCCGGCATGTGGCTGGTGGTTGCCATCGGTATTGGGGTCATCCTCCTTTCCCTCGTTTTTGCGCCAACACTACAGAAGCTCAAGGTCTTCACTGTCTCTCAGATGTTGACCTTGCGGTACGGAAGCAAGTCTGCAACCAACACCTCGGGCATTGTCATGCTTGCCTACACCCTGATGTTGTGCGCAACCTCAACCAGCGCCTACGCAACGATTTTTGTTGTGCTCTTTGGTTGGGAACGCTGGGTGGCAATCGCTGTGGGCGGTGTCATTGTTGTCATCTACTCAACCATCGGCGGCATGTGGTCAATCACCCTTGCAGACCAAGTTCAGTTTGTCATCAAAACCATCGGTATTTTTGCCTTGATGCTGCCATTCGCGCTGAACGCCGCGGGCGGCATGGATGGAATCCGTGATCGCCTCGGTGAACAGTTCTTCACCTGGAACGGCATTGGCACCCAGACCATCATCACCTACTTTGTGGTTTACACATTGGGCCTGTTGATTGGTCAGGATATCTGGCAGCGTGTCTTCACCGCCAAGACCCCGACCGTTGCCCGCTGGGGCGGTACCGCAGCAGGCATTTACAGCGTGCTTTACGGCGTCGCTGGCGCCATCATTGGCATGGCTGCCAAGGTAGCTTTGCCGGATATTATCGGGGCGGATTCCAATAAGGACGTCGTTTACGCCGAGGTAGCCACACAGCTCCTGCCAGTCGCCGTGGGTGGGTTGGTCCTCGCCGCCGCCGTTGCCGCAATGATGTCCACCGCGTCCGGCGCCCTGATTGCTGCGGCAACCGTTGCACGCACTGACGTCACCCCGTTTGTTGCTAGCTGGTTTGGCAAGGACATCAAGGTCAACAGCAACGAAAATCCGGAACACGATGTGCGGGCAAACCGGATCTGGGTTCTACTCTTGGGACTTGTCACCATCTCGCTAGCCATCATGGTTTCCGATGTCGTTGCGGCACTGACCATTGCCTACGACATCTTAGTTGGCGGCCTGCTTGTAGCAATCCTGGGTGGGCTGCTCTGGAAGCGCGGTAATGGTGTGGGTGCAGCCGCCTCCATGGCCGCCGGAACACTAGTCACCTTGGGCACCATGATCACCCTAGAAATTCGGGCCGAAAACCGTTTTGACGGTGTGTATGCAAATGAGCCAATCTACTTTGGCCTTGTTGCTTCACTGCTTGTTTACGTGGTGGTTTCACTGCTCACCCGACCAACAGACCGAAACGTTATTGCGCATTGGAACGACCGCGTTGCAGGACGCATCGATGTTGAGGGCGCAACCTTTGAAGACGTTGAAGCAGTCTCTTCAACAACACGGTCCCACAAAGCCAAGAATAACTAATAGGTAGCTTGTGGGGGGCAGGGGCGGGGGTCTTTCACACACCACGTGGTGTGTGAAAGACCCCCGCCCCTGCTTTAATCACGAATTTCCTAGCGCAGCTTGCTCAAACGCTCCTAAGCTGAAGCCCATGGACGAATTGAAGAACCAGCTGCACAGTTATCTCACCGCATCACGTGAGGCGGTGCTGTGGAAGGCAGAAGCACTCAGCGATTACCACCTGTCCCGTCCCTTGGTACCCAGCGGAAGTAATATCTTGGGCATCATTCAGCATCTGGCCTGTGTTGAATTCGGTTACTTCGTTGAATGCTTCGGACAGCAGGCCAACGAGCCGCTGCTGACCCAGATCGATGGCAGCGATGACATGGATGCGGATATGTGGGTACCAACGCATATTCCCACCGACGAAATCCTCCAGTTCTACCGCAGAGCCATCAGCCGCGCCAATGAAAACATTCTGGCGCTGGACTTAGACGCCCCGGCAACAGTTTCTTGGTGGGCGGAGGAAAAACGCAACACCACGCTGGGCAGATTGCTGATTCACATGAATGTTGAGACCGCACGCCATGCCGGGCAGATGGATATTATCCGCGAGCTCGTCGATGGGAGCATTGGAGATCGTAAAATTTCACCTAATCTTCCACCCCATGATTCACAAGGCTGGGTAACGTTGCTGCAAAAAATCCAAAAAGCCGCAGATTCGCGGTAACGTAGAACACAGCTTCACGAGATGCGGCGCCAAGCTCCGACTGGCCGCGCACCAACCCCAGGTTCATGGGTGGTTCGGATGAAGAAGCGGTCTTACGTCAATTGGCGTGGACAAGAGCTAGTGAAAGGCCACGTGCCCACGCCATGGATTCTTCCTACCCGGTCCTTCCCCTCCTTGACTTCAACCGTGCAGTCATTGAATTATGTCTAAATAAAACGTGGCGCAGTTTCCACGTCGCCGATCCTCGAGCGGTCAAGCGGGCCCTCGAAAACTCGGTGGGACGCCCATGCTGGAACGAAACAAATAAGTCGCTGCTGGTGCGCACCCCAGAACACGGAAATTCCACCGGATGTACACATTCTTTTAGCCTCATCGAATTCTCCGAAGCACGTCAAGACGCTAAAGTGGTGCGCTGAAGGGGAGTAGTTCCAACCCTCACCAAATATTTGGTGGGAGCGGTGCGTCGACATACTGGCCACAACGTTGTGGCCCGGCAATCCACCTTGCAGACATAGCGTTGTAAGGCGAACGAGACCTTCGGCCCACCCACGGTGGCCCGAGGTTCAACGCACCCAAAATTATTGCTTGATCCTCCCCATCGCGTGGCCTCACGGCCACGAACATCAACAGAGGACGAGATATGACGCTCCAAGCGCCACACCCCACTCCCGCCCAAATCAAACGCTGGCGTAAATATTTGGCCGATGAAATCGCTGAAGGTGCCGTCTACCGCGAGCTAGCAAATAAGCGTACCGGCGAAGAACGCCTGATTCTTTTGGGTCTTGCTGATGCAGAAACCCGTCACGAAGAACACTGGCGCATGCTCTTAGGCGAACACGCTGCCAAGGCTGCACGACCCTCACTGCGCCGCGTCATGCTCCGCTTCCTGGCCCGCCACTTTGGTTCGGTGTTCGTGTTGGCGCTGGCTCAGCGTGCCGAGGGAGACTCCCCCTATGCTGCAGATACCGATGCAACCCGCCAAATGGCAGCCGATGAATTGGTCCATGAAGAAGTGGTGCGCGGTCTGGCAACCCGCGGACGCAACCGACTCTCCGGCAACTTCCGTGCGGCTGTCTTTGGTGCCAACGATGGGCTCGTCTCAAACCTCGCTTTGGTGATGGGCATTGGCGCCACCGGCGTGGCAAGCTCCATGGTGCTCTTCTCCGGCATCGCGGGTCTGCTAGCAGGCGCATTATCGATGGCTGCCGGTGAATTTGTTTCGGTCCGCTCCCAGCTAGAGCTGCTTTCTGCTTCCAAGCCCACCCAGGTCACCCTGGCAGCCGCACCGGACTTGGATCTGGATGCCAACGAACTGGTGCTGGTCTATAAGGCCCGCGGCATGAACGATGAGGATGCGGCACACCGCGCCGCCGAGCGCATGGGAATCTATTCCTGCGACTGCAACCCTTCGTTGTCGTTGTGGCCAGAACGCGAGGAATCCGAACAGGAACGCGAACATGAGGAGATTGGCTCGGCCATGGGCGCGGCTTCTTCCTCATTCTGCTTCTTTGCTTCGGGCGCAGTGATCCCCATCTTGCCGTTCATCTTTGGCATGAGCGGCACCCCGGCCATCATGCTGGCCGCGGCACTTGTAGGTATTGCCCTGCTGCTCACCGGTGGCGTGGTGGGTCTACTTTCCGGTGCCTCGCCGACAAAACGCGGTCTGCGTCAGCTGGCCATTGGTTTGGGCGCGGCGGGAATCACCTACGCGTTGGGGCTGCTTTTCGGAGGAAGCGTAGCCTAGCAAAACTGCTAGCTAGCGGGTCCGATACATTTCTATGTATCGGACCCGCTAGTTAAAAGGAACTAATGGTCCATAAAAGTCCGGCGAGCAAGTTCGGCAGCCCCAATCAGCCCTGCATCCGGACCCAGCTCGGTACCCAACACCCGAGCAAACGGACGGTACCCCCGGCCGCTGAGCGATGCTCTAAACGTTTGTTCGGCTGTCTGCAGTAGTAGCGGTGAGGACGCTCCCAGTCCCCCACCAATCACCATGATTCCAGGGTCTAAGACCGCCGCAAGATTCGCTAACCCCAAGCCCAACCATTGGCCGGCCTCAATGACCAGCTCGCTGCATGCAGCGTCCCCCGCGGTAGCCAACGCACACACCATTTCACCACTCAGCGCATGTGGGTCATTACCGCAGGCCTCACGCAATTGATGACCCACAGCTCCATGCACCGCAAGTAAAGCCCTACCCTCACGTTCCAATGCCCTGCCCGAGGCGTACTGCTCCCAACAGCCCCGGTTGCCGCAGGCACAACGGTGTCCGCCGGGCACCATAACCTGGTGACCAAATTCTCCGGCCATCCCAAAACGCCCGCGCTGCAACTTGCCCTCGAGTACCAAGGAACCACCAATCCCGGTACCCAGATTCACGCACACCATATTTTCTTCACCGCGCGCGGCACCAAAGCAATATTCTGCCCACCCTGCAGCATCAGCATCATTACTCAGCAGTACCCTGCGTCCCAGCGTAAGTTCAAGATTGGCGCGCAACGGCTCTTCGCGCCAGGACAAATGTGGCGAGAACGCGACGGTGCTGCCGGAAAGATCCATCCATCCCGCGGCACCGACACCAACCACCGTGTTTTTTCCCACGGCTCCCAACTGGGCAATGAGTGTGGACACGGTTTCAAGAACCGCGGCCGGGTCAAACCCGGGAGTGGGCAGCTGTCCACGCACCAACACCTGCCCCTTGGAATCGACGAGCCCAGCAGCTATCTTGCTTCCACCGATGTCGATACCAATCGCATAGTCACTCATGCTAGGCCCCGCACACCGGATACTCGTCCGTCGTTGAGGTCAACCAGAATGCTCACCGCCTCGGCAGGATCATCAACGAGATATACGTACTTTTCCATACTCCTGCCACGGGCAAGTTTCTGAAGTAATGGGTAGGCGGGAAGCGTCTCGGTCCAGTGTTCGACTCCCACAAGAACCATGGGGCTAATGCTCCCCTGAGAACCATAGTAATTTTCGCAAGCATCCTGGAAGATTTCTTGTACCGTGCCCGCAGCACCGGGCAAGAAAACGATTCCTCCCGAGGACTTTTCCAACAACACAGCTTCACGTGTTGCATTGGCAAAGTATTTGGCAATGTGGGTGGCAAACATATTTGGTGGCTCATGCCCATAGAACCAGGTTGGGATGCCTAGATTGGGGCTTCCTTGCGGCCAATTGGCCCTGACTTTGGCCGCGGCTCGGGCCCATCCGGTGATAGAAATATCAACGGTTGGTGCCTCGGCAAGAATTTCTAGGGCCTGATCTAATGTTGCCAAGGGCAACGAGGAAAGATAAGCACCGAGGTTTGCAGCCTCCATGGCGCCAGGTCCACCACCGGTGGCTACGGTAAAGCCGGAACCGGCAAGCTCATGGCCAAGCCGTGCAGCGGTTCTAAACCCTTCGCTGCCCCGTTGTTGGGCGTGCCCGCCCATCACCCCAACAATTGGTGCGTGGGACAGATCCCCGGTACTAATCTGTGAATCCAAACGAACCCCAATTGCATGATCATGCAGCGTACTAGCGAGGGCGGCGTTCAGGGCATCATGAGCACCTGCACCATACCTATGCGAAGTCCAGGCGTAAATTCTGGCATCGGGAACCGATTCATAGGAGTTCTGCATGATTCCGGCATAAAGTTCATCCCACGCATAAAGCTCTCCGCGATACGGGTCAAAGGGCAGACCAGGAATTTCGGGGAAGACCAGTGCCCCGCCGCCGCGCATCCTCCGCTCGGTTTTACCTTCAATATCACAACCAAGAAATACCGAGCCCGCCGGGCGCAACTTTTCCAGCACCGCGCTTCTACCGCGCAGGTCAACCGACTGTACGTGCCAGCCATGCATTGATGCGGCAAGCCGTCCCTGCTCCACGGCAAGCACCATTGCGACGCACCTATCAAACTGTTCCAGAGAAGATATTTCAAGAACTCTGGGTAGTGGGCTCAGCGATGGGGTGGTGGTCATGAAACTAACCTAGGCCATTGGTGAGTGCGATTAGGACTAGCAACCCGAATTTTATGCGGTGAGCTGCGCCCCGGTTCGCCGTGGAGCCCCTGCCCATGAAACGATAGGAGGATGACCGATTCTGCTTTCCCCATGATCGATGCGCGAGAAATCCTGCGTGTTGTTGGTGGTTCTGCTTTTACCCGTGGCAAGGATATTGCCACAGATGATTCATTGAGCGAAGTCACGTGGGACCCCGACTCAATGTTGCTCTCTGGCAAATCTAGCGATGCTGAGGCACCCACGTATTCGGTTCATGTCACTCTGGCACACAAAAAAGATGCCTTGGTCATTGATGAGGGAAGCTGCCCTTGTGGGGATGCGCCGAAGTGTAAGCACGTTGCTGCGCTGTTGATTTATTCAAATACCCTGCATTTGCGTGCCAAGGATGTTGTTTTTCATAACACCGCTGCAGTAGTTCCGGCATGGCAGCAGTCTTTACAGACTCTGTTGGCTCCGGCCGCAACCAAGTCGCGCAGGACCTTGGGCACCGTCAGTGCCAAAAATCCATTGGCTCATATGGGTCTGCAATTTGATTTGCAGGACACCACACTCAGCGCTCATCAGCAGTGGGCACCAGGTTCCGGTGTGGGACAGCAAAAGGCAGCCGATCGACGCTGGCGCCTGGGTGTGCGGCCCATGGTACGTACCGGTGCCGAGCGTTGGGTACGCGGAAATTTGCGCTGGAACACCATTAGCTTCAAGACCTTTGGTTTGAATCTTGATGCCGAGCAGCACCGTTGGTTCTGCCAATTCGTTCCCCTGTACAGGGCGAATGGAGAACTGTACTTTGGCGAGGACAACGACTGGTTGTATCTTGATAGCTTCTCTTCTGCTTTGTTGTGGCCGTTGCTACTCGAAGCCAAGAAACTTGGTATTGCCCTGATTGGTATGCGTAGCACCACCCGTGTCACGTTGTTGGATCCGGCCGAAGTTTCAATGGCCGCACTCAACGCGAATGATGCCATCGAGCTGACCCCAAGTCTGCTCATTGGGGATGTTCGAATCCTATTGGATGCCGAATCTGCGGCGGGTTCCATCGGGGATCATGGCGTGTATGCGGCTAATGAGGAACACACCCAAATATTCTTGGGCCGGGTTCCCGGTGGGCTTTCGTCTACCGAACTTCGGATGTTGCATGAACCCGAGCCGGTCATGGTTCCAAAGAAAGAATCCGAGGAATTTTTCGCGCGGGTTTATCCACGACTTGCCCGAAAGATGCGGGTGACAAGCCCCGACACTAGTGTTGAGCTTCCTGCTGTGCTGCCTCCCACGCTCATCTCAAGAATCCGTTATGGATCCAGAGATAACGTCGAGTTAGATTGGGTCTTTGATTACAACGGCTTAGTTGTTGAGGCCGAAGACCGCGACTCGGTGGTAGAAAACGCCTTGGAATCCACGGTTCTGGAGATCCTCAATGATTTTGAGGCGCTGGAGTCCTCCGTACTGAGTCCCAAGCACCTGCAGGGCCTTGATGTTATTGATTTTGTGCGCCGAGTGCTGCCGCAGCTTGAGGAGATTGAAGGGCTGGTCCTTGAAGAAAAGGGGGTCCGCCCGATCTTCCATGAACTCACCGAGGCTCCCGAACTGATTATCACTACCGTGGAATCGGATCGACGCGACTGGTTCGATTTGGGTTTGCTGATCTCCATTGGGGAACGACAGATTCCTTTCGCCGATGTTTTGCGGGCCTTGGCCCGCGGGCAAACCAAGTTGTTGATGCCAGATAAGACCTATTTCTCCTTGGATAACCCGCTCTTTGAGAAGTTGCGTGCGTTGGTTGCCGAGGCCGGTACCCTCCGGGATATGAAGGATCAGGAAGCTGATCTTTCAATCACCCAATATCAGCTTTCCATGTGGGAAGAACTCGATGCGTTGGCAACCCATATTGAAGGGCCCGACGCATGGGCCAGCTCGTTGGGTTCACTAGTTAAGTTGCAGGATGCAGATCCGGCAATTTTGCCATCCGCACTCGAGGCAACGCTACGCCCCTACCAGATTGAGGGCTTCGGCTGGCTCAGCACCCTGTGGAGCAATGGCCTAGGCGGCGTGCTCGCAGATGATATGGGTCTGGGTAAGACCCTACAGACCCTGGCGATGATTTTGCATGCGCACCAGGTGTGGGCGCATCCCGAAGCACATCCAACGCTTCCAGCAGATGCCAAGGTGCGGGCTCCCTTCTTGGTGGTGGCTCCAACATCCGTGGTTTCTAACTGGAAGGATGAGGCCAAACGATTCGCGCCGAGCCTCAAGGTGGCGGCAATCACCGATACCGAGACTCGTGCTATGGCTTCCCTGGCTCAGCTGGCCAAGGATTACGACATCGTTGTCACCTCATATACGCTTCTGCGTCTTGATGCTGACTCGTACGCGGAGATTTCTTGGGCCGGGCTGATTCTTGATGAGGCCCAGTTTGTAAAAAACAAGGCGACCAAGGCGCACCATGTGGCAAGGGATATGCCCGCACGCTTCAAGCTTGCGATCACCGGTACCCCTATGGAAAACAATTTGATGGAACTATGGTCGATCTTCGCCATCGTTTCCCCAGGGTTGTTCCCTTCCGCCGTGCGTTTTGCCGAGAATTATCAACGTCCCATTGAACGTCAGGGCCTCGATGAGCCGCTCTCCCGTTTGCGTCGACGTATCCGTCCCTTCATGTTGCGCCGTACCAAGGATGCGGTGGTTACCGATCTGCCGCCGAAGCAGGAACAGGTGCTGCAGATTGAACTGTCACCTGAGCACCGCAGGATTTATGAGACGCATCTGAACCGTGAACGTCAGAAGGTGTTGCGCCTCGTCGATGACATGGACAAAAACCGCTTCACGATCTTCCAATCACTAACCCTGTTGCGTATGCTTTCGCTTGATGCCTCGCTGGTCGATGAGGAGTACGCGAACGTCCCGAGCGCCAAGCTCGATGTGCTCTTTGAACAGCTTGAGGATGTCATTGCCGAGGGTCACCGCGCGCTGATCTTCTCGCAGTTCACTTCCTTCCTGAAGAAGGCGGCCGAGCGTTTAGATGCGGCTGGAGTTCCGTACGCCTATCTTGATGGGTCCACACGTAAGCGTGCCGAGGTCATTGACTCGTTCAAGTCGGGTCAGGCACCGGTGTTCTTAATTTCGCTGAAGGCTGGCGGGTTTGGATTGAACCTCACCGAGGCGGATTATTGCTTCCTGCTTGACCCTTGGTGGAACCCTGCCGCCGAATCGCAGGCGGTTGACCGTGCCCACCGTATTGGTCAGACCCGTAACGTGATGGTCTATCGGATGGTCGCTAAGAACACCATCGAAGAGAAGGTTGTTGCCCTGCAAGATTCGAAGCGTCAGTTGATTTCTTCGGTCATGGATGAAGGTGCCGGGTTCGGTAAGGTGCTCAGCGCAGACGACATTCGCGAGCTACTGCGCTAGATCCTAGGATCTAGTCCGCGTTACAAAGGGGTGTAGTTGTTTGAGAGGAAATATCTCAAACAACTACACCCCTTTGTGCTATCTGGCTAGGGAACTAACATGACTTTAATGGCTTTGCGTTCATCCATCGCCTTGTAGGCCTCTGCGGCCTGCTCCAACGGCATCACTGCATCAAACACCAAGCCGGGGTTGATGGTGCCGTCCAAGACGTCCTCAAGCAGTTCTGGCAGGTAGGCACGCGTGCTCGCTGCTCCGCCCGCTACCGAAATGTTCTTGGAGAACAAAAGCCCCAGCGACAAGCCCTCCTTCCCGTGTGGGACACCCACAAATCCCAAGGAGCCACCGGGACGAACACACGCTAAGGCTTGTTCCATTGATTCTGCGGTACCCACGCATTCAAGTACCGAATCGGCAAGCACTCCTCCAAGTAGTTCACGCACTTTCTGGGCGGCTTCGGCTCCGCGTTCGGCGACAATGTCTGTGGCGCCAAATTCTTTGGCCAACTCAGCGCGATCCGCATGCCGAGACATAGCAATGATGCGTGTGGCACCCAAGCGTTTGGCTGCCAGCACCCCGCTAAGTCCAACGGCTCCATCACCAACGACCACCACGCTGCGTCCCGGCTCTACCCGGGCACTAACCGCAGCATGATACCCGGTTCCACAGACGTCAGAGAGCGCAAGCAGGGACTTGGATAGTTCTTCATCGGGGTCACTGATACCGGGTACCACCACGAGTGTCCCATCTGCGTTGGGAACGCGCACGAACTCGCCCTGAGCACCGTCAACAGGCAAACCGTTCTCATCTTTGCCTCCCCACGGGGCACGATGTTCACACGCTACCTGTACCCCGTGACGGCAGGGTGGGCACTGCCCACAGCTGTTGGCCCAGGGAGCCACAACAAAATCGCCGCTCTTCAAACTGGCGACTGCCGAACCAATCTGAGTAACAACACCGATGAACTCGTGTCCCATACGTCGGGGCTCGTTGACTTGGTTGACGCCACGATAGGGCCACAAATCCGAGCCGCACACACAGGCAGCACTAACCTTCACAATGACATCCGTGTCAGCTAAAAGCGACGGGTCCGGGGCGTCCTGCACGCGGATGTCCTTAGTTCCGTAAATGAATGTGGCGCGCATAATTCCTCCGCAATATCGGCTTAAATATTCTCCTCCAGACTACGCTCAAGTGATGACTGAACACCCAGTGCCTACGTTGCTAGCCAGCTTCACAACAAGCCAAGTAAACGCCGTCTTCAGCACAATTCACAGGTGCGGTTCAGCGCACTAGATTGGGCTTCTGTTTCTTCCTGATCGACGACGCTGTCCATCGGTAAAGACGAGAAAACCCAACAGAAGATTTCACGATGCAATAATCATTTTTCAAAACCCCACTTGCGAGACTTCCGTCACATTGCTAGTCTCCTAATCACGCCCTAGGCGTCCTGGATCAGCAGACAGGCATAACTGAGCTGGCATTTATCTCTCCTCAACGGAAGGAATGTCAGTCATGAAACCCACGACTGCACTTTGGATCAAAAACCCCCAAGGAATCCTCAGCGATTCGGACGCCGGCAACGGCATGGTCATCAGCGGCGGTGAAATCATCGAGCTCGTCCCAACGGGAACCGAGCCAACCACCGCCTATACCGAGTCCTTCGACGCCTCAAACCACGTGGTAACCCCGGGGCTCATCAACACCCACCATCACTTCTACCAAACTCTCACCCGTGCCTGGGGCCCGGCGGCCAATGCTCCTCTCTTCCCCTGGCTGCAAAACCTCTACAAGGTTTGGGCACGGCTCACACCCGAGGCCTTGGACTCTGCGGTGCGTGTGGCCTTGGCCGAGCTGCTGCTCTCCGGCTGCACCACCGCAGCCGACCACCATTACCTGTTCCCCGAGGGCATGGATGATTCGATCGACATCGAAGTCGCTGCGGTGCGTGACTTCGGGATGCGCGCCATGCTGACCCGTGGCTCCATGACCCTTGGAGAAAAGGACGGCGGGCTGCCCCCACAATCCACGGTCCAGGACCTAGACACCGTATTGGCCGATAGCCAACGACTCATCGAGCGTTACCACGAGCGTGGAGCCGGGGCCCAGATTCAAATAGCTCTGGCGCCCTGCTCACCTTTCTCCGTCACCAGCCAGGCCATGAGCGAAAGTGCCGCACTTGCCGCGGCACACGATGTCAGGCTGCACACCCACCTAGCCGAGACCCTCGACGAGGAAGCCTTCTGCCTTTCCACCTTCGGACTCCGCCCGCTCGACTATCTAGAAAGCGTCGGATGGCTCGGCCCGCAGACGTGGCTTGGCCATGGCATCCATTTCAACGATGCGGAGATCAAACAACTCGGCGCGGCCGGCACGGCCGTCGCACACTGTGCCACCTCAAACATGCGACTTTCCTCGGGGATCGCCCGCGTCTTGGAACTTGAGGCAGCCGGGGTTCCGGTGGGGCTGGGCGTCGACGGGTCCGCATCAAATGATGGATCAAATATGATTCTCGAGGCTCGGCAGGCCCTCTACCTGCAACGGCTGCGCTACGGTGCCGATGTACCAGTGGAACGTGCGCTGGGCTGGGCCACTCGAGGTTCGGCCCGTGTGCTGGGCCGTGAAGATATCGGTGTGATCGCGGTGGGCATGCAGGCGGACCTAGCCTTTTTCAAGACAGATGAACTGCGTTTCTCCGGCAGCCACGATCCGTTGGCCTCGCTATTGCTGTGCGGGGCCGACAAGGCCGACCGGGTTATGGTCGCTGGCCATTGGCGCGTGATTGATGGAGCTATCCCGGGGCTCGATCTACCGGAACTCATCCATCGTCACCGAGCTCATGCTCGTACCCTGGTCGATGTTTCGGCGCCCATCCCCTCGTTCAGCTAGTCAGACTTTGGAGGTTTCACCATGTCAACCATGCGTAATTCAGCTTCGACTCGAGAAAAAACACGATCCACACGACCCGAGGATGAACGACTCCCCCTGCTGCAGAACCTCGGGTACGGGCTGCAACATGTACTGACAATGTACGGCGGCATTATCGCTCCGCCGCTGATCATCGGCACCGCGGCGGGCCTCTCCGAAGCGGAAATCGGCGTCTTGATTGCTTCGTGCTTGTTCATTGGCGGGCTTGCCACCATCTTGCAAACCGTTGGAATTCCCTTCTTCGGCTCCCAGCTTCCATTAGTCCAAGGCGTCTCCTTCGCCGGGGTAGCAACCATGATCTCGATCTTGGAGGGCGGCGGAAATATTCGAACAATCTTCGGCGCCGTGATTGCGGCTTCGGTGATAGGCCTGCTGATCACCCCGATCTTCTCGCGTATCATCAGGTTCTTCCCTCCCGTGGTTGCCGGTACCGTCATTACAACCATCGGTTTAACGCTGATGCCGGTGGCAGCCGGGTGGACGATGGGTGGAAATGCTAAGGCTGCCGACCATGGCTCGGTCGCCAACCTCGGTTTGGCCGCGCTCACGCTGCTCTTCGTTCTGGTCTTCTCAAAAATCCCGGTGGCCGCAATCTCCCGGCTATCGATCTTGCTGGCCATGGTCGCCGGAACCGTTGTCGCCGCACTGACCGGCATGGCCGATTTCAGTTCCGTATTCTCCGGTCAGATCTTCGCCGTCCCTACGCCATTCGCGTTTGGTATGCCCGAATTCCAGTTCGCAGCTATCGCCTCGATGGTGATCGTCATCCTGGTCACCTTGACCGAAACGTCCGCCGATATCATTGCGGTCGGTGAAATCGTGGAGACTAAAACCGATGCCAAACGCATTGGTGACGGCCTGCGGGCGGACATGATTTCCAGCGCTATCTCACCAATATTCAATTCATTCACGCAAAGTGCCTTCGCACAAAACGTTGGACTCGTAGCCATCACCGGCGTCAAGAGTCGATTCGTTGTCACCGCAGGTGGCGGGATCCTGATCGTCCTAGGACTCTTGCCAATTCTGGGTCGCTTCGTCGCTGCCATCCCCACTCCGGTGTTGGGCGGTGCCGGAATTGTGCTTTTTGGAACTGTAGCTGCGTCGGGGATCCGCACTCTTTCTACGGTTAAATACGAAGGCAATATGAACCTTGTCATCGTCGCCACCGCCATCGGTTTCGGCATGTTTCCGATCGTCGCACCCAATATCTACGATCAGTTCCCCAGCTGGTTCATCACGATCTTTCACTCCGGGATCAGCTCGTCGGCAATCATGGCCATCTTGCTAAACCTATTGTTCAATCACCTGAAACTCGGCAAGAACAAGCCAGTTTCAGTGATGGCCGAGGCCAGCTCCCGCAGGGTCTCTTCCCTCTTGTTGGAGTCCTTGCACGATGGCGACCATATGGCGGACGGAAAGCTGTTCGATGGTAAGGATCGGGAGGTTCAGTGCGATAAATAGCAGGTGCCGACAATGGCCGGAAGCACCGCCGGGTTCATGACATCGTGTGTCGAACACCCCGGCGGTGCCTTGCCTCAACGAACACAGTTCATCTAGGCTTGCAGATAGCTTCACGAATTCTGACTGCCGCAAGGCAAGGCTCCGACCAGTCAGGTACCAACCCCATAGTTGCACGGTGGGTGGTTCGGATGACGAAGCGGCCTATTGGACGATTCTGTTCGGTGGGCAAGGACAACGCTTCAAAGGACGTGTGCACATTATGTACAGCCCCACCATCAATACAATTTCCGCCAATCCGCTTCCACGCTTTACCGGTGACTGGATCACCGCATGGATCAATCTGGATCCGACCTCCGGCTTGCTGCATATCGGAGCCGGACCCGAAGAATGGTTGCTAGAAGCCATTGCCCCGGACAAGCTTGAGGCTGCCTTGAGATCTTCGGGAGCCAGCGAAGCCGAGTTCAATCCCGAGCTTTTGGTGCTCATGATCCCCGGAGCGCACGAGCAAGCAGGTAGCTCGTTCTTCCGGCTGCGTGGTTAGCCCACACCACCGTTTTAACGACCGATGGCGGCCGTCCCTTGCTACCTAAGTAACAAATAACGGCCGCCATCGGCGGTGCGCTCTAAAGATTTAGAGAGCTGCGAAAACTTCGCGAAGCAGTGCTGCGGTTTCGGACGGGGTCTTGCCGACCTTGACGCCTGCGGCTTCGAGTGCTTCCTGCTTGGCCTGTGCGGTACCCGAGGAACCGGAGACGATGGCGCCAGCGTGGCCCATGGTCTTGCCCTCGGGAGCGGTGAAGCCAGCCACGTAGCCAACAACCGGCTTGGTGACGTGTGCCTTGATGTACTCGGCTGCACGCTCTTCGGCGTCGCCGCCGATTTCACCGATCATGACGATGGCCTTGGTTTCCGGATCCGCTTCGAATGCCTCGAGGGCGTCGATGTGGGTGGTACCGATGACCGGGTCGCCGCCGATGCCGATGGCGGTGGAGAAGCCCAGATCGCGCAGTTCGTACATCATCTGGTAGGTCAGGGTGCCGGACTTGGAGACCAAGCCAATCGGGCCCTTCTGGGTGATGTTGGCTGGGGTAATACCAACCAATGCTTCACCCGGGGTGATGATGCCTGGGCAGTTCGGGCCGATCACGCGGGTGATCTGCTTGCCGTTTGCATCAACCTTGGACTGGGCAAGTGCCCAGAACTCGGCCGAATCCTGTACCGGCATGCCTTCGGTGATGACTACAACGAGGCCGATTTCGGCTTCGATGGCTTCAACAACTGCATCCTTGGTGAACTTCGGTGGTACGAAGACGATTGAAACGTCTGCACCGGTCTCGGCCATGGCTTCCGCCACGGTGCCGTAAACCTTGATTTCCGTCTCACCGTGGGTCACGGTGGTGCCGGCCTTGCGGGCGTTAACGCCGCCAACAATGTTGGTGCCAGCCTTGAGCATCAGGGCGGTGTGCTTGGTGCCTTCGCCGCCGGTGATGCCCTGAACGATGACCTTTGAGTCCTTGTTAAGGTAAATGCTCATTTTCGCGTATCCCTCTACTTCGCTGAGTTGGCGAGCTCGGCAGCCTTGTCGGCGCCTTCGTCCATGGTTGCTGCCAGGGTGACCAGCGGGTGGTTGGCTGCTGCAAGAATGCGGCGACCTTCCTCCACGTTGTTGCCGTCAAGGCGAACAACGAGCGGCTTGTTTGCAGCGTCGCCCAGGGTGTTCAGTGCGCCAACGATGCCGTTTGCCACTGCGTCACACGCGGTGATGCCACCGAAGACGTTGACGAACACGGACTTGACCTGCGGGTCGTTCAGGATGACGTCAAGGCCGGAAGCCATGACCTCGGCCGAAGCGCCGCCGCCAATGTCAAGGAAGTTAGCCGGCTTCACGTTGCCGTGGTTTTCGCCAGCGTAAGCAACAACGTCAAGGGTCGACATAACCAGGCCGGCACCGTTGCCGATGACGCCAACTTCGCCGTCAAGCTTCACGTAGTTCAGGCCAGCAGCAGCTGCCTTGGCTTCGAGCGGGTCGGTATTTTCCTTGTCGTCGAGCTCTTCGTGGTGCGGGTGGCGGATCTCGGAGGCGCTGTCGTCAAGGGTGACCTTGCCGTCAAGTGCAACGATGTCGCCGCCGCCGGTGAGAACCAGCGGGTTGACCTCTACCAGGGTTGCGTCTTCCTTCTTGAAGACGTCCCAGAGCTTGAGGATTGCCGAAGCTACCTGAGCGGTCAGTTCCGGTGCGAAACCGGCAGCTGCAACGATTTCGTCGGCCTTGGCCTGATCGATGCCAACGGCCGGGTCAACGGCGATACGGGCTAGAGCCTCGGGACGCTCAACAGCGAGTTCCTCGATCTCCATGCCACCTTCTACCGAGCACATGGCCAGGTAGTTGCGGTTTGCGCGATCTAGCAGTACCGAGAAGTAGAACTCCTCGGCGATGTCTGCACCCTGAGCGATCATGACCTTGTTCACGGTGTGGCCCTTGATGTCCATACCGAGAATGTTGGTTGCGTACTCAAATGCCTCATCGGCGGTCTTTGCGACCTTAACGCCACCGGCCTTGCCGCGGCCACCGACCTTTACCTGGGCTTTAACAACCACGACGCCACCGATTTTCTCGGCGGCAGCCTTGGCTTCTTCAGGAGTGTAGGCAACGATGCCGGCCAGCACGGGTACACCGTGCGACTCGAACATATCGCGCGCCTGGTATTCATACAGGTCCACGGGCTTGTGTCCTTCTTGTCGAAGTCTATGCTGACTCGAAGACGCGTCAAGGCAAAACCATAATCGCGCCTCAGAGGGGAGCACCAGGACCCGAAAACAGGCCTAGTGCCCCTTCAGACTAACGCGTTCCCACGCAATGACACAGTTCTACAATCGGTAGAGCGCATAAGTGTGCCCTAGCCGACACCCGCGCCGTCTCATTTGAACTATGATGCGACTAATCGAGCCTAGTCAGCGGCGCGTATCGCAGTAATAGGCGTTTTTCGGAGTCATTGAACTTCACCTTGGCCACCGTCTTGTCACCGACACCTTCAAGCGCCAGCACAACACCCTGACCAAAGCTGCCATGCGAGACCTTATCCCCCACGCTCAGGGCAATAATTTCCTTGTTTGGTTGTACCCGCGCGCTCCCCTTGGCAGCGCGTGCCGTGGGAGCAGTACGCAGCGTGTGCTCTTCGGCTGCACCGCTGAGCCGAGTGTTACTTCGCTCCGACCTACTTGAGGAAGCAGCACCCCAATACGATCCGGATTCGTAACGGCTCGTTGCAAAGTTTTTACTGCCACCGAACGAGTCGAAGGAAGGACGTTTGGTTCCTTCACGCTTCCAGTCGAGTAATCCTGCAGGGATTTCTTCAAGGAATTGGCTTGCCGGGTTGTACTGGGATTGCCCCCACAGGCTGCGGTATTCGGCACGCGTGAGATAGAGCCGTTCGCGGGCACGGGTGAGCCCAACATAGGCGAGTCGGCGTTCTTCGGCGAGTTCTTTCTCATCGGTAAGTGAGCGTTGGTGCGGGAAGATTCCATGCTCCATGCCGGTGAGGAATACCACCGGGAATTCAAGGCCTTTAGCCGTATGCAGGGTCATCAATGTGACAAAACCTTCACGGGCAGCCATGTTTGCTCCCTCATCATCCACTGGTGCCTCGGGAATCTGATCCGCGTCGGCAACGAGGGCAACCCGCTCGAGGAAGTCGGTGAGCGTGCCTTCGGGGTTTTCCTTCATGAAGTCGCGCACCACCGCCACCAGCTCGGCAAGGTTTTCCACGCGCGATTCATCCTGCGGGTCATTGGAGCCACGCAGCATTTCCAGGTATCCAGTTTGTTCCAGTACCGCTTCGAGGGCTTCGGCAGGACCGGAGCCTTCGGCGACAACTGCTAGGTCATCGATGATCTTGACGAAAGCTCCGACCATGTTTTGTCCGCGGGTACCCAAGCCCGGCGCCTCATCTGCCCGGCGCAATCCTTCCATGAAGGAGATGCGTTCACGTTCTGCGAATGCGGCAACCGAGAATTCGGCCCGGTCTCCAATGCCACGCTTGGGCTCGTTGAGGATCCTGCGCACGTTGATGTCATCTTCCGGATTCATCAAGACTCGCAGGTAGGCAAGTGCGTCTTTAACTTCTTTACGGTCGTAGAAGCGAGTGCCGCCAATGACCTTATATTTTAGATCGACCCGCATGAGTTGTTCTTCAAGGGATCGGGATTGGGCATTGGTGCGATAGAAGATCGCAACATCTCCTGGTCGAATATCTTCTTCATCGTTCAGTCGCAAGATCTCATCGGCGATCCAGCGGGCCTCATCGGATTCGGATTCACCGACGTATCCAATGATTTTTTCGCCATCACCTTCCGCGGTCCAGAGACGTTTTTCCGGGCGGTTCGGGTTGCGCTTGATGACTTCATTGGCTGCGGAAAGAATGGTTTGAGTGGAACGGTAGTTCTGTTCAAGTTTAATGGTTTCTGCATCCGGGTAATCCTTGGAAAATTCCACGATATTGCGGATATCTGCCCCACGGAATGCATAAATCGATTGGTCGGAGTCGCCAACTACCGTCAGTTCCCCGCCGGGGGTCGGACCATCGGGTCCGGTAAGTTCGCGTACCAACGCATATTGGGCGTGGTTTGTATCTTGGTATTCATCGACCATGACATGGCGGAAACGTCTGCGATAGTTATCCGCGAGTGCCGGGAACGCCCGGAAGATGTTCACCACGTGAGCGATCAGATCATCAAAGTCCAGTGCATTGGCTGCTCTGAGCCGTTCGGTGTATCCGCGGTAGACCTGGGCGACGGCACGGGCGAACGGGTCGTTCTCCGAGATTGTTGCCGAGTAAGATTCTTCATCAATGAGTTCGTTTTTGAGTGCCGAAATTTTGTGGGCAATAGATTTTGGGGTGAATTTCTTAGGGTCAAGCTCTAATCCCTTGGCAATCAATGTGATCAGGCGCAAC
This sequence comes from Arthrobacter sp. MYb227, assembly GCF_002975435.1. Taxonomy (GTDB): domain Bacteria; phylum Actinomycetota; class Actinomycetes; order Actinomycetales; family Micrococcaceae; genus Paeniglutamicibacter. The sequence continues at coordinate 67,448 of NZ_PCPT01000012.1, read as the reverse complement.
GAATCGGCCGAGTCATAGATTGAGAAGCTGGATTTAAGTCCGGCCGCGGATGCTTCGCGACGCAAGATACGCACACACGACGAGTGGAATGTTGAAATCCACATCTTTTTGGCCGTTTCATCCCCTACGAGCGCCGCAATGCGCTCACGCATTTCTGCGGCAGCCTTATTGGTAAAGGTAATAGCCAGGATCTCGTGAGGCCTTGCCCGCCCGGTGGCCAGTAGATAAGCGATTCGGTGGGAGAGCACGCGCGTTTTGCCCGAACCGGCCCCCGCAACAATCAGCAGTGGGCTTCCAGCATGCTTAACCGCCTGCTCTTGTTGCGGATTGAGGCCACGTAAGAGTTCGGCAGCATCGGGCAGGAGCTGAGGTTGAGCGGGGGCGACGAAGTCATCGAAAAGAAAATCCATGATGAGCCCTAGTCTACGTCGCCGATCCGACGCCTTGGCCGGGAGCCGAACGAGAACAGGCATAATTAGAAGCATGGCCAAGTCACGCAAGACCAAGAAGTCCAAACAGTACAACCGTCCGGCTCCTGTGGCACCGGTAGTGAATGATTCCACCGAACGCACCCCCGAAAAAGCACAGAGTAATGGAAACATCATTCTTGTCGCGGGCATTGGCGCTGCAATCATGCTCTTCTGGTATTACCACCTGCTGACGCTTAATCAGATGACGGATCTGTCCAACGGCCTGATGATGCCTGATCAGATGATTGGCGGTTACGGGGTTGAACACATCGAGGCCTTGCGTGCTGGGATGGATGAGAACGCGGTCGGACAGCTCAATTACCTACACAAGACCGCAGGATTACTATTCCCACTCTTCTTGTCGCTGATCACCATGCTTGCAGTAAATCTAAACACCGCCCGCGGTGCTATCCGTTGGGCACTATGGTCGGTTCCGATGATCTTTGCGGTCACCGACCTTTGGGAAAACCGCGCAATCGATGCGCTATTCACCGGGGTACTGGATCCCGCAGCAGTGCAGTTGGCTTCGACGCTGACCACCGTGCGCTGGATCTTCCTCTTTGCAACGCTTGCGATTCTAATCGGTGTGCTAATTGCTACGTTTGTGAAAACATTTAGGCAGAAATGGGATGATTCGAAACAGGGACTACTCTAGGACTCGGCCCTCATAAATTCCGTTGCGCCTTGAGGCACGTGGAGACACGTTTCAAACTCTTCGTCGAAAACCGTTAGGATTGATACGGTTCGTTTCGACGAAGCACGCCTCTGTAGCTCAGCTGGATAGAGTAACCCTCTCCTAAAGGGTAGGTCGCAGGTTCAAATCCTGTCAGGGGCACCAACAAAATGACTCGCTTATGCGGGTCATTTTTCTTTTCCGGGCGCCTCACCCAACCGGAGCCTTCCCCTCGTGCCGCCGTTGGGGTCAGCGTTCCGTGCTCCGCCGACAGCGAAAAATTGTGTGGAGTGTACATTTCATGTCCAACAAATGAGATTAGAGATCCCTCATTCGTCAAGGATTGTGCACCTGTCATTGACTGCTTTCACCCAATGGTTGAGCTTCGGGTTGCAGCTTTTCGATATCCACAAAGACTTTAGCGTTGCCCCACCGCGGTTGCTGCCGCTTCAAGGATTCTACCGATCCCCTGCTGACGACAATTATCAGTCCTCTGTTTGGAGGCACTCAACGCAGGAATGAAAACAATACATATTGCGGTACTTTTTCCACACACTTTCCGCGTAGCGAAATTCAATTATCCCCTTGTGGATTTCTGTGATTCAAATTACATTATTCTGAAGCAGTCAACCCAAGAGCGCATTTTCATGATGAGGGGAACTTTCGATGAAACGCAGCAGTAATTCCAGAAAGCCAATATCGGCTTCGGCACCCAAAAAGCAGCCAATTTATAAATCTCTTTTTTTCCAACTTGGGATAGCAGTTGTCGCCGGCGTACTTATTGGCCACTTCTGGCCGACGCTCGGCACGGCACTTCGCCCGTTGGGCGACGGCTTCATCATGTTGATCAAAATGATCATTGCACCGCTGATCTTCATGGTTATCGTTACGGGCATTGCCGCAGTTGGCGATGTCAAGGCGGTAGGTCGTGTGGGCGTCAAGGCACTGGTTTACTTCACCGGAGCCACGGTCTTTGCCTTGGTTTTCGGACTGATTGTCGGCAACATCGTCCAACCCGGAGCCGGGCTAAACATTGACCCCTCAACACTTGACGGTGGAGCAATCGCGGAAAAGACAGGTGAAGCGAAGGATGCCGCAAGCTTCATCCTCGGAATCATTCCGGTCAGCATCATCGGTGCCTTCGCAGATAACATCCTGCTACAGGTCCTCTTCTTCTCGGTCTTCTTTGGCGCAGCAATCGTTGTTGTTGGTCAAGAACGCTGCGCCCCATTACTGAGCCTTTTCGAGATCATCCTTGAGCTGATCTTCAAGATCATGAGCTGGGTTATGAAGGTTGCTCCACTTGGCGCACTCGGCGCCATGGGCTTCATTATTGGTCAATACGGAATTAGCACGCTGGGAACCTACGCAAAACTCATCGCGGCTTGCTATGTAGCCGCAGTGCTCTTCATTGGCGTGCTCTTCCTCGTCGCGTGGTTCACGGCACGGGTCCCGCTGTGGCAGTTCATCCGTTACACCCGCGAAGAGTTCCTCCTAGCCATCGGTACCGCATCAACCGAATCGGTCATGCCACGCATCATGACCAAACTGACAAATGCTGGCTGCTCTCGTGCAACAACCGGACTCGTGGTCCCTACCGGCTACTCATTCAACCTCGACGGCGCGGCAATCTACCTTTCCATCTCGCTGCTCTTCCTGGCCCAGGCCTTCGGCCACGATCTAACCTTCGGCCAGCAGCTCGGCGCACTCGGCGTCCTGCTGCTGACGTCAAAGGGCATGGCCGGTGTACCGGGCTCATCCTTCCTGGCCCTCTCAGCTACCGCGGCCGCCCTAGGAATCTTCCCGGTGGCAGGTGTCGCACTGCTCCTGGGCGCCGACCGCATCATGGATTCCATGCGCGTGGCAGTGAACCTGCTGGGCAACTGTGTAGCAACGTTCGTCGTGGCTAAATGGGAAGGACAGTTCGATCGCGAATTGATGCTCCGTGCCTTCGCTGGAGAAATCACCAACGAAGACAGCGCGCTGATGCTCGGCCAAGAAGAAGAATTCCTACGTGACGAGGCAGCCCGCATGGCAGATGGCGAAGCCCCAGCTCCCAAGTTCGGTGGCGGCCCGGCCCGTGATTCGTTGCCAACGATTGGTATGAATCATGCTGAGCGTCTCATGAGCCTAGACGCTCAGGGACACCGTTCCGAGTAGTTACGACGCTTAAACTCAAACGCCGGCAGATCTGAAACCACTGAAGTCGATTCAGATCTGCCGGCGTTTTGTTTGCGCCAATCACAACAATCTTCAGCTGAGTCGGTCCGTCGGCTCGGGGTTCTTCTCGGTTGCCGAAATCATCAGCAACGCAAGTAATCCAATGCTTGAAAGTAGCCACAGGGGGAATCCGCCGATGTCTCCTGAAGCATTAGCTTTACTCCCAAAAGAGAGCAGAAGACCGGCCGTGATAGCCGACGCACATCCCAGTAGCCCAACGCCGAACAAGAATTCTTTGCTTCGACCATTCCGACCGATTTTCAGAATAAGAAAAGTGAGAGTTGCTGCAAGGGCAGAAACTATTGCTATAACGTGCCCCCAGACGTAGAAAGATTCGGCACGGGGAATTAGTAACACCCCGATGAAGGCCAACGCCGCAAATGCTGATGGGAGGGCCTTCAAGACCGTAAACCTATCGCCCGTTGGGGCTCCTGCGACGCTGCTCATCTCTACTCCTGTGGCTAGGGTTGATGAAAGTATATGCGGCTCTCGTGGTGCGCTACGTTGTTGCAGCTTCACATGGGTGAAATCTAACTAAGAATGAGAATCGGGCTGTCTCGGTAACGGCAGCTGCACTGGCGTCTTTCCCGTTGCGGGCCATTGCGTTCCTGATCGGTGACGAGCACATCATGGTTTTCATCCGCGTAGCAGTGGTTCTACCGGTCAACTGAGTTGCAACATGCGTTGTACATGGAAGGGCCAGACAGCTGCTCGCTTGCCAACCATTGGCCTGAAACACCCGAACATCTCATGCAAATCGATGGCGGGGGACACAACTCCGAGTAATTCAGCAAGCAAATCAAAAGTGCTCGCGGCAACGATTCATTCTTCGACGTGGATTCGCAGCCTTCAACATTTTCCGTCAAGCAGAACGAAATTCGAGAACTCTCTCACTGAGCAACTTGATGCCCGCTCAATGATGGTTTTGGCTACTCTTCTGGACCGAATCTTGTTTCAACGCTGCTATCGTCTTCCCCAACGACCAATACGGTGAGCTTATCGACGCCCTCGGTGCTATGGGCCTTGCCATTGATCTTGAGGCTCATATTTGAGGACACAAAATCGATGCCACTCATTGTTGGGGTGTCATAGGTATTGTTTTGCCATATTCCCGGCACCAGCTTCACTACGAGTTCGCCGCGCGCCGGTGCACTCACGGATTCGACATAGGCGTGTGGATCCGTCGGGATACACGAGCGATAATCCGAGAGCTTTTTGATCCTCTTTCCACACAAGGATTCATAAGTGTCATTCATCGCGTCGAGCCATTGAACATATTTCTCGTTGGCCCAAGCGTCCAAGTCAGATGGATCTGCACCGGTTCGTGCCCGAGAATATGAACCCGTCCTACTCCCGTTAGCAGTCTGCACGGTGACTTTTTCAAGCTCTGGGGAATCCTCACCAATGCTTTCAAACATGATCAGCCCCATGGTGCGCAGCTCATCGGTTGCTGTTTCGTAGCGTTGCGCCGAACCATCCTGATTGAATTTATAGGAGTTTGCGATGGTTATGCGAAGATGTCCTGCTTCGGTGGACTCCCATGAGTCGATCAAATTGTAGGGATACAAGAACCCCTTCACCGATTTGATTCCAGAGTTAGCCACCCAAGCTTCTATTTTGGAATCCGCCCAGGGCTGGCCAATAGCTGATGGGCCCGGCTTAGCTAGGGTTTCTTGAGTCTCGGAAGTATCCCCGACCGTGGAACGGGCGCTGGAACTCGGTGAAGCTGGGGAAGCCGTTTCGCTGGTGAGATCGCTTTGGTGCGCGGGGGCCGAGGAACAACCAGACAGGAGAGCTGCTATAAGAGCGGCACTGAGAACCAGACGAAGTTTCAATGGTTTCCTTACACGGGACTTTGTCAAACACACCAGTAAATGTGCAGGGCTGAAGCCGGACTAAGGAAGCTCACAATTAACAAAAGGTGCCGCTGACCGGTGGTGTGGGATAACTCCCATTACATCCCACGTCACCGGTCAACGGCGTTAGAAGTGGCTCCCCAGCCGCCGACCTGCCGTTCCCCCACACATCAAAATTGCGGATAGTCGAGACCTTCACGCAAACAACGGTGGGCAGTTCGGTTGCTACCAACTCCTACGAATATCTAATGGCATTTGAAAAACTTTGTCAACCGAGTCACTTTATTAAGTCAAAGGGTTACTTCGACACGCGCCGAAGCAACCCCTTGACTTAGTTTTAGTACCTTTTAGCGCAGAAGAAGTGCTGCAGCCTTCGGCGATAGTGTTGCGTCCATGATTGCGCAGGCTCCACCGATCGCACCGATTTCATGTCCAAGAACAGAAGAACGGACCTCTACTCCATGAACGTTCTTGGAGCTGAAGCGTTCATTGATAACTTCACGCACTCCCTCGAGGCAGTACCCGCCAACCTCAGTCCACAGTGGACCGGCGAAAATGACCTGCGATACGTCAAGAGCGTTGCAGAGCTGACCGGCAACCTGGCCAACCTTATCCATGCAATCACGCATCAGATTTGCGGCATTTTCATTGCCACCGTCTGCCATCTTCACGATCTCATTCATGCCCTCGGCGCGTTCCTCTGGAGTTCCGTCATCGGGAACACTCAAGATCAGACCCTTGGCCCGTGCCTTCTGAGCAACATGGTTAAACGCAAGTGAGGCATGCAAGCAATCGTTACGGCCACAGTCACAGGCCTGAGCCACAACACCTGTTGAATAATGCCCAATTTCTCCGGCATTGTTGCTTACACCGCGGTGGATGTCTCCGTTAAGCACCATACCCGCACCGATTCCGGCACCCACGTACATGAGAATGAAGTTGTCACGGCCCGCGTCATTTCCCTTCCACAATTCGGCAATTGAGGCCGCAATTGTGTCTTTTTCGAGAATGACTTCTAGGTTCAGCATGCGGTGCAGTGGTTCAACCACATCGACGTCGGTCCAGCCATCGAGCAGTGGCGGGTCAATCATGACCCCGCGCGCACGGTCCAATGGGCCAGGTGCAGCAACTCCCACACCAATGACGTTGGCTCGAGGCATTCCGGATTCCGCAATGATTTCGTCCACGGTACGAGCCATGGTTTCAAGAGTTTTCTCCGGAACCTCTACCGGTGGAATATCCAGACGGCGGGAGAATAGAATTTCCCCGCGCAGGTTAAGCATCACCACTGTAATAACCCCGGGATCCAAATGAATTCCGATGGAAACCATGCGGTTAGCTTCAAGCTCGAGAACCGTACGTGGTTTACCCGGACCGGAAACAATGGTTCTATCTTCACGAACTAAACCATCGTCAAGCAGACGACGCACAACGTTTGAAATCGTTTGAGGTGAAAGTCCTGTGGAACCTGCGAGTTCGACTCTGCTTACCCCGTCGACAGCGCGACGAATCGATTCAAAAATTACTGCTTGGTTGAAATCCCCGAGTCGCCCTAAATTGGTGCCCCGCTGCATCAAATCTCCATTTGTAGATCCATAAGTGATCCCCCGTCGGCTAATCCCTCACATTCGACTGTCCCAAAGCCAAACTAGATTAACCGCTTAATTCTTGGGTGGACCGATACCCCTCAGGTACGTTCACGCACTTTGATGATCCTGATAGCAGTCCCCCAAAGCACGTTATCACCATCGCCTGTACTTTTAACTGTTGTTAAGCTCAAGATGTGCCAAAGATTCTAACTATTGCCGCAATGCGGCTCCTTGACCCCAGCGGACGCATCCTTCTGGTGCGCAAACGAAACACCGTCATGTTTATGCAGCCAGGTGGAAAATTGGAAGTGGGCGAAGATCCCCACGATGCCGTCATTCGAGAGATCGAAGAGGAACTAGGGCTACAGCTTCCCCCGGGCCAGGTTCACTTCCTTGACCAATGGCGGGGGCCTGCGGCCAACGAGTCAAATACTGACATCCATGCTTATCTCTACACCGCGACAACGGCTCTAACCCCAGTGGCACAGGCAGAAATCGAAGAAATCTTATGGCAAGACCCGGTGGCGGCGCTACAACGAAACGATATTGCACCGCTGCTGCGCCACCACGTGCTACCCCAATTAGTGGCCGGCCCCGGAATTCAATAAGCTACTGCGCAAATTGCGTCTCATGTAGTTCCGCGTAGCGCCCATGTGCGGCAAGAAGCTCGGTATGGGTGCCACGCTCAACAATCCGGCCCCCCTCAACCACAAGAATCTGGTCCGCCGAGCGAATTGTCGAAAGCCTGTGCGCAATCACCAATGCGGTTCGACTGGCAAGCGCTTCAGCCAGGGCCGCCTGAACCGCAGCCTCGTTCGATGAGTCAAGTGCCGCTGTTGCTTCATCCAGGATCACTACCTGAGGAGCGGCAAGCAGCAGCCGTGCGATGGTCATGCGTTGGCGTTCACCACCGGAAAGCCTGTAACCGCGTTCCCCCACCACGGTATCCAGTCCGTCGGGAAGTGCAAGGATAGTTTCTTTCAAGCGAGCACGTTCAAGCGCCTGCCAGATCTCGGCGTCCTCGGCCTCCGGGTTGGCAAGATTGAGGTTCGCTCGAATGGTTTCGTGGAACAGGTGACCGTCTTGGGTCACCATTGACACCGTTGAACGCAAGGAATCAAGTTTCAGTTCACGGATATCGGTTCCGGCAAGTTCCACGGAACCGGAATCCACATCGTAGAGCCTGGACAGTAGCGAGGCAATTGTCGATTTTCCGGCACCCGAGGAACCGACAAGCGCAACGGTAGTTCCGGCAGGGATCTCAAAGCCGATGTCATGAAGTACCGTTTCTCCACCTCGAGTATCAAGGACGGCAACATCCTCAAGCGAGGCCAAGGAGACCTTGTCCGCACTTGGGTAGGCGAAAGAAACACCCTTGAACTTCACACCAACCGGGCCCGGTTCCAAGATACGTGCATCGGGCGCGTCCTTAATCAAAGGATCCAAATCAAGAATTTCGAAAACTCTGTCAAAGCTCACCAACGCGCTGGTTATTTCGACCCGTGCATTGGCAAGCGCCGTGAGCGGTGAGTACAACTGAACCAGCAGCATGCCCAAGACAACGACGTCGCCCGCGGCAAGTTCACCACGGGTTGCGTAGAGGCCACCAAGACCATAGACGAGGGCCAGCGCCAGAGCGGCAACAAGGGTCAGCATGGTGACAAAGAAGAACTGACGCATTGTCATCTTCACCCCGATATCACGCACACGTCCGGCACGCATGGCGAACTGACGGGACTCTTCTGCCGGGCGGCCAAAGAGTTTGATCAAGGTGGCACCGGGAGCAGAAAACCTTTCGGTCATCTGCGTGCCCATTGCCGCATTATGATCGGCTGCTTCCCTACGCAGGTGAGCTAGGGTGCGACCAAAACGACGTGCCGGGAACAGAAATATGGGCAAGAGGACAAGGGCCGCCAAGGTGACCTGCCAGGAAGTCGAGAACATGACGCCGGCGGTAAGCACCAGGGCAACAACGTTTGAGACTAACCCCGAGAGGGTTCCGGCGAATGCGGCCTGAGCCCCAATCACATCATTGTTCAGGCGGCTTACCAGTGCACCGGTGCGAGTTCTGGTGAAGAAGGCTACCGGCATTTTTTGTACGTGGTCGAAGACAGAAGTACGTAAATCGAAGATGATTCCCTCACCGAGCCGGGAAGAAAACCAGCGAACGATCAGGGCAAACACCGCACTAAAGATTGCTACAACGCCAATCATCACGGCAATTTTCAAGATTACGGAAGCATCTTGGCCCGCAACAATTGCATCGACAACGCGCCCGGCAAGTACCGGTGTGATGACGGTGAGCACCGCGGCGCAGACAGAGAAGAAAACGAAGACCAAAAGTTGTTTCTTATAGACTCCGGCAAAGGCCAACACCCGTCGTGGTGTTGTTGGCGCATAGGCTTTGCCTTTTTCTTGTCCCGACATCCGCCACAGCGAATTCCAGGCAGCGTTTTCCATACTCATGAAGTGTTCTTCTCATCCTGCTATAGCCATCCATGCGATGCCGGGATTCCGGTTGCATGTCAATGACCGATCATAGTCTGCGGTGCTAACTGCCCACAGAGGGTTCAACCATCTCCGAGCCCAGTTGCTTCCCGGGTTCCGGGGTCCCCCACACGGGGCACAACACTTCGCGGAGTTACAACGTAGTTATTGCGGTGCCCGCTGTTGCAACGCTGATACCCGTGCAGCGTGCCTTGCCTCGACAGCATGGTGGCTAGATATTAAACGCAACAGGTGTAGGCCCAAATTTTGTGGGCCTACACCTGCCTAGCTTGCTTAGGAGTTCAATGTTGGTCCGGGCTGCATGGTGTGCGGTACAAAGCGCACCGTCATGGCCTTGAATCCCGGGGTGTTTGAATCACGTGCCACGAGATCACGGTGCACCAGCGCATTGGCTTCGGGGAAGTACGCCGCAGCGCAGCCCTTGGCCGTGGGGTAGGAAACGAGCCTGAATTTATTAGCCCGGCGTTCGGTTCCTTGGAACGTCGAAATAACATCAACCATTGACTTATCCTCAAGCCCCAATTCAACAAGGTCATCGGGGTTGATCAGGATGACACGGCGACCGTCCTTGATGCCGCGGTAACGGTCATCAAGACCGTAGAACGTGGTGTTGTACTGGTCGTGGCTGCGCATGGTCTGCAAGATCAGGTGACCAGCCGGCGCATGCAATGCCTCGAATGGTGAGACGGTGAAACGTCCCTTCCCAATGTCTGTGGCAAAGGATCGCGAATCCCGTGGTGGGTTAGGCAAAACAAAACCGTTGCGGCCTCGCACTCGCTTATTGAAATCTTCAAAGCCGGGAAGGACACGGGAAATATGATCGCGGATCACATCATAGTCATCGGCCATGGCCTTCCAGTCAACGATGTGATCCTCACCAAGAATCGCGGTGGCCATTCGGGCCACAATGACCGGCTCGGATAACAGGTGCTCGGAGACCGGTTTGAGACGCCCCTGGGTTGAATGAATGACTGACATTGAGTCTTCAACCGAGAGGAACTGTGGTCCGCCCGAGTGCTTGTCATCCCTGTCGGTACGTCCCAGAGTCGGCAAGATCAATGAGGTCTGCCCGTGCACCACGTGGGAGCGATTGGGCTTGGTAGAAATATGTACCGTGAGTTTGGCACGCTGCATACCCGCTTCTAGCGCCTCGGTTTCCGAGTTGGCCAGGGCAAAGTTTCCACCCATGGAAACAAACACATCGACTTCGTCTTTTTCAAAGGCGTCAAGTGCATCGGTTGAGTCGTAGCCGTGCGCACGCGGAGAATCGATCTTAAACTCTGCATCCAGGGCACGCAATAGTGCTTCGGTTGGCTTCTCCCAGATACCCATGGTCCGATCACCCTGGACGTTTGAATGTCCACGCACCGGGCAGGCACCGGCACCGGGCTTGCCAAAGTTACCCTGCAACAAGAGCAAGTTGATGATTTCTTTGAGTGTTGGCACCGAGTGCGGTTGCTGGGTAAGTCCCAAAGCCCAGCAGATGATTGTTGCCTTGGATTTGATCAGCAATCCGGCGATCTCGGTGATTTGAACGCGGCTCAGACCCGTGGCTTCTTCGGTGGCTTCCCAATCGAGCTCGGCACGTGCGGCCTTGTACGCTGCAAAACCATCGGTTACCGATTCCACGAATGCGTGGTCAACGACCGAGCCCGGGTTTCGTTCTTCCTCGGCAAGCAATAGGTGGCCGAAGGCCTGAAAGAGTGCGAGGTCACCGCCGACCTTAATCTGCAGGAAATCACTTGAGATATCGGCGGATTTGCCCAACATTCCGCTGACGGTCTGCGGGTCCTTGAAACCAAAGAATCCGGCTTCCGGCAGCGGATTCACCGCAACGATGCGTGCCCCACGCTTGCGGGCGTCGGCCAGCGAGGAAAGCATCCGGGGATGGTTGGTGCCCGGGTTCTGACCAACAACAAAGATCAGTTCTGCGTGTTCAAAGTCTTCAAGTGAGACGGTGCCCTTACCAATACCGATGGTGGGGTTTAGCGCCGAGCCCGAGGATTCATGGCACATATTTGAGCAGTCGGGCAGATTATTGGTGCCTAGGGAGCGTGCCAGCAGCTGATACATGAATGCTGTTTCATTTGCTGTGCGTCCGGAGGTGTAGAAAACACATTTATCGGGGGTTGTCGCATTGACATGTTCACCGATGGTTCTAAATGCCTGCGCCCAGGTGATTGGCGTGTAGTGGCTTTCACCGGCGCGGATGATCATTGGTTCGGTAATGCGTCCCTGCGAGCCAAGCCAGTATTCGGTCTTATCGCTCAAGATATTGATGGGGTGTTCGGCCCACCACTGAGGTGTCACGGTCCGGGCGCTGGCCTCTTCGGCAACTGCCTTGGCACCGTTTTCACAAAATTCTGCGGGTTTACGTGGACCGGTAATCGATTCTGGCCAGGCACAGCCCGGGCAATCGAAGCCACCGCGTTTGTTAATGAGCAGCATTGAACTCAGGGTTCTGCTGACCCCGGCCTCGGCAAATCCACGTTCCAGTGAGACCATGACTGCCTTGACGCCGGCGGCACTTCGCTTGGGTTCGGTGATCTTCAGATCATCTTCGTTGATGTCTTGGGTTGGGGCCGGGCGATGCATGTCGTTCCTCCACGTCAACTGAGATTTATGCGCTTCAACCGCGAGCGGTAGCTCGCCATAGATCAACGCATGCTGGCCTCAGGTGCTAAGTATGCGTTCAGCATGAGTGTATAGGTTTACACTACTACCGCGGGAGAATGCGGCAAGGGTGAGTCCGGATTCCTCGGCAAGCTCAACTGCAAGAGAAGAAGGGGCACTGACGGCGCTCAACACGGGAATTCCCGCCATCGCTGCCTTCTGGACAAGCTCGAAGGATGCCCGCCCGGATACCTGCAGGACCATATTTTCCAACGGGAGCATGCCATCGCGCAATGCAGCTCCAATGACTTTGTCCACGGCGTTGTGACGTCCAACGTCCTCGCGGAGTAACAACAGCTCACCATCGGTGCTAAATAGCCCGGCAGCATGAACCCCACCGGTGCGTTCAAAGAGGTGTTGTGCCACGCGTAGTCGCTCGGGCATGGCCAAAAGGACTTCAAGCTCGACCCGCCCGGTATCCGGAGGCAAGGTAAATGCCGATTTTTTGCGTACCTCGTCGATCGAGTTGGTGCCACAGATCCCGCAGGCCGAGCTTGTCACGACGTTGCGTGCCTGTGAAAGATCCGGAGTCTGGGCACCGAAGCCAAGCTGCACCTCAATGACGTTGAAGGTTTGCATCCCATTTTCATCTGTTCCCGCGCAATAACGCATGGATACCAGGTGCTCGGGCCGGGCGATGATTCCTTCGGCCAGCAGGAAGCCAGCGACTAAATCGAAGTCATCTCCGGGGGTACGCATCGAGGTGGTGAATGCGGTATGCCCGAAGCGGATCTCCAGTGGTTCTTCGACAGCGAGTTTCTCTTCGCGGATTCTTCGAGGTCCATCCAACGTGGCGCGGACGATACGCCGTCGTACAATTTTTCGTCCCATAACTATATCCTTAGCCTTGCCCTACAACGTCCGTGGTTTACGGAATATATTCTCGTGGTTTTACAGGCTTTCGGCTACCACGGTAACTCAAGATATGTCACCGGGTTTCCGGCTTCTACCCCTGCCGGAGGAATCACCAATATTACCTGTGCACCGGAAAGCCCGCGCAACATTGCCGATCCCACATGCTCGGCCCGAATCAATTCATCGGGTGAGTGAGGGCTTTGACTAGGCACCCAGCTGGCCGGGATGAGCCTGTGGCGGCCGGGTAGCGCTGGCATTGACTGAGCACTAATTGCGGATCTGACGGGAGCCAGCGCCACACCATTGGCCCCGCGCAAGAATGGGTCCAACACAGTAGTTACAGCCATCAGTGCCGCCAAGGGATTCCCTGGCAGGGCGATGAGCACGCGTTGATCGCCAAGTGTTGCAACCATCGTTGGATGGCCCGGGCGCATCGCAATTGCTGAAATAGTTTCTTCCCCACCGAGGTTCTGTGCCGCACGGCGAATGAAGTCCCGAGCAGAAAAACCGGTTCCCCCGGTGGTGAGAATGATCTGTGCTTCCCGTGCCTGAGGAGAAGACAGCGCTTGAATGGTTTCTTCAAGAGTGTCGCCAATGCGTGCCGAGCCGATTGCTCGACCCCCTAAAGATTCAATGATCAGTGGTAATACCGGAGAGAAACCATCTCGGACCTGGCCCGGGCTGGGTGCACCGTGGGTGATGACTTCATCGCCGGTGTAGATGCAGAAGACAGTTGGTGGTGTGCTGACCAAAAGTTCGTCATATCCTGCAACTGCCGCTGTTGCCACTACACCTGCACGTAAGGTGGTGCCCCGTGGAGCAAGGATGTCTCCTGCCACTGCTTCGGTTCCCGAAGGGCGAATATCTGCGCCAGGACGTGGTGTGCGCTCGCAAGTAAGCACCGATTCTTGTTCAGTGACATCTTCGCTGCGCAGGATCAGTTCTGTGCCCTCGGGGATCAGCGAGCCGGTGACTACAGCCAGGGCTTGGCCGGGGGTTAGTGAAGTACCTGTTCCTTTTGCGGGGTTGACGGCGTGGTCATTGATGATGGTCCAAGGTCCGGGTCCCGCCGCGGCGTAGCCATCCATGGCGGAGGTTGCGCAATGTGGGATTGGGTATTTGGCAATGATGTCCTGGGCAAGTATGCGGCCCCCAGCATGATGCAAGGCAACGCTTTCCGAGGACGGCGTGATCCTTTGACCTAGGGTGTGGGCCTCGGTGCGTGCCTGCTCCCAGCGGTGGTCGGTCATTTACGCTCCGGTCGTATCTGCCGCTAGATGCTTTTTAAGCACGTCTCGGACCAGAACATCTGCAGATTCCATGGCGTGCTGTTCGGTGGCCTGGCCGCGGCCCACCGCTAGTCCAGCCGCATAGCCGGAAATAAAGGTGGTCAGGGGCGCTGCCGGGCGCAGTACCCCATGGGCAACAACACCGGCTAGGGAAAGCACCTTATCGATATTTACCTGCGTATCGCTCAATTCGAAGGCGGCTAGTACTTCTCCGACCCATGGTTCGAGTTGTTCTGCAGGCATATTCTCTTCTCCTTTAGTGCTCACCGCTTTGCACGATGATTCCATGTTTCCCGGCGTCCGAGAGGGTATCGATATCGCTAAAATCAACATCGGGAAGTTTCAGGCGTTCCATCTGCACTGTAGCAAGTAGACGCATCATCGACGCATTTTCCAAACTTCCATGAGCCGCGGAGGCTTCCTTGATGGCCTCACGCAGCACGGAGGTCCTAATGGCGCAGGAAAGCGTCTGCAGTCTCCCTGTTGCGTCCTGTGGCACCCATGCATCGATTCTTGCCGTGGAGGTGCCCGCCATGGCAAGAAGCTGTGCCACGACTGGGGCGGGGTCCAAGAGGTCCGAGGCGAGCACCACCGTTACATCCGTGGAGCTGATCGGCCATTGGGCTTCTTCTTCATCCGGTCCGTCATCAAGTGCTGCGCGTCCTGCCGCCACTGCCGCCGCGGGACCGGCATAGCTTGGGTATTCCCGGGTGATCACCACGCGCTGAGTTTCTGGTGCGTTTTCCATGTAGCGTGCCACAGCCTCGGCAAGTGCGTGGGCGCCGACTACCGCGATGCATTGCGCTTCATGCACAGCGTTCAAAGAATGTTCAAGCAGCGTTTCACCGTGGTGTTCGAGCAATGGTTTGCTGACGCCTCCCATGCGTGAACCCCGACCACCGGCAACGATGATTGCATCAAATTTCAAGCTGCGCTCCGAAGAAATGGGCTCCAAGCTTCTGCTGGGCGGTCAAGTTCGGTAATGAACCATTGCGGGCCACGTGGTTTGCTTGGGGCAAATCGTAATTTCCATCCCAACTGTGCCAGTGTTCTATCCGCCTTGCGGCTATTGCATCCGTGACATGCCGCAACGAGGTTCTCCCAGCTGTCTTCACCGCCCAAAGAACGCGGAACAATGTGATCGATGGTGCTGGCGTTGCGTCCACAATATGCGCATCGGTGGGAGTCCCTGCGCAAAACTCCGCGGCGGGAAACCTGAACATTCTTGACGTAGGGAATGCGCACATAACGAGTTAAGAGGATCACCGTGGGGCGCGGCATGATGTGGTTGGGCCCAATCACCGGGTCGCGTTCGTCGGCGGCTAATACCGTGGCTTTTCCCGTGAAGACAAGTAGCAGTGCCCGGCGGAAGGTCACTACCGCCAGTGGTTCAAATCCTGCATTCAGTACTAGGGTTCGCATTCTCGCGTCCTTAGATCCAACCCGGCGCATGAGAGGGACCCGTTGATGACGGAATCCCTCACGCGGCGCACATGGCTCTCAGCTTTGGCTCCTTGTTGTAGCCTAAGACAAAAGTTATGGATTCTGCGCGGTTTTGGGTTAAATTAGTCCAAATTTCATGGGAATTATTTCTGTTCGCTGACTCTTGAGCGCTTTTTGTTCTGCGTTTTGGGTGTCGCTGGGTAAATTGCCGGCGCACGCAAAAACCCCGCCAGCCCAAGTGGGGTGGCGGGGTTTTTGAAAAAGAATGCTTACTTGGCCAGGGTGTAGTAGCCGAAGAGCGGGTTGCGTGAAACGCTGTGAATGATGGTGCCCGTCTTAGGGTTCTGTGCACCGATCATCTTGCCACCACCGAGGTAGATGCCTACGTGACCGCCACCGTTCTGGAATACCAAGTCACCAGGCTTCGGGCTGCTGGTGCGAACGAACTGACCCGAACCACGAATTGCGGAGGTGCCGCGTGCAATATTGATGCCGTGCTTGGCGTATACGTACTTGACGAAGCCCGAGCAGTCCCAACCCGAGGGGGAGTTTCCGCCCCAAACGTAGGGCGAGCCAACGTACTTGGCAGCAGTTGCCGCGATGCCCGAAAGGCTTGCAGTGTTAACCGAGTCGCTCTTCGGTGCAGCCGTCTTGGTTGCTGTCGAAGTCGATGCGCTGTTGCGGTTGGCGCGAGTCACCGGTGCGAAGGCATCGTTCGATGAGTTCGAAGTAGTGGTGCGAGCCGAGCTCGAGGAAGTTGAAGTGCTGCGAGTCTGTGTTGCTGCGCTGCGGGTGGTGCGAGTCTGTGCTGCGGTACTACGCGGGGTTACCTCGTTAGCAACTGCAATGACTACCGGAGCCGGAGCCGGCTTGGAGGTGAACGCTGCGCGTTCGATGTCCAGGTTCTTCACCTGGGAGGCGGAGACCGAAACGGCCTTCACTGCCACGCGCTCTGCGGAAAGCCCTTCAACAGGGACCGAGGACGCTTCGCGATCGGCCGCTTGCCCGGGGACACCCAGGGTAAGCACTAGGCCGGATGCTGCTGCGATAACGGCTGCCTGACGGCCAACCGATCCAGCGTTCGAGGCAACTGCCTTCGAAATCGATTCAAGGGGGTTCGTACGAACCGGGGTCGCGCGGTGGCGCCCTACTACTTGACGTGTTGACACGTTGTTGCCTCTCCTGATGCCTACGAGGTGAGCTGTCGGGTTCGAGTGGGAGTCACTCGGCAACCGATCCCCTTGCGGGTCCGGGCACTTAACCCCAAGGCTTTCTAACTTCGAAAACCGGAAGGTGGGTCCCCCGCCACTGCCATAAATTTTTGAACGGACACCATGTGGTGGCAGTGCTCGGCACTCCGCATGGCGGTAATCGGGGCTGTGTCCCGATTACATTTCTACAATATATGAAGCAAGTCTAAATGTCACGTTATGATCACGGATTGGTGACATTCTTTGTTACAACTGGCGTTTAGAGCCAGCCGGCGGGGTTAACCCACTTGCCGTTAACGATGACTTCTAGGTGCAGGTGGCAGCCGGTGGAGTTACCCGTGGTGCCCACCAGTGAAAGGACTTCGCCTCGCGAAACCTTCTGACCAACGGAGACCTTCAGGGCCGAGTTGTGGTTATAGCTTGTCTCCAAGCCATTACCGTGATCGACCTTCACGCGCTGTCCGGAGTGTCCCGCCCATTCGGACTGTACAACGGTTCCCGCGGCAACTGCCTTGACCGGGGTTCCGCACGTGGCACCGTAATCAAGACCGTTGTGAATCATGTAGCCAGGGCCCGTCGGGTTCTTGCGATGACCGTAGCCGGAGGTCAGACGAACCGAATCCAGCGGCTGTGACAAGGATCCAGGAGTTTGAATCTTATTGACATCGCCCCCGGCTGCCGTCATCACGGAAGCCAGTTTGTCTTCCTTGGTGAACTTGCTGGTTACCGAGGCGCGCTCAATCTTCAGATCGTCCGAGGCCGGGGCCTTGACATCAACAACTACCGACTGAGCCACGCGCTCTGATTCAACGGGCGCATCTTCCACGTCCTGGCTCGGGCTGGCTGCTGCCAGAGCGAGACCGGAAACGGCTGCGACAGCGGCAATCTTGTGGGAGAAGCCCATCTTGGTGCGCTTGGGACGTGGCGCGAACTTCAAGACATTGTTCAACTCTTCGGACTCAACCACGACACTTGGTGTGGGAATCTGCTGAATTGGTGCTTCGAGGATCTCGGTTGCGGCGATTGCAGCAAGATCCGGGGCGGAGCCATAACGCAGGCTAGCTTCAAAGCGGCGTCCAGTGTAGCTTGACGTTGCTTCGGTTGCCAGATCCGGAACTACCTGCAGTGCGCGGCGTCCGCTGCGTCGGGTAGGAGCTTCACTAGCCAACGCTGCGTCGACGATGTGTTCCATTGGGCCTGGCTGTGGCGAAGCGTCAACGGGCCCGGTCGCACAGCGGCGTCCGGATGTGTACTGCTGTGTCAAAAGACAACCTCTCATGTATCGCCTGCGAAGTTAGCTGTCGGATTCGAGTCATGAGACTAACTCGGCCGAGCCCACAGTGGCGGACTCAGCTTCACCCCGAGATCCATGGTTTAGAACCATGAAACGGTTGAATGGGTCCTCCGCCCTTACCGGTGATCTTTAGTTCAGAATCCGCCGGTAAGGTTATGCGAACCAGATCTGAACCGGGTCATCTATATATGACCCAAAGAAAAACCCTACGGGTTTTGCTCCAAAGTTACAATTCCGTTATCTATCCATGCGTCGGACAAATACATGGGCGCTGACTTCGGTGGGAAGCTCCAGGGCTCCTTCGATGCCTTGAACCCGGACTAACACGTAATCTTCGGCGCGTTCCAGCGTGACTAGGGCTCCTGGGCGAATGCCGCCCTCATCGAGCTGCACCAGCAGTTCCGGATCCACCTGGATGGTCTCGGCAAGACGCTCCACGAGTACCGGACCGCTATTACCGTCCAATAGCGCCGCATCGAGATTTTGAACACCAATGCTGATTTCGGACAATTCCGGACCTCCCAGAGCCTCAAGCCCGGGGATCGGATTTCCGTAGGGAGAAACCGAGGGCTGACCCAGAAGCTTGTACAAACGTTGCTCCACGCGTTCACTCATCACGTGTTCCCAACGGCATGCTTCATCGTGCACATACTCCCAATCAAGACCGATAACATCTGCAAGCAGACGTTCGGCAAGACGGTGCTTACGCATCACTCCGGTGGCAACTTCGCGGCCTCGTACCGTGAGTTCAAGGTGACGGTCCGTTGTTACAACAACAAGTCCATCACGCTCCATGCGAGCAATGGTTTGCGAAACTGTGGGACCCGAATGTCCCAAACGTTCGGCAATGCGGGCACGAAGTGCAGTGATTTCTTCCTCTTCGAGCTCCAAAATGGTGCGCAAGTACATTTCGGTTGTATCGATCAGGTCTGACACGTCTGCCGCTCCTGCAAGGGTTGGTTTAACACGGATTTACTACCTTCTCCACTCTACCCGCAGCGCAGTGAGGTACCCGACACGTTGTTACCTCACCCCGACGCAGCACTGTGTGTTCCATCGCTTTGGCATGCTTTTTGCCCTGCTTATCAGCCAACTGACGTTAATAATGACGTCTTGTTTTTGCGCAATTGGTGACCTGATGCGGGATTATTGTTCTACCGGCATCCCGCGCAACTCCCCTCCAGCGCGTCGGCATGCCCGATGAGTGAACCTAAGCCTTTTATGAGGAGCAACATGAGCACCGGCCTGACCATTCCAGAAAACCTCCTGCCAGTAGACGGGCGCTTTGGTGCCGGTCCTTCAAAGGTCCGCCCCGAACAGGTCCAGGCGTTGGTGGAGGCCGGCAGCGCGTTGCTTGGCACCTCACACCGTCAGGCACCCGTGAAAAACCTTGTCCGTGACATCCAGGAGGGCCTGAAGACTTTCTTCGATGCATCCGAAGACTACGAGGTAGTCCTTGGTGTTGGCGGCTCGACTGCTTTCTGGGATATCGCAACCTTCGGACTTGTCCGCAATAAGGCCCAGCATCTTTCTTTTGGTGAGTTTGGTTCCAAGTTCGCCGCTGCGACCAATAAGGCACCGTTCCTAGCCGAGTCCTCGATCATCACCTCCGCTCCGGGTACCCACCCGGTACCTGTGGCCGAGGCAGGAGTCGATGTTTACGCCTGGCCGCAGAATGAAACTTCCACCGGTGTTGCGGCACCCGTACACCGCGTCGAGG
Organism: Arthrobacter sp. MYb227; assembly: GCF_002975435.1. GTDB lineage: Bacteria > Actinomycetota > Actinomycetes > Actinomycetales > Micrococcaceae > Paeniglutamicibacter. Next base: position 47,647 of record NZ_PCPT01000012.1, on the reverse strand, counting down.
GCGCGGACGCCGATTCGCTTGTTGTTATTGATGCAACCTCGGCAGCCGGTGGATTGAACGTTGATGTTTCACAGGCAGATGTTTACTACTTTGCCCCGCAGAAAAACTTCGCATCCGATGGCGGACTGTGGATTGCGCTCTTCTCCCCCGCCGCAATTGCGCGCGCCGAGGAAATCGCTGCTTCCGATCGCTGGATCCCGGATTTCTTGAATCTGAAGACAGCTATTGATAATTCACGTCTGAACCAGACCTACAACACTCCTTCACTCTCCACGCTGGTATCACTGAACGCACAGGTTCAGTGGCTCAACGCAAATGGTGGTCTCGCGTTTGCCGCGGCACGCACCCAGGACTCGGCATCCCGCATCTACGACTGGGCCGAGGCTTCGAGCTTCGCAACCCCGTACGTGGTGGCCCCCGAAGAGCGTTCAAACGTCATTGCAACAATCGATTTTGATGATTCTATCGATGCTGCTGCAATCGCCAAGACCCTGCGTGCCAACGGTGTTGTTGATGTTGAGCCGTACCGCAAGCTAGGCCGCAACCAGCTACGTATCGCAACATTTGTTTCAATCGAGCCGGCAGATGTTTCTTCCCTCATCGAATGCATCGAGTATGTACTTGCCAACAAGTAACTAGCTCCTCCACGCTTGCGCGTAGGGGTTCTATATTTCATGGAGGGCAACGATTCAAAGGGGATGGGAGCAGTGTTCCCATCCCCTTCGTTTTACGGTGAAATAAAGCGGTCGGGGCTTACGAATGAAAGTTCATCGCAAGCCCCGACCCAGCTATAGTCGACTAGTCCACCGGTGGACTAATCGCATGTCTCCAATATGGCTTAGCCTTTGCCTTCTTCAAGTTCTGCGGATTCAAGAAGTTCATCGGCTTCGTCCGCTTCCCCGGTTTCTGTAGTGTCGGGCGCATCAAGGTCTTGCTCCTGTGCGGCTACAGATTCTCCGGTGCTGCCATTTAGTGCCTCTTCGCGAGCTTCGCGCTCGGCATCCAACTCCTCGGGGCGAACCCGTTCGGCCCAGGGAACCCAAGCCGGAGCCAGCAAGGCATCTTCACCGGGCAAGATTCCTACCTCGCACACGGTGATGTCTTTGGCCTGAGCACGCGGCACGCGTGTCAGAGTTGCAAACCAGCACCAGCCTTCGTAACCGGGCTGCAGCGTAACAAATCGGTGCGTTACCAACCGATCGCCATCACAAATCACATCGACATGCTCGCCAATGGTTGCATCCTCGGTGATTGCCAGCAGAGCTGTGCGCGCACGGTCTTTTGCTGCTGCAAGTGTCTCGTCAAGCTTTGGTTTGCGGGCCATGATTTTAGGCATCCAGATCGTCGGCCACGGCGCGTAGCACTGAAGCTACCTTTGCACCGTGGGATTTCTCCGGGTAGCGCCCCTTGCGCAACCCGTTTGATACCGAGTCAAGGACCTTGATGAGGTCCTCGATCAGGATCGCTGTGTCTTCGGCGGTCTTACGTTTGGCTCGAGCCACCGATGGTACTGCTTCCAAAATACGTACGCTCAGCGCTTGGGCGCCCTTGCGTCCTTCGGCAATTCCAAACTCCATGCGGGTACCCGCGCGCAGCTCGGTCACCCCAGCGGGCAGCGCGGAGGCATTGATGTATACCTCTTCACCCTCGTCAGTTACCAGGAACCCGAACCCCTTTGAGGGTTCGTACCATTTCACTTTGCCGGTTGGCACGTCTTGCTTACCTCGTTCTTACATCGCTTGGGCACCGCTGGGACTCGCGCCCACAACGTCCACATCTGGTAGTTCCCATCCCAAGTTCCCGGGTCCTTATCTAAGGGTCAACGGTGAAATCCTGGAACGGTCAAGTCTGTTCTTCTAGGGTACGACATTCACGACCTAGGGCCTGCCCACCTGATGTGTAGCTGCCATTGTGGCAAGGGAACTTACTGGCTGTAGCGTTATAAGGGTGAATACCACTGCAAACACCCCACTGATCCAACGCGCATTGACCTTTATTGCCGGGGGGCTGGCCATTATTTCGCTTATAGCCCTAACCATTATCTTGATTCAATACGCGCTTTCCGTTGCCTTGTCACCAGCGGTACTTGCCATTGGGCTCTACGGATTGCCCCTTGCCTTCATCTTGCTGATGGTGATTTTATTTCTTAGTTTTCGTGAGCGTCGCAAAAACTAGCCCACCCACCATTGGGTGAGTATTCATACCCGTTGCATTCCGGCAGGATGGATCACGCACTCAAGGTACTCACAGGATTCTTACAGGCAACGGTTGCAAACTAGAGTCCATGAATGCCAAGACTCCCGAAGCCAAGCTGCTGGTCGTCGATGACGAGCCAAACATCCGCGAATTGCTCTCCACCTCCCTGCGCTTTGCAGGATTTGAGGTTGTAGCTGCGGCAAATGGGCGCGAAGCCTTGGCCGCAGTTGAAAAAGAATCACCCGACTTAGCGGTGCTCGATGTCATGCTCCCGGACATGGACGGGTTCACCATCACGCGCCGACTGCGTGCCGCCGGAAAACACTTCCCGGTTCTCTTTCTCACCGCTCGCGATGACACCGATGACAAGGTCACCGGGCTGACTGTGGGCGGGGATGACTACGTCACCAAGCCTTTTAGCCTCGATGAAGTTGTTGCACGCATCCGTGCGGTGCTTCGCCGTACCCAGCCGGCCGAAGAAGATACAGCGGTAATCCGCGTCGATGACCTTGAACTCGATGATGACGCGCACGAGGTCCGCCGTGCCGGAGAAGTCATTGATCTTTCCCCCACCGAATTCAAATTGCTGCGCTACTTGATGATGAACCCCAACCGGGTGCTTTCCAAGGCCCAGATCCTTGACCATGTCTGGGAGTACGACTTCAATGGGGATGCCTCAATTGTTGAGTCCTACATTTCTTATCTGCGTCGCAAGATCGATTCACGCCCTGAATGGCCATCGCTGATTCAGACCAAGCGCGGCGTTGGGTATTTGATGCGCACCTCCGATCGTCGCTAAGGGAAGGTAATTTTCAGTGCAAGGTATGCGTCGCTTTTGGCGGCAGGTTTCGCTGCGCACCAAGCTAGTGGCGCTCATGAGCTCACTGATGATTGCTGGCATCATTGTCACGGCCATTGGTTCGGCGCAATCGTTGCGCCTAATGCTCACCGCTCAGGTCGATTCCGAGCTCAAGACCAGCACCCGAGCCATCACCTCCACGATGCTCAATGACTACACGGAGGTGGCCCCGCTGAATCTTGCCATTGCCGGATTCGATAGGTTCTATGGGGTCATCCTCGATGATCAAAACGCTCAGGTCTACCTGATGCCACGCAAGCAAGATTCAGCGCAGAAACCTCTTGACGCTCCGAAGCTAGACCCCGGCGACCTTGAGCGCCTACGCGACGATATTTCCGCGTCAATTACGGTACCCGGAACGCTACCCAACTCGGCCGGATGGCGCATGCGCGTCTGGCCGCTCAAGGGCAGCAACAACGACATTTTCTATGCCTTGCCCATGGATTCGGTACGCAATACCGTGGATAAGGCCGCAATGTTGGTGCTCTCCACCGGCATGCTGGCAACCCTACTCATGTCAATGATCGCTTATGGGATCACCACCCGGGCCCTGCTGCCGTTGCTACGCGTTGAACGCACAGCAGCAGCCATTGCCGCTGGAGATCTCTCCCGCCGTGTTGAGGATTATCCGCCCGAAACCGAGGTGGGTAGGCTTTCACGATCACTAAATGCCATGCTCTCGCATATTGAGCATGCCTTCCGTGGCAGGGCCGCCTCCGAGCGCAAGATGCGCCGCTTTATTCAGGATGCCTCACATGAGCTGCGCACCCCGCTGGTGACCATTCAGGGATACTCGGAGTTCTATAGGCAGGGCGGGCTTGAAGACCCGGAGATGCTCAAGATAGCCATGGGCCGGATCGAAGCCGAGTCAAAGCGTATGGGTCAACTTGTTGAAGACCTATTGACCCTAGCGCGTTTAGATGAACAGCGGCCCCTAGAACGTAAACCAGTGGATCTGTTGCTACTGGCCGGGGACACAGTTGAGGATGCTCGGGTGAATGCCACTGATCGACGCGTGCGCCTTGTAGGACTCGATCAGAATTCCCCGCCACGCCCGGCACCCACCAGCGGAGATGAGGCGCGGCTTCGTCAGATTGTTGCAAACCTTATGACAAATGCCTTGCGTTATACCCCTGAGGGAACCGATATTGAGGTTGCTGTGGGAGTTAAGCCGGTGATCGATGGCAGGTCTGATGCGGTGCTTGAAATTCGCGACCACGGACCTGGGATCTCCGAGGAAGACGCCGATAGGGTCTTTGAACGTTTCTATCGTTCCGATTCCTCGAGGCAACGTGAAACCGGTGGAACGGGCTTAGGACTTGCCATTGTTGCTGCAATCGCAGCTCAACACGATGGCTCCATCAGGCTCAGTCAAACCCCCGGCGGCGGTGCCACCATGAGTATCCATCTCCCGTTTGTTCCTGCCGAGCCTGATACAGATATAGATGAAGACGAAGATGATAATTCTGCGCAGGATTTCTAAACCCTTTCTTCCACGCTAAGTTATCCACAGTCCGCCGTATGCACCGCACACGGCGGACGTAGTGTTTCTACCCTTGGTATCAGGAATGCAGCCTTCCTGCATTTCCGTTTTTTCGCTGAGAGCAGGAGCAAAAATCATGAGCACTTTCGCCACCAACACCAATGACATGGCCGCCAAGTCAATGTCGGTACAGTCAACCATCGAACGAGTACGCGCAGAGGTCAATGCAATGACCGCTTCCCTGCAGGATTTGCAGGGCACCTGGCAAGGCGCTGCCTCGGCAAATTTTCAGTCGGTGGTTGTCGACTGGCGCAACACACAGATTCGTGTCGAAGAATCGCTAAACGCCATCGGTACCGCGCTGAATCGTGCCTCATTACAATACGAAGAGGCAGAAGCCGCAAACGCTAGCCTCTTCACTTACTGATCCTTTCCTCCGCCGCGCAGCGGAGGAAAACGTGTGTGGGCCCGTTACCTAGGCGTAGGAGGTTTAGTGTTGGAACGTGGCAATACTAATCGATCCTCCCTTGTGGCCGGCCCACGGCACAATTTTCTCTCATCTGGTCTCGGACCAGTCGCTTACACAATTACATGCCTTTGCGCAGGCTCAGGGACTGCCCGAGCGCGCCTTTGACCGAGATCATTATGATGTTCCGCAAAAACGCTATGAAACGCTCATAGCCGCCGGGGCGCAGCCGGTGAGCGCTACCGAGTTGGTGCGCCGGTTGGTACGCTCCGGATTGCGGGTTCCGGCCCGCGAACGCCCCGAACGCCTTGACGCCGTCTTACGTGCTCGCTGGAATGCGCTGTTACCCAATACCCAAGACTTGGGCGAAGACCTTTTGGCGCGTTGGTCCCAGGGCCACCGAAAATATCATGACCGGGCGCACCTTCTTGCGGTGCTTACAGGTCTCGACGCACTCACCGGGACCACCGAGAAAAGCCCCGAGCATCGGGGGATCTATCTTGCGGCGTGGTTTCACGATGCCGTATATCAGGGTTTAGCAAGTGATGAACGAGAATCGGCAAGCCTGGCACGCGAGCTCCTAACCGATGCGGGGTTGGCCACCGAGCTGAGTGCGGAGGTCGCGCGACTTGTTGAGCTGACCATCAAGCATGATCCTGCCCCCGATGATCTTCCCGGACAGTTACTCTGCGATGCAGATCTTGAGGTTTTGGCAAGGGCCCCGGGGGCTTATAAGCGCTATGCCGCGGCGGTGCGGGAAGAATACGCGCACGTTTCCGATGCGGCGTTTGCCGCGGGACGATCCACGATCTTACGTGAGCTGCTGGCCACTACTTGGTTGTATTCAACAACTCGGGCTCGTGAATTGTGGGAAAGCGCGGCGCGGGAAAACATCACCCGGGAACTTAGCGAGCTTGCCATGCTCATCACGCCACATCCGGGATCAAACAACACCTAAGACATTACTTTTAACGCAACGAGCCGCGGAGCCAACTCCCTCCCATGCTAGGAGATAATCGGTTCCACGGCTCGCGTTAGCTAAGCGCTAGATGCTTGGTGCAAAGGGGGGATTAGAATCCGCCCATGCCGCCCATCTCGTCGCCACCCGGTACTGCTGCGCCGGCCGGAACCGGCTTGTCAGCAACAACGGCTTCGGTGGTGAGGAACAGGCCAGCGATCGAGGCTGCGTTCTGCAGCGCAGAGCGGGTTACCTTGACCGGGTCATTCACGCCGGCTGCCAGCAGGTCGACGTACTCGCCGGTTGCTGCGTTCAGGCCGTGACCTGCAGGCAGGGACTTGACCTTGTCCGCAACAACGCCCGGCTCCTGGCCGGCATTGAAGGCGATCTGCTTCAGCGGTGCTTCGATGGCAACGCGTACGATGTTCGCACCTGTTGCTTCGTCACCGGTCAGCTCGAGCTTAGCGAATGCGGCAGCGCCGGCCTGGATGAGGGCTACGCCGCCACCGGCAACGATGCCTTCTTCAACTGCAGCCTTGGCGTTACGCACGGCATCTTCGATGCGGTGCTTACGTTCCTTGAGCTCAACCTCGGTTGCGGCACCGGCCTTGATGACTGCAACGCCGCCGGCCAGCTTGGCCAGACGTTCCTGCAGCTTCTCGCGGTCGTAATCCGAATCGGTGTTCTCGATCTCGGCGCGAATCTGGTTCACGCGGCCCGCGATCTCCTCGGCGTCGCCAGCACCCTCAACGATGGTGGTCTCGTCCTTGGTGACAACAACCTTGCGGGCGGAGCCCAGCAGGTCGATGGTGGCGTTTTCCAGCTTCAGGCCGATTTCTTCGGAGATGACCTGGCCACCGGTGAGGATGGCGATGTCGGCAAGCATTGCCTTGCGGCGGTCGCCGAAGCCCGGTGCCTTGACGGCGACGGACTTGAACAGGCCACGGATCTTGTTCACGATCAAGGTTGCAAGGGCTTCGCCCTCGATGTCCTCGGCAATGATCAGCAGTGGCTTGTTGGACTGCATGACCTTTTCAAGGATGGAAACCATGTCCTTGACGTTGGTGATCTTCGAGTTGACGATCAGGATGTACGGATCCTCGAGGACCGTTTCCTGACGCTCGTTGTCGGTCACGAAGTACGCGGAGATGTAACCCTTGTCGAAGCGCATGCCTTCGGTGAGTTCAAGTTCGAGGCCAAAAGTGTTGGACTCCTCGACGGTGATAACACCTTCCTTGCCAACCTTGTCCAGTGCTTCGGCGATCAGTGCGCCAATTTCCGGGTCACCGGCGGAGATCGATGCGGTGGCAGCGATTTCTTCCTTGGTTTCGATTTCCTTGGCGGAAGCCAGCAGCTCGACCGTGACAGCCTCTACTGCCTTCTCGATGCCGCGCTTCAAGGACAGCGGGTCCGCGCCAGCTGCAACGTTGCGCAGGCCTTCCTTGACCAGTGCCTGAGCCAAGACGGTTGCGGTGGTGGTGCCGTCGCCTGCGACGTCATCGGTCTTCTTGGCAACTTCCTTGACGAGCTCTGCACCGATCTTTTCGAACGGGTCCTCGAGCTCGATTTCCTTGGCAATGGAGACACCGTCGTTGGTGATCGTGGGTGCGCCCCACTTCTTTTCCAGAACAACGTTGCGACCACGCGGGCCAAGGGTTACCTTGACGGCGTCGGCCAGGGTGTTCAGACCGCGCTCAAGGCCGCGGCGTGCTTCCTCGTCAAATGCAATGATTTTGGCCATAGCGGCTTATGTCCTTTCGGGACGTTCATGCGTATCTACGACCTGAGGCAACGCCCGCGACGGACGAAGATTCTGCGATGCCATAGGGACAACCGCAAAAACTTCTCGCTGCCTTGGTCAAGGACTCACTCAAACACAATCCCCAAACCCGCTGTGTTTGGCTCGAAAAGACGATCCAATTAGCAGTCGGGGTGTGCGAGTGCTAATACAAATCTTGGCACTCAAGCATCCGGAGTGCAAGCTGTGGGCTTAGCCCTGAGCGTAGAACCCTTTATTGGTCCTTAGCGCCAGCTGGTTCCCAGGACCACTGCAACCTTGCCCGGAATATTGTTGGTCTGGATCAATGAGGTAATTCCCAACTCTTCGCCGGCCTTTTCGGCAACAGCCTTGTAGCTAGGATCCGCATAATAAATCGTTGAATATGTGACCTTTTTGGTCCAAGTGTCTGCCGCGACATTTGTAAACCCAGCATTGAGCAACGTGGTGCGCACGGTACCGGCTATTCCGGCACGTTGTGCGCCGTTGAAAACACCAATGGCCTGCGAGTAATCAACTCCCGAGGCATCGGTTGAGGCACTAGCATCCGGCGACTCGGAAGCAGCCGGGTCATCGCTTTCGCTGGGCCCAGCAGACTCGGTCGGATCTTCGCTGGGAGTTGCGGAGCCTTCCCCGGTCGGTTCGCTACCACCGGTATCGGCGCTCGGAGACTGACTTGGCGCGCTGCTGGCACCTGCCACCGGAGGTGGATTGTTGCCACCACCAGTAAGTTTTGGCAAAACGGTAAAGGAGAAGACACCCACTAGCAGGGCTAGCACGCCGAAGACCATCAGCCAGCGTAGGCTCGGGCGCACCCCGCTCGTGGCTGCCGCTGCAGCCCAACCGTTTGCGCGGTGTGAGCCACTGCGGTTGCTGAACTCTGGGACGCGATCAAATTCATCGCGCGGATAGTTGGTCATGCCCGTCCTCGGTGGTGTGTCTTGCTATGGGGGCACGCGCTAGAGTCTGATCGCGGGCGTAACCGAATGCCCAAGCATTCAATGTTAAGTGCGATCATGACCCCAAATCGACCTTTTTTACGGGTCGAGCACGGTGCCTCGTCGTTCGTAGTCTACGCAATCGATTGACCAGCATGGGGTCATACGCCAATGCGGCGTCCGTGTCGATGAGGGTGTTAAGCAACTGATAGTAGTTAGTTGCGGAGATAGAAAACAGTTGCGTAATGGCCTGTTCTTTGGCTCCTGCGTACTTCCACCACTGGCGTTCAAGGGCAAGAATGCGCTGGGAACGCTCATCCAAGTCACTTGATTCGTCAAAAACGAAATCAAGTCCAAGCGCCTCGGTAGGCATGACACACCCTCAACAGTCCAGTTCATCGCCGGGAAACCCCCAACAAATTTGCTTTAGCGTAACTATTCTAACGCGTAAGACGCACGGCTCGACTTGGCCAAAATAGCTGCCCTCAGGGAACAATGGCTGCTATGGACTCAGGAGAAGAAGCACTATTCGAGTTACCGCTAGATCCAGCACAGAGGGCCAAGTTCCCTTTTGCTGAGAGCTTAGAACACGCGGTCAACGAGGGTTTTATGACTGCCGATTGGGCCGAAGCGCTTGCACCGGTAGAAGCAACGCTGCTCGACCTTGCCAAAAACCTTGAGACACGGCGTTTAGCCGGTGAAAGAATACTTCCCGCACCGCAAAATATTCTTCGCGCATTTGCTCGCCCGCTGGCCTCGGCGCGAGTGCTGATTATGGGGCAGGATCCCTACCCAACACCCGGGCATTCGGTGGGGCTAAGTTTCGCCACGGCCCCGAGCGTTCGCCCGTTACCGCGTAGCCTTAAAAACATCTATACCGAGCTAGAAAGCGACCTCGGTATCGCCACCCCGGCGCACGGAGATCTCAGTGCTTGGGCAGATCAGGGTGTGATATTACTCAATCGCGTACTAACAGTTGCGGCAGGCAATGCCGGATCCCATCGGTCCCTGGGCTGGGAAAAAATCACCAATGCGGCAATTAGTGCACTTGTGAACCAGAAAAAACCATTGGTAGCCATCTTGTGGGGCAAGGATGCCCAAACGCTCTCCACAGCGCTGAGAGACACCCCGATCATTGCCACGGCGCACCCCTCACCGCTTTCGGCACGCCGCGGATTCTTCGGTTCAAAACCGTTTAGTCGCAGCAACGAACTACTCGTTGCTCAGGGCGCAGCACCCATCGACTGGGCGCTGCCCCTCAATGCGCGCTAAGCGGACCTAACGTCGGCGAATACCACTGCGTTCCCCACTGACGGTGCTTCCACTGAAGGGCCGAGCCAAGGTATCACCAAAGACCACTCCACCGGCGATGGCCATCATGATGGTGAAGGCAGTAAACATTGCGACCATAGCGCTTGCCATGTCATCCACGTCAAAGACCAGCCCGTACATGGAACGGAAGATCATCAGACCCGGCAGCAGGAAAACAATTGCTGGGGCCGCGAGCACCAGCTGGGGTGCACGCATACGGTGGGCAACGATGCGCGCAGCAAACCCGATGAACGTGGCAACCACCGCAGGCGCGGTCCGATCCCCCATGCCAAGGGCCTGAACCGCAAGTAATATTCCATATCCAAGTAAAGCAATGCCTCCGGTGGCCCAGGCCACCGAGCGGCTTGTTTGCTCGGTTACCGCACCAAGCACCACTGCAACTGCCACAAGAAGTGCCAATAACCACAGAGGATATGAAATCTTCTGAATGTTCACCACATCAAGCTCCGGAGCTCCGGCCATTTCACCGATGACCAGGGCAGCCATAATGCCGGTCAAGATTGCAGCATAACTGAGCCCGGCGGAGAAGAATCTGCCGGCAGCCGTCACTGGGAATCCATTGATCGCATCTTGCAGAGCCGAGACAAAACGTGAAGACGGCAATAACAACAAAATACCGCCGGAAACCACAAGTGCGGGATCTATCGGTGCTTTGAGCGCATGGCCGAGCACAGCGATTGCAGTAACAACAAAGGTTGAGGCGGCAATGGAGAAGAAATCTGGAATTCTCCACCGCGCCGCATATTTCTGGATCTGCCCCACCAAAAGGGCAGTGACAAAGGCGATTGTGGCCCCAATCAGCGAGCCTCCAATAAAGACAACAAAGGCTGCGGCAAAGCCGCCTGCGGCACTCGAGACCATCCAGCGTGGGAAGGGGCGCGGTTGCCTGGAAATTTCCCGGAGCCTATCTACCGACTGCTGCCGCGTCACGCCTCCGGCAATGATGTCCGAGACCAGCTGATGCACCAGGGCTAGACCGGCAAAGTTGTTGGTCCATGACCTGACAACGCGCAGCATCGAGTAAGACTCTCCCTCGGGTGGGGAGAAGTTCAGATGGATCGACTGATTGGTGATGTCAACATCAATGTGTCGCAGTCCTAGGGCAGCTGTTACTGCAATGACACTTGTTTCAACTTCAAGGGCACCTGCTCCATAACGGAACATGGTTTCGGCGAGGTCAAGGGCGAATTCTAGGGTCTTGCGGGCAGAAGCATCCTGGGCAGCGTTGACCTTCGGGTTGGCATATGGAGTGCCCTTGAGTCTGTCGACAATGCTGATGGCTTGGGTCGGAGGAGTATCCGAGGCCAGTAGACGTGAAATCATGCGTCGGGCGGCCGGGTTGGCGCGCGGCGGTAGTGCCGGTGCACCACTTGAAGTGATACCCACCTGCCCGGTTCTAGCATTGATCTTTTTCTGCACTTCGGGCGGCAATTGAACTGGCGCTAACGGCTGCACCGCACGTTTCTTGGGGGCCACCGGACGCTTGGCAGCAGGCTTCTGTTCCTTCTGGGTCTTAGCCATTGGCGTGGGTGCCGTGGCGGAAGTCTTGCCAGATACGGGCTTGGGAAGATGCGTCATTTCCTGCGTTTGTATCCGACGCAGACTCGCCACCTGAGGGTTCGGGTCTTCGGTGGAAGGCACGTCATTTACGCCCTCCCCATCTTTGCTTGAAGACACACTTACTCCCGTCGACTGGCCCTGTTCACACCCACCTTACAGCCGCTTCTTGAGCGATCAATGTACCGGCAACCGGACACACAACTTGACGCTGCTCACTCTCGAACTTTAGATACCTGGGAATAACATTCCGATCGCCTCGGTTGACCAAGAATAGATGCAAAGGTATTTAAATTTTGACAGAACGGAGCCAACTACATGAGCACCCAAAGTACCCCTGACACGCAGTTAGAGATCGGCGTAGAAACCTTCGGTGACATCACCGAAGATTCCAACGGCGTTAAACTGAACCCGGCGCAGGTGATTCGCAATGTCGTGGCCGAGGCAAAGGCAGCCGAAGCCGCCGGGCTAGATTTCTTCGGGGTTGGGGAGCATCACCGCGATGATTATTCAATCTCTGCCCCCGAGGTCGTTCTAGGAGCCATCGCCAGCGTCACCAAGAACATTCGGCTGGGTTCTGCCGTCACCGTGCTCAGCTCCGATGATCCGGTGCGCGTGTACGAAAGGTTCGCAACGGTTGATGCATTATCCAATGGCCGGGCCGAGGTAATTCTGGGCCGCGGCTCCTTCATCGAATCTTTCCCGCTTTTTGGGTACGAACTTACAGACTATGAGCTGCTCTTTGAGGAGAAGCTCGCGCTCTTTGCCAAGTTACGTAAATCGGAGCCGGTCAGCTGGAGCGGTCAGACCCGTTCGGCACTGCGAAACCAGAGCGTTTACCCACCGATTGAAACGGGAAATCTTGATACGTGGGTTGGTGTGGGAGGAAGTCCCGAATCGGTGGTGCGTGCGGGTCGGCACGGGCTACCGCTTTTCTTGGCCATCATTGGTGGCTCCCCCATGGCTTTTGAGCCATTGACGCGTCTATATAAGCGCTCACTGGAAGAATCTGGGCACCAGCCACAGAAGATTGGTGCGCACTTCCACGGTCTGGTTGCCGACACGGACCAGGAAGCGCTGGATCTGCTCTGGCCACACTACAAGATCACCATGGATCGACTGGGTGCCGAACGTGGCTGGCCACCTGCCAGCCGCATGCGATTCGAGGCCTCGGCAGCTGCAAATGGCTCAATGCTTGCCGGTAGCCCCGAAACGGTTGCCACCAAGATCGCAACCTTCGCCAAGGGCTTGGGTCTCTCGCGTGTTGATATCAAATATTCAAATGGCACGCTGCCTCACGAAACCATGATGCGCAGCATTGAACTACTCGGCACCAAGGTCAAACCGATGGTCCTGGAAATGCTCGCCGCATAATCGGGCTTAGCTCACGGTCGATAAGAAAAGCTCCCCTTGCACATGAAAGGGGAGCTTTTCTGCTTCCGTGGTTCTTGGCAGACTCGAACTGCCGACCTCTCGCGTGTGAGGCGAGCGCTCTAACCAACTGAGCTAAAGAACCATATTCGTAGGCTGAGAAACCGTACCGTTCAAGGGTAGCCGAGTGGAGTTGTTGCACCAAATTCTTGGCTACTTCACGGGGCTCATTTATTTGGTGCAAAGATTCGGGGCTGACCACTGGACACCGAGCGACGGATGGACACCGTCAAGGTCCGGAAAGGCGCGGAGAATTTCAGATGAACTTTCTGCGCTTCCAGCACTCCTAGCCAGACAAAATACTGAGAAAAACCCCGGAATCATCAGGAGTTCCTCGTACACGAACACAAATTCTTTGACCTACGATTTCATCCACCGTTTGGGCTGTTGAAACTCGTGTTTACAAGATGCCAAAACATGGGTAATAATTTCTTTTGTCGTTTCCACGACGCTCAAAACTGGGCCCTACAAGGAAGCTGCCGGGAGCCGCCGGCATCGGTCCCCTACCGGCCAAAGAACCGGCCCGGCGTAATTCCGGGAACCCCTTCTTTCGTTCGCTCTTTTTCACTTAGAGGACCGCTCCCAGTGCTTCCAAACATTGAGTATTCCCTGTCATATTCCGTACCCACCGGCACCGAACGCGATGCCCTTTCCGCGTTGACGCTCAACCCCGATGCCCGCTGGCATGACCGCATGGATCATGCCCAGTTCATCGTCACCGCATTACATGAGGGGACTCGTGTGGGTATGGGAATCGTGCACACGGCAGTCACCGCACCAACCCAAGTTGATAAGCCGTTGGAGCTTGGCGCCATGTTTGTGCACCCCGCCTATCGCCGTCTAGGAATCAGGCAGCATATGGCAAGCTCACGCCTGACCTATGCCCTGTCCATGGGTGGAACGCCCATCACGGTTATTGATAACCGCAACGAGGCTTCCTGGAGCTACTATGAGCGCTCGGAAAAGTGGACGCGGGAGCTTGAATACACGGGCTGGTTCACGGGGTTGCCCATGAGCATCTGGGTTTCAACCGAGTCTTCCTGGTACCGCACCAGCCAGGGCCTGCACCCATTGGTTCCTGCCCAGCCAAACACGGTATTGCCGCCCGGACCCATGACAAATCAACGCCTTGGCCATCAGGCTCTTGCCGGACCGGATCAGGACAGCTCGGTTCCTGCCTAAAACCGTCAAAGGCTGGCAGTGGCTCATCGCCAGTCCAAGAAAAAGCCGGTTCCCTCTTCTCCCCTCAAGGAGACTCGGGGGGAACCGGCTTTTAGCATTTAGCCACTAGACTTATGCAATTTCCAGACCGGTGCGCATATCCCCGGTTTCAATGTAACGCTGGTGCCATGACAAGGATTCGGTCAGCAGATGTGGGGTGTGCTTGCCGTAGCTTCCGAACTTGGCGCGGTCAAAGTAGTCCTGCAGCATCGGACGGTACTCGGGAGCCGTGCACTTATCGATGACGACCTGGGCACGCTGCTTGGGCGAAAGCCCACGCAAATCAGCAAGGCCTTGTTCGGTAATCAGGATCATGGTGTCGTGTTCGGTGTGGTCCACGTGGCTGGCCATCGGCACGATGCCGGAGATCTTCCCGCCCTTGGCCGTGGACGGGGACATGAACACGGACAGGTACCCGTTGCGGGCGAAGTCACCCGAGCCGCCAATGCCGTTCATGACATGTGAGCCAACAACGTTTGTTGAATTCACGTTGCCGTAAATATCGGCCTCGATCATGCCATTTAATGCGATACACCCTAGCCGACGCACTAGCTCTGGGTGGTTGGAGATTTCCTGTGGGCGCAGCAAAATGCGTTCACGGTAGAAATCGACGTGCTCGTTAAATTCGTCGATACCGTCGGAGGACAGCGAGAAGGAAGTGGCCGAGGCGAAACCAATGGTTCCGTCCTTGATCAGGGACAGCATGCCATCCTGGATGACCTCGGTGTAGGCCTGTAGACCCTTATAGCCACCACGAGCCAGCCCCGCGAGAACCGCATTGGCAATGTTTCCAACACCGGATTGCAACGGCAGCAGCTTATCCGTGAGCCGGCCAGCACGGATCTCATGATCGAGGAAGTCCAGCAGGTGGTCGGCGATCTGCGCGGAGGTCTCATCGACCGGGGCAAAGGGGCTCAGCCGGTCAGGTGCGTTGGTTTCCACAACTGCAACGATCTTTTCCGGATCGACGCGCAGGTAGGGCTGGCCAATGCGCTGATCTGCGGTGGTCATCTCGATCGGCTTACGGTGCGGCGGAAGTGCGGTGCCGTAGTAGATATCGTGCATGCCTTCCATGGCCGCAGACTGTTCGGTGTTAACCTCAAGGATGACCTTGTCGGCCATGTCCAACCAGGTCTTGTTGTTTCCCACCGAGGAGGACGGGATGAGCTCTCCGTCTGCGGTGATGCCAACTACTTCGATGACCGCTAGGTCGATCTTGCCGTAGAAACCAAACCAGGCGTGCTGGGCCACGTGGGACAGGTGAATGTCCATGTATTCCATCTCGCCCTCGTTAATGCGGCGACGTAGTTCCGGGTCGGACATGTAGGGCAGGCGCAGATCCATGCCACCGGCACGGGCTAGAACACCGTCAAGCTCCGGAGCCGTGGAGGCACCGGTGAGTACGTTGATTTTAAATTCTTTGCCAGCGGCCTGCTCTTTTTCCATCATGGCGGCAAGCGCACCGGGAACCGCCTTGGGATAGCCGGCGCCGGTGAAGCCACTCATGGCCACCGTCATCCCCGGCTTCACCATGCTGGCGGCTTGCTCTGCCGACATTATGAGGTCTAAGAATTTGGAGTGGTGGATCCGATCGTGCACTGCTGCCCTTCCTAAGCTGTTTGACACTCTTTGTAAAAGTGTCATTTGCGCCACTTTAGTAGGGAATCGCGTCACGCGTTGACCAAAATCACCCCCGGGCCCCGAGTTAGGCGGTAGCACGCGGTGAGCCAGCCCGAATTTGCGGTGACTGGCCCCCGGGTTGCGTGCCAACTCCCGCAACTTCTGCAGCGGAGTACGTGACACGAATAGTGTTGCCGCGGCGCCTGCTGCTAGGCCTCCGCTGCTTCCCAAGAGACGAAGAAAGGTGCACCCCCAGATGTTTGGGAATGCACCTTCTCTAGTGATGCCGAGTGTTTCGGCGTCTGCCACTACTTGGCGTCGGCAGCATGTGCCTTGCGGTAGCGGGCGACCATCGTAAACGTCACTACGCTAAGTAGTGCGATCATCGTGAAGGCCGTAATAATGAGTGCCTCGTGACCTGGTGTCATGGTTTTCGTCCTTTCCTTGCGTGACTGCAACTTCGGGCTTCTGGATTTCTCCGAACGTTGCAGTTAGGTTTCCCCTACGTACTGTGCCGAGCGTTCACGGGTGTGACAGCGCTCAGTGTAAGTTCGATGCGCATTGGCATTCGGGATGCGTGCGGCGTACTCCCCCTAGGAGTGCAGCGCTTCGCCGTGCCGGCGTCTTCGAACTCAATCGGTGTTATCCGGGCCGCCGCCGTGCGCCCCTTCCCTAACCGATCTATATCCCTTGGAGTCAGACTGGCGATATCTGCGGTTCATGGACCGCGTCATGGATTTAACGCTCTTCTAGAAACCCTTTAGGAGTTTACTAATTGTAGCATTTTTGTACTAATAAGCAAATTGTGTTGAATAATTCCCTGCTGTACAAGTTCGCTCAGCTCAGGCGCCGAGCTCTGCCAGAAGTACGTGGTCAGTCGAGGCATCGGCTGCCACACTCTTGCCCAGTTCCGCAGCAGCCAGCCGATATGATTCGGTCTCTAAAATCCGGGATGCAACCTTGGCAATTTTTGCCGCCGATGACTTGCGCGAAATCGCAATTCCGGCACCTCGCCTGGTGACCCGAGAGGCGTTCTCGGCTTGGTCTCTGCCATGGGGCAGGATCAAAAGTGGAGTTCCCTCGGCGAGCGCCTTGATGACAGTTCCATGTCCACCATGAGTTATGACGAGGTCAGTGTGGGCCATGATCTGGCTGTGTGCAGCTGCTTCCACGACGCTTACATTAGGCGGAACCCGGATCTGTGCAACATCGATGGCTGGGCCGGTGGTGAGCAGGCCACGTACGGGAAGCTCCCCGAGGGCATCAACGATTCGTTGCATACAGGAGCCGTGATTTTGGAATGTTGAAGACATGGCGACCAATATCAGAGGAAGATCATGCTGCGCAAAATCCCAAGGAGTGTTCGCTGCCCACCACGGATCATCAAGAATCGGACCCGCATAACGGGCATTATCCGGAAGCTGGGCCGGAAAATCGAAAGAGCGCGAGGTAAGTATGAGTTCACGTTTGGCATGGTGCACCTGATCCCAGACCGTAGTTAGCGGTACTAACCCTTGCTGGGTACGCAGTGCATTAATCTGCGGGAGCGCCATGTTGTTGATGAGCCGTCCACCCATAGCGTTAAGCATCGAATCGCGTGTGGCACCCCAGAAACCACGTGCCGGAGCAAGACCCATGGCCAGTGGTGGGAGTCCCTTGGCCGGCATCGGATAAATATTTGGAAGCAAGACGCTGAAATCTACGCCACGGGATTCGGCGGCAAGCATCGCACCAAACGCGTTGAAGGAGGTAACTACCTGATGCGGAATTTCAGATTCTAAGGCGGTAAGCGTATCGAGTAACTGGTCTGCCGCGCGAGCGGTAAACATATGCTCGACTGTCATCCGGGCCTTTTGTCTGGGGCCTACTTTCTTCCAATCTTGAATTTCTCCAAGTGGTTCCCCGCTCCACCTGGTGAATTTTGCCCCGGTGACTACTACCCCTGTTTCCATGCTGGCATCGGCCAGTACCAAAACATCGTGCCCACGCGCCACGAGCCTGCTGACTACCCCTAGTTCAGGGGGGTTGGCCCCGCCGCCATGGGTGAGCGCGAACAAATAGTTATGAACCGTTGGTGCCTGTTCTTGGTTCTCCATGAAGCAACGGTAGACCCGGAGTATCGGCCGTGCCATCCGTGCCAGTACCTGTCTCCTGTGGCGATATAGCTGGCAAGTAGGTAGCGTTCGTCGGATGTTCGACCTGTTCGGATGCGTGTTTGTTGGGTGTTCGGTGCCCCGCAAACAAAAACGGCAGTTACGGAATCCCTCACCCGGATACCGTAACTGCCGATTCTAACCCCCGGGGCAAGCCCACGGGAAGTTTTTAGCTACTTGCGTGCAAGCATGCTTTTGACGGCACCCTCATCCGGGTATGCCGCCTGCGTCCCCTTGCGGGTTGTCGCAAGCGCGGCGCTGACCGAGGCAAAGCTAGCAGCGGTGGACAACGAATCTCCGGCTGCCAAGCGAGCGGCAAGCGCCCCGGTGAAAGCATCCCCGGCACCGGTGGTGTCGATTGCCAAGACCTTGGTGGGAGCAATCCTAAGAATTTTTGAGCCGGAATCGGCAAGTCCGTCAAGGACCACCGAGCCTTCGGATCCTAGGGTGACTACTGCCCGGTCTAGACCGCGCGCGGCAAAGTGTGCCAAGACCGGTTCCCACTCCTGAAGTGGGGCATCCGGTGCGGGAATCTGCTCACCATCCAAGAACTGGGAAGCCTCATGGGCATTGACCAACAAGACATCGGCGAGCGCCGCTAGTTCCGGTGCCACGAGTTCGTACGGTGAGAGGTTCAGCAATACAGTGGCCCCGGCATCGTGTCCGGCTTGTGCTGCTGCCTGAACGGTATCTAGGCCCACCTCTAGGCAGAGGGTGAGTACCGCTGCTTGATCAAACAGTGATTGTGCTGCGCTTACATCGCTGGGGCATAAGGTTCCGTTGGCACCGGCGGAAATCACAATGCTGTTTTCTCCTGCAGCATCTACTGTTACCACCGCTACGCCGGTTTCCACGCCTGCCACCTGGTGTACGGCCCGGGTGTCAACGCCTGCCGCGGCGCAGGAGGCTAGGAGCATTTCGCCGTTGGCGTCCTGACCTACCGCACCAATGATTGAAACCTTGGCACCGAGTTTTCCTGCGGCTACCGCCTGATTGGCGCTCTTACCCCCGGGGTTGACCGTGAACCCTTCACCATGCAGCGTTTCTCCGGGTTGCGGGAGTCGCTGGGTATAGATTGTCAGGTCTGCGTTTAGTGAACCTACAACAATGATGGTTCCGGGTTGGTTGCCTGCATGTTGCATTGCTGCTTACTCCACCTCTGCGTCAACGGGTTTGGGAATCAATAAGGATGCCACGAATGCAGCAACGGTAATGACTAGGCCAACGATAACTACCGTGAGGTAGGACGTGCGTTCACCCAGATTTGAGGTTCCCACAAGTACAGCGGGTAGGACAAGGAAGCTTAGTCCGGCACCCAGGTTGAACGCTCCGGCATTCATACCGGGCAAAAAGCCCGGGTTGCCCGCAGGTGAGAGCACCACGCCCAGGCCATTGAGCATGATATTTGCGGTCCCCGCATACATCATGCCTAACAGGGCGGTGCCAATGATCATCATGGTCAGGTTATTGAAGCCAAAGAACAAGATGATCAGCAACGCGGCAACGGAGCCAAGCATTCCCACCCGAAGGACCAAGTTGTACCCGAAGATGGGGGCCAAACGTCCGGAGATGGGGCCCACGATCCACCCCAAGAGTGCGTAGGGGGTCAGGATCAGCAGCGCCGTCTGTGTGGGGCCCACCCCAAAGCCAACGGGTGCTGCTGCCTGAACGAAGGCCGGAACAATTCCATTAATCACGGCGAAGATGCCGGTCATGGTCAAGGTGGTGGTCAGCAGCGGTGCCCAGGTGGCCCGCTGGCGCAGGTGTTGAATCTGTACCATTGGCTCGGCTACGCGCTTCTCGGTGACCCAGAAGCCGTAAAACGCTGCTGCGGCAACGGCAAGTAGTCCAAGGGAAAGCAGCAATGTTTGGGAGGACATACCGCCAACCAGTTTGGTTGCCTCGTTGAGCGCGGTGAGCAGTGCGCCCACGGCAATGACGATGAAGAACACTCCGCGCCAGTCCATCTTGGTACCGGCTTGGGGTTTGGATTCGCGGGTGAGCAGCAATACCGCAAGGGCAGCTAGTACCGCCAAGACCACCATGAACCAGAAGATGGAACGGAATCCATAGTTCTCAGCCAGGTAGCCGCCCAGGAATGAGTCGACACCCGCCACCCCACCGTTGACCGCAAGGATCAGTCCCATGAGCGAACCATAGCGTTTGGGGTCTTTGACGGCGCTGCGCAACATGAGCAGTGCCAGTGGGACCGTGGGTCCGGAAATGCCCTGGATAATGCGTCCGACAAAAAGCCATTCGATATTTGGTGCCAGTGCCGCAACTACCGAGCCAAAGGCCGTCAGTAGCATCATGATGATCAGGATGCGTTTGCGTCCCACAACGTCCGAGAGGCGGGGCAGGAACAGTGAGAACAGTGCTGCGGTGGTGAAGAACCAGGTCTGCGAGAGGCCAATTGAAGCCTGATCGGTTCCAAGTTCTTTGCCCATGGTGACAAGGGCTGGGCTGAGCATTGAGGCGTTCAGCTGGAATGCCACACACGCTGCCAATAACGCAAAGGTTAGTGCAGCGGCTCCGCCCGCGCCAGCGTTGTCTTTGACCTCTCGGTTCAATGACTTCACCGGGTTCATGCGCCAGCTACCTCTACCTCACCGATGCGCACCAGTGCGTCGGTCACGAGGTTCCAGAAGCGCTCGTGGTCAAGATCCACGGCCACCGAGGTGTGGCAATCGGCCGGGGCCGGAACACGGAAGTCTGCAACCGTCATGCCTAGGGTCAGGGTGCCGGTCAGTTCGATGTTTACCGGAACCTTGCGGGTGGAAACTATGGTGGGGTCAATGACGTAGGCGACGGCACACGGATCATGGACCGGTGGGAAGTCGAAGCCTTGGGCGTCCTTGTAGGTGGCCTTAAAGAAGTCCATGAGTTCGCGCACGAACTTGGCCGGGGAAGTGCCCACCGCCTCGATCTGTGCGACGACTTCGTCGGTGGCCAGCGCCTGGTGGGTCAAATCGAGTCCCACCATGACAACCGGCCACTTCTCATTGAAGACGATGTGCGCGGCTTCGGGGTCGATGATGATGTTGAATTCGGCTACAGGACTCCAGTTGCCCACGTGGTAGCCGCCGCCCATCAATACGACTTCCTTCACGCGCTCAACGATGCGTGGTTCCTTGCGCGCAGCCATCGCAATATTGGTCAACCCGCCGGTGGGGACCAGTGTCACGGAGCCCGGCTCGTGGGCCATGATGGTCTCGATAATCAGGTCTACCGCGTGTCGGGGATCCAGCTCGATGGTCGACTCGGGCTGAGCGGGTCCGTCCATGCCGGACTCACCATGGATGTCTGGCGCGTTTTCGATGGTGCGCACCAGCGGGCGGTCGCAGCCGGCGGCGAACGGAACGCCGGTGATCCCGGCAATGGTGCCCACTGCCAGAGCGTTCTTGGTGACCTTGGCCAGCGTCTGGTTGCCGACCACCGTGGTAACGGCAAGAAGTTCAATGGCCGGGGAGCCGTGGGCCAAAAGGATGGCTACCGCGTCGTCGTGTCCGGGGTCGCAGTCAAGAATGATCTTGCGTGGTGCTGTGTCAGTTGTTGAGTTGCCCATGGTTGTCTCCACATCTTCGGGGATCTGTTCACGCTCGCGCGGACAGGGAACGGGGGGTTAGTGGAAGTCTGGCATCCTTTAACCACTCACGTCAAACGCTTAACCTATGGTCGGGGGTAGAGAACATTAACCGCTTGACCTAGCATGGGCATAGATATCCGCGCCTCGACTAGGATTAAAGCCATGGACTCCCCGGATTTACCCCGCGCCAACACCCATGTCCGACGACGGGTCACCGCCGCAATGGTCGCCGATCATGCGGGGGTCTCAACGGCAACAGTTTCCCTGGTCGCTAACGGAAAAACTCAGGGTAGAGTCTCCGCGACCAACGAGGCTAAAGTTCTTGCCTCAATCAAAGAACTCGGCTACGTCATTGACAGCATCGGCAGCTCACTTTCCCGCGGAGTCAGCACCACCATCATCATGGTGGCCCCCGATATCTCAAACCCCTTCTTTGCCAAGGTTATCGCCGGGGTTCGTTCCGCACTGGGATCCGACTATCAGCTATTGCTTTCGGTCACCGACTCGGGCCAACTCCCCAGTGCCGCAGATACCCGCAGACTTCTTGGATTACGTCCGGCTGGACTACTTGTAGATGCTCCGGACCCCTCATTCCTTGAAGAGCTCTCGGCAACCGGCCCATTGGTTTTGCTAGATGCACCCGGTTTTAGTGATTCGGTGCCGGCGGTAAACCTCGACGTTGCCCAGGGTGCGCGCGATTTGGCCGCACATTTGGCCGCGGCGGGGCACCGCAATATCGCCTACATTGATGGCATCACCGGAACCACAACGTTTGCCCTACGGCGTAGCGCGTTTCTTGAGGCTGCGGCCAAGCTCAGCATGCAGGTCCCCGAACATGCCCAGCTGGCGACCACCATCGACGTAGGGAGCACCGCCAATGCCTTCTCCAAGGCCTGGCCCGAATGGAAAAAACAGGGCATTACCGCGGTAGTGTGCGCCACCGACACCCACGCCTACGGCGTGTTGCAGGAAGCACGCGTGGAAGGCATCATCATTCCGAAAGAACTCGCAGTCACCGGCTTTGATGACCTGCCCTATTCGGAGAACAGCAACCCAAGTCTGACAAGCGTGCGACTACCAGCAGAATTGCTCGGACGGCGAGCTGCCGAGCAACTGCTGGCATTGATCAATGGTCAAGAGCTAAATACCGCGCAACTGACACTCGCCAGCGAGCTGATGGTGCGTAGTTCAACGTCTTAGTCGTAATTTTCTAGGCCCTCAGTAGTAGGAACTAGCAGGGCTCAGTTATCTGTTTATTCTCCCGAAAGGACCCGCTCGATGTTCACCGGCCTGAGCGCTTTCCCACTGACCCCACTAAATTCGAGCGGCATCGATGAGTCAGCGTTCGAGACTCTTGTATCTAGACTCGTCTCTGCTCGGGTTGATTCAATCTGCGCGTTGGGATCCACCGGAAGCTACGCTTATCTTGATCGCGCCGAACGTGCCCGAACCGTGGAGCTTGCGGTTGCCACTGCCGGAGGACTCCCGGTCTTTGCCGGCGTTGGTGCGCTGCGCACCCGGGATGTCTTGCACCATGTTGAAGATGCACAGAATCTAGGCGTCTCCGCAGTACTCTTGGCGCCCATGAGTTACCAGCCATTGACCGATGGTGAGGTCTTTGGACTATTTGAAGAAGTCACGGCAAACCTTTCGGTCCCTTTAGTCGTTTACGACAACCCAACCACCACTCGTGTGGTGTTCAGCGATGAGTTACACGCACAGATCGCGTCGCTTCCCGGTGTAGCGTCAGTCAAGATCCCGCCGGTTTCAGCCGACCCACAAGAAGCACATTCTCGGGTTGCTACACTGCGATCCAAACTACCCGCTCATATTTCACTTGGCATCAGCGGAGATATGGTGGCCGCCGAAGGACTCATCGCAGGATGCGATGCTTGGTACAGCGCCATTGCCGGAGTATTGCCCGAACCGTGTGTGGCGATCACACGCGCCGCACAGTCAGGAGAGGCCGATCTGGCGCGAGAACTATCTTCTCGCATGAAACCACTGTTCGATCTCATAGCTCGGTTCGGAAGCTACCGGGTAGCTTCAGCGGTGGCCGAGGAGCTCCAACTAGTCTCTACCGGAAACCTTCCGGCCCCAATCCGGCCCTTGAGCACAACCGCACGAGCGAATGTGTTAATCGCTTTGCAGCAGTTGCAGCAGTTAAAATAGGAAAACAATTCTTAGACTTCAGCCGCCTTTAGGGTGCTGAATTCGCCTACGTTGTGTCAGACGACGGATTTCAGCACCCCAATAATGGGAATTAAAACTCGGTATGGCCGAGGTTTGGAGCCGAAACGAAGGTCACCCGAGGCGCCCTGATTGCGTTCAATTCAAGAATAATTATCTCGTTGCTTCCACTACTAAGCAGTGGGCCCGGGACGTAGAGCGTGCGTTGGGGTCCGCGGACCCAGTACCGTCCCAGACAAAACCCGTTCACCCAAACGATTCCTTTACCCCAAGCACCAATGTCTAAGAACATGTCGGCGGGCTCAGCAACAACAAAGGTTGCGTGAGCGAAGGCCGGCCCTGCAAGTCCCGCAAGTGGCTCCGGCGAAGCTGCCAAGAAGTGTTCGGTCACGGGGGAGATATCAGTTAGCTCAAGGGGCAGCATGCCCCAATCGTTGATTACTTCACCGCTTAATCGCACTTTCCCAATTAGCCCCTTGAATTCGCCGAGCCGAGGACCATAGTTGACTCTTCCTTGGTCCTCAACAAGGATTTCCAAGACCCCAGTCGCACCCCCTGGCAACGCAAGAGCTCGGTCGTGGTTATCACGTGAAAGTGTGCCAATGCCTTGGCCATTCAAGAACACCTGAGCTCGATCGCGTACCTCGCCCACTTCAAGAACTGCCGGGCCGTCGACATTGATATTGCACTTGTACACGCTAAAACCCGAGTAGTGCCCCATTGCATCGGTGCTCTGCGGCCCGTTGCTCGAGAATGTCCATGCACCTAATTTCTCGGCTACATCCCACAGTGTAAGGACCCCCGTGAAAGGGACGCTTAGTTCGGGAGCCGGTTGGGCGCTGCGCGGGGCATCATTTTCAGCAAGCTCCGTGTAGCGCGAAAGCACCTCTTGGAAAGCCCAGTATTTCGGTGTCGGGTTCCCAGCCTCATCCAATGGTGCGTCATAGTCGTAGCTCGTCACGATGGGCTGGTAAACGCCCTTGTCATTGGCTCCGTTACTGAAGCCGAAATTGGTGCCGCCATGGAACATGTAGATGTTCACCGAGGCCCCCAACGACAGCATGGCCTCGAGCTCCGTGGCGGATTGCTCAACATTGGTGGTGTGGTGGTGTGCCCCCCAGTGATCGAACCACCCCACCCAAAATTCCGAACACATCAGCGGCCCGGTGGGCTGGTGGCTGCGCAGCGTGGCCAGCCGCTCGACCGCGCGAGACCCGAACGATCCGGTCTTGTGTAGCCCGGGCAGGCTGCCGTTGGCAAGCATGTCATCCTGCGGCTGATCGACGGTGGTGAAGGGAACCGTGAGGCCAATTTCCCGGTTGATCTTCACGAGCTTCTCAAGGTAGGAGGCATCGGCCCCGTAGGCGCCGTATTCGTTCTCGATCTGGACTAGGGCTATCGGTCCGCCCAGGTGCAGCTGGCGCGGAACCAGAATGGGTGCGAGTTGTTCAAAATATTCGGCCACAGCCGCCATATACACCGGGTCATCGGAACGGATCGATTCAGCGCCGCTGTCAAAGAGCCACGCGGGCAGTCCCCCATTGTCCCATTCGGCACAGATGTATGGACCGGGACGCACGATTGCATGCATCCCCTCGGCGGCCACAAGGTCAAGGAAGCGACCCAAATCAAGGCCATCTTCGGTGTTGAAAGTTCCTTGGGTCGGGGCATGAGCGTTCCAAGCGACATAGGTTTCGATGGTGTTCAGCCCCATTTGACGGGCCTTGCGAATCCGGTCCGTCCACAGATCGGGGTGGACTCGGAAGTAGTGCAGGGCTCCGGAAAGGATTCGATGGGGCCGTCCGTCGAGCAAGAAGTCGTGCTCACCGATGGTCAAAGTGGGCATGGCAAAGAGATCCTTTTCTCACATGGGTTAGGGGGTTGCTGGTCCGCGGGCGGTAACCCGCGGACCAGCACAGACGTGCTACTTGGCTGTAACGGTGAATCCCTGCTGGTTTCCGTACTTAACGCTGGCATCCTGCCAGGCGATGAGTCCGGGGTTCAGGTCACTGTTGGAGCCGTAGGACTGTCCCACGGTGTCATTGAAGATGCTGTTGGCGTAAGTCTGGAATGGTAGGTACGACCAGCCAGGGACAACATCTTTGGCGGCCTGAACGAGAATCTCGTTGATTTTCTGGTCGCCGAAGTACTTGCTTTGCGCGTTGAGGAACTCGGGGTTTTCAAGATCAGCCGTGGTGGAGGGGAATCCGCCGTTTGCCGCGTGGATCTTGGAACCCTCAGGGCCGTTGCTGAACTCAAGGAAGCCATAAGCGGCCGCCTTGTTCTTGGACTGCTTCAGGACTGCATCGCCGCCGCCACCGTTTTCTGCGGAGACCGGCTTGCCAGCCTCATAGGTCGGCATGGGGGCCACGCGCCACTTGCCACTGCCATCGGTGGCACCCGATTCCAAGTTGGCCGGCATCCAGGCACCGATGATGAGCGTTGCGATGCTTCCGTCGGACAGGCCTTTGTACCATTCGTCGCTCCAGGAGGCGACCGGTGCCAGCAGTTTGCCCTCGACCAGTTGGTTCCAGTTCTTGGTCCAGGCTTTGGAGCCTTCGTCCTGTAAGTTGATGTCTACCGTGGTGGGGCCATCAATCTTGTAGGGTTGGCCACCGGCCTGCCAGATCATGCTGGTGGTGAATCCGGCATCTCCGATATCATTGGCGATGTAGGCCTTGGGATCTGCTGCGTGAAGTTTCTTTCCGGCGGCAATGTATTCATCCCAGGTTTCGGGCACGTCGATGCCGTGCTTTTCAAAGACGTCGGCACGGTAGAACATGGCCATAGGACCGGAGTCCTGCGGCAGCGCGTAGATGCCATCGTTGATGTTCACCGATCCCCAGGTTGAGGCGGTGTAATTGGCTTCTAGGTTCGAGGCACCGTAGTCCTTCAAATCGACTAGTGCATCGGAGAGCGCGAACTGGGGAAGTGCCGCGTATTCGATCTGGGCCACATCCGGTGCGCCGCTTCCGGCCTTGATGGCGTTTTGAACCTTGGTGTAGTGATCATTTCCGGTACCAACATTTTCCAGATTTACCTTGACCTTGGGGTATTTTTCTTCGAAGGCCTCAACGATTGGTTCGAGCTGTGGGGCCCAGCCCCAGACCGTCAGCGTCGTCTCGGTTTGCAGGGCTGTGGCGATTTCTTCGGCGCCAACGCCCTGAGCGTTTGCGTTGCCATCCGGGGAGGACCCACCACAGGCGGCGAGGCTGCCGACCAGCAGGCCGGCCGTGAGGACGGTTACCGCACGGCGTAAACGATGATTGATTTTCATGAGTTTGTTGCCTTTCACTTCTTTGCTGATGAGACGAGTGGAACGTAGGTGGAAATGACTCTTGGGTTCTGCTTTGCGGGGATACTGGAGTTTATTTAACGCTTCCGGCGGTCAGACCCGATTGCCAGTAGCGCTGCAGGAAGAGGAACGCGATGATGATTGGCACGATGGTGAGCAGGGAGCCGGTGATGACCAGGTTATAGATGGCATCCCCGCCGGCCGTGGTGGCCTGTGCATTCCAGTTATTCAGTCCCACCGTGAGTGGGTACCAGGTCGATTCGCTGAGCATGATCAGCGGCAGGAAGTAGTTATTCCAGGTCGCTACGACGGTGAACAGCAGGACCGTGACAAAACCGGGTGCCAGCATCCGCAGCGAGATGGTGAAGAAGGTCCTAAATTCCCCAGCACCGTCCATACGGGCTGCCTCGAGCACCTCGGTGGGTACAGCTTCCACGGCATAGATCCAGACGAGGTAGAGGCCGAAGGGGCTAATCAACGACGGGATGATCACGGACCACGGGGTGTTGGTCAGGCCAAGTTCGCTGAACATCAGGAAAGTCGGTACGGCAAGTGCGGTTCCAGGAATTGCCACGGCGCCCAGCACCACGGCGAAGACGGCTCGCTTTCCGGGAAAATCGAACTTTGCTAGTCCGTAGCCGGCCAGGGTTGCCAAGAAAGTGGCGCCTCCGGCACCTACCACCACGTAGAGCACCGTGTTGGCTAGCCAGCGCAGGAATTCGCCATCATTGTAAGTGAGTGTCTGGCCAATGTTGTCCCACAGGGCAAAGTCTCCGGAGAACCACAGACCAAAGGAGCTAAAGAGCTCCGGTTGGGTCTTGGTTGAATTCACAAACAACCAAAAGAGCGGGAGCAACGCGTAGACGGCCATGAATCCCATGACGATGGTCAGCAGGATTGACTTGCGCTTGTGCGTCATACCCTTGCCGGGCTTGCGGCTGAAGCGCGGTGCCGTGCTGGTTTTCATGGGTGTTTCCGTCGGGGTCTTGGGCGGACTCAATTGCAGTGACATGACTTTATGAATCCTTTCGGGAACCGGAGAGCTGGACAATGTAGGCCACGATCATTGTCAGTACGCCCATGATCATGGCGATGGCCGCCGCATAATTGAACTGCTGCCCGGCGAAGGAAAGGTTGTAGGCGTACATATTGGGGGTGAAGAACGAGCTAATGGCGTTGGGGGCCAATGATTTGAGGATGTTTGGCTCATTGAATAGCTGGAAGCTGCCGATCACCGAGAAGATGCTGGCGATGCCGATGGCTCCGCGGATTGAGGGGATCTTTATGTTGCGGATGACGCTGAAGGCTCCGGCTCCATCGATGCTGGCTGCCTCATAAAGTTCGTTCGGGATGGTCTTGAGTGCTGCGTAGAAGATCAGCATGTTGTAGCCGATGAATTCCCAGGTGACGATGTTGCCGATTGCGACAAGTATCCAGTGGTTGGAGAGCGGATCGGGGATCGCCCAGCCGAAGAGCTCGTTAAGGTTTCCCACCAAGCCGAAGCGCGGGCCGTAGATGAAACCCCACATGAGGGTGGCAACCACGGCGGGAACCGCGTAGGGCAGGAAGATTGAGATGCGGAAAAATGAGGCGAAGCGCAGTCGATTACTGTCAATGGCCAATGCCACGGCCAGCGCGACGCCCAGCATGATGGGCACCTGTACTACGAGGAAGACCGCTACCCGACGTACCGAATCCCAGAATTGCGGGTCGGTCATCGCCTGAACATAGTTGGCTCCACCAACAAATTTTGTACCGCCGACCATCTGATCCTGGAAAAGGCTGAGATAAATCGCGTAGAGAACGGGGGCTAGGAAGACTAGGGAAAAGACAAACATGAACGGGCCGACAAAGGCCCAGCCAGTCCACCTTCCGCGGCTCCGCTTTTGCGTTGGTGCCTCGGTGGCGACCGTTGCGTTCAAGGTCGTTGTCATGGGTATCCTTAGTCTCATCCTGATATGTTTACGCAAACATTGTGAAAACAAAAGTAGCATGTTTAGGTAAACATGCAAGAGGAAAAGGGAAAAATGACACTTTCACATTCCAGCTTCCCCGACCTCGGGGACGG
This sequence comes from Arthrobacter sp. MYb227, assembly GCF_002975435.1. Lineage (GTDB taxonomy): Bacteria > Actinomycetota > Actinomycetes > Actinomycetales > Micrococcaceae > Paeniglutamicibacter. The sequence goes on along the minus strand of NZ_PCPT01000012.1, from coordinate 18,517 downwards.
AACCGCTACTTCGCACCATGCCCGCACCACGCGAGGCCCCTCGATGGCGGACGTCGCCAGAGAGGCCGGAGTCTCCTCACAGACGGTCTCCCGGGTAGCCAACGGGCTCAGCAACGTCGAGGAATCTACGAAGAAGCGGGTCTTAGATGCCATGGCGAAACTCGGTTACCGGCCCAACCGTGCGGCACGCGCCCTCAAAAGTGGACGCTTCAAATCTATTGGCGTCATCATGTTCACGCTTTCAACCTTCGGCAATATGCGCACCCTCGATGCCATTGCCACGGCGGCATCTCGCGCAGGATACTCGGTCACGCTCATCCCGCTGACCGACCCCACTACCGGCAAGGTCTCCGGCGCCTACCACCAGCTGCGTGAACAACAGGTAGACGGCGTGGTTATTATTTTCGAGGCTCATCTACTGGACCACACGGACATTGAACTGCCCGAGGATCTACCTGCGGTTATCATCGACTCAAATACCGGGTCCGGCTATTCGGTGGTGGACACCGACCAGCAGCAGGGTGCCCGGCTGGCCACCCAACACCTATTGGATCTGGGGCATCATCAGGTCTGGCATATTGGGGGCCCGGCTTCCTCATTCTCAGCTTTGCACAGGGCAGAATCCTGGAAACAGACACTCGAGCAGGCTGGCATCACTCCTCCCGTGGTCACTCACGGCGATTGGAGTGCAGAATCCGGATACCAAATTGGCATCCAGCTCGGCAAAAACACTCAAGTCAGCGCCATCTTCGCAGCAAATGATCAGATGGCGCTCGGAGCCATGCGCGCCATGCATGAATTGGGGCGTTCGATCCCCGAAGACGTGAGCATTGTGGGCTTCGACGATTTAGAAGAATCGGCTTCCTTCTGGCCGCCGTTGACAACCATCCGCCAAGATTTCAACACAGTAGGCCGCCTGAGCATCGAAAACCTACTCAAACAGATCGCTGGGAACACTTCAGTTCGTGATGTCAGCGTTCCTACCGAGCTCATGGTGCGAAAGTCAACGGCTGCCCCCCGGCCGCCGAAAAACGCTGCCGAGTGCAAAGAATAATGCTTAATAGCACCGAAGAATCCCAAAGTGGGGGGAAATTCGCTACCAACACGGCAATATTCCCTACCTAACCTTCTGACACTAATACTTCTGTGGGCACAGCGAACAACTTTGTGCGGGATGGAAACCTCCACCCATTCTCAACGCCCAAAATACGCTACGAACTGATGTGCTCGGCCAGCAATGGCAGCACTGTTGGTTTTGCCTGAAACAACATTTGAGTGCATAGCAGGACAAACTAAGGAATTTCTGGAGCGCAAAGGGCTGTCCCGGCGAGTTGCCAAAGTTACCGTTACCGCAGGCAAAGTAGTTTCTCGATGGGGATAGACACACGGAAGGCGAGTCGTCACAGCTGCCACCCCCCGTGAGTGAACAGAGAGCACTGCCCACAGAATCCCGCTAAAACCTGAAAACCATCGGCACGAAGCTGCCCAATGAGGCAAATTCCAAACCTTTCACTCTAAACGCTGGAGGCAAAAACGTTCGAGCATCCTACACAACATGTGCTGCCGGACCCGCCTTCATACATTATGCTTCGATACTCCCGCTATAGAACGCAGCTCTGTTTCAAACAGACGGCTCATTCACGAGACCCAACAGTATTCCGCTACCTGCGATAGATTCCGAATGACCGTAGTCCTTGAACGGTCGGCGACTAACAACGGAACCGGTGTTTATGGTAAATAACACGCCCGGGTCAGACCTGTCTGGATAATTCTGTCAGATCCAAAAGGAATCATCGGGTCAGCGAAGGAACCAGAAAAGCCGCTACTTCCCTTTGTTTATAAGGGATGTAGCGGCTTTCATTCTGAGCCCCCTGCCGGATTCGAACCGGCGACCCTCGCTTTACAAGAGCGATGCTCTGGCCAACTGAGCTAAGGAGGCGTGCAACTTTTACGTCTTTGAACGCAAGTGCAGAATCAAGCGTAGCCGAGAAATGCCCTGAGTAAAAAACCGAGCAAACTTTTCACCAGGAATTAAGTACCTAAGGGTCGGGTTTTGGATCGCCTAGGCGTTCCAGAACCCGACTCTTAGGTGCATAAAACTCAAGGATTACTTGTTGTTTGCAGCAATCTCGTCATTTACCAAGGCGGTCAGATCCGGGTTAGCGTTCTGATCCCAGGCCTTGCCCTGAACAAAGATGCTTGGGGTTCCACCAATGGCATCGGCACGAGCCGCAGCGTCGGTGAACTTCACGAACGGACGGAATGTTCCCTTTTCAACACAGGTGGCAATGTCCGCACCGTTATCCTTGGCCAGCTGAATCAGTGCATCATTCTTCATTTCGCCCTCTGGGTAGTGAGCGAATAGAGCCTTGGAGAATGCCAGGTAGGAAGCCGGCGCCGAATCTGCAACACAGGCCAGTGCGTTTGCACCCCGTGAGGAGAAGTTAGTTGGCGAACCTGAGTCAAGGAAGGCAACGTTACGGTATTCAACCGTCACATCACCGGCTGCAAGCCAGGTGGCGATCTGATCTGCGTACTCCGTCTCAAACGAAGCACAGTGAACACAGTTCACGTCAACATAGATCAGCAGGTTAACCGGCTCGCCCTTGGCGCTTGCCTTGGTATCGCGCGGTGCCGGGGCGGCTCCCTGGGCTGGCTGCGTGCCGGCCTTAGTAGCGTCCACCGTAATGTTCGAGGTGTCTGCGACAGCCTTATCTGAGGTCAGTACGATGCCACCGGCAGCGTTACCGCCCTTTGGTGCGTTGCCCGCATCGGCCACCTTGCCCGAGTTGTTCTGCAAAATAATTGCAGCAACCAAGGCAATCACGGCCAGCACTGCAACTAGCACACCGAGCTTAATGAACAGTGATTTGCGCTTATCGGCCGCTTCTTGAGCGATGCGCATCTGCTGTGCCTTCTCGCGTGCGCTTGATGTGCGCTCGGCCTTGTTCGGCCGCTGGCTATTCGATGCCATAGGTCAATCGTCCCTTACGTAGGTTTGTACTCCCCCAACGTGACCAGTTTAGGGCACAGAAGCCGCTCTTTTTAGCGTCATAGTGTCGCATACCTCTGCCGACTGTCCTAGGCTCAAGACAAAATAGACGTTCGCGAACCGGAGGATCACCATGCTAGAAGATCAAGATCACGGACTCTCACAAGCCCCCAACACACCGGGGTATGACTTTATTGTTGTTGCAAACCGTTTACCCGTCGATCGGATCGAGGGAGACGAGGGCGCTCCCATGTGGCGACGCTCCCCCGGGGGACTCGTCACTGCCATTGCCCCGATGATGCAGCAAACAGGCGGAGCCTGGGTTGGCTGGCATGGAGCCACCAACGAATCCCTCGCGCCTTTCGAAGATGAGGGCATTCACCTCATTCCCGTCCCGTTAGATGACGATGACCTCGAGCAGTACTACGAGGGTTTCTCAAACTCCACGTTATGGCCGCTCTACCATGACGTAATTGTTCCCCCAGAATTTCACCGTACGTGGTGGGAGAATTACAAAAAAGTTAACAAACGATTTGCCGAGGCCACAGCAAAGGTAGCGAACCTCGGTGCCACGGTATGGGTACAGGACTACCAACTCCAGCTGGTTCCGCAGCTTTTACGTGAAGCACGCCCCGATCTACGTATTGGTTTCTTCAACCACATCCCGTTCCCCTCCCCCGGAATCTTTTCCCAGCTACCCTGGCGCCGACAGATCCTTGAAGGCCTTGCCGGCGCGGACCTTGTGGGTTTCCAGCGCACCGCTGATGCAAGTAACTTCCTGCGCAGCATGCGCCGTTACACCAACCGTTCGGTCAAGGGCACCATGGCCTTACCTGCCTCGGGAATTCAGGGTGGCAGCGCAACAAACAATATTTGCCGCGCCGAGGCCCACCCCATTTCCATTGACACCGCCCAGGTCATGGATCTTTCAAAAGACCCACAAATTATTGCCCGAGCGCATCAGATTCGCGCCGAGCTAGGCAACCCAGAAACTGTTCTTTTGGGTGTTGACCGACTCGATTACACCAAGGGCATCCGGCACCGGCTCAAGGCCTACGGTGAGCTGCTTGCCGAGGGCGATATTCGCGTGGGCCAGGCCTGTCTGGTTCAGGTGGCAAGCCCAAGCCGTGAAAATGTTGATCGCTACGCCCAGCTCAAGGATCAGGTTGAGCTGATGGTTGGCTCGATCAATGGCGAGCACGACACCATGGGACATACCGCGGTGCGCTACCTGCACCACTCCTACCCGCTGCGTGAAATGATCGCGCTCTACCTAGCTGCGGACATCATGCTTGTCACCTCACTCCGAGATGGGATGAACCTTGTAGCCAAGGAATTTGTTGCCGCGCACACTCACGATCATGGAATGCTTGTGCTTTCCGAATTTACCGGGGCCGCGGATCAACTCACCCAAGCGGTGCTGGTCAACCCGCATGACATTGATGGGATGAAGGCCGGGATTCTGCGTGCCGTAAACATGGATAACCAAGAATCGACCCGACGCATGCGCAGGATGCGCAGACACCTCATCGAACACGATGTTGCGCGCTGGTCAAGCACATTCCTCACCGCATTGGCTCAGCCGCTGCCTGTAGATGTCAGCGTCTAAGCGCTTCTTTTCTTTTCGGTACCCCACAGGAAGCAGGTAACGGCCATGGGCCCCCTGTCAGTAGACCTTGCCAATGCCATCGAGGCATTGGTTGATACGCAGATTCTTCTAGTCGCCCTGGACTTTGACGGCACCCTTGCCCCACTCGTTGATAAGCCAGAAGATGCACGACCGCTACGTGCTTCTGCGGAACTTCTCAGCGAGCTCGCCGGACTAGAAACCACTGTCACCGCCCTGATTTCGGGCCGAGATTTAGCTTCCCTGCGTGCTGTGGCCAGCCCTCCGGAACGCACCTTGTTAGTTGGAAGTCATGGCACCGAACGTTGGGCCCCGGAAAGCTTTGGCATCGATGCCGAACATATTGATCTCAATGTTGAGCAAAGTGCCGCTCTCGCCCACGCCACGGCGGTACTTGAACGCATTGTTGAGGGGCACCCGGGATGCAACATTGAATATAAGCCGGCATCGGTTGTTCTACACGTCCGTCAGGCATCAGCCGAGGTGGGCTCGGCGGCCCTGCGCTTGGCTCATGACAAACTCGATGAGGCCTCCGGGATCTGGGCCCTAGATGGCAAGGCTGTGCTTGAAGCTACGGTGCTTTCGGGCACCAAGGGCGAAGGCCTCGACTGGTTGCGTGAGGTAGTGGACGCCTCAACCGTGATTTTTGCCGGGGATGATGTCACGGACGAAGATGCCTTTGCGGTATTACGGCCAGGCGATATTGGAATAAAGATTGGTTCGGGTCATACAAGAGCACAATTCCGTCTTAATGAGCCCGGGGAACTCTCTGCCCTTTTGGAAGCGGTGCTGGATATGAGAAGCTTGTGATTCCATTCACAACGGATCGTCGGGCACGTACCTGCCCGTGGAAGGATTGATGCCTCATGGCTACAGTAACTTTTGACCAGGCCACCCGAATCTACCCGGGAGCCACCAAGCCCAGCGTTGACAAGATTTCCTTGGAGATCGCCGACGGCGAATTCTTGGTCCTCGTGGGACCCTCCGGTTGCGGTAAGTCAACCACGCTGCGCATGCTCGCCGGCCTGGAAGACGTGAACTCAGGTCGTATTCTCATTGGCGACCGCGACGTCACAAACGTTCCGCCCAAGGACCGCGATATTGCCATGGTTTTCCAGAACTATGCGCTGTACCCACACATGACAGTGGGAGACAATATGGGCTTTGCCCTGAAAATCGCCGGCATCGACAAGGAAGAACGCGCACGCCGCGTGCAGGAAGCAGCAAAGCTGCTTGACCTTGAGGACTACCTTGATCGCAAGCCCAAGGCACTTTCCGGCGGCCAGCGCCAGCGCGTTGCCATGGGCCGCGCCATCGTGCGTAGCCCACAGGTCTTCCTCATGGATGAGCCGCTGTCAAACCTTGATGCCAAGCTACGCGTGCAGACCCGTACGCAGATTGCCTCGCTGACCCGCCGACTCGGTGTCACCACCGTGTACGTGACCCACGACCAGGTCGAGGCACTGACCATGGGTGACCGCGTGGCGGTCCTCAAGGACGGATTGCTGCAGCAGGTCGGCACCCCGCGCGAACTCTATGACACACCACAGAATGTGTTCGTCGCCGGCTTCATCGGCTCCCCCGCCATGAACCTGCTGGAACTGCCCGCAGCCGATGGCGGCGTCACCTTCGGCGGCACCATCTACCCGGTGGCCTCGGCAACCCTCGAGGCAGCCACCGGCAACTCGGTAACCTTGGGTGTACGCCCCGAAGACCTGGATCTGGTCGGCGACGGCGCAGGTTTGGCAGTAAACGTCGACGTCGTTGAGGAACTCGGCGCCGATGCTTACGTCTACGGTCATACCATTGTTGGCGGCACCGAATACCAGATGGTAGTTCGCGTCGATGGGCGCAAGCCTCCCTTCAAGGGCGACACCGTTTATGTGCTCCCCAAGGCCGGCCACGTTCACCTCTTCGATACCGCATCCGGCGAGCGCCTTGCCGATGTCAAGGCAGCTGGTGCACACGCAGCCGTTGGTTCCGAGGCCTAAGCTAGAGCTTTGAACGGATTCTTTCCGTGATGTAGTGCCAATGGCGGCCGCATTCATGAATTTGAATGCGGTCGCTTTTGGCATATCAAAAATTCTTAGTTTTCTTCCCCCCGAGCCTCGGAACTTTCCAGGCTCCCCCCATTGCTTTTGACTCAAGGGACGGTTTGAACCACCAATGATCCGCCACACCGCCCACTGGCATGATGAACCAACAAACTATGTGCAGGCAGGGAAATTGCCCCGCGATGCACAGAACCCACCTCCCCAGGCCATTGCAGGGTCACTGTCTATCACTTCTGCCACGGCGGATCCTGCATTACTCGATTTGCCGTGGCATATTTCCCTCGAGGATTGGCCCGCTGACACCCTGGCCCCACTACCGCGCGGTATCTCGCGGCACGTGGTGCGCTTCGCCATGATGGGCGGGGCAGTCATCGCCATTAAGGAAACCGGCGAGCACGTGGCAAGGCACGAATACCACATGCTGCGTAAGCTACGCCGGCTTGCTGCCCCCTGTGTGGAACCCGTTGCGGTGATTACCGGGCGCACTGACCCACAGGGCAATGAACTGGACCCGGTATTGGTGACCCGACACCTGAAATATTCACTGCCCTACCGTGCCTTGTTCTCCCAGAAGCTACGCCGCGATACCCTCACCCGCCTCATCGATGCTCAGGCGCTGCTGCTGGTGCGTTTGCACCTGATCGGTTTCTACTGGGGCGACGTATCGCTTTCCAACACACTGTTCAGGCGCGACGCGGGTTCCTTCGCTGCCTACCTAGTAGATGCCGAAACCGGTGAACTATACCCGGAGCTGTCTTCCGGGCAGCGCGAATATGATCTAGAGATCGCTCGGGTCAATATTGCCGGGGAACTTATGGATTTGATGGAGGCTGGATTGATCGAGGACACCGTCGATCCGGTGGCCACCAGCGAACAAATCCTGCATGCCTACCGTGGGTTGTGGGCGGAGCTCAATGACAAGGAATCCTTTGATCTCTCCGAGCGCTGGCGGGTTGATGAACGGATCCGCCGCCTCAATGAGTTGGGCTTTGATGTTGAAGAGATTAGCCTCAACACCTCCCCCGATGGTGGACAGTTGGTCATTCAGCCCAAGGTTGTTGACGCCGGACACCACACCCGCCGTTTGCTGCGTTTGACCGGACTAGATGTTGAGGAAGGTCAGGCACGCCGCCTGCTCAATGATATGGATGCCTATCGGGCCAAGAAATACCCGGAACAAGATGAAGAACTAGCCGCGGCGCACTGGGTGACAAATGTCTTTGACCGGATCACCGGAGCGATTCCCCCTGAATTCCACGGGAAACTGGAACCGGCGCAGATAGTTCACGAGGTACTCGAACACCGCTGGTATATTTCCGAGGCGCGTGGTTCCAACGTCCCGATGGAGGAAGCAGTTGCCTCCTATGTTGAGGCAGTGCTGCGGCACCGCAGAGACGAGGCCCGCTTGATGTTGGACGAAGATTCCGAGGGTTAGGAACACTCGAGGTTTTATTGGTGCTCCGCTGGGCAAGTATCTGCCGGGGCACCAATACCTTTGGCTACACTTTTAGGTTTCGTACTGCAATTCCCACTGATCAGCATCCGATTCCCCTAGTGTTGGACTAGCGGCACACCATAGAGGTGCCAACACGACAGGGCAGGGAGTACTACATGTTGAGGTGGTTGGGACTTGCAGGCGAGGACTCATCGGAGCCGATTCCTTTCTGGGCAGGGGTTTCGCTGCGCACCAGAATTTGGGTAGGCCTTGGCTGGCTACTGGTCTCAGTTGGTTCCTTCTTCTGGGTGAATTCATTACTTCCCGCTCTCGAGAAACCCGCAAGTGCTATCCCCTTGCTCGTAGCCGTATTGGTCTTTGCTGCGGGTTCGTCAATGACCGAGCGTTCCTTGGTGCGCATACGCTCGACCCATAGCTGAGTACGGCCTCTGGCCGCTAGGCTTGAAAACATGAGGCCTTCAATGGATGAACCCGCGCAAAGCTCAACGTCGTCCACTAACGATGCGCCTTATGAGCTTCAACCCGTAACCCATATTTCTTCCACCGGTCAGCAGTGGTGGCGCCGTGCGGTGATCTATCAAATTTATCCTCGGTCGTTCAAGGATTCCACGGGTTCTGGTATGGGCGACCTCGCTGGTATTACTGCAGAACTTCCCAAGATCGCGGCCTTGGGCGTTGACGCCATCTGGCTTTCCCCATTTTTTCCCTCCCCACAGCACGACGCCGGCTATGACGTCTCCGATTATCGGGGAGTTGATCCACTTTTTGGCACCATGGATGATGCCAAAACACTGCTGAGCACCGCAAAATCACTGGGCTTGCGGGTCATTATCGACATTGTTCCCAATCATTGTTCTAGCGAACATCATTTGTTCAAGGCAGCGCTGGTTGCGGCCCCCGGATCTCCCGACCGTGAAATGTTCCATTTTGCCGATGGGCTCGGTGAAGACGGGAACACCCCACCGAATAATTGGCAATCGCTCTTTGGCAGCTCGGGCTGGACACGTGTCTCGAACCCTGATGGTGCTCCCGGGCAGTATTATTTCCATCTCTTTGACGCGACACAACCGGACTTCAACTGGCGAAACCCTGCGGTGCAGAAAGAATTTGAAGATACGCTGCGATTCTGGCTGGATGCCGGAGCCGGTGGTTTTAGGATCGATGTCGCCCACGCAATGTTCAAGAAGTTGGGCTTGCCCGATTGGGGTGGAGCACCAGATGGTACACCGCGGCCAGGATTCCCCTTTGCCGATGCACCAATGTTCGGTCAGCCGGAATTACATCACGTTTTTGCTAGATGGCGTGAGATCTGTGATGAATACCCCGATGAACCTGTCTTGTGTGCCGAGGCGAACGTGCGCCCACTCTCGCGGCTTGCCGATTGGGTTGCCCCAGGGCAGATGCATCAGTCGTTCAACTTTGATTTCCTGCGCACACTGTGGGACCGCGATGCCTTGGCAAGCGTTATTTCCGATTCCCTGGCGGCCTTTGATTCGGTTGAGGCTCCCACCACCTGGGTGCTTTCCAACCATGACGTTTCCCGGCATGCAAGCCGTTTTGGTTTAGATGGTGTGGCGTTGGATCTTGGGGATGGGATTGGCCCCCGGGATCCACAACCGGATATGGGGCTGGGGCTGGCACGAGCTCGAGCGTCAACGCTATTCATGCTGGGTCTACCCGGTGGGGCATACCTCTATCAGGGTGAAGAGTTAGGGCTCGGGGATCACACAACGCTCGAAGATCGGTATCGTCAAGACCCAACATTCCTGCGCACCGATGGTGCGCGCATTGGTCGTGATGGCTGCCGAGTGCCAATCCCTTGGGCTCATGATGCCCCTGCCGCAGGGTTCTCCCCCAGTGGCCAATCATGGCTTCCACAGCCGGCCGGGTGGGAAGAATTTTCGCGTGATCTACAGGAGCAAGATCCTCATTCGACGTTGCACTTGTATCACAATGCGCTAAGACTACGCAGCGAGCTTGGATTAGGGCTAGGTTCCCTGGCGTTCTATGCGAATCCTAAGCTACCCGAGGTGTTAGCGATCCGTAACGGGAACACCATCAATGTGCTTAACCTTGGGAATAGCCCTGTGGCATTGCCCGCCGGCGAACTCTTGTTGTTCTCTTCCCCCACCGGAGAGGACTACGCAGCTCAAGGGTTGCTCGAAGCCAATGCCGCTGCATGGTTGCGTGCATAACTCCGCAACTCGGGCGAGCTTTGCTTCAAATCTTCGAATGTTCAATCGAACCAAAGCTCGCTCTAGATCCCATCCTCAACGTGCGTGACACTCCTCTCGCGCAGCCGAATGATCCCGCTGCACCACCGTAAGCAGAATCCAGTAGGAATGCCCCCCCGGACACCAGATGCGCAAAAAATCGGCAACCAGCATGCAAGAAACCAGCTGCACCACATAATGCCATCCGGCCCACACCGACATACGGTGCTTCCAGTTCACAAGATCCATGTGTCAGATTCACGGTGTACTTCCGACTCCCGGTACACACTTGAAAAGTAAGAACTCAATCCCAGGTATGGGCAATCCCAACGCTATTCCAAGCACCGCTCCAGCGGCAAAGACACCAATCAGCGGTGCCCCCCGGTCTTCGCCACAGACGAGCTGATGGTTTCGGTTGCCGTCACTATCAGGGCCAACACAAGGATCGCAAGCTCCGGTGTGCTGCGCACACTGCCTAGGAAGACACCCTGCTGCAGAGGCCGCGGTTCCCACCAGCTCAGCGGCACCGAGATCAATGATTCGGGCCCGCAAGGTGCCTTGGTGCCTACTGCCAACGACCAAAAGCACCCCCCGAGCGCCGCGAGGACTCCGGTATCCGGGAACCGAGCATCATGAAAATAGTTGTGGCACGGCAAATGTCACTCCCGCACTGATCATGCGCAGGAAACCAATTTCCTTCCTATTCCAGCTCAGCGCACCGCGCAGAACTTCGTGCCCCACCGCGGCAGCGGTTTTATACACGCTTGGCAGCACGTCCCTCGCGAGCCAAGAGCCAAATGAGATAGATACCGCCAATGCTCACGGTCACCACACCCACTGGCAATTGCACGGGGGCAAAAATACGTTGCGCTACAAGGTCACTGGCAACCAATAACAGCGCTCCCATGCAGGCCGCTGGGGCCAACCGCATTCCGGCAGCTTTGTTCAGCCGTTTAGCAAGCTGCGGTGCCACCAGGGCAACAAAGGCAATGGGGCCAGCAACTGCGGTGGTTGCGGCCGTCAGCAGCACCGCCAGCACAATCATGCTCAGACGCACGGGCTCCACCCGCACCCCCAGTGCGATTGCCGCGTCGTCTCCCATTTCAAGCATGCCCAGTTGTCTTCCGCCGGCCAGCGTGAGGCCAAGGACCGGGATGATTGCACCGAGCGCCGGGAGTAACACCTGCCAGCTGACCCCGTTCAGGGTTCCGGCGCCCCAGACGGCGGCGGCCATGGCCACCTCAATTTCCGCGCGGAGCACCAACCATTGGTTGAGTGCTGCAAGCATTGCAGAAATACCGATACCCACAAGGATGAGCCTGAACCCGTGCGAGCCGCGCCGCCAAGCCAATAGATACACGGCAAGGGCGGTGAGTAGGCCACCGGCGAGCGCACCTAATGAGGTAGCTAAAAAGCTGCCACCCACTAGGGTCAGAGCCAGCAAGGCGCCGGTATAGGCGCCGGTGGAAAATCCAATGATGTCCGGGGATCCCAGTGGGTTGCGGGTGAGGGATTGGAACACCGCGCCGGCAACGCCAAGTGCCGCACCAAAGAACAGTGCGGCGATGGTGCGCGGGGCACGCCATTGGAAAACAATGGTGTTTTCCAGTCCCTCGCCCTGCCCCAAAAGTACTCCAAGCACCTTGCTTGGACCCATCGGATAGTCACCGCTGCCAATGCTCAGCAGCGCAAAAATCAGCGCGATGACACCCAGGGTGATGCATAGTAAGGCTTCGCGGCCCAGCCTTTTGTTGCGTCCGGGCTCACGGGCTCGTGTTGATGCGCGTCCTAGCAGGCTCATACCGCCACCGGTTTCTTGCGCCTAGCCAACATGATGAGCACCGGTGCCCCAACGAAGGCGCAGACGACTCCTGCCTCAAGTTCGCCGGGAATGATGATCCGACCAAGCACATCGGCAAGTAGCAAGATGATCGGGGCAAGTACTGCGGTGTAGCCAAGCATCCAGCGTGCGTCGGACCCGGAGAAACGCCGGGCCAGGTGCGGGGCCATCAACCCCAGGAAGCTAATGGCACCCACCGCTGCGGTGGCGGCACCGGCAAGCACCGTGACGGCCAAGAGAATCAACACCCGCGCCCTGCCCACCTTGTAGCCAAGGGCCAGGGCCGTGTCATCACCAAGGGCCAAGGCGTTGAGTGAGCGTCCGGTAAATAGTGTGAGGATAAAGCCAAGGCCAACCGCGAGGCCCAAGGGGACGAGGACCTCGCTCGAGCGGCCTTCGAGTGATCCGATGGTCCAGGCACGTAGCTGGTCAAAAGCGGCCGGGTGCACCAGGGCTAGCGCCGTTCCGATTCCGGAGAGCACCGCGCCCAGCGCGACCCCGGCAAGTACCAACCGGACCGGGTCGCTGGAACGGGAGCCGGCCATTCCCACCAGATATACGGCCCCGGTGGCGAGCACCGCCCCAGCAAAGGCGAACCATACGTATCCGGTGAAACCGTTGATGCCAAAGGTTCCCACGGCAATCACGATGGCCAGCGAAGCCCCAGCATTTACCCCGAGGATTCCGGGTTCGGCAAGCGCATTGCGGGTCATTGATTGGACAAGTGCCCCGGCTACTCCCAAGGCGCTTCCGGCAAGGATCCCTAGGAGGGCCCGTGGGACTCGTGAGTCACGAATAATTGCGTGATCGGCAGAATCGTTGGGGTGCAGCAATGCCTGTAGCACCGTGCTCAGCTCAATGGGTTTGGATCCAATGGCCAGCGATGCAACGGCCAGCAGCACCAGAAGGATGAGAAAACCAAGTATTAGTGATGCGTGTCGCATTTTTTGCGTCACCCCCAGGCTCGAAGGCATCCCCCCACGGCTGGATGCGGATACCGCTGCCCCCTCGAGGGTTGCGCTAAACACCGGATTGGCTTGGGTGTTTTCAGGTTCTTTAGGCCTGGTGGCGGGAGTGCCCACGGTCTGCCCCCTTCATCTCGAACCGTTCAACACTACCGCGAAGTATCCGTCTTTGACTGCAACCTTTCACCCCATGCCAAGGCAAAGGCAACAACATTAGGTTACATTTGTGTAGTGAAATTATTCTCTTCCCCACGTAAGGCCCGCTTTGGCGTGGCAAAGACAGCCGCTGCACTAGTGATGATCGCGCTGACCGCAGGCTGTGCGGCAGGTGGTGCCACCGATACCGCGGCAGGTAATTCCGATGTTGCGGTTGGCGGGGAGCGCTTCTCCACGGCGGATGAGGCAACCGCCAAGTTCGGCGCCAACGTGGCCCCCGGCGTTTTCCCACGCACACTGACTCATGCCAATGGCACCACCGAGATCGCCAAGAAGCCCGAGCGTGTTGTGGTGCTGGATACCGGCGAACTCGACGCGGTACTTTCGCTGGGTATCACCCCGGTGGGCATCCCTTCAACCGAGGGCGCTAACTCAATCCCCAGCTATCTTGCCGATGCCGTCAAGGACGCCAAGACCGTTGGCACCATCCAGGAATTGAATCTAGAGGCTGTTGCGGCACTGAATCCGGATCTGATCATTGGCTCGCAGCTACGCGCCGATAAGCTCTACCCGCAGCTGGCCCAGATCGCCCCGACCGTCTTTTCCATCCGTCCGGGCTTCCCCTGGAAGGAAAACTTCCGTCTCGCCGGCGCAGCACTCGGCGAGGAAACCAAGGCCATCGAAGTACTCAATGCCTACCAGGACAAGGCAACTGCGCTAAATAAGGATGTTGCAGGGGATCCAAAGATCTCACTTTTGCGCTTCATGCCGGAAAAGACCCGGCTGTACGGCAATGCGTCGCTGATCGGCGTCATCTTGAAGGATGCTGGGTTCTCCCGTCCGGAGAACCAAAACATTGATGATCTTGCCAAGGAGATCTCCTCGGAGAACTTGGCCGAGGCGGATTCGGACTGGATCTTCTACACCTCTTACGGCACCCCAGAGGCCACCGGTGAGAAAGCAGCCCTCGAGGGTCCCTTGTGGAACAAGCTCGAAGCAGTCAAGGCCGGCAACGTACAGCGCGTGAACGACGATGTCTGGTTCTTGGGCCTAGGCCCCACCGGAGCCTCGCTTGTGCTCGAAGACTTGCGCGGCTACCTAGTGAAGTAAGCACGGCGCGCATACCTAACTCTGTACCGGCGGGAGCCTTGACACAGTCAAGGCTCCCGCCGGCTTTTAACACTTTCTACCAAAATTACGGCTCGGCCGGGGTCTAAGCCGTGGCGACCACGACTCTGCCCCACTGTCCGAAAAGTGCATTTCATCCACGGCAAAAGAACCTGACATTCGTGGCAGAGATGGCTCGATTGATCGCGGAAAAAATTCGTTTCGTGTAGCTATTTCCCTTGCAACACATGGCCTGTAGCATTTTGCCCGCGGCCACCATGTAATGCACGGCCGCCCGGCGGGCCTACTCCGAACCGGCAACATTGATCCTGAAAGGGAATGGCCATGCAAAAACTCAACGTCAACCTTTGGATGTCGGGAACCGGTGGGGAGGCCGCGGCATTCTACGCAGATGCTTTGCCCGATGCCACAACACAAGTCGTGGCACGCTATCCCACCGAGGGCTTACTTGAATTTCAAAAGCCGCTGGCCGGTGAACCGCTAACGCTCTGGGTTACGGTACGCGGGCAGAAGTTCACGCTGATCAATGCCGGAGAAGATTTCACACCCAATCCATCCATCTCCCTGATGCTGAACTTCGACCCCTTGGACTACGACGGCAACCTCGAGGCAGCGAAGGCGGATCTGGACGCCACGTGGTCCAAGCTCTCGCAGGGCGGGGGCGTGCTGATGGAATTGGGTGAATACCCCTACAGCGCGCGCTATGGCTGGGTGCAGGACAAGTACAACGTCTCGTGGCAGCTGATTCTTTCGGATCAAGAAGGCGATCGGCGCCCATTTTTGATGCCAACTCTGCTTTTCGGTGGCGCCGCACAGAATCGTGCGGGTGAAGCAATCGACTACTACGAGGACGTCTTTGGCGCACGCGCCGGAATGCTCGTCGCCTACGATGAACCGACCGAAGCTGCCAGCGCCGGCGCGGTAATGTTCGCCGATTTTGCACTGGAGGATGACTGGGTCAGCGTCATGGATTCCGCGGTCCCGCAGCCCTTCACCTTTGGCCCCGGAGTGTCACTTGAGTGGCCATGTGATGGTCAGGCGGAGCTGGATCGCCTCTGGGATGCACTCACTGCAGTGCCGGAAGCCGAACAGTGTGGCTGGCTTACCGACAAGTTTGGGGTGAGCTGGCAGATCGTACCCAGCAACATGGATGAGCTCATGTCCCGGCCCAACGCCTTTGAGCACCTGATGGCCATGAAAAAGCTGGTCATCGACGAGTTCTAGGACATACAGGCCCCTTGAGTAAGGGACGAGAAGCTGGGTTAAATGGGACGAGTCCGCAGAAAACTTATGTTCTCTGCGGACTCACATTGGTCGGGATAACAGGATTTGAACCTGCGACCTCGTCGTCCCGAACGACGCGCGCTACCAAGCTGCGCCATATCCCGATGATGTACCAACGAGTAAAAAGTTTACCTACAATTGGCCTCAACACCTAATCGGCGCAATCCCTTGGTTGATCACACGATGGCTTTACCCGGATTGAGCAATCCTTGCGGATCAAAGATTGCCTTAATCTTGCGCTGAAGTTCAATGACCTCCGCGGATTGTTCCCAACTCAACCATTCACGCTTCACGGTTCCTACGCCGTGTTCACCGGTAATAGTGCCGCCCACGTCAAGCGCCGCCCTAATCGACTCTTCAAGTGCTTTATCAAGCCGCTGAACGCCGGTGGGCCCATCTTCGGGGTTTACCCAGAAGGTTGGATGCAGGTTCCCGTCGCCGGCGTGTGCCACGATGCGAACCATCACATCGTTTTTTTGGGCAATCTCGTCGAGCGTGCGCATATAAGCAACCATTTTCGAGCGTGGCACAGCAATATCCTCACCAACTCGATAAGCATCATCCTGACCGTCCCCACGGCTTGCCCGGCGCATCTCGATGAGCTTGATGGCTTCGGGATCTGCCTCGGGGCTCACCCGTGCACCAAGGCCCTCGAGTGCGTTACGAACAATCTCCGCCTCAATCTGCGCTCCGTGACCGTCGGTACGCACCAGGAGCATTGCACCGCCCAAGGCGCTGAGGTCGGATCCATATTGTGCATCAAGTACGCGCATGGTCCCAATATCCAAAAGCTCAAGGATTGCCGGCTGGACGCGAACTCGAGCAATGGCCAGAACTCCCGCAGCCGCCTGCGCCACGTCGGTAAAGACCGCGGAGATTGAGCAGGTCTTTTCGCTGAGGTAACGCAGCCGCACCGTCACCGAGACGACGATCCCTAAGGTTCCTTCGGAACCGACCAACAGCGAGGTTAGGTCATATCCGGCCACACCCTTGAAGGTGTTGCGACCCGTTGAGATGAGCGTGCCGTCGGCAAGTACCACTTCAAGCCCCAGCACCGAGTCCGTGGTGACTCCATATTTGGCGCAGCGCAACCCACCGGCATTGGTGGCAACGTTGCCACCAATCGTTGATTGCTGGTAGCTGGCCGGGTCCGGAGCGTACATTAGCCCGTACTTGGCCGCTGCGCTGTTGAGGTCTGCATTGATGACTCCTGGCTCTACCACCGCTACCTCATCCTCGGCACGGATCTCCAGAATCCTATTCATGCGCTCTAGTGAGAGTACGATGCATCGGGTAATGCTGTGTGCGCCGCCAGAAACGCCAGTGCCCGCCCCGCGTGGCACAACGTGCACTCCCGCTGCGGTGGCCAGCCTCAGGGCCGCCTGCACGTCCTCCACGCGCTCGGCATAGACAACTGCTACCGGCGGCATGATCCCCACAAGCTTGCCGAAATCATGGCTGTTTGCTGCAAGCACCTGCGGATCACTGCTCACCGCTCTTGGGCCGATCTCGCGGATAAGCTCTTGGATCAAAGTTTCGTCGCTGTATGCCAGGCTCATGCCAGCACCTCGTGTTTCATTTTAGTTGCAAGTTTGATTCGCGGGACCCAAACTGACTACTCAAGTGGCGTATCAGAGCTGGGCACCCATAAACCGAGCATAGTACTCAATAACCTCGCCCCAACGTTCATAACGCTCATATTGCGCCTTGCCTGCCGAACCGCGCGCCCATCCTTCGTGGCGCAGTCCTACCTCTGTACCGGTTCCCGCTTCGGCGAAGGTGAATTCCAGACGGGTCGATGGAGCACTTTCCATGCCGAGCGAGAAATTAATGACAATTCGTTGAGACATCTCGAAGTCGATAATTTCACCCCACAGATGCTGGTCTCCGTCCTCGGATTCTTCGATCATTTGTCCCTGGGAAAATGAAATATGGGATCCGGAGCCAAAGTGTGAGTACACACCTAATGGCCACCATAGATGCAGATAGTCGGTGAAGCCTTCGAAGGCTTGGTCAGCGTGAACGGGGACGAGCACCGAGTGAATATGCGCCGGCAGACCTTCACCACCGCGATCGTCATCTTCCGATGGGGCTGCATGCGAAAAAATTACGTCCATGCTTTAACAGTATCCTCAATGAAGATGGCTTGTTGGGGGGTGGTTAAACATCAGAACCCCCAAGCATTGGCTTGGGGGTTCTGGGACATTTATGTCCGGCGGTGACCTACTCTCCCACACCCTCCCGAGTGCAGTACCATCGGCGCAGTGGGTCTTAGCTTCCGGGTTCGGTATGGGACCGGGCGTTTCCCCCACGCTATGACCGCCGTAACTCTTTTACCACACAATCCTTATTCAGGCTGCTGGTAGCTTTAGTGAGTCACAGCAATGCTGTGGTTCTTCAATAAGAAACTATACACAAGGCTCACGCCCATGGCTAACCAATTCCTTGAACTTGCTAGGTGACTGTGCCCACAGTCGTCCGTAGGCATCACCTGTAGATGACCACGAGTCGCTTATTCTTGGCTTTTCCGCCCTAGCTAACCAGGAGCAATTCCCCCAGTGCTGGTGTCGCGATAATTGACGCCTAAAATGTGCATATTCGGTACGCCGTGCATAATGCGATAAAGCAAAAGTTTTTCTACGAGTGGGTCACCAAGAGCCTCCCGGCTCGTAGTACTCAGGTTCGTGGCTGGTTCCGTGCTCAAGGGTGTTCATGGGTGGGTGGTTGGTTAAACATCAGAACCCCCAAGCCTTGGCTTGGGGGTTCTGGAACATAAATTATGTCCGGCGGTGACCTACTCTC
>NZ_PCPT01000011.1 GCF_002975435.1 Arthrobacter sp. MYb227 | reverse complement strand
GGATTCCAGGGTGGAGACCGTCGCGAAGGTGGCTTTAAGCCGCGCGAAGATCGCGGTGGATTCCGTGGCAACGATGATCGCCGCGAAGGCGGTTTCAAGCCCCGTGAAGATCGTGGTGGATTCCAGGGTGGAGACCGTCGCGAAGGCGGTTTCAAGCCTCGTGAAGATCGTGGCGGTTTCCGTGGCGGCAACGACCGTGGTGGATTCCAGGGTGGAGACCGTCGCGAAGGTGGCTTTAAGCCGCGCGAAGATCGCGGTGGATTCCGTGGCAACGATGACCGCCGTGAAGGTGGCTTCAAGCCGCGTGAAGATCGCGGTGGATTCCGTGGCAACGATGACCGCCGTGAAGGTGGCTTCAAGCCTCGTGAAGATCGCGGTGGATTCCAGGGTGGAGACCGTCGCGAAGGTGGCTTCAAGCCCCGTGAAGATCGCGGTGGATTCCAGGGTGGAGACCGTCGCGAAGGTGGCTTTAAGCCCCGTGAAGACCGCGGCGGATCTCGTGGCGGTAACGATCGTCGTGAAGGAAACTTCAAGCCCCGTCGCGAGGCCAGCACCGCTGACCTTGAATCGTTGCGCGATGAAGAGCAGGCTCGCCGTGCACACAACCCGGCGGACTTGCGCAGCTCCAACAGCCCAGAGCGTGGCCGTTCACCGGAAATCGATGATGATGTCACAGGCAAGGAGCTAGATCGCATTACCCGTGCCGAACTGCGCTACTTGGATGACACCAACAACGAGTGGGTCTCCAAGCACCTCGTTATGGCCGGCCGCTTGATCGACATCGATCCACAGCTTGCCTACGAGCACACCATCGCAGCGTCCCGCCGTGGCGGACGTGTGGCTGTTGTCCGCGAGGCCGTCGGCCTAGCTGCATACGCCGCAGGCGAATGGGCCGAGGCGCTTCGCGAATTCCGTACGCACCGTCGCATCAGCGGCAACAACCTGCACCTTCCACTGATCGCTGATGCCGAACGCGGTATTGGCCGTCCGGAGAAGTCACTGGAAATCGCACACAGCGAGGTCGTCGAAACTCTCGATACCAATGGCAAGGTAGAGATGGCAATGGTCGCCTCCGGCGCCCAGAACGATCTTGGCAACCTTGAAGCAGCAGTGGCAGAGCTTGAAATCCCGCAGCTGGAACTCAACCGTGCCTTCAGCTACAGCCCTCGCCTGTTCTTGGCCTACGCCAATGCACTAGACAACGTTGGCCGCACCGAAGAAGCAAAAACCTGGCGCAACCAGATCTCCGTTGCAGAAGAAGCACTGGGCACCGGTCAGTTCGAAGAGCCAGAGATCATTGATTTCGGTGAAGACGACGAAACCGATGAGCGTCGCCCCCGTGCCCGCGACATCGTAGGCCCGGAAACCGACCTCGAGGACCAGCCTTCGGAAGAAGCAACAGAGCTTTCCGACGAAGACGCGGTTACCGAAGTTGCAGCCGAATCGTTGGCCGATGAAGCAGGAGAAGAAAACCCAGAACTCGATGAAGAGGCAGCAGAGCCGATCAACGAGTCAGGTGCTTCACCGGTCATCGACCAGGACGAAAACGACGAAAAGTAGGAATTCGACTCATCCATGCTGATCTCAGGTTTTGACGCGCTACTTTCCGATCTTGACGGCGTCGTCTATGCCGGCAACGGTGCAATACCCCAGGCCATCGAGGCCCTGAACGGACTGAACGAACACGGTGTTTCACTGGCTTATGTCACAAACAACGCCTCACGTTCACCCAAGGCCGTTGCCGCACACCTGAGTGAGCTGGGAGCTCCGGCATCCGCAGAGCAAGTATTTGGCTCTGCGGATGCCGGAGCCGAACTCCTCGCCCAAAAAATTTCGCAAGGATCCAA
Source organism: Arthrobacter sp. MYb227 (assembly GCF_002975435.1). Taxonomy (GTDB): domain Bacteria; phylum Actinomycetota; class Actinomycetes; order Actinomycetales; family Micrococcaceae; genus Paeniglutamicibacter. The sequence continues at coordinate 103,756 of NZ_PCPT01000011.1, read as the reverse complement.
GGTCCTTGTTGTAGGCAGTGCCTACCTGCGTGAGTGCGTCATTTCGTACGGGATGGAGCTTGTAACCAGCCACAAAGATGCTCCGCAGGCAGTGATTCAAGGATTTGACCCGGCCATTGGCTGGAAGGACCTAGCAGAGGCAGCATTCGCAATAAACCGCGGTGCACTCTGGGTCGCCACCAACACCGACCAAACCATTCCACGCGCCGAGGGTATTGCTCCCGGGAACGGAATGCTGGTCGCCTCGGTCCAGGCCGCAACCACCACCAAAGCACTGGTCGCAGGCAAACCCGAACCCTTACTCTTTCAACGTGCAGCAGAAGCCTTCGAAGCCACCCGCCCACTCGTGGTTGGGGATCGGCTCGACACCGATATCCTCGGTGGCAACGCCGCCGGCTTTGCCACGGTCTTGGTACTGACCGGGGTAGATTCCTGTGCCACTGCCCTGAGGGCATGTACAGCCCAGCGCCCCGATTACCTGATCAATGATCTCTCGGGGCTCTATCAGAGCTACCCCATCATCCAAGTCACCGGATATGGAATTCTCTGCGGTGATGCTCTTGCTGCTGTCAACGGGCAAACCATCACGGTCTCCGGGGACGAATCGGATATCAACGCTTGGCGTGCGGCATGTGCCGCATGGTGGATGGCCCACCCGCATACGGATGAAGAAACAGCACCCAGAGTGCTCTTCAAGCAAACCATCGGCAACTAGGGCTAAGCTCGCAAGACGATGATGAGCTCCAATAACATTCCGCGCCCAGGTGCCACGCACGCACCGGTGCCATGCGCACCACAGACAGCCTCAGGATCCGAAGGCACACCAACGGATCTTGGCATCCTCGAAACCCTTGCAGAACTTCCTGTGGCAGAACATCTGGCCATATACGAGGAGCTACACACACAACTTTCGGCAGACCTCGGAACAACCTCACAGGAGCAATGGTGAGCAGGCTCGACCAAGAACTGGCAACCCGCGGGCTTGCCCGCTCCCGCACCGAGGGAGCACGCCTCATTGTAGAAGGCCGCGTGCTGATCAACGGGGTCATACAAACCAAAGCGGCAAAGAGTGTTGATGAAAAAACTTCAATCAACATTTTGGCCACCGATGGTGAAGAGTTTGTCAGCCGTGCCGGCCACAAGCTGGCAGGTGCCCTTGAAGTGTTTAACGCCATCACTGTCAGCGGCAAACGCTGCCTTGACGCAGGAGCTTCCACCGGTGGATTCACCGATGTATTGCTACGCCGCGGAGCCGATCACGTTGAAGCGGTAGACGTGGGGCATGATCAGCTGGTGCCGGAACTTCGCGCCGATCCCCGAGTGCATGTACATGAGGGAATGAACGTGCGTTACCTTGACCCAACACATATCGGGGGAGCGGTGCAACTAGTGGTTGCGGATCTTTCCTTCATTTCCCTGACACTGGTCATGCAGGCATTGGCCGGAGCAACAGAGCCCGGCGGAGACCTTGTCTTGATGGTCAAACCCCAATTTGAGATTGGCCGCGAGCAACTTTCCCGTACGGGAGTAGTCAACAGCCCGCTCATGCGCCGCAAGGCAGTTGATACAGTATTGGCTTCCGGGCTTGAAGCAGGATTAGTAGTTAAATCGCTGGCCCGAAGCCCCTTGCCCGGTCAAGACGGAAACGTTGAGTTCTTCCTCTGGTTGCATAAGAGTGCTTCACAAAGCGAAACGCCACCTACACAAGCCCGCGTCGACAGCGGTGCTTGGCCCGGGGTTGACTATTCTTAGATTCGTTGGCATCTGACCCGATGTCCCTAACCTTCGGGCAACCGAGGAAAGGAACGCATGCGTAGGATTCTAGTCCTCACCCATACCGGCCGTGAAGATGCTCTTTCGGCCGCTGTAGATACTTGTTCACGTTTGCGCGAGGCCGGTTTGATCCCGGTGATGCGACGACTTGAAATGCAGGCAGTACGTAACACTCCCGAGGGCGAAAAGCTCCAGGTCGAGGTACTCGATGAAGACTCGGACCTTTCTTCCATCGAATTAGGCGTTGTCCTTGGCGGCGATGGAAGCGTATTACGCGCCGCCGAATTAGTGCGTAACGCTGGTGTCCCATTGCTGGGAGTAAACCTGGGCCACGTTGGATTCCTTGCCGAATCCGAACGCACAGCCCTGCAAGAAACAGTTCAGGCAATAGTCGAACGCTGCTACACGGTAGAAAAACGCATGGCAATCGACGTGCAAATTTGGCTCGGTAACCGGCGTATCGCCCACACCTGGGCACTGAATGAAGCAGCAATAGAAAAAGCCAACCGCGAACGCATGATCGAAGTGGTCATGGAGGTCGACGGACGACCGCTCAGCACCTTTGGTTGCGATGGTGTTGTCATGGCAACTCCCACCGGATCCACCGCCTATGCATTCTCCGCCGGCGGCCCGGTGGTCTGGCCCGAGGTTGAAGCGCTGATCATGGTGCCCATCAGTGCCCACGCACTCTTTGCCAAACCCCTCGTGGTGGCCCCCAGCTCCCGGCTTGCCATCGAGATCCTCACCCGCACCGACGCCGAAGCAGTTCTGTGGTGTGATGGTCGACGGACCATCGAACTTCCCCCCGGAGCCCGTGTGGAAGTGACCCGCTCGGATACCCCGGTTAAACTTGCCCGGTTGAACCAGACCCCGTTCTCCGAACGCTTGGTCAACAAGTTTGAACTTCCCATCCAGGGGTGGCGTGGCCCGGTCAAGGCAAGTGAGCAGATCACCGCAACTACCAGCCTGCCGATCATCACCCCACCATTGCAAGTCGTGGAACCACGACACCATGAACCAAAACCCGAACCCAGCTCCAGCGCAGGCAAGGAACACCGGAGGCTACTGTGATCCAGGAAATCCGCATTAATGACCTTGGCGTCATCTCTCAAGCCACACTTCCGCTAGGCCCGGGATTTAGCGTTGTCACCGGCGAGACCGGTGCCGGTAAAACAATGGTCATCACCGCCCTTGGACTGCTATTGGGTCGCCGTACCGATGCCGGGGCGGTACGCCACGGTTCCAAGCAAGCGGTAGCCGATGCCTCAATCATCCTGCCGGCCACCAGCAAGGTTCTTGAACGTGCCGAGGAAACCGGGGCAATCATTGAACGCTTCAACGACGAAGCAGAACTGATCATCACCCGCACACTCTCGGCCGAGGGACGTTCCAGGGCCTCAATTGGTGGCCGTGCAGCTCCCGTGGGAGTGCTTGCCGAACTTGGTGAAGACCTGATTGCCATTCATGGGCAGACGGACCAGATGCGCTTGAAGGGTGCTAGCACCCAGCGCGCATCGCTAGATAAGTTTGCTGGCGCACCCGTGGCCAAAGCACTGGGCGCCTACCAGGATGTCTTTGACCGTTGGGGGAGCGCAACTCATGAACTCGAAACACTCTCGGCGGCCTCCCGCGAACGCATCCGAGAAGCAGAATCCCTCCAGATAGCACTCGAAGAAATCGATGCGGTTGACCCGCAACCCGCAGAAGATATCAACCTTAAAAACGAATCCCTGAAACTCTCAAATGTTGAAGGATTGCGCTCTGCAGCAGATTTGGCCCACGAATCGCTCAATAGTGAAGCCTATGAGGCAACAAGCGTGATCTCCCTGGTGGAGACGGCAAAGCACGCACTCGAGCAGGTATCCGGCGAAGACCCGGAAATGAAATCGCTGGCCGAACGCCTTAATGAAATTGGCATCCTTGCGGCAGAAGTCTCAACGGATCTTGCCGCGTACCTCTCGGATTTGGATTCCGAGGGCCCCGATCGGTTGGCGGCGCTCGAGGAACGCCGTGCAGATCTGAACCGACTGATCCGCAAATACGCACCAAGCATCGATGAGGTCATGGCCTGGGCCGATGTTTCGCGCACCCGGCTGACCGAAATTCAGGGTGATGACGGGCGCATCGAGGCCTTGCAGCTTGAGACCGAGGCGCTGAAGAAGCAAGTAGGGGAGCTGGGCGCCAAGCTGAGCAAGCTACGAGCCAAGGCCGCCAAGGACCTCGCCACACGGGTTACCGCAGAGCTTGCTGCCCTGGCCATGCCAGATGCCAAGTTCGTTGTTGAACTCTCCGCTTTGGAAGCCCCGGGCCGCTACGGTGCCGATTCCATCGCCATGCTCTTACAACCCCACGCCGGATCGGCACCACGCCCACTGGGCAAGGGTGCCTCCGGTGGTGAACTCTCCCGCGTCATGCTTGCCATCGAGGTGGTGCTCGCCGCGGTAGACCCGGTACCAACGTTTGTCTTTGACGAAGTTGATGCCGGCGTTGGTGGTAAGGCGGCAGTAGAAATCGGCAAACGTTTGGCAATGCTTGCCAAGCATGTTCAGGTGATAGTCGTCACCCACCTGCCGCAGGTTGCCGCCTACGCAGACCGGCATATTAGGGTCATCAAATCCTCAAACGCCGCGGCAGCCGACGGTGCCGGATTTACCTCGAGCGATGTTGTCTTGCTCGAAGAATCCGAACGCGTGCGCGAACTGGCGCGGATGTTGGCCGGACAGGAAGATTCCTCAACCGCCCAGGCGCACGCCGAGGAATTACTTAGCGACGCACAACACTTGGTTAGCTCGCTTACCTAATACTAGTTTTTGGCTCATCGATTGCGGTGAGCCTGTAGAGTCTTTCTCAAATGGTCAACAACGAAATGGTGATAGGGTAGAACCCCGTGGTGCAACGTAATCTTTCCCGTGATTCCCGGTCGTCTGAAACGACAAAGCATATCTTCGTCACCGGCGGTGTGGCCTCGTCCCTCGGTAAGGGACTGACGGCTTCCAGCCTCGGTCACCTTCTTCGAGCACGTGGTCTTTCCGTCACGATGCAGAAACTAGACCCGTATCTGAACGTGGATCCGGGAACAATGAACCCCTTCGAGCACGGTGAAGTATTTGTCACCGACGATGGCGCGGAAACCGATCTTGATATCGGCCACTACGAGCGCTTCCTCGATGAGAACCTCACCGGCATGGCCAACGTGACAACCGGTCAGGTTTACTCGGAGGTCATCGAGAAGGAACGCCGCGGCGACTACCTCGGTAACACCGTACAGGTCATCCCGCACATCACCGACGAGATCAAGCGTCGCATGCGTCTGCCGGCCATCGATCCGGGCAAGGGCAAGAAGGCCCCGGATGTCATCATCACCGAAATCGGTGGAACCGTTGGCGACATAGAATCCCAGCCCTTCCTCGAATCCGCACGCCAGGTCCGCCAGGACATCGGCCGCGGCAACGTCTTCTTCGTCCACGTTTCCTTGGTGCCGTTCATCGGCCCGAGCCAGGAACTGAAGACCAAGCCAACCCAGCACTCGGTGGCTGCCCTGCGTTCGATCGGCATCCAGCCGGACGCCCTCGTGATCCGTTCGGACCGCGAGATCCCGCCCGAAATGCGCATCAAACTCGGCAAGACCTGTGACGTCGATCCGGAAGCAGTGATCAACTGCGCCGACGCACCGAGCATCTACGACATCCCGGTAGTCCTGCACTCCCAGGGCCTTGACGCGTACATCGTGCAGCACCTTGGCATGAAGTTCAAGGATGTGAACTGGTCCAAGTGGAACAAGCTCCTGGACGCGGTGCATAACCCCAAGCACCACGTGGAAATCGCGCTTGTCGGTAAGTACATCGACCTGCCCGATGCTTACCTCTCGGTCACCGAAGCCCTGCGGGCCGGCGGCTTCGCCAACAAGACCAAGGTAGCTATCCGCTGGGTTCCAGCCGATGACTGCTCAACCGATGCCGGTGCCAAGAAGGCACTTGCCGGTGTGGACGCCATCTGTGTCCCCGGTGGCTTCGGCATCCGTGGCCTCGATGGCAAGCTCGGCGCACTGAAGTTCGCCCGCGAAAACGGTCTGCCAACCCTTGGCTTGTGCCTGGGACTGCAGTCAATGGTTATCGAATACGCTCGCAACGTCGTGGGCCTTGCCGATGCGTCATCGACCGAATTTGAGCCGGAAACCAAGCACCCGGTCATCGCGACCATGGAAGAGCAGCTGGAGATTGTTGACGGCAAGGGCAACCTGGGCGGCACCATGCGCCTGGGCCTCTACGACGCAACGCTGACCGAAGGCTCAGTCATTGCCGAGACCTATGGCAAGACGGCAGTTGCCGAGCGTCACCGCCACCGCTACGAGGTCAACAACGCCTACCGCGACCAGCTTTCCGAGGCAGGTCTGGTCTTCTCCGGCACCTCCCCGGATGGCAAGCTCGTTGAGTTCGTTGAACTGCCCAAGGCAGTACACCCGTACTACGTCTCCACGCAGGCTCACCCCGAGCTCTCCAGCCGCCCGACCCGCCCACACCCGCTCTTCGCGGGCTTGGTCAAGGCCGCTTTGGAATTCCAGAAGGCTGGCAAGTAACACCATGGCTATGACAGACGGCGAGGTGCTGAGCGATTCGTTCAGCCCTCGCCGCCTGCTTTCATCCCAAACCGTCTACAAGGGACGGATCTGGGATGTCGCGCAGGAAGAATTCGAATACGCACCGGGCATGGATCCGCTGGTTCGTGACTTCATTAAGCACCCGGGCGCCGTTGCGGTTGTTGTGCTCAACGACGCCGATGAGGTGCTGATGATTAATCAGTATCGTCACCCGGTAGGCATGAAACTCTGGGAAATTCCCGCAGGACTCATGGACATCGAAGGCGAACCACCACATGTCGGTGCCGCGCGCGAACTCGCCGAAGAAGCAGACCTGATCGCTAGCGATTGGTCCGTCCTCGTGGACCTGTTCCTGTCCCCGGGCTCATCCTCGGAAGCTATCCGAATCTACCTGGCTCGCCATCCGGTTCCGGTTCCCGAAGATCAGCGACACGAACGCACCGATGAAGAATCGGATATGGAAGTGCGCTGGGTTCCCCTTGATGAGGCCGTAGACGCAGTCTTGGCAGGGCGTATCCATAATCCCTCGGCGGTGGCCGGACTTTTGGCCGCTGTGGCGGCACGTTCAAAGAACTATGCCTCGCTGCGTGCCGTTGATACGCCGTTTGATGCTCATCCGCTGTTGCGTTCCGCCGAGCCAAGGCTCTGACTTGGTGCCGGCATGAATACCGATGATGCTACACAGGAAATGAACACGCTAAGCGCACTGGACCAGCATGATGTGGTTCAGCCAAACCACGGCCAGAAATCTCTTGACCCAACGCTCAAGCTCACGGTGCTCACCTCCAGCTCGGCACCCGATGAAACACCGCAACAAGCTCTCGTTGCCGATCCGGTGCCAGTCCCCGGACCAGATCCGGCAACGTTGCCCATTGGGAAACACATTGCCACATACTTACAACATCTTGCGGTTGAACGTGGCATGGCCAAAAATACCGTCAGCGCCTACAAACGCGATCTCTACAGGTACGCACTATTTCTGCACGCCGAAATCGTTAACGCACCACGCCAAGTCACCCTGCAGCATCTGACAACTTTTGCGCAAGCGGTGCGCGATGGCGCCGATGGGGGAGCACCCCTTAGTGCCCGCTCCGCGGCCCGCACCATTGTTGCCGTGCGCGGGGTACATAAGTTTTGGGAACTTGAGGGGCTGGCTCCCACCAACCCGGCGGTAGATCTTCACCCGCCGACGGCTGGGAGACGATTGCCCAAAGCGATCAGCGTTGCCCAGGTAACGGCGATCATCGAATCAGTTTCTATTGATACCTCCGCGGGTCTACGAGACCGAGCCATCCTAGAATTTCTGTATTCAACCGGCGCTCGCATCTCCGAGGCCATCGGCCTTGATGTTGATGATCTTCATCTTGAACGCCCCGCCGACGGTCCGGCAGTGGTTCGGCTCTTTGGCAAGGGTTCCAAGGAACGCATTGTTCCCTTGGGCTCCTATGCGCTTGATGCGCTCAACGCTTACCTGGTGCGTGGCAGGCCCGAACTTGTCTCCAAGGGCAAGGGAACCGCAGCGCTTTTCCTGAACCAGCGCGGTGGCCGGTTATCTCGCCAATCTGCTTGGACGGTACTGACTAAGGCCGCGGAACGTGCGGGTGTTGAAGACGATGTCTCCCCACACACCATGCGCCACTCGTTCGCCACGCACCTGCTTGAAGGTGGTGCGGATGTGCGCGTGGTTCAAGAGCTTCTCGGTCACGCATCGGTGACCACCACCCAGGTCTACACGCTGGTGACTGCCGATACGCTGCGAGAAGTTTACGCCGCGGCACACCCGCGCGCACACAGTTAGGAGTGCTTTCGTGGCTACCGCCGAATCTTCGAACCCCACCCAGGTTGTCTTATGTCTACCGGTCTTACGCGGGCTGACGGGACAACAAGTCTTGTTGGGGCTCAAGCAACGAGGCTTTGGCGCAGGACGTGTTGTAGCACCTGGCGGAAAAATCGAGCCAGGGGAGAGCCCTGCCAAAGCAGCAGTCCGAGAATTACACGAAGAAACTGGGCTTGAGGCTAATGCGTTGACCCTTGAGCCGGCGGCTCGAGTGTTCTTTAGATTCCCGGATGCGCCCCTTGCCGACATGGACTGCACCGTATTTATCACCCACGACTTTAGCGGTATGGCCGTAGCATCTGATGAGCTTGTACCTGCATGGTATCCGGTGGATCACCTGCCCCTGAGCAAAATGTGGGACGATTCAGCGCTGTGGGTTGGGCAGATTCTGGCCGGTGAACGTTTTGATGCCCACGTGGTCTTGGCCAGTGATAACGAATCCGTGAGCCATTTCTCCACCAAGCAGTGGCCGGGAAATAAATTTCCAAGTCAACCTGCAACCAATGCGGATATGCCGGACATTACATAGGTAAAGGGTAGGCAACAACGCTGGCCCTGAACCTAGGGGAGGGGAACATGGAGACACGGACGCAGTCGGATGTTGATGCACCTGACAGGCCCGATGTGGAGGAACTCCATCGGCTGTACTCACAGAATGTTTACCGGTTTACGTATCGCAGGATCTTAGATATCGATTCTGCTCAGCAGATTACGAACGACGTATTTCGACTCGCTTGGCATCGGAATATCCCCTTGGGACCCGAAGCCTTGCCGTGGCTCTTGGTTACAGCCAAAAAGCTGGTCAGTAACGAACTTAGGGCCCTGAACCGCGAAAAGCAGCTGGCCCGTAAGGCCACAGAGCAGCACCTTGCACAACGGCCGGAGAACGGCTCAGAGCTAGGTGAACAGGTGCAAGCGATCCTCGAAACACTCCGTGAGAAGGACCGAGAAGTCCTCATGCTCACCTATTGGGATGGACTGTCTACAACCGAAATCGCGTCTGTACTAGGTTGTTCCCTCGAATCAATCAAATCGCGTCTTTTCCGGGCACGCAAAGCCTTTGAACGCAAGGCGCCATCGAGCATGCTGAAAGGTGGCAGCAACTAATGGATAACTTCGAAAATCTTATGACAAACGCGGACCCAGCCAAGCGCAACAACATCGGCGGCCCAGGTCCCTTGGATCTGCGAGACCCGGCACCAGTCTTCACCCAAAACCCTGTGTCAACCAAACGCAGCAAACGCACCAATGGTTGGCGGGCGTTTGTTATTGGAACTGCTGTTGCTGCAGTTACCGCCGGGATCATCGTCTGGTCCCCGTGGCAGGCGCCCTTAGATGCTGGCCCGGCTGGCCCCGCAATCAAAGAAACCGAAACTCCCAGTACGGGATCCACCCCCGAGGACTCGCTTCCCAATTCTCTAATCCCCGCTCATCCAAGCGTGTACTTTGAGGATTCGGCAGCGTGCAATGCCTTGGATTTGCAAACCATCAAAATCAAATTGGCCGATGGCACAGAAGAAGCGTTGCCGAACAATCCGAAAATGTTCCCCATCGCCGGGTGCGTAGAGGGGACTGCCGCGATTCAAACAAGCGACCTTGCCATCGCATGGCTCGAAAGATTCAACGGTGGCCGGGGCATCCTGATCGCCAAATGGAAGGACGAAACATGGAGAATCCTCGAAAAGGACAATCCAGGATCCATCCATGGAGATGGCTTCCCGCTCCTTTCGTGGCCACAGTTACGAGGCATGGGAAGCCTTGATAACTGGCCGATTAAGCCTGACCAAGCCGGTCGCATCAAAGATTTAGGACTCGATGAGACGATTATCAGGAAGCTGCTCGGTCCCGATACTCCTTCGTGGACGGGAAAGTTTGCCTCAACCGATTTTGAGACATACGAGAACAACGTGCTCTCGATGGCTCATCCGGGGTGGAAAGAACGCGAACTAATGTATGACTCAGACAAGAACCAGATGACAGGCCAGGCAAAAAACAGTCCCGAGAAAGCCGCCTGGTATGACTTGGAATTCTCTGATGCGCGCGGAAAAACGGTCGTTTCCATGACGATTGCCGACCCTGCAGAAATCGTAGGATCAGATCAATGTACCTCGACAGGAACGTATCGACTGGATGGTGAGTCACCTAGTGGTGTTGTAGCCGATGCGGGGCCGATGAAACTGGCGCTGATGACCTTAATCCCTTCCGATGGGAGTGCTCCGATATCGCAAGTTGGGCTGTTCCCCGGGGACTTGCCGGCCTCCGGCGATGACTGCGCTGTATATGGCTACTTCGTTGACATCCAAGGAAAAAAGGTAAAAGTCAGTGAGTGGATCGCCCCCATGGGATTTAAGAACCAGGCCGAACGGGATGCCTATCTGAACTCACCCGAGTACATGGACGCCCAGAAGGTTGCCGCCAGCCTAAAACTCAAGCCAAAAGCAGGCTGAGCGGCGCACTCACGACGCTAAACCCTCTGACGCCAAAGGTTCCTGCACAAGTTCACGCCACGTGCAGGAACCTTTGGCTCTGGCCAATAATCGCGTTCAAACGTATCCTGACGATATGAACCAGATACCAGCTCCCGATACGGAAATCGCCTTCCGGGTATCCCCAAAGTTCTTGAGGGAAACCCTCCGAGTACTGCTGATCTTGATGATTGTGGTGGCAGTTTTTGGCGGTTTGGCTTTGATGAGCGTGGTCAATGCACCCTTGCTGAATTCGGCAGGACTGGTGTTCGCCTTGGTGCTACTCATGTTGGTTTTTACTGTGCTGTTTCTACGCCGGAGCACGAACAGTACCTCACCCAAACACTTCGTCAAAGGGCACACAAGCGCAAAGCACCGGGTAAAGATCGTTGAACAGCGCGAACAACTCGGTGCACGTACCTTGGTTCAAGATCTGGCGCTGTTAGCGCAGCTTCATTCAAATGGACAGCTTACCGACGCGGAATTTTCTTCACTGAAATCTAAGCTGATGGGTTCCTAAATGGCGCGGTACGGGTCCGACCTTTCACCTCCTTCTGGTCTACCGACAGTAGCTGCAACGGGGGCCTCTCCTGTTATCCATAGTACGAGCCGCGTTATCAATACGGGACTAGCGCGGAACGTGGAAGGGCCCACTTCCTGCGCTTAGCTATACGCCACGCGGATCAATAATGCTCCGGTAATGCATAGATGGGCATACTCCTAGAGCGGTATCTGCCGCATTTCGCCCGAACGGAGTGGAGCAATGGTATTGCTAATCAGCGGGGCGAGCGGAGCAACGACGGATCGGGACGCGCTACGCGCACTTCCTGCCGGAATCGATCTCCAAGCCCTCAAACCACACCTGATTAACCTCGCCGATGGCAGGTTCTCAAGTGGTGGACAACTGCGTACGACCCCCGAAGACATCTCAGCGATCTTCGGTAGCCACCTACCGGAATTCGTGGCTGCACATGGGGGCCGAGACGTTCCCCTGATGTTCTGGGCTCATGGTGGTTTGGTCAACGAAACCGACGGACTCACGGGGGCTGTAGCTCAAATTCCTTGGTGGTTAGCCAATGGGGTCTACCCAATCTTCTTTATTTGGGAAACAGGTCTCTTTGATGCCATCGGTTCACTGCTGGGTGCTCCCTCGAGGGATATAGAACTCGGGATCCCTGAGGAACGTGGCTTCCTACAGGACGCGTGGAATAAGGCCTTTGAGCTGTTGGCTAGGCCAGTGGGACCCAAGATCTGGGGGCAGATGAAACTTAGTGCCGCCCAATCGGTAGCCGAAGATGGTGGTGCTCTATTTGTGGCGCGAGCACTTGCCGACTTCGTCTCAGCCAACCCGCAGGCAGTCCAACTCCATGCAGCGGGGCATTCGGCAGGGTCAATCTTCCACTCCTACTTTCTGCCAGCTTATGCGGGACTCGAAGCTGGTACCGGATTCACAACACTTCAACTACTTGCCCCGGCAATTACCGTAGGTGACTTCAAGGCACGCCTTATGCCGCTACTGGGCGCAGCACATGGAGTCGAGCAGCTCAGTATGTTTTCCATGAACGCAGAACTTGAAGAAGACGACAACGTCATCGGCGTATATAAGCGATCCTTGCTGTGTTTAATTCGTGCCGCCCTGGAAGTTGAACCAACCACCCCCATCCTAGGGCTGGCCGAATCGGTTGCGGCCGATAGCCAGCTCACCGGGCTCTTTGGCACGGCTCAAGCCGGTGCAATCTGGTCGCGCACAACCAGCGGCCCAAAATCTTCGCGCAGTGATGCCTCATCACATGGCTCCTTCGATAATGATGCCAACACCATGACCAGCGTTGTCTGCCGGGTATTGGGCCGCGAAGACGTCATTGACTACGCCGCAAGTAGACCCCTGGAAAGCCCCGAGAAGATCTCATCCCTGGCCTCGGTGCCAGTACCGGTATTCGCCAGTGCCCAACAGCTCCGTAAGGGGGATCGCTACGCATTGTGCGTGGGTATTAACGAATTCCAAAACCTTCCTAAAGGTTCATGGCTCAACGGTTGTGTCAACGACGCAAACGACTTTGCCGCGTTATTGGGGCAAGGCTTCGGCTTTGCCAATGACCAAATAGAGGTGCTCACCGACGCCGCTGCTACCAAGGATGCAGTCATGAGTCGGCTGGGGGCAGCCATGGAACGGGCCGAAAACGATGGGCTCAAACATATTGTCTTTACCTTCTCAAGCCACGGGACACAGATTCCAGATACCTCGGGAGACGAAACTGATCAAGCGGACGAGGCATTTGCCACCTATGACCTGAACCAGGCAGGAGACCAATGGGATCCGGCAACCCTCATTTCCGATGATGAGCTGCACGCACTCTTCGCCAGGAGCGCTCCTAACCTCTTGCTCGAAGTGGTCCTCGATACCTGCCACAGCGGTACGGGGCTCAAAGCCCTGGATCTGCTTCCCGGACGCCGTCCACGTTTCTTGCCCCCACCGACTCCGATCGGCCTGGACCTGACGGCAACTGCCGATCATCGGGCCTTCCGCGATTTGGTCTCTCGTACCTCGCGCGGCACTCGTCCGGTGCTGCTTGCCGGCTGCCGATCAGACCAAACCTCGGCCGACGCAGTATTCGACGGACGCTACAACGGAGCGTTTACCTACTATTTGCTTGAAGAATTGCGGAGCGACCCGGCCCGCAGCCGCCGTGCACTACTGGGAGTTGTCTCCAAGGCTCTGACCGCCGGGCGCTTCGATCAGCGTGCCCAGCTGGAAGGCCCGGTCGCGGCAAAGTCCACCCCATGGGGGAGCAGCTTTGTGAAGCTTGCGGGGTAAACCAAGTGCCAACCCTTGCTCCCCACCGTGCCGGGGACCTGAGCCCGCTGACGGTGCTGGCCCAAGGTCCACATTCACTCGATGCCACGGGGAAAGTGATGCAACAGGTATTACGGGTCCCCAACGAAAGGTTACTCACCGGACCGGTGGGAGCCCGGCTGGAAGTAGTGGTTGTAGGCGCACGCGGGCGCCGGGAAAACCAGATACTAGGAAACGGCGATTGGGGAGCCAGCGATGTCCCACCAGCACTAGAATCAGCGGGCTTGCCAATAGATCGGCGCTTCTTAGCCCAACAAGCCTACGCGGTTGCAGCACATACCCTTGCCTCCTTTGAACGTGCCCTGGGACGACGGATGAGCTGGGCCAATGGCGGACGACTCACGCTGTATGCAAATGACAAGATCGCCTACCAAAACACCGGATACACGCGATCCGACTGTTCCATCAGATTTGGCTTGATCGAAGATTCCCGGCACCAACATAAACTCCCCTTAGTGCTATACCGGGATTTGGTGGCCCACGAGGTAACCCATGCCGTGCTCGATGGTTATCGCCCACGCTGGGCCGATGCGCAGGCAGGGGCCGACCAACTTGCCTTACATGAAGCGCTCGCCGACCTTTTGGCAATGCTTGGGGTCTTTGCCGCCGAATCCGTGGTCGAAAAGCTGATTTCAAGCCAACTTGCCTTATCTGGGACGCCGTTAGAGTCAATTGATTCGATGCTTTTGGCCAGCGGGCTTTTCAGCTTTGCAGATAATCTCTTCAGCCACGGCCGGGCAGCACGCGATCCGCTGTCCGGCGTTCCTCCCACTAATTGGCGCACCGACGTTGAACCGCATCGGCGTGCCGCGGGAGTTGTTCATGCGGTATTGGCAACCGTCCTGCGATTGTGGCGCGCAGAGTTGGGCCGCCCCGGGGGACGGGCAAGCATCAATCAGGTGGCGCGCTCAGGTGCTCAGATCGGGCAGCGGGTACTGAACATGATCTTGCGTGGACTTTCCTATATGGCCCCGGTTGATGTGAGCTGGGAAGATCTACTGCGCGGGATCTTGGCAGCGGACGCTGTAGTGGTCCCGCAGGATGAACGTAACTATCGTGGCACCCTACGCGCCTGTTTTTCCGAGGTCGGCATCATTGTCGATCCACAGGTAACGATGGATGGTATGAGTGCGCTTCAGCATTTAAATTATCCGATCCGGCTCTCCGCACTGGGCGCGGATCCGGACGAGGTGTTGCGCTTCATCTGGGATAACCCGGTGCTCATGAATGCGGCAAAAATTGATCCGACGGCTCGGATCATCGTTGATCGAGTCCGTCCCAGCCTCCGGCTGAGCCCCGACGGGTTCACAGTTGCAGAAATTGAGGCATCATTCGTCCAAGAACTACGGCTCACCCAATCAGCGGCCCGCAAATTAGGTCTGCGTTGCTCATCTGCGGTATTGCTGCGTGGCGGTGGGATGTTGCGTTTTGATGAGGGCGGCCGTCTTTCGTTCGCTGCACTAAAACCGGTGCTTGACGTTCAGCGCCAGCAGCTGTTGATTGACGGTGCGGATGCCGCATTGATTGCCGCACAACGCATCGGTGCCTCAATGTTTCATCCTCCTGCCGAATCGGTTGCGCCAGCGTCTTGACCTACACTCGCGACGGGCGGACGATTCGAGTGGTGGTATCGCTTACAAAGGGGCCGATTGCGGTATAAAAGAGGGGGTGCGATACACCGTGAGTGTTGAAATCGATCGTGGTCTAACTGATTTTCGGCTACATCTAATGCCCTCGTGGGAACTGTGGGGCAATGACCGAAACATCGAAGTGTCTACGCGTCAGCAGCGGCTACTTGCCTTTTTGGCGGTGCAAGGAAGTTGCCGGCGTGAGCTCGTGGCAGGAATGCTATGGCCAGAATCGCCGGAGCACTGCGCACTTGATAACTTGCGCGTCAGCATCCACAAGGTGAGCAGTGAATTGCCGGGGCTGATTCGGGCGGATCGGCACGCACTGGGGCTGGCACCGCATGCGTGGGTAGACCTGCACCAGGAATGGCAAATACTGGGAAACACCAATACTCACGAAAGCTTACGGCTCCCGGGTACCGACTCCTTATTGTTGGGCTGGTATGAGGACTGGGTAATAGAAGAGCAGTCCCGATTACAGCGGGCCCGAATCACCTATTGGCACCGCGTGGCTCTTACGGCACTGGCTTGTTGCGACTACAACGCAGCGGTTGAATCCGCGGTTCAGGGTCTATACCTAGATGTGCTTGATGAAACGTCGCTTGAAATTATGGTGGTGGCGCACTTGGGCTTGGGCCAATGCATCTCCGCGTTGCAGGCAATCGTAGGATTTCGTCGCCGGGCCAACCTTGAGCTGGGGATTGCAGGTTCTCCGGCCTTGGACCGGCTCGAGGCACGGGTGCGTCTTGTAGCGCAGACACCTGTCCTCCCTTGCACGGGGAAAAAACCGGATTACGGATCGGCCACGCATTGGCCCGCTGGACGCACCCTTGGGGTGGCATAAGCATATTCAGCTATTGAGGACCAATGCATATGGGTGGGGTAGCAACCGGCGCGAGTCGGAGGGGGAAACATAAAGTAGGGGACAGAAACAAAGTTCCATCCCCTACTTTATGTTTGTTCGAGCGTCTCGATTTAGAAGGCTCGTTGTTCCGGGCCGTTGTAGGCCGAAAGCGGACGAATCAACGCGTTTGAGGCACGCTGTTCTGCAATGTGGGCCGTCCAGCCAACAATGCGTGAAGCAATGAACAGCGGGGTGAACATGTCCGTGTCAAAGCCCATCAGGTGATAAGTCGGACCGGCCGGATAATCGAGGTTTGGCTTGATGGCCTTGGCCTCATCCATCGCGGCTTCTAGACCGTCATACAAGCCCAGCATTTCGCCACGATCGTAGTAAGCGATCATCTTATCCAGTGCAGCCTTCATGGTCGGAACTCGGGAGTCACCGTTCTTGTAAACACGGTGGCCGAAGCCCATGACCTTCTTCTTGGCGGCAAGAGCTTCTTCCATCCAGGCCTTGGCCCGGGCCGCAGCATCCTCGCGAGACTCGTTTTTATCTATCCCGATTTCCTCGAAGGTGTGCATGACTGCCTCGTTGGCCCCGCCGTGGAGTGGTCCCTTCAAAGCACCAATGGCTGCGGTGACCGCCGAATGCAGATCCGAAAGCGTCGAGGTCACCACGCGTGCGGTGAAAGTCGAGGCATTGAATGAGTGCTCGGCGTAGAGCACCATCGAAACCCTAAACGCATCGACAACTTCCGGTGCTGCCTCCTCACCAAAGGTCATCCACAAGAAGTTCTGTGAATAGTCAAGATCTTCGCGTGGCTCGATGACTCCTAGGCCACGGCGACGGCGCTGATCGTAGGCGACAATCGCGGGGAATGCCGCGAACAGTTCCTTGGCCTTAATGAGCTCGGCCTCCGGAGAAGAATCCTGGGCCAGTGCATGGTTGGCACCGATCACCGAGACCGCGGTGCGTCCAACATCCATGGGGTGGCAATCGGTGGGCAGCAAATCAATTGCTGCTTTCACATTTGCTGCAAGTGCGCGTCCGGCACGTTCTGCAGCAACAAAGTCGGTGAGTTCGATTTCGCTGGGAAGCTCACCTGTCCACAGCAGCAGTGCTACCTCTTCAAAGCTCTTCGAAGCGGCCAGGTCTTGGACCGGGTATCCGCGGTAGAGCAGTGAATTGGTGTCCGGGTTGACCTTGGAGATTGCGGTGTAATCGACGACTACGCCGGCAAGGCCCTTCTTAATCTCTGTTGTTTCAGTCATCGCTCGCTCCTGTTTCCTACAGATTCGCGTTGTTTGAATCGATATCCAGATCCGGGACCTGGAAGTTGAAGATGCCGGTATCAAAGCGGTTGTACGCCTCATAGTCGACAAGTTCATATAGTCGTGCACGGGTTAACATTGAATCTACAGCCGATTCCTGCGTTCCGTGTGCAGCAATTGCATCAAGCGTACGTTCGGCTTCACCCATGGCGCTACGCAAAAGCGTGACTGGGTAGATCACCATGGCAACACCAACATCGGCAAGCTGCTGGCGGGTGAACAGTGCCGACTTCCCGAATTCGGTCATATTGGCCAGCACCGGAACATCAACCGCATTACACACGGCTTCAAATTCGGTGATGTCCTTCATGGCCTCGGGGAAGATGGCATCGGCTCCGGCATCAACCAGTGCCTTGGCACGATTGATCGCCGAATCCAGTCCTTCCACGGCGCGCACATCGGTGCGCGCCATGATCACGAAGTTAGGATCGCGGCGTGCATCGGCGGCGGCGGCAATGCGCTTGACCATGGTGTCTAGGTCAACAACGTTTTTGCCGTCCAGGTGGCCACAGCGTTTGGGGTTGAACTGGTCCTCGATATGGCAGCCGGCAAGGCCCGCGTGCTCGAGTTCCTGGATGGTGCGTGCCACGTTCATTGGCTCGCCAAATCCGGTATCAGCGTCCACCAGGGCCGGCAGGTCGCTCATGCGGGCGATCTGTCCGGCCCGGGTTGCCACCTCGGTGAGTGTGGTCAGCCCAATATCCGGCAGGCCCAGATCATTGGCCAGCACGGCACCGGAGATGTAGACACCGTCAAAGCCCTTTTCGCCGATCAAGCGCGCCGAAAGCGGGTTGAAGGCGCCGGGGAATTGGCGTGCGGCTCCCGGGGTGAGCATAGAGCGTAAAGCTACGCGTTTCTGCTCCGGGGTGATATGTGAGTACAACATTAGAACAGGCCCTTGGGTGCTGCGGCCAGGTCGATCAGACCCGGTGCTGCAATGATGTTCAGCTGATCCAGTTCACCTGCGCCGAGGTTTACAAGGTTTTCTGCGGCGGCGATGAAGCGGTTGATTTCCGCTTCCTCGACCAGGCCGGTGGCCAGGGTGCGGAACTTGTTGATGTACTGTTCGCGAGCGAATGGACGAGCGCCCAGCGGGTGCGCATCTGCCACGGCGATTTCATCGGTGATGACGGTGCCGTCGGTCAGGGTAATGACTACCGAGCCACCAAAGGCCTTTTCGCTAATATCCAGCGAGTGGTAGCGACGGGTCCACTCCGCGTCTTCCTCGGTGGTGACCTTGTTCCACAATTCCACGGTGTCCGGGCGCCCGGCACGCTGGGGGGCGTAGGAATCTACGTGGTGCCATGAACCGTCCTGCAGGGCCACGGCAAAGATGTACGGGATCGAGTGATCAAGGGTCTCGCGGCTGGCGGTTGGATCGTACTTCTGCGGATCGTTGGCGCCCGAACCGATCACGTAGTGGGTGTGGTGGCTGGTCTTGATCAGGATTGAGGCGACATTCTTGGCATCGGTGGCCTCGGGGTGTTCGCGGTTGAGCTTGCGTGCCAGGTCGATCCAGGCCTGCGCCTGGTATTCGGCCGAGTGTTCCTTGGTGTAGGTGTCCATGATGGCGCGCTTGGCTTCGCCAGCGGCCGGCAGTGGAACCTCGTAGGCGGCCTCGGTGCCATCGAGCATCCAGGCAATAACGCCGTCTTCACCCTCATAGATCGGCACCGGTGAGGTCTGGCCGCGCATGGCACGGTCTGCCGCCTCGACGGCCATTTTGCCGGCGAAGGCCGGAGCGTGGGCCTTCCAGGTGGAGATTTCGCCCTTGCGGGACTGGCGGGTGGCGGTGGTGGTGTGTAGGCCCTGGCCCACGGCCTGGAAGATGGTTTCGGTGTCCAAGCCCAGCAGGGTGCCGATGCCGGCGGCGGCCGAGGGGCCCAGGTGCGCCACGTGGTCGATCTTATGCTTGTGCAGGCAGATGGCCTTGACCAGGTTGACCTGGATTTCATAACCGGTGGCGATGCCGCGCAACAGGTCCTTGCCCGAGGCGCCGGTGTGCTGAGCCACGGCAAGAATTGGTGGGATGTTATCGGCTGGGTGCGAATAATCGGCGGCCAGGAAGGTGTCGTGGTAGTCGAGTTCGCGTACTGCAACGCCGTTGGCCCAAGCTGCCCACTCGGGGGAGACCTTTTCCGTGATGCCGAAGACCGAGGCGCCGCTGCCACCGGTTGACGGTGCGTGGGTCAGTGCCTGGGCACGGGCAGCGATGATCGGGCCGCGGTTCAGCGAGGCTACGGCGACAGAGGCGTTATCGATAATGCGGTTGATGATCATGTCGGTGACCTCGACGGTAACCTCTACCGGATCGGTGGCGACAACCGCGATCTTGTGTGCGAGCTGATCCTCGCGGGCAAGGTTTTCTTCACTGCGGTACACGCGTACTGGGTGGTTAATCATTTGGAGGTGTCCCTTTCGGAGCCGGCATGGTTTTTGATGTGTTCAAGGCTGTGGTGCAAATGCAGTTGCGTTGCTGCGACGGCAATCTGCGGGTTTTGTGCCGCGATGGCCTCGGCGATTGCAGCATGTTCGCTCGCCGAGGTGGCAAGGCGTTGGGGGTCGTCTTGGGCGAGTCGGCGTACGCGAGCTAGGTGGACGCGTAGTGAGCGCAGGGATTGTTCGATATAGCGGTTGTTGACGGCTTCATCGATGCACTGGTCGAGTTCGGCGGCCAGCAGGTAGTAGGACTCACGGTTGGCAGCTTGTCCAGAGATGCTGGATCTGGCTTCCAGGAACCGATCACGTAGTGAGGCGAATATCGCCGGATCTCCCTGGGTAGCGGCGATTCGTGCCGATTCAACTTCCAGGGCTCGGCGTAAGGCAAAGAGGTCATCGACGTGTTCAAAAGATACGTCGGAGACTACCGTGCCGCGTCCGCGCAGTTGAACGGCAAGTCCATCTGCGCTCAGGCGGGCCAGTGCCTCACGCAGGGGAGTGCGTGAGACTCCCAAGCGTTCTGCCTGCTCTACTTCGCCCAAAACCGTACCGGGACGTAGTCGCCATTCGACGATGTCCGTTCTCAGTGCCTCGTAGGCCTTATCGCTTGCCCTCATGCAACTCATTGTATACAGAAGTGGAAGATTGTCACGGGTTCAGTCCCACTCAGTGCGAGTAAGTCGCTTCAATGTATACAAAAGCGTTGAAAACTTGTGTCGTACGTCATATGCTCTTTGGTGAGTCAGTACGCACAAAAATAACAGCACCGAAGAACAAAGAGGTTCCACCATGGCAGCGACGTACGCACAAACCTATGCCGCAGCATGCGCTGACCCGGAAAGCTTCTGGCTCTCCGCTGCAGAACACCTGGACTGGGGCACCAAACCCACTACCGCCATCGACGAAACGCGCGCACCAATCTACGGCTGGTACCCCGATGGCATACTCAACATTTCCTACAACGCACTAGATAGGCACGTGCTTGCCGGGCGTGGAGCTTCAACGGCGCTAATCTACGATTCCGCGGTGCTCGGCATCAAGCAGCGATTCAGTTACTCAGAACTTTTAGCCGAGGTTGCCCATTTTGCCGGAGCGTTGCGCGCCCATGGCGTCAAGCAGGGGGATCGGGTGCTGATCTATTTGCCAATGATCCCGCAGGCGCACATCGCCATGCTTGCCTGCGCTCGTCTGGGTGCCATTCACTCGGTAGTCTTCGGTGGCTTCGCACCCAAGGAACTATCCGCTCGCATCGATGACGCAACACCTGCCGCCATCATTACCGCCTCTGGAGGTATCGAGCCAACTCGCCGGATCGAATACCTACCCGCCATCGAAGAAGCCATGAATCAGGCAACCCACAAGGTACCAACGGTTATCGTTGCCCACCGTGAGGGCTTTGCCCACGAGCGAACCGAATACTCTGAAAGCTCCGCTACCTGGCACGACTGGGAACAGCTGGTTGCCACAGCACAACCCGCAGACGCGGTTCCCGTTGCAGCAACCCACCCGCTCTACATTCTTTACACCTCCGGAACGACCGGCGCACCCAAAGGAGTAGTGCGCGATACCGGCGGATATGCGGTGGCCATGGACTACTCAATGCGCAACATCTACGGGGTCGGCCCCGGGGCAACAATGCTCACCGCCTCGGATGTCGGCTGGGTGGTGGGACACTCCTATATTGTGTACGGACCACTGATCGCCGGAGCCACCACGGTACTTTATGAGGGCAAGCCCGTGGGCACCCCGGATGCCGGTGCCTTCTGGCGCCTGATCGATGAGCACAACATTGATGTCTTCTTCACGGCTCCTACCGCCCTACGTGCCATTCGCAAGGCAGACCCGCAGGCGGACCTGCTGGCCGAACACAACACTGGATCCCTCAAGGCACTCTTTGTTGCCGGCGAGCGCCTAGACCCGGACACCTATGCTTGGGCTCGCGATGCTCTGGGAGTCCCGGTGATCGATAACTGGTGGCAGACCGAAACCGGCTGGCCCATTGCCTCAAACCCCGTCGGGCTAGAACTCATGGAATGCAAGGCCGGTTCGCCAACGGTTCCGGTCCCCGGATATCAGGTAGAAATTCTTGACTCCTTCGGCGAACCACTACCCGCCGGCGCGGAAGGGAACATCGTGATCAAACTTCCCCTACCGCCGGGAACCCTGGCCACCCTCTGGGGAAACGATGAACGATTCATCGCCACCTACCTCGAAGCCTTCCCCGGGTACTACACCACGGGAGATTCGGGATATCTGGATCAAGACGGCTACCTCTTTGTCATGGGCCGCACCGACGACGTCATCAACGTCTCGGGACACCGACTCTCCACCGGTGCCATGGAACAAATACTCGGTGCCCACCGGGCGGTGGCCGAATGCGCGGTCATCGGCGTTGTCGATGAACTCAAGGGCCAGCGCCCCTCCGGCTACGTGGTGCTCAAGAGCGGGGCGAGCAGCGACGAAGAAACCCTCAGCAGGGAACTCATCGCAATGGTTCGCAAACATATCGGCCCGGTCGCCGACTTCCGTGAGGTGCGCATCGTCGAGGCGCTGCCCAAGACCCGCTCGGGCAAGATCCTACGCAAAACCATGCGTCAGATCGCCGATGGCAAACCCTACGTGGTTCCCTCAACGATCGAAGATTCAAGCGTCATCGACGATCTTCTGCCGTTTCTGCGCCCGCAGGGCACCTAAGACTAGTAATCGATGAGAAAACAACCAGGTCACGAAGTCTGCTCCCACGGCGCAGCGCAGAGCATGCGCTCGCCGAGGGGGAGTTGGCTGTTTGTTGGTTAGCTGTTGACACGCCATCGATACTCGTATTCGGGCCGTCCCCGGGTGCCATGGCGTGGGGCCTTGCTCGCCTGGTTTGTTTCGGCCAAATGCTCGAGATAGCGCCGTGCGGTGACCCGGGAGAGGCTCAATGACTCGGAAACTTCGGTGGCCGAGAGCGCTACACTCGAGGTCTTGAGCACCTCACCTATGGCGCCAAGGGTTTCGGGGATCAATCCCTTGGGTAGGGGAGTGGGGCCCGCCGAACGCAATGCTGCAAACGCATTGTCTATCGAGGCCTGCGAGGCAGAAGCTCCGCCAGTTCCCAGATTGAGTCTAAATTCGCGGTAATTGGTGAGTTTCTCACTAAATGCGGCAAAGGTGAAGGGCTTGATCAGATACTGGGTAACTCCCGTGGCAATTGCCGTGCGCACCACGTTGAGGTCACGGATCGCGGTGATCGCGATGATATCGACGGTGTTTCCCTTGCCACGTACTCGCCTGGCAACATCGAGCCCATGTAAATCCGGAAGGTTCATATCCAGTAGCACTAGATCAATGGGTGTGCCGGCCTCGGTGGCGCTGGCCAGTGCGGCGAATGTTTCGGAACCGGTGTGCGCTATTGCGTAAACTTCAAAACCGGGAAGCCGCGAAACAAAGCTTGCATGTGCCTGAGCCGTGCTGATTTCATCATCGACCACCAGGACGCGGAATGCTCGTGTAGAAGAGTCCATGGCGGTGTGGTGAAATCCTTTCACGTCGTTGAATTTAGGTGGCGGGCCTAGCCGGTGCTGGGGGGGGGACTATTCTCGCCCAGGCACCCCTCTGATCCAAGGTGAAGTCTAACGCCGCTGGGCAAAGGGTCGGTTTAACTGCAGCGGCAACGTGACGGTAAAGATTGCACCGGCATCATTATCGACTTCAAGACTCCCACCCAATCGGGCAACCGCCTGGCGGACCAGAGCAAGCCCCAGCCCTCGAGACCCGCTGCCAGGAACTACGGGCTTAGATGAAGCGCCCAGCCTGAAAAATTCTTCAAGCAGATCCGTATCAAGCCCCGGCCCGGAATCGGCAATGGAAATTACCACTGTGTCTTCATCTGCGGCAAAATCCGCCCAGACCCGGCGCAATTCGGAACCCGCCGCGGCATCAAACGCATTATCAAGCAGGTTCCCGGTGATTGTCACAAGATCCTTGGCATCCAGGGCTCCCTTGGGGAGTAGACCCGATGCGCTCATGGTCAAGGTGATACCTCGTTCGTGGGACTGGGCTGCCTTACCCACCAATAACGAAGTCAGATACGGCTCGTCGATGGCTTGCACAAATTCATCGGTGAGCCGTTGGGATTCTTGTCTGTCGGCAACCGCGAATTCTAGTGCCTCGCGTTCGCGTCCCAGTTCAATGAGCGTGGCAACCGTGTGCAGGCGGTTTGCGTGCTCATGGGTTTGCGCGCGAAGCGCCTCGGCAAGTGTGGTCATTGATTCAAGCTCACCGGTGAGTTCTTGAACTTCTGTGTGATCACGCAGCGTGGCGACAGCACCCAGCGAGCTTGTCACTACCTTGCGACGGAGCGGCCAGCGTCCCTTCGATGCTATCGAGTCATCTGGTTGCATGGCTCGTTGTTGCGAAATAACTAGTACGCGGTCTTGGGTTAGATGAATTTCATCGGTGACCCGTCGGCCCGAGGCAAAGAGCTCTTCGATAGTTTCCGGCAGGCCAACCTTTTCCAGTGCCATGGGGCGCAGGGTTCCTGCCGGGGGTAAACCTAACAGCCGTGCCGCCTGATCGTTGTGGAGAACCAGACGGCCCTTTCCATCGATTAATACGAGTCCTTCGCGGAGCGAATGCAAGGCGGAGAAATAATAGGCGTAGAGCCTGCGTAGCTCTTCGGGCCCGTAACCAAGCGTCGCACGGTGCAGATAGCGGCTGAGCATATAGGCAAAAAGGGCACCGAGACCCAAGGCCAAGACTCCGGCCCCGAGAATCACGGGCACAATCGCCAGTTGAATGATGTTGAGGTTTTCCAACGTTAGGCCCACCGAAATAAGCGCAATAATCGAATTCTCGGCATCGATGATCGGAACTACAGCGCGCACCGAGGGTCCAAGAGTGCCTACAAAATCTTCAATGTGAGCGTTGCCGGCGAGTGCTTCTTTGGTGCTTCCCACATAGCTCTTACCGATTTCCCCGGGATTCGGGTGCGTATACCTGATTCCTTGGGGATCCATGATGGTAACGAAATCTACCGATGCCGTGGTGCGAATGAGCTCGGCATGTTTCTGCAGGGCGGGGGACGGGTCGGCGCCTTGCAAAGTGCCGATGATGAACGGGTCATTGGCAAGAGTTTCGGCAACCGATAGTACGCGTTTGGCGGCAAAATCATGTGCTTGGTTTCGTGTCGTCACGTAGCTTGCCGCGCTGATCAACAGCACAATGATCGTTACTAGGCCGATCTGCACGACCAAAATTCGGGCAGCAAGTGAGAATGAACCCTTGGGACGCGATTTGGACGTGGTGGCCGTGTTCTTGAGCGACACTATGCACCTTTCTGCAGACTTAAATATCTCACTGTTGGCTAACAAAGAGTTACCCGCGTATGAACAATATGAACACAAGCGAGATCTGCGTCACTGTCGACCCCAGTATTGGAAAGTACCCCCCCCCGGAACCCCGCGGCGGTGTCTTTTTAGCAAAACCTTCCAAAGGAGTCAGCGCATGGCAACGTCGCCAGCATCGACAGATGTTCTTGAACCAGAACCGATAGCCCCAGAACAAGCGCCGGTCAAGAAAGACCGCACGCACTGGCTCTACATTATGGTCATCATCGCCGTGGTGGCCGGGGCAACCATTGGTCTGGTGGCCCCGGAAGTTGGCAAGGCACTGAAGCCACTGGGCACCGGGTTCGTCGCCTTAATCAAGATGATCATCGCGCCGGTCATCTTCTGCACCATTGTTTTGGGCATTGGCTCAATCGCCAAGGCCGCAACGGTTGGCAAGGTCGGTGGCCTTGCGTTGCTGTACTTCATCACCATGTCAACCTTCGCACTGGCCATCGGCCTGGTAGTGGGTAACCTGATCCACCCGGGTGCAGGTCTGAAACTAGAAAAGTATGAGGCCGGCGGTGCTGGCGGTTCAAATGCAACCGTCGATTTCTTGCTGGAAATGATTCCCGGTGACATCCCGGTGCTTCCCACCTTGGTACTTGCACTCTTCGTTGGCTTCGCACTGCAGTCAATGGGTCAGAGCGGTGAGCCGGTGCTGACCGGCATCAAACACATTCAGGCAGTTGTCTTCCGCCTCATGATGATGATCATGTGGATCGCCCCGATCGGCGCCTTCGGTGCCATCGCCGCCGTTGTTGGTGCCACCGGCTGGGCGGCCATCGGCTCCATGGCAATCCTGATGGGTGCCTTCTATGCCACCTGTGCCCTGTTCATCGTGGTGGTTCTGGGTTCGCTGCTACGCGCCGTGACAGGACTAAACATCTTCGCTTTGCTGAAGTATCTGGCCCGCGAGTACTTATTGATCTTCTCCACCTCTTCCTCCGAGTCCGCGCTGCCGCGCCTGATCGCCAAGATGGAACACGTTGGTGTCTCCAAACCGGTAGTGGGAATCACGGTTCCCACCGGCTACTCCTTCAACCTTGACGGCACGGCCATCTACCTGACCATGAGCGCACTTTTCGTTTCCACCGCCATGGGAATGCCCATGAACCTCGGCGAACAGATCTCCCTGTTGGTCTTCATGATCATCGCGTCCAAGGGCGCCGCAGGTGTCACCGGTGCCGGGCTGGCAACCCTTGCCGCTGGTCTGCAGTCACACCGCCCCGAATTGCTCGATGGCATGGGGGTGATCGTGGGCATCGATAAGTTCATGTCCGAGGCCCGCGCGCTGACCAACTTCACCGGCAACGCGGTGGCAACGCTGCTGATCGGTAAGTGGACCAAGGAAATCGATATGGATCAGGCCCGCGCGGTGCTGGCCGGGGATCGTCCCTTCGATGAACTCTCATTGACGTCCAACGAACACTAATATCCACGCAACGGCCGTGCTCTTTCGTTGGCTGTCGTGCACCAGAACCGGTGCACGACAGCCAACGTTTTTGTGCTTGGTGTTCCCAGGCGCCGAGTTTCGGGAAACCGGGGCTGGGCGTAAGGGGGGGCGTTCAATGAGCACGCGCAATACCCTGTACGGTGGTAGAAGAGGGCTGTAGACCGGCAAACGAGCCCCCAACAGCATGAACATTGGACTTCAGCTTTAAGGTGAAGGCTCGCCGTGGCGCGAGCAAGGTGTCGGGCGCGATGACGCGCAAACGCTACCCTTAAAGCAAGAGGAATCAATTCCCACAACGAACGGAAGCGTGGTTAATACCGTGAGCGAGGAACAGGGCATCAGGCCCCGGGGCGCAGGACTGCTCAAGGAACCGACCCCAATGGGTCCCACGGGCCGACCGCAAAGCGAATTCCCCGAGCCGCAACCGCTGGAATCCCACGGACCGGCCCGCGTCATCGCCATGGTGAATCAGAAGGGCGGGGTTGGTAAAACCACCTCAACCATTAACCTCGCCGCGGCACTTGCCGAATATGGTCGCAAGGTTTTGCTCGTCGACTTTGACCCGCAGGGTGCACTCTCGGCAGGATTCGGAACCAACCCACACGAACTAGACGTCACCGTCTACAACGTATTGATGGACCGCAAAACCGAGATCCGCGACGCGATCATCACCACCGATGTTGAAAACGTCGATCTGCTTCCGGCCAACATCGACCTTTCGGCAGCCGAAGTTCAGCTAGTGAACGAGGTTGCCCGCGAGCAGGTGCTTGAGCGGGCGCTGCGTTCGGTCACCGATGACTATGACATCGTGCTGATCGACTGCCAGCCATCCCTTGGCCTGCTCACCGTCAATGCGCTAACCGCGGCCCACGGCGTGATTATCCCGCTGACCGCAGAGTTCTTCGCCCTGCGTGCGGTGGCGCTGCTGGTGGAAACCATCGAGAAGGTCCAAGACCGGTTGAACCCGGCGCTTTCCATCGATGGCGTGCTGGCCACTATGTATGATCCACGCACGCTGCACGGCCGTGAGGTCGTCGGACGCCTGGTCGAAGCCTTCGGTGACACGGTCTTTGAGACAGTCATTCGTCGCACCATCAAATTTGCCGATGCAAACGTTGCTGCCGAGCCCATCACCTCTTACGCGACAAATCACCCCGGCGCCGAGGCTTACCGCCAACTGGCCAAGGAACTCATAGCCCGTGGCGGCGCCCCGTAATGAGGGACCCCGCAGTACCTCAAGCCACCGCGCCGAATCCAGATCAGGAGTCGGCCGGTGGCTTTCGGCTTTCGCTGAACAACTTCACGGGCCCCTTTGACCTTTTGCTTTCGCTGATTGCCAAACGTGAAATGGATATCACGCAGATCGCGATGGCCGAGGTGACCGACGAATTCATCGCCTACATCAAGATCCTGCAGCAACAACCGGGCTCCAAGGCATTAGATGAAACGACGGAATTTTTGGTCATCGCCTCAACACTGCTTGACCTGAAAGCCGCACGGCTACTCCCGCGCAGCGAGGATGAAAACGACGAGGACATGGCGCTGCTTGAGGCCCGCGATCTGCTCTTTGCCCGTTTGCTTCAATACAAGGCGTTCAAACATGCTGCCGGTTGGCTAGGTGAACGATTTTCGGATGAAGCAGCATCGTTCCCACGCCAGGTGGGTCTCGAAGCACACTTTGCCGCGCTCTTACCTGAACTGATTTTCAACACGACCCCCGAGGCGCTTGCAACCCTTGCCCGTGCCGCATTAGAACCCAAGACCGCGGCACCGACCGAGGTGGGGATCGCTCACCTGCATGGGGGAAATGTCACAGTTCGTGAGCAAGCAGCAATCCTGAGCCTGCTGCTCCAAGAGAGCCACACGCTCTCCTTCACGGAACTCACCGCCGATGCCGAAAGTCATCTGGTGGTTGTCGTGCGATTCCTTGCACTGCTGGAAATGTACCGCGAGTCAGTCATTAGCTTCTCGCAAAACGCACCAATGGATACCCTCCAGGTCACCTGGAACCAAAGCCCCAGCAAAGCCGCGGCAAGCTGGGATATTGCAAGCCTGAATGACGACTACGGGGCAGCACTGCAAGGCGTGGAGCTAAAACCGCGAAGCGAACTAGAAGAACTCGGAGCGTACGGGGCATGAGCCAACCAGCAACACCCCTCGGGGATGCGGCCAGCGTGCCCGCAATCGATGAGCTGCCCGGGGGACTGAGCGCGGGAATCGAATCGATCCTGATGGTGATCGATGAACCCATCAGCGCCACCGCGCTTGCGCAGGTGTTCGAGGTCGGTGAGGAACGCGTCACAGCGGCCCTTATCGGCTTGCGGGCACAGTATGATGGAGGGGATACACAGCGTGGTTTTGAGCTACGCGAATTGGCCGGCGGATGGCGCATCTTCTCCAGGAGTGAATTTGCTCCCTTTGTTTCACGCTTCGTCATCGACGGTCAAACGGCAAGACTGACCCAGGCTGCCCTGGAAACTTTGGCAGTAATCGCCTACCGGCAACCCGTATCTCGCGGGAGAATTGCGGCGATTCGTGGGGTTAATGTCGATTCAGTGGTGCGCACCTTACTCACGCGCGGGCTGATCCATGAGGCACCCGATGAGGGTGAAAGTGGGGCCACGTTGTATCAGACCACCTCGTATTTTCTGGAAAGATTGGGGCTGGGTAGCGTTTCCGAGCTGCCCTTGCTTTCCCCGCATCTTCCCGGAGTCGGCGACATTGACGAATTTGACGTCGACTTACCTTGAGTAAGTCGATGAACCACGAAACAACATAAGGACAGATCATGACCCAGGGATCGCGCTCAGGCCGCGGCAACCAGCGTCCACAAGGTTCCGGCCAAGGCCGTGGACGTGGAGCAGCAGGCGCAGGCCGCTCGAACTCAAACCCGCGCTCCAGCTCCGAACGCGGCGACGAATCCTCACAGGGTTCATGGTCCAAGGCACACGGTGGCCCCAAGCAGGGCAAGAAGACCGGAGCCGGCACCGGCGGCAAGAAGTACAGCGGTCCTAAGGCCTTTGGCAAGGAACGCTTCGGACAGAACCTGGGCCCGGTCAAGCCGGCAAACCCCAACCGTCCAACTCATCGCGCCCGCGCACAGGCAGCACAGTCAGATCTTGAGGGCGTACGCCTGCAGAAGGTCATGGCCAACGCGGGAGTTGCCTCCCGCCGTGTCTGTGAGGAAATGATCCTTGCCGCACGCGTTGAGGTCAACGGTTCGCTGGTCACCGAGCTTGGCATTCGCATCGACCCCGAGCGCGACACCGTGCACGTGGATGGCATGCGCCTGCAGCTGAACGAAGAAATGAAGTACTACGTCTTCAACAAGCCACGCAACGTGGTCTCCACCATGGAAGACCCCGAAGGTCGCAAGTGCATTGCAGACTTCGTGCGCAAGCAGTCCCAGACGCGTCTTTTCCACGTTGGTCGTCTTGACTACCAGACCGAAGGTCTGCTGCTGCTGACCAACGATGGCGAGATGGCAAACCGCCTCTCACACCCTTCCTACGAGGTCCCCAAGACCTACCTGGTACAGGTTCGTGGCCCGATGGCCACCGGCATTGGAGCCCAGATGAAGAAGGGCATCAAGCTCGAAGACGGTTGGCAGTCGGTTGACTCCTTCCGCCTGATCGACTCGACCCCGGGTCACGTACTGGTTGAGGTCATCTTGCACTCGGGCCGTAACCGCATTGTTCGCCGCCTCTTTGATGCTGTTGGCCACCCGGTCACCCGTCTGGTGCGCGTCCAGGTGGGCCCGATCCGCCTGGGTGATCAGAAGCAGGGCACCATCCGTCCACTGGGTAACCAGGAAGTCGGACACCTGCTCTCATTGGTAGGGATGTAAGAACTTATGCCCACCACGCACCTGGCCGGACCCATTTTGGTCATCGGCACCGGGCTGCTGGGCACCAGCGTTGGGCTGGGGCTTAGACAGCGCGGACTAAACGTCTGGCTTTCCGATCCCTCGCCCAGCGCACAAATCGTCGCCCAAGACATTGGCGCCGGCACCATCCTCAACGCTGGGCGCCCGCTGGCTCCCGAGCTTGTGGTCGTGGGTGCCCCGCCCGATGTTACGGCCTCGGTGGTAGCTCAGGCACTGCTTGACTACCCGAGCGCAACGGTTGTCGATATTGCCAGCGTCAAGGAATCAATCCTTGCCGGTGTGCAGGCCGATCCACGGATCACCGATGAACACCTGACCCGCTATGTGGGCACCCACCCGATGGCCGGACGTGAAAAGTCCGGTCCGGCGGCGGCACGTGGTGAACTTTTCACCTCCATGCCGTGGGTCATCTGCCCACACACCGGTACTCGTGGCCAGTCAATCAAGACCGCCGAGGCGCTTGCCATTGACCTAGGTGCCTCGGTGGCACGCATGAATGCGCAAGATCATGACGCCTCGGTGGCATTGATCTCGCACTTTCCGCAGGTTGCCTCATCATTGATCGCCTCACGGCTGATGAACGCACCGGGTCACTCGCTGGCCCTGGCCGGTAATGGCTTGCGCGATACAACCCGTATTGCAGCATCGGATCCCAAGTTGTGGATTCAGATCCTGAGCCACAATGCTGGATCCCTGGTGCCCATCCTGCGCGGCATGCATGAGGACCTTGAACGCCTCATTGGCACGCTGGAAAACCCCACCGGACCCGGCGCGTTACTTGATCTTGCCCAGTTGATGGGGGAAGGCAATGCCGGTCAGGCCCGCATTCCGGGTAAGCACGGTGCCCCACCGCAGGCGTTCGCGCTTGTGACAATCGTGGTGCAGGATAAGCCCGGTCAGGTAGCCAAGCTGCTGACCGAAATCGGCGATGCGGGAATCAACGTAGAAGATGTGCGCGTGGAACACTCGGCGGGACACCAAGTGGGACTCGTCGATGTTTCGGTCATTCCGGGTCGACGCGAAGAATTAGTCACGGTGCTTAGCGCACTTGGATGGAAGGTAGTGCAGTAATGCAGAGAATCGTTGTAGCCATCGATGGCCCCTCGGGCAGTGGCAAGTCCTCTGTCTCCAAGGAGGCAGCACGCCGGTTAAACGCCGTCTACCTTGACACCGGTGCGATGTACCGCGCGGTGACCTGGCATGCACTTGATGCCGGCACCGATCTGTCCGACGCCGCAGCCGTTGCCGCTGCGGTCAAGGCGGCAGACTTGTTCATCTCGCTTGACCCGGATGTTGAAAAAATCACCATCCACGGCACCGATGTCACCGAAACGATCCGCGAGCCATTTGTCTCCGAGGCAGTCTCGGCGGTTGCCACGAACCTTGAGGCACGCGCGGAGCTTGTCGCCCGCCAGCGCGCCATTATCGAGGCCAACGAACGCATCATTGCCGAGGGCCGCGACATCACCACGGTGGTGGCCCCGGACGCCGATGCCCGCATCCTGCTCACCGCCTCCGAGGAGGCGCGCCTGCGCCGCCGTGGCATTCAGCTCGGTGGCACGCAGTCGGAGGCCGAACTCGAGGCCCAGGTGCTTGCACGTGATGCCAAGGACTCGACGGTAGTGAACTTCACTGTTGCAGCAGATGGTGTTGCAACAGTTGATTCCTCGGATCTTGACTTCGAACAAACGGTGCTCGCGGTCCTCGAGGCCATCACGGCTCAGGCAAGCACCAACGCCTAAAACTTTTGATCCGTGAGATTTTTCGCGGATCACTCACCGGCGCCACCGGCATTCCCGCCCATACGGGGGGTGTTTCGGGAAACGTCTGAGACATACTTAAACTGATATTGGCTTCCGCGTTTGGTGGAGGCACGCAACGCAAAGGAACCGCACCATGAGTGAGAACCTGATCACCGGCGAAGGCGAAGAATACGTGCCCTCAAACGAGGACCACATCGCCGACCGTCTGGCCGAGATCACCGAGGAAGAAGCCGAACAACGCGCCAACGTGTTGCTCGCCGGACTCGATGACTATGACCTAGACCCGGAAGACGCGGAACTGCTCGCGCACCTGGGCGATGACTTCGACGACGACGCCGACGAGGTCATCCCGCCGGTTGTCGCAATCATTGGCCGTCCAAACGTTGGCAAATCAACACTTGTCAACCGCATCTTGGGCCGCCGCGAGGCGGTAGTTGAGGACGTTCCGGGCGTGACCCGTGACCGCGTTTCCTACCAAGCCGAATGGAATGGCAAGAACTTCACCATCGTCGATACCGGCGGTTGGGAGCACGACGCCAAGGGTATCCACGCCCGCGTGGCAGAGCAGGCAGAAATTGCTGCCGACCTTGCGGATGTGATCCTCTTCGTCGTTGACTCGCACGTTGGCGCCACCGCCACCGACGAGGCAGTGGTCAAGATGCTGCGCCGGAAGAAAAAGCCGGTACTGCTGGTTGCCAACAAGGTTGATGACTTCAACCAGGAAGCCGAAGCCTCGTTCCTCTGGGGTCTTGGATTCGGTCAGCCGTGGCCGGTCTCCGCACTTCACGGCCGCGGCACCGCGGATCTTTTGGACGCGGTAGTTGAGAAGCTTCCTGAATTCTCCGCCTATGGTGGCATCATCCCGCGCGGCGGCCCACGCCGCATCGCACTGATTGGCCGTCCGAACGTTGGCAAGTCCTCGCTGCTGAATAAGATGGCCGGCTCCGAGCGTGTAGTTGTCGATAACGTCGCAGGGACCACTCGTGATCCGGTCGATGAGCTCGTTGAGCTCGGTGGCGAGGTCTTCCGCTTCGTTGATACCGCAGGCATCCGCCGTCGCCAGCACATGGCACAGGGCTCGGACTACTACGCCTCGCTGCGCACCCAGGCCGCCCTGGAAAAGGCAGAGGTTGCAGTTGTACTGCTCGCCGTCGATGAGGTGCTCTCTGAGCAGGATGTTCGCATCTTGCAGACCACCATCGATTCGGGCCGCGCCTTGGTCATTGCCTTCAACAAGTGGGACCTGATGGACGAGGATCGTCGCCGCTACCTGGATCGCGAGATTGAGCAGGATCTTGCTCACGTCGAGTGGGCACCACGCGTGAACATCTCGGCGAAGACCGGTTGGCACAAGGACAAGCTCGTTCCTGCGCTGCACACGGCCCTAGATTCATGGGACCGACGTATCTCCACCGGCAAGCTCAACACCTTCCTGGGCGAGCTTGTAGCGGCCCACCCGCACCCACTGCGCGGTGGCAAGCAGCCACGTATTCTCTTCGGCACCCAGGTCTCCGCACGACCACCACGTTTTGTGCTGTTCACCACAGGTTTCTTGGATCCGGGCTACCGTCGATTCATTACTCGACGCCTGCGTGAGACCTTCGGATTCGAAGGAACGCCCATCGAAGTTGCTATGCGTGTTCGCGAAAAGCGTCAGCGTACGAAGTAGCTTCAAAAATGGGGTAGGGTTATCTCGGAGCTTTTCGCAGACGGCACCCGAACTTAACTGATCGGGAGAACGGCTGCGAAAGCAACCGGGCTATGGCGCAGCTTGGTAGCGCGCCTGACTGGGGGTCAGGAGGCCGTGGGTTCGAATCCCGCTAGCCCGACCGGTTAAATCCCGTGATCACAGCATGTTTATGCAGCGATCACGGGATTTTCTGCGTCTATGGCGGTTTTCATACTTTCGTGTACCCCCACGGCAGTTAGCCGGTTCTCGGCTTATAGGCAAAAAAGTGTGTCTGCCCCGGGTGTGTCACCCGGGGTTTCCACGCTTTGATCTGGATTTTAGCAGGGTCTGCCGGCCCAGCCTTTCCTCACCCAAAGACCTTCGGTTTCACTCAGTGCAGTGCCCAAGAGTTCTGGCCCAATCTCTTCATCTGGAAGTTCTTTCACTAGAGGTTGAGGCTCATAGTGTTCTGGCCGGATCAGAGTATGAGGTTGGGCTGGTTTCTCACCGTGGGTATACAGCCACCATTCGATCGCACGCTTGGCATGAGCCGGCGGCATCCCCCGATGAGTTCGCAGCAAGGCACGCAGCTGGGTGTTGACTCCACCTTCAATGTGATTAGTCGTTGAAGCAACGTTGAGCCCCTCAAGGCGGGGTCCAAATAGGTGAAAAGTTCTCCGCTACGCACCAACCGTTCCAGAAGCTTGTACGCGGATCTGAGCCGAGTGTGGGTGTACCACCAGGTTTGGGTCGCTTTCACTCCCTTGGGTCGTAACCCACCCGGACCTAGAGGATAGGTACGTTCTTTGATCAGCTCCCCAAAGATGTGGTGCCATTGCTGCAGGGCTTGCATCCAGCTCGTGGCCTGCTCACGGGTGCTAATCCGTGTCAACGCCAAGGAAATACGCCGCAAGGCCCGCCCCGCATCGGTGCGCGGTCGCAGGGTCAGATAGGTGCGCACGTTGCGTTGAACATGCACCAAACAGCGCTGCACCCGCGTATCGGGCCATGCTTGAGCCAGAGCCGAGGCAAGCCCTGAACCACCATCAATGATCACCACCTGGGGCGCGGGGAATTGTTCAAGCAAGGCGATCCAGGCGACTTTCTTTTCGCTGTCACACCATTGCCAGCCCAAGGTCTTGCCGTTGGCGATAGCAATCAAGGCGCACCAGCCACGTCCCAGGTAGATGCCGTCCATTTGAATCTGCAGATGCACCTCACCGGTGGGCATCACGGCGGGTTCAACATTCCAACACCATCGGGTCTTATGCCTGAAGGTGCGACCCGTTTGGGCCGCATAAGTTGCCTGGTTTTGTTTTCCCAAAATCCATTGCAGAAACAGGTTCAGTTCGGCTCGACGTTTCAGATCGGGACGCCGCTTCACGCTGCTGGCCCCGCACTGAATGCATCTCCAGCGTTGGGTTCCTGCAGAGGTTTTTCCATTGCGTTTCAAGGCTGATTGGCATACTTCACATTGCTTCGATTTTCCAGAACCATTCACGGTTAAGGGCTCAAAGGTATAAGAAACCCTGTTTTACCGTGCAATCGTTGGGAAGTAAGCCTGTTGCAGACACACTTTATTGCCTATACGCCCAGTTCTCTGCATGATTCAAAGTGCCCACGATCTCGGCGAGCCTGCACCCGACGAAGTTAGTAGCGGCCCGGGGAATCGTCGGTTGATAATTGCGCATCTTCGCTGAGAGCCGAAGCGAACTATGCAGCTGCAATACGGCTCGAGGGCAGAATTCTCACATGCAGGCCGAGTCGGTTGTCGTATCGCTGGAAGCATGCGCCAGGGAACGGCTGCGGGGCCGTACGCGAACAAGCAAGCAAAAATACCCTATACAACGAAAAGTGCCCCTGACCACGTAGTCAAGGGCACTGAACGCAAGTTAACGCATTCTCGCGGGCTAGCGATCCTCAGGCGTTGGGGGATCAGTCGGTGGATACTCAAGATCTGGCGCATCGGAGGGCCGTGGTTCAGGTTCTGAAATAGTTGCATCGGGCCCGGTTGACGCGGAGGCAGGACGTGACTTCAAGTCTTGCTTGAGAGCCTTCATTTTCTTCCCTCGTGACCGCCACATGTGCCAGAACACTGCGATACCCGCAAAGAGCAAGACTCCCAGTACTGCGCCGATAATTGTCCAAGACGGGAACCAAGTGGCCGTCGTATCGATAGTCAATTGGGCCTTGCGAGCCGCACTGGAAGAGTTCAGGTAAATGCCAAGCGTCATCAGGTTCGGGGAAGCAGCGGCCAAGGCAAGGACGAGGATGACGCCCTTCCAGGGCCAAGAGATCTTTTTGTAACGCATCTGCCAGCCGATCAGCAGTGGCACAAAGGTGAAAATGAAACCGTAGGCCAGTCCAAGTAACACGCCGCCGCTCAGAGACCCCTGAGTTTGATTTGAAATTCTGGTGGCCCACCACACTGGCAGGAACAGCCTGAAGATGAAGAATATTGCAACCAACAAGATCGCGGCGCAAGCACCCAATCCAATTCGCAAACCCCAACGAGGTTTGGGTTGTGCACTGGATGCCGTTGGCGCGGCTGGCTGAGCCGAGAATTCAGAATCTTCCATGGGTGCATCATCCCATGCCGAGGCGGAATAGGCAGTTATTTAGCCTTGATGTAAATACGAAATCTTTAACCGCCGCCAGTAGGCTAATCTGGTATTAGGCGTATCATCCGGGCAACTTAGTCGGGAGATCACGACCCTAGAGCTATTTAAGTAAGAGTTATTGGGAGGACCGGACATGGACGAAACTCAGGTGCCACACGAGCAGCGTGAGGTATCAACCGATACAACGGGTATCGCCCTGCCTCCAGTGCATCATGAACCAGTGGTTTTCTATGCGCTGAGCCCCGAAGAGCGTGCCGCTGTCTCGGCCTTGCCCGCTGGATCTGCATTACTGATTGCCCACTCGGGACCAAACCAAGGTGCGCGCTTCCTGCTTGACCAGGATGTCACCCAGGCTGGCCGTCATCCTCAGGCAGATGTCTTCCTCGATGACGTTACCGTCTCACGTAAGCATGCCCAGTTCCGTCGCGATGCCGAAGGGTTCACACTCGTGGACTCCGGGTCACTCAATGGAACCTACGTCAATAACGATCGCGTCGACCAAGTACGTTTGGCCAACGGGGCAGAAGTGCAGATCGGCAAGTTCCGCTTGACCTTCTACGTTGAACTGCCAAACAACCCTGCCAACTAATCAGGAACTCTCGTGACATATCTGGCCCGTAATCCGCGGCTCTCCGTAGTAGGCGGTGATGTTGCGCGCCCGGTTGCGCTGAACATTGGTGAAGTGCTTTCGGAACTGCAAGTGGAGTTCTCGCAGGTTACGGCGTCAAAGATCAGGTTTCTTGAAGAAAAGGGCTTACTGACCCCGCAACGTACCTCGGCCGGATACCGCAAATATCTGCCCGATGATGTGGGGCGCTTGCGCTTCATCCTGGGTTTACAGCGTGATCAGTACCTGCCGTTGAAGGTCATTAAGGACTATCTAGACGCAGTTGATCGTGGTGAACGTCCGGACCAGCTTCCGGGGGGCCATACCTTGGCCCCCCGGAGCATCACCGAACAGATGACCCAAGACCTGGTCGCTCACGCTCGTCCGGTCACCAAAGCAGAGTTACAGGGACTGTGCGGGTCAAGTACCGATCTCATTGAGGATCTAATCTCCTTTGGCATGATCACTGCATCAAACGATCGTTTTGACGAACATGCGCAAAAGATTGCGGTAGCCTCTGCGGCACTTGCCGCGCACGGCATTGAACCACGTCACCTGCGCGCCTTCCGTGCGGCAGCAGACCGCGAGGTAGGACTCGTGGAAAGTGTCGTGGCGCCCCAGATGAGTCGGCGAGATGTTGCCTCACGCGCCCGTGCTGCGGAAACCGCAAGGGAAATTAGCGATGCCTGTATGGCGTTACATGGTGCGTTAGTCAACGGTGCCATCGCTAAACTGGATCACTAAATACAGCAGAGGCATCACAGCATCGAGCAAAGGAGCGAACCATGCAAGAGCTAGAAGTTGTCGGAGTTCGCATAGAACTTCCCTCAAACCAGCCACTGGTATTGCTTAAAGAACTAAATTCCCGCCGCCATCTTCCCATTTGGATTGGTGCGCCGGAAGCTTCGGCCATTGCCATGTTCCAGCAAGGCATCGTTCCACCACGCCCGCTGACGCACGATCTGATGATCGCAACGCTGCAGGCATTACACGCGCCACTGTTGCGTGTGGAAATTGTCTCAGTGCTCAACGCGGTGTTTACCGCGGAACTTGTTTTCGCCAACGACGTTCGGGTTGATGCGCGCTCATCGGACGCCATAGCCCTAGCACTACGTGCCCAATGCCCAATTCTTTGCCAAGAACACGTACTTGACGAGGCGGCGGTGCTGGTTGCCGACGACGAGGAAGCGGCCGAAGGCGAAGAAGAACAGGTGCGGGAATTCAGGGAATTCCTCAACGAGATCGAGCCGGAAGATTTCGATAAATAAACGACCGTCGACGACACGCCTCAAGCAAAGCTTGAAGGTCTTTGACGAAGGCCCCTTCAAGTCGTACCGTCGAAGCATAAGTTTCCCAAGGTTTGCCTACAGCGGATGCCGATTACACTCGCAATGAAATCGTTCCTCGCTCCTGCGCAAGCCACCTTCCCTCACGGGGATGCTTGAGCAAGGAGATTCGGATGAATCCCATAGATGATCAACGCGCGGCCGGACCTCGGCATGTTGCGTCGCGAGGCAATACCCAAGGCCTACTCTTCACCGAGGACCTCCCAGTGCTCGACGAAGATGCAGGATACCGTGGCCCGATCGTCTGCAAGGCCGCAGGAATTACTTACCGACAGCTCGACTACTGGGCGCGTACAGGTCTTGTCGAACCGGCGGTTCGTAACGCCAATGGTTCGGGCTCACAGCGACTCTACGGCTTCCGCGACATCCTCGTGCTCAAGGTGGTCAAACGTCTGCTCGATACCGGTGTATCACTGCAGCAGATCCGTACCGCCGTGGAACACCTGCGTGAACGAGGCGTCGAAGACCTTGCCCAGATCACACTCATGAGTGATGGTGCCTCGGTGTACGAGTGCACCTCGGCCGATGAAGTCATCGATTTGGTCCAGGGTGGCCAGGGAGTCTTTGGTATCGCCGTGGGGCGTGTCTGGCGTGAGGTTGAGGGATCTCTTGCCCAGCTGCCAAGCGAGCGTGCCTCGGATTTTCCTGTTGACGAACTAGCGATGCGCCGCGCCGCAAAACGCACGGCAAGCTAGCTCAGCACCCCCCCCTTCAGCATAAATTACTGCTCACCGCTCTATGGCCGCTCTTCCGGGCTACCGAGCGATGAGCAGTATTTTTTTGCCCTCGTTCCTATATGCCAATTACGGGCACTTGGCCCATTGCTGTAGCAAGAAAAAGACCGGTGCTTTCTGGTTATCCCAAAAAACACCGGTCGGTAAACACGAAGAACTATGAAGCTACTTGGCAGCCAGCTTGGGGGCCTCGGTAATATTTCGCAACAACGAGTCAAAAAGCTCCGAGGTGCGTTTGGCGCCCTTACCCGGCCATTGGTGAACCGAATACGCGGCACCCTGGATCTGCTGCCACTCACTGAACTCTGGAAGCTCCGGGGTCAGTACCGAGGTACCAAACATCGAACGCATCTCCGTCAATCGGAAGGCATGCTCGGCTGAGTCCTTGCGCACACGGTTGACAACAACATCGATCGGGCCCAAATCCGGCGCGTATTCCTTACGGAACATCTCAAGTGCACGTTGGGTGCGTTCGGTGCCGGCAACAGAGAACAGGCTCGGCTCGGCAACCAACACAACCCGGTCACTCGCGCTCCAAGCCATGCGGGTTAGACCATTCAAGGATGGGGGGCAATCGATGAGTACAAGTGAGTAGCCTGAGGTGCGCGAGAGCAACTGGGTTAGTCGACGCAAATCCCGAGCACGCAAGTCAGGTCGGTCGTAGATGCCGGTGTAGGCATCGCCAACTGCAACATCTAAGACTGGTACACGGGTCAGTGAACGCTTCGAAACGGCCTTCGACTGCCAGGAGCTGGAGACGATGTTTCTTGAAAGATCCGCTTTACGCGCAACCTTCAACATCCGACCAATGGTCAGCTTGTCATCGGCCCGCACTCCCAGGCCGGTGCTGGCATCGGCATGCGGGTCTAAATCGATCACTAGGGTGGGGATGCCTGCTGCCAGAGCGGCCGAAGCGAGCCCCAACGTAACGGAGGTTTTTCCTACGCCACCTTTAAGGCTGCTAATGCTCACTACCTGCACGGAACGGACCACGCCCTTTTCTACAGTTGATTTCACTTGATGTAACGATGAGTTCCCCTACATATCATAATCGGGTTCGCAGCTCTTCGCCGACACCGTGACACTCAACATAGGAACCACTGAGTGAGACCACTGTTTCGTACCCGCCGCAATGTTTTGCCAGCGGTGCTGCGCATCACGGTATGGTGTCACCTTGGAAGCCTGATCACTTTGCTTCTACACCGCAGACAAGAGTTTCTACCCCCTGACTCCGTGTGCGTAAACCATCCTTATTATCATTTTGCAGGAGCGCCATGTTTACGAAGATCTTGGTAGCCAACCGTGGTGAAATCGCGATTCGTGCTTTCCGTGCCGGCTATGAGCTGGGCGCGAAGACCGTCGCCGTGTACCCGTACGAGGACCGCAACTCGATCCACCGTCAGAAGTCCGATGAGGCCTACCAGATCGGCGAGGAGGGCCACCCGGTCCGCGCCTACCTGGACGTCGAAGAGGTGATCCGCGTCGCCAAGGAAGCCGGCGCGGATGCCATTTACCCGGGCTATGGTTTCTTGGCCGAAAACCCGGATCTTTCCCGTGCCGCGGCAGAAGCTGGCATCAAGTTCATTGGCCCGGCCGCCGAAGTTCTGGAACTCGCCGGTAACAAGGTCGAGGCCCTGCGCGCCGCTCGGGCAGCAGGAATCCCAGTTTTGAACTCCTCGGAGCCCAGCTCTGATGTCGAGTACCTCACCGCCGAGGCCGATAAGATTGGTTTCCCCGTCTTCGTCAAGGCGGTTGCCGGTGGTGGCGGACGTGGCATGCGCCGGGTGGATACCCGAGAAACGCTGGCCGAATCGCTTTCCGCGGCGATGCGCGAAGCAGCTAGCGCCTTTGGCGATGACACAATGTTCGTTGAACAGGCGGTGTTGCGTCCACGCCACATCGAAGTCCAGATCCTGGCCGACGAGCACGGAAACGTGGTCCACCTCTTTGAGCGCGACTGCTCCCTGCAGCGCCGCCACCAGAAGGTCATCGAAATTGCTCCGGCCCCGAACCTTGACGAGTCAATTCGCCAGGCGCTGTATGCAGACGCCGTGAAGTTTGCCAAGGCACTGAAGTACCAGAACGCCGGCACCGTGGAATTCTTGGTGGATACCGAGGGCGAACGCGCCGGACAGCACGTGTTCATCGAAATGAACCCGCGCATCCAGGTCGAGCACACGGTCACCGAGGAAATCACCGACGTTGACCTGGTTCAGGCACAGATGCGCATTGCCGCTGGCGCCACCCTTGAAGAGCTTGATATTCGTCAGGAAGACCTCAAGATCCGCGGCGTTGCCATGCAGTCGCGCATCACCACCGAGGACCCGGCCAACGAGTTCCGCCCCGACGTCGGAACCATCACCGTCTACCGTTCGGCCGGTGGCTCGGGTGTGCGTCTGGATGGTGGCACCATCTACACCGGTGCCGAGGTTTCCCCACACTTTGACTCGATGCTGGTCAAGCTCACCTGCCGTGGGCGCGACTTTGCTACGGCGGCGGCCCGCCTGCGCCGTGCGCTGGCCGAATTCCGCGTCCGCGGAGTCACCACCAACATTCCGTTCCTGCAGAATGTGCTTGACGACCCGGCCTTCCTGGCCGGCGAGGTAGCCACCGACTTCATCGACAAGCACCCGGAGCTGCTGGCCGGGCGCAAGTCCCAGGACCGCGGCACCAAGGCCCTGTCCTTCCTGGCCGACGTGACGGTCAACCAGCCCAATGGCGAACGTGTTGACGGCATCGACCCGCGCAAGAAGCTTCCTTCCTTCCCGGGAGATAAGGCATCCGAGCCGGACCGCAGCCCCTTTGATGGTCCATCGGATCAGGCACCGGCCGATGGCTGGCGTCAGCGTCTGCTGGAATTGGGTCCGGAGGGCTTCGCCAAGGCACTGCGTCACGAAACTGCCGTGGCCGTCACCGACACTACTTTCCGCGACGCCCACCAGTCGTTGCTGGCAACCCGGGTACGCACCCGAGACCTGCTCGCCGCGGCCCCGGCCTACGCCCATGTGATGCCGCAGCTGTTCTCCATGGAGGTCTGGGGCGGGGCAACCTACGATGTCTCGCTACGCTTCCTGGGCGAGGATCCGTGGAAGCGCCTGGCGCTGCTACGTGCCGAGCTACCGAACATTCCGCTGCAGATGCTGCTGCGCGGTCGCAACACGGTGGGTTACACCCCGTACCCGACCGAGGTCACCGACGCATTCGTGAAGGAAGCCGCAGCCACTGGCATCGACATCTTCCGCATCTTTGATGCACTGAATGATGTTTCGCAGATGGCCCCGGCCATCAAGGCAGTGCGTGAAACGGGCACCGCGGTGGCCGAGGTAGCCCTGTGCTACACCGGCAACCTGCTGGATCCCAACGAGGATCTATACACCCTTGACTACTACCTGAACCTCGCTCAGGAAATCGTCGATGCCGGTGCCCACATCCTGGCGATCAAGGACATGGCCGGGCTCCTGCGTCCGGCGGCCGCAGCGAAGCTTGTCACGGCGCTGCGCGAACGCTTCGACCTTCCGGTGCACCTGCACACCCACGACACCGCCGGTGGCCAGCTGGCCACCCTAATGGCCGCGATCAACGCGGGCGTCGACGCCGTGGACGTTGCCGCAGCCTCGATGGCCGGGACCACCTCCCAGCCCTCCTCCTCGGCGCTGATTGCCGCATTGGAGAACACCGAGCGCGATACCGGCATCTCTTTGGAGGCAGCAGCCTCCCTGGAACCGTACTGGGAATCGGTGCGCACCATGTACGCACCGTTCGAATCCGGCCTTGCCGCCCCGACCGGCCGCGTCTACCGCCACGAAATTCCCGGTGGTCAGCTCTCGAACCTGCGCCAGCAGGCCATTGCACTGGGCTTAGGTGAGCGCTTCGAGGCCATCGAAGACATGTACACCGCGGCGAACCACATCCTGGGCCGCTTGGTCAAGGTCACTCCATCCTCCAAGGTCGTCGGAGATCTGGCCCTGCAGCTGGTGGGCATGGGCGTTGACCCGGAGGAATTCGCGAAGGATCCAAAATCCTTCGACATCCCCGACTCGGTCATTCAGTTCCTCTCCGGCGAACTGGGAAACCCTCCCGGTGGCTGGCCGGAGCCGTTCCGTTCCAAGGCGCTCGAAGGCCGTGTGATTCGTCCGCACGTTGAAGAACTCGATGCCGCCGACGCCCAGGCACTGCAGGGGGACTCGGACACCCGCCGGGCCACGCTGAACCGTTTGCTCTTTGCCGGTCCCACCCGGGACTTTGAGGCTACGGTTGAAGCGTACGGCGATGTTTCAACCCTGCACACCCGCGATTACCTCTACGGGTTAGTCAAGGGCCGCGAACACGTGGTCTCGCTGGGCAAGGGCGTGCGCCTGCTGGTGATCTTGCAGTCGGTCTCCGAAGCCGATGAAAAGGGTATGCGGACCGTCACGGTGCTGCTCAACGGTCAGTCACGTCAGCTCAGCGTCCGCGATGCCTCGGTGGAATCCACGGTTGTCGTCGCGGAGAA
The DNA here is from genome assembly GCF_002975435.1 of Arthrobacter sp. MYb227. Lineage (GTDB taxonomy): Bacteria > Actinomycetota > Actinomycetes > Actinomycetales > Micrococcaceae > Paeniglutamicibacter. Next base: position 60,045 of record NZ_PCPT01000011.1, on the reverse strand, counting down.
GGCCGATGCCACTAACCCGGGACATGTTGCTGCACCATTTGCCGGAGCGGTAACCTCAAAGGTTGCCGTTGGTGATGTTGTTGAGGCAGGTGCCACGGTGGCAACCATTGAAGCCATGAAGATGGAAGCCGGCATCACCACCACGAGTGCCGGGACCGTCTCACGCATTGCCATTAATGGCACCGCCCAGGTCCAGGGCGGCGATCTGCTGATCGTCATCGATCCGGCCTAAAACAGCAAAATATTCTGCAACCGCTCACTGACCGCGGATGCTGCTTGAGCTAACACGGTAGCGAGGTTCGATGCCCCACTTGGGGCTTTGAACCTCGCTACCGTGTTATGGTGCGTTTCATCGCTTTGTTTTTTGTTTACTTCGGCATTGGGGTAACCACTGTCATTTAGGAGATGGGTTCATGACCAGGGATTCAGCGGGGTTTTTTGCCCGACTCTTCGGTAAACGCACCGTGGTTGGAGAGCCGGTGGAACCGGGAACATCCGACGCGCACTCCACCGAGGAAAAATCTTCACCGCCCGCCGCGGCAGATTCCCCGCATGTCGATCTCGCAACCACCCAGCGGGACGATGACGCACGTACTGGCGAACATGTCGAAAACACGGCACAAGAATCTTCCGACGCAGGTCAGGGCGCTACACAAGACGCCGAAGTAACTCCAACACTTGAAAACGCAGATCCGGAAGATGCTGGGCCGATACGTGTTGACCCGGAAACTGTAGCCTTATCAGGTCAAATACCGAGACAACTTCCCAAAAGCAAGGTAGTCACGGTTCTCTCGCTGGTTCCCGACGCCGGGTTAGCAACACTATGTGCCGCCCTTGAGCATCGTTATGAAGACCAAGGGCTTACGATCCGTGCGGCCGGTCCGGGGCTCATGCGTGCGGCTTTTGCCGGTGCGCTGAGCGAAAGTGATGCATTGGTCATGGTGGCACCCGCGGATCCGGAAGTCACTGCCGAGTTCGCCGAAAAACTATCCTGGCTTGAAGCCAACGGGCGCACCAAATTGGTGGGGCGCAGTATTTTTGTTGTGAATTACGGTGTGGTCAAGGGCGATCAGGCCTTGCAGCTGCCGGCCGACTTGCCACGACCTGTCGTAGTGCTTCCGTTTGATAATGCGTTGAGCCTGCCGACAAGCGTGCAACGAGCCCCCAGGCGGGCGGCCCGGCATGCGCTGAGCCAGATTGTCGAAGAGCTCAATATTATTCTCGAACTCACCTGACAGTTCACTGCGGCAGTCTCTCTGCACCTATCCGCAGGGTGCACTAGCTTCGGGTTACAGCCAAAAAGCAGCTTAAGTTCAGCTGGCGGTTCACTTGCCCAGCGCCAGAATCAGCGTGATCCGGGCAGCAGTGCTCCGTGTATTTGGTGAACACGATACTAACGAGGCACCGGACATGAACAAAGCGATGGGGGTTAGCACCCACTGGTGCCAACCCCCACCGCCTAGAGGACCGCGTCACAACGCATTATGCGCGTGGCTTGGCTCCTGCATAAATTTCCTCGACTACCGCCTCGAAGTCCTTGAGCACCTGGGCGCGCTTGATCTTCAACGATGGAGTGAGGTGCCCGGATTCTTCGGTGAAGTCGGTCGGGACAATACGGAACTCCTTGATGGCCTCGGCGCGCGAAACACTTGTATTCGCCTTCTCCACCAATGCCTGAATTGCCTGGTTCACTTCCGGCAACGTGGCTGCCTGTGCGGCCGTGGTGCCTGCCGGCAGCTGATGACGTTCCAGCCAGCCCGGCAGTGCCTCCTCGTCGAGGGTGATCAGTGCCGAAATGAACGGACGGGCATCGCCCACCACCACGCACTGGGAAACTAATGCGTCGGCACGGATCTGATCCTCGAGCATTGCCGGAATCACGTTTTTTCCGCTGGCGGTGACGATGATTTCCTTCTTGCGGCCGGTGATGCGCAGGAAGCCATCGGCATCCAGTTCACCAATATCCCCGGTACGGAACCAGCCATCAACAAAGTTTTCTTCGGTCAGGTCCGGGCGGTTGTAATAACCACGCATCACACAGAAGCCCTTGGCAAGGATTTCCCCGTCGGCGGCGATCCGCACACCATTACCCGGCAGTGGGCGTCCCACGGTGCCGATCTTGATCTGCTTCGGGGTGTTCACAGTGATCGGCGCGGTCGTCTCGGTCAGGCCGTAGCCTTCAAGAACCGTCAGCCCGATACCGTGGAAGAAGTGCCCCAAGCGTTCGCCCAGCGGGGCGCCACCGGAGACCGCGTGGACAACCTTGCCGCCCATTGCCTCACGAATTTTCGAGTAGAGCAGGACGTCGAAGAGCTTGTGCTTGAGTTTGAGGCCCAGCGGGACCTTGCCGGTTTCCAGCGCACGGGAGTAAGCAATGGCAGTATCCGAACCCGCATGGAAGATCTTGCCCTTGCCGCCGTCTTCGGCCTTGAGCATCGAGGAGTTGTAGACCTTCTCGAAGACGCGAGGCACCGCAAGAATGAAGTTGGGCTTGAACGATTGCAGATCGCCCATCAGATTTTTCACATCTGGGGTGTGTGCGACCCTGACGCCGGCCGCGACGCTGAGCACCGAGATGTAGCGTGCGAAGACGTGTGCCAGGGGCAGGAACATGATCGTTGAGGCACCGGGGTAGACGCATTCGGGAAGTGCCATTGCTGCGTTATCGCTGAGTTCAACAAAGTTGGAGTGTGTGAGTTCGCAGCCCTTGGGACGCCCGGTGGTGCCGGAGGTGTAAATGATGGTGGCCAGGGAGTCGAGACCGGCGGCCGCACGACGCTCCTCCAGAACCTCGTCGCTGACACCCTTGCCGGCTTCGCGCAAGGCATCTAGACCATCGCCATCGATCTGCCACACGTGGTTTAGCTCGTCGAGTCCTTCTTGATGGGCCGCCTGACGTATCACGTTCTCGTGGCGCACCGCCTCAACAACTACCGCAGTTGCATGGGAATCACCCAAGATCCAGGCGACCTGGCTGGGGGAGGACGTCTCATAGACCGGGACCGTGACGCATCCGGCGAACCAGATGGCAAAGTCGACGAGCGTCCATTCGTACCGGGTACGTGCCATGAGCCCGATGCGTCCGCCAAGTTCGATGCCGCTGGCAATGAAGCCCTTGGCGATGGCCGAGGCATCATCGGCGAACTCCGAGGCCGACATATCAACCCACGTCCCGTTGGGTCCGGGCTTGGAAAGAAGTGGGGGATTAGCCGCCGAGCGAGCGTGACGCAACAGCAGGTCTGTGATGTTTGTCTGCGGTGGCGTCTCTACCAGTGGCGGGACAATAATTTCCTGCATCGGGGGCTCCTTCGTTTTCGGGTCCGGGGGGTGCATGCCTGCGATCGGTCCCACTACCACCATCTTAGTGGTTTGAATCACATTGTTTACTCAGTAGTAACTTACGGTGAAAATACGATCTACGCAACATGGATTTTCCACTCACGGTCGAAACCAGACTTTGATTGGTTCGGGGCTAAAGTGCCCGAGCACATGGCGAGTGGTCCACTGCGCGAGGACGCGTGTTGAGGGTCAGACTTGCGCACCATCATCGTTATCATGACGGTGACGTGGCATGCGAGCAAAAAGATAGGCACCACCACCTAGCGCCAACACGCACAGCCCGATCCACAGGGGCATTGGCGCGCGACGCCAAAAAATTGCCAGCAGCAGTAGCACCAGTGGGGCACCGGCCGCGGCTACCCAGGCAAGATTCACCAAGGGGTTTCCCGAACCAATGGCTGGAGGATCTGCCGGGACGAAATCCTCGAGTAGTTCCTCGGAAGCCTCATAGTCACGTGGTCCACCCAAGGCAGGATGCATCGTGAAAAGAGTCGGGTCCACGCCCGGTGCGGCTTTGGGTGTCGGTTCCGCTGGAGCCTGAGCTGAGTCGGCCTCCAGCTCATGGGCGGGTTGAGTCGTAGGCTCATGCTCTAACCTGCGCACCAGATCTTCCCAGACCGCGTCGTCCGAACCGCCGGAACCGCCGGGCTCGTGAAATTGGTTAGTCATGGTGCTTACCGCTTAGCTTCTTTGAAAAATTCGATGGACTCGGCAAAAATCTCTTCCGCCTCATAATCAAGTGTCGCCACGTGATAGCTACGCGGCAAGCGACGCACCCGCAATTCCACTGCCGGCGTCAAACCCTTGTGTAGCGCCTCAACGCTGCTCTCCGGTACCACATGGTCTTGATCGGATCGGAAAACAATGATTGGACAGGTGATCTTGGGCAGGGAGGCGATGGTGGCCTTGAACAACTTGCGTAATTCATGGACCCCACCAATTGGTGTTCGATCATAGGCGTGCTCATCGCCGCCCGGCTTGGCAATATCATTGGCGATCGAAGGAATTGAAGGAACGACAAAGCGTAGTGCACCGCTAAATTTTGCCACCGGGGAAGCGATGGTCAACCCCGGGTTAATCAGCGCAAGGCCGGCAGGGGCATGGGTCGAGCCAAGGTGTAATGCAAGGGCTCCGCCCATCGACATTCCCGCAACATATACTCGAGTGTGTTTTGCTGCGAGTGCTTCGTAAGCACGTTCGACCGCAGCAACGATCTGCCTATAGGGAGTCTTGGCTAGCTGCTGCCAGCTGGTGACATGCCCGGGGAGTACCGGCAGATCAACCGTGTATCCGGCGTCGGCAATTGCTTGAGCCCAGGGAAGCATGCTTGCCGGCCCTGCGGTAAACCCGTGGATTACCAGTACCGCCTCACCATTGGTGCCTTGGTAGTGGAACGGGTCATTGGGTGTGAGGCTATTCGAACTGGCCGAATCGGATGCTGACATGTTCTCTCTCCCTTGCGGTAAACCACCCCTAGGAAACTGCCATCGTTAGTGACCGGGGTATGAGAATTGGCAATGTTTTGCCTACAGTTAGAGCGTAACTGAGAACCAATGAATCACCGCGTGATCAGCCATGCGGGCGCATCGCCCGGATAAACTGCATTAAGAACTCCGGCCCGGAAGGCACACCACACATGTTTTACCTCTTCATGAAACGGTTGATCGTTGGACCGTTGGTGAACGTGTTTTTCCGTCCCTGGGTCAAGGGCATCGATCACATCCCCAAAACCGGTGGTGCAATCCTTGCAAGTAATCACCTCTCGGTTTCCGACTCGATCTTCCTTCCGGTGGCCGTGGATCGCCCGGTCATCTTCTTGGCAAAAAGCGACTACTTCAACGGAAAGGGCCTGAAGGGGCGGGTCACCGCATGGTTTTTCCGCATGATCAACCAGATCCCGATGGACCGATCCGGGGGTGCGGCAAGCGCCAACTCATTGGGTGCCGGCGCCCAAGCACTTGTCGATGGGCAACTGTTGGGAATATATCCGGAAGGCACCCGCAGTCCAGATGGCCGGCTCTACCGCGGCAAACTCGGTGTTGCAAAGCTGGCCCTGGAGGCCGGGGTACCGGTCATCCCCGTGGCAATGATCGGCACAGATAAGGTCCAGCCCATCGGAAAACGCGTACCAAATATCCGCCGCGTCGGTCTGATTATTGGTGAACCATTGGATTTCTCCCGTTATGCGGGAATGAGCGAGGACCGCTTCGTGCAGCGCTCTGTTACCGATGAGATTATGTACGCGATTATGCGCTTGTCAGGGCAGGAATATGTGGATACCTATGCGGCAAGTGTGAAGGCCGCGTTGGAAGCCGAGCGCCGCGAAAACCCGAAGAAAAAATAGTGCCAGCCCGAGGAAAAACAGCTAACTGTTAACGCTTTGGCACCTTGGGTTACGCACCAAATACCACATGAAGCCGTGGGCCGGTCTACCCTTAGAGGGTGACTCAGCTATCTTCGACATCCCCATTCCCAGGCCGTTCCACGGCAGGTCCCGCTACCGATCCCGAACTGGATATTTGGCGCACTCTGCCCATTGCCCAGCAGCCCACCTGGAGTGAACATCCAAACTATGCCGAGTCCGTAACCGAACTCGGTACCCGTCCACCACTGGTTTTCGCCGGTGAGGTAGACATTCTTCGTGAGCGTCTCGCCGCAGCAGCCCAGGGCAAGGCCTTCCTGCTCCAGGGCGGCGACTGCGCAGAAACCTTTGACGGGGCAACCGCAGATAAGATCTCGGCACGAGTGAAGACCATCTTGCAGATGGCAGTGGTACTGACCTACGGCTCGTCGATGCCGGTAGTCAAGATGGGTCGCATGGCGGGGCAGTTCGCCAAGCCACGTTCCTCCAACGATGAGACCCGCGACGGTATCACGCTGCCAGCCTTCCGCGGCGACATCGTCAACGGCTACGAATTTACCCCCGAATCCCGAGCGCACGATCCGCGCCGCATGGTCGAGGCCTACAACACCTCATCCTCAACGCTGAACCTGATCCGCGCGTTCACCCAGGGCGGCTTTGCCGATCTGCGTTCGGTACACTCCTGGAACGCTGGTTTCATGGCAAACCCGGCACACACCGCCTACGAGCAGCTGGCTGGCGAAATCGACCGTGCCGTGAAGTTCATGGACGCCTGCGGGGCGGACTTTGAGGCGCTCAAGCGCACCGAATTCTTCGCCTCCCACGAGGCACTTTTGCTTGACTACGAGCGTGCGCTGACCCGCACCGACTCACGCACCTCGCAGCCTTACGACACCAGCGGCCACTTCCTGTGGATCGGCGAGCGTACCCGACAGCTCGACGGCGCACACGTGGACTTCCTCTCGCGCGTGCGTAACCCGATCGGCGTCAAGCTTGGCCCGACCACCACCGCCGAAGATGCACTCGCGCTGATCGAGAAGCTCGACCCGAACCGCGAGCCGGGCCGTCTGACCTTCATCACCCGCATGGGCGCGAAGAACATCCGCGAGAAGCTGCCAAACCTTGTAGAAAAGGTCACCGCCTCCGGAGCCCAGGTCCTCTGGGTCACCGACCCCATGCACGGAAACACCGTCACCTCCGAGAACGGCTATAAGACGCGCCGCTTCGACGATGTCATGGATGAGGTTCGTGGTTTCTTCGAGGTTCATGACTCGTTGGGCACCTTCCCCGGTGGCCTGCACGTGGAAATGACCGGCGACGACGTGGCAGAGTGCCTCGGTGGCGCCGACCCGATCCGCCAGGAACAGTTCGATGACCTCTACGAATCGGTCTGCGACCCGCGTCTAAACCACAAGCAGTCCCTGGAAATGGCATTCCTGGTTTCCGGTGCGCTTGCCAAGCGTGGTCCGCGTAACTAAGTAACACAGCCGCATAGCGGAATTAGTTGAGGCCGGTTTTCTTGCTCCATCCCCGTGAGGGGATCAAGAAAACCGGCCTCAACTTTTTAAGCACGTTGCCAGACCCAGAACACGACGCGGCCAGAACGGGAAGTGGTGTCGGGTACCCCCCCCGGGTCGGCACCAAGAAATTGCCTAAGGACCAGCGGAAGAACTGACACCAGGCAGGGGAGTCTGACCCACGCATGAAGAGCATCAACGAAGCATCAGCAGTTTTGCGCCACCGGCAGTTTCGTAGTTTCTGGATCGGTCGCGTTGTATCGTCGCTCGGCTCTGCTATTGCACCGATTGCCGTGGCCTTCGCCGCACTCGACGCCGGAGGCGGGGCTCAATGGCTAGGACTGATCCTTGCGTTAAATGTGGCCCCACAGGTGCTTCTGTTGCTGATCGGTGGCGTGCTGGGGGATAGGGTGCGACGCGACCGTGTCATGATGGCGGCTAATTGCGTTTCGGGCGTTGTCCAGCTATCGATCGCCATACTCATTCTCACCGGCGTGGCCGAGCTCTGGATGCTTGCCGCCTCGGTGTTCATGCTCGGTTGTGCCTCGGCATTCTTTCAACCTGCTTCGCAGGGGTCGATAGTTCAGTTGGTTCCCGCGCCGTTGCGCGTTGCAGCAAATGCGGTACTGCGGTTGCCACTGAACGTTGCCAAGGTGTTGGGACCGGCACTTGGCGGTTTGCTGGTGGCACTACTGGGATCCGGATGGGCATTGGCCTTCAACTCGGCAACCTTTGTTATCTCGGTGTTTTTCCTCGCCGCGATCAACTCACCGCAGCCGCTCAAACCGAAGGCCTCGGCGATCGCCGAGTTCAAAGCAGGATTCAAAGAATTTACAGCGCGGCGTTGGTTCGTGATCATGGTGGCCCAATCGGCAATCACCGTGTTGATGTGGCTCGTGGGATTCCAGCTCTTTGGCCCGGTGATCTCGCAAGAGTCCCTGGGCGGTGCCATGGCCTGGGGAATGATCAGTGCTGGCTTTGCCTTTGGCATGGTTGGGGGTTCGGTCATCGCCATCGCAGTGCGCCCGCAACGCATTGGTATCACCGTGTCGCTGTGTCTCGCAGCTCAAGCGTTGCCTTTGATCGCTCTGGCCTGTGTGGCACCAACCTGGGTGATAGTCGCAGCAACCGTGGTAGCCGGGGTGGCGCTGGATATTTCCATAGTGTCCTGGTCAGCGTTCTTTCAAGAACAAATTCCCGAAAGCTTACAGTCCAGATTGTCTTCGATCAGTACCTTTGGGCAGCTGCTGCCGGTGCCGTTGGGATACGTACTTTTTGGCTTGCTCAGCCAAAAATTTAGCACCACGGCAATGATGAGTTTGTTCTCGGGAATCTTGCTGGTAGCCGCGTTAGTACCACTCCTAATTCCGCTAATCCGTTCGCTGAAGCTTGGGCAACTTATTGAGGCGCGTTCAACCCGGGTAGCCGATCAGGCACGTCGGGACGAGACAACGCTAGATAGTGCTTCCTGATCTCAGCGTGATTCAACAGTTCACTGGAGTGTGCAAAGCTCCGGCAGGCCGGAGGTTAAGCGCTAGTAGCATTGCGTAGCCGTCCAAGGCTCTGCCACGTCAGCGGGAATAGATTTTTAGACAACCACGAGCTTGATAGTTGAACCTTCGGCAGCGGTTCCACCGGCAGGTGTTTGGGAACGCACAGTTCCAAAGAATCCGCCCAAGAATTCATCGACCTGGACCTTGAAACCCAGGGACTCGAGGGTCGCCCGGGCCTCGCGCAGCTGCTTACCCTGCACATTTGGAACTTCAATCATCTTCGGTCCCAGGGAAACCACATAACCGACCGTCGAACCACGCTCGGCCTGCCCCTTGGCTGGTTTCTGCGAGATCACGGCGCCGGCCGGGATGCTGCGGCTATAGGCCTTGGAATCTTCGGAGCCCTTCAACCCGGCGGTTTCAAGGGCTGCGTTAGCATCGGAAACGGTTTCGCCCACGATATTTGGAACGTCAACGGGAGCGGGACCCTTAGATATCACCAAGGAGATCTTTGAATCACGCCGCACCATCTCTTCGGGGCCCGGAGTGTGGCTGATGACAGCGTCCTTGGCGACCTCCTCAGAGTACTTCTGAGTCACCTTCCCCACAACGAGCTGGGCTGTCTTGAGATCTTTTTCGGCGTCCTGCTGACTGCGGCCGTTCAAATTTGGGACGGCAAAGAGCTCGGGTCCCTTAGAAACGTTAAGATCTAGACCTTGAAATCGGCGGATCGTTTCCCCAGCGGCGGGTTCACTTCCAACCACGAGGCCGCGCTCGATTTTCTCGTCAAAAACTTCAGTGGTACGTGCTTCGACCCCGGCATCCCTCAGCTGTGAAACTGCCTGTGCGCTAGCAACGTTGGTGAGCTGCGGGACGGTAAATGGTGCACCGGGTCCCATCCCAAAATAGAATCCAACGGCGGCAAGAAGTGCTGCAAGCATGCTCAGAAGCACGCCGATGAGCCATTTTCGGCGTGCTGGCATCTTGGGAGCCAGCTGATGGGTGGGGATTTGTGCGTTCTTTCTCCAAGCCACTTCGGTGGCCTTGGCATTCTTGCGTGCACGACGAGCCGACATTGGACGTCGACTCGGAACAGCAGCAAGTTCGCCCGTCGAGGGACTCGAAGCAGAATTTCTGCTTCCCAGCCCCGAAGGCATGACACTTGTATGGTCCGAACCCTTGTGCAGCACCGTGGTGTGATCCACATCCGGGTTTCCCGACGGCGAATTAATGATCGTCGTGTCTGCGGATGCGCTAATAACTTCTGTGGCATCAGGGTTCTTCTGCGGCGCGGTGCCAACGGGTGCTGAGCCTCCGGCACTTGGGTTCAGCGTACGGACTTGCTCTTCCATGGTTTCGGTCATGGCATCCGCAGCGCTTTCGGCAAGCGCATCACGTTTTTGTTGTGCCTGAGCCAACCTGTCGTGAACTGTTGTATGCGCGGAAGTTATCGCGGGGACCAGGTCCGAAACCATACCCAAGGTTTCGGATCCCAGATCGAGCTGCTCCTTGCCCAAGGTCGCGAGCATCTGCTGAATATCGCTAAGCAGGAACGAGGCGTTTTGCGGGCGGTTCTCCGGGTCTTTGTCGGTGCAATAGGCAACGAGTTCATCGAGTTCCGGTGAAAGACCCGGGACAAGTTCCGAAGGGGCCGGGACCGGGTTATTAATATGTTTGAAGGCAAGCCCGTAGACGCTTTCGGAACTAAACGGTTGGCGACCGGTCAGCAACTCGTAGGCCATGATGCCCACGGCGTAAATATCGCTACGCTCATCGGCCGGATCCCCGACGGCAAGCTCGGGAGAAATATATGCTGCAGTGCCAAAGACCGATGTTGCATTTGTGTGCGCCGATGCGGCACGTGCCAAACCAAAATCGGCGACCTTGACACTTGCCTCGTCGGAAATCAGCACGTTTGCCGGTTTCATATCCCGGTGCACGATGCCTTCTTGGTGGGCAACGGCCAAACCTGTACAGATTGCTCGCAGCATGGCCAAGGTCTGACGTGGGGTGAAACGTCCACGTTCATCAAGTAGCTGACGCAAATTAAGCCCACGGACGTATTCCATCACCAAGTAGGCGGCATCGGGGGATACATGGTGGTCAAGGATCTTGACGATGTTTGCGTGATCTAGCCCCGCAGAAATGATTGCTTCTGCAGTGAATCTTTCTAACACGGCGGGGTCGGAAGCCATGTGCGCGTGCAACACCTTAACCGCCACCGTGCGATGCAACCGGGTATCGGAGGCACGGTAAACGGTAGACATGCCTCCGTCAGCGATACGCGCTTCTAAGAAATAGCGTCCATCGAGCGTGGTGCCTATGCGTGGGTCGGTTCGGTTCTCTGTCACTTATCGATCGTAACTAGTGGTGTGGATATCGGGTTGTTCCAACACGTCAGGGTGCTGGTTTGTTGCGCTCTCGTCGATAGGTTTCTCTAAGGAAACAGGGTAGAGCCATGTTGCTAAGACTGCAGCTGGCCACATTGCGAAAGACAAAAATCGGGGGACGGCTCCGTACGGAACCATCCCCCGATCAAAATTTGTAAAGCTGCCGTGACTAGGAAGCGCGGCGGGCACGTGCTGCCCGACGCTTGAGCGCACGACGCTCGTCTTCACTCATGCCACCCCAGACTCCGGCGTCTTGTCCGGACTCGATGGCCCAGGCTAGGCAGGTGTCAACGACGGGACAACGTCGACAGACACTCTTGGCTTCTTCAATCTGGAGCAGAGCCGGTCCGGTGTTTCCTACCGGGAAAAACAGCTCCGGGTCCTTGTCCAGACAGGCCGCGCGGCTACGCCAATCCATGCTTGATGATGCTCCTTGAAAGTAGGTCTGAGGGAGAAGTGCCCCGGGAATGACGCCAGGGCAGCGGCAGTGACCGGAATAAATGGGATTAGCGGTCGACTGCCTAACAAGGTTTTCATGTTACGTTCACGTAAACAAGGGGGCGATGTTGCAAAAGCGGCAGCAGTCTTGAGTGCTTGGTCACAAGGACCAGATTTCACGTGACGACTAACAGGTTTCTGCGCCGCTGACAAGGGTGTTATTGGGCACCTTGGGAGCCGCTTGGCGCATATTTAGGTTTTTGCTGCTTTCGCGTCTGCACACCCACCGGGCTAGATTTAAGGGGTGATGAACCAACCAGAAGTACACCAGCCTGCTAGCCCGGCCCGCCGCCCTCGACCATTCTCGGTGCTGTTGATTAGCGCAATGCTGGTTCTCGAGGGACTAGCGGTATTGGCCTATGGCCTGAGCTACGCAATGCATCTGGGTGATGCAGGGGTGCTAAACCTTGGTGCACGACTCTTCATGCTGGTGATCATCTTCGTCGGCGGAATTTGGCAACTTACCGTCGCCCACTTCTTCTTCCGTGGCAAGGCCTGGACCCGAGCCGCAGCACTCTTCTGGCAGTTATTCCAGATCATCCTGGCGATCCCATACCTGCAGACCGAAGCCGCCCCGTGGGCCTGGATCTGGCTCATTCCCGCAGCAATCATCGTCATACTGCTCTTTGACCCACGCACCACGGCTTTCCTGGGCGACCGTCCGGCGGCTGCTAAAGGAGCGAACGAACATAACAACGACGGAAAGACCGGCGGAAAAAACCGCAAGTAGAGGGCTGCAACAACGTTGAGACGAGGTTCACACTAAACCCCCTACGAGGACGCGTTGAGCTATACAGCATTGACGCATTGAATCTGCCGCAGGGTCCCACCGTCAAAGACCAGACCGCGGCCCCGAACACTGCGGGCCTGGGCGGCGAATCTGAAATCGGCAGGCTCGGCATCAAGTGTGGAACGTGGATCTAGCACCAGAAAACTGCCTGGGTCACGCACCATTGAACTGAGTCCAAGATCAAAAAGTAGTCTTGCCGAGGGTTCGGTGCTGATGATCAACGGAATGTTTGCGGCAGTGATCGGCCCCAAAATATTGAGCGTTTCAGAGACCCGGGTATCCACCCGTTCAATCAGCACCAATCCCACGCTCGTTGAGCCAAGCTCCTCAAGGGTGCGCGGAAGACTGTCCTCGATTCCGTAGATCTTTATCTGGCAACCCTGGGTTGGAACACTTGTCGCGAGGTATCGAAGCAGCATATGTTTACCGGCACCTCGCCTGCCAACCACGATTCCAATACTTCCCGGGTTCCAATAGAAGAGTCGATGATCGGGTGCGCTGACACCCACGGGTAGGCCCAAGACGGCTGGCTCCAAAGACCCGGCCGAGTCCGGTGTGTGCGGCTCTTTTCTGCTATTCCATTGCTCACGCAGCAGGGAGCCGGAGAGCACCTCGGGGAGTTTGATATTTTTTATCCAGTGCTCGGGTACGGGTTCGCTCAATAGTTCGGCATTGTCCAATGCGCACGGGTCTAAGAGTTGGAATTCGGAACCTGATTGCGGACCTTGCGAATTTATTATGAGCCCTCGTCCGGGTGTAGGTGTGATGGGTTTGAGTTTTGGCCATCCCATAAGTACCTCTGGTCCGGCACCACAGGGGAAATACCAGCGCGTTTCGCACAGCGCCAAGGCCCGAACGCCAGCTAAATCCTTATCCCCGCAGAGCACCAATGAACGACCATTATGTGCTGCGCTTCGGGCGTAGGAACCGAGCGCCGTATCAAATTGTTGGAAAGCATGTGGTCCCATCGCCTGTGCCCATCCGGCAAGACCACTGACAATCAAGAGCATGGGCCCGGTGCCGCTCGAATCTTCGAGCTGCCGCAGAAGCTCATCGATGCGCCAGGTATCCCGGGGACCAAAATACCCACGTACCCCCGGAACATCGGCAAGATGCTCTTGATTACCATCACCATCAAGCACCAGGCCGGCCAGCTGCCATGAGTCTCGGTTCATTGACCTGACTAATACTTCGGGAACCGATTCAACTCCCGAACCGGGCAACCCACAAACGGCCAATCTACAACATGTAGCAGGCTCAAAGAGCAAGGGATCGGGACGCGGCGCATCGACTCTGTCGACCATTCCCAAAACAATGGCTCCAGGGCTCAGCCCACGCAAAAGGGATCGTGGAAGTGCACGTAAGGTTTTAGGCAGTTGCGCAGAGAACGGGTTTGCTGCGCTCTCGAAATGGGCCCAGCGCAGAAGAATACGGGAAACTCTGACTTCTAGTTCGGCAGCAGAACCTAGCTTGACCATCTCACTGGCGGCTTCTTGCCCGGTTTGTGGTACCTGATCAACGGCAAGCTTTTGCCCGAATGCGTCGGTGGCTAGCCGCTGGCTCCACAAGGGAGCCCCAAGATTTCTTCCCCAGGCACGCAGATGCAGTGAATCAGCTGCCCGCGCGTTGAGCCGTGCTCTAAACTTCCGCGGTGTTTCTCCGCCGCAACGCATCAAGGCGAGACCTGGTTCACCCGGGTCCAAATGTGCTGCAGCACTTGAACCTATCAAATCATTCGACTCAAATTCACCAATGGTCCGTAAAGCAATCACAGTTGAAATGTTTGCCCGTAATTGTGCGTTGAGGATGCCCGCGGGCCGCTGCGTGCTCAACACCAGATGAATCCCCAAAGATCGACCAACTGTGGCAAGTTGCACGATATTTTCTAAGGCTCCTGGCAACTCGGCAGCAAACACCCTAAACTCATCGATCACCACCACGAGTATTGGCAAATACGGGCGGTCCTCTGCACCAATTTTGAGGTAGTTCGAATGGTCGCTTGCTCCATACTCGGCGAATATGGTTTCACGACGCCGCAACTCGCAAGCCAATTGTTCAAGCACACGCCGAGCGGCCGGCGCATCCAGATCAGAGACGAAGCTTTGTACCTGCGGCAATTCTGCTAGCGGGGCCAATGTCGCACCGCCCTTGAAATCTACAAGCATAAAGGCCAACTCGGCCGGCCCATACTCAAGAGCAAGCCCGAGGATCATAGAGCGTAAGAGTTCTGACTTCCCACTTCCAGTGGTGCCCGCTATTAGAAAATGTGGTCCGTGCGCCGCGAAATCAAGTTTTACCGGTCCATGCGCGTCATCCCCAATCACCGTTCGAATGCCGGATTTTTCGTTGACCTCGGCCGTATCCGGTGTGCCTTCGAACAGGACTGGGCTCATGGCAGGTTCGACTTCATTCTTCATCGCGGCATCGACGGAGTATTTTGCCACAGCAGATTCGAGTACTTCCATGCTGAGTTTTGCCGGTTTCATAGCTACACCACGCCCTACGGTAGACATACCCCGCTGCAAAATGACTGTTTGTTCGGCAGGGGCAAACCACGGATTCATTTGGTGAGCTTCATGACTTAGCACCAAGGCACCCCTAGCATTGATGCGTGCCTGCGCGCGCAACCATGTGGGTGCGCTTCCGCAAAAAATCCAGATCCGTGGTGCCATAGCAGGATCGGCCGCGGCGACGTGGTTCGGTTGCATCGAGTCTAAAGAACTTGGGCCCTGAACCTGATCCTGCATGTTGATCCGAGCTGCGGGCCCCACAATCACGATTGTTGAAATGTGGCTTTCAGCGCTTAGCCCGACCGAATCTTCTAGTACTTCGACTCCGTCCATCAACAAGAGATTTGACGGGAGAAAGTCGGCATAATCAATAATTACCAACCGCAAAGATCCGATCCGCAACATGGGTAGCCAACGAACTACCAAGGCACGGCACAACGGCGCCCAAGCGTCGGCTTCACCTTCTAGAACCAACGACTGTGCGTTGGTTAGGCGCAAGAGCACCGGAGTGTGAATGCCGGGCACAGCAGGAAAACTCGTAGTATGCGAGGGCCTAGAAGAAACCCCAGATTTCCACGCACCCTTTAACGTTTTCGCCTCCTGCACCGCTCGAGCCTTGAAAGAACTTTCTTTGCCTAGAAAATCGCCTGTAGTATTCCCCGAGACATGGGCGAGCCACGGTCTGAGGGGAGCTATACCCAGTGCCAATGGGGGAAATCCATCTTTGGCAACAACGCTGGAGTGTGCAAGGCCAGCGGCAACACGTCCAAGCAGCGGTGCAAGGTCGGCACGTCGATCCGCGTCTTGGGCCGTGGCTAATTGCTGCGCTCGAGCAAATTTGCGTTTGCCACGCACTATAAAGAGTGCCGGTAGCCCACCGGTAAGTATTGAGACGGCCGAAAAGGCAAGAAAAAATACGCTGTGAGTCACCAAAAACAGTCCCAAGCCCATGACCAGTGGGGTCAAAGCTCCGGTCAGCAGCATAGCCAATCGTGTCGTGGGCGGTGAACCGGGGACTTGTACCGGTTCTAAGGGCCAGCTACCAAACCCACCTTCAACGCCAGCATGATCCTGCGCGGCTCCGTGATCTCGGTGCAGCTCTACTACCTCAAAAGCTGAGTTTCCTGCCCTGAAACGATCCCCGATCATGAGCCTGCATGACTCCACCTTGCGCGTGGCAAACCACACCCCATTTGCCGATCCCTCATCATTGAGCAGGATCGATGTTGGAAGGACGCTAATCAGTGCATGTCTTCGCGATAGTTTCGCATCTCCGATGCGAAGATCTGCCTCTCCGCGGCCCAAAGAATAAACACCTCGCCGTAGCTCTAGCACCCCGCCCGGATCCGGCCCGTCAACCACCACTAGCCCACTAAGTGCAGGTTCGGGGGTGTACAGCCGCTCGGGTAACCTTTCGCCTAAGGGATCTAAGAGTTGCCGTGGAGCGGGAATACGAACATCGCTGAAAATTAGCTCCCTCACTGATGCCCGGTTAGCCAATCCGATGAGTTCACCGGCCTCTGAAAGCGGATTACCTTCAAAAAACCAATCAACTCCAGGCATAAATTGTGCCAATACCGCGCAAAATGCTGCCCCGGTACATTCCCCGGTACCTTGGACCTCAATCAGTAAACAGCGGCGCTGATCATCGGAAACCAATCTGATGAGAACTTTTCGTGCCATCCGCATACACCTCCAGAAGCTGACTATCCTGCTGGCAACCATTGGCCTGCCTCCACCATAAGAGCGCCGGATTGCTTCCGACCGCACCTAGGCGCAGCTGTGGATAAACCTCAACC
This sequence comes from Arthrobacter sp. MYb227, assembly GCF_002975435.1. Classification (GTDB taxonomy): domain Bacteria; phylum Actinomycetota; class Actinomycetes; order Actinomycetales; family Micrococcaceae; genus Paeniglutamicibacter. The sequence continues at coordinate 43,347 of NZ_PCPT01000011.1, read as the reverse complement.
CAATAACGACGAGTTATCAACAGTTTCAAATAAGTCTTGTTCGGCCCACCAGCCACGGGTAGTCTCGGCCGTAATTGCGCGGCACCGACGTCCTCTGCCAGACCCAGCCGAAGCGGGAAATCTAGCAACATCGAGTTACCTACGCCGGATACCGCTCATCGCGGAATTAGAACGTGACGTGTGTGAAGCGGGGCGAAGACATGGAAGCAATTGAGATAGTTATCGATGAATTGCGCGAGCTTATTCGCCGCCATGGACTTGACCCAGCAACCCAACTAGGTGAAATTCGTCGACTCGCTGATGATCTGATTCGTGATTACGACGAACGCTCCTTACTCGGGGTGCTTCCCGCCTTGGGCGAGGTAAACGCTGCGCGCCGTCGTATCTTGGATGCCGTCATCGGCTTAGGCACATTACAGCCGCTCCTTGACGATCCGGAAATCGAAGAGATCTGGATCAACGGGCCCAACCAAATATTTGTGGCACGCGGCGGCACCTCGGAACTTACAAATCTACGTATCCCGGAACCCGAAATCCATGCGCTCGTCGAACGAATGCTTAAGTCCTCGGGGCGCAGGCTTGACCTTTCCCAACCCTTTGTTGATTGCCAGCTCAATGACGGATCGCGCCTGCACGTGGTCATCCCCGATATCACGCAGAAACACTGGGCGATTAATATTCGAAAATTTATTGCCCGAGCCAGCAAACTCGAACACCTAGTTGAGTTGGGTTCCATTACCCCGCAATGCGCACACTATCTCGACATCGCGGTAGGAGCGGGGCTCAATGTTCTTGTCTCCGGCGGCACCCAGGCAGGCAAAACTACGATGCTCAATTGTTTGGCATCCTCAATTGGTAGCCGAGAACGCGTTATCACCATTGAAGAAATCTTCGAACTGAAGATCAATCTGCGTGATGTGGTGGGTCTGCAAACCCGGCAACGAAACCTTGAAGGTCATGGCGAGATCGACATGCGTCAACTGGTCAAGGAAGCATTGAGAATGCGACCAGATCGGATTCTTGTCGGAGAGGTACGCCAAGCCGAATCTCTGGATATGCTTTTGGCGCTCAATTCAGGACTTCCCGGTCTCTGCACGCTACACGCGAACTCCGCCCACGATGCGATAAACAAACTTTGCACACTACCGCTGCTGGCTGGCGAAAATATTTCGAGCCAATTTGTTGTGCCCAACGTACAAAGACCCCCTGCATTCCAAGACAAGAATCGTGGATCATCGACACACAAATCTAGAAGCCGTAGAACGCATTCTAAGAGCCTGACTTACCACTAGCGCCCACTTGTGCCACTAACGCCTATCAGCGCGCTCAGCATTGCCCTGAAGACTGTTACGAGGATATCTGTCAGGTGGCAGCTGCATGCAATCCACGCTCGACACATGGCCGGCACCCATCATCTGATACGTCAAACACTGACGTTCGGACATGGCGACATGTATTTACTGAGTAGCGACACAATATAAGAGTCGAAGGGGGTAAGGGGGTTGAAGCTCTTAAGACTCAAACGTTCCTTACGACCCAAGCAGAACCCGTTAGGGTTCACTTAGAAGCTCCTACCCCCTGAAGCCGTTAACGTGTTGACGATGTAAAAGGGAACCCTAACGGGTTCTAGTCAAAGCTGTTACAGCGTTTATGCCTTAGGGGAGTCTCGGTTTTTTTGGTCTAGGAATCCTTGCGCTCGCCGAACATGAAACAGATTCTTTTACTAGGTCTAGGCTTCTGTAAAACTTCTGCCCCGGTTTCGCGTCAAATCCCCATATACTTATTTGTAGGTCGGAAACGATCAAAGAATTACCAACAAACTTCATACCTGGCACGCGGACACCACGGGCAAGAATAGCTAGTCATCGAACTAGAGCCATGTCAACGCCATACATACACCCTTACCGGTGTGCGTATGGCGTTTTTTATTTAACCAATCATTCAATATGAATCCATATGAAATGGAGCATCATCAATGCCCCGAGCGCTTGGCGAACTACACCACCTATCCAAACTAAAAGAACATCAGGTGCTTTCAATCCGAAAGAAATACGAACCGGGCAAAGTCACCATGCAGACCTTGGCCAATGAATACAGCGTGAGCCTTGAAACCATTTCCCAGATCATCAATCGGAACACATGGGCATGGCTAGCCGCCGAAGACACATAGAGCTAGCCCTCTCACAAGTCCGCAAGCATCAACAACTAACCATCCAACAAAAAGGAAAACACAATGACCGTTCTCTCACTAGAAGAATCCAACTCCCGACTTCAGGCAGCAACCAACACTCTGACCGAACTTCAAGACAAGATTGCAACAGTCGAAGCTGACCAGCAGAAGGCCAACGGTGAAGTAACCCGGTTGACCGCTCTCATCGCCACCGGTGACCGTCAAGCCATGAGCCTCATCGTCGATGCACAAGCACAAGCAGACGGGCTTATCCCGTTCCTAGCCACCCTGAAGCGTGGTCTTGCCGGTGCCCAGCATGTGCACGAGCATGCGTTTGCCGTTGATCAGCGTAACCGCGCAGTACACCGCGACGTAGAAGGCTTGCTATCGCCCGAGCAGATCACGGCGCTATGGGCAGGACTTGCCGAACAGGTAGACGCTCTACACTTCCCGGTGCTCGACAAGCTCAAAGCACACGAGGAAGCCATTCAGATCCTTGGATCACTCGTTACTGAATCAAACAAGGTGCTAGGTACAAACTCAGGATTTGAAACCTGCCGTGAATCTGCATACGCATCTGCCCGCGTTACCTCAGTCCTCATCGACGGGGAACTAATCAAGCCCACATACCCAAGCCAAGACTCGGATGATGCAGTAAAGAAGTCTGGGGATCGTTACCGCGCACCAGAAATTGAAGCCCGCGAAGCAGCAGCAAACGCAGAACGCAAACGCATGGCCGACGAACTGGCGCGCATTGAAGCATCCAATGTGTACCCCGAATACAAGGAGCGCAAAGCCCCGTCAGCAAGCTTCCCGATGGGTGCCCGCTAAAGAATGCCCTAGCCCACTAGGGAAAGAGCAACAAACAGAAGGCCATGCAATCACCGTTCGGTTGCATGGCCTTCCACCTACCACCCACAAACCTAGGAAACATCATGAAGAAACCTTGCAAAGCCACTTTCAAAAACCAGAACTGCACCCGTAAAAGCCATGCCAACGAACTATGCGGACTACACGACACCCAGACACGACGACACGGACACATCACCTCACTGCACCCCAACCCACAACGAGCAATCGCACACCTGCCAGCAATCCAACGGTTCGCTAGCCGCCTTGCACCCGGTGGAGTCAATGAACAGTGCTGGGAATGGCAAGGCCACCAAGACAAAGACGGCTACGCATGGTTCCATGACAGCGGCAAAAAGCAACGAGGGCACCGCTGGGCATGGGTAAACCTGGGAGAACAGCCATTGAACAACGGAACAGAAATAGATCACATCTGCTCAAACCCTTGTTGCGTACGCCCAAGCCACTTGCAAGCACTCACCCCAACTAAACACCACACCGTAAGCCAACAACGCAAAGCCTTGTTAGCTGCACACGGTAAAGATGAATGGGAATGGAACGCCGGAAACCCCAAGCCGCTAAGTATCCGTGAACTGAACTTTGGAATCGTCAACGGATTACCAGTGAACCTATGGGGGAGTGAAGTTGATCAAGTGAAGATTGAAGACTAACGACGACTGAGAATGAATGCCACGGATAAGTTGAACCCCACGGATCAACTAGTTCTCTCAGCCCTGCACCAGTTCACCAACGCTCAGGGAATCGTTACAGAATCAACTAGGACTATCGCGGCACACGTTGGCAGGTCTGCTCCTACCGTCGCAACATCCCTCAAACGATTGGTTGCCAATGGACAGATTGAAGCCTTACCCAAGACCTCAACACGGTCTATCGGACGATACAAAATCATTGAAGAATCTTCTGTAAAAAACCGGGGTAAAACCTTGCTAAATAAGTGCCCTCTTTTACTAGGTTCTGAAGGGTTGCCAGACATGTTTAGGTCACCAGCTTTACGCACAGCCGGAGTGCTTCACCGTGCGGCAGTCAAGGGGAAACCATCGACCGTTCCCGAGCTATTGGGATTGGGTATTGTTCGCACAGCTAAGACCATGCGCAAAGTGTTAGGACAGCTCAACGAGTTGCCTAGTCCGCTTGCTACCCCTAGCCCCGATGAACGTCACGCACAGCGTATCCTCTGGACACTGCACCCGCTCACGTCTGAAGCCGAGACAATCAATCTTCAGTACCTCAACCAGTTGCCCGGAGCCATGCCAAAGATGCGTGCCCAGCAGGAAATAGAATACAAAGAACAGCAGCAGAACTATGTTCGATGGTTCGGTGGGCATCATGACGTTGCAACGGCTTACGCCCAAGACGTAGAGCCATTCATCATCCCCGACCCTAACAATCCTGGGTGCATGGTCTGGGCAAAAGAGCCTAGTGAAGACGGATATGCTCGCCCCTACCCAAGCAAGCCCTATCTCACGGTTCACCGCATGGCATGGTTGGCTCTGGTTGGATACCTTGCCCCCGGCCATGCCCTGCATCATGCGTGCGGCAACCGTGCATGCGCCAGCGTCTACCACCTCATGCCGGTAACGCCCGAGCAGCACCGTGCAATCCATCAAACAGCGGTTTGAAGACCTCTAAAACTCGTACAGAATGACGGATGCTACCCACGGGCGGTGGGCTGGCAAGTCGTTTGGGGGAGTGCCCCCACCCCCTACACCCTGGCACGCCCTAGGCAGTGTGCGTAAGCGATTCTAAGAGCATGTGCGGCAGTCAGTGCCGGATCAGTGGTTGCGTCGCTTACGCGGGCGCTTAGAGCCGCGCCCACTAGTACCAAAGCCGAGTGCCTGCCTAGTGTTCGGGCGCTCACCGTTGGATCACAGCACCTTGTCTAGGTACAGCACGATGAACGGTACGATCACAGCGCCACCTGCCAGTACAGATGCAAGTATCGTCATGCCCTTGTTGAACTTTGCTTGCTTCTCTTCAAGGTACTTAGAGCGTCGCCGCTCACCTTCCAAGTCTTCACTGAGCTTGCGCATGGCCGCGAGCGTCTGCACTTGCTCTCGGCTCGCCTTGTTCATGGCGGCCATCGTCTGTGCTTGCTCTTCACTCAGTGCGCTCAGCGCGCTAAGCAGTTTCGTTTGTGCGACTCGCTCAGCTTGCGCGCGCTCTACCGCTTCATCTTCTGCCGCTTGTCGTTGCCTAACGCGTTGCGCTAGTTGTGCGGCCTTCGCCATTTCTTCAGTGTGACGCATCGCTGCTTCTGCATTGCGCTGCGCCTCACCTGAAATGCGGGCAAGGTGATCACTGCTTATTAGATTTTCAATTCCCATTTGTGGACTTCCCCCTCGTGTCTCGGTCATTTATGTAAATGGTATCGGTGTCTCGCAACCGAAAGGATGTAAGACAGTTCAGTGAGACACATTGCAACCCCCGTGAAATCAATGAACCATGTGTCTCGCTTGCTTGTCTCACAACTACCTGTTACATTTTAGTTATCAACCTGAGTTGTGAGACACTTTTAGAGGGGAAGCAAACAATGAACACCGAACACCGCCACTACCTAGACCACGGTTACAAAGAATGGCAGTGCATTGAATGCGACACATCAGCAGATGAATGTAATTTCCCATCAACTCGCGTCGATACAGCCACCGGTTGCCATGCCGCTAACCGCTGGCCAATGGGCTTACAAGCCAACCATCCTGAATTTATCCAATGGGCAACCGAGAACGGACTCTAAGAACATGACAAAGCTAATCGGATACGCCCGAGTCAGTACCAAAGGTCAAGACACCGACCGCCAGGAAATTGATTTACTCAATGCCGGGGTACGCAAAGATGACCTCTACGTTGACCACGGCGTAAGCGGATCACGCGACAAACGCCCACAACTAGACCGCATGCTAGAAGCGCTCCACACGGGAGACACGCTAGTAGTCGCCACGCTAGACCGTCTCGGGCGGTCAACTCAGCACATGCTTGCACTATCAGAACAACTCAAGGCCAACGGTGTAAACCTGCGAGTGCTCAACCTTGGCGGCGGCGACGTTGACACATCCACCCCTATGGGCAAGATGATGTTTACGGTTATGGCATCACTGGCAGAGATGGAACTTGCAATCAAGACAGAGCGCATTCAAGACAGCGTGGCAAAGCGCAAAGCCAAAGGCGGTGACCTTGGGGGTAGACGCGAAAGCATCAGCGATGAAACGATCCGTAACGCGATGACACTTATCGACGCAGGTAAGCCCGTCGCACAAGTCGCCCGAGAAATGGGCATTGGCCGCGCCACCCTATACCGTCGCATGGAAGCCCTATCAAACTAAGCACTCATACAAAGAACCCCCAAGCCAAAAAGGTTTGGGGGTTCTTTCGTCTGTGGATCACAAGCCCGTAGAAGCACGCCTAACAGCCGTAGAGCAGCGTCTCAGCATCACTGGGCAACCACGCATAGCGCGGCGCTTACACAGCTCTTAACGCGGGCTGATACACACGTTCAACACCTGCCACACGTAGCGCCGTTCCCGGTAACAACGTGTGAAGCAACCCCACAAAATGCAACTCAGCTTCAGGTGTGCTGTCGTAATACCTGACCGCCGACAACAACCCCGTCAACCGTTCACCGCTCGCCCAATCAGTCTGAACATCAAGAACACTGCCAACCAAACCCAGCAGTTCAGCCCGATCAATTCCCATTAGCCGTAAAACATCCTTCAAATCCTGGCAAACATTTGGCGCTCACCGATAACGAAACAAACGGGAAACAGATTAACCACGGATCACAAGGTGTCTTTGCCAATGTCCGGCAACGGGGCGACATGTCCAGTCTTTTGTCTAGACATGTCCGGCAAAACATAGGCTAATCGGTGTGATTGTTACGCGACATGCCTAGTTGGACATGGCATGCTCCCGCATAGTGTTCAAATATTTTGCTGTAGCGAGTGACCGATCAAAGCCACCGCCCTCACGGTACGCTCGCCACCGCTCCAAAATTTCCAAACCCGCTGCCGGTGTCTCGGCAAACGGCACATGTTCCAACGCCGCCAACTGCTCAGCGTCAAACCGTGCCCCCAAATCAGCAGGGGAGCGCGGAACAAAACTAACCGTCTCGGGATTGAACTTGCACCCAGATTTGCCCTTCAGCATCACCACATGAAAGTTAGCTGAAATGAACGCGCGTCGATCATCAACCGGTAGGTTCAACCATTCCCTAAAGCGGTCATCAGCAACCTGCCTAGTCTCGGCAGAGTCAACCATCATGCCAGCACGCACAACATGCGTACCAATATTCCCAAGCTCAGACTCAAGAGCTTCACGTTGAGCCTTCAGTGATTGATTGAACGCCTGCAACTGTTGGAAGGTCATCAATCCAGTTGCTACAGCGTCACCCGCTTCAGCTTCACGCGTCGCCAAGTTCGCAAGCTCAGCCTTTAGCTCGGCAACCTTAGCCCCAAGTTCAGGTGACTTGGATTCATTGCCAGCACCATTCATAAGCATGCGCCAAACCCAGACCTCGGCCATGTGATCCATGCGTTCCATACGCTTAGCAACATGGCTACCGGTGCCCTTCTTACCAATATCCCGGCACTTATAAATCGGTGCCTTAGGTGTCTCGGGGTTCTTACCATCCTTGATTTTTCCCGGTTGCGTAATCTGCCCACAAGAACACTGCGCGATACCCGAAAGCAGATGCTTGGCAACCCGCGTCATGCTAGTACGCCGCTTGGGGTTATCCAGCACCGTGCACACCGCCCGCCAAACCTCTTCCGAAACAATCGGCGGCACAACGTCATCACTCATCACCTGATCCTTCACCACAAAGAATCCAGCATTACGCGGACGCATCAGTGTGCGCTTCAATGAGTTGGCATGCCAATCATTACCGAACGTACTTAGAAGCGCGCCACCCTCTCGCTCTGGGTCATTCCAGTCAGTACAGATAGCCCGCAGGGAACTGCCTTCAAGAATCGCATATGAAGCTTTCGCTAGTGCTTCAGCTTCACGCACATTTAGATCCCAATCAGACCCCTTGGGGTTCCAGCCAAACGGGCGAGGGCCACCCATGTAACGAGACTTAGAAGCAAGCTCCACACGCTTACGCTTCATACGCTCGGCCATCTGGTCAGCTTCTTTTTGAGCAACCGACCCCATGATGTGAGCAATCATCTTGCCGGTACTAGTCCGCAGGTCATACTCACCAGCGCTAACCGTTTGAATCGTGATCGAATGCGCTTCAACCAGCTCAATGAACGGCACAAGCTCAACCATCTTGCGAGTCAGGCGGTCATTGTGCCAGCACAAAATCGTGTCAACCTCTGCCAAACGCATAAGCATCGACTCATAACCCGGACGCTTACGCCCGTTGGACGCACTCATGTCGTTATCCGTGAACACCTCAACGACCTCAACCCCAAGGCTATCGGCGAGCGCCCGGCAGTCAGCTTCCTGACGGGCAACGCCCAAACCCTCTTTAGAGCGATCCTGGCTAATGCGGCAATAGATGAAAGCTTTCTTGGTCATACCAACACCATAACCAATACATGCAGTCTTTAGAACTTGGGTGTTCCCACCGTTGCAGCGTGTATCGACTTGGTGGTGCATTGCCGCAAAGACAGCGATGGACGTCGTTACGTACGCGAAGTATTAGGCCTGGGTCGCCGGGTTGAAAATGGTGCCATCGAGACCACCTCAATATTCGAAGCTACAGATGGAAATCTCGAACTCCAACCAGCAGCAGATTTGGCCCATCCAAAACTAGTCGATGCCGGAATTGATGTTGCTGCACTGGGGCGGGCAGTAGCATGAGCCTGCTCCTGGGATTGAGCCTGGGCTTTGGCCTACTACTGATATTCAATTCTTTCACCCCGCCAGCCGGGAACACCGGGCCCAAAAAGTCCTCCCGCATCGAACAATTATTACTCCGTGCCGGAATGGACAAGGTCACTAGAGCCGGATTCATTTACGCCTCGGTCACCAGCAGCATCATCGTGGGGCTGATCGTTTTAGTTCTCACCGGGGCCGGCATGATCTCGCTAACCTTCGCAGGATTCGGAGCCGCAGCACCCTTTGCCGTAGTGAACCATCAGGCGGCCAAGCGCAGTGCAGCCTTGCGCGAACAATGGCCCGATGTGGTGGACCATATCCGCTCGGCAATTCGTGCGGGACTCTCGCTACCCGAAGCCCTGACCCAACTTGGGGTTCAAGGACCCCTTGCCTTACGCCCGGCCTTTACCGACTTCGGGCTTGACTACCGCGCTACTGCCCGCTTTGAAGAATCCCTCAACCGGCTCTCCGACCGTCTGGCCGACCCGGTGGCAGACAAAATTGTTGCAGCACTACGTATCACCCGTGAAGTCGGAGGCACCGATCTTGGCGAAATGCTCGGAACCCTGAGCTCATTTCTTCGGGACGCGGCCAGAACCCGCGGAGAACTCGAAGCACGACAATCATGGACGGTTTCCGCGGCACGCCTTGCTGTTGCCGCGCCCTGGGTGATCCTCCTACTGCTAGCGGCCCAGCCGGCCGCCGTCTCAGCCTACTCAACGGTCACCGGAGTGATGGTACTTCTCTCGGGACTTGGCATCTCATTTGTTTGTTACCGCGCCATGATGCGCATTGGCAAACTCCCCGAGGAAGAACGGGTGTTCAGATGAAACGGGCACAGCCATGAAAAGCACAACAACCCTCGCCCTGCTACTGGGACTGATCCTGGGCTGCGGGCTATGGCTGGTCTTGGTACGCCTGCCCTTCATGCGGCCCATTAGCTTCGCAGACCGGATGGCCCCACACCTACGCAGCGGACGAACCTCCGCCCGCATGCTCAGCGAACCGCTTGCCGCACAAACCCCCTTCGGCCCATTGGGGCGCATCCTAGGCCCGCTGATCTCGGATCTTATCCGCAACACCGCACGACTAAACCCGGGCAACGAAGCACTTTCCCGCCGCCTAGCTAGAGCCGGACTCAAAACAAGTGTGCTTGACTTCCGCGCCCAACAATTACTCTGGTCAGCCGCGCTGACCCTCATCGGAGCAGCACTGATAGGACTAAACCTGCTCGCCGGACGATTCAACCCCATGCTCTCACTTGTCGTCCTGATTGGCTGTGCCATAGGTGGCTATCTCTTGCGTGATTGGTACTTGGGCGAACAAATCTCCCGCCGATCTAAACGCATCATTAACCAATTCCCAACCATCGCCGAACTCATGGCACTCGCCGTCGGCGCGGGGGAGAGCACCATCGGTTCCATCGAACGAGTTGCACGCAGTTCAACCGGGGCCCTGAGCGAAGAATTCTCCATGGCGCTCGCCGATGTCCGCTCCGGCTCCACACTGGTCTCGGCGCTGGCATCCATGGCCGATCGCATCGGGCTCACGGCGATGACACGTTTTGTTGACGCGATCACCGTGGCAGCTGAACGAGGCACCCCGATCGCCGCTGTGATGCGTGCCCAAGCTCAGGATGTGCGCGATGCAGCAAAGCGGGAATTGATGGAAACCGCCGGGAAAAAGGAAATAGGGATGATGGTTCCCGTTGTCTTTGGCGTGCTCCCGCTAACCATCGTTTTTGCCGTGTATCCGGGGCTTTCACTGATTGATATGAGCTACTGATGCGCCCCAAGCTCAGCGCGCATGCCGGTCAGCTATCCGGGAACATTCAACGATTGGGCTTCCCACCGGGGACGGCCCACTTCATCACCTGCACAAAAGTTCCGCCAAGGAGGGAACTATCATGAAAATGACAGAGAAGTTTGGATTGATGATCTTCTGCCTGGGTATGTGGTTGACCGATTCAACCACGACGCTCGTGCGCAAGGTACGGCGGGAGGAACGCGGAGACGTACCCGGATGGGTCATGATCACGCTCATGAGTGCGCTCTTGGTAGCGGCACTCATTGCGATCGCCGGGCCGCGCTTACAAGATCTGTTCAACCAAGCAATCGATCGCGTTGCCGGCATGAAATAACGGCTGAAGGGTGGCTAGCTGCGAAGCCTGAAGCTGCCCCCACATCCACACAAAAATCATGCCAATTTTTAGATCTTGCACCAGCAACCGCCACATAAAATCGGCTCAACGTCACGGGCCAAGAGACACCGCGCGCCACCGTGCGGGGCACCGGCCGAGCCGGAAACTATTTCGATACAGCTCCATTGACGCGCGGGCACAGCTCGAGCGGGGTTCGGCAGTTGCCGAGTTTGTGATGGTTAGTGCCCTACTCATCGCCGTTTTCCTGGGCGTTCTTCAACTCACTCTGGCGCTGCATGTGCGAAACACGCTGCTGGATGCCGCGGCAAATGGGGCACGGTACGGAACTCTTGCCGATCGAGGACCGGCCGATGGAGTCGCGCGCGCCCAAGAAATCATTACAGGTGCGTTGAATGCTTCCTACGCTACAAACGTCAAAGGAACCAGCGTCACCATAGGTGGACAACCGGGCCTAGTGATCACGGTGCGAGCGGGAGTTCCAATGATCGGGATGATCCCACTGTTTGCGCACTTTGAGGTCAGCGGTGAGGCAGTGCGCTATGGCTGAGCCGCGTCGCTACACAGTTAACTGCGCTGGAATATTGAGCAGTGTTGGCTTGCTGCCCGGGAGTGCTTGTGGATTACAGCCCACAACCCCTGATCAGGAGCCAGCCCAGAATGATGAATCAGGATCGGCTATGGTGGAATTCATCTTTTTGGTGACTTTGTTACTGGTTCCGCTGATCTATTTGGTGATAGCCGCCGGGGCCCTGCAAAGCGCAACCTATGCAGCGGTGGGCGCCGCCGACCACGGAGCCAAGGTATTTGTTAGCGCCGCCTCGGAGGCGGAAGCCAATGCTCGCGTATCGGATGCGGTGCGTAGGGCAGCAGCAAATATGGGTATCGAGGGGACACGGGTCTCCTACGGCTACAGCTGCACCGGCAGCTGCCTGGCCCCGGGTAGCACCGTCACCGTCCAAGTCACCGTGGATACCGTGCTTCCCTTGCTCCCGGCAGCCTGGACCCCGCGCACCGGTAGCGTGAAATCAAGTGCAACGCACCGGGTCGATCGTTATGGCTAGGTGCAATATTTGCCAGAAGAGAGACGAATCGGGTCAGTCAATGATCCTGATCATAGGCATGATCGCCATTGCCCTGCTGGTGATCTCCGTGGTCCTTGCCGCAACTGCAGTCAACGCTCAGGCACGCAGGTTGCTCTCGGTTGCAGACGGAGCGGTGGCGGCGGCAGCGGATAACTTTGATCTCAAGGCCCATGGCGCAAACGAGGCAACGCTGTCACTGAACCCGGCCCAGGTACGCGCCGCCGCATCCAAGTACATTGCCGAGGTGGAAGCCGGTAGCCAATTCGCTGGCCTACACATTATTTCCGCCGGCGTACAGGGCGATTCACTCACGGCTCACTTGAAATTAGGTGCGGTGGTACATCCACCAATTATTGGCTGGATGGTGCCCTCGGGGGTGTCGATTTCCGTCGAAGCAAAGGCTCGAACCTTGTTGACCCGTTAAACCCACACCGCAATAATGCCTCTGCACGCCAAGAACCACCGCTGAGATGTCGTAGGCTGGAAGCACCATGGCTTCAACTGACTTCCCCGCAGAAATCCGCGCATTGCGCTCCACCTACGCCTCCATCGAAGAGGTCTCCGACCTGCCGCGCATTCGCGCAGACATCGAGATGCTCTCCGAGGAAGCCGGTGTGCCAAATTTGTGGGACAACCCGGCAGCCGCACAGGTGGTGACCTCCAAACTCTCGCACCGCCAGTCCGAGCTTGAGCGCATCACCAAGATCGCAACCCGCATCGATGACCTCGAGGTTCTGGTTGAGCTCGCCGAGATGGAGGGCGATGCAGACTCGCTTGCCGAGGCCAACGACGAGCTCAAGGCAGTGAGCAAGGCGCTTGCCGACCTCGAAGTTGTCACGCTGCTCTCCGGAGAATTCGATTCGCGTGAGGCCGTGGTGACGATTCGGGCTGGTGCCGGTGGCGTCGATGCCGCCGACTTCGCAGAAATGCTGTTGCGTATGTACCTGCGCTGGGCGGAAAAGCATGGCTACTCAACCCGCGTGATGGATACCTCCTACGCCGAAGAAGCCGGCCTGAAATCTGCAACCTTTGAGGTCAACGCGCCCTACGCGTTTGGCACACTCTCGGTTGAGGCGGGTACCCACCGCTTGGTGCGCATCTCCCCGTTCGATAACCAGGGTCGCCGTCAGACCTCCTTTGCCGCGGTAGAAGTCATTCCGCTGATCGAGCAAACCGACTCCATCGAGATCCCAGAAAATGAGATCAAGGTCGACGTGTACCGCTCCTCGGGCCCCGGTGGGCAGTCGGTGAACACCACCGACTCCGCGGTACGCATGACCCACATTCCCACCGGCATCGTGGTGTCGATGCAGAATGAAAAGTCACAGATCCAGAACCGTGCCGCGGCCCTGCGCGTGCTGCAATCACGTTTGCTGCTCGTCAAAAAGGCCGAAGCCGACGCCAAGAAGAAGCAGCTTGCCGGGGATGTAAAGGCATCGTGGGGAGACCAGATGCGCTCCTACGTGCTTAATCCGTACCAGATGGTCAAGGATTTGCGCACCGAATACGAGGTTGGCAACACCTCCGGTGTACTCGATGGCGAGATCGACGATTTCATCGATGCCGGTATTCGCTGGCGTGCAACCCAACGCCGCCCGCAGTCCTAAATGCGGTAAAGCCCACAAACACTTTTGCCTAGCTATCAAACAGTAGTCAAAAGGTATCTTGCTGCCCTTGCAGGCACCACACACCCGATACCCAGTTTCGTGACACGCCTAAGCGGTGTGCCGTGCAGATCCCGCGGTGCCGATAGAGTGCAAGGGCTGGCCTTGTTGAATCTCCCTATAAGACAAAGTCCCGTTCCCTGGATCCTCTGCCGGCGATCCGACGGGCAGAGCTGTGATGATTAGATTCGAAAACGTGACGATGGTCTATGACCAGAAGTCCCGTCCCGGTTTGGACGACATCAGTATTGAGATCGACCGCGGCGACTTTGCGTTCCTCGTGGGCCCCTCGGGCTCGGGCAAGTCCACGTTCCTGGGCTTGGTGCTGCGCGAACTTATCGCCACCGGCGGTTCGGTACACGTAGCAGGCCAAAACGTTGCCCGCATTCCCTCCTGGCGTGTGCCCAAATTGCGCCGCGGCATCGGTGTGGTCTTCCAGGATTTCCGCCTGCTGGAGCAGAAGAACGTCTTTGACAACGTTGCCTTTGCCATGCAGGTTATTGGCGAGAGCCGAAGTGCCATCCGCGAACACGTCCCCGAGGTGCTGAAAATGGTCGGCCTCGAGGGCAAGGAAAAACGCAAGCCACATGAGCTTTCCGGCGGTGAAAAGCAGCGCGTTGCCATTGCACGCGCCATTGCGAATAAGCCGGCAATCTTATTGGCCGATGAACCCACCGGTAACCTTGATCCGGCCACCAGCGTCGGCATCATGAACGTGCTCGATAGGATCAACCAAAACGGTACAACTGTCCTGATGGCAACCCACGATGATGGAATCGTAAACTCGATGCGCCGACGCGTCATCGAACTTTCCGAGGGCCATATCGTGCGCGATGAAAAGCTAGGCGAATACACCTCGATGATCCCGGTGATCAACCAGGACGGCACTCGTGAACTACGTGTCGCAACCCCCGGGGAACGAAGCAAGGCCGCACCCGGCAAGCAGGCCTTCGCCCCGTTCGACACAGAGGATGACATGCCATGAGGCTAGGATTTGTACTTTCCGAGGTCGCAGCCGGCCTGCGCCGCAACCTCTCCATGGTGATTTCGGTTATCCTTGTCACCTTCGTTTCGCTGACCTTCGTGGGTGCCGCGGCACTGCTGCAAATGCAGATCACCCAGATGAAGGGCTACTGGTATGACAAGGTCCAGGTAGCAATCTTCCTGTGTGGTGAAGACAATGAATCAATGACCTGTGCCGATGGTGCCATCACCGATGCCCAGCGCACCGATATCCAGGGCATGCTCGAATCCGCCGCAGTTTCTCCCTATGTGGCAAGCTTCGAATACGAGGACAAGGCCCAGGCCCTGACGCATTTCCGCGAACAGTTTGAAAACTCGGCAATCGTTGACACCGTCACCGCCGATCAGCTGCCCGAATCTTTTCGCGTCTCACTCGTAGACCCGGAAAAATATGAGGTGATCAACGAACTCTTCTCTTCAATGAAGGGCGTCGATGTTGTCATTGACCAGCGCGAACTGCTGGAAAAGATCTTCTCAATCATCAATATCGCCTCGGTGGTAGCCATTGGCATTGCCGCCGTTATGATCGTATGTGCAGTGCTTTTGGTGGGTACCACCATCAGGCTCTCGGCGTTTACTAGACGCCGTGAAACCGGCATTATGCGTCTTGTTGGAGCATCGAAAGCCTCGATTCAGCTGCCCTTTGTGATGGAAGGTGTGATCGCTGGCTTACTCGGTGCACTGCTTGCTTCCGGGGTGTTGTGGGGCATGGCCCGTTTCTTCATCGATGGCAAACTTGCACGAGAATATCCGGATACCGCGTTCATCTCCACCAGCGAAGTATTCATCGTTGCGCCAGCTCTGATTCTGTTGGGTGTTCTTCTTGCTGGTGTATCGTCGATCATAACCTTGCGGCGTTACTTGAAGGTTTAGCACGTCGTGTTCATGCCTGATGCTCATTCTCACCCCCGGGATTAAGGAAATTTATGCTGGCCAAAGCAGTATGGTGCCGAATCGCACGCGCCGGAATTGTTGGCACGCTCTCCGTAGCGTTGCTAGTCTCCGGCGGTATCGGTGCCAACGCCGACGAGCTTGACGACCGTAAGACCGAACTTCAGCAGAACTACAGTGATCTGAACGAAGATCTTGAATACCTTGATGCCGATATCAAGGAAGCCGACGCAGAATTGCGCGGCTACCAGGCACAGCTTCCCGCTGCTCGCTTGGCCTTGGCCGATGCCGAGGGCCGGGTGCAACGGGCCTCGGATGAGGTTGCAGATCTTGAGCGTCGACTCCAATCGGCACGTGAAACCCGCGATCAGTTGACCGTGAAGATGGCCGAGGACAAGGTCAAGCTCGAAGAAAGCAAGAAGATCATTGGTCGGATCGCAACCCAGGCATACAAGCGCGGGGGAGTGTCCTCGGATTTGACCTTGATGCTCAACGTCAGCGCCTCGGGCAACCTAGCCACCGGCATGGATCTGGCCGACCAAGCCATGCGTTCACAAAACGCAGCGCTGGATCGGTTGACCCAGCAATCAGCGACCGATGCCAACGCGAAGCTTCGTTTGGCCGCGGTTGAAGGCGAAATCACAGATTTCAAGGCGCAGGCCGATGCCGCTTTGGCTCGTGAACAATCGGCTCGAGCCGAGGCCGAAGCCAAGAAGGCCGATCTTGACGGAATCAT
This sequence comes from Arthrobacter sp. MYb227, assembly GCF_002975435.1. Lineage (GTDB taxonomy): Bacteria > Actinomycetota > Actinomycetes > Actinomycetales > Micrococcaceae > Paeniglutamicibacter. Next base: position 26,933 of record NZ_PCPT01000011.1, on the reverse strand, counting down.
TTCGCAGACAGAATCGCTCAGCGCCACGTTGGTAGCCAAGAAGCCAATTTTTCAGGCCAAGATTGAAGCGAATGAAAAAGAAACTGCCGCGGTAAACGTGCAGATCAAGGAACGCCAGGAGCGTTTGATCCGTGAGGAAGCCGAGCGTAAGCGCAAGGCGGCCGAGGCGGAGGCCAAACGCCAGGCCGAGGCCAAGGCCAAGTGGGAAAAAGAGCAGGCCGAAAAGAAGGCTGCATGGGAGCGGGAACAAGCAAGGATCGAGGCTGCCGAAAAGAAGGCAGCTGCCGATGCCAGGAAGAACGCTTCGGCAACCACCTCGAAGAAGCCTGCAAATAAGCCCAAGCCCTACGAGAAGCCTTCCTACGTTGCACCCAAGCCGCCGGCTTCGACGGCCGACCGCAGCTCCTGGGGTCTGATCCGTCCGGTCTCCGGTGGTCGACAGACCTCAAGCTTTGGCTGGCGCCCAACCCCGGCCGGAACCATTGACTATGGTGGACGCGGCGGTTACGTCCACGCCGGTGTTGACTGGGGCTTTGGTGGCCAATGCGGTACGCCTGTTGTAGCTGCTGCCGATGGTGAAGTGTGGTTCGCTGGCTGGGGCGGAAGCTCCGGTAATAAAGTGACCATCAGCCACGGTGTGATTCGAGGTAAGGCACTTGCCACCAACTATCACCACATGCAGCGCATCGTTGCTCGCAATGGGCAACGCGTAAAGCAGGGTCAAGTCATTGGTTACGTTGGCACCACGGGTAACTCAACCGGCTGCCACATGCACTTTGAAACTATCGTCAACGGTGCAGCAGTGAACCCATTGGGACTTCTCTAGGGCTAAACTGTAGTTTCGGTTGACTAAGAATTACCTGCGTAGAGAGGAGGCTGAAACGTGGCCAAAAAAGAGCAGGGAGAACGAATCATTGCCAGTAACCGCAAGGCACGGCATGATTACGAAATCCTCGATACGTTTGAAGCTGGAATGGTGCTCAGCGGCACCGAAGTGAAGTCCCTGCGCGAGGGCAAAGCGTCGTTGGTAGATGGGTTTGGTCAGTTTTACCGCGACGAGCTTTACATAGAGAACGTCTATATTCCCGAGTATCTCAACGGATCATGGACCAACCATGCTGCACGCCGCCGCCGCAAGCTGTTGCTGCACCGCCAAGAGCTCACCAAAATTGAACGCAAGATCACCGAGGCTGGTCTGACCATCGTCCCGTTGAGCCTGTACTTCAAGAATGGGCGCGCCAAGATCGAGATCGGTGTCGCGCGAGGCAAGAAGGAATACGACAAACGCCATACCTTGCGTGAGAAGCAGGATAACCGGGAAGCACAGCGCATGTTGCGCGAGCGCAACCGCGGAATCCGCGAGCAGTAATACAACAAAATTCCATGGGGGAACCCGCGGGGAATAGACGAGACGCTTTTGTGCGTTAGACTATATATCCACGGGTAAACCGTGGCGTTGGGATCGTACCTAGTGCGATTCATTGACAACAAAATACGGGGATGATCGGTTTCGACGGTGTGAGTCGCGACAAGTGAAGCGGGCCGAGGATGCAAAGTTATCTCGTAAACGATCTTTGCAAAACAATAAGTGCCGACTCAAAGCGCACTGACTTCGCTCTCGCTGCCTAAGCAGCCAGAGTAGTCCGTTAGCCAGGGGATGCTATCGCCCCTGTTCCTAACGTCATTTAGATAGCCACTGCGGGAAGTTAGTGTTACCGGAACTTCCTGCATAATTTAGGTAACTGTGCTTGGATCAGCCGCTTGTTTGCGTGACGGCTGGAGCAGAGAAAATCCACTGCAAACTGCGCCCGGAGAAGACCTGGCAACACCACATCGGACGGGAGTTCAATTCTCCCCATCTCCACAACTACCGGCTTCGGAATCGACATGATTCCGGGGCCGGTTTTGTTTAACCGGAGCCCTTGTTGGCGAGCTAAGCCTTTTTGTTGGCCCCTGTCGCGCAGAAGAATAATGAAACACAGGTTCCCTTACGAGAAACAGGTGCAAATTCTCGGTGTCATCTGGTACGTGCTCGCCCCGGTGTGCCGGTGATGCTGGCTCTTGAACGTGCGGCATAGACTTGAAGGGTAAAAGATGGGCTTGGCGTATGCCGAGCAAAGTCGAGTGCCGGTGAGGAACAGTTATCATGCAGAAGCAACCAGCGTCCCCAAACGGCGCGCCCGCAGAGAATGGCAACACCGGAATCCCAGGAAAAGCGCAACGGACTGTAACTTCAAAGCCCGGAGCCCCCACACCGCAAACGCCCAAACCGGAGGCACCGGCCTCAGCGGTGTCTAAACCATCTGCTCAACCTCAGACCGTAGCGAAGCCAAAGTCGGCGGCCAAGAACGCGCCTGCGGCTAAAATTAAGCCAGTGACTGGTGCAGCGTTGAGCGCCTCCACCGTTCGGCCTGCGCGAAACGAGAAAAGTGTTGCACAGCTTTCGCCAATAAAACCACCGAGCGAGGTTCCGACGTCTGACGCTAAACCGGTGGTGGCCCAACAAAGGCCTAACTCAACGTCAAAACCCGCTGTGCCAAAACCAGTTGCGCCAAAGCCCTCAACGGTAAGACCCGAGTCTAAAACACAGAACCGTGATTTACCCGTGGCAAGGACCAGTCCGCGGGCTTCAGTCTCGGGGAGTGTTGTAAAGCCGCACAAGCCATCTGCACCGGTAGCTCCGGGAACTACACTGGCTCCGGGTGCCCCCAAAGAACCGATTGCTACCGCCAGCGAAAAATCACAAGCCAAGGACGCCGATACTGGCAAGGAAGCTGTGCAGGGTAAAATCTTGCACAGCAGTGTTCTCGAAACCGCGGGAGACACCGCAACAGCTGCCAAACCGACACCCACATCGGCTCCCAAGCTTTCAGCAAAACCTCGCCAGCCGGGCAAACCTGCCACGCCGTCTGAGAAAACACCACCAGTTACTCCAACAGCAACCGTTGACTCAGCGAAAGTGGCGGAAGAGCTAAAAGCGGCCGCAACACCAGCACCGGTGAACGTTAACACACCGGTGACCGGCCGAGCCGCAGAAAATCAAATCTCGCAGGGCAGCCGGGCCGATTCTGCGGGTACACCGGATACCGTTGCAGCAAAATCACCGGCCAAAGCCCAAAGCACAGACATCAATCGTGGCGATGAACAGCTACCGGATTCTGAACAAGCAAAGATGGCCGAACTATCCGAAGTGCTAGCGCAAGATGCACCAGGAAGCGAAGAAAAAACCGACGCAGAACCCGTGGTAGCGGGTGCACGGGAGGCAAACCCGCAACAAAAATCTCCTGCCGAGGCGCAAGAATCGGTAGAACCACACAACGTGCCGGCCGAACCAACCCCCGAATCTAAAAAATCTGGTGCAATACTGAGCCTCCTGCTTGGCGTCTCGTTTGTGCTCGAGGTGGCATTGCTTGGTGCTGTCGCATTCGGTGCCATGTGGGCCCTTCCGCACGTGAACCCCATCGTCGCCATCTTGGTGACGGTTGTACCGCTGATGATCTTCTGGGGGCTCTTCATGTCCCCGAAGGCTAGCTTCAGGATTGCTTCGGTCATGCATGCGGTATTAGCACATGTGTTATTCATCGGTGGTGGGTTGCTACTCTTCCTTGCCGGGCAGCCGATTCTGGCCATCGCGATGGGCGCACTGACCGCATTGAGCTTGGGGCTCACACTGGTGGTTGGTGGTCAAGGTGTGATCACCGAGGCAGTTGCCACACGTAAGGCACAGGCCGGGGGAGCAACGGGCACTGGCAAGGGGTCGGGCCGCCGCGCGGCACGGTAAATCTTGAGCAGGTTAGTGAAAGCTAGGCGCCGGTGAGGGCCCTCAAAACAACGTTGGGATGTAATATCCGAGTGATCCGGCCGCAAGGCCGGCGGCAAGGCTCACTCCGAGGTATGCCAAAGCCATGGTGCGGGCCCCGGAACGCGACAACGCTAACACCGAAACCATCAGGGTGCTCATGGTGCTCAGAGAGCCGCAGAAGCCGATGCTCAGCGCCAGCAACACCAATGATACTGAGAATGACAATGGATCCCCGGCGCCTTGGGCGTTAAGGAGCCGATCCAGCTGCAGTTGCACCCCGGTGTGTGCTGCAACGCCAAGAATGCCTGCCATTAGAAAACATGCGAGTGTGTTAGCGCTGAAGATTCCCCACGGAAAATAATGTTTGCGTCTGGGAGCCTGGCGTACCTGCGCAGCGGTGAAGCTCACATCGATCAGATAGCGTAGCATCGCTCCGGCGGCTCCAGCCAGGGCCAGAACCACCAGAGCAGTAAGCGAAAGAAAACTCATGATTCTTCACCCGAGCTCTGGCTCGGCCCCTGCCATGGCTCGCGAGCATCGGTGCCTTCTAAGATCATCGGGCCGCGGCCCTTGGCGGAGTAGTGCGCTTCCGTGAGTCGCACAGCTAGCCATGCGGCAAGCCCGCACAAGCCCAGGGAAAGTCCGACGTAGAGCAACGCCAGAGCCACGGGAGCACCAAGTAGGAAAATGACAAGCGTTGAAAATGTGGTGAAGGCCCCCAGAAATCCTGTGCCTATTCCCGCACGGCACCAGTCACGCAGGCGCGGATGAACAGCAAAATAGACACTGAAGAATCCGAGCGCGGCGGTCCCTGTGACGTTCACGGCTAGGGTAGTTGCAGGAAACGCCGGATTCTCGGGAATCAGTACCGCTAGCAGGATCCGTGCCGCGGCACCCAAAAAGCCACCCAGCGCGACGGCCAACAACGAGCCGACGGAAAAATGGGGGCCTTCTGGTGCCTGTTTGCGCTGCTGCATGCCGGGGGCTAGCTACCCAATGGCCCTAGGCACCGGTACTACCGCTCGCCTTGACCCCGGAGTCATTCCCTGCCGCTTGCTCATGAGCAGGCGAATGGGGCAGCACCCACAGCATTGTCTCGTCAATTGCCGAGAGATCGGCATGCGGAACAGTGATCAGCGCGCCGGGGGAGATACCCAGCTCGGTGCAACGGCGTAACCAGGCAGGATCCTCATCGCTAATACGACTGACAATGACCTGAGAACTGATCACGCCCGGGGTAGCGCTTGGCGCGCTGGTGACGGTACGTGAGCTGCTTGTGGTGCTTGTACGTCGTGCGTCCTCAGACACCGGGTACAAGAACCTGTCCAGGCGGATGGCCGGTGGCATCAACACCGTACCATCGGGCCCGGGAATTGGGTCCCCATGCGGATCGGCAGCCGGGTTGCCCAGCCGCTCGGCTAACGCATCGATGAAACGCGTGGAGACCGTGTGTTCTAGGCGTTCGGCCTCCTCATGGACCTCATCCCAGCCATAGCCCAGCTCCTTGAGCAGGAATGTTTCGATGAGTCGGTGCCGGCGGACCACCGAGAGAGCCGCCAAGCGTCCGGCATCGGTAAATTCAATGGCACCGTAGCGCGGGTGGATCAGCAGATTCTTGCCGGCCAATTTGGAGACCATTGAGGTGGCGGAGGCCGGTGCCACACCCAGTTGGGCGGCGATGTTCCCCGTGGTGACGGGGTCGGACTCCCATTCGGTGAGCGCGTAGAGCGCCTTGAGGTAGTTTTCCTCGCTACTTGTCAGCGGTGCGCTGGGCACGGCCGCATCCTGACCCCGTGGCATTAGCGGCCAGCGTTCAGGATCTCTAGCGCGGCATCATGCAAGAGCGTGTTGCTGGCGATGGCATTGCCACCATTGCAGCCTTCGACGCCCTCGACGGAGGTGAAACGGCCACCGGCTTCGCGCACGATCGGCACCAGGGCCGCCATATCGTAGAGGCTCAGTTCCGGTTCGCAGGCAAGATCTACTGCGCCCTCGGCGACCATGCAATAGGACCAGAAATCCCCGTAGGCGCGCGTGCGCCACAGCGAATCGGTCAGCTCGATGAAGTTATCGCGTTGCCCGCGTTCCTTCCACCCGCTCAGCGAGGAGTAGGAAAGAGAAGCGTCGGAAAGTTTGGCAACCGAGGAGACCTGCAAGCGATGGGCGCTGGCCATCGATTTGCCCGTGTAGGCACCCATATCTTTGGCTGCCCACCAGCGCCGGTTCAGTGCCGGCGCGGAAACCAGCCCGACCACCGGTTCGCCGTCCTCAATCAACGCGATCAGCGTGGCCCAGACCGGGACGCCGCGTACAAAGTTTTTGGTCCCGTCGATGGGGTCAATGACCCAGTGGCGGTTTGACTTGCCGGTGGTGCCAAATTCTTCGCCGGTGATCGCATCGCGTGGCCGGGCACGGGAAAGATGTGAACGGATGGCCTGCTCGGCGGCCTTATCCGCATCGGAGACCGGGGTGAGGTCCGGTTTGGTTTCAACAACCAGGTCCACTGCCTTGAAGCGGGAAAGGGTCAACGAGTCGACCGAGTCCGCAATCACATGGGCCAGGCGCAGATCGTCGTTGTACGTCATCACATCGGTGTTCATGGAGTTAAACCTATCCCAGTTGGGGTGTTGCACGGGTGTTGATGTCAGCTGCGCCCCCTGCGAATTTTCGATCCGCGATGCATTACGGAGCCCGAGGAGTCTTGGCACCGGTCTAGAACGCGCCAAGTTCCTTGGCTTCGGTGCTCTCATCTTGGCCCAGCAGGCGGCGGAAGGAGTCGAGCCTGGCGATGCCGATGGTCCCGGCTTCACCGGAAGCCACCCAGATGTCTAGCGCGCAATGCGGTTCGGAGGCCTTATGGGTGCAACCACGTTCGCAATCCGCGGCAATGGGTTCCAGATCATCGAACGCCTTGAGAATGTTTTCCGGGTCCACGAGGGCCAACCCAAAGGAGCGGATGCCCGGGGTGTCGATGATCCAGGTGCCTTCCGGTGCATCGTCAACGCGTAGCGCCAGCGCGGAGGAAGAGGTATGTCTGCCGCGGCCGGTCACGGCGTTGACATTACCGGTGGCCCGCGCGGCGCCGGTCAGCGCATTGACAAGCGTGGATTTACCCACGCCCGAATGCCCAATGACCACCGAAACCCGGCCGGCAAGCATTTCACGCAACTCTTCAACGGGGGTTCCGGCCAAACGTGCCGAGGCACCATCGGCGGAACGCGCATCGATGCCCGTGGCCGACTCGTCGGTGGTACGCGAGACAATAATGTCGATATCCAGGTGCCGGTAGTTCTCCAAGAACGGTTCCGGGTCGCGCACATCGGCCTTTGTCACACACAAGAGCGGGGAGATCCCGGCATCGAATGCCGCAACAATGGCACGGTCGATGAACCCGGCGCGTGGCTCCGGGTTGGCAGCTGCCACCACGATCACCAGCTGGTCGACGTTTGCCACAACCACGCGCTCCACCGGGTCGGTGTCATCGGCGCTGCGGCGCAGCAACGTTGAACGTTCCTGGATACGCACCAGCCGGGCCAAGGTGTCAGGTTCCCCGGAGGTGTCGCCCACCAGGGCGACGAAATCTCCGGGGACCACCGGGTTACGGCGCAACTCACGGGCTCGGGCGGCAACCACCACACGCTCTTGCGGGGTGTCCTCGTCGAGGATGGCCCGGTAGCGACCACGATCCACCGTGATAATGCGCCCGATGAGCGCATCGTCGTAGGCGGGGCGGTCCTTGGTGCGTGGGCGGGTGCCCTTCTTGTTGGGGCGGATGCGAACATCCGATTCGTCCCAGTCCCGTGCGTTACGTGCCATGTGCTTAGTGTGTGGCCTTTCCGCTGGTAGCCAGCGTCGTCCAGAGTGCGGGGAAATCGGGCATGGTCTTGGCGGTGGTTCCGATATCGATGACCTTGATATCCGGGACCACCAGACCGATGATGGCCGCGGCGGTGGCCATGCGGTGATCGGCGTAGGTTTCAAATTCGCCGCCCTGTAGCGGGGCCGGGGTGATGGCCAGCCCGTCCTGAAGTTCTACGACGTTTCCACCGAGCTTGGTGTATTCGGTGACCAAGGCGGCAAGCCGGTCGGTTTCGTGCCCGCGCAGGTGTGCAATCCCGGTGAGCCGCGAAGGCGTGGTGGCCAGCGCGCAGATGGCGGACAACGTGGGAGCAAGTTCGGAGGCATCGGCAAAGTCGATGCCCTTGATGGTTTCCGGCCCGGTGAGCACCAGCGTGCCATCTGCGCGGTGTTCGATGTGTGCACCCATGCGCGTGAGGATTTCGCGCCACTGATCGCCCACCTGCGTGGTGGTCGTGGGCCAGTGCGGGATACGCACGGTGCCGGCGGTGACCATGGCTGCGGCAAGGAAAGGTCCGGCGTTTGAAAGATCAGGTTCCATGACCTTGTCAAAGGCGTTGATGATACCGGGTTCTACCTTCCAGCTGCGTTCCGTGGGGCGCGTGACGGTGACACCGAGTTCGCGCAGCGTTTGCACAGTCATTTCGATGTGGTCCGGGCTGGCGATCGGTCCCGGAGCCGCAATGATTTCAATACCGTTGGTGGTGCGGGCGGCGATCAGTAGGATCGCGCTAATGAACTGTGAGGAGCCCGAGGCATCAATCTCCACGCGTCCGCCAGCTAGCGTGCCGGTGCCGTTCACGGTGGCCGGCAACATCCCCGGCTCGCCGTGCTCGATGATTTCCACGCCCAGATCGGACAGCGCGGAAAGCACCGGTGCCATGGGGCGCAGCCGCGCATGTGGATCGCCATCGAAGGCGAATCGGCCCTGGGCTAGGGCGGCTAGTGGGGGAGCGAATCGCATGACGGTTCCAGCCAGACCACAGTCGATGTTTATCCCCTCGACCGACGCGTCGGTAGCCGAGCCATCGGCCACCTGAATGGGGGTGATGACAAGGTCAAGGGTGCCGTCATGCTGGGGAAGAATCTCGATCCCGGTGCCCAGCGCACGCAATGCCTCGATCATCAAATCCGAGTCTCGAGAGGCCAGTGCGTTGCGCACGCGCGAGGTTCCATCGGCAAGTGCCGCGAGCAACAGATACCGGTTGGTCAGCGACTTAGAGGCGGGCACCACAACTGTGCCATTAACTGGCGTATTGGGGTGTGGTGCGTCCCAAAGCTGATTAACTGTGTTCTGCATGCTCATTGGCTGCCTCCAGGTAAAGGTGTGGGCCAGAATATCCGGCCACAGGTGGGAGAACGGGGGGGTGAAGATGTTCAACGCTGAACCGCGGCCCGGGTACATGAAGCGAATAGTGGGTGCGGTGCCCGGCCGCTGGCTAAGTAACGCACTCTCCCTGAACGATTGATGTTCGATGCCTGCTTCAATCCTACCGTTTGGTGCCGGGCTATTTGCAGTGTGCCTCAGTGTGAGCGGTATTTAGCTGTCGATGGAGCTTGCCTAACTGCCGCGGCGCTCCGCTTATGATGCGCACCCAGAGCGGCTTGACGCATCGGCCGCGGAATACTGTGGGGGTTTATGGCGTTGAGAGATGTATCTGGTATGCGTGTGGCTGGTGGGCAGATCCGTCGCAGAGGAACAGCCGCAACCCGGCAACGCTTACTAAAGGATTCCGGTGTGCAAGGCATTTGAACGAGGGTGGAGGAACATATGGCTGTACTTGAAGCCGCGGCCCCGAGCGCCACGTTTGCGCCGCTACGCGTAGACTTGGCCGTGATGACCGAAGATATACAGGGCACCGACACTGTACCGGTAGCCGATGAGACCGAATCACAGCGCCGCGAGCGCTTCGAACGCGATGCCTTGCAATATGTCGACCAGCTTTATTCGGCGGCAATGCGCATGGCCCGTAATCCTACCGATGCCGAGGATCTGGTTCAGGAGGCCTATACCAAGGCCTACTCGGCGTTCCACCAGTACAAGCCAGGGACGAATCTGAAGGCCTGGCTGTATCGGATCCTGACCAACACCTACATTAACCTGTACCGCAAACGTCAGCGTGAGCCGCTGCGTACCGGTAGCGATACCGTCGAGGACTGGCAGATGGCCAAGGCCGCCGAACACACGCCCACCGGGTTGCGTTCGGCGGAGATGGAAGCGCTTGATCACTTACCGGATTCGGATGTGAAAAACGCGTTACAGGCGATTGCCGAAGAATTCCGGCTGGCCGTCTACTTTGTAGATGTTGAGGGATTCCCCTATAAGGAAGCCGCCGAAATTTTGGGTGTTCCCATTGGAACGGTGATGTCCAGGCTGCACCGCGGACGTAAACAATTGCGAGAATTGCTTGCCGACTACGCTCAGGAACGCGGTGGTCGACAAGCAGCAAAGACTCAAGGGGCCACAAAGCCCGGAGCGGAGAAGAAGTAATGGGCGACTGCCACTCGCTGGGCGATTGCGACGACAAGCGGATCGTCCGGCTCTACGAATATCTTGATGGCGCCTTGTCGCTGCAGGATCTTACCGAGGTGCGGGCTCACCTGGAACATTGCGCCGAGTGCACCGAGGAATACGATCTTGAGTGCATCATCCGATCGGTCGTGCGCCGCAGCTGCCAAGAGATCGCTCCGGAAACACTGAAGTCCAAGATCATTTCGCGGATCAGTGAGATCCGTGTGGAGATCGGCCACGGCTAATACGTTCGGGTTTATCCGTTGGCTCCTGCGGCTACCCCACATCTCGACGCGGGGCTAGGTCAAGAGAATCTGCCGGGCGTTAATGAACCGGGCACTACAAAAGGTCGGTTTCCACTGAGGAAAACCGACCTTTTGCGTTGTGGGGAACTACTACTGCAATTCACCGTATTACCAGCGCCGTTACGGTGCCGGAAAGAAATCTTGTTTAGGTGTTGGGACGCTTGCCGTGGTTTGCTCCGCCGCGCTTACGGTCCTTGCGCTTACGTGATCGCTTGCTCATGTGACGTACTCCCTGCTGTGATCTGGGTCATCCTGTGGACTGTGACTCAGTCTTTCACATGCGGCGTCGATTTTACAAAATGACGCGCAACACTGCTCATTAGCTTGCGCCGGGTTCGGGCAGTCCCAACCAGGAATACCAGCCGCGATGCAGCACCAGCCACGCCATGAGTCCGTAGCCTGCCTGCCCGGGCAGCCCGCCGTTAGCGTTCAGGTCGTTGAGCCACTGTGCATGATTCTGCAGCGGGGTAAAGGTGTCGACGTAGTGGTGATGGCGTCGTGTTGCAACATCGCCATACACATTTGACAGTTCGGCAAGTCGGGCGTTCCGTGCGGGGTCGAGTCCGGGAGCCGGACCGACAACTAGTGCCTTGATGCTCATCTGCGATGCCATATCAAGAATATTTGCCAGGTTCAGCCGGCTGCGCGCCGTGGAGAGACCCAAGTCGAGATCGCGATCGGACAGCGCAACCACCAGCCGGTTATCAACGTTTTCGCCAAAGCGGCGCGATGCTTCATCGAGCCAACGAGTGCTCAAGGCCTCAGAGCCTTCGCCCGGGGCTGCAAGGGTGTAACTTTCGATCCGCACATCGTTGTTGGTGGTGCGTGCCAAAACACGGCCATACCAGCCAAGAGCCCGCGGATCCCCGTGCCCGGCAAGTAGCTCGTCGCCTATGGCTGTGAATCGAATTGTGCGGTATTCCACGAATGACCTTTCTGGGACGGACTAGAGAACAACCCTAGCATTTTGCTTAAGCACCTTCGGGGCGAGACGCAGCCGCGTCTCGCCCCGAAGGTGAAATGAGATCTAACCGTGGGGGCCACCCGACGAATTGTGCGGCCCCCACCCAGCTAGATCACTTTAGCGTTTGAACGCCTGCATGAGCAGTTCGGCCTGCTCAACCTCGTGACGCTTGTGCGTACCGGTCGAGGTTGCGGCGGAAGCCGGACGGGACACCAGACGGACAAACTTGCCAAGTGCTTCTGGCAGGTTCAGTCCGACGAACGGCCATGGGCCCTGGTTTGCAGGTTCGTCCTGTGCCCAGACAACTTCTGCGTTCGGGTACTTGGCCACCTCGGCGGCGATTGCCTGTGCCGGCAGCGGGTAAAGCTGCTCGACGCGCACGATTGCCGTCTTGGTATCTGCTGCCTTGGTGCGTGCCGCGGCCAGGTCGTAGTACAGACGACCGGAAACCAGTAGCACGCGATCGACCTCTGCCGGGTTCAGGTTGGCGGTATCGCCAATGACTTCCTGGAAACCGCCGGTGGTGAAATCCTCTACCGAGGATGCCGCGGCCTTCAGGCGCAACAGCTGCTTCGGGGTGAAGATGATCAACGGCTTGCGTGGACGGGCGTAGGCCTGACGACGCAGCAGGTGGAAGTGGTTGGCACCGGTTGAAGGCTGAGCCACGACCATGTTCTGCTCCGCACACATCTGCAAGAACCGTTCGATACGAGCCGAGGAATGATCCGGGCCCTGACCTTCATAGCCGTGCGGCAGCATCATGACGATCGATGAGCGCTGGCCCCACTTCTGCTCGGCCGAGGAGATGAACTCATCGATGACCGTCTGGGCACCGTTGACGAAGTCACCGAACTGCGCTTCCCAGAGCACCAGGGCCTCGGGGCGCTCAACCGAGTAACCGTATTCGAAGCCTAGGGCCGCGTATTCGCTCAGCAGTGAGTCGTAGATCCACAGTGGAGCCTGATCCTCGGCTAGGTTCAGGATCGGGTACCACTCATCGCCATTGAGACGATCGTGGAAGACCGCGTGACGCTGCACAAAGGTACCGCGGCGCGAGTCCTGGCCCGCCAGACGAACCGGCACGCCTTCCATGGACAGCGAACCGAAGGCGGCGATTTCCGCGAAGCCCCAGTCGATACCACCCTCGGTGCTCATCTTGGCACGACGCTCCAGCAAGACCTTGAGCTTCGGGTGGACCGTGAAATCTTCCGGAATTGCAAGGTGTGCTGCACCGATGTGTGCAAGAGTTTCGGCGCTGATGGCGCTGGCATTCTCGCGTGCAGGGGCTGCCTCATCATCACGCTGAGCCGCTGGCAGCTCAAGGTCGTGAATCGAGGTGGCACCGGCGGTGATCACCGGGATCGGTGAGGTCTGCGCGGCGTGAGTTTCGGCGAAGACGCGTTCCAGACGTTCCTGGTAATCGCGCAGTGCCTGATCTGCCTCGTCCTGGGTGATGTCATTACGACCAACCAGGGCCTCGGTGTACAGCTTGCGGGTCGAGCGCTTGGCTTCGATCAAGTTGTACATCATTGGCTGGGTCATCGACGGGTCATCGCCCTCGTTGTGACCACGGCGGCGGTAGCACACCAGATCAATAACGACGTCCTTGTTGAAACGCTGACGGTACTTGAAGGCCAGCTGTGCGATGCGCACCACAGACTCCGGGTCATCACCATTGACGTGGAAGACCGGTGCCTGAACCTGCTTGGCAACATCGGTGGCGTACACCGATGAACGTGAAGAGGTAGGTGCAGTGGTGAAACCGACCTGGTTGTTCACGATCACGTGGATGGTGCCGCCGGTCTTGTAACCGGGCAGCTGCGAGAAGGCGAGAGTTTCGGAGACGACGCCCTGGCCGGCGAATGCTGCATCGCCGTGTACCAACAGTGGCAGGGTGTTGAAGTTCTTCGAGCCAGCCTTATCCTGCTTGGCGCGCACGATGCCCTCGAGCACCGGGTCAACTGCCTCAAGGTGCGACGGGTTCGCGGCAAGGTAGACCTTGGTCTGGTTGCCGGTGTCCGAGGTGTAGGAACCCTCGGTGCCCAGGTGGTACTTCACGTCTCCCGAACCCTGGACCGAGCCCGGGGTTGCTGTACCTTCAAATTCGCGGAAGACCTGTGCGTAGGTCTTACCGGCGATGTTTGTCAGTACGTTCAGCCGTCCTCGGTGGGCCATGCCGATGCCAACTTCTTCGATTCCGGCATCTGCCGCGTCGGAGATAATGCCATCGAGCAGTGGAATCAGGGACTCGCCACCCTCAAGGGAGAAGCGCTTCTGGCCGACGAACTTGGTCTGCAGGAAGGTCTCGAAGGCCTCTGCGGAGTTTAGCTTGCCCAGGATGCGCAGCTGCTCTTCGCGGGTTGGCTTCAGGTAGGGGTGCTCCAGCTCGTCCTGGAACCACTTGCGTTCCACCGGATCCTGAATGTGCATGTATTCGATGCCGGTGGTGCGGCAGTACGCATCGCGCAGCACGCCCAGGATGTCACGCAGCAACAGGCGGTCCTTGCCGCCGAAGCCGCCGGTGACCCATTCGCGGTCCAGATCCCACAGGGTCAGACCATAGGTCTGAATGTCGAGGTCCGGGTGGCGACGCTGGACGTATTCCAGCGGGTTGGTATCGGCCATCAGGTGGCCACGCACGCGGTAGGAGTGGATCAGCTGCTGAATGCGAGCGATCTTGTTGACCTGCAGCTCGACGTCTACCTGGTTATCGACGGCCCAGCGCACCGGCTCGTACGGGATGCGCAGCGCTTCGAAGATTTCGTCGTAGAATCCCTGCTCGCCGAGCAAGAGGGATTCAACGAGCTTGAGGAATTCGCCCGAGCCGGCACCCTGAATGACGCGGTGGTCATAGGTGGAGGTCAGTGTGATGACCTTGCCTACGCCCTGCTTGGCCACGGTGACCTCGGCCGCGCCGCGGAATTCGGCAGGGTATTCAAGGGCGCCAACGCCCACGATGGTGGCCTGGCCCTTAGACAGGCGCGGGACCGAGTGAACGGTGCCGATGCCGCCGGGGTTGGTCAGTGAGACGGTGGTGCCAGCGTAATCATCGGCGGTGAGCTTATTGGCGCGGGCACGCTTGATCAAACCCTCGTAGGTCTCCCAGAATTCGGAGAAGGAGAGGGTTTCGGCTGCCTTGATGTTCGGCACTGCCAGCATGCGTGAGCCATCGGGCTTGGGCATATCGATGGCGATACCGAAGTTCACGTGAGCCGGGGCGATGGCCATCGGCTTGCCGTCGATCTCGGCGTAGGTGACGTTCTGGGAAGGGAAGAGCTTCAGCGCACGGATCACGGCAAAGCCGATGATGTGGGTGAAGGAGATCTTGCCGCCGCGAGCGCGCTTGAGGTGGTTGTTGATGACCACGCGGTTATCGATCAGTGCCTTGGCCGGCACCGCGCGAACGGTGGTGGCCGTGGGAACGGTCAGTGACTGTTCCATGTTGGTGGCAATGGCCTTGGCGGGGCCACGCAGCTGAGTGCGCTTTTCCTCGCCCATGGCCGCCGCAGCGGTCTTCTTGGGCAGCTGCGCCGGGATCGGCTGTGACTTAGTCACCGGGGCCGGATCTGCCGGAACGCGCGGAGCTGCCGCGGCGGCTCCGGAGACTGCCGATGATTCTGCCGATGCCGTTGCTGTGGTGCCGGTGGTGTCAACCACGCGGGCAGCAGTGGCAGCCCGGGGTGTTGCCGTTGGTGCTGCCGGTGCGGTAGCTGCGGCCGGCGCGGCGGCAGGTGCTACCGCCGTGGCGTCGGAGGCATTTGCCTGATTGGAGCCGAGGGACGCAAAAATGTCCCACCACTTCTTGTCTACCGAGTTCTTGTCCTTGAGGAACTGCTGGTACAGCTCATCGACTAGCCATTCGTTCCCGCCGAACTCTTCTGTGAGTCGGTGGTGCGATTGATCTGGCACGGTATTACGCCTCTTCCCTGTATTTCCGTTTGTCCTAGCGCCGCATCGTGACGCTAACCATCACGAGGGCATAGTTCTAGACCTGCTAAGTAGTCTAGTGACATTTAGCGCCCAGCGGGGAAGCATTGAGTTAGGTATCACATGTGTGCTGCGCCAAGCGGGCAAAACTACCCTCCGGACGGGTCGTGATGAGTTGCTTGTAGGTGGCGCAGCACGCTCCGGGCTCGGGGTGCCCCGGGGGAATGCATCACAGTTTTAAGCTTGACGATGTTTAGCCAGCTGCTTGGTAGCTGGTACGGGGGGGCACCCCCCCTCTTGCGCGCGCAAACTATTTGGCGGTGTTCAAGCATTTTGACCATGTTGGTGCCCGTAAGGCGCCACGAGATTCCCCCCAGCTAAGGGTTCGCCGCCGGCCAATTTTCCGCATCGGGTCAGCACCGTTGCTCGCTAGGAGCGGGGCAGGATCACACACGGTACCGCGAAGCCTCGGCGCATTGAGGCGCAGCGTGCCCGAAGTGATCTTGGTTTTCGGGCGTGTCGCGGCGGGCATCACCCGGCGGCCCCGATTCCTGGACTCGGAAGCATTGACCAACCCATGGCAGTGTGCCCGAACCCGGCGCCACCACGGCCCGCTTCGAGCATCGCTTCGGCTAGACTATTTGCATAATGGACAGCCACTCTCTGTGCCGGCCAGTCGTGAATACACGCGGTGCCGGCCATACATGTCATTGCTCGACCAGTTCGGCTTCGCTATCGGAGCCTTCTAGACCGGCCTGGATCCAGCATCAGAACCGTTGCCAGCGGCCGTTTAAGCCCGCTGTGCGCATCGTCCCTCGAGGCGGTGAAAAATAAGTGGAATGGATACTTCTAGCCGTCGGCCTGGCGCTCATTCTGGGCACCGGCTTTTTTGTCGCCGTCGAATTTTCCTTGGTAGCGCTTGATGCCTCAACGGTCCAGCGGGCCATCGATGCCGGAGACACCAAGGCAGAACCGTTACTGCACTGCCTCAAATCCCTATCCACCCAACTCTCCTCCTGCCAACTGGGCATCACACTGACCACGCTGCTGACCGGTTATGTCATGGAACCCTCGGTCGGCAAGCTGCTTCAGGGTCCACTGCGCGAGCTGGGCCTGGGGGACTCAGCGGTGCCCATCTCCCTGATTGTTGCCATGGTGTTGGCCACGCTGCTCTCCATGGTCATCGGCGAACTGGTCCCCAAGAACCTGGCGATCGCCAAGGCGTTTGAGATTGGTCGGGCGGTGGCCCGTCCCCAACTTATTTTTACCGCAATTTTCAAGCCGGCCATCGTGCTATTGAACGGTTTTTCCAACAAGGTATTGCACCTTTTTGGGCTCGAGGCCAAGGAGGAAATCTCCGGTGCTCGTTCTCCGGCCGAGCTTGCCTCGCTGGTGCGTCGCTCGGCGCAACTTGGCACCCTGGATAAGGATGCCGCGCTCTTTGTTGATCGCACGCTGCGTTTCTCACAGCGTTCTGCGGCAGATGTGATGACCCCGCGTACGGCCATGGAAACCATTGAGCACGACGCGGACGTCAAAGACGTCATAGCGCTTGCCAAGAAGACCGGATTCTCCCGTTTTCCCGTCACCGATGGCTCAAGCGATGAGATCAAGGGCGTGTGCCATATTAAGACTGTCATCGCCATCCCACGCGAAAAGCGTGTGGGTAAAGAGGTCGGCGAATCCAAGACCCCGGTGATCTTTGTTCCCGAAACCGTGCACCTTGACCATCTGTTGGTCCAGCTGCGCACGGCAAACCTGCAGATGGCCATCGTGCTCGATGAATACGGTGGAACCGCCGGCATGGTCACCCTTGAAGATTTGATTGAAGAAATTGTTGGCGAGGTCGCCGACGAGCATGACACGGCAATCCCCGAGGTTCGCCAATTGGAAGATGGCTCCTGGGTGATTCCCGGGATGTTCCGCCCCGACCAGCTCAATGAGCTCATTGGCGAGGTAGAAATTCCCGATGACGCGTCCTATGAGACCGCCGCCGGATTTGTCATGGCGGAACTGGGCAGAGTTCCGGTGCTTGGCGACCACGTTGATACCGAGGGTGGTGTCTTTGAAGTAACTGCGCTTGATAAGCGACGCATCGCCGAATTGCGCTTTACTCCGGCGGCCCCGCTGCCCGATATTTCCGCGGATTCCGCCTCAAGCGCGCCCTCGGCACGCACCCCCGAATCGGGTTCGGACACCGGCACGGAGGCCACAAAATGAGTAACTGGGTAGGAATTTTCTGGTTAGTCATCCTGCTGCTGGGCAACGCGTTTTTTGTTGCTGCCGAATTTGCCGTGATGTCCGCACGTCGCTCCCAAATTGAGCCGCTTGCCGATGCCGGGGATAAGCGAGCCACACGCGCGCTACGTGCCATGGAATCGGTATCCGTCATGCTCGCGGTCTGCCAGCTGGGCATTACCGTATGTTCGCTGCTGATCCTCAACGTTGCGGAGCCGGCAATTCACCACCTGCTGGTGGTTCCGCTCGAGGCCTTTGGTGTGCCCGCAGGCCTTGCCGCAAGTATCGCGTTCATTATTGCGCTGCTGATTGTTACCTTCTTGCACGTGACCTTCGGCGAAATGGTGCCCAAGAACATCTCGGTATCGATGGCCGATAAGGCGGTGCTGTTGCTCTCCGGGCCGCTGCTCTTCCTGGCCAAGATGGTGCACCCCATCGTGAGCACGCTTAACAGCATTGCCAACATGTTCCTGCGCCTCATGAAGGTCGAACCCAAGGACGAGGTGACCTCGGCGTTTACCGCTGAAGAGGTCAAATCGATCATTGCGTCCTCGGCGCTTTCGGGCACCATGGAGGCCGACGACGCTGTGATGCTTTCCAAGGCGCTGGAATTTTCAAACCTCACCGCCCAGGGCACCATGGTTGCGCGTCAGGCGCTAGTCACCCTGCCGCCGGAACCCACGGTTGAGAAATTTGAACGCACCATTGGGCGCACCGGGTTCTCCCGCATCGTGATTAGCGATGGCGATGAGTTGCTGGGCTATTGGCATCTGAAGGATGTCATGGGCATCCCGGATTCGCGTTATCGCGAGCCGATTACCGGGGTGAAGCTACGCACCATGGGTGTGGTGCAAGCCGATGCCGAGATCGAAGATGCACTGGAGCAGATGCGCGCCGATGGTGAGCATATGGCCCGCGTCGTCGATGAATCCGGCAGCACCCTGGGCGTGCTTTTCTTGGAAGATGTGCTTGAGCAGCTGGTCGGTGAGATCGATGATCAGAATCAAAAGCGCGGTATTCGTCGTGAAAATCGCAGCGCTCAATGATGCGAATGATTCGCATTTGAGATAGTCTGGTGTTCTTGTTCTCCTTCGAAAGGGCCCGCGAACCCCACCATGCGCGTACCACTGAGCCTCCTGTCCGCAGTCGTCGCAGCCCTGCTGCTTTCCTCATGTTCCGCTACGGGACCGGCGGAAGGTGCGGGTGTCACGGCCTCTGGACAGCGCGTGCTTAACGTTGTCGCTTCCACTTCCGTATACGCGGATGTGGCCGAAGCGGTGGGTGGCAAGCATGTCAGCGTGAAGGCCATCGTGGATAAGACCTCACAGGATCCGCACTCCTACGAGGCGACGGCGCGCGATATGCTCGCGCTGTCCAAGGCCGATGTCATCATCGCCAATGGTGGGGGATATGACCCGTTCATGGACTCGATGGCCGCTGGCCTCGAATTGCCCACAGGTTCGATACTGCATGCCGTGGACTTCCTGGCTGCCGGCGGTCACACCGAGGCGCACGATGAAGCCGGCCACGACGAGGCGGCACCCGATGAGGCATCGGCACCCGTCACCGATCACGGGACCCATGATCATTCCGGGCCCAACGAGCACGTCTGGTATGACGTACATACCGTCGGTGCCCTGGCCGCTGAAATTGCTCGCGAATATGGCCAACTCATGCCCGAACACGCGGAAGACTTCACCGATGCCGCCCGCGGATTCGACGCCCAGATCGGTTCGCTGGCCGGGCATCTAGAATCGCTGCGGCCGCTGGCCGAAGGCAAAAAGTTTGCCATGACCGAACCCCTTGCCTACTACCTACTGACCGATGCCGGACTCACCGATGCAACCCCCGCCGGGTTTAGCGCTGCCATGGAAGCCGGCGAGGATGTCTCCCCGCTGTTACTCAAGCGCCTCACCGATGGGCTACACCACGGAGAATACGCGGTACTGGCACTCAACACCCAAACCTCCGGAGCACAAACCGACAAGGTCCGCTCCATCGCCCAAGAAGCCGGGGTACCGGTGCTGAGCATGACCGAAACCCTGCCCGAGGGGCAGCATTACATGAGCTGGATGGAATCTAACGTGCACGAACTCGAGGTCGCTCTTGGAAACGGCTAACCCCACTGGCGCTGCAACACCCGACGCCGGCGCAGCACACCATCAAGAACCGGTGGTCAGGCTGCGCGATGCCTCGCTGAGTTTCGGCAACCGGCTGCTCTGGGACGGATTGAACCTAGATGTGGCACCCGGCGAATTCCTGGCGGTGCTGGGCCCCAATGGGTCGGGAAAAACCACAATGCTCAAAACCCTGCTGGGCTTACAAAAACTCTCGAGTGGCAGCGTCGAGGTCGCCGGCAAGCCGGCAACACGCGGCTCCCGGCTGGTGGGCAGCATTCCGCAGCAGCGCCCCTTTGCCGATAACACCCCGCTGCGTGCCCGCGACCTGGTTGCCTTGGGCATTGACGGTCATAAATGGGGGATCCGGCTCAAGCATCGTGCGGTGCGTCAGCGCGTCGATGAATTACTTGAACTTGTCGGCGCCACGGCCTATGCCGATCGGCCGGTGGGGGTGCTCTCCGGCGGTGAGCAGCAGCGCCTACGTGCCGCCCAAGCGCTGGCGGATAATCCGCGACTGCTGCTCTGCGACGAGCCGCTACTCTCGCTTGACTTGCATCACCAGCAGGCGGTCTCCTCACTGATTCACAAACAGGCCTGCGACCAGGGTGCGGCGGTGATCTTTGTGACCCACGAGATCAACCCGATCCTGCAATACGTTGACCGAGTACTCTACCTGGCCGGCGGACGATTCCACGTTGGAACTCCGGCCGAGGTCATGAAATCCGAGGTGCTCTCCGAGCTCTATGGCAGCCCCATTGAGGTCTTCCGTTCCAACGGCCGCATCGTGGTAGTTGGCATGCCAGAAACAGTGAATCATTCCCACCCGCATGCAGAAACTACGCAACAGCTCAGGGGCGCCGCATCGTGAATCTTCAAGAAATCTGGAACACGGTGTTCAGTTTTCAGGACTACGCCGAAATCTTGCCACTGGTCAGCAACTCGCTCATCGCCGGGGCTCTATTAGGCCTGGTCGGGGGCATGATCGGCATCTTCGTGATGCTGCGGGACATGGCATTTGCGGTGCATGGAATCGCCGAGCTTTCCTTTGCTGGGGCCGCCTTTGCGCTGCTGATCGGTACCAACGTGGTGGTCGGCTCGCTGGTCGGCTCGATTTTGGCGGCACTGGTTTTGGGCCTGATGGGCGCGGCGGCCAAGGACCGCAACTCGATCATCGGGGTTCTGATGCCCTTCGGACTGGGCCTAGGCATCTTGTTCCTGGCCCTCTATGAGGGACGCAGCGCCAATAAATTCGGCCTGCTCACCGGGCAAATCGTGGCAGTAGATACGGTCCAGCTGGGCTTGCTTGCGGTGTGTTCGGTCATCGTGATGGTGGCGTTGATCGCCATGTGGCGCCCGCTAACCTTCATGAGCGCGGATCCTGCGGTTGCCACGGCGCGCGGCATCCCGGCGGGCAAACTTTCCGTTGCCTTCATGGTGGTGCTGGGTCTTGCCGTGGCCCTGTCGATTCAGGTGGTTGGCGCGCTGCTGGTGCTCTCGCTGCTCATCACCCCGGCCGCTGCGGCCATGCGGATCAGCGCAAATCCGCTGGTCACCGTGAGCTTGTCGGTGGCCTTCGCGATGACCTCGGTGGTCGGCGGCATCCTGCTGGCGCTTGCCGGCTCGCTACCGATCAGCCCATACGTCACCACCATCTCGTTCTTGATCTACGTGATCTGCCGGTTGATTGCTTGGCGACGGGATAAGGTGCGCCGCGTCGTGCATGCGGCGGTTGCCGCCTAGCAAATTCCCATCTCGGCGCGGCCAAGCAGGAAGCAAAGCCGCGCAGAATCACCTGGTCTTCAACGCCCGAAGGCGGGTGGCTCACCAAGAACCACCCGCCTTCGGCGTAAAATTTTGCTGCGGCTATCCAACCGTTAAGCGCATTCGTCGCAACGATGCTTTAGTGCAAAACTGTGCTGTTACTTAGTTGTGGATTCGCCATTCTTGGCAGCCGAACAGATAGGGCACAACCCATAAATCTCCACGGTGTGTGAGGGCTCCGTAAAACCGTTTTCCGCAGCAACACGGGCCGCCCACTGCTCAACGGCGGGTGCCTCGACCTCAACCGCCTTGCCACAAATTCGGCAGACCAAGTGGTGATGATGATGTTCGGCAACGCACTGGCGGTACATTGACTCGCCCTCGGGGTTGCGCAGCACATCAACCAGCCCGTCTTCGGCCATCGAGAAAAGCAGCCTGTATACGGTGGCCAGCGAAACCTTGTCGCCCTCATCGACCAGCCAGCGGTGCAATTCTTGGGCGGTCACAAAATCGTCAACCTGGCCGAGGGCCGCGGTAACCGCCAAACGCTGTTTAGTCACGCGTTGTTCGGGTTGGCGTCGCTCGGTCATGGGATTGGTCATTTGGTTGAAGCACTCCTTGAAAATCAGCACGACATCATCGTATGCATGCCATGAACCCCTAAGAATCGGCGCGGCAACAAATGCACAGATGCTAAACCAAGTTTAGCAGTGGGGGATCAGCACGCATCGTGGGCACCACAGTGTGGGTCAGCGAATAAACCAGGAGCCAGTGCTTCTCGCGGTGCGCACGTTCACCTAGGCTGAGGAACATGGAGATTCAAAAGTTTTCCCACGCTTGTATTCGTCTCTCGCACCGGGGCCGCGCGCTGGTACTAGACCCGGGGAACTTTTCCCCGCTCGATCGGGCCATGGCAGATGTAGAAGCGGTGCTCATCACCCATGAACACGCAGATCACCTAGATATTCCGGCGGTGCTAGCGGTACTTGGTGCAAACCCACAGATCACCGTGTACGCGCCGGGGACCGTTGCAAAACAGGTGCTTGCTGCCATCGCGGCATCCGAGGATGTGGCAGTCAGCGGCATCGAGACCGAAAGCATTAATACGGTAGAAGTCGGTGAACACTTCAGCGTCGCGGGAATGGAGATCAGCACCCATGGTGGAGCCCACGCGATCATCCATTCATCGCTGCCACGCGTTGCAAACATTGGTTACTTCATTAACGAGTTTCTTTACCACCCCGGAGACAGCTACCAGGTGCCCGAGGGCATCAGCATCAAAACCCTACTGGTGCCCTTGCATGCACCGTGGGCCAAGATTGGCGAAACCCTCGATTTTGTCGCAAGCGTAGGTGCTGCACAGAATTTTCCAATTCACGATGGACTGCTCAATGAGCGCGGGCTTTCCATGTTCGACGGGCACCTGACCCGGATTTGCACCGCCGCCGGAGCCGGCTACCAGCGCCTGGGCGAGGAACCGTTGGCACTTGACGCGCCGAGCTAGCCGGCGCTCAGGTGTGTGGCTGGTGCGTTGAGGCGCGCCAGCCACACGCAATTCGGTGCGTATTAGTCCCAGGAACCGGTTTCTAGCAGGCGTTCGATGCGACCTGCGTAACGGGCAGGTTCCAGCCCGGCACCTGCTAACCAGTCATCGTTGTAATAGGAACCGGCATAGCGTTCCCCGTTGTCACAGAGCAACGTCACCACCGAGCCCTTCTGTCCATTGGCCAGCATGCGTGCCACAATCTGCCAGGCCAACCACAAATTGGTGCCGGTGGAAGGCCCCGGGGACAGCTGCGCAAATTCCTTGAGGTGACGCATCGCGGCAACCGAAGCAGAATCGGGCACCGTTGACATAAAATCGATGACCGAGGGCACAAAGCTTGGTTCCGGACGCGCGCGCCCAATGCCTTCGATGCGGCTTGCGGTACCGGTGGCAAGCGCCGGATCGCCCCCATCATTCCAGGCATGCCATGCGGGGGAGAAGGCAGAGCCCTCCGGGTCAGCGATCGCCAACCGGGTTGGATAGCGGTGATAGCGGGCAAAGCGGCCAATGGTTGCCGAGGTCCCTCCGGTGCCGGCACCCACGACGATCCACGCCGGAATCGGGTGCCCCTCCATGGCCAACTGCTCAAAGATGGATTCGGCAATATTATTATTCCCGCGCCAATCGGTGGCCCGCTCGGCATAGGTGAACTGGTCCATATAGTGCCCATTGGTTTGTGCTGCCAGCTGCTCGGCCACCTCATAGACGGTGGATGGGTCAGCGACCAGATGGCAGGTGCCGCCGACCTCTTCGATCAACGCAATCTTTTCCGGGGAGGTGCTCTGCGCCATGACCGCAATAAACGGCAAGCCCAATAGCTTGGCATAGTACGCCTCGGAGACCGCGGTTGACCCGGAGGACGCCTCAACAATCGTGGTGCCCTGGGTAATCCACCCATTGACAAGACCATAGAGGAAGAGCGAACGGGCCAGCCGGTGTTTCAGGCTGCCGGTGCGGTGCGTCGATTCATCCTTCAGGTATAAATCGATGCCCCACTGTGCGGGCAGTTCTAACTTATGCAGGTGCGTATCGGCCGAACGCATCGATTCGGCGTCGATGGTACGCACCGCGGCATCAACCCAGGCACGGTTGGCGCAGGGTTCGGGCAGCGAGATCAGGGGTGTTGTATCCACCACACCAGACTACCTAGGGCTCAGATCAAATGGTGGGTTTGGACGCCCGCCCGGCTGTAGAGTCGTGCATGTCGGCAAGGAATCTTTGACCGGCAACACTTTTACCGGCCCCACCCGAGGGAGAGACGCATGGCAGGCACACCACTGATTGAGGCAGCAGAACTCGAGGCGCTGCTGGCCACCGACACCGAAGTGGTGCTCCTTGATGTCCGCTGGGCGCTGGGGGATCCTCAGGGGCATCAGCACTACCTCGACGGACACATCCCCGGCGCGGTATTCGTCGACCTGCATCACGAACTTGCCGGGGTGCCCAGCCCCGCTTCCGGCCGCCACCCGCTTCCCGATCCCGAAGAATTTCAGGCCGCGGCACGTCGCTGGGGCATCAACCGTGCTTCAACCGTGGTTGTGTACGATGCCACCCGTGCACTTGCCGCGGCCCGTGCCTGGTGGTTGCTGCGTCACGCGGGCTTTGAGAACGTGCTGGTGCTCAATGGTGGACTCGATGCTTGGACCGGCTCCGGTCATCGTCTGGAAACCGGTGAGGTCATGGCGCTTCCCGGGCATGTTCAGCTCGGCTGGGATCAGCTGCCGGTCATCGATATGTGGGCGGCCCAGGATTTCCCCGGTGCCTTGCTCGATGCTCGCGCCGCTGAGCGCTACACCGGAGAGACCGAACCCATCGACCCGCGTGCCGGGCATATTCCCGGTGCCCTGAGTCACCCGACCACGCAGAATTTGGCCGACGATGGACGGTTCCTACCCACCGAGGCACTCATCACCGGTTTTGCTACCCTCGGTATCCATGCCGAAGCCGAAACTGAAGGGAACGAGGACACAGCAGGCACGGCACCCACGGTGGCCAGCTACTGCGGTTCCGGCGTGACCGCCGCCCACCAAATCCTCGCCCTGCATACTATCGGCATTACCGCGGCACTGTATCCGGGCTCGTGGTCGCAATATTCGGCCGATGCCACCCGCCCCGCTGCCACGGGGGAGACCCCTTAGCCAGCACGTTGATGAGCCAGCGCGCCCCGGGCAACGCCAGCTAAATTTCATCTGGTGTGAGTCCGAGCCCCCCAGCTGCCTAGAAGGCTGGAGTTCACCAAGGTTCCCTACCGTGCGAGATCTAATTCGTGCGAGAAAGGAATTTTATGACACAGCCGACGCATCGAAGCGTAGTACAAGGAATTGCCGGCGCCGCAGCGCTAAGCGCACTAGCGCTGGCGGATGGCGGATGCCGGGCGCCGATGTACGAGACCGCATCGACGACATCTTCCACCATCCCGATCCGCGCCTCAAACTCAGGGACGCACGCGTCGTGGGACCGTGCGCATCAATGGTGCGAAACCAGCGGCGACCGAGCCCGGCAAAGATCCCTTTGTGCTGGAAGACGCGCCGTGGCCAACTGACCCTCAGGGAGTCTTGGCCAGCCATACGGTGCGTAGCGATGCCACGGTAGCAGCCCCGTACCTAGCTTATGGAACATCGGTTCGGGGCACCCACTTGGACGGCCGGACCTACGGACTTAGTCCCGGCTCAATTCTTGGGCGAGCATCACCAAGATCCCGCTGGGACCGCGCAGATAGGTGAGTTTGTAGATGTCTTGGTAGTTTGCCACCCCACGCAGCGGATAACAGCCGTGCGACGCGGCAATGCTAAGGGCCGCCTCGATGTCATCGACCGAAAATGCCACGCGGTGCATGCCGATCTCGTGCGGCAGCGTCGGGCTCGTCTCGATGGCCCGCGGGTGAATATATTCGAAAAGCTCAAGGCGCCCGTGGCCATCGGGTGTTTGGAGCAATGCGATCTTCGCGTGATTTCCATCGAGCCCCACGGCAGTATCGGCCCATGCGCCGCTGACCTCGTCACGGCCCAGCACCTCGAGCCCCAGATCGGTGAAGAACGCGATGGCGGCCTCCAAATGCTCGACGGCAATGCCCACGTTCTCAAGTTTAATGCTCATGGGGTGAAAGCTAGCAAACGGAGCCCCATAATTCCAGAGGAATACGAGCCGGTTTAAGCCTCACTGGCTCAGGCCACCGCAAAGGGGGTAAGTTCGAAGATATGATTGGTCGCCCAGTTCCTCCCGTTCCCAAGGCACTTCAAAGACTCAGAGAGCGCGCCGATGAATTAGCTGCGCAAAAGATTGCCCCGGCACCGTCAGCGGGTCAGCTTCTCGATGCCGCAGCAGACCCCGCGCGCACCACAAGCAGCAACCTGGTCAGCGCGCTGGGCATCGCCCAGGAACACGGCCCGTTGACTGCGCTGGAAATCCCACGCCGCACGCCGGGCCCACAGGATGTGCTCATCGACATCGAATTTTGCGGGCTTTGCCACTCAGATGTACACGCCGGACGTGGCGAATGGGGAGCCAAGGCCCTGCCGCTGGTCCCGGGGCACGAGATCGTTGGCATCGTCGGGGCAGTGGGTGAAGAGGTTACCGACCTGGCCGTTGGTGCACGCGTGGGCGTCGGCTGCCTGGTCGATTCCTGCCGCACCTGCGATGCCTGTACCCAGGGACTAGAACAGTTCTGCAGCAAATCCGTGGGTACTTATGGTGCGCGCAATATCCACACCGGTGAAGACACCCAAGGCGGATATTCCAAGGCCGTGGTGGTTGACCGCGACTTTGTGCTGCGCATCCCCGATGCGTTGGATCCGGCCGCAGCAGCCCCGCTGCTTTGTGCTGGCATCACCACGTATTCGCCGTTGCGCCACCACAACATTGGCCCCGGTAGCACCGTTGGTGTGTTGGGGCTGGGTGGGC
>NZ_PCPT01000010.1 GCF_002975435.1 Arthrobacter sp. MYb227 | reverse complement strand
TCACCAGCGAGCTAGATGACTACATCCACTGGTATAACTATGAGCGAATCTCATTAACGCTGCAGTGCCTGAGCCCCTTGGAATATCGGGCTCAGGCACTCGCGGCATAGACTCTTACTTACCGAGTCCAACTTTCGGGGTCCAGTTCATATTGAAGACCCCCCCTACGCAAACAATGGGGGCGAGCAGGCCCACCATCGGTGAACCTACCCGCCCCCGCGCATGGGCAGTACTTACAACTTTTTAAAGCCGACGGTTAGCCAAAACCGGTAAGAATTCACGCACTTCTTCAATGCGACGTGCGGTGACATCCACTGTCACTAAGCCTTCTTCATCGTCATCCAAGAATTCGATGGGCACACCCATCGGGTCAAGTATCGCCGAGTGGCCAATCGTATGGCTCGAGCTGGTTCCGGCCGCCGCGACCCATACGGTATTTTCGATCGCTCGTGCTTTGAGCAACGTTTCCCAGTGATCGATCTTGTGCTCGCCCTTGAACCAGGCTGCGGCAACCAATAGAACATCGGCACCGGCGAGCGCCAAACGTCGAGAGATTTCAGGGAAGCGCAGGTCATAGCAGGTTAGGATGCCGAACTTGAGCTCACCAATTTCAATGACCGGGACGTTTTCTACAGGTCCTGCGGTGATCGTGTTTGATTCTTGGTAGGAGAATGCATCGTAAAGGTGAATCTTGCGGTAGGTGCCCAAGATTTTTCCATCCGCGCCCACGGCGGCAACCGTGTTGTAGGGGCGTGCGTCCCCGGAGTCCTCGTAGCCGCCGGCAACGATTGCTATCTGGTTTTCTGCCGCAATGAAGGAAAGCTGCTGCACAAATTTTGTCCAGTTACCTGCCACCGCATCCGCCAGTGATCCATCGACCTTGGAGACGGCGAGCATTGCTTCTTCGGGAAACAGCAGTAAATCAGAGCCTTCGGCATGGGCCTTGGCGGCAAGCCCGGCCATGGTCTCGAGGTTCTGGGCGACAGAGCCCGTGGGTGCAAATTGTCCGACACTGACCTTCATGACGGTTCCCTTTCGTTGCGGTCCTTTAGTCAAGCCTAGCGACTATCCCCCGTTTGGTGGATTCCCTATGCTCCTTGTTAGTCGTAGTGTGTGAAATATGACGGGGAAACATGACAGTAGATGGTTAGCTTTGGCAGTGCTTGCCGGCTCTCTGGCGATGATCGTTCTTGACGGAACCATCGTCGGGGTTTCTCTCCCGAGCATGATCGATGCCCTCGGCATGGACCTCACACAGGCCCAGTGGGTAAATTCGCTCTACTCGGTGGTGCTGGCCGCCTTGTTGATGACCGCTGGGCGGTTGGGAGATCGGATTGGCCGCCGCAAACTGCTGGCCATTGGCGTGACACTATTTGTGGCCGGCAGCCTGATTGCCGCAATGTCGCCAAACGCCGCAGCTTTGATTGGCGCCCGTGCTATACAAGGTATTGGCGGTGCAGCGGTTCTGCCCTCGACACTCTCGAGCGTCAACTCGATCTTCCGCGGCAAGGAACGCGCAGCTGCCTTTGGCGTCTGGGGTGCTGTGATGTCAGGTGCCGCGGCAATCGGCCCGCTACTTGGCGGTGCGTTTACTACCTACCTCGACTGGCGCTGGATCTTTTGGGTCAATCTTCCGCTAGGTCTGCTTGTACTCTGGGGCATCTGGAAAGTGGTTCCGGAAACAACTATTGAGCATAAGGAACGCGGCGTAGACGTTTTGGGCGTACTGCTCAGCGCCATCGGCTTTGGTTTGCTGGTCTTCGCGCTCATTGAGGGTCCAAGCTGGGGGTGGTGGACCCCGAAGACGGCGGCAAACATTGGCCCCTTCACGTGGCCCGCGGATGCTGCGCTTTCCTTGATCCCGGTCTTCGGCCTACTTGCCATTCTTTCCCTTGTGGCATTTGTGCTGTGGGAGTTGACCCGCAGTAAGAAGGGCCTGAGCACCCTGCTGGATCTTTCCCTGTTCTCCTACACGACGTTCTCGTGGGGCAACGCAACAGCAATGATGGTTGCCGTCGGTGAGTTTGGTTTGCTGTTGGTGCTGCCACTGTTCCTCATCAATGTGTTGGGCAACGACGCTATGGGGGCCGGGCTCATCCTCGCCGGTATGGCCGCCGGCGCGTTCCTCTCCGGAGCAATGGCCCGACACCTCGCCGCGCGGCTCGGCGCCGACCGGGTGGTGGTCCTGGGCCTAGGCATGGAAATTATCGGTGTTCTTGGTTTGGCTTGGATCCTGGGGATCGGCTCCCCACTGGTCCCGATGATCGCCCTGCTGGTCTTCTACGGCCTAGGTCTTGGACTGGCCTCGGCGCAGCTGACAAGCACTGTACTGCGGGATATCCCAACCGAGGCTTCGGGTCAGGGTTCGGCAACCCAAAGTACCTTGCGTCAGCTTGGCTCCGGCCTAGGTACGGCAATTGCCGGAAGTGTCTTGGCGATTGCCACAACACACGCGGCAACCACCTCGCTTAGCGCATTAAACATCAAAGGCCTAGATGCCGGCTCATGGGCGCAGAAACTTAGCGATTCCGCGGGCGGTATCATCCCGCAAATCCAGCATTCGCCCTCCATGTTCGGGCCACAAACTGCGCAAGTTACAAGAGCCATGACCGATGCCTTCACCTCCGGTGTGCAGGCGGCAATCATTGCTTCGGTGATTGCGTTGGTCATCGGCTGGTTGGGCTCGCTACAGGTGAGCCGGGCGGCCCGTGCCGCGGTACGCATCCAGTCCACCCACGAGGTCTAGGCATAGGGACTCGGGAGCCAGGCTCAGACCCCTAAGCCATTTTCAGTCGGTGCCTTCGGTTAACCGATCAAAATCAAAGCTTGGCAGCGTGGGAATACTAAAATCCATCGACGGCACCACGGGTGAGGGAACTACCGGTGCGAGCCGTGAATGATCAATGTGTTGCACGGGAGCTTCGAGATTATTTGAGGTAAATGACTCTCCAATAAAAAGCGAGATTCCCATGCTCATGATCAGGGCCGGGAAGATCAGATGTAGACCCAAATAATAGGCTCCTTGCATTCCCCCTGCGGCGCGCGCCATCCACCCAAATTTTGCCTTCGTTTTGAGGCTCTTGGACTTCGACCAGGGATTGTTCCCGCGCCCCATCCGCAGTACCCAGTACAGTAATTGCCAGCCTATCCCCAGCAGCCAGCCGGCGCCGATCAGCAACGCCATTCCGGTAGCCGCGGAGGCAAACTCCAGGCTAAAGCCAAGGCTCAGTACACAGACCAAACCCCACCAAAATCTTGGGCTATGTCCATCGATGAGCAGTCCAAAGCGGCGGTGTTTATAGCGCAGCTTGTCATGATCGGTAGCTTCGCCGCCGACGGGTGCCCCGGCAGATTTATGCAACAAAATTTCGCCAATAAATCCCGTCATTGCGCCGGCGCCCAGCAGTAATAGTCCGGGCACCTGGTTTTCCATCGGCGCTGCAATCACGGACCCTAGGCCGATGCCCAGAACCGAGGCTCCCAGCAGGTATATGCCGCGGCGTGCCGAGGAGTTGGTGCGTAGAATTTCGGCCGGGTAACCCGCGGGCATCCCGCTTGCCGCGCTACGATAATTCCGCCAACCAAGACCCGCAAAGAGCAGCATCAGGGCGAGGCTCACCAGTACACCCCAGAGTCCTTGCGCCATCGATAGTGAAAGCGCTGCAAAGATTGCATGCAACCATGGCAATCGCCCCAAGGACAGGAGCCTGAACAAGAAATGTTCGGATAATTCGTCCTGTGCTGTGGAATCCATCGGGTTCACAGCAAGCACCGAGCGCAGCACGTCGCTGCGCTCCCCCACAACTTTTTTAGCTCCGTCGATCTGGCCGGAGGCTACCAACAATGAACTGTTGTTGGGATCGATTTGAAGCCCGGTGCGCAAATATTCGTGAGCCAGCGAGGTCTTGCCGGATAGGTCAGCGATTAGCGCGGCCAAGCGATAATATTCTGGGTCCATCGGGTTCAGGTGCAACGCGTGGGCAATTGCATCTGCTGCCCGTTCGAGGTCATTTCGGCTCTGTGGTTTACCTCCATAGAGCACGGCGATCCAGTAGTGCCCTTGGGCTTCGGTGGGATCGACGACGACCAATTGGTGGGCGAGTTCTACGGCCCGCTCATGCTCGCCCGCATCATGGGCACAACAAATCAACAGGTTCAGTACCCGTGCGGAGTCGGGCTCTAATTGGGCGGCTTGCTGCGCCGCTGCTTGAGCATCAGCTACCCGATCCTGGGCCAGCAGGGCGAATCCAAAGATGATCCAAAAACGTGAATCGTCTCCAAGATGTTCTACTTGACCTGACACCAGATCTAAGGCTTCGGCGGGGCGCGAGGCCGCGTTAAGTCCTTGCACGCGGGCGTGCAATAGCTCGATGGTTATTGGTGTTGCCATGATGGTGGGCTAAAGCATCTTTCGAGCACGTAGGTAGCTGGCCAGCTCGTCATATCTGCCGTGTTCATTGGAGAAACGCACGACGTTACGGGCAGATTCAAGCCACGGCAGGGTGGAGGCCTTGACCTCGCTCAATGCCATTTCTAGGTGGCTCATATCCAAGGGAACCACCTGGTTTGCCTTGATGGAGGCCATCATTGCTTTCTCCGCGGCAGTCGTACACAGGTGTTCTAGATCGGCACCCGAGAGGTTCTCGGTGCGCTTGGTCAACGCGGGCAGATCAATTCCGGCAAGGGGTCGCTTGGCTAAGTGATAGCGCAAGATTGCGCTGCGGGCGCTGGCATCCGGCGGGGTAACAAGCACCGAACGGTCCAATCTGCCCGGGCGCAACAATGCCTCATCTAGATCCCACGGATGATTGGTTGCCGCAAGAATGTACAGGCCATCGTTGTTTCCGGCCATCGAATCCATTTCCAACAACAGTTGGTTCACCATTTGCCGCAGCCAGGATGCACCACCGGTGAGCGAGCCACGACGCATGCCCAGCGCATCGACCTCATCGAGGAAGAGCACCGTTGGCGTTTCGGCGCGCGCGGCATCAAATACCGCTTTGAGATTCTTTTCCGTCTGGCCCATATATGCCGAAAGTACGTCGGTCATCACCACAGACATGAACCGCGCGCCAAGCTCTCCGGCCACCGCACGAGCTAGAAAGGTTTTTCCGCAGCCCGGCGGCCCATAGAGCAGCAACCCGCCACGCAGTGATTTACCAAAAGCCTTGGCAATTTCGCTATGTCGCATGGGTGCTAGGAACGACTCTTCGAGGCGTTGTTTGACGTTTTTCAGTCCCCCAACATCTGCCAGGGTGATGACCGGAGCCTCGGGTTCGATGGAGGCAACACCCTCAACATCGGATCCCATGGCCACCGGTTCGGCGTTCACGAAGGGCGCCGGAACCGACTCCCCGAGTTCCCGGCTTGCCGCGTCCCAATCGAACTCGGCCGGGGTCGGTACGGCTTCCGTAGCTCCCTCAGCGACGTCGGGGTCTTGACTCGCTGGTGCCGCCGGCGCTTGCTGCACCGAGCCGGCCGGCGGAAGTCCTGTGAGGGATGCCGCAATCTTGCCCAGTAGCCCCAAGGCCCGCGGATCTCCTGGCTCCTGCTGAATCACGTGGTTGACCTCGGCAAGGGCCTCGGCGTTACGGTTTGCCGCGTGTAGTAGCTCGGCGACGTGCAGGCGCAGCGTCGTATCCTCTGGTGACACAGCAAGGGCGTGGCGCAGGCTGGTCAAAAGTTGTTCGTTCATACTCTTATCCAATCCGCACCACGCCCTCGCGTGTGCAGGTAATGCTAGTCGTTGATCAGATCGTGACGCACGATTGTCTGTTCACGATCCGGTCCAACACCAATGGCCGAGAAGCGGGTACCGCTCATGGCCTCGAGCGCCAGCACGTAGTTGCGTGCGTTCTCCGGAAGGTCTTCCATGGTGCGGGCCGTGGTGATGTCCTCGGTCCAGCCATCGAAGTATTCGAAGATCGGCTTGGCGTGGTGGAAGTCGGTCTGCGTCATCGGCATTTCGTCGTGGCGCACCCCGTCAACATCGTAGGCAACACATACCGGGATCTTCTCAATGTTCGAAAGCACATCGAGCTTGGTCACGAAGTAGTCGGTGAAGCCGTTGACGCGCGAGGCGTGGCGAGCCAAGACAGCGTCATACCAACCGCAACGACGTGGGCGACCGGTGTTGACACCAAATTCGCCACCCGTCTTCTGCAGGTATTCGCCCATGTCGTCGAACAGTTCGGTGGGGAACGGTCCGGCGCCAACACGGGTGGTGTAGGCCTTGATGATGCCGATCGACCGGCTAATGCGGGTCGGGCCGATGCCCGAGCCTACCGACGCACCACCGGCGGTGGGGTTCGAGGAGGTCACGAACGGGTAGGTTCCATGGTCGACATCCAAGAAGGTAGCCTGGCCGCCCTCCATGAGCACAACTTTGCCCTCATCGAGCGCGTTGTTAAGCATCAGGGTTGCGTCAACAACCATGGGGCGTAGACGCTCAGCGAAGGACAGGAAGTAGTTGACGATCTCGTCAACTTCGACGCCACGACGGTTGTAGACCTTGACCAGTAGCTGGTTTTTCTGGTGCAGGGCACCTTCAACCTTTTGGCGCAGGATTGACTCGTCAAAGACGTCCTGCACGCGGATGCCTAGGCGGCCGATCTTGTCCATGTAGGCAGGGCCAATGCCGCGTCCGGTGGTGCCAATGGCACGCTTACCTAGGAAGCGTTCGGTGACCTTGTCCATGGTCTGGTGGTACGGGGCCACCAGGTGTGCGTTTGCGGAAACACGCAGCTTAGAGGTATCCGCTCCGCGGGCCTCTAGCCCTTCGATTTCCTCGAAAAGCGCTTCAAGGTTTACTACACAGCCGTTGCCAATGATGGGTGTGGCGTTTGGCGAAAGAATGCCGGCGGGCAGGAGCTTGAGCTCATACTTTTCACCGCCGACGACAACTGTATGGCCTGCGTTGTTTCCACCGTTTGGCTTCACAACATAGTCGACCTGGCCACCCAAAAGGTCTGTGGCTTTGCCTTTGCCTTCGTCGCCCCACTGGGCTCCGACGATCACGATTGCTGGCATGGGATCCTCCCCCTTGCTCGGTTCAGCGCGGCCGGCACAATATGCCGGGTCCCGGCGGTGCCGGGCGCAGAAATGCCCCTCGTTCTTCGAATGCCCACGCATGGATCAGGAAGAACAGTAAGGGGCTCTTACGTCACGAGTTTACCCGATGAACCATCCCAGCGTTGATTCATGGTTTCTCAGCCTCGTCTTCGGGGTCAATTGCCGCAGATAATGCGGCGTTGGCCAGCTCTTCCCAGCGTTCAATCGAAGATTCGGGAACCGCCACCCAATCTTTGAAGGGCCGGCCTTGGCCCGAGGGGTCAAAGAGCTCCGCTCCGGGATGTTTCATGGCCTTGGCCATTGCCGCGCTGTCGCGGCCCACTTTGAACGCCATGGTGTCTTGAAGCAGGCAGGCAATTGCCTTGGATTCAAATTTCAGGGCGTCCTTGCCGAACATCTTGCCCGAGCTGACTCCCTCGCCGAGCAGCGCACGGCTGATCCGTTGGTACTCGGCCATTGCCCCTGGCGTTGGGAATTGAATACTCATGACCCCATCAAACCCCGCTTTAGTCGGTTCGTCGAGACATCAAGGGTGGCTGTTTTTCCCGACGGTTATTTTTTCTTCCTACGTTTCGGTTGTGTTCGCGGCCTTGCGCGACGCTCTCTTTTCACGCAACCACCACAGGGGAAGCAAGAACGTTCCCAATGCACTGATCAGCCACACCAGAAGTGTTCCAATGACCCAGGTACTCGCGCCCTCGATACTCAGGCCGGTGGAAAACAATTGCGCCACGAAAAGCGCCAATGCAGTTGCAACCAAGCCCACCCCGCCGAGGAATGCGGAGGCATATTTTCTGGCCATGGTTGCCACGAAGGGGGTAATAATCGATTGCACCAAGGTAAAAACCAATACAGCAACGATGAATCCCGAGATATGAAGGTTGAACCCGTCCAGGATCAAACTGGTTACCACCAGGCCAAGCGCCGAGGAAACCACAAAAATCGCGAGTCGAATCAGAAACCTAATCATATTCTTGAGTGTACGGCCCTCGTGCTGACTTGGGCAGCATCTTGGAGCCGAGTAATTTTGTGCTCAACATAGACTGGGGAACATGGCCCTGACTCGTGAACAACTAATTGATGCTGCCGTTAGCGTGCTTTCCGAATTCGGGTTGGCCGACCTCTCAATGCGTCGGCTAGCTCGCGAACTCGACGTCCAGGTGGGTGCGTTGTACTGGCATGTGAAGTCAAAGCAGGAGCTTCTTGTTGATGTTGCAGCGAAACTTTTGGGCAAGGTGCCGCAGCCAAGTATGCCGACGCGCCAGATGGCACCCCTTGCCATTGCGGCTTTGTTGGATCAACTGCGCAGTGCTTTGCTTACTATTCCGGATTCGGCCGAAGTCGTTCAATTGGCCCAAACCATGCGTCCGGAGGCGTTGGCCCCTCTTGGCTGGCTGCTGGAATTTCTAGAGCACGCAGGCATCCCCGCGGATCAAGCGCTCTATGCACGGCATCTATTGCTGAACCACCTACTGGGATCCATTGCAGCCCACCAAGAGGCAAGAGCCCTAGCCGAGGAACCCGATGCCGTCGCACACGCGGCAGGCTCGGGCCAGGAGGCCTTTGAGTACGGTATCCGGGTGATTCTTCAGGGGCTCGCCGTGGAGCACCCAGCCAGCGCCGAGTGACGCGCGAAATTTCGTCTTAAGGCAGTCTTGTGGGCCCTTATTCCCCCAGCCGTCCTCCGGATTCCTGCAAATAGCACGATCCGCAGAGCGATTCGTACCAAACCTCATCCCCATCGATGGCCACCTGGTCACCGTCGAAAATGATTTTGTCTCCCACCCTGCGCGTATTGAACACTGCCTTGCGTCCACAACGGCAAATGGTTTTCAGTTCTTCAAGAGAATGCGCAATTTCCAGCAAGCGCCGCGACCCTGGGAATGCGTTGGTACGAAAGTCCGACCGAATCCCGTAAGCGAGTACCGGGACATCATCAAGTATCGCAATGCGGAACAGGTCGTCTACCTGGCTGGCGGTAAGGAATTGCGCCTCGTCAACCAAGAGGCAAGCCACCGGCGGAGCATCAACGTGTTGTAGCAGCGCATCAGGATCATCCCCGGCGGCATGGCTGGTAAAGAGTTCGCGAGCATTAGCGCCCGGTGGAATCAAGAAATCAACGTTTCGACTCATGCCCAAACGCGAAATAATGCTTGATTCACCCTTGGTATCGATCCCTGGCTTGGCAAGTAACACCCGCTGACCACGTTCCTCGTAATTAAACGCGGTCTGCATTAAACCCGTTGATTTACCCGAGTTCATTGCTCCATAGCGGAAGTAAAGCTTCGCCACATCGTTCCTTTCGTGTTGGGCACCGAGGACGATTGTATGTGCTGGGCTACGGCGACGGGCACCTGGCTGGGCAAAGTCCCGCACAACTCACACCTGAACCGCCGCTCAAGTGTCATCACACGCGAGCGACCCACCCAGCACGAAAAGTTAGAAACGATTTCCGTCAGGAACTATCTATGGGTCGTTTTCGGGTCGCTTGGTGAAATCGGTATTGAGAGCAACGAGGAGCACGCTTCGGAACCTGGAATGCACATGCGCCCTTCTGCATTCCAGGCACCAGAGACTTACTGGCAAAGCTCTTTGTGTGAAAGTTCCCTAGGTGACCGCGTTGCGGTTCTTATAGGCCGGAACATCCCAGGCCTGGGTCTCAAGGATGTCGCGCAGGATTTCCACCGCGTCCCAAATCTCGGTGTAGGACAGGTAGAGCGGGGTGATACCAAAGCGCAGCACCTCGGGTTCGCGGTAGTCTCCGATGACGCCGCGGTCGATCAGTGCCTGAATAATCGCGTAGCCCTCCGGGTGTCGGAAGCTGACGTGGCTGCCGCGATCGGCATGATTTTCCGGGGTAATCAGTTCAAGCCCGAACTCTCCACAGCGTTCATTGACCAAAGAAATAAACAGGTCGGTGAGTGCCAATGATTTGGCACGAACGAGTTCCATGTCTGCGGCGAGAGAAACGTCGAGCCCGCATTCAACCATGGCCATTGAGGCGATGGGCTGGGTGCCACAGAGGAAACGGCGCACGTCGTTGGCCGCCGTGTAGGAGTCTGTCATCTCGAATGGGGCGGCGTGGGACCACCATCCGGTGAGCGGCTGCCAGAAGCGTCCTTGGTGGCGTGCGTTAACCCAGATAAAGGCCGGGGAGCCCGGTCCACCGTTGAGGTACTTATAGGTGCAGCCCACCGCGTAATCGGCATTTGAACCGTTCAGATCCACAGGAACCGCACCAGCTGCATGGGCAAGGTCCCAAATCACTAGTGCGCCTGCGGCATGCGCTTGGTCCGTCACTGCGTGCATGTCCCACATGGCACCGGTGCGGTAGTTCACATGGGATAGTGCCAGGACCGCCACCGAATCATCCAGGGCATCCTCCAGCGAGAGGGTCTCGTCGATCAGCCGGACCTCGTAGTGTTCTCCGGTTTCTTCCTTCACGGAGTTCAGGAAGTCGCTGATGCCCTCGGCGATGTAAATATCGGTGGGGAAATTGTCGCGTTCACTCAGGATCACTCGACGCCCCGGGGCATCTTGCTGTTGAATGCGTACGGTGGAGGCAATGGCTTTGAAAAGGTTCAGGCTGGTGGTGTCGGTGACTACCGTTTCCCCGTCATTGCCACCAATGAGCTTGGACAGCTTGTCGCCCAGTCGGCTGGGCATTTCAAACCAGCCCGCAGTATTCCATGAGCGAATGAGCCCCTGGGCCCATTCGTTGTTGATGACCTCCGCGGCACGCTCTGCTGCTCCCAACGGGAGCGGGCCCAAGGAATTTCCATCAAGGTAAATGATTCCTTCAGGCAGCGAAAAATGGTCACGGAACGAGGCAAGCACATCATTCTTGTCTTTTTCAATCAGGTTTTCGCGGGCGGTGCTAAGTGCGGGGATGCTCATGGAGACGTACGTGTCCTTCTTCAACATTGATGAACCTAGTAGGCGTTCTGAACTCTTGGACGCCTTCTGGCCAATCATAGAATTATTCAGCTTTAGATTGATAGTATGCTGAATAACTGCACAAAAATTGGGAGAAAATTCGTGCTCAATTCGGAATCAATCAAAAATCATCAGCAGCAGATGAACACTGTTCGACTGGATGATACGGATCTGACGATCCTTCGAGAACTCAGCAAGGATGCGCGAACACCCAATAATTTGTTGGCTTCGCGTGCAGGAATTGCACCTTCAACGTGTTTGGGTCGCGTTCGGGCGCTGCAAGAGGCAGGTGTTATCAGGGGATTTCATGCGGACATTGATCCAAGAATGTTGGGCCTGCAGGTGAGCGCCATGGTCTCCGTGATGATCCGTCCTGATTACAGGCACGAAATGCTCAACGCTGCCCGAATACTCCAAGGATTACCGGAAGTACAAGACGTTTTTGTACTCGGCGGAACTCCCGACATTCTGGTTCACGTCATTTGCCGATCCGTTGAAGACCTGCGAGATTTCGTTGCTAAACATTTGGGTGCCAAGGCTGCGTTCGCTTCAACCCAAACAAACTTGGTCTTCGAACATCTCACGCCCGAAACTTCATCCAACTCCTAGCTGCAAAACACCCATGGTGCTTATGGTGCGGATTGCGCGTAGTCCCGTAGTGCCGTGAGGGTGCTGGATTCAGATTCTGCAATTGATGCCAAGAGCTCCGCTGCTTGGGTTTCCAACTCTTCGGCAAGTTGGACCGAAATGACCAACCGCACTACACACTGCTCCGAAGATTCGGCAAGTTCATAGGCGTAGGAAACTACAACATCACCGCTACCTGCGGTGAGCGTGAGGCTATGCTCCTCAACCAATTCGGAGATCACCAGCTGACGCTCGTGAGCCCCGGAACGGTAGTCAAGTACTGTTCCGGGGCTTGTGAGCTGTTCGGCTTCCATTGAGTCAACGCCCGGCATCCATTGCGGGGCGGCAACCCAGTCGGTGAGCAATTCCCACACCCGCGAAACGGGAAGGTGAATAAGCTCCTGGATATTCAAGGCTTCTAACCGTGTCATGGCCGAATCGTGTCACGAACTGGCCCGAAATGAAACGGTTAGTGCTTGCGTGTCTTGCGGCGCAGGCCCAAGGCCAGCACACCTCCACCAACCAGGAGCACACCGGCACCACCCATGAGCAGCGTTCCGTCGGTTCCGGTCACTGCCAACTGATCCTTCTTGGCCTGGACTACGGGTTTGACGACAGCCTCAACGACTGGCTTCTTATCCACCACAGGCTTGATATTGCCTGCTGGCTTGATCTCGGGCTTGATCTCGGGCTTGGGCTTTACCGGAGGCGTAGTTTCTGCTTCAGCCTGGTCTTTGGTCCAGTCAGCAACATCGAAACCTTGGGCTCTCAGTTCTGCGGCCATTCCGTTGTAGGCTTCCATGGCCCATTCCTCATTGCCGCCGAAGAGATCAAGCAGGTAGTCCTTTAGCTCTTTGAGGTACACGTCCTCTTGGGTATCCATGAAATCGATAACGATATCGACAATATC
This sequence comes from Arthrobacter sp. MYb227, assembly GCF_002975435.1. GTDB lineage: Bacteria > Actinomycetota > Actinomycetes > Actinomycetales > Micrococcaceae > Paeniglutamicibacter. The sequence goes on along the minus strand of NZ_PCPT01000010.1, from coordinate 98,305 downwards.
GTTGAACTCTTCAGTATCTAGCAGGCCTTCGAGGACGGCGTCGGTAAACCCTTGACCCTCTTCGGTTTCCATGAATTCCAACCACTGCTCCTCGGTCCAGTTTTCCGAGCCAGGTGGCATTTCGAGGCCCTCGAAGAACTCATCGAAGGTGAGCATCGCATCGATCTCGGCGTCGCTGCCCGACTCAGTTCCGTCGTCTGCTTCATCCGAAGATTCTGTAGCCGTGGGCACTGGACTTTCGGAAGTGGCCGGAGCCAGCGAGGCATCAGTGCCTGCAGGCGTGTTGGTTGTGTCGGCGTTACCGTTCTCTGGAGTCGCGCCGGTGTCGGAGCTGTCGGTAGCTGACTCATCCGTGCTGGCGGTCGTCTGCGCATCGGCATTTTCGGCGTTCTGGGCCAGATCTTCACCAGTTGAGGGCTGTGCTGCTTGATCGAGTTCCGCTGAACTTGAGCTCGACTCGTTTGAAGCATCATCATTTTCGGCGTTTACCGAGTCATCCACCACGACAGGAGTTTGCTCGTCTGCATCTACGATGTCGCCAGCAGGCGGCGCATCCTGCGAGAGCGGATCGGATTCCGGCGCAACGTGCTCTGGGCTCTTCACTGGGGCTGGCGGTGCAGGTTCCTGAGCAAGGGGAACATCATCAGTAGAACCAGCGTCATGTGCTGGTTCCGTTGTCTCGATCTTAGTTTCGAGCGCGGTGCTGTCCCCCACGATGGGAGCTGCATATGCAGGTGCATTGGAAAGTAGCAGCCCAGAGGCAACAGCCGTGCTTAGCAGGGCTGTACGAATTTTAGAGGCCATGGTGGTCCTGTCCCAAGAGTGTGTAAATGAATTGGGTGTTACGGGCTTGGGCTCTAAGCGCAGGCGAGGGCCGGCAAAAGTACCCATGAATGTCGAGGTGCGAAAACGACGTTGAAACTCAATCTATTGCACTGCGCACTTTTCGACCAGTCACGATTTGAATACAAATCCTGGCCCGGTTAAAAACCGTGGGCCGTTCATACCTCATGAGGAGGATATGAACGGCCCACGGTGGGTACGCCCGGAGGACGAATTTAGTTCGCTACTATGCTTCGATTCCAGCTACGGCCAGCGGATCCGAATCATTAAGGAAACGAGAAATACGGTCAACTTCTTCTGCCTCGCCAATGGCCGCAGCGGCACGCTGTAGAGCGTAGAGCGAGCGTAGGAAGCCACGGTTGGGTTCGTGGCGCCACGGCACCGGACCCTGTCCGCGCCAACCGGCCTTGCGCAAGGCATCAAGGCCGCGGTGGTAGCCAACGCGTGCATACGCGTAGGACTCAACAACGTGGCCCTCTGAATGCGCCTCATCGGCAAGCAGTGCCCATCCCAGCGAGGATGATGGGAAGGCTGCTGCAATGTCCACCGCTTCATCGCCAGCGGCCAGACGAGCGTTGACTTCTACGTCTTCTGGCAACAGGGTCTCGGGGATGCCTAACAGATTGGATCCAATATTGGACATATTTACTTCAAGCTCTTTCCTGCAGAACCAAGCTGGTTTGCTGCTTCAACGATGCGGGCTGCCATTGACTCTTCGGCCTTGGCACCCCAGACACGTGGGTCATAGGTCTTCTTGTTGCCAATGTCGCCATCGACCTTCAGCACACCGTCGTAATTGGCAAGCATGTGGCCAGCCACCGGACGAGTGAATGCGTACTGGGTGTCGGTATCGATGTTCATCTTGATAACTCCGTAGGCAACCGCGTCGGCGATTTCCTGATCCGAGGAGCCCGAACCGCCGTGGAAGACCAGGTCAAATGGGTTTGTCTTGCCAAGCTTGGCACCAACCTGTTCCTGGATATCCTTGAGCAGTTCCGGACGCAGCTTCACGTTGCCCGGCTTGTAGATGCCGTGCACGTTGCCGAAGGTCAGCGCGGTGATGTAGCGGCCATTTTCGCCGGTGCCAAGGGCTGCGATGGTTGCCAGAGCATCCTCAACGGTGGAGTACAGCTTGTCGTTGATTGCGTTTTCCACGCCGTCTTCTTCTCCGCCGACGGCGCCAATTTCAACTTCGAGGATCTGCTTGGCTGCGTGGGTACGCGGCAGCAGTTCGGCAGCGATACGCAGGTTTTCTTCGAGAGTCTCCGCGGAGCCGTCCCACATGTGGGAGTTGAAGAATGGATTGCGACCCGCAGCAACCTCTGCCTCCGATGCTGCAAGTAGCGGCAAGACGAAATCGTCGAGCTTGTCCGCCGGGCAGTGGTCAGTGTGCAGGGCAATGTTCACGCCGTAACCCTTGGCAACTTCGCGAGCGAAAGCTGCGAAGGCCAAAGAGCCGGTGACCATGTTCTTGATGGAGGAACCCGACCAGTAGGCTGCGCCACCGGTGGAAACCTGAATGATTCCGTCGGATTCTGCTTCAGCGAAGCCGCGAAGTGCGGCATTCAAGGTCTGCGACGACGTCACGTTGACTGCGGGGAAGGCGTAGCCGCCGGCCTTCGCAGAATCAATCATTGCGTTGTATTGTTCCGGGGATGCGATGGGCATACTGACTCCTGTGTAGATAAGGAATGTGTGGGGAGTAGACCTCGTTGGCTACTCCCATCCTAGCTACTTGTGGGATGGATCGCTGACGAGATGACGGGAAGCCATAAACTCATGTCGCACGACCCACCAACAAATCGGTCATCTTAGGAACGGGTTTCGACGCATTTCTCGTGGAACTTATTCCTTGGATTCGGAGTCTTTGGCCGCCGGGCCTTGAATTGTCTTGGCTTCCACGGATTTAGCTGCTGGCTTTTCTGGCGTTGCCGGATCATGGGCCAGTAAGTCAGCGGGATCTTGAGAATCGGGTCCAGTGACGGCCTGTTTGGCAGCCTCGGCTGCGGGGGCCTCCATTTGATCCGCGGTGATGCTCAAGGGCGCTGCTTTTGCCGTTTTCAAAGCCATCTTTGTTTCAAGTGCCTGATCCGCAGCTGCTTCTTTCTTCTTTTCAAGCTTCGGTGCCTGTGAGACCTGCTTCTGGGCAACCTTGCTTGGTGTTTGACTGCTCGGTGCTGGGACCTGCTGATTTTTCGGCGCTACCGAGGCAGCAGAAGATCCGGCTGCTGCTTTATCTGTAGGAGTTGCAGCATGTTGTTGCTGTGTTGTTGCTTTTGTTTCTGCACTAGGGGCTTTCGTTGTCTTGGGCGGAGCAACAGTAGGCGTTGCGCTCTCTGGACTCGGAGAGGATTCCGGTGTCGGTTTAGGACTTGGTTTGACTTCCGGAACGGGCTTATCGCTCGGTTTAACAACAGGTATTGGCTTGGGAATTGGTTTGGGCTCCGGAACGGGCTTATCGCTCGGCTTAGCAACAGGTGTTGGCGTTGGCTTGTGTTCGGCGGGCTTGACCGGCTTGGGCTTGTGAGGCTTTGCGGGTGCCACTACTTCCGACTTCGGTGGTTTGACCTTGGGAGTTTCGGGCTTCTCCACTCGTGTTGGTTCCGGCTTTTCGGCATGCACTTTGGCCGGTGATTCAGAGTTCTGATGCGTTGGTTCGACCTTGTCCTTGGGTTTTGTAGGAATCACCAATTCCAGATCGTATATTCCTTGAGTGCCAGGGCGCGGCCTTCCAGCATTACGAATAGGTTCAGCTGTAATAGTTGTATTGCGTGAATTGATGAATGGGTTTGGTTGGCCCGGGATAGCGGGCAGAAAATTACGTGGGTCGTTCCATTTCCCATTAATAATTACCTCAAAATGCACATGGCACCCGGTGGAATTACCTGTGGTGCCGCTCAGTGCAATGAGCTGACCCTGTTTGACTACATCCCCGACTTTGGCAATCAACTTTGAGTTATGGCTGTAACCGGTCCGAACCGAGTTCCCGTGGTCGATTGTCACCCGCATACCCGAGTGTCCGGCCCAAGCCGATTGGATTACCGTTCCATCTTCTGTTGCAACAACCGGGGACCCGCAGGCAATTGAGTAGTCTTGCCCGATGTGAATTTGTGTGCCGCTGCCTGTCGGATTATTCCTCCACCCGTAAGGGCTCGTGATATGTCGAGAAGACACCGGATGAATCAGCTGCAAATTTCCCGGAAGTGCGCTAAGTGCACCGGCACTTTGGCCGAGGGGAAATGATGCACGACGCGCTATAAATGTTGTTTCTAGTCCGTTTGACTGACCCGGCACTGTCGTCGAAGTATCTTGCTCGTTGCGCAGGCCTTGATTACTGCGCAGGCCCACAATACTTTTAGTTCTTTCAGAGAGTTCTTGCTCAAGACTCGTGCTAGTGAATTCCAACGATTCCCAGTTGATTGCATCAACGCCGCTGAGCAATGCGACACTTACTGGTTCAACATAAGAGACGGCCATCAGTTGTTCTGGTTGCGATTCGCTGTGAACCGATTGTAGAGCGGTCGCACCGAGTCCCGGCGCACCAGTTAATGCAAGGGCAGCACTGATTCCAACACCAAGAGCCGCAACGCGTTTGCTCGTGCGTTTATGGCGTTTCTTTGCATACCTGCCAGAAACACGGTTGACTTGGTGTTTTTTCAAGGTCAACTCCCCCATTTTCGCATGTAACCGTCCGCCACATCAGGGAAATGAACGACGAATGGTTAAACAGCGAGAGAAGCGCCATTCGATTCAGCTACCCCAATAACTGAACACTTAAGCATTACCGTAGCCGAGAGAAGCTAACGAAAATAGAGCGCAGCCGAATTTTTTCACACCAATTTCCAGTGATGTACCTCCACGAGCTTGCCGGGAGTCTTGAACGACCTTGCTTGTCGAGCATCAGGAAGCGGGAGAATCCAAAATTTCGGATTTTTTGATGCTATCTGACTCACTGTGACCCGGGCGTTTCCCTGCCCCGTTCCCAGTATTATCCGTAGGCTTCGGAATATCAGTTTCGGGCGGTGCCTTGGTCGGTGGTGTGGCCTCGGGCAGTGAAGGTTCTTCGCTCGGCCCGATAGTCGGTTGCTCTTGCTCGGGTGAAGACGTTGACGAGGAATTACCAGCACCCGTTGTGACCGAGGGACTTTCGGGAGTGGGTTTTAGTGCCGTGGTGGGTGCCGAGGAAGGGGTCGAATGCGCAGCTGAGTTTTCTTTACTAGGATCCATCGGTGAGTGACCGTTTTGACTTGACTTGGTAGCGGGAGCAGATTTGGTCTTCTCCGGAATCGGCACCTCGATGTCATGACCGTTACCGTTGTCGGTTTGAGGTTTTCCTGTATTTCGGATTGGCGCCGCAGCAATGGTGGTTCGTCGAGAATCAATCATCGGGTTCGGCTGACCAGGAATCAGTGGCAAGAAGTTCCGTGGGTCATTCCATCTACCATCAATGATGACTTCAAAATGGACGTGGCACCCTGTGGAGTTCCCCGTGGTTCCACTGAGCGCTATCAGTTGTCCCTGTTTGACGGTATCGCCCACCGAAGCAATGAGCTTTGAATTATGGCTGTAGCCGGTTCGGACATTGGAGCCATGATCGATAGTCACACGCATTCCCGAGTGCCCGGCCCAAGCCGATTGGATCACCTTGCCATCGGCAGTTGCGTAGACCGGAGAGCCGCACCCAATTGCGTAGTCCTGCCCAATATGAATTTGTGTACCGGAACCGGTGGGGTTGCTGCGCCATCCATAGGGGCTGGTGATACGCCTAGAGGAGACCGGGTGGATAAGTTGGAGTCCTGCCGGTAATACGCCCAAGGGGCCAGCTGTTTGCCCCACGAGCTGCGCGGCGGACCCTGCAACACCGAGCATGGCGTCAGGATCAGCGGCGTCTGCCAGTTCGGCACCAGCGGCGGCGCTCGTAATATTTTCTGCGTCCCAGCGGATTGCATCGACTCCACCGTGTAGACCAACTGCGACAGGTGACTGAAAAGAAGCTTCCTCAAGCGGACCTTGAGGAGATGCAATTGAGATGGAATCGGCGTCTCTGGCTCCAGAAACAGGGATCGCCGAAAGCGCTAATGCCGCTAGGGTTGCAACAACCAAAATTACTAATCTTGAAGATTTGGGCTTGGCCCGTAATTCTCGCCGTGAGGTCAACGGTGTGGGCATCGGTAAAGGATGATTGACCTGATGCTTATTCACCAGAGAATTACTCCGTTTCAGGAATCCGGCAGTGGGTATAACGCCACCCAGCGCTTGAGCGTACTAGCCCACGTTTTCTTGGACTTGGTTTGACCTTCCGTGACACGGAAGTGGTCGCCCAAGACCTACGCTAACCTACCTTCGACAGGGTTTGAAAGGATATTCGCTAACCGTTTGACTTTCTAGCCATTCGACCACCCGGAACTAGACACTCTGGTTGAAGACGTGACGGCGAATCCACGCATGCATCGCAATTCCAGCGGCCGAGGCCGCATTGATAGAACGCGTGGAGCCAAATTGTTCGATTGACAATGTTGCCTCGGCGCTCTCGTGGACTTCCTCGCTGAGCCCCGGGCCTTCCTGCCCAAACACCAATACGCAATTACGGGGCAGCTCGTAGGTTTCCAATTTCTGCGAATCGGGGAAGATATCGATTCCAATAATGGCCAAGCCTTCTCCTTTGGCCCAAGTCACGAAGTCTTCAACGGTCGGGTGGTGCCGTACGTGTTGATAGCGGTCGGTGACCATTGCGCCGCGACGGTTCCACCGACGGCGACCAATGATGTGCACTTCTTTAGCCAAAAACGCATTTGCGGTACGTACGACTGTCCCAATATTCATATCGTGCTGCCAATTTTCAATGGCAATATGGAAATCGTGACGACGTTCGTCTAGATCCGCAATGATCGCATCCATGCTCCAGTACCTGTACTTATCCGCCACATTTCGGCGATCACCTGTGGCAAGAAGCTCAGGATCGTAGTGTTCATCGGATGGCAGATCACCCTCCCACGGCCCAACGCCCACTTCTGGGCGTTCCTCATATTCGGGTGTTGTATCGGCTGGCACTAAGGCATCTGGTTCTACGGCGGAAGTCACCCCTCAAGGGTAGTCGCTTGTCTTGCTCGACAAGCATTTGCTCCGGAGCAATACTCTTGTATGTGGCCCCGGAACCGCTTAAATGTCAAGCAGCGTGGAAGAATGACAGACTTGCCAGAACAGTAAGATCCCGACCGGTTCACTTCCGGCCACCCATTACCCGGAGGTTCCATGCCAATCGTTGATAATGCCATCTATGTGCAGGGAAACCGAGTAATCGAACCCAGAGACCTGGAAGCCACGTTTGAGCTCATGAAGCAAAATCACGGGATGGCTTGGCTTGGCCTGTACCGTCCCGATGCACATGAAATGCAAGAGGTTGCCTCGGAGTTTGGCTTGCACGAATTGGCAGTTGAAGACACGCTAACCGGTCATCAACGACCCAAACTCGATCACTACGGAGATCATCTTTTTGCCGTGCTCCGTCCCGCAAGATACCTTGACGATGTTGAAAAGGTTGAGTTTGGTGAGCTACATGTTTACGTGGGCGACGATTTCGTCGTCACAGTCAGACATGCAGAGTCACCAAGGATTGCCGAAGTCCGCAAACGCCTCGAGGCCGAACATGATCTGCTCTCGATGGGGCCCGAAGCCGTCCTTTACGCGGTGATGGACCAGGTAATAGACGAATATGAACCGGTAGCCGCGGGGCTCAGCAACGATATTGATGAGATTGAAGAGCAGCTCTTCTCCGGACAAAACCAAGTCTCGAGACGCATTTACGAACTTTCGCGGGAAGTCATTGAATTTCAGCGCGCTGTCGCACCACTATCCGATGTCATCGAGCGTCTGCGTAAGGATCTCAAACTCACTAACCTCACGCCGGAAGACGCCCTAGAACTGGACAGAAAGTTTATTGACGTCCAAGACCACGCGATACGTATTGCCGATCGAGTAGCTTCCTTCCGTGCACTGTTATCTAACGCTTTGTCCCTATCTTCAACACTCGCCTCACAGCGCGCCACCGAGGCAGGGGTTACCCAGAACGAGCAGATGAAAAAGATCTCCTCCTGGGCAGCAATCCTCTTTGCCCCGAGTTTAATTGGCAGCATCTATGGAATGAACTTTGCGAATATGCCAGAACTGGACTTTAGCTGGGGATACCCAGCGGCGTTAGGACTCATGGTCGCGCTCAGCGTTGGACTATTCGTGATCTTCAAGAAAAACAATTGGCTCTAATCACTTTTTCTTCTTCCGGCCCCAATAACCTGAAATAATGTATTCATCAGGTACTTCTTGAAAGGAACCACTCGTGCCATCGCATGAACCACGCACCGTGAATGACATTAATTGCTGGCTTACGGACATGGACGGGGTACTAGTTCACGAGAATCAGGCGATCCCTGGTGCTGCGAAACTGATCGGGCATTGGGTAGCAACAGGAAAACGTTTCCTAGTTCTTACCAACAACTCGATCTACACCCCGCGCGACCTACGTGCCCGGTTGCTGTCTTCGGGTCTTGATATTCCGGAAGAAAATATCTGGACCTCGGCCATGGCTACCGCAGAATTTTTGCGTCGGCAGCGCCCCGGTGGTCGAGCCTTCGTCATCGGCGAAGCCGGATTGACCACAGCGTTGCATGATGCCGGATTCATTCTCACCGATCAGGATCCCGATTACGTGGTGCTTGGTGAGACACGCACTTACTCGTTTGAGGCAATCACCAAAGCCATCCGGTTGATCAGTAATGGCGCTCGCTTCATTGCAACCAACCCGGATGCCACCGGGCCCTCCCCCGAGGGGCTCCTGCCGGCAACCGGTGCGGTTGCGGCGCTAATCACCCAGGCCACAACCCGCGTCCCGTATGTGGTGGGCAAGCCAAATCCCATGATGTTCCGTTCTGCACTGAACCGCATTGATGCTCATTCTGAGACCACTGCCATGATCGGGGACCGCATGGATACCGACATTATTGCCGGTATGGAAGCGGGCCTGCTCACGGTTCTTGTGCACACCGGCATTACTTCACCGGATGATGTTGCCTCATTCCCGTTCCGCCCGGATCTTGAGTATGCATCGGTTGCCGGCATTCATGCCGAGCTGAAGAACGGCGTCGCGGCCAAGCCTGCACAGCCAGCAGCAGAGTAGTCTCCGCGTCCGATCAGTTGGTGCTTACCCGTTGGTGAGCACCAACTGATCGGCAACAACGCGACCGCCATGGATCACTGTTCTATCGCTTCCGCGGTCCATCACCGCGCTTGAAACAGTTTCACCGGCCAGCAAGACTAGGTCTGCGCGATCCCCTAGGCTTAGTCCCGGCCGATCGGTGGTTGAGGTAAGTCGGTCCAGCGATCGATCCATAATCGTTGCCCCACCCCAGGTGCCAATGGCCGCAGCATGTTCAATTAGTTCATCGGCACGCAGTCCATGTGTGAAGGCCAATTGCCAGGTGCGCGAGAGCATATCGCAATCCCCATAGGGACTCCAGTAATCTCGTTGCCCATCTTCACCCAAACCAACACGAATGCCTGCTTGGGTCATGGCGGCAAGATTGAATTGTTTTCCGCTGGTTGCCGGAGCAACGGTTGCCCATGAGATATCTAGGGCACTCATGGATTCAATGAGCTTTGCGGTTGCTGCCTCCGAGATATTTCCCAGCTCGTATGCGTGGGAAAGTGTGACTCGGCCTTCCATGCCTAGGGCACGGGTGCGTTCCATGATCAGTTCGGTGCTGAATTGGGCAAGGTGTCCTGGTTCATGAAGGTGAATATCGACATCTACCTGGTATTTTTCGGCCAGCCCAAACACAATATCTAGGTGTTTGGCCGGATCCCGATCAAGTTGGCACGGATCGATTCCACCCATCACCGTGGCCCCGAGCTTTAACGATTCTTCGAGGTAGTGTGCCGTGCCGGGTTCCAGTAGCAACCCGGCCTGCGGAAATGCCATGATTTCTACCTCGGCGCTTGCCACATATTTTTCCTTTGCGGCGAGCACCGCCTCAAACTTTTCGAGCTTGCAGTCAATATCGATCTGCGCGTAGCTCCGCACACGGGTGGTGCCGTGAGCAATCATTTTTTCAAGGGTCATCCCCACGCGTTCGGTTAAAGAATTCTCCGCCAAGCGCCAGTTATTTCTGTCATTGAGCATCATGCCCCACACTCCGGGGGCACCTGTATGCTCTCGGAACGGCAATCCAATACGGGTTGAATCCAAGTGGACGTGGACGTCGCTAAATGATGGCAGAGCCAATCGTCCATGCCCATCGAGCACGCTCTGCTGCTGTTGTTCGCTGTCTTGGCCCGGTTCATGAGGGCTGATCGCTTCGATGCGACCATCGATGATTTCAATATCGACAGGGGTTTTTCCCCACGGTCGAACGTTTTTGATCAGCATCTGTATATTTTCCTCAATCGGGCTGCGAGTAAGCAGACGTGTTTGGAACGATTTGCTCCAACTCTTTCATGCGTGGGTACATAAACGAAGGATTTCGCTGGGCACCTCATTCTTCGGCTCCATGGCTTCCTGCTGCGGCAATATGTGTCATTGATTTCCAAACAAGCAGCAAAATAATCAGGGATCCTACAAAACCCACATAGAACGGGGCTTTGTAGCTAAAGGCCTGCCCTAGCAGACCACCAAAGAGTGCCCCAGCGGCAATGCCTCCAATGCTCCCAAGCATATAAACCGAATTAACTCGCCCACGCAGTCGGTCCGGGACCGCACGTTGACGCACGGTTGAAGATACCGAGCCCCAAACCAACGCGTGAATACCGAAAAGGAAGAGGATGCTCATCGCTAACCAAGCTTGGTGAGTGAGCACTAGTGAAAGGTGTGTGATCGTTTCTAAGATGAGTCCGGCACGCAGCAATGTTGCGTAGCTAAAGCGCCGCTCGAGGGCCGGGAAGAGTAATGATCCGACGATGCCGCCAATCGCGCTTGCGCTAATCAGCAGGCCGTAACCGACACTGTCTAGGCCCAATTGCCCGGTTGCGTAGAGCACCAACATTGCGAAGGTGGCACCGAAAGTGATGTTGAAGAAGGTGATCAGAACTGCCAGCGTGCGAACAGCAAAATGACGTCTCATCCATCCCAGGCCCTCGCGCACCTCACGGATCATCGATGACTTCTCGGCCATTTGGGTACCGGGTGCGGGCAACGGAACCACAACACGTGCATAAAGCACCACTGCAACGCCCAATAATGCGGCAAATCCCGCATAGGGAAGCGCAAAAGATACGGCAAAAAGCAATGCACCTATGGGCGGTCCGGCGAGCTGATTGGTAACGGTAATGGTGCCAAAGAGCCGTGAATTGGCAAGGCCAAGCTGGTGGCTTGGCACCAAGTTCGGAATCAGCGATGTGGAGGCGTTATCGGCAAAGGTTTCGGCAGTGCCCAAGAGGAATAGGCACCCGTAAAGGATCGGAAGGTTGATCATTCCGCTCATAATGATCCCGGCGAGCCCCAGTATCACCACGAGCCGCAATAAGTTGACGCTAATCATGAGTTTGCGCCGATCGACCCGGTCCACAACGGCACCGGCGAGCAGCCCAAAAATCACCCAGGGAAGTTGTTGGGCAAAGGGTGCTAGGGCAACAGCTAGCGGTTCGCGGGAAAGTGATGTAACAAGTAGCGGCCCGGCGGCAAGCAACATCCCATCCCCAAGGTTGCTTACGCTCGCGCCGGCCCAGAGCCAACGAAAAGGCACCGGCAGGGACTCTACTTTGCTACTCACACGCTACAGCGTATGTGCTCGACTCAGTTCAGGATCGGATTGCACCCTCAAGTTACGTTCTTAGGGCAAGCTGCCTTAGTGTTCGGGATGAAGAGTCGAGTGCGGCGCCTGCATCTGATGCAATAACTTGTGCACTTCCGGGTGGGTGAGTGCCCATCGACGAAAACGTCCATCGGCGCGCACTTCCATAACCCCCGCTTTATACAACGTCGCCAGCGCTTGTGTCACCGTGTTTGCGCTCAGCCCCGTGGCAGTTGCCAATTGGGATACCGAGGCATCGGGAGCGGCATGCACTGCCACCAAGATTTTCATTCGCGTTGCATCGGCGCAGAGTGCAAAAACATCAATCCACTCGGGCAGGCTCTCTTCGGAACGCGCAACGGCTTGCGCGCCGATTTTGCTGTGCTGAGTATCGGGCATCGCAACTTCCTTTCTACATGCATATGTGGACCAAGAACCAAACCTCACTTAGTCCGGTTTTACCTCTTATTATCTGTCTGCACAGACACATGTAACATAGGGAAAAGATCCTATGACTACACGAATTTTCGATAAAGGACACCCTCACTTAGTGCGCAGACTTCCACGCATCACGCCGCTTGCCTTCCTAGCTTCAATGCTACTTGTTACGGCAGGGTGCGCAGTTTCCCCTCCGCAAAGCGGTACGGGGAGCCAACCTGATGATTCACTCGCACTGCTGACCGCGGCGCTGCCCGAGACCTTGAACCCGCTAGCCGGATTCGATAACAATGGCACCGGCAAAATCAATGAATCCCTCTTCACCCTCGAAGGTCCCCAAAACCAACTACCCGCAATAGTTCCATTGCTAGCTGCCGCACAGCCAGAAATTTCGGCAGATGCCAAGGAATGGAAAGTTACGCTCCGCACTGGCATTTTCTTTAGTGACGGCACCCCCTTCGACGCGAAGGATGTGGTGGCAAGCTACCAAAGCATCATGGACCCGGCGAGTGCCTCACCCATTGCCGGGGTTCTAACAAATCTTGCCGGTGTGCGTGCTACCGATGATCACACGGTTGAGTTCACACTGCACGAACCACAAGTTTCATTCAAAACCGCACTTTTGATTGGCGTCGCTCCTTCCGAATCTTTAGAACGGACCGGATTAGTGGAGGACTCGGTGCTCAATCGGGCTCCGATTGGTACCGGCCCCTATGTTCTTGACTCATTTACTCCTTCCCGGCTGGTGCTCAAGGCGAACCCCAGTTTTAGGGATGGGGAGGTTGACCTCAAACGTGTGGTGTACGAGGAAGCTACAGATGATAATTCTCGGGCTCAGCGCATGTTGGCCGGTGAATTTGATGGAACTGTCCTACCCCCGCGGCTTGCTGCGTCCTTTGCGGGGAATAGCGATTTTGAATTGGTTCGGGCGACCTCTGCAGATTGGCGTGGTTTATCTTTGCCCGCGGAGCATCCCCTGACTTCTGACCCAACGGTTCGCCTTGCCCTGAACCTTGGGGTTGATCGGCAAGCACTGGTAGATGGGGTGCTGGCGGGAGCCGGGCGCCCTGCTTCTACCTTTGTTCCGGCGGCCTATGGAAACGCATTTGAGCCTTCGGCGGTATTTGCGTACGACACCAAACGTGCAGGGCAGCTTCTGGATCAAAGCGGTTGGGTGTTAGGCGATGATGCTATGCGCTCCAAGGATGGAGTCCCTGCACGTTTCACCCTGATGTATAACCCCGGGGACACCCTGCGCAGGGATCTGTCCCTGGCCTTCTCCGCACAGATGAAGCAGTTGGGGATCTTGGTAAGCGTTCAAAGTGCAACTTTTGATCAGGCCGAGCCACGCATTGGCACCGATGCTCTGATGCTTGGTGGCGGGGACACCCCCTATGACGTTGATACTCAGTTATACAAGATGCTGCATTCGGAGTATCCAGCGGCTGGTTCCTATTACGATAACCCTAGTCACTTTGCCGATCCAGGCATGGATGCCGCCCTAGATTTGGGCCGTACCACCTTGGACCCCGAAGCTCGCGACAAGGCTTACCGGCAGGTTCAATCACTCTATGTCAATGAACCGTCGATGGTGGTGCTTGCCTTCGCTGACCATAGCTACGTGCAACGTAGCTCAACGGCAAAGGCCTGGACCGGTACCGGGACGCTCTTAGAGCCACATGATCACGGAACCGCGTGGGGTCCCTGGGTGAAGCCGGGCCAATGGGCTAGAAATCAATGATCCTTGCCGCTGGCACCACCAAGCACATACGCCGCGGCCGAGGTAGAGAGATCATTTCCCTGCTCTCCCGACGCTTCATGGTTGCCATTCCCGCAACCATGGCCGTCACCGCGGGTGTATTTTGGCTTGCCTCGATTGCACCATTCAATCCGCTGGCCGCCTATTTGGGTTCTGCCTACGAACAGGCAACCCCTGCCCAGCGCGAGGCTTTGGCACAAGAGTTGGGGCTCAACGATACCTGGTATTCGGTGTGGTTCCGTTGGATTGGCGACGCACTAAGTGGGGATTGGGGAACCTCTAGGCTTTTTGCTCAACCTGTGGCCACGGTGCTCAGTGAACGTCTCGGCTATACGGTGTTACTGACCGGCGCCGGACTAATTCTTGCAATAGCTCTCTCAATTCTTCTGGCGTTGGGGGCCGGGCTCCGCCCCGGTGGGATCCTCGATACGCTCTGTCTGAGCGTGGTTCATATTGCCCAAGCAATTCCCCCCTTCGTCTTAGGTTTGGTAGCCATCGCCGTCTTTGCGCTGAGCTTGGGATTGCCTGCCGGTGGGATTGCCGCCGGTGGTGCCGAGCCCACCGGTGCCTCCGTGGCACTGCATTTGGTCTTACCCGCATGCGTCCTAGCCATCACGCTCCTGCCGTGGCTGGTGATGAATCTGCGTGCTTCGGTGCTTCAAGAGCTTGCGTCCGATGCTGTGCTGGCTGCCCGTGGACGCGGTTTTGGTCGCAGGCAGATCCTCTTGTCACAGGTATTGCCGGTTGCCTCGCTGCCATTTATTACTGTCGTTGGTACTCGGCTTGGAGAGCTTGTCACCGGTGCCCTGCTCATCGAGGTGGTGTTCTCCTGGCCGGGGTTGGCCTCGGCCACCGTAGATTCGGCAATTGCCGGCGACTTCCCGCTGCTCGCGGCAGTCACTGCCCTAACCTGCCTGATGGTTTTTGCCGGTTCAGCGCTTGCCGATGCCTGCTACCTTGCTGTAGATCCGCGGGTGCACGATGTTTAGGCTCCGTGTGGTTCCGCTAACCGTGTTGGCCTTGGCCATCACCTACGCATTGTTGGTGCCATGGGCATTTCCCGTGGACACGCACGAGGTGGACCTAGGCGCGGTATTGCAGGCGCCCTCGAGTGTTCACCTCTTCGGCACCGATACCTTGGGCCGGGATATTTGGATACGTGCGGCAGCTGCACTGCGCATGTCATTGTTCTTGGCCCTAGTGGCTTCACTATGTTCCACCTTCGTGGGTGTTGGCATCGGGGTGCTTGCCGCATGGCGTGGCGGTTGGTTTGACAGAATCACCATGCGCCTTGTCGATACGACAAATGCCCTACCCCACCTGTTACTTGCGGTTGTCGTGGTGGCCTTGTGGCGCGGTCAATGGTGGGCCATCGTTCTTTCTATAGCTTTGACGCACTGGACCCAGGTGGCGCGCATCGTCCGTGCACGGTTGATGACCGAACGCGTTTCAGATTATGTTGCCTTATCCGTGGCAAGTGGTGCTGCCCCACGCAGTATCTGGTTCACTCACCTCTTGCCCGCGGTGATACCTCAGGCAGCAATAGCCTTGGCCTTACAGCTACCGCACGCTATCTGGCACGAAAGCGCCCTCTCCTTCTTGGGTGTGGGGTTACCCCCGGAATCCGCATCACTCGGCCTGCTTCTCGAAGATGCTCGCGGTGGAATCCTCACCGGAGCGTGGTGGTTATTGGCCTTCCCTGCGGGCATCTTGGTCCTGGTCAGTTGGGCAACGCTCTCTTTGGCCCACACAGATATTAGACACTCGTACGGGTTTAAACGGTCATTAGCGCGTAGGCCTCATTTGCCCGCCCAACACGGCACAACGAGCAACACCGAGGACGCCAGTTCCGCATCCTATGCTCTGTACACCGAGGCACTGAGCCTATGGTTACCGCAACCCCACGCGCAGGCGAGCGCCGAAACGCAGATCCTGCACGAGGTAAATTTCACCGCCAAAAGCGGAGAAATCACCGTCATCGTTGGCCACTCGGGTGCCGGAAAATCTCAACTGCTCCGTGTCATAGCCGGGCTATCCCCCGAAGGCGCTCGGCATACCGGGTCAATCAGGCTCTCAGGAACCCCTATGAATAAATCACAGCTGGCTGGTGCACGCGGACAAAAACTAACATTTATCCCGGGTTCCGCCAGCACCTCACTGAACCCGGTGCGAACCGTGGCAGCCCAGCTACGTCAGACACTCAAACTTCATCGGCGGCCGTCAAGCACGGAACATCTTGAGGCCTTACTGACTCGAGTGAATCTGGAGCCACCCCTGATGCACCGGTATCCGCACGAACTCTCCGGCGGGCAGGCCCAACGCGTTGTCTTGGCTCTTGGTTTAGCCACCGAGTCGGCAATCCTTTTACTCGATGAACCAACATCTGCACTTGATACTCAAACACGCGTGGTGATCCAAAATCTTCTGCGTGCTGAGGCCTCCGGTGGGCGCAGCATCGTCGTGGTGAGCCACGATCTGGTGGTGGCTCGCGAGATTGCTGATCGGCTATGCGTCATAGAGAACGGTGTCATAGTCGAATCCGGTACTGCCGGTGAGATCTTGGGCAACCCGGCTCACCCCTACACTCAGGAATTGCTCGGGAACCACGCATGAGCCTTGAACTGGCGAATATTTCATTTACGCACCCCGGGACCCCGCGAGACTCTCACCAGTTACTCGAGCGCATCAATCTGCGGGTCGGAGCCGGAGAGCTGGTGGGGCTCACGGCGCCCTCGGGTGCCGGTAAATCCACCTTGATCCGAATAGCTGCATTAATGCTTGGTGCCGATTCCGGGACCGTTTCCATAAATAATCGTCTCGTCATGCCTAACCACGAAGTCCCCTCTGAGATGCGCAGAAACCTGGGTGTAGTTTTGCAATCCTCGCGCGCCGCGTCAGATCCGCGACTCAGGCTTGAATCGTTGATCTGCGCCCCCTTGGATTTCCGCTCAGGAGCATTACGACCGCGCCCCACACAACATGCAGAACGCCTTGGCCAGCTAGCCGATCTGGTGCAGCTTTCCCCCAAGCTCCTACGCAGCTACCCACATCAGGTATCCGATGGGCAATTACAACGGGCCATGATCGCTAGGTCCTTGGTCCTAGAGCCCAGCGTATTGATCTGTGATGAGCCCACCTCCGCGTTAGACGCGCAAACCACCCGCACGATTCTTCAGCTGCTCGCCCGGCAGGCAACCAGCGGCACCGCGGTGCTTGTTGCTTCCCACGATGCCGAGGCACTTGGTCAAGTGGCCCACCGCATGCAGAACCTTGCCGAGCTTGGTGCCCCACAAACCAATGCCGTGGAGCGTACTTCCTAATATTTACGCAAATTCATGGGCTTTTGCCCCCTGAGGTGGTGACGCAGATCGTCAACAACCGCCATCATCACAGCATTAATGGCCTCGGTGGAGTGCGAGAGCGCCCGCACCGCCACCCCGGGTCCTGGAACCTGACTAATCCCCAGATGCACCGGGGAGCGTTGAGCCTCACCAATCTTGTAGGCAAGCTCCCTGATCCGTTCAATACTCGCTTTTTCAAGCCGGGAATCCATCGCAAGCAGCATCCCCACATGGGTGTAATCCTGTAAGAACAACAGTGAATCAAGCGAATCGGTTCCCGGGCGGACCAAGAGGTTATCGAGCACCGTGAGTCTGCCATCGATGCTGACTTCGGTGCGCAGGCGGACCTCGTCATAGCGGAATGGTTTTCCATCGGGGCTCCACCCGGGGGTGAGTACCTCGCAAAGCAGCAAGCTGGAATCGGCGCACATCTGAATCTGAGTGTGCTGCCGGTAGCTGGCTCCGCGGTAAGCAATAAGCTGGTCCGGGACGTATTCGAGCACCGCTCCGGGACCCAAATCTACAACCATGTGTTGTTCCACATGATTCTGCGGGGTCTTATAGACCTTGGTGGCCGACTGGGTCGTCAGCAACAAGCTTGCGTTCTGGTCTACAACTACCTGAATGCCATAGCGGTCCCCGCCAATGTACCCGCCACCGGGGTTCACGATGGTGTAACACACCTGGTCTGTCTCATCGAGGTAGTGCGGGCGCAGGATCCGCAGCGCGCCTTGATGATATTGCCGGGTGGCAATCGCCTTTCCTGCCCGATTTCCCACGCGTAAGCGCAGCTCTCCGACCATTGGTTCGGAGCCGAAAGGGTTTTCCCCAAGTTCCGGGATCACCGGGGATCTATTCACTGCCATCTATTTAGCTCAAATCCAGCATCAGAACCTCGTGCTTGAGCCACTCAATGACGGTGTCTAGGCCGTCGTCGGTCTTCAGGTTGGTGAAGCAGAAGGGACGATCCCCACGGAATTCCTTGGAATCGCGCTCCATGATCGAGAGATCCGCTCCAACATACGGGGCTAGGTCAGTCTTGTTGATAATGAATAGATCCGATTTGATCATGCCTTGGCCTGCCTTGCGCGGGATTTTCTCCCCCTGGGCCACATCAATGATGTAAATCGAGAAGTCAACAAGTTCCGGTGAGAAGGTAGCCGAGAGGTTATCTCCGCCGGATTCAACAAAGATCAGCTGTAGATCTGGGTGCGTGGCTTTGAGCTCCTCGATGGCTGCAGAATTCATTGAGGTATCCTCGCGGATGGCGGTATGCGGGCAGCCACCAGTTTCAATACCAATGATTCGATCCAACGGCAGTACCCCGTTGGCGGCAAGGATCTTAGCGTCTTCGATTGTATAAATGTCGTTGGTGATCGCTGCCATTGAGATTTCACCGTCGAGGCGTCGGGTAATGCGTTCGATGAGCTGGGTTTTTCCCGCTCCAACGGGTCCGCCAATACCAATGCAAATGGGTTCCATGATGACTCCTAATATTCTTAAGTTTACGTGTGTGGGTACTTAGGCCCGCTGGGAATTGGCTAGGACATGAACATGCGTGCACGAAGATGTTCGTGCCGCATTTGTGCAATTTCTAGCCCCGGTGCCGCCGCGCCCAGATCATATTCTTCAAGGCCCATAATGACCGCCACGGCGTCAATTACCGGTTGATGCATGGCACGTAGGACTCGTTGTCCCGCATCTTGACCGATGGGGATGCCACGAATCGCGTTTTGCGTCATTGAGGTGATGGTTGAGAACAGATATCCGGCAATCGCGTCAGGACACGGTGCCCCAGCACCTTTGGCACCCAGTGCAAAGGCAACCCCGGGGTGCCCATAACATTCTGCGGCAAGGATCTGTTCTTGATACGAGCTAAGTTCCTTGGTCGGGAACACGCTTGTGGCAACGTGCAGCATCCGTGCACCCATTTTGATCCCGGCTTCCCGGATTTCTCGGGGCACCGCTGCGGCGTGAACTAGCTGATCCACGCGCGCAATCGCCGCTGCATCCTCCGCTTCCCAAGCCAAGCGAACTACAAGCCCATCCGAATACACCAATGATTGGGATAAGAACTTTTCCAACCAAATGGTAAATGTTGCTTCGTCATGGACCTGACGGGTGCTCAGATAACTTTCGAGCCCCAATGAGTGGCTGAAGGCACCGGTGGGAAGCGCCGAATCGGTCAGCTGCAATAGAGTCAGCAGGTGACCGACTGCGGCATTAGTGGGTGTGTTCGGCATGGCGGAACGGAACCGGCATCACGCGTTCTTGGCGTTGATATGCGGTGCCGTGGCTCTTGAGGAAATCTTCAACGGTATGGTCGTATTGGACCACCATAACTGCTGCACCGTATTCGGAATCCGTGTCAAAGAACTGGGCCTGCAGGTGCCGATTTCCAAGCGCATGGGCCACTTGACCCATCTCAAAAATGCTTTTGGCACCAATGACCAATACGTCGGTAGGGAGCACCGAAATGGTGATGATTTCCTTCTCATTGCGTAGCAGGATATCCCCGTCGCGTAGGTCCGCACCGGGTGCCAGCCTAATACCTAGTTCGCGGCCGTGATCTGTGGTGACCCGTTGAATGCGTTTGACCAGAGCGGCGCTGGGTAGCACCACCTTTTCTTGGTGTAGTCCTACAAGTTCATCGGCCGGGATCTCATGGGTGTTGCCCACGAGCTTTTCGATAATCATTGAAATCCTTTGAAAACTTTGTGGTTTTTTAGAAGAGAAAGTAACGCTGAGCCATTGGCAAGACCTTGGAGGGCTCACAGGTTGCTAGTTCTCCGTCGACGGTTACCGCATAGGTTTGCGGGTCAACGTGGATTTCCGGAGTTTCCCCATTGAGTTTCAAATCGCTCTTACGTAGCGTGCGGATACCATGCACGGGCCGGATAACCTTGCGCAGGCGCAGCCGCTCGGGAACGCCTTCTTCGATGGCTGCCTGTGACAGGAACGTAATTGCGCTGTGGTGGACAGCAGATCCCAACGCCCCAAAGTTGGTGCGTAGGGTACGGGGTTGTGGAGTTGGAATTGATCCGTTCGAATCCCCCATCAATGACTGCACGATCAGTCCGCCCTTGATGACCATGTCAGGTTTAACCCCGAAGAATGCCGGGTCCCAGAGCACCAAGTCCGCAAATTTGCCTTCCTCGATACTGCCAATGGAATCCGCAATTCCGTGGGCGATAGCAGGATTGATGGTGTACTTGGCGATGTAGCGCTTGATCCGGAAGTTGTCACCGATTTCCAGGTCGTCGGGCAGCTTGCCGCGCTGGCGTTTCATGGCATCGGCTACCTGCCAGGTGCGTAGCACTACCTCTCCAATGCGGCCCATGGCCTGGGAGTCTGAGGAGGTAATCGAGAAGACGCCCATATCGTGCAGGACGTCCTCTGCGGCAATGGTCTCCGCTCGAATACGCGAGTCAGCGAAGGCAACATCTTCGGGGATGTCCGCGTTGAGGTGATGAGCCACCATGAGCATATCTAGGTGTTCATCGACCGTGTTAATGGTGTACGGCAGGGTAGGGTTTGTCGATGCCGGCAGGACGTTGGGCAGCCCGGCCATGCGAATAATATCCGGTGCGTGGCCGCCGCCAGCACCCTCCGTGTGGAAGGTGTGGATCACTCGATCCCCAATGGCCGCGATGGTGTCCTCCACGAAGCCACACTCATTGAGCGTGTCGGCGTGGATAGCGATCTGAATATCGAATTCATCTGCGATCTTCAAAGACTCATTAATCGATGAATGGGTAGCTCCCCAGTCTTCGTGGATCTTCAGGCCGATGGCTCCGGCACGAATTTGTTCGGCCAATGGTCCACGGGAGCTTGCATGTCCCTTGCCGAGGAACCCGATGTTCATGGGCAGGTTTTCAACTGCCTGCAGCATCCGGGAAATGTGCCAGGGGCCAGGCGTCACGGTAGTGGCCTTTGAGGCATCGGACGGACCGGCACCGCCACCAATCATGGTGGTAATACCAGAACCAAGTGCCACCGGGACCTGATCTGGGCTCACGAAGTGCACGTGGGTGTCGATGGCACCGGCGGTAAGGATCTTGTGTTCACCGGCAATAATGTCCGTCGCGGCACCGATGGTGATGTTGACGCCGTCGGTAATGTCCGGGTTGCCGGCCTTACCGATTTTGAAGATGTGTCCATCGCGCAGGGCCACGTCGGCCTTGTAAATTCCCGTGTAGTCAATGACTACGACATTGGTGATAACAGTGTCGGGGATATCTTGGTCTCGGGTCAGTTGTCCGTTTTGGCCCATGCCATCACGAATGACCTTGCCACCGCCGAAAACAACCTCGTCGCCGTAGTTGGTGAAGTCGTGTTCAATTTCTGCTAAAAGTTCCGTATCGGCAAGACGAATAGCATCCCCGGTGGTCGGGCCATACATTTCCGCGTAGTGTTTGCGGCTCATCTCAAAACTCATGCTTGGTCCTCCTCAGGGGTATTTTCGTTGGTCACTGACTCTTCTTCGGCCTTTTCGCTTTCCTCCGTGGCTTTTCTAACCTCATCCGGGTGGGGAGGTAGAGACTCATCGACTGGGTCAACACCAAAGTCGGTGTGGAAGCCCACCGATTCTCCGCCCAAGTTGGGCAAATCAATGTCATAGTCGGAGACGATCTCGGCCTCGGTGATCGGGTTGATGCCTGCGGTTCCACCAATGGCTTCGGTCTCCACCACCGGAATGGTTACACCCAATGGGCCGTTGACACGGTCTTGGAATCCGTAAACGTGGCGTCGTCCAGCAAATTCGACCAGGTGCACCGTGCGTGCGTCACCTGGCTCGAAGCGAACCGCGGTGCCTGCAGGGATATCCAGACGGAAACCGCGCGCCGCGACCCTGTCCAGATCTAGCTGGGGGTTGACCTCAGCAAAGTGGTAGTGCGAGCCAACCTGAATGGGCCGGTCACCATGGTTTACAAGGTTGAGAATTCGGGTTTCGAGCTCGTCGTTACAGAGGATCGGCTCATCGCGCAGAATATATTCTCCGGGGATCATGTTTTTCTCCTGCCGCTAGCGAATCGGGTTGTGGACAGTGACGAGTTTGGTTCCGTCAGGGAATGTAGCTTCAACCTGAACTTCGGAAATCATTTCCGGGATGCCAACCATGACCTGCTCTCGGGTCAAGATGGTGGTTCCGTAGCTCATCAAATCTGCGACGGTTCGTCCATCGCGGGCACCTTCAATGAGCTCATAGGTAATAATTGCCACCGATTCTGGGTGGTTCAGTAATAGTCCACGACTCTGGCGTCTGCGCGCCAGATCCGCTGCTACAACCACCATGAGCTTTTCGTGCTCTCGCGGGGTCAGATGCATTAAGGGGCTCCTTGGTCTACACAACTGTTAATGGCGTACCACCCGTTATCTGCAACCGGCCAGATCAAGGCCGGGAGGTCCGTGGATATGGCAAGACTAGCAGAGGAAAAGCTCCAATATTCAACCAAAAATTCCGTACTTTGTTTAGGATTTCGTTGGTGGACATTTGATGTGGCCTTGTTGACCCCCATTTGTGTGTCAAAGTCCCGCATTTGGTCAGCAAGGTACCGGCATTTTCACACGAAATTACAGAGTTTATTTCCGCTTTTGGTGTGGGACATAGGTGTGTCCCAGCCCCACTTCGGTGGGGGTGGTTTCTCGGTGAGTTTGTTAGTTGGAACGCTTAGGTTCTGTGATGGTTTTTTGTTTCGCAGGTTCCACGTTGTAGGTGGTTGCTCCTGGTAGGGGAAGCGCCGTGGCGAGGTAGGTTTGGCCGCTACTAGTGGTCACTCGCTTGGTGTGGCGCGGTCCTGGAACTGTTTCTTCTTTCCAGCCCGGTGCCTCTTTCGTTAAATTACAAAAGGCGCACAACCCATCACTATTTTCGACGCTTGTCGGCCCATCTTTTGCTGCCTGGAGCACGTGGTCGAGGTGCCGAATGGGGCTATCGCAGAAGGGTGTACGACAGAATTGGTCCCTAATGATGATGAATTTTCTCAGGTTGCCGGTAAATTTTCGCTGAGCCGAATCCATGGCGATCAAATCCGCGGTTCCTGGTGCCGTATAGAGCCTGCGCACCCACACGTCATATTCGTTAGGGTGGGCTTGAGTGCCGCACAAGATCTTACGAGCGTGTTCCGCGCTGATCACGCCATAGCCTTCAAGATGTGCAGGTTCTGCGTGGCCTTGAATCAAAGTGCGATCGGTCATCACAATGCCTAAGGTGACCGGGACTTGGCTCGGGTCGCTGACTCCGGTGATTCCCTCCACGAATGCATCTGCCGCTACCTGCGAGTGGGGTCGCGAATCACCATCTTTTTGGGCTTGAGAAATCCGTGCCGTGATAGCTTGGGCCACTAAAACGGCAAGCCCGGTAGGTAGTGATCCGACTATCCGTGACTCGTATTGATTCACCGGAACTACATTCAAAAACCGGCGATCGTTGGCCTTTTCGTGGGAGTCCTCGTCCTTGGCCGACCCATAGGATAGAGCCCAAGCCCGAATGATAGAAGCTAATTTCTTCCCGCCTTGGAGGACCACACTCGGTGCCTCAAGATACACACGACAATCGATTTCCTGGCGTTGTTCCTGGTTCAGACCCTTGACCTCCTTAACGATGGTCATTGCCTCTTCCTCCGAGAACGTTCCGTTCCTGAAGGCCAACCGGGTATGAGGTAAATCTTCGAAAAGGATCTTAGTGAAATTCACGTAGGAAATTCCGGATCGCGGGCGTTTGTGCCGCGCGATAGCGACCTCCGGCCCCACACCAAATTCTTGTTCAACGCTTCGTTGGCTGCATGCCACGCGTTGTTGAGTGAGGTTTTCTTCTAAGGCGTAGGTGGTGCCCGCCTGAAGTTCGCAAGCACTTGCTTTAAGATCTTCTAATGCACTAATCGTTTCAATGCTGGTGAAACGATCTGCGGGGATCGTGGCCTCATGCAGGGCCTTGGCAAGCAAGTGCACGCCATTAGTTCCTTCAAGGCGAAGAAGCTCAACTACCAATTGTTTCGGGTCTAAACCCTGTGAGAGAAGGTGCCCATAGCTTAGATCTTTGGGTTTCGCCCCTGCACGAACTTCGGGAGTGTCTGACGTCGCTGCCATGCTTCAATTTTAGAAAATCTCACCGACACTTTGTCCCTGCTCCGCGCTTGAAAAGCAACTCTTCGAAAATTATTTCGGCTAAAAATCTAAGGACTTCCCGGCCCTTCACTCCCTCCACCACATTGGGGGACAGAAACAGCGAAGGACCCCCAAGTACTGCTTGGAGGTCCTTCTCGATCCTTGCAAGTGCTGAACTCTAGAGGCCCAGTTCTTCCTTGCCATAAATGTAGAGGTACGGCACGCCTGCTTCTGCTTCGATGCGTTCCTTCGAACCGGTGTCGCGGTCGACGATCACTGCAACTGCAACAACATTGCCGCCTGCCTTGCGTACGCCTTCAACCGCTGTCAATGCCGAACCACCTGTGGTGGAGGTATCTTCCAAAACCACAACGTTGCGGCCTTCAACCGAGGGACCCTCGACCTGGCGGCCCATGCCGTAGGACTTCTGTGCCTTACGAACCACAAAGGCGTCGATGGCGCGTCCGGCCTGTCCAGCTGCGTGCATCAGTGCTGTACCTACCGGGTCGGCACCCATGGTGAGGCCACCGGCGTTAGTGAACTCGATGCCGGCTTCATCAAGCATCTGAAGCATTACAGCACCCACCAACGGTGCGGCTTCATGGTGCAGGGTGATGCGGCGAAGATCGATGTAGTAATCGGCTTCTTTACCGGAGGAGAGGATCACTTTGCCGTGAACAACGGCAAGTTCCTTAACGAGTTCAAGCAAACGGGTGCGCGCGGCAGAGTTGGTCATGAGCATAATTCTAGTTTGCCGCCGCTGCTGATTGCATCCTTCGGCTCACGGCAAGCCGCTTTAGCTAGCTCACAGCAGTTACCAGTCAAGGCAGGCCCCGATTACAAATCCGCTACTGACAGGGAGCGGTTGCGGGGCTAGGCTGAGGTCATGACCGATCAACGCCCATTGGGTTACTGGCTCAAACTGGTTGACTCGCTCATTTCTGAGCAGTTTGCCAATTCCCTCGAGGAGCACGGTGTCACGCGTAGACAGTGGCAGCTGCTCAATGTACTTGCGCGCGGATCCGCTTCGGGTGGACAACTCACCGCGGCGCTTGCTCCATTCTTTGGCACAGCTCAGGCCGAGGATGAACCGACGAGCCCCTCGGAGCATTTAGCCGAGCTAGTTGAATCCGGGTGGGTTTCCGAGGATGGGCATACCTTTGCTTTGACCGAACGTGGTGCGATCTCCTTGGATCGTTTAACCGAGATCGTCGATGCCATGCGCGAGGAATCTAGCGCGGGTATCAGCTCCGAAGAATACGCGGTTACCGTGGCTTCGTTGCAGCAAATGGCCACTAACCTTGGATGGGATCCGAATAACCCGCCTGCCGATGCCTAAAGAAAGCTTGGCGCGCTAGGCTAGGTAAATGCGCGAATTACAGGCTTTGATCATTCAGGAAATGGGCGTCAAGCCCACTATTGACGCCGCAGCAGAGGTACGTGCGCGCGTCGAGTTCCTTAAGGAATACGTACTGACCACCATGACCAAGGGTTTTGTGCTGGGTATTTCCGGCGGTCTGGATTCAACACTTGCCGGGCGTCTGGCTCAGCTAGCTGCCGAAGAACTACGGGTTGCCGGGACCGAGGCAAAGTTTGTTGCGGTTCGTTTGCCCTATGGCAAACAGCTCGATGAGGACGATGCCGAGGCCGCCATGAAGTTTGTTGCTGCCGATATCGAGCACGTACTGAACATCAAGGCCGGTGTTGATGGACTTGAGGATGCCTTCCAAGAATCCACCGGTGCACCTATTTCCGATTTCAACAAGGGAAACATTAAGGCGCGCATGCGCATGATCGCCCAATATGCCCTGGCAGGTGAAGATAACTTGTTGGTGATTGGCACCGACCATGCTGCCGAATCTGTAACCGGATTCTTTACCAAGTTTGGTGATGGAGGCGCCGATATACTCCCCCTTTATGGCCTGAACAAGCGCCAAAACCGTGAACTTCTACGTCACCTCGGCTCCCCACGTGCCTTGTGGGAGAAGGTTCCAACGGCCGACCTGCTTGATGGTCAGCCGCTACGCACCGACGAAGACGAACTAGGCATCACCTACGAGCACATTGATGACTACCTCGAGGGTAAAGACATCCCGGTAGAAGCCGCCGAAAATCTTGAGGGAAAGTTCCTGCGTTCACGGCATAAACGCACCACACCCACCTCTATCCTCGATTCGTGGTGGAAAAGTTAAGTGCCACAGACAGACCCGATGATTTTAGATATGCAAAATATGGAAAATACCACGCCAAAACCGGATGATACGCCATCACTCGAGGAGCAATATCCCGAGCCGTCCGGCGAGCTTGTCCAACCGATTATCCTCCTGGTCGATCGTGAAGATCCTTGCGCCGAAGATCAGGGCATTGCCGTGGCCGCGCTCGCTTCGGTTTCAGCACTCATGGCTAATCCACGTCATCCCTATTGGAAGCCGTGGGCCCAGGGGGCTTTTGCCAAAAGTGTGCGGCGGGCCGATGCAAAAATGTTTGCCAAGGTTGCTGCCGAGTTCCCGGAGCATGCTCTGGCCGAGCTGGGTGAGGCCAAGGCATTGGGCTTTGCACCGATGCCGGCAGATTCTTTGCCTAAGCGCGTTGCCAAACTGCAGGTCTCCGGAACTACGTTGCCGGCAGGTGACTCGGGTGATCCGACGAAGGTACGTATTGCCTTGAACCATGCTTTGGGCATGAGTACTGGTAAGGCCGCGGCACAGGCTGCTCATGCACTTTTTGCGTGGGTTCTAGAAGGAGCTCCTGCCGATGTTGACGCATGGCGGGCCGATGGATGCCAGATATCCGTTGAACGATTAGGCACCAAGGAATTCGTTGCCCAGTCGCGGGCGGCAAACACACCGGTGATTCACGATGCTGGACGTACGGAGATTACCCCGGGTTCGGCCACCGCATTCATCAAAGTTTGTTAAACGAAGGCTGAAACACCGGTTACCGCGCGACCCACAATCAGCGAATTGATCTCATACGTCCCCTCATAGGTATAGAGGATCTCAACATCGGCGAAGAGCTTAGCCATTTCATAGTCGCTGCTTGCCCCGTTGCCGCCCATGAGTGCTCGGCCCTTGGCCGCGGATTCGCGGGCTAGGCGCGTGGTGGTGGCCTTGGCCATCGCTGCTTGGACCATCTCGAGCTTATCTAGCGATTGCAGGCGAGCGATATCGCTCATCAATGACAGGCTTGCCATCGCGTTGCCCAGGATTTCGCTCAGCGGCATTTGTACCAGCTGAAACTTGGCAATTTTCTGCCCGAATTGTTCACGGTGTAGGCAGTAGTCCCGGGCAATATCAAAGATGCCTAATTGCACTCCCGCTGCTTGCCAACCGACCCAGGCACGTGAGTGCTTGAGCAGTTCGTTGGCTTCGGTAAAGTTTGCGACCCCGGGGAGCCGGTTGGCATCGGGGACTCGGACGCTTTCCATCTCAATGTCCGCATTTTGCATGATCCTCAGGCCGATCTTGTTTTCAATTTTATTAGCGTTGAACCCTTCTCGGTTCGTTTCAATAATGAATGCCTTAATCTTTCCATCTTCGCTGTCGCGCGCCCAGACGAGGGCAAAATCGGCAATGGTTCCGGCACCGATCCAGCGTTTGGAGCCGGTAATAATCCAGTGCTCTCCCTCGCGGGTGGCTATCGTTGAAAGCCCGCCAGCAATATCGGATCCGTGGTTGGGTTCTGTCAGCGCGAAGGCGCCCAAGGCCGTAAAGTTGCTGAGCTTTGGGAGCCAACTTTCTTTTTGTTCGGGGCTGCCAAATTCATAGATCATGCCAAGAATCAGCTCATTGTGGATACCAATGAGTGCAGATAATGAGACATCCGCGCGTGCCGCCTCAACATAAACAAGGCCTTTGAAGAGGTCACTGCTTCCATCTAGTTGCAAGTTTCCCAGCCCGTGGGCAGCCATCTGCGCCAAGAAGTGGTGCGGAAATTCTTCGCGGTTCCAATATTCAATGGAAGCGGGTCGAATGCGGACTTGAAAGAATGCGCGGATGGATTCAAGCCGTTGGCGTTCGGGTGCCTCGAGCTGATCCCAGATATGCATGAGATCAACCTCTGGGAAGGGCAGTGGCGTTGGTTTGATGTTCGGTGCCACATTCATCTCGGCTCCCCGGTCTTCGCTCAGTGGCACGTTGTTTCTTCCTTGCGTGATTTCTTTGCTTGGCGATCCGCTGTGAACTCTTCCAAACACTTGGATATCCAAGTATATTTGCAAGTGATTGAAATCACTAGGGCTTCCTACTAATTTAGTTTGAGCGAGAGACCACGATGAGCAACACCGAAATGTTCCGCAGCGTACGCGATCGGCTCCTAGAACTACGCAACGACTACGGAACCGCTCGCAGTGAATTCGTCTGGCCACACTTCACCGAATTCAACTTTGCCTTCGATTGGTTTGATGCAGTTGCCGCCGATCCGCTCCGTGCTAACACCAACGCACTGGTCATCGCCGAAAAAGATGGATCCTCAACCCGGCGTAGCTGGGCCGAGCTTTCGAGCCGCTCAAGCCAACTCGCCAACTGGATGCAATCCATTGGGATGAAACGAGGCGAAAAGATGATCATCATGCTTGGAAACCGTGTAGAACTGTGGGAAATCATGCTCGCCGGGATCAAGGCCGGCATGGTCATGATTCCAACCACCACGCAAATGACAACACTTGACCTGCAGGACCGCGTACAGCGTGGTGGCGCCCGCTGGGTCTTTGCCGGGAGCGAAGACACCGGGAAGTTTTTGAATGTCACAGGCGATTACAAAATTATTCACGTAGATTCAGGGGCACCGGCGGAAGGCTTTAACTATTCCGACAGTAGGCTTGCTGCCGAAAAGTTCGTCCCGGAAGTTCCCACGCTCGCCGACGAGACCCTGTTGCTGTATTTCACCTCCGGGACCACCTCCAAGGCCAAACTTGTTGAGCACACTCATACTTCCTACCCGGTGGGGCACCTGAGCACCATGTTTTGGATTGGGTTAGAGCCCGGTGACGTGCATCTCAACGTCGCCTCGCCGGGATGGGCCAAGCATGCCTGGAGCAATTTCTTTGCCCCTTGGATTGCCGAGGCCACGGTGTTCCTTTACAACTACGACCGCTTTGATGCCAAGGCACTGATGGCCCAGATGGATGCCGAATCCGTCACCAGCTTTTGCGCACCACCAACCGTGTGGCGGCTGCTAATTCAGGCAGACTTAAGCGCGATTAAGAACCCGCCCGCGAAGTTGGTTTCCGCCGGAGAGCCACTGAACGCCGAGGTCATCGATCAGGTCAGCCGGGCCTGGGGGCAAACCATTCGGGACGGTTTCGGACAGACCGAAACCACTGTGCAAACTGCTAACCCACCGGGCCTGCCCATTAAAATCGGAGCCATGGGGCGGCCTATGCCCGGGTACGACGTGGTTCTTATTGACACCGCCACCGGAAAAGAAGGTAACGAGGGTGAGATTTGTTTGCGCCTTGACCCACGCCCCCTAGGGCTTTTGAAGTCATACTACGGGGATGAGGAAAAGACCACGGATGCTTTCCGTGACGGCTACTATCACACCGGGGATATGGCCAAGGCAGATGAAGCGGGAATTATTACCTATGTTGGTCGCGGGGATGATGTGTTTAAATCCAGTGACTACCGACTGAGCCCCTTTGAACTTGAATCGGTGCTCATTGAGCATCCCTCCGTGGCCGAGGCCGCGGTGGTCCCCTCCCCCGACGACCTCAGACTCTCCGTCCCCAAGGCCTTTGTGGTGACGGCCGATGGATATGAACCTTCAGCGGAATTGGCCGAAAGCATCCTAGGCTTTTGTCGCGAAAAGCTGGCTCCCTTTAAACGCATACGCCGACTCGAATTCGCCGAGCTGCCCAAGACTATTTCGGGAAAGATCCGCCGCGTAGAGCTACGGCGCAGCGAAGAATCCCGCCAAACCGATGGACATGGTCCGCAGGGCGGCGGAATTGAGTATTCGGATACCGATTTTCCGTCACTAAAATCCTAGCCAGGACGTGTTCTGAGTAAACTTGGGCAGCACCTTGACCATCTTTGGAAGGAAAACGATGAGCCAGCCGTTACCGCGCGATCCAATTCTTGAGGCCCAGCACAATTGGGAGCGTCACGGCTGGGGGGACGTTGCCGAGCCCATGGCAGCAATCACCGCACTGATGCGCACGCAGCAAATTATTTTGCAACGGGCCGAGGGAGTTCTCAAACCTTTTGGGCTTACCTTTGCCCGCTACGAAATGCTGGCCCTGCTCAGCTTTGCTCGCGATGGAAAACTAGCAATGAATAAGGCAAGTGCCCTGCTACAGGTTCACGCAACATCTGTGACAAATGCCGTGGATCGACTCGAAAAAGCGGGACTTGTGGCACGAGACAAGCACCCAACCGATAAACGAACCACGCTGATTGCCATCTCACAGAAGGGCCGTGACTTGGCAGCCGATGCCACCGAGGAATTGAACAAGAGCATCTTCTCCGAGTCAGGGTTTTCGGATCGAGATATCAGCACGCTCATCCGCATCTTTGCAAAATTCCGCAAGGATGCCGGCGATTTCAGCGCACCCGAGCACGCCGCCAACACGTAACGTCAAGCGTTGCACGTCCCCGCGGGCAAAACCAGAATAGCCGGCTTGACTTGCAGTTACAAAAACCGATGAGCTAACCCGACGCGCCGAGGAATGTCACATTGAGCATTTTTAGTGACTACCCTCACATACTTTTACATAGGACATCCCACATCATATGTCCTGTTTGAATCAGCCCGAGATGATTCGTTTGTGAAAGGAACTCACCCCTTGATAAGCCCTCCCCCGCAGACCCCACGTATACGCAGGAAAGCCACCTGGCTTGGTTCTCTTGCGGCCCTGAGTCTCGTCCTGCCGGCAACCACTGCCGGAGCCGCCTTTGCCGCTACCTCCTTCCCCGGAGCGGATCCCACCAGTGGGCCGGGCGTTTTTAGCGAAGAAAACATCGCCGCCGACCGCACTGACAACAACTGGTTCTACCGAATCCCGGCCCTGGCTCATTTGGGCGAAGGGGTGGTCCTGGCTTCCTGGGACGCGCGTCCAGGCAGTGCGGCAGACGCACCAAACCCCAACACCATCGTCCAACGCCGCTCAACCGACAACGGCAAGACCTGGGGCGCACTGACCACCGTCGCAGCCGGACACGCCGCCGATGCAAGTGGCCCCAAATATGGCTACTCCGATCCCAGCTACGTGGTTGATGCCGAGTCCGGCAAGGTCTTTAACTTCTTCGTCTACTCCAAGGACCAAGGTTTCCACGGCAGCGCGTTTGGCAACGACGACACTGACCGATCGATCATTAGCGCAGCTGTCGTTGAATCCACCGATGGGGGTCTCACTTGGAGCAATCCGCGCCTGATCACCGATGTGGTCAAGCCGGGCGCGGATCGCACCCCGGAAGCCGGGGATGTGCGCAGCATGTTCGCCACCTCCGGTGAAGGCATTCAGCTCAAGCGCGGCGAATACAAGGGCCGTCTCATTCAGCAGTATGCAGGAGATGTGCAGCAGGCCAATGGCTCGCGAACCATCCAGTCCTACTCGGTCTACTCCGATGACCAGGGTGCCACCTGGCAGCGCGGCGAATTTGTCGGTACGTCAATGGACGAAAACAAGGTTGTTGAGCTCTCCGACGGACGAGTCATGCTCAACTCACGAGACTCGGGCAACGGCGGATACCGCAAGATAGCCATCTCGACCGATGGCGGGCACAGCTATTCTGCGGTCAAGCAGGATAAGAATCTGCCCGATCCGACCAACAACGCTCACATCACTCAGATGTTCCCGGGCGCAGCGGCGGGCAGCAAGGACGCCAAGAAGCTGCTGTATACCGGTGCCAATTCACAGACCGGACGACAGAATGTCTCGGCCCGCGTCTCCTGCGATGATGGGACAACTTGGCCGGGCCTGCGCACCATTCGTCACGGATTCTCGGCGTACTCTTCGGCAACGGCACTTGAGGATGGACTCTTCGGCGTGCTCTACGAGGGCAACTACACCGATTCGATGCCCTTCGCATCCTTCGATGAAGAGTGGATCAACTACATCTGTGCCCCACAAGCCGCCCAAGATTTCCAGGCAGATGCGGGTACCAAGCACAAACTTCCGGTGACCATCACCAACCAAGAAGCAACCACCATCGTGGGCTCCTTGAAGCTCACCGAGGACAAGCGATTCTCTTCCAACACCGTTGAAATCGCCGAGCTGGATCCCGGCGAATCTCGCACCGTAGAACTCGAGGTCAAGGTTCCGGCCACGGCCAATGGTAGTTACCTGCTGCAGACGGTCTTCACCGCTTCGAACGGCACCGAAGCGCAGAGCAACGTGCGCGCAACCGTAGCCGGTAAGGAGGTCACGGGACTTGAGATCGAAGGCTTCCGTGCAAATACCGACCGGGATCTAACCGTTAATCCATACACCGTGGGCGAAAAGGTTCCGTACTCTTTCAAGGTCACCAGCGCCTCGAATATTGCCCAGTGGGTAGTTCCAACCGAGGGCAACTTCGCCCCGTTCGCTGCCAAGCCGGTGGGTGAGGCAAGCCCTGCGGGCAACTGCCGCTTTGGCAACCTCGCCGCGGAAACCTCCTACACCTGTACCACCCCGCGCCACATGGTGAGCTCGGAAGAGCTTGCCGACGGTTTCTTTACCCCGCTAACCAAGTGGACTGCCGGACGTATTGGCGCCAACTACGAGGTTGTAAATAGCTACGAAATTACCGGCCACGAAGTTGATGTCCTGGCCCGTGCACCCAAGATGGAAGCCAACGCCGCGACCTCAACTTTCAACGATGTTGATGCCGATGGTTTTGCCACGGTAGGAGACCTCGTCAGCACCAGCGTGACCCTGAAAAACTCAGGCAACGTCAGATTGACCAATATCTCCCATGATTCCCGGGCTCTCGGCGAATTGGTCTCCGGTGCCACCACCGAATACACGGTAAAGCACACGCTCACTGCGCAGGATATTGCTTCCGGCAAACTCGCCGAACGCACTCTAGCTTTCACCGCCAGCAACGGTGCCACCACCGTGAACAGCTCGGTGCTTGTCAATGAGTTCGCCCTAGAGATCGCACCCGAAGATACGGCCACCAAAGCCCCGGCCAAGGCCGTACTTTCACACAACAATGATGCCGACATGGGTCTTGCCGATGGCGACTACTCGGTGACAATCAACTTGCTCTCCGGCAGCAATGCCAGCAGCTTTACGCTCTATGAAAATGATGTCAAGATTGCCACCGAGAAGCTGCTAGCCAACACTCCAGCTGCGCAGCAGGGCGTGGTTCAGGTGACCGGAAAACCCAATGGCACCTATCGTTACCGCGCGGAACTGACAAATAGTGCTGGGACTACCAAAACCGCAACCATGGTCGTCAAAGTCAAGGACGCCAACCCTGCAGCACCCACACTGAGCGTGGAAGGCAAGAAGTTCGCTTCGGACTACACGATAAATACGAATCTCGGGTGGGGTACCAATGCCACCGGATACACCCTGTATGAAAACGGTGTGGTGGTTGACGAGCAGGAACTAGCGGCAGCCACCCCGTCAGCGCAGCAGGCAAGCACAACGTTTACCAACAAATCACCAGGTACGTACAAGTACACGGTTGTTTTGAGCAACGAAATCGGTGTCACCGAATCCAAGCAATTGGTACACCGGGTTAAATAGTTTTTAACCAAAAACTGTGATCGCTGACCATTAAAACCAGGGGGGCTCTTGGCAGGAAAATATCCTGTCAAGAGCCCCCCTGGTGTGTCAAGAGCTTCGTTCGACACCATTGAGTAGTGGTTGGACGATGCGAGCGATCTCGGCTTCAGGCAGTGGTTCTAGCCTCACGCGAAGGCCAAGTGCCGCAGCAATCTCGGTCAGCGTTCCAAGTGTTGGATTCATGGATTTCCCGGAAAAGAACCGTCTAATAGTTGCCGGATTAGCATCAATCACCCGGGCGATATCAGCCTTGCTCATCCCCGAGGTTTCTCGTGCCTCATCCAACGCTGTCATCGCTTCTTCGATGGTGGTTTGCTTGACCGACTCAAGAATATATTTTCTATATGCCGCGGACTCCTTGAATTCCTCGGCCAACCCATCCCACAATGCGGCTGGTGCACCCATTAGATCTTTCCGCCTAAGACTCACAATACGTAACTTTTACGTTACGCACTGTGCTTGCTCTTGGAAAGCAGACCCACCCATGAAAGCTCTAAACTCCAGCCATTTCCACTGCGCCAAGGACGCCATCACGCATTGTTGCCACCGAATCAGTAAGCGCAAGGAATTCAGTATCGTGGGTAACCATCACCGTAGCAACCGAAAATTCCTTGGTGACCTGTGCCAACAAACGCACGATTGACGCACTACGTTCATGGTCAAGAGCTGCAGTTGGCTCATCAACCAAAAGCACCTTGGGCTGTCCCATGAGCGCCCGAGCAATGTTCACGCGTTGACGCTGGCCACCGGAGAGCTGATGCGGACGCTTACGTGCGCTTTCTGCCAACCCGACAATTTCCAACAACTCAAGTGCCCGCTTTTTCGCGGCCTTCAAAGGCTTGCCACGCAGGTGATCGGAGATCATCAGCTGTTCAACAGCGGTAAGCGATGCCAAAAGGTTTGGCTGCTGGAAAATGATTCCAACCGTTTCACGGCGCAAGGTTGTCATTTCGGTGTCATTCAAATCGCTAGCGGTAGTTCCATCGATCATCACCAAGCCCTGGGTGGGGCGCACCAGCGTTGCGGCAACCGCAAGCAATGATGACTTACCCGAGCCCGAAGGCCCAATCAGGGAGAGCATCTCCCCTGCGGCAACCCGCAAGTTCACTGAGTCCAGAGCCTTGATAGTTCCCTGACCGTCCGGGTATTCAAGGGTTACATCAAGCAGGCTCAACGGTGCGGTTGCTGGGGCATTGGCTTCAAAGGGTGAATTCATGGCTAACCGAGGGGTCCTTTCGGGGACGGGTGATTCTAGAAAGTAGCTTGGAGGGTTTTCCGCAAAACGGGTGAGCTAGTTGCCGCCGAGAGCAATCAGCGCATCAACCTTGGTCACTCGGGAGACGGCGAGCGCTGCACCGGCTAGGCCGAGGGCCACGACTCCGATAATTGGCAGGAT
The DNA here is from genome assembly GCF_002975435.1 of Arthrobacter sp. MYb227. Lineage (GTDB taxonomy): Bacteria > Actinomycetota > Actinomycetes > Actinomycetales > Micrococcaceae > Paeniglutamicibacter. The sequence goes on along the minus strand of NZ_PCPT01000010.1, from coordinate 62,928 downwards.
AGTCGTTGCCGGGGACAGCATAAATGGTGCTGCCTTGGCGGCGAAGGATCCGCCGAGGATTCCGATGCCACCACCGATTCCGGCACCTACAAGCAAGACGATTCCGGCCTGCGTAATGGCATCTTTCAGGACGTACTTGCCCGAGCCGCCCAGGGCCTTGAGCACCGCAATGTCGCGGGTGCGCTGAACCGTCCACACGGTGAGGAAAGCGACGATCACAAGGGCCGAGATTCCGTAGAGGAACGCCTGCATCATCATCAGTGATCCGTTTTCGCTCTTGTAGGAGGAAAGTGCGGCAAATGCTCCGGTGCGAGTTGTATCTAGGGTGTTTGCAGCGGTGTTTGCTGCCTGGGTATCAACCGTGGCACCTGGCTGATTGGTGATGGCAATAATGGAACCAACCTGAGTAGTTTCGCCCAGGTGGGCTAGCTTGGCCCAGGAGCCCAGTGAAGTGTAAGCAACCGAGGTGTGTGAGTACCAAGCATCCGGTGCGATTCCGCCGACGGTGAGGTCAACACCTGCCAGCGATACGGTATCGCCCTTGCTCAGGGACAGGTCCTTGGCCACCGATTCACCAACAACTACCGTGCCATCGGCAACCGGGATTGGAGACAGGCCGCTGCCTGCGGGGATACCGAAGACCGCAACGTTTGTGGTTCCGGTGCTGGTTTCGGCGCCGGCTGCGCTGCCCTGCATACGGGTCTGGTTAATGCCGATGGCTTCCGCGCTTTCGACGCCCGGCTGACTTTTCCAGGCTTCAACCTGCGCATTGGTCACCTGGCTTTCGGTGAAGGAAACCTTTGGATCATTTCCTGGTGCCGCGCCGAAGGCCACGGTATCCACCAAGCGGGTTTCGGTGCCGAGGTTTTTCAGTGCCGAGGTCGATTGGTCGGCAAGTCCTGCGGTAAGTCCGGAGAGCATGACAAGGAGCAAGGTGATGAGGGCTACGACGCCACCCATGAGCGCGAAACGGCCCTTGGCAAAGCGGAGGTCACGGATGGCTAGAAACACGTGGAGGGTTTCACTTTCGTTGGAGATTCCGGGGCGGAACTCGCGGCACCTGCCCCCTTCTTATCTCCAATCCTCTAATTCTTAGCACTGACGCACATCGACCATTCGGTTGATTAGTGGTTGTTGGGCTTACTCACTCATGGTGCCACTTACCCAGGCAATGTAGCGATGCAGTGTGCGTTCAACGATTGTGTGGGCCTCGGATTCCAGGACCCCAAAGGCACTGTACATTCGGGAAAATTCCAGCGGGCCTATGATGCTCAGGAGCCGTTCAATGGTGCTGGCCGGAAGTGGGATGTTGTTGACATAGCTACGCATGGCGTTTGCCGAATTCCTGTCCCCACCCACCGCGATGGTGTCCCCGGTGATTAATACTCCGGTGTCTTTGTACCCCGCTGGCCAATGCACCACCGAACTGCCGGCAAAGTGGCCGCCGCATTGGTACATGATGAGCCCCGGAAGTAATTCCACGCACTCTTCCCAGAGTTTGATCACCGGATCGGGACGTCGGATCCATTGTTTATCGGCGGCGGCAACGTAAACGGGCACATGCCCAAAACGGTGGCTGTATTGAATTGAGGATCCCGTGAGGTGCGGATGGCTCGAGGCAATGGTGGCGACGCCACCTAACTCTTCGATGCGTGTGGCACCCGCAGCATCAATAAAGCCCGGTGGTTCAAAGAGCAGATTTCCTTCCGCGGTGCATACCAACAGTCCGCGCTGGCCAATGCCCAAACGTGGAAGGGTGCTCACCGCATGCAGCCCAGGTTCTAATTCGGTGATGACGAGTTTGTAGCCTTGGGCTTCAAGTTCATCCCGGGTGGTCCATGCTTGGCCCGAGGCCGGAACCCATTGGCGTTCATCGGTACAAATTTCACAACGTAGAGGAGGGCGAAAAGTATCTTGATGTTCGATCCCACAGGTTAAACACGTGAAGATTGTCATCGGCGAGCTCCCCCCCTCCCCCAATATGACTATTGCCCGGTCCTAGCCTTGTGAAGAGTCCCTGATATTGCTGATGATTCCAGAAAAATCTCGTCCGGCTCCTCCCTCATCGGAGAATTTCCGGTAAATCTCGGCCGCAAGGGGACCTAGTTGGGCGGCAACTCCCTCATGTTCAAGAGCGTTCAGCGCCAGACCCAGATCTTTGGCCATCAGGGCGCCGGCGAAGCCGGGCGTGTAGTCACGGTTGGCCGGGGAAGCCGGGACCGGGCCGGGAACCGGGCAGTTAGTGGTGACCGACCAGCATTGGCCCGAGGCGGTTGAGATGACATCGAAGAGCGCTTGGTGGGTCAGGCCCAATTTTTCGCCGAGCACGAAGGCTTCGGCGGCACCGATCATTGAGATGCCCAAGAGCATGTTGTTACAAATTTTTGCTGCCTGTCCGGCACCATGCCCACCACAATGCACAAGCTTTTTGCCCATGACTTCCAGCAGCGGAGTGATCTGTGCAAGATCCGCGGCTGCGGCACCGATCATGAATGTCAAGGTTCCCGCTTCGGCACCCACCACACCGCCGGATACCGGTGCATCGGCCGAACGGTGGCCCGCTTCAAGAGCAATCCGTGCTGCCTCCCGGGCTTGGGCAACATCGATGGTTGAGCAGTCCAGGAATAGAGTATTTTCAGCTGCACTTTCCAACAGACCCGGCTCCCCGACACCACGGTAGGCATCGAGCAAAATGGCCCCGGAGGGGAACATCGTCAAGACGATTGACGCACTATCGGCTGCCTCAAGTGCATTTTTTGCGCAGGGAACTCCTGCTCGTCTTGCGGCTTCAACCGCGGCAGGAAGCACATCAAAGCCAATCACATCGAAGCCCGCCTTGATGAGGTTCACCGCCATGGGTTCGCCCATGTGCCCCAGACCGAGGAAGGCAATGCGCCCGGTGTTCTCCGGTGATGTTTCTGTCATGGTGTCCTCAACTTTCAATAGTTTGCGTCACGCTTGAGCTTGGGGTTAGGCGTAGTTCGTGTTCACCGAGTGGTGCAAAGAACGCTGCCACCGATTCTGGCGTCACATCGTGAAGTGTTGCGGGATTCCAGACGGGGGCATAGTCCTTGTCAATGACTTGGGCGCGGATTCCTTCGGGGAAATCGTCTGATTCTAGGAAGCGCAGCCCCACCCGGTACTCCTGTTCGAGTACGGCTTCAAGGGATTCAAGGTTGCCGGCGCGATGCAATGATTCGAGCGTCACCGCCAGGGCCGTCGGAGATTTCTTGGCAAGTGTTTCAATGGTTTTTTGTGCTTGGCCGTTTCCGGAAAGCCCAAATTCGTGGAGTGTGGCAATGATCTCGAGCACCGTTGGCCGAGCGTATGCCACATCGATCCATTCGGCCCACGTTTCAAGGTTTGCCACGGGTTGTGGAAGTACAAATCGTGGAAGGACTTGCTCCACCGGGTGATCTTGAAGCCTTTCAAGCAGCTGGGGAAACCGTGCAGAATCAACGAGGTAGTCGGCTAGGCCTAGGTAGATGGCTTCCGCGCCGCCCAAATGATCACCCGTTAGCGCTGCATGGATTCCGCTATGTCCCGGGGAACGTGAAAGAAGGTAGGTTCCGCCCACGTCGGGGCAGAACCCAAGGGTGGTTTCAGGCATGCCGCTGCGTGTGCGTTCGGTGACGATCCGGTGGCTTCCGTGAGCCGAAATTCCTACCCCACCACCGAGCACCAACCCATCCATGTACGCAATATACGGTTTGGGGTAGGAATTGATCAGCGCGTTGAGCCGGTATTCGGTGTCCCAGAAATCCGCTGTTTGTCTCCCGCCGGCGCTGATATCACGGTGAATAGCCACGATGTCCCCACCAGCGCACAACCCACGATCCCCTGCACCATGCACCAGGACCTGGGCTATTGCCGGGTCACTCGCCCACGTGGTCAATGTCTGAAGCATTGCATCGACCATGGAACCGGTGAGCGCATTGACCGCACGGGGACGGTTTAATGTCACCAGCCCCAGGGTTCCCCGGACCTCAAAGAGAATTTCGGATTCGCTCATGAGCACGTTTTAGCTCCCCGCCGGCATGATGAAACTTGCGCCCTCACGGATACCCGAAGGCCAACGGGTGGTGACGGTTTTGGTCTTGGTGTAGAAACGGAATCCGTCGGCACCATGCTGGTTTAGATCACCAAACCCCGAGGCCTTCCAGCCGCCAAAGGTGTAATAGGCAATCGGGACCGGGATGGGGACATTGACCCCAACCATGCCCACCTGCACACGGGAGGAAAAGTTTCGGGCGGTGTCTCCGTCACGGGTGAAGATCGAGACGCCATTGCCGAATTCGTGTTCCGAAGGCAAACGGAGCGCTTCTTCATAGTCTTTGGCGCGCAACACACAGAGCACCGGACCAAAGATCTCTTCTTTATAGATCTTCATGTTTTCGGTGACACGGTCAAAGAGTGTGGGTCCCACCCAGAACCCTCCCTCATGTCCAGGAACTTCCAATCCACGACCATCAACCAGGAGCTCGGCTCCCTCATCAATGCCTGCTTGGATGTAGTTTTCGATGCGTTCCTTAGCGCTTTGAGCGACTACCGGACCAAAATCGGTGTTCTCATCCATGCCGTCGCCGATCTTGAGGCGGCCAATGCGTTCAACAAGCTTGGCGACTAAGGCATCGGCAGTTGCCTCGCCCACGGGGATGGCAACGGAGATCGCCATGCAGCGTTCTCCTGCCGAACCATATCCGGCACCCATGAGTGCGTCTGCAACCATGTCCATGTCGGCATCGGGCATGATGACCAGATGGTTTTTGGCACCGCCAAAGCATTGGGCGCGTTTTCCATGTGCTGCCGCGGCGGCATAGATGCTTTGGGCGATGGGGGTCGAGCCGACAAACCCGATGGCCTTGACGCGCGGATCCTCGATTAATGCGTCGACGGTTTCCTTATCTCCGTTGATGACGTTGAAGATTCCGTCGGGGAGTCCCGCTTCGGTGAACAATTCGGCTAAACGCAAGGGAACCGAGGGGTCCCGCTCGGAGGGCTTAAGGATGTAGGCGTTGCCGGAGGCAATCGCCGGGCCGGCCTTCCACAGCGGGATCATTGCTGGGAAATTGAACGGGGTAATGCCTGCGACAACGCCGAGTGGCTGCCGCATGGAGTGCACATCAATGCCTGCACCCGCGCTATCTGAAAATTCGCCCTTGAGCATGTGCGGGGCCGCGACACAGAATTCAATAACTTCGAGCCCGCGCTGAATGTCTCCCTTGGAATCGGGGAAGGTTTTGCCGTGTTCGCTGGTCAGCAGCGCCGCAAGTTCGTCCATATTCTCGTATACAAGGGACACGAATTTGTTCAGAATCCGCGCCCGACGTTGTGGATTAGTTGTGCCCCAGGCTTCCTGCGCGGATTGCGCAACGGCAATTGCAGCGCGCACTTCTTGGCCCGAGGCAAGCGGAAGTTTTGCTTGGACAACACCAGTCGAGGGATTGAAAACATCAGAGAATCGTTGGGAAGTTCCCGCTATGTGGGTGCCACCCACGTAATGAGTAAGTTCACGTGTCATGAGATTGTTGCTCCTTCGCAAAACATTTCCGCACGGCCACACCCTAGTGACGCACACCACTCGACACTCCAAAATATACTCGGACTTCCTACTAAATTGCTAGGGATAAGCGACAGGGTTATCCCTAGCTGCTCGGCACCAAGCGACAACCAATGTTGAGCAGCTGCCTAATTCACCGCCAAGGGGAATTCATCGCGCCAACCTGACCACCGCAGCCATAGTTGATAGGTTGGGAGCGTGAAGATTGCTACTTGGAACGTAAACTCCCTTCGTGCCCGCGCCGACCGCGTCGAAGACTGGCTCCGCCGCTCCGACGTTGATGTTCTGGCCATCCAGGAAACCAAATGCAAGGATGAGAACTTTCCGTGGGAATTGTTTGAAAACAATGATTACGAAGTTGCGCACTTTGGGTTCAGCCAATGGAATGGTGTTGCCATCGCTTCCCGCGTGGGACTTGAAGATGTGGAACGTACCTTCATCGACCAGCCAGCCTTCGGCAAGGGTGGGGTAGACCCGGTTCAGGAAGCTCGTGCCATCGGAGCAACCTGTGGCGGTGTGCGCATTTGGAGCCTCTACGTACCCAATGGGCGCGCACGCGAGGATGAACACATGCCATACAAGCTTTCATGGCTCGAAAACCTTAACAAGCAGGCCGGGGACTGGATCACTAAGAACCCCGAGGCGCAGGTGGCGCTAATGGGTGATTTCAATATCGCCCCACGTGATGAGGATGTCTGGGACATTGATTTCTTCACCGAGAACAACATGACGCACGTTTCGGCACCGGAGCGCGCGGCGTTTGAGGCATTCCTGGAAACCGGGTTCATCGATGTGGTTCGTCCTTACACGGACACTCCCAAGACCTACACCTATTGGGACTACACCCAGCTACGCTTCCCCAAAAATGAGGGAATGCGCATCGACTTCACTCTGGCTTCTCCCGCGCTTGCCGCCCGTGTGATCGGCGCGGAAATTGACCGTGAAGAACGCAAGGGCAAGGGCGCATCCGACCACACTCCAGTCATCGTGGAACTCGGCTAAATCATGCAACGGGCCAATCAGGGCAGCCGGCGGGCTCTCCCGCCGACGTCCTACTTGCGCGTCTATGAACCGCTAAGTGCATTCTCGGACGCCGATCAGGTACTGATCACCAGTACCAAGTCGGCCGACCGGGAGGCCCTCGAAGAATCGGTTGCTGCCGCCGCGGTTCAGCGATTGACCCGACAGCTCTCGGATCCGTTCCCTCATCAACACCAAGAAACATTCCGCAAACTGGTGATCACCGGCTGGGATGGGGCAACCCATACGCTGTACTGTCCGGACCAATTGGCAACCCGGGCAATTCTTGCCTCGGAACAGCTCGATGGTTCAATGCGGCCCCAGTTACTAGAACTATTGGTTCCCAGCGCCGCACGAGCCGCAAACGCATTACGTGTCAATGAGGTTCGTTTTGCCGAGGACATCGCTCATCTACATACCAGGACCGCTACCTGGGGTATTCCCTTTGGCTGGTTCGTCCTAGTACATGAAGACGATGAATTCGAGCTCATCGAAGACGACGAAGAGCTTCTCTCCACACGCATCTACACGCCCCTGACCCAGGCCTTGGATAGGGCACGTTACGCTGCGGCGACCTTGGCGATCCATGCCCCGGAAATGGATCTGCTCGATGAACTGACTGCGTTGAGTGAATGGCTATTGCTCTTTGACAAGGATTCGGTGCTCGAACTCGATTACGGGCGCATCGCTTCCCTAGTATGGCCCGATGATTCGCCGCATGATCTGCGCATGGGCATAGAGTCCCTCTCCGAGGCCGATATGACGGGTGCCGCCGCGGCTTATCGTCGACTATCGAGCCGTTGGCTTGCCGTTCGTCAGTTGGCCCGCGCAAACTAAGAACCCAGCATTGATAGGCTCAACGTGTGTCATTGATTCCAGCAGCCTTACTCTTTGCCCTGTATTTTTACTTGCGCCACAAGGATCGGAGGATGCTCCGCAACGGGGTGGTATTGGTTGGCGCCGTCTACTTCGCGGTGCTTGCCCTCAGTGAGTTGCTGACTCGCTGGATTCCCGGGTTCTCTTTGCTTGTAGTACTCATCATGGCCCTTGTTCCACTGGCAATTTTGGTATTGGCAGCAGCATTAATCCATAACGGAGTGGTCATGATGCGTTCGGAGGGACGTTCACTGGGCAACCTTTTATCGCTCATCCTTGGTGTGCTACTTCTGGTATTACCAGTTCTTGCGGTGCTCTTAGTACTGACCCTAAATGCATGGGCCATTGGGTTGGCGGCATTACTGTTCTTCCTCTGTAGCTATTTCGGCGTGGTGTTCGTTGTCTTTCTTTCCTATGCGGTTGCCTATGGCCGGATGGCTTCACGAGTCAAACCAGCCGGCATTGTGGTGCTCGGCTCCAGGCTCATCCATGGGCAGGTACCCCCACTGCTGCGTAGCCGGCTCGATAAAGCCGTGGAAATCTACGAACAGACAACCCCAAGACCAATACTGATACCTTCCGGCGGGCAAGGCCTTGATGAATCACGTGCCGAAGGTACTGCCATGGCCGAATATCTATTCACTGCTGGAGTGCCTTCGGACGATGTACTCATCGAAGACAAGGCGATAAACACCGAAGAAAACCTCAAGCTTGCTTCCCTGATGTTTTCGGCTTCGGGTCACAGTGGTGCATTGGTAGCTGTAACAAATAATTATCATGTCCTGCGGGCCGCTCTATTGGCCCGCAGTCTCAAGTTGGATGCGGAGGTGGTTGGTGCACCAACTGCCAAATATTATCTGCCCAGTGCATTTTTAAGGGAATTTGCCGCAGTATTAGTCGAGCACAAGTGGCTACACCTGCTTCTGTGTCTCCCCTTCATTGCTCTTACCGCGTTGCTCGTCATGGCGGTTTTGGCACAGCAGTAAAATACTCTGAATACTATTGGACGCGTTCACTACGAGCAAACCTAGCGCGCGCACCGGCGGCCAGATGTACAACAATCGGGCCCGAGACACCCATGAGTTCCTGGGTCTCACGGACTGCCAGAGCAACCTGCGCCCCGAGCTCGGCGGGTGCAACACCGCTGCGCGGTTGTACCTTGACTCTAATCCCCGGGGTTGGTGTGTTCTCCCAGAGAGTTAGGCTCAGGGACACAATATCGGTTCGTTTGCCTAGGATCGTACGCAAAATTTGTTCAACTGCTGCATCGGTAATTTCAATGCGTCCGGGCACCGGATCATCCTGAAAATAGCTATTGACGTACTCGTTCACCCGACCTCTGCCTTGCACAGCAATCCACCAAATCATCAACAAAATGATGATGATGAGCCCCATGGCTATCAGAATCCATAGCCAGGAATCTTTTTGTCCCGCGAGCGTTGTGTTTCTCAGTATTTGCAGGCTTGTTTGACCTACTTCACCTGCGAAGGCGCGCCACCACCTTGCATAGCCGGAAATAGTTGAGATCAACAGCAGGTGGATGCCTATAACCATGATCAAAACGCCGAAGATGGCGCAAAGTAGCCGATTCAGTGGCCGTGGGGTGAGGTTCACTGCCCGATCACCCCGTTCGCAGATATTTTTACCTTAATCTTTGGTAAAGGTACGACGGAATTAATTTCCAGCTCATTTTCAAGAGCCGCAATTACGGTGTCGTCGCTAAGCGGCGTTCCAGATGTTGGTCTAATCTGCACCTCGATGCGATCTCTGTTGATGATGACCAAGACTTGGCCTTGTCCAACCGCTGCGTCCACCTGAGTCCGCCGAGCTAGGGCAGCTGCCAGGACCTGATCGTCAAGTATCAGGACTGCCTCTTCGCATTGCATCGAGTGTTTAGCAAGTCGTCCAGTCCGGACACCGTGAATAAAGAATGTCAGACCCAGCATGGTCAGCACCGCTCCGGCTGCGGCTAACGCGTAGAGGTTCGATTCCCCGGGTAATGTCGAGATCCAACGCCACCATGTTTCTGGGGTTGCGATTAGTGGTTCTTGACCCAACGCTTTGAGCGAGGCTTCAAAAAGTGCGTATCCGCACAATACAATAACCAGCACCGCAAGTACTATCGCCGCAGGTGATCTGCCGCTAGTCAGTTCACGTGTTTTGACGGTTTCATCGTCGAGATCACTCATGCTCAAGTCCAACCCTCTGCAGCGACAACACCCGTGATTCTGATATCTACCTTGCTCACAAGCGCTCCGGTGAGCGCAGTGAACTGCTGTCCCAAGATTGGTCGCTGGGTTCTTGCGTCTTGAAGCAATGAAACAGTCCGTCTGCTCAGGGAAAGCGGAAGATTAATACTCAGTGCAAGATATCCAGCATCATCACGCAAAAAGACGCGTACTAAATATGGATCCACGTCAAAGAGGTTTCCCGCTATGCCTCGGGCAGCATTGCTTAGCGCGTGCGCACCGATACGGGTATATCCCGGGAACTGTTCGCCCGGCCGAGCTAAACTTTTCATTCCGGTCAAGGCACTCATGATGAAGAGCGCCGCCCGGTTAACACGTCACGCAGGGCCCTGAAATCGACCCGACTGTTAGCCATTTTGCCGGCGAACGCTCCAATCGCCATGAAGACCGCCATGAGAAGGAACCCGCCAAAACCATAAGAAAGCGCCGCCCAGGCAAGAATTGCTCCGATTAAGGTACCAATGAGTGTAGTTTTCAAGGCTGTTCTCCTCGATTTACTGTTTCTTGTTTACTGCCTAACCCCGTGGGTCCTGGAATATAGACGTCTCCAACCTCAATATTGACCTCAACAACGTGAAGTTGGGTTAATTCACTGGTGGAGACAAATACAGCTTCACGCACTCTTCCCGCCAGCTCGTGCAGTGGGACCCCGAACACTGCCGTCAAGACAATATCGATTGCTACTTGTGTTGCTCCCACCTCAACACTGACACCGTGGGCGGGTTCGTAACCCGCGCCCACCGCACCGCGAATTGCCCCCAAGGCCCGCGAAGTTCCTGATCCAAGCGAATGAACCCCAGGAACACTTCGAGCTGCACCCGCTGCGACTTTGGCTATGGCAAGATCGGTGAGCTTAGTTAGTCCCCCGGCAACACGTTGATTTTCTGCGGGGGCTGACTTCTCGGATGCAAGTGGATCGCTCATTTTTACCTCCAAAAGTTATTCAGTGGCACTAATCACAGCGTACAACCGTTTTTTGGTTACGTCCCAGAAAGCCATTGGAGGATCGTCACCGCTTTATACCTATATATAGGCACAAAGCGGGCTCACTTAAAACCCGCGAAAAGTGGAGTCTAGGGCAACGCCGGAATTGGCTCAGAAATGAGGTGGTGCTGGCTACTGAAGAGGGCTTAAAGTCCAAGGTTCGAGTTAAAGCAAAAACCCCCTTGTTTCCAAGAGGGTTTTATGTGGTGGCTCCGACCGGCGTCGATCCGGTGACCTTTCGATTTTCAGTCGAACGCTCTACCAACTGAGCTACAGAGCCTGGCATCATCAGGCTAGATGATCACCGTGATCTCCCAGCGAACCAGAAAACCAAAGCGACCCTGACGGGACTTGAACCCGCGACCTCCGCCGTGACAGGGCGGCGCGCTAACCAACTGCGCTACAGGGCCTTACTTGCGAAGTCTCCCTCGCTCACAAGACAAGAACTCTACCAGAGCTTTTCGCTCTTGTAAAATCCGCATTTCATGCGTACCCCCAACGGGATTCGAACCCGTGCCGCTGCCGTGAAAGGGCAGTGTCCTAGGCCGCTAGACGATGGGGGCCAGGAACCTCTGCGTTGAATTTCTCCGCCGCAGTGGACTCCAATAACTATAGAGGTAAATTTCCGTTGATGCAAAACGAGAGGCCCTCCGGGCCGAAAAAGCTAGAAAAATCCCGGAATCACGCGGAAAAGATTTTTCCGGACGGCAAGCAGCGAGTCGGAAACTATCGCTAGAGTTCGTTTTATGGCTTTCGAAATGACAGATGATGACTTTGAACTATTGGTAGAGCGGTCGCTAGAGCAGATTCCCGAAGCTCTCCGTCGCCTCATGAGCAACGTTGTCATTTTTGTTGAAGACGCATACGCTCCACCCCCAAATGAAGATCCGCAGACTCAGCTCCTAGGACTCTACGAAGGAACTTCATTAACCGATCGGGATGCTGGATGGGATGCCGGAGCACTGCCGGACCGAATCACCATCTTCAAAAATTCGATCCTAAATATTTGCTCGAGCGAAAAGCAGGTAATCGAGGAGGTAGGAATTACTGTGGTTCACGAAATTGCCCACCATTTCGGAATTGACGACAAACGTCTTCACGACCTCGGCTGGGGTTGAATCTCTAAAATAGAGAAAAATATTTTTGTGATTCGCACCCTAGCCCGGCACTTAGCACAAAAGTCCAGCTCGGAACGGAATTAGTAAAAATATTTTGGTCACGAAATGGTTACGAAAACCAATTTTATCGTGACCATTTCGTGACCGAACCCTCGACAAGCCACGCATACTCCTGCATGCTCGTTATGCATTCGTTGCACAAAGCCACCCCACCACTCCTACTTCTTGGGGATGCAGCTCAACCCGTGACCAAGAACGATCGGCGATCCGGCAGGCCTATCTTGCCAACATGATTCGCCCGGCCACGATTCCAAAACCTGGTTGCGCTGCAAGGCAGTTAGGAAAATCCCTTGTCCGTCCTTCGACACTTGGTCATTGCGACCAGCACCGCGCTAGTAGCCAGCACCGTTTTGGCAACAGGCGCCTCCGCAGCTCCGGTTCCCACAAATTCAGATATTCCCTCGGAAACCGTCCTCGCAGCAGAGCTCAACCCAAATCTTATTCAAGACATCACCAAGAGCATGGCAGTAGCTGCCATCGCCCCGGCCACCACGGCCAAATCCCTTGAATCTCAGATCTTCCAGGTAGACGCTGCCCTCCAGGATGCCGAAGCCGTGGCCCTCGAAGCAGCAGAGAACCTAGTAGTTGCCGAAGAATCAGCAACCGCCCAGAAGATCTCTCCCACCTCACTTTCAGGCACCTCACTTGCTAAGTTCAGTTTTACTGCCGCCGAACGTGACCGCCAACAGAGCGCTGCAATCTCGGCTAACGTCCAGAGCCTCTATGCGAAGGCCGAAACAGAACTGAGCGCCAAGCGAGAAGAACTCATCAGAGCCTCGGCCAAGGTTGGCAACACTACGGTGAAGGCCGAAACCGCGCGCTTGCAAAAACTGACCGAGTCCCGCGAAGAAGCCGAACTCATGGCAGCATTGCAGGATTCTGAACAAAACGTTGAAGCGCCAATCAATGACCCTGCCCTTGACCCCGAATTCGCCACGGTACCTAGTGGCGCATTCGGAACCGCATCAATCTCTGGTGCAGCCGTTCAGTTACCAACAGCAATTTCCCGTGCCAAGCGCATCGACAATTCGGTGAAATGGGCCAAAAAAATTGCAAGTAACAACAAGTACAAGTATCGCTACGGGGCAACCGGACCCCGCTACTTTGACTGCTCGGGTTACACAGGCAAGGCATTTGCCGCAGGCGGCAAGAAGCTCAAGCGCACTTCCAGCGCACAGTACAAGGCTGCACCCAAAAAGGTAAAGCTCTCCAAGCTGAAGAAGGGTGACCTCGTTTTCTGGTCCTCTAACCGTGGCCGTTCCTTCTACCATGTTGCTCTATACATTGGCGGAGGCAAGATCGCTCACGCACGTAACCCCAAGGCTGGTATCTCGGTTACCAAGCTTAACTATGCGGGTATGCGGAATATCTACAAGTACGCAGGCCGTTACTAAGGAATATTCGCCATACCTTGCACGCGGAGATGTACTCGGTGAAATGAAAGCCGTGCTGATGATGGGTTCCCATGCCAGCACGGCTTTCGCGCATGCACTGTGATCGTCTATAACGAGACAAAAAATCTGATAATTACACGGCTGTAATTGCTTTTTGTTTTGCGCAGGATGTTGCCAATGTGAATGAATATCCCATATGGTGCTAGAGGTAGCAGCGATCAGGCCGGACTCCCGCGCCGCATTTTCACAGGTATTTTGGAAATGCTTTCAACCGATCGCAGCGGTAAGGAACACACGGCATGGTATTCCGGCAAACACTTGGTGTTGCAGCCTGCGCAATTGCTTTAACTGTCTCTTGCGTCGCTGGTGTAGCCCCGGCTTCCGCCGCACCGCTCGCCCCACAGCTTTCCGTCAGCATCACCCGCGAACCGACTACTCCCTTACCTACTCAGGCGCAGTTAGAGGCCGCCAAATCCGATCCTGCACAACTTCAGGCAATGGTTTCCCAACTAGAAGCAGCCATTGAAGCAGGACGCAGCAAGATTCTGACGGCAGAAGCCAGTGCACTTGAAGCTCAAGACGGCCTCCTTGATGCAAACGAGCTTCTCGAAAAACGTGCAAGCGCCGCTAAGGAAGCCCGCACGGAAGCCGAAAAAGCCACCGAATACCTGCTGAACAGTAAAAAAGAAGTCGGAGCTCTGGCTTCCGATTTGTACCGTAATGGTGGAATTAACCCCGGCGTGGTGACTTTGCTTGAGAGCAACGCCGACAGCGATGTCCTCTACAAGGCCTCAACTATGGGAGCGCTAAGTGCCAATCGCGCACGCACCGTCAGCACTGCTGAAGAAGCCGCAGCCCTTTGGAAGGCTTGGCAGGACTATGCAGGCGATGCGGAGTCGGCAGCAAACGAGGCAACCGCGGCCCAGCTAGAGGCGGCCAGTACCGCAGCGAGTACGCTCTCCTCTTACGAGGCAGAGATCTCGCCTCAAGAAAAGCTCCGCAACGACATCATCAACCAGCTCGCTTTCCTGCGCGATGTTGATGCAAAGGTCGAAGCCCAGCGTATTGCCGCCAAGGAAGCTGCAACAGAGGCAGCACGACTTCAGGCATTGATTGAGTCGGCTCCACAGACTCCCCCGGTGCTCGAAGAGCCAGTGAATCCTGCGGAGATTAAGCCGCTTGCTGCTCCGCCGAAAAAGGTTCCAACCGAACGCCAGCAGGATAATACGTTGGTTCCTAAACCAACTAAGCCCAAGCCGACCGAGACCATTCCCGTAGTTTCGCAGCCGGAACCGATCGTGCCTGAATCAGCACCTGAAAAGCCAAAGCCAGCACCGGAGGCACCTAAGCCAGCCCCTACTCCGGACGCTCCCAGGCCGACGCCAACTCCGGAGAAGCCGAAACCGGAAGCTCCTAAGCCGACGCCGGAGAAGCCTAAACCGGCACCGGAAAAGCCGAAGCCAACTCCAACCCCAGAGAAGCCAAAGCCCACCCCGAAGCCAACACCGGCTCCTGCTCCAAAACCGACTCCGAAGCCTGAGACTCCCAAGCCGAAGCCGAAGCCGCCGGTCACTGAGGTTGCACCGCCGTCATCCCGAAACTTCAATTCGGCAATTTCTTGGGCACTTAAAACTGCGGATGATCCGTCAAAGGGATACATTTTTGGTGCCAACGGACCCAAAAGCTTCGACTGTTCATCTTTCTCCGGAACTGCATTCGCAAAGTCGGGCATCAGCATACCGCGTAGCTCCTCACAGCAATATGCTGCAGCACCCAAGAAGGTTCCTTTGAGCCAGCTGCGTCGCGGAGACTTGGTCTTCTCCTCCAGCAACGGTGGACGGTCTTTCTACCATGTGGCCATCTACTTGGGTAACGGTCAGGTAGTTCATGCGCGCAACCCGAATAGCGGAATCTCGGTAACTCCGTTGAGCTACGTCAATAATCTTCACCCCTATGCGGGACGCTACTAACACCGGCAAATTCCGTGTAGTTATATCTTGAAGGACCACGAAAAAGCTCCGCCCAACCTTTGTCTGGTTGAGCGGAGCTTTTTACTGTTCAGTGGTACTTATAGGCCGTTGGCCCGATCCTCAAAGCGCTTGCGAGTTTCCAAACGTGGATCATCACCATCGGGAACCACCATCACAGGGCCCTTGGAGTGGTGTAGGACGCCTTGACTAGTGGATCCAAGGAGCATGCCAGCAAATCCTCCGCGACCGCGTGAGCCGGTCACCAGCAGCCTTGCTGTCTGCGACTCACGAATTAAAATTTCAACCGGGGCACCCTCGAGGACATCAATATCGATTTCCAATTCCGGGAAGTAGCTTTGCAACCAGGCCTTGCCAATTGTCATCTGGTGGCGAACATCGGCCGCCACGGCTTCCTGGTCCACTGTTGCCGGCATCCATGCCAGAGCCCCGCTAACCGGGGCCAGAGCACATACGATGCGCATCGACAGGCCGCGGGCAGCGGCAAGCTCGGCAGCAACAAGCACAGCCATCCGAGCACGGTCAGAACCATCAACGCCAACAACAATCCGGTCCTGAATTTCCGGATCATCATCCGAGCGTTTAGCAATGCACAGCGGAACGACAACCGTCGGGCATTTTGCGTGTGCCGGAAGCGCGCTGGAAACCGATCCAAGCAGACGGCCAACGAATCCACCGCGGCCACGGGTACCCACGACAATGAGTTCCGCCTGACGGCTCAGATCCAGCAGCACACCTGATGGATCACCGGACTCAATGTATGTGCGAATTGTTACATCTTCATCGGTGATAGTGGCCCGAGCCTGACGCACAACTTCTTCGGCACCATTGCGAATCAGCTGGTCATCGAGGGTCGCATAACCCGCGTCCATTGAGGAGGCAGCAAAGACCGGGATGGTGTACGCGGTGACGATGTTCAGCACCGAACCACGTCGCTTGGCTTCCTTGACCGCCCATTTCAAAGCGCAAAGCGCCTGATCAGACCCGTCTACGCCAACAACGATTCCCTGGATGACTTCGGTGTCGTCTTGATTAAAAATCTTTTCGCTCATCGTCTTCACTCCTACGTGTCAGGACCTCAGGTGCTTCGGACTTACCGCCGCATACCCCTGTGGTTCTATTGTTCACCACGGGTGTGACGTGGGTCTATCCAATAGGCGCGTTCCCGCGAAACTCGAACGGCATTTCGCCTACTGGCTTAAAATAGTTCTATAATTCCCCCATGCCCAAACAGGACAACTCCCTCCTTAGCAAGACGCCCGTTTCCCGTCTTGACAGATACTTCAAAATCACCGAGCGTGGCTCCAACTATGCGCGTGAAATCCGTGGCGGCTTCGCCACGTTCTTCGCCATGAGCTACATCGTGGTACTTAACCCGCTCATCCTTGCGGGTGCGGACTCCACCGGCGCCGAACTTGGCGCCACCCGAGTTGCAGCAGTTACCGCGCTGGTAGCCGGCATCATGACGATCCTCATGGGCGCCTGGGCCAAGCACCCATTCGCCATGGCCACCGGACTTGGTGTCAACGCCTTTATTGCCGTGACTGTTGCCACCAACCCCGGACTCACCTGGCCAGATGTTATGGGCCTTGTCATCATCTCCGGTCTGACAATGCTGATTCTGGTGCTTACCGGGTTCCGCACCGCGGTGTTCAACGCCGTACCCGCAAGCCTCAAGACAGCAATTGTGGTGGGCATTGGCATGTTCATCGCACTCATTGGACTTGTCAATGCCGGTTTTGTGCGCCGCGTTCCGGACGCCGCGGGCACCACAGTTCCCGTCGGCCTGGGCTTCGAAGGCACACTTGTTGGCTGGCCCATCCTGGTATTCATCGTTGGTTTGCTGCTGACCATCGCCCTAGTGGTGCGCAAAACCAAGGGCGCAATCCTCATCGGCATCGTCGTCTCGGCCGTTCTAGCAAACATTCTTGAAGCGGTCTTCAAGATCGGCCCATCCTTCGACGGAACAACCTCCAATCCTCAGGGCTGGTCCTTGGTGGCCCCCTCCATGCCAAATTGGGCGCTGCCCGACCTGTCGCTGATTGGTCAGGCAAACATCTTCGGTGCCTTCCAAAACTTGGGCACCACCGCGGCCCTGCTACTTGCCTTCGTCATCCTGCTCTCGATCTTCTTTGATGCCATGGGCACCATGGTGGGCCTTGCCAATGAAGCAGATTCGGTCGATGAACACGGGAACATCCCAGATGTGGACAAGGTTCTGCTTGTTGATGCTCTCGGTGCTGTAGTTGGCGGCGGCGCCTCTGCTTCTTCGAGCCAGATCTACGTGGAATCCGGAGCTGGCATTGGCGAAGGTGCCCGCACCGGCCTCGCCTCAATTGTCACCGGCATCTTGTTCATTGCCGCAATGTTCCTGACCCCGCTGATCCACCTGGTGCCATTTGAGGCAGTCGCCCCGGCCTTGGTGGTTGTCGGGTTCATGATGATCTCGCACGTTTCAAAGATCGACTGGAACGACTGGGGCGTTGCCATCCCGGCATTCCTGACCTTCGTGCTGATGCCATTCACCTACTCGATTGCCAACGGCATTGGTGCGGGCTTTGTTGCATTCGTCTTCATCAGGAGCGTTCAGGGGCGAGCCCGCGAAGTTCACCCACTGATGTGGGCAGTTGCCGGAGCCTTCGTGCTCTTCTTCGGTATTGGCGTCATTGAACAGGCCATGGGAGTCTAAACTTCTCCCTCTGATACCCGGTTCTTAGCCAGAAAAGCCGGTGAGCTCACCCCCTACAGGGGGGCGAGCTCACCGGCTTTTGAGTCTCATCACGCAGACGCTTAGCCGCGCACCCGCAACTTCCACAGTGAAGTGATTTCCGCAGATCGTTCGGCATGGAATGGATCAGTCGTATCAGCACTGCGGCCATGCGTTGGACGGGTGTCGGATCGCCCGAGAACTTCCAACCCGGCCTCCGCCACCCAGCCCAAAAACTCTTCCCGACTGCGCAGTCCCAATCGTTCGGCCAAGTCCGAGATGACCAGCCACCCCTCACCGGCTGTATTCAAATGCTCGGGTAGTCCACGCAGAAACTCGCGTAACATCCGTGATTTGGGGTCATATACAGCGTAGTCAAGCAAGGTTTGCGGGGTACCCGGCAACCATGGCGGGTTACAGACAATAAGTGAGGCACGCCCCGGAGGGAACATATCGCACTGCACGGCACTGGCCCGTTCTGCGAGCCCCAGAGATGCGAACGTTTCACTTGCACACTCGATGGCACGGGCCTGCGAATCGGTACCAACCACTTTTTGAACCCCGCGTTTGGTAAGGATCGCTGCTAGCACACCGGTACCGGTGCCAATATCAAAGGCAGTATCTGTTGCAGGAAGCTGCGCTTGAGCTACTAAATCTAGGTACTCTCCACGCACCGGGGCAAAGGTTCCGTAATGGGGATGAATCTTTGCATCCAACGCGGGAACAAATAATCCAGTGGCGCGCCACTGCTGGGCACCAATGGCCCCAAGAAGTTCCTGCAACGTCACCACCGTTGTCTCAGTAACCTCACCGAAGGCGTTGCGCCAGGCCTTGGTAATATCCGGTGCGCGGCGCAGGGCAACCACCGGTCCCGGCTCGACCGGGACCATCAGCATAGAGAGCATCCGCGAACGCTGGGTACGGGCCTGTCGATACTTATAAAAACGTTCGGCAGTACTTTCTTGGGCTCGTTGGCGCTTGGGCTTACCTGCGTCAGGGGCTCGTCGGCCCATGGCGCTTAGCAGTTGCCGGGCGTTATGATAATCTCCCGTCCAGAGCATCCCAACACCCTGGGCCGCCAGCTTGTGCGCCTCATGCGCGGTAAGTGTGTCATCGACGGATTGTATTCGCGCCGGTGGTTTGGCCGCATTAGAGGATGAAAAGACGGCTGTTCGTGTTGCTCCGTCCTGTTCCCAGGAAACATAGGTTGGGGAGTTCATGGGGATTTTCGGGCGCTCCTGCGTCTAGTGATTGTCCCCCAAAAGCTTATGTATGCGTCCAGCGGGGGAAGAATGGGCACTCGTTAAGCCTACTTCCGTGGGCAGAGCCCTAGATGGCTATCGCATAGCGGGCAAATGCTCGCACAGTTGCATCATCCCAGTGCTGAGCAGGCACCCCACCACCGAGTAGTTCACGGATAAAGGGTGCTTCCGCGGGGATCGGTGCATTTGATCCGGCAATGATGACATTGCCGTGGCGTCGGCCCTTGAGCATTGTAGGGTCGGCGACTATTGCCACGTGTTTGAACAGTGCTGCAATGGTTGCTGCCTCACGGCGGGCGTTTTCAAGTGATGGGGTGTCCCCGCAGTTGACCACGTAGAGGCCATTTGCATCAAGGACACGGGCTGCCTGAGCCGTGAACGCAAGAGTTGTCAGGTCACGTGGGGTTTGATCTCCGGCAAAAACATCCCTAATGATCAAATCTCGTGTTGCATCGGTGAGCGTTGCCAGTACAGCTCCGGCCTCTCCCACACGAATCCGCAGCAAGGGAGCACGTGGCAAATCAAACCACTCACGCACCAGAGCGGCGAGCTTACCATCAAGTTCAACAACTACCTGCCGGGCATTGGGGTAGGTTGCGTTGATCCAGCGGGCCATTGAACAGGCACCACCACCCAAGTGCAGGGCGCGAAGTTTATGTTCTTGCTCCGTAATATCCTCGGGTGCAAAGCGGGAACGAATAATTGCAGCGATCCAGCGCATATATTCGAAATCTAGGTGCCCAGGGTCGGCGAGGTCTACGTGCGAGGAGGGAACATCGTTGATGCGTAGCAGCCAACCGGTGGGCGAATAGGGATCACGTTCAAGCTCTGCGGTACCCGTATCGATGGGATATATCCCTTCCAGAGGACCGTCCTGCGGTGCAACTGCATTCTGCTCCGGCGCAGTGTTGCTGCCGCGTGAACTCTTCTTAGTCTTTCCCTTAGCCACGTGAGTCTCCCCTGCGAACCATGCAGATTTCGCGCAGCCCGGCCCAGTCATCGGCGAGTGATTCAATGCGGCCATCGGTAATGAATCCGTGCTTCTTATAGAACGCAATGGCCCTTGCATTACCCTCAAGGACCCAGAGCAAAGAGTCGCGTCCACTCAACACTGTTTCTAGGAGTTGGGCGCCAAGACCGCTGCCGTAATGCTCGGCAAGCACGTAAAGCACCTGTAGCTCAAGGCCAACCCCGGTGCCAAGATCTTCCTCGGCCACAGGTCCGCCACCGGCAACACCAACAATGTTTGAGTCCTGATCCAGGGCAATCCACAATTCGGCACCCTGGGCAAGGCCGCGGGCCCACCAATCGGCTTCTAGTTCCTGGCGTGCTTGAGCATTATTGAAGAAGGATTCTGGGCGTTGGTCGGTGTAGGTTTGACGCCAGGCAAGGAGTTTCATCTCCAGTGTGGCGGAAATATCCTCGGGTGTGGCAAGGCGAATGGTGTAGGTCTGGGTACTCACCCTGCAAGCCTATGCGCTATTGCGCGCCGGAGCCCAACGCCTCAGCTCAGCCTCCGAGCTAGCGGACCCGTGCTAGGGCAAAGCCATCCCAGCCCTTGAGCCCCACTGTTTGAAGTGCCGTGGCATCAAGTAACGGGTGTGTTCCCAACAGTTCTAGCCCTGCACGCACTCCATTGATCAGTGCACCGGCCTGGGTTTGCGGGTCTGCAGGATGTACTACCAAGCCGTCACGCACCACGTTATCCACAACAATTACGGTTCCGGATTTTCCTAGGGAAATCGCTGCCTGAATGTAGTGAACATTGTTTTCCTTATCGGCGTCGATAAACACAAGGTCAAAGGGCTGCCCTCCTTCGGCCAACAAGGCATCAAGGGTGTCAACGGCTGCTCCAATGCGGATCTGAACCCGATCAGCGATTCCCGCAGTTTGAAGGTTATCTGCAGCAATTTGTGCGTGTAGAGGCTCATATTCGCAGGTCACCACCTGTCCATCGGTCCCTACTCCGCGGGCCAGCCAAGAGGTTGAATACCCGCCAAGTGTTCCAATTTCTAGGATTCGTTTGGCACCGGCTATTTGGGCCAGCAGCATCAAGAATTTTCCTTGTACCTCGCTGACCTCAATCCGCGGCAGCCCGGCATCATGTGCTCGTTGACGTGCCGCATCAAGCTCCGGTTCCGGAGCCAAAAGTTGTTTGATGAGGAATGTGTCTACGTCGCTTGGCGTGACGGGCACCGCTGGATCGTGCATGAGATTACTCCTGGGCGTTAAGAGCCTTTTCTAAGCGTTCAATCTTGCCGCTCAATTCTCCGGTGAACCCGGGACGGATATCCGCCTTGAGTACAAGAGATACTCGTGAACCGTAGGCAGCAACCGCTTCGGTTGCCCGCTTGATCACATCCATCACCTCGTCCCATTCACCCTCAATCTCGGTGAACATTGAGGAAGTCGAGTTTGGCAGTCCCGATTCGCGAACGATCTTTACCGCCGCAGCCACCGCGTCATGTACCGAACCATCGGCGTTGTCGGTGCTGGGTGCTAGGGAAAAGGCAACAATCATGCTTCAACAATGCCACTATGCTGCCGCACTGTCACTGTTGACCAATGACAATCGGTGCAAAACGTGTGGAAATACCCCTCATGTTGTTACCTCCTCGAGCGATAGCCATGCATAGGATGAATCCCATGAGTCGTCATATTGTTCGTTGGTTTTGTGCCGCGGCGCTCTTGCTGGGGCTGACCGGGTGCACGTCGCTGACCGATCCCGACGGAAGCCTTGCCACACCAACGCCAGAGCCGAGCCCCACCGAACTAACTGGTTGGGAGCAAGAGCAGCTGGAAATGTTTGGGCAATTTGGCATTCCAGAGCCAACACCGGAACCCTTCACCAAAGAGAACTTGCCGGATCCCACATCCTTCATGACCTCGGATGGAACCAACGCGCTCACGAAGGTGAAAATAAATGACACCGGAGACCCGGTTTCGCTGCGTATTTCACATCTAGTAAAAAACGGTCCAGTTATCGTTCAGTTCGTCTGTGTTGATGGAACTATAACTCTTGAAGGAAGTAATTCGTCTTACTCTGAGCTCGACTGCGATGGCCAGTACACGGGTGTTCATTTCGATGTTCCCGAAGAAGCGAGATCCTTCAACATCAACCTCACGGCCACGGCTGGGACTTCTTACACATTGAGCGTTTACCAAGACCCTGATCTCGAAATGGCAGTGGACTGATCCAAAGATGAATTAGCCCCAGCCCATCCATCGCAACAAGGCTGCTGCGCCGGCACCCACAATCACCACAACCAAGAATGGTGCGCGGAGGATTAGTGCAATAGCCGCTGCTACCAAGGCACCAATGCGTGCATCGAAAACTACTTCGGTGCCACTTGCCACAGCATTCACTGTGGTCAGCGAGGCAAGAAGCCCAATTGTCAAGGCACCAGCCGCACGAGTAACTTTCTCATTTTCGAGGACCTTCTCGGGAACCAAGAATCCGAGCATCTTGATCGCATAGGCGGCAAGGCACCCCAGAACAATCCAAAGCCACAGCTCACTCATGGCTTACCTCGATCACTAGGTTTTGGTTCGATATCAGGTTCCAGTCCTTCGGTGGCTGGACCTTTGCCAAAGAAGCCCCAAACACCGGAGAGAACAGCTGCAACAAGAATGGGAATTCCCGGCGGGACTAAGGGGATCACCAGAATTGTGGCAAGTGCACAAACCGAGGCTATTGCGATGGGTTCAGCGGACTTCAGCCTGGGCCACAGCAGCCCCAAGAATGCGGCAACCGCTGCACCGTCAAGACCCCAAGCTTTCGGATCGCCCAAGGCATCCCCAAGCAAGGCGCCGATGAGAGTAAATATATTCCAAAAGACATATATACCTAGGCCAGCCACCCAAAAACCAAGTTTTTGTTCCGCCGGGTCGCTTTGCCCGGACGCCGTGGCAACCGATTCATCGATGGTGACGTGAGCCGCCAAAACTTTGGTTAGCCCACGGGGTCTCAGCATCGATTTAATTTGCATGCCATAAACCGCATTGCGTATTCCAAGCAATGTTGCTGCACCAAAAGCAGCACCAGGAGTTCCACCTCCGGCGATCACCCCAATGAAGGCAAATTGCGACCCACCGGTAAACATCAGCAGACTCAAGACCGACACTTGGAGGACGTTTAACCCCGCGGCCACTCCAAGGGCACCATAAGAAATTGCATACAGCCCTGTGGCGATGGCAATGGACAAGCCAATCTTGGTAGCGGGGGTCATCTTGGGGAACACGCTGTCCACTTAACCATGGTCAAGTTAAAATCCTTGGGTGCTTCTCCCAATATGACTCCTTGTTCACCATAGACTGACACTAACCCGGCGGTCATTGCCCTAGTGATCTTCAGAAAGAAGGAAAGCTCATGCTCGAAGGAACCATCGTGGTCCACCATGCAAAACCCACTGGCTGGTCATTGATCCTGCGTGGAGCTCTGGCAATAGTCTTTGCCATCATGATCGTTGCTTGGTCAAACATCACCGTTGCAACCGTAGTTTTCCTGTTCGGTCTCTTCTTCCTCATTGATGGGGCCCTGAACCTTGGCTTATGGTTTACAGCGAGGAAAAGCACGAAGAATCCTTGGCTGCTGGCCTTAGGCATTGTCTCGGTTCTTGCCGGCCTCTTCGCGATGATCTGGCCAAATAAAACTGCAATCATTATCGTGCTGATGATTGGCTGGTGGGCTTTAATCCTTGGCATTATTCAACTTGCAGCTGCGTTGGCTGCCCGGAAGAGCTTTACATTCTGGTGGGTTGGGCTGATCAGCGGCGGCATCACCATGGTGCTTGGGCTCTGGCTTGTCATTGCTCCAGGAGCTGGAATCCTCACGATGCTCGTCGTTATCGCGATCTTCCTCATTTTGGCCGGAGCCGCGATGGTCTATGAAGGATTTAAGACGCTACGAGCCAACGCATAAGTGTCGCTCCAAGTTTGAACTTTAGGAAAGCCCAAGCTTGGCTTTGATCAATGCCGGAACGTTACTCGTCAGCTGAGTGACCCCGAGTCCCACCAAGAATTTTGCATCCTTCGGGTCGTCAACCGTCCAGACCCTAAAGGTTGAACCGTTTTGCAGCCAGGTGTTGATCGTTTGTGGATGCTTACGGATATATTCAATGCCGGGTCCCGCAAGGTGTGGAATCCCTGAATTCAGCAGTTCAACACCGCCGGCCATGGATTGTGCAAGCACCGAAGCCACCGCGGCACGATCGCTCTCACCTGCCAACACCAGCTCATCGATCCATTCTTCGTCAACCTCCGTCACCAACTGACATACATGCCGGCCCGGAATCCTCTCAAGCAGGTAACGCACCGACTCGGGATCAAAGCTCATGAACGAGACATAAATATTCTTGATCCGTGATTCTTGAGGTTCCCAGCCAAGATGTTTCAGCTCGGCAAGCATCGCTTCCTCAAGTTTTCTGCCAAAGGGACTTGGATGCTTGATCTCCACCGCCAACCCAATCTCGCGCCCCGATTCGAGCATGAGTTCCACCAACTCACGCAGGGTGATCAGTTGATCGTGAAGTATCCCGAACTGAGAGGGAATGTGTGGGTTCCTCCATGAGGAAAAATCCAATGATTTCAGTTGCGCAAGAGTTTTTTCACCAACCCTGCCGGAGGAATTTGAGGTTCTATCCACGGTTGGGTCGTGATGGCAAACGACAAAGCCATCGGCACTGAGGTGGATATCGCATTCAATTCCATCGGCACCGTCGGCCAAGGCCTGCATATATGCGGCACGAGTATTTTCGGCGTAGGCCTTCGAGGAACCGCGATGAGCGTAAACGAGAGTTTGCATACGTTTCACGCTACAACCCTCAAGCTATAGGCGCGGTATAAACCGCACCTACCAATTCGTGAACTATCGTTGGACTTTGTTCCAACTTTACCTTCAGGCACCGGGGAGTCTACGCACATGTCAACAGCCCGAGCTTCGTCACTGGCTACGGAAAACAATGCAGCAAAGGCCGTTGCGCTGCGCAAGATGAAGCGAGTTGCTACGGGCCTGTTGATCCTCATGGCAATCATTTTTACTCTTGCCTTCGCGTTTCAGCAGCAGTACCCGTGGCTCGAGTATGTGCGAGCAGCCGCCGAAGGTGGCATGGTCGGTGCTCTGGCAGACTGGTTTGCCGTCACCGCACTTTTTCGGCACCCCCTGGGACTAAAGATTCCTCATACAGCGATCATTGAACGTAAAAAAAATCAGATTGGCGAGAGCCTCGGGGAGTTTGTTCAAGAAAACTTTCTGTCCCACGAGGTGGTCGAGGAGAAGCTCGATCAGCTTGATATTGCAGGTAGTACCGGGCGCTGGTTAGCGAAGGAAGAATCAGCACAAAGAGTAGCCCAGGAAGCATCAACACTCATTGGCGCGGCTCTTGAAGTGCTTGATGACCATGACATTTTGGCCCTCATCGAGTCGCTGGCCAAGAAACATATGTTGGCACCGGAATGGTCCTCAACTATTGGTCGCATCGTGTCAAGGGTCATCGCCGATGGCCATCACAAACCGGCAGTAGATTTGCTCGCCGAGCGTGCTCAAACATGGGTTGTAGCCAACCGACAAATGATAGTTTCTACGGTCGCGCAGCATTCACCGTCGTGGGTTCCTTCGCTCGTTGACACCCTATTAGGGGAAAAGCTCCATAAGGAATTGAGTAAGTTTGTGGCAGGGGTCCGTTCGGATCCTCATCATCCGATGCGGACAAGTATTGATGAGTGGCTAAAGAACTTTGCAGCCGATATGCAGGATGACCCTGCGATGATTCAAAAGGTTGAAGCGCTCAAACATTCTTTGTTGGGTGATCCGCAGCTTCGTGAGTTGGCAGCAACCAGTTGGTCGTCGATTAAGGCAGCGCTGCTTGATGCCATGAGTAACCCCGAATCAGAATTGCGTAAATCAATGGTGGCTGGCATAAGCGATCTGGGCCGTCGACTCAGTCATGACGAGCAACTAGCTACCAAGGTTAATGCGTGGGTTCTGAATGCTGCTGGCTACATCATTGATAACTATCGCGGACAGATCACCTCGCTGATCACCGATACAGTGGCGCGCTGGGACGGCAGGGAAACCAGTGACAAGATCGAGCTACAGGTGGGCAGGGATCTTCAATTCATCCGCATTAACGGAACGGTGGTCGGCTCCCTTGCGGGTCTAACGATTTTCAGTATTGCCAACGCAATATTGCGTTAGGCATCCCAGCGAAAATCGAAGTTTCACTACTTAGAGTTCTGGTTTCGCCTTGTGCGCTCGGCTTCGATCTGCGCCTCAAGCTCACCGATAATCTCTTCTTCGGAACTTTGTGCACGGGCATCGATTTCACCTAGTAGCTGTCCGGGAATGCTGGTAGGCAAGGAACCAAATGCAAGACTTGCTGCTTCAACCACGCGCTTACCCAGGTATCTGTTGCCGGCTCCACCAATCGCGGCACCAATGCCAAATGGAACCATCCGACCCATGATTGATGCGCCTTGAGTCGTTAACATTTTCTTCATGAAGGTCCGCTGCAGGCCCCCTTGCATGCTGCTGACCAGGCTTGCAGGTTTATTGGCTCCAAACATTGCAGCCCACCCCTTCACCGGTCCGGCTCCACGGCCCGAAACTTGATGAGTGAGCGCCGCAATCATTGAGCTGCCTTCTTCACCAAGCAATATGGCCATCACCAGCAAGCGAGCTTTGTCTGGGTCTTCGGTGGTAATTCCGTGAAGTTCGGCCAACGACTGAGCGTAGAGCGCGCTTGCTTCAAGGAAACCAATGGTTGCTGCGGCAGAGAACCCCAGTGCGGCAACAGTACCGACCACAGGTAGGGCTGCGGTTGCCCCCACCGCGGCACCGGATCCCGTAATCGCTAAAAGGTAATCACGTTCAACAATTTTCGCTAGCTCGGCCGCCGTGTGCTGCGGGTATTTGCGCCGCAACCTACGTAAATACGCAAGCACCAGGGGGCGCTGGACGCCAACGGCCTTCATCATGGCGTTCTGAAGTCCACCGACGGGTTTTCCGTCTGGGCCAATAATCGCGGAGGGCTTTGGGTTCTTTTTCATTCTGCAATGAAGTCTAAACGCTCAGACTGAATGATGGCAGTGTTCCGTTTACTTGACGGCAAAGCACAGCGGCCCGGAGGCCGCTGAACCGGCAAGTTAGACGCCAGCCGTTATTTCTTGGGGCTTCGCAGCGTTCTTCATTGCCGTACGCATGGAAACGAAGAGTAGTACAACTGCAACCGTTAGCAATATATGACCCAATCCGGCGATTCCGGCAAGGGCAGCGGAACTTGCATCGGCACCCAATACCGTCATCGTGCCCATCACCAACATCATCCCTCCGGTGATCGCAACGCCAAGTGTCCAGGTCCAATAGAACCATGCAAAAACACGCGGTGCGCTTGCCGAAATATTGAAGATCTTTTCAAGTGCCAAAACAATCAGCAAAAATACGAATCCCAGCACCAATAAATGGGTGTGTACCAAGGGAAGCTGCGAGGCTGAGCGGTCAAAGAAATCATTGGCCTTGGTGAGCTCCCGGTAATACAGCCCGGAAAGCACTCCGGTGATCCCAAAAGCAAATGCCGTATACAAGATTCGCATCATGTCCTAGCTCCCATATCTATGTATCCCGCGCTTTGACTCGGTACAGCTGGGCCTAGAGATGCGGGAAGAGATTCTCCGGCTACTATCAATCCTGCCGGTAGTCTTCTTAGCGCAAATCAACCATCCGGTTGACTCATTGGTTGATCAACTTTTGCTTACTTTAGATAGTGGCTTAGGAAGGCTCTCACATCGCGCTCCTCATCGGCGCCGAATCCGTGACCCATGTCCGGGTATTTTCGAGCCGTCAGCGCCGTATAGGTATCCAACCATTCTTTGGTGTGCTGCACGGCTTCTGGGTTGATTACTAGATCCTGTGGGTCCCTACCCCAGAAGCACGGGATCTCATGCCCGATTTCGGGTGTGGTGTCTGTGAGGTTCAGCAGCTCATTGGAAAGCACGAATCCACTCAATCCAACAAGTGATTTATACGTTTCGGGACGCAAGCGATGCAACGTGGTTGCCATGGCCATGCCCTGCGAGTGACCCAGCAAGCTTATTGATTTGTACCCAAGCGCGTATTTGTCTTGCCAGTCAAATACCCGTTGGGCAGCGGCAACAACCTCAGCAAAATTATTGGTGAGGAAGTAATCAAGCAAGAACCAGCCTCGGTCCCCACCCACGTCGAGGGGCCCACGCAGTGCCGCCCCGGTGACCCCCGGTGGCAGGGTAGCAAACCACTGAAGCATGCGCTGTGGGTTTGAACCATACCCGTGCAGCACTATCACCAGATCGGTATTCGCGCGTTGGCGTGCGTCATTGGAATAGATTGCCTCATCCATGTACCCAGCTTAACCACTAATTGGGCGATGAGTTTTTAGGAACGCATTAGGGTAAGTTGAAATAACGAAAAGTGACTGGTACCACTTTTGAGGGTGTGAAACGGAGAAGTCGTGGTGTTCTATACAAAACCGGCGGCAAGTCGAGCCGAAGAGCTGGCCACCGCGGTCCGCTTTGAGAAATATGATGATGCGCTTGCTCAAGCCAATCTCATCTCTCGCCCCGTAGGTCTGCTGGACTTGGAGAATTTTGAGGCCAACGCTAGAGATTTAGTCCAACGTGCCAAGGGAAAGCCCGTCAGGGTTGCCTCAAAGTCACTCCGTGTTAGGCGCGCAATTGAAAAAACCCTCAGCAAACCCGGCTATGCGGGAGTCCTTGCATTCACGCTGTCCGAGGCCCTTTGGCTTGCCGAGTGTGGAATAAAAGATATAGTCCTCGGCTACCCCTGTACCGACGTATCAGTACTCAAAAAATTTGCTGCAAGCGAGATTGGCCGCGAGAACATCACGCTCATGATCGATGATATTGAGCAAATAGAAATATTGGATCGCGCAGTTCCGGACCGACAGAATATTCGAATCGCCATTGACATGGACGCTTCCTATCGCCCGGCACTGGGCATCAGCATTGGTGCAGCTCGCTCCCCGCTGCGCACCGCCGCCGATGTCACCAAGCTGGCAGTAGCTATTTTGCGCAAGCCCAGAATTTCCTTGGTCGGGCTCATGGCTTATGAGGGACAGATCGCCGGGGTTGGCAATGCCGCAAGCGGAGCGAAGGGAACGGCGATTCGAGCCATGCAGAAGGCCTCTGCAATGGAGCTACGAACTCGTCGAGCGGAGGCCGTTGCGGCCCTGCAAACCCTTACCGATCTCGAGTTTGTCAACGGCGGCGGTACTGGGTCTATTGAATCAACCTCCAGCGAGCCGGCTGTCACAGAAATTGCTGCGGGTTCGGGGCTGTTGGGCCCGGGGCTCTTCGATTCATACACACACTTTCAACCAAAACACGCATTATTCTTTGGGTTGAATGTGGTGCGCCGCCCGGGTCCTAATACCGTGACGGTACTTGGTGGTGGGTGGATTGCTTCCGGGCCACCGGGAGCAGATCGGCTACCCACCATTGCGTGGCCACTGGGGCTTAAATATCACGGCACCGAAGGTCCAGGAGAGGTACAAACACCATTGAGCGGGGAACATGCCAGCAAGCTCAGGCTTGGTGACACAGTGTATTTTCGGCACGCCAAGTCGGGTGAACCCGCCGAACGCCTCAATGAGATTGCCGTGTATTCCCACGGAAAAATTATTGATTCTTGGCCGACGTACCGGTCCGAAGGGAAGGCCTTCCTGTGAAAACCCCACGCATCGAGGGGCTTGGGCGCAATGGAACGTGGCGAAACTGGGCGGCGAGTTCCATCGCCGTACCGCAAAATATCTCGGTCCCAGCCGATGAAGATGAAATTATTGCGGCTCTGGGCAGCGCCAACGAAACCGGGTCAACACTTAAAGTAGTCGGTGGGGCCCATTCTTTTACTCCGATCGCAGCAACTACTGGAACTCTGATGAGTCTCGACCGCTTCAGCGGGATCATCCACGTCGATCTAAGTACTAACCAAGTGCGGTTTAAGGCAGGCACCCGGCTACGCGACATCGGACGGCTGCTGCTGCCCTATGGGCTGGCCCTTGCCAATATGGGAGACATAGACCACCAGTCACTCGCCGGTGCCATCAGCACCTCAACACACGGCACCGGACTCGGCTTTACCGGTTTTTCCGGCATGGTCACCGCGTTGCGAATCGTTCTGCCCACCGGAGAAGTTCGCGAATGCAACGCACAACAGTACCCAGAATTATTTCAGGCCGCGCGCGTGGGCCTTGGAGCGCTGGGCGTACTGACCGAGATCACCTTGCAATGTGTTCCACGTTTTAAGCTTTTGGCTCGCGAGGAACCAGAACCGCTAGCCGGCATGCTCGAGTCATTCGTTGATCGCGTGGTACTCACCGATCATCTTGAATTTTATTGGTTTCCCTACACTCAAACGGCTCTGACCAAAACCAATACCCGGCTACCGGAAAATACTCCCGTGGATCCGGTGCCGTGGCGCTCAAGAATTCTTGATGATGAGCTGATGGGAAATGGTGCTTTTGCCCTTCTTTGCCGGCTCGGTGCCAAGGTTCCGGCGACAGTACCCAGCATCAATAAACTCGCAGCCAAGGCGTTGGCGGCACGTACCTATACAGATCAGTCCGAGCATGTTTTCGTGGCACCACGTCGGGTTCGTTTCCGCGAAATGGAATACGCTGTGGAGCTTTCGGCGCTTCCCACGGTCTTTGCCGCGGTCCGTCGGGTACTGGAGTCCTGCCCCGAACGGATCACGTTTCCACTTGAAGTGCGTGCAACAGCTGCCGACGATACGTGGCTAGGAACCGCTTCGGGACGACAAAGCGCATACATTGCCGTGCATAGGTACGCTGGGGAACCCTCGAGTGAATTCTTCAAAAAAATTGAAGAGGTTTTCATTCACTATGGTGGGCGTCCGCATTGGGGTAAATTACATACTCAGGGCGCAGGCTACCTCGCCTCGACTTATCCTCGATTCGATGACTTCTTGGCACAACGCGATGCTGTAGATCCATCAGGAGTGATGCTCAATGAGCATCTGGGCCATGTGTTAGGTCGCTAAATTCGCATCTCTGGCCTTGCAGGGCAGATACTTGGGGTCATGAGAATCGATGCGTTAGATGTTTCATTAATCGAGCTGCTCACCGATGAACCTGGCCTAGGGGTCATGGAGTGTTCAAAGCGTTTAGGTGTTGCCCGCGGGACGGTACAAAACCGGCTCAATCGCCTCCATGAATCGGGAGTCATCTCCCGCATTGCCCCACAAATAGGCCCCTCGGCCATGGGCTACCCGGTCATCACCTTCTGTTCCTTACAGATCAAACAGAATTTTGGGCAGACCGAAGTTGCTGCCGAACTTGCAAAAATTCCTGAGATTCTTGAAATGCATACTGTCTCTGGCACCAGTGACATGTTGGTGAAAATTGTTGCCCGGTCGACTAAGGATTTACAGCGCGTGCTTGATGCGATTTCCGCCACCGAGGGCATGAGCAGATCTTCCTCATCGATTGTGCTCGAAACCCACTTTGAGAACCGTACTATCCCCTTGGCGTGGGAGGCTGTGCGAAAGAATAGCGCCGATCTTGCGGAGCCGGCGACGGCACCGCGTGAGTCCACATTGCGCAATGGCGGTAGGCTGGGTGCTGCTACTAATGCTGGGCACACTGCCTAGTGTTTGACTGCTTTTCACTACTCTTCGTGTACATCTTGTATGGCTTTTCGCTGGGCAGTTGACCGGCGGAGACCAGCTTCGTAGCTTATGTGAGGCGCATCACCGATGATTCGCCACCTGTAAATTCTACGGAGGCACGATGACAATCGCCCAGCGCAATTCTTTGCAAGCGATCCCTGCATACAAGCAGGGTGCGACTCCCGGCGAGCACGAAAAGGCGTTCAAGCTTTCCTCGAACGAGAATCCTTTTGCCCCATTACCCGCAGTCACTACGGCTCTTGTTGCCGAGCTCGGAAGAATTAACGAGTATCCGAACGCAGCCGCACCGGAATTGGTTGCAATGCTTGCCGAACGATTCAAGGTTGCCCCGGAAAATATCGCATTGGGTGCAGGTTCGGTTGAAGTTGCCGGGCAGCTAATTCATGCGACAACTAACCCTGGTGCTGAGGTCATGTTCGCGTGGCGCTCCTTTGAGGCCTACCCGATCTTGACTCATGTTGCAGGGGCTACACCGGTCATGGTTCCTCTGGACGCACAGGGCGGGCACGACCTGCCGGCGATGGCAGCGGCGATCACCGAGCGCACCTCACTGATCTTCATTTGTAATCCGAATAACCCAACCGGCACCGTTGTAGATTCGGCTGCTGTTGATGCGTTTATGGCCAAGGTTCCCGCGCACGTCTTGGTTGTCATCGATGAGGCCTACGTCCACTTCAATATTCACGGTGATTCTGCAATTGGGCTAGATTTCTTCCACCGTTACCCCAATGTTGCCGTGCTACACACCTTTTCCAAGGCCTACGGCCTGGCCGGGCTACGTATTGGCTACGCAATTGCACCCGCTGCAGTTGCCGAGAACCTGCGCAAAACTGCGATTCCCTTTGGTGTCAGCGCACTGGCTCAGCGCGCTGCGGTACTGAGCCTGAATCATGAGGCCGAGTTGCAGGTGCGTATCGATAAATTGATTACTGAGCGCGCCGGCTTGGTCAAGGCGTTGCGTGATGCCGGGATCCAGCTCTGGGATTCGCACGCAAACTTTATTTGGCTAGCCACCAAGGAACGCACCGAAGCCATCGATGCCGCATTGCGTGCGGCAGGTGTTTGGGGCCGAGCATTCCCGGGTGAAGGTATCCGCATTTCTATTGGATCCCCCGAAGCCAATAAATTGGTGGCAGACTCACTGATCAGCGTCCTGCAGGAGTTTCCTGCACATGTCTAATAGCTCCACCACTAGCTCTAAAACGAACCTCAGCACCCGCCAAATCACCATGATGGGCATCGGCGGAGCCATTGGTGCCGGATTGTTTATCGGTTCCGGTCAGGCAGTTGCCGTTGCCGGACCAAGTGTCATCCTGGCCTTTGCTCTTGCAGGTTTTTTGGTCATCTTGATCATGAATATGCTCGGCGAAATGGCTGCCGCTAACCCATCCTCGGGCTCTTTCTCCGTATACGCGACTAAGGCACTGGGGCCTAATGCCGGAGCGGTCATTGGGTGGTTGTATTGGATTCAGGCGGTCATTGTCATTTCGGCAGAGGCTACGGGTGCCGCGGCAATCATTGGCGGGTGGATTCCAGGAATTTCGCAAGGCACCTGGTCACTGATATTTGTCGGCCTGTTGACGGCGGTGAACCTTGCCCATGTTGCAAAATTTGGCCAGTTTGAGTTCTGGTTCTCATTCCTCAAGGTCGCAGCGATAGTCGTGTTCCTGGTCATCGGTGCCGCGATGATCTTTGGTTTATTTCCCGGAGTTGAGGCCAAGGGCCTGAGCAATTTGGTTGAGCATGGTGGGTTCATGCCCAACGGAATTGTTGGCCTTTGCGCGGGCTTGTTGATGGTAGTTTTTGCTTTTGGTGGCATTGAAATTGTTGCAATTGCTGCAGCCGAATCCGATAACCCGCGTAGTAGTATTCGCAAGGCAGTGCGTGGCGTGCTGGTGCGCGTACTTGTCTTCTACATTGGTTCGGCGCTTGTGATGGTTGCCGTCCTGCCATGGAACACCCCGGAACTTGCCGCTGGTCCATTTGTTGCTGTGCTTGGCGCCGCAAATATTCCATTCATTGATTCGATCATGGCACTAGTAGTTGTCATTGCCCTGCTTTCGGCAATGAACGCAAATATATATGCGGCTTCTCGCATGCTTCTTTCGCTCTCCGAACGAAAGCTTGCACCCAAGGTTGTCATGGTACGTAATAAGAATCAGACACCCTATATTGCGGTGTTGGGATCAATAATCCTGTGCACTGTTGCGGTAGCCATGAACTACCTGGCGCCCGACCTAGTCATGCCGCTACTGCTCAACGCGGTGGGCTCAACCCTTCTTGTCACCTGGGGATTCATTATTGTTTCCCAACTGGTTCTGCGCCATCGAGCGGATAAGGACCCAAGCATTATCCTGCCGGTACGCATGCCTGGTTTCCCATATTTATCCCTGCTTGCCTTGGCAATGCTTGCTGGAATCGTTCTCTTGGCGCTCTTTGACCCGGCCAGCCGCACGCAGCTTCTCGCCACCACAGTTTTGATCATCACCATTGCTGTGCTTAATGCGCTGGCTCAGCGGCGACGGCATCGCCTTGAAGATAGGCCGAGTGATACTGACTCAACGACCTTGAGCAAGGAAAATACTCACGCCTAAACACATCGCGCACGAGAGCCATCGTGTAAGAAGTGCAGCTGGCCCGTGGTGGGATTGCCTTAACGAATCTCCACCACGGGCAGCTGTCTTTGCGTGCGTTTCCGGGCTGTTCTTTATTTGGGAAGCTGCAGGTTGACCCAGACCAAGCGATGATCACTACTGACCGGTGGCAAGCCTTCGGTTAGGTCCGCTCCGGAGGCTCCGGTTGCTGGCCAATAAACACCCGAATCAAGTATCGGCAGGGCCTTTGCTGGCAGTACATAATCAACGCGCATGACCCCCTTGCCGCCGCGACCGAAATCGGCAGTGCTCAATGCGTCAAGCATCAAGGCACTGCGGCCAATGCGGGAGCCAGCAAAGGCCGAGCATTTTTCACTCACGGGTTTAGGGTCAACAAGCAGTGGATTGGTGCGCAGCTCTTTGATGGCAGCCGGATCCGATTCTCCGGTATTCGAGTCCGAATTCAGATCCCCCAGAACAATGAACTTACTTCCACTTTCCAATGGTCCGTGCGTTCCGTTGTCGTCGTAGATGTATTGAGAATCTTCTCCGCCGCTAATGTAGTCATTAAGTAGCCGGATTTCGTCGTGATTACGGCGCTTGTTGCGCTTTTCTGCACCGTCAAAGACCGGTGGGGTGGGGTGCGAAGCAATAATGTGCACGGTGCTCTTACCAACCTTTACCGGCACATCCCACACGGATTTACTTGGTAAACGTAAGACGCTTTGTACTAGTTCGCTGTAGTACTCCCCAGGTAGTTGCGAGTCTGGCATGTCCTTCCACAAAAAATTTTGGAAGGTACGCGCATTTGCCGCATCAATTGGGTATTTGGAATAAAGAACCATCGCGAATTGGCCTTCAAAGTCCCCATAACCAAAGGCGTCGCCGGGACCCCCAACGATCCCATCGCCGTCAAGGTCAGCACCGCTTTGAATGCCAGTGTTTGAGGGGGCCAGATAGGTGTAGGGGTAATTCGCCGGCGCCTGCCCACGCTGGGAGACCTTGAGGTAGTTTTCGCTAAATAGTCGTGCGGAAGCGCCCTGGGAATCGTAATCAAATTCGTTGAGCAACAGAATATCCGGGGCATTGCGCTGCACGATCTCGGCCACCGCCTGTGCCTGCGCATCGTGTGGTCCCGCTAAATCGAGTGCCAGCTGACCCTCGGCGGGGCGATTCAGTGATGCATTGAAAGTTGCAACCTTCAGGGACTGGGCCTGTTCGTGCGGTGCGTCGGGGTAGGGAATTGGCTGGATCAAGGTGCCGCTCACGCTACTTACCTGTAGGGGTGCTGATGTTTGTGCGATTGCCGGGGTAACGCCCATCGTTGTGATGGCGGTGAGGATTGCAGCGCTCAGCGCCAGCCTGGTCAGATATCGCACCGTTCCACCCTAAACCGCAAACCTACTTTGTGGTAGGTCTGGGGATTATCCCCATCGCGAAATTCACTACTCAGACAGCAAAGGGCGCCCAAACCCGCGCACATACGCACTGGTCCAGACGCCTTTAGCAATAAAATCTAGCCTCGGGCAAGAGCCGCCCTGCGATTGGCTTCAAGAACTTCTTCCATGTACGGGGCACGTACCTGCGGGCTAATACGGCAATCGACAAGGAACACGCCCTTGGCTCCACGGGCTACCCAAGCACGCAGCTCATCAAGGTCTTCCAGGGTACGCACCTTAGTGCTTTGCCCACCGAGGCCACGGGCCACCGCAGCAAAATCAACCTCTGGAATCAGCATCGGTTTCTCATGGAGTCCAATCGATCCGTATTGATGAATCTCCGCCCCGTAGCCCGCATCGTTATAGACTACGATGATGCCACTCGCTACCGAACGGACCACCGATTCAAGATCAGCAAGGCCCATGAGGAATCCGCCATCACCTGCGGCAAGGACAACCGTCTCATCGGCCCGCGCCGCGGCGCCGGCACCCACAGCGGAGGCAATTCCCATACCGATGCTTTGGTAGGCGGTTCCCACAAGATTCAGGGCGTGGGGTCCGGGGATATCCCAGTACATCGGTCCCCAACCAATGAAGTGTCCGCCGTCTTGAACCACCAAGCGGCGTTTGGGAAGGATGGTATTCAGCGTTGCCGCAACCGAGCGCGGGTCTAGCAGTCCATCGGGGGCGGTGACCTCGCCAGATTCGTGATCGTTGATCTTCGCCAAGCGATCGGCGACCTGCTCAAGCCAGCTTGCGTTGGCCGACACCGGTGCAACCATCGATTCAAGTGCCGTGGCGACGGCGGTTGCATCTGCGCTAATAAATGCATCCACGCGTGGGTTGGTTGCGGCATTGCCCAGATCCACTTGGATGACCTGCGCTCCGGTATTGAAAAGGTCTCCAAAGCGGGTAGTGAACTGGTTCAGTTTGGCACCGAGCACCAGCACGGTGTCTGCCTCGTGGATCAGTGCCGCCGTTTCTGCAGATGAGAAGCCTCCGGTGATCCCTAGATCCCCGTGACGAGAACCCAGCAGACCCGTGGCCAGGACCGTACTTGAGCTCAAGGCGCCAAGTTTGTCGGCGAGCGCCGTTATTGCCATTGCCGCATCGGAGAGGCGCGCACCGCGTCCGTAGAGGATCAGTGGGCGTTTTGCGCTGCTCAGAGCTGTAGCGGCCTGGATCAATAGCTCTGGCGATGCCTGCGGGTATTCGGGTTCGGTAGCGAAGTCGGCAAGCGTTAGCTCGGCTTCTTCCGGGGCGCGATCGGCAACGATGTCATAGGGCAGGGAAATGACTACCGGCATCCGTTCGCGTAGCGCGTGGGCGACCGCGGCAAGTGTTGTTGCCTTGGGGGTGCGCGCATCAATGGTGAAGGTTTTGGCGCCAACCGCTGTATTGATTGCATCTTGGTCAACATCCCAGGGCCGCGCTCCGGAGGTTGGTTGGTCCCCTGTCACAAGAATCATCGGGATTTGGGCTGCAGCGGCCTCTGCCAGTGGGGTTACCGCGTTGGTGAAGCCGGCGCCGTACGTGGTGGTGGCTATCGCGGGTTTACCGGTGATTCGGTAGTAGGCATCTGCGGCAGTGACTGCCGCGGATTCGTGGCGTACTGCGGTGAAGCGGAAATCGGTACGGACCGCGGCATCCAGGAAATGTGCGTTTCCGTTTCCCATGACCCCAAATAT
Source organism: Arthrobacter sp. MYb227 (assembly GCF_002975435.1). Taxonomy (GTDB): domain Bacteria; phylum Actinomycetota; class Actinomycetes; order Actinomycetales; family Micrococcaceae; genus Paeniglutamicibacter. The sequence continues at coordinate 25,292 of NZ_PCPT01000010.1, read as the reverse complement.
TTCTGAGGTGCAGGTTAAAAGGGCGTGGGAAACTACAGCGGAAATTGTAGGCATTTGGGGGTACTTTCGAATGCAGCAAAAAGAGTAGGGCCATATTCGTCTTCGGGCAATGAACCCGGCTTTCGCCCATTTTTAGAGCGACGGCAGAAACGTCTTTGGTGTTTCGCCTGACATCTCAAAGATAGTGCTCGCAGTGTGCCGCACGCAACATTGCTACATCGTTCGAGGCAACACACCCTGCCGTCGCGAGCCAGCCACTCTTGACACGCTGACTAGTTAGATAGACAATCTAGCTATGCAGACAAAGCAAATCTTCGAACCATCCGAGGAGGAGCCCGAACCCGCCGTTGGCTGGCCAAGTGACTGGCTACGCGCAGCACTTGGCCTTTGCACATTGCAGGCGCTGGAGTCGGGCACAACCTACGGATACGCAATTATCAATGAGCTGGACCGGGCGGGACTCGGAAAGGTGAAGGGTGGAACCCTTTACCCGCTACTTACACGCTTTGAAACCGCCGGTTGGCTTGATGTTGAATGGCGGCCCGGAGAACAAGGCCCTGGACGAAAATACTTCAAGCTCACCGAACTTGGACATCAAGAGTTAGCCATGCAGCGCAAGGCCTGGCACTCCTTCACGAGCACCACCACGACATTCCTCACCCCCAAAGCCCCCAAGAATTAGCGAGAACAAGGAGTCATGATGAAAACCAAACAAGACCGCAAGTGGTTAGAAGCCCTGACACTTGAGTTGCGAATTCACAACATTCCCGGCGTCAAGATCGGTGACACGCTGGCCACCGTCAAAGAACACCTCGCAGATTCCGGAGAGTCGGCACAGGTTGCGTTCGGCTCCCCTGCCGAATACGCAACTCATATCGCCGCATCAACTACTACTCAAAACGTTTCGCTCAAGGGCACCATCACGCGATCAGCTGTTGGGCTCATAGCCTTCTTGGCTTTTACTCAGGCCACCGTCCCATGGGTCGCGGGCGAAGCACTGCGCCTAGGCGTTGCCCAAGTAGCTTGGCTAGCACTGCCCGTAGTTGCAGCGCTGAGCGTTCCCCTTTTGTTCGACAAATTATTACGAAACTTCTGGATTCTTGCCGCACTCATTGGAACAGCGGTGTCCGGAGGAGTGCTCGCGGCCTTTAGCGCTCCACGTACATCCGCTGAGGCTTGGCTCTCGGTAGCCCCGCTGCCGGTCCTGCTCATCACCGCGTCAATCATGGTTATTGTTTCGTTCATTGACACCATTGCCACTGCCAAGGACGGCGACGACAGCATTATCGATCCGTTGCGCAGCCAGAGGAATGCTCAAAAAACACGAGCATTCTCGGTAGCTTCTAACATTCTTGTTTCGTGGATTTTCCCGATTGCCGCACTAGCCCTCCTAGTCCTATCGGCGCTTTTGGGTAGGTAGTTGGCATCACTAATCCTGGGTGCGCCGCGGGTGGGCGGCGCCATAGAACCACAAAAACCCCGTTCTCACGTGGAGAACGGGGTTTTCTTGGTGCGCCCTGCGGGGCTCGAACCCGCGACCAATGGATTAAAAGTCCAGTGCTCTACCAACTGAGCTAAAGGCGCATGGCATAAGGCCAACACCTATATTAGCCGATAAATGAGAGTGCTTTGTGCACATTTACTAGATTCATGAAGTGTTCCGATACCTGAAGTTCATCGTCCGGGCCTTGGCTAAGGCACTCGGTGGTGTTGTCAGGGCCCGGTTGCCACCCGATGAGTAAGTACCCAGCTGAAGAGAGTATCCTCAAGCCCATGAAGGGCCACATCGCACTGACTCCCCCGGCAACCACGTTCCGTCACCACAAACCCAAGCCTTTTGCCCCGGTGGACTTTGATCCATTTGAGGGCGGGGCAGATCCTGCGCGCATCTCAGAGGCAGCGCACCTCACCGCGCAGGCACTTGTGCAAGCCGGAAAACTCAATAATGATCCGCAGGTTCGGGACCGACTCATCACTCTTGCCGAGGACGAAGGTCTTGAAGTTGTTGCAGAGCTTTGGTCAAAGACTCCAGCTCGATCTCTGCCCGGTGCCCTGTGGCGCATGTATGCGATCCGCTCGGCAACCGTGAACAATCCCGAATCAATGGCCTCATTCTTTGCCTCCGGCGCGTCCAAGGCAGAAGTCTCCCGAGTCATTGCCGGGGCTGCCGAGCCACCGGGCGCCGCAGAACTCTGCGAAATGACGAGCTCCATTCTCACAGGGGCCTTCGATGGAGAGTTCGATGTGGCACTGGAACGCACCGCTGCCTACTGCAGGATCATCGCCCTGGGGCAGGCAGAACAGGCAGATGCAGCAGAGCTTGCTCACGAACAACGTGCCGCACTCATGACCCGGCGAGCGCAGTCGCTGATTAAAACCGCAGAGGATCTTGAAGCGTCGGCCGCACTGTGGCGCCGCGGAGAACTCGACTGAGACTTCTTTCACGCTTGCGGCACAAACCACGTATTTATGTTGACAGCTTGGGGTCAAAGCGAGAAAGATTAGTTCATGGTGCCGGACCGCGGCAGCCCCGGGCTCCAACTTTCAGCCGCTACGAGCGGCCTTCCGCCGAGAGGCGCTCCCGGTTCGGCACCACTAATTTTCCTGATACACGAGCACTTCAACACGTGATCAAATCTGTTAACCTTCCCCACGTAAACTGGGCACGACCTGTTTTCATTTGATTCATTTGCACCCGGTGGTACTTTCGTGAAGTTTAGATTTTTCCCCTCAGATACGCGTGGTCTTGAGTTGTTGCGTGAGCTGGCCACCGAGGTTCATCAATGTGTAGGAATCCTCTCCGAAATGCTCGGTTCCGATGAGGACCGTCTGGTTCACCTGGAGGACTTGAATGCTTCCGAAGTAAAAACCACCGACCTGCACTATGCGGTGCTCACCCACCTGCGTACCAGCTATGTGAACCCGTTGCCGCGTGAAGATATCTACACCTTTTCACGCCTGCTGCACGAGGCAGTCGAGCAGCTCAGCGGTGCCGGGGATTTGATTGCGCATCTGGGTAATAAACAGCTATCTCATCGAGCCGCCGAACAACTTGAACTCATTGGGCGGCAGGCCGAGCTCACCACCGATGCACTGGGCAAACTTCAGCGCATGGATGATCTTGAGGATTTGTGGCTAGAGCTGGTGCGGCTCTCAAAGCGTGCGCACCGCACCCATCTCACCTGGGTTGGCGAAATTGGGGATCTAAACAAGGCAGGAACCATCATTAGGCACCGTTCGGTTGCCGAGCAGTTCCTTGCTTCGGCACAATCCCTGCGCGCCGTTGCCGATCATTTGGGACGCGTCCTGGTCAAGGAATCCTGATCCGCACCCCATGAGCTCCCAAACTCTCATGATGTTCTCGGTCCTTGCCTGCACCTGTGGGTTCGCGTTTCTCAACGGGTTTCGTGACGCGTCAAACTCGGTGGCGGCCGCGGTCCGCACCCGGGCGCTAACACCTACCTATGCGGTGCTTGTGGCAGCGTTTTTCACCTTTGTTGGCACCATGCTTTCAACAAGCTTTGGTGTTTATCTCATCTCCGCGGTTGAGCTAAATGTCCCGGATGGAACCCCGGGGCTCGCCCTGCTTCTGGCAGCGCTGTTGGCCGCAGGGGCTTGGGGACTGCTGTGTTGGTGGCGCGGGTTACCGATTTCTTCGACCCATTCGCTTATTTCCGCGTTGGCCGGTGCCAGTGGGGCCTCGGCAATCCTAGGCAACGAGGGAGTACACGATGCCTTACGGATGCTGCTTGCTGGTGTGCTGCTCCCGTTACTTGTTACCCCGCTAGTTGCCTACACGCTTTCCTACCTACTTGTGGTTCCGGCAACCTGGCTGGTGCGCCATTCAAGTGCTTCCGATGTCAATGGGGTATCTCGGGCCGGGCAAGCGGTTGCCGCGTGCGCTGTAGCGTTGGGACACGGGATCCAGGATGGTCAACGCACCGGTGCCATGCTCACCCTGACCTTGGTGACCGCGCATGCCGCGCAACCGGGGTCCATTATGCTCAGCACCCAGCTTTTGGGGGCAAGCTGTTTGGCAGCTGGTGTGCTTTTTGGTGGTTGGCGCATTGCCCACACCATTGCCTACCGTTTGGTGAGCCTTGACCCACTGCGTGGGATGATCGCCCAGTCCATCTCCGCGACAATGCTTTATCTGGGGGCCATGGTGTTCCATCTGCCGATGTCCACCACCCAGGCGGTCACCAGTTCAATCGTTGGTGCCGGGGCCAACCAACGCTTCGAATCGGTGATTTGGCGGAATGTGAACCGGGTCGGTCTGCACTGGGTGGCAACACCAATAGTGTGTGCCATGCTCGCCGGGATACTTTTCCTGGCCATGAACCCGCTGCTGGGTTAGTTCGTCTCCCCGACGCCCTTGTCGTTTTGACCCGAGCCTATTTCTCTTCCGAGGGTGACGGGCTGCCTGACGGGGCCGGAGTCGGCACAGACGAACCGGTAGCAGGCTTGTCTCGCTCCGTGCCCGAGTCCCGAGTCGATTCCTCGACCTCCGGGTCTGTTGGTGAGGGGCTTGGCGTTCCGCTTTCCGTGGCGCCCGACTCGACAGCGGATTTCACGTCGGTCGCCTTGACGTCCTCGGGCTTGAGCGTCGGGGCCGTGGGCATGGTGCTCGGCAGCGCAGCCTCTTTTTCCTTCGGGGCCTCGGGGCTGCATTCATTGAGCAACGGCTGGACGGTGTCGAACGGCAAGGGCGCCTGCATGCGTCCCAGGTCGGCGCCCTCGGACTCGTACGGATCCTGAACCGTGGCATCTAGCGGGAAGACGTTCCATCCCTCATGCCCGGCGACAAACTGGCTTGGTAGGCCAAAGACATCTGCCTGTTCTTCCTTGTCGGGGTATGAGGAGTATCCGTCACCAAAGGGGTTCACGGACAGCTTGGTGCCGTTCTCACTGAAGAGCTGCACGTTGCGCAGAGGCTGACCCGAGCAGTCGTAGGCGAAGACATTTGAGACGTTTTCCCCGTCGAGGGACAGGCCATCCGACACCGCGGACGCCGCGGACGCGTAGTCGTAGGACTGGCTGTAGAGCGCCCGGTTAACCGAGTCGAAGGCGACCAGCGCCATGGGCAGCAGCAGCACCGCGGCAACAACGCTGGTTGCATACTTCAGCCCTTTGCCGGCGCGACCGCTGCCCAGCCAGCGCCCGCGTCCCCATTGCACGCTCACGGCGATCACCCCGGCCCACAGGAGGAATTCGAGCAAGCCCCGCGGGAAAAACGGCCAGTCCTGCTTGACCAAGACAATCAGCAGTCCAAAGACGATCCAGCCGCGTAGCACCCACCACACGGGGCGCAGCGCGACCAGAAAGTCGAGCAGCGCCGCGGTTGCGGGCTTTGCACGCAGCGACGCGATGGCCCCGCGCACCTTGGTTTCTAGGGAGCGGCGCAAGGACAGGGCGGCAAGGACCGGCGCCTTGGCCTGGAGCCCGGCGGAGGCACGAAGTTCCGCCGCGTAGGCGGCCGGATCGCCTAGGTCGGAGCCATCCTCGGCCAGCCGCTCGGTGAGGTCCGCCTCGAGTCCCTCGGTGAGCTCCTCGACGTCGAGCGCGGGGAGGTCAGCAAGCTGGGCGCGTACTGCCCGGGCGAATTCGCCGACGATGTTCCGGTGGTTCGTGTTCATGAGTGGGATCCGTTCGAACTCGTGGCGGCTGCCGGTGCTGGTTGGTGATTGATGAGCGTGGAGAACACCGCGGCAAACTCGTTCCAGGTTTCTCGCTGAGCCTCGAACATTGCGATGCCCTCGGCCTTGATGGCGTAGTACTTGCGGTTGGGTCCGCCCTCGGAAGGCACCACGTAGGTGGAAAGCGCTCCCGCCGCGTAGAGCCGGCGTAGCGTCCCGTAGACCGAGGCGTCGCCGATTTCCGCTATTCCGGCGGCGCGCAAGCGCCGCACGATGTCGTAGCCGTAGCCGTCTTCCTCCCGAACCACGGCCAATACCGCGACGTCCAGCACTCCCTTGAGCAATTGCGTGGTGTCCACCAGGCACTCCCTTCTCCGCACACCACAGTATTACGCTTTACACAGTAGTGTGCACATTGCAGCAGTGCGTTCCTCCGTGTCGCGTCCGGCGTCGGCTCCTCAGATACGGCATTAAACATGCCAGTGGCGGGGTAGTGCGCATCCTACGCGCACTACCCCGCCACTGTGATCCCCTCCAGGATCCCCGGAAGATCCCCCTCCCGGTACCGCTCCCTAAACCCCCTGAGGGGCCCGGGGTGCGAAGTTCTATGTAATTAGCTCAGCCATTTGATCGCTGAGACTTATCCGAAGCGACCGGAGACGTAATCCTCGGTGGCCTTGACCGACGGGTTGGAGAAGATCGTCGCGGTATCCGCGTATTCGATCAGCTTGCCTGGCTTGCCGGTTCCGGCGATATTGAAGAACGCCGTCCTATCACTCACGCGGGCCGCCTGCTGCATATTGTGGGTCACGATCACCACGGTGAACTCACTCTTAAGTTCATTGATCAAATCCTCAATGGCCAGGGTGGAGATCGGGTCCAATGCCGAGCATGGCTCATCCATCAGGATTACCTGTGGCTTTACGGCGATGGTGCGGGCGATGCACAGACGCTGTTGCTGCCCACCGGAGAGGCCCGAGCCGGGCTTATCTAAGCGGTCCTTGACCTCGTTCCATAAATTGGCCCCACGCAAGGACTTTTCAACCAGTGAATCAGCATCGGACTTGGAAATCTTCTTGCCGTTGAGCTTGACCCCAGCCAGTACGTTGTCCTTGATGGACATGGTGGGGAACGGGTTGGGGCGCTGGAAGACCATGCCAATCTGCGAGCGCACGGTCACCGGATCAACACCGGATTCGTACAGGTTATCGCCATCGAGCAGTACTTCGCCCTCGACGCGACCACCGGGGATAACCTCGTGCATGCGGTTCAGGGTGCGCAGGAACGTTGACTTGCCGCAGCCCGAGGGGCCGATGAAAGCGGTAACAGATTTTGCTTCGATTCCGATATTTACATCTTCAACTGCCAAGAACTTGGAGTAGTAGACATTGAGGTCTTTGACGTCGATGCGCTTTGACATTTTTTCTTATTCCTTAAAAATTTTGGGGGTATCGAAGGGTCCGGAGCCTTACGGCTCAACGGCCCTTTTTGGGGGCGAAGAGGCTAGCGATCAATCTGGCACCAAGGTTGAGCACCATGACCATGACGATCAACAACAGAGCCGCAGCCCAGGCACGCTGGATCGAAGGGTCAATGTTCGTCGGTGAGGTTGGTGTGATGATTTGGTAGTAAATGAAGGTTGGCAGGGTGGCCATCCAGTTACCAAAGACATTCGCATTGATGTTATTTGCTAGACCCGCGGTGACAAGGATTGGTGCGGTTTCGCCGATGACACGGGCAATGGCAAGGGTAACACCGGAGGCGATACCGGAGATTGCCGTGGGGATTACTACCTTCGTGATGGTGCGCCACTTGCGCACGCCCAGCGCGTAGGATGCTTCGCGTAGTTCGTTGGGAACAATCTTGAGCATTTCCTCGGTGGAGCGAACCACTGTTGGAATCATCAAGACGCTCAGGGCTACCGCCGCGACGATACCCATGCGGGCGGTGGGGCCCAGCAGTACCGCAAAAAGCGCTGTGGCAAAGAGGCCGGCAACGATCGAAGGGATACCAGTCATTACGTCGACGAAGAAGGTGATGGCGCGGGCCAGCGGACCATTTTTGCCATATTCAACAAGGTATACGGCGGTGAGCATGCCCACCGGCACGGAGATCAACGTTGCCCACAGGGTGATCAGCAGAGTGCCAACCACAGCATGGTAGGCGCCGCCAAGGACCGGAGTACCGTTTTCTACGCTTGCGTTATCGATCGCGCCGGTGACGCCGTTCATTGAATGGAACAGGAAATGCATATTGATTCCCGGCAGACCCTTTTGCAGGACCGTGAATAATACCGAGGCCAGCGGAATCAAGGCCAGCAGGAAGGCACCGTACACAAGGTATGTGGCAAGCGCATTTTTTCCGCGTCGTGGTCCTTCAACCACCGTGGTGATAATGCTTCCGGCCAAAACGAAGATTATTGCGCTGTAGATGGCAAACGAAGCAATCGAAAAGCCGGTAAGTGTTGAGGACGCGGCACCGAGCACCAGGGCACCGGCCGCAATTGCCAGAACAGCAAAGCGTGGTAAGTGTCCCTTGGCTAGCGAGTTACGTTTGCGTGGAAGCGGAGCCTGCGGAGTCTTCGACGACCCGTTAGCTCGTGTGGTCTTAGCTTGGTTTGTGGCTGTGCTGCTCATTAGTTGGCCCCCGAGAATTCCTTGTGGCGAGCAATAATGGCTCGAGCAATCAGGTTGACGGCCAGCGTGATGACAAAGAGCACCAAACCAGCTGCGATCAGTTCGGAAAGTCGCAAGCCAAACGCTTCGGGGAAGTTCAAAGCAATTTCCGCAGCGATTGTCTGGTTACCGGACTTGATCAGCGATGGGATCAGACCACCGGTTGAGAGCACCAAGGCTACCGCCATGGTTTCACCCAGTGCGCGACCCAAACCGAGCATGACCGCAGAGATAATTCCGGGCCGAGCGAAGGGAAGCACCGACATGGTGATCATTTCCCAGCGCGTTGCGCCCAAGGCCAGTGCGGCTTCCTCATGGAGCTTAGGGGTCTGGAGGAAGATTTCGCGGCTCAACGAGGTGATGATTGGAAGCACCATTACCGCAAGTACGATACCGGCGGTGAGGATCGTCTTGCCGGTTTGTGAGGCCGGACCGCCAAAGAGCGGGATGAACCCCATGTTCTCGGCCAACCATTGGTAGGAAGGCACAAGGGCCGGAGCCAAAACTAGGTAGCCCCAAGCACCGTAAATAACCGAAGGGATTGCGGCTAGCAGGTCAATGACATAGCCAAGACCCGCAGCGAGTTTGCGCGGGGCATAGTGGGAGATGAAAAGCGCTACGGCGATGCCTACCGGGGTGGCAATCAGTAGCGCGATTGATGCTGCAATCACGGTACCGATGACGATCGGGAAAATGTAGCTGGCGAATCCTTCGCCACCGGTGATCAATGCCGGGTTAGCGGTAAATGTTGGCAAGGCCTGGATGAGCAGGAAAATTGCCACAGCAAAAAGTGTGATGAGGATCAAGATGCCCGCGCCCAGCGCGGCACCGGAGAAAATTTTGTCTCCGGCCTGTCCCTTAGATCCTTGGCGCCGAAGCGCGTTGCTGGTCATGTAGGTGAGCCTTAGAATTTTGTGCGTCCGAATACGGGGATCGGGTGGCCGAACGCGTGGGATATGGAGGGGAAAAACAAACTTGAGTGGTCGGCTCCCGAATCACCAACAAGTGGTCATCCCGGGAACCGACCCAAAGTGTTAGCTAGGAGCCAACCTTGATTGCTTCAATCGACTTGATTGCGGTTTCGCTCATCTTTGTCGAAAGTGGTGCGTTACCAGCCGACTCGGCTGCCTGCTTCTGGCCGGCGTCCGAGAGGACGTACTCGCCAAATGCCTTGACCAAATCAACGGTGTTCTGATCCTTGTAGCTGGAGCAGAAGACGTGGTAGGAGACCAGGATGATCGGGTATGAGCCGGTCTCGGTGGAATCACGCTTGAGATCCAGAGACATATCTAGTGCGCTACGCCCGGCAACGGGAGTTGCTGCCTCGACGCCCTTGGCCGCTGCTTCGGGGGAGATCTTGGTGAAGTCGCTGCCGACCTTCACATTCACGGTGCCCAGTTTGCCTACTGCAGAGTGATCCGCATAGGTAATTGCGCCTTCGGTGCCGGTGGTGGTTGCCACGACGCCCGAGGTACCCTTGGCATTTTCGCTGGAGAGGTCCTTGGGCCAGTCGCCCGAGACGTCGTAGGTCCACACATCCTTGGCAGCCGTGTGTAGGTAGTCAACGAAGTTTTCCGTGGTTCCGGATTCGTCATTGCGGTGAACAACGGTGATTGCCGTATCAGGAAGGGTGACACCCTCGTTTGTTGCAGCAATTGCAGGATCGTTCCACTTGGTGATTTCAAGCTTGAAGATTTTGGCGATTGTTGGTGCGTCAAGGTTCAGGGTTTCGATACCCGGAAGGTTGAATGCAACGGCAATCGGTGAAACGTAGGCCGGGACGTTGAAGGCGCCATCCGGGCCGCAGATGCTCTTCGAAGCTTCGATTTCCTCGTCCTTGAGGTAGGCATCCGAGCCTGCGAATTGTGCGCCGCCAGCCAAGAATGCCTTGCGACCTGCACCGGAGCCATCCGGGGAGTACTGCACCATGGTGCCGGCGTTTTCGGCCTCAAAGCCGGCCTTCCAGGCTTCCATTGCCGACTTCTGCGAGGATGCGCCCGAACCGGTCAGCGTGCCGGAAACGGCAGCCGCGGTAGCGCCGGAGCTTGCGGCGCCGGAAGTGGCCGCGGCGGTCGGGCTGTCCGAACCGCAAGCGGTCAGTGCCAGTGCGGCGACGGTAAGAACAGCAGCCGCGCTGCCGATGCGTTGAAGCTTCACGAGTTTTTCCTCTTTCAAAATACCTATCAATGGTGGTCCGAATCGTCGTGGTTCGTACCCGACGATGCACTCGCTGGCGCATCGCTTCAATACGAAGTTATGCCGCCTAGGTAACCAGAGGTTGCGTTGAAGGTGAACGGAAGGTGAACAAGCTAAAGATATTGGGGTGTTTCGGCTCACTGTCTTGAATTTGAGGGTGATCCACCTGCACATGACAGACTTAGGGCCATGGGCGTGAAGAGTTCGATTGCTGCAGGCTGGGGCTTCCTCAAACGTCGCAGCCGGGTTGGTGTGCGGCGAGCACGCACGTCGCTGCCCAAAATCCTCCAGATGACTATGTGTGCGGTCCTTGCCTATTGGATTGCCGAGCAGCTGTTGGGGCACGTTGATCCCATTTTTGCCGCGACCAGTGGGCTACTGGCTCTAGGGTTTAGCCCACAAACAACGCTGCGGCGCACCCTAGAGGTCGCTATTGGTTGCACGCTGGGCGTGGCGGTCGGCGATTTAATGCTCACCGCTCTGGGTGCTGGCCTCTGGCAGGCCTCACTGGTGCTGTTTGTGTCCCTCTTGATTGCGCGTTTTATAGACTCAAGCCCACTTTTTACCATGCAATTGGGTTTGCAATCACTGCTCGTGGTGTTGTTGCCCATTGGCGAGGCTGGCCCCTTTGCCCGCTCGCTCGACGCCGTGGTTGGTTCCGTATGTGCGCTGCTTATCTTAATGTTGCTGCCGCGTGACCCACGCCGAGCGCCAATGGCGGATCTTGCGAAGTTACTCTCCGAGCTTTCGGGAGTTTTGCATGAATGCGGCCGGGCAGTGAGTAAGTCCGATGCGACCTTGGCTTTCCACGCGTTGGTCCGCGCCCGCGCCACCCAACCATTGATGGATGCCTTGCCCGCTGAGCTCAAGACTGCCCGCGAGGTAGCTACCCTTGCACCGTTGCGGCGCAGGCACCGCTCGGATGTTGACCGGCTCGATGTTTCAGCCGAAAAGGTGGACCTTGCCGTAAGAAATGCGCGAGTTTTGGCTAGGCGTCTGACCACAGTGATCAACCATGCGGCGCTCAGCGACCGGGGTGTGGAAACCGTCTCCGGGTTACTTACCGAACTCTCCGAGGCAGTGGATGCGCTGGGCCAAGCGATATTGGAGCCCACGGACTCGGGGTATGAACGGGCCATTGCTCGGGCTAAGCGTGAGCTTTCCGATTGCGCCTTTCAGCTTGATCCGGATTCTTTGCATGTAAGTGGTCTACAGGGCGAAGGAATGATCCTGTTATTGCGTCCGCTGGTTGTTGACTTGCTCGAGGCCGCGGGACTTGAACACGAGGACGCTGTGGCACTACTACCGCGCCTCTAGCGAACAGCTCAACGTGCAGACCCAAATTGTCGGTTCCAGGCACTAGCATCAAGCACATGGCAAAGATTTCACGCAGCAAATCCACTCCCTCCTACCGTTGCGGTGAATGCGGTTGGAGCACCGTGAAGTGGGTTGGCCGTTGCGGCGAATGCCAAGCCTGGGGCACGGTTGAAGAAATGGGTGCGGTAAGCGCCAAGACCACCGTTGCCTCAAATATTGCGGTACCTGCACAACCCATCGGCGAAATCGATGCATCCACTGCTTCTTACCGCCCTTCGGGGGTCGATGAGCTCGACCGCGTCTTGGGCGGTGGGTTTGTTCCCGGTGCTGTGATCCTACTGGCCGGAGAACCCGGGGTTGGTAAATCCACGTTGCTACTTGATGTTGCAGCCCGTGCTGCCCGAACCAATCGCAAAGTTTTATATATTACCGGTGAAGAATCTGCGGCCCAGGTCAAGGTGCGCGCCGAACGCATCGATGCGCTTGCCGAAACCCTTTTCCTCACCGCCGAAACCGACCTTGGCATTGCCTTGGGACAGGTTGAGAAGATCGATCCCGAACTATTGATAGTTGACTCGGTCCAGACCCTGGCCTCCGCGGAGGTCGATGGCACTGCTGGCGGCATCTCCCAGGTCCGCGAGGTTGCAGCATCGATTATCAATGCGGCAAAACGCCGCAATATGACAACAGTGTTGGTTGGACATGTCACCAAGGAAGGCTCTATCGCTGGACCACGCTTGCTTGAACACCTCGTTGATGTTGTGTGTCAGTTCGACGGCGAGCGCCACTCCCGATTGCGGCTATTGCGTGCCTTGAAGAATCGTTATGGACCCACAGATGAGGTTGGCTGTTTTGATCTGACCGAAACCGGCATTCATGGGCTTGCCGATCCTTCCGGGCTCTTTGTCACTCGCACCAAAGACCCGGTACCGGGCACCTGCATCACTGTCACCCTCGAGGGTCGTCGTCCGTTGGTCGCAGAGGTTCAGACGCTACTTTCGCGTTCGGTAAGTGCCATTCCCCGCAGGGCCACAAGTGGTCTTGATGCTGCCCGTACCCAGATGATCCTTGCGGTTCTACAGTCACGAGCAAAAATGGAGCTCAGCGGCCTGGACTCTTACGTTGCAACAGTAGGAGGGGTCAAGCTCAGCGAGCCGGCAACCGACCTAGCAACCGCTTTGGCTCTCGCCTCTTCAATGCATAATCATCCGTTGCCCCCACAATTTGTTGCTTTCGGAGAGGTAGGGCTTGCCGGTGAAGTTCGGCCGGTACCGGAAATTGGTCGTCGCATCATCGAGGCAGAACGACTTGGTTTTCGCTACGCAATGGTCCCAGATTCTCCCCACCCACCAAAGAACATTCCCGACTCAATCAGGGTCTTTACCGTCTCTTCGGTGCATGAGGCGCTCAATATTGCCTTTGAGCAGCGTGTAAAGAACTAGATTTTGAGCACTCTTTGTAACGAAGCTGTACCAAAACCTGTCGATAGTGACCCTTTACGCGCTAAGCACCCATGCCATGGCCATACCATTGTATTAATCCCGCCGGAAGGAACTGGTCATGCCCAAGAGCCCTGAAGTAGCGCTAAAAACTACCTTGGCACGGGTGGCACCCGGTACTGAGCTCCGTGATGGCCTCGAACGAATTCTGCGTGGTCGGACAGGTGCGCTCATACTTTTAGGGCACGACAAGGTTGTCGATGCGATTTGTTCCGGTGGTTTCGATATCAATATCGAGTTCTCTCCCACCCGGCTACGTGAGCTAGCCAAAATGGATGGGGCAATAGTCTGTGATAAGGATGGATCCCGTATTTTGCGTGCCGGCGTACAGCTAGTGCCCGATCACTCGATCCCTACCCAGGAATCTGGTACTCGTCACCGTACCGCCGAACGCGTTGCAATTCAGACCGGCTTCCCCGTGGTCTCGGTATCCCAATCAATGCACATCATTGCCCTGTATGTTAAGGGAATTCGCTATGTACTAGAAGGATCCGAACCGGTACTGGCTCGTGGCAACCAGGCACTGGCAACCCTCGAACGCTACCGGGCACGCCTTGATCAAGTCACCAACGCCCTATCTGCCGCGGAAATCGAGGCGGTTGTTACGGTGCGGGATGTTGCAGCTGTGCTGCAACGTCAGGAGATGGTGCGTCGAATTTCCGAAGAAATCGCGCAATACGTTCTTGAACTCGGTTCCGATGGACGACTTTTAGCGTTGCAGCTTGATGAGCTTTCCGCGGGTCTTGGCCCGGGCTCGGACCTTGTCCTGAAGGATTATTCGGGACTGGGTAAGGAAGAACTTGATATTGATGCAGCGTTGCTCAAAATGCAGGCGTTGGACAGCACAGATCTGATTGATCTTGGAAAGTTCGCAGCAATTCTCGGCGTTACTCCTGGTATTGATTCGCTTGAAGCAATCGTCGCTCCCAAGGGATACCGCCTACTTGCTGGCATCAAGTCGGTTCCACGTACTGTTGCTGATCGACTCGTCACGAGTTTTGATGGTCTGCAACGGCTCATGGCAGCCAATATTGAGGATCTGATGGCAGTGGAAGGCATCGGTGAACAGCGCGCCCGTACCGTGCGTGAAGGACTTTCAAGGATTGCCGAAACTTCCCTACTGGACCGTTTCATCTAGCATTTTCACGTTAGCGCTTTGGCCGTTTACCTAACGCCGCTTACTTCAGTTCGAAGCTTGCCTTTGCACTTGTCAGATTCCCAAGTTTGGCAGTAAATCCATACCAACCGGGGCGCGGCTTTGCTGCAACTACCTTGCAACCAGGTGCGCTACGTACGCGTTCCCAAGTAAAACGCGCTGTTTCACTGCTACCCGCCGGCATGATGATTTCAACGTCGCGGGGATCCGCCAAACAGTCAGAAGTTGAAAATATTCTGTCACTGCCGCTCATGACGGTGAATTCTTGCTGGCTTGTTCCAACGTTTACCGTGCAGGCGAATTTACCCTCATTTTTGATTGTCATGATCAATACAGGGTTTTGCGACGGACCAAGCGTTGATTGAGATGTTGAAGCCACAACACTTACGTCTTCGGCAACGCATCCTGTCGCTGAAGCACTGGGATCGGCATTGTTTTCCGCCGCTGGATCTTGTGTGCCGGGCTCATCGGCCTTTGGTGTATTACCTTGGGAATCTTGCTGCGTTGGTGTATCACTGGTGCCCGGGCGCAGCGCCCCGGCCAATGCAATGCCGCCCCACACCAGCAACCCAATGACCAACAGCCCGGCGATGAGTACCGCTAGACGGCGCCGGCGAAACACCTGCGCGGAGGGACGAGAGGGGCGGACCGACTTTTCAGACATACACCAAGGCTACGAACCGATTGCGCTTCGTAGTGGCTCCCACGCCGCCAGCTAGAGTAATGGTGTCCCATTTAGCAATTCCAAGGATCTTCGTGCCACAATCTGCCCTGCCGCTTCTGCACCGGGAAATCGCCGACTGGTATCACAGCAATGCCAGGATTTTGCCCTGGCGAGAAGAAACGGCAACGCCGTGGGCCATTATGGTCTCCGAATTCATGCTCCAACAAACTCCCGTGGTCCGTGTGCTGCCGGTATGGGAGATCTGGATGAAACGGTGGCCAACCCCGGCAGATTTGGCCGCGGAACCGGTCTCCGAAGCGCTCAAGGCCTGGGGGCGGCTAGGCTATCCGCGTCGGGCACTGCGTCTACATGCCGCGGCAACATTGATTACCGAAGAATATGCTGGGGTGGTTCCGGGTACCGAGGCCGAGCTGCTGGCATTGCCCGGTGTTGGGACCTACACGGCAGCGGCAATTGCGTGCTTTGCTTTCAAGGAACCAACGGTTGTTGTTGATACTAATATTCGCCGCGTACATGCCCGGCTCATCAGCGGCAAGGCGTTACCCGAACAAAATCAAAACGCTGCCGAGCTCGCCCTTGCCGCCAGGGTTCTTCCAACGAACACGCCTCTTGCCAATACCTGGAATATTGGTGTGATGGAACTTGGCGCGCTAGTGTGCACCGCACGTTCCCCACGCTGTGAAGATTGCCCGGTCATGAACCACTGCGCGTGGATCGATGCCGGGCGTCCCGAACCGCATTATGTTCCCAAGGGTCAGCCATGGCACGGAACCGATCGACAGGTACGCGGTGCCATGATGGCGGTCTTACGTAATTCCTCGCGACCGGTGGACCGTGCAGATCTGCTGGGCACCCCGGATCTTGGGGTTGCTACTGGCAACGCACAGATCGGTGCGCTGAGCCGGGTTGGAGATCCCACACATGAGGCATGGGTGACCCTGCATTCGCTGCCTGCCGAGCTGGCACAACGCGAACGGGCCTTGAGCTCACTATTGGCAGATGGGCTGGCTCAGCAGGCTGCAGAGGGCATTAGCCTTCCGGACTAAAAGCGAATAATCATTCGCGTGTTACCCAGCGTATTGGGTTTTACCCGAGCCAAGTCAAGGAACTCGGCGACGCCCTCATCGGTCGAGCGAAGCAGTTCGGAATAAACTTCCGGATCCACCGCGCTTTGCTCTTCCATCACACCAAAGCCGTGACGCACGAAAAAATCAACCTCAAATGTCAGGCAAAAGACGCGTGAAACACCAAGTTCTTGGGCTTCGAGCAGGAGCCGGTCAAGAATTTGATGGCCTACACCTTGTCCGCGCCAGGCACCGTCGGTGGCAAGAGTCCGCACCTCGGCAATGTCTTCCCACATCACGTGCAATCCACCGCAACCAATAACGTTGCCTTGGCTATCTTCGGCTACAAAGAATTCCTGCAGGTTTTCATAGTAGGCAACCGCTTCCTTTTCCAATAGCACCCGTCCCTCGGCCAGTGGTCTGACTAGGTTGCGAATATGTTTCACATCGCTGGTACGGGCACGCCTGACGGTATAGGAACTCATGAAATCATCCTATGCCCAATATTCTTTGCTTCCTTGCATCAAGGCATTGACCCCACGACGAAAAGAGGGCTTGTAATCCTTGCTGGATTACAAGCCCTCTTTTCTTTTGAATCTATCTGAAACGTTAGCCTTCGATGGCTACCGGTGCCGGCTCGCCTTCGATCTGCGGGGTTCCGCCTTCACCATGGAAGGTGAATGTAGCTTCGTCTCCCTCGCCTTCGACGTCAACCTTGATGTGCTGACCAGCAACAAGTTCGCCGAAGAGGATCTTCTCGGAGAGCTGGTCTTCAATGTCGCGCTGCATGGTGCGGCGCAACGGACGAGCACCCATTGCCGGATCGTAGCCGCGGGTTGCCAGCAGGATACGGGCGGCCGGGGAGAGCTCGATTGTCATGTTGCGATCGTCAAGACGCTTCTGCAAGCGGCCAAGGAACAGATCGACAATCTGAACGATCTCTTCCTGGGTCAGCTGCGGGAAGACCACGACATCATCAACACGGTTCAGGAACTCGGGGCGGAAGTGCTGGCGCAGTTCTTCCTGGACCTTCGCCTGCATGCGGTTGTACCCGGTCTTGGTGTCGGTGGCCGACTGGAAGCCGGTCATCACACCCTTGGAAATGTCGCGGGTACCAAGGTTGGTGGTCATGATGATCACGGTGTTCTTGAAGTCCACCACGCGGCCCTGGGAGTCGGTCAAACGGCCGTCTTCCAAAATCTGCAGCAGCGAGTTGAACAGGTCTGCGTGAGCCTTTTCGACCTCATCGAAGAGGACAACGGAGAACGGACGACGACGAACCTTCTCGGTGAGCTGGCCGCCTTCTTCGTAGCCAACGTAGCCCGGAGGGGCACCGAAGAGACGTGAGACGGTGTGCTTTTCCGAGTATTCGGACATGTCCAAGGTGATCAGTGCGTCTTCCTCACCAAAGAGGAATTCTGCCAGAGCCTTCGCCAGCTCGGTCTTACCAACACCTGTCGGACCGGCGAAGATGAACGAACCACCGGGGCGGTTCGGATCCTTCAGCCCCGCACGAGTACGGCGGATTGCCTGAGAAATAGCCTTGATTGCCTGGTCCTGGCCGATGACGCGCTTGTGCAGCTCATCTTCCATGTTCAGCAGACGCGTGGATTCTTCCTCGGTCAGCTTGATGACCGGGATGCCGGTGGAGTTGGCAAGAACTTCGGCGATGAGTTCCTCATCAACCTCGGCGATCTCATCGAGTTCACCATTCTTCCAAGCCTTTTCCTTCTCGGCACGGGCTTCTTGAAGCTTGCCTTCCTTGTCACGCAAGGCTGCGGCACCTTCGAAGTCCTGAGCGTCGATTGCGGCTTCCTTTTCCAGACGAACCGTGGCGATTTCCTCGTCCATCAGCTTCAGCGCCGGAGGGGCGGTCATGCGGCGGATGCGCAGGCGCGCACCTGCCTCATCAATCAGGTCGATGGCCTTATCCGGAAGGAATCGGTCGGAAATGTAGCGGTGCGCAAGCTGCGCTGCCGCCGCAAGTGCACCATCAGTGATCGAGACGCGATGGTGTGCCTCGTAGCGATCACGCAGGCCACGCAGGATCTGCGTGGTGTGCTCAACCGAAGGTTCCTTGACCTGGATCGGCTGGAAACGGCGCTCGAGCGCTGCATCCTTCTCGATGTGCTTACGGTATTCATCAAGAGTTGTTGCACCAATGGTCTGCAGTTCGCCACGGGCCAGCATTGGCTTGAGGATCGAGGCTGCATCGATTGCGCCTTCGGCTGCACCTGCACCAACGAGGGTGTGGATTTCGTCGATGAACAAGATGATGTCGCCGCGGGTGCGGATTTCCTTGAGCACCTTCTTCAGGCGTTCCTCAAAGTCACCGCGGTAACGGGAGCCAGCAACCAGGGAACCAAGGTCAAGGGTGTAAAGCTGCTTGTCCTTGATGGTTTCTGGGACATCGCCTCGCACGATTGCCTGGGCTAGACCCTCGACTACCGCTGTCTTACCAACGCCTGGTTCGCCGATGAGTACCGGGTTGTTCTTTGTGCGGCGCGAGAGGACTTGCATAACGCGTTCCATCTCGAACTCGCGGCCAATGACCGGGTCGAGCTTGCCTTCGCGTGCTGCTGCGGTGAGGTTGCGACCAAACTGGTCAAGCACCGCGGAGCCCGCAGGGGTGCCCTCGGTCTGGCCACCGGAGCTAACTCCGGCACCTGCGGTTTCCTTACCACCTTGGTATCCGGAGAGCAGCTGAATAACCTGCTGTCGCACGCGGGACAGATCCGCGCCGAGCTTCACCAAGACCTGGGCGGCAACGCCCTCGCCCTCGCGGATCAGGCCGAGCAGGATGTGCTCGGTGCCAATGTAATTGTGGCCTAGCTGTAGCGCTTCACGCAGGGAAAGTTCAAGAACCTTCTTGGCACGCGGGGTGAAGGGGATGTGACCGGAAGGTGCCTGCTGGCCCTGCCCGATTATCTCCTGAACCTGTTCGCGAACCGCACCAAGCGATATGTTCAGCGATTCAAGGGCCTTGGCAGCGACGCCTTCACCTTCATGAATCAGGCCGAGCAATACGTGCTCGGTTCCGATGTAGTTGTGGTTGAGCATGCGCGCCTCTTCTTGGGCAAGCACGACAACGCGACGGGCACGGTCGGTAAATCTCTCAAACATGCGGCACACTCCTAGCTAACACGTATTTCGATGCTACGCATCAAATACACGCTCGTGGGGAATGTTCGCCCAAGGGATAACAATGTTCACCCTCGGCGTTCAAAGAAATGAGAATTAACGTCAAATGGGGCCAAATCCTCGATGGATCGGACCCCATTTGAATATTTAGTTCCCGGCCTTACCTTCGCCCAACCTTCGTTGTGAAAGGCATAAGCGCAAAGAAGTCTTTTACTTAGACTTCGAACGCGACTTCTTGGCCATCGCGGCGTGGTAAGCCGAAATCACTTCAGCCTGAAGGCGGCCACGAGCATTCACCTTGATGTTGTTCTCCTTGGCCCAGGCACGAATGGCCGGAGCTTCCTTCGGAGTGAACTGCTTCGAGGGACGTGCAACCTTGATGTACGGCTTCAAGGCGTCACGGAACGCGTCGGCATTTCCTTCATTTAGGTCAATTTCGTAGTGCTGCCCACTAATACCAAACACGATGGATTCTGTTGCTTCGGAGCCATCAATATCGTCAATCAGCGCGATCTGAACCTGGCGTGCCACTAGCTACTCCTTGTGTTGTTGGGATTACACATGAATCAAATAACGGTATCAATCCACATGTTCTCTATTATCATAAACACAAGAGCCCATAATGTAACAAGTAGAAACTAAAATACTTGGCAAACTGTCAGACTATTGACCGTTATTGCCAGACTCTTCGTTGATCGAATTCATTTGTTCGTCGACTTCAGCTTCAGCAATACGCTCGGTTCTATCAACGTTTGATACAGCACGAATAACAAACCAAAAAACGAGTGCAACAACTATTGTTGGTAGCAAAGCTTCAACATAGGGCATGTTATGCCTCCGGCTTGAGCAGTGGGAAGAGAATTGTTTCACGAATGCCAGTGTCAACAAACAGCATGACTAGCCGGTCAATGCCCAGGCCAATGCCACCCATCGGTGGAGCACCGTATTCCAGTGCACGCAAGAAGTCTTCATCAAGCTGCATTGCCTCATCGTCACCATCTGCTGCCATGAGCGACTGCTCGGTGAGACGCTCACGCTGAATGACCGGGTCGATCAGTTCGGAGAAGGCGGTGCCACGCTCCATGCCACCAATGATCAAGTCCCAGGCTTCAATGACGCCGGGCTTGCTGCGGTGCGGACGGGCAAGTGGCTGGGCGGCCGGTGGGTAATCATAAACAAATGTCGGGTTGATCAAGTTTGGTTCGACAATTTCACCAAACAATTCGATCACTAATTTCTCGGCACCCCATTTAGGGTCAACCTTTACCGAGTGCTTTTCGGCAATTCCACGAAGAGTTTCAGCGTCGGTTTCAGGAGTAATTTCCTGGCCTACGGCTTCGGAAAGTCCCGGGTAGACTGCCAGCCAGGCCCAGTCACCATCGAGGTTGATGGTGCCCTTAGAAGTTTCAATGACGCGCCCTGCACCAATAGCATCTGCCGCATTGAGAATAATTTCCTTGATGCGATCGGCCATCACAAACTGATCCGCGTATGCTTCATAGCATTCTAGAGTGGTGAATTCCGGTGAGTGGGTCGAGTCAACGCCCTCGTTTCGGAAGATACGTCCAACTTCGAAGATCCGGTCAATGCCACCCACTACGGCACGCTTGAGGAATAGCTCGGTTGCGATGCGTAGGGTCATATCCTGATCAAAGGCATTCAGGTGTGTTTCGAACGGTCGGGCCGATGCGCCACCGTGAATCAGCTGAAGCATTGGGGTTTCAACCTCAACGTACTCACGTGCATGCAGGGTATCGCGTACCGCACGGGTGATTGCCGCACGCTTGTAAACCATCTGGCGGGCTTCATCGCGCACAATCAGATCTGCGTAGCGCTGGCGCACTCGGGTTTCCTCATTGAGGTCTGCATGAAGCACCGGTAGCGGACGTAGGGCCTTGGACGCCATCTGCCACTCGGTGGCCATGACAGAAAGTTCGCCACGGCGCGAGGCAATGACTTCACCGGTGATCAAGACATGGTCACCGAGGTCTACTAGCGCTTTCCAGTCGGCAAGGCGTTCTTCACCAACATTGGCCAGGGACAGCATTGCTTGCAGGCGCACGCCGGTACCGTCTGGGCCGCCTTCCTGAAGTGTGGCGAAGCAGAGCTTGCCGGTGTTGCGCATGAAGACTATGCGTCCAACAATGCCAACCTGCTTGCCAGTTGCCGTGTCCGGTTCGAGTTCGGGAAACTCTTCACGAACTTCTTGGAGGGAGTGCGTACGTGCAACTCCAACCGGGTAGGCTTCTTCGCCCCGAGCCAACAAGGTGGCGCGTTTATTCATACGCACCTGACGCTGATCGTTGGTGTCGGGATTCTTGGCAGCGGGGGTTTTAATTTCGGCAGTCACAATATGCAATTCTACGTTGCATTTGCTGTGCGTGGGCTGCGAGGTGTCCAGAGACACCACAGCACTTATTCCCCGCGCTGGCTAGGATGGATTCACCATGGAAGAAAGCACACTAAAAACCCCAGACGGCGGCCACCTTGCCCTGTACTCATATGGCAATGGGCAGGCACCTGGCCACAGGCGCGTCTTGGTAGTCGGCGGTGCTTTTCTCACAGCTCTGATCTATCGACCCTTTGCCGCAGCGCTGAGCACTCAATTCGGCGATAACTGGGCTATCGATGTTTATGACAGGCGCGGACGCGGAAACTCATCGGAACAACCACCCGACTACAGCATGGACACGGAAATCTCCGATGTTGCCTTGATGCTGCGGCACACCGGTGCACAAAACCTCTTCGGTCATTCACTCGGTGGGGCTGTTGTGTTGAACGCGGTACGAGAATTCATTGAAAAAAGTGCCTCGGCCGAAGAGTACAAGTCCCTAATACCCCAGCGTTTGGCCGTATATGATCCGGCAATCAATATCGATGCATCGGTAAATACCGCTTGGATGAAGCATTTCGAGCTTGACGTACAGGCGGGAAGAACCGGTCGTGCTATTGCTCGCATGCAACGCGGCATGCAGTTCTCTCCCACTCTAAGTAGGGTTCCACAACCCATTTTGGCGCTCTTGATTGCTGGAACTTCTAGATTCGGTGCAGGCAAAGCGACAAGAGCCCTGCTGCCCACAGGGGTTGGAGAGTTAAGCGCAGCACTACAGGAATCACACCCTGCCCAACGGTTCGCAAAACTCCCGACTAACACCTGCTTCATGGCCGGGTCTAAGAGTGCTGCATACTTCCGCGCCACCGCGCAGGCACTTCATCGGGCAGTGCCAGGTTCCCACTATGTGGAAACACCCAAGGGCATGCATGGCTCCGTGCCGGCAGCTTTCAAAGATCTATTGGGTGAAATAAATGACTATTTTATAGACGATCAAAAAGTTTAGGTTCTTGGATTCCAAGCGTGAGGAGCCCAAGAACCTAAACTCATTATTGATTTTCTGATGCTGTCAGAAGTTACTTATCACCAGATCTTGACGCGGTCTTCGGGTGCCATCCACATACCATCGCCGGGCTTGGTGCCGAATGCCTCATGGAATGCATCCATGTTCTTGGGCACCTGGTTGCAGCGGAATTCACCTGGTGAGTGTGGATCGGTGGTGATGCGGTTAACCATGGTCTCCGGGCGCATTAATGTACGCCAGCATTCGGCCCACGAATAGAAGAAGCGTTGGTCGCCCGTGAGCCCGTCAATGATCTCGTCGTTTTCAATTCCCTTGGCGGCGAGGTCTAGCTTGTAGGCCGTGTAGGCGATGCCCAGACCTCCGAGGTCGCCGATGTTCTCGCCGAGTGTGAGTTTTCCGTTCACGTGGTGCTCGGGGGCTTCAGGTGGAACCAACGCATCGTACTGGTCCACCAACTTCCCGGTCAGTGTTTCAAAGGCCGCCCGGTCCTCATCGGTCCACCAATTCTTTAGTTCACCGGTCCCATCAAATTGGGAACCTTGGTCGTCGAATCCGTGGCCGATTTCATGGCCAATGACGGCGCCAATGGCTCCATAGTTTGCCGCTGCATCCCGATCCGCATCAAAGAATGGGAATCGTAGAATGGCTGCCGGGAATGCAATTTCGTTGAGCAGTGGGTGGTAGTAAGCGTTGACCGTCTGCGGGTACATGAACCACAGTTCACGGTCCACTCCGTCGTCGATCTTCTTCAGTTCACGCAGGAAATCAAATTCATTTGAGGCAGCAATGTTGGAAATAACGTTATCTGCAACCGTGTTGATTGCTGAGTAATCGATCCACTCGTTCGGATAGCCTATCTTGGAGCGGAACATCGAAAGCTTCTCGAGTGCCTTTTCCTTGGTTTGCGGGCTCATCCATTCAAGTTCACCAATGGAGATCCGGTACGCATCGGTAAGGTTAGCAACCAATGCTTCCATCTTGTCCTTACTGCGCTGCGGGAAGTGCTCGGCCACATAAAGTTGACCGATGTCTTCACCCACCGCGCCTTCGGTAAATGCAACACCGCGCTTCCAACGTTCCCGCAGTTCCTGCACACCAGAAAGCTTGGCCGAGTAGAAGTCAAAGTTTTCGTTTACGAATGCACTGGAAAGGTACGGTGCATTTGAGCGGATCAGTTGTACGGCAAGCCAGTGCTGCCAGGTAGCTACCTCAACGCCCTGCAAGGCTTCCTCAAGACCCGCGAGGTAGCTAGGCTGCCATACGTCAACTTCGTTATAGTACTTCTCGGCGATTCCAGCGCCCTGAAGCCAGAGCCCAAGAGAAGGAATCAGTTCAAGGAGCTTGGCATTGGTCATAAGGTTGTATCGGGCCTGAGCATCACGACATTTGACCCGATCCCAGTGATGCGAGGCAAGCACTGTTTCGAGTTCCATCACCGATTTAGCTGCGGCATCCGATGCTTCAATACCGCCCAGGCTCAATAACCGAGTCAGGTGCTCTTCGTATTCCGCGCGCAGTTCTGCGAATTGCTCTTCGCGATAGTATGACTCGTCGGGAAGGCCCAGTCCGCTTTGGATAAAGGTGAGCAAGTTTCGCTCTGGAGCACCTGCGTCCGAGCTAGCGCCTACCTGAAGGAATCCTGAAACCCCGCGACGGTACAACGACCCTGCGAGTTGGAGCAGCTCGCTAATGTTTGCTGTGGCATAGATGCTGGTCAGATCGTCCCGAATTGGTTCGACGCCGCTGGACTCGATCCGCTCTTCATCCATGAAGCTTGCATAGATATTTGCAATGCGCAGCTTGCGTGGATCGGACTCGTTCGCGGACTGACCGATTTCGGATTGAGCCTCTTCGATGATTGCACGCACAGCCTCCTCGGAATCATCCCGTAAGGCCATGAATGAGCCGTAGGTCCCTTGGTCAGCGGGGATCTGCGCAGTATTGAGCCAGGCACCATTTGCATGGCGATACAGATCATCTTGTGGGCGCACACTGTCATCTCGGTGGTTTTCCGCTGAGATTTCGCGTTCGGCAGCTGGTGTCTTCGAAGGATCGGTGCTCATAATCGTCCTGTCCTTATAACTATGTTCGTTCCGGCCTCGCCGGAATCAAGGAATTGGTTCTAGGTCTCAACGAACCACCTTACGCTTATGAAGCAAAGATTTGATATCTTTTTTACTTCGTTACTCCCTCGGCGTGATGGGCAAGATCCACAGATCGCATTGGGCTAACTCTCGCGTCAATAGTTATCCACAGCACCTGTGGATACAGTCAGTTTTGCTGCTGCCCGTCATGCGCGAAGTATGCATAACTCTTTTAACGAGGTAGAGCGTTCCACCAGGGGTGGAACGCTCGAAGAATATGATGCTGGGATGGGTGCTATCGGGTGTTAACGATGTGTTGGGGTGGCTCAACGGTGGTGGTGATCGGGTGATATGCCCGGGGCAGACACACTTTTTGTCCTATACGCCGTGTTCATGGGTGGGTGGGTGGTTAAACATCAGAACCCCCAAGCCTTGGCTTGGGGGTTCTGGAACATAAATTATGTCCGGCGGTGACCTACTCTC
>NZ_PCPT01000001.1 GCF_002975435.1 Arthrobacter sp. MYb227 | reverse complement strand
CCCGCGGCACCGTCGTCGTGTTCCCCCCCCGCCCTTGCAGGAGCAAATATGAAAACTCTTATACGATCACTGACCGCCTTGGCAGTTGGAACCCTCGCGCTTTCACTGGCTGCCTGTGGCAGCGCAAACACACCGCAGGCCTCCTCGGTCGATGGCCTGAGCACGTTGAAAGTCGGAACCATCGGCATCACCTCCGATGCGGCCATCGAACTTGCCAAGAGCAAGGGCTTTTTCAAGGACGAAGGGCTCAACGTAGAAACCTCGGTGGTAGCCAACCCACCGGCGGGCGTCGCAGCAGCACAGAGCGGCCAGCTGGATTTGACCTATGCCCCCTCGATTCCGATGCTCAACGCCCTAGCCCAAAGGGTTAGCTTAAAAGCAGTTGCAGCGGCCGACGGTTATAGCGACGACGCCATGGGCGCCAGCGATCTAACCCTGATCGATGACACGGCATTGATCGTGGGCAAGGATTCGCCGATTACCTCGGTACGCGAGTTGGAAGGTAAGACTATTTCCCTCCCGGCCCGCAAGGCTCAGCTTGAGGTAACGATTGCCAGCGCGGTGAAGAAGGCCGGCGGAGACCCAGGCAAAGTCAACTGGATCGTGCTGGATTTCAACTCGGCAGTCCAATCCCTAGCCCAGGGACGCATTGACGCCGCGGGTCTGGTGGCTCCATTCACCAGCAAGGCCGTCGAAGCAGGAGGCAAGGTCGTTTCCTCGCCGGGCATCGAATTCTTTGAAAAGGGTGCCGTGGGTCTGTGGCTTGCCGGAGACAAAACCGCCAATGACAAGCCCGAACAACTACAGGCATTTGCGCGTGCGATCCATAAAGCTAACGCCTACGCCAATGAGCACACCGATGATGCACAAGAACTCGCCGCCAAAATCACCGACACCCCCTTGGACATCGTAAAGAACTCGACCATGACGTACTGGCCAACCGAAATTCGCCTCGAAGATCTCAAGCGCGTTGATAGCTCGCTCGCGGAGCTTGGCTACCTAGACAAAGAGGTGAACATCGATGACAGCCTCATCTTCGGTAATAAATAACCGCATCCCCGCCGGGGTACTGGTACTACCCAAGAGTGTCTCGCGTAGGGTCCAAGCAGCTTGGGGCATCGTTGGTGCACTGATCATGCTGGGCATCTGGCAGGTAGTTGCCATGGCTCAGGTCTTTGGCACGGCGGTACCAACTGTCGTTGCAACATTCGCCGAACTACTCTCCTTGCTAGGTACCTCGGCATTCTGGTCCGAGGTGGGAATCACGGTGCTGATCTCACTGGCCGGATTGACCTTTAGCGCAGTGCTGGGCATCTTGTTGGGAATCCTGATCGGAACCTCACCCGTGATCCGCGCCCTCAGCCTAGCCATCTTCGAGTTCCTCAAGCCGATTCCGCCAATCGTCATCCTTCCCCTGGCCGTGATGGTGCTGGGCCCAACCTGGCCCATGGCATTTGTTCTTGTCGCCTTCGGTTGCTCGCTGGCCATCGTCATGCAAACCGCCTCCGGGGTACAAGATACCGACCCGGTAGCCCTTTCCACCGCGCGTTCCTACGGAATGAAAGCGCTGGAGATCAAAACCCGTATCGTGCTACCCAGCGCCAGCCCCTACATTGGCACCGCGATGCGCGTTGCCGCCCCCACAGCACTTGTCATTACCGTGGTGGCAGGGCTCCTGGGTGGGGCACCGGGACTTGGCAAATCGATCTACCAAGCGCAGGCGGCAGGTAACACCGACACGCTCTTTGCGCTGGTCACGGTGCTGGGTCTGCTCGGACTGGTATTCCATGCGGTAAGCACCTGGACAGAGGCCAAGGCCCTGCATTGGCATCCATCCCATCGGGAGGTTTCACTGTGAAAAGCAAACTAGTTTTGATCATCCTTGGCGTGGCCAGTCCGCTGGTTGCCTTGGGATTGTGGTGGAGTGTTTCGGAGACCTCGACCAACAGTTTCTTCCCACCCCTGAGCCAGATTATGACCCGGTTTTCAGATCTGTGGCTCTTTGAGCATTTCCAGTCGGATGTGCTGGTGAGTATGGGCAACCTCTTTGCCGGATTCCTGATTGGTGGGTTGCTAGGCATCGTCATTGGTTTTGTGTTGGCGATGGTGCCGCTCTTGCGGTGGATGTGTGAACCGACCATTCACTTCTTCCGCGGGATCCCTCCGGTGGCGCTGATCCCGATTGTTATTACGTTGATTGGGTTTGGTTCCGAGATGCGCATTGCCAATATTGCCCTTGCCGCTTTCTTCCCCACGCTGATCGCCGCCATGGACGGGATCCGTGGCATCGACGGATCCCTGAAGGATGTCTGTTCGGTCTACCGGCTGACCCCCACCGAACGCATCACCCGGGTCTACTTGCCGGCCGCCGGACCACAGATCTTCTCCGGTCTGCAGGTCAGCTTGCAGGTGAGCTTCGTGGTCATGATTGCCTCCGAAATGCTTGGCTCGTCGCAAGGCATTGGCGCGATGACGCTGCTGGCCCAGCAATCATTCATGTCGGCAGATATGTGGGCAGGGATTCTCCTCCTTGGCGTGATTGGGTTCCTAGTCAATATTGGCTTTGAAGCAATCAAGAGCCGCGTCTTGAGCTGGCACCTTGGTTCGAAGCGATTGGAGCGTGCGGCATGAGTTCACTGCTTACCGATTCAACAACTATTTCAACGACTCGTCCAGGTTCGGAGGAACCCTTGAGCACTACCACCACCATCCCGCGCCTTGAAGTACAGGGTTTGGCCAAGAGCTACGGCTCGGGAGCCGCAGCGGCCCACATCATTGGTGACCTGACCTTCTCTATCAGTGCCGGAGAAGTCGTGTGCATCGTCGGTCCTTCCGGCGTTGGCAAGACCACGTTGCTCAAATGTCTGGCAGGGCTGCACCCGAGCACCGGTGGAAACATCAAGATTGATGGCAAGGAGATCTCCGGTCCACCGGCGGAAATGGCCTTGGTATTCCAGGACTACTCGCGTTCGCTCATGCCCTGGCTCAATGTACGCAAAAACCTTGAACTTCCCCTGCGGCACCTCAAGCTTCGGGCAGCGGAACTTGAAGAACGGTGCAGTACGGCATTAAACGCCGTGGGTCTGGCCGGTGCCGAGCACAAGTACCCGTGGCAGCTTTCCGGTGGCATGCAACAGCGCGTCGCCATTGCGCGCGCGCTGGCCTACCGCCCCGAAATCCTGATCATGGATGAGCCGTTTGCCTCGGTTGACGCGCAAACCCGATTCGAACTCGAAGACCTCTGCCTGAAGATTCGTGAGGATTTTGGCATGACCATCTTATTGGTCACCCACGACATCGATGAGGCAGTTTATCTTTCGGACCGTATCGTGGCCATTGGGTCCAAACCGGCACGCGTGCTGGAAGTCATTGATGTAGATCTGCCCGGCCCGCGCGAACAGATTGAAACCAGGGCGTTAGCGGAATTTGCTCAGCTGCGTACCCGCACACTGTCGCTGATCAGGCAGGAGCAGGCATGAAACCCAAGCAACCAAATATTGTTTTTATCATTGCCGACCAGCTACGCGCCGATCACCTAGGATTCTACGGAAATACCGAGGTACGCACCCCTCATTTGGATAAGCTTGCCCAAAGCGCCCAGGTCTTTGACCGCGCATTTGTGGCAAACCCAACGTGTATGCCAAACCGGGCAAGCCTGCTGACCGGCCGCTGGCCATCGGTTCACGGCACCCGGTGCAATGGCATCCCGCTGGATCCGGAAAGCTCAACGTTTGTGCGGTCACTGGCTCTTGCCGGGTACAACACCGCTGCGGTGGGCAAACTTCACCACCAAAATATGGGCTGGGACTTTGAGGAAGAACAAAGTGAACAAATTCAGTCGACAGATCCGGGATTACTAGATCCGAGCGTTGAACGTGCCTACGGTCGTGTCCGTGAAGCGGGCTGGGATCAGTGGGAAAACCGTGAGCGCCACGAACGCGGGCACGTGCAGATACCCGATGATTATTATGGGTATCAGGAGGTGGATCTGGTCATTGGGCATGGCGATGCACCGGGCGGTCATTGGGTGCACTGGGCCAGAGCACAAGGTGTTGAGCCGCGTGAACTCGGCGGACCACTGGCCAGCGAGCAACCCCCAACCGGGTGGGATCAGATCTACACCTCCTCGATTCCTGCACACGCACACCCAAGCACCTATGTGGGAGAACGTGCCTCCGAACGCATTATCGAGGCAGTGCAGGCCGAAGATCCGTTCTTCCTCTTTGTCTCCTTCCCGGATCCACACCACCCCTTCGCACCGCCCAAGGAATACGCGCAACGCTATAACCCCGAGGAGCTAACGATCCCGGTGGGATTCACCCAAGACCACAGCGCATCACCGGAACATATCCGCACCATGATCCACTCGCGCGGCACTCCAAACGACGATGCAACGATGGCCTTTGCCGTCTCGGAGGACCAATACCGGCGTGCCGCTGCCGCACAATTCGGGCTGATCGAGCTCATGGATGAGCAAATCGGTAAGATCCTTGACACATTGAAGCAGACGGGTTTGGAAGAAGACACGATAGTTGTTTTCACCGCCGATCATGGGGACATGATGGGCGCCCACGGGCTGATGCTCAAGCACTTTGTGCACTATGAATCGGTGACTCGGGTCCCGCTGGCTATCCATATCCCGGGTAAGAATCCCCACCGGCATGCGAAGGCACTAGTATCTACCGCAGATTTAGCCCCAACGATGCTTGGACTGGCGAAGGTACGTCCCTTCCATGGGATTCAGGGCAAGAGCCTGCAACCACTTCTTGCCGGGGAACGCGATACCGTCCGGGACGCAGTGCTGATTGAAGAAGATCAGCCGTTCTCGGTTCAGGGGTTACCCGCCCCGGTACGGATGCGCAGCGTGATCACCGCACAGGGACGATTGACCCAATACTTTGGGTCTGGGATTGTTGAGCTCTATGACCACAGAAACGATCCGGAAGAATTACACAACCTTGCAGCGGCTCCGGACGCGGCGGGACTCCAACGAGAACTTGAACAAGCGCTCCTTGGAGAACTGGCCCAGCTGTGTGATTCTGCCCCGTCACCAAGCGCAGCAGCCTAGCCAGCATGGAAACTAACCGCCAGCCGGGATCAGCCGGAACCGCAAACGGATGCTGTCAGCCGCAGCGTCCATCAGGTGTCCAAACAGCCAACAATCTAGATTCGATGCCCGAACAGCCCGGCAACGTTCCGGGCACCGTTTTCTTGACTGAAGTCAATCATGGGATTGAGCAAGCGCTGGTGCCCGGCGGTAGTTTCATGATGGGCGATAGTTTTGCCCAGGGGTATATTGCCGATGGCGAGATGCCGGTACACCGGGTACAGATCACCGCATTTGAGATGGATGCTGTAACAACCACCAACGAACAATTTGCTGAGTTTGTTGCCCAGACAGGCTATGTTACCGAGGCCGAACGCTTTGGTTCTTCGGCAGTATTCCATCTGGAATTAGGCGACGAGGAATCATGGCCCGGCGGCAGTTGGCGTTTGGGCGAAACTCCCTGGTGGGTCGTTGTCCCCGATGCCTCGTGGCGTCATCCCTTGGGCAATGTATCCAGCGCACCAATCGAACACCCGGTGGTGCACGTGAGCTGGAATGATGCACTTGCCTATTGTGCATGGGCGGGCCGAGCGCTGCCCACCGAGGCACAGTGGGAATACGCTGCCCGGGGTGGTCTGGAAGGAGCTCGCTATCCGTGGGGAGATGAACGTGAACCGGGAGGAAAGCACATGTGCAATATTTTCCAGGGTGTCTTCCCACGAGAAAATACTGCTGCGGATGGTTACGCCTCTACCGCCCCGGTGCGTTCCTATGAACCCAACGGGTATGGACTGTGGCAAATGGCAGGGAATGTGTGGGAATGGTGTGCGGATTGGTTCCTGCCGCGCTACTACAAACGCAGCGCTCTGGAGGATCCCGCGGGGCCACCCTTTGGTGAGGGACGGGTGATCCGTGGTGGATCGTTCCTGTGTCACGATTCTTACTGCAACCGTTATCGGGTTGCTGCACGGAGCAAGAACTCCCCGGATTCCTCGAGTAGCCACTGCGGGTTTCGTACCGTTGCAATCGATACGGAACGAGGCTGAGTCGAAGATGTGAGCCGGGCAATAACTCTGCACGATTTGCCAAGCACCAAACACGCAAAGCCAAGCCACACACGGCCCCACTAGCGCACGCTGGAAGAACACACATTCCAACGAGTAGGGAAACACCATCATGGCTGCACCCCCGCAATCCACGGCCGCTCAGGGATCGAGCCTGGGTAAACGCCGGCTAGGCGTACCCGCATTGGTCTTTATGATTATTGCGGCCTCGGCACCGCTGACCGTCGTCGGCGGCGGCGTGACAAGTAATTTCGCGGTAACCGGGGTGCTAGGAATCCCGTTATCGTTCATCGTGCTGGGCATCATCTTGCTGGTCTTCGCCGTGGGGTACACCGCCATGAGCCAGCACGTGCAAAACGCCGGGGCTTTCTATGCGTATGTTTCCCGTGGGCTGGGCAAAGCCGCAGGTGTTGGTGCAGCTTGGGTCGCACTGATTAGCTACAACGCCATGCAGATTGGCATCTATGGGATGTTCGGTTTTGCCCTAGCTGATTTCTTGGCAACCGACTTTGGTCTCAGCATCCCCTGGTGGGTGTGCGCGCTCTGTGGTTGGGCCATCGTGGGAATTCTTGGCGTGAATAAGGTCGACTTTTCGGCCAAGGTGTTGGGCATCGTCGTTGCCCTAGAGTTCCTTGTTGTGATTGTCTACGATGTGCTGGCATTGCGTGAAGCACCCGAAGGCATTTCTGCCCAGTCATTGGAACCAGCCAGCTTGTTCACCGCTGGTGTTGGTGCTGCCCTCGCCTTCAGCATTGCAGCGTTCATGGGCTTTGAATCCGGTGCCATCTACGGTGAAGAGGTCAAGGACCCACAGACCACGGCTCGCCGTGCAACACTCATCGCGATTTCTATTATTGGTGCTTTTTATGCGTTCTCTGCATGGTCGATGACCATAGGTGAAGGAGCTAGTGCCGTGGTTGAAAACTCTGCCGATGGACCGGGGATGGTCTTTGGTTTCCTCGCGACGCATACTCCCAGCTGGTTTGTCACCATGGGGAACCTGCTCTTTGTCACTAGCCTGCTGGCGGCCCTGATTGCCTTCCATAATGTTGTTTCACGGTATTTCTTCTCCTTGGGACGCGAAGGCGTCTTGCCGGAAGCATTGGCCAAAACCAATCCACGAACCCATGCCCCAATGATGGGTTCATTGACCCAGAGTGCACTGGCACTGGTAGTCCTGCTGGTCTTCGCGATTGCCGGTGCCGGAGCAGATGTCATGTTCCCAGTCTTTACCCTCTTTACCTGGCTGACCAACACCGGTGCCTTTGGGCTGGTGATGCTGATGGCATTGACCTCCTTTGCCGTCATTGGCTACTTCCGCCGCGAATCTCATGGGTTATCGACATGGACCACAACCATTGCACCGCTACTTTCCGGAGTATCCTTGGTGGTGCTCTTTGGCGCTATCGTGATGAACTTCGATGTGCTGATTGGACTTGAAGAAGCAAGCGCGCTGGCCTGGATTTTGCCGGCCGTTGTGCTGGTTCCGGGACTTGCGGGGGTGGCCTGGGCGGTTCGGCTCAAGACGCTGAAGCCCGCGGTGTATGCGCAGGTGGGCCGCGGCGGGGAGCCGCCCGAAGCTCAACCAGAGCCCCACCTCGATGAGGAACCCGAACGCATGAAGCGTTAAGCAGCAACGCCGCAGCTCTCAGCTGCGCAACCAACGAACGTGCGTTGCACCCCGCCGTCCCTCTAGCGAGTCTCTTGAGCAACCCGATAGCCTCGCGTGTGGGGGGCGCTTCTGAAATGTAAGAACAGAAAAGGAAAGTATCTGCCATGAGCACCGAAACGAACACCGTGGAAACCTACGCCACTGCCGAGGAACTTCTTGCAACGATCCAACCGGAAACCGGTGGCCGCGAGATGCTGGACCCGGCAACCGGGGAAATTGTGGGCCGCGCGCCGGAACATACAGTTGCCGACCTTGAAGCGGCAATCGGTGTTGCCCACGCGGCTCAGCCCGCCTGGGATGCACTGGGGCACGATGCACGCCGTGAATTGATGAACAAGGCCGCAGATGCCATCGCCGCAAACTCGGAGGCACTTGCCCATCTGCTTTCAAGCGAACAAGGCAAACCGCTCAACGGTCCCAACGCTCGTTTTGAGGTGGGCGGGGCCGAAGGCTGGTTGCGTGCCGCGGCAGCTTTTGACCTTGAAGCAGAGGTCATTGTTGATGATGGCACCACCTATGCGGAAATGCACTACCGCCCGTTCGGCGTGGTGGGTGCGATTGGCCCATGGAACTGGCCAATGATGATTTCCGTGTGGCAGTTGGCTCCGGCACTGCGCATGGGCAACACCGTGGTCATGAAGCCCAGCGAGTACACACC
The DNA here is from genome assembly GCF_002975435.1 of Arthrobacter sp. MYb227. Classification (GTDB taxonomy): domain Bacteria; phylum Actinomycetota; class Actinomycetes; order Actinomycetales; family Micrococcaceae; genus Paeniglutamicibacter. The sequence goes on along the minus strand of NZ_PCPT01000001.1, from coordinate 840,796 downwards.
GCTGAGCGTGCTGGCTCTTGTACATATCATCAACCAGGTGCTGCCCGAAGGCGTACTGCACGTTGTGGCCGGCGGACGCGAAGTCGGAGCGCTACTGAGCACCCACCAGGATATCGACAAGGTCATGTTTACCGGGTCCACCGCTACCGGCAAGGCGATCATTCGTTCCTCGGCCGATACCGTGAAGCGCCTGACCCTTGAACTGGGCGGCAATGATGCTGGAATCGTGTTGCCCGATGCCGACCCGCAGGCGATTGCCGAGGGATTGTTCTGGGGCGCATTCATCAATACCGGGCAGACCTGCGCCGCGCTTAAGCGTCTCTACGTGCATGCCGACATCTACGAGGACGTCTGCACTGCCTTGACCGAGGTTGCCAAGAACATGCCCATGGGCGTGGGACTTGATGAGGCCAACGTCTTGGGTCCGCTACAGAACAAGGCACAGTACGACATCGTTGACGCACTGGTCAAGCAGGCAACAGGCTCGGGTGCCCGTGTGCTTATTGGTGCAAACCCGGTCGCCGAACAGCCTGGCTACTTCTACCCCACGACGTTGATTGCCGATATTGCCAGCGACAACCCGTTGGTGGTTGAGGAACAATTTGGTCCGGCGCTGCCGATCATCAAGGTTGACTCGATTGAGCAGGCCTTGGAGCTTGCCAATGCCGCGGATGTTGGTTTGGGAGCTTCGGTGTGGTCTGCCGACCGAGCTGCGGCGCGCAAGGTGGCAGCCCGCATGCAGGCAGGTACCGTGTGGATCAACAGCCACGGCGGTGTTGACCCACGCATTCCGTTTGGTGGGGCCAAGCAGTCGGGCTACGGAGTTGAATTTGGTGTTGATGGACTCAAGGCGTTGGGCCAGCCACAGGTCATCAACGGCTAACACAAATCCAAAAAATTGAGAGGACCGGGTTCTGGGAAATTCCCCCGAACCCGGTCCTCTTAGTTGTTTGCAAGGAAGCTGGACGGAAACTGACACGGGTGGCATCGGGCACAGAGCCGAAAGCTGTTCACGCTTGCCAGCTCGTGAGAAACGCTGAACACGATTATTGGGCAGGTTTAAGCAGGGCCCGCAGCAGCGGCTGAATCCGATAGGGGACGTGTTCCTTGAGAGCCAGCGATGTTTCGCTGCGAACCACCCCGCGGATTCGCAGAATGGATCTCAGGGTGCGGTGCAGATCTTTGGTGTCTTGAGCCACGACACGGCACCACACGTCCCCGCGTCCAGAGATCTCATGGACTTCAAGTACTCGATCCAGGGATCGCAACGCGGTGAGTACCGGATCGAGTTCCCGGTGTGCCACCTCCAGCGTGAGAAAACCCAAAACATCGAATCCGAGAGTGCTCAAATCCACGTCACGTCCACCGGAGCGAATCACATTCCGGCTCTCCAAACGGCGCATGCGTGAAGAAACGGTATTGCGTGCCACCCCCAAGGAATCGGCAATGTCGCCAATCTGGGTGCGCGGGTCCTCAAGCAAATGAAGAAGGATCCCGACCTCGATCTCGTCCAGTTCGTTCACGCTGCATCCCTTCAAGCTGATTCGGGAACAAAGTTTGATCATGGTGATCAGTAGTTACCCATTAGTTGAATTATAGGCATCAAGTTCTGCCAGAATTTCTGTGACAGTGCGTTGGGTGATCCTCAACGTGTGGTGCGCGAGCCAGAAATCCAGGAGAAGCGCAATGACGGTATTTAGTGAACTTGCCATGCGTCCACAGGCAGATATTTCCGCGGTCCGGGGTTGGAATGCAAGCATTCCTAGCCGACTGGTCCTGACAATCAGTGCCACGGCATTGTTGTTGGTGGGAGCGAACCTGGCAACACCTTTATATTCGTTATTGCAACAACGACTGGGGCTGGGTCCCTTTGCAGTGACCCTCACCTTTTCTTCCTACGTGATGGCCCTGATCTTGGGACTTGTGCTCTTTGGCCACTGGTCGGATCATCTGGGCAGGCGTGCTGCCTTGGTGCTTGCGGTTCTCGCGGGACTGGGCGGTGGCATCATCTTTGCAACAGCCGACGGACTGGGCGCGCTGATGGTTGGCCGTTCCCTGCAGGGCGTTGGGGTAGCCCTGGCCATTGGTGCAAGTGGTGCTGCTTTGCGTGAATTGTTACCCCGGCATCCGCGCTGGGCAAGTCGATTCACGTTGCTCGCTTCAACCGGCGGTGTTGCACTCGGCCCCATCATTGGTGGTTTCCTTGCCGCATACGGTGAGCCAACACGTACACCCTTCATCGTGCATGCAATGCTCATGGTTTTGCTGCTTATTCCGCTGTGTCTGGTTCGTGCGCGACCCGCCATAGCACCGACACCCGGTGAATTTGCAGTATTGAAACCGCAAAAACCGCGGCTGAGCCAAGCGGTCCGCTCACAATTTTGGGTAGCCTCGCTGGTTGGATTCCTCAGTTTTGCGCTCTTTGGCTTTTGCCTCTCGCTCGGCCCTGGCTACTTTGCCCAGTCAACCGGTGTGCACTCGGCCTTGGGCACCGGGACGCTGGCCACCCTGGTGCTGTTGGGATCTGCCGGAATTCAATTGCTGGCCCCGGCCCGTGCCGCAGCACTACCCGCAGCACTGATGCTGATGGCCGTATTTTCGGTACTCGTTGCTGTCGCTGCCAATTCCGGGATCTTGTGGATACTGGCTTTGGCCATGGTGGGTGCGGGATGCGCACAAGGGATTGCGTTCCAATCCGCCTTCCACCGGCTTTCGGCGAGTTTGCCCGCGCGGGAAAGCGCACGGGTGTTTAGCTCCGTCTACGTAGTGACCTATCTTGGTAGCGCCGTTCCTGTCGTGGGCCTTGGCGCTTTGACAGGGATTTTGGGCATCTCGGTTGCGGCATCATTGTTTATTTCCGTGGTGGCAGTCGGGTGCATGGTGCTAGCCGTGGTGGCTTGGAAAGTTTCTAAAACATCCCGTGCCTAGTTCAGCATGCTGCCGATTTTTTCTGCACACCTGCTCCTGCTTAAGCGGGGCAAGACCTCACTTCTGAAGCGCCTTCGGCTTCAAACGGCAAGCGGGGTCGGGCCGAGGAATTTCCCCGAGCTGACCCCGCTGTGGCAGTTTTAACTGACGTGTGCTGGATTCTTAGACGCTTGTAGCGTCCTGGACCTCGCCGACTAGTTCCTCAATGATGTCCTCTAGGAAGAGCACACCGGTGGTTTCTCCGTTCTGGTTGTGGACCTTGGCAACATGAGAGCCGGTGCGGCGCATGACCGCAAGGGCATCCTCGAGCTCACTAGAGCCCATGGTGGAGGCCAGCGCACGGATGCGTTTGGCTGGCACCGATTGGGTGAAGAGGCCTGAGCCCGTCAGATCCATGACATCCTTCAGGTGCAGGTACCCGGCAAGCTGCCCGTCCCCGGTAGTGAGGATATAGCGCGAGTATCCGTGCGTTGCAACTGCCTTCTGAATGTCGGCAGGTGTAGCATCGTGCGGCAGCAACACCATGTCCTTGAGGGGAACCTCAACATCGGCAACCTTCTTGGCCGTGAATTCGAAGGCGTTACTCAGCGTCCCGCTGGCATCGGTGAGCACACCGTCGCGGGTTGACTGTTCAACGATGCTTGCCACCTCGTCGAGCGTGTAGGCGCTTGTTGCCTCATTCTTGGGCTTGACCTTGAATAGCCGCAGCACTCCATTGGCAATGCCATTCAGCGACCAGATCACTGGCTTGACGATGCGGGCGACCAGCACCAGGGGTGGCGCCAAGATGAGGGCGGCGCGGGTGGGCACCGAGAACGAGATGTTCTTGGGAACCATTTCGCCGATCACCACGTGCAAGAACGTCACCAGCAGCAGCGAGATCACGAAGGAAATGATGCCGATGGCTTCGGCAGAAAGCGCCGTGAGTCCCAAGGGGATGGTCAGCAGGTGGTGAATCGCCGGTTCGGAAACGTTCAGGATCACTAAGGAACATACAGTGATGCCCAGCTGGCTGGTGGCTAGCATGAGCGTTGCATGTTCCATGGCCCAGAGCGTGGTCTTAGCTGCCTTGGAACCGGCCTCTGCCTTGGGCTCAATTTGTGAACGGCGGGCCGAGATCACCGCGAATTCGGCACCCACGAAGAACGCATTGATTGCCAAGAGCACCACCAGCCAGATGATGCCGGGTAGGGACTCGCTCATCGGGTGCTCTCCTGTGCGTTGGTGATCTGGGCGGGGGTGAATTTGAGGCGTTCAACGTGCGTACCAAGTACGCGTTCTACGCGTAGGGTTCCGTACTCCAGGGAAACCTCGTCACCGAGTTCCGGAATACGGTCCAGTTGATCGCTAATGAATCCGGCGAGGGTTTCATAGTCTTCGCCGTGCGGAACCTCAATGCCCGTGCGATCCAGGAGTTCATCGGGGCGCAGCGCGGCATCGAAGGTCATTGACCTGCCAGTCTTGATGACACCCAGTGAAATCTTGTCGTGTTCGTCCTCGAGTTCACCGACGATTTCCTCGACGAGGTCCTCCAGGGTCACGATGCCTGCGGTGCCGCCGTGTTCGTCGAACACTATGGCGATTTGCAGGCCCTGTTGGCGCAATAAGCCCAGCAGCGAGTCAACGCTTTTGGACTCCGGGATGCGCAGGGGAGCAACCATCAGCTCGCGTGCCAGAACGCTGGAGCGTTCCTCCGGGGTGATCGCGAAGGCCTGCTTCAGGTGCACCACTCCCAGCACGTCGTCGCGATCCCTGCCAATGACCGGGAAGCGGGAGAAACCGGAGGTGGTTGCGAGTTCGATGATCTCCTGTGCGGTTGCCGTACCGTCGATGGCGATCATGCGCACTCGAGGTGTCATGACGTCTTCTGCCGTGTGCTCGGAGAAACGCAGCGTGCGGCTCAGCAATGTTGCGTGGTCTTCATCCAAGACTCCCTCGAGTGCGGATCTGCGCACCAACGAGGAAAGCTCCTCCGCACTACGAGCGCCGGAGAGTTCTTCCTTGGGTTCAATACCGAAGGAACGGATGATGTTGTTCGCCGTGTTGTTGAACAGCAGGATCACCGGTTTGAAGACTGCGGTAAATAAGGCTTGGAAGGGAACCACAACTTTTGCTGTGGCTAGAGGGAGTGCCAGAGCGAAGTTCTTGGGTACAAGTTCACCGATGATCATTGAGAAGATCGTGGCCAGCAAGATGCCAATCACGGCGCCAACACCCGGCACCAACGATTCGGCAAGACCGAGGTCTATCAGCGGTTCGCGTAGCAGCGAGCTGATTGCCGGTTCGAAGGTGTAGCCGGTGAGCAGCGTGGTGAGGGTGATCCCCAATTGGGCACTTGAAAGATGCGTTGAAGTGATCTTTAAAGCCTTGATGGTGGGGCCCAGACGTTTTTCTCCGCGTGCCTGGCGTGCTTCAAGTTCGTGGCGGTCAAGATTGACCAGGGCAAATTCGGAAGCTACGAAGAGGCCGGTACCTACGGTGAGCAGCAGACCGATGCCGATCATGATCCACTCATACATTGGGGCGCCCCTCTCCTACTGGAACCGAGATATCGGTGAGTCGGGGGAGGGGCTTGGGCATATGCGTTGGGGGGTCGTCCATAGTCAAAATAGTCTACTGGGGCAAAACATGTGATGAGAAGGATATTACTTGTCCGAATGCTGCGTATTTGCCGTGAAGATTATGAGAATTAGGTTAACAACCCCGCCGGGCGGCAGGGCTTAGGTATCTTTGGAACGCTCGGCAAGGATGCCATCGGCAATGGTCTTGGACTCCGGGGTGTAGGCGTTCAGTATGCCGTCTTGTTGGGATATCCACCATTTGCCGCAAAGATGCGTGGTCTTGGTTTCCTGTCCCGTGGGCCACCAATCGGCCGAGAGTAATGGCGTCTCGTATTGGTTCTTCATGTATTCGGTCAGGTCCTTGTCCACTGCAATACCCTCGATCTTTAGCCCGGCGGCGATTTCTTCGGACGTTGGTTTTCCGGGTCCTTCGATGGTCTTGCATGCGGAGGGAATGGCACCGGCATAATCCATGCGGATCATGCGTTCATTTCCGGTGCTGCGGATAACTTCCTTGATATTGGTTGCCTCATCCGGGACCCAGCGGGGAAGCACCTGTTGTTGTTTCCCGGCAGCCCCGGAATCGAACTCATGGGTTGCTGTTTTATCGTACTTTGGACCAAGATCGATGGCACCACAACCGGTGAGTGCGAGCACGGCAAGTGCTGTTACCGAGGCAAGGAAAATGCCCTTGGCCTGGGTGGGACGAACTGAAGCGGCTGTTGCTGGGGTTGCTGTTTCTTTCATGTTTCAAGCTTATGAAGCGGGTGATCGGTGCTGCATCGGAGTACGGTCCCAGCTTGGGCGTGGGGCTCTCCGCCCACGGGCGCAGCGATGTGAGCTGGCGTGCAGTCCCACGGTAGCGGATCCGAAACCTTCGCCAAGATTGTTCTAGCGCAGTGCGATGTCTAGATCCTTTGCACTTCCAGAATCGGCATCGGCGAGATTCCCTTCAATCAATGGCTCATAGATATCACTGAGGTAAACGGAGAGGTTTTGATGTTCTACCCCGGCATCGGTGAGCAAAGTGACCTGTGCCCAGCTTCCGTTCCAGCCGGTGACCTTGACATCCTTAACCGCATACCGGGTTTCAATGTTTGTCACCAAATTGCTCTTGGAATTCTGCCACCCGACAAGCGCAATCCCCGAAGCCCCGAGAGCCAGGGCAATGCAAGCGATGCTGATGCCCGTTTGAATGCGTAGGTCTCGGCGGCGGGCGTAGGTTTGTAAACCATTGGCATCGGAACGGAACTTCTTCCATCTGAAGAATGCGCTAACTCCCATGGGGAAGGCAAAAATTACCATGATGCCGGCCACCGCCACGTAGAGCAGCGGGGTGAAGAAATCTACTGGCAAGTACATACCAATAGATTAGCCAAGGCGCAGCAATGCTACATCGACCTTTAGAAGTATTCTCGAGGCTTCGTCAAGGCTCTTGAAGAGGGATGACCGGTACCAGCGCGGTCAACGCAAGGTACGGCTCGGCTAGCCGACCGGGGCGCTGGTGGGACGGAAGCGCACCTGCCACATGGTATTTGGATCGGAACTTTTGGCAGTTGAAGAAATTGAAGCGCTAGGTAAATCCATGACGGTGGTGCTAAGGCCTGATTCACCGCAGGGGATAGATTCCTCAACCAGCGTGGAATTATCAGTGGAGATGATAAACGTTGTTTCCGCGGTGCCCTTGCAGGCGAAATCTACCGCGTACCAGCCGCCGGCAACTTCATGATTGGTGATGGTGGAACCCAGCATTCCGCCACCTCCAGCAAAATCGGCACGCCCATACTCATCGTCAAAAACCGTCTCAAGCCACTGCTGATACCCGTCGGGCTCGGCTTGTGGTTCCGGGGCACTGCAGCTTGTGAAAGTTGTTGATGCCAAGCAGAGTGCAAGTGCTGCGAGGTACCGTGAGGATTTCTTCATGACTCAAGCTAATCAGCTCAGCACGGTTTTGAACGTCAAGGACACCAGACTTAAAACGGACAGGGGGGTCCAGGTGTGAAAGAAAAAGTTTCTCTCACACCCGGGCCCCCCAAATGTTTTACCGTTGCGGTGCTCGCTTAGGCCTCGACGAAGCCGTCGGCAACCGTGAGTGCCTCATCAAGGATGGCAAGACCCGCACGCAGGTCCTCATCGGTGATGTTCAGCGGTGGAACCACGTGAATGCGGTTGAAGTTCACGAACGGCAGCACGCCGCCGGACTTCAACGCCGCGGTCACAGCGGCCATGGCCGGCGAAGATCCACCGTAGGGTGCCATGGGTTCGCGTGTTTCGCGGTTGGTGACAAGCTCGACGGCCCAGAAACAGCCCTCGCCACGCACATCGCCGACCGAGGGGTGCTTGGCCTTGAGCTCCTCAAGCGCCGGGCCGATGATATCGGTGCCCAGACGTGCTGCGTTTTCCACCATGCCCTCGTCCTTCATGGCATTGATGGTTGCTACAACCGCCGCAGAGGCCAGCGGGTGACCCGAGTAGGTCAGGCCGCCCGGGTAGACGCGTTCGCGGAAGGTCTCAAAGATTTCCTCCGAGATGGCCACGCCGCCCAGTGGAACGTACCCGGAGTTCACGCCCTTGGCGAAGGTGATCAGGTCCGGGGTGACATTCCAGTGGTTGATCGCGAACCACTTGCCGGCCCGGCCGAATCCGGCCATGACCTCATCGGCGATGAAGACGATTCCGTACTTGGTGGTTAGCTCACGCACACCCTCCAGGTAACCGGCAGGAGGTACGTAAATACCACAGCTGCCCGGAATCGATTCGAGGATCAGCGCAGCAATATTGCTTGGCCCCTCGAGCACGATGGTGTCTTCCAGGTGGCGCAGTGCGCGCTGGGTCTCTTCTGCCTCCGTGGTGGAGTTGAAGTAAGAGCGGTACGGGTAGGCCGGGAAGAAGTGCACCACGCCATCGGTGGCGTTATCCGAGGCCACACGGCGCGGGTCACCGGTGACGTTGACGGCCAGGTGGGTGCCGCCGTGGTAGCTGCGGTAGGCCGAAAGGACCTTGTGCTTGCCGGTGTGCACGCGGGCCATACGGATCGCGTGTTCGTTGGCATCTGCTCCACCATTGGTGAAGAAGATCTTGTTCAGGTTCCCTGGGGTCAGCTCCGCGATGAGGCGGGCGGCCTCCGAGCGGGCATCGTTGACATACTGCGGGGCAATGGTACAAATATTTGCTGCCTGTGCCTGAATCGCCGCAACGACCTTGGGATGCTGGTGACCAATGTTGGTGTTGACCAGTTGTGAGGAAAGGTCGAGCAGCTTATTGCCCTCGCCATCCCAAATGTAGGAACCCTCGGCCTTGATGATGGTCATCGGGTCGAATGGGCCCTGTGCCTGCCACGAGTGGAAAACGAATTCGCGGTCCAGATCGTGGGCAACCTTGCCGGCAGCAATCTGCTCGGCGGTGATCTCGGTGCTAACGGAGGTGCTCAAGTGAGTCATCCCTTTCTGAATTCTTAACGTTTTTCGAATGCTGCGCTTGGGCCTTAAGCGTTCTGCGGGAAGCCGAGGTTCAGGCCGCCGTGGCTCGGATCGAGCCAGCGTGAGGTGACTACCTTGCCACGGGTGAAGAAGTTGATGCCCTCGGAGCCGTAGGCGTGAGTGTCGCCGAAGAGCGAGTTCTTCCAACCACCGAAGGAGTAGTAAGCCATGGGTACCGGAATCGGCACGTTGATGCCAACCATACCGACCTGAATCTCGTTTTCGAAGCGGCGGGCCGCTCCACCGTCGTTGGTAAAGATCGCGGTGCCGTTGCCGTACGGGTTGGCATTGATGGTCTCGATGCCTTCTTCGAAGGAATCAACGCGCACCACGGAGAGTACCGGGCCGAAGATTTCATCGGTGTAGATGGACATATCGGTGGTGACATTGTCGAACAGGGTGGGGTTCAGGAAGAAGCCCTCGCCATCGGCATCCGGGTTGGTGATGCGGCCATCAAGCACCATGGTGGCACCTGCCGCTTCGCCGGCGTCGATGTAGCCGGCAACCTTGTCGCGGTGTGCGGCTGTGACAAGTGGGCCCATGTCGCAGCCGCGGGTTCCATCTCCCACGCGCAGGGTCTTGGTGCGCTCGGCGATCTTTGCCACGAGCTCATCGGCGATCGAGTCGATGGCTACAAGCGCGGAGATGGCCATGCAACGTTCGCCCGCGGCACCGAAGCCGGCGTTGACCGCTGCGTCTGCTGCCAAATCAAGGTCTGCATCCGGCAGGACCAGCATGTGGTTCTTGGCGCCGCCCAATGCCTGAACGCGCTTGCCGTGTGCGGTACCGGTTGCGTAAACGTACTGGGCGATCGGGGTGGAGCCCACGAAGGAAACCGAGGAAACGCGCTCATCGGTCAGCAGGACATCAACCGATTCCTTATCGCCGTGGACAACGTTGAAGACGCCGTCCGGAAGCCCGGCTTCCTTCCAGAGTTCTGCCATCCACTGTGCCGCGGTTGGATCCTTTTCCGAGGGCTTGAGTACTACGGTGTTGCCCGATGCGATGGCGATCGGGAAGAACCACATGGGGACCATGGCCGGGAAGTTGAAGGGGGAAATGATGGCCGAGACGCCCAGTGGCTGGCGGATCGAGTGGACATCGATCTTGGTCGAGGCATTTTCCGTGTAGCCGCCCTTGACCAGGTGCGGGATGCCGCAGGCGAATTCGACGACTTCCTGGCCGCGGGAGATTTCGCCCAGTGCATCGTCGAGGACCTTGCCGTGCTCGGCGGTGATGATTGCGGCGAGCTCGCCCTTGCGCTTGTTGAGCAGTTCGCGGTAGTTGAACAGGATCGATGCACGGCGGGTCAGCGAGGTGTCGCGCCATGCCGGGAATGCTGCGTGGGCTGCTGCAATAACCTCTGCGGTGGTTTCGGCACTGGCCAGGGCTACACGGGAGCTGATTTCTCCCGTGGCTGGGTTCATGACATCTGCGTAGCGGGAGTCGGCCGGGGCTTCGAGAGTGGCGCCGTTGGACCAGTGAGCGAGAGTCTGCACGAGGTGTGTCCTTTCAAGACAGTGGGGGTGGTGAAACTGTGGTTTCACGCTGGTACTGATTCAATTCTGTATCCCGCGTCACGCATGCGGCAGTGACAAGGTGTCAACTCTTTTGGCAAAGGCAATACACTGTGTCTTGTGAGTGTTGATTTGATCCTTGAAAGCCCGACTGTTCCGGGAGTATTGAGTGTTGCGCGCATTCTTGAGTTACCCGTGGTGCAGGCGGGGAGGCCAGAAGTTCTCAGTGGTCATGAATCGCTGGGGAATTCGGTGCGATGGGTCCACGTGACCGAGACAGCGGATCTTGCCGAGCTCCTGACCGGTGGCGAATTGGTGCTCAGCACCGGACTGGCCTTTGGTGAGGCGGGAACCGGAGCCGCGGCCTTCCTGGAGCAGGTGCACGATGCCGGAGCCGTGGGCATCATCGTTGAATTGGTGCCCGGGGTGAGCAGGAATATTGAGCGCAGCATTGCGGCCTTGCGCGTTGCTGCACAACACGTAGATTTTCCGGTGGTTCTTCTCCATCGGCGCGTGCGCTTTGTGGAAATTACCGAAGTGGTGCATCGGATGCTGGTCTCGGACCAGCTCGCGGCACTTGAACGCTCGCGTACCATCCATGAGGTCTTCACCGCGTTGAGCCTTGAAAATGCCACGGAAGAAGAAATTGTTGCACGAGCCGCGGAGCTCATTGGGGCACCAATCCTCCTTGAGGACGTTGCCCATCTGGTTCTAGCCTTTGCCGCCGCAGGTTCCGAAGAATCAGAGCTTTTAGGGCATTGGGCCAAGCGCTCCCGCAGGGTTGGATATCTTGAAACTACCGGGCGGGGCATGGGGGAGGAGAGCTGGCTACAAACTCCAGTGGGGGTGCGGGCCCAACGCTGGGGACGATTGGTGGCCCCGGTAAAAGTGCTCAATGACGATGACGCTGCAATGGTGCTAGAACGTGCCGGGCAAACACTGACAATTGCCAGGTTGGCCGGACGAGATCAGAAGGAACTCTTGCATCAGGCTCGGGCAGGTTTGCTCCACGAATTGCGTCAGGCGCATTCGCTAAGTGCCGATGAGGTGTTGGTACGTGCCATGGCCTTAGGACTGAATGATGTTGCCCATTATGTTCCAGTGGTCTTGCGCCTTGATACGCGCAGTGGGCAGACGCCCACCGGGTTACAGTTGCGGGAACGCGAATTACTTGATGCGTTGCTGAGCGTGTTGGATTCCGCGCGCGCCACGGCGCTCAGCGCCAGCCTGCAGTCCGGCCAGATTGGCATGGTGCTAGGAATTGACGCCCGGCAGCTTGAGGAACCGTTGTTGGAGAGAATATTTAGGCAATTAGCCAGGGAACAGATCAATGTTGACTGGTCCGTGGGTGTTGGGCACGGAAAACCCAGCGTCAAGGAGGCCGCACGTGGGCTTGACGAGGCGGTGCAAGTTGCCGAGATCGTAGCAACATTCGACACGCGGGCAAGGCCTTTTTACAGGTTTGCCGATGTCCGCCTGCATGGGTTACTTGCCGTATTGCAAGACGATATTCGAGTGAAATCGTTTGCCGAGGCCGAGCTCTCCGGGATCCTTGACCCGCTTGATGAAAGTTCCCTTGAATTACTCGAGCTCTACCTAAAGCATGGTGGCAATAAGTCCGCGCTGGCGCGGACCGGTTTTTTGAGCCGCCCAGCCCTCTACGCCCGTTTGGAGAAGCTCGAAGACAAGTTGGGTGTGAGTCTTGAGGATGCCGAATCTCGAACCTCATTGCATGTGGCATTACTTTGGCTCGGGCTGGGTAAGAAATAGTCAGGGGGGTTTCGCCGCTGGATACATTCCTAAGAAATGACTAAGGCCGTTCGGGCCACCCACATGGTGTGGGGCCCCGAACGGCCTTAGTGCTGAATCTAGCTGACCCAAAAACCCGCTAGCCTTCCTTGTTTCGGGAGGCTGAAGTGGTAAATGTTAGTTGCTTGGCAGCACGTGAGCTTCTACCTTGCTACCTGCGGCTGCTTCAACTGCCTCATCTTCCGGATCCTGTGCCTGAGTACCCAGACGACCGCGAGTGAGCTTGTTCATGATGATGGCGATGGCACCATCACCTGTCACGTTGGTAGCGGTACCGAAGCTATCAAGTGCAATGTAAGCAGCGAACATCAGGCCAACCTCGAGTTCACCGAAGCCGAGCATCTGTGAGAGCAGACCCGCTGCTGCGGCGATGGCGCCACCTGGAACGCCGGGAGCTGCGATCATCATGACGCCGAGCATCAGGATGAAGGGCAGGTATGCGCCGAAGGAAACGTCGCCGCCGGTGAGCAGGAGTACTGCGATGGAGAAGCAAGTGATCTTGACCATCGAGCCGGAGAGGTGAATGGTGGCGCACAGCGGAATCACAAAGCCTGCAACCGAGTTGGAGACCTTGTTCTTCTTGGTGGATTCCAGAGTCACCGGGATGGTTGCGGCCGAGGAAGAGGTGCCAAGGGCCGTGAAGTATGCATCGCGCATGTTCCACAGTGCCTTCAGCGGGTTCTGGCCCGACATTGCTCCGGCAATCGAGTACTGGACCAGCAGGATAACAATGCACAGGATGAACGAAACGACGGCAACAAGCAGGAACTTGGTGACGACCGTGATTGCCGAGCCACTTGCCGACAGATCCATGAAGATACCGAAAATGAACAGTGGCAAGGCCGGAACAATGATACGGCGAATGACCGATTCAATGATGGTGCGGAATTCAACTGCGCCGCGGAAAAGCACCTTGGAGTGGAAGGCCGTGAGACCAACACCAACGACGAATGCGAGTACCAGGGCACTCATGACACCGATGACCGGTGGGAGCACGATTTCTGTGGCCGAGTCGCCGGCACTGCCAACGATCGTAATGTATGGGGTAAAGCCGGAGCCGCCTTCTTCACCAAGTTCGGAAAGCCCACCGCCGGCCAATGATCCGGTGAAGAGCCAACGGCTCACGAAGTATGCGAGAAGACCCGCGATGACCGTCGAACCATAGGCGATGCCGGCCGTCACGCCGAGCCACTTGCCGGCGCCTTTGCCAAGTTCGGCGATTGCCGGCATGACAAGACCGAGAATAATCAGGGGCACGATGAAGCCCAGGAAGCCCGAGAAGATCGAGTTGTAGGTTAGGAAAACTCCGCCAAGCCAGATAGGCATGATCGGGCCGGTCAAAATGCCCAGAATGATGGCTATGACAATCCAGCCGAGCAATGGAATCGATTTCAGGAACTTCATGTGGTCCTCAAGGGTGACGGGAACAAGTACCGCTTGTGCGCGAGACAGAGTGGTGGCGCAGGTCACGCCTCAGCCATAGTAGACGCTTTGGATGATTCTCCGAAATCCATCAGGTGTTTGTGCCCGTTAGGCCGTGCCCGAGGGCTAGTCTGCACAGCCTGCGGCAGGCAATTTTATGAGCCGTAGGGACGGCGCTGATCCGGCAGATGATCTGCCGACCAATCTGCAATCCAGACTCCTGTTCCTTCGGAAGGATCGATGATTCCTTCCTCAAGCCATGCGAACTCTCCTGAAAGTACCTTCTTGGTCAACTTCTTGTCGGTCTTATCGCTATGTGACCAGAGTTCCTTGAACAGGGTTTCGCAGCGATGCTCGGCTTGTTCGCAGAAAGCAAGGGCCAAGAGTTCAGCGGAGTCTGCGTGAGCTGGATCGGTGCTGCGCATCATTTCAACCCGTGAAACACAGGCTGCCATGGCAAAAAGTTCTGCACCAATATCAACTACACGGCCCAAGAAAGCTTGGTGGGATTCCATGCCCGCCTGCCAGGTGGCCATGCCAGCAAATGTGTGGCGAGCGAGCCGACGCGATGCTCGTTCTACAAAGCGCAGTACCGGGGCAAGGCGTCCATTATCGGAATACGCGGTGGGCAACAAGCCCGATCCAATGGCCAGAGTAGGAAGCCATTTTGCATAGAAACCAGAGGCGCCAATGGCTGCCTTGGCCTTTGCCTGCAAATCCGCATCCTTGCTGGCCAGATCCCCGGCAGCCTTCAGGTGAGCATCAACTGCATCACGGGCAATCAAAAGGTGCATGATCTCGGTGGAGCCCTCAAAGATTCTATTGATCCGCAAATCCCGCAGTAATTGCTCAACCGGGACCGCTCGTTCACCACGGGCCCGCTGCGAGGCTGCGGTTTCGTATCCACGACCACCACGGATCTGCAGTAATTCATCGGCGATCTCGTAGGAAACTTCTGAAGAGAAAAGCTTGGCAAGGGCCGCCTCGATGCGTACATCTTTCATTCCGGCATCCGCAAGTCCCGCGGAAAGCTCAAATACCGCCTCCAAGGCAAAGGTGCTAGCCGCTATGTAGGCGATCTTCTTTCCCACTGCTTCATGCTTACCAACCGGCTTACCCCACTGCACCCGGGCATTAGACCATTCCCGAGCGATCTTCAACGACCACTTTCCAGCCCCGGCACACATGGCAGGGATCGAAAGTCTGCCGGTATTCAGAGTGCTCAGCGCAATCTTCAGTCCGGAGCCTTCCTTGCCTAGCCGGTTCTCCACGGGAACCTCAACATTATGGAAACGAGTTACCCCGTTCTCTATGCCTTTGAGGCCCATGAAAGCGTTTCGGTTTTCGACGGTGATTCCCGGTGCATCTGCCTCAACAACAAAGGCGCTAATGCCGCCACGGGCTATGCTGCCATCGGGTAGTTGGCGTTTGGGAACTGCGGCCATCACCACGAGCAGCTCGGCAACAACACCATTGGTGGTCCACAACTTCGCACCATTGATGCGGTAGCTTTTTCCATCCTCGGAAAGGGTCGCGGTGGTACCAAGCCGTGCGGGATCCGAACCCACGTCGTTTTCGGTGAGGAGGAATGCGGAGATCGCACCCGCCGCACAGCGCGGGAGGAATGCTTGTTTCTGTGCCTCGGTACCGAACATTTTGACCGGCTCGGGGACACCAATTGATTGGTGGGCCGAAAGAAGTGCACCCATTGACGGGTTTACGCTTCCCACCAACATCAGCGCCCTGCCATAATCGAGCAAGCTCAGTCCCAAGCCGCCGTACTCGAGGGGGATTTTCATTCCAAAGGCACCAATTTCGCGCAGCGCCGCAATGTAAGAATCGGGGATGCGCGATTCGGACTCGATACGAGCCGAGTCAAACGTTTCTAGGGTTGTGCGCAAGTTTTTGAGGAACTCGGATCCACGGGCTGCGCTGACTGGATCTGGTTGTGGGTGCGGATGGATCAATGACCAGTTGAAGTCACCCATATAGAGGCCCTTGGCAAAGCTTGGACGCTCCCAGCCTTTTTCGCGTGCGTCTTCGGCTACCTGACGGGCAACCTTTTCATCAACGTGTGCGCTGTGGGTGCGATCATCAATGCTCATGGCAGTTCCTCTTCCCAATGACGGAAGGCCTGACACTACTGGGTAACGCAGACCCTACGAGCTAGTAACCCCAGCCTAGCTTCGGAGGTCGATTGCCGGTAGGGGGGTGTGGGAGTTCCACCCGTTTGGTGCTGTGCTCAGGAACTACTCGGTGGTACCAGCCCGAAGAAGTCGATCCGCTACCAGTATGTAACCCTGGCTGCTCGGGATGAATTGCAACTCGTGAGGATCTGTCCATCCGGCTTGTTCAATGGTGGCCGCGTTGGCATCGTGGGTGTGAATTGTGGTGGCGATATCCACTATGGCAATGAGGCGATTGTCGCGACTCTGAGCATCAGTGAACGTGATTTCAACGCTTGAGTCCTTGATCTGGAAGCCTGAATCAAGATAGTCCTTGCGGGTATCACCGAAGCTCTCCTCGGCTATTGCCGCGCGGTATGTGCCTGATGACTCTGCGCTAGATGTGGTGTGTTTGCCCAAAAGCGTCTTGGCTAATTCGGTTTCGTAGTTCAGCAACTCGTTGGTGAGCTTCTTGCGCTGGGCCGTTGTGATCTCAGGAGAACTGGTGGATCCGTTGGAACCACTAGTGCAGCCGGTAACGGCGAGCGAGAGTGCAACAAGTGAGGTGAACGCGTGAAACTTGGAAGAAGCAGGCATGAACAATTCTTACACGCCGCATGATCTGTCGGGGGGGTATTGAGCTAACTCAAGGAGAGTTGGCAGGGAACTGTTTAGGCTTCGTGTGCTTGGGTCGAGAGCGGATCCAGCCGCACACAGCAGTGCCCATCTCGGCTGGGAGCTTCGAAACAGGCGGTGTAGGGGGCTTGGGTTCTTTCAACCACGGCGGTGAGTAGCTCGAGGTTCATCGTGCATACTGTGTCGCGGTAATTGGTGGAGAGCTGGTGGAAAGGGCAATCCAAGAGTCCTACCGAACCATTTTCGCGTTCCTCGGGTCGGTACCCGTGATCCGTGAGGGCTTGTTCGATGGAGTGTGCCTTGGTACCGATATCGTTCCCGGCTTCGCGGGCGACTTCCGCAAGGACAACATTTACCGGGCGGTTTTGAGCGCTCGAGCGTTCGATGGCTTTGGCCATGAGATCAGCGGCAAACGGGTATTCGCGGTGCGGAACACTTGCTGTGATTTCGCTCTGCGCAATGGAGTAAAGCTTTGAAGGCCGTCCGGAACCGGGGCCGCCCTTCCCATTGAGCCTACGGAAATCAACGGCGAGCAGGCCCTCATCGGCCAACCGATCAAGTTGAAATGCAACTGTATTGCGTGGCATTGAGAGAGCCGATGCGGCTTCGTCCCTGCCCACAGGTTCTTCTCGGGTTCGGACGAATTCGTAGACGGCATTGCGTACCGGATCGGCGAGTACAGATAGTGCGTTGAGTTCTTGACCCTTTGGAAGCAACCTCATGGAGTCAGTATAAATCTAAAACTAGTAACTGTTGACTTAGAAATTCCTGTGATTCTAAAATGAGGTATCACTACTTTAGAAAGAAGGTGTGGATCATGGCTACACACACGGTGAGTGCTCCAACGGAGGCATCCACCAAGCTCAACCACCAAGCATTCATGTTGTTGCGGACCATCTTTACGGTGGCACCGATCCTCTTCGGTCTTGATAAGTTCACCAACCTGCTGACCGACTGGACTCATTACCTCGCTCCCTTGGCCACCGATATCATCCCGGTGACCCCTCAGGTATTCATGTACGGAGTTGGCGTTATTGAAATCATCGCCGGCATCCTGGTGGCACTGCGCCCAAAGATTGGATCGCTCGTTGTTTGTCTGTGGCTGCTGGGCATCATTGTGAATCTGTTGATCGTTGGCAATTACTTTGATGTTGGGCTGCGCGACTTTGGGCTCCTTGTTGCAGCACTTGCCCTGAATCGACTCGCAATGGCGCGGGATCGGTGAGGGTAGCGAACTTTCCCGCAGCGAAAGTTTTACAAGCCAAAAAAGAGAAGAAGGTAGCTTGGTTTGCTCATTGATGAGCAAACCAAGCTACCTTCTTCTCACCCCTTGAAAGGGGCTGGCTACTTGGAGTCGCGCTTTGCCTGGCGCTGAGCGCCAGCGGCCTGGGAGGCGGCCTGGGAGCGTGGAGTTCCCGCCTTGGTATTGCGCCCAGAGACTTGTCCCGAGCTGACTCCATCGGAGTCTGAGCCTACGGAATCAGGTCCCGTTGAGTGACCAGATTGTGCCCGAGCTAAGCGTTCTGCCTTGAGCGCCTCGGCGGTTTCCTTGGCCACGGTGGCAAGTCGGTCACTGACCCGAGAGAGTGCCTCTTCGAAAATCTCGGCGCGTTGGGCGGACTTGCCGTGACGCGGCCGAGCTGCACCTCGAGCTCCTTCATCTATTACACCCGCTGCGGCCTTGCGGCGGTAATTTTTTGTGTGTTTCTTGCGAGCGCGGCGCACACGTTTGTGCAGGGCCAGTAGTTCATCTTCGTCCAGTAAAGCCAGTCGCACATCTTCGACTTCGCGGATTAGATCTCGTTCGTCGTCCTTGAGGATACCCAGAAGTGTTTCCAATTCGATGTCCTTTCCAATGCTCAGCTGAAGTAATGGGTGTGATTCAGACTACGTCGGAAACGAACAATGTATGGGATCTGGTTCTCATGTCCCACGTCATGAACGCGAGAGTTCTTGGAGCGTCGATGCGGAAGTTGTGAGGATGGAATGGAGAAGCCGTATTTACCGAGTTTCTCGGGCGTAGTAGGTCCGGGTACGTTTCTGCGCCGATTCCTCCATAAGTAAGAAGAGTAAACATGACATCTAACGCACGCACCTTGGCCCAGTCCACAATCCAAATCGATAACGAACGCGTCACCGTCACCGAATGGCGTTTTGCCCCGGGAAGCGAAACCGGTTGGCACGTTCATCCTGTTGATTATGTTGTAGTGCCAATGAGCAGCGGTGAGCTGGTGCTGGAAACTCGAGAAGAAACGGTGACCAATCAGCTCACTGCCGGGCATTCTTATACCCGTAGCGCGGGCAGCGAACATAATGTTTTCAACGCTTCCGAGACCGAATTCGTCTTCGTTGAAATCGAACTGAAGTGAGTCCCTGTATATGAGCTGTGTAGATGCTAGCCCCCGTTGTATCGAAGCTTGCGAACTGCAACTATTAGAGGGTGTTCATCAGCGGTCGCGTCAAGCGCAATACTAATCGGTGAAACCCAGATTCTCAGGATCTCTGACTGGACCCTGCACAACCTGGCCAATGTTGTGGGAACGGGAAGGGCCAAAACCATGGCTCATATGTCAGTGCAAGAGCTCAGCAGCGAAACCAGCCGCCAACGAAGCATCCTGCTGGTCTTTGCCGGCCTGATCCTGACAATGTTGTTGGCATCGCTAGACCAAACCATCTTTTCCACGGCACTGCCCACCATCGTTGGCGAACTCAACGGTGTGGATCGAATGCTGTGGGTCATCACCATCTACATTCTTGCCTCCACCATCATGCTGCCGATCTACGGCAAAATGGGCGACATCGTGGGACGCAAGGGACTATTCCTTGCCGCCATTAGTCTGTTCATTATTGGATCGATCGTTGGTGGATTTGCCCAGGACATGGATTGGCTCATTGCCGGGCGCGGTATCCAAGGTCTTGGCGGTGGTGGGCTGATGGTCCTATCGCAAGCCATCATTGCCGATGTGGTGCCGGCGCGTGAACGTGGAAAATATATGGGCATCATGGGTGGGGTCTTTGCCATTTCATCAGTAGCGGGCCCCTTGCTGGGCGGTTGGTTTACCGAAGAGATTACTTGGCGCTGGTGTTTGTGGATGAACATTCCGTTAGGGATTGCGGCCCTTGTTGCGGCAATCTTCTTCCTGCATCTATCTCCAGTTGAAAGCAAGAAACCCAAGATTGATATTGCCGGAATGCTCCTGCTCGCCATCGCTTCAACGGCCTTGGTGTTGCTGACCACCTGGGGAGGCACCACATACGCATGGACCTCCTCGCTGATTTTATCTTTGATCGCGGTAACGGTACTGGCCGGGGTGGTATTCGTAGTTGTTGAACGTCGCGCCCAAGCACCGATCATGTCGATGCATCTCTTCGCTCAATCCAACTTCATTCTCACCACCATTGCCGGGTTGATCATTGGCGTAGCAATGTTCGGGGCCCTCGCCTACCTGCCAACTTTCCTGCAGATGGTCACCGGTGCCAACGCGACTCAGGCAGGTCTGTTGATGATCCCCATGATGGGAGGCGTGCTGCTGACCTCGATCGGTTCTGGCGCGCTGGTATCCAAAACTGGACGTTATAAGTGGTATCCGGTGGTGGGTACCTTCATTGTTGCCGGGGCGCTTGCATTACTTTCAACCATGAATGCGCAATTGCCGGTATGGATCATCTGTAGCTATCTGGCCCTGATGGGCATTGGACTAGGCCTAGGCATGCAGATTCTGGTGCTAATCGTGCAAAATACGTTCCCACTGGCCGAAGTGGGAATGGCTACAGCATCAAATAATTATTTCCGGCAGATCGGGGCCTCAATTGGTACAGCAGTTGTTGGAAGCGTATTTGTCACCAACCTGGGTAACCTGTTGACCGAGCGGCTTCCGCAGGCGGCCGGAATGAATGCGGGATCCGAGAATTCATTGACACCTGGTGCCGTGCGCGCACTACCCGAACCCATTCGGAACATCATTGTTGGTGCCTATAGTGACTCACTGACCCCGGTATTCCTCTACATGGTTCCCTTGGTTCTACTTGCCGCAGTGATCCTGATCTTCCTGAAGGAAAAACCGCTTGCAACAACGCTTGATCGTGGGCGTGAAGCATTGGAGTCCGCGGAAATTGGGGCAGCGCCGAGTGCTCCAGAAACGGTTGATTTTTCCAAGGGACACACGGACAACAAGGTGCCCGACAATGAAGAATCAAAAATCCCTAAGCACCGGGCAAACTCGGAGAACGCGTTGTAGTCGCGAGTTTACAGAAGATCTTGATTTCGTGGAAGTAGCGTTCGGATGGGAGAAATGCGCTCAAATAATCGTGTCTAAGGCACTGCCGAGCTAGAAAATTGTTAGGTATCGAATAGCATGTTGACTTGTACCGTTGGTGGGGGAGTGCACAAGCGGATCCGGCCGAAAACCCATGACGAGGAGCAAAACGCACCATGGCTAAGAAACAGAAGTTTGGACCACTGGGAGTATTTTTCTTAATCCTGGCCATTTTGGTTTGCCTAACTCTGCCATTTGCCATCATGAGTGGTCTCCAAGAAGGAATATTCACCGGCTCCTTGAAATCAGCATTGAGCGGCGCGGTTCTCACACTGATGATCGGTGTGCTGTTCACCGCAATAACAATCTTCTGGGAGCCAATCTGGAATGTTCTTGTTGCAAAATTCAAAGGTGAGTCACCAGAAAAGTAGACGGCTACGCAGCGGTAATTTGTGGGCCCTATTCGAAGAGTTTCCGGCTACTAGCTGCGAAAATTCAAGGCGTGCTCGGGTCATACACTTATGGTCCAAGCACACAAGAGGGGGGCTGGGGCGAACGTGAAATAGCTAAGTCACGCTCGTCCCAACCCCCTCAAACACGGGACGTTGTCTCGGCTTAGAGGTGGTTCTCCGCCTCGGTCAGCACACCACGCAAGATCGACTCCATCTGGTCGAACTCGGCCGGACCCATGGTTAGTGGTGGGGCCAGCTGGATGACCGGGTCACCACGGTCATCGGCGCGGCAGTACAGCCCGGCATCGTAGAGTGCCGTGGAGAGGAAGCCACGCAGTAAGCGTTCTGATTCCTCGTCATTGAACGTCTCCTTGGTCTTCTTGTCCTTTACCAGCTCGATGCCGTAGAAGTAACCGGCTCCGCGCACGTCACCAACGATCGGAAGATCCTTGAGCTTTTCAAGCGTTGACTTGAAGATCGGGGCGTTGTCCTTCACTCGCTGGTTCAGGCCTTCGCGCTCGAAGATATCAAGGTTTGCCATGGCCACCGCGGTGGATACCGGGTGCCCACCGAAGGTGTAGCCGTGGTAGAAGGTAGTATCTCCGTGCTTGAACGGTTCGAAGAGCTTCTCCGAGGCGATCATGGCACCCAATGGTGAATAGCCGCTGGTGATGCCCTTGGCACAGGTGATAATGTCCGGAACGTAGCCGAAGTCTTCACAGGCAAACATTGAGCCGATGCGACCGAAAGCGCAGATGACCTCGTCGGAGACCAGCAGCACATCGTTCTCGTCGCAGATCTCGCGCACGCGCTGGAAATAGCCCGGCGGTGGCGGGAAGCAGCCGCCGGAGTTCTGTACCGGCTCGAGGAAGACGGCGGCGACAGAGTCGGCACCCTCGAACTCGATGGCCTCGCGGATGCGCTCGGCTGCCCAGAGGCCGAAGTCCTTCTCGTTGTCGGCGAACTGCTCGGGCGCGCGGTAGAAGTTGGTGTTCGGGACGCGGAAGGTGCCGGGCACCAGCGGCTCGAACGGGGTCTTCATATCCGGAAGCGAGGTGATGGCCAGGGCGCCCTGCGGGGTGCCATGGTAGGCCAGCGCACGGGAAATGACCTTGTGCTTGCCGGGCTTGCCCTGCAGCTTGAAGTACTGCTTGGCCAGCTTGAAGGCCGACTCGACGGCCTCGCCGCCACCGGTGGTGAAGAAGACGCGGTTCAAATCACCAGGTGCGTAGGCCGCTAGGCGTTCTGCTAGGTCGATTGCCGGTTCGTGGGCGTAGGACCATAGCGGCATAAAGGCAAGCTTTTCCGCCTGCTTGGCGGCGGCTTCGGCAAGCTCGGTGCGGCCGTGGCCGGCGTTGACTACGAAGAGTCCGGCAAGACCATCAATGTAGCTTTTGCCTTGGTCATCCCAGAGGGTGTGGCCCTCGCCGCGGGTAATGATCGGGACGCGGGCGCCCTCCTGCAAAGGGGAGTGGCGTGCCATATGCATCCAGAGGTGGTCGCGGGCAGCGATCTGACGATCAGTGCCACGCGGGGTGGTATTAACAATGCTCATCGGGTACCCCAGTTATATTCCTGTTTACGCAATGAGAGATACATGAACGTTTCCGTTTCGCGTACGCCCTCGATTGCCCGAATTTCAGTGATGATTCGCAATAGGTCCTCATCATTTGCGCAAATAACTTCCGCAATGATGTCCGAAGGCCCGGCGACTACAACGCAGTAGTCAACCTCCGGGAGTGCCGCGATTCGGTCGGCGGTGGCAATAATGTCACCCGTTGATCGAATTCCCAGCATGGCTTGTCGCTTGAATCCAAGCTGTAGCGGATCTGTTACCGCAACAACCTGCATGACCTTGCTGTCGACGAGTTTTTGAACCCGCTGCCGCACCGCCGCTTCGCTGAGGCCAACGGCCTTGCCAACGGAGGCATAAGAACGCCGACCGTCTTCTTGCAATTGCTCAATGATTGCCTTGGATGTTGCATCCATGGTGAATCCGTTGCCGGCGCCGGTGTGCGCGGAGTGGGTCACTGCTTATCGACCTCCTGATCGAGCGATGTGTCGTACAAAGAATGTTCAAAGTGGTGCAAACCACGTTGGTGCACCCGAGCCTATCCTGTGGGAATCAGTTGTGGAAGTGGTGTTACACGATGGATTTCGTTCTGATGGAAATTAACTCAATCGGAAACTATTGTTATGAACCATATTTTCTGACATGATCCAAGTCACACAATCGAATGTGCTGCTGGCCACGAAGCGCGAATTGTCCGGTATTCACATGATCGAAAGCTGAAGGGGAACCGGCCATGTCTAATCCAAGTCATCGTGAACTGCCTAAAGACCCAATGATTCGTTCACTGATCGTTCAAGCGCAGCGTGCACAGCTTTCACGCCGCAAGCTTCTGGCAGGTGCCGGAGGTCTGGGCTTGACCGGACTCTTAGCCGCTTGTGGAACCGGTTCAAAGGGTGCAGTCAGTGGAGGCGGCGCTACTGCTGCCGCGCCGGCTGTCACCGATAATTCGGCCACCGACAAGAACGTTTTCTGGGCCAACTGGACCCTGTACTTGGACTACGACGATAAGACAAAGCAGTACCCAACATTGCTGGAATTTACCAAACGCACGGGCATTGCCGCACACTATGTCGAAGACATCGATGGCAATGACACCTACTACGGAAAAATCCAGGGTCAGCTGGCGGCGGGACAAGATATTGGGCAGGACATTATTACCCTGACCGACTGGATGGCAGCACGCTTGATCCGCCAGGGTTACACACAAAAGCTTGATCACGCGAACATCCCCAATATTAAGAATCTGCTCCCAGCACTGAAAGATGTTGATTTTGACCCGGGACGGGATCAATCACTGACCTGGCAAAGCGGTTATGCGGGGATCGCTTGGAATAAGGCGAAATACCCCAAGGGACTACGTAACGTCTCGGACCTATGGAATCCAGACCTCAAGGGCCGCATCACTGTACTTGACGAAATGCGCGACACCATGGGGCTGCTTTTGCTAGGTGATGGTGTTGATCTTTCGGGTTCATGGGGAGATGCCGAATTTACCAAGGCCACCGAGACACTGACCAAGCAAATCAGTGACGGACAGATCCGCCAGGTCAAGGGCAACTCCTACAAGGAAGATTTCATCTCCGGTGACGCGATTGCGGGCATCGTCTGGAGCGGAGACATTGTTCAAATGAACTTTGAGAACAATGACCAGTGGGAATTTGTGCTTCCCGAAGCAGGCGGAACCCTGTGGAGCGATAACCTCATGGTTCCGCTTGGTTCACCACGTAAAACCAATGCCGAGAAGCTGATGAACTTCTACTACGAACCGGATATTGCCGCCCAGGTTGCCGCCTACGTGAACTTCATTTCCCCGGTGCAGGGCGCCAAGCAAGCGATGGAAAAGATTGACCCGTCTCTGGTAAATAATCCACTAATTTTCCCGTCCGATGCGGATCTCGCACAGGCGCATGCCTTCCGAAGCCTCAGTGCCGAAGAAGAAACCACATACAACGATCTGTTTCAAACAGCGATTGGAGCATAATGTCTCGCAGTGAGCATCAGCGTGAATCCCTACTACGTCTGAGCCGTGGAATTGCAGCAGCCCAGGTATCACGTAGGGGTGTCTTGGCGGGCGCTGGAGGGCTAGCCTTGGCTGGCCTACTTGCTGCATGCGGTACCTCTGGTGGCAACAAAGTCGCTGCACCATCGGCAGCGGCAGATCTTTCGGCCGAATCCAAGGTGGTGAATTGGGCGAACTGGACCTTGTATCTGGACTACGACGATAAGTCTAAGAAATACCCAACTCTTGAGCGGTTCAAGAAGGAAACCGGCCTCAAGGCAACATACGCCGAAGATATCGATTCTAACGATATGTACTACGGCAAGATCCAGGCCCAACTTGCCGCTGGCAAGGATATCGGACAAGACATCATTACCCCCAGCGACTGGATGTCGGAGCGACTGATTCGTCAGGGCTATGTGCAAGAACTTGACCATGCAAATATCCCAAATATTAAGAACCTGCTTCCAGAACTCAAGGATGTGCGCTTCGATAAGGGCCGCACCAGGTCATTGACCTGGCAATCAGGCTTTACGGGTCTTGCCTGGAATAAGGAAGTCTTCCCGCAGGGACTGAAGAACGTATCGGATTTGTGGGATCCGGCGCTCAAGGGCCGTGTCACGGTGCTTGATGAAATGCGTGACACCATGCCAATGCTGCTACTTGACCAAGGTGTAGATATTGCCGGGGATTGGGGACTTGACGAATACAACAAGGCCCTAGACGTCCTTGACGAGAACATTAAAAACGGACAGATCCGCCAGGTCAAGGGCAACTCCTACAAACAGGACTTCATCTCCGGGGATGCAATTGCAGGCCTCGTTTATTCGGGCGATATCACCCAGCTGAACTTTGAAGAGGGGGACAAATGGGAGTTTGTCATGCCAGAACGTAAGGGACTGATTTGGAGCGATAACTTCATGGTTCCCATTGGCTCGCCCCACAAGACCAACGCAGAGAAACTCATGAACTTCTACTACGACCCGGCTGTCGCAGCGGAAGTAGCTGCATATGTGAACTATGTGTGCCCGGTGGTGGGGGCCCGCGAAGCAATGATGGATATCGACCCAGAACTTGTCGATAACCCACTGATCTTCCCCACCGAAGAATTCCTGAATCTAGCGACCACCGAACGCGAAATGAGCGTTGAGGAAGAAACCGAATTCCAGAACCTATTCCAGCAAGTGATTGGCGCCTAACGTGAGTATCACAACCACACAGCAGGATCGAAGCGCAATGAACGTATCTTCTGGCGCCGACCTGCACCTACAAAACGTGACCAAGCGGTTCACCGAGTTCGCGGCAGTTGATGATCTAACCCTGACGGTACCCAGCGGCACATTCTTTGCCTTGCTAGGACCTTCGGGCTGCGGCAAAACCACTACGTTGCGCATGATTGCTGGCCTAGAACAACCGACAAGCGGCAGCATTAGCATCGGCGGCCAGGATGTCACCAAGCTTCCCTCGTTCCAACGCCAGGTCAATACGGTCTTCCAGTCGTACGCACTGTTTCCACACATGAGCGTGCTGGATAACGTTGCCTTTGGACTCAAACGCAAGGGAGCCAAAGACCACATGGCCAGGGCCAAGGCCGCGCTGGAAATGGTTGAGCTGCTTCATCTGAGTTCACGTAAGCCGGTTCAGCTCTCCGGTGGCCAGCAGCAACGTGTTGCGCTCGCCCGTGCCTTGGTGAACCGTCCTGCGGTGCTGTTGCTTGATGAGCCTCTTGGCGCACTAGATATGAAGTTGCGCCGGCAGATGCAGGTTGAACTCAAGGCCATCCAGACCGAGGTGGGCCTGACGTTCATTCACGTAACCCATGACCAAGAAGAAGCAATGACCATGGCCGACACCGTGGCCGTGATGAACAAGGGCAGAATCGAGCAGATGGGCGCCCCGCGAGACCTCTACGAACTGCCCCAAACGGCATTCGTTGCAAACTTCCTGGGCAAGTCGAACCTGATGCACGGTGAGATTGTTGAAGATCTTGGTGACGCAGTTGCAGTGAATGCCTCGGGGCACCGGCTTGTCATGCCAAAAAACCGTTCGGTGGCGCATAGCGGGTCGGCGATCGTGGGGGTGCGTCCGGAAAAGATGAGCATCCTGAACATGCCTGATGACTATTCACAGAGCGCCAACATGCTCACCGGCACCGTTCTTGATGCCTCATTTACGGGGGTGAGCACCGAATACCTCGTTGAGGTTCCGGGCATTGGAACCATTGCTACCTTCTCGCAGAACATGGGCCAACGTCCGGCTCAGCACGGCGATACAGTGCGTATGACGTGGGAACCAGAATTCTCCTTTGGTCTAGATGGTAGCGAAGCGACAACAGAGGGGCAGGAGGCGGTATGAGTACCACCGCTACCCGCGGCAGAAAAAAGAACGATGCCCCGGTAGATCTACGCAGTGAAGAGGAAATCGCGGCCGAAAAGCGGAAGGGACGCGTCGGCCTTTATTTGATCATCCCGGGCATGGCATTCCTTGCACTCTTCTTTGCCGCCCCGGTGTTGGTATTGCTTTCCATGTCGCTGTACAGCAAACCCCCGGGCGCGGAGATTGGTGAGTTTGTTCCTGCCCTGCAATTTAGCAACTACAGCACCGTGATTGTTGCTTACTGGGAAGTCTTCATTCGTTCCTTCGTCTTTGCCCTGATTGCCACGGTTGCAGCCCTATTGATCGGCTATCCCATGGCCTATCTGGTTGCCGTGCGATTGCGTGGACGCCAACTGATGCAAGGCATCTTGCTGGTACTGCTCATTGCACCGTTCTTCTCTAGCTTCATCCTGCGTACCCAGGCCTGGAAACAGATCCTCTCCGACGAAGGACCGGTGGTCACTGTCCTTCGAGCCATTGCGATCCTGCCACCGGATGGGCACCTGACTGCAACAGCGTTCGCCGTTGTCTGCGGTTTGACCTATAACTTCCTGCCGTTCATGATGCTGCCCATCTACGCAAACCTCGACAGGCTCGATACCAGCCTGCTTGAAGCTTCGGGAGATTTGTATGCAAGCCCGATGACAACGTTCTTCAAGGTCACCTTGCCGCTTTCAATGCCAGGCGTTTTTGCGGGAACCTTGCTGACGTTTATTCCAGCCGCCGGCGACTACGTCAACGCGGCCCTGCTGGGCAACAACAGAGACACCGCAATGATCGGCCAGATCATTGATTCACGGTTCTTCAAGGTAGTTGATTACCCGGGCGCTTCGGCTCTGAGCTTCATCTTGATGATCCTCATCCTGGCCCTTGTCCTGATCTACATCCGGCGCTTCGGCACCAAGGAACTCTTTTAGGAGGTTATGGCATGAGACAAACACTAGGACGCTGGTTTATCCCCGTCGCTGGAGGCCTAGCCTTCGTATACCTGTTGGTCCCCATCGCATACATCTTTGTATTTTCGTTCAATGATGCAGGGCGCACCAACCTCGAATGGCGTGGCTTCACCCTTGATAACTGGCAGAACCCCTGTGGTGCGCCAAACGTTTGCCAATCATTGGTCAACTCGCTACAAATTGGTGTAGTGGCAACAATTGTTGCAACGGTTTTGGGGACCTGTATCGCCATTGGTTTGGTGCGTTACAAGTTCAAGTTCCGCAATACGGCAGACCTGTTGATCATCTTGCCGCTGGCAACACCCGAAGTCGTCCTGGGTGCTTCGCTCTTGGCCCAGTTCCTGAACCTGGGATGGGAGCTTGGCTTCTCCACCATCGTGATCTCACACATCATGTTCTGTATGTCATTTGTTGTCGTCACGGTCCGGGCCCGTGTCTCTTCCCTAGATCCACGACTCGAGGAAGCGGCAAATGATCTATATGCCAGCCCGTTTATGACGTTCTGGAAGGTGACCTTCCCGCTGCTGGTTCCGGGCATCGTTGCCGCAGCACTGCTGTCCTTCGCGATGAGTTTTGATGACTTCATCATCACCAACTTCAACTCAGGTAATTTCTCGACCTTCCCGAAATTCATCTACGTTTCGGCCACCCGAGGAATTCCGGCACAGGCCAACGTGATCGGTTCGGCAATGTTTATCTTGGCCTTGGTGGTAGTTATTTCCTCGCAGGTTATTGCCTATCGTCGACGCAAGGCTCTCGCCGCAAGATAAGAGCTTGAACAAATTAGCAAGAAATACTTAAAGCCTTGGGGGAAGGGTCCTTCGGTTCGCTGAAAGTTAGCGGTGAACCGAAGGACCTTTTTTTGCAGTGAATGCAGAAACTGCTGGCTAGAGACGCTGGGGACAGTGCTTATGACAGGATGTTAGGTATGAGTGATCCGAAGTGGTTGAGCCCCGTTGAACGTGAAGCCTGGTTGGCGATGCTTTCGGTGACAACTCTTTTACCTGCAGCTCTCGATAGCGACCTTCACGTACAAGCCAAGATCACGCTTTTTGACTACGATGTGCTGGCAATGCTTTCCGAAGCCCCCGAGCGTTTTCTTCCGATGAGTGAACTAGCCTCGCGGACAAGTGCCTCACTCTCACGGCTATCGCATGTTGTAAAAAAACTTGAAGCACGCGGCTGGGTGCAGCGCAACCGATCGAAAGATGATGCCCGTGTCACCATTGCAGCGCTTACCGACGATGGCTGGGAAATGATTTACCAGTTGGCACCGCAACATGTTGCCTCGGTTCGCAAGCTGATTTTTGATGGCCTTGACGAACACGATGTATCCGAATTGGCCCGGATTGGCAGGAAAATCACTGCTCGGCTTGACCCGGAAAACTGGATTCTTCGCTGATCCACTGCGACTTCATCCACAGACGTGAGACAGATCGCAATTAAAGACACGCTTTTGGGTGCATACGATTTGGCCTCGGATGTGTTAATCGCCTAGAATAGTAAGGCGTTAAGTCGTGCATGCCCAAGTGGTGTGCGCGGTTACCCGTAAAACCGAATATCGTGGTCAATCGAGTAGGGAAAAGTACTCACCGACCACGAGGTTCACCGTCTTTCACGCTAATAAAGGCGCTTCGGTTGGTTCTCACCCAGCCTGGTTACCTTCAAAGTGTGCAGTAATAACGGTGTCACAACTGGTGGCGGGACTCTTATACGCAGATTCAGAGGCAGCAGTTTCCGCTGTATCTGTACATTGAGTACCGCCAATATTTACTACAACTGAGGAGTGATCATGGCAGCTGTATGCCAGGTGACCGGTGCAGTTCCGAACTTCGGACACAGCATCTCCCACTCGCACCGTCGCAACAAGCGTCGGTTCGACCCGAATATCCAAAAGAAGCGTTACTGGGTTCCGTCCTTGCGCCGCAATGTTACCTTGACCCTTTCGGTCAAGGGCATCAAGCTCATTGACGTCCGCGGCATCGATGCCGTAGTAACCGACCTGCTTGCGAAGGGTGTGAAGCTCTAGTGGCTAAGGATAAGGACGTACGTCCGATTATCAAGCTCAAGTCGACCGCCGGTACCGGGTTCACCTACGTGACCCGCAAGAACCGTCGTAACAACCCAGACCGTATGGTTCTGAAGAAATACGACCCGGTAGTCCGCAAGCACGTCGAATTCCGAGAGGAGCGCTAAACATGGCTAAGAAGTCAATGATTGCTAAGAACGAGCAGCGCAAGGTCATTGTTGAGCGTTACGCCGAAAAGCGTGCAGCCCTCAAGAAGACCCTCGTTGACCCGAACGCAACCGATGAGGCACGCGAAGAGGCTCGTCTGGGCCTGCAGAAGCTGCCCCGCAACGCATCGCCGGTACGCGTTCGTAACCGCGACGCCATCGATGGCCGCCCGCGCGGTACCTTCCAGAAGTTCGGTATCTCCCGTGTTCGCTTCCGCGACATGGCACACCGTGGCGAGCTTCCGGGCATCACCAAGTCTTCCTGGTAAATTCCAGAAGCTGTCAAAGGCCCCAACCGTAACGGTTGGGGCCTTTGGCCATTTAACAAGCATTCTACGGCCCAGAAACTCAACAAAAACGTACTCAAGGCGGGTATCCTCAAGGTATGGATACGATTTCCATCATCATGATCAGCGTCATTGTTCTGCTCTGTGTTTTATCCGTTGTCTACGGATTCCGCAGAAGCTTGGACCGGCGTGCAAACAAGCTCCAGCGTAATGACCCTGAGACTGCGAGGGCCCTACACGAAGCTCAACGCAATATAGACCTAGGTAAAGGCGGCCAAGGACGTCGTCTCTAAGCTGTGCAGTTCCAGCTGGGCTTTGAAGCAGGCCTCGTGCCGCCCAACGACTGTCCAATCTGCGTGAACTTGTGGAATCTGCGCGGTGTGCCTCCTACTAGACGAAGCAATATACGCTGCCGGTCATCTACAGAGTAAGCAATATTCATAGCGGTCAGCTGATATATCCGCTACGCTGACAAGATGAATTGGGCTTGGTTGGTCACCCTTGTATACGGCGTTGGAGTACTGATTAGCTGTCAACTTCTAGAGTTGAGCGGACTGCAGACCGTCAGCGTTTATGTGCTTAGCTTCATTCTCCTGTGGGCGGTCCGGTATTTTATGGAGCGTCAGATGAACGCGAAGCGGCTCGCGCACGAAGCTGCCCGGCGCGCACGGTTGAGTCTGACAGAGCTCAATATTGTGCACAACTACAAAGAATCCGCCTAGCGATCCCACCGATACCTACCGTGATACCAGCGGAAATTGGTGTTTAGCCGCGCTGGAAAAGACGCTTAAACCATGAGGCCTTGCTCGTTTTGACCTCAGTGGTGGTCGGCAAAACGGTAGCGGTTCGTAACCGGCGCCGCTGCTCCCAAGCATGCAGCTCAGCTGTAACATCGCGTAGTTTGGTGATGACCGGTGGACCGCCATTGAGCTGACGGCGGGCATTGATAATACGTGAGTTAAAATCATCGAGCAGCTCACGTACCTGCGCGGGAGAGTTCAAGGCATCCACTGTTGACTCAAGCTCCGCGTCCTCCTTACGGAGCAACAACGCAGGTGGTCCAACACCGCTAATCTTTTCTCGTTCCATCATGCCCTTGACCCACCAGTCGGGATCTTGATTGGTTCCAAGACCGGGAATCGGTTTACCCGCATAGGCCAGGTTATCGAAGTCGCCCCGAGCAAATGCCGCGTCAAGCGCGCTATTTGCCACTTCCCAGACTTCTTCTTCGGCGCTGTAATGAACGGTTGCAGGTAGCTTGTCGTTCTCCTCGGTGAAGCTACGCCCTGTGGCCTGCGCAGACTCATCTGTGGGCAGGGGAGTTTCTTCGAGTTCTCGGGCCAAACGGTATCTGGCGGCATTGAGTGTTGCATCTCGCTCGGAGTCTTTGTTCTGTGCTGCCATGATCTTTCCCCCCCTTGCTCTAAAATGCCTTGGTTTAACCCTAGCGAGTTCACGGTGTTGGGAACAATATCTGCGGCACAATCCACAGATTTGACCTACTTGAAGAGCACTCGTAAGCAAAGCCGAGTAGCTTTGTCTTTCATGAGCAACTCGTATTTCCCGCGCACAGCCCTCACCCAACCACCCCAGAATGGGGCCGGAAAACGCATTCTGGTCACCGGAGCCAACGCCGGCATTGGGTTCTGGACGAGTCTGCAGCTGGCACAACGCGGTGCCGAAGTCATCATGGCATGTAGGAATATGGAGAAGGCCGAACGCGCGGCAGCAACGATTCGCTCACTGCTACCGCATGCAACAATCAAGACGCTCAACCTTGATGTTTCAAGCCTTGAGTCGGTTGCTATCGCCGTAGATAAGTTACAAGGGCTAGAACGGCTCGATGTGTTGGTAGCTAATGCGGGCGTTGTCCATGCCCCGTCTAAGCGTAAGGAAAGCGTCGACGGGCTGGAACTTGTTGCAGCAACTAACTACTTTGGTCATTTTGCCCTCAGCGCCGGACTCTTGCCGGTACTTGAAAGAACTCCCGGTTCGCGAGTCCTAACGCTTGGATCCCTTGCAACATTATTGGTCAAACCACGCATCAATGATCTGCAATTGCGAGAAAACTATTCGAGCTGGCGGGCCTATGCACAGTCAAAAATTATGACACAATCCTTTGCCTTTGAGCTCGATAAGCGCCTGAAACGCTCGGGCAGTGGTGTGCGTAGTCTCTGCGCTCATCCCGGGTATTCGATATCGGGGCGGACCCCGTTTGTCGCGGGGATCAATGAACCAAATTCGGTCAAGCGCGTGATCGATGGCATCCAGGCTCCCTTTACACAGGGTAAAAATCATGGGGCCTGGCCAGTGGTTCGAGCGGCATTGGACCCACACACAATGGATGAAAACGGGCCAATATTCTTCGGTCCGCGGGCCCTAGTTAAGGGCTCGGCGGTGAAGCAGCGACCCGCACGTATCACCACCGATTCCGGCACCGCTCGGGCCATCTGGAGCGAAGCGGAGCAGGCCACCAAAATGAGCTTGCTCTAAGTCAGATTTTCAAAGATCTGCAGTTTTCCTGATCGGAAAATGCGATCGATCTACCGATGAATTCTGAGCAAAATGAGCCAAAAACACCGATGTTGGTTTTCCTCTCAAGGACCCTTCAAAACGTGCCATACGTCTCGCTAGGGGCTTAAAAGTTGCTGTTGAACGAGAAAAATTGGCAAAACTCAAAAAATTTCCCGGGAATTCGCCCCTTTTAGGGCGTTTCGCGGCTCAACATTTGGTAAGTTCTCACACAGAAGTCCCCGCGAATGCGAGGCGTCCTGAACCGAAACCGGTCGGGAAGAGAAGTCCAGGAGGACATACTTTGGCTATGAACCGTAGTGAACTTGTTGCAGCCGTCGCCGAGAAGACCGGCAACTCCCAGGTAGCTGTAAATGGCGTTTTGGATGCAGTGTTCGAGGTTTTCGTTGCACAGATCTCGCAGGGTGAAAAGGTCTCGATCCCGGGCTGGCTCGCAGTAGAGCGCACCGACCGTGCAGCTCGCACCGGCCGCAACCCGCAGACCGGCGAAGCCATCCAGATTCCTGCTGGCCACTCGGTCAAGCTGACCGCTGGTTCGAAGCTGAAGGCTGCTGTAACCGGCAAGTAATCTGCGACCTCGCAGAAACACTTAAGCCGCGCGTTTTTCGCCGTTTGATGACGGAGATGAACGCGCGGCTTTCGTCTTTAACACGTGAGATGAAAATCGAGACCCAAAGAAATTCTTATTCAAGATTCGAACTCATTGCGGAAATCAAGGAAGATAAGAGTCGGAAGATTCTTCCATCGAATCTCCACATAGAATTCTACGGTTCGTAGAATCGCGTAAGATGGAGCGTTGGGACGTGAAGAAACGTTCCCGCTCGAATAATTGGAAGGGATGAGGCATGAAAGATCATGGCCTGCGCATCATGCGTGGCTGGATCGGTGCGCTCATCTGCACATGCCTTGCCGCAGCCTCACATACCCTTGCCGATGGCGTTGCCCCACCCTTGGTGATCGTTGGGTTGGTCTTAGCTATCTCGGGCGTTATCTGCACAGCACTGGCGGCCGCCACATTCTCCTTGCTCCGAACCGCCCTTGCGGTACTTTTGAGCCAAGGCCTCTACCACTTAGTCTTTGGTCTTTTTGGGCATCATGCATCCGGTGGTCACGTGAGATCAATTGGTGGCACCGGGGTCCACGCAAACCATACGATGGCACTGAGCATTGAACCGTCTCTGGGT
This sequence comes from Arthrobacter sp. MYb227, assembly GCF_002975435.1. GTDB lineage: Bacteria > Actinomycetota > Actinomycetes > Actinomycetales > Micrococcaceae > Paeniglutamicibacter. The sequence goes on along the minus strand of NZ_PCPT01000001.1, from coordinate 806,429 downwards.
TTAAGCCCCGATCTCGGGGCCTCGGACGGACATCTCATGGTCGCCTCACACCTCGTTGCCGCGGTGCTCACCATCGCAACGCTGCGTAAAGGTGAATTAGCAGCAGCAACACTGCTAGATAGCATTTTGCTCTGTATCCCGCGCCGAATCCTCTATGCCCGGATCTGGCAACCCAGCTCCCCGCGTAGCACCCCGGTGCCAGCCTCGCCCGCCGGCATCATTCGTTTTGACTTCCTCTTCCCCGCACTGCGCAGACGCGGCCCTCCGGTAATCCTTGCCATCGCGTAATTGCCAATCGCAGGACACGACGGGATCCCCGGCTTCATGGCGGGGAGAACAGGATAGAAAACAATGAATTTTTCGACAAATCTTTCACGATCCAAGACACGTATTGTTGCGCTGATTGCCGCAGCGCTGTTGTGCATGATGACACTTTTGGGTGTCAATAGTGCCAGCGCCCATGACGAACTTGTGGCAACAACCCCTACTCAGGGTGCCGTGTTGGAGAGCTCGCCCAAGGAATTCGTGCTGACCTTTAGCGGTGCGCTGAAGCAAATCGGAACCATCATCAAGCTGCAAGATGCCAACGGGGAATCCGTTGAAACGGCTTTCACGATTGTTGGTCGAGACCTTACCGTCACACCGGTAGCTGCGCTTCCCAATGGTGAGTACTCGCTGGTGACTCGTGTGGTTTCCTCCGATGGGCATCCCATCGATAAGAAGCTGGAATTCAGCGTGAAGAACTCACAGGCTGTTACAAGCGCGGAACCAACACCTGCAGCAAACCAAGCACCGTCCGCAGAACCAACGGCGCAAGCCACAGCCGCACCGGTGGCCCCGGAGGAAGCAAAGACCTTCATGGGTCTACCCACCGGTGTGATTTGGGCTCTTGTTGGTGTTGTGGTGCTCGGCTCCGTAGCGATGGTTCTTGCCAAGACGCGCCGTACGGGCAAATAACACTCGCGCGCTTCTGGCTCGTTATCCCTCCCAAGCCCACTCACGTTGGGTCTGGGGGACTTCATTCATACCCATTTTTTGGGCGTTTCCTACGTGGACCGAATTTTCGGACTTAAAACGTACGTGAATTTTTGGTAGTAGCAAGAAATGTGCAACACCGAAAACTTCGCATGGAGAAACGACCCGACTAGCGGGTTCGGTACAAATCGCCCCCCTTGCGTGATCAAGGGATGTGGCGGCCAAACCCGCATCAATTTTCCTGGAGAATCCTCATGACTAAAAACATCATTTCAACCAAGTCCCGTTTGGCTCGCTTTGGCGGTGCTGCACTCACCGCCGCTTTGACCGGTGCACTTCTCACCGGCTGTGCAAGCACCGATAGTGCCGGAGCCAATCAGAGTGCCGGCTCGGTATCAACGGCCCCCGCAGTGCTGGTGCAGGAGGCCTGGGTTAAGGCCGGCACCGACGGAATGACCAGTGGTTTCGCCGAATTGAAGAACACCACCGAGAAAAACATGGAACTTGTCTCGGTCAGCTCGGATGCGGCAACCGATGTCGAACTACATGACATGATCGGTTCCGGCGGTGCCATGAGCATGGAGCCGCTCGATGGTCCGCTGGTGATTCCCGCACACTCGAGTGTGAACCTTGAACCCGGTGGCAAACACATCATGTTCATGAACCTCACCCAAGAGCTCAAGGCTGGTACCACCATCACGGTGGTGCTGAACTTTGCGGATCAGAGCACCCAGAGTGTTGATTTTGATATCAAGGACTTCAGCGGAGCGAAGGAATCCTACGCCCCAGCAGAAGACCACGGGAGCCATTGATCGCCGTGTCAAACAAAACAGTGAGCACTCCGGTACCCTCGCGCCGTGCGTTGCTCTTTGGTAGCGCGGCAACGGTTGCTGGAGCCGCTGCAGGTTTTGCTCTGGGCACCGGTAATGCCCAGAGCGCTCATGCGGATCAAGGCGAAGCACTCCATGGCCAACAAACCATCGAGTTCTATGGAACCCACCAACCGGGAATTGATACCCCGGCGCCGGCCTTTGTTTCATTTCTTGCCTTGGACCTGCTGCTTCCCGATGGCAGCAGCATGGTCGATCAACGCGAGATCTTGCGGCGCGTGCTCAAACTTATCAGTGCCGATGCGCATCGTTTGATGTCCGGGCGCGGCATTCTTGCCGATACCGAACCAGAACTGGCACAGAACCCGGCACGGCTGACCGTTACCGTGGGGCTGGGACCCAGGGCGGTGAAGATCATGAACGCCGCGTTGGTCCCGTCCTGGCTCAAACCGCTGGAAGCCTTTGATATCGACAAACTTGATGAGGCCTGGGGCCAAAGCGATCTTGTGATTCAGATATGTGGGGATGACAAGATGTCGTTGGCCCATGCGGCACGAGCCATCACCAAGGATGTACGCTCCATGGCCACGCTGCGCTGGGTGCAGGATGGCTTTAGGCATTCGCGGGGTTCACAAGATGAGGCTGCAACCATGCGAAACCTCTTTGGCCAGGTTGATGGCTCGGCAAATCCACGTGATGAGATGCTTGAACGGACTCTGTGGGGTGGCGAAAAATTGGAACCATGGGTTCGTGGTGGCACCTCGTTGGTCTTGCGACGTATCGAAATGGATCTGGACACCTGGGACCACGTCGATAGGCCGGGGCGTGACTTCTCGCTGGGCCGTAGACAGGACACCGGGGCACCGGTGACCGGCGGCGGGGAATTTGATGCTCCGGATCTGCAGGCCACCGATGAACTAGGCTTACCCATCGTCTCTCCGGACTCGCATGTGGCACGCTCACAGGCGCGGGAGGCCGATGAGAAGATCTTGCGGCGCGGGTATAACTACCTTGAGGGACAGCACGCGGGACTGCTCTTTGCTTCGTACCAATGCAATGTTGAGGTTCAGTTCCTGCCCATTCAACGGAGACTGGCCCAAGCGGACATGCTCAACGAATGGACTACTCCCATTGGGTCGGCAGTCTATGCGGTGTTACCGGGTTGTGTAGCCGGTTCCTATCTGGGTGCCGAGTTGTTCTCCGACTAGCAGCTGTGCCCTTCGTGGTGTGGAGAGGTGGCGTAGACCACCACCGCACCATGAAGGGTGCCGAACGGTGCGAGAATGTAGAAGCGTGGAAGTTGAAAGGACGACGTGAACAAATCACAGAACACCGAACTCCGGGAAGTTACTCAAACTGCCGGGGGTTCAGCTGGCCGAATTTGGCCACTGTTGACCCTTCCCGCAATCGTGCTGGGGCTGGTTGCCATAGTCGTTTCAAGTATCTTTGCCGGCACCGCTGCCCCCAGTGAGCTTGGTGATCCGGGAGCGTTTATCCGCTGGGCCCTACCCATCGCCAAGACCTTGCATCACTCGGCAATGTCAATCACCATTGCCGCGTTGGTCTTTGCCGCAGCAATCCTGCCCCGTTCAACTAAACCCAAACGTCCGGCAGCGGGCGAACACGATACCGATGGCGGTAAACCCCACCCGGCGTTCATTCGTGCGATGAACCTTGCCGCTGCCACCGGCATGGTCTGGACCGTCTCCGCTGCTGCAGTTTTGGTCTTTAGCTTCTGGGACCTGGTGGGTAAGCCCATGAGCTTTGACTCAACCTACACGGCAGCAATGCTCGACTTTGTCATGGAGATTTCCATCGGTCGAGCCTGGGCCTGGATGATCGTCATTGCCGCAATTACTTCCTCGCTTGCCTTTGGTGTGCGCTCACCTGCCTGGGTGGGCACCGCAGCGGCTTTCTCCCTAGTGAGCGTGCTGCCACTATCGCTGATTGGTCACGCAGCCGGCGGAGATGATCACTGGGGGGCAGTCAACGCCATGGGACTACACCTTGTTGGTGTTTCCTTCTGGTTCGGTGGCATCGGGGTGCTGGCCGCGTTGGCCCCGCTGCTACAAAACAAGGCTCCGGGACGATACAAAAAAACGGTTCCGGTGCTTGCCGGAACCGTCCTGCGTAGGTTCTCCGCAGTGGCAACGATTTCCATTATTTTGGTTGCCGGATCCGGAATTGTCAGCGCAACGATTCGCATCACCAGCTGGGACCAGCTCAATAGTCCCTATGGGTGGCTGGTCATTGCCAAGACCGTATTGACCCTTGGCCTTGGTGCGTTGGGGCTCGCACACCGAAACTATGTGATCCCTCGCCTTGAACAGGGAACCTTCTCCGTCTTGCGGGCGGCCTGGCAGGTTGTGGGTTTTGAGGCCATCTTGATGGCCGTGGTGATGTCCCTGGGCACGGTTCTTGCCCGTACCTCACCACCAACCCCGGACACCCCGCCGGAAATGCCGTCCCCGGCACGACTGCTCAGTGGCTACGATCTGCCCCCGGAACTGGTTGGCAGTAGTTGGTTGACCGTCTGGCGCCTTGACTGGTTGTGGGTAGCAGTCATCTTCTTCTTTGCGGTGCTCTACATTATGGCCACCATCAAGGTCCGCAGACGGGGGGACAAATGGCCCATCATGCGCATGGTGTCCTGGCTGGTTGGCCTGACCGCGCTGTTCTACATCACCTCCGGTGCTCCGGCCGTTTACGGCAAGGTACTTTTCTCCATTCACATGGTCGATCACATGGCATTGACCATGGTGGCACCGTTGTTCATGGTCATTGGTTCCCCGGTCACGCTGGCCCTGAAGGCATTACCCTCACGTACCGATGGCACCCGGGGGCCACGTGAATGGATCCTTGCGCTGATTCATTCGAAGTACTCGGCCGTCATCACCCACCCGCTATTTGCCGCGGCAAACTTTGCCGGATCAATCATTATTTTCTACAACACCGATATCTTTGGTTTTGCCCTGCGCCAGCATGTGGGCCACGAAATGATGAACGTACACTTCTTGATTACCGGGTACCTCTTTGCGCTGAGCATGATCGGTGCGGACCCGGTGCCGCGCCGGGCAGCCTATCCGCTGCGCCTGGTGATTCTGCTGGCGACCATGAGTTTCCATGCGTTCTACGGTGTTTCGCTGATGGGTTCAACGTCGCTGATTCAGGCCGACTGGTTTGGTAACTTGGGCCGGCCATGGGGAGATTCGGCCCTTGAGGATCAGCGCATGGGAGCCGCCGCCATGTGGGGCATTGGCGAAGTTCCAACACTGATGTTGGCCCTGGGCGTGATGGTTTCCTGGAGCCGGGATGATGCCAAGGAATCTAAACGTCAGGACCGGCAGGCCGACCGCGACAATGATGCCGAACTTGCCGCCTACAATGCAATGTTTGCCGAATTGAAACAACATGATCAGGAGATCGAACGACGTGGCCGTTAAGAGAAAGATCGGTGCTCTGCGCGCACTTGCCCTGACTGCGTCCCTGGGGCTGCTGCTTGCCGGTTGTGCGGCGGCACCCAAGGCAGGCGAACTACCCGAGGGGCATGCTCCCTTGCCCAGCAACAGCGCCTCCGCATCAGCCAGCAGCGATGGTAAGTCCGTAAGCGCCGCGCCCACTGATGAGACGGAGCTGAATGTTTCGCAGCTTGCCGTTGCCTCGGGAATTTCCATGGCAGCACGGCTGGGCTTTGATAAGGCCCGCATGATCGAGGGCGACGAACTCGAGGCACTGAAGTCGGCTCCCACCGATTCACTCAACGGTGTTGTGGTGATCCCCTCCCAGTGCTCGGAAGTCATTGAGTCGCTGAACTGGTCTCCCGTGCAAATGGGCGCCGAGGGGGCCCGCACCGATTTTATTAACGACAAGATTGCCGCCACGGGTTCCGTAGAGGTTGCAAAGATTACCGATAAGCCGGCGCTTGAGGCTCACTATGCAACGGTGCTGCGCATGCTCACCGAATGCAAGAAAATTTCCCTGCATGTAGAAACCGATACTGTCCCATTCACCGCCCAGAAACCGGCGGTCAAGGATGATCAGGCTGACTCCTCAATTCTGTGGACTCGGGCCAACCCGGGCCACGCAATGCGTCAGCAAGCTCTTGTGTTGGTGAAAACCAAGGGCGATTATGTGGCGATGGTTTCCTTCATCGCCCTTGATGGTCTCCAAGCTCTCGAATTTACGCAGATGGCTGCCGAAATTCTCAATGCAGCGCTGGCTCAGGCCCGCTAAAAGCTCTGATGGCCTGTGTGACCCGAGCAGAAAAAGTAGCATCGGGTCACGATGTCGGGTTACCGGGGCTAATGCTGGGATAATGGTATGTAGCAACAGCGTCAGCCGACAAGCTCAAGGAGTACCCCCCCATGACAGCGCCCTCGAACACCGGAACCGACTCGGTTCGCACCTCCTATAAGGTTCGTGCCTCCGAACTAGTGGGTAGAAACTGGTTGAATACCGGTGGCAAACAATTGGCCCTTGAGGACCTACGTGGCAAGATTCTGATCCTAGATTTTTGGACCTTCTGCTGTATCAACTGCCTGCACGTGCTCGATGAATTACGTCCCATCGAAGCCAAGTACTCGGATGTCTTGGTCACCGTTGGTGTCCACTCACCAAAGTTTGAGTACGAGGCAGATCCGGTGGCGCTTGCCGCAGCCGTGGAACGCTACGAGATTGAACACCCGGTGCTCGATGACCCGGAGCTTGTCACCTGGCAGGCCTACGCGGCCCGCGCCTGGCCAACGCTCGTGGTAGTTGACCCCGAAGGATACATCGTTGCCCACCTCTCCGGTGAGGGACATGCAAGTGGTCTTGAATCGCTCATTGATGAACTGATCGCCGAACACACCGAAAAGGGCACATTGCACCGCGGCGATGGCCCCTACGTGGCTCCTCCGGCACGCGAAGGAGATTTACGTTTCCCGGGCAAGGCAGTGGCCCTGGAGAACGGTAACTTCCTCGTTGGCGATTCGGGTCACCACCGCATCGTGGAACTGGGCAACGACCTATCCACGGTGGTACGCACCTTTGGGTCTGGGGTGAAAGGTTTTGCCGATGGCGATGCTTCAAACGCACAGTTCAACGAACCACAGGGTTTGACCCTGCTACCAACCGACCTTGCAACACAGCTTGGCTATCATGCTGTGATCGCAGATACGGTGAACCACCGTCTGCGTTCGCTGAACCTTGAAACAGGGATTGTTGGGACGCTTGTAGGCAATGGCGTTCAACGTCTGCTGGATGCCGATCAGGCACGTGCGGCTGCCGATGCAAGTGATGATTCGGAAGAATGGATCAGCGAGCTGGGCACCGATCCGCTGGGCACCTCGCTTTCTTCCCCGTGGGATGCCCTATGGAGTGATAAGGCTCAGGCAGTAATTGTTGCCATGGCCGGAACCCACCAGATTTTCTCCTTTGATCCGCAGACCCAGGCGGTGCGCGTCTTTGCCGGTACCGGGTTAGAGGGTCTTGCCGACGGAGCTCCGGGGGAGAGCTGGTTTGCTCAGCCCTCGGGTCTTGCCGCGGATCAGGATGGCAATATTTGGGTTGCCGACTCGGAGACTTCGGCGTTGCGCTGCCTTGTCCTTGCCGATGATGGAAGTGTTGCCTCGGTAGAATCCGTGATTGGTGCCGGCCTCTTTGACTTTGGTTTCCGTGACGGTGAAGCGAGTCAGGCGCGCCTGCAGCACCCACTGGGTGTTGCAGTATTGCCCGATCGTTCGATCGCCATTGCCGATACTTACAACGGTGCCGTGCGCCGCTATGACCCGGCGACCAGGAGCGTCAGTACGCTGGCACGCGGTCTCAATGAACCGGCAGATGTGCAGCTTGATGCCTCGGTGGAGGGCGAGCCGGTATTGCTGGTTGTTGAGACAAATAACCATCAGTTGGTGCGCCTGCCATTGCCCAAGGAAGCCCTGAATGTTGATGAGGGAGCGGCACAAACCCAGCGTCCCAAGACCAAGGTGACCGCCGGGAACCATGAGCTTACGGTGCGTTTCTCGGCTCCCAAGGGGCAGAAACTTGATGATCGTTGGGGAGACCCAACTCAGCTGAAAATTTCCTCGTCACCGGAGGAGCTACTGCTTGCCGGTGCTGGCACCTCCACCGGGTTGCAGCGCACCCTGGAACTGAACCCGCAGATCACCGAGGGCGTGCTACACATTACCGCTCGCGCCGCTGCCTGTGATGGTGAGCCCGGAGGCGAGATCCCGGATCATGCGGCCTGCCACCTGTACCAGCAGGACTGGGGAATCCCGGTAGTGATCGATGCCGAGGGCGAAAGCGAATTGGTCTTGGATTTGCGCGGCATGGACTAAAAATGTGCTGAGCAGCAAGAATAGTTGAAACGCGGCACGTGGCCCTCTGGGTCCGATCACACCGAACCAAATCGGTGAGATTGGACCCAGAGGGCCTTTGCTATGCGAAGAACGTTAGGTGTTTCACCAAAACCTATCGGGGGTATGTGACCGCGATTATGGCGGGAATATTCCGACCAAAGTATTGTTAGCAATGCTAAGTAACTAATGAGGTCGAAACCCAAGACGCCGCCCGCAGCCTAGGTGGTGCACCAAGGAGGATCCGTGAACGCACCGGATCGAGTGAACGAAACCGAGAATGAAACGAACAACGCAGAACCCGACGAAGCCAATTCGCTAAGTACCCTACCCGGAGACCTGGCAGCCGAACTACGCGTAGCTGTCATGAAAACCTCGAGGCGACTACGTCTTGAATCAAGCTCCGAAACGCTAACCCCTGCCCAGTACTCGGTGCTGGCAGCACTACGTCAGCAGAAGCACACTATTGGGGAACTTGCCCAACGCGAACAAATCGCGGCCCCCTCAATGACCCGCATCATCAAGAACCTCACCGAAGCCGGCTGGGTGACTCGAGCCGCAAACACCCAAGACGCACGCCAAGTACTGATCGAAATTAGCGCCGAAGGTACCCACACCTTTGTACAAGCCCGTGGACAACGCACAGCATGGCTGGCTCGCCGCATCGATCAACTCGACGAACAAGACCGCATGACCTTGGCCCGCGCAGCTGAACTGCTGCAAGAAATGAGTGCAGCATGAGCAAAATGTTTAGCGCACTGAAGATCCCCAACTACCGTCTGTGGACCGCCGGAGCCTTAGTCTCCAACATTGGTACCTGGATGCAACGCGTGGCCCAGGACTGGCTTGTCCTCACGGTGCTGACCAACCACGATGGAACCGCCGCCGGTATCACCACCGGGTTGCAATTCCTCCCCATTCTTTTCCTTGGCCCATTCGCCGGTGTCCTCGCGGACCGCATGAATAAACGCAAGCTCCTTGTCATCACCCAAAGCGCCATGGGATTCTTTGCCCTGTGCCTTGGCATCTTGGTCGCCACCGGAACCGCGCAGCTCTGGCATGTCTACGTCTTGGCGTTGGGCCTTGGTCTTGCCAGCGCCTTTGACGCACCCGCACGTCAAGCCTTCGTCTCCGAACTTGTCCCGTCCTCGGAACTGCCAAACGCCGTGGCACTAAATAGTGCCTCATTCAACCTGGCACGCCTTGCCGGACCTGGAGTCGCGGGCCTGCTCATTGCCGCTTTCGGCACAGCCCCAGCATTCTTGATCAACGCCGCAAGCTTTGTTGCAGTGATCTTCTCACTGGTCCGTATGCGCGCCGAACAATTCCAACCGGTCACCCTGGCCACACGCGAAAAGGGGCAGATCAAGGAGGGCGTCGCCTATGTGCTCAAACGCCCTGACCTTTTGATGATCTTTGGGCTGGCGTTTATGATCGCAACCTTTGGACTGAACTTCCAGCTCACCAACGCCATGATGGCAACGGATATCTTTGGTGTAGGCGCAGGAGAATTCGGACTACTTGGCACCATTATGGCAATTGGCACCCTTGGCGGTGCACTGCTGGCGGCGCGACGTGGAAAGCCTCGGTTGCGCTATTTGCTCGGTGGCGCGGTGGGCTTTGGTATTGCAGCAATCATTGCCAGCGTTATGCCAACGTTCTTCTGGTACGCGGTGATGATGGTTCCTGTGGGGTTGGCGTCGTTGACCTTCCTCAATAGCGCGAACACCACCATCCAACTTGGGGTCGATCCGGCCTACCGCGGACGCGTCATCGCACTGTACGTGGTAGTAGTCCAGGGTGGCACGCCGATCGGTGCACCACTTGTCGGTTGGTTGGGAACCGAGTTTGGTGCGCGTTGGTCGGTCGGTGGCGGAGCCATCATTTCGCTGATTGCTGGACTCATTGCCGTGGCGATTGTGTTGCATCAACGTCACCGCAAGCCACGCACGCGAGCCGAACTGAAACAGGCCGGCTACCGCCTAGTTCCCTCATTCGGCCACTAAAAACCTTGCGCAGGTGGTGCGTCGCCTCGATGCACCATTCGAGAGAATAATCGCTACTCGCTGGCCACCGGGGTGACCCGTACCTTCGTGGTACTGACCTTCAGGACAGCCGTAAAACCGAAAGAATCGTCAACGGACTTTTCGGTATATGCACCGGTGCGTAGATTTTGTTCGGTAAGATCCAAATGGGTTTTCACCGTCAGTGGCTTGAGCACCCAGCCACCATCATAGGAAACTACTTCTGCGGATGGATAATCGAGAATGCTCCAATGAATGGAATCCGAGTGCACTCGAGCAGACGTTGAATAACTCATGGGGCAGTTCGCTGGCATGAGCACCTGCTGGCTTGCACACGTATCTAGATATGTATTGATCTGCTTGTTGACCTCATCAAGCAGGGTCTTGGTAGGTTCGGTGCGTAGCTTCACCTTGGTGCCTTTTGCTGCAAGATCGGTCACCACAAGGCCTCGGGAAGACGCGGCAAAATGAGGGGTTTTAAAGCCCGTATTAATTACCGCCGGAGCAAAAACCGGGACAACTGCCGAACCCTTAGTCAGCGGTGCTGGAAGTGAATTGATGCTCACTTCATTTGTGGTATTTGCCGAAATTTGAACGGTCGGCAATGTTGAAGGGACAAACTCCCATTGGTCAAAGAACAACCATTGGCGCCCAGTTGAGCGCAGCTGGTAGTTGGTATGTTGTTCCACTCCATGGACCGTGTAGCTGGTGGGCACCACCACTGTATTCTCGGTTCCGGCGATTGATTCGGGCGAACCAATGGTGAAGTCTCTGATATCCGCACTTGCGGCCCGGAGCCCCGGACCATCAAGTAAGAGAGCGTTGCCCTTGGGCACGGTGGCCTGGAGTAATCCCAAGGCTTTGGCTCCATCACCGGCAACCAATTGTGCATGTAGTTGTTTAACCAGCTGTCCAGGACCAAATACCTTGTGGTTGACAAGAGTGATGACTGAAACTGCAGCCACGGCCAACAACACTAAGGTCGCTGCCCAGATGGCAGCGACCCGTGTTGGGGATAGTCGTTCGCTCATAATGCTCTAGGCTACCGGGAAAATTGGAGTATCTTGAACGCTGATGATCTAGCGGCGTCTGCGTTTCTTGGTACCGAACATACCCCGGAGTAGTTCGCTTCCAATCGCATTAGCAGCCTGCAATGCCATATCAAGCAGGGGATTATCCGGTTGTACGGGGGCCGGGGGAGTGCTCCGTTTCTTGGTCGTACCGGTCTTCTGGGTGGCCTGGGGCACTTCGAAATCGGGCATTGAATAATCCGCGGCACCGGGACCGGGCGATGTTGAGGGAAGCGAGGAGGGCTTGCCGAGAATTGATTCTTCAATCCTGCGAGCCTCTGCATCAATATCGGACTGAGTTTGCCCGGCCCCCGGAATACGGCCCCCCACCGACCCACCGGTAGGAACTGGCAGCGCAACACCTGGAAGCTGAGCTGCAGCATCGGGAGCCAACGAAGGTGCGACAGCTTTAACCGAGTTCAGCTTCTCGAAGGCAGATTCCCTGTCAACTGCCGTTCCATAGGCCTGCAGCAGTGCGGATTCCTTGATGATGGTGTTTACGGTTTCGGGGTTGGATGGCCCCATTGTTGACTCCGGGCTCCACATACGCGTCCACGCAACGGGTGTTGGTGCGCCCTTTTCATTCATTACCGTGACCACTGCTTCACCGGTGCCAGCCTGTGTCAGGGCCACCTCGAGGTCGTAGTTGCTGGTAGGGAAGGTAGAGATCGTTGCTTTCAGGGCCTTGGCATCATCAGGGGTGAAGGCGCGCAGTGCGTGCTGTACCCGATTAGCCAATTGTCCAAGGACATCTGAGGGAACATCCTTGGGAGTCTGGGTCACGAAGAAAACCCCAACGCCCTTGGACCGGATGAGACGCACCGTGGTGGTAATGGAGGTTAGGAATGCCTTTGAGGCACCACGGAAGAGCAGGTGGGCTTCGTCTAGGAAGAAAACAAGTTTGGGTTTTTCTTGATCTCCGACTTCTGGAAGTTCAGAAAACAGGTCGGCCAATAGCCAAATCATGAAGGTGGAGAAGAGCACTGGTTTTTCCATGAGCGTTGGAAGCTCAAGGCAACTAATAACACCGCGTCCATCGGGTGCAATGCGCAAGAGTTCCGAGGTCTCAAATTCTGGTTCGCCAAAGAATCCGCCCATGCCTTGGGCCTCGAGGGTGACAAGCTCACGCAGAATGACACCAGCGGTTGCCTTGGAAACCCCACCAAGGTTTTCAAGTTCGGCTTTGCCCTCATCACTTGTCAGGAATTGAATGACGGCGCGTAAATCCTTGAGATCGTAGAGCTCAAGATCTTTAGTGTCCGCATAGTGGAAGATCAGTTGTAAGCATGATTCCTGGGTTTCATTAAGCTCCATGATCCGGGAAAGCAATAATGGACCAAACGAGGAAATCGTGGCACGAATCGGTACTCCGACCCCGTCCCCACCTAGGGAGAAGTATTCGACGGGAAATGACTTCGCCGACCAATCCATTCCCACCGAGGCCGTGCGGGCGCTTAGTTTCTCGGTGGCTGTTCCCGGGGTAGAGAGCCCAGTCAAATCTCCCTTAATATCGGCAAGGAAGACCGGAACTCCATGACCGGAAAGTTGCTCGGCCATGAGCTGCAGGGTAATGGTCTTACCGGTGCCCGTGGCGCCGGCAACAAGCCCATGACGGTTCATCATGCGGACGGGTAAACGAACCTGTGCCTCGGGATAGAGCTGGTCATCGACGAGTGCCGCACCCAAATGAATTGCAAGACCCTCAAATGAGTAGCCTGCGGTGATGGTTTCTACATGCTGAGCCGGTGTCATTTTCGCCATGGTCATAGCCTACGACCGAAGATGGTTTTCCCTGCTGGGGCACGCCATATTCTGTTTTTGTGCAGCAACGTTGTCACATAATCGTGTACGTATATTTGACTAGTTCAACGATTTGGAAAAGGGCAGGTGCCCAAGGGTGTCGGGATCGGCAGCAAGATCAAAAAGTGGGGTGAAACCAGTGCGTAAATATAAGCCAACTGCCTCTGGCTGCCGTGGTCCGGTGGTCAGATAGATCCGGTCGTAACCTAGCGCCCGTGCCTCATCTTCCAAGGCAATAAGCACCTTTTGGGCCAGTCCCTGCCGACGAAATTGCGGATGCGTCCAAATGCGTTTGAATTCTGCAGCGCCAGAATCGTGTAATCGAAATGCTCCGCCGGCAATAATCTGTCCGGCACTTTGCAGTAATAACAAGGCACCGCGGGGTGCCCGAAAATCTGCTGCCGGGTAGCGAAACATTTCTTTTTGGGTGCCGCCAAAACGGTTTCCATAACGAGCCTCATACTCCGCGCTCAAACCTTCCAGGAGTGGAAGGGCACGCGGATCATCGAGAGAAACGCTGATAGTTTCCGTGCGGAGGCCACCGGAGCATGTAGCGGGGTTCATGGGAACTATCCTAAGTATCGGTGAACGGAATCTAGGCTTGCCAGCAAGGCAATAGCCGAAAGCTGTGGTGCACGAGAGAACACGGCATGGCTCTCGGGACGCATAGTGGGTTCGAGCTGTGCACCCGCCTGGGAGACCGCGGAAAGGATTTCTCGTGCCAAGGCATCGGAATCGCGAAAGGGAGCAGCATTTGAATGAGGACGCGAGAATGCTCCGGCACTGAATCCCGCAACCCCTGCTCCCACGGCGAAAAGCCAGGGACGAGTCTTACCTGCGCGGTCAATGATCCGATGGCAAGCATCAACCCGGATTTTTGTGCTATCTGAAGATTCTTGGCTAATAATTCCGCGGCGGCTCAGAGCCGCAAGCAGAGGGTCAGCGGTGGTAGCAAGGCTCGGAGTTGGCAGGCGTGCCTCGACTAACGCATGAGCACTCACGGGGTCCCCACCATATGCCGTCACGGCCGCGAATTTCCCGCTCTGTTCGTTAAAACCAAATCTAACGTCAGGTCCCAAGAACCGGATGAGCCCCACGCGTTCTAAAGCAAGCAACTGGTGTAGACGATCTGCCGGTGGACCAGAGTCCACGTAACTAAAGAATCCATGCCACCAGCCAGAAAGATCCACTCGACCGGTGGGTGTTAGCTCATCGAGTTTCACCACCTGACCCAAGGCCATATAGCTGCCAAGTAATCCCATGAAAAGTCCCAGTGTTTCCGAATGCTCACCGGAATCGCGTAACCGAAGATCGGAGTCGATGTGCTGCACGATCGTTTCATGGATGTGGGTGGCATCGGTGAACCGTGTTGTGGCAAATGGATGATCCAATGCCTCAAAATCGAGCCTGTAGCGTGCCTCAGGAATGGCCAGGATCTCTAGGTCGCTGCGTTCGCGGCTGTACCAATCCACCCGTGCAAAGCCTTCTTCGAATTCTTCCCAGCTCAAGGTCACTCGGTGTGGATGGGCAGTGAATAATTCTCGGTAATAGGAATAGGCAGCATCCTTGGCCACCAAGGGCCAGAGATGAGCACGAAAATCGAGTAGCGAATGGCTAAGCAGGAGCTCTTCGATTGCTTGGCGGGTGAGGAACCGTTGCCCGGCACCCGTTGTTCCCTGAAGGGATCCTCGAATCTTGGATCGGTAGGGAACACCGCGCCGCGAACCGACAAGTAAGCGTGGCTCGCGACCCGATGGCACATACCTCAAGGTGCCATCCGCCTGCCGATCGAAGCATCCACCACGTCCTTCGGTGAGCAGCACAAAGAGGTCAACGAATGCCAGCCCCATGCCGGAGACCAGCACGTCTTGTCCCGGTTTCAACTTCGTAAAGTCACTATCTGTTGTGTAGGCCGGAGGAATATAGGTCAATCGTTCGGGGTCTTTGGCAGCGGCGGCTTCAAGAGCCAGCGATACGGAATTAGGCCGAGCCTCAACATGGCCTTGCGCCAGCAACACGATATCTGCGCTCAAGTGTTGCCCCGAGGCCACCTCGATGAGGTGCCGATCTCCGATGTCACTTTCTAGAATATTGCTCACCGTATCCCGATGAAACTCTACGTGCAGGTGCGGATCCTTTGTAGCGATAATGCGTTCAAAGAACCACTGTAGGTAATGGCTTTGTAATCTGCGCGTGGGAAAACTATCGGCCCGCAGTGCTGTGATCTCGGTCAAAAGTTCGGGTGTATCGGCTCTGATGGCGGCGGCGCTTTGCCGATGCGATCCGGCACGTAGCTGGCAGACCCACTCCCACAGGGAAGGCCCGGGTATGGGGGGACCAGCGCATTGAACGGATTCGTCGGTAAACATGCTCACATCCATGGCCATTGAGTTCAGCTTCAGCAGCCCCGATTGTTCGGTACGCCAGATTCTTCCGGCACCTACCGGGTAGGGATCGACAAGATGGACCTGCAGTGGTGGTTGGGGGCCGGCATTGCGATTGGCAATGAGGCGCTCAAGTACCAGGGCTGCTCGTGGGCCGCCGCCGACAAACAACACGGTTGTTGGTGTGTGGTGCTGGGGGAAACCAGCAAGGTTCGAAAGACGTCCCATAAGAGTCTCCTTTAGATGGCGTAGACGCATGTTGCTCGTTGTCTCGACGTAACACTTGCGGCAATTTGTTCTCAGGTTAGGTGCCGAAATTCGGGTTATGAAAGCACTACTGTCACGAACCGTTAAGTTGTGCCACACCGTGTCACCCAACGTCATAACTCGTCATCTGAAACGGGGCACAAGGCACCAATATTGCTTCGCATGGCGAGAGGTTTCCTTCGAAGGAGCAGCGTTTGAACGCGGTTCGCGCGGGGATCTAACGTGAGGTTTCTAGAAGGCAGCGGAGCACGCTGAACTTCTTAACTCCCTGCCGGCCTGATCCGGAAAATTCGTGAAGGAGGTGGCACATGGGTGCCGCACAGCAAACCACAGAGCTAAGCGCATCGAAACAAGATGATGAGCAGGACCAAAGGTCACAGCCGCACAAGATAGCAGAGCAGCCCATCACCGAGAACACCAAAGACCCAACGGATCGTCCGGGTTCTGGTTCTTCCACCGGGCTTGAATATGCGGCACTGCGCCCGGGTATTATTCCGGCTGCCCACCCGGGTCGCTGGATTGGCACAGTAGTAGTAGGCATCGTGTTGGCAGCGATTCTTTATTCGTTAGTGACCAATCCACGCTGGGAGTGGAACGTCGTTGCCCAATGGTTCACCGCCGAGTCTGTCATCCGTGGGTTGGGCGAAACCCTGAAACTGACGCTCATTTGTGGGGCTTTGGGCTTTGTCCTCGGATTCGTCTTGGCGCTCATGCGCTTATCCGACTCCCCACTGCTCTCCTCGGTGTCATGGACCTTCTCCTGGATCTTCCGATCCACCCCGCTGCTGGTCCAACTGCTGCTTTGGTACAACCTCGGATACCTCTACGAGAAAATCTCTTTGGGCATCCCCTTTACCTCAATCACCTTCTTTGAAGTCAACACCACCACCTTGATCAGCCAATTTGCCGCAGCAGTATTGGGGCTAACACTGAATCAGGCAGCCTACTCGGCCGAAATTATTCGCGGCGGAATCCTCTCGGTTGACCAAGGACAACTCGAAGCCGCTGCGGCATTGGGCATTCCACCGTGGCGTCGCTCCACAAGAATCGTGCTGCCACAAGCTATGCGCGCCATCCTTCCCACGGCCTTCAACGAAATCATTGGCCTGGTCAAGGGCACCTCAATTGTTTATGTACTTGCCTACGGCGAACTCTTTTACACGGTCCAAGTCATCTACGCCCGAACCCAACAGGTTTTGCCGCTACTGCTGGTGGCCACCTGCTGGTACATCGCGATCACCTCCGTGCTCTCGGTAGCCCAGTACTACATCGAACGCCACTACTCCAAGGGAGCAGTACGCACTCTGCCCCTTACACCGCTACAAAAGCTGCGCCGCTTCTTCACCCTCCGCACCCAAAACACGATTGGAACCCGATGAGCACCACCACCAAAACCACCCGCGGGCTGGTCACCATCCGGGACGTCCACAAATCCTTTGGCACCAACCAAGTACTCAAAGGCATCAACCTCACCATCAACCCCGGTGAAGTCGTCGCAATTCTGGGTCCCTCAGGATCTGGAAAATCAACATTGCTGCGCACCATCAACCACCTAGAAAAGCTTGATAGCGGAGTCATCCGCATTGATGAGGAGCTGATCGGCTACAGGATTCGTGGCTACCAACTCCAAGAACTACGTGAAAAAGAGGTCCTGCGCCAACGCACCGAGGTGGGCATGGTCTTTCAAAACTTCAATCTTTTCGGGCATCTCAGCGCCCTAGAAAACATCATTGAAGCACCAATTTATGCCCAAGGTCAGAACCGTTCCCAAGCCATAGAACAAGCAATGAACTTGCTCAAACGCGTGGGACTGGCGGAAAAAGCCGATGCCTATCCACGACAGCTCTCCGGGGGACAACAACAACGAGTAGCAATAGCACGAGCCCTCGCCTTGAACCCCAAGGTAGTGCTCTTTGATGAACCAACCTCGGCGCTAGACCCGGAACTGGTAGGCGAGGTGCTCGATGTCATCAAAGCGCTCGCCGACGACGGAACGACGCTGATTATTGTCACCCACGAGATGGGCTTTGCCCGAGACGTTGCTGACCGAGTGGTCTTTATGGATGGAGGATACCTCGTTGAGGAAGGCACCCCAGCAGAAATCTTTGGCGACCCACAACACCAACGCACCAAGGATTTCCTTTCCAAGGTCATCGAACCGGCCTTCCACCTTTAACCAATGCTCGGGCACAGCACCCCAAAACACGCAAGGACTCGCACCATGAACACAGCTCCAAAACTACCGGTAACTCAGACCAAGATCGTTACGCTCGAGAATGCTGCGGCGCTGGGTCTGGCCGCGGCATTAATCCTCGGATTAGCTAGCTGCGCCGATCCCACAACAACAGCCAATGCGCAAAATCCCACTGCGGGAAGCATCGAAGGGCAAGGCACCGTTTCATACAACACCGCACCAGAGCAGGATCGTATCCGCTCAACCAAGGATAAAAAACTCGCCGCAAACGTTCCTGCACTCATCGCTCACGATGGCAAACTCACCGTTGCCACCAGTGCCGGTTCTGTTCCGCTGACCTTCCACGCAAGCGATAACTCCACGTTGATCGGCACCGAAACTGATATCGCTCAATTGGTCGCCGACAAACTCGGCCTTGAGCTGGATTTGAAACTGACAAGCTGGGAAAACTGGCCACTGCAGACAGATTCGGGGGCGGTTGAAGTGGTCTTCTCCAATGTTGGAATCAACACCGAACGAATCAAAAAATATGATTTTGCCTCATACCGGGCAGCCTATATGGGATTTGAAGCGAAGAAAGACTTTGCTGGAAACGTTGCCGGGGCTAAAGACATTTCCGGCAAAAAGGTTTCGGTGGGAGCCGGAACCAATCAGGAAAAGATCCTGATCGCCTGGAACAAGGAACTGACCGAGTCCGGAAAGACGCCGGCAGAACTTGCCTACTATTCCTCGGACGCCGATACCATCCTGGCACTATCTTCGGGACGCGTGGATCTAAACTTCGCTCCCTACCCCACCACCGTGTACCGCGAACACACCCGTGATGACACCAAAGTTGTCGGCAAGATCAATGCTGGCTGGCCCAATGAAACGTTGGTCGCCGCAACTTCTAAACGAGGTAATGGGTTAGCCGAACCAATCTCCGAAGCTATTAATTCCTTGATCGAGGAGGGCAGCTATGCCAAGGTTTTGGATCGCTGGGGTCTGAGCGAGGAAGCAATCCCCACATCGAATGCTGTCACCAAGGAAAACTACACAGGCAACTAACCCGGTTTCACCCGAGTAAAGGAGACGAAAACATGAGTACACACGATAGGAGCGACTCGTTGCTGATCCTTGAAGCTGACGGGGTCGGATCTCATCCGGCAGCGTGGCGCTACCAAGAAAACCCCAGCAACGCCCTAGATATTGTGCGGCTTGCCCGCGTGGTGCTCAGTGCCGAATCGGAGGGTTTCCATGCCGTGAGCTTTCAAGATTCGCGAGCGGTTGCCGTTCAAGGACCTAGGGGAGGCCTTGATGCGATCCAACGTGCGGCCTATCTGGGAGCGGTGACTCACAGCATTGGTTTGCTTCCGGTCATTGATGCGATTTACACCGAGCCATTCCACCTTGCCACCCAATTGGCCGGGCTGGACTCGATTTCCGGTGGTCGTGCCGGATGGATTGTCCTAGCCGAAGGCACCGAGCAACAAGGTGCTGCCGTTGGACGTGATGCGCTTGCCGTCGAACAGCTCGCCGGCGAGATTGCGGATGTGGTGCGTGTTTCGCGCAGCCTGTGGGACAGCTGGGAAGACGATGCGGTGATCAAGGATGTAGCAACAGGCCGCTATCTGGATAGAACCAAGTTGCACTATACGGACTTCATTGGAAACCGCTTCTCGGTAAAAGGGCCAGCCATCAGCCCACGCCCGATCCAGGGTCAGTTGCCGGTGCTAGTGCCCGAAACACTTGCCACCCAAGGACACGACGCTGTACTTTTCACTGCACCAGATCTTGACCAATTACTGACTGCCACAGGTGCCTCAGCGGGTGCTCGAATTGCAGAACTTGAATTTGTTCTTGACGCTGCAGGGGAATCTGCAGCCTCCCGCTTAGCTCAACTCAATGCTTGGGAAAACTGGGATAGTGAGCGCGCTCGTTTTGTGGGAAGCGCCGAAGAGCTCATCACATATTTGCGTTCCTTACTGCCGCTGGTGGCCGGGGTGCGCTTACACCCGGCAACGCTAGAGATCGATGCCGCCGAATTCTCGGAGCTAGTCCTTCCCGCGCTTCGCAGCACAAACCTATTGGCAGATCTTTCAACCGGTGCCACGCTGCGTAGCACTTTTGGACTACCACCTGCCAAAAACCAGTTCGCCCATCTCGCAACAAACGCCATCTAAAGGAGAATCCAGCATGAGTAGTCAACAGAACACCAAGCATCAGTTGCGCTTGGGAGTCTTCTTCCAAGGCGTGAATTCAAGTACCGTCTGGAAAACACCGGAGGCCGGCTCACAAACCGACTTTGCATCATTCCGCAGGCTCGTCCAAACCGCCGAACGCGGAATCTTCTCCGCCTTTTTCCTTGGCGAGGGACTGCGGCTACGTGAACACCTGGGACAGATCCACGACCTAGATGTTGCCGGACGCCCCGATGCGCAAACCATGCTCGCGGCGCTGGCGGCTGTCACCAAGAACATTGGATTGGTGGCAACACAGAACACCACTTATAACGATCCAGCAGATCTGGCACACCGACTAGCCTCACTGGATTTGATCTCCGGTGGGCGTGCAGCCTGGAACATTGTCACAACCGATAATTCCTGGACCGGGGAGAACTTCCGCCGCGGTGGATATCTAGCTCACGAAGATCGGTACACCCATGCCGAAGACTTCGTTAAGCTTGCCAAGCGCATATGGGACTCGTGGGGAACAGAATCGATTGCACGCGACGCCAAAGCTGAAGCCTGGTTGACCGGGCAGCATCCGGATCCCGTGGTGCATCAAGGTCAACATTATTCAATTCGCTACACCTCGCGGCTGCCGCGCAGCAGCCAAGGGCGCCCGGTACTATTCCAAGCTGGGGATTCGGCCGAAGGCCGGGATTTTGCTGCACGTCAGGCAGATGTTATTTTCTCGGCACACGGTGGGCTGGAGGCAGCCAAAACCTTTAGGGAAGATATCAAGGCACGCACCCTGAAGGCCGGTAGACCTGTCGGTGCTGTGAAGATCATGCCCGGTGCAGAATTCATCTTGGCTCCAACGCCACAAGAAGCCGTCGAAAAACAATGGTGGGTCAAAGAGCATCAGATCGGGCCGCAACAGGCCATCGCGTATCTTGAACAGTTCTGGGGCCAATCATTGACTCAACTGGATCCCGAAGGTCCGTTGCCGGACTTTGATCCACAGATCATCGCCTCCGATGTCACCCGAGGTAGTGGATTCCAGAATGCCAAGGCCATTGAACTGACTCGCGCCTGGCGTGCACAAGCCCGCGACGAAGGACTAAATGTTCTGCAATTTGTGAGGGCAAAGTCGGGCCGGGTGGGCGGTTCTTTTGTTGGTTCCTATACCCAGGTCGCCGAACGCCTCGAAGAATATGCCGCAAGTGGGGCGGTCGATGGTTTCAATATCACTCCATGGTTAGTCCCGACGGGGCTTGATGACGTGGTTAACCATTTGGTTCCCGAATTACAGGAACGCGGGATCTATCCAAGTGAATATGCTGGGCAAACGTTGCGTGAAAACCTGGGCCTGGCTAGGCCCGAGACTTCAACATTGCCCCGCAAGAACGGAAATACCTGGATTGAGGTTGCCGTATGAAAAGCGTCTCGACGCTCTCCTGGGGAACCACGTCACTGGTGCTGGCACTGAGTCTGAGCGGATGCTCGGATCCGGGAACCACTCAGAGTGCTGCAGCAGCCAAAGAACCTAGCGGATTCAATCTGAGCCCCGAACAACACCGCACACCCGCAGATCCGGTCCCAGCTGCGCTGGGCCGCGTTCCCGAAAGTATCAAGAAGGACGGGAAACTGAGCATTGCTGTGGCTCCGGGGTCCGCTCCACTGATGCTTTTTGCCACAGATAATAAAACTGTCATTGGGTCGGAAGCCGATATTGCTATTGGCGTGGCGCAAAGCCTCGGCCTTGAACCCGAACTTATTCCGGTGGCGTGGGCCGATTGGCCGTTGGGGCTGGAAACGGGCAAGTATGAGGCAATGGCAAGCAATATCACCGTGACCGAAGCGAGGAAGAAGAAATACGACTTTGCAACATACCGTGAGGACAAGCTTGGTTTCTATGTCCCCAAGGATTCAAAAATCACTAAGATTTCCGAACCCAAGGATGTTTCCGGGCTACGGATCGTTGTTGGCTCGGGAACTAACCAAGAAAAGATCTTGCTGGCTTCGGATGAAGAAAATAAGGCGAAGGGCCTGAAAGCAGTAGATTTCCAGTACTACGACGATGATTCGTTGGCGACCATTGCCTTGAATTCAGGGCGGGCAGATGCTTCGTTTGGTCCCAACGCTACGGGAGCGTATAAGGCAGTCACCGATTCAAAGACTCGTTTGGTGGGCCTCTTGCCAGGTGGGTGGCCACAGACAGCAAATATTGGACTGACCGTACGCAAAGATAGTGGACTTGCCGAGGCTGCCCAAGCCGGTATCGATGGGTTGATCGATGCGGGGCTGTATCAGGAAATTTTGGATAAGTGGTCCTTGGGCGATGAAAGCATCGAGGCTTCTGAGCTTAATCCAGAGGGGCTCAAGGATTAGTCAGGGGGAGTAAAACAGTGGTGGGTACCCGAAGCCGGGTACCCACCACGTGGTGAAACAAAATGAGTAGAAGTTAGAAGGGGTTAAGGAGCCGATGGACGAATTGTTGAGTGCGGATATTTTGGGGGGCTCGCAAAACAATATCTGGGTGACCTCGTTCAACAACAACACCCTGATCCATGAAGACCACCTCATCGGCAACCTCGCGGGCAAAAGCAAGCTCGTGAGTCACCAAAACCATGGTCCAACCCTCATCGGCCAATTCCTTGATCACGCGCAGGACGTCACCGACCAGTTCCGGGTCAAGCGCCGACGTTGGCTCATCAAAAAGCAGCAATGATGGTTTCAGCGCAAGTGCTCGCACAATTCCCACACGCTGTTGCTGTCCTCCGGAGAGCTGGTGCGGGTAGGCATCACGTTTTTCGGCTAATCCAACTCGGTCTAAAAGCTCGGTAGCTTCGGTGATTGCCTCGCTCTTCTTACGCTTTTGAACCTGTACGGGTCCCTCGATGATGTTTTCAAGAACCGTTTTATGTGGAAACAGGTTGTAGTTCTGGAAGACCATGGCGCTTCGCGTGCGCAAGACTTGCGCCTTTTTCTGCGTCGTGGCGGAATCAAAGGTGACGGCAGGGCCACTCTCGAAGGACACGGATCCGGCGTCGGGGATTTCAAGGCCGTTGAGGCAGCGTAGCACCGTGGTTTTGCCCGACCCGGAGGGGCCAATGAGTGCCAGGACCTCGCCCTTGCGTACGGCCAGGTCGATGGATTTGAGGACCTGATGCGTTCCGAAGCTTTTTTGCAGGCCGTCGGCACGCAGCAGTTCGGGGGTGTCTGCTGAGGGTCTAGTGTGCGACATAGCGGTCGAGCCGTCCTTCCAGACGCGATTGGCCGGTGGAGAGCACCAGACAGATAACCCAATAGACGAGGGCTGCCTCGGTGTAGATGAGCATGAATTCCTGGCTGAATGCCGCAATTTCCTGGGCCTTGCGGAAGAGTTCGGTCACTAGGATCACCGATGCCAGCGAGGTGTCCTTCACCAGTGAAATAAATGTATTGGACAGTGGCGGGACCGCAACCCGGGCTGCCTGGGGCAGGATCAGCCGACGCAGCGTCGTGGTGCGGGACATGCCGATGGTATAGCCGGCTTCCCACTGACCTTTGGGCACCGACAGGATCGCTGCCCGGATGACCTCGGCGGCGTATCCGCCGACGTTTAGCGAAAACGCGATGATGGCACTGGGCCACGGATCGATGGTGAAACCTATGGACGGCAGACCGTAAAAGATCACAAATAGCTGGACCAACAGGGGAGTTCCGCGGATCACCGAGATGTAGGCCCGGGCGATGAACGACACCACGCGGTTAGTGCTTAGCCGCATCAGTGCCATGAGTAGGGCAATGGCAAGGCCCAGAACAAAGCTGATCAAGGCCAGCGGAATGGTTCCGAGCAGTCCTCCGCGTACGATGGGCCAGAAGGACTCAAGGAACAAGTTCCAATCAATGTTCATTGATAATTCTCCTTGGAAGGAAAGATGTTCCGGGCGTCCGAGGCCGGAGAGCCGGAGAGCTGGAACCTACTTGGTGACGTCGGCACCGAAGTACTTCTCGGAGATCTGGGCTAGTGTTCCGTCGGCGCTCAATTCTTTTAGTGCCGAGTCCACGGCCTTGACTAGGTCTTCGCTGCCGGTGCGGAAGGCCGCGGCGCTCTCGGACTTCTCTGTGGTTTCGACCGCGATCTTGATGCCCGGATCATTCTTAGTCTTTTGCGAATCCAAGTAGGTCAGTTTGTCGTTGATTGTCGCATCAACACGCCCCTGTTTAACCAAGGTGACGGCCTGGGCCCAGCCCTCGACCGCTTGGACGTTGGCTCCGGCATCCTTGGCCATGGTGTTCCAGTTGCTGGTCAGTGACTGCGCGGTGGTCTTGCCTTTGAGATCGGCAAAGGAGGTGATATCGGTGTTGTCAGACTTGGTCACGATCACCCCGGTGCTCACCGTGTAGGGGGTGGAGAGGAGGTATTTGTCCTTGCGCTCGGGGGTGATGGAAACCTGATTGAAGATGGTGTCGAAGCGTCCGGCCTGGAGGCCGGCAAAGATTCCGTCCCACTGGGTTTCCTCAAACTTGGCCTCGACGCCCAGTTTACTGGCGACTGCCGTGGCGATTTCTACATCGAATCCGGTCAGCGGGCCGGTTCCGCCTTCATGGAAGGAAAACGGCTTGTAGGTACCCTCGGTGCCGATCTTCAGCACGCCGGCATCCTTGACCTGCTGCAGGGTTAGCCCACCGGCAGTTGAAGCCGAATCACCTGAACTTTGAGTGGCCGAAGGGGTTGCTGTGTTTCCGCAGGCACTCATGGTGACGGCGAGCAGAGCGGTGGAGAGCAAGGCAATGATTTGGCGCTTCATTGAGAAGACGTTCCCTTCGGTTTACAAGATGTTCGTTCCGCACACCGTGTGCCAGAGAATCTGGTGTTGGTCTTTCGTTGGTGTGTGAACCTTGAAGCGACGCTAACACGGTGATGGCACCGGCGTAAGGGTTATGTTCCGAAGTAAGACGAAACGCAAATGCTCGGTAGTACCGAGTCGAGACATATTTCGCGGTCTAGAGAATATGACTAGGCGTTTTGTGAATATTCCCCATTTTGCGTAGAGAGAATTTAGGGAACCAAAATCCTCCGGAACCCGCGGCTAGGTCAGCAGCAAGGGAACCAACATCATGGCCGGTACAGCAACAATGGTAGTAAGCAGGACCGTGTCTTTGGCCTGAATGATTCCACGTTCGTAACGTGAAGCAGTAACGAAGATGTTTTGGGCTGTTGGCAGGGCGGCCATGATCACCACGATGAAGGTGTCTGTTTCATTGAGGTCGAAAATCCATGTGGCGCACATCCACGCAACCACTGGTTGAAAAACAAGTTTCAAGGCTGTTGCTACCAAGGTATCGGCGCGCCTGCCGCTGCTGGCTTCGAGCGGTTTGGAACCTACCAGAGAGATCCCAAAAGCTATGAGCATTGCCGGGATTGAGGCCCCTGCAATGAGTTCAATCGGATCGGCCAACGGTTGGGGTAGCTGCACCTCGAACACTGCACAGATCAAGCCCGCAAGTGAACCAACGATCATGGGGTTTTTTGCTGTTTGGCTCAGCATGGAAAATACCGTGGTCCGATGCCTTGAAGTGCTTGCATCAAGGATAGCTAGGCACACAGGGGAGAATAGCGCCAGCTGCCAGAGGATCACCGGTGCCGCATATTCCATGTTTCCCAAAACATACAGAGCAATAGGAAGGCCAAGGTTTGCCGAGTTCACCGTTGAGGCGCTCATCGCACCAATCGTTGTTTCGGTCAGGTCTCTGCGCAGCCACCACCGGGTCAGCACCACAAATGCCACGGCGGTGAGTACCGAGGAAATTGCTGCAACCCCAAGATAGGGGCCCAAGACCGCAGCCGGTTCAGAATCGGCAAGGGTAGTAAATAGCAGCGCGGGGCTTGCCACAAAGAAGGTCAGGCGGTTGAGCACGTAGCGTGCATTCTCACCAAGCACCCCGGTTTTTCCCACCAAGAAGCCAACGGCAATCACCGACCAGACAACGGCAAAACCAGAGAGGACTCCACTCATCTAATAGATTCCCTCTCCCCATGTTGAGCCAAACTTAACGCGTAAGGACCCGGCCACCGGCCGGGTCCTTACTCATCACGAGCGGGCGACGGGAATCGAACCCGCGTGTCCAGCTTGGGAAGCTGGCGCTCTACCATTGAGCTACGCCCGCGATGCGCCGAGAAGCCTAATGACCGCCCGGGCTAAAACAGCATATCCCAACGTAGGGGCAGATAACCTAATCCATCAGCGGAGTGTCATCGATGGTGCTGGGAATTGGTGTTTTTTTGCTACGTAGAAATGGTTTGCTCAGCGGCTCTACAACGCGTGTGGCAATGGGCCCCAGCACCGCTAGAAGCAACACATAGGCAGTTGCCAGAGCCGCAAGTTCACCGGTAATGGCTCCCGAAGCAACGGCCAATCCGGCGATGACAATCGAGAATTCACCACGTGCAATCAAGGCAACGCCGGCGCGCAAGCGACCCGGAATACCAATTCCTGCACGTTTGGCGGCCCAAGCACCGGTGGCGACCTTGGTCAGCGATGTCACCACGGCAAGTGCTATGGCCATCGGTAATACTGCGGGGATGGTCGTTGGATCGGTATTGAGCCCAAAAACAACGAAGAACATTGCGGCAAAAAGATCGCGCAGCGGTTCAAGAACCTTGGTTGCCGAATGTGCTGTTGAACCAGAAATGGCAATGCCCAGCATGAACGCACCAACCGCTGCCGAGACCTGCAATGCGGAGGCAAGTCCGGCCACCAGCAGGGCCGCACCAATGAGTTTGAGCAGGAAATTTTCTCGGTCCGAGGAATGTATAAGCCGCGAAATTTGTGGACCAAAGCGCAACGCAGCCAGCAAGACAAGGGTGATGGTTGCCAATGCGATTCCAACGGCTCGCAAACCACCCAGGAAGCTCAGCCCGGCAAGTGTCGCCGTGAGGACCGGAAGATAGACGGCCATGGCTAGATCTTCAAGAACCAAGATGGAGAGGACTACGGGAGTTTCACGGTTACCTAAACGGCCGAGATCCGAAAGTACCTTGGCAATAATGCCCGAGGACGAAACATAGGTGACGCCACCAAGAACCAGTGCCCCGGTAAATCCCCACCCCATGATCAGGGCAAGTGCCACGCCCGGGGTAAAGTTCAGGACCAGATCCACAACACCGGCTAGCCACGAACTTTTAAGACCCGTGACAAGTTCGCGAGCGGTGTACTCAAGTCCCAGCATCAACAACAGCAATATGACGCCGATTTCACTGGCAATGACACCAAATTCCGTGATGCCAGCAAGGTTGATGATTCCACCATTACCAAAAATTAGTCCGCCGACAAGATACAGCGGTACCGGAGACATCCCAATTTTGGCCGCTAGGCGCCCTAAAAGGCCTAAGCCCAAGAATACTGCGCCCAATTCAACCAAAATTAGTGCTGTCTCATCCATTGCGCGGAGTCCGCCTATCCGTCGTTAATGAGGTGGGCGGCGTTTTCGAGACCGGCGGAGGTGCCAACGATGATCAGCACGTCCCCTGCATTGAGTTCAAAGCCGGGGGTGGGGGAGGGGAACACCCTCCCGCTGCGGGAAATTGCTACAACCGATGCACCGGTACGGGTACGCAGGTGGGTGTCGCCTAGGGTTTGATTTACATACGGGCTTTCGTGGCTCAGCACGAATTGTTGGGTGTTGACACCGGGTAGATCGCGGTGTTGGTCGGTGAGCTGGGTGACCAATTGAGGTGCGCCAAGCATCGCCCCAATGGCACCTGCTTCTTCAACGCTCAATGGGATTGCCGCAGCGCACGCATCTGGATCTTCTCGTTGGGAAATGATCAATTGCATGGTTCCATCACGCAGGATCACCACGCCCACCCGGCGGCCCGACGCAAGGGTAATTTCACGCCGGACACCGAGGCCGGGCAGCGAGGTATCTTCAAAATTCATGCCTCAACTCTACGCCTGCTCAGCGTGTTCTTTGAGACGTACGGTTGCCACGAAGTACGTGGCGGAAGTTAGGCGCTGGTGCCCTTAAAAGTTCCATCGGCATTGAAGTCTTCACGAATGGTTTTGACGCCTTCGGCATCAATCTCAAAACTCAATGGGTGGCCCGGGTTAATGACAAAGCCGGTGTCAATCAGGGAGCGAGCAATGGTGGCCCCGAGTACCTGAACTCCGTAAGGTGCGGCATCGATGTAGGTGCCCGGGATACGCGAAAGGTCGGTAAATAGGGCAATGACCGGCTGCCCCGCAGCATTTTGCAGCAACATTGGCTGGGCGTTTTTGGTTTCGCCAGTGACCTTTTCACGGCTCAGGAAATAGACCTCGGCCCGCATGAAGGAGGCGATGACCTGGCCGCTGAGGGCCGGATCGTTCTGTCCGGCACGGATCATCATCTCAAAATGGGTGATCGGTTCATTGATGTCACGGGTGGTTTGTGGCTGTGTACCGGTGATGTTTTCATCGGTGGCGGACTCGGTCTTTGAATGCTGGTTCTCTTCGCTCATGCACCCAAGCATGTCTATATTGCGGGCACCGGCGCAACCCGATGTCCGGTTGACCGTGGAAGCGGACTAAACTAGGTAGATACGTTTTGAATCTTTTGCGAGGAAGCCTCATGCCCGAATTCCAGTACGAAGACCTGCTGCCCATTGGGGCGGACGAGACCACTTACCGCCAGATTTCCACCGAGGGTGTCCGCACCATCGAGGGACCGGGCGGCCGAACGTACCTTGAGGTTGACCCCGAGGCACTTGAATTATTGGCAACCACCGCGTTGCACGATATCTCTCACTACCTGCGTCCCGCTCACCTGCAGCAGCTACGCAATATCCTCGATGATGAGGAAGCCAGCCCCAACGATAAGTTTGTGGCACTAGATCTTTTGAAGAACGCAAACATTGCGGCCGGTGGCATCCTGCCCATGTGCCAGGACACCGGTACGGCAATTGTTATGGGTAAGCGCGGCCAACAGGTTCTCACCCAGGGTCCCGATGAAAAGGACCTTTCCAAGGGCATCTATGACGCCTACACCACGTTGAACCTGCGTTACTCGCAGCTGGCTCCGTTGACCACCTGGGAAGAAAAATCCACGGGAAACAACCTGCCAGCGCAGATCGAGTTGTACGCGGACACCACCCCGGGGAACGAAAACCAGTACAAGTTCCTTTTCATGGCCAAGGGCGGTGGATCGGCCAACAAGTCGTTCCTCTACCAGGAGACCAAGGCAATCCTCAACGAGAACTCAATGTTGAAGTTCCTCGATGAGAAGCTGCGCGAATTGGGCACCGCTGCCTGCCCGCCGTACCACCTCTCCATCGTCATTGGTGGGACCAGTGCAGAATTTGCGCTGAAGACCGCCAAATACGGTAGCGCCAAGTACCTGGATAATCTGCCAACTACCGGGGCTATGACCGGACGCGGTTTCCGCGATACCGATCTTGAAGAAAAGGTCCTGGAGCTGACCCGTAACTTCGGTATTGGGGCCCAGTTCGGCGGAAAGTACTTCTGCCACGACGTGCGCATCGTGCGTTTGCCGCGCCACGGCGCCTCATTGCCGGTGGCAATAGCAGTTTCTTGCTCGGCCGACCGTCAGATGCTTGCCAAGATCACCCCGGAAGGCGTGTTCGTGGAGCAGCTGGAAACCGATCCAGCCCGCTTCATGCCAGATGAAGAGCACCCGGCCATCACCGCACACGACGATGAGACCGACGGGGTTACCGGTACCGGTGGGTCCTCGGTGGTAAAGATCGATCTGAACAAGCCAATGGATCAGATCCTTGCCGAATTGACCAAGCACCCGGTCAAGACGCGTTTGTCACTGACCGGTCCGCTGGTGGTAGCTCGCGATATTGCTCACTCCAAGATCAAGGAAATCCTTGATGCGGGGGAAGAAATGCCGCAGTACCTCAAGGATCACCCGGTCTACTATGCAGGTCCTGCCAAGACCCCAGAGGGTATGGCCTCGGGTTCCTTCGGCCCAACTACCGCCGGACGTATGGACTCGTATGTGGATCAGTTCCAGGCGGCGGGTGGCTCGATGGTGATGTTGGCCAAGGGTAACCGTTCCAAGGCAGTGACGGATGCTTGTAACGAGCATGGCGGCTTCTACTTGGGTTCCATTGGTGGCCCCGCTGCTCGTTTGGCCCTTGATTGCATCAAGAAGGTTGAGGTCCTTGAATACGAGGAGCTTGGCATGGAAGCAATCTGGAAGATTGAGGTTGAGGACTTCCCAGCATTCATCGTCGTTGATGACAAGGGTAATGACTTCTTTGCCGAAACCTCGAAGCCTACCTTTACCGGTATTCCGATCCGCACCAAGTAAGGATGCCTTGATCCGCCTTGTGGGTCAAAGCTAAATTCATAAAATTGCGAAAGGTGCCGGTTCACTTGGTGAACCGGCACCTTTCGCATGTCCAAGAATATTCTCACGGTGTACGCTGCAGCGTCCTACACCTTAGCCCTGGATCGTCAAGACAATGAGCAGCACGTTCAATGAAATCAGTGCCAACGAAACCAGCGCGCCCGCGGCAGTAGTAAACCACTTGTTAGCGTGCGCTCCCATGACGCTGCGCCGGGCCGTGAGATTCACCAGAGGAATCAGCGCAAAAGGAATGCCAAAGGACAAAGCCACCTGAGAGACGATCAGGGCGAATGTTGGATCGATGCCGGCGGCAAGAATGATCAGGGCTGGGGTGAGGGTAATAAGTCTGCGGACGAGGATTGAAATTCGACGGTGTAATAATCCATCCATGATCTCGGCCCCGGCATAGGCACCGACCGCAGTGGAGGCCAGACCGGAAGCCAGCAATCCAACGGCGAATAATGTTGCAATGACCGGGCCCAAAGCATGGTTGATTGCCGCATGGGCACCCTCAAGAGAGCCGGTACCTTCAACTCCTGCAAGGTTTACCGCTGCTAACAAAAGCATTGCCACGTTCACCGATCCGGCGATCACCATGGCCACCGAGACATCCCAGCGGGTTGCCTTGAGCAATCGGGGAATGCTGTGAGCCTTGGGAGTGGAGCCGAACCTGTCGCGAGCCAATGATGAGTGGGCATAGATTGCGTGTGGCATGACGGTTGCACCAAGGATCGATGCGGCAAGTAGCACCGAGTTTGAATCGGCGAAGCGTGGAACCATACCACCGAGTACGTGTGCGGCTTCCGGCGGGGCAATGATGACTCCGGCGCAGAAGCCCACGGCTATCACGAGCAATAGGGAGATGACTATGCGTTCAAAGACCCAGGGGCCCTTGCGTGATTGAATCAGGAGCAATCCCATGGAAATTACCCCGGTAATGATTCCCCCTAGTAGCAGTGGCAAATCAAAGAGTAGGTAGAGGGCAACTGCCCCACCAATGACTTCTGCAATATCGGTTGCCATGGCAACGGCTTCGGCTTGTAACCAGTAAGCGATACGACCAGCTTTGGTTCCGAAGCGATCTCGGAGTGCCTCGGGAAGTGATTTTCCGGTGACGACACCGAGTTTTGCCGAAAGATATTGGACCAGCCAGGCCATGATATTTCCGCTAATGACCACCCAGACAAGTAAGTAACCGTATTGGGCGCCTGCGCTCATATTTGCCGCAACATTGCCTGGGTCAAGATAGGCAACGCCGGCTACGAGAGCTGGGCCGAGAAGCCAGAGGAGTCTTTTGGTCGGGGGTAGGGAAGTGGATCCCCGCGCGGTGTCGGCGGCAACATCGGCGCCGAGAATATTTTTAGGCATGTCTAAATCGTAGCTTATTTTAGGCGTGCCTAAAACAGTTTTGCGTGGGATAATTCCTCGTACGACGCACCAGTGAAGACCAGAAATGCCCGGTACCTCAGGAGGCACCAGACATTTAAGAAGAGCTGCAAATTATCGGAATACTAAAAATTACCGTGCGAAATCGTAGCCGACAGACCAGTCGCGGTAGGGAGGCAAGAAGCGAAGCACCATGAGCGATTCCCGCTGTTCCTTGATTTGGGCTTCGGTCAACGGCTTGATTTTTGATGCCTTGACCAACGCCGCATGATAATCCTCGAAGGTCTTAGCCTGAGAACTCTTCATCGCTTGCGCGTGTTCAACGCCAATATAGCGAAGGTGCCAAGGCTCGTACTTGTAGCCGGTGGTCTTTTCCCCATCCGCGGGATAGCGAATAATAAAACCGAAACGCTGCGCATTTTCGGCCAGCCACTTACCGCCAGCTGTTTCGCCAAAGCAAGCCTTAAGATCGCATGAGCTATTGGCTAGCCCTAGGTCAGCGGATAAACCAAGCTGGTGTTCACTGGTTCCTGCCGGGGCCGAAATGCGCGTCGCATAATCCAGGCCGTAGCGAGCCTTGTATTGGTTGAATAAGGATTTTTGACGCTCAAAGGAACGATAGGCACTCAGCATAGTGAGCGAATGACCATCTTTGCGGCCAGCCTTGAGCAAATCTTCCAAGGCAGTTGCTGCTCCATTGCGCAGCTGGTCACCCGAGCCTGCAACCGTACGTAAATCCTTGGGAAGGTAGTTCTCTGGTTTGAGCGGATTGGTTCTGCTGACCAATACCAGCAACGATGCCGGATCCTTGGTGAGTTCATCGGTGGTTGGAGGTTTTGTTTTCTTATCGCTTGAAACCACTGGGGCTAACTGCACGGCTGCCTGTGCCGGTGCGGCCCCAAGGGCACTCACCAACACGGTCATACCGAGAAGCAGGGCAGGAAGGCCGCGACGTAACGAAAACACATTAACCTTTCATGTGCCAAATAAAATCAGAGATCACTTTCAGGATAGCCGTTGAACCTTTGAAAAACTGCAGAACCGGGTCAAAAACACGAAGCTAAATCCGGTGGTGTGGAAAAGTCATTTGCAGCACAACCTAGCAATGGATGCCGGTCGGTGAGCATAAATGGGATATTTTGGGAGATGTGCTGATTTCTGATGGTGATATTCGACGCGAACTCGCGGCTGACCGTATAAAGCTTGACCCCTATGATCCGGAGATGATCCAGCCGGCAAGTGTGGACGTGCGGCTCGATAGGTTCTTCCGACTCTTCGACAACCACAAGTATGCCCACATTGATCCATCCCAGGATCAACCGGAACTGACTCGTTTGGTGGAAGTCGACCCC
Source organism: Arthrobacter sp. MYb227 (assembly GCF_002975435.1). Classification (GTDB taxonomy): domain Bacteria; phylum Actinomycetota; class Actinomycetes; order Actinomycetales; family Micrococcaceae; genus Paeniglutamicibacter. The sequence goes on along the minus strand of NZ_PCPT01000001.1, from coordinate 773,321 downwards.
GACGAACCCTTCATCCTTCACCCGGGCGAATTTGTTCTCGGATCCACCTATGAGACGGTGACCCTTCCGACCGATATTGCTGCGCGGCTCGAAGGCAAGAGCTCGCTAGGCCGCCTTGGCCTTCTGACACACTCCACTGCCGGGTTTATCGATCCAGGATTCTCCGGTCACGTGACCCTTGAACTTTCCAATATGGCAACATTGCCAATCAAGCTCTGGCCAGGTTCAAAAATTGGCCAGCTATGTTTCTTCAAGCTTTCTTCCCCCGCTGAACACCCTTATGGTTCCGGCGCCTATGGAAACCGTTACCAGGGACAGCGTGGCCCCACGGCCTCACGTAGCCACTTGAACTTCCACAGGTCAACTCTGGAAAACTAAACCTCCAGCGCACAATGCGCACACAAAAATGATGGCATGGGCACCGAAATCGTTTCCCATGCCATCATTTTTTGTGTTTGGAACGGCTTGCGCCGCTAAGAGATCAAGCCCAAGGAGCGAACCAAATCTCTTTCCTCACGCAGTTCCCGAAGTGAAGTATCAATCCGTGCTCGCACACCGGTGGAAAGTTCGAGGTCTTGTTCAATCTGCCACCCGGACCCGGTACTGCGTACCGGGAATGAGCTAATCAATCCGGGGTCAATGTCATAGGAACCCTCCGAAACTATTGCGGCGGAGGTCCACGAATCTGCGGTACCCCCAACCCAATCGTGGATATGATCCACCGCAGCCGCAGCGGCGGATGCGGCTGAGGATGATCCACGAACTTCGATAATCTCGGCGCCGCGTTTGGCGACTCGTGGAATGAATACTTCCTCGAGCCACTGTTCAACGGAGGCCGTACCCCCAAGCTTCTGCGCAAGAGCCTGCACCAGCGGTATCTTGTTGCCGTCCGGTTGACGTAGTAAGCCATGTGAAATATCTGGAACTTGAGCGGCCGAATGGTTTCCCCAGATAGTCACGTTAGAAATTGAGTAGACCGGCACGTTGAGCGTTGCCGCCAATTGTGCAAGGGCTCGGTTGTGATCCAGTCTTGTCATTGCCGTGAACCGTGAGGCAGGGACATCCGGAGCATGTGCCGAAGCGATCAATGCATTGGTGTTCGCGGGGTTTCCAACGACCAAGACTTTAACGTCATCGGCGGCATAATCGTTGATAGCTGCACCCTGCGGCCCAAAAATCGCACCGTTGGCTTGCAATAAATCACCACGCTCCATCCCTGGGCCGCGTGGTCGGGCACCAACTAGTAAAGCAATGTTGGTTCCATTAAAGCCGGCGGCAGCATCGGTGGTGACGGCTATTGAATCTAGGGTTGGAAATGCGCAATCCTGGAGTTCAAGAGCCGTTCCCTCGGCTGCCTTTTGGCCGGTAGGGATTTCAAGGAGTTGTAGACGTATAGGTATTTCCGGTCCCAGCATGGCTCCAGAGGCAATCCGGAAGAGAAGGGCATAACCAATTTGGCCACCTGCGCCGGTGACTGTGACAGTAACGGGGGAAGAAGGACTCATGGAATCATCGAACCATGAGCTACCCATCGATGTCACTGCTTTGGTGGTAGACGTCGAGTAGTTCCCCCTAAACGATGGCTAATTCTGGGACGTATGGCCCAGTAAACGCGGTGCGCGGACCGGCAAAAGTAGTAGGAACCCAACAAAGAGCACCGCGATAATCCCTAGGATTCCGTAGCGTTGGGCCTGTTCTACGTGCGGAGCCGCAAGAGCAATTGCAACAGCGAATAGGGTGGGGGCCAAGAAACTGACAGCACGCCCGGTGGTTGCATAGAGACCAAAGAGTTCGCCTTCTTCTCCCGCCGGGGCCAACCTTGCCAAAAATGCACGGCTCGAAGACTGTGCGGGTCCCACGAAGAGGCACAACAACAAGCCAAAGACCCAGAATCCGGTGCCTGTCTGCGAGAAGAAAACACCCATTCCCGCAATAATGAGGCCAATCAGTGAGCCACTAATGACGTTTTTCGGTCCAATCTTGTCATCTAACCAGCCGCCAATCATTGCTCCGATGGCTGCAACAACGTTGCCAACAATGGCGAAAATGATGACCTTGGTCAGCGGGAAGCCAAAGGTACCTGCGGCAATAACCCCGCCGAAGGTGAACACTGCTGCCAATCCGTCACGGAACACCGCACTTGCAAGGAGGAAGTAGAGGGTGTGCCGGTCTGTTCTCGCGATCGCTACGACCTTGCGCCATAGTTCTTGATAAGACTGCAGAATTGTAAAACGCGGTCCCCCAGGGGTACCAGGAATTTCGGGAACGGCAAAGAGTACCGGCAAACCAAAGCCCAGGAACCACACGGCAGAAAATACCGCTACCAGGCGCAGGTTCAAGGCGTTCTCTTCTGAGGCTCCAGCCCAAGGGAATAGGGGAGTGACAAGTGTGAACAGGACTATGGCCAAGGCAACAATGCCGCCGAGATAGCCCATGCCCCACCCGAAACCAGAAACCTTGCCCACGGTGGCAGGAGTGGAGATTTGCGGAAGCATTGCGTTGTAGTTCACCGAGGCGAACTCGGAGAAAATCGAAGCCAGAGCGATGAGCGTGACCCCAAAGATTAAGAATCGCGGTTCGGGAAAAACGAAGAAGCATGCTGCGGTCAGCACCGCCACGATGACAGTATTGACGCCAAGCCAGAATCTCCTCCGACCCCCGGCATCCGAACGTAATCCCATCACCGGTGCGAGCAACGCAATCGCCAAACCTGCAATTGCCAAAGCATTACCCAAAACCACCGAATTAGAATCGGTATTCCCAAATAAATCACTGGTTAAATACACCGTGAAAACAAAGGTTGTCATCACGGCATTGATTGCCGCAGAACCCCAATCCCACGAGGCCCATGCCAGTATGGTTTTAGTGATGACTTTCTGCCCGCTTGCGGGTGCTTGCGCGTTGCTTGGAAACTCGCTCATGGCTGCATCGTAGCCGTATTGGTGGCCCACAAGGTGAACCTGAGGCAGAAATTGATGCTTTTGTGTCGTAATCAAATATTTGTAAGTACGTTAACGTATGAGCGCTTCAGAGAATTCCCGCAGGTGAAAAGAGCCATTTACGGTCCGTAATTGCGCGGAAAAGTCCGTGCTGGCTGGTAAGATTGGGACTCTTACCTTGACCATTTGTTGCCAGATTTCTGGCCGCGCTGACCCCAGGAGAAGTGTTGCTCCTCGTCCTGTTCGCGCTCTTTGCCGTGGCCGGTATTGCCCCACTGATTTTCCGGAAACTTGGCCGTTCAACTTTCTATGTGTTGGCCGCTGTTCCTGCCGCTGCCTTTGTGTGGCTTTTAGTAAATTTCAAGTCATTTACCTCCGCACAGCAAACTGCTGCAAGCGGTGAACCGAATGCACCGCCTTCGGTCACGCATTCGTGGATTGGTCCACTGAACATTCACCTAGATTTCCGCATGGACGCATTAGCTGCGATCCTTTGCCTTCTGGTGTTGGGTGTTGGCGCATTGGTGCTCTTCTATTGTGCGCGGTACTTCAAGAACGAAGACCCACACATCGGTACCTTCGGTGCCCAACTTCTTGCCTTCGCCGGTGCCATGTTTGGTTTGGTGACCGCCGACGACATGATCATGTTGTTCATCTTCTGGGAAATTACCACGATCCTTTCCTACCTGCTTATCGGATTCAACAGAACCCGCATGAGCGCTAGGCGTTCGGCGCTGACGGCCTTGATGGTCACCACCTTTGGTGGGCTGACAATGCTCGTTGGTTTGGTCATGCTGGGTGAGGCCGCAGGAACCTATAGGATCTCCGAGATCTTGGCCATGGCGCCGGAACTCGTGGCAACCGGGACGTTCATTGACGTTGCAATTGTTTTGGTCTTGGTTGGTGCAGTCTCCAAATCTGCGCTTGTCCCATTCCACTTCTGGCTCCCGGGCGCGATGGCAGCACCCACCCCGGTATCTGCATATCTACATGCGGCGGCCATGGTCAAAGCGGGCGTATACCTAGTAGCCCGTTTCGCACCAGGGTTCAACACCACCTCCTACTGGGAACCCATGCTGCTGGTGCTGGGACTTGCCACGCTGCTCATCGGCGGCTGGCGTGCCTTGAAACAACACGACCTCAAACTGGTGCTGGCCTACGGGACCGTGTCCCAACTTGGTTTCCTGATCCTGATCATGGGGCTCGGAAACGCTAACGCAGCACTTGCCGGCATGGCCATGATGCTGGCGCACGGCTTCTTCAAGGCAACGCTGTTCTTGGTAGTTGGCATCATTGACCACAAATCCGGAACCCGTGACATACACCAGCTCTCCGGGCTCTATAAGAGTTCCCCGGTCTTGTTCGTCGTTGCTGCGCTGGCCGCAGCTTCAATGGCCGGGGTCCCACCCATGCTTGGTTTTGTTGCCAAGGAATCGGTCTACGAGGCACTGCTGGAATACGCGCATGGTCATGGAGTCTTAGGCAATGTCCTACTGGTTGCCGTGGTGCTTGGCGCCATCATGACCTTCGCCTATGCTGCACGCTTCCTCTGGGGAGGCTTTGCCAGCAAACCAGGAATGAGCCCAACCCCGTTCCCCAAGGTCCCAGCACTTTTCTTGGCCCCGCTGGTAGTCCTTACCGGCGCGACAGTTATTTTTGCGTGGATTCCGCAGGTACTGGAAAACATCATTTCTCCCTATATTGGGCTGTTCCCACCCGTTGAAAAGTCAATTCACTTAGGTCTCTGGCACGGCTTGGTCCCGGCCTTGGGACTCAGTGTGCTGACAATGATTGCCGGTTCTTTGCTCTTTATTGCCAGAGAAAAGATTTTTGCTTTCCAAAGCAAGCTTCCTGCCCTCTTTGATGCAGAACGGGATTACAAACACATAGTCAATGGCGTGGATAACCTGTCTATTTGGCTTACCGGTCGCACACAGCGTGGTTCACTTTCCTTCTACCTTGTCGTGATCCTGAGTGTTGCCTTGCTGGTTCCTTCGGGAGTTTCGCTCTGGTTCAGCACCCCGACACCCGGAAACTTTATTCCCTTTGATACCCCCGCCCAATTAGTGATTGGTGTCATCATCATCATTGGTGCCATTGGTGCGGTGCAGGCAAACCGAAGATTCCTTGCCGTGCTCATGGTGTCGGTGACCGGCTATGGAATGGCAGCAATCTTTGCGCTTCAGGGCGCACCGGACCTTGCCGTCACCCAGCTGCTTGTAGAAACCATTGTGCTGGTCGCCTTCGTGTTGGCACTACGAGCCCTGCCTGTTGAATTGTGGGCCAAGAACCCCACCGGTCACCGGCTAGGCAGAGCCCTCATTGGCATTGGCTTTGGTGCCTCAATGGTTTACATTGCTGCAACTTCAATGGCTTCACGGGTAGCCGATCCAATCTCCCTTGCTTATCCAGAACTTGCCTACACGGGTGGTGCGGGCAAGAACATTGTGAACGTCACCCTCGTTGATATGCGTGCTTGGGACACCTTTGGTGAAATTACGGTACTTGCTGCAGCGGCCACCGGTGTTGCCTCGCTGATCTTCGTCCGTGGACGTGGAGACTTTAGGCAGCGTGCATCAAATGTCGCCGAAGGCTCCGTTGACCATGGCTCCGAAGCCATCGGTACCGACGGCCGCAGCCGTGCGGGGCTGGCAGTTGCCCGGAAATTTGCAATCTCTTCGCGTGAATCTTGGCTTGTCGCCGGCCATACACTGGCACCGGAACGCCGCTCGATCACCTTTGAGGTTGTCACCCGGTTGCTCTTCCACACCATCCTTTTGGCCTCCATTTACGTGCTACTGACCGGGCATAATACCCCGGGCGGTGGTTTCGCCGGTGGTCTGCTTGCCGGGCTGGCGCTGACCATGCGTTACCTTGCCGGAGGCCGTGTAGAACTTGCCGAATCCACACCCATTAGCCCCGGCACCATGATGGGCTTGGGCTTGGGTCTGGCTTCGCTTAGCGCGGTGGCACCGTTGATCTTTGGTTTCCAAATGTTCTCCTCGGCGGCCATCGAATTCACCTTGCCATTGTTTGGCACCCACAAGTTTGTCACCTCAACAATCTTTGATATTGGCGTGTACATGGTGGTGGTGGGCCTCGTGATAGACGTGCTGCGCTCGCTCGGCTCGGAAATCGATGACCGTTCCGAGGGCCGGAGTCCCACAGATATTCACGACACAGTTTCAGGCGCCGATACGGGAGTAGGACGATGAGTACAAATGTCACCCTGCTCATAGTGATGGGCGTGCTCTTCGCTGTGGGAATCTACCTGTTGCTAGAACGCAGCATGACCCGGGTCCTGTTGGGCATTGTGCTGCTGGGTAACGGAGTGAACCTCCTACTGCTCTCAACCGCCGGAGCGCGCGGAAAGGCACCGATCTACGAACCGGGAATTGATCCCGGAGATTACACCGACCCGCTACCTCAAGCGCTCACGCTGACGGCGATTGTTATTACCTTCGCGGTCACTGCGTTCATGCTTGGCATCATCTATCGTTCGTGGGTGCTCTCCAGCGCCGACACCGTTGAAGATGATGATGAGGACTTGCGCGTTGGTCAGCAGTCGCCGTTCGACTTTGAAGAAGACTCACCAATCCCGGAAGACACTTCCGAATTCGATGGTGATGAGGACACTCAAGCAACAACTAAGAACCCAGGGGAGGCACGCGCATGATCGATGCACCATTGAGCGCAGTGTCATTTGCGCCGCTTGCTGTTGCTTTACCCATCTTTGGCGCGGCACTTGCCTTTATTTTGCGTCGCCACAAACGTAGCCAACGCCTCGTCACCATCGGGTTTTTGGTCATCACGCTGCTGCTTGAAATCTGGATGCTGGCAACGGTTTGGGATGGCGGCACCTACTCGATAACCCTGGGCGGATGGGCGCCACCCTTTGGCATTTCCATGGTTGTTGATGGTTTCTCTGCATTCATGCTTGTTGTCTCATCCGTGGTTTCCCTTGCGGTGCTGCTGTATGCAACAAGCCAAGGCATGGCGGACGGGGATGAAGACGGACCGGTTTCCGTCTTCCACCCCGCGTATCTGATTCTGGTTGCCGGAGTCTCTAATGCATTCCTTGCCGGAGACCTCTTCAACCTTTATGTCGGCTTTGAAATTCTGTTGACCGCCTCCTACGTGTTGCTCACTTTGGGTGGCACCAACGAACGAATCCAGGCGGGCACCACCTATGTGGTGGTATCCGTGGCATCCTCGGTGCTGTTCCTGATTGCCATTGCCATGATTTACGCGGCAACAGGAACCGTGAACATGGCCGATCTGGCGGTGAAACTGCCAGAAATTTCTGCCGGTACACAAATGGTGTTGCACGTGATGCTGCTGGTGGCCTTCGGTATTAAGGCGGCAGTCTTCCCGCTGTCCTTCTGGCTACCGGACTCCTATCCGACGGCTCCGGCCCCGGTCACCGCCGTGTTTGCCGGGTTGCTGACCAAGGTTGGCGTGTATGCAATCATTCGTACCGAAACATTGCTGTTCCCCGGTGGGGATTTTTCAACGCTGCTCATGGTTGCCGCGGGGCTCACCATGCTTGTAGGAATCTTGGGTGCAGTTGCCCAGACCGACATTAAACGTATGCTTTCTTTCACCCTGACCAGCCACATTGGTTTCTTGATCTTTGGTATTGCGCTGGGTAGCCAGCTGGGTATGTCGGCAACCATCTACTACGTGGCACACCACATTGTTGTGCAGACCTCGTTGTTCCTGGTGGTCGGGCTCATTGAGCGCCGTGCGGGAACCTCAAATATTGATCGGTTAGGTTCCTTGGCAAGGCTTTCGCCGATCCTGGCGGTGCTCTTCTTTATCCCGGGCATGAACCTTGGCGGTATCCCACCGTTCTCAGGTTTCCTAGGAAAGCTGGGACTGGTACAGGGCGGTGCCGAGCTGGGCAGCCCGTTGGCGTGGACCCTGATCGGGGTATCGCTGCTCACCTCGCTGCTGACCTTGCTGGCCATCGCCCGTGTCTGGAATAGGGCATTTTGGCGCAGGGCAGAGGACGCAACGGATCCAGATCCATTGCTGTTGGTCGGTGTTGAAGCGGCCCGCGGCGCAACCTACGACATCGTTGCCGATGAACCGGCAAGCCGTTATAGCGACCGCGGCAACACGGCACTGCTACCCAATGGCATGGTAGCCATGACCGCAGCATTGGTTGCTGTGGGTCTTGCCCTGACAATCTTTGCCGGACCATTGTTCGCATTCAGCGATCGAGCCGCGGCCGAAATCATTAACAGCGGAAACTATATTGAAGCAGTGCTTGGATCAACATCTCAGGAGGCACGATGAGCCCGGTAGAACGACTCAGTGATGCTAAAAATGAGAGTGGCCAACGTCAGCGCGCGACGCTGCGCCAAGAACTGCCGTTGCTGCTCTGGATGGTTCTTGTCTGGGGCGCGCTCTGGCAGGACTTTAGCCCGGGAAACTTGGTCTTTGGACTGATTCTCTCGCTCATAGTTGTCAACGTTTTTCAGCTTCCGCCGGTGATCCTCTCGGGCCGATTCAATATTTTTAGGGCAGTGACGTTTCTGGGACGTTTCCTCTGGGATGTTGTACTCGCAAGTTTTGAGGTCATGTACCTTGCAATCTTCCGTGGCCCAAAAACCAAGAGTGCGGTGATCGCGGTGTGTTTGCGTACCGAATCCGATCTCATCATGACCGGTGTAGGTCACGTACTGACGCTGGTGCCGGGCTCTTACGTTGTGGAGGTCGACCGACGTTCCTCGACTTTGTATTTGCATGTGTTAAACGTCAATGCGCCAGAGGATGCCGAGCAGGCTCGCCAGGACGTCATGGACATTGAAGCACGCTTAATCCGCATGATGGGAAGCAAAGAAGAACTTGAGGCCTTGAACGCTGAACCCAAACACACAAAATCTAAGACTAAAAAAATCAGCGAGGAAGGAAAACCATGAGTGTAGTCTTATGGATTTGCGGGACGATACTTTCAATTGCCGCGTTCCTGACAATCATCCGGCTGATTAAAGGACCTTCGATTCTTGAACGTGTGATTGCCACCGATGTCCTCTTACTCATTGTTTCGGCAGCGTTATGCATTGACATGACCGTCAACAAACACACAAATAACTTGGTCTTTGTGGTCCTTGCTTGCCTGGTGGGGTTCATTGGTTCGGTAACCGTCTCACGGTTCGTCACGGACCGGAGGAACGCCTAATGTTGGACACCATTATTGACGTTATAGCCTCGATTTTTATGATCCTTGGCTGTTTGATGTCCCTGGCCGCGGGCATTGGTATGCTCCGCTTTCCAGATCTACTCTCGCGGATGCATGCGGCAACTAAACCTCAGGTGCTAGGACTCTTCTTGCTGCTCGCCGCCTTGGGCCTAGAACTACGTAGCTGGGTGATTGTTCCGGTGCTGGCCTTGGCATGGATTGTTCAATTACTTACCGCACCGGTATCTGCTCATATGGTGGGCCGTGCCGGGTATCGAACCCGCCACTTGAAGCGGGAGACCCTGCTGACCGATGAGCTGGCAACTGTTGTTGCCGCAGCCGCGGCACGCGAACGCAAAGAAAACGGTGAAGACACCGAATCGAATCGTGCGGACTTCATCGACTAAAACAAGTTGTTGATTGTGCAGCGCGAAGGACAATTCAATGCCTGCGACAATAGATGCTAGAAATTCAGATTATGACGTTTTATGGAGAAGGACCCGAAGTCGCTTCGGGTCCTTCTCCATAAAATTGGGCGTGTGCTAGGAGTTCTTGGCGAACTTGGTGATTGCCTTTTGAGCTCCACGATCGGTTAGCACCTGAATGATCGCAGCTGTCACCGCCGAAAGGACGGCAAAGCCAATGGCCTGGCGCATTGTGGCCTCGGCTTGGGCTTCCTTGTTTCCGTGCTTGGGCGGTTGCTTACCGGTGAAACCAATCCAGACCTTGTCAACGATCTTGCCACCAACAAATCCTGCGGCGATAGTAATCGCCGGGCCGAGTAGTTTCATCAAGCTATTCATGGAGGTTCACTTTCGGTGTTTTGCGGCAACGTTACAGACCCAAGCATAGCGTGATGTACCATGACAGGACTGAAACAAATCACGACAGGGGAGCGCCGCGCGGTGAATTACCGCAAACGGCGCTGAGAGTGCGGAAGACCGCAGACCCTCGAACCTGCCCCGGCTAGTACCGGCGAAGGAAGTCGAGTTCTCAGGGGTGCGCACCATGCGTTTTCCCTTCCCCTCCTTGTATCCAAGGAGGATCAACACCATGAACACCATCACTCAGCCCCACGGCGGTAGTGCTACAAAACCCAAAAACAACAGCTGGCGTGTTGTCGACATCGTCATTGCCGCGGTCATCGCCGTGTCATCCGGTGTCATCTTCTGGGCCTGGAACAATACTCACCACGTCTTAGATTTCTTGTTCCTCGCCTTTCCGCCATCTTCGGCACTCCTTGCCGGCATGTGGCTCTTCCCCGCAGTTCTGGGTGGGCTGATTATCCGCAAGCCAGGTGCCGCACTTTTCTGCGAACTTGTTGCTGCAAGCGTCAGCTCCCTACTGGGCTCGGAATTTGGTCTCACTGTTTTTGCCTCGGGAATCATTCAAGGCCTGGGTGCCGAGGCAGTCTTTGCCGCGTTTAGATACCGTCGTTGGAACCTGCCGGTAGCCCTGCTTGCCGGTGGACTGACCGGACTGCTGGGCGGCATCAATGACGCATTTATCTTCCGCTGGTTCCCCGAATACACCATGAGCATGCAGCTGACCTACGTTGGCTTCATGACGGTTTCGGGCATTGTAATTGCCGGCTTACTTTCCTTCTTTGCTACCCGGGCATTGGCCAAGACCGGTGCACTTGCGGCCCTGGCTAGCCGCAAGGCAGCAACCGAATCTTTGCTGTAAAGGGAACCGAGCTAAATAAATGAAACCTACGTCAATGCTTAGTTCATCAATCGATCAGCAATCGAGCGCGGTAGGCCATGCGATTGCTATTAGCGCCACCAACTGGGGATGGCGGCATGCCGATCGCACTACCGCGGCACTTGCCGGACTGAATCTGCAGATCCCCGCGGGGCAACGTGTCCTGCTTGCAGGTGCCTCGGGTGCCGGAAAATCAACGCTGCTCTATGCACTGGCCGGGGTGCTGCACGAGGATGATGACGCATTCTCCACGGGTGAGTTGCTTATTGATGGGAAGAGTCCAGCACAGGGCCGGGGACTGGTGGGACTGATGCAACAAGACCCAGAAACCCAAGTGGTTCAGGCCCGCGTGGGTGATGATGTTGCCTTTGGTGCCGAAAACCTTGCAGTTCCCGCGTCAGAGATTCAACGACGTGTCCTTATGGCGCTTGATGCCGTGGGTCTAAAACTTGATCTGGATCATCCAACAAGTGCCCTCTCCGGAGGCCAAAAGCAGCGCTTGGCCTTAGCCGGGATTCTTGCGATGGGCCCGGGACTCGTCCTTCTTGATGAGCCTACCGCCAACCTCGACCCGGAAGGCGTGCTGGAGGTTCGTGATGCGGTGATTGCTGCTGTTGAAGCAACGGGTGCAACGCTGTTGATCGTTGAACACAGGTTGGATGCTTGGGCACCATATATGGACCGCGTACTTGTGCTAGAACCCGGCGGCGGAATTATTCATGATGGCACTCCGCAACAGCTATTTGCCCCGGGATCAGTGCGTGAGCAGCTCATCGAGGCCGGGGTATGGGTGCCCGGGTATGTACCGCAACTAGAACCACTTCCACCGCTTGATTCGCATGCCAAGGAGACCTTGATGCAAGCAATCGAGGTCTCGGTGAGTCGCAACAAGGGCTCCAGCGTGGCAGCTCAGGACATGAATCTTGAACTCGTTTCCGGCAGTGCATGGTGCATCCGGGGAGCCAATGGTGCCGGGAAATCCACTTTTGCGCTGACCTTAGGTGGTCTACTACCGCAGGCCTCAGGAAGCATTGCGGCCACAGAAAAATTAGGTACCGGTGCCAGTGAGGCCCGACCCTACGATTGGCGTGCCACCGAATTGGTGGGCAGGATCGGATCGGTATTCCAAGAACCCGAACACCAATTTGTAACTGCTTCGGTGCGTGAAGAACTTGCCTTTGGCCCACGGCTTGCCGTGAAACCCGGGACCAAGGAAACACTGTTTAGCCCCGAAGAAATCGAGGCACGTGTAGATGAGCTGCTGCGTAGATTACGCCTTGAACACCTGGCCGAGGCCAACCCCTTCACCCTCTCGGGAGGAGAGAAGCGTAGGCTTTCGGTGGCAACGGTGCTTGCCTCCTCACCGGCGGTGCTCATTTTGGATGAACCAACCTTTGGCCAAGATGCTAATACGTGGCGTGAACTTGCGTTGCTTTTACGTGAAGAATTGGCTCGAGGTACAGCAGTGGTCGCCGTGACACACGATCAGGCCTTTGCCCAGACGCTGGGTGCCGCCGAGTTCTTCATTAGCCCCGCACCTCGAGGCGCAAAAGAAACGCAAGGTAAGAGCGGCCTACTAGAGGCCGATATACGTGGTGGAACAAGTTTTCTCGGAACGGCTAACCCGCTAGCCAAACTTGTGGCGGTGGGCCTTGCAACGATTCCCTTGATTGCCAGCATGGACTGGGTCAGCAGTTCTCTGGTGGTTGTGGTGACACTCTTACTGCTTCCCTTGGCTGGATTGTCATTGCGCCGGTTCTTTTCTCGCGCCTGGCCACTCCTCGTTGCAGCACTTTTTGCCGCGTGGGGGACTGCCCTGGTAGGCAATGATTCGGGTGCTGTCTTAGTGAACCTTGGACTATTTACCATTACGGAAGGTTCCGCGGCCTCGGGAGCGGCTACGGGTATGCGTGCCTTTGCCATAGCCATCCCTGCGGTGCTGGTGCTTTTCACCACGGATCCCACCGATCTTGCCAACGCCCTTGCCCAAAAAGCCAAGCTGCCACATCGATTCGTACTTGGTGCTCTGGCGGGTATGCGGTTACTGGGACTCTTGATTGAGGAATGGACAACCCTGGGGATGGCTCGCCGAGCTAGGGGAGTGGGTAGTCGTGGTTCTGTGATTCAACGACTCAAAGCTAACTTGGGTCAGGTCTTTGGGCTCTTGGTTCAGGCGATTCGGCGAGCCTCTCGTTTAGCCGTGACTATGGAAGCCAAAGGTTTTGGTACAGAGTCACGAACGTGGGTCCGTGATTCGGTGTTTACCTGGAAAGATCTTTGGATCGTGGTATTTGGGGCGGGTTTAGCCACCGCGGCGATTCTCGCCTCGGTGCTCAGCGGGTCATGGAATCTTGTCTGGGGTTAGACCTCTGGAGTACCTGATTTAGCGAATTTCATCATGACGGTGGGGCCCGAAACAATGGCATGGTTGCTATTGTTTCGGGCCCCACCGTTCGATGAATCCTTAGTCGGTGAATCCAGAAGCACCGATGGGAACGAGCCTGCCATCTCGGTATCCTTCAAGAACTAGTCGTTCATGATCCGGGACCAGATCAGGCAACGCATCAAGGGTAAACCAGCGCAGATCCGCGCACTTTTCGGGTTCTTGGATGTGTGCGGTGCCGGTCCACCTGGCACAGGTGAAGAAGAAATCGACCCGTTGATCGATGAGCCGATCCCCACCGTTGCTCCGGTGCAAGGTCGTTAACGGGATAAGCGCGTCCAAAGCAATACCGATGCCTAGTTCTTCCCTGGCTTCGCGTATTGCCGCACCAAATACTGACTCTCCGGGTTCAACGTGACCTGCTGCCGCACAAGCCCAATACCCATCCATGAATCCGGTGTTCTGTCGGAGTTGTAGAAGCACTTGATCTTCGTGCAGCAAAAGAACATAGGCGGCAGGAACCACCGCGAAACTCCTCGCGTTGGTTCCTGCCGCCGAGATTTGTGAGCTCATGAGGTGGCGCTAGCCAATCGCATTAACCATTGCGGTGAGTTCGGCATGAAGCTGTGCATCCCGATTGATGGTGGTCCGATCGATCGAGTTCACCGGGGTCAGTAGTCTGACACTAGAGACAAGCCAAACGCCCTCGGCGTCCATGAGGTGCGCCGGGGTCAGCGGGCCGTAGCCTAACTCCCAGCCCGCAGCCTGAGCAGCTTCAAAGATGGCACCCTGAGTGGTGCCGGGAAGGATCCCGGTTTCCAAGGTGGGGGTGATCAATCGCTTGGCTGTACCATCACGGTGCGCGAGCAATACGGTAGAGGTGGGACCCTCAAGGACAATGTCATCACTGGAAATAAAGATGACGTCATCGGCACCGTTCTTCTTTGCATGACGCAGTGCAGCCATATTAACCGCATAGGAAAGAGTTTTGGCACCCATGAGCAACCAAGGAGACCGTTCGGCAACCGTCGAATCGTAGCCACGATCCAACAAAATGACATCGATGCCACTTTCGCGCTGGGCCCGTCCCAGCGCCGGGGCCTGAGAAACGGTGACCCAGCAGGTACCAGAATTATTTCCCTCATTGCCACGGGTAGCAATCAGTTTGACTACTGCCTCATCGCAGGGAATTACCGCGTCGAAGGCTTCAATAGCCGTGTTGATTGCCGCACGCCAAACAGCTTCCTCGGGGATCACCAGATCACAGGTGGCCGCGGAGACACGCAAACGGGCTAGGTGTGCATCGATCTTGCGGACTACCGATCCGGTATAGAGAGCGGATTCAAACACACCGTCTCCACGGGTGACTCCCTGGTCCAAGACCGAGAGCTGTGGGATTGTTGCATCGGCAACTCGGCCGGCGGGAAACTCGGAATCAAGGAACACAAGAGCAGTCATAAATACCAGATTACCCGTGGCTGCCAGCCGACACCGTGAAGCGAACCGAGTATGTAGCAATAAAGGTGCTGACAACCGGCCTACGGGTAAGCTGAGCTTCAAGTGAAAGCGCGCTTTGGCAAGGAGAACGTAATGGAGTTCGCAGGCAGCGCCCTGAGCATTGGTGCTGTCCTCTGGTCGGTCGCGGTAACACTCGAGGTGATGGTGCGCATCACCATGATTGGTATTGTTCCGGGCAACCGCAGACCCACAACCGCCATGGCCTGGCTCTTGGCGATATTTTTCATCCCGTTTGTGGGCCTGATCTTGTATTGGCTTTTTGCGAATATCAAACTTTCCAGGCGGCGTACCGAACGCCAAAAACGTGTCAACGATTCAATCCTTGAGGCAACCCAACATCTAGTGGGTGATGATGTGGTTCCCGATGCCCCAGAATGGGTGCTCTCGGCAGTAGCGCTGAATAAGTCACTTGGAGCCTTGCCGCTGCAAGAAGGCAACGCCGTTGAATTCATTACCGGGTACGCCGAATCCTTTGATCAGATGCGCCTAGAAATTGATCGTGCGCAACGTTATATTCACATGCAGTTTTACATCATGGGTGATGACCCACTCTATGTAAGTCCCATCATGGAGGCCCTAGAACGTGCCGTGGCCCGCGGCGTCAAGGTCAGGGTACTCTTCGATCATTTGGGGAGCATGCGCGTCAAGGGATATTTCCAACTGACCCGCAGGCTCACCGATGCCGGGATCCACTGGCGTCCCATGCTCCCGGTGGCTCCCTTTAGGCGTCAATGGCGCCGCCCAGATCTACGCAACCATCGAAAAATCTTGGTGATCGATGGGCAGGTCGCGTTCACCGGAAGCCAGAACATGATTGAACCCGGTTATAAAAGGGCCTCGGCGCACAAGATCGGAAGGCAATGGGTTGAACTGATGATTAAGGTCCGTGGCCCCTTGGTCACAAGCCTTGACGTTGTCTTTGCCACAGATTGGTCCCAAGAAAGCGATGAAGACCTGCTCCACGATTTGGCCGAGGTGGAACTTGCCATGAGCCAGACGCCCAACGCCGGCGAAGACATTGGACAGCTGGTTCCCAGTGGACCGGGCTTTGAGGCAGAAAATAATCTGCGGCTGTTCAACACCCTGATCTATTCGGCAACCGAACGGCTTTCAATCACCAGCCCCTACTTTGTTCCAGACGATTCGCTGCTCTATGCCATCACCACTGCTGCCCAACGCGGGGTAGAAGTTGAATTATTCGTCTGCGAAAAAGGAGACCAACCGCTGGTGCACCACGCACAACGCTCCTACTATGAGGTGCTACTGAAATCAGGGGTAAGAATCTACCAGTACCCGGCACCCATGGTGCTGCATTCAAAATGCTTCACCGTTGATGATGAGGTAGCGGTCATGGGATCCTCAAATATGGATATGCGCTCTTTTTCGCTAAATCTTGAAATCACCATGATGTTCTTGGGCTCGGACATAGTCAATGAGCTTGGAAAAGTTCACGACGGATACCGGGCTGTCTCCAAGGAACTCACGCTCACCGAGTGGGATAAACGCAAGCCCTTGAGCCGTTGGATCGATAACGCTGCACGGCTCTCCGCAACACTGCAATAGACTCCCTGATCAGGCAGGGAAAACCGAACCCAAGGCAGAGAGCACACCGAATGCCTTGGTACGTACCTCATCCCATTCTTCCTGGGGGGAAGAATCCGCGGTAATTGCCCCACCGACCCCAAGACTCAGATCCCAGGTGTCGGTTTCCTTGGCATGAGACATCACCAAGGTACGAATCACCACCGATAGATCCGTGGCACCGGTGGCAGAGAAATATCCAACTGCACCGGAATACAGGCCACGAGTTCGCCCATCTTCAAGCTCGTCAAGAATCCGCATTGTTGAAATCTTTGGTGCCCCGGTCATCGAACCGGCGGGGAACGCGGCAGCAATGGCCTCGGCACGCGAAGCACCGGGAAGCAACCGGGCATCAATCGTTGAAACCATCTGATGCACTGTCGCATAGGATTCAATGGCACATAAGCGGGGAACCGAAAGTGTCGCAGGATCGGCAAAGCGCGATAAATCATTGCGCAAAAGATCCACGATCATGATGTTCTCCGCACGATCCTTGGCTGAAGACTCAAGTTCTTGGATCAGTGCAGCATCTTCTGCGGCGCTCTTGCCCCGTGGCCGGGTTCCCTTAATGGGTTCGGCACGCATCCATCCATTGGCCGCAATAGACATGAAACGTTCGGGGGAAGTACTGGCTGCCGCCATGTTTCCAAAGCGTAGATAATGAGCGAATGGAGCGGGATTTGCGGCTCGCAACCTCACATAGTTCTGCCACGGCTCGCAGCTAATATTCTGGGCCCGCAGGGACGTGGTTAGACAAACTTCATAGCTATAGCCCTGCCGGATCTGTTCCTGTGCGGCGCGTACCTTAGCCAGATACCCATGCTGGTCATCATGCGATTCAAAGATTGGAGCCGGAAGCAACGGCCGAGGTAGTTCAACAGCGGCTGGCAACTGAGCCAACACCTGTTGAACCTGGCTGCTGAAAGCCTTCGGATCACCATCAGCTGCACACAAAAGATGCACCATCCCCACCTGATGATCAAGGATGATGACCTGGGCGGGACGGATTAGCGCGGCATCGGCAATGCTGCCACCGGCGGATGCCGTCGGGACGATATTTCTTCCCCCGGTTTCTCGTTTCAGCTCATACCCGAGATAGCCAAGCCACCCCGGAACAAACGGTAGTTCTAAAGTATCGGGTAGGAAGGCGCCGGTGTCCCATTGCTGAGCCAAGAACTCAAAAAATCCACCGGGTATTCTGGCGGTGGCCGTACCTTCGCGCAGGATTCCCTGCCCACCAGTATGTTCAAAGATGGCGCTCGACTCGGTATTTGCGGCACCCATAATACTGAAACGGTTTCGTTGCCGCGGGTCGCTAAAGGCAAGGTTGCTTGATTCGAGTAACACCGCGTAGTGGGAATCCTTGTAGAGCGCTTCAAACAATGCTGCCGTATCCGGAGAACCCTGAATTTGCTGGTGCACCGGTAGCTGTGCCGAGGCCACAGCACGTTCGAGTGCCAAAAATCTGTAGGCATTAGGTAGCGCACTTAGCGCTCGCAGGGCGTGGGGTGCTGCGCTCCCATCTGCACGGTTGTTCACTACAATATCTGCCTGTTGGGGTACCTGGTCCATGGATAGATAGGCATCTTCTTGGGCCGCCCAGCGATCCCAGTGTGCGGCAAAAACCTCGCCGTCGCGGTCTAAGGCACGGGATTTTCGAGTGTCATCTGGAACCTCAACCCAGATCAGGGCATCGAGCATGTCGCGCGCTGCTGCGCAGCCAGCACCGACACCTTCGATGATGATCACGGGTGCTGGTGGCAGGGTGGCTTCGGTCCCGGGAATGCTCTTGACCCAATCCCAAGTGTCCCATGTTGCGTGCTCGCCGCGGCGTAGTGGAGCCAAAACATCGGAAACGTAGGCGGCGGAGCCTGCTGCAAGGCCGTCCCATCCGGGATAGATGTCTTCGAGGTGGAAGATGGCTACGTCTCGGTGACGGCGTAGTTCGGTAGCGAGTTCCACGGCAAGCGTGCTTTTTCCAGCGCCGGAGCGACCGTCAATGCCGAGGATGAATGCGGGGTTAGTTGCCACGTGAGGGCATGGTGTGGGCGCGCACGTAGTCAAGTACGCCCGGTATTGCTGAGCTGATCATTTGCCAACAGAGCCGGAAATCTGCCGAGTCACCAAACCACGGGTCGTAGATTCCTTGTTCTTCATGCGTTGATTTGGCCAAGGACGCGTCGAAGGAACGCATCATGCGTAGTTCGGGGCGTTGCTCCGGAGCAATAGATTGGAGCATTTTTTCTAATGCGTGGTGGTGGTCCTCGTCCATGGCCAAGACCAGATTCATGCCGGTGAGTTCCTCGGGTGTGAGGAGCTGAGCAACATGTTCTTCGGCGTTGATTCCGTGGGATTGGAGGATCGCGGCGGCGCGCGGGTCAATGGGCTTATCGACTTCCCCATTGCTGGTGCCTGAAGACGAGACCATGACGTCGCTGATTCCTGCATCGCGCAGTGCAGTGCGAAGCATGTACTCGGCCATGGGAGAGCGGCAAATGTTGCCTGTGCACACTGTCATTATCCGAAACATGAATTCAGTCTAGGACGCTTGAGCCCCTAGTGACAGGCTCAAACGCGCCGGAAGCCGAAGGTTATCGGATTGTGCCCTGAAGTAGTTGGTAGTTAGTGAATAAATACCAGTAGCGCTGCAACAAAAATGAAGAGGGTGCCAAAGGAAAGGTTGAGGATTCGTTGACCGCGTTCTGTAGCCGTAAAACGGCTGAAACTCTTGGCCGTTGCCGCAAAAAAGAACCACATGACCAAAATATCGACAACAACGATTGTTCCAATAAAGACCAGGTATTGGGGGAGTGCTGGTTGATCTAACCTGATGAATTGAGGTGTAAATGCCAAGAAAAAGACAACTGCCTTGGGATTGAGCAAATTGACCCAGAGCCCGCGAGTAAACATTTTTAGTGCTGGCTCTTGCCCACCCATGGAAATTTCTTCGGCACTTTGTGGCTTGGCAAGGATCAACCGAACGCCAAGATAGACAAGGTATGCGGCACCGGCATAGCGGATTCCGGTAAAGATGATGGGGGAACGTGACACGAGTAGTCCAACGCCTGCTGCAACAATGACAACATGAACCAACAGCGCAGCCTGTTGGCCTAGAATTCCCCACATGGAACGCCTGAAGCCAGAGTTCAGCGAATTGGTCATTGTATTAATGGCGCCGGCACCCGGGGTGAAGCTAATGAGTGTGGAAGCGCCAAGCAGCGAAAGCCAGAGGGAAAGAGTCACCGCAACAGTTTATGTGAGCCATAACTACAATCTTGAATGCTGACATTTAGTGTCCCATCACGTGAGACATTCGGTGAGATTACGCAGGGGGAAGTAACCGGTGGGAACCTGCAATCCGGGAATACCAAAGGGCCGAGGCCTTGGGGATGCGAGCCAATGATTCGTAGTCAACGCGAACCACACCAAATCGTTTCTCATACCCCCAGGCCCACTCGAAATTATCCAAGAGGGACCACACGAGATAGCCGCGAACATCGGCACCTTGTTTCATCGCCCGGTGAGTGGCACGTAAATGTGCTTCAAGGTAGGCACCACGAGTGGTCGAATCATCAACAAACCCAGATTCGTCGGGCACATCATCGTAGGCCGCCCCGTTCTCGGTGATGATCATATGAATGCCGGCGGGTCCCACGTACTCGTCCTGAAGTCGCAGCAAGAGCCTTTCAAGCCCCTCGGGCTGTACTTCCCATCCCATTGCCGTTACTGGCAAGTCCCTTGCAATGGTGCGCACACGCTCGGAGCCCACATAGGGGCTGCGCCGCGGAAGCCCGCCGGGACCGGTTAGGAAGAGATCCTTCTCGGGTAGCAATGGTTGGATGGGTGCGGCGACCAGCATCCCGTTGTAGTAATTCACTCCCAGGACATCGATGGGTGCGCTAATGGTTTCAAGGTCACCAGACCTAATCCAAGCCGATAGTCCCGCAGCGTTCATATCGGCAAGGACATCCTTGGGGTAGCTGCCACGGAATATCGGGTCAAGGAAGACTCTGTTGAACGCTCCATCGATTGCCCGGGCAGCATCAACGTCCTGAGCGTCTGTGGGGTCGGCCGGATCTGCAACGGTGAAGTTCAAAGTGATGCCCAAAGAATGCTCACGACTGCTGAGTTCGCGCATGCGTTGTGTGGCTAGTCCATGGCCGAGGAGTAAATGGTGTGCGGCGGCAACTGCTTGGGACGGATCGGTGAGGCCAGGAGCATGTTCGCCGGCCGCATATGAAAGGAATGAGGAACACCACGGCTCATTAAGGGTGGTCCAATGCTTGACTCGGTCCCCGAGGGCTTGGAAAACTTCAACGGCGTAGTCGGCAAAGCGGTAGGCGGTTTCACGGTTGGCCCAACCTCCTGACTCTTGGACGCTTTGGGGTAAATCCCAGTGGTAGAGCGTGAGCCAGGGTGTTATTTCTTGCTCGAGTAACTCATCAACAAGCCGGGAATAGAAGTCAATGCCCAACGGGTTCAGCTCGCGATCTCCGGGCTTGATCCGTGCCCATGAGGTAGAGAACCTGTAAGTATCAAGGCCCAGCCGCTTCATTAATGCAACATCCTGCGGCATCCGGTGATAGTGATCTGCTGCTATTGAGCCATCATGGCCGCCGGAGATCGCTCCGGGAACTTTGCAAAAGGTATCCCAGATGGAATCTTCGCGGCCGTCCTCGGTGCTTGCGCCCTCGATTTGGAAAGCGGCGGTAGCCGACCCAAATCTGAAATCAGCTGGGAATTCCAACGTGGTGGCGGTTTTGTAACCGTAGGTCAGGGCGGAAAACCCGGCTGGCGGGGGAAGGCTGGAATCGGTCACGAGCGGTTCCTCACTTGTCCTGCACTGCCCGGGGCTGTTGGGCAGGCTTCTACCCTGAGCCTAGTACTCGTGGCGGATTTGAACCATGAAGAATCGGAAGTGAAAAAGAGTTCCCTGGGGGATGTTGGAGGGATACCCGGGCGTTATTCGCCCACTTTGCTCGCATTGTCCACGCCGGAGATGGCTTCGGTCATGAACTTGGTAATTAAGGCTATGTCGGACTCTGCGTAATTTGCGATGATTCCCATCATGCTTGCGGCAAGCGGAGCGAACATGAGTTGTCCTTCCGTTTTGGCTTTCTGGGTAATGCGTATGCGCACCACGCGGCGGTCATTATCGATCCTCAGGCGTTCAACGTGACCACTGCGTTCGAGTCGCTCGAGTAGCGCGCTGGTCGCTGGGGCACTCAAGCTGAGTTCACGCGAGAGCTCTCCCGGGGTTGGGGCATTCCCTGCCAGCATGAATCGGATGATGATTGCAATCGCATTCATATCGGTGCGATGGAGGTGATGCCGAGTTCCTGTTGACTCCACATACCGGTCGGAGGCCTGCACAAACTGCTGAAGCAGCAACAGCAAAGCGTGGGCCGAGGAAGAATTCATAAAGCCAATCATAAGTCCGAGGTTGCGGTAGTTCCATGATGGAAATATTATTTAGGGCAGGTACTTTGTTTTCATCTCGAGAAGTTCGCCATCGCGAAAAGGGAAACCATGGAGAAGCACGTTGCGGAACCAGTCGTAGCCACGACTCAGCCAGATTCATCCGGCAAGAACAAATTGGCGGTGAGCGGCAAGGCGCGTGCCTTAGTTGCGGTAGTTCTGGTCCTCGTATGGCTCGGTGTTGCCGGGGTGGGTGGGCCAACCTTCGGAAAGCTTAGCGAGGTGCAGACCACCGATCAGGCGTCATTCCTGCCAGCCTCGGCCGAGGCCACCCGGGCACTCGAATGGCAAGCAAAATTCCGCACCTCCGATGCGATTCCAGCAGTCGTTGTCATCGCTGGCGATACGGCCCTGGACCAGGCTGCCATTGCCAAGGTCGCCGAGTCGCTGAAAGACCTTCGGGATCTCGACGGTGAAATCATCGGGCCCTTCGCCTCGCAAGACTCACTAGCCGCCCAGCTGTTGGTGCCACTGAGTACATCCGGTGAAACCAAGGAAGCTGTTCAGGCGCTGCGCACCGAGCTTGATGAGCGGATCCCCGAGGGCACTCGCGCCTACGTGACGGGGCCTGCCGGGTTCAACGCGGACCTGGTGGAGGCATTCGGCGGCATTGACGGGGTGCTGCTGGGCGTGGCACTCTCGGCGGTGCTGTTGATCTTGTTGCTGGTCTACCGCTCGATCCTGCTGCCCTTCGTGGTCCTATTCACTGCCGTCGCTGCGTTGTGTGCGGCCATCGTTGCCGTGTACTTCATGGCCAAGGAAGGTTGGATCCGGCTGGACGGGCAAAGCCAAGGAATCCTCTCGATCCTTGTCATTGGAGCCGCCACCGACTATTCGCTTCTGTACGTTGCAAGGCACCGCGAGGCGCTGGCCCACGGGGCAACCCGTTGGGAGGCCACAACCATTGCCTGGAAACGTTCGGTCGAACCAATCCTTGCCTCCGGCGGCACCGTGACCGTGGGCCTGCTGTGCCTGCTGTTCTCCGACCTGAACTCGAACAAGGCACTGGGGCCCATCGGCGCCAGCGGCATTGTCTTTTCCATCATCGCGGCGCTGAGCTTTCTGCCCGCTGCACTGGGGCTGTTGGGGCGTTCGGCCTACTGGCCGTTCATACCAAAACCCGCCCGTCCATTGGGCCCCGAGGAACTCCCGGATGGACTCTGGGGAAACCTCGCAAGATTCGTGGGACGCCATCCGCGCCCGATCTGGATCATTACAGCGATTCTCCTGGTGGCTGGTGCCCTAGGAGTGACCCAGTTCAAGGCATCAGGGGTCCCGCAAAGCGACCTTGTCTTAGGGCAAACCGATTCTCGCGACGGACAAGTGGTCCTGGGCCAGCATTTCCCCGGTGGCACCGGCAGCCCGGCCTTCGCCATCGTTGGTAGCGGCACCGCCCAGGAAGCGCTTCCGAAAATCGAAAAGCTTGACGGGGTAGCTTCCGCCTATATCCAGGCCCCGGACGGGGGACCGGCGCTGGCGGATGCGGGGCGCAAACCCCAAGTTGTTGAGGGTAAATCGCTGATCTCGATCACCCTTGATGATGCCGCCGACTCGGATGCCGCCAAGGCAACACTTGTCGAGCTCCGAACCGCCATCCACGGAATGGACCCGGAATCCCTGGTCGGCGGCACCACGGCAACACTTAGCGACACGGCGACAACCGCCGAGACCGACCTAGTGAAGATCATCCCGCTGATCCTCGGTGCCATCCTGCTGATCCTGATGTTGTTGTTACGCTCCATCGTTGCCCCGGTATTGCTTGTGGCAACCACCGTGCTGTCCTATGGAACGGCGATGGGCATATCGGCCTGGGTATTCAACGGAATCTTCAAATTTTCTGGTGCAGATCCCTCGGTACCACTCTTTGGCTTCGTGTTCCTCGTTGCTTTGGGTGTTGACTACAATATCTTCTTAATGACCAGAGTCCGCGAGGAGTCAATGCTGCATGGAACACGAGCCGGCGTGCTGCGTGGGCTTTCGGTGACCGGCGGTGTGATCACCTCGGCCGGTGTGGTGCTTGCCGCAACATTCGCCGCCCTAGGCATCATCCCGATCATGTTCCTAGTTCAGCTCGGATTCATCGTTGCCTTCGGTGTCCTGCTCGATACCTTGGTGGTCAGATCGTTCTTAGTTCCGGCTCTCGTTTATGACATCGGCCCGAGGGTGTGGTGGCCAAGTGAGTTGGGAGCTAAAAGGTAACGGATCTCTCGTCCGGTCAACCTTGGTGTACTGATAAGATTGAAACTTGTGGATCGGTAATTCCTAAAGATTAGTTTCCTAGGGGTTCAGCGGTCCATGCGTCGACAGATTAGATTTCCCGGTCCGCCGTTCGATACATCTTTCTCTTTGAATGATCACGGTGTGCACCATGTGCGCTTTGCGCCATCTTGGCTCTCTCTTTCTTCGGCGACCACGCGCGCCGAAACCGTCGTGCGAAGCTTTGAGAGAAAGAACCACGTGAGTCCTTCATTCACTTCCCTTGGTGTGCCCGCAATCTTCGCCCAGGTCCTTGCCGACCAGGGAATCGAAACAGCATTCCCCATCCAGGAAGCAACACTTCCAACCACCCTCAAGGGTGGCGACGTCCTAGGTCGCGGACAGACCGGCTCGGGCAAGACCCTTGCCTTCTCGCTTCCCGTTGTCGCCCGACTGGCCGCTAACCCCAAGCCACGCAAGGCACGTTTCCCC
The DNA here is from genome assembly GCF_002975435.1 of Arthrobacter sp. MYb227. Classification (GTDB taxonomy): domain Bacteria; phylum Actinomycetota; class Actinomycetes; order Actinomycetales; family Micrococcaceae; genus Paeniglutamicibacter. The sequence goes on along the minus strand of NZ_PCPT01000001.1, from coordinate 748,843 downwards.
CGTGCCCTGATCATGGCACCAACCCGCGAACTGGCAACCCAGATCGCCAAGGTTGTTGAGCCAATGGCCCAGGCAGCAGATTTGCGCACCGCAGTGGTCTTTGGTGGCGTCTCCCAGCTACGCCAGGAAAAGGAACTCAACGCCGGCGTTGACATCCTCATTGCCTGCCCGGGTCGCCTCGAAGATTTGCTCAAGCAACGCGTTGCAGATCTTTCCCGCGTAGAAATCTCCGTCCTTGACGAAGCCGATCACATGGCAGACCTTGGCTTCCTTCCGGTCGTCAAGCGCATCCTTGACCAGGCTCCGCGCGGTATCCAGCACATGCTCTTCTCCGCGACTTTGGATAACGGCGTGGACAAGCTGGTCCAGCGTTACCTGGATAACCCAACCGTGCATTCGGTTGACGCTCCTTCGGCCTCGGTGAACACCATGGAACACCACGTGTTCATGGTTTCAAACGACGACAAGAAGGAACTGGTCCGCACCCTGGCCTCCGGCTCCGGTCGTCGCATCATGTTCATGCGCACCAAGCACCACGCCAAGAAGATGGCCGTCTGGCTGTCCAAGTGCGGCATCCCCACCGTTGATTTGCACGGCAACCTGAGCCAGAACGCTCGCGACCGTAACCTTGCCGCATTCTCCGCAGGCGATGCCCGCGTACTTGTGGCAACCGACGTTGCGGCCCGTGGCGTACACGTTGACGGTGTTGAACTTGTTGTTCACATCGATCCACCGGCCGAGCACAAGGCTTACCTGCACCGCTCGGGCCGTACTGCTCGTGCCGGTTCGGACGGAACCGTTGTCACCATCGCCACCCCGGATCAGCAGAGCGATGTTAAGTCACTGTTGAAGGCAGCCGGCCTGAAGGTGCCGATCGTCAAGGTAACCCCAAACGCCCAGATCGTCTCCGACGTTGTTGGCGAGCGCGCAGAGCCGGTTGCTTATGTTGCACCGCAGCTGCGCAGCACTGCCACGGTCCGCAAGGACACCTTGAACGATTCGGATGCCGCGGGGGGCCGTGGCCGTCGTCGTGGCGGTCGTGGAACCTCCAAGAGCAATGCTCCGGCTCGCAGCAATTCCTCAGAAGCCCCGCGTAACCGCGATGAAAATCGTGGCGAGCGCCGTGCTGAAGGGCGGGGCTACGCGGCAACTTCAACCCGTAATAGCGTGTCCGAACGTCGCAGCGAAGGCCGCAGCGAAAACCGTGGCGAAGGTCGCGGCTATGCAGCACCGGGTGCTCGCACCGGGGAACGCCGCAATGATTCACGTGGCAACGGTTCGGCGCCTCGTGGTGGCGAACGCCGCGAAGACAGCCGTGGGGGCAACCGCTCGGATCGCCGTGCTGATATGCGCCAGGACGATCGCGATGTGGCTCGTCGTGGTGCCGGACGCGGTAACGCAACCGCTCGCAACAATGCGGGCCAGCGTCAGGGGTCGGGCGCAAGCTCACGCCCACGCGGTGGAAATACAGTTGGCGAAGCCCTAGGTGCTTCAAAGGTTGAAGCGGCGAACGGTGCAAGCCGTGGTGGCGGCCGCTCACGCGGTCCGCGCCGTGCCTCGGCACCGGCCTCGAACGGCCGCAGCTACTAAGACTTCAGCGTCTGGGCTTGAAAGTAACTAGCCCAAAAGCATGAGACCTAGTGGGTCGCGTGTACAAGGAAACTTGTGCAGGCGACCCACTAGGTGTTTAACGCCAATGAGTAGGGGCGAATCGACTCATCCGTTTGTATGAAGTGGGCCTTGTTGTCTGCCTTCGATCTCATCCGCAAGGGCCGGCAGGGGAGCGGTGCTTATTCATAGGCTTAGGTGTGTAAAGAGCCGACGGCAAAGAATTTGCCGACCGACCGAATTGGAATCACACAATGATCGAATCAGTACAGGACTTCGCCGCAACATTCCCGCCAGCACTGCAGTGGGTTGCAGTCATTCTTGCGGCAGCCATTCCCTTCATTGAGTCCTACTTTGGATCCGTCATTGGTGTGGTGCTTGGTATGAATCCGGTGCTTGCCATCCTTGCTGCAGTCATCGGCAATGTCGCTTCAATGCTTTTGCTGGTCAACGGCGCTCACTTGTTGCGCCGTTCGGTCACCAAGGGCAAGGAAGAAAAAGAATCAAAGCCAAAGTACGTGAAGCTTCGCGCCGCTTTTGACAAGTACGGGGTTGCTGGAGTGAGCCTCTTGGGTCAGGCGATCTTGCCGAGTCAGATCACCTCTGCCGCGTTGGTTTCTTTCGGCGCTTCGAAGAACCAAGTGATCTTCTGGCAGATCATTTCCATCATTCTGTGGGGTTCAGCTTTCGGTGCCCTTGCCTACTTTGGTATCGATGTAATGCTGGGCCGCTAGAACAAAATGCTGCACTATGGAAAAATAGCGCAGCTTATTGGTGCCCGAAGCACTTGGCTAAACTCTTTCAACGAGGCATCAGCAGTTGTCATTTTTAGGGACTAAATAGTGTCCCAGTTAGCGTACCTTCACCGGGCATTTTTGCGGGCGGGGTATACGGGACAGAAAAAATATCTAGTTTTCAAAGGAGCAGGTCGACTGGAGTTTTGCCCGCAAGAGGACCGGCTTGCGGGACACTCTCAAACAAACCCCGCAGAAAGTCACATTGCCACAGTCGAGCTTACTTTTGCTCGCAATTGGATAGGCTACTGCAATGAAATCACTATCGATTGGTGCAACTGTCCTACTCCTAGTTGCTGCGGGTTTTGCTTTTCCAGTCAATCCACTATGGGGTGTACTTTCGCTTGCTGCTGCGGTTTGTTCAGCTGCTACCTATCTCGTATACAGAAAACAGGCAAAAAGCACCCGCTAATTCTAGACTTCTCGATGCATTGGTCCCAGTGAGGGTTCCGCTTGCGGAGCTGTGTCCCCTTTCAGGGCAACCGACATCGAGGTGCGGTCAAAGGCAGCCGACGCCGTTTCTCAGCCCGCGTAAGTTCGGTCGACGGCTTCCTGGGCGCTTTTGTCTGGGGGAAACTCGATCTGAACACGATCTTCCGATGCTCGTGTTCCGGGTTTCCGCCGCGCAAGGCCGGAGCCATGATCAGGACCAGTTTTTCTGCGGCAAGATGCTGATTTATCCCGGAGATACAAGCATGAGCCCACAGGTTGGAAACCGTCAGTGGGTTGGAACAGCTATGGAACAGCTGAAGATGGAGGTGTCTTCGCGCTAGATGTCGGGACCAATACCACTGGAACCTGCGGATGGAGTAGTGCTCGCAGGACCATTGAGTTATGCCTGAACTGACCCAAGTTCCACGGAGTCCTTTTCTGATGGGCCCCGATAACCAATAGGGTCGCTTCAAGACGCTCGGCCACTTTGGCAAGTGCCCGTGCAGGATCTCCATAGGCTATCTTCAGGACCCACGGAACAGGTGCTTGAAGAAGTACATCCTCAAGACGCTGTTGCAAGTCGTCGACTTGTTTTCCGCCGAACTCATCGCGTTCTGTCTGGGGCAGACTGAAGAAATCCGTGTCATCGTCAACCATCTGTTCCCCCAAGGCAGGACACGAGATCACATAGACGCACACTAGATACTGCTTCAGCTCAGCAGCAAGCCGCACGCCCATCGAGAGCACACGCGGGTGTTGATGCGGTCGAACTCCAACCACTATCGCTCCGTGCAACAGGCCGTTGCCGTGGAACGTTGACATGCTCATCATCACCTCGTATTCGGCGGCTCGAAAAGCGAAGGGAAATCTGGCTCAATTCTCCTAGTGCTGGGTGCAGGTTGGCAAGGAACGGCCGCTGCCACTCGGTCAGCGCAGCGTTCCTTGACGGTGTTTACACCAGACGAGAAAATTGAGAGAAACGGTTCCTCTTGAAGGAGACTCGTCATGAAACAGAAACGGCGAAGAACGAATAGGTACTACGTTCAGCCTTTCTCACTCGGGCAGAACGCATGGCCTTTGACGATCAGGGAAATCCTTCGCATGTTCCAGTACGTGGGTATTGCCTGTTGGATCACCTTGATCCTGGTATTGGAGATATTTGCCGATCTTCACCCTGACTCTGCTGCCGCGAGTTTCGTGGGGTTCTTTGTCTTCATTCTATTATTGGTGCCGACGCTCCATGCGATACATCGACTCCTCCGGCCCTCCGACACGGAGATCGGTGAACGTTGGGCCTACATTTTGTCCCACCCGCAGGAGTATCCCGGTGAAGCGTCCGCCAACAGCCCGGATTGATGAGTCTTCTCTGAAGCAACCGAAGAAGTCATCACCTGCCTCTCCAAGTTATGTACCGTCAGTTCGACAATGTCGTGTCATGGAGAGTTCGCTCAGAGGAATCGGGAATCCCGCCGATGCTGAGTCCCACAGAGCCTTCCTCTTCTGAGAACGGGGGAGTTGTGCTGAAAACTTCTGTCAGTGACATAACTTGCAGAGTACTTCGTGGGTTAGCCAAGCTTCCAGGAGCGCCTTGTGCAGGCCACTGAGACGCTTAAAAAACAACCGGGATTACTTGGAGGAGCCGACCTAGTTGTATTCGAACCAGGTCAGGATCGCCTTGACCCGGCGGTTGTCTTGGCCAGGTGGCATCCCCAGTTTGAGAAATACGTTCGCCACATGCTTACTTACCGCAGCAGCAGAGAGAAAGAGTTCCTCGGCAATTTCCGCGTTGGATCGTCCCTGAGCCATCAGAGCCAAGACTTCCAATTCACGCGGAGTCAGCCGTGCCAAGGGGCCGTCTTCGGTGGCTGAATGGGTGATGTATTTGATGACCTCCGGATCAATAACCACCCCGCCTCCCGCGACCGTGTCCAGCACACGAAGGAAGTCCGCAATGCGACCCACCTTTTCTTTCAACAGGTAGCCCACTGCCCCGTCCGCGCCCGGACCTTTCAATAGTTCGCGCACATAGGGTCCCGTGACGTATGCGGAGAGTACCAGGATGGGCAGCCCCCGATGCCGGGAGCGCAGGTCGATTGCCGCGCGAAGTCCATCGTCGGTGTTGCCCGGTGGCATCCGCACGTCGGTCAGCACCAGATCCGGCAGTTCCGCATCGCGCGCGAGTGAATCGACGGCAAGGATGAGCTCCGTTGCGCTTTCACACTCACGAATCACCTCGTGACCGTTGGAAATCAAAATTTCTCGAATGCCGGCCCGCATCAACAGGCTGTCATCAGCCAACACAATTTTCATGAGGACATCCAAGATAGCAGGAACAAAGTCTGTAAAGTTACCAGGTGGGTTCGCACGGTGCCGAGACTGTCACTACCGTACCAGCGCCTGGTGGGCTGTTGATTTCGAGTTCCCCACCGATGCTGTGCATCCGTTCCCTGAGTCCCGCCAGACCCGATCCCGCAGCAATATCGACTCCACCGGAGCCTTCATCGCGCACCTGGGCCCAGACCCCAACGGCCCCACAACGCAATTCAATCCGGGCTTGGTTTACTTCCGCATGCTTGGCAACATTTGTCAGTGCTTCCGAGACGGAAAAGTAGATTGCCGCGGCCGTGGGTGAAGACAATAAGGAATCCTCGCCCGTTGCAGTGAATTCGATGCGCAGCGGGGAGCGTGCGGCGAGTTCTTCAACTGCGACTTTCAAGCCGAAATCGCTGAGTTCTCGGGGATGGATGTCACGCACCGTTTGTCGCAGGCGTTCTAACGCATGCTCGGCTTGCTCTCTTGCATTCGTGGCCTGAATGGCCAGGGAGCTTTCTTCCCGGGCCAAGGCCGCGGCCTCCAACATTCCCAGTCGCATTACGACCGCCATAAGTTCTTGTTGCGCCCCATCGTGAAGATCGCGTTCGATTCGTTGGCGTTCGGCTTCGAATGCTTGAGTCAATGAGGCCCGACTGCTGCCTAATTTCTCGAGTTTGGCGATCAAATCTTGCTCCGAGGAACTAAGGAACGCCTTGAGGCAGGCATCGCGTAGCCACGAAATTGCGGTCAGGATGACCACGGTTACGACCCCGAGAAGTAGACCTACCGGTACCGCGAGCCAGGCCTGTTGCGTACTGCCCGGCTTGAATGGTCCAACCATTGCTTCGATCCCAAAGGCCCAGAGCACCGGATTGAAAATGAGCACCGAGGTGCTGATGAATCCGAAGAACGAGACGATCAAGGAAATGGCGCACAATACAAGCGCGGTAAGAAAGATGGGCAGGTCAGTGCGCCACAGCGCCCAAACTCCTAGGCGATCCCGGATCCACGATCTCCAGCTTTGCCCAACCGGGCGCAGCGGCATGGCCTGGGCACCGCAAAATTGGGCACGATGTCGGTCGGCCTCGGCTACGGCGATTGCTGAAATTGGCAGGACGAGCACGCCGGCGAGTAGCACCGGAAAAGCCGCACCCGCAATGATCTCCGTGAGCACACGACGGCCCGAATGAAAGTGCGGCATTCACTCATCCTATCGACAAGCTCCCTTACTGAATGTAGAGCTAGCTCTACCGCCCTCGGGAGCTAATACCCGTGCCCTGACCCTAAAAACAGCGTTAGATAAGAACATGCCACAAAACTTTAAGTCACTGACCCCGTGTATAAGTTTGCGCGGGGTCAATATGGGGTTTCCCTCACCCGGACGTCGCCGGGAGACCACTCAAGTCCTTCACGACATCAGCTTGGACATTCCCGAGGGGCGCCTCACCGCGATCGTGGGACCTTCCGGCTCGGGCAAATCCACGCTGCTTCTGTGTGCTGCGGGACTTGAACAAGCAACCTCCGGGTCCGTCAAGGTTCTCGGCACCAACATCCTGGAACTGAACCCCCGTGAGCTCGCCGCGTTTCGCAGCGAAAACATTGGCTTCGTCTTTCAGGAATACAATCTCGTCAGCTCGCTGAGCGTCGAAGACAACATCGCACTTCCGGCACGATTGGCGGGCCACCGAATCCCACGCGCCACCGTCGCTGAGGCCATGAGCCGACTTGGCATCAGCAAGCTTGCCCGTCGCCGACCCGACCGTTTATCGGGAGGTGAACGTCAACGCGTAGCCATCGCACGGGTGGTGGCAAATCAGCCGCGGATTGTTTTCGCTGACGAGCCAACCGGTGCACTGGATCTCAAGTCCGGCCATGTCGTGCTTGACTGGCTGCAGGCATTGCCTGCCCAAGGGACATCGGTGCTGATGGTCACCCATGATCCCCACGCCGCAGCCCGCGCCGACCATGTGGTGGTTTTGGGCTCGGGCCGGGTACACCGGATACTCCCGGGTGGAGATGCCCAGGCAGTGGGCGAAGCTGTACTCGCAGCTCAAGCCGAGGACGAAACAGTTGGATCCGGCTCATGATCCGTTTGGTCCTTGCCGATATTCGCATGCAGGCGTCCATGTGGTTGTGGGCGCTACTGTGCGCAGTTGTTGGTGCTGCATGCGTCGCTGGCTCCCTCATTGCCATGTTCACGTCTATTTCTGCCGCTCAAAGCGCCGGCGATTCACGAGTAGTCTCGGCTTCAATTGCGCTGGGGGGAAATATAGTTTTCTTCACGGTGATTGCCGCCATGGGGATCATTTCTTCAACCGTCGGGCTGACCTTGACAACTCAACGCAGGGAGCACGCGCTGTGGGTGATCTTGGGGATTCCGCGCCATCGGGTCAAAGCAATTCTTCGCATCGAGCTCATAGTGTTGGGGCTTGTCGCCGGCACGCTGGCCATTGCGCCGGCGTATCTGGTCGCTGGCATCACGCTTAAACAATGGGCCGTAACCGGGCTCGATCTGAACAACGCCTCCGTGGCATTCCACGCATGGCATGTTTGTATTAGTCTGCTCGCCGGGATCATCCCTTGTGTGCTCGGTGGCTGGGGCGTGAGCGCAAGGGCTGCACGAACACCCGAAATGCGCGCTTTCCGTGACGCAACCGATTCAGCCGCCAAGCCCGGGATCGCACGCAGCATCTTCGCACTGTGTCTCCTTGCCGGTGTCGTTGGCATGTGGATTCCCGGGCTCGGACTGGAGCTCGTTGGTGGCTTGGCTCAACGAACTGCATTCGCCTTCGCCGGGAATTTGTTCCTTATTTGCCTCCTGCTTCTCATGGGTCCTTGGGTACTCACGCCCCTGATGAAGCTGTGGACCGCTTTGGTACCCTCGCGAAACGTGGCATGGCATCTGGCCGTGCAGTCGTGCCGAGCCCGTGCCGCACGAAGTGTCACCACCGTCCTGCCTTTCGCGCTCTCCCTTTCCCTCGTGGGGCTTTTCATCGTGATGGGAAACGTGATGCCAAACAGCACCGCAGGGATGGGGGATGTCTTGGTCGTTCTGGGCTGGGTCTTCGTCGTGGCCTGGGTCGGTGGTCTGGCAGTTATCGCTTTGGTGGGAAAGGAGCGAGGACGTGACTCGGCATTGATCAGCGTCGCCGGCGCCGGCCCCGGCGTCATTGCGCAATCAGCAATCCTTGAAGGCGTCATCTACGCCGGCACTGCCATAGCCTTCGGCGCGCTCACGCTCACCATCACCGGCTTCACCATCGCCGCAGGTGCCCGCATCGATGCCTTGAGCCTATTTGCAGGGATCCCATGGATCATACTTGGCACTCTTGCCCTGGCAACGCTCGTCACGACCTGCCTAGCCCTGGCAATCCAATCCGCACTAGCCACGCGAACTATCGCCGTACGAGCTCTTCGCACTTGAACCCCTCCATTGCGCGATGTTCAATGGCGAGCACGGTGTCGCAAACCATAACTCATCTCAAAAAACCACCCCCAAGATTCGTTTCACGAACTCATAGATCCAAAGGACCACACACATGACTAATCGATACCGAGCCCTGACCGCAATCCTCGCGGCCTGCACCATCGCACTGACCGCCACCGCGTGCAGCAGCGGTGATGATCTCGCCAATGCGCCCAAGGATTCAAAGACCTTCGAATTCACTGGCACGATTCTCACGGTTCAGTCCAATGCCGCGGAGCTAGAGCTTGTTCCGGCGGATATTGACGAGATCCAAGTGGAACGACAAATCAGTGGCTCTGTCAATGGCAACGCCCCCGCCTCGGACTGGGACATCGCAGGAAACAAGCTGACGCTTACGGCTGACTGCGCAGGGGTCTCTATCGGCTGCAAGGCCCGCTACTTAGTCAAGGTGCCCCGAAACACCGTGATCAGTGCCGAAAACACCAACGGCTCGATCAAGGCTTCCGAAATCAGCACAGATCTTATGGCAACTACGGGCAAGGGAGATATCCAGTTGAATAACTTCAGCGGCCAGAAGCTTGAATTGATCAGTGACAATGGAAATATCTCCGGAGACGGTGTCTTGGCACCTTCCGTGAATGCTACCTCGGAGAATGGTGACATTCAGTTAAGCTTCGGTGCCGTACCGGAGAACCTCGGAGTGAAAAGTAAGGACGGAAACGTCAAACTAGCCCTTCCTGAATCGGATTACCGGGTGGACACGAGGACAAAGAGTGGCAAGGTGACCGTAGCCGTCGCCGAATCCAGCGCGAGCCAGCATGCCATTGCGGTGGAGACTCGCAACGGTGACATCTCCATCAAGAGCGGCAAGTAAAGTTCACCCGCCCCTACCCCCCCTCCGCCTGTCCCGAAACTTCACCGCGCAGGCGGAGGGGGGGTAGGGGCGATGTCCATCCTCTTATAAGGGTGATCGTCAGCTCTTACACGATGCGAACCGTGGCTTAAGCGGATTACTGGGTTCCTGAGGAGCCCGGGAAGATGATTCACGAGGGAACGATTTTGTACTATGACGCATCCCCACCCGGACTGTCCGTAGAGGGTTTCGCTAGCGGGCGTATCAATCGAATCAAAAAGCTTTGATGGTTGTGCACTTGTCGTGACCCTATGCACATACCCTTCTTCTCAGCAGAAACTATTTGTCCCGCGGGGGCATCGGGACTTGTCATGTTCGAAGCAAGATTCCTCTGGTCAGAGTCGAAACTCTTAGCGATACTTGCCGCACCGTTCATTCTGAACCCCGGCACGTGGCCGTCTGTGAAAGATTGCTCATCTGACGACTAACCGCGAATATTGTCTTGCAATATTGCAGAGTATTGTGCGACAACATTAAGTATGGCGCTGATTTGGACACCCAGTGCGGCAAAGCATGGAATCGCACGAGAAGATGCGTTGCCTGCAATCTTGAACTACCAATATCGCGTCGAAGAATTCGATGAACCTCGAGCGGGTTCATCGGGCCGTCCTGACCTCTTTATTGGGAAAACCCGCGCTGCTTCCATGGTCCTGGAAGTCATGGCGGTCATTACCCCACCGGACGGTTTCGTTATCTTCCATGTCTTGAAGGCTAGAGATAAAATTCTGCACATTGCCGAAAAGGAGGCAAATGATGAGCACCAAGAAGGCCGCGGGCAGCCACGCAGACATGACTGCGCCAAACCAGCCAACTGACTACGAAGCACTTGCGACCTGGGCAGAAAATGCTGAGGTTTCCCCCAACGCACGCCTCACTAAGGCATCAGGGCCAGAAGCCGGGATGGCTCTCTTGGAAGCCGCCATGGGATCGTCTACAGCCGTGCGACGTGCTGTAGGTAAACCGTCTTTGAGCGAAAAGGGATCTTCGCCTTCTCGCTCCGTACGGTTGCCAGCAGACATGGATGCCCAGCTGGTAACCTTTGCCCAGCAGGCTCACATGAAGCCAAGCGAAGTCATTCGGCGGGCACTGAGTGAGTATCTGGCCAAGTCCTCATGATCTTCCTCCCGCGGAATGGGAACCGTGGAGTTGCCTTGTAGAAATGACAATCAGTTCACGGTCATGTGCGGAACGACGACGACCTGCACCGCATCTTCATAGATGACTCGCCCGGGATCCTCGCTGATCAGTCTTACAAACTGCACATCATGCCGCCTCAGCATTTCCAAGTACGGTTCGATGCGTTCAAGCAAATGCGTGGCGGTGTCCTTGAACCATGCCGCCGCTTGCGGGTTTACCTGCGGATCATAGACACTGGGATTTGAATCGGACGGATCAGGGTAGGCCAAATTGAACCAGTCGTTTCCAGCCCTCCAAGCGGTCCGTTCTTCGTCGTTCAGTTTTCCTCCGTGAGCGAGCCCGTTGGCAAGCCCAAATACACCGGTATGGAGCCCCTGGCGGTTGGGGACGTGCGCTTGGTACCGAACAAACACCTAGTTACCTCGATTTCTCTTATTCGCCTAAGTGGGGTCCTCTCAGACAATCAGATCCAGAAACCAAATGGCTGTGGTGAAACACAACTACTGACCAAGGTCCAGTCAGAAGCGACAGCCTTGCTTTGGCCGTCCCATTGAAGAATCCACCTACGGGACCGCCCACACGTCGTCCACCATTACTCCGCGATAGAAACAAACGCCGGTAGCTTCGTGAACTAGACCGCGCTGTTGAAGATCAGGGCTGGCGCTGCTATCTCCAGAGTTTCGAGCTTGTGCATGGCCTCAATGAAATGATCGGTCCGTGTGTGCGCGTCTAAATGCTCCTGCGAGAGCCACCGTTCCGCAAGCATGAGTTCACAACGATCATCACGAAGCTGAAGGAGCTCGTAGCTCACGCACCCGGGCTCTTTTAGGGTCGCGGCGACCAATACTTCGTAGACGGTGATGACCTCTTCGAGATTCTCGGCCGCAACCGAAGATCCCACCAAAACACTGATCATTCTTCTCCTACGTTCAAGGAAGTTAAGGGATGATGGCTGGTACATTCAGCCTTGCACAAGGCTACCAATAATGAAGTTGCCCCGATTGCATCTAGTGAGGTGTTCCTACCTCATCGATTTGGCCCGCCAAGAGAATTCTGTCCCGCAGAGCCTTCCCCCGTGCGGACGGGCAAGCACGGTGCAGTCGACTTCGAGTAGGCGATTAGCTGTGTAGGCGCTTTCACCTATAAACCGCGCTCCTGCTCAATCATTCTGTTCCCGTGGGGAAACACCCCAACAAGGCCAACGGCTCAGAATCAAATCCTTGATCGAGCCCGACCTCGCACGGGTGTTTCCCCGCGCCCACCATCGTTAGAGCTCCGGTAGCAAGAGCCAGCACGTCGGTGGAAGATCTCTAGGTGGCGTAGGAACTGGTGTTTGCCGCCGAGAGATTGTCCTTGATCCAATCCGAAGTCAACTGCAGCCCTTCGGAGAGGGTCACTTGTGGTTCCCATCCGGTGAGCCGACGAACCTCGGTATTATCCGAAATCAGGCGGTGCACTTCGCTTTTCTCCGGGCGGATCCGGGCTTCCTCCACCAAGATCCGGGCGTTGCTTCCGGAAACCTCGATAAGCTTTTCCACCAGTGCACCGATGGCGATCTCGTTTCCGGTTCCCAGGTTCAAGACCTGCCCGTTGGTTTCTCGCGATGCTCCGATTGCCATGAAACCCCGGGCGGTATCGGTGGCAAAGGTGAAGTCCCTGGTGGGGGTGAGCGAACCGAGACGGATTTCCTTTGCGCCGCCGTGCAGCTGCTGTAGCACCGAGGGAATGATGGCCCGCGCCGATTGTCGTGGTCCGAAGGTGTTGAACGGGCGGCAGATGGCGACCTCGGCTTCGAAGCTGTTCCAGTAGGACTGAACCAGCATGTCGGCGGCGATCTTCGAAGCCGAATACGGGGATTGTGGTTGAAGCGGGTGGACTTCATCGATTGGCGCGTACCTAGCCGTTCCATAGACCTCTGAGGTGGAGGTGTGGATCATCCTGCTGTTGAAGCGTCGGCACGCCATCAGGACATTGTGCGTTCCCGTGACGTTTGTCTGCACATATGCTTCGGGTGCCGTGTAGCTGTAGGGGATGCCGATCAGCGCGGCCAAGTGGAAGACATGGGAAGTGCCCTCCACCGCATCGAGCACACAGCCGCTGTCGCGGATGTCACCGGTGAGCAATGTGACCTGCGGGTGCTCCTGGTATGCGGCGAGGAAGCCCTTTTCCGCGTAGGGCTTGTAGTGGGTGAAAGCGCGCACATGTGCTCCTGCTTCCACGAGGAGATCTACCAGGTGTGAGCCGATAAATCCTTCGGCACCGGTCACCAGGACCGTACGGTTCTCAAAGGCCTTGGAGTAGTTGCTGTTGTTCATGGAGTTCTACTTTCGGTTGGAATGGTTCTTGATGAGGCTCAGTGCCCAGGTGGCCATATTTTGTGCTGCATGGCGGTGTTCGTCGGTTGAAGCCCGGGCCGACAGTGACCGAAGTGCTTCGGGTACCGAGAGTAGGTCGTCAATCAGGAGGGCCAGGTTTTTCCCGTCAATCTCGGCGTCCGCGACCATCACGGCAGCACCTTTGGCCACCATGGCTTCGGCGTTGTGTCTTTGGTGGTCATCGGCCGCCCACGGGTACGGGACCAAGATCGATGGCACGGCGTTTTGCGAGAGCTCGGCGATGGAGGCGGCCCCCGCCCGGCTGACGAATAGGTCGGCGGATTCATAGGCGTCGGTCATGTCTTCAATGTGCGCTATCAGATGCACCTTGGCTCCGGCGGGAAGAGCCGCAAGTTTTTCCGTTGCCCTATCGAAGTCCTTGCCACCGGTTTTAATCAAGAAGACGGTGTCGTCGGCCGTGATGCAATTTGAGGCCGCTTCCAGTGCCGCATTCGTGAGATTGACGGCACCGGCGCTTCCTCCGCTGACAACAATTAATCGGTCACTGGATCGCAACCCCAGACGATCCCGGAGTGGGTCGCGGCCACTTAGGGTGGCGGCCGGTGCGAGGTCTCGGATCGGCAGTCCGACGACTCGAACATCGTGCTGGGCACCTCGATTGCGTTCTTCGACCTCGGCGAATACCACTCCGAGGTTCTTGGTAAACGAGAGCGCAAATTTATTGGCCTTGCCAGGTATCGCGTTTGACTCGTGCAGCAACCGGGGAATGCCCGCGAACCGGGCCCCAAGCACCGCCGGCATGCTGGGGTAGCCGCCCATACCGATCACCAGATCCACCCGTTCCCGTCGAAATTTCACGGCACTTTTGACCGCGGAGGAGAGCAGGATGAAGGGAACCAGGAATCGCTTCCAGCCTTCCTGGCGGCTAAAGGGAATGACCTTGACCGGGGCAAAGTCATACCCGTTCCGGGGGATGAGCTCAGATTCCATGCCGCGAGTGGTCCCCGAGAACGTGATCCTGAGGTTCGGGTCAAGTGCACGCAGCTGATCCGCGATAGCCAAGGCTGGGTAGATGTGGCCACCGGTTCCGCCTGCCGCCATGACGACATGGATCGGCTGGCCGGATTCTGGTGGGTCGGTGAATTGATTCATGCTCATAGCTTGGCGACCAAATATTAAGAGTTTCTTAAATCGGCCTCGCTAAGCTGGGGGTTATGCAGAAACCGACAGTAGTGATGATTGTTGACGACGACGCAAGCGTGCGAAGTTCAACTAAGGCGTTGTTGGAAGCAGAGGGGTATGGCGTTCATACGGCCACCGACGGGCTTGATGCACTCAATCAGTTGAAGGATACCGACATTGATTTGCTCGTCGTGGATGTCACTATGCCGGTGATGGATGGTCTGGCGTTCTGCCGGGTATTCCGCGTAACAGGTTCCAGAACGCCGATATTGTTGTTGACCGCACGCTCGGAGATTGAAGACTGCGTTGCGGGCCTCGACGCGGGCGCCGATGATTACCTGACAAAGCCCTTTGACGCGCAGGTCCTCACCGCGCGGTTGCGTGCCCTGGGCCGTCGTTTGCCGCCGGTCATAGGTCCGCCTGCAGGGCTACGTCTGGACGAATCCACCTACACCCTTGAACGCGGTTTGCGGGTGATGAGCCTGAGCCGGACGGAGTTCGCCATCATCTCGGTGCTCGCGGAAAACCACGATACAGCCCTCTCACGAGCCCAGATCGGCGACGCCGTCTGGGGATACGATCTGGGGCCAGCTTCCAACACCATCGAGGTCTATATCAGTAGCCTGCGCCAAAAGCTTGAGGCGGACGGCTCACCGCGCATCATCAAGACCATCCGCGGTGTCGGTTACATGCTGAGTGAAAAGTGACGCTTCGGACCCGGATCGCGTTGGCGGTTGCCGCGGCCGTCGCCTTGGTGTCGGTGGTGCTTGCCGGTGGGGTCTATTGGCTGGCCTCCCATGAGATCCGGACAAACCAGGATGTCGCCCTTCAACGCGAATCGGCCAGGGTACTGGAGAACTACTATGCCACCGGGAAACTCGACGAAACCGAGGCCTGCAAATGGTTGACCTCACCAGCCTGCGCCGTGATCATCAGTCCAGATGGCACCCAGGAAAGTGCGGCAGGACCGAATTCCACGATGGTGCTCAACGACCAGATCCGCGACGCCGCCCGCGGAACCTCGCCGCGCTTCTTGAACACCCAGTCCTCGGAGGGAACGAAGCTCAGGGTCTATGTCAGGGAGCTCCCGGGCGAACGCGCGCTGGCGGTTGGGATGCGGGATGACCGCGTCCAAACGAGCGTGGAGCGGCTGGCCTGGTTCCTGACATTTCTCTGTTTGGGTGCCACCCTCGCGGGTGCAGGGGCCGGCTACCTGCTGGCCCGCCGGGGCATGAAACCCATCCAACGGCTGACTCGGAACGCCGAGGAAGTGGCGCGAACCAAAGACCCTACGGCGATCATCGATGTCACAAGAACTGATGAAGTGGGACAGCTGGCACTAGCGTTTGCCTCAATGCTGGGGGAACTCAAGCAATCACAGGAGCAACAAAAACAGCTCATCGCCGATGCATCCCATGAGTTGCGGACTCCGCTGACATCGCTACGCTCTAATGTTTCACTGTTGCGGCAACAACCACTATTTAATGATGAGATCTTCGTGGCCATCGATAACGAGGTGCTCTCCATGCAATCGACCGTGGAAGACATCATTGATTTGGCCCGGGGAGAGGACTCACTCTTCTTCACCGAAGGAATCCTGCTGGCCGAACTAGTACGGCATTGCTTAGAACTTGCCCGGCAACGCTTCCCCGACATCAGTTGGTCGCTCGAGATCTTGCCGGAGGCTGAGTTGTTCGATATTGACGGTGACCGAGCACTGCTGAGCCGTGCCATGGGGAATCTGCTTGAAAATGCGGGGAAATACACTCCGGGTAACGGTCGGGTGGATGTAGGACTTCGACTGGTTGGTGATGTCTTGAAATTGACGGTTTCAGATTCCGGGCCCGGAATAGCCCAAGAGGATCTCAAACGCGTGTTTGAACGTTTCTATCGTGCGCCAGACGCAAGGAAAACCGTGGGGTCGGGGCTGGGCCTTGCCATGGTGAAAGCGACTGCGCTACTTCACCATGGAGAAGTTGAAGCGATTTCGAGTACTTCGGGTTCTACGTTCGTGATAAGCATCCCGCGGTTCCTTTACTCGGATGTGCACTAAGACCGGATTGCCGCCGAACATGGTTTATCGCGCATCGGTGTCGCGCAAGACGATCCTGTTTCGGATGGAAGACCAGAGGTGCTTCTACGATGAGAGCCAAAGCGTTTATATTTGGATCGGTCAGTCAACGTGAGGAAAACGAGCACCCCGTTTACCAGCCGAGACTGGTCAAAAGACATTCTTGATACCATTTCAATGCGATCGGACCCTAGATAACGATTGGTTGCCAGCGAGATTTAGCATCAAATCCCGGCGATATACTCACGCAGGCCTGGGATAGCGAAGTCAATCAGTCCACGACCGGCAGGCTGGATAAGCCCAGCGTCGATGAGCCTAGCGCGATAGTTGCCAATGGTATTTTTTGCGTCTCCAAGTCGCCTACCGATCTCAGCAGTGTTTGACGGCCCAGTATCTTCAGACATTGCCTGCAAGAATTCGACATCTTTGGGCGATGCCGTGGCCAATGCCGCAGCTAGCACTACGCGAGTGTTTTTTCGATGCGCGGCAGCTAAAGCTAGATCAACGCCAGCCTCTGTCAGTGGAGTTTCTTTTGATTCTGCTACTTGCCATAAGTGGTATCCCACCAGTTGGATGAGGAATGGGTATCCTCCGGTGGACTTGGCTGCTTTCCGAATAAGTTTCGGAGAAATTGGGTGTTCGAGGCTTGCGAAAGTTTCTTGGTACGAATCCTCAACTTCGCGGATTGCCGTGGCATGCAAGTCGATTCGATCGGCTCTGCGGAGGAACGTTGCTACACCTTCATTGAGTAGATCGGATACTGCGGCAGGCAAACCGGCAAACAACAGGGCAATCGGCAGCCCTTGACGGATAAAGTGCTGAACGAAGGCGGCAAGCTGTGCAAGCTCATCGCGGTTGGCACCGTGAATCTCATCGAGGGTGATAACCAGCCCGGTGCGCTTCTCATCCAGTAACTGCAAGAGCTGTTCGCCTATTTGCCGCCAGCCCAATTGCTGTTCCGGAGGCAGCTGTGAAGTGATCGAGAAGCCGGCGGCTCCGATGCCGGTAATTCTCCGGCCTTTCGGCCCGTCACCGAGCTCTTCGGTTGCTGAGCGCATGGCTTCACCGATTCGGCCCATGAAACCTGTCGTTGCAGTCTCTGAGACCACCATCCATCCTCGAGCGCGCGCGATATCTTCGGCTTCTCCGAGCATGACGGTCTTGCCGATGCCTCGGGCTCCGGTAAAAATGGTGAGCAAGCCAGGGGCCCCGGAGCGGATCTGCAGACCATAGGAGAACTCGTCCAATAGTCCGCTTCGGCCGATGAGCTGTGGTGGCTCGGCTCCTGCTGTAGGACGGAAAGGATTCTGAGTTACTTGCTGACTGGTCACGACTTCTCCTGTGAATAGCTATGTACTCAGTGTACCTCTGTGTACCTTGTGTACTTCTGTGTACAAGGTGAGTAATGGTGTACTTACCGGTTCCATAAGTGAGGTTTGCTAGATAGCTCCAAGGGAGCGCTGACGCGGACAGAAAGGGCCGGTTGGAAGATTTTGCTCGAGGCATCCAGATAGAGTCAGACAGATCAGTTTCGGACGGTTATCCCAATGGCTTTGGGGGCTGAGGATAGCTCGGCCCCGTGCACATGACGTTGGCGAATACCCACGATCTAGATGTATTCCCAAGGCCAAGCGAAGCTCAGTAACCAGGTCTCATCCGAAGTTACTGGGGGGATATCTCGCCCGCTACCTATCTACCGTTCGCTTGAGGGGCCCAGAATGCTAGGACTAACAGAGTAAATCTGGTCGAGCCGACCCTCAGATGGGTCGGAACCGTAGGGCTGATACTCCCGAGCGGAAATCACGGCGATCCACGAGCTCGAGGCGAATGCGCTCGCGCAAACCGTGCAGCAACGAGGGCCCGTGTCCGGCGAGGACTGGTTGTACGAGGAATACATACTCGTCAATTAACCCCAGATCTGCCAAGGCCAGGGGGAGCGTCACACCACCTACGAAGAGCCCTTTACCGGGTAGTTGTTTGAGCCGTTCAACCGCTGGCCCTAACTTTCCTTGCACCAGCTCGGCGTTCCAATCGGCATCGTTCAACGTGCTGGACACGACGTACTTCTTCGCCCGATCTATGGTCTCGGCAAATGGGATCTCCCACTCAGACATCCAATCGGGCCATCTACCGGTGGGCGGCTTCCGCCATGCCGATTCCATCATCGAATAGGTTGTACGACCGAATAGCAGTGCATCTGCCCGCGCGAGTTCTGCGGTCCAATAGCTCATCGATTCCTCGTCCGGAGGAAGGCCCGCCTCGTGATGGCAACAGCCATCGAGCGTGATATTGATGGAATACCTCAGTTGTCGCATCTTCTTGTTCTCCCGTCGAAGTGCGCGGCGCGGCGGTGCATATTCGTCGCAGGTCCAGCACCAGCTTTGAGCAATATTCGATTCCACTTCAGTATCTCCGCTTGGCGTGCGCGCTGTAAACGGTAGTTTCAGGAGTGCTTGAGCCTCAGTCGTAGCAAAGAGCCCTCTACCTGACGCACAAACGTAGGGGGGTAGGGCAATCTTCTGGGATATCATGATCCGGCACCACGGGGGGCGCTACGACGGATGTCTATCCAAGCGTGGCTTCAAAAATCCTTGCGGCCGTGATGGGCAGATCCTTGCTGACTACTACCCACGGATCCGTGTTGTCGTGATGTCACCAGCAGGACCGGTGAGTATTCTTGCCGGTGAGCTACTGCCGCTTGCCTATGACTACAACTCCGAGCAGCACTAGTTTCGAATCAAGACTCGACGACTAATCCATGCACGATCCTATGGACGCCAGTATGAAGTGGTTGTAGAAATTTTGAGCAGACCGGAGCGTTCCAATATCGGCCGAGAAAATTCGGATGATTCACTATGCGCGAGGGTCTTGCCTTGGGCAATGGCCGATTGGGCTCGGGCAGCTGTCAGTGCCCGGTAGATTCCGCGTCCACGGTAGGGACTGAGCATGGCACCACCCCAGAAGCCCGCGAAGTCACTGTCTGGCACGGGTTCAAGGCGCCCACAGCCAACAATCTTCCCATCGGTTTCCGCCACCCAAAGCTCCATCCCGTCCTTCCGCGCCAAACGCTCCAGCATGGCATCGGCGGTGCGCAAATCGGTAGGCTCACCAAATGCCTCATCAGCCATGGCGCATGCGGCTCTTACATCTTCCTCAGACGTGACTTTCCGTAGCGTCACGTCCTCGGGTTCCGGGACATTGGTGCATAGTCCTTCTAACTGACCAACCATGATGGATTCTTGCGCACCGGGGGAGAACCCCTGCTGTAGCAAAGCCTCGATGAGCCCTGGCGTCATATCGTGCTGGCGAACCTTCCATAAGATCTTGGAGATCTCTGGATCGGTACCAAAATACTCGATGGCTCCGGTCACCAAACTAGACATGCCCTGAGATACGGTGTTGCTCAAATCCCGGTAGCTAACAAATCCGAGACCACCGGCAAATGTGGATAGACGTAGCTGACCGAGTCGTGTCATACGCAGTGCTGCCGGTGTTTCGGCATCAGTTCGTAGCTGTTCATCGTAGGCGCGGAGGTATTGCTTCCGGAGTGTCATTTCTGGAGCTTCTCAGGACTGTCAATTAGGTGCAAGAGCGTTCGAAAGCGGAGTTTCCTAGTGCCGGTGTATCTCCAAGCCTCTGAATGTTCGCATGGACCGAAAACAGGGTTCGCAATGAACCGACTTCCGTAAAGAGTTAACGTGACGAATTATTGGCAGTGGACCACTGTCTGATTGCAGAACGGCCAGAAGGAACGCTACGACCTTCTATCGGACCCCTCAGCGATCCAACGCGACGTTCAAAGTAAAAGCAACGATGAGGCTCAGAATGACGATCAGCTTTGGACTCATGTGATTAAGCGCGTCAGAACAACGGCTCCGAGGACAAACAGGAGCGCCCAATTACCTGCCTTTGACGACACCTTATGCGCAACCCGATGACAGACCCAGGCAGCGGTTTTGAATCCAGAAGATACTCCGCGCTCGCCATGTTCGTAGGTTGGGTGCCTACTTATGGTGCAATGTCTGTTGAAGACGACTGTGATGCCGGGTGTTCGGGCATTTCCGGGTATAGCTCGGGCGGCAGGCCAATGGTGAATCCGTCATCACGGACCCAATTGCCGTCCACTTTGAGCCAGTGAGCTTCGTCCTGGCTGCCGTCCGTCAAATGGACGGTCAGGTGGCTTCCAAACTGTTCACCAACCATTACGGTTACATTTTCTGGGGTTATACCGCGTTCGGCCAGCATCTTGCGCGTATTTGTAACCATCGAATCGTCCAGAGTTCCTCCAGGGAAAGGACTTGTAACGCGGCATACTCCATCTCGATCCGCGTCATAGGCGGCGGTCACCAGTCCCTTGCCGGCTTGTTCCATGGAATCTACTGGTTTGCGACCGTCGCAGGTATCGCCCGAGTAATCTCGGAACACGGAACACCCTGCTAAGAGACCGGCACATAACACTAGGCCGACTGCACCAATTCCAACCGACTTGTACTTATCCAATAAACTCATGCCCCACCGTTTACGTTCGATCGTCCAGATCATTGTCGCAGAGCCGCAAACTTTTTACCTCACAACCTTCGATACCTGACCTTACTTACTTCATCATTTGTTGGGGATCTTCACATGAGCGTTCTGATTTCTTCCTGTGTCTAAGTATTCCTGCGCACAAGTGGGGGAACGTTCTCTCTTGCAGGCCATTTTGCCTTAGAGCCGTGGACATCGAGAGTCTTGGCAAGCAGGTAGGTGAGGACTAACGTTGAGGTCAACACGTCATTCGATAGCTGTTGGAGATGGACTAGCGGGGTCGAACTTCGCTAAGACCCGAACCCAACTGCAGATCACGGAACTGCGTCATGCCGGTTGTTTCGGCGGTGGCAGTATTCGAAACAGAGTGGGGGAGCAGGCCAGACGATGCCCTACGGCTGGTACAGAGGTCGGGAGGATAACGTGAACAAGTTTGATCTGCGCCCGGACGCGAGCGGTGGTTTCGATTTTATGGTTGACGGCAAGTTCGTCAGGGAGATGGTTTTTGCTGATGAGGATCTAATACACCAGAACATCACGTTGTTGCGTCGTGGAATCTTTGACGGTGCAATACAAGAACAGCTAAGCGCTCTGAAGGGCGAGTTACCGGGAAAGTTCTTTCCGGAAAGGGTCTGGCTCTATTTTTGTCCGCAGTGCTACGACGAAGGCTGCGGCGGAGTCAGCGTAAATATCCACGTCGGAGTCGAACACGTGGTGTGGAGCGATTTCCGCTACGACGGCGAAGCAGACACTGTTGAGGAATCACAGTGGTTCGAGGAAGAAGACTCCGTCAAGGGTGTTGGACCATTTACTTTTGACCGAGCCGAGTACGAAGCTGCCCTCAACCGAACGGCTGATCAACTGAGTCGTGCCGGGGCGGCTTTCTGGCGTAGCACTGCCGAACTGGATCAAGTAAGCCTCGGATTGGAGCATCTGGTTTCTCGACGGAAACAACGAAAATCTCCGCTGGATCCGAAAGAAGGATTGCAGTGGACCATCGATGGCCGCCCACTGTGGAAGATCCTGGACGAAGCGGGGGAGAAAACAACGAGCCAGATCTGCACTATGCAATCTAGTCTGAGAAATTCCGTGGTTCAGGAACAGGACGGAGACTTCGTTGAGCAAGGCAGAAATATCATCCGGATCCTGCTGGGTGAAGAACTAGGGAACGAAGTTTCTCACCGGGTGCCACTGTTCGTTGGTGCCAGCCTTGATATTCTGAGCGGGGCTATCACCACCTGCGTTCAGCGCCATGAACAAAACGTCATCTGGAGTGATTTTAGGATCCACAGAGCAGGGTCAAGTGGTGATGTCCTTCGTTATAGTCCCGGCCTGATCTTTACTTTCAACCGCCAGCAGCACGATGCTGTGCTCAAGCGAATTCTAGAAAGCGTTTAGTTTCTAGGCGCGGCAATTCTCAGCGAGCTTTAGTGTACTGATAGATCCAGCACTGTGCCAAAACGGCTACCTCGTTGTCATCGAATTACGCGACCAGTGGTTTTCGTGCCGCTGCTTTGGCTTTGGTCATCACCGTGATGAAGGTTCCGAGTAGGAGCAAGACTGCGATTCCGCTTGCTATGTATAGCGGTGCTTCCAAGGCAAACGCCGCCTCGGAATTCCAGTCGTAGTAGGTATCGCCCACCGACATCATGTTGCTGAAAGAGGCAAAGAAATATGCGGGTGTACCCAACATGATGATGGCGGCCCACAGCGATACGCCTGCCCAAGCAGGCAAGGGGGATTTGCGAAATAGCATGAGGGCGCCCCAGCCAAGCGCAAGAAGGGTGCCTAATATTGCAAAGATTATTCCGGGTGTGGTGCTGTAGGGCTGATTTGCTGCCTGTATATCGGCGATCGCCGTTGCAATGGGAACTTGGCTTGCTGCGGCCACTGCCCAGTTGCTCATCAGCATTGCTCCGAAAACACCGTAGGCAATGATGATTATGACACCGAGGCCGGTTAGAAATATCCGCATTAAGAAAGGCTAGCAGTGGCGGCCTTGAAGTTTCCTAGTGGGGGGGATTGAGCGCGAGCCGACTAATCGGTTCTCATTGCAGGTATCCACCTGGTCACCTAGCTTGCTGGTCATTACCCAACCAGCAGGTGTCCTATGTAGGGACTCATTCTGTGTCAGGCCATGAACCCTGTTCACAGCGCAGTACTCCCATCAAACTCATACTTTCCGCGTACCCAAGCATGCTCTCGTTGATGTCCCTCTACTACGAAGCCCGCCTTTTTATAGGCGCGGATTGCCCTGAGATTCGAGGCAATGCATTGGAGATGAACGCGGAGTAAGTTACAATGCACGAAGGCAAATTCAATCATCTGTGAGATGGCGGCCGTTCCGATTCCTCTGCCTCGAGCCTCGGGAGCCAGAACAATGCCGATTTCGGCGTGACGAGCAAGATCGTCGAACTCGAAAAGTGAAATGCTGCCCACCGCAATACCTGCCACATCGATCACGAAGCGTACATTTTTGCTCGTGGTATCCGTATTCGCCCGGGTGAAGCTGGTCATGAAAGTATCCTTGGCCAGTGGCGCCGGAGAAGCGGGGCTGCGCTCTTCCCAGGTATTCAAATCGGCCGCGATGTGAAACAAGATTTCGGTGTCGGCTTCGGTGACGGCTCGAAGGGTGAATGCTGGTGGGTTGGACATGCTCAGGAGCGTACCAACCGATACCAATGATCCGATAGGGGCGGGCAGGGCGCAGTGGCACTTAATCGGTGATCTACCGAGGGCATATTTTTTGAGTGTTCAAAGCATGCATGAAAGCTAAGGATAGTTTTTTGAAGTGGGAGCGCTAGAGACTAAAAACCACGAAACCCGGTGGCTTGGAACACACTCTGCGAGGCCCTGCACTTCAATCTCTCACAGCGAACAGCGCTCACAGCAACTTCCAAGAATGCCGGAATCATGCGGTTCCTAAGGTTCAAAGTTGGTTGTTTTTTGCCAAAAGCAGCAAAGTTGAGTCAATTGCACTCAACTTTGAATTGACAGGATTTTGCCGCCGAGTAAACTTGAGTACAGAACGCTCAACCGGCCCATCCGGAGAAAAGCGTTGGTTCATATTCCCAGCATGATAAAAGGAGTACCCTCATGTCACGTGCCGTAGGTATTGACCTCGGAACTACCAACTCTGTTGTATCCGTCCTCGAAGGTGGCGAACCAACGGTTATCGCCAACGCCGAAGGCAACCGCACCACCCCGTCGGTCGTTGCCTTCTCCAAGGGTGGCGAAGTCCTGGTTGGCGATATCGCCAAGCGCCAGGCAGTTAACAACATCGATCGCACCATCGCCTCGGTTAAGCGCCACATGGGCACCGACTGGTCGATCGCCATCGATGACAAGAACTACACCGCGCAGGAAATCTCCGCTCGTACCTTGATGAAGCTCAAGACCGACGCCGAGTCCTATCTGGGCGAAAAGGTCACCGACGCGGTCATCACCGTTCCTGCATACTTCAACGATGCAGAGCGTCAGGCCACCAAGGAAGCCGGCGAAATCGCGGGCCTGAACGTCCTACGTATTGTCAACGAGCCGACCGCAGCTGCTCTTGCCTACGGCCTGGAAAAGGGCAAGGAAGATGAGCTCATCCTAGTCTTCGACCTAGGTGGCGGCACCTTTGACGTCTCCCTGCTCGAAGTTGGCAAGGACGAAGACGACTTCTCCACCATTCAGGTACGCTCCACCGCAGGAGACAACCGCCTCGGCGGCGACGACTGGGATCAGCGCGTAGTTGACTGGCTACTGGCTCAGGCAAAGCAGAAGGGTGCGGATTTGTCCAAGGACAAAATCGCCCTGCAGCGTCTGAAGGAAGCGGCGGAGCAGGCCAAGAAGGAACTTTCCTCGGCTACCAGCACCAACATCTCGCTGCAGTACCTCTCGGTTACCCCGGAAGGCCCAGTTCACCTCGACGAGCACCTCTCACGTGCCAAGTTCCAGGAACTGACCGCCGATCTGCTCGAGCGCACCCGCAAGCCATTCATGGACGTCATCGCCGAAGCCGGCGTGAAGGTCTCGGAGATCGCACACGTGATCCTCGTGGGCGGCTCGACCCGTATGCCAGCAGTTGCCGAACTGGTCAAGGAAATGGCCGGCAAGGAAGCCAACAAGGGTGTTAACCCGGATGAGGTTGTTGCAGTTGGTGCAGCACTTCAGGCAGGCGTACTGAAGGGCGAGCGCAAGGACGTTCTGCTCATCGACGTCACCCCGCTGTCCCTGGGCATCGAAACCAAGGGTGGTGTGATGACCAAGCTGATCGAGCGCAACACCGCGATCCCGACCAAGCGTTCGGAGACCTTCACCACCGCCGAGGACAACCAGCCTTCGGTTTCCATCCAGGTCTTCCAGGGCGAGCGCGAGTTCACCCGCGATAACAAGCCGCTGGGCACCTTTGAGCTGACCGGTATTGCTCCGGCTCCGCGTGGCATCCCACAGGTTGAGGTCACCTTCGACATCGACGCCAACGGCATCGTGCACGTTTCGGCCAAGGACAAGGGCACCGGCGTTGAGCAGTCGATGACCATCACCGGTGGTTCCTCACTGTCCAAGGACGACATCGAGCGCATGGTCCGCGAAGCCGAGGAGCACGCAGCCGAGGACAAGGCCCGCCGCGAGGCAGCCGAAATCCGTAACGCGGCAGAGCAGGCAGCTTACTCGGTTGACAAGCTCATCAAGGACAACGAGGATAAGCTTCCCGAAGAGGTCAAAACCGAGGTTCAGGCCGACGTTGACGCCCTCAAGAAGGCTCTCGAGTCGCAGGACAACGATGACGAGGTCAAGGCCGCGTACGAGAAGTTGCAGGCATCGCAGTCCAAGCTGGGCGAGGCAATCTACGCCAACACCCAGACCGAGGGCGCGGCAGCCGATGGCGAGCAGGCACCTAACGCCGAAGAAGACATCGTCGACGCCGAGGTCATCGACGAAGACGAAAAGAAGTAAGGGGCGCATCAACCATGTCTGAGCAGAATCACGACGAAGGCACCTCAAACGAAGAGGTAACCCCCGTTGACGAAGCACATGACTCGGGTGACGCGTTGAGCCAGGCCGAAGCCATCCTCAATGAGGCTGGCGCCGATACCGAGGCACCTGCGGCAAGCGATCTGGAAGCCGAGCTACGCAATGACCTGTTGCGTCTGCAGGCCGAATACGTCAACTACCGCAAGCGCGTTGAGCGTGACCGCGATGTTGCACGAGATGTCGCTATCCAGTCGGTGTTCTCCAACCTGATGCCGGTACTCGATGATATCGATGCCGCCCGTGCACACGGTGATCTTGTCGAAGGTCCCTTCGCCTCGATCGCCAACAAGCTCGACGCGGTGCTCGAAGGCCTTGGCCTGGAACGCATCGCCGAAGCTGGTGTGGAGTTTGACCCGAACATCCACGAGGCGCTGATTCAGCAGCCACACGCGGAAATTCCCGCCGATCACGTGGCTCAGGTGCTACGCACCGGTTTCAAGAAGGGCGATCGCATCCTGCGTGCAGCCCAGGTGATTGTTTCCCTCGGGGAGTAATGACCACCTAGGGTAGGTGCACTAGCACTACCTAGCTCCACGTTCTAACGGCGGGTCACCGATTGGTTCCTTGAATAAGGAATCACCGGAGGCCCGCCGTTGGGCGGTTGGGGCATAACCCCTAAAGACTTTTAGTATTGAAGAATAAACAAGAAAAAGGAGGCGCCTGATGGCAAGTCAGGACTGGGTCGAAAAGGATTTTTACGCCATCTTGGGCGTCTCCAAGGACGCTAGCGATGCCGATATTAAGAAGGCATACCGCAAGATGGCACGCAAATATCATCCGGATACCAACTCCGGTGATGAAACTGCCGAACGCAAGTTTAAGGACATTACCGAGGCCAACTCGGTGCTTTCTAACGCCGAAGACCGTCAGCAATATGACGCAATTCGTGCCATGGGATCCGGGGCGCGTTTCAGTGCCGGCGGACACGGTAGTGGTGGACAGACCAACGGAGGCTTTGAAGACGTCTTCTCCAACCTCTTCGGCGGCGGCGGCGGACATCGCGGTGCTCAGGGAGCACCTGACTTCTCCGATCTCTTCGGTGGCGGTGGCAGTGGCGGAGGCTTTGGTGGCTTTGGTCAGCAGACCCCACGTAAGGGAGCGGACCGCACCGCGAGTACAAGCATTTCCTTTTCTGGTTCCATCAACGGAACCACCATTGGTTTGCGCGAAGGCAATGGTGAAGTCATTGACGTACGCATCCCGGCAGGAATTAAAGATGGTCAGTCGGTACGCGTGCGTGGCAAGGGATCTCCTGGTGCCGCGGGTGCTGGGGATCTGATCGTCAAGGTCAGCGTGAAACCGCATGCGGTGTTCATCCGCGAAGATAACAACATTCGCATTCATGCTCCGGTGACTTTTGCCGAGGCAGCACTCGGTGGCCAAATCGAGGTTCCCACGCTCAGTGGTGAAAGCGTGAAAATGAAGGTTCCTGCCGGTTCGGCCTCCGGACGTACCTTGCGTTTGAAGGGCCGTGGCGTCAAAACATCAAAGGCAACCGGAGACATGCTGGTGACCTTGGACGTGGTGGTTCCGCAGAACCTTTCCAAGGAAGCCAAAGCAGCGGTTGAAGCATTCGCCGAGGCCACTAAGGAAGAATCTCCACGCGATAGCCTGATGGCGCGCGCCACGCTCTAATCTTTAACGCGGTGGGTTGCCAAACTTTCGAGTCATTGGTACCCACCGCGGCATGATTGAATCAAAGCAACCGGGTTTGATTTCGAGATTTTTAGGGCACGGAAGGATAGAAACATCATGAATAATGAGCGGCTCAGGCCAGTGTTTGTTATTTCCGTTGCCGCAGAACTTGCCGATATGCACCCACAAACCCTGCGCCAATACGATCGCATGGGACTTGTCTCGCCTTCACGGCAGGGTGGTAAACAGCGTCGCTATTCCGAACGCGATGTCGAATTATTGCGTGAGATCCAACGATTGTCCAAGGACGGGGTATCCCTTGAGGGGATCCGTCGAGTCTTGGCGTTAGAAAATCAGGTTGCCGCACTGCAATCGCGCATTAGTGAACTTAGTAAGGAAGTCTTTGCCTTACGTAGTGCCCACCAGAGCGCAGGACTGGGGCGTGTGTTTGCCGCGGGCACTAGTGGAGATGTTGTCTCCCTAACCCGTGGACAGCGTCCACGGGGACGCAGTCAGGCCCTAGTGATCTGGAACCCGCGCAACAAATAGCTCGATAGCCGCGTTGCCAGCTATTCGGGCAAGAATGGGAGGATAAAAAGTTGTTACCGCTTCCCTCCAGCTATGCCCGGCTACACGAACACGCCTTATTCCAATTTGATGCTCTCTGCACTATTCGTGGACGGCTACGTACAGCCCACCGTCAAGCCTTAGACGGTGCCGCACACGCACTACGACCCGGTTCCATGGAGCCGGCCATCCCACCGCGCAGACTGCTGTATCTAGATTTTTCGGGGTGCGAGCCACTTGCCGCAATTGCAGTTGGCGACCTTGATACCGCAACGCATGTGACCTGGCAGCTTTCCGGAACCGGCATCCGTGCCCGGAATGCCTTATGGGGCAGTGCCCGGGAAGCCGGTGAACTCTATCTTGAACAACGCAAGGTGGGAATTGATGCCCCGGCCGTGGTCGCATGGTTGGGATACCGGAGCCCAAACCTAGGTACCGCGTTACTCAACGCTTCGGCACGGCGCGGGGTCAAAGTTCTCTCTCGTGATCTAGAAATCTTTGCGGCCCTGCGAGGCGATCAACCACATCTGGCTCTTGAGGCGCACTCCTATGCTGCCTCTATGGCAGCTCAGGCCCTTGATGCTCGGGCGGATTTTGCGCATCGGGTAGATGCCTTGGTGACAATCGGGTCCGCTGGTTTCCCCAGCTACCTAACCAAGGACATCGGCAGAGTCGGGGTGCCAGCAGAACATCTATATACAGCGATTGCATCCCAGGACAGTCTGGCACGTTGGGGGCGGCTACTCTCGGGACGAAAACATCTTGCTGCCCAATGCTTTGCCGTCACAGCGCGTGAAGATCTAGGATTGGCGGGCGTAAGCGGACATAACACTTCACAATTCATTGCCGGTGATCCGCACTCTTTGCACGGGTACCGTGACCCCGGCACCACGTCGTTACGCAATATTGCGCTGATTACCACCGGGCAAATCCCGCTTGGGCCATGAAAAGCCGTTTAAACGTTCGTGTCCTCCGGGCATGAATGCTAGGAGGACACGATGATCAGACGCTGCGGTACGTTAGGAGACCTTGCGGTAGGTCAGATCGAAGATCAGACGCCCGGCCTTCAATGCCTTGGACTCAAAGCTGGTGAGCGTGCGTCCCACAAAACGTGGCGCCCAACCACCAAGCTCATCGATAAAGTCCGGATCCTGCTCATCTTTTTCCAAACCTAAGCGGCGGACCTTGGTCAGGTTGCTCTCTTCCTTAGCGAGGTTGCCCGGGTGCAGGTTTTCAAAGCTATCCGAGGCGTCAAAGATTTCACGCATTTGTTCGGCATAGTTTGACCAGTCGGTGGCCAAGCGGATGATGCCACCGGGAACCAAGACTCGCTCTAGCTTGGGTAGGAAATTTTCCTTGATCAGGCGGCGCTTGTGGTGACGGATCTTGTGCCACGGATCGGAGAAGAAGATCCAGATTTCCTCGGCGGAGGCTTCAGGAAGTAGCTTATCCAATGCCTCGGGTGCATTCGCCTGCACGGCGCGGACATTGTTCAGTTCACGGTTTTCAACGCGGACCATCAATGCTGCAAGGCCTGGACGGTACACCTCAACTGCGAGGAAATTCTTTTCTGGATTTTCCTCGGCGGCGTGTGCAACGGCTTCGCCGAGCCCCGAACCAATTTCAACAATGAGCGGCGCCTTGCGGCCATAGACGGTTTCCAGATCCAGCACGTTGCCTTCGGCAACCGAGGTATCTGTGCGATCTCGTGGTGGATCGATGATGAATTGATCTGACACACGCTCCCAGGCGTCTGCACGGCGCCCCTGCAGACGACTGCCACGGCGAACAAAGGAGACCGGTTCTACCTGGTAGAAGCTGGGGTCTTCGGCGGCGCGCCCGGTGGAGGGCGTCTTACGTTCTGCGGGAATGCTCATGGTTCAAGGTTATCGAACTTAGCGGCTACTTTTTCCCGCCGTTCTTGGCAGAGCCCTTCCCCGTCGAGGGAGCACGTGAGTAGGTTTCACCGGATTTGAGGTTTTCTTTGCCCAAGAGTTCACTGACGGTGACGAAGGTGTAGCCCTTGGCCTTCAGCTGGCTCAGAATGCGGGGGACCGCTGCCACAGTGCTTGCATGAATATCATGCATCAGCACTATTGAGCCGGGTCTCGTCTGGGAAATAGTCTCGGCAACAACCTTATCGGCGTTCCGATATTTCCAATCGAGGGTGTCTACATCCCACAGGATTACCGGTGCCTGAGCGAGCCTGTCGGTAATGGAATCGTGTGCTCCATAGGGTGGGCGCAGCAGGGAAGCCGGTTCGCCAATTGCCGCCGCGATAGCCTCGTTGGTGCGGTCAATCTCACTGCGGATCTTTGCAGAATTCAATGAAGGCAGTGAACGGTGATTCCAAGTGTGGTTGCCTACTTCATGTCCCTCGGCGATCATGCGCTTGAGAATTTCTGGTCGGTTCTTTGCATTGGGACCAACAACAAAGAATGTTGCCGGGGCATTTGCCTTCTTCAAATCGTCAAGCAGTTTTCCGGTTTTGGGCCCCGGACCATCATCAAAGGTCAACGCAACACATTTTGCCTTGCTGCAATCAACACGTTCGGTCTTAGCCGGCAGTGGGGGAGAAACACTGGCCGGTGATTCAGTGCTTTGCAAAGTCTCTAGCAGTGGAGCAACCGAGGAGATCAGCGAGCGCGGTGCGGGACTCATTGCGGCGTTTCGTGCCAACACACCGAGGGGCGAGAGCAGCGGCACGACGTTCTGCGAGGGGACCGTGACGGTTAATGATCCAGCCGAGCCAGGCGCGATGCTGTAGTCGTCGAAATCAATTGTTGCGTTTCCCTGAGCATCAAAGTTCACCGAATCTAATAGTTCGTTACTCATATTGACGAGATCTTCGGCAATGACCTCGGGATTTTTGGTTGCGGCAAGGGCTACGTATTCACGGAAGTCGTCCCATTGCTCTTCGCCAGCAAATAGATCACGGCTGCTGTGCATCGTGTTGTTGCTGGTATCAAACCATTGGGTGATAAAACTGTTTCCACCGGATGCTCCGGCAAACTCATAGGTTATGGTTTTGATGCCAATGATGTGTGTGGAGACTGCGCTGAGGTAGCTGCGAATATTCAGTTCGCCCGAAATTCCAGAACCTGCCGAAACGTCTTGAATATTGTTGCGGTCAAATTCGACCCTTTTTGATTCGATGAGTGCACGTTGCGCCTCGCCAACCGACGAAAGGGAGGCGACCTCGAAGTGCCGGGTGAAAATGTGGTGGTCTTCATCCGACTGATCAACCGAGTGCAAATCCGGAATCAGCGATAGCGGCAATGAATCTTTATATTGTTCATTTTCCGGTGTGGGGAGCACCCCCTCAGAACTTGAAATATCCAAGGGGGTAGTGGGAGAACCGGCAATTGGGGCGCATCCCGTGATGAGTGAAAGAGCCACGAGACTCGTAAGAATTTTGAAAAAGTTTTGACCAATTGCGTTCCGCATCCAACAAGCTTGCCTGCAATGGATGCCAGTCGACGAATCGAGAGGCCCCTCCGGAGCAAATCGTTATTAACTGTTATCAGGAAGGTCGGGGATGATTCAGGGTCATACCCCATAGCGCGGGAGGCCTCTGATGCGTGATGCTAGGTATATGCGCAATTCTCTTTCGACAATTCTCAACGTTATCTGGCTTGTCTTCGGCGGTATTTGGTTGGCTGCAGGATACGTGCTGGCCGGCATCATCTGCTGCCTCTTGATTGTGACAATTCCATTCGGGATCGCTTCCTTCCGCATTGCGCTTTATGCCCTATGGCCCTTTGGCCGGACAGTTGTCGATAGGGGCCCCGTAGGTGCGATGTCAACTATTGGAAACGTCATCTGGGTTCTTGTTGCCGGTATCTGGATTGCGATTGGTCATGTACTGACCGCCATCCCGATGTTTGTGAGCATCATTGGTATTCCACTGGGCATCGCAAACCTGAAGATGATCCCGATTTCCCTGATGCCGCTGGGTAAGGTCATTGTGCCTTCGGACCAGTACTTGCCACGTTATCGCTAAGACCCGATGTTCAATCCATTGATGCCCGATCAATAGCGGGTAGAAGAAACTATAA
This sequence comes from Arthrobacter sp. MYb227, assembly GCF_002975435.1. Lineage (GTDB taxonomy): Bacteria > Actinomycetota > Actinomycetes > Actinomycetales > Micrococcaceae > Paeniglutamicibacter. The sequence goes on along the minus strand of NZ_PCPT01000001.1, from coordinate 716,827 downwards.
AGTGCCGCTGCCATAATTCTCCACGAGAGAGTTTGTGCAGCGGCACTTTGTTGTGTTGCAACATTCCTGCGCTCGAAGTGCTCATTCGTTGAATGCTCGCCGCGAAGACACAGGCGAACTGCCGCCGATAACCCCTTGTATGTGGCTCCGTAGGTTCATAGTCTGACCGTGTGCAAAGCGCACATTTTCGCTGGAGGTTGGCAAAAAGATGAAAAAACTAGTCACCTGTCTGTGGTTTGATCAGCAGGCGCTCGAGGCCGCACAGTTCTACACCCAACTATTTCCCAACTCCTCACTGTCAACCCAGGTGATGCTGGATGCGAATGGAAATCCCTCAGAAGCACCGCTGACAGTTGAATTTACGCTGAATGGCAACGACTTTGTGGGGCTAAATGGTGGTCCGATCTTTAGGTTTAATGAGGCTGTTTCCTTCCAAATCCTCTGTGAAGATCAAGCCGAAATTGATCATTATTGGGACGCGCTGACCGCTGATGGTGAAGAGAGCCAGTGCGGTTGGCTCAAGGATCGCTTTGGGGTCTCCTGGCAGGTAGTGCCCTCACGACTTCCCGAATTGATGAAACAAGAGGACCCGGAAGCCGCACGACGTGTTGTCGAAGCCTTCATGCCCATGAAGAAGTTGGATATTGCCACCCTAGAACGGGCCGCCCTTGGCTGAGATCTAGAAAGTTAGAGAAAATTTCTGTCATCGTGGGAATAGGTTCACCCATCCCAAAGTTGAGTTAGGTAGACTCAAGTTTGAGTTGACACTCCACTTACAGTGAAAGGAATAGTGTGGACACTAAATTTACAACCAAGAGCCAGGAAGCACTCTCCGCCTCCGGCATGAATGCCTCCACCGCAGGAAACCCGCAGGTGGAGCCCGTTCACTTACTCAAGGCCCTGATTGATCAGCGCGAATCCGTTGCTGTTGCCCTCCTCAAGGCAGCCGGAATTGATCCGGAGCAGGTCTCGGTTCAAACAAGCGCCGCCATCAAGGCACTTCCCTCCTCATCGGGAAGCTCGGTGGCCCAAGCCCAGTATTCCCGTGGCATCTTACAAACCATCAATGCGGCACAGCAGGCAGCCGAGGCGCTGGGAGATAGCTATGTCTCCACCGAACACCTGTTGCTGGGCCTCGGCGACGATACCGGAGCCGCGGGTAACGTATTGCGCGGTTTGGGTGCCACCCGCCAGGCACTCGAAGCCGCACTGCCCGGGATTCGTGGAGACCGCAAGGTCAACAACCCCGATCCAGAGAACACCTTCCAAGCCCTGGAAAAGTTCGGCACCGATATGACCGCGATCGCACGCTCCGGCAAACTGGACCCGGTCATTGGACGCGACGCGGAAATCCGTCGTGTCGTCCAGGTGCTTTCACGCCGTACCAAGAACAACCCGGTACTCATTGGTGAACCTGGTGTTGGTAAGACGGCAGTGGTCGAAGGACTCGCCCAGCGCATGGTCGCCGGGGACGTCCCCGAATCACTACGCGGCAAAACATTGATCTCCCTAGATTTGGGAGCTATGGTCGCCGGAGCCAAATATCGTGGCGAATTTGAGGAACGCCTCAAGGCGGTCCTAGAAGAGATCAAGGCTTCCGACGGTCAAATAGTTACGTTCATCGATGAAATCCATACGGTAGTCGGTGCCGGCGCCTCAGAAGGGGCAATGGATGCCGGAAACATGCTCAAGCCCATGCTTGCCCGCGGTGAACTGCGCCTCATTGGTGCAACGACGCTCGATGAGTACAGGCAAAACATTGAGAAGGACCCGGCCCTCGAGCGTCGCTTCGCACAGGTCTACGTGGGGGAGCCAAGCGTCAATGACACCATCGCCATCCTGCGTGGGCTCAAGGAGCGCTACGAGGCCCACCACAAGGTCACCATCGCCGACTCCGCACTGGTTGCCGCCGCAACGCTTTCCAACCGCTACATCACCGGTCGGCAGCTTCCGGATAAGGCAATCGACCTCGTCGATGAGGCGGCAAGCCGACTTCGCATGGAAATCGACTCAGCCCCCGAGGAAATCGACCAGCTGCGCCGATCCGTCGACCGACTCACCATGGAAGAGCTGGCACTTGCCGGAGAAACGGATCCTGCTTCGGTAGAACGCCTTGAAGCGTTGCGCGCCGATATGGCAGATAAGAAGGAAGAGCTAGACGGACTCAATGCTCGTTGGGAAGCCGAGAAGGAAGGGCTCAACCGCGTAGGTGAACTTAAGGTTCGCCTGGATGAGCTGCGCTCGCAGGCAGAAAAAATGCAGCGTGAGGGCGATCTTGAACGTGCTTCAAGACTTCTTTACGGGGAGATTCCCGCCCTTGAAGCCCAGCTTGCGGAAGCGGCAAAGGCCGAAGAAGAAGTTGGTGCCCGTGAACCCATGGTCGCCGAGGATGTCTCCGCCGATGACATCGCCGAAGTGATCTCCGCGTGGACGGGTATCCCGGCTGGTCGCATGCTTCAAGGTGAAAGCCAGAAGCTGCTGGACATGGAATCCTTCCTGGGTCACCGACTCATTGGTCAGCAAAAGGCGGTAACAACTGTCTCCGACGCCGTACGCCGTGCCCGCGCCGGAATCTCTGACCCCGATAGGCCCACCGGCTCATTCCTGTTCCTTGGTCCCACGGGTGTTGGTAAGACCGAGCTGGCCAAGGCGCTCGCCGATTTCCTCTTTGATGACGAACGCGCCATGGTACGCATCGACATGTCCGAGTACGCCGAGAAACACTCGGTGGCTCGACTCGTGGGTGCACCTCCGGGCTACGTCGGCTACGAGGAGGGCGGACAGCTCACCGAGGCCGTACGCCGCCGCCCGTACTCGGTGGTGCTGCTCGATGAGGTGGAAAAGGCTCACCCCGAAGTCTTCGACATCCTGCTGCAGGTGCTCGATGATGGACGCCTGACCGATGGCCAAGGACGCACCGTTGACTTCCGCAACGTCATCCTGATCATGACCTCCAACCTCGGATCCCAGTTCCTTGTGGACCAGAGTCTAGAAGCTGAAGCCAAGACCGCTGCGGTGATGAACATCGTCAATGCATCCTTCAAGCCCGAGTTCCTGAACCGGCTTGATGATGTGATCATGTTCGATCCACTGTCGCTCGATGAGCTGGGTTCGATTGTCTCGTTGCAGGTGGACACGCTCGCCGACCGTTTGGCTTCGCGCAGGCTGAACCTGGTGGTCGATGAGGATGCCCGCGATTGGTTGGCCTTCACCGGATTCGATCCGGCCTTTGGTGCTCGACCCTTGCGCAGGCTCATCCAGCGAGAAATTGGTGACAGGTTGGCCCGCGAACTACTTGCCGGTTCCATTCAGGACGGTGACACGGTAGTTGTAGGTGTCAACGAGCTCAACGATGGGCTGGTGCTTAGTTCCACGGGCGGACGCCAGTAGCTCCTGTATCTAGAAATGGTGCCGGGAATAGGGGAAAACCCTTATTCCCGGCACCATTTCGTTTGTTCATGGAAACTTCGCTAGGAGGTGATGCCCAGGGCATCGGAGGGAAGTAAGGAATTTTGAACGGTTCCTTCATTCAAGGCCAGGAAACAGGCTACGGTTCGGTCCCCGGTCTTCCACGTTTTTTCTGAAGGTCGAGAAAAATGGTACGACCAGGAAGCATCAATGCCACTTTTCGGGTCCAAGACAATTGCCTTGCACAGATCCTCGGAGCGACGCATCAAGGCGTCCGCTCCCGGGAACTGTGTTTCGGTTACTTCAAAGGAACCAATCATTTGAGCGTTATGAGAGGTGGCACAGGTAACGACCGTCACCGGGGCTAAGGCCGTGGCAAATCCTTGTAAGCAGTCACCGGTCTCTAATTGCTCCGGTGGAACGTCTAAAGCAATGACACCGTCGATACCGGGGTTTGGGTTTCTGCTCACATTTGGGGTGGGGTCCTGAGCCTGATTTGCTCCAAAGAATTTATCTGCCCCGTAGAGGACTATCAGCAACACGCCCATGGCACCAATCAACGCCCAAAGCGTTGTTGCCTGCCACCACGCGCGTTTTTGTGATTGGGCGCTACGGGGCGGAAGGGCTGCTTTTCCCTCTGGAAATGGCGGAACAGGCAAGCAAGCTCCCTTGCGGGTGGCAGTCGACTTGGTGGACAAAATAATACTCTACCGGCAGAACGGTGGTTCCGTGCAGGCACCCGCCGCGGAATCATGTTAACCTTGAATCACGAAAGAATTAGTCACATATTCTGGGGCCTCCAGCCTATTAAGGGTGGACCACCTCCAGATCTACTGAAAAAAGGGGGTCACGCCATGGGGCGCGGCCGTCAGAAGGCAAAAGCGACACGACAGGCTCGGGATATTAAGTACTATTCCCCAGCCACTGATTTGTCAGCCTTGGAACGCGAGCTTGGGAAGAACCGTGGTAATAATGCCGCGAGTCCAAGCCCTGCCGATGTACCTTACGAATCCGATTATTCGGATTACGAAGATAAGTACGCGGACGAGGAAGATGAGGACGACCAACGGCACATCTCTTGATGTGCCGACTCCCTGAAGTGACCGCAAAAACATCAGCGGTTGTGGTTTTTCCAGTAAGTGAAGACAAAGGCCGTGGCCATCGCGCAGGAAATGCGTTGGTGACCGCGGTCTTTGGCGTCGCTAAAAGAAGGCGGTAACTATGCTTCACGAAGGAAAACTCGGCATCGAGATGGCGCACCGCTCTGCCATTCGTTCCATCGAACGTGTGGTGGGGGAGAGCGCACCGCTTCAAGATCCAGACTTCGCCAGAGCCGGTATCCGCACCATGCTCGAACACGGCTCGGTGTTAGTGCTCACCGGGGCCGGAGTTTCAACTGACTCGGGGATCCCCGACTACCGCGGACCCCAAGGTTCACTGCACCGCCACCGACCGATGACCTACCAAGAGTTCCTGCATGAACCCTCCGCCAGACACCGGTATTGGGCGCGCAGCTTTGTGGGCTGGCGTCATATGACCCAGGCGGCGCCCAATCCAATTCACTATCGGCTGGCCCAATGGGAAGCCGAGGGCAAGATCAGTGGAATTGTTACGCAAAATGTTGATGGCCTGCATCTAGCCGCGGGCTCACGAAACGTGATCGCTCTGCACGGGGACATGGAATCCATTTCCTGCTTGGACTGTGGAGCCACCGAGGGGCGTTTGTCTCTCGATGCACGCCTTCTTGCTGCCAACCCCGGATATCTTGAGCGCGTGGATTTAGATCCCAGTCTGGTTAACCCCGATGGTGATGTGTCTCTTGATCAAGCGCATGTTGATGAATTCAGCATGGTTGGCTGCCTAAATTGTGGCTCGGTCGCGCTCAAGCCAGGTGTCGTCTACTTCGGTGAAAACGTGCCAGCGGAACGCAAGACACGTCTCAAGGAGCTGGAGGGCGCCTCCAACGCACTTCTGGTCATTGGTTCATCCCTTGCCGTCATGAGCGGGTACAAGCTGCTGCTTGACGCACGTAGTGCCGGTAAACATGTGGGGCTGATCAACGGGGGACCCACACGTGGGGATGCCAAAGCGGATTTCCGCTGGCGTACCAATATTTCCCCGGCGCTCGAAGAACTCGATGAACCAGTTGTTCTGGATACCGCGGCGCAACAACGTCAGCGGCCCATGTAACAAGAACCTTAGTAGGCCTTGCTGACAAGCAGGAAGTTCGTCAGCCCCCCGTCGCGTTGGTGCGGTTCTAGACGTTAAAAAGCTGAATGGCGGATGCGCAGCATGGGCCGAACCGCGACGAAAGAACACCATGACAGGGGCGATAACTCATGATCAACGACGAATCAGCGTCTCAGCTTAGATTCATTATTTTTTGCCTCAGAGCAGCAAAAATTACGCTCATCATCGGAGCTATCCTCTTCCTCATCGCCGGTGTCTTCGGGTTTTCTTCACCCGATATACGGAAAAGTATGATGAGCATTGCAACATATATTCTTATCCTCCCGATGGCGTTCGGAATGGGAGCCTTGAAGCTCTCCTCATCAATTGACGAAGACTCCTACCGAGATACTCCGCTTGATACGTCGTGGCGCTGGAAGCCATGGTCCATGGCCGGAATAGGCTTTGTTCTCGTCTTGGCCTCGGCCGGTTTTTCCGTGTGAATTAGCGTAAGAGAGCTCTTCTTCTCCAGCACCAAGGATTCTGCAGCGCACTCTTTGCTCGGTTGGGCTCCCGATATTCAAGGCATTAAAGACGTGGTGGTCTGCACCCAAAAGGATGCAGACCACCACGTCTTAGTTTGTGCGGGTATTAGCTATGCGAATGCGCCGCGCATCAGCACGCCGCCGCCATCAACACCCTTGGCGCCCTGGACGTAATCCGGACCAGCGGTCTTGGCGTCATCGGTGATGGTACCAACGGTGCCCATAACCCAAGAGTTCATGCCACGTGCGTTCAAGCGGGTGATTGCTGCATCGGCGATCGACGCATCAACGATCGCAACCATGCCAACACCCAGGTTCAGCGTACGCTCCAGGTCCGGCTGTGGAACCGAGCCAAGTTCGGACATGACCTTGAAGACCGCGGGAAGTTCCCAGCTATTACGCTCAACGGTGGCCATCAGACCCTGTGGCAGCACGCGTGCCAGGTTGGCCGCCAGGCCACCACCTGTGACGTGGCTGAAGCCATGTACCAAGATGTTTCCATCAACGTTGAAAGCACGGATCAGATCCAGGCAGTCCATGGTGTAAATGCGGGTTGGCTCCAGCAACTCTTCGCCCAGGGTGCGACCGAACTCCGGTACGTGGCGATCAAGTGCCCAGCCCGAGTGAGCAACAATGCTGCGCACCAGTGAATAACCATTTGAGTGGATACCCGAAGCTGCCATACCAATGACGACGTCACCGGACTTCACCCGCTCCGGGCCCAGCAGGCCATCTGCCTCGACGATGCCGGTAGCGGCACCTGCGACATCGTATTCGTGCTCGCCCAGCAGACCGGGGTGCTCTGCGGTTTCGCCACCGACAAGTGCGGTGCCGGCAATGGTGCAACCCTCGGCGATGCCGCGGACGATGTCAGCGATGCGCTCCGGAACTACCTTGCCGCAGGCAATGTAGTCGGTCATGAACAATGGCTCGGCGCCGACAACAACGATGTCATCGACGACCATGCCGACCAGGTCCTGGCCGATGGTGTGGTGGATGTCCATGGCCTGGGCAATAGCAACCTTGGTACCCACACCGTCGGTGGAGGTCGCCAGCAGTGGCTTCTTGTAGGTCAGGAACTTCGAGGCATCGTAGAGGCCGGCGAATCCGCCAACCCCACCAATGACATTTGAGTTGTGGGTTGCCTTAATGGCACCCTTCATGAGTTCGACGGCACGGTCTCCGGCCTCGACGTCAACACCGGCCGAAGCGTAGGTGATTCCAGAATTCTCAGGGGTGGCGCTTGTCATCTCTGATGGTCCTTTACTTAGTTGCGCGGTGTTTTGTCTTCGGCGGTCAGCGTGGACTCGAATTCCGCATCCGGGCCCGGCTCACATCCCGCCTGGTTGCTACGTTCAAGCAAGTTTTTGCCCCGAAGTGCGGTGCCCGGCAGGGGGATCGGGTATTCGCCGGTGAAGCAGGCCGTGCACAGACGCTCACGCGGCTGGTGGGTGGCGCCGATCATGCCGTCTTCGGAAATGTAAGCGAGAGAATCGGCGCCAATCGACTTGCCGATTTCCTCAACGGCAGCGCCGTTGGCCACCAGCTCGGCGCGAGTGGCAAAGTCAATGCCGTAGAAGCAAGGCCACTTTACCGGTGGGGAGGAGATCTTCACATGGATCTCCGCGGCACCGGCTTCACGCAACATACGCACCACGGCGCGCTGGGTGTTGCCACGCACGATCGAGTCATCGACCACGACCACGCGCTTGCCCTTGATCACCGGTTCCAGTGCGTTGAGCTTAAGTTTGATGCCCAGCTGACGCAGGGTCTGCGACGGCTGAATGAAGGTGCGGCCCACGTAGGCGTTCTTGACGAAGCCGTGTGCGAACGGGATACCGGACTGTTCGGCGTAGCCGATGGCTGCCGGGGTACCTGATTCGGGGACCGGGATGACAATGTCTGCCTCGGCGGCGTTTTCGCGGGCCAGCTGACGGCCCATCTCCACGCGGGATTCGTAGACCGAGCGGCCGTTGATTGCGGCATCCGGGCGTGCGAGGTAAACATATTCAAAGACGCAGCCGGCCGGAGTTGCCTCACCGAAGCGCTGGGAACGCACACCTTCTTCATCGATGGCAATAAATTCGCCGGGCTCAATTTCACGAATGAAGCTTGCGCCAACCGTGGCAAGGCCAGCCTGCTCGGAGGCTACAACCCAACCGCGTTCCAGACGGCCAAGCACCAACGGGCGTACACCGTGGGTGTCGCGTGCCGCATAGAGGGTGTGTTCGTCCATGAAGACAAAGCAGAAGGCGCCTTGGAGCTTGGGCAGAAGTTGGAGGGCTGTTTCTTCAAGGGTTTGGCCCTCGCCGCCGGAAAGCAGTGCCGTGACCAAAGCGGTATCTGTGGTGTTGCCCTGCGCGATTTCGCCGCGGACCTTTTCACCGGTTTCTGCCTGCTGGGTCTTGACCATCTCCATGAGTTCTGCGGAGTTAGTCAGGTTACCGTTATGAGCCAAGGCTACCGAGCCGGCGGCCGTGGGGCCGAGGGTCGGCTGCGCATTGGCCCAGTGGCTTGCACCCGTTGTTGAATAGCGGCAGTGGCCTACTGCCAGGTGGCCGGTCATCGAGTTTAGGGTGTTCTCATCGAACACCTGAGAGACCAAACCCATGTCTTTGTAGACATTGATTCGTGCCCCGTCACTCGTGGCCAAGCCAGCCGATTCCTGCCCGCGGTGTTGCAGCGCATACAGACCGTAATAGGTCAGCTTCGCTACTTCTTCGCCGGGAGCCCAGACACCGAAGACACCGCATTCATCCTGCGGGCCCTTCTCGTCGGGTAAAAGATCATGATTTAGGTTTCCGTCACCACGCGCCATAGACATTATTCTCTCATGGTCCAAGGGTCTTCAAGAGCGTGAAGTGCGCTCAAAGACATGCTTCTAGGCGTGTTCTGAGTCACCCGTCGGGGTGGCGAGGCCGCGACGGCCACGCTTGAGGGTGACGCGATCCACAATGAGGAAGATGATTCCCGCAAGCAAGACACCAACGACGGCGAACGCTACGCCAAGGAAACCGGCCACCGAGCCTCGAGTGAATTCGGCTTGTTCCGGGCCCATGAAGGCCGAGAGAACCCCGATGATGATGCCGATTGCTGCACCAACACCCATGAAAGGCCAGAACTTCGGGGATGAATGAACCACCACCTCAATGTTCTGTGGGCTTTGGGGTGTGGGTGTGGGTTCTGCTGGTTGCTGCATCGGTTCCATACCCTCAAGGGTACTAAACCAGCGGCAACTGCGCGGACAGGTCTGCCCGGAGCCCCGACGCGGTGACCTTTCCCGTGGCGAGCGCGGCTTCCCAAGAAATTTTTCCACTCACCAAGGTCAGCCAGATTTCCGCAGGCAGCTCAATAACGTTCGGGGGAGTGCCGCGGGTATGCCGCGGGCCGGCAATGCATTGGGTGACCCCAAAGGGAGGAACCCGTACCTCCACCGAGTTACCTTCGGCTCGGCTTGCCAGTTCCTCGAGCGAGTATCGCACCGCCATGGCGAGCACCGGGCGGGGCAACACTTCGGAGGGGTCCTGCTCGTAGGCGATCATCCAGCGTTTTAAGGCTGTGTGTCCCTCTGTGGGATTAATGCGTCTTTTGATGGCCATGAGAGTCGGGTCCTAATCCAGCAGATCCATCACTGTAGAGGAGAGGCGAACCGAACCGACGGGCACCCCACCGCCCAAGATCGGACGCGAAATTTTGCTCAGGATCGCTTCGAGCTGTTCGGTGCTAAGCGCTCCGGTGTGTGCCAAAAGGGTGAGGCCCAGAAGGTCCGCGCCGCGCCCCGATCCATCGAGCATCTTAATGGCGACCGCTGTTCCATTGGGTGCCCCAAGAACCAGGACGCCCTCGGCACCAAGCTTGGCAATGACACCCACATCTTCCATTACTACAGTGTTTGGCAGGCCGTGACCCTGAACCGCCCAGGGGTAGTCAAGCATGGCCGTGGCAATGGTGGTGGCCCGCGCGTTTGAATTCTTATTGCCGGGGCAAAGGGCCAGCTTGGAAACGGCGCGCGCCAACCCCACCAAAGAAATCACGGGTACCGGTGCCCCACACCCATCGACGCCTAGATGAGAAATCTTTTCGCCCGAGTACTCCTCAACAATCTCAATGACTCGCTTCTGGAGCGGGTGCTCGGGCGAAAGGTAGCTTTCGGTGTCCCAACCATTTTCCGTGCAGGCCCACAAGAATGCTGCGTGCTTGCCCGAACAGTTAAACGCGAGTCGTGACTTTGGCTCACCCTTGCGGATCATTGCGTGATAGGTCTCTTCATGTGCCGGCCACGCGGTGGGGCAACGCAAATCTGCTTCACTCAAACCCGCCTTGGCCAGCATTGCGGCGGCAATATCAAGATGCTCCTGGCTGCCAATATGGCTGGCACTTGCCAACGCCACTTCCGCTCCACGTAAAGGAACACCGCTTTGCATCGAGGCAAGAGCCTGGAACGGCTTAAGCGTGGAGCGCGGGTAGATGAGCCCTTGCGCATCCCCTAACGCTGTAAGGATTTGCCCGTCAGCGTTAACGACGACCGCGGCACCTCGGTGTCTTGACTCGATGAAGCCATTGCGTTCAACAACAATCAGGTCCACGGTCTGGGAAGCAAGTAAAGTTTCGGGCATTTACTCAGCTTAGTGTGCGTTGCGGCTCAGCAAAGCAACAATGAAATCCGAGTCTTCGCTGAACTCCCGCATATCCCAGGTGGAAAAGCGTGCAACGAAACCAAGCTGTGCGGCTTCGAGGTCTTTCTCAAATTGGATCAGAGAGTAAGTCTTTTCCAAAGAAAACCCGATCACGAGGCGCCCATCCTCAGCTAGGTGCCTTGCGAGGTTTTGCACTACAGCTTCGGAAGTTCCCGGAGCCAGGAAGGGCAGTACATTGCCGGTACAGATGATTGCCTCGAATACTTCGGGCTCAAGATCGTTGTCATTGAGTTCGAAGGTGGAAAGGTCCTGGTGTACCCAGCGGCTATCCGGAAAATCCTCGCGCGCCTGGGTCAATAGTTCAACATCAAGATCAATACCAGTGACACGATGAGAGCGCCGGGCAAGTTCGCCGCCCACGCGTCCGGTGCCACACCCCGCATCAAGAACACGTGCGTTGCGTTGAAGCAAGGCATCTACAAAGCGGGCCTCACCGTGCAGGTCTTTGCCCGCGGTCCTTAAGGTGGCGAAGGCCTGAATGTAATTCTTGGCTTGTTGCGGGTTATTGCGGGATTGTTTTTGCCAGAGGGTCTCTTCACTCATGCTTTGAGCATAGAACCGAAGAGCAAAGCATGGGAAAGCCATGAGTAATGAGTCGTACCTAATACGTATGCGAAGCCATGGCGCGTAGATAACCGGTAGGCTTAAGCCTCGTGAAGGTACTGGTTATTGGCCCCGGCGGCCGCGAACATGCACTGATCCGCGCACTAGCTGCGGACCCCTACGTCACCGACTTACATTGCGCACCGGGTAATGCCGGAATATCGCGCGATGTAACAACTCATCAAATCGATGCTCAAGACCCCGCAGCAGTGCTGGGGCTGGCTCGTGAACTGGGTTCGGATCTAGTTGTTGTTGGCCCCGAGGCGCCGTTGGCAGCGGGTGTTTCAGACGCGCTGATTGGTGCATCGATCCCTGTCTTTGGTCCTACCAAGGCGGCAGCCCAGCTTGAGGCCTCGAAGGCCTTCGCCAAGAACGTGATGGCGGAAGCCGGCGTTCCCACGGCCATGGCACGGGTTGCCACTAACACTGCCGAAGCAGCAGATGCCCTTGATGCATTTGGCGCTCCCTATGTGGTGAAGGATGATGGTCTTGCCGCGGGCAAGGGCGTTGTCGTCACTCATGACCGCGCCGAGGCACTTGCCCACGCCGAGACCTGCTTCGAGGCAGGCGGCACCGTGGTCATCGAGGAATTCCTTGACGGCCCGGAAGTTTCCCTCTTTGTTATTTGCGATGGCACCCACGCGGTTCCGTTAGCCCCGGCCCAAGACTTCAAGCGCATCTTCGACAACGACGAAGGACCGAACACCGGTGGCATGGGTGCTTACTCGCCGCTGCCATGGCTACCGGCAGGCTTCGTGGACGAGGTCATGGAACGCGTTGCCTACCCAACGCTGCGTGACATGGAATCCCGTGGCACCCCATTCACCGGTGTGCTCTACTGCGGGCTTGCCATCACCACCCGCGGTATTCGCGTGATCGAATTCAATGCACGCTTCGGTGACCCGGAAACCCAGGCAGTGCTTGCACGCCTGAAGACCCCACTAGGTGCCCTGCTTTTGGCTGCCGCTAAGGGCGAACTCGATGATGCAGAGCAGCTGCACTGGCGTCCAGAGACGGCTGTTGGTGTTGTCATGGCCGCAGAGAACTACCCGGAAGACCCCATTAAGGGCGCAACCATTGTGGGCATTGAAACGGCCGAAGCACTCGAGGATGTTTCAGTTCTTCACGCGGGCACCTCAACGAATGAGGCTGGTGAGGTCATCGTCGCAGGTGGCCGCGTGCTTGCCGTTGTTGGTTTGGGTACGGACCTACACGCCGCGCGCGATAAAGCATATGCCGGTGTTGCCGCAATCTCCTGGGATGGTGCCCAGCACCGCACAGATATTGCTTTGAAGGCCGCTAACGGCCTGATCACCGTCTCGGAAGGAACTAAGTAAATGTCAGGTTTGCAAACCGAAACCCTAGAGCTTGAGGGCTGGACCCACTTCTATTCGGGCAAGGTACGCGACCTGTATGTTCCGGAAGGTTCCTCATTTGAGGAGACCGACCGTGTGCTAGTTGTCGCCTCGGACCGGATTAGCGCCTTTGACTTTGTGCTGACGTCAGAGATTCCGGATAAGGGCAAAGTTCTAACCCAGTTGAGCCTGTGGTGGTTTGAACAGCTTGCTGAGATTCCTAACCACGTGATCTCCACCGATGTTCCGGAAGCCGTTGCTGGCCGGGCCATGGTGTGCAAGAAGCTTGATATGTTCCCCATCGAATGCATCGCCCGGGGTTACCTGACGGGTTCGGGTCTTGCCGAGTACAAGGTCAGCCAGACGGTCTGTGCCCTTCCATTGCCCGGTGGCATGGTTGATGGATCCAAACTGGATCCGGCAATCTTTACCCCTTCGGCCAAGGCTGAGGTCGGCGAACACGATGAGAACATCACGTTCGAAGAAACTGCTGCACGCATTGGTGGCCAGCAGGCCGCCGATCTGCGTGATATCACCCTTGGCCTATACCTCCGTGCCGAAGAAATTGCTCGTACCCGTGGCATTATTCTTGCCGATACCAAGGTTGAGTTTGGTATTGATGGCTCCAACGGTGAGATCACCTTGGGTGATGAGGTGCTGACTCCGGATTCTTCACGTTTCTGGGATGCCGAAACTTATGCACCGGGTCAGGCACAGCCGTCCTTCGATAAGCAGTATGTACGCGACTGGCTCACCAGCGCCGAGTCTGGTTGGGATAAGAACTCCGGGGAAGAACCACCGGCCTTACCGGCAGAGATCATTGAACGTACCCGTGAACGTTACATTGAAGCATACGAGCGTCTGACGGGCCTGAACTTTACTGCCTAAAGAACTGCGGCTCACAAAAATACCCTGTGATGATTGAATATCATTACAGGGTATTTTTGTATCATTCGGAATTTTGAGTTCGCTGGGGCTTAGACCATTGAGTCACGCCATGCCTTGTGTAATGCGGCAAACCGGCCTTCGGCACCGATCAGCTGTGCAGGGCTACCATCTTCAACAACATTGCCGTCGTGAACCACGAGCACCCTATCGGCGATCTGCACCGTGGAAAGACGGTGTGCAATGATCAATGCCGTGCGGTTACCCAAGAGCGTTTGCAAACCGCGCTGAACAGCGCGTTCGGAGGGGATATCAAGTGAACTTGTTGCCTCATCGAGGATCAGCACGGCTGGGTCGGCAAGGAAAGCACGCGCAAAGGAAATTAACTGACGTTGTCCGGCAGAGACGCGCCCACCACGCTTATTAACATCTGTCTCATAGCCATCGGGAAGCGCCTGAATAAATTCGTGGGCACCCACCGCGCGAGCTGCAAGAATGATTTCTTCGATACTGGCCCCGGGCTTACCCAAGGCAATGTTTTCGGCAACGGTCCCGGAGAACAAGAAGGATTCTTGGGTGACCATCACAATGTGGCGCCGTAGATCATCATTTGCCAGCTGGTTAATGGGTACCGAATCAAGGGTGAGTGTTCCGGAGCGTAAGTCATAGAATCTGGCGATGAGTTTGGCAAGCGTCGATTTTCCGGCACCCGTTTGGCCAACCACAGCAATGGTTTGACCAGCGGGAATATCTAGATCGAACTTATCCATGACGATTGGTCCGTCTCCATAGCCAAAGACGGCATCCTTGAATTCCAGATGGCCCGTGACCTTGCCGAGGGCACGTGGGGTTGCGGGTTCAACGACCGTTGGTTCTTCTTCCAAGAGCCCGGAGACCTTTTCCAAGGCGGCGGTTGCTGCCTGCAGGGATGAATAGAACATGGCAATGTTTTCAACGGGTTGGAATACCCGCTTGGTAGCCAAGAGCAAAGCAACAAGAACACCCACGGCAAGGGTGCCATCGAGAATACGGAAACCACCCCAGGCAAGTACCGCTGCAACGCTGAGGTTACCTACCAGGACTAAGCCCGGCTGCAAGACTCCGAACAGGTTGATGGAACGGATGGAGTTGTCGCGGTATTCACCGGCAACGTTTGCGTAGTTTGTATCGTTTGCTGCTTCCTTGCGGAATGCCTTGACCGCGCGGATACCGGTCATGGTCTCCACAAAGGTACCGATCAGCCGTGCGGAGACCACACGGGATTCACGGTAGACGGTTTCCGAGCGGCGCTGGTACCACCTGAAGAGCAAGGAAATGGGGATCAGCGCCAGAATGAGCACCGCCCCGCTTTTCCAATCAAGGACAAAAATAGATATCAGTGTGAAGGTAACAAATACACACGAAGAGACCAGTTGGGAGATGCCCTGGTCTAAAAGCTCACGCAAGGTTTCTAAGTCCGAGGTTTGACGCGAGATAATGCGCCCCGAGGTGTAGCTTTCGTGGAATTCAAGACTTAGACGTTGGGTGTGCCTAAAGACGCGCAGGCGCAGGTCTAAGAGCATTGCCTGAGAAATCTTGGCGGTACAGAGGATGTACCAGCCCATGAGGCTTCCGGCGAGAATGGCGCTGATCAGATAAACGCCACCGGTGTAGCCCAAGGCAACAAAGTTGCCCTGCTGAACTTGTGGCAGACCCCAGTCAATGGCCCACGCAATGATGATCGGAAATGAAGCACTTGCGGCATTGGAAATGACAACTAATAGCACCGTGAGTGCAAGCATTGGCTTTTGCTTGCTGGCCAGTTGGCCTAAAAGCTTCCAGGATCTGGCGCGTACTCGGGTGCGCTCAGATTTGGAAAGAGTGATTGCGTCTTCGTTGGACACACCCATATTTTGGCTCATGTCCGTTACGCTCCCTGAATCACGGTGTCGGCGTTTTCTTCTTCAAGGCTTGCAATGACAAACCTGTAATGCTCGTTGCGTTCTAATAGCTCCGAGTGTGTTCCAACATCATCAATGATTCCCTCGCGCAATAAGGCAACGCGGTCCGCCAGGGCCACAGTCGAGGGGCGGTGAGCCACAATCAGCGTGGTGGTTCCGGCAAGGGTGATGCGTAAGCGTTCGGTCACGGCTTCCTCGGTGCGTACATCTAGTGCCGAGAGCGGATCATCAAGTATCAGCACCCGTGGTTTTGCGGCGATGGCACGAGCCAAGGCGATGCGTTGACGCTGTCCACCGGAGAGGGAAAGGCCTTCTTCTCCAATCACCGTATCCAGTGAGTCGGGGAGCTCGCGGGCGAAGCCCGCCTGGGCCGTATCGATTGCCTCATCGAGCAATGCGATGGTTTCCTTCTCGGTTAGCTCCGGGGCTCCGAGCAAGACGTTGTCGCGGATGGAGGAGGAGAAAAGGATGGTGTCTTCAAAGGCGACTGCTACCTCACGGCGTAAGGCAGTCAAATCCCACTCACGGGTATCGATTCCATCGATAAGTACCGAGCCGGAGGTGACCTCGTAGAGCCGGGGGATCAGGTGCAGGAGTGTGGATTTTCCGGAACCTGTCATTCCCACAAGCGCCATGGTTTCGCCGGGGATAATATCCAAATTGATGTTTTGCAAGATGGAGGTGCTATCGGGTTTGGCATCGGGGAAGCGGAATTGCACATCGCGTAGTTCCAGGTGGCCGCGCGGTTGTTCGGGTGTGCGGGCGTTGGCGGGTGAAGCGATGGTGTTTGGGGTATCCATCACTTCAAAGTGTCTATCGAGTGCGGTCTTAGTTGTCAGTGTCATACCCAGTAGCATCCCGAGTCCCTCTACGGGCCCGGCAAGGACTGCTGCTGTGGCGAAGTAGGCAACGAGTGCGCCGACGCTCAGCTGGCCTTGTGCGGTCAGCCAGAGCCCGGCTACTAGGCCGGCGGCGAGGGTAATTTCTGGGATTGAAACGACGAAGAAGACGAAGTTTCCAAGTGTCCTAGCCTTGACGATCTCTGTGTCACGTAATTGTTTGGCCCGATTTTGGAAACCGTCGTACATGTATTTGCCGCGGCCAAAGGCCTTGATGACACGAATTCCGTGAACGGATTCCTCGACCGCGGTTGCCAAGTCTCCTGCCTGATCTTGGCTCAGACGGCTGGCCGCGCGGAAGGTATTGCGGAAATAGAAGGCCCGGATGGTGATGGGGATAGCCCCCACTAGGTAGATGGTTCCTAGGATCCAGCTACTTGAGAACATCAACACCAGGCCGGTTATGACGGTGACGGTAGCAACGATCAGCATCAATGCACCGAAGGCCAGCCAACGGCGCAGCAAGCTCAGGTCTGACATCGAGCGGGACAGTAGCTGGCCGGAGCCCCAACGATCATGGAAAGCCACGGGTAACTGCTGAAGGTGGTTGTAGAAACGCACGCGCATCTCTGTTTCCAAGCGTGCCGCGGGAGTGATGACGAATTGGCGGCGCAGGAACACCAATACAGCTTCGAGGATACCCAGCCCACCAACAAGTGCGACTGCTAACCAGACATCGCTTCCGCGTCCATCGGCATGTAGCACGTTGTTGACCAGCCAGGCAAGAACCTGCGGGATGGTCAAGGCAATAATGCCAGCGCTCAGTGCGCAGAGGAAGCCAAGGCTGAGCCGCGGCAGGATAGGTCTAACGAAGGGACCCAGCCGGCTTAGCGTCTGTCGTAGGGTCGGCACCCCGCTTTCGGGTGCATGTCCTTGTTGTATTGCCACGTTTCCGACCCCGCTCCAACCTCATCATCACCGAACAACAGTTACGTTACAGTGCGTGGTTGGGATTATTCAATCGGAGTCGGAAGCTCGTTATGCTTTGGCGGTCAGCGTCAGCAAAATTGCTTCGGGTGGGCAAGCAATACGGATTGGCGCAAAGCGTGAAGTTCCGATTCCGGCCGAAACATTCAGCGGAGCCGTGCGTCCCTCAAAATCCCAGTAGGTCAATCCGCGGGCACGCCACGTGGGTAGATCGCAGTTACTCACCAGTGCTCCATACCCAGGAATACACACCTGTCCGCCATGGGTATGGCCGGCAAGAATGATATCTGCTCCGGCCCCGGTGAACGCATCAAGAGTGCGTTGGTAAGGGGCATGGGTTAGCGCTATGCGAAGGTGCGGTGCCTGATCGGAGGTTGCCGAGCCGGCTGGCCACCCAGCAAAACGATCCAATTCAAGGTGTGGATCATCGACCCCGGTGAAATCTAGGCGGGTTCCGTGCAGTGGCATCGAATAGTTGCGGTTGGTCATATTGATCCATCCGGAAGCACCAAAGGCTGCATGCATCTGTTCCCACGGCAGCTTGTATTTAGGTGAGTTGCGTGGAACGTCGGTTCGTTTGGTTAGGTAGCGCAGCGGATTCTTGGGACGAGGTCCAAAGTAGCAATTTGAGCCAGGCACGAAGGCGCCGGGGAAAGCCATCAACGGCTTCAAAGCCTCAAGCAAGGAATCTAAGCCTTCAAGATGGCCGAGATTGTCGCCGGTGTTGATCACCAGATCAGGCTTTAGATCCGCAAGCGAGTGCAACCACCTGCGCTTGAGCTCCTGATTGGGAGCCATATGGATATCCGAGATATGCAAGACCCTGATCGGGCTCGAGCCTGCGGGGAGTATCGGCAACGACTCTTCACGGAGCCCAAAACGTGTGGCCTCGCTCATCCCGTAACCAATGAGTGCTCCGGCTCCGGCAACTGTGGCACCTACCGCCAAAGCGGCCCCACGCAAGGTGCGTGAAGCCGCTTCGGCTAGGCGATGTGTATCCGCCAATTTAGTCATCACTCTTCTTCGGCTTGGCTGGTTCCTTCTTAGCCGGCTTCGAATCCGACTTAGACTTCGATTTTGAGTCCGACTTAGATTTCGAATCGGACTTCGACTTCGAGTCCGACTTTGAATCTGACTTCGAGCTGGAATCCTCGGACTTCGGCTCAGCCTTAGGCTTTGGTGCCGACTTTGCAGAGCCGAATGACTTGCGCTCGTATTGCAAGACTGCTTCTTCCATGAAGTTCACCCACAGAGGGGCAGCGTAGGTTGAGGAATCTACTGCGTAAGGAGCACGTTTGTTATTGATCATGCTGCTTTGAAGCGTGTTCTTCTTTTCGGCTGCCTGGCTGTTTACACGACCGACCCATGACGCCGTCGAAATGCCAGTTGAATAACCAACAAACCAAGTTGAGGTGGAGTAGTCGTTAGTGCCAGTTTTGCCAGCAATTGGACCGGCAACGCGGCCCTTAGAAACACGGTTTGTCGCGATCTTTTTTAGAGTGCCGTTCAAGTCAGCAACAATCTGTGAGTCAACTTGTTGGCTGCAGGTTTCCTTCTTGACTTTATAGTTGTTGCCAGCTCTGTCGGTTACTGAAGTCAGCGCACGAGGTTCGCAGTACTCACCCTTATTTGCGAACGCAGCAAATGCTGCTGCTTGTGAAAGCGGCGTGATCTTTGAAGACCCAATGACAAAAGCTGGAGCTGTTGGCTTGAAATCTGCGGGAGTGAGGCCTTCGCCGGCTTCCTGATCCTTGACGCCGAGCTTATTGATGTAATCGGTGATGTTGCAGAGATCTACTCGTTTGGCTTCCTGAATAGTCGCAGTGTTAATTGACCAGTAAAGGCCAGTATCTACGGTCATCGGCCGATAGAAACCAGGTGAAGCGTTTTTTGGTGTCCAGGTGCCACCGATTCGTGTTGCACCGCCCGGCAAGCAAGAAGCCTTCCAGCGATCAGAAGAAGTAAAGGTTTCCTTCTTTGCATTGATCGTGTCGTACATATTGTGGCCTTCGTGCAACCACGCAAGCGTTGTGTATGGCTTCATCGTTGAACCGCCCTGGAAGCCACCTGCCCCGCCCAATGACTTTTCTACAGCGAAGTTCAGTACTGTATTTCCGAGTTTTTTCTCAGGATCGTAAGTGGTGTTCTGAGCCATGGTTAGAATATTTCCGGTCCCTGGTTCAACTGATACAAGGGAGGAGAACACGTCGGTATTGGACTTTGCCAATGGATCGATTGACTTACGGGCGTCCCTTGCCGCCTTCTTGTTCAGATCGGCGTTCAATGTTGTCTTGATCGTCAGACCGCCGCGGTACAGCAGATTCTCTCGGTCCTTCTTGGTCTTGCCGAAAGTATCATTCGTGGTGATCAGTCGTGTTACATAGTCGCAGAAGTAAGCATTGTCACCTGCAGCGATGCACCCGGACTTGACGTTGGTGGGCTTGATCCCAAGGTCGGTTTTTACTGCCTTGTCATATTCGGCCTGAGTGATGGCACCGGTACGTAGCATTTGGGCGAGCACCGTGTTACGTCGCTTGAGTGTGCGTTCCGGATACAGCTCGGGATTGTAAGCGGTAGGCAGCTGAACCATACCGGCAAGCATTGCCGACTGTTGAATGTTTAGATCTTTGGCATCAACCGAGAAGAAGCGTTGGGCAGCAGCCTGAATTCCATAGTTTCGGCCAGAGAAAAGAACGAGGTTGAGGTAGCCCTCAAGGATTTCGTCCTTAGACATTTTCTTCTCAATTGAAATGGCAAGCTTAGCTTCGCGTGCTTTATCAGCTAGATCTTTGGTTCCCGAAAAGGTGATTTCGGACTTATCGACTCCATTGATGGAGGCCGAATTGATCAGCAGGTTATTGACGTACTGCTGGGTCAACGTCGAAGCGCCCTGTTGGGATGACGAAGTGAAGTTATTAACCGCGGCACGCAAAATTCCACGCATATCAACGCCGTTATGCTCATAGAATCGTTCATCTTCGATCGAGACGATCGCCTTGCGCATGATCGGGGAAATCTGGTCCAACTTAACGGGTTGGCGATTTTCGGCATAAAACGTGGCAAGCGTGGTGCCATCCGCTGCCAAGACCTTCGACGGTTCGGAAATCGCCTCTTCCTTGAAATTGGCAGGAAGGGCGTCAAAGATCTCGCCCGCCGCCTTCGCGCCAGTGCCGGCAAATGAAGCGACGGGGATCATAAGTCCCGCCGCAAGGACGCCACATAAAGCGCTCACCCCAAAGAAGGCAACGATCTTGCCGAGGGTGGTAGCCGTGTCAAAAAAAGGAGATTTCTTAGCTGCCATGCAGACTAGTTTACAAGGACGCGCTAACGTATCGGTTATGACCAAATGGGAGTACGCGACTTTACCGCTAATTATTCACGCCACAAAGCAGATTCTGGACCAGTGGGGAGACGACGGCTGGGAGCTTGTTGCAGTCGTCCCCGGACCAAACGGAAATGCACCAGTGGCCTACCTTAAGCGCCCCAAGGCCTAAGCACAGAAACGAGATATACCCATGCAAGAACAGAGAATTTCAGCAATCGAAGCTCGGTTAGCGGAGCTTGGTTACGAGCTGCCAGCAGTCGCAGCACCTGTCGCAGCCTACGTCCCAGCCATGGTGACAGGAAACCTGATTTACACTTCCGGTCAGCTGCCGTTTATTAACGGGGAACTCACAGCGACAGGAAAGGTTGGAGCCGCAGTTTCGGCCGAAACCGCTGCCGGTCAGGCTCAGGCATGCGCACTAAATGCGTTGGCTGCAATCAAGGCCGAAATCGGTAACCTTGATCGCATCACCCGTATCGTCAAGGTTGTTGGCTTCGTGGCCTCCGATCCTTCCTTCACGGGCCAGCCGGTTGTCATCAACGGAGCTTCCGAGTTCCTTGGCGCGGTCCTGGGCGATAAGGGCATTCATGCTCGCTCCGCCGTGGGCGTAGCGGCATTGCCACTTGATGCGCCGGTTGAAGTTGAACTGATTGCAGAGTTTGAATAACCAGCACGAAGCAAATGGCCCCGTGAACGGTGTTCCAGTGATTAAATCGCTGAGCCCGGCCACGGGGCTTTTGCGCAGGCTTTTTCCGTTGCCGCCCGAGCAACGAGATGCAGCGGAAAATTGGGTTACCTATGGCAGCCGCACCCCGCGAGCAGCTCGCAGGGCCTCTTCGGTGGTGCTCATCAGGGACTCCCCAAACGGTGTGGAAACCTATCTGGGTTATCGAAAAGGCGGTTCACCGCTCGGGAGTGTCGCATTTCCCGGTGGCAGCCTAGAAATCGATGATGAAGAAGGTATTCCTTGGTACGGGCCTAGCCTTTCCGATTGGTCAAAGCGCCTTGGCATCCTTGATCAACGATTAGTCCGCGCCCACATTGTCTGTGCGATCCGCGAACTCTTTGAAGAAACCGGAGTACTCCTTGCGGGAACCGACGAACTTTCGGTGATAGAAAATTGCGTCAATGAAGATTGGATGACGGTTCGTGAAGCAGTTGCCGGCCAGGATAAGAACTTCATTGATGTGTTGACCAAGCGTGGTCTGGGGTTACGTACGGATTTGTTGCGCCCTCTTTCGCATTGGATTTCCCCAAACTTCGCTTTGCGCAGGTTTGATACTCGTTACTTTGCAGCTGCCTTGCCGGTGCGCCAGGAACCTTCGCTGTTGCAAGGCAAAGGCCAGTGGGCAGGATGGCTCGTTGCCTCAGAGATCCTCGGGGCGCGGGACACCCATGTACTGGGGGACAGCGTGGGAGCAATAGACACCGTGGGGCTGCCTTTGAGCATGATCACAACCCCAGCGGTAGAAGTGATCTTAGAAAAGATTGCCTCAACGCGTGGCACTGTCGCTTACCTATCGGTGCGCCGTGAATTGAAAAGCTATCATCCGGAATTGGTCCGGGTTGGTGAGGACTTTTTCCTTGACGTCACAACCACCACTGCTGCCGAAGGCGGCGGAGGGGGTCGCGGGCGCTAAGCGATAGCGCAAACAGGGTTTTAACGAAGTAGGGCGGTGTTTCTAGGTTTTCCCTAGATACACCGCCCTACTTACGTACCGTGGAGCTTAGCGTGAGCGCTGGCGCAAACGCTGAATGTCCAAAATCACCACTGCGCGTGCTTCAAGACGCAACCAGCCACGCTGTACGAACTCGGCAAGTGCCTTGTTCACGGTTTCGCGCGAAGCGCCAACCAGCTGGGCTAGTTCTTCCTGAGTCAGTTCGTGGGCAACCAAGATGCCGTCGGTGGCCGGGCGACCGAAACGGTCGGCCAGATCCAACAGAGCCTTGGCAACACGGCCCGGAACGTCAGAGAAGACCAAGTCGGCAAGCGACTCGTTGGTGCGACGCAAGCGTGAAGCCAGTGCCTGCAACAACTGAACCGAAACTTCCGGGCTGGTCTTGATGACCTTGCGAAGGTTTTCGTGACGCAGGCCAGCAAGGCGAGTCTCAGAGACTGCCGTTGCCGTGGCGTTGCGTGGGCTCGGGTCGAATAGTGCCATTTCACCGAACAACTCGCCGGGGCCGAGCACCGCAATAAGGTTTTCACGACCATCGGAAGACGTACGGCCCAGCTTGATCTTGCCCGAAACAATGAAGTAGAGCTGATCGCCCTGGTCTCCCTCGCGGAAGACCGAAGCGCCTCGTGAGAGGTCCACTTCAGTTAGTTCTTCAGTCAATGCAGAGAACACCTCGTCGCCCAATGAAGCGAAGAGTGGTGCTCGGCGCAGTACCTCGATGTCCATAAAATCTCCTGTCAACTGTCTTTAGCGCTAATCCAATTGTGCCGTACACATTGCCCATGTGACAGCTTCCACACGCGTTTTTGCCCTAAATGTGGTTAGAATCGCGGGGAACTGTCAGAGACGACGGTTAGACTCGGGTCGTTGACCAGTGGCCTAGGTGCCGTTTTTAGGCGTACTGCATGTATGAGAGTGGGAGTCCAAACGTAATGTGGGGAATGACGTGGCTGGATTTTTTGCTCATTATTTCGTTGATCGGATTCTTAGTTTCCGGTCTACGTAAGGGCTTCTTTGTCACACTTGGCGCGATTATTGGCTTCTTAGCCGGTGGAACTGCGGCGTTCTTCGGTATCCCGTTGGTCTCAACCTGGGTATCAAATCCGGGCTGGAGAATCTTCTGGGTTATTACCGCCGGAGTAGTTTTCATTTTGATTGGCCAAGGCATCGGCATGGCCATTGGAGCAAGAATCCGCTTATGGCTGAACTTCCCCGTACTGAAGAAATTTGACCGTCTTTTGGGCGGTGTTGCCAACACTGTGATGGCTTCCTTGGTGATTTCGGCGATCGCATTCTCCGCTGCCACCATGGGTATTCCCTTCGTCACCCAGCAGGTAGCAAGTTCCAAGGTCATTGGAAACATTGAAAAATGGACGCCCGAACCGGTGCGAAACTTTATCGAGTCCGCTCGTTCAACTGTGATGGGTCAAACGATCCCCGAACTTCTAGAACCCTTCGCGCCGCAACTTGAAACCGAAGTTCCCGAAGAGTCCTCGCTGAGCGATGAAGTAAACGTTGCGGCTAAATCCGTCGTGAAGATTATTGGTACCGCATACGCCTGTGGCGTTAACCAATCGGGGTCCGGATTTGTCATTGCCCCGGAACGCATCATGACCAATGCCCACGTGGTTTCTGGAATCACCGAACCCGCTGTCACCACTCGAGACGGAGATGTGCTTTCGGCAAAGGTCGTCTACTTTGACTCGGTCGCTGACATTGCCGTCTTAGATGTTCCTGGACTGGACGTGAAGCCGCTGGTGCGCGGTGGGGAGCTTGGCCGAGGAGATATTGCGGCATTCCTTGGCTTCCCCGGCGGAGGCTCGTTCAAGGCTATGGGGGCCGTGATCGAATCCTTGAGCACCATTTCGATCCAAAACATCTATGGGGCAGAACCTACACCACTGCGTATTTACCAGTTGGCAGGTGACGTTGAACAAGGAAACTCGGGCGGACCGCTTGTGGATTCCAAGGGCAACGTTGTTGGCATGATCTTCGCTAAGGCCAAGGGCGGCACCCAAGTGGGATACGCACTGTCCCTGACTGAAATCGATAAGGCCTTCAGCAAGGCTTCAATCTTCACGGAACCGGTTCCAACCGGGGCCTGCTCACCGCACTAAACCGCTGAGTAAGGCCAACGCATAGAGTGCTAAACACCTAGCGGGTTGGAGTGTTCTTGCTTATGTTCTGTGGAACGTCGCACATAGATGCTCAGATGATCGATACGTTCAATGCTCACGAGCTCCGGAGCGGGAACGTTACTCATTTTCTAGGTGCTTGCTTGTTGTGTCATCCAATGAAGTTCGGCCCCGTGCTGCCCCGTGTGCGCGAGCGGAACCCCATTGAGTGCAAGGACGAAGAAGCCAAGTGCTGAAGATTGTTGGGTATCTCCGTCTAGGTCCATAAAAAAGTTTTCGTTCGACACCCAATGGCAGTCCAAGCCCGAAACAGTCGTGGCAAAACGTTGCCGCGCGGACGGGTCAAGATATGCCAAGACGGCCGAATGGAACACCACAGGAACCGCACCGGCAGGAACGGCAGCCACGAGGCTTGCAATCCGATCGTTGAGATCCCCGGTCATTAGATCAGGGATCCCGGCAGCACTTTCAATAACACCATTTTTGAGGTCGTTGAGCCTTTCTAAGGCCTTGTCGAGTTGTTCCAGTCTGCTGGTTTCTCCCGGCCACACAAGGGCACGTAACCATCGAATGGTATCCGGGTCCGTCCCGTCCAGCGGGTTAAGATCGACTCCCGCGCGCCACAGAAGCTGCGGCAAAGAGAGGGGCAGCGGTGGATTTCCGGATGTTGCACATTTGAGCAACGGGGAACCCGAACCAATGGGGGAGGCACCGTCGTAGGAATACGAGTACAAGTCCGGAAGCAAACACAATCCAGCCGAAGGTCCGACCTCGATCAGTGCCAAGGGACGTTGCTCCTGCTGCGCAATCATGGAAAATACCGGAAGCAGGGTTGCGCAGCGGCCCGCCTCATTGGTCTGGGTGCTGTGCGAGAGCATTACTGCACGTACCTGTTGCCAGCGCTGGACAATAAATGCGGCAGCTTCCTCAAACTCGGTATCCCCACTGCCCAGGAACCTTATGGCGGCAAAGAGCAGATTTGGCTGTTGCTTAGCCGTGGGCATGGACGCTAAAAGATTGAGAATCGCTCGGTTACCTGCCACGCCATCGGCCCACCGCACATAGAGCTCGCTATGCCCATGAAACCAGTGCGCCGCGTACTCTTTGTACACTTCAGCAATGCGTGCAGCCGCCTCGGTGCTCATGAAACAACCTTCCTGAAGGGGAATTTTGTGCCGCGGAACCAACCGGATGTGCGGGGGTTGGCAAGAGTGTTTAGCGGTTATCCAAGTGGATGAGTTGCTGAACTGCTAATACATAGCCATTGACCCCGGCACCAACAAAGATTGATGCTGCCACGGGTGAAATATAGGAGTGATGACGGAATGCTTCGCGCTGGTGCACATTTGAAATATGTACCTCAATGACTCGGGCCTCGGTACCGGAAATGGCATCCGCCAAGGCAACCGAGGTGTGGGTGAAGGCTCCGGGGTTGAATACGATACCTGCAACCTTGCCGCGTGCTCCATGGATTGCGTCAAGAAGCACACCCTCATGGTTTGACTGTAAAAATTCGGTTTCGTAACCGGCGGCAGCTGCGGCTGTGGCACAGAGTTCCTGAACATCAGCTAGTGTCTCGTGCCCGTAAATACCAGGTTCTCTGGTTCCCAAAAGATTCAGGTTGGGACCGTTGAGGACAAGAATTTTCTTGGATGTATTTTCACTCATGCTCCCACTCTAATCAGCTAGTCATGCAGAGACACAGTAGGTGAAGTAATCATGCTTAAGCACGGTGGGTGGGTTCGCCAAGTAAATTTCTTGGACCAACCCACCCACCGGGTGTTGCTAAAAACCATTGCGTAGCTAAAACCTACTTGCGCATCGAATCCGCGATCTGTGCCATGACCGTGTTATCGGCCAAGGTAGTGGAATCTCCAACCTCGCGGCCTTCGGCAACATCCTTGAGCAGGCGGCGCATGATCTTGCCCGAACGAGTCTTGGGTAGCTCCGGAACAACCAAGATGTGGCGCGGCTTGGCGATCGGGCCAATATCCTTACCCACGTGGTTGCGTAGCGTTGCCACAACGTCCTCGCCTTCGGCCGGTTCGATCTGCAGGATCACAAAGGCGACAACTGCCTCACCCGTTGTTTCATCCTTGGCGCCAACTACGGCTGCCTCGGCAACGTAGGGGTGAGCAACCAGCGAAGATTCAATCTCGGTGGTGGACAGGCGGTGACCGGAAACGTTCATGACGTCATCGACGCGGCCCAGCAGCCAGATGTCTCCGTCCTCGTCCTTCTTGGCACCATCTCCGGCGAAGTACATGCCCTCAAAACGGGACCAGTAGGTGTCCTTGTAGCGGTCCAAATCGCCCCAGATACCGCGCAGCATGCCCGGCCATGGGTCGCGGATGACCAAGAAGCCACCCTCGCCGTTGCCCACCGATTCGCCCATCTCATCAACCACGTCAACCGTGATGCCGGGGACCGGGGTTTGCGCTGAGCCCGGCTTGGTAGCCGTGACGCCCGGGAGCGGGGCAATCATGTGTGCACCGGTCTCGGTCTGCCACCAGGTATCAACGATTGGGGTTGGCTGATCCTTGCGTTCACCGTTCTTGCCATTGTTGGTTCCAATGACGTCGCGGTACCACATCCACGCCTCTGGGTTGATGGGCTCGCCCACCGAACCGAGCAGGCGCAGCGAGGACAGATCGTAGGAATCCGGGATCTGCCGGCCCCACTTCATGAAGGTACGGATGGCGGTAGGTGCGGTGTACAGGATCGTCACACCGTACTTTTCAATGATTTCCCACCAGCGTCCCTGGTGGGGGGAGTCTGGGGTGCCCTCATACATGACCTGAGTGGCACCATTGATCAAGGGTGCGTAGGTGACGTAGGTGTGTCCGGTAACCCAACCAATGTCCGCGGTGCACCAGAACACATCGGTTTCCGGGTGCAGATCAAAGGTATCGCGGTGGGTTGCCGCGGCCTGAGTCAGGTAGCCGCCGGTGGTGTGCACAATGCCCTTGGGCTTGCCGGTAGTTCCAGAAGTGTAGAGAACAAAGAGGGGGTGCTCGGAATCGTGGCCCACTGCCGTGTGATCGGTCGAAGCGGTTTCAACCGTCTCATGCCACCACTTATCCAGCGAATCGTTCCACACGACATCTTCACCGTTGCGCTTGACCACCAGCACGTTCTGTACCGTGTGCCCCGGCGCAACAAGTGCCTCATCAACGGCTGGCTTCAGCGAAGACGGCTTACCGCGGCGCCAGGTGCCATCAGCTGTAACAACCAGTTTGGCCTCGGCATCATCAACGCGTGAACGCAGCGCGTCAGCGGAGAAACCGCCAAAGACTACCGAGTGGATGGCACCAATGCGGGCGCAGGCCAGCATGGTAATGACTGCCTCGGGAATCATCGGCAGGTAGACGGCAACCCGGTCGCCCTTGGAAACGCCCAGGGATTCAAAGGTGTTTGCCGCCTGCTTCACCGCATCGGTGAGCTGGACGTAAGTGTAGGAGCGGGTAT
The DNA here is from genome assembly GCF_002975435.1 of Arthrobacter sp. MYb227. GTDB lineage: Bacteria > Actinomycetota > Actinomycetes > Actinomycetales > Micrococcaceae > Paeniglutamicibacter. The sequence goes on along the minus strand of NZ_PCPT01000001.1, from coordinate 688,792 downwards.
CGCCCGGTTCGCCTTCAAAGTGGATGGCTATGCGGTCACCAAGACCGTTTTCTACGTGACGATCAAGCGCGTTGTAGGCGGCATTGACCTTGCCACCGCCAAACCATTTGGCAACCGGTGCTTGCGACCAGTCAAGAACTTCCGTGAAATCGGTATCCCAGGTGAGGTTCTTGCGAGCCTGATCGGCCCAGTAGCCCAGACGATCCGCGGCAGCCGCCTCATACTGTTCTGGCTTAGCTATTGCATTTGCCACGAACTCTGCGCTCGGGGCGAACGCGCGTGTCTCATGAGAGAGGTTATCTAGGGTTGTTGTGTTGCTTTCCGGCACCGGGTGATCCTTCCAACGGCTGAGGGTTTCCTGTGAGTCAGATTACATCCTTGCGGGAGGTGCTCGTGCGGCTCATCACAATTATGGCAGTAGGGGGCATGAATTGTGCGCTAAGCGGTAAATTGTTCCGTCAAATGGTGTGGGGTCTGTGTGGTGCTGGCCTACAAAGCCGGAAGCTTCCGCTGAATGTTGGCTGATTACGACACCACCACCGCATAAGCGGCATCAACGAGCTATCTAGGCTGTACACGCAGATAGGCTATAAGAAGAGAATTTGATTCATCGGTTGTGTTGTTGGTTCAACACGCTACCGGTGGTCCTTAGATGATTGCTTGAATGTGCAGCGACGAGTAGCAGAAGCGGGGTTCCCCTCATGGAACAAGTGAACGTTGAAACTCAAGGCGGTAAAACTGCCACCGAGCTCCAGGCCTTGGTGGGGCCGCTGACCCTGCGCGATGCAATAGTTATTGCCGGTGCGATCTTGATTTTGGTGGGTTCCATGATCCCCATTCCGTGGACCAAGACGGCAAACGTGAATATGTGGATTTTCCCCGGTCTGCCCTTCCAGCTACTTGTTTCACTGCTCTTGCCCCTTGGCGTGGGTGCCGGCTTCGCCTGGCGCCGTTTGACCGGGCGAAGCCGCGTACGTGTTGGTTCTTTGAGTCTTGACCAATTTGGTTCCATTGCGGCCCTAATTTCCGGTGCTTTCTTCTTCAACTCCTACGCTGCAACCATGTCCCCGGCCTACCTGCTAGGACTGTTGGGTTCGGTTGCCATGATCTTTGGTACCACCCTTGCCCGTTACTTTGGGTTCATGCGCCGCGATTTTCTTCCAGGAGATCCCTCGGTCATTACCGAGGATGTGTACCCGGTGGCGGGTTCTGCTGCCACGAGCAGCACCGCTACTGCCTCGGTGGGGGATGCCAACGAGGTTTTCGGTGCGCGTCAAACCGACGATGGCCCGCGCCCGATACCGCAGACCCCACGAACAGAGACAGCGCTGGGCACCCCAGTAGCACCCGGATCGAAGGAAGCGGTAGTTGCTGTTGGCACCATTGATGAAATAGCTGACGTCGTAGACCCTGCGTCCCAGAAGTCCGCGGCGGATTCAAACCTTGAAGCACATAAGCAGGCCGAAAACCTCGAAAAGTTTGCCAGTGACGAGGAAGAGAAGAAGGCCGAAACCGAATCAACGGCCGCCGAGATTTCACCAAGCCCGGAAACAGTCGCAGACATCGAAGAAAACAACGATTCCAAGGCCAACAACACCGAGGATGCAGCAGTATCGACCACCGATAACGCTGCGTTATCCAACACTTCAGGTGTTGGGACTTCAGTGGTTGAGCCGGAAGTAGATAAAACCGAAGCATCAGTAAAAAGCCCTGAGAAAAGTTCAGACAAGAGTCCAACGGCGGACCGAAGCGTTGATACTAGCGCTTTGAGTCCTACCCCAGCGGCCACGGATCAGGAAGAAGTACCGGGCCTAGTCGCTGCAGCTGCTGTTCTTTCCGAGACCAACAGCAACACCGAAACAGCTAAGGCTACGGAATCTACCAATGAGCCGAAGATACAGGGCTCGGCTTCCACCAAACCCGTCTCAAATGACTCGGCGAAGAGCGAATTCCCCGAGGCCACCTTGGGACAGGATAATGTGGAAAAGCCGGAAAACAGTATTGCCGGAACCGGTCTGAGCCCCGTGGTGTCCGAACCGGTGGCCGATGAGAAGAAGCCAGCACCGAACGTGGCTTCCCAGACGCCGGCCCCAACCGATGCAACAGCGGCAATCCCCGCCGCACGTTTGACGCCTAATGCGACTGCGGCGCTCTCCCGTACAGAGATCGACGCGCAAATGGCTGCGGCAGCATCACAGTCCGAGACAACGGAATCAACATTTGGGGCGCGCGCAGATCTTGTCGCTGAGGATGCGGCGTCAAAGAGTTTTTGGTTTGCTTTGAACCAGTCGCGCGAGGTCTTTGACCCGCGCAATGGATCAAAGCTCACCACCTTGCAGCCGGGTGTGTGGATTCTCTGCCTCGAAGATCGCGGTGGTGACTACCTGATCAGCCTGGATGGGGGACGCCAGGCAGTATTGCGGGACCTTGATAACTTGCAGTTCCCGGAGAACTAAATGCCAATCAAACCCGATGAGACGGAACTTGGAACCAAACGCCGAGCCCGTAAGATCAACCGTGTCTTGGCCGAAACTTATCCCTATGCCGTAGCCGAGCTGGATTTTACAAATGCCTTTGAACTATTGGTTGCCACGGTGCTTTCGGCTCAAACAACTGATGTTCGGGTCAATGCAATTACCCCGGCACTCTTTGCACGCTACCCCGATGCCTTGGCCATGAGCCAAGCACAGCCCGAAGAACTCCAAGAACTCATTCGTTCCACGGGATTCTTCAGAGCTAAAGCCAACTCTTTGATGGGATTATCCACCAGGATTGTTGATGAGTATGACGGGGTAGTGCCGCAGAAGCTTGAAGAGCTGATAACCCTACCGGGGGTGGGACGCAAGACAGCCAACGTGGTGCTTGGCAATGCCTTTGGTGTTCCGGGAATCACCGTTGATACGCACTTCATTCGCTTGGCTCGTCGTTTTGGCTGGACCGAGGAAACCGATCCGGTAAAGATCGAGCATGAGGTCGGCTCGCTTTTCGAAAAGCGGGACTGGGCGATGCTCAGCCACCGCGTGGTATTTCATGGCAGACGCATCTGTTTAGCCCGCAAACCAGCCTGCGGTGCGTGCCCACTGACCACCTTGTGCCCCGCTTACGGCGAGGGGGAGACAGATGAGATCAAAGCCAAAAAGCTTTTGAAATATGAGTTAGCTCCGGGACGCGAAGAATTATTGGATAAGATGCGTCAAGGTGCCACCCGTAGGGAGCTGCGGGTCCAAGGATATGGATTAGAAGCTTGAGCGTACGCGAAGAACTTTTGGCGATGGTGAATCGTCAGTCACATCTGGTGGGAACCGGTCCCGAAGATGCTACAAAGATGCCAGAGACGTGGGTTTTCAATGATCTAGATCCGCACAAGGCACGGCATGCAGCTGTCTTGATTCTTTTTGGGCGCCTTGACGACGTTCCGGCTTCAAGCGCTGTTTCTTCGGTACATGAAGACCTTGATGTGCTCTTTGTGACCCGTGCCGACACCCTGCGTAAACACGCGGGCCAGGTTGCTTTCCCCGGCGGGAAGGTAGATCCCGAAGACGCCGATGCGATTGCCGCGGCGATCCGTGAGGCCCAGGAAGAAACTGGTCTTGATCCATCCGGTGTTGAGATTCTGGGGGTGCTACCGGATGCCGAACTTCCTGTCACTAACTTTATTGTGACCCCGGTAATCGGTTGGTGGCATGCCCCATCGGATGTTTTCGTTGTTGACCCGGCCGAATCTGCAACGGTATTCCGTGCCCCTGTGGCAGACCTTTTAGATCCCGCCAACCGGGTGAACTCGGTGGTTCAACGCGAGGATTCGGTGTTCAGCGCACCAGCCTTTGATGTGGAAGGCGGGTTCATCTGGGGGTTTACTGCCATTGTGCTCGACCGGATGTTCAATGATCTGGGCTGGACGCTGCCGTGGGATGAAACCCGCGAAGTTCCCATTGAAGTACTCCACGGGAAGTCTTCCTAAAGGTAGGTTCCGTGGTTACCTATTTGGCCTGATCATATGACTGTACGATCACAGCCGTGACCGGGAAATCTACGGGGATCGTGCCAAAGAGCAGTAGGGCTGCTGCATGAGCCGATTCGTGAACTAATTGAACAACGCGTTCTGCCTGTGCGGCGGGGACATGCAGCATGATTTCATCGTGCAAGAAGAATACCAGCTGCCCTAGGTCGATCCCTTCGGCCGCACCAAGCCGTAATCGCCTACGTAGCTCGCCCATCCAGCACAATGCCCACTCGGCCGCTGTGGATTGAACAATAAAGTTTCTGGTGAACCTCCCACGGCTGCGTGCCTCGGATTGGGCCCGCCGTGAAGCTTCCTCCGAGTCAGCACGTTTTTGGACTCGCATCCATTCCTCTGATGCTGCCCCCGACCCACGGCCCAGGAAAGAAGCGACGGAGGCTCCCGTTTCACCTTGCTGGGCGGCCCATTCAACAAGGCCCACGGCGCGCGGGTAAGTAGATTTGAGCTTGGGCATGAGTCTGCCCGACTCTCCTGTGGTTGCCCCATACATGGCTCCGAGCATGGCAAGCTTGGCGTGCGCTCGATCGCCACCAAAACCTGCATCCGCAATGCCCTGATAGAGGTCTTTGCCGCGTGCGGCACCGGCCAACGCAGTATCGCGTGAGAGCGCGGCAAGGACACGAGGCTCTAACTGGGCAGCATCTGCCACCACCAAGACTTTGCCATGATCGGCACGCACGGCCGAACGTACTTGATGTGGAATCTGTAGTGCACCACCACCGCGTGAGGCCCACCGCCCGGTAATCACCCCACCAACCACGTATTCGGGTTGAAAACGCCCTTGATTGACCCAACGGTCCAACCACGCATATCCATTAGCGCTGGCAAGCCGTGCAATTTTCTTATAGGCGAGCAATGGCTCAATGACCGGATGCTTTATTTCGGTAAGTTCCCAGGCTCGGGTATTGGTGATGGTAATCCCCGCTTGATTCATGGCACGCAAAAGTTCTTGTGGTGAATCAGGGTTCAGAGCCGGGGCACGAAGAATTTCACGGAGCTGTGTGGCAAGGTTCTCCATATGAGGGGGCCGAACCCCGGCTGGTACTCGCGGTCCAAGGGCATCGATGAGCAACTGTTGATGCACAGCCACATCCCAGGGAACACCTTCATGTGTCATTTCCGCACCGATCAAGGCACCCGCCGATTCCGCGGCAATCAGTAATCCCAAACGTTTACCGCGCTCATCTGTACCCACAATGGCGCGCTGTGCCAAAAACCTCGTCCGTAGGTTCTCCAAAGCACCGGAATCATCCTTGGGCTCGGAGAAGAGTTCTCCCTGATCTTCCGATACTCGTGCCGGAGGCAACAAATGGGCAGGAGCCAGCGTTGCAGGATCTGGTTGGCTACGCAGAACGGTGAGGTAATCACCGGGTAAGGAGTAGGGGGAGTTTCGTAGAATATTATCTGTAAGGCCCAAGTCGTGTGCCTTGTTGATGGTATGCCCGGCAGCCAAAATCCTTGGATACCACTCATGGATCGAATCAAAAACCCATCGTGGGGAATGAGCTTCCAATTCGCTAACCACCCGTGGCAGATCATTGCCGTAGATCTGCACCAGCGGCATCAGTTCCTTGCCATGAGCATCGATGAGCTGAATTACAGCTGATGCTGCACCGGCTTCTTGCTCGGGCTGGGAGACGGCATGGGTGGCCACTATCGCGAATTGTTGCACGCTTCATTCTCGCAGTACCCAACCACAACTTGGCATCTGCCACGACTTCCCCACACAAGAACGTTCACCTAAGTACTCCCACACAACCGGGCACCTACACGGTACGTGAACAAACACCGGTGGATCATTCTTGAACACATGGATTCAGAACAACGATTCATTGCAGGTGCTCCGCGAGATCGAACCCGCGCAAACACTACACAATTCCCTGCCCTCAGCACCGGACTTGCGTACATGCAAGTTCCAGGGCAAAGGCCGGAACCTACACATGAGCTCGCACGGATCGGTGTCCCAGAACCTGAATACGCTACGGCGCGCGCAATACTTTTCACTCGCGATAGCCAACTGGCCCAAACTGTGGCAATGATCGCGGTGGGCGCTGGTATTGAATTACAACAATGCACTAAGCTCAGCGCGCCACACTCCTCGACAAACGCTGTGGTATTGGTGGGGTCTGACTGTGTAGGTGAGATTTCCGGAACCTTTTTGGGACATAAAGTGGTGCTCACCGGAAACAGTGAAAATCAAGATATTTTGTGGAGGGCCGCCGCTGCAACACCCGGTGCACGAGTCGCCATACTGCCACATGGTGCGCCCTGGCTGGGGGAGTATCTAGGCGCACTGGGATTACAGGTCGGAGCGGCACAAGTGACATTGGTTGCCGGTGCCTGTGGGGGAGCCGGAACCAGCTCCCTGGCCGCGCTGCTTGCAGCAAACCACGTACTTGAGGGAGAACGCACACTTCTGGTTGACGCCGATCAACACTCAACGGGACTTTGGCAGATGCTGCGCAGCAAGGAACCAGATGGCATTGGGTGGGAAGACCTGCAACAAAGCCGCGGAGCCTTGGCACCGGGACAGCTTGCAGAGATCTTGCCACTGGCCCAGGGCAGTGCTGTGCTTTCCTGGGTACGCGAACCTGGCTCTTATACCCCCAGCGAGGCCCTTCTGCTGGGTGTGCTCACGGCAGCACGGCGCATCTACCAACACATCGTTATCGACGCGGGAAGAATCCATGGGGTACCACCGGGACTACTGACTCTTTGTAATGACCAGCTTCTTGTCATGCCGGTACGTTCTGCCCTAGCCAATAGCCTTGGCAGACTTCCGGACGCCAGCTGGTCAATAGTCTTCACCGGAAAACTCAGATCGGGTATCGATACACGGGGCTTAGCCGCCAAACATTCGATGGATCTTGGCGGGTACCTTCCGTACCTGAAAAGCATCGAGCGCAGCGCAGCAGAAGGACGCCTCATGAGTGTCTTGGCCCGAGGCTCTTTACGCCGTCGGGTTGCCTCGATTCAACGAGGAACGCGGGGTGAATCATCATGGGCGGCCTGAGCGGCAGGCGTCGATGGGAACCGGAATTTCGGGACAACAAAAACCAAACCAATCCCGAGCTCCTCGAACAAATTCGCCTCAAAGCCCTCAACAATAACGGTGAGCTCAGCGACGTGGACCTAGCTTCTGCCGTGCGTGCCAGTGGAAACGTGATGGGTGCGCAAAGCAGCGCAGAAATGGTACAAAACCTCAGTCACGACATTCACGGACTGGGAGTTCTTGAGGAATTTGCTAGGAGACCTGGGGTTACTGATGTCCTAGTAGATGCCCGGGGACAAATTTGGATTGATGATGCCCAAGGGCTACGTCTCACGGGGGCTGGATTCAGTGATCCTGCAGCTGTTCGGGCGCTTGCAGTACGCTTCGCTGCGGGGGTGGGCAGGCGATTAGACGATTCACAACCGTTCGTCGATTTGAGCCTAGGAAGATACAGAGTTCATGCAGTACTTCCACCGATTGCTACCGGCGGAACTCTCATCTCGATACGTGTAAAGCATCAACAATCCCTAGGGCTGAATTCTCTGCTGGATCCCCAACACAGCGACTGGCTCCAAGCACTTGAAGCAATAGTTATGGCTCGGATGAATATTTTGATCAGCGGTGGAACCGGGGCGGGGAAGACAACGTTACTTTCTGCGATGCTCACTCAGGTACCTACGGATGAACGCATCATCGTTGTTGAAGACTCAGCAGAACTTATCCCTCAACATCCACACCTCATATCGCTTCAAACTCGAGGACGAAATGTGGAAGGAGTCGGAGAAATTGGGCTCAGCGACCTGGTCCGCCAATCATTGAGGATGCGCCCCGATCGGTTAGTGGTCGGTGAATGCCGGGGAGCAGAAATCGGAGATTTCCTAGGGGCAATGAACACCGGACACGAAGGTGCAGCAGGAACCATCCACGCCAATAGCGTCCAATCCGTCCCAGCCAGGCTGATCGCCATGGGTTCCCTAGCCAAGATGACACCACAAGCTACCGCCCTCCAAGCCGCAAGTGCACTAGATCTACTCATTCATGTTGCCCGCGACCCTCACACCGGAGTTCGCGGCCCCATTCAACTAGGGCACCTAGAACTAAGCAACGCCGGAAATCTTGAAGTACATCTGATCAAGGAACATGGAAGAGAAACCCAAGAATCAGTGGCTCTTGACTGGTTTCGAGAACGTCTTGAGGTGGGAGGAAAAACAAGCCCATGGTGATGATCATTTTCGCAGTATTTCTCGGCGGCCTATTCATATGGGTGCTCATGCATCCAACAAACCCACCGAGAACCCCAGCACAAGGATTCCTCACCGGCAGATTCGGCCGCATCTTTCAACGATCGACTAAGGATATTGCCTCCGAAACCGAAGACTATGCAAAGGTGATCCGACAACTTTCCTCGTTACTGAGCGCCGGAAGTTCAAACACCACTTCCTTTGAAATCCTAGAAAAAGTCTGGGACCAAGCACCAGGACAGGTAGGAAAGGACATTCATACCGCATGTCTTAGGACCCTGACCCAGGTCCGAACCGGCGGAACCATCCAAGAGGGACTAATCGCACATGCTGCACATAACAAACTAGCCGCAAAGCTGTGGAACAGGCTTGCATGGTGCTTTGCGATCTCCGAACGCTCTGGAGCAGCACTGGCGCAGTTGCTTGACCATCTTGCTACAGACCTTGAAAGCTCCGCAGATATGCGCAGGGCACTAGATGCTGCGCTCGCCGGTCCACGTGCCACAAGTAAGCTTTTGACGATCTTGCCAATGATCGGGCTGGGGCTGGGGCAGCTTTTGGGCATTGAACCGTTCACTGTATTGCTGACTCACCCGTTGGGAAGGATCGCAATGATCAGCGGAATCGTGTTGTGGGCGACCAACCGGTGGTGGTGCAAGAACATGCTTAGCAAGATCATGAGACTGGCCTCGGCATGATCTTCTACCTGTTGGCAGGAATTTTGGCAGGACTTGCGATCTGGCTGTGGGGCTCACCTAGCCCAAGCCGAGCGGTGGCACCAAGCCAAGAACTATCCGGAGGTGGCACTGTAGAACATTTGGAACCGCTGCCACTGGTTCTTGAAATGTGCGCAACTCTGCTTGAAACTGGGCTCCCAGTACGTTCCGTTTTGGAAGTCATCGGTGAACATGTCCCGGGGTATAAACCACTGACGAAGGTTGCCCGTGCCCTTGAACTCAACGTTAGTTGGGAACGTGCCTGGGCCCAGCTGCCCCCAAACATCCAAGCACTCGAGCCATCCCTACGCTTCACTCAAATGAGTGGGGCCCCCGCAGCTAAACTTCTTCGTTCGGCGGCCCAGACCGAACGCACCCGCGGGCTGCGGCAAGCAGAAGCAAGGGGCTCAGAATTCGGGATCAAACTAGTCATCCCCCTGGGACTTTGTGCTTTACCCGCATTCGTTTGCCTGGGGATCATCCCCATTGTCATTTCCTTGCTGCCGGATTTTTAGGGTGGGGTTCTTCCCCACACAGGTACGAAGACGCACCCACCTAGCAACTGGAATCCACAGCTATCGAGCTCCAAGAATCTGCGACCTCGGTACTGCCGCATACTCAAGTGCGAGCCATAACCAGATGTATTGCCAAAAAATAGAAGTTGCTTCGGCTCGCAGAGAACCATCAACGTCAGAACTGAAACTACACAGAAAGGCGGTTTGGCACATGGAACACGACGCCGAACTGAAGATGCCAGGACACATTGATGTGGACATTCTCGGAGATGAGGAAGGAAGCACCACCGCAGAGTTCGCCATTGTCACCTTGGCGGCCGTCGCATTCGCTGGTCTACTAGTCAGCATCCTCTCCAGCGGGGATGTGCGCGGCATGCTCATGGCTCTGATTCGTCAGGCTCTGTCCTTCTAAGGACCAAAAATGCAACGGCCGTACGAATCAGGTAGTAGCACTGCAGAAACCGCAGTGCTACTACCCGCCGTGGCGCTACTGCTCACGCTTGTGGTCTCCGCCGGAGCCGTTGGCGGAGAACAAATACGCATCCAACAAGCAGCAAGCGCCTCGGCCCGCGAACTAGCCCGCGGAACCAACACGGGAGACGCGATGGCCACCGCCAAACGAATCGGCGGGAACAACGTAGCCGTCACCCTGAACTCGGGTGCGCGCTACGCAAAGGTTTCAGTCTCCGCAATCATTAAAATCCCACTCGTAGGGGATATCGTCCTATCAGCCAAAGCCTCAGCACGCAAAGAACTCAGCAAATGAAGGAACTCTACAAAGCCCAAAATTCCAAAGGGGCTCAAGCAGGCAATGGCACGGTACTGATGCTTGCAGTTATCTGTCTGGGGTTTTTTGCGCTAGTCACGGTGCTGATGCTGACCGCGGCAAGTAACGCCGCAACCAAGGCCGCATCGGCGGCAGACCTAGCAGCGCTCGCAGGTGCCGATGCTGCGCGTTTTCTGATCCCTGGGGAGCCCTGTTCGGTGGCAACAAGTTCAGCGCATAGCAATGAAGCAATACTCACGCAGTGCAGCCGCATGGGAGCAAACGGGGAAATTGTGCAGATCTCGGTCAAGGTCCCGGTATCAATAGTTGGCTGGTTGCCGCCCTTGAGTGTTGCCACGGGGACCGCACGCGCGGGGCCACCACCACAACCGTGGCTAACCTTGCCCTAGGGACGAGTTTCCGTGGCCCGTGCCGCCTCGGTGAGAACTGCCGAGAGCAGACGTATTGCTCCATATTTATCTAAGGGGTTGTTCTTATTTCCGCATTTGGGGGACTGAACGCAGGAAGGACAGCCGCTGGCACATTCGCAAGCGGCTATCGCATCCCGGGTGGCACCCAACCACGTAATAGCCTTCTCATAACCGCGCTCAACAAACCCCGCACCGCCGGGGTGCCCGTCATAGACAAAGATGGTGGGCATTGAGGTATCCATGTGCAGAGCCGTGGACACCCCACCGATATCCCACCTATCGCTTGAGGCAACCAGGGGAAGCAAGCCAATTGCGGCATGTTCGGCAGCATGCAGGGAACCGGGAAATTCTTCGGGGCTAATCCCCGCGGCTACCAAGCGTTTTTCGGGAATGGTGAACCACACAGATTTCGTGTGTAGATCGCGTGCCTCAAGTTCCAAGGGTTCTTCGCTGAGAATCTCGTTGCTCATCACAGATTTACGCTGGAACGACACCACCTGAGTTGTCACCACGACATCTCCATAATGGGCGGTGATGGGGCCCCAATTCACGGATCGTTCAACGTCCTTGACCTCAACAGTTGTGATATCGCGGGCTTGGGTGTAGAAATCTGGGTTGGCTCGGGTGACCAAGACACAGTGATCTGTTTCGTTGAGTTCATCAACCACATAGTTTGTTCCCTGATGCACGTAGATGGCTCCGGTATGTGCTTGATAGTGGGTTTGTGGGGAATCCATGGTGCCTAAAAGTGCCCCCGTCTCGGATTCGATAATGCTTACTGGCCCACCGCCGTCGGCTCGCAGATTGACCATTGACGCAGCATGCTGTGGATGAGTCCAGAACCAGCCAGCTGGGCGTCGGCGCAAGAAGCCACGTTCTACCAAGGAATCAAGAAGTGCTGCGGCACTGGGGCCGAACGAGGGAAGATCTTCTGGCCGTAGCGGTAATTCTTCGGCAGCGGCACATAGATGCCCGGAGAGTACATAGGGGTTTTCGGGATCGAAAACCGTTGCCTCAACGCCCGACTCAAAGATGGCCTCGGGATGATTGACCAGGTAAGTGTCTAAGGGATCATCGCTGGCAACCAAGACGGCAAGGGAGTCTTGCCCTGCGCGTCCGGCACGGCCGATCTGTTGGAAGAACGATGCCCGGGTGCCGGGCCAACCTGCAACAAGTACCGCGTCCAGCCCTGCAACGTCGATGCCCAGTTCAAGGGCCGATGTTGAGGCAACACCTAGTAATGTTCCATCGCGTAATTGTTTTTCTAACTCTCGACGCTCCGCCGGCAGATACCCGGAACGGTATGCCGCAACTCGCTCGGGTAATGAGGGGTGCACCTGATCGACCATGCTGCGGGTGATTGTTGCAATAGTTTCGGCGCCGCGCCTGGATTTAATGAATGCAAGGGTGCGGATGTGTGAACACACGAGGTTTGCCAAGAGGTTTGACGTCTCTGCCACTACCGTGCGGCGAATTGGTGCTCCATTTTCGCCGCGTGCCTCGGTAAGCGGTGGTTCCCATAAGGCAATAGTTAGTGCACCCTTGGGTGAAAAATCATGAGTTACTTCCTGGGCCGGTGCTCCGATGAGCTTGGAAAAGGAAACAGCTGAGTCTGCGCTGGTGGCCGAGGCACCAATGAACACCGGGTTGGCTCCATAGTGTTCGCAGATTCGCCGCAGTCGGCGTAGGAGATTGGCGATGTTTGAGCCAAATACTCCACGATATGAGTGGGCCTCATCAATGATGACAAAACGTACGCGGCGTAATACTCGTGCCCACCATGTGTGGTTTGGTAGGAGTCCAAAATGGAGCATGTCTGGGTTCGAAAGAATAAAGTTTGCGTGGTCGCGGATCCAGCGCCGGCTCGATATTTCGGTGTCACCGTCATAGCTTGCCGCGCGCACGCTTGGAATTCCGAATCCGGTAATAGCCGCAAGTTGGTCAGCGGCCAGGGCCTTGGTCGGTGCTAGATATAACACCGTTGCGTCTTGTGGGGTGAGGCTTGCCGGGTTTTCCAGCGAGCTAGTGTGGATGGCGTTGAGTGCAGGAAGTTGGTACGCCAACGACTTTCCCGATGCGGTGCCCGTGGCAATGATCAGGTTTTGACCACTGATGGCTAGTTCGGCTGCCTGGATCTGGTGTAGGTAGGGGCTTTGAATTCCGGTGCGTTCAAATGCTTCACGTACCGTTGGGTGCACCCAATCCGGCCATTCTCCGGTCAGTGCCTCGCGAGCTTCGATGATGCGGGAATGGAGCAGCGCCGATGGCTCTGGTCCATGACCAAGCAAAGCGATCTGTTCCGAATAAGAGTTCACCGCATCATTGTTGCATCCATTGACTCATCCATGCGCTGAAACTGAGAAGGAGCGCTGGAAACAAAATGGTGGGGACCGGTTTAGACCGATCCCCACCACCAGTGAAAAAAGTTACTTTAGGCCTCTTGCTTACCTTCGAAAAGCACAACGTTGCCTAGGTTAGTCCAGCCTAGGTACTGGTAGAGCTGCTGGCCATCAACCGATGCAATGAGCAGCCCTTCTTCTACATCATGTTCGAGTGCCAATGACACTAGCGCACGCATAGTGAGGCTACCCAGCCCACGACGACGGAAATCCGGTGCAGTAATAATTCGGTCAAAGATCGCAAAGCCGTCAACCGCAGAGACGTGGCCGCTTGCGGCTACTATATCTGGGTTATCGACGGGATGAATTGATACATATGCGTGGGTATTGTCGCGTTCAATTTGGAATGCGAAGCCGTCTGCCGGACGTGGTTCCTCAACGTCGTGGCCGCTCATATCCGTAACCATCAGGACTTCTGCGGCATTGACAACCGTGAGTCCGGCAGCTCGCGCAGCCTCTACCAGCGAGGAAGTTTCACTGGCGAATGCCGTCAAACGACGCTTTGGATGCTTATGTAGCGTCTCGGCAACAGCCACCAATTCTTCATTGGAGGGCTCATAGATTACGTACTCCCAGTCTCCGGAAGTATCGTGGCGCAACGCGGCATGGACCCGACCCTCATGTCGGCTCTCATAACCTCGTGCACCAGCCCAGCCGGTGACCCAAGTACCAATTAGTTCATCGCTTGCAGTAGATCCCATGATTCGACCCTACCCCGTCTCTCGGTCCAAAGTGTTGCATTTAGGTGAACTGTTGCAGGGTTGAAACACTTGGATATCCGGTGATGGTTGCCACTTCTAGCGCCCTCAACGGTTTTTTGCGCATAGGCTTAACAGCGTGTCGCAGAACCGAATTGTCTTGTATTACGCTTTTACCCCGCTAGCCGACCCAGAGGCCATCCGTCTTTGGCAACGCGCCCTCCTCGAGAGGTGGGGTCTTCGTGGACGAATCATCATCTCCAAGGACGGTATTAACGGAACCGTTGGAGGTGAAATCTCTGATGTTAAGAAGTACGTCAAGGCCACGCGTGAGTACCCAGCTTTCAAGAAGATGGATATCAAGTGGTCGGATGGAGCTGCCGAGGACTTCCCCCGGATTTCCGTTAAGGTTCGTGACGAAATTGTCTCCTTTGGTGCTCCCGGTGAACTGAAGGTCAATGAGAGCGGTGTAGCCGGCGGCGGTGTCCATCTGAAGCCAGAAGCCCTGCATGAGCTGATTGATGCGAAAAAGGCTGCTGGGCAAGAAGTTCACTTCTTCGATGGCCGCAACGCCTTTGAAGCACAGATCGGCAAGTTCAAGAACGCCATTGTTCCAGACGTTGATACCACTCATGATTTCATCACCGAACTTGAATCGGGCAAGTATGACGACATGAAAAATGAGCCGATTGTTACCTATTGCACCGGTGGTATTCGCTGCGAGGTGCTTTCGGCCCTGATGATCGACCGTGGCTTCACCGAGGTCTATCAGATGCAAGGCGGCATCGTTCGTTACGGTGAAACCTTTGGCGATAAGGGCCTGTGGGAAGGATCCTTGTACGTCTTTGATAAACGTATGCACATGGAATTTTCAGACGATGCGGTAACCATTGGCAAATGTGTTTGCTGTGAAGCGCCGACCAACAAATTTGAAAACTGCTCAAATCTCTCCTGTCGCAACTTGCGTCTCTTCTGTGCCGACTGTGCGGCAACCGATGAGTTGCGTCGCTGCCCGGACTGCCAACCGGCGGCCGTAACGGCTACGAACTAAGAATTTATCTGCCAGGGGGCGGGTGAACGGGAATGAACTTGAATTCCTTGTCACCCGCCCCCTTTGGCGTGTCAGCACAAAATGGAGGTGAACTGCTATTCCTCTTGGTCGTGGACGCCCAGCCGGTAGAGCGTGACGGCAAGATGCAGGGAAGTCATGGTGTCGGCGTCGGTGAGTTCATGTCCAAGAACCTTCTCGATCCGGCGTAGACGGGCATAGACGCTCGGGCGGCTCAGGTGTAGGGCGCGTGACATCTCGGTGATACTACCGTTGGTCTGCAAGTAAATTTCGATGAAATCTAGATACTCGGGTTCGTCTAAGAATGGGGCCAACTGGTCATGAAGATAGGTGCGGGTTTCTTCCAGACTCAATAATTGCTGCATGAGCCAACGGAACCCCAGATCGCTGGCACGGTGGTAGGACGCCGAAGAATGATTCATAGATGAAGCAGAATGAGCCACCCTCCGGGCATCGTCTAGCCCTTGTGTCATCGTTTGAGTGAGGTTTTGCTCCGCCGTACCAATGCCCATGGTCCACTGGTTGCTTGCACCGAGGGTTCCTAACGCGGCTTTGAATCGCTCATGAATATCCAACAAGGCCTTATCAAGATCTACTGTGATCGGTAGGCACAAGATAATTCCTACTTCACCGCTGTTTAGCGGGTAGGCAAATGCCGTATGCGGTGCTTCAAGGAGCGCATTTTGAATCGCAATGACTAACGATTCACTATCTGCCACCGGCGAGGGCGAATCTTTGGGACGTTTACTGTTCAAAGCAATGGGAACAAATTGCTTTTGAGGCTTCACCCCCAACATATGTGCCCGCAACACTAGATCCTTTTCGATGGGTGCTTCGACGGATCTAGCCTCTTTGATCAGCTGCCCCAAGGAATCTTGCTTCAACAGTGAGATGTCCTGGGGGCCATGAATCAGCCTGGAGCCTATGAGTGTTCCGATCGCTTCGATGACCTTCGAAGCGCGTAGATTTCCTGCTCCGACGGGAGTCACCAATTGTCCGAGCTGACGCCCCTGAGCTATTACCGGGTAGAGCAGCCACTTGGCTTCGCCCACGATTCTGACACCGGAGAGCGGGGTGTTTCCGGGTAGTGCTGCCTGTAGGTAGCGGCGCATATTTTTGGCTCCAAGGCCACGATGAATAACGACTGTGGAATGGAAGTCTTCGAAGATCAGTGGCTCACCTAGCAGGTCAGCGATGCCGATGAATAAATCACGCACATTCAAATGCGCCGCGGCGGCCGACTCTAGGAAACTAGATACCGCATCGACCCCACTCAAACCACGGGCAGCCGAGTAGATCAGGTCATAGATGGTTTCGGTGATTTCTACAAAGCGGGCTCTATCGTCAAGCAGAATCACCGGTAGGGACGCGGTTTCGGCCGCCACGGCTAACTGTTTTTTGACCGCTGGAGCGTCGGTCAGAAACGAGAAAATTACCCCCGCAGCTCCCGCCTCGGCGAGGCTGGTCAAAAACTGTTTTGTGGTCTCCAGGGAGTCATCCAGCAACAGACCGGAGCTGAGGATTAGTTCCCCACCTTCAAGCAATCCGGCAAGATCTGCGGATTCAGTGACATGGATGCCGAATACGGGTAAGTCAAGGTGTTGAGCTTGGCCAAGAACTTGAGGATGTGCGTTACTAACCGCCGCGAAGCCAAGAATACGACGAATTGTTAGGGCCATTTACAGAGTGTAACAGTCTGAAAATTCAAGTGGTTACAGTATTTCTGTTGCGTGGCTCACAGGCCCCGGGTCAGTATGTAGTTAGTGACTTACAGAGCAGCAACAGCTCGGAAATTCGCCGAGTTAGCACTGCTTCTAGGCACTTCGATTAATTTCCCAAGGCTCTGCCGGATGGTAGACGAAGCACCCCTGAATTTTGACTAGGCATCGAATGTATTCTCAGAAATCAGACGAAATAGCGAAGGATCGACAAAGAAATGATGAAACCAAAGAATGTTCCTGCAGCTGGGCCTGACATGAGCCTTCAGGAGTTTGAAGCAGAACGTGATCGAGTATGTGGTGACTTCGCCGACCACGAGCTGGCTAAACAGCCCGGTCAACTCGGTCGCAGCGAATACGTGTTGGTGGGCATCCTACTGGCCGTGAGCTTTGCCTTAGTTCTGCTCCTTCAATAAGAAAACCACCTACTCACCCCACATATTTGCGCTAACGATCACATAGGAAACCCAATGGACTACACCGTTGAAGCAGAACGAGGAAGAGCTCCCTTGCCGCCATCAAAGCGGCTCTGGGGATTCTGGGAGTACACCTGGGCCAACGCGGCCCTAGCTATTGCCACCTGGGGATTCCTCATCGGTGGGTCCCTGGCACTTGTCGTTGATGTAAAAAATGGCTTGCTCGCCATTGTCTTAGGCAATGTACTGGGTGTGCTGCTGGTGGGACTCGCGGTATCCATCAGCGCAGGAAAGTACGGCACCGAACAATACACCTTCCTGCGCAGCGTATTCGGGCACAACGGTAGCCGGCTAATTTACACCATCGCCATGATCCTGCTGACCGTAGGCTGGTTGGTTGTGCTGGGGACCATGTTCGGTCGATCTATCGACTCGGCCATCAGCGTCATTGGAGACACCGAGCCGGATCCTAACGCCGGGTACATCTACCTGATTACCATCGTGGCGATCGCTTTGACCGCGTTTATCGTCGCCAAGGGTCCGACCTCGATCAAGGTGTTCAACACCATTGTTGCCCCGGCACTGATTCTTGTCATGGGCTTTATGATCTGGCTCTTCCTCTCAGATTCCTCACTTGCCGAAGTCTTGGCTCTCGAAGCGCTGTCCAAGCCCTTTGACTCCGACGCGGTGAACTTCATGATCGCGGTTGAAATCAATATTGCTGCCGGTTTCTCTTGGTGGCCCTACATTGGAAACCTCTCACGCATTACCAAGAATGAGCGCACGGCATTCTGGCCAAACCTCATTGGAATTGGCTTTGCCGCAAGCCTGGGCGAAGCCGTTGGACTCATTGGCGCGATCAAGTACGGAAACGCCGATCCAACCCAGTGGATGGCCGAAACCGGTGGCGTCTGGCTCAGCGTGATCGTGCTGGTATTCATTGCCTTTGCCAACATCACTTCCATGGCCAACATTCTGTACACGGCCATCGTGGGTCTTAGACAGATGTTTAGCTCGTGGTTCAGCAAAGTCTCCTGGGAATGGCTGGTGGTGGGCTTCTGTATCGTGCCGGTCATCGTGATGTTTGCGGTCCCGGGTCTCTACGACGGCTTCATGACCTTCTTGGTCTGGACTGCAGCAATCTACAGCGCATTGACCGGCATCATGATCGTTGACTACTACTGGCTCCGCCGCCAGCACGTTGATTTGAAGAACCTCTTCATCGAGGGAAAAACTTCGATCTACTACTTCACCGGTGGCTTCAACTTTGGGGCCTTGGCCGCAACGCTTGCCGGCATCGTCATCTTCACGATCACCTTCAACCCACTAACTTTTGAACACACCGCGTACTTCAGGTACACCACTGCATCATTGCTCGCGGCAGTTGTCGCCGGAGCTATTTACTGGATCTTCTCGGTCCTCTTCGTTATCCCCCGCGGGCTGGGTGGCTACCACGCAACCCCCAAAACAAACGCACCACTAGGAGCTGAAATATCATGACCGAAACCATGCTTGCCGCCTACTTCACCGAAGATAACGGCCCCTTGGAACTCCGTGAATCCGCAATCCCACAGCCGGGCAAGGGCGAAGTCCTCGTCAAAATGCAAAGCTGCGGCGTCTGCCACACCGATGTGCACTTCTGGAAGGGTGAAGACGAACTTCCGCGTCCCAAGCCGGCCATTCTGGGTCACGAGGGCGTAGGCTCCGTCGTTGCCGTGGGTGAAGGCGTAGAGCTCACCGCCGGAGAGCGCGTGGGCGTTGGCTTTGTCTATTCGGCCTGCGGTAACTGCCGCGAATGCCGCAAGGGCCTAGAAACCTACTGCCAGAATTCCCAGGCAACCGGCGTACACGTAGATGGTTGCTTCGCCCAGTACATCGTTGCCCCCGCCGAGTGGGTCACCCACATCCCCGGTGAACTCTCCTCCGAGGAAGCCGCACCACTACTCTGCGCCGGTGTGACAGCCTACAGCGCGGTGCGCAAGGCAAATATCGAACCAGGCTCCGTTGTCGTGATCTTTGGCCTTGGCGGTCTGGGTCAGTACGCCATCCAGTTCGCACGCCTCTTCGGTGCCAAGGTCATTGGCATTGACCTGGACCCGAAGAAGCTGGACATCGCCAAGGGCCTCGGTGCCCACGCTGCCTACGCACCGGGTGAGGAAGCAGAAAAAGCAATCCACGAACTTGGTGGCGCCGATGCACTGCTCAGCTTTGCCCCTTCACCGCAGGTCTTCCGCAACATGTTCACCCTTGCCGCCCCGACCGCACGCTTCATCCAGGTGGCACTGCCGAACAACCCCTTCACCTTCAAGGCAGCGGAACTGATCGACCTGGGCATCACCATCATTGGCAGCGCCGACGGTACCCGCTTAGAACGCGATCAGGTCATGGCCCTTGCCAAGGACGGACTGGTGAAGTCCAACGTTGAAACCCTGGACTTCAGCGACATCAACGTTGCTTTCAAGCGCTTGGAAGCAGGCGACGCCGAAGGCCGCCTCGTCGTCCAGTTCTAAAACTTCCCACACACCGCCACATAAACAACAATTTTTTCACTACCTAAACGAGAGGGAATTCCGATGAGCATCGACATCGCTGAAACCTACTTTGACACCTACCAGGTTCCGGCCGCCGTACGTAGCTTCCTGTCCCGGTCACACCAACTGTTTATTGACGGCGCGTGGGTTGATGCTTCGGACGGTGCCACGGTACCCGTCACCGAACCATCAACCACCGAGGTTATCTCCAACATTGCCAGCGCAACAGTGGCGGATTTGGATGCGGCGGTGGCCGCGGCACGCCGCGAATTCGACGGGGGAGCCTGGAGCCAGTTCACCCCCCTAGAACGCGAAGGCCTGCTACACAAGCTCGCCGATCTCATCGAGGCAAACACCGCAGAACTTGCCGTGCTTGAATCCTTGGATGTGGGCAAGCCACTTGCCGAAGCCGAAATGGATATCCAGGGCACCATCGACACCTACCGCTACTTTGCCGGCTGGGCCTCGAAGATCTCCGGCCGCAGTGGTGAAGCGGCAAGCCTACCGGGGGACTACGTCACCTACACCCGCAAGGAACCGGTGGGTGTCATCGGAGTCATCGTGCCGTGGAACTTCCCGCTGCAGACCCTGGCCTGGAAGCTCGGCGCGGCCCTGGCCGTTGGTTGCACCACCGTGGTCAAGCCACCGGAGGTCACCTCGCTGACCACGCTGCGCTTCGCCGAGTTGGTCGCCGAGGCCGGTATCCCCGGCGGCGTCGTGAACATCATCACCGGCAAGGGATCCACCGTTGGCGCGGCCTTGGCCGGACACCAGGGAATCGACAAGGTCACCTTCACCGGTTCGACCCCCACCGGCAAATCGGTGGGCCACGCGGCACTGGAAAACATGACCCGCATGACCCTAGAACTTGGCGGTAAATCCCCGGTGCTGGTCTTCGCCGACTCGGACTTGGACAAGGCGGTGGAAGAGGTGGCCTTTGGCATCTTCTTCAACGCCGGACAGATCTGTGATGCCGGATCCCGCCTCTACGTCGAAGATTCAATCTACGACGAATTCATGGGAAAGCTCGTGCAAAATGCCAAGAGCTGGGTCATTGGATCGGGTCTTGACCCGGAAACCACCATCGGTCCGGTCGTCTCCGAGAGCCAGTGCAACTCGGTGATGGATTACATCAAGATCGGCATTGATGAGGGCGCCACGCTCTTGTGCGGTGGCAACCGCCTGGATCGTCCGGGGTACTTCATTGAGCCAACGATTTTCGGGGATTGCAACAATTCGATGCACATCGTCCAGGAAGAAATCTTTGGTCCGGTCCTCGTCGCCCAGCGTTTTTCCACCGAGGCGGAAGCCATCGAACTGGCCAATGACAGCGAATTTGGGCTTGCCGCAACCATCTACTCGCAGAACCTGAACCGCGTCCACCGTCTCACCAAGGTGCTCAAGGCAGGATCGGTCTACGTGAACGCGCAAAGCTCAATTGACCCGGCCATGCCATTTGGTGGTTTCAAGAGTTCGGGCTTCGGCCGAGACCTAGGTCCGGAACAGCTCGATTCGGTCACCGAAACCAAGACCGTCTGGATCACGCTGTCCTAAATGGACGGTAACCAAGAATTTTAGGAGTTAGAACACCATGGTGAATTTCACCCCCGTCGGCCCGGTCGAGGCCACCGAAGTTCCGCGCTATGCGGGACTTGGCACCTTTGCCCGGCTTCCACAGATCGCCCAGGTCCCGGACTATGATGTGGCAATTGTTGGGGTTCCCTTTGACGGTGGAACCTCGTTTAGGCCAGGGGCGCGCTTCGCACCCTCGGCGGTACGCGAGGCGTCCCGGTTGTTGCGTCCCGGCTACCACGTAGAACTTGAAACCACTCCGGTGGCTCAGGCCCAGTTTGTGGATGCCGGGGACATCGCCTGCACCCCGTATGACAACCACAAGGCCGTGACACAGATCCAGGAACAGGCTGCCAAGCTGGTGGCCAAGGGCAAGACCGTGATCGCCATTGGTGGGGACCACACCATCGCCCTGCCGATGATCCGTGCGACCGCGGCGGTTCACGGTCCGGTAGCGCTGCTGCACTTCGACGCGCACCTAGATACCTGGGACACCTACTTTGGTGAGGAAATCACCCACGGCACCATGTTCCGCCGCGCCTTCGAAGAGGGCCTGCTGATCGAGGACCGCTCCATGCATGTGGGCATTCGAGGTCCGGTGTATGACAAGGACGATTTCCTGCGCGACCATGAGTTTGGTTTCCAGATCATCCGTTGTACGGACATCGATAAGATCGGCGTCCAGGCCGCTATTGAGCGCATCAAGGAGCGCATCGGGGACCTTCCGGTCTACCTGTCGATCGACATCGACGTGCTGGATCCGGCCTTCGCTCCGGGCACCGGCACGCCGGAAATTGGTGGCCTGTACTCGCGTGAAATGCTCCAGCTGATTCGTGGTCTGGTGGGACTGAACATTGTCGGTGCGGACGTGGTGGAGGTTTCTCCTGCCTACGACCATGCGGATGTCACATCTCTTGCTGCAGCCACGTTGGTCTTTGAAATGATGGCGCTGCTGACCAAAAAGTAAATTAGCCTCTGCCCCCTCAACGAGTAGGGCGCAGTTCTCACAAACACGGTGTGTGGCCATGAACGGATTGCCACACACCGCTATTTGCGTTGGGCACGGCAGCAGGGCTTTTCAGGAAATACTGATCTAGCCCACGCCCAGCATTGCTATGCCTCAGCTCAACAGGCTGCCGAAAAGGAAGTATTCGACCTGAGAATCGCGCTCGTGATTCATGGGAGATCTCCGCGAAACGCTCAATGCACTTGGCGGCCATGAGCGTCGCGACAATGGTGAACATCGCGCCAGTCTCAACGTCAGCACACCGAGGCGCTCGAGTGGGCCAATCCGCCTGCCGCAACGTGAATCCGGTAGGGAGCTCGGCGAGCGCTTCCAAGGTGCCCCCGGGGGATAGATGCTGCCCGGCTAAAGTGCGCCGCGCACAACAAAAGGGGGTGGTGCTTTCAACTAAGTACAGGCCAACACCCGGTGCGACGATCAAGCTGGGCAGGGGGGGATCTCGCGAAGCCAAGGTGGGGCAGTTATTAGGTACAAGCCACCGGCAGGGCGCCATGGGGTGGAGCCCCTGGATGTGTTGGTCGATGCGTTTGCACGGTGCTGCGGTGGCTGCTTGGTCAGCGTTGCGGTCAGTAAATTTATGTGAGTAAGCATTGTCCATGAGCACCGGTAACGCCGTTGGAAAATTCTCCGTATACAGCAGACCATGGCAAATAACCCCTGAAATATAAGTTGCTGACTAATATTTCAGGGGTTATTTGGGGTGAGACTAGTTGGCGGGCCACATTCCGGCCCGACCATCACCCGGTACCAAGCGTTCGGTCTCGGTGTGGAATACGGCGAGACCTCGTGCCTCATAGTTGGCAATAGCTGCGGGCCCGTCGAGTGAGCAGGTGTGAACCCACACCCGGGATACCGGCGCAAAACCCTCATGACGCGAATCGATATCCCATGCTCGTCTAATACCTTCGGTGAGCAATATGCCACCTAGACCCTGACCGATGCAGTCGGGGAAAAGACCAAAGTATATGATCTCAACCTCGGTTATCGACTGCTCGGGGGCATCCTGGGTGCCGGCTCTTGCCACTAGCTCCACATAACCGCCCGGAGCCCCATCGACGTAAAGCACATGGGTTTCGGTGCCCGGGGTACGCAGTAGCGATTCCCATTCGGCTCGCGGCAGATTCAAGCGATCCGCCCAATTCCATTCACTGCCAACACCTTGATAGAGGAACTTACTGAACTCCGGAGAAATCTCCTTCACCAGATCAATGCGTGCATGATCCGGCAGTGGCCGAGATGCTGGGATCAAGTGGTGGGCGGAGAACTGTTCTAAGTGTGTGGTGGTGACCTCAATCATGAGACCCATCCTAGTTTCTTCGTAGCCTGAATTTGGCCACGCTGGCTAGACTTGAGGCCGTGACTTCCAAAGAAAATTACGCAACGGTTCCAGATGCGCCGCGCAGCGATAACCAAGAATTACTCAATGCGCTGGCAAGCGACTTGGAACGTGGACGCTTTAGCCACGAGGCCATCATCGAGTTCCTGGGCGAGCTTGCCCACGAGGCCTTGATGCGAGACCAGCTCATTCCCGCGCTGCGCCTGATTGCTGCACAGGAAGAACCAGCGGCGCTTGGAACGATTCTTTGCCTCTTTATGCTGGGACGCGAAGTCACTCAAGATGACCTCGAAGCAGCGTTCCCCACGCTTAGCCGTGCCGGGCTTGAAACCTTGGGATTAGTCGAAGAGCACCCGGAAGTTTCCGGTTCCTTCCGAGCCCGCGTTGATTTGCGCCCACATGCCTCGGACGCGGATGCAGAAATCTGGGTTGCTAGTGATCTGGGGGCTCACCAACGTGCCGGAGTTTTGCGCCACGACCATGTACTGGGTATTGGTCAAGCATCCTTGACTCTTGCCCAAACGACCATCCGTCCTCAGGTGGAATCGGCGCTTGATCTTGGAACTGGCTGCGGTATTCAGCTCTTCCATCTCCTGTCACACGCCAAACATGTTGTCGCAACAGATATATCCGCCCGTGCCTTGGGGTTCACTAGGTTCAACCTGCTGCTGAATCACGCGGCACTGGGGCTGAACCCACGAGATCTTCAGGCCCGTGTGCAACTGCGTCTGGGCAGCCTCTTAGAACCGGTGGTTGGTGAACAATTTGATCTTGTGGTTTCCAACCCACCATTTGTGATCACCCCGCGCCACAGTGGCGAAAGCGAGGACGAACGCTTTACTTACCGCGATGGTGGAATGCCCGGAGATAGCTTGGTGGCAACATTGGTGCGGGAACTTCCTCGCGTGCTGAGCCCCGGAGGAAGCGCCCAAATGCTTGCCAACTGGGAGATCAATGAACCGGAAAGTGCTTCCCAAGAATTAGTCTGGAGTGGCGGTCCGCGTTCCTGGCTCATCCCCGGTGTTGAAGCCTGGTTTATCCAACGGGAACAGGTAAGCACGACCGGATACGCGGAAACCTGGTTGCAAGACGCCTCTCAAGGACGTGACAGGCAGGCGTTTACCAAACAATACGGCGCGTACCTTGATGATTTTGCCTCACGAAATGTTGCGGCAATTGGCTTTGGAATGGTCTGGTTGCGCCGCCCGAAAAACCCGAGCGTGACGCCCATGGGTCAGCTCTTTGAAGAAATCACCTACCCCATCGAGCAGCCCATCGGGCCCTATCTTGCTGCGGCAATTCACAGTGCGGATGCCTTGGATCTTGAGACCTTGGGAGATACCCACCTGGTGGTTGCCGAGGATGTTACCGAGGAACGTCACCAACGTCCCGGTGCCGAGCACCCCGGGGTGATTCTCTTGCGCCAAGGTGCAGGTTTGCGCCGTACCGAAATCATGGATACCGCCTTGGCCGGCTTCGTTTCCGCCTGTGATGGCGATTTAAGCGTATCTGCCCTAGTCGGCGCGCTGGATTCGCTGCTGGGTGAGGGCGATACAGAATTTTCTCAGCGCCTTTATGAAGGGGTTATTCGACTTATTAAGCGAGGCTTTCTACTCGAGATGCGAAACAACAGCTAAAGTTTTTTCGTATGAGCCAGAACACTTCCGTGAATCCAGCTGCCAAAGAGCGAGCTCTCACGCATACGCCCACCAAATCGGTGACAATCAGCGATCCTCAGGCTATTCGTGCGCTCGCTCATGAGGCGCGACTCACTGTCTTAGAGGAACTCTTCGCATCTCAGTCAACCCGTACCGCCACCGAGCTTGCCTCACGCTGCAATCTAACCCCCAGCGCCATGAGCTATCACTTGCGTGCCTTAGAAAAATACGGCTACGTGATTCGTGCAGCAAATGAGGGCGATGGACGCGAACGTCGTTGGAAAGCAGCTGGTGACGAACTGGTTCTCGGATCGCTCACGGACTCGGTATCGGCCAAGAACGCGTACCTAAACGTGCAGCTCAATGCGTTTAGGGAACGACTCACCGCCGAAATTGGGCGCCGTGATGAAGAACGCAGGGCCGGACATGAACCGGAAGCAGACCGTGCCCCGGTACTTACCACCGGGGTGGTCTTCCTTTCCGAATCCCAACGCAAAGAATTTATTGCCCGTGTCTATGATCTGGTCTATGAATACGAGGCTTTGGCAGAACCTGAAGAGCGCGGAGTAGATGGCGAACGCCTCTATTATTTGCTCTCTTTCCTGCCTGAAATTCGCAGCGAATAAGCGACAAAAACACTGCACGCCGTTCGGATTTCCCTTCGCTTGGCGGCGTGCGCTTGCTTTCACGGACCAGAATGCGGCTAACCTAGAGCAGGGAATGTGCTGTGCGCCCACTTTGGTGCACCACTGGTTGCTAATAGGAGTACTGTGCCCGCCAAGGCCAAAGAAAAGACCGGAAAAAAACTCGTTATCGTGGAGTCCCCGGCAAAGAGTAAGTCCATCGCCAAGTTTTTGGGCGAGGGCTTTGAAGTCGACGCCTCGGTAGGACACATCCGAGACTTGCCGCAGCCATCTGAGCTGCCCGCAGAACTGAAAAAGACCTCGGTTGGCAAGTTCGCAGTAGATATCGACAACGACTTTGAGCCGTACTACGTTGTCTACCCAGACAAGAAGAAGCGCGTCTCAGAGCTGAAGGCAAAACTCAAAGATGCCGACGCTCTGTATCTGGCAACAGATGCGGACCGCGAAGGCGAAGCCATCGCGTGGCACTTACTCCAGGTGCTTAAACCCAAGGTCCCGGTCTACCGCATGGCCTTTACCGAAATCACCCAAGAAGGTATCAACCGTGCCATGGAGAACATCCGTGAGCTAGATACCGACCTTGTCGACGCCCAAGAAACCCGCCGTGTGCTTGACCGTCTGTACGGTTACGAGATTTCCCCGGTGCTCTGGCGCAAGGTAGCCCGTGGACTATCCGCAGGCCGCGTGCAGTCCGTGGCAACCCGACTGGTCGTGGAGCGCGAACGCGAACGCATGGCCTTCCGCAGCGCTTCCTACTGGGATCTATCCGGTACCTTCGCCACAAATAACGGCGAAACCTTTGGTGCAAAGCTCGCCTCGGTTGACGGTGCCCGCGTGGCAACCGGCCGTGACTTCACCGACCGCGGTGAACTAAAAACTCCAAAATCTGGTGCGGTAGCGCACCTAGATGAGGCAAAGGCCCAAGCCCTAGCCCAGGGCCTGGAACATGCCGACTTTGCAGTCACCTCGGTTGACGAAAAGCCTTACACTCGTCGCCCGGCAGCCCCCTTCACCACCTCCACGCTGCAGCAGGAAGCAAGCCGCAAGCTGCGCTGGAGCTCGAAGTCGACCATGCAGGTTGCCCAGCGCCTGTATGAAAACGGCTACATCACCTATATGCGTACCGACTCGGTGTTCCTCTCCAACGAGGCAGTGAACGCGGCACGTAAGCAGGCAGCAGAACTTTACGGTTCCGAATCGGTTCCGGAAAAGCCACGCGTCTACAAGGCAAAATCCGGTGCCGCACAGGAAGCCCACGAGGCAATCCGCCCCGCGGGTGACTCATTCCGCCGCCCGGCCACGGTGCGTGCACAGCTCTCGGCAGATGAGTTCCGTCTCTACGAGTTGATCTGGAAGCGCACAGTTGCCTCCCAGATGTCAGACGCCAAGGGCTTCACGGCAACCATCAAGCTTGCCGGTGAGGCAACCACAGGCCAGGTAGCGGAGTTCTCCGCATCCGGCACCGTGATCACCTTCCGCGGCTTCATGGCCGCTTACGAGGAAGGCCGCGACGCGGCTCGTGAGGCCGAGGCAGCAGATGCTGCCGAGGAAGCTCGCTTGCCACAGCTGAAGGTCTCCGATCCGCTGGCCGGAACCGGCATTGAAGCGGCATCGCACACCACCAGCCCGCCGGCACGTTACACCGAAGCCTCGATTGTTGCAGAGCTTGAAGCCCGCGAAATCGGTCGTCCCTCAACCTTCGCTCCAACGATCTCCACGATTATGGACCGCGGCTATGTCACCAAGCGTGGCGGGGCTCTGGTGCCAAGCTGGATCGCGTTCTCCGTGGTGCGCCTGCTTGAAGAACACTTCGGCAAGTACGTCGACTACGACTTCACCGCCAAGCTGGAGGACGACCTCGATGAGATCGCCCACGGCACCCGCGGGCGCAGCGCCTGGTTGAAAAACTTCTACTTTGGCTCCGAAGAATCCGGCGAGCCGGGTCTGCAGTCGGTAGTGGAAAACCTCGGGGATATTGACGCTCGAGCCATCAACTCGATCGATATTGCCCCGGGCATTGTGTTGCGTGTTGGCAAGTTTGGTCCCTACCTTGAAAAGCCACTGCCGGCAGATGCCCCGGAAGGCACCGAGCCGCAGCGTGCAAACGTTCCAGAAGACCTGGCCCCCGATGAGCTCACCGCCGAAAAGGCAATCGAGCTGATGGAAAACCAAGGACCCTCCGAACGCGTGCTGGGTGTGGATCCGGAAACCGGACGCACCATTGTGGCAAAGGACGGGCGTTACGGTGCCTACGTCACCGAGGTTATCGTGGAACCCACCGCCGAGGAACTGGCAGCGATGCCGGTCGAGTACTACAAGAACGGGAAACCCAAGCCACCGAAGAAGCCAACCAAGGCCAAACCACGCACCGGCTCACTGTTCAAAACCATGAGTGTTGAAACGGTAACCCTTGAAGAAGCACTGCAGCTCATCTCGCTTCCGCGAGTACTTGGTGCGGATGCCGAGGGCGAAGAGATCACCGTGCAAAACGGCCGCTTTGGTCCCTATCTGAAGAAGGGTAGTGACTCGCGTTCCATTGGCACCGAGGAAGAAATTTTCACCATTACCTTGGAACAGGCGTTGGAGATCTACGCGACACCGAAGGTTCGTGGCGCCCGCGCCGCGGTACCCCCGCTTGCCGAATTCGGTGTCGATCCGGTCTCTGAGAAGAATATTGTGGTCAAGGAGGGACGCTTCGGTGCTTACATCACCGATGGCATCACCAATATCACCATCCCGCGGGATACCACCCTTGAAGAGCTGACTCGCGAGCGTGCCATCGAGCTGCTGGCAGATAAGCGTGCCAAGGGACCGGTCAAGCGCAAGACCGCAACCACAGCCGCCAAGAAGGCACCTGCTAAGAAGGCTCCGGCCAAAAAGCCTGCCGCCAAGAAGGCACCTGCTAAAAAGACCGAACAGTAAGTTCTGTGATGTTGAGGCGAGAGGGCACCACATGAGGTTGGGCGTTCTAGATATCGGGTCGAACACGGTTCACCTATTACTTGTTGACGCGTATCCGGGCGCCCGCCCGGTGCCCTTCGCCTCGCATAAACGAGCACTATCCCTGGTCCAATATCTTGATGAGCACGGAGCCATCAATGAGGCGGGGCAGGCCGAGCTCCTTGACTTTGTTCATGAAGCCGCCCAATTCGCCTCAAATCATCATGCAGAAGACCTCTTGGCCTTCTGCACCTCGGCAATTCGTGAATCGGCAAATGGTGAACAAGTTCTCCAACGCGTGGTTGATGAAACAGGAGTTGTGCTTACCGAACTGACCGGCGAGCAGGAAGCCGGGATGACCTACTACGCGGTGCGCCGCTGGTTTGGGTGGAGCTCCGAAACTCTTCTCAACCTAGACATGGGTGGCGGATCCTTCGAAATGGCCCTGGGCCAGGACGAATTCCCCACACTTGCTCATTCGGTACCCCTGGGCGCCGGACGGTTGACTCGTGAATGGTTACCGCAAGACCCGCCAACCATCAAACAGGTCAAGGCATTGCGTAACCATATACGTGAGGTACTTGCCGAGCCCGTGGCCGAGCTACGCCAATTTGGGAAACCAACCATGGTCACCGGTACCTCAAAGACCTTTAGGTCGTTGGCACGGATCACCGGGGCAGCCCCCTCGGCCGAAGGCCCCTACGTTAAACGTGTGCTACGTGCCGAATCGCTCAAGGTCTGGACCAACCGCTTGATTGCCATGAATTGGGACGAACGCGCAGACCTGCCCGGAGTTTCGGCAATTCGTGCCCCCCAAATGTTGGCCGGAGCGATTGTTGCTCTAGAAGCGATGAATGCCTTAAAGATTAAATCCTTGCGTATTTGTCCGTGGGCACTGCGTGAGGGCTTGATGCTACGGCGCTTTGATCACGTGTTGTTTGACTCCACTGCCCCGCTCAGTAGTAGCGTGGGGGTTGGAGAGGTTGCCCTGGGCCAATCGTCCTTGGTTTCCATGTCCCGGAGCACTAGCGTTCTTTAGTAAGAGATAGGGGCCATGCCATGGTCGAGTCAGGTATCAGTAGCACAGCCCCCATTCCAGTTGCCCTTTCAAGTGCCTCGGTCTATCCGCTGAACGTGCATGACGCTTTCGCTGTATCCCACGATCTGGGATACGACGGTGTTGAGGTCTTGGTGACTGGCAACCAGATCTCACAAGACGCTGCGGCGCTCAATCGTCTGGCCGAGCGCTATGAACAACCAATTATGGCTATCCATGCGCCAACTCTGCTGCTGACTCAGCAGGTCTGGGGAACCCCATGGAACAAGATTGAAGCCTCGGCGGCCATGGCGGTAGACGTGGGGTGCGACGTTGTTGTTGCCCACCCACCCTTCCGTTGGCAGGGAACCTACGCCACCGAATTTTCAAGTGGTATCAAACGCATCATGGAACAGTACGGTGTGAAAATTGCCGTAGAAAATATGTATCCGTGGCGAGCCCGTGGGCGTGAAGCAAAAATGTATTTGCCGCACTGGAACCCGATCCCAGAACCCTACGAATTTGTGACCTGGGACTTTTCACACTCGGCAATAGCAGATATGGACTCTGCGGCCGCCTTCCGGGACCTTGGTGGGCGGCTGAGCCACGTGCACCTGTGCGATGGTAAAGATAATGGCAAGGACGAGCACCTGGTGCCAGGTCTTGGAACCCAGCCAGTAGTTGAAGCCATCGAATTCTTGCGTGACTCCGCCTGGGACGGTGTTGTTGCAGTTGAGGTATCAACCCGCAAAGCCAAGGGCGCGGGGGAACGTGAAGCTTGGCTTGGTGAAACCCTCGAATTTGCGCGACGTCACCTAGCTCCGCTGGCCAAGCCCGCCGAAACCGGTACACACTCAATCTAAAGTCCCTTGGCCCATGACAGAATGGGGCTCATGACTTCTGAGTTTTCATCTGTAGCCAGTACCGAACGCAAACTTGCCTTCCTGGGCACCGGTTCAATGAATGGGGCAGTGCTACGCGGCATTCTCTCCTCCGGACACAACCCACAAGCAATCACAGCAACGGTGCGCTCCGCGAACCGTGAAGAATCCCTGCGCACCGAAACCGGTGTCAACGTGCTGGTGGGGGAGCAAACCCCAGAGGCTAACCGACTCGCGGTCCAAGACGCGGAGATTGTGTTTCTGGGTGTGAAACCCGTAGGTATCCAAGACCTATGCGATGAGATCAGGGATTCCTTGGCACCCCACGCCGTGGTGGTCTCGGTAGCGGCCGCTATCACCATCGCGATGATGGCAGGTCATCTGAACCCCGGGCAGCCGATTGTGCGCTCAATGCCTAACACTCCGCTCATGGTTGGCGCAGGAGCTGTGGGACTCAGCGCCGGAGAAACGGTTTCCGAAGCAGCACTAGCCGAAATCGTTGGGCTGCTTTCGGGTTCCGGCGTGGTTCATGTGGTTCCCGAATCCCAACAGAATGCCGTCTCGGCCATCAGTGGTTCGGGACCTGCCTATGCCTTCTACCTGGTTGAAGCCATGGCAAACGCTGGAGTTGAGCTAGGACTCGACCCGAAACTTTCCATGGATCTTGCCCGTGCCACGATCGCCGGTGCAGGAAAGATGCTTTCCGATCCGAACGCCGACCCAGTTGCCATGCGTAAGGCCGTCACCAGCCCCCATGGAACCACCGAACGCGCCATCGCAACCTTTGATGCGGAGGAATTGCCAAAGATCATGGCCAAGGCCACCGCGGCCGCGGCAGCACGTGCCGCGCAGATCAGTGCGGAACTGGCTTAGCCATGCAGGCCAAGAACATCAAAAAAGTAGTATTGCGGGTAAGCGCGGCTATCGCGGTGCCCCTTGTGGGTCTGAGTCTGAGCGGATGCGGGGCGCAGGAGAAAGCCAACGTTATTCTCTCCACCTCACAAGCTGGTTACTCGGCAGTGGTTAGCACCGAGGCAAACACTGGCACCGCAATGGCCGCTCAACTCAGTGGCCCCTTGGTGTTGGGCTCGGGTGGCTGCTTTGAGGTCATGGATTCGACAGGAAAAGAAACCTGGGCCGTTTTTCCCGTCGGCTCAACGGTTATTGACGGGCAAATACCAGCACTCAAGGTCGGGGAAAAAACCTATAACGTCGGGGACACAGTGAATTTTGGTGGGGGTTTTGGGCAGCTGAATGAGGAATCGCTCAAGGTTGCCGGGACCTGTGCACTGGAAAGTGAACCGTTTTTTATTCACTCAACAACGCACTGATCTTGGCCCCCTTTTGCGCTTTGGAATGACAGTGGCCCGTGTACCGCAGGAATCCACTATGGATTCCACCGGTACACGGGCCACTGGTTTTATTGCTAAGGACGTGCAGCGAAACGTTCAAGCAGATCCACATGCCCTGAGACAATCAATACGTCACGCCGGGTGACCTTGGTATCGGGCTGCGCGTAGGTAAAATCCTCACCCGGGGATTTCACTCCAACAATGGTGACACCATATTTGGAGCGAACCTGTGATTCGCCAAGCGTGAACCCCTGGGTTTCCTTGGGTGGGTACATCTTCACTATCGCAAACCCATCATCAAATTCAATGAAGTCGAGCATGCGGCCACCCACGAGGTGCGCGGCGCGAACCCCCGCGTCGGCTTCCGGATAAATCACATGGTTAGCACCAATGCGGGTAAGAATTTTGCCGTGTGAGGGAGTAATGGCCTTGACCCACAAATGCTCTATGCCAAGATCAACAAGGTTCACTGTAATCAAAACCGATGATTCAATCGAGGTTCCGACCCCAACCACTGCCGAGGAAAAATCCTGAGCACCCAGTTGACGTAGCGCATCAATATTAGTTGCATCCGCCTCTACCACGTGAGTGAGCACCGAAGCCCACTTCTGCACCAATTCCTGGTTACGTTCAATGGCCAAGACCTCACGACCTTGGCGAACCAATTGTTCGGCCACCGATGCGCCAAAGCGACCTAACCCAATGACAAGCACCGGGGCATTGTGGTCGGACTTCTTATCAGCCAATGATCGGCCTCTCTTCGGGGTAATGGTAAAGCTGGTTTCGTTGCCGCAAAGTCAAAGCTGCAGCCAAGGTAATGGTACCGATACGGCCCGAAAACATCAGCGCCGAAAGCACATACTTACCGGCGGGCGGAAGCTCGGCAGACAAGTTCGTGCTAAGTCCCACGGTGGCAAACGCGGAAATTGATTCAAAAAGTGCACGTTCCATGGTGGTTCCGCTTATGACCAGCAAGGCAGCGGTTGCCATTGAGACTAGGGTGGCACCCAGCACAATGACCGAGATAGCAACACGCATGGTGCCCTCGGGAATCCGCCGGCCAAAGGCTCGCACATCGGTATCGCCGCGTGCCTCGGCAAAGATGGCAAGGAACATTACCGCAATGGTCGTTACCTTGATGCCACCTGCTGTAGATGCGGAACCACCGCCGGCAAACATCAAGGCATCGGTGAGCAGCATTGTCACTTGGTTCATCTCATTTTGATCAACCAGGTTAAACCCACCGGATCGGGTCATCACCGAGGCAAACACCGAATGAATGACCTTATCTCCGGTGTTCATTGAGCCAATGGTTGCCGGGTTTGACCACTCGGCCAGGGCCCACAACAAGGTTCCGGAAGCCAATAGGATGCCTGTAACCAAAAGCGTTAGCTTCGCGTGTAGCGACCATTTTTTGGTATTAAACCGATGGGCCAAAAGGACCATTAGTACGGGGAAACCCAAGGATCCAAGAAATACGCCAAGCATCAGTGGGGTAAGAATCCACAGATCAGTCTCGTAAGGAACTAAGCCATCTGAGTGTGGGGTGAACCCCGCATTATTAAAGGCCGAGACAGAATAAAAAATACCGTGCCAGAGAGCTTGACCAAACGGCTCACCAAGAATGAGAAATCTTGGCGTAAGCATCAGGGCAAGTGCTATCTCTATTGCCACGGAGGTGGTGATGACAATGCGTAGCAGTGAACCAACCTCACCTAGGGTTGAGGCTGCGGAGGTGTTCATCGAGTTTTGCGCCATCAACTTACCGCGCACACCCAACCGCTTCGAGACAGCAAGAGAGAGCACCGAGGCGAGCGTCAAGATTCCCAAACCACCAACAAACACGGCAATGATCATGACGAGCTGGCCAAAAAACGACCAATGGGTGGCCGTGGAGACAACCGTTAGACCGGTAACGCAAACAGCCGAGACTGCGGTGAAAAGTGCATCGTGCAGGGGGGTGAATTCGCCGGTGGCCGAAGCCGCAGGAATTGAAAGCAAAGTCGTGAAGATCGTGATGACCAACGCGAAGGTGAACAGTGCAAGTCTTGCGGGGGAGCGCACCGTGAAGTCGGCGGCAAAACGCCTGCCTTGAACCAAACGTGCACGCCACCGAGCCACGACACGCGCGAGCGCGGATGGCGCTCCCGCTGACTCGAAGGAAGGAGAGATTCCCATGGTGTGGTGCGGCTCCCGGTTGACGGAAAAAGTATGCGAGTTACATGTAGTTCCCGCAACATCTCACACTAAACCATGCTGTGTGTTCCGTGCAGTTTGCCCCGCCGCATGAAACCATAAGCAGGGAGCATTGACCCTAATGAGACGCCATCATGAAGTGTCTCAAGGCACAAGGGGCGCGGTAATCGCATAGTCTAAGGGGGTGTTAGACGTAACCGGACCCTTGCCACCAACCCAGGTGACGTGGAGCGAGCAAATGATGGACTATCGCTTCAGTGAGACCCATCCAATGCACCCCATGCGCCTTGATCTAACAGCGAGACTGTGTCGGGAGCTTGAGCTTTTTGATCGAACAAACCTCGAAGTTGTTGAGCCGCCCATTGCTACCGATGAAGAATTGGCTGCGGTTCACGACCCAGCCTATATAGCAGCAGTTCATGAGGTAAGCGCCAATCCTGAGGTCCCCAACGAGAAGCGTGGTTTGGGCACCGAAGACAACCCGGTCTACGCGGGAATTCATGAGGCAAGTGCCCGGCTTGCTGGTGGGTCCATCCTGGCCGCCGAATCGATTCTTTCCGAAAAAGCATTACACGTAGTGAACTTTGCCGGCGGTATGCATCATGCGGCCAAGGATAAGGCAAGTGGCTTTTGCATTTACAACGATGCGGCACTTGCCATCGAACGACTCTTAGCGCAAGGGGTTAGCCGCGTTCTCTATATTGATGTGGACGCGCATCATGGAGACGGAACCCAATCTATTTTCTGGGATGACCCACGAGTCATGACCATTTCCATCCACGAATCGGGGATGTCATTATTTCCTGGCACCGGGTACGCAAATGAGGTGGGCGGACCTAACGCGCTAGGGACGGCGGTAAACATTGCCGTGCCGGCGCGTACCGGGGATGCCGCGTGGTTGCGCGCCTTCCATGCAGTGGTTCCGCAATTGGCCGCGGCCTTTGCTCCCGAGGTCATTGTTTCGCAGCACGGTTGCGATGGGCATCTTGAAGATGACCTATCAAATCTCCGGTTGAGCATTGATGGGCAACGGCAAAACGCCTTGGATATCGCGGAGTTAGCTCAACGCTTATGTGAGGGGCGCTGGATTGCTACCGGGGGTGGGGGATACAACATCACCACGGTTGTTCCACGTGCCTGGAGCCATCTGGTAGCAATTGCCTCGGGGAAACCAATCCCGTTGCGGACCCAAGTCCCACAACCATGGCGCGAATATGTTCATGATCGCTACGGAATCTGGACCCCCGAAACAATGGGGGATGAGGCGGAACTTTGGTGGCGTTCCTGGGAGATTGGTTATGACCCAGCCGACCCGGTTGACCGGACAATCATGGCAACACGCAAAGAAATCTTCCCATTCTTTGGCCTTGATCCTTGGTTCGACTAAAAAACCCACGAGCGTTCTGAAAGACGAAAGATGCCATTGGGCGTATATGCCGATAAGGTTATTGTCGTGGCTCATGATGATATTTTCTCCGCGCTGGCCGATCCGACCAGGCGCCGTCTCTTACAAACCCTACGTGCAGAAGCCTGCTCGGTGGGATTCCTTGTTGACTCCTTGGGCGTTTCCCAACCCACGGTTTCTAAGCACCTGAAGGTGTTGCGTGAGGCGGGATTGGTGTCAATGCGAGCAGATGGGCAGCGCAGATTCTATGCCCTTGAGCTACCGGCATTTCATGATCTACGAGAATGGCTAGAGGACTTCCTGCCGCAGGCGCCGGTCCAGAATCTTGTGGCTGTGGGAAGCTATGAAAATGAAGTAGTCCACAACGAGATTTCGCAGCAGGCAACCGCAGCAGCACAGCAGCTTGGCCGTTCGGTGGGCCGTGGTCTTGAGCAAGTCACTGGGCGAGCCCAAGACTTCCTTGAGCGCCTACCCAAACCGAAGTTTGGGCGCAAACGCTAACCACTAGAACCTTGTCTTTACCCGCTTATTTCGGTAAAAACGTTACGCGCCGCTGGTTCATTGATTACGTCCGGTTGGGTCGGAAGGCCTTAGCCGTGTCATTCTCTAGTGCGGGGCAGCGTCGCCAGACATGGTGGTAGCTTGCCCTCGTGCCTGCCCCAAGTGATGAAGGAGATAAGACTTGGACCAGCATTTAGCAACAATCCGCGACGAAGTATTTCGTCGCAATCCAGGTGAAGCAGAATTCCACCAAGCGGTTACCGAGGTTTTTGAAAGCCTCGAAGCAGTGTCGCACAAGCACCCCGAGTACGCGGAAGCCGCAATCCTTCAGCGCATGTGTGAACCTGAGCGTCAAATTATTTTCCGTGTCCCCTGGACTGACGATCAGGGCCGCGTGCAGATCCACCGTGGGTTCCGTGTTGAATTTAACTCGGCTCTTGGCCCGTACAAGGGTGGGCTTCGCTTCCACCCCTCGGTATACCTTGGCATCGTTAAGTTCCTAGGGTTCGAACAGATTTTCAAGAACTCCTTGACCGGTATGCCAATCGGTGGCGGTAAGGGTGGTTCCGACTTTGACCCACGCGGCAAATCCGATGCCGAAGTCATGCGATTCTGTCAGTCGTTCATGACCGAGCTCTACCGACACATCGGTGAATATACCGATGTTCCGGCGGGAGACATTGGAGTCGGTGGCCGCGAAATCGGCTACCTCTTTGGTCAATACAAGCGCATCACCAACCGCTACGAATCCGGTGTACTCACCGGTAAGGGCATCACTTGGGGTGGCTCCCTGGTCCGTCCCGAAGCCACTGGTTATGGTGCGGTGTTGTTCACCCAAGAGATGCTTAAAACCCGTGGCACCACCTTTGATGGTCAGCGCGTGGTTGTCTCTGGTTCGGGCAACGTGGCCTTGAACGCCATCGACAAGGCGCAATCGCTGGGGGCAAAAGTCGTTACTGCCTCGGACTCCTCCGGTTACATTGTTGATGAGCGTGGACTAGATCTTGAACTGCTGCGTCAGATCAAGGAAACGGAACGCGGACGCATTAGCGAATATGCACAACGCGCAAAATCCAAGCGTGTGCACTACGTAGAAGGCGGAAACGTCTGGGATGTAGATGCAACGGTTGCCATTCCATGTGCAACGCAAAATGAACTCGATGACGTTGCAGCCAAACGCCTGATCAACAACGGTGTGCTTGCGGTGACCGAAGGTGCAAACATGCCGTGTACCGCCTCGGCCACAGCACTGTTTCAAGATGCTGGAGTACTCTTTGCCCCGGGCAAAGCGGCAAACGCCGGCGGCGTTGCCACCTCGGCCCTTGAAATGCAGCAGAATGCCAGCCGTGACTCGTGGAGCTTTGCGCACACCGAGGCGCGTCTGACAGAGATCATGATTGGTATTCATGATCGTTGTGCCTCGACTGCGGATGAATACGGAGTCCCCGGTAACTATGTTGCAGGTGCCAACATTGCAGGATTTGTGAAGGTCGCCAACGCAATGCTGGCCCAAGGCTTAATCTAGAACCAAGCACCTGGCCATGATGGCTTAGTGAGAGTTGGGTTCACACGGTTTTTCAACCGTGTGAACCCAACTCTTTTATTCTTTGATTGCGCATTGTTACGCGGCCCCAGGGGCCGGAAGCGGGTCTTGATTTTGGATTCCGTGATCGATGTATGTACATTGTTGACCATGACTAATCGTTGGTATGCGTATTTTGTGTCGGCTCTGGAGGGGCCTAAGACGCGATAATTTCGCCTACCCACCTTCAGAGCCGACAAGGGCCTCAAGCTATTGCTTGGGCCCTTCGCTATTTTCCAAAATAGCGGCCCTGAAGAAATACGCAGCGATAGTTCGGGGCCGCATTCAAAATTAGGCCCGCGAATGCGGGCCAGAATCGAAAAGGTCCATCATGAACCCGAACATCCTCACCGCCGAAACTCAGACACGTCCAAACACCAATGAGCGTGTCATTTCCTTCACCGAGCTGCCGAGCCCCGCCGAACTTGTAGCCGTATTACCTGTCACTGACGCTCAGGCCTACAAGATCACCCGCGCACGCCAGGAAGTCGGTGCCGTTCTATCGGGCCTAGATCAGCGTCTACTTGTCATTATTGGCCCCTGTTCCATCCATGACCCGGTAGCAGGCCTTGAATACGCCCAGCGTCTTGCAGAAGCCGCGCAAAAGCACCAGAGCGAATTGTTGATCGTGATGCGTAGCTACTTCGAAAAGCCTCGCACCACCATAGGCTGGAAGGGCTTGGTCAATGACCCAAACCTTGATGGCAGCCACGAGATGGGCGCGGGCCTGCGCAAGGCACGTGAATTCATGCTTGCGGTAAGCGAACTAGGTCTTCCCTTGGCCACCGAATTCCTTGAGCCGCTCAGCGCTCAATACCTTGCGGATCTGATCAGCTGGGGAGCTATCGGTGCACGCACCACCGAAAGCCAGACTCACCGCCAATTGGTCTCCGGTCTTTCCATGCCGGTGGGCTTCAAGAACGGTACCGATGGATCGGTCCAGGTAGCAATCGATGCGTGCCAGGCATCCTCGGAGGCTCAGTCATTCATGGGCATAGATGAATCAGGACGCACCGCCGTAGTGAACACGGCAGGTAACCAGGATGCACACCTGATCCTGCGTGGTGGGGCCGAAGGACCAAACTACTCTGATGAGGCAGTGTCCGTAGCTTCTTCCTCAATGCAAAGTGCCGGAATGAATCCGCGGCTGATCGTTGATGCCAGCCACGCCAACTCGGGCAAATCCCATCTGCGTCAGGCCGAGGTCATTAGCGAGCTTGCAGCACGAATTGCCGTGGGGGATTCCAGGGTTGCTGGCATCATGGCGGAGAGCTTCCTAGTAGCTGGTGCACAGAAGCATGACCCAGATGCAGTTGAAGTTGGCACAGATGTCCTAGGAGCGCTGACCTACGGCCAATCTGTTACAGACGCTTGCATGGGCTGGGACGTCAGCGCCGCGGCACTTGAGGAACTTGCCACGGCTGTTCGTACCTCGTGGAGCGTCACTGGAGGCTAAAGAGGCCGCAACATTGTTACCCACGCCATCCAAGAGATAGAATCGAATGATTCACATGAGTCACT
Organism: Arthrobacter sp. MYb227; assembly: GCF_002975435.1. Taxonomy (GTDB): domain Bacteria; phylum Actinomycetota; class Actinomycetes; order Actinomycetales; family Micrococcaceae; genus Paeniglutamicibacter. The sequence continues at coordinate 649,631 of NZ_PCPT01000001.1, read as the reverse complement.
TCCGCCACTAAAATGGCGGAGGAGGGCTGTAGGGTACTTTGGGGCGTTGACGTAAAACAAGAATCATCGACGGTGATTCAACTGGTCATGACTTCTTCGTTAATAAATGTCAGGAGCATCGGGTAATGGTTGAGGCTAAACACTTTGCCAACACGCAGTTCATGACGGTGGCTGAGGTCGCCGACATTATGCGTGTGTCAAAGATGACGGTTTATCGTCTTGTACATTCGGGCGAACTGCCCGCCGTACAATTCGGTCGTTCCTACCGGGTGCCCGAAAATGCGGTGAAAGAATACCTACGCGCCGCGGGCTTTGGAGACATTTCAAGCACCGGATAACGCTCTAAGACCGCTTAGTGGTCAGAACCTGCTTCAGAAGCAGGTAATCTATTAAGGAACGTTTAACGTCCAGTTGGCTGCAATTTGGTGCTTTGGTGCCGAAGAATTTGTAGTCGGCATTCGAATCAGTTTGTGAGGAACCACTATGGGCTCAGTAGTAAAGAAGCGCCGCAAGCGTATGTCCAAGAAGAAGCACCGTAAATTGCTTCGTAAGACCCGCCACCAGCGTCGTAATAAGAAGTAAATGCCGTTTCCGGTTTTAACCGGATTTTGAGCATGCGAAAAGGTGCGTTTCTCCTCACGGGGAAATGCACCTTTTCGCTTTTATTCAAAAAACCGTTTGAACCTTCAATGCCAGAAGGCGGGTTCTCACCTATCTATTGCGGCGCATGACACCGACACTGCGCCATAATCCCCACAAAGCACCTGAGACCCCTGCAGCTTTCAAACCAAATGTTGCTGCTCGACGTCCGGTACGAAAATCATAAACCGTCCAATTTTTTTGCTTGGCGAAACGACGCAATTTCCCATCGGGGTTGATCGCTACCGGGTGGCCGACCGCCTCAAGCAACGGAATGTCATTATGTGAGTCGCTATAACCCCAGCACTGAGCAAGATCGAATCCCTCGGATGTGGCAAGGTCTCTGATGGCGTCGGCTTTGGCAGATCCATGGAGAATCTCTCCAACAAGTTTTCCTGTATATGCACCATCAACATGTTCCACAGAGGTACCCAGTGCACCGGTGAGCCCGAGCCTACGTGCCATCACGGAGGCAACTTCTAAGGGAGTGGCAGTCACCAGCCAGACTTGCCGGCCGGCGTGTAGGTGTTGTTCTGCAATGGCTCGAGTCCCGGGCCAGATCTTGGCAGCAATGAATTCGTCATAGATTTCATCGGCAAGTTCGTCCATTTCAGCAACCGAAAAACCTTCGACCAACGTCAAGGCCTTATCGCGGATGGCCCGAATGTCTCCAAGGCTTTCGCCTCGAGCCGCAAAGCGCAGCTGGTGCAGTAAGAACCAGAGGATTTGGCGCAAGGAGAATGCCTTGTGCTTATACATTTTTCGGGCAACTGCGTAGAGCGAGGCTCCGCGCATCATTGTATTGTCGACGTCGAAGAAAGCAGCAGTGGCGCGTAGTTTCTCGGGATGCTCGTCTTGGGGAATTTCAGGGCTTTGTGTGGCGGGCATCCCCACAGTCTATGGCACGAAAAAGCCGGTGGCGCTGTAGCGTTAGAGCATGAGTAGTGAGCAAACACCACATGAGATCACCCTTTTGATTCGTTCCGGGTGTCATCTATGCCAGGCCGCAAAGGAAATTCTCGATGAGGTCACCGCAAAGCTTGGCTACTCGTGGAGTGGAATTGATATTGACCAAGACCCAATACTTTTGGCTAGGCATTCAGAAGAGGTGCCTGTGCTCATGATTGACGGGAAGGTGCGCGACTTTTGGGTCATTGATCCGGCTCGCTTGGAATCCTTGTTGAGCAGCTAAATTAGTCGATCCGAATTTAGCATCCCAATAGTCACGAGTTTGCCCGTCTGACGGCATAGATCGTAGTCTCAAGAAGAGATCCAAGGAATGAGTCACAACAGCCCTATGCCATCCCCGCAACACCACGCAGCTTCTGATGAACTTGCTCAGCCTGCCCACCCGATGACGGGTTCACTTGAAAAAATTCTGCCCGAAGCAACTTTGGTTCGGCTTACCCAGTATTTGCGTGCCCTCCACGAGTTAGAAGCTCAAGGACACCAGCAGACTTCCTCGGGGGTTCTGGCGCAGGAAGCAGGAGTTAACCCGGCGATTCTACGCAAGGATCTCTCTCTACTTGGCTCATACGGAACCAGGGGAGTTGGGTATGTTGTCACCGAACTTGCCGAACATATTTCCAAGGCCATGGGCCTGAGCCGTAAGTGGCGAGTAGCAATCATTGGCGCCGGTAACCTTGGTCGAGCCCTTTCAGGGTATGGAGGATTCCGGAACCGAGGCTTTGAAGTAGTTGCGTTACTTGATGCAGCCCCGGAAGTCATTGGTTCCACGGTGGGCGAACTCAAGGTTAGTGACATCGCCGAATTGGATGCTGTCATTGAAAGCACTCAGGCGAACATTGCTGTGCTTTCGGTACCGGGACCCGCTGCCCAAGAACTATGCAACAAGGTCATCGGTTGTGGTGTACGAAGCATCTTGAGTTTTGCGCCCATAGCTTTGCAGGTCCCCGAAGGGGTTAATCTACGTAAGGTTGATCTGGCAACAGAATTGCAGATATTGGCATATCACGCCCAAAACCTAGGGTAGGCGCTTTGATCCTAAAGAATGATGGCCGTGGGTTCCGTTTCAATTCGGAACCCACGGCCATCATTTATATACGTGCTTAGCGGTAGCCTGCTGCACGTGCTGCGCGGCGTGCAGCAATGTAGTTGCTCGACGGGCGCAGCCAAGCGAAAACAACGCCAACGATTCCAAGGACCACAGCCAGGATGCTCAAGATTGGTGCTCCGGCCAAGGAGAGCAACGATAGCGCGGCAAAGATCGTTGCGAATATTCGGGCAACATTGCTTCCCTTACGCACCATGAAGGCAATCAAGACGTAGATTCCCAAGGAAACGACGCTCATGACGGTAACCATGGTTTTTACGAGCCCAACGAAATCATCCACGCTCATACCGGCCTCGGTAAGAAGCTGATCAACTTCCGGCATTGACGCCATTTGGGAACGAATCAGTGCCGAGTCGAACATCAAGGAACCAATGACGGTGAGCACGCCCGCGGCAATAATTGCCCAGAATGCGATATTTAGTTCTTTGGGGCGTTCGGTAGGCATCTGTGGCGGTGCAAAGTTACCCTGCGGCGGAACCGGGAATCCTCCGGCATACGGCTGCTGCCCGTAGGGTGAAGGAGCCTGTGGTGGCTGACCGTAAGGTGTATTTGGTGCCTGACCGTAAGGATTCTGGCTTGGTGCTTGCCCGTAGGGGGCAGGGTTCTGCCCGTAGGGGTTTGCTGCCGGAGCTCCAGCCTGTGGTTTCTGTCCCTCTGGAGCAACCTGCCCATACTGAGGGGGCGTGGGGTTTACCGGCGGGTTCTGAGGTTCGTTCTCAGGTGTCGACATGACCTGCTCCTTTGGGTTGGAATGCGTCTAATACATCACAATATCCGGTAGCTAGGTCATTAGTACCCCTCCTAAAGGATGGTTTCTTCAACAAAATGAAATCATTCATTTGAGGTAGGTTTTCCAGCAGTTTGGCGGCAAAGATACTACAGCTGGTGGGACAGGTGCGAAGAAGGCTGGGTGTGTGAGAAATAGTTGGACTCTATAGTTCGTTTAGTGATCACCAAGAGCTGTTTAGGTAACCCACCAAAGATTTGAGACACTTGTGTTATGTCGACTGCTACTGTTCATCTTCTGCGTCATGGTGAAGTGTATAACCCGGACAGGGTCTTATACGGTCGGCTCCCAGAATTCCACCTTTCCGAGCTTGGTCATGAAATGGCGCAGCGTGCTGCTGGGTATTTCTTGGAGCAACGGGAAGCGGGCGCGAACATCACCCATCTGGTTTCCTCCCCTTTGGTACGGGCACAAGAAACCGCCGAGCCTACCGCGAAAGCACTCGGCTTAGATATAGTTACCGATGATCGCATTATTGAGGCAGCGAATCGTTTTCAAGGCCTCTCACAGATCAAGCAAAGACTCAAAGAACCAAAATATTGGTCCTATGTAGTCAATCCTTTTCGTCCATCCTGGGGGGAGCCCTACCGGGACCAGGCTGAACGAATGATGACCGCCATTGTTGAACACCGTGATCGCGCTGTTGAACTTGGCGGTGACGGCGCACAGGCCATCCTGGTTAGCCATCAGCTGCCCATTTGGGTAACGCGCCGTTCTGCAGAAGGCAAGGCCCTCTGGCATGACCCGCGGAAACGCGAGTGCACTCTCACCTCCGTGACTAGCCTGGACTTTGAAGGTGAAAGTCTGGTCGCCGTCCGCTACGCAGAACCTAGCGTTGACCTGTTGGCCAACGCTGCGAACATTCCTGGAGCTTGAGTTCATGACCGATCTTTCTTCGTCCCCTACATCGCGTGTGGGACGACGTACTATCTTGCGTGCCGCCATGCTTGCCGCAGCAGCGCTGCCGCTTGCCGCTTGCGTCGGTGAGGAAGACCCGCTGGCCAAGCAGGCACGGGAAGGCAATAACAAGAATTACATTGCCGGGGATGGCTCCGTTCAGGAATACGGCAAAGAGTCACGCACCGAACCAGTGCAGATCAGCTCGGTCGCCTACGACGGAACAAAGATCGATTCAGCGACCTGGGTTGGACAAGTCACGGTCATGAACTTCTGGTACGCAGCCTGCGCACCTTGCCGCATTGAAGCACCCCACATGGTCGAGCTCAGTGCCGAGTTCAAGGATCAGGTTGAATTCGTCGGTGTAAACGTTCGGGATGAAAAAGAAGCTGCGGAAGCCTTTGAACGGACCTTTGGGATTAAATACCCATCGATTCAGGACACCCAGGGCGAAATCCAATTGGCGATGACCAAGTACGTGCCGCTCAAGGCAGTACCAACCACTCTGGTGCTCGATAAGCAGGGTCGGGTTTCGGCCCGCGTGCTTGGCGTCGCCGAAAAGTCGACTCTTAAGTCCCTGATCAATACGGCCCTGACCGAGTCACTGTGATCACCCAGTCGCTGGTTACCGCGCTGTCGGTTCCTGCCCAAGGCAATGCCTTTGCACAAATCGTACAAGACGGTTCGCTGCTCATAGCTGTGCCCGTCGCAATTCTTGCGGGGCTCGCTTCCTTTCTTTCACCCTGTGTACTTCCTCTGGTGCCCGGATACCTCGGCTACGTCACAGGTCTTTCCGGCGCCGATCTAGCCGATCAAAAACGTGGCAGGATGGCAATGGGCATTGGCCTGTTCATCCTTGGCTTCACTGCTGTCTTCGTGCTCATTGGCATAGTGTTCGCACAAGTCGCCGCTTGGATGATGTTTGAGGGCGCTTGGATCAATCAGGCATTGGGCCTAGTTGTGATTTTCATGGGCGTCGTTTTCATGGGCGGATTTTCGTTCATGCAGCGCGATGCCAAGATTCATAGCAAGCCTCCAGCAGGTCTCTGGGGAGCACCGGTCTTGGGCCTAACCTTTGGGCTTGGCTGGGCACCATGCATTGGACCCACCCTCGCGGCTGTACTGGCGATGAGCATTGGCCCAGATGCAAACGTCGGTAAGGGGGCGCTGCTCACGTTCTTCTACTGCATGGGTCTGGGGTTGCCATTCCTCTTTATTGCCTTAGGTCTGCGTAAGGGAATGGGCGCAATGAAATTCTTCCGCAAGCATCAGGTCGCAGTGATGCGCTTTGGTGGAGGAATGTTGATTGTCCTAGGAATCTTGATGGCCACCGGCTTGTGGGGTAACTGGGTTACACAATTGCAAGACTGGTTTACTACTTCAGTGCGATTGCCGATCTAATGGGAAAGCCAAATATGAAAAAAGATATAGCTGCCCCGGCATTGGGCTTTGTCGGAATGCTTCGTTGGGCTTGGGCTCAGCTGACCAGTATGCGCACGGCACTGTTCCTGCTACTGCTGCTGGCAGTCGCCGCAGTACCAGGCTCGCTTTTCCCACAACGCGCGGTTAACCCCGAGCAGGTAGCAACCTATCTGGAAAACAAGCCTGTACTTGGTGCTTGGCTTGATAGGTTCCAACTCTTCGATGTGTTCTCCTCGGCGTGGTTCTCAGCAATTTATTTGCTGCTGTTCATCTCGCTGATTGGCTGTATTCTTCCGCGCATCAAGAAACATGCAAAGGCGCTACGAACTCCACCTCCGCGTACTCCTTCACGTTTGAACCGCCTTCCGGAAAACGGAAGCTTTGAGATTGCTGCGGCACAAGATTCCGGCATTAGCGATGCGCAGCTGGTTCAGGATGCCGCAAAGCTTCTGAAAAAGCGCGGCTACCGTTCCGAAGCACGGCCCGATGGTGCAATGCCATCGGTGGGTGCCGAGCGTGGCTACAGCCGAGAGATTGGCAACTTGCTCTTCCACACCTCATTGGTGGGGATCCTCGCCTCGGTAGCCGTTGGTGGCGCGTTTGGCTATGGCGGGCAGCGTGTCTTGGTAGAGGGGGAAACTTTTGTGAACTCCCTAGTTTCCTACGATGCGTTCACACCGGGCACCTGGTTTAACCAGGATTCTTTGACCCCGTACTCTGTGAAGCTCGATAAATTCAATATCACTTTTGATCGCGAATCAAAGACACACTTTGGCCAGCCAATCGACTTCACAGCCGAAGTTGAGACCCGTCGTGGCCCGGGAGCCGAACCGCAGAAGGAAACCATCAAGGTCAACCATCCGCTGCGTATCAATAAGGCAGATGTTTATCTGGTTGGTAACGGTTACGCTCCGGTGGTCACAGTCAAGGACGGCAACGGCAACGTGGCATTTAGCGGCCCGGTAGTTTCGGTACCGCAGGATGGAATGTATATGTCGGTGCTTGTTATCAAGGCTCCGGATGCAAAGCCCGAGCAACTAGGCTTCCAAGGATTCTTGTTGCCCACCGCCATGACGGATGAAACCGGCTTTGCTATTTCCGGTGACCCGAATGCGATCAACCCACAGCTGCAGTTGAATTCCTTCTACGGTGATTTGGGCTTGGACGACGGAAACCCACAAAATGTTTACGTCTTGAACACCGATGGCATGAAGAAACTCAACGATCGAAAGCTCGATACCGGAGGTATCGTGTTGAGCGCAGGTCAAACCTATGAACTGCCCGATGGCAAGGGAAGTATTTCCTTCGACGGCCTCAAGCGCTTCATTGGTGTTGACATTAACTACGACCCGAGTAAGCGTCCGGTAGCTATTTTTTCCGGACTCGCACTTTTGGGTCTTGCCATTTCGCTCTTTACCCCGCGTCGCCGTGCTTGGATAAAAATCAAGAACTCGGTTGACGATTCGGGATGTGAACAGCGGATAATCGAATATGGATTGCTGGCCCGTGGTGAAGACCCCCGCCTGGAATCCGAAGCCCAAGAATTGCGTAAGCTACTTGAGCAGCAGTGGCCCGCCGTCGAGCGAGCCGAAGTCTAGGAGACCAAATGGGAAACGAAATGCCCACGATTAACGTGGCACTAGGGCAATACAGTGACTTGTTCATGTTGCTCGCGGCCCTCGTCTATGCAGCGGCATTCATTGCCTTTGCTTGGGACTTGGCAAAATCCAGCAAGCTGATCCGTGAAATTGATGCGGCAACTCTTGCTTCCGAGAAGAAGGTACTTGTTGCTGCCGGTTCGCGGGGCTCTGCATCTGCTCTCACTAACACCGACGGTGATGAACTTGTCAACGACGAGATGACTTATGTGCAGGCCTCGGAGAAGCGTCTTGCGGCCAAGGTAGCAGTGTCGCTGACTTGGCTTGGTGTGCTGATGCATGGCTTCGCAGTCGTCTCCCGTGGCATCGCTGCGGGACGTGTGCCGTGGGGCAACATGTACGAGTTCCTCTCCACTGGTGCCTTTATTGTGGCGCTCGTCTACGTGCTCGTCTTGCTCAAAAAAGACCTGCGTTTCATGGGTACCTTCGTCATTGGCTTGGTAACCGTGATGCTCTGCGGAGCAACCATCGGGTTCCCAACCCCGGTTGCCCACCTCGTTCCAGCGCTGCAGAGTTACTGGCTGATCATTCACGTGTCAATCGCTGTATTGGCCTCCGCGCTATTCACCATCACCTTTGCCATGAACGTGCTGCAGCTGATGCAGCACGCACGTGTTGAAGCGATTGCCGCGGGTAAACGCGATAAGTTCCCGTTCATGGGAGTTGTACCAAGTGCAGGTGCACTTGAGAACTTTGCTTACCGCATTAACGCTGTTGCCTTTGTGATGTGGACCTTCACCGTGATGGCCGGTGCTATTTGGGCCGAGGCGGCCTGGGGACGCTACTGGGGTTGGGACACCAAGGAAGTCTGGAGCTTCGTGATCTGGGTTGTCTACGCAGGCTACCTACACGCTCGAGCAACCGGTGGCTGGACGGGAGCACGCTCTGCTTGGTTGAGCATCATTGGCTATCTCTGCTTGGTCTTCAACTTCACTATCGTGAATATGTACTTCAACGGGCTGCACTCCTACGCAGGACTTTAAACGGCAGCTCATCTAGCGCGGGGGTTTGAAACTTACTGAGGTAAGTTTCAAGCCCCCGCAGTGCATTAAGAGCCGATCGCTTCTTTGCCCCGGCTGATATGCTGACGCAAATTAGCCAGGCACACCGATCGTGGATGGGGAATCAATGCGGATTGAACGAAACGCCACGGCATGGATCAAAGTAACTCCCGAGGCGAAGTACCTACTGGTAAATTCGATTGCTCGGCACCCCACCTACTTCTTGGCCGAGATCTTTATCGAAACCGATTCGGGATGGCGGCCGTTAGTTTGTGCACCCATTGATGATTCAAAGATCAGAGCCATTGAAGCGCAGTTTGAGGACTCGGCCAGTGAATTTTCCGAAATTCCCTTGCCCGAGGGCTTGCCCGTACCGCTAGGCAGAGTTCCGGGGGATAGCTGGATACAATTTGGAAGCCAGCGAGTAGCTTCATGGGGTCCGCCAATCAGTTGGTGGCAACGTTTGCACCACAAAGTCATGGATAGAACTCGTATCGTTGATGAACTGCGGAACACCGAACGAACACACGGCCTGAGGTGACAAGGCTCACCATTCAAAAGTTCTGAGATCTGACCACTTTTTGGCATATAGCAGTGAATCTAGTTCGTAAATAGCCGGAAAATGCCGGCATTTGCGGGAAATTCAACGAAACGACACCTCGATTAGGTGTCTGCGTAAACCACTGTTAGGGTTAGTACATACCGACGCGGGGTGGAGCAGTTCGGTAGCTCGCCGGGCTCATAACCCGGAGGTCACAGGTTCAAATCCTGTCCCCGCCACTAAAGAAAACAATCCCCATGATTCTGAATCATGGGGATTGTTTTGTTATGAGTGCCACTGACCTATAGCCGCGTTAAAGAGCCATAGTGGTTCGTTTTCTTGGAAGAAAGAAGCGGGCCGAAACGTTTCCGGCCGGCTAGTATTTTCCCAATGTCTTGCAGCATCAGCATTTATGCTGTTAGGCTCACACACTGTTGCGTTCCTTATGGAAGCAACGCAACAAATCCCACAAAGGGACCCGGCCTACAGTGAACCGAAAGGAAAAGACCATGATGAATTTGATCAAGACCAATGTCGATCACAATTCCTTGAGCTTTTTCCAGCGTCGCTATGAGCAAGAACAAGGCCTCCGGTTGCCACCTTTGTAGTTCCCTGCACTTCAGTAGGACTCCAAACCCCGCAACCACACCGGTTCGGGGTTACTTTTTTGGATCCGATCGTCTTCCCGAACCTTTCAACCTTTCACCAAGCGTGTGAATTGAAAATCTCAAAGAAAGAGAAATCGTGGAGACCATCAACAGCCGGCTCAAGAACTGGGCATCCATCCTGGATGAAAAGACCCGTGAGCAGGCAATCACCACCTCGAAGATGCCATTCATCTTCCCGCACCTTGCCTTGATGCCAGATGCTCACCTTGGCAAGGGTGCCACCGTAGGATCGGTAATCCCAACCCTCGGTGCCATTATTCCAGCAGCTGTAGGTGTGGATATTGGATGCGGCATGATTGCCGTGAAAACGCAGTACAAGGAGCGCGACCTGCCCAAGGACCGTAGGCCCCTGCGCGAAGACATTGAGCGGGCTATCCCGCTTTCGGCAGGCAAGTACAACAACAAGATTGTTGCCACTGCCCAGCCACGCATTGAGGAACTCACGCGCTTAGCCGCACAGGCCGGGTTTGACCCGGCTAGCTATGCGGGGCATTGGGCGCACCAGCTTGGCTCCTTGGGCTCCGGCAACCACTTCATTGAGGTTTCACTCGATGAGGATGACTCGGTCTGGTTATTCCTTCACTCGGGTTCGCGGGGGATCGGCAACAGGATTGCCACCAAGCACATCAAGGTGGCACAGCAGGTGGCTAAGAAGTACTGGATCGATCTTCCAGATCCGGATCTTGCCTACCTCGTGGAGGGCACGGCAGAATTTGATTCCTACATCAAGGAATTGCGCTGGGCACAGCACTTCGCGCTGTTGAACCGTGAAGAGATGATGGATCGGGTGATCCGACAGTTCACCAACTGGGTCGGGGGAGAGATCCAAGAGCTGGAACGGATCAACTGCCACCACAACTTCACCGAGAAAGAAACGCACTTCGGGAAGTCGGTATGGCTTTCGCGTAAGGGGGCCATCCGTGCCCGCGAGGGCGATCCCGGGCTGATTCCCGGCTCTATGGGTACCGCGTCCTACGTGGTTGTTGGCAAGGGCAATCCGGTCTCACTTGATTCCTCGCCGCACGGTGCTGGGCGTGAATACTCACGTAGCGCCGCGCGCAAGACCTTCACCCTTGAACAGCTACGCGAGGCCATGAAGGGCATTGAGTACCGCGACACCGATGCCTTCATAGATGAGATCCCCGGTGCGTACAAACCCATTGATCAGGTCATGGAGGACGCTGCGGACCTGGTGAGCATTCGGCACAAACTGCGCCAGATTGTTAACGTCAAGGGTGATTAGCTAAGAGGATTAAAAGGTTGTGGGTGGTCCGGAAATTTCCGGACCACCCACAACACATCAGTTAGTAATGATTAAGGAGTGTGGCGAGGGGTGTCCTCGGAAGGATTGCCGCCCTCTTCACGCTTCTTGGCTTCCTCGGCAAGCTTGCGTTCACGTTCCTTGAGCTCGGCTTCCCGACGCAGGAATTCCTCATCGCGGGCCTTATTGCGGCGCTGGGTTTCGAGGTTGCGCAGGAATGCTTCATCATCATCGGGGGCACCACTGCTTGGACGTGGCCCCTGCGTGGGACGCTGATAATTTGAAGGCAACGGACGCCCCAACCAGAACCATAATCCTGCGCCGAGTAGTGGCAATAGGACGATTGCTAGAATCCATCCTGTTTTAGGCAGGGAACGGACATCGTTGGGGCGCGTGCGAACGCATTCGATCAACGCGTAGATGGTGATAGCTAACGCGACCAATGCAGCAAAAATTATGTTCCTGACCATATAGACAGTCTAATGAAAATATCTGTGATCTGGCTGCGGGTAGAATAGTTCAGTGCAGTTCTTCAAGTACACCGTGCTTCGGCTGGTCCTCTTCTTCGTTGTTTTCCTACCCCTTGCGTTATTTACGCGCTGGGATCTCATTCTCATTGGTGTCGTAGCACTGGTGATTGCCTTCTCGGTCAGCTATTTGTTCTTTAACAAGTTGCGTCTGGCCGCGAACGCGGATGTGCAAAAGATGTTTGCCTCAACTGGGCCACGCAAGTCCAAGAAAATGATCTCTGACGAAGAAGCAGAAGACCGCTTCATCGATGGTGAAAAGTAACTTTTAGACCTTTTGGGTCACTGTAGGGGCGAAAGTAGAAGCCGGCGAAAAGCCGCAACTACTCACGGCCCTACCGGTGGTTAAGCAGGATTCTAAGTTGCCGGTTTCATTTTGTTGGCCAAGAGGTCTCTGGCGTGAGCTAAATGCTCATCGAGAGCCTTTGCCGCGGCGTACGGATCACCTGCTGCAATATGTTCAAGAATCTTTGCGTGTTCGGAAGCAATCTTGGCCGAATCTAGGAGCTCCAAGGACTGCACCCGGCTCATGCATAAACGAACTTCGCCCAACAAAGGTGCGTACATGGTGCTGGTGCGTTGGTTTCCCAGCGCCTTCACCAAGGCCGTATGGAAATCCGTATCGGGGTCAATGATTGCCGTTGCGGCTCACCGATACGTGCCTTAATAAGCTCATTCCCTTCAAGCGCGCGATTCGGTACCGAGCTCGTGATGGCAAGCCGACGAACCACTTCGGACTCCACAATTGTTCTTGCCGTATAGATATCGCGGACATCGCCCGGGCCAAGAACCTTGACCCGGGCGCTTTTATGCAAGCCACGTCCGAGTAATCCCTCGACGACAAGTCGTTCAATGGCAGCCTTGGCAGTGGGCCGGGCTACTTCGTAACGGCCCGATACCTCGGCTTCGGTCTGGACGCTCCTTTGTTCTAGGATGCCCTCAAAAATTCGTCGACGAATATCATCGGCACTTGCATCGATGATGGACAGCGCCGTGACGCGAGTGCTCATAGATATGGCTGATCCTTTGCGTGTGCCCAGAGTTCCAAGAATCTAAGATGGCAGATTCCTCAAACTTTAGTTTGCTTGTCAAATGTACTTGTTAGACAATTCTCATGATCGGGGTCTGCTCGTGTCATCAAGCATCGTAGGAACTTCCGGCGTAGTCTCACTTGACGGAACGAAAGAGCCCTGCCTTGATTCCCACATTGCGTCGCGCACTGTCAGACGATAGCCAACTCACCGAACGTGCTATCGATCTGCATGCCTATGCGAATGACGCATCCCACTTTCTCTTGACCCCGCAAGCTGTAGCAATCCCCAATAATGCAGCCGAAGTTGGTGCACTGCTCAAAGCCAGCGCCGAACTCAAACTACCGCTAACCTTCCGTTCCGGTGGTACCTCGCTCTCAGGTCAGGCAGTCACCGATTCGCTCATGGTCGATGTACGCAAAAATTTCAAGAATATTGAGGTTCTTAACGCAGGAGCCCGCGTACGCGTCCAACCGGGTGTGACAGTTCGAGCCCTCAATGCACGCCTGTCACCCTACGGACGCAAATTTGGTCCTGACCCGGCATCTGAAGTGGCCTGCACCATCGGCGGGGTGGTAGCTAATAACTCCTCGGGTATGCACTGCGGAACAGTGGATAACGTCTACCGAACGCTTGACTCATTGATCATTGTCTTAACCAGCGGCACAGTTGTGGACACCGGAGCACCAGATGCCAACCAGAAGCTGCGTGCTCTCGAGCCCAAGCTCTTTGCTGGGCTAGAACAGCTCACCCAGCGCGTGCGAGCCAACCCGCAATCTGTGGCAACCATCAAGCACCAGTTCGCGATGAAAAATACCATGGGCTATGGGCTCAATTCGTTTATTGACTATGAAGATCCTGCTCAGGTCTTGGCTCACCTGATCGTTGGTTCCGAGGGCACCCTCGGCTTCGTCGCAGAAGCAACGTTCAAAACGGTTCCCGCCTACCGACACGTCACCACCTCACTATTGGTTTTTGATGATCTCTTCACGGCTAATGCCTCCCTCGAATCCTTGGTGGGCTCGGGCGCAGCAACTGTAGAACTCATGGACTCGCTGTCCCTGAAGGTCGGCCAAACACTTCCTGGAACCCCGGAAATTGTTGCTGGACTCAACGTTGCTACGCACGCTGCACTGTTGGTTGAATACACGGCAACTAACGTCGAAGAACTTGCAGTTCGCCAAGAAACCGGGCATAAGCTAGCCAACTCGCTGCAACTAAGCGCACCGGCAGAATTTAGCTCGGAAATTAATACCCGCGGAAAATTGTGGAACCTACGCAAGGGCCTCTACGCTTCAGTGGCTGGAGCTCGGGCCCAGGGCACCACGGCACTTCTTGAAGATGTAGTGGTGCCTGTTCCGGCACTTGCACGCACCTGTAAGGAGCTCTCGGTCCTCTTTGACCGTTACGGATACGAAAACTCGGTAATTTTCGGTCATGCCAAGGAGGGAAACGTACACTTTATGCTTACCGATGGATTCCACACCAGCGAACAGATCGAACGTTACTCGGCATTCACCGATGACATGGTTGATCTGATCCTCGGGGAAGGCGGCTCGCTGAAAGCCGAACACGGAACCGGACGCGTCATGGCCCCCTATGTTCGGCGTCAATATGGGGACGAGCTCTATGCAATCATGCGTGAACTGAAGAACCTGCTGGACCCTGCTGGACTATTGAATCCTGGAGTCATCCTGGACGAGGATCCAGAAGCCCATTTGCGCCACATTAAGGTGACACCCGCGGTAGATGAAGCAGTGGATCGTTGCGTCGCCTGTGGGTACTGCGAACCCGTGTGCCCCTCACGAAATCTCACGCTGACACCGCGTCAGCGCATTGTCACGCTGCGTGCTATTGAAACTGCTCGTCTGGTCGGGAACACGAACCTGGTTGCCGAACTTGAGCGAGATTATGCCTATGAATCGCTTGACACGTGCGCAGTGGATGGCATGTGCCAGACCGCCTGCCCTGTAGATATCAATACGGGTTCATTGGTCAAGAAGCTGCGAGCCAAGAACGCAAACAAGGTAGAAGGAGCGTTATGGGATGGGGCAGCCAAACACTGGGGTGCCGTCACTCAGGGGGCTGGCAAACTACTGACTATTGCCGATAACGTTCCGGTTCCACTGATCACCGGGGTGAACAAGCTTGGCCGAGCGGTTCTTGGCAAGGACACCCTCCCGTTGTATTCTGCGGAGCTACCCATTGGAGGTTCCAAGCGTGCACGGTTAGCCCCGACAGGTGAGCCGGTCGCGGTGTATTTCCCTGCCTGTGTCAATACAATGTTTGGTCCGGCAGATCCCAGGCAACCCGGCGTTCAGAAAAGCTTTAGCAGCCTTGCTCAGCGCGTTGGAATAGAGCTGTTAGTTCCGCAGGGAATCGATTCCTTGTGCTGTGGCACCCCGTGGTCTTCCAAGGGTATGGAAACCGGCAAGCAAAGCATGGGGGAGCGCACTGTTGCCGTGTTGCGGGAGGCAAGCGGCAATGGCGAACTGGCTATTGTGTGTGATGCTTCATCGTGTACCGAGGGATTACTGCACAGCATTGAAAATGAAGTAATACCTGCGGGCGGCAAACCGCTAAAAATCATTGATGTTGTTGATTACACTGCCGAGCACATTTTGCCACTGCTACCTGCGGGTCAAAAAGTTGAAAGCCTTGCCCTGCATCCAACCTGTTCTTCAACTCGGATGGGGCTAAACCCGGCGTTGCAATCCGTGGCAGAAGCAGTTGCCCAAGAGGTGCACATTCCGGAGAACTGGGGCTGTTGTGCTTTCGCGGGAGATCGCGGCATGCTGCATCCCGAACTTACCGAATCTGCGACCGAAGTTCAGGCCTCAGAAGTTCGAGCATTTGGGGCTGCCGCACATGCATCCTGTAACAGGACCTGTGAGTTGGGCATGACTCGGGCTACCGAGCAGTCCTACGAACACGTGCTTGAACTGTTGGAACGCGCTACGCGCAAGTATTAGATACCAAAGCATGAGCAGTTGGGCGTTGCGGTACGTCAAAAATGAATAACCGCAACGCCCAACGAGTGTGGTTGCAAGCAACCTAGAATGTTTAGTCCCCGGTCAAGACCCGATGAAATGCACCGGATTTTCGAAACGCTGCTAGGCGACCGGCGGCTGCGCAAAGTCCCATCCAACAGGAAACCCCTAAAGCACTGAGGAAGCTGCCGGTCATTCCGCTCATGAGTATGGCGCCGCTGAGCGTAAAGAACATCGCGAATGCAAGCACATGGATCCACGGCGTTTGAACCTGACGCATGAAACGGTTAAGCAACAATGCCAGCGGTAGGCCAAGGACTCCGGCGACTAAGACGCTGGCAACGGAAAAGACTGCCCAGATTCCCAAGCTGCTAGAGATGAAGCTTCCGGAACCGCCTTCTGACAATATCTCGGTGATGAGCATGGAGATGAGCGTTCCAACCAGCCATAATCCCACGGCAACGAACCAACCTTTGGCAATGGCAGGTCCGTCAAAAGAGGATTTACCGGCACTGCGTTTGTAGCGTTGCTGCGTGTATTCCATGTTCGGTCCTATCATCGTCGTTGCAATGCCGTTCAGCGTCCAAGTCTACGTGCGCTGGCCGAATAGTGAACGATACGAAGAACTATGGTGGCGACTGAGATAACCACCCGTCGCAGCTCAACAGTTTCACTCGAGTACTTGTTTATGCTGTAGTTAATCAGGAAATGATGCGTACCTACTTACTTTGGTAGCGATGCTATCTACGAATTTTAGGAGCGTCTCACTTGGAACAGGCCCGGCCTCACTGCGACTCGACGCCCCACAGAATTTCACCACGAGGAGCCACAGTCATTAAGGGGTGGCTTGCTGCTATCGGATTGTGGCTGGCAGGTACTTTGGTGTTCGCTATCCTTGCCGATACGACTCGGGCGAAGGAATCTGGCGCGTACTAGGCCAGCGACGTCGGAATATGACCATTCATCGCAGCGGGAAGCATCTTTGTATCGTTGTTCGTTGGAGTGCTGTTAGCGCTGATGCTGGATCGGGTCCTACGATTGGTCAGCAAACCGTGGATCCATATGGTTACTTTCTTCGTGCTATTCACCTTGCTGCCAGCAATTTTGTTCAGCGTTTCTTCCCCGGATTCGTGGGTGAGCGCTCTGGGATTTAGCGCACTGCCTGGATGTTGCGCGGCAGTTGGCAGAGTCGTTGCCTTCCGTTCTGTGCAGGGCGGATTTCAGCGAGACATGAGCGCCATGTAGTTGTGTGAAGTAGTTTTGAATCCAGAAATCATACGGAAATGGCCCGGTCACATGACCGGGCCACCTTCATAAAAATATTAGTTTGTTGAACTTTTAGCCTAACGCCCTATCCAAGACGATTGCCACGGTGAACAACACTGCATAGAGAATATTGATGATTCCCGTGAGTTTTAGGACAGGGATCAATGCGCCGGGTTCGTGCTTACGCAGCATGATCCAGCATGGCAGGAGGCAGAGAATCGCGGTGAGCAAAACGAGCCACATCCACGGGTGAGCGCCGATCATTGCCACCGGTAATACGATTGCCACGGCAAGCATCATCACGTAGCTAATGCGAGCCGCTGTGTCTCCAAGACGAACGGCAAGCGTTAGCTTACCAACTTCTTTGTCGGTTGGAATATCGCGCACATTGTTCGCCATCAAAAGGGCGGTTGCAATGAACCCGGTTCCTATCGCTCCCATGAGTGAAAGCCAAGATAGCTGACCGGCTTGTGTGTAGGTAGTTCCGAGCGTTGCCACTAGGCCGAAGAAGATGAAAACGAATACGTCGCCTAGCCCACGGTAACCGTAGGGATTTTTACCCCCGGTGTAACCCCACGCGGCAACAACCGCCGCGGCGCCCACCAATAACAAGGGCCATGAAGCGGTGATGATGACCAACATTGCGCCAACAAGCGCTGCGGCACCGAAACAACCAAAGGCCGCATTGCGGACGGCTTTGGGTTCGGCGAGGCCAGAACCTGTGAGACGCAACGGGCCAACACGGACATCATCGGTGCCACGGATACCGTCCGAGTAATCATTTGAATAGTTGACGCCGATTTGCAGCAGAAGACCCACAATAAGTGCTAAAACCGCCTCAAACCAAGCGACTTTTCCCGTGATGTCTAGGGCTGCTGCCGTGCCGATAACGACCGGGGCAATCACGATGGGCAGGGTGCGTAGTCGAGCACCGGCGACCCACTGGGAAAGCGTTGCCACTATTAGTCCTCTCGATACTTCAGTCTAAGATCAGCCTCTATTCTCCCCTGATCGCCGATGAGGGCGAAATTCGCAAACGAAGAGCAGCTAACCCTGAATATTTTCCAGCAAGGTTTGGATCGTTACCCGGTCAAATTTTCCGCTCGGCAGCATTGGCAAAACTGCTAGGTTCACGAGCCTGCGCGGAATAGCAGCAGAACCAAGTGCCGCACGTACGGTATTTCTGATGGTTTCGGAGCTAGCTGTACCACTGAACACGGCACCGACCTGCTGTCCCCATTCGGGGTGCGAAACCCCAATGACCACGACAGAGTCAACCCCAGGGATAATTTCAAGTAAGTGCTGGATCTTGGAGGCAGAAACCTTAATGCCGCCGGTGATAATTACATCGTCGGCGCGACCTTGGACGTTAAGTACCTCATTGCTGAGACTTCCAAGATCATCGGTGAAATACCACCGAGTTCCATGCGCGTCAGTGCGGAAATGCTCGGCATTCAGCTCTGGATTATCTAGATATCCGGAAGCCAATGTTGGTCCACCTAGACAGATCCGACCATCAACGATTTTGACCTCAACACCCGGTAACGCTCGCGCATCGTAGACGCAGCCACCACTTGTTTCGCTCGAACCATAGGTGAGATGAATTTTGAGCGAATGCTTTGCTGCTTCATCAAGCACCGCTTGAGGAGCACGGGCACCGCCAAGCAGGATCGCGTCAAATCGCCTCAACGTGGAGAGCGTTTGGGCAGAAGGGTCGGATAGTAGGCGCTGTAACTGGGTGGGAACCAGCGACACAAGCCGTCTGGAATCGGTGAGTGCCGAAGCCGCGTCATTGAATCCTTGCGCATCAAAGGTAGACGCTAAATCCATGGCCC
Organism: Arthrobacter sp. MYb227; assembly: GCF_002975435.1. GTDB lineage: Bacteria > Actinomycetota > Actinomycetes > Actinomycetales > Micrococcaceae > Paeniglutamicibacter. The sequence continues at coordinate 631,034 of NZ_PCPT01000001.1, read as the reverse complement.
AGGGGCGGGTACCGGCATACAAGCTGCGGGTCAGCACCGAAAGTCCCGCAACATAGTTCAGCGGCAAGGCCAGTACCCATTGGCCCTCAAAACCCAGATATTCGGCGGTTGCCATTGAAGAAGAGGCCAACGCCTCAACGGATAAAGCAGTGCGCTTCGGGTTCCCTGTGGACCCCGAAGTACGCACCACCGCAGCGATCTTTTCAAACCCATTCAGTTCCTCCGTGCCTACGAAGGTGACCCGATAGTCGTTATTCGAGGTGCCGGGAAGAATTTCCACGGCGGGACCTTCTTCATTCAGGGCCGCGGAAAGGGCCTTGAGTGCGGAATCTGGATTCATTGCGTGAGAAGCTTCCTTGACTTACGTGAGTTCTTCAATTATCTGGAACGTGTATTGCCTAGAAATAGTATGGGTGGCCAGACCAATCCGGGTCACGCTTCTGCAAGAACGCGTCACGGCCCTCGACTGCTTCATCGGTCATGTAGGCCATGCGGGTGGCTTCGCCGGCGAAGACCTGCTGGCCGGCCAGCCCGTCGTCAGCCAGGTTGAAAGCGAACTTGAGCATGCGGATGGCCTGCGGGGATTGCTTGGCAATGTCCGCCGCGTACTCGAGGGCAACTTCTTCGAGTCGGGCGTGGTCAACCGCCTCGTTCACGGCGCCCATGGACACCATATCCTCGGCGGAGTGCTCGCGGGCCAGGAAGAAGATCGACCGGGCGTTCTTCTGGCCGACCTGACGGGCCAGCAATGCCGAGCCGTAGCCTGCGTCGAAGGAACCGACTGTTGCATCTGTCTGTTTGAACTTGCCGTGCTCGCGGGATGCAATGGTCAAATCGGAGACGACGTGCAGCGAATGCCCACCGCCGGCTGCCCATCCGTTGACCACTGCAATGACGACCTTGGGCATGGTGCGCATCAGGCGCTGCACCTCAAGGATATGTAGGCGTCCGGCGCGTGCCGGGTCAATCGAGTCGGCTGTCTCGCCCTCGGCGTAGCGGTAGCCGTCACGGCCGCGGATGCGCTGGTCACCGCCCGAGCAGAACGAGTGCCCACCGTCCTTGGCAGAGGGGCCGTTGCCGGTTAGCAGCACCGTTGCCACATCCGAGCTCATGCGTGCGTGATCCATCACGCGGTAGAGCTCGTCAACGGTGCCGGGGCGGAAAGCGTTGCGAACCTCCGGGCGGTTGAACGCGATGCGTACAGTGGGAAGGTCACGCAGGATCGTTCCGCGTTCATCGCGTTCGACCTGGCGGTGGTAGGTCATATCTTCAAGGTCAAAGCCTTCGACCTCACGCCAGCGCGTGGGATCAAAGATGTCGGAAACCTTGGCTGGCAACTGGGGAGTGGAATCTACGGTGCTCACAATATTGAATGCTAGCCGCTTGGATCAGTCTTGAGCCAAAGCGCTCAGAGGAATGAAGTAAAGCAAACACTTACTAAGGGAGATATTCCGGTCTCACACGCCAGAGCGTAGGCTGAAGAGCATGGCCCATTCGCCCAACAGGATGCCGCATAAATACACTTTTTTATACTTGTTCAACAACTTTTTTGCGCAATGTTTACGGCCTCAATAATTTCCCGAGAATCCGGGCCTCATTAGAGCATTTGCAAAAATATTGGTGGCATGCATCACGCCTGAATTCGGTGAGTGATGACACAAAACAATTTAGATGTGACGCAAATTTGGTGTAAGTTGGCCGATTGTGTCCTTCTTCATATGTTGCCTACCACTATTGCCAACACTCTGAAGATGCACCACGCCCGCCGCACCCAGGCAACGGGTGGTTGAAGTCTTAAAAGGAGTTACGCGTTGGAACCCGACAACGTTCATCAACACCAGCATCACCCCTCGACTAAAGAAGCCGAAATCTCGGCTGAGGGGTACAAAAAGACCCTTTCCCGCCGACATGTTCAGATGATCGCCATGGGCGGTGCCATTGGAGTCGGCTTGTTCATGGGCGCTGGTGGACGTTTGGCCTCAACCGGCCCGGCGCTGATTTTCTCTTATGCACTAGCTGGCGTTATTGCCTACTTGCTGATGCGCGCACTTGGCGAATTGATCATGTACCGCCAGTCCTCTGGCTCCTTCGTTTCCTATGCCGGGGAGCTCTTTGGCGCCAAGGGAGCGTTCCTCTCCGGGTGGATGTACGTCCTGAACTGGGTCATGACAGGCATTGCCGAGCTGATTGCTATTGGCCTTTACTTTCAGTTCTTCTTTCCTGGCGTTTCGGTGGAGGCCGCTGCACTGAGTGCACTTGCATTGCTGGTGGCAGTCAATCTCTTTAGCGCGAAGGCTTTTGCAGAATTCGAATTCTGGGCTTCCTTCCTGAAGGTCGCAGCTATCGTGATCTTCCTGTGCATTGGCACCTATCTAGTGGTCACCAACGCACAGGTTGGGGACGGGCATGCGGCTGTTAGCAACCTCTTCGCCTCCGAGGGCGGCATGTTCCCACGTGGCGTCATGATCTCCATCTTGGTTTTGAATGCAGTGATCTTCGCCTACAACGGCATTGAGCTGGTCGGCATTACCGCCGGCGAAATGGAAGATCCAATCAAGGAAGTTCCCGCAGCTATCCGCGCTGTAGTGGTGCGTATCGTGGTCTTCTACGTCGGCTCGGTCACCCTATTGGCCATGATCATTCCTTGGAACCACTACAAGGCGGGCGAAAGCCCATTTGTCACGGTCTTTGACCAGCTGGGCTGGGGTTGGATCGGCAGCGTCATGAACTTTGTTGTCATCACCGCCGCCCTGAGTTCTTGCAACTCAGGTCTGTACTCGATTGGCCGGGTGTTCCGAGCGATGGCTAATAATGGGCACGCGCCTCAGTGGCTGACCAAGATGAACAAGCGTTATGTTCCCTACGCAGCAATTTGGGCCATTGCTGGCGTTTACTTCATCGGTGTCATCCTGAACATCTGGCTCGGTGGAACCTTCGCATTTGACCTTGCGCTGAACACCGCATCCATTGGTGTGCTCTTCACCTGGGCAGCGATCTTCGGCTGCCAGATCATGTTGCGCAAGAAAAAGGGCAAGATTTCCAAGCTACCCATGTCTGGCTCCCCGTATACAAGCTGGGCTGGCCTGATAGCACTTGCCATTATTACCGTACTGATTGGCTTTGACACGATGGTCGGTCCGGATGGCGAGATCTTCCACCTAGGCCTCTACACCATTGGCTGTATTCCGATCATTGCCGTTGCCTTGTGGATCGGTTGGCGCAAGGTGCGTAACAACAAGCCCAAGAGCGAGTTATACGCCTAAGGGTTGCTAGAGGGCCTTCGCTTGAATGATGGCGGTGTGTATGGAATCAAATACTTGGTATCCAGACGCGCCGCCATCTTTTTGCGCTTTTCCGATTCGAAAGAAGCATCACGGTGATGGGTGCACGGCTCAATAATGTGGCTCCCTTCATGGGTGTGTCAAGCATGCTAATTCTTGGGAAGAATGCCGGAATTGCGCGTTCTGTGGCCCGAATGCTCGAGAATTAGAAACGTTGAGGGTACTCCAGTCGGGCTTTTGCGTCAATGCCTTGCCTTTTGCGTCTAAACGAGATTGACCTCACGTATGCCAAGATGGGATTCTAGGTGTGAATTAATTAGTGAACGAATGGTCGGTAAATCTCTGGCTTGCCTTCAACGGTGAGCAAGGAGCAAGACCAATTCACGGAACATGATGATTGAATTCGCGGGAATACCCAACGAAAACAATCTTGGCGTGTGCCGAATGACAAAGGAGTTGTGATGACCGAGGCATTCTTGGTGGGCGGAGCCCGCACCCCTGTTGGACGTTACGGTGGAGCGCTTTCAAGCGTGCGCCCCGATGACCTGGCGGCAATTGCTATTAAGGCGGCAGTTGAGCGCGCAGGGATCGACCCGGCAGATGTTGATGAGGTCATCTTCGGAAATGCCAATGGCGCCGGTGAAGAAAATCGCAACGTGGCCCGCATGGCCTGGCTACTTGCCGGCTTCGATGACTCGGTCCCTGGCATCACGGTCAACCGCTTGTGTGCCTCGGGCATGAGTGCTATCACCATGGCTAGTCACATGATCAAGGCAGGTGCCGCGGACATCGTGGTGGCCGGCGGCGTGGAATCTATGTCTCGTGCCCCTTGGGTCCAGGAAAAGCCGACAACCGCGTTTGCCAAGCCCGGAGCCATCTACGACACCTCCATTGGTTGGCGTTTCCCGAACCCAGAGTTCCTCTCCGGTGAGCTGTCCCGCGAAGGCAAAGCAACCTTCTCGATGCCAGAAACCGCAGAAGAAGTTGCTCGCGTCTACAACACCTCCCGTGAGGACTGTGACGCCTTTGCCGTACGCTCACACGAACGTGCGCTTGCTGCCATCGAGGCAGGGCGCTTCAAGGACGAGATCGTCCCGGTCACAGTAAAGACCCGCAAGGGCGAAGTCATCGTTGACACCGACGAAGGCCCGCGCCCCGGCACCACCGTCGAAGTCCTTTCCAAGCTGCGCCCGGTAGTTAAGGGCGGCACCGTGGTGACCGCCGGCAACGCCTCGACGCTGAACGATGGCGCTTCGGCCATCATCGTGGCCTCCGCGGCCGCTATCAAGAAGTATGGTTTGGTCCCGCGCGCCCGCATTATCGACGGCGCCTCCGCCGGCCTGGCCCCAGAAATCATGGGTGTCGGCCCGGTTCCGGCCACCCGCAAGGTCATGGAACGCTCCGGCTACAAGATCGAAGATTTGGCCGCGGCCGAACTCAATGAGGCATTCTCCTCGCAGTCGCTGGCCTCGATGCGCGAACTGGGCATCGACCCGGAGATCGTGAACAATGACGGCGGAGCCATCGCATTGGGCCACCCGCTGGGTTCCTCGGGCTCACGCATCGTGATCACACTGCTGGGCCGCCTGGAGCGCGAAGCCAAGGAAGGCGGGTCCAAGCTGGGTCTGGCCACCATGTGTGTTGGTGTTGGGCAGGGCTCTGCGCTGCTCATCGAGGGAGTCTAAGAATGACCAAACGTTTGGAGTCTTCCGGTTTCACGACCCTGAAGCTCACCGAGTTCGACGACAGGCTCTACGTCCAGCTCGACCGTCCGGAGGTCAGAAACGCGATCGACCAGCTGATGGTCGACGAACTGCACGCGGTGTGCGCCTATTTGGAACGCACCCCGAAAATCATGGTGCTCTCCGGCACCCCGGCAGATCCGGAAACCGGCACCAAAGGCATCTTCGCTTCCGGCGCAGACATTGCCCAGTTACGTGAACGCCGCCGTGATGATGCACTGGCCGGAATCAACTCGGGTATCTTCGATCGTCTTGCCAAGCTGCCGATGCCGGTTATTGCGGCCCTCGACGGATTCGCACTGGGCGGCGGGGCGGAATTGGCTTTCGCCGCTGACTTCCGCATCGGCACCCCCGAGCTGCGCATGGGCAACCCGGAGACCGGCCTGGGTATCATGGCCGCCGCGGGTGCCACCTGGCGCCTGAAAGAACTCGTGGGCGAACCCGTTGCCAAAGAAATTATTTTGGCAGGAAAAATCCTCAAGGGCGATGAATGCCTACGCGTAGGGCTCATCACCGAGCTTGTCGAAGGTAAAGACCTGCTTGAGGCCGCCTCGGCGTTGGCCGATCGGATCGCCCAGCAGGACGCGCTGGCCGTGCGGATCACCAAGTCGGTGTTCCACACCCCGCGTGAGGCACACCCGGTGATTGACTCGCTGGCGCAGGGAATACTCTTCGAATCCCAAGCAAAATTTGATCGCATGCAGGCGTTCTTGGACAGGAAGAAAAAGTAATGACAACCCTTCCCAATTCACTTCCCAGCAAGGTCGGTGTGCTCGGCGGTGGACGCATGGGCGCCGGCATCGCCCATGCCTTCCTGATCAACGGCTGCGACGTGCTGGTCGTTGAACGCGACGAGGCCAGCGCGCAGGGCGCCCTGGAACGCGTCACCGAATCGGTATCCAAGTCGATCGCCCGCGGCGGCATCGAGCAGACCCAGGAACAGATCATCGCACGCCTGCGCGTATCGGTGGACTATGCAGACTTCGCCGACCGCGGATTGGTGGTTGAAGCCGTCCCGGAAATCTGGGACCTGAAGGTCTCCTCGCTGAAGAAGGTCGAGGAAAACCTCGCCCCCGACGCGATCCTGGCTTCGAACACCTCCTCGCTGTCGATGAGCGGGCTGGCCGCCGAATTGCAGCGCCCGGCAAACTTCCTGGGCCTGCACTTCTTCAACCCGGTCCCGGCCTCCACGCTCATCGAGGTAGTCATCGCCAAGCAGAGTGCCGAAGACCTCATCGAACGCTCGCGCGGCTGGGTTGCGGCCCTGGGCAAGACCGCCGTGGTGGTCAACGACGCCCCGGGCTTCGCGTCCTCGCGGCTGGGCGTGGCCATTGCACTTGAGGCCATGCGCATGGTCGAAGAGGGCGTGGCAAGTGCTGAGGACATCGACAACGCCATGGTGCTTGGCTACAAGCACCCGACCGGCCCGTTGAAGACCACGGACATTGTGGGACTCGACGTGCGCCTGGGCATTGCCGAGTACCTGAACGAGACCCTGGGGGAGCGCTTTGCTCCACCACAGATCCTGCGCGATTTGGTTGAGGCCGGGCACCTGGGCCGTAAAACAGGCAAGGGCTTCTACGACTGGAACGATTCCAAGTAGCTAGAAATGCTTCACTCAAGGCGGTGGCAAGAATGTTCAAGACCGAGTCTGGTCCGAAGATTCTCGCCGCCGCCTTGCTTTGTCTGACGGCGAACAGCAAGTGTTGAGCTGCCCACTTGCACCACTTCTGGGTAACGTGGGAATTGAGACTTCAAAACCCTAAGAGAATTCCTGCACTGCAGGGAACGCGGAAGAAGGAAACACATGTACATTGTCACCAATCGAATCGATGTTCCCAGCGAACGTGCGCAAGCCTTCGAAGAACGTTTTATTGGCAATATGCGTAATAACCTACCCAAAGTCACAGGACTTGCCCGGGCCACACTTGATCGCCCGGTGGATGCCGGAACACCCTACAAGGTCACTATGGAGTTTGTCGCAGAATCTGATTTTGAGGCATGGAAAACCTCAGACGCTTTCCGGGCCTCGCACGCTCGCCCCGCAGCAACCGAAACTCCTGCCGCTGCGGATTCCAGCGCGCCGGTAGATACCCGTTCTGTCACCGGTATTGAACGGCACGTGCGTGTGGAAACCTACACGGCGCCCAACGCATAGAAGTGCCTGTGGAGAGCATGAACGCACAAGCTGAACCGCAATGGGAGGGCGCAGTCAACGCTCGTGTTGTGCTGGGCAATATCTACCGGATGGGACGTAGCGAATGGCTGACAACTACCGGGTGGCACCAAGCCTATACGGAAGGAATTCGTACAGTTATTGACCTGCGAAACCCTCAGGAGCGGCACCGCCGACATACAGACCCACAAGTTGATGAGGCTGCAAAAGCCGGGATAACCATCATCAATTCGCCCACCGAAGAAGCCGGGCACCCGGAATTCGAACGGCTTGCTGTTCCCTATATGAATCATCCGCGAATGTATCAGGAAAACCTTGAATTCTTTCCTCATCGCATCGCCGAAGTATTCCACCAGATTGCCAAGGCCGAAGGCAAAATCGTTTTGCATTGCTCGGCGGGACGGGACCGCACCGGTCTCATTGTCTCAATGTTGCTCAAACTTGCCAGGCGGGAAGACTTACTTGAAGCCCAATATGAGGCCGCGCTGCGTGGGATTAATGAATGGCACAAGATCAGCAACTACAAACACCCGTACGAGTCCTACATCGAGGACAAGGACCTTATCGAGCCGTTGGCCGAACGACTTGAAGCCTTGGATGAGTTCGTTGATGACTTGAGCGTCGAAGAATTCCTGTTAGGTGAGGGCATCACCGAACCAGAGATCAAAGAAATCTTGGCACGCATGGGGCTTTAACAAGACCTAACCGAAGGCGAAGAGCCGGTTAATTTTCCGATGAAAGTGTATTGCCGAGGTTCGTGCAACCGTAGGCTTTGAGAATGATCTTGATGCTCCCCACCACCTTGCCTGGAAAACTTGTCACACTCGAACCGCTGTCCATGAGGCACCACGATGAGCTTGTTGAAGCGGTGCTTGACGGTGAAGCATGGAAGCTCTGGTACACGGTGGTACCTTCGCCGGAATCGATGCGAGACGAGGTAGCACGACGTCTAGAACTGCAGAAGCAGGGAAGCATGGTTCCGTGGATTAGCCGGAGAAACTCCGATGGGATGTTACTCGGGATGACCACATTTATGGGTGTGGAACCGGAACTACCACGATTAGAAATCGGGTCAACGTGGAATCGTGCCTCGGCAAGCGGTACCGGAACCAACGTGGACGCAAAGCTTTTATTGCTGACCCACGCATTTGAGGTGCTCGGCTGTCCTGCCGTTGAGTTCCGTACGCACTGGATGAACCAAGTATCACGTGCAGCCATTGAACGTCTGGGGGCCAAACTGGATGGAGTACTGCGCTCGCATCGTCGAATGGCCGATGGCTCATTGCGTGATACCTGCGTGTATTCGATCATTGAATCGGAATGGTCGCAGGTTCGTTCTGGGCTCGAATTTAGACTGGCTAAACACCTCTCCAGCTAGCGGATCCTGGAATGGGGCACCGTAGGGTCTTCGCAGAGATACCACGAATGCTCCTTATCCGGATTCCGTCGACTGGAAACTATAGGCAACGACCTCGATAGGGACTGGATCGACGGTTGTGACCGTTAGATAGATTGGGCCTTGAATTCTTGTATTCCCCGTCGCGCCTCCGCTGCTGCTCGACGCCGCGCAGCTGCCACCTACAGAGCCGAATTCCCTACCAGTTTTCCCATCAACAAATGAAGCGTTGAAGCGTGTCTCCTCGGAACACCAGACATAGACGCCGAAGCCCAGCCCCCCTCCACTAAAAGGTATTAACGCCTGTTGATCACCATGAGATGACTCGGCAAAAAGCAGTTTCGCCGAGTCATTCACTACTCCAGCCGACCTAAAAGACCCGTCAAGTAATTGCCGGGCATGTGAACCCATCGAAAATTCCATGACACGCTCTGCTAAACCCTCTTGTGTATAGAGTTCTAGATCCGGAACGGCAATGGACGGAATAGGCTCAACCATCGGTGGACTCACCGCCGGTGTAGATTCGCCGGTTTCAATGTCCAGCGGAACACAAGCGCTCACTGCCCAAGTCACCAAGGCGGCTACCGCGAAGAAGGGGCGCAAACGTTGCTTCATAGAGAAAGCCTAGTCGCGAGGACCTTTCGAAAGTTGAAAAGATTGTAACGATCCGGGTTTGGAGCGAACTAAGAGCTGGGGGCGTACCGGCCCTCTAGTCCGCCTTTGCCCGAAGCTCGAGTCGAAACAGCTCACGGATCCCACCGTCATGGCCCTTCAAAATGTTGGTATCAACTCGCGTAGGTACCGGAACCTGCGGTCCCGGGGATCCTTGCTGAGCTAGATCGCAGAGAAATGGCCACAATTCATCGATCAGGGCGTTATCGATGAACAAGATTTCACTGTAATCAATCGTGGCAGGCTCTAGGCCTCCGCTTAATTCGTCCCAGGCAATGGGGTGATCGTTGAGATCCCGAATTTCTGCGATAGACCAGCGCACCTCGTTATGGGAGTATTCCGGTATCACATAGGCATGGTCGGCTTCGGGGTAACGCCAAGTAATGGAATCTCGAACAAGTTCCGTCGATAGCCTCTGGGCCTCGTACGGAAAATTGGGCGGCGCCGAGTCCCATAACTGATGTATCTGCTCGCTTCGAGCGATAAATTTTACGCCCGCATCGAGCACATCGACGTCGATTTCGTCGTGCGGGGGTGGCGGAACTGCTTCAGTATTCCAAGGAGCCATGGTAGTTCTGGGGTCCCATTTCAATGATGCTCATGAGCGAAGACGGATGTAGATAGTCTAAAGCGAGGTGACCGTAGCAAAAGATGCGTCTACCGATGCGAAACCATAAGTGTTTGTTGCCAAGGCGGTCGAACTTGACACTTTGAGACCTCCGGCCGCAGGATTGAAGAGTCTTATTGTCGACGTGAGGATCACGCTGTGCTCAAAGTTCTTGCCTTCGCCTAATCGCGCCAAGGAACAGTTTCCCGCAACACCCCCTGATCGATGTTGCCAGAGGGATTCATGTTTTCGGCGTATTGCTTCGTCGAATCGAGAACTCATATGCAGACCCACCCCATTGTTATTGACCAGCTTGAATTTTTTTGGCCCAATGGCGGCACCCTATTTGAAGGGCTTTCAACATCATTTTCGCAGGGCGTCACGGGGCTCATAGGTTCTAACGGTTCCGGGAAATCAACGCTTTTGAAGCTCATTGCCGGTGAGCTCCTACCCACATCCGGTAGCATCACGACAAGTTCAAAGCCCGGTTATTTGGCGCAGAATACAGTTCTTCATGTCCAACGCAGCGTTGCCGATTTGATGGGCCTTGAAACGAAGCTTGCCGCGCTTGAACGGGTGATTGGTGAGCAATCGACGGATCTTGAAACCGATATGGATCTCATCGGTGACGACTGGGACCTAGCCGAGCGCAGTACCGCGCTGTTGCAGGGATACTTGGGGACACATATCGACTCAAGCTTCATGTCTCGTAAGGTGTTGAGCCTTTCGGGAGGAGAAACTATGGCCGTTTCGCTCGCCGGGATCGAACTGAGTGAAAGCTCAATTCTGCTTCTGGATGAGCCGACAAACAACCTTGATCGTGCGGCGCGGAACAAGCTCTATGGGGTGTTAGAACGCGCCAGTGGAACCGTAGTAGTCACTACACACGACAAAACGTTGTTGGGGCTGGTCGGCTCCATTGCAGAATTACGACCGGTCAACGTACGTGCCCTACGAGCCGAGAAAATGGAGATGATCCATTTTGCTGATTGGGATTCCAGGCTAGATGCACTAGAAAGTGACAAGGCATCTGCCGAGCGCCGAATTCGCGATGCTAGACAGGTCCTAGCTACCGAGAGAAGGCAACGGCGGGAAGCCGAAACGAAGATTGCTAGGCGTGCTAAGCAGGGACACAAGGCTGCCCAATCTATGCCCAAGATCTTGGCTAACACCCTGAAGAATAAGGCGGAGGGTACCGCGGCCAAGACTAGAACAACTATGAAATCTAAGGAATCCGAGGCACACACGGAACTGGAAGCGGCTCGCAACGATCTTCCGGCCGGCTTAAGGATCGCAATTGAGCTCCCCGAATCGGCTGTCCCCGCCGGACGTGACATCCTGCAGCTCGGTGGCGCCGAGATCTTGCTCGGTGTTTTGAGCGAAGGAGGGGAACCGATAAGCGAGAACGCCGTTCTCAGCGTGCGCGGACCGGAAAAAATCTCAGTGGTGGGCGGCAATGGGGTAGGCAAAACAACCCTGATGAATCGCCTCGCATTGGCGTCGAAAGTTCCAGTGGGATTCATACGTCAGCGATTAGGCGGAACAGACTCGGATAGTTGGGAAGGGCTAAACGAGCAGTCGAGCATGCTAGATAACGTGCGTGCCGCGGCACCGGAAAAGACTCCCGGCCAATTGCGTGAACAGCTAGCAGCTTTTCATTTCCGGGGCAGTCGGGTTGAAGAACCAGTGTCGCAGCTTTCCGGTGGGGAGCGCTTTCGGGTCGCCTTGGCGATGGTGCTGCTGGCGACGCCGGCACCGCAACTACTCCTGCTCGATGAACCAACAAACAATCTGGATTTGGTCACGATCGAGCAATTGCTTTCCGCGCTCGAGTCCTTTGGCGGGGCCATGATTGTGGCCAGCCACGACGAGGAATTCCTCGAGGTGCTGGCCACGGATCGTGAATGGGAAATGCAGAGAATTCCTAGACAGCCGGACGCATGACCTGCTTGGCGCTTGGAACATGCTCCGGAGCGTGGGCAACAGCCCTGGCGCCCACCTCGGCCAGTGCAATGATGGTGAAAGCATTGAGCCCGTGAAGTGCACCAACCCAAGGTGCACCAAATGCGATGAAGGCAAGAGCAATTTGCACCACCACGGCTGCTACAAGCCATAGTGCCCATTTCAGCCCCGCATGGCCCAGTAGCGCAATGACTACCAAGGCCAGGGCCAACACGGGTGCGGCATACATGCCTATGCTTCCGTGCAGCATTGCACTGAATGGTGGGCCATCAGGAACAGTCCCCTCCTCAAATCCGGGAATGAACCCGAACAATGTCCAAGCGATCAGAGCTGCCTGGATGACTACTGCCGCGGCAATAATGTGGGCGACAACCTTGTACGCGGTACGCAACTTTTTGTCCTTTCCTAAAGTTGCTTCAACTAGCAAATTGGAAGGCCAGGAGTGGCCACGTGGCTGCGTTCTGTTGTCTTGAGGTGCGAGTCGAATTGGTTTCATATGAGCAGCCCGGAACAGTTTTGATGGCTAAGAATAGTCCCGAAAGGCCGCAGAAACCAGCACGAGTAACCCGGCAATGATGTAGGCGCCGTCCGGTGTTATTCACCAGGTGGCCGCCATGAGCTCAGAGAGTAGTTCTTCGCTGTCTTTTTCGAGCCCACGCGAGGCAAACCAGCTACACATATTTCGACAATCACGCTGCAGGAGCTCAACACCTTGGGAGTTGCCAGCAAGATCAACGAGCTGTGGTAAATCAATGATCACCAAGCGCTCACCAGCGGCAAGTACGTTGTAGGCCGAGAGATCTCCGTGAGCAAAACCCAAGCTTGATAGGACACGCATCGCCTCAACGAGTTGTTCCCAATAGTCACGTAGGCGTACCTGCGTTGGATGTACCTGATGCAAACGGGGCGCAGCCATGCCCGGTGAATTGGGGTCTTCAATGAATTCCATGAGGATCTCGGTGCCAAGGATTTGAACCGGATAAGGAACCGGGACTCCGGCAGCAAAGCATAGTTTGAGGTACTGCCATTCGGAGTCTGCCCAACGCGATGCTTCGACGAGCTTGCCGTAAGTACTGGAATTTTTGAGGGCCCGCGCATCACGTGAGCGACGTATGCTGCGCCCTTCGGTATAGATCGTTGAGCGTGAAAACATGCGCTGCTCGGATGACCTATAGCGTTTCGCTGCAAGTAACGCGCTGTGCTCGGTGGTTGCACGTTCAATGAGGAAGACATCCGCTTCCTTGCCGGTTTTCAGCACCCCGAGTTCGGTATCGATAGCTGCTGCGTCTTCGATGACAAATTCGGGGTAGGGATGTGGCCCACGCATGAGTTTTTCGGTGTCGGGCCAGGTTGACCAGCGCTGGTCTTCTCGCAATTGGTCATCGAGCATATTCCAGTCGGGATCTTGCTTAGCGCCGCCTGAATCTTGACGAGAGGTCTTCGGCTTACGGATTGGTTGGAAAGTGGATTCTGAAAATTTTTTCACGATGTTTGGGACTTCCGAACGAAGGGAATAAGGATTTTGGGGTGCGCATTGGGACACTCATCGGGTTCCCTCCTTCGATAGTCATAAATGGAATGATTCAAGAAAACCATGAGTGGTCGATGTTTGTCAATCACTTTGAGGCGCTGACCCAAAAAGCGTGCAAGCTTGGTGAGGCATAACGATAAGCATTATGCTGGGGCTGATTCCAAAAAGACTTGAAATCACATTTGCCTCACGAGCCGGGAGTATTTGATGTCAATACTGGGAACCATTGCAATGCTTCTGGTGGCCTTCCTGGCCGCGTTATTGGTGGCACCGCTCTTCGATAGGAAGACTGCGCGAAATGGTGGGGAAGCTGCGCAGCGCCGTGTGGTGCTGACGCGGGGAATTGCGGTGGCGTACATCGTCATTGCCAGTGCTTCCACCATTTATCGTTTGGCCCAGACACTGACGGCGCCGAGTCTGGTGGTCAAGATGCCGGTGGAAGAATTTTGGCCTTCGCTTCCGAGCGGCTCCACCATGACGGGGGTTTCCGCCACGGTACTTTCGGGTGGGTTTACCCAGGCCCTGGTAGAAGTGGAAGGACTGGCGGCCAATACTCGCTGGTTGTTGGCAAGTACATCCTTTTTGCAGGGTGTGGCAGCTATTTTTATCGGTGCAGCAGTAGTTAGCATGTGTAATGGCTATATCACCAAGGCAACATTCCGTCCGGTGCTGATCAGATGGTTCACCGCCGCCGCGGTGGTGATTCTCGTGTGCGGGCTCGGGTGGCAACTTACCGAATCCCTGGCAGGGATGCAGGCATCGGAGCAAGTCCTTAGTTATCATGGGTCATCATTTCAAAGGGACGCCATGGAACGAGAAAGCTTGCAGGACATTATCGGTATTCCGACACCGGTTTACCTTGATATTAATTTCAACCTGTGGCCGCTGTGGGCAGGACTTGGGCTGTTCACGACCGCGCAGATTTTTAGGCGCGGCCTTGAAATGCAAAAAGATACTGCAGGACTGGTTTAGTGGGTAACTCGGAAGTTGAGGAACCCACGGGGATACTCTGCAATCTTGGTGCGTTGCTAGAAAAACGAAATATGACGCTGGTGGAGCTCAGTGAGAAAATCGGGATAAGCGTCGTGAACTTATCTGTCTTGAAGAACAACCGCGCTCGAGCCATCCGATTCTCCACTTTAGTGGCCATCTGTGGGGCACTTGACTGCCATGTTGGTGAGTTGTTAGAAACCGAAAACGAGTCCTAAAAGCACTAATGAGGACAGTTTTGGCGTAGGATCTGCCCATGGAAAAGAAACGCGGGCGCATTGTCGCATTCACCATTGGAGCGGTGCTTGTCTTTGGTGTGGCGGTGATCGGCGCTGTCTGGGTTTCTAATGCCGCAAAGGCGCGTTCCCAGGTGGAAGTCCTGATTGGGGCAGATGCTTTTAGTTGCGAGCGCCCGGAAGATGTCACGATTTTCGAGTACGAACTTGGTTCCTCCGAAGAAATCAAATACCCGGTACCGGCCCTCAAACTCAACGACGGACTTGCTTGCACTTTTTCCTTTAGCATCAGCAATGCAGGCAAAACGAAGGTTTCCTTGACGGGCCTGGGCATTGCCATGATGGGGGAGGGCAATGCAAACGGGGCGCATATGCCCCGCCTGACACTCAATTTAATTGAACGTACCGTCGGTGGTTCCGCAGATGCCAATTTCGTCTTGAATCAAGACCTTCTGCCGGGTGACGCGGTCCGGATCTCGGCAGTGGTTGAGCGAAGCCCCGGGTGCATGTCGGTCGGTGGTTCAATGGGGACCGTGCGAACCCCCGAGGTGACCCTTTCCGCCTATGGACTGAGCGGAACCGTCACACCTCAGGGGCCGGCGTTCGCTGTCGTTGGTACGCCGGACTCCACCTGCGACACGTAGTTACAGGGAGAGCTAGCGGATATCAATAATCAGGTTGGTGATGCGCATGGTGCATAGTCGCTGACCTGCCTCATTTTCGATAATTACCTGATGGCTTGCCATGCGACGGCCCAAGCTAATCGGCGTTGCGGTAATAGTAATCAGCCCTTCGCGAGCACCCTTGTGATGAGTTGCCGAGATATCGACACCCACTGCCGACTTACCCAACGTTGAGGCATGTTTCACAGCGGCCCACGAACCCACTGCCTCACCCACAGCTAGCGAAGCACCTCCGTGCAGTAGACCAAAGGACTGGCGGTTTCCTTCGACCGGCATGGTTGCAACAACCTTGTCCACCGATTCTTCAATGATCTTGATGCCCATTTTTTCATCAAGTTCGCCCAGGGCTATCTGCCAAACACCATCGATGGAATTTTCTGCGGTGGGGGCGGTGGGGCGTTGTTCACTCATCGTGGAGTTCTCCTCAAGCTAAGTCATATGGACACGTGAGACTCGTAGTGTCCTGCACCATACTGTACTGTGGTTGCTAATACTGACCGATCGTTCAGGAAGGATTCGTCGATGACGACAACTCCCATGGCTCCACTTGTTCCTAGCTTTGTCCAAAACGCCTGGTGGACTCCGTCCGATCCGGCCGAAGGCACCGCGGTACTCGATGCAAACACCGGAGAGGCCCTAGCAACCGTTGACTCCAACGGCCTAGATCTTGCCGCAATGGTTGACTACGCACGCACCGTCGGGCAGCGCGAGCTGGGCAAGCTATCCTTGCACGAGCGTGCCCTAAAGCTTAAAGAACTCGCCCAGTTCCTTAATGGACGCCGCGAAGAACTCTACGAAATGTCCTTCCGCACCGGCGCCACCAAGATCGACTCAATGGTGGATATTGACGGTGGCATAGGTGTGCTCTTCACCTTCTCTTCCAAGGGACGCCGCGAACTTCCCAACTCAAACGTCATCCTTGACGGACCCATGGAAGTTCTCTCCCGCGATGGCTCTTTCGCCGGTGAACACATCTACACCCGCATCCCCGGTGTTGCCGCACAGATCAACGCGTTCAACTTCCCGGTCTGGGGAATGCTTGAAAAGTTTGCACCGGCTTTCATTGCCGGCGTTCCAACCATTGCCAAGCCAGCAACTCCCACCGGTTATGTAGCCGAGGGCATGGTGCGCTTGATGGTTGAATCCGGCATCCTGCCAGAAGGCTCCATCCAACTGATTTCGGGTTCGGCCCGCACCCTGCTTGATGTGCTTGACTACCGCGACATGCTTTCCTTTACCGGTTCGGCTTCCACGGCATCTTCGCTGAAGGCACACAAGAATGTCATCGACGGTGGAGTACGCTTCACCGCCGAGACCGACTCGCTCAACGCAGCGATCCTGGGGCCCGATGCCGTCACCGGCACCCCGGAATTTGAGGCATTCATCAAGGCTGTTGTCACGGAAATGACTGTGAAGGCCGGGCAGAAATGTACAGCAATCCGCCGCACCATTGTCCCGGCAGCACTTGTGGATGACGTAGTGAAGGCCGTTGGTGAACGAATCGATCAGCGGGTGGTCATCGGTGACCCACGTGCCGAAGGCGTCACCATGGGTGCGCTTGCCTCACTGGAGCAGCTGCGTGATGTACGTGCAGCTGTTGAAGAAATGATTGCAGCTGGCGGCGAGATTGCTTACGGCACCCTCGATGCCCCAGTGGTGCGCACGGCAAACGGGAAAGAAGCAGTTGTTAGTGCTGGCGCCTTCATGTCCCCACTCTTATTGACCTGGGACGATGTAAATAACCAAGCGGTTCACAGCCGTGAAGCCTTCGGCCCGGTTAGCTCCGTGATTGGGTATACCGACCTTGAGGACGCGATTCGCTTGGCCGCAATGGGCTCGGGCTCGCTGGTGGCAACAGTATGTACCAATGATCCGCAGATCGCCCAGACGCTCAGCGTGGGTATCGCCTCGCACCACGGCCGCGTGCACATGCTCAACCGCGAGACCGCACGTACATCCACGGGGCACGGTTCCCCGGTGCCGCACTTGGTACACGGTGGCCCCGGGCGTGCAGGTGGTGGCGAAGAACTTGGCGGTATCCGCTCGGTCAAGCACCACATGCAACGCACAGCAATCCAGGGTTCACCAAATATGCTCACGGCAGTTACCGGTATTTGGCACACCGGTGCCGACCGCGTGATCGCCGGTGCTGCTGAGTTTGGTGCTGTGGAAGGTGCAATTCACCCGTTCCGTAAGTCGCTTGCCGAGCTAAAGATTGGTGATGCTTTTGCCTCACCATTGCGTGAAGTAACGCTGGAAGAAATTACCGCCTTCGCCAATGAAACAGGTGACACCTTCTACGCGCACACAGATCAGGCAGCAGCGGAAGCCAACCCGTTTTTCCCGGGTATTGTTGCCCACGGATACCTGTTAGTGTCCTGGGCTGCAGGACTGTTCGTCCAGCCAGCGCCCGGCCCGGTGCTTGCCAACTACGGTCTGGAGAACCTGCGCTTCATCACTCCGGTGCCGTCAGGAGATTCCATCCGTGTCACGCTGACCGCCAAGAAGATCACTCCGCGTGTCACCGATGAATACGGCGAAGTGGCTTGGGACGCAGTCATCAATAACCAGGCTGGCGAGATTGTGGCAACCTACGATGTGTTGACGTTGGTTGAAAAGGAAAACACCACTTACGCTAACTGGGCCTAAAACGGCTCATTGGTGAAAGCCAAGTAAATGATGTGACGGCCGGTTTTGGTAGATCTCCCATAAGGAAAGCTACCAAAACCGGCCGCTGTCATTTCACCGAGCTGCTTGTTGGGTGCCAAAATATTTTTTGCGAGCCGTTACCCCAAGTGAGCATCCGAATGTGAGAGGGTAGCGGACAGAACGGAATCTGGAATGGTCAAAGGCGCGCACCTGAACTGCATGTTCACCTGAAAGGAATCGAACATTCGATGAATTCACCGGTAACCCAAAATACTGGCTCATGGTCGGAACGAGAACAGCTGGATTTTCTCGGTTCCGAAGAGTTCACCGGCATGCTCGCAGAGATTGTGGCTCCGCTGGGTCTGGAGCATGCAGCGATCACAGTGGCAGAGCTTCATCATCGTCCCGGGGCTGGAGTCTCAGGTGTTTTTGAGGCCACCGACGGGAGTACTTCAATGTATCTCGGGGCGACCGCTGAAAAGCTGAAAAGCGTACCTGAGGGTACTGTCCGAATCGAGAATGAGCGTGGGAGTGTGACCGTGTGGTTACATCCGGCAGATCCGCTATTACCAGGATTGCCGCTGGCAACAACTCCTGCCTTCGTTGAGGAAACCTGGGGTGGGGGACGGACCCTAGAAGGGCTGCGAACGCTTGCCTATCGGCCCTTGCGACGTGCCGTAATGATCGCACAATTTGCCAATGACGAGCAGCTGTTCCTCAAGGTATTGCGTAAAGACGCCCAATCGTTGATGGACAAACACCTTGCCCTACTTGAAGTTGGTATTCCAGCCCCGGTTCCGGCTGGCCCTCCGGTTAACGAAGTCTTAGCTTGTGGACGAACCTCAGGGCAGCCGCTAGCCGAAGCACTAATGCATTCAGCGGTACTTCCTCTGAGTCCACAACGTATTATCGGATTGCTCGATTCGCTGCCAAAGACCTTGTTAGAGTTCCCGGCACGACCGGCATGGTCTGATCGATTAGGGTGGTATGGACATGCTGCGCAGACCGCCGTCCCCGATCAAGGGGAACGGATCGGGTTACAAATTCAGCACTTGTCTCAACTGCTTGAAGCCTGCCCACGCGGCCCCGTGGTGCCAAGTCACGGCGACTTCTATGAAGCAAATATCTTCGTCCAGGATGGGGAAATTACCGGATTACTGGATATTGATTCAGCTGGTCCTGGTTATTTGGTTGATGACTTGGCCTGTTTCCTAGGCCATCTCGCCGTATTACCAAACTTAGATCAGCGGTATCACCGAGTGCAAGAATACCTAGAAAGTTATTGTCGGGCCTTTGCCGTAGAACTTGAATCTCGAGGTATCCCAGCGGCTGGACTCTATGCACGAGCAGCATGCGTGGTGTTGTCGCTAGTGGCCGGGGCACGAGATGAAAATAATCCACAGTGGCACCTCATCGCCATGAATCGTTTGAGCATCGTTGAACATTTCCTAGGTCGTACGGACTAAGAATTTCGTTCTAAGGCAAAGATGAGAGTGTTCTCATCTGTTTCTCCTCTTCTCCTCACTTTCACTTGTCATGCTGGAAGCAGTTCAACAGCAGAAGAAAGATTGAAAGGTCTGTAGCCATGAAGAAGTCACGTATGTTTTGGTCAATCACCGGCGCACTTGGTGTAGTAGCAATTGGTGCCGGGGTTGCTGTAGCGCAGCCAACTACCACCCCGGCTAGCGAAACCGTACTTACTCAGCAGAGCAACGATTCTCAGTCACTGACCTCGGTACAACAGGCAGCCAACGCCACGACCAACTCGGTGGCGCCAACGCTCTCTGCACACTCGCCGGTGTCGGCGAAGAGCGCTGTCTCGCCGGTGTCGGCGAAGAGCGCTGTCTCGCCGGTGTCGGCTAAGTCGGCTGTCTCGCCGGTGTCGGCTAAGTCGGCTGTCTCGCCGGTGTCGGCTAAGTCAGCAGTTTCGGCTAAGACCGCCGTCTCCCCGCTGTCACCTCAGTCTCCGGTCTCTGCTCAGTCGGCTCCCAGCGCTGACTAACATATAGAATCCCCTCAGTAGGATCCCCCTAGGGCTGGTATCCGGGCTCGATTCCCCCTCGAGAACGGATACCAGTCCACCCTTCGTTGTGGTGGGAAATGCAAGCGCGCAGCGTGCCTTCCGTTACCCCGGTAAGTCTTTGGATACCACGTAGATTTCTCTATGTGCAAAGTTGGCAACGTGAACACGCAAAGTATTTGAAACGAACCGAAGCCGCACAAGGGGCATCTTCGGTATGAAGAGACCTTGATTGTTTTTGAACGATTTGGGCCGGTATGGCTCAAGTCTTTAAGCAAGTGGAACGCGTAAAATACGTGTGTCTGTCGCGTACTGTCGTCTTTAGACGGGCTCTTCAAAGCGGTATCCCATGCCGCGCACTGTGGTGAACCATTCGGCTCCAATCTTGTTGCGCAAATAGCGCACATACACATCTACGACGTTTGATCCGGGGTCAAAGTCATAACCCCAGACACGCGATAGCAGTTGCTCACGACTGAGTACCTGTCCGGGATTACGCATGAAGGCTTCGGCTAGGCCGAATTCCCGTGCAGAAAGATCAATCTCCCGGCCGTCCAAACGGGTCCGACGGCTACTGGCGTCAAGCTCGAGCGGGCCAAAACGGATGACTTGGTCCTCGGCAACTGTTGCTTGAGGACGTAAGCGCAAGCGAACGCGCGCAAGCAATTCCTCGAAGCGAAACGGCTTGGCCATATAGTCATCCGCTCCGTTCTCCAGTCCCGCTACCGTGTCATCAATGCTCGAGCGTGCTGTGAGAATGATTACCGGAGTTTCGGTGTCCGTGGAACGGATCCGGGCCAGCACCGAAAAACCATCCTCATCGGGTAGACCTAAATCGAGAATGATGAGCTCGAACTCGCCAGTTTGGGCCAGATAGCCGCCCTCTAAACCTGTTGCGGCAATGGTTGGCTGGAAGCCGGCTGCTTTTAGTCCTTTGGCAACAAAAGAAGCAATACGTTCTTCATCTTCAATAATCAGTATCCGGCTCATCTTCTGCACTCTCTAAGTAAATGGGGATTTCAATAACAAAGGTTGAACCGGCACCGATTTGTGAGTCAACGCCAACATGACCGTGATGTGCTTCGGCGATTGCCGAAACAATGTTGAGTCCCAACCCGGATCCTTCGGTACGTTTTGAATTGCGGCCACGCCCAAAACGTTCAAAGATCTTCTCCTGATCCTCTGGAGCAATACCCACACCCTCATCACGAACCCACAGACGCAACACTTGGTCTTCATCCGAAATGCTGACGAGGTTTGTGCCCATGGTGATAGTTGAACCAACAGCGGTGAACTTCACGGCATTTGAACATAGCTGAAGCATTGCTTGGGTGATGCGTTGAGGATCGAGGTTGGTGATGATTTCTACCCGGTGACCAATGCGCCAGATTCGTTCACCCAAGGGGTAAGCACGGTCCAAGAGTTCATCAAGTAGCGTTCCGGTATGAGTGGGAACTGGTTGGACGAAACCAACACTATTTGAGGTCGCGAGCGTCACCAGATCGTTGATCAGGAATGACATGCGGTCTAGCTCGGAAAGAGCGATATCCCTGGCTTGGTCCACATCCTCGGGGTCATTACGGTCCATGAGTTCAAGATGGCCCTGGACAATGGTGACCGGTGTACGAAGTTCATGGCCAACATCATCGAGTAATTGGCGTTGAGACACCACTGCATTTTCTACCCGGTCGAGCATTGCGTTGACCGTAATGGTGAGTTCGGCAAGATCATCACGGCCCACCACTTCAATGCGTTGGGATAGATCCGATTCGGAAATTTGCTGCGCTGTATCGCGCAATAGCGCCACAGGACGTAGGAAACGTCCTACTAGTAGCCAGCCCGCGGCACCTGCGGCAAGTAATACCGTAAACCCGACGACCGTGTACATGAGGAAGCCACGGTTCAGTGCGTGCTTTTCTGCTGAGTAGTTGTAGGCAAAGATCAGATGAGAATTGGAAGCCGACTGGGTGAAGTTTATCGGTACATTGAGCACACGGTAGGTGGAAGTGGTGGTGCTCATGCTTTGGAGCATGATGTACTCATCCGAGGCTTGGTTGAGCACCCATGAAACAAATTCTGGGTCTTCTTCTAAGCGGGTGTTGACCACTTCCGGGGCCGTCCAGCGGATTTTCCCATCAACTATGCTGAGCATTCCTTCATGTTTGGCGGGCAGGGTTTGTTGCATTGCTGCATATAGCAATGCTTCTGCCGTGAGGGGTTCTGCGTTGGTAGCCCGCACGGAATGTCGGGCAGCAAGCACCTCAAATTCTTGGGCACTACGTTTGAGTGAATCATCAATGCGGGCATCCATGGTCCCGACCTGGAGAAGATACACGGCAGTTCCGGTGATGGCGAATGCTACGGTCATGAGCCCTAACATGCCGGCAAGTACGCGGGTGCGTACGGAAAACCCACGACGCTTAGCCGAACTCTCATCGCCCTGTTCCAAGGTTTTCGTTGCGCGCCGCTCCGCTCTAGTCATCGTCATCATCCCCGTCATCATCATCATCATCGTCGTCGTCATATGACTTAGAAGGTGGCAGGGGTTTGACTGGTGCCGGTTTGGAGGGGAGCACAGTTTTTTGGGTTGGCTGGGGTTTTACCGACGGTCGCGGAGTCTTAGAAGGTGCCGGTTCTGCCGGTGGCGATGATGGGGGCGTGGGTTCAGGTGACTGCGTAGCTGTAGAAGGTGCTGCCGGTGATGGTAGCGCCGAGGTCGCTGGAGCACTTTGATCGATGCGAATTGCCGGGCCCAAATTTACGGCCGGGGGCGCCGAAAGCTGTTTGGCCACCGCATAGGAACCCAAAGCTAAGGCAGCTAATGCCAAAGCGGCGAGCACGATCTTGCTCAGTCTTCCCCATCTCATGCATTCCAGTATGTCCGAGAATGATGAGACAGAGATGAGAAAGACTTCATTCTGACCAGTACCAAGACACCACCAGGGGCTAAACCGCCGGTTCCATGGAATCAAAAGAGGCAAAAATAGGAATATCTGTGGTCCCTGAACTTAAGGGACCACAGATATTCCTCATGAAGATCTACTGCCGGTGCTTAGTAGGCCTTGACGCGCTGTTCCACGATCAGGTGGATGAGCGCAAACTGGCCTTCCTCATCGATAGCCTTCAGCGCGGCCTGAAGAGCTGCTGGAATGTCCGCATCCTTCTCAACTCGCACACCAAACCCACCAAAGGCCTGAGCCATCAAGGCGAAATCGGGGTTCTTCAGCTGGGTTCCGGAAACTCGTTCCGGATAGTGACGTTCCTGGTGGGTACGGATGGTCCCGTATTCCTGGTTGTCCATCACGATGACCAACGGGGTTGCGCCGTACTGAGCCGCGGTTGCCAGTTCCTGACCGTTCATCAAGAACTCGCCATCACCGGCGATGGTCACCACGCGGCGCCCAGGGAAATTCAGTGATGCGGCGATGGCGGAAGGTACCGAGTAACCCATGGACCCGTTACGCGCCGAAATCATTGAGGCGTATTCTTCGGTGGGGAAGTAGCGGTGCGCCCAGTTGGTGTGTTCACCAGCGCCAAGGGTGATCATTGCATCCTTGGGCAAACCGATGGCGAGGTTTGCCATCATGGTATCCATCCGTGCGGGACCAGCAGAGGGCGTTGCCGAAGGTAAGGCAGCAAACTTTTCCTGCTCACCGCGCATGCGCTCGGTGAATGCCTGCCATTCTGGTTTCACATCCAAGTCCATCATGACCAGGTCCCTGACGAATACATCTGGCTTGGAAACAATCTGGTGAGAAACTGGTCCGGATCGGCCGCGCAGCGAGGGGTCGATGGTGACAAGGAAGTTCTTCTTGCTCCAGTCTTGACGCACCACGAATCCATCGGTGATCACATCTCCCGGGACCGTACCAACGAAGACCAATAGATCGGTTTCTTCCAACAAATCGTAGGTTGGCTTGGGTCGTCCGTAACCAATGGGCCCAACATAGGAAGGGGAACTGAAAGGAATGTTTCCCTCGCAGCGCCATTCGACCGCCGCAGCAATTTTGTGTTCCTCTAGCCATGTGGTGAGTGTTGCAACACCTTCTGCTGTCCAGTCATTACCTCCCACAACAAATAGGGGTTTTTCGGATTCTTCGAGCGCGAACTTCAGCTCTTTCCAGTCGGTGACGGTCATGCCGCCGGGAGCCACAGGAATGATGGGGTGCAATGTAGGGTCAACCATTTCACGGATGACGTCCTCGGGCAGCCCTACAACAACCGGACCGGGACGGCCGCTCATTGCGGCAAACATTGCCTCGGCAACAATCTCCGATGCACGTTCCGGGTGATCAAGCACCATCACGCGCTTAGCGCCGGTGCTGAACCACGCCTTGATATCAAATTCTTGGAATGCCTCGCGGTCACGGTGCGCGAAAGGAATGAGCCCAACAAAAAGTACCATCGGTGTTGAATCTTGCCACGCGGTGTGCAGTCCAACATGCGCGTTAGCGGCACCCGGGCCACGGGTGACCATGGCGATACCCGGCCGCTGGTGCATCTTTCCATCGGCTTCCGCCATGTATACGGCACCGCCTTCGTGGCGGCAGACGATGGTTTCAACTGCGGAATGGTGAAGACCATCAAGAACATCCAGGTAGCTTTCGCCCGGAATTACGTAGGTGCGCTCCACCCCATGGGCTACAAGCGTGTCAACAATGACATGCCCCGCGGACCTTAAAGCAGGTGAATCTAATTCCTGCGCAACCTCTTGCAACTGTGTAGACATGAAATGTTCTCCTGGCGCTCGCCGAAACGAAGACGGGGATATTTTTCGGTGTGGCACCTCTTTGTGCTCCACCGTGCCGAAGCAATCCCAATTTTCAGTAAATGTACATGATGATCGGTTCTTACTGATATTAGGTGTCGAAATGCTTACGTCACAATGGGGCATTGATCACTATGACTTGATTTTGCTATCACAGCTCCCTTGTGGCCCAGAGGCGAAAGTAGCGTTTAGATACTGAGTATGTAGTATGGCCATTAGGAATACCGAGTATGTAGGAGTTTGGGTGTCAATCAAACATTCGCTGTTGGTCATGTTGCAGCAGCAACAACGTTATGGTTTTGAACTACGTGAAGAATTCGAACGGTCAACTGGTGCAACGTGGCCATTGAATATTGGGCAGGTCTATACGACCTTGGATCGGCTAGAGCGGGACGGGCTGGTCAAGGACATGGGGACCGACGAAGCCGGACACCGCTACTACGAAATCACCGATACCGGGTGCCAAGAAGCCCGAGACTGGTTCAACACTCCGGTGGCACCGAGCACTCCACCTCGTAACGAACTTGCCATCAAGTTGGCACTGGCGTTGAGCACTCCGGGCGTCGATACCGGAGCCGTGATACAAACCCAACGCCTAGCAACGATTCAAACTATGCAGGGATACGTACGAGCGCGACGTGAAGCCGACCGTGAAAACAAGGCCGAGGATCTCTCCTGGCGATTTGTCCTTGAGTCGCTGATCTATTCCGCCGAAGCCGAACTCAAGTGGCTTGATCATTGTGAAGCGAAGATGTCCTCAATGGCACGCGCTAGCCGGTCCAACGCTCCGCGTGAAACAACCCCCAGCCAACCTCCAACCCAAGCTAAACGCACGAACACAGCGACACTGGAGGAAACCCGTTGAGCAACCCACATGTGCGACAGATCC
Source organism: Arthrobacter sp. MYb227 (assembly GCF_002975435.1). Classification (GTDB taxonomy): domain Bacteria; phylum Actinomycetota; class Actinomycetes; order Actinomycetales; family Micrococcaceae; genus Paeniglutamicibacter. Next base: position 605,432 of record NZ_PCPT01000001.1, on the reverse strand, counting down.
TTGAACTGGCCTCGGTGACCAAGACCTACGGCAGCGGGGACACCACCGTGGCAGCACTGCGCGATGTCTCCTTCGGTGTTGAGGCTGGCGAATTTGTTGCCGTCATGGGCCCCTCGGGTTCGGGGAAATCATCGTTGCTGGCCCTCGCCGGTGGTCTTGATATGGCAAGCCACGGCGAGGTCTATATTCAAGACACCCCGTTGAGTTCGTTGGGACTTGCCGAATTGGCTCGAATTCGTCGACGAGCAGTTGGCTACGTTTTTCAAGACTTTAATCTCATCCCAACACTTACTGCAGTGGAAAACGCGGCCCTGCCGCTGGAACTCGAAGGCTGGAAGCCCAGCAAAGCGCACCGGGTGGCACGTAACGCCCTGCGTCAGGTGGGTATCGAACATTTAGCAGACCGTTTCATGGACCAGCTTTCCGGCGGCCAACAGCAGCGTGTGGCCATTGCTCGAGCCATCATTGGTGAACGCAGCCTGATCCTCGCCGATGAACCCACCGGGGCTCTTGACTCGGTGACAGGCAATGGTGTTCTTGAGGTGCTACGTGAACGTGCAGATGCCGGTGCAGCGGTGGTAATGGTGACCCACGAACCCCGTCATGCGGCGTGGGCGGACCGTGTGGTATTCCTCAAGGACGGACGCATTGTTGACCAAAGCTCGGTGCAAGGCGATCCAAACTCGTTGTTGGTGACCGGCTGATGTATAAACAACGAGCAAGCACGCCGAAGGGCTCATCCGGGGTGTCTCGGGGGAACAATTCGCTGGCGCGACGGATGGCATTACGCGATATTCGTGCCAACAAGTCCACCTCGGCCCTGATTTTTTCCTTGATTGCACTGCCATTGATGGTGCTGGTACTTGTAGTGACACTTATCGACAGTTCGGTCCCCACACCTGAAGAAAACGCGACGCGGCAGCTGGGCAAATTTGATCTTCAGTTAATTGGCCATGATTACCCTGTCGGTTCGGTACAGGACCCGAATGAGCCTGGGAGATCGGCCAGCAGGGAGGACCTTAGTGACGATAGCGCGAGCTCGGGTATTGCCGATATTCCGACGATTCTCAAGGCGCTTGACTCTGGAGCTTCAAGCTCGATAATTACCAGCGGGTACGTTGAGATCCAAGGCTCCGGTGGCACGGTGCGGACTGATCTGACGGTCGGGGAGGTCTCCGATCCCCGATTCGCCGGGCGCTACATCCTCGAATCTGGGGATTGGGGCGGCCCAGATTCTGTTCTCATCAACCATGACCTCAGCCAAGCGACCGGGCTTGGTGTGGGAGACACGCTCAGGTTAGGCGATAGCGATTATCCGGTCAGTGGGATCATGAAAAATTCCTCGGGCATGGGTTTGCGGCTGAGCGGGCTTTTCCAGAGTCTGGGGCTGACTAGTTATGGATCCCCGGTATTGTTTGTGGCTCCCGGGCACCCGGCTGCGCAGGACCTTGAAGTCGATTATTCCTCGGTCTTCGTTGAAGGGATGACTATCGATCTGGATCGTCAGGCAGCCTTCAATGCCATGGGAATCGGAAGTTATGTCCGAAGCTTTATTATCGATCCTCCAGCCAGCGAAATGTGGGCAGGGTCTACAAGCGACGAGGCAAAAGCCGAGCTCCTTGTTAGATTTCTGTCGATTTTCATTATTGGATTCTTTATCTTCCTCGAGGTAGGCCTGCTCTCGGGTGCCGCGTTTGCCGTGGGAGCCAAGAAACAGCGCCGGAGTTTTGCTTTGCTTAGTGCCAACGGTGCGGAAGCTAAAACGATCCAGTGGATTGGCGCATATTCCGGACTGTTCCTCGGCGGGATGGCGGTGCTCGCCGGTAGCGCGTTTGGACTGCTCGGGGCCTGGGGAATCACGGTATGGAGCGAACTGAATGCCGGGGGATTCCCCGGCTGGCACGTGCCCTGGTTAGCTATCGCATCTTTGATGCTACTGGGTCTGGCCAGTGCCGTGGTTGCTGCGTTAATTCCGGCTCGACGGGTGGGGCGCAACGCGGCATTAAACGCCCTACGGGCCGAGGGACACTCGGCGGCTGGACCCAAAGGCCCAGTATTCGGCTATGTGTTGCTGGGTCTTGGCTTGGCCTGCTGGGCCACCGCCCTATATCTGGGAATTTCTGCGACTACCTACGGTTTACTCAACGATCGCACCACCCTAATTGTTGGTGGATTTGTCGCGGGAATTGTGCTGTGCACCGTTGGGCTGATGCTTACCATCGGTAGGATTCTGTGGGCGATCGGAGGCCTAGGCCACCGATTCCCATTGGCCAGCAGGCTTGCACTGCGCGATATTCAACGTAACCGCTCGCGGACGGTTCCCGCGATTGCCGCGGTGATTGCCGGTACCGCACTAGCCACATCTTTGGCACTTGCCATCGGATATTCAACGGCTAACGGAGGCTACCAAGTCTCAACAAAGTCATCGTCGATTTACGATCTCTACTTGATGAGTGGAAACGAAGATGGGGCCCCGCTGAACCGGCAGGCAGCGGATCAGCACGCGAGTGATGTACTAGCGCAAATGGAACGATCCGGATATCCGGCACAGGCCAGCGGACAATATGGGCAGTTCATTGCTGGATATCGGAAGGCTGCCGACGAAGACCAATGGCCGGTTGCAGATTCATGGGTTGCGCTGTTGGCACCGGCAAGCGCTTGTCGTTACGGGCAAGACGATATTTACAGCAAGACCAATCCAAGCCTTGCCGTGCTCGAAGCCCGTGATGATTCCCTAGCGCGCAACGTTAGGGACGGAGATAGGTTCACTGCACGGCATTGTGGGATTTATGGTGAACCGCGGGGTGCCTGGGATCAATCCGAGATTAACGCCCAGATCACCGATGTAGCCGGACTTAAACTTATGCTGGGCAAGCACTATACCCCGGCGCTGGGTGCCGCATTTGAGCGTGGACAGGCAATCGTCACGGTGCCCGAGTTTGTGACCGATCAGCAACGAATCTCCTTTGGGATGCCCGATCTCGATTTTCCGCTGATAAAAAATAATGAATACTTTGGTGGAAATACCGGGGTGCTCTTGGGTGTTCCACTGAAGCGAAGTTTTGAGCTTGATGCGGTGGAGGTGCTCACCGGAGATCGCCAGATGCCACCCATCATGGTCTCTGAGGCTGCGATGAATGGTACCGGCGGAATTATTGCCGATTCACGTCTGCTGGTGGATCTGGGCCGGGTACTGAATGCAGATGAGGTGATGGCGCTAAACAAAGACCTGGCGGCATTGGACGTGCGCATGAATGGTGCTACGAAGAGCACCGGAGTGGAAACGCTTCTAACGAATTTACCCTGGGTGCTGAGTATCGGTGCCGGCGCCTTGGTGCTGACAACGGCGGCCATGACAACAGGTTTGGCTCTGGCCGACGGTCGGCGCGATGCGCGGGTCATGGTTGGAGTGGGGGCCGAACCACGCACCAGACGTCGCTTTGGTGCCGTACAAGCGGGGCTTACGGCATTGCTGGGCACCACGTTGGGGATCGTGCTGGGCGCGATGCCGGTGTCCCTGCTGATCATCATCATGGAAGGATCGATGGATCCACGTCTGTTGTTGCCAGTGGTGGCACTGCTCGCTATCCCACCAGCTGCCGCGCTGATTGGTTGGGCGCTGGTTCCACGCACCGTGCCCGCCGATAGGATGGCTGGATGACCAGCAATAACTCGTTACCGTCTACGTTCCTCAGGCCATGGAATGATTCGGCACAAGACCTTGAAGCGGTTCTAGCCGCCTTTAACGCCGATGATATGGCTGGACAATCCGGGGAACCGATCAATTCTGAAGCAGCTGCCCGCCGCTGGTTGGCATATTGGGTGGAGAAGAAGGATGCTCACGCAGTTGGCTTCGCTATCGAATGTGATGGGCAGGCGGTGGGTCACGTGATGGCAAACTCGATTGAGTACCGACACGAGACTGCCTGGGTTTCCTATTGGGTGACTCCGGCCGCTCGGGGACGAGGGTTGGCCGCGGCAGCCACCGCAGCGTTGGCAGATTACTGCTTCGAGAACCTTGGACTATATAGGTTAGAACTTGCCCATCGGGTGAATAATCCTGCCTCCGGTCACGTCGCGCAGAAGGCCGGATTCATCGTTGAAGGAATTGAGCGAGGCAAATTAATGTACCTCAACGAATTCGATCAACCCGTGCGATTCGACGTGCGAACCTATTCGCGTCTTGCCACGGATCCGGCACCATCGATTGCACGGTTACCGGTGCAGAACTAGAAAACAAAAATGCTGATGCGGGGTTGTCATTTCGTGGGAAATGGCAACCCCGCATCAGCAATTTAGCTAAATATTAGGTGCTTCGAAGGCTAAGCCGTGTACGGGCTTGGAGGGTACTTCGAATCGGTTGATTCGGCTTCCTGAGCTGCCTTGACCGTCGGCAATTCGCGCCAAGCAAACCAACCGTAGATCCCGGCCAAGACCTGGAATACCGTGACCCCCAGAAGTGCAAGTGCCGGATTAGAACTAAAGAGCACCACGACGTAGGCAATTCCACTGACGCTCGCAGCAAGCCATGCCCAGCGGTATCCGCAAGCAACACCAATGAGTGAAACCACGATTGCTGCCTCGGCGATCAGCGAAATCGAAAGCGCTAGCGTCTCGCCACCAAAAATGAAACCGGTGGTCAGCATGCGGCCAAAGCGCAATGCGCTGAAAGCAGCCAGCAAAATGATGCCAATAATCAATGACTTGATGGTGAAGTCGCGACGGGTGACCTGGCGACCAAAACGACCGGACATTTCAAATTTGGAGAAACGCCACAGCCCAAAAGCACCTGCTAACAATGCTGGAACTGCGTAGAAGAGCATTGATGACTCGTACTGCAGGGCGACGACGATGGGACCTGCAAAAACCGCAAGGATTTGCGCCCACCACCCTAGGTCATTGCGGCGTGCTAGCAAGAGCATGGCGAGGAAAGTCAGCAAAGCGGATACCGCAAAAAGCGATACCTGGGTTCCGGAATCGGTGCCAGGGGCCTGGGAGAAAAGGTTGTAGAAAAGTTCGTCCACGAAGAAATACTGCCTATTCACAAAGTTTGGGAGAGAGACGGTGCGAGAGCCTCAACTATTGATCGTAGCGCGAAATAGGTGATACACCTTTATTCTTCGCGCTTGTGCAATCCCTCAAACATCATGGTGATTGCATGATCTTCGACTTGCTCGGCACTGACGTTACCGTCTTCACGGAACCATTCAACAAGGGAGTTAATGGTACCGAATAGCAACCTAGTGGTGGTGCGCGGATCAATATCGCTGCGTAGGGAACCTTCTTGCTGGGCGGCGACAACTAAGTCAGAGACTCTGCGGTCAACGGCACGACGACGTTCGAGGGCATCGCGTTCAATGTCTGTATTTCCGCGTAAGCGCAGCAATAGGGTTACGTACTGTTGGCGTTTGACTAGCACCTTGATGGTTGAACGCAGAAAGAATTTCAGCCGTTCCTCGGCGCTGCCAACGGTTGCTCGTTCGTCCAACGCAATCGCTTCAAGGGGGACTAATGCCTCATCGAGGGCTAAGCGCAGTAAATCACCCTTGGACGGAACGTGGTGATAGATCGCTGACTTACTAATGCCTAGATTCTCGGCGAGTTTGCCCATGGACGTTGCATCGTAGCCATGCTTATTGAAGACCTCAACGGCAATGGAGAGTACCGATTCTTGGTCATAGCCGGGACGTCCGCGTTTAGTCGCCGAAGGTTTCAGGGAGCTAGTGGTCATGATCAAACATTCTTTCATGAAGCGGGGAGGAGAAATTTCCTACTGAAATTAGCTGGGGCAGGAACCGCCATGGATTCCTGCCCCAGCTAGGCAGCTGACTACTTGTTACGCATGTCGTAGATGCGGCGCAACTTGCCCGAGGATCGTGCTAGGGAACCGGGATCAACCACATCAATTTCACACGATGAGCCGACATGGATCTTGATCTGCTTGGCAAGTTCCTTACCCGCGGCAATGGCCCGATCCGCAGCGCAATCCTCGCGGCGTTCAATGCGCACTGCCAGCTGGTCCATGCGGCCCGGACGGGTGATTTCAAGCTGGAAGTGCGGGGAAAGCCCCGGGATCCGCAGCGCGATTTCCTCGATCTGCGAAGGGAAGAGGTTCACGCCGCGCAGGATGATCATGTCATCGCTACGCCCGGTGATCCTACCCATACGACGGTGGCCCGGACGTGCGGTGCCCGGCAGTAGGCGGGTGAGGTCGTGCGTGCGGTAGCGGATGATCGGCAGTGCTTGTTTGGTCAACGAGGTGAAGACGAGCTCGCCGTGTTCACCGTCGCGCAGCACCTTGGTCTCGTCGAAGGCATCGATGATCTCCGGGCGGAAGTGGTCCTCCCAGATGTGGCTGCCGTCCTTGGTTTCGTTTGACTCGCCGGCAACGCCGGGACCCATGACCTCGGACAAGCCGTAGATGTCACAGGCGTCCAGGTCGAACATGACCTCTAGCTCGTGACGCATTTCCTCGGTCCACGGTTCGGCGCCGAGCACCGCTGTTTTCAGTGAGGTCTTGCGCGGGTCAAGCCCGGCACGCTGCATCGCATCACCGATGGTCAACAAGTAAGTCGGGGTACAAAGAATGGCATCCGGCTCGAAGTCCTGGATGAGCGTGATCTGCTTTTCCGTCTGGCCACCGGACATCGGGATCACGGTGGTACCCAGACGCTCGGCCGCGGCGTGCGCGCCAAGACCGCCAGTGAACAGGCCATAGCCGTAGGCGTTGTGGACCTTCCAACCCGGCTTGACGCCCGAGAGGCGCAGGCATCGGGCGCCCATGGTGGCCCAATTATCCAGGTCCTGTTGGGTGTAACCAACAACCGTTGCTCGTCCGGTGGTGCCGGATGAAGCATGAATGCGGGCTACCTCCTGCTGTGGGACGGCGAACATGCCAAACGGATAAGTCTTGCGTAGATCTTCCTTCTCGGTGAAGGGGAAGTTGGCCAGGTCGGACAGTTCCTTCAGGTCGCTGGGGTGCACACCTGCTGCATCGTACTTTTCCTTGTACAGTGGCACCCGATCATAGGCGTAGGCAAGGGTGTCCTGTAGGCGTGTGAGCTGGATCGATTCGATCTGGTCACGGCTCATGGTTTCTTCCGGATCTAGCGGATTTGGAAGTTCGATCCGTGTTGAGGTCTGGGTCATGTCTTGGCCTATCGTGCTGTGATTTTTTGGGTGAACGGAGGTTAAGCAAGCTTGCTGGCTACGCACGCTTGGGGATAGTGCGGGAGCGTCCGCGGAACTCGGCGAGGACTTCATCCTCGGCGTCGGGAACCGACTGAAATACCTGAATGTCATAGATTCCGCTGCGTCCGGTCTGTTGACGACGGTTGGCTACCGCGGTGAGGACGCGTCCGGGGATACCTGGTTTGAGGAAGTTGATGTCGACACCCGAGGCCACGGTAATTGAATCTTCGGAGCCTGTGTGCGGGTTGCAGGAAAGAGCAAAGGCAGTATCGGCAAAAGCGAAGATCATACCGCCGTGGGCGATTCCAAAACCATTGAGCATTTCTTGGCGAAGTTTCATGGTGATGGTTGCGTGCCCATCTGCAACTTTCTGAACCTCGATGCCCATCCATTCACTGGCATAGTCATTTTTCAAAATGGGATGCGCAAGTGGTGCGTCGAGGTTTGTGTCGCTCATGAAAGTCCCTTCAATTATTTACCGAACGATCATTAGGTAATCCTGAAATGTGACATAAGTCAAGATGCATGCGTCGAATCGATGTCATTTAACGTACTCGCGTACGCACAAGACGCTCAAGAATCGCTGAAGTGTCTAACCGTCTTTTGGGTCAAAAGACTCTTCCACCCGTTTATCATCCGCGGCAGACTCGGGAATAAGTAGAAATGTGAGGAGTTGGTTCAAAATGCGTAAATGGCATCGTTGGGAAGACTGGGCGGTAGTTATCGCTGGTTTGGTCATGGTCTTGACCCCTGTCTGGAGCGAGAGAATTGGAAGTTCGGTTCCCATGCTGCTGACCTCCGGGGCACTGCTTCTTGTGGTGGGCATTATTGATTTGGCCGGACCAAACCTCTATGGCATTGAAATCGGACAGATCATGGCCTCGGTGCTGGCAATTATCTTGCCATGGCTAGGAAACTTTGCCGGTGCAAATGTTCCTGCACTCACTGCGTGGATCGCAGGCGGCGTGGCCTTGGTTTCAACCGTGCTTGCTATGCGTCCGAGTATTAAGGCTTCGCGTGCACAGCAAGCTCACGTCAGGTAATGCCCCGGGGCGCAAGGCTCTGCATGGTCATAGATCCGTGTTTCGGTGAGGAATGCTTTCCTCCCTCGGAGCACGGTTCTTTGTCTCTGTGACGGTGGGTGAATCAGGGACTTCTTGCCATGAGCGAATTGGCGAATAAATAATGGGAAGTGCAGAGCATCCTGCTAGGAGTGCCCAAGCCCAAAGGATTGGTGCGGGGCCGATGAGCGTAGCTAGTGATCCGCCAATAATGCTCGCAATCGGCATGATGCCCAGGGTGAAGAATCTGTTGCTTGCCATCACAGTTCCAAGGTTTGAGGAATCGCACAACTGGGGGATGATTCCGGCACCGGCGACCGACGCAAGAATCAGTAGAAACGCCCAACTGAACGATGACGTGGCACACCAGATAATGGCGTTTCCCGGAAGAATTGTTGCCAGCGGCTGGAGGCTCACCGCAGGAATGCAGAGAAGCGTAGCGGTCACCCGCAGCGGTCCAATTCCATAGAGTGCTAAAAGCTTGGGGGCAGCAAGGCCTGCGGCTAAACCTCCGCCCGCGCCGAAGACTCCCAGCATGGCAAATGTTGCCGGCTGAAAACCGAGATCCCGCATGGCATAAACGGCAAGTACGGAATTGCCGAGCATGGTCGCCGCATTGAGGAGCATGCCGGAGAAGAGCGGTTGACGCATGATCGGCTGCTGAAGCGTTGTGAGCATTCCTAATCGAAGCGAGGCCCAGAATGGCTGTATCTGTGGTTTTGCGGTGCCGGGCTCCGGGGGAAGAAGGCGTGGAAGTGCGAGCCCGGACATGAGGTATCCAATACTGCCAATGAGTAGGACAAAGGGTGCGGCCAAAATTTTCAAGAGTCCGGTGACAAGGATAGGAGAGCCCAGCGACGTGGCGCTCGAGACCCGATGTAATTGGGCATAAGCTTCACTGACCTGTCGCGGACCTACCAGATCGGGAATTGCCGCTCCGCTGGCGGAGATGAAGATCACATCACAAATGCTGAGGACCCCTGCAATTGCAATCAGGTGCCACAGCTGTAGGAAGCCCAAAAAATATGATGCAGGAATTGCCAGGAGCAAGGCCGCACGCAGAATATCGGCGAGAAACATGAGCCGGAGTCGTGGCAAAGTATCAGCCAGTACACCAACGGGTAACCCAAGGATCGAGAACGCACTGAGCCCAATGGCATTGAGCAATCCGATATGGAATGTCCCTGCACCCAACGCACTTACCGCAATGAGTGGCAGGAGCGTGCGAATGGTTCCATCGCCCAGCGACTCAAAGGCACTCGAGGCCAAGAATCGCCCGAACGGTTTATTGCCCCGGATGGGTTTGGAGGTGTTGACGTTGGAGCTCATGGGGGTAGGTACTCGCAACTCTCGTGTCAGGCATTGCCTGACATCGTGTCAGGTGTATCCTGACAGTGTCAAGAAGAGGGGACCGAGCTGCCCCACAACAGAAGGAGTCGCTGGTGTCGGACCTCGGTGCATACATTGACCCGGAACTGTGTAGCTTTTGCGGTCGCACCCGCGAGGAGTGCGGAAAATTGGTGTTGGGCGCTGGTATCGCAATTTGTTTAGAGTGCGCCCAAAACGCCATGGCCCTTCATAAAACTACTCAGACCCATGCGGCCGCCGAACCGTGGCGCGATATGAACGTCGATGAGGTGCTTGACCTCTTACCCAAAATTTCTGCTGTCGCCGCGCAGGTCGAGTCGAGACTTACCGCCTGGGTGAACGTTGCACGCAGCAAAGGAGCAAGCTGGGCACGCGTGGGCGAATCCTTGGGAATGACCCGTCAATCAGCTTGGGAACGCTTCAAATAGCAACACACAAGCATGACTCGATGGCCGGCGATTCCGGGCACCATTCCTTGGCATGCTCAACACCAGAATCTTCTGGGCTGATGCGGCGAGGCAACGAATCGGCATTGCTTCCCGATCGTTAGACTGCACCCATGATGACTGGTGAATTCTTCTCTTCGATAGTCTTGAACATCGTTATTGTGGCCATCGGCTTCTACGTGCTCTACCACGTGATCCGTGCCGGGGTGCGTGACGGGATAAAAATGGCACGCCAGAGCGGCCCCACCGAGAAGGGCCTCGAACACGGCCCCGAGTCAGGAGCATAAACACCATGCCACTAGCTCATTAGCTGGCAAAAATCCTTGCATAGAGTGCTTGGATAAAAGGCTCTTTGACAGCGTTGTAATCCATGACCAGACCGCCGCCGTGCTCATTGATATTTGCTGCCGCTAGATACTTAACGCGCGCGTATTCATCCCGGTCTGTATCATGCATACGAAGCCAGTCCCGAAAGCTGCGCATCCGAGAAGTCTCCGGCGAGCCGGGGCCTAAAACATGCAGATTGACCGCGGGCAGTACACCCTGGCCGACGGAGACCAGTAATCTGTGCGAGTACCACCCTGGTTCACGTAAACGCAGCGCAAACCCCGCAGCCACAAGATCCTTGACGTATTCGCCCTCGGCAGCAGGATCGTCAACCGTCAAAACAATATCGATGATGGGCTTGGCCGGAAGCCCGGGAACTGACGTTGAGCCCAGATGCTGCACCGCAAGCGCCCGTGCGCCCAAGGTTTGTTTAATCAACGATTTCACTTTGGCAAAGTCACGAGCCCAGGATTCTTGCGGTGGAACAAGCTCAATCTGCATAGGCTGTGGCACCGGCTGAACCCATTGGACCGACGCGTCATCCTCCAAAGGTTCCTGAACCAACGGCAGAAAGGGCAGCACACAAAGATAACGCTGGTTTTCTGGCCAGCGCGGATCTGTAGCCGAAGCACTGCACTGAAAACCCACTACCCGGTAAAATTCAATGGCATCATCGTCCGTTCGGGCTACGATCATCGCCATCTCAAGTTCTTGCACCTTGTTGACCAGTGCGAGCCCCACACCCCGGCGTCGCAAAGCCGCAGCAACGGCTAGATATTCAATCTCCACGGCATAGGAATCGAGCCTGTGGTAGACGGCGAGCGCCAAAGGATCACCGTTCGGACCGGGGTAGAGCAGCACGTTCATGGTGCTGATCTCGGACAGCAGTGTTTCGAGTGCCTCACCGGTGGCGTCGGAGGCCTCGGTGAGCAGGGCTCGGAACGCGGAGTTTGTTGAGAACGCCGCGCTCCGAGCAACTACCAAGTTCTGTGGGGTCATGCGCCCGCTGGGTTCAGGCCCAGGGTGTCTAGCACGAAGGCGTAGTCCCAGGCACGAGTTTTCCAGCCTTCGTAGCGGCCCGAGGCGCCGCCGTGGCCACCGTCCATTTCAATTTTCATGATGATCGGTTCGGCTCCGGTAGTTTCTTCGCGCAGTTTTGCGACCCATTTGGCTGGTTCTACATACAACACACGGGTGTCGTTGAGCGAGGTAACTGCCGCGATCTTGGGGTAGGGCAAGGCCGCGATGTTTTCGTACGGTGTGTAGGACTTCATGTAGTCGTAGACTTCCTTGTCCTGGATGGGGTTTCCCCATTCTTCCCATTCCAGCGCGGAGAGCGGGAGTTCTGGGTCAAGGATTGAGGTTAGCGCGTCAACGAACGGTACTTGGGCAATGATGCCCGAGTAGAGTTGCGGGGCTAGGTTTGCTACCGCTCCCATGAGCAGGCCACCGGCGGATCCTCCCATGGCCACCACGCGTGCCGGGTCTGCCCAGCCAGTATCGATCACATATTTTGTGGCATCGACGAAGTCGGTAAAGGTGTTTTTCTTGGTGAGTTTTTTGCCATCTAGGTACCAATGCCGTCCTAGTTCGCCGCCGCCACGTACATGGGCGATGACGAAGACGACTCCGCGATCAAGCAGCGAGAGCCGTGGGATACCGAAGCCCGGGTCCATGGAGGCTTCGTAGCTTCCATATCCGTAGATCAGGACCGCGTTGGCAGTCTTGTTGGTCAGATCGGATCGGCGCAAGATGGTCAGTGGGATCTTGGTTCCGTCTGCCGCTGTTGCCCATTCGCGGGTTGCCAGGTACTTGCTCGGATCATAGTTGTTCACCTGAGTTTGCTTGCGTAGTGTCAGGGTGCCATCGGCGAGGGTGTAATCGTAGACGCGGGCCGGGGTGAAATCCGAGGTGTAGGACAGCCGGATCATGGGTGCATCGAGTTCGGCATTGGCCAGCGAGGCAGTGTAGAGCTCTTCGTCAAAAGCTGGTTCTACTGCCGGTCGTTGCGTAGCGGTGCCCAATCCCGCTAGCGGGAGAATCTGGATCCGTTCGGTGGTGTCCTTACGTACCGCAACGATCAGATGTGTTGCGGTTGCTGCGGTGCCCTCAACCTTGATGGTGTCACTGTGTTCGATGATAGTTGCCCACTGCTGCTGCTCATAAGGGAGCGAGACTTGTTCGGCAGGTAGCAGGGAAACCATATTGTTTAGTGCCTGGCGATCATGAGTAATCACGTAGGCGCGCGTGCCCTGAAGGGTGATGGGGTCAATCGAGTGCAGGATACGGTGTGCGCGGGATACCAACATCACCGGGGTGGCTTCGGGTGTGCGCAGATCCAAGGATAGGGTTTCGGAGTATTCGGAGTTGCCAATGCCGATCAACAGTTCGGTGCGATCCGCCGAGAGATCAAAACCAAGCCACATCCCGGGGTCATCTTCTTGGAAGATGACGGTGTCTTGGTCTGGATCGGTGCCGAGGGTATGGGCCTTGATCTGGTGTGGACGCCATGAATCGTCAACCACCGTGTAGAAAATGCGGGTCGAATCGGGGGAGAAGGCCAGGCCATAGAAGACGTTCTCGATCTCATCGGCCAGCATTTCGCCGGTTTCTAGATTCTTGATGCGGAGGGTGAATCGCTCGTCCCCGGCATTATCCTGCGCATAGGCCAGCAAGTTTCCGTCTTCGCTCACAGCCATGCCACCGAGGGAGAAGAACGGTTTGCCTGCGGCTTCTTGGTTGCCATCAAGCAGTACCTGTTCGCCTTGAATACTCACCCCGGCTTCGATGGCCGGGGGAGTCCAGTCTGCTGCAAGGTCTCCGGTATCGTTGGCCGCCACACGACACTGGATCGCGTACTGGGAACCTTCGACGGTACGGGTGAAATACCACCAACCACGTTTGCGGGCGGGAACCGAAAGATCGGTCTCTACGGTGCGTTCCTTGATTTCATTGAAGATTGCCTCACGCAAGGACTCTTGGTTAGCCGTGACGGCTTGCGCATACGCATTTTCGGCGTGCAGGTGTTCGAGTACCTGGGGACTTTCCTTCTCCCTCAACCATTCGTAATCGTCGGTGAAGCTATCCCCATGATGGATACGAGTGGTGGGGATCTTGGCGGTTTGTGGTGGCTGTGGCATCTGCTCGGTCTGGCTCATGCTTCCTATTCAATCCGAACCTTGGCCCGAAGAGGGCGTAGCTACGCCCACCGCGTAGAAAGAATTGCAGAATCTCGCCCTGACCGGCTGTCAAAGACCCGTATCAGGCATGAGCGACCAACCGAGAAGAAGCTAACTGCCTGCTGGTTTCCACCGGGCTGCTTGGAAGACCAAAGTTGCGCTAAGAATAACGATGCATAAGACCAGCAGAACCAGCGCTACAACGTTGAAGCGCAACAAAATAGTGGGGTCATAGACAATTCCCAAAAAGTCCCCGGAATCGCTGTCCATTCCACCACTGAGCCAAGCCTTGGAAACTCCAACACGCTGGATGATGAGGGCAGCCAGGCCCAACAGCGCGCTCAGCCCATAAAGAGCCAACACGAAGGGATTGCGCTGGGTCATCGATTGCCGATCCGACAAGGTCATTGATAGCTCTGATGCCTCACTCATACAGCGAGCCTACGCAGTAGCCCAAGCGAATACACCGGAGAAAGGAAAAATATGCGCGATTGTTATTTGCCCAGTGGCAGGATGGTGATCATGAACCTCGCACACTCTGCCACCGACGCACAGTTGCCCAACGAAGCCAGCGCCATCTGGGAATCTGTCCTGAAATATGCTCCAACGTATTTGGATAAAAATCGGGCCTACTCACATCAGCCAGGTTTCCAATGCGCGGTGGGCGTTAACGGTGAACTCATCGGAGCTTTCAGCGGTGGCTATGCACATCTTGGTGCCAAGACTCGGCTGAAGAACGATCACCTATTCAGGGTCGCTTCCCATTCCAAAACCTTCACAGCAACAGCCATCATGCTCCTTCGCGAAGACGGATTGCTGAACCTCGAAGACCAGGTAGGTCAGCTGCTTCCGGAGCTTAGCAATAGTGACATTGCGCGCGTGAACGTGCGTGAACTTCTTTCACACTCAGGCGGCATCATCCGCGATAGCGAGAATGCTGACTTCTGGGCCTTAGGCAGACCATTCCCCAAGGACAAAGAATTACTAGAAATCGCTGGGCACGCAAAAATTCTAGAACCCAATGAACACTTCAAATACACAAATATTGGGTATGGGATCCTGGGACTAATCATCGAAACCAGCAGCGGACAATCCTTCGAGCAGTTCATTACAGAACGCATCATTGACCCCCTCGGACTAGCAAACACGGGAACCGATATTGACGCGAATACCTCGAACCTGGCAGCCGGGTATGGGCCACTGGTCCACGCCGGGAGCGACTATGCCTTAGCTGCACGCGCCGAAATCACACATATAAACACCGGAGCCCTTGCCGCAGCCACAGGAATCTATTCCACCGCCACTGATCTGGTTACCTATTTCGGTTCCCACCTAATGGGCAGCGAACCGAGCGTACTGACCGATGACTCAAAACGACTCATGCAACAACGAGCAGAAGAATCTGGTGCCCCGGGACGAAGCTACGGACTTGGATTCATCCTCCAAAAAATTCAAGGGCGCGAAACCTTTGGGCACAGCGGAGGCTATCCGGGACACATCACCCGGACCTGGGCCGTTCCTCAAACGTCAGTGGTGCTAAGCATGCTGACGAATGCCGTAGACGGTCAGGCCACCAGCTGGGGAGAATCCCTCTTTGCCCTGGCAGCGCTCGCCGAGCAAAGCACACCGGACTCCTATACGGGAATCACCCAGGAGGCTTTGGAGCGCTTTACCGGCCGCTTCGCCGCGTTATGGGGTGTGCAAGATGTTGTGTTGCTCGGTGGGAAACTCTTCCAGATTGATCCGACTTCTGCGGTGGATGCCAAGAACACCGTGCCGCTTGAATTCGTTGATGAAAACACCTTGAAATCAGTGGACCCGAATGGATTTGGTGGGTACGGAGAAAAGGTGCACTTTGAGTTCGATGATTCCGGGGCTTCGGCATTTCGCGGCCCCGGAGGGATGCGGTTTGTGCGGGAAAAAGATTTTGCGCTTCCGGCACTTGTTCAGCCCGCCACCGATGATGAAACAAACACATAAAACCATGAAAAGTACGGGAATTTGGGGCACGAATTCTTTGCGAAGTTGTTAGCCGTTTTTGCTTCTAACCAGTGTTTTCTTGACTTCTAAACGCATATGCTTTGTGGCGTGAAGCACATCAAGGGACTCTCCCTTCGGGGAGAGAACTGTGACGCAGGAGGATGAACGAGACTTGAAAACACCGGTAAGTACAGGCCATTCATGGCCAAGAGTGAGGGCACTACTTGGTGTCGTGTTGGGACTGCTGCTACTGCTCGGTGGCGTAGGAAGCGCCATGGCGCAAACGAGTGATAGTGGGGTCGAAGGAAAAACCTTTGTCATTGGCACCGATACCACTTTTGCACCCTTCGAGTTCCGGCAGGATGGAGAACTGACCGGTATTGATATGGATCTGATTCGTGCCATTGCTGAGAGTGAGGGATTCAAGGTCGAAATCCGCTCGTTGGGCTTCAACGCGGCGCTTCAGGCACTAACCTCAAATCAGGTCGACGGGGTCATTGCCGGTATGTCGATCACCGATGAACGTAAACAGGTCTACGACTTCTCCGAGCCCTATTTCGAATCCGGCATCCAGATGGCAGTCGCACGCAATAACGATGACATCAAGGGCTACGAGGACCTCAAGGGCAAGACCGTGGTCGCCAAGACAGGTTCCGAGGGTGAAACCTATGCCAAATCAATTGCCGGAAAATATGGATTTACCGTCAAATCTCTTGACCAATCGGCAACCATGGTGGAATCGGTTAAATCGGGATCGGCGGCAGCAGTCTTTGATGACTATCCGGTACTTGCCTATGGCATTGCACAAAATAGTGGCCTCAAAGCTGTCACCGATAAGGTCCCGGGTGGTTCCTATGGTTTTGCAGTAAATAAGGGCAAAAATACTGCCTTGCTCGGTGCGTTCAACGATGGTCTTGCCAAAATGAAAGCCAACGGTGAGTACCAAAAAATTCTTGATAAGTACCTTGCGGATCCAACGGCCGCAGCTCCCAGCACGTTTTGGGATCTTTTGGTCAAGTCTTTCCCGGCCCTTATGAGTGGTTTGAAAAACACGCTGCTGGTAACCATCATTTCTTTCGCCGTTGCCATGGCCTTGGGCCTACTAGCAGGGTTTATGAAGATTTCCCGCAACATCTTATTGCGAGGTATTGCAACAACGTTCGTCAACGTTTTCCGCGGCACACCGTTGCTGCTGTGGGCCTTCATGTTCTACTTCGGTATTCCTCAGCTCATCGGGCAGCCCATCAATATTTGGGTTGCCGGCGTGTTGACGTTGTCCTTGAACTCAGGAGCCTATGTTGCAGAGATTGTGCGCGGAGGCATTCAATCAGTTGATCCTGGACAGCTTGAGGCTTCGCGTTCGTTGGGCCTAGGCTATGGCAAATCAATGCAAAAGGTAGTGGTCCCGCAGGCGTTTAAGATGATGACTCCATCATTGATTAATCAGCTGATCATTATGCTGAAAGATTCATCTTTGCTGCTGGCTATTGGATTTGCCGAACTGCTCTACCAGGGCCAACAAATCTACGCAGCGAACTTCCGCGTCACCGAAACGTTGCTGATCGTCGGTGCTATTTACTTCATCGCCATTATGGCCCTGACCAAACTCGCAAACTTCGCAGATAGGAGGTTCAACAAGTGAGTACAGCACCTGTTGAAACACAGAAACCGGCAAAGATCACCGTCCAAGGTCTGCGGAAATCTTTTGGTGCCAATGAGGTTCTCAAAGGTATTGATGTGCAAATCGGTGAGGGAGAAGTCGTCTGCATCATTGGCCCTTCGGGCTCCGGTAAGTCAACGCTATTGCGTTGCCTGAATAAGCTTGAGGAAATATCTGCTGGTCAAGTGGTTGTCGATGGGTTCGACGTCACCGACCCAAAGGTGGACATCAATGAAGTACGCAGGCATGTGGGCATGGTTTTCCAGCATTTCAATCTTTTCCCCCATATGTCGGTGGCCGAGAATATTATGCTCGCCCCGGTGGAGCTGAAGAAGGCAACCAAGGCCGAAGCACGAGAACAAGCACTAAAACTATTGGATCGAGTCGGCCTGCGAGCTAAAGCAGATGCGCGTCCCGCTTCACTCTCGGGGGGCCAGAAACAGCGCGTGGCCATTGCTCGAGCACTGGCCATGAGCCCTGGAATCATGCTCTTTGACGAGGCAACCAGTGCGCTAGATCCAGAAATGGTGGGCGAAGTACTCCAAGTGATCCGAGACTTGGCGGACGAGGGCATGACCATGGTCTTGGTGACTCATGAGATGGGATTTGCCAAAGAAATTGGTGACCGCGTGGTCTTCATGGCAGATGGGGTTGTCTGTGAGTCAGGACCTCCGTCCGAACTCTTTGGTAACCCGCAGCAGGAGCGAACCAAGGAATTTCTTTCTAAGGTTCTCTGAGAGCTTGCTTTGACCCAACTGATTCGCCATATATGCCACGTTTGCGACATCTCAGTCAATAAATGGTCACCATGCCATTTTCACGCAATCTCAACCTATGGTTGGAGCATCCACTATGGATTTCTTGGGAGAGGCAACACATCATGGGACTTTTTCGAACTGCAGGAAGGGCAGCTGTTGCAGGTTCAGTTGTCGGACGAGTACAACGTAAACAACAGCAACGATTTGCTGCCGAAGATGCAGCCGCTGAACAAACCGTGACAAGCGTGCCAGCTGCTGCAACAACAGTTACCCCGGTGGAGGCGCCGGTTTCCTCAATGGACCTCACTGATCACAAGCTCGCGCAGCTGAAACAGCTTGGCGAACTGCGAGTTGCTGGGGTACTAACTGAAGAAGAATTCTTGGGTGAAAAAACTAAGATTCTAGCTCTGTAAACCTGTGGCTCACTCCAACGGCCAACGGCTTTCGGGATGAACATTGAAGGCGGTTTCCCATGCACACGAATGTGTAGGAAACCGCCTTCAGTTTTGTGTGGGCGGATTTGGCAGGATGGTTATTTTTTCGTGGCCGGGCTTTGCCCCGTTCCATATCCGATGCCATCTTTCGGTTTTCCGATGATCTCGGTAACCGTCACGAAGTGATACCCCTGAGCCTTGAGCGTCTTCAGCATTTCGGGTACGGCCTTGACCGTTGATTCATGAATATCATGCATTAATACAATGTCACCAGGCTTGACTTTTTCTGCAGATTTTTCAGTTTTTTTGGTGTCACGGGTCTTCCAATCAAGAGTGTCCACACTCCATAACGCCACCGGAACGTCAAGGGACTTCTTGAGCGAGGGAGCTAAAGCACCAAAGGGTGGACGAACCAAGGTGGCTTTCTGCTCAATTGCTTTTTGTATCGCGTCATCGGATTTCTGAAGGTCCTTCTTGGCCGCGGTAACTGACATCTTGCTCAAGTCTTTGTGAGCCCATGAGTGGTTGCCAATTTCATGCCCGGCATCAAGTTCGGCCTTGACGATATCCGGGTGCTTTGCAACATTCTCTCCAATCAAAAAGAAAGTTGCCTTGGCGTCATACTGGGCAAGAACTTTTAGTAATTCGGGGGTATGACTGCCTGGACCATCGTCGAAGGTCAGCGCAACACACTTTTCGATACTGCAGTCGGGGGCTACACGTTCCAGCTTCTTTTCAGGCTCCGGCGCGGCACTCGGTGGTGTGGTCGCAATGATTTGGGCCGGTGCGGCCGGAGGTGTGTAATCGGACCAGTTTTCACTCAGGGGTGTCCCGCATCCGGCGATAACTAAGACAAGTGCTGTGCTGAGGGACAAACGAAGGGCCGTGAAACGCGAAGTCATGACCTCCATGTTCCATGGTGAACCTTTGAGCTTCCTAAGCCAGCGCGCCGTACTGGCCGAAATGTTAGCAAATCTCGACCTAAGCGAATGGCGCAATGCCTTACGCATAATTCCAGAGAATGCCTCAGCTGTAGTGAGACTCAATAGCCTAAGGCTTCGGGTGTAGTGAGAGTGCCTTACCTTGAATAAGAGGGGCAACACGTCTTGTCCTTCTTCATTTCAGGTGAGGTAGATGGTCCCGGTTTTCCGCGGGGGCCTCGGGTGTCGTGGACCGTAACGCCGAATTCCGTTTCACTACACGCGAGGTAAATCGGCATTTGCCTCGGGTTTACGGTGGTGTGTCGGTTTTGCTGAGACCGTTTGAAGTTGAAACACGGACTGAATGATCTGGGATTCGTTCGGCCCAAGTCAGATGATGTTTTTTCTCGGTTGACGGGAGCCGGATTTGGCCAAATGCCTGGGTGTAGAGAAGCGGAGAGGTGTTTGTCTCAGCTGTAGCGAAATGGAATGAGCAGCTGCCATGGGCGTAGTGAGACAAGAGCACCTAATGCCTCAAGTGAAGTGAAATTGCCTCACCTGCAGTGAAACATGACACGTCTTATGTGTGTCATTGATTGACGAAAAGGTGACCATCCGCATATCCTGAACGAACGGTCAGTAAATATAAATTTGTCACAGTGAGGTGAGCACTATGGCTGCACAGAATGAAAGCGGCGGAAAACTATCCGCGGTACTTTCTCCTGAGGAGCAGGCCGGCAAGGATCGCTTTGAAGCGATTATTGCCGAAGATTCGCGTATCGAACCACGCGATTGGATGCCCGAGGCATACCGAAAGACTTTGACGCGTCAGATTTCCCAGCACGCGCACTCCGAGATCATTGGAATGCAACCAGAAGCTAACTGGATTACCCGTGCCCCGTCGCTAAAGCGTAAGGCCATCTTGATGGCCAAGGTTCAGGACGAAGCAGGCCACGGCCTGTACCTGTACTCGGCCGCAGAAACTCTCGGCACCGGACGTGACGAGCTCAACGACCAGCTGCTTACAGGTCGAGCCAAGTACTCCTCGATCTTCAACTACCCGGCACGTTCCTGGGCAGATATGGGTGCGATCGGCTGGCTGGTAGATGGTGCGGCAATCGCCAACCAAGTGCCACTGTGCCGAGCATCCTTCGGCCCCTATGGCCGAGCTATGGTGCGTGTCTGTAAGGAAGAGTCCTTCCACCAGCGCCAGGGATTCGAAATCCTACTGGAACTCTCTCAGGGATCCGAAGCTCAGAAGAAGATGGCCCAGGAAGCAATCAACCGTTTCTACGCACCATCCCTGATGATGTTTGGCCCACCGGATGACGACTCACCAAACTCCAAGCAGTCAATGGAGTGGAAGATCAAGCGTTTCTCCAACGACGAGTTACGCCAGCGTTTCGTTGGAATGATCGCGGAGCAGGTTAAGGTCCTTGGACTTACCCTGCCGGATCCGGAACTTCGCTTTGATGAAGAGACCGGTCAGTGGATTCACATGGATCTTGACTGGGAAGAGTTCAAAGCAGTGATTTTCGGTAACGGACCACTGAACGCACAGCGCATGGAACGTCGCCGTGAAGCCCACCGCGATGGCGCTTGGGTTCGTGAAGCAGCAGCTGCATACGCAGCGAAGATGGCTCGAAAGACTGAGGTTGCCTAAACAATGAGTGAAAAAAATAGCGCCTGGCCGCTCTGGGAAGTATTTGTTCGTTCGTCACGCGGTCTTTCGCATGTCCACGCAGGCTCCCTGCACGCTCCGGATAAGGACATGGCATTGCGTAATGCCCGCGATCTTTACACTCGTCGCAATGAGGGTGTCTCTCTGTGGATCGTGAGCTCCAACGACATCGTTGCCTCGGATCCGGATGCCAAGGGACAGTTCTTTGAATCCCCGCAGGGTAAGGATTACCGCCACGCAACGTACTACACCAAGAGTGAGGGCGTGAAGCACCTGTGAGCACCCAGAAGACTGATCACTCGTTGGATAGCTTTGGCGACTCCAGCGCTTCGGCAACCCGCGTCACCCCGGGTAATGCACTGCGCCCGGAAGACATTGCCATTCAAAAGGCAGTGCCAAGTGAAGCCAACGCCCAGTATGCCTTGCGCTTGGGTGATGATGCGCTGATCTTAGCTCAGCGTCTTTCACACTGGATTTCACGCGGGCCGGAGCTTGAAGAAGATATTGCCTTGGGCAATATTGCCCTCGACCAGTTGGGCCATGCCCGATCGTTCCTTTCCTATGCGGCACTCGCCTGGGATAAGACGGAGGACGATCTTGCCTACTTCCGTGAGGAAGAAGAGTTCACAGCCCTGCACATCGTCCAGCAGCCCAATGGGCACTTCGGTGTGACGATCATGCGTCAGCTGATCGTCTCGATTTTCCAGCACCTGCTCTATACCGAGTTGCTGAAGTCAAGCGATGAAACCATCGCCGCGATCTGTGCCAAGGCAGTCAAAGAAGTTGACTACCATCGAGATCACGCAATCCAGTGGACCTTGCGCCTCGGCCTAGGTACCGAGGAGTCGGCCGAAAAGATGCGCCACGCGATGGAAATCCTTTGGCCGTATGTTGATGAGATGTTCAAGGACGAGCCGCTTTACGATGAGCTCGGCGATGCCGGAGTTCGTCCGTCGACACTGCGTGCTGCCTGGGATGAAGAAATCAATGCAGTTCTGGCAGATGCCGAACTGGAAATTCCCAAGACCGGCTCTGCCATGAGCTTCGGTCGCCAGGGCCAGCCCAGCGAGCACATGGGATTCATCCTCGCTGAAATGCAGGTCCTGGCTCGCAAACACCCCGGCGCCACCTGGTAACGAAAAGAAAGAGGCCAATACACAGTGTCTGTTTCCACCGAGCGTCTGCTCGAAATCGCCTCAGGGGTCACGGATCCAGAGATTCCCGTTCTCACTATTGCGGACCTTGGAATCCTACGCTCGGTGCAGCTAGACACCGAAGGCACCGTCCATGTGACAATCACACCCACGTATTCGGGGTGCCCTGCCATGGATGCTATTACCGAAGATCTCGGCATTGCTTTCAATGCCGAAGGTTTTGACAAGGTAAGTGTTGACCTAGTGCTATCCCCGGCCTGGACCACCGACTGGATGAGTGAATCCGGCAAGGTCAAGCTCGAGGAGTATGGCATTGCCCCACCCACCGGGAAGGGACATCGAGGGACTGTAACCCTTGGCATGTCGGTCAAATGCCCACTGTGCCACTCACTGAATACCAAAGAACTTTCCCGCTTTGGTTCCACCGCCTGCAAGGCTTTTTACTCTTGCAAGGATTGTTTGGAACCCTTTGATTACTTCAAGGTGCTCTCATGACAGAAACAGCTGCCACACCGGATACAACCCGCCGTCGGGCTACCTTTCATACATTGAAGGTAGCCGAGGTGCGACGGCTCACCGCCGAAGCCATTGAGGTGACCTTTGCGGTCCCCGAAGAACTTGCCGATCAGTATGACTACGTGGCAGGCCAATATGTTGCCCTGCGCAAGGAACTTCCCGATGATGAGGGAAACCCCTTTGAGCTACGCCGCAGCTACTCGATCTGTGCAGCTCCGGTGCGCGGAGAAATTCGCGTAGCCATCAAACGTGACCTCGGCGGCATCTTCTCCACCTGGGCCAACGAGTCGCTGGTGGCCGGGGACGAGATCGATGTGATGAGCCCGGCAGGTGCCTTCATTTCCAAGCATAAGATGACTGGAATGAATGACCCGGAATCTATTGATACGGACAATGAAAACAACTTTGTCGCCGTAGCAGCAGGCTCGGGTATCACCCCGGTCATCGCCATTGCACGTACAGTGCTTGCCGCAAACGAAACCACTCGCTTCGATCTGATCTACGCGAACAAGGCAGCGATGGATGTCATGTTCCTCGAAGAACTTGCCGACCTCAAAGACCGCTACCCGGCACGTTTTGCCCTGCACCACGTTTTGAGCCGTGAACAGCGTATTTCGCCCCTACTCTCCGGGCGTATTGACTCGGAAAAGCTTGACACCATGCTCAGCACAGTGATTCGCACCTCGGCGGTTGATGAATGGTTCCTCTGCGGGCCGTTCGAACTTGTCCAATTGGTTCGCGATAACCTCAGCGGTCAGGGCGTTGCCGCCGAAAAGGTGCGCTTTGAGCTCTTTAGCACCGGCGAACCAAACCGCCCCGAAGGGCATATTGGCCGCCCGGTCATTATTGATGAGGGTGATGAAAGCTTCGACATTTCCTTCAAACTCGACGGTCTGCAAGGTGAAGTCAAGAGCCCTGTCAAGGCTCGCGAGACCATTCTTAATGCTGCACTTCGCGTACGTCCCGATGTTCCATTCGCTTGCGCGGGCGGTGTGTGTGGCACCTGCCGCGCGAAAGTCATCACCGGTACCGTGGACATGGACGAGAACTATGCACTGGAGCCGGACGAGATTGAAAAGGGTTATGTATTGACCTGCCAGTCACGTCCCACCAGCGATAGCGTTTTGGTCGACTACGACGCCTAAATATTTTCTCTGGGGAAAGGGTTCATCCACGATCGGCGGATGGGCCCTTCACTCATAGCAACTCGAAAAGAGGACCGGATGATTGAACTAAATATTTCCGGCGGCGTGGCAGAAATCGTGCTCAACGCCCCACACAAAATGAATTCCCTCGATGAATCTGCACTTGCCGAACTCGAAGCAGCCTATGACAAGGCCGCCGAAGGAGTTGAAACTGGTGAGGTACGTGCGCTTCTCCTGCGAGGCGAAGGCCGCGGATTCTGTGCTGGGCGCGATATTTCCGGCGTCAACCCTGCCAATGATGATGTCATTGGGTATCTGGGCGGAAAAGTACAGCCGCTACTTGCCAAAATGGCCTCGTTCCCTGCCCCTACGTTTGCCGCGGTTCAGGGTGCCTGCCTCGGTGTTGGGCTAGGCCTGGCGATTGCTTCCGATGTCGTCTATGTTGCTGAGAATGCGAAGATCGGCTCGCCATTTGCCAACCTTGGGGCGACCTTGGACTCTGGCGGCCACTGGCTATTTACCGAACGTCTGGGGTCACACAGAACCCTGGATCTGATCTATACCGCGGAACTCATGAGTGGTGCCGAGGCAGTGCGCTCCGGGCTCTTCTCGCGTTCCATGCCGGCAGAGAAACTACTGGAAGACACCCGTGCCATTGTTGCCAAGGTTGCTACCGGTGCCACCGAAGCCTTCAGGGCTTCTAAGGAACTTGTTGCTGAGATTCGTGATGCTCGATTGGGGCTTTGGGATTCGATGGCCAATGAGAATCAGGCCCAGGCCGATCTGTGCGCTACCGAAGACTATGCCGAGGGTTTCTTAGCCTTCCAAGAAAAGCGTAAGCCGGTATTTAAGGGATAAATTCTTCCGCCGCTCTGAGCAGGAGGGTGCCGACACTGAATTAGTGCAGGTGCCCTCCTGTCGTTTTTTGAAAACTAACCAAAATGTCAATAATCCTTTACATGGGCTAACGCCCTAACTACGCTCTAAAGTAAAGAGTTTTTGACATCTAGGAGTGGCAAATATGTCTGACCAAGAAAAGATTGCCTGGACGACTTTGCTGGCCGGTATCGCAGGAATGGTTTCCTTTGTCGGCGTGGTGCTGCTCCACGTTCTCAGTGAACAACCGGTGGGGGAGGCCAACTATTCAATTGCAATGGTTGGTTGCCTTCTGCTGATGGCGATCCCCGTCTTCGTCGTACAGACGGTCCTGCACTTCCGCGATGAATATAATGCCCAGGGCGCGGATGAACGTGACCGTGACATCGCTCGACGAGCTGACCAGATCAAATTCCAGATTCTTTCCTTCGCTTGTGTCATCGTCTTGTCTTTGGTCTTTACCGGTGCCGCATACTTTTGGATCGCCACGGTAATGGCGAGTGGATTTATCCTGGCACTACTGTCCGGCGCTTGGACGCAAATAAGTGGCTATCGACGCGGTCTAGCAGCATGATAAAAAGGGGAAGGCTGGGTAACTCCATGAGGGAGTTACGTGCCTCGCGAGAGAACATGACTCAGGCCGAACTTGCCGAGGCAGTGGGCGTCACCCGACAAACGATCATTGCCATTGAGCAAGGCAAATATTCTCCTTCCCTGGAGGCGGCCTTTCTCATTGCGCAGGTGCTGGAGCAACCACTAGACAGAGTTTTTAGCTACACGCCCGACAAGAATGATTTTCGCTAGCTTTGCGTCTTGACGGGTCGACGCGATCGTAAGAGAGAGAAGAGTGGAACCGCTGCACAGGCGGTGATCCCTACCCATATCCACGTCGCATTTTGCAATCCCAGTGCGTCCCCGGTTAGGCCGCCGATGATTCCAAATAAGGGAACAGGTCCCATGGTGAACACGAGCCGGAAACCTTGCTGCCTGCCCATCATCTCGTTGGGTGTGAGCCCTGCCAGCAGCCCGTAGGCCGTCGCGTTGTAGGAAACCATCAGTGCGTTGTATAAAACTGCGTTTCCAACGACAAGGATCACTGCCGCGGTAGGGAACATTGCGGCCAACGGAATGAGGACTACTGCTAGGGGAAGGCTAAGCACCGACAATGCCAAGGTCTTGTGTTCACCAAGCTTGCCCACAAGCCACGGAACCACCAGAGAGCCAAGGAGGCCGCCGACCGCAACTGTAGAAATGAGTAGCCCAATGGTCTGCGGCGAGAATCCCAAGATCTTCACGAAGTAGATCGTTTCCAGTGCCGAGCCAAAAGCCAGACCCATATTGGTGACTGACGAAGAAGCTATGAGCGCTCGAATCAGCGGTTTGGTGAGCGTAAACCTCCAGCCCTCGCTAAAGGATTGTTTGAACGATAAACGTTCTGACGCACCGGAGACCTCGGTAGCAGGACCGGAAAGTTTTCCTAGTCCGAATATGAGGGATAGCGCTGCAAGAACGTTGGCGATTGCCGCAACCAGCAGCGTGAACGGTGCAGAAATCACGGCAATCAATAGCCCGGCAAACCCTGGGGCAACGATCCCTATTGATGTTTCGACGGTTTCTTTGCGCGCGTAGGCGCTGGAGAGTAAGTCTTTGCCAACAAGGGCTGGCAAGGTTGAGCCGGCGCCCATGCTCCAGAGCATCCCAGCGATGCCGCCTAAGAAAGAAACTGCGACGAGTTGCGGGTAACTCAGCACGCCCAGAGCCCAACAGATAGGGACCGAGAAAATCGCCAACCCTGCGGCGCACTGTGCCACGATCATGACTTTGATCCGATTGACTCGATCCAAGAACATACCTGCGGGGATCGCGAAGAAAAGGAACGTCAAGGAACCGGCAGCGTTTAGTATCCCGATCTGGGTTGCGCTAGCACCAAGTGCATAGATCGCCACTAAGTCATCTGCAACATTGAGGATGCCCGAGGAGATTGCTCCGAATCCCAACGAAATCATCAGCGTTGAAAAACCTTGGCGGTTCCGCAAAAGCGGTTCCTGCGGCGCAGTCGATGCTGACGTTACTACATCTTTGGACTGTTGCTCCACGGCGGAAACCTTCGTGTTCTGTACAACCACTCATGAGTCATTGGGAATACCCTATCGCAAGGTGTGTCGACTAGCGAGTGTCTACATCTTCGAAGATCAGGAAGGTTTGAGTGTCCAAGACTCCGGGCATGGCCTGGATCTGCTCAAAGATCACGCGGCGTAAATCAACATTGTCCTTGGCGCGCACCAGTAAGATGACATCGAAATTTCCACCTACCAATCCCACGTGGTGGACTTCTGGCATCAGGGCAAGCCGTTCACGCAGCTCACGCCACGAATGCTGGCGCAATTTCAGCGTTACGTAGGCACTGGCGCGTAACCCGGCGCGCAGTGGATCGATCACCGCCGTATACCTGGTGATCACACCCTCTTCCTGCAGCCGATTGATGCGGGAGTAGGCGTGCGCACGGGAGACGTGGACCTTTTGTGCGACCGTGGTGACGGACTGACGACCATCTCTGGTGAGCTCTTCAAGGATGCGACGATCCACGTCATCAAGCCGAACGGGGGGAGTCTCCATTAAATGCCTCTATCTGCTTTGTCTAAAAACCATCATGTAGTGACGGTCACATTTTCATTCTGTCTACAAGACTATCGATCTCATGCCCACTTTTCCAGAATATTTCGTGAAGCTGGATACATTTCGGTAGCGAAACCCATAATTGAGTTAAGAAATGGCCTCGGGTCAAACCCTCAAGGTTTGCTCAGATGTCACCCCAAGAGTAGAAAGGCGTGGACCGTGACCATCAACGAATCGCGCGAAGCAATGGAGCAGGTGAGCAGCAAGTTCGGTATTACCCCGGAGGACTACATGCTCCCGGCCCGAACCGAAATTCACATGCTTGACGTCAATGGAAAGTTGCACCCGGCTGGCCAGCAAGGCGCCGAGCCGGGACACGAATACCCGTTGCCAAGCCCTGCCGCGCTGCTCGCGGCCTACGAACAACTGGTGATCGGCCGCCGCGTCAACGACCAAAACTCCGCACTGGTCCGTCAGGGACGCATGGCTGTCTACCCCTCGAGCCACGGGCAGGAAGCCTGCCAGGTGGCAGCGGCCCTGTGTCTGGGTGAAGACGACTGGATGTTCCCCACCTACCGCGACTCGGTTGCGGTGATGGCCAAGGGCGTTGCCCCCATGGAAGTCATGACGAGCTTCCGCGGCGACTGGCACAGCGGCTACGACCCCAACCAGTACAAGGTCTCCGTCCAAGCCACCCCACTGACCACCCAGCTCCTACACGCTGTTGGTGTCGCACACGCTGCCAAACTGCGCGGCGAAGACACAGTGGTTCTTGCCATGTGCGGTGACGGTGCTACCTCCGAGGGCGACTTCCATGAAGCACTGAACTTCGCAGCAGTTTTCAACCTACCGGTGATCTTTTTCGTGCAGAACAACCAGTACGCAATCTCCGTCCCACTTTCCCAGCAGTCCGTTGCTCCATCGCTGGCGCACAAGGCGGTTGGCTACGGCATGGCCGGTGAACGTGTAGACGGCAATGACCTTGTCGCGCTGCTTGCGGTCTTGGGCCGAGCCGTGCGTCTTGCCCGCGAAGGAAACGGTCCGCTCCTTGTTGAGGCGCATACCTACCGGATGCAGGCACACACCAACGCCGATGACGCAACGCGTTACCGCGAAGACGCCGAGGTGCAGGCCTGGATTGCCAAGGACCCGCTGACCCGCATGCGTAGCTACCTAGCCGATGCAGGCTTGCTCACCGAGGCAGCAGAAGAACGCATCACCGCAAGTGCCGAGGCAGTGGCCAAGACGCTGCGCGATGGAATGAACTCGGAAGAAACTCCGGATCCGGCCGAGCTTTTCGCCTACGTCTTTTCGAGCCCCACCACTCAGCTAACCGAGCAGGCACACATGCTTGCCGACGAACTCGCCCGCGAGGAGGACACCAAGTGAGCCCGAGCATCAGCACCTCATCCCCGGCTAACGGCAACGTAAGCGCCGAAACCGCAGCCCAGGCCGCACGCACAGCAAACACCGGTGTGCAGTCGGTAACCTTTGCCAAGGCCCTGAACACGGCACTTGCCGATGCCATGGAACATGACTCAGCTGTCTTGATGTTCGGCGAAGACGTTGGAGTACTCGGTGGCGTTTTCCGCATTACCGACGGGCTGACCAAGCGCTTTGGTACCGGGCGTTGCTTTGATACCCCGCTGGCAGAATCTGGCATTGTGGGCATGGCCATTGGCATGGCAATGAATGGCATGCGCCCGGTTATTGAAATGCAGTTCGATGCCTTCGCGTATCCTGCCTTTGAGCAGATCGCCTCGCATGTTGCCAAGATGCACAACCGCACCAAGGGCAAGATGCCATTGCCCATGGTCATCCGCATTCCCTATGCCGGTGGCATTGGCGGAGTTGAGCACCACTGTGATTCCTCCGAGGCCTACTACGCACACACGCCGGGATTGAAAGTTTTCACCCCGTCGACGGTTAAAGACGCGTACCTGATGTTGCGTGAAGCCATCGACTCTCCGGACCCGGTGGTCTTCATGGAACCCAAAAAGCTCTACTGGACCAAGGAACAAGTCGATCTTGAATCCCTGCGCCTGTCCCATGAGACCTCAATGGTTCCACCCACCGAAGGTAAGGCGGCCATCGCCCGCGCGGGTACAGATGCAACATTGATCGCCTATGGTCCCTCGGTTTCTACGGCTCTTGCTGCAGCCGAGGCAGCAGCTCTGGAAGGGCGCAACCTCGAAGTCATTGATGTGCGCACGATCGTGCCCTTCGATGATGCAACGATTAGCGAATCGGTCCGCAAGACCGGACGCGCGGTAGTGATTTCGGAAGCCCCGGGCTTTGCCTCGGTTGCTAGCGAAATTGTTGCTCGGGTTCAGGAGCGTTGCTTCCATTCATTGGCAGCCCCCGTGCTGCGCGTGACAGGGTTTGATACTCCATTCCCGCCGCCGAAGCTTGAAAAGTATTTCTTGCCGTCGGTTGACCGCATTCTCGATGCTGTTGACGCGTTGCAGTGGGAGGAAGTGGCATGAGCGTGAAAACTTTCTTGTTGCCGGATCTTGGTGAGGGACTTACCGAGGCCGAATTGGTGAAATGGCTAGTTTCCGTGGGCGACACAGTAGTCATCGATCAGCCCATTGCCGAGGTTGAAACCGCCAAATCCATGGTTGAGGTACCAAGCCCATACGCCGGTACTGTGCATCAGCTGCACGGTGCTGCCGGAGAAATGATCCAGGTTGATACCCCGCTGATTTCTGTTCTTGAAGAAGGATCCGAGGCACCGACCGCCCCGGCTCCGGAACGTGAAGTTGCGTTGTCTTACCGCGAAGAAGAACGCGCCGGAGCCACCGAGCCTAAGAGCGAAGGCTCTGGCAACGTACTCATTGGTTATGGAACTCCCGAGGGACTATCGGCCAAGGCACGGAAGCGTCGCCCGCGTGCCGGGGCTGTAGCCGCGGTGGCTTCCTCGGCACAGAGTGTTGCAGCATCAGTGCGCGCACCACTGGTTATCTCTCCCTTGGTTCGCAAACTTGCCAAGGAACGTGGGATCGATATTGCTTCGGTACGTGGAAGCGGTGCCGGTGGCTTGATTCTGCGCAGCGACGTTGAAACAGCATCCAGTGCAGTGTCGCAAGCTATTCCGGTCGACCCTGCCCCTGTCGCCGTGGCACCGGTTCAGGTTTCAGCTATTGCGGTGAACGTGCCTGCCGGCGAACGTGATTCGCGTTCGGGTCTCACGATTGCTTCGCGCACACAGCTCACCGGGGTGCGCAAGACCATTGCTGCGGCAATGACTCGCTCGCGCAGTGAGATTCCTGAAGCAACCGTGTGGGTTGATGTTGATGCAACCGCCCTGCTTGAGATGCGTTCGGCGCTCAAGGCTAAGGAACCGGAAAATACTCCTGGACTCTTGGCGTTCATTGCCCGCTTCGTAGTAGCCGGGTTGCAAAAATACCCTGAGCTAAACACTCGTATCGAAACCAATGCGCAGGGTGATGCCGAGATTATTGGCTTTGAGGGAATCAACCTTGGCATTGCCGCGCAGACCGATCGCGGACTGATGGTTCCGGCCATCCGTAATGTTCAACAGCTCAGTGCCCGGGGCATCAATACCGAACTAGCCAGGCTCACCGAGGTCACTCGGGCTGGCAAGGCAACGATTGCCGAGCTAACCAGTGGCACCTTCACACTGAATAACTACGGTGTCTTTGGTGTTGATGGTTCTGCAGCAATCATCAACTACCCCGAAGTTGCAATTCTGGGAGTCGGTCGAATCATCGATAAGCCATGGGTTGTCAATGGCGAACTGGCCGTACGCAAGGTCACCGAACTGACGCTGGCCTTCGATCATCGGGTATGCGATGGGGGAGTCGCCGCAGGGTTCCTCCGCTTTGTCGCTGATGCAATGGAGAACCCGGCCGGAGCATTGGCCGATCTCTAAGAGAAATTTCAAATTATGGGTGCCCTTCACGATCCGGAAACGGATTGCAGGGTACCCATAGTTTTTCTACGCACCGTTACGGCTGTCATATGATTTTCAGATTGGCGGCTTTTGCCTCTATGACGTGGCAGATTGCGGCTCTATCCTAGGGGCATGAGCGAAATGAATGAACTGCCAGAAGAATATGTTCAATACCTTGAAACTCTGGATGAGCGTCACTCGGCAATGGTGCTTCCTGTCATGCTCGAATCGGTGGCAGAAGGTATGCATGGTGTACATGTCCGTGGATTAGGGCACCACTCGGAACAAGCTCTCGTTGATGAGACAGTTCCTTTTGGTAAGGTCAAGATCACGACGATTTGAACCATTCAGCCGTCAAATTTGACGCTAATAGTTCAAGGAAGGAAACCATAGTGATTCCCTTCCAAGAGCAACGCTTCGAAGGCGCGACGCTGCCAGCTGATCTTGTATGGGAAGCATTGCCAGATGATTGTTGGCGCCTGCGTAGCCCCGGGTTTGAGATGAATAGTGGGCTGATCGTTGGCACTCGTAGCTCTTTGCTCGTTGATACTGGCTCCGGGCCTCGTGAAGCAGCGGCCATCCACCGTGCGGTTAGACGCATTACCGATACGCACCTGATTATTGCTAATACTCATGCTCACGGTGACCATTTTCTAGGCAACGACTACTTTCGTGCGCAAGGTGTTACCGACTTTTACGCGGGCACGCTCGCGATCGAACACATGGAACAAACCGAGTCTCAACAGCGCGAACTAGTAGCAAGCATCGAGCCAGAAATGGCCGCCGGTGAAGGTGAATGCACGAGGCTTCATATTCCAGAGCATCGCGTGGGAAGCGCACCGGTGAGAATCAATCTTGGGGACAAATTTGTCACTCTTCAACAACTGGGCAACGCACATAGTCCGGGAGATATCAGTGTCCATACCGGACGAGTGCTTTTTGCTGGAGACGTAATCGAACAAGGTGGTCCACCAAACTTTGAAGATTCAATACCCCTACGCTGGGTAGCTGTCTTGGATGAACTTGTCACCGGTGAGGCGCTAGACACCGTATATGTTCCGGGACATGGTGGAACCGTTGACCGTGACTTTGTGCTCCACCAACGCGATCAAATACGTGAGGCGATTACCACCTGCCGCAAAATAGCAGCTGTACAAAAACCCGGCTCCGAGCCAACCGATCATGAACTACGTGTGTTGCCCTTCGGTCCCGTTGAATCACGAAACTTGTATCAAAGAGTGCATGCCACCTGACCTTGGAATGTCATCTTTGCGAATCTGCGTAGGATAAAGCAATGGGTGAAGAAAATTTCAGGGTTCGCGACAAGGCACTGAAAATCTATTCACCCTCATTGCTCTACGGTCTGGGGCTGGGCGCCGTTGCCCCGATCATCGCCATAGCCGCGCGAGAACGTGGTGCAGATATTGCCACAGCGGCACTGATCGTGACCCTCGTCGGTGTGGGCTCATTGATCTCCAATGTCCCCGCGGCGTTGCTAATCTCTCGCATTGGTGAACGCTTCGCCATGGTCATCGCTGCTGGTTGGGCAACAGTCGGAATGAGCGTTGGACTGTTTCCCTCAAGTCTTACCCTCTTTGCAGTGGGTGTGACCATGTTGGGCATGGCAGGTGCCGTCTTCAACCTCGCCCGGCAAAGCTATCTAGCCGAAGCAATCCCACAGCAATATCGCGCTCGAGCCATGTCCACCCTGGGCGGGGTGATGCGTATCGGGGTGTTTGCCGGTCCATTTATTGCAACTCTGGCCATGAAATGGTGGGGGATTGCCGGGGCCTATTGGGTAGGCACATCATCGATGCTTATTGCGCTCGTCGTCTGTTTTGCAATCCCCGAGCTGCCCTCACGCACGCTCAGCAGCCTAGAGTACTCATCCGGTTCCTCAACGGAATCGATGATGAGTATTGCCAAAGAAAACTGGCGGGTACTGTGTGGGGTCGGACTCGGCGTTTTTTGTATTGCGGCGGTTCGTTCGACCCGACAAGTGGTATTGCCCTTGTGGGGAGACAGCTTGGGGCTGAGCGTTGAAACAATCTCCTTGGTCTACGGACTTTCCGGCGCGATTGACATGCTGATTTTCTATCCGGCTGGGAAAATTATGGATATCAAGGGTCGGGCGTGGATTGCTGTCCCATGCATGGTTTTCATGGCCTTGGCGTTGGGACTTCTACCGTTGACGACAGGAGTTGGAACATTCGCTGCGGTTGCCATGTTGCTGGGGTTTGGCAATGGAATTGGATCGGGAATTGTGATGACCCTTGGAGCAGATTATTCACCGGTTCAAGGGCGGGCAAAATTCCTAGGACTGTGGCGTCTGATGGCGGACACCGGGGTGATGAGTGGGCCCATAGTGCTTGCCGCGATGGTCGCGTTCGCAAGCCTAAGTGTGGGAATTTGGTCCATCGCTGCGGTTTCACTACTGGGCGCAGGGATCTTTGGTTATTTCATCCCGCGTTCAGCCCGGAATCTGATAGCAGAACCAAAGTGAGTGAAGAGTTTGAGTACCAAGAAACCAAGAACGAAAGCTGAACCCACAATCATGACAAGCCCGGCGCCCAAAAAAACTAGAAGCCCGGCTTCGGATACGCCGCTGACCTTTGGGTGCGGCAAGAGCAAAACCAAAATCATGCTGGCACTTACTCCTAGGGCACCAAGGGCCGCAAAGCTCGCGAGTATTCGTTGGCAGAGACCTGATTTGAGGGATTTCAGAGAATGTTCTTGATCGGTAGGGCCGTGCCAGTGACGCAACAAAAGTCCAGCTAGTAGCACCCAAAACGCCGACACCAAGTAAGCCGCAACTACATCGCTGGGGCGGTGCCATCCCAACACCAATGTTGAAGCTCCAGCGATCGCCGCGTAGCTCCATCCGATCAATGCCACGAAAGGACGTTGGGCAATTGGTGCCACCAGAAATAGTGACATCATTGCCGCTGCAGCAAAGGTTGTATGCCCGGAAGGGTACGAGTTACCCGTTGCTGCAGAAATATTTAGATCTGGGCGCTCCAAGAGCACATGTTTGAGCAGCTGAGTTGTCCCTGCAGCCCCCAGAATACTGAGTCCGGCAATGATTGGTCGGGCAAAGTCTTTCCTCCTAATCAAGGCCAGGAATAAGACGATTGCAGCAATCCCGGCGGAGACCGCTGGCATGTAATCAAGAAATGCTAAGGCGGGCTTGCGAGTTGTATCCGCTGCGAG
Source organism: Arthrobacter sp. MYb227 (assembly GCF_002975435.1). Lineage (GTDB taxonomy): Bacteria > Actinomycetota > Actinomycetes > Actinomycetales > Micrococcaceae > Paeniglutamicibacter. Next base: position 570,994 of record NZ_PCPT01000001.1, on the reverse strand, counting down.
GAACGCTTGACCACCCAGGAGTGCGGCTTCATCGATCCATTGGCCAACTCGCGAGTGCACAAAGAATAAGTAGCAAGCCCCGAATGCTGTCACCAAGGCTGCCATTGAGGCATACCAAGGAAGCAGACCGGATATTTCCCGGAGCGTTGTTCGAGGCTGGTGCGTGTAGCTCATCCTTTCAAGCGTTTCACATCTGTGCAGAAAATGGAGGCGACTGTGGTGTGAATCGCCCACAACACTCTATTGACAAATTTATTTGTCAGTGCAATTCTTGACTCATGTTAGACCTCTCAGTGATTGAAGACCCACGAGCGGCGGCCGCCACACTAGACCCGATACGCCGGAATTTCTTAACCGAACTTCGTGAGCCCGCTTCGGCAAGCATGCTAGCTACGCGACTGCGGATTCCACGTCAGAAGATTACCTACCACCTGAACCAACTCGTTGAACTTGGGCTTCTTCAAGTAGTAGAACAACGGCAAAAAGGCATCATGACCGAACGCTTGATGCAGGCAACTGCCGCTTCGTACATCATTTCCCCGGAAACCATGGGTGAGCTTTCCCCGCAATCTGGATCATTGCGTAACGAGTTCTCAGCGGTATGGATGGTGGCCCTAGCCGCACGAACCATGCGAGAAGTCGGGAAAATGATTCTTGGAGCCAGAGCCGCCAAGAAACCACTGGCAACCTTTGCGCTGGATACGGAAATAGTTTTTTCCAGCGCCAAAGACCGCGCCGAATTCAGCAAGGAACTAACCCAAAGCGTGAGCGCCTTGGCCAACAAATACCACAAGCCTGCGGAAAATGGCCGCGCCCACCGTCTGGTCATGACCCTGCATCCAACATTGAAAGAACAACTCTGATGAGCAAAGAATTTGAAATCCACCAGGACATAGATCTCCCGGGAACCCCGGAACAGGTTTGGAAAGCCGTTACCGACGATACCGCAGCATGGATGTTCCCCACCGGAGATTGGAAAGCATTCGTCAAGGTTGAAGAGTTCCCCACACATTTGGTGACCCGGATGGAAGGCCCCGATGGGTGGTTCAACCAACTTGAACACCAGCTCACCGAAGGCCACCAAGGCACTATCCTGCGTTACGTTCATTCAGGAATATTCGTTGACGACTGGGATAACCAATATGACGGTGCCTCAAAACACACGGCATTTTACCTACATACGCTGGGCCAATATCTGGCTCACTTCAACGGTAGGCCGGTAACCTTCAGCGATATTCAAGGACCTGACGCGGCCACCGCTCCGAATGCACTAGATATGTTCCTCACCTCTTTGGGACTGGAAAACGCCAAAGAGGGCGAGAGTCACAGCGTGAATCTTCCCGGAAGCGGACTTTCAGAAATTGTTGTAGATTTCCGTAATGAGAATTTTGTGGGGCTACGCACGAATTCCTCAATGATCCGAATCTTTGGACGCAACGCCTTCGGCCACCGAGTCGGTCTTACAGTTCATGATTTTGCTCCAGATGCCGATGCACAAGAAAACACCAGTCTCTGGCAGCAAGCAATCAACGAAGCCTATGCCCAGAACTAGAAAATTGGTTGGCTGCTCAACTGGCAGCCAACCAACCAAAACACTTGAGATCCGGGCCGGAGCCGCAATGAACGGGCGATAGGGTGGAACCATGTTTGAACTGCCCAGCCTTGCCGATTTGACCCAACGAGCACGCATTGTCTCGATCCCCATGAAGGTTAAATTCCGTGGGGTTGAACATCGTGAGGCATTGTTATTCGAGGGACCAACGGGTTGGGGAGAATTCTCCCCGTTCATTGAATACGGAGCAGAGGAATCCTCGGCCTGGCTGGCCTCGGCCATAGAAGCTGCATGGGCAGGATTCCCCGAGCCGGTACGTGAGCATATTCCTGTCAACGCAACGCTGCCTGCCGTGGGAGTCGAACGAGTTGCTCAGGTGCTGAGCAACTACGACTCCATTCATACAATCAAGGTCAAGGTAGCCGAACAAGGGCAAGACCTAAGCCAGGATCTTGCCCGTCTCACCGAAGTCCGCAGGCTGTACCCACAAGCCCACGTACGTATTGACGCTAACGCAGGGTGGAGCTTGGATGAAGCAAAGATAGCGATGGGGGCCCTGGCCAGATTCGGTTTGCAATATGCCGAACAGCCCGTGGCAAGCATTGAAGATTTGGCTTTGATTCGAGAATTCATTCGAACCGAGAATCTTGGAATTCTCATTGCCGCAGATGAATCGGTGCGTAAATCCGAGGACCCGTTGGCAGTTGCACGGGCCGGAGCCGCCGACCTGATCATTATCAAGGCCCAGCCCTTAGGCGGTGTGCGCAAAGCACTACAGATTGTTGCCGATGCGGGCCTTCCGGCTGTTGTCTCTTCGGCCTTGGACACCTCGATTGGTTTGCGTCAGGGTGCGGCGCTCGCGGCCGCATTGCCAGAACTACCGTATGCCTGCGGGCTTGCCACCGGATCATTACTGAGCAGCGATATCACTCACGATCCATACCTAGCAGTCAATGGAGTCTTGAACCTTCGCACTATTGCTGCGGATCCGGCCTTGCTCAAAGCGCATGCCGTAAGCGCACAGCGCCGGCAATGGTGGTTGGAACGACTAAAGGCTAGCTACCAAGTGTTGAGTCGAAAGCTTTCCTAGCCGCTCCGGTATTGATCAGCAGCAAGACAGTCTCAGGAGTTTATTCCTATTTCTGCGATGAGCTTGCGGTGACAAGATCTCGTTCAGCCGGATTACCATGTAGGGCTTCGATATCGGTATCTGTCTCAACAGACACGGGGTCCTGGCTGAATACAAAGAAACGATAAGCAAAGAATCTGAAAATCGTTCCAAGGATCAAACCAATGACTCCACCCGCAATGAAATCCGCACTAAACGAAGTGAAGCCAAGAACATAGCGGGACGTGAATTGGCAAAGAACAACGATTCCGAGCCCGACGCCGTTCATCGCTAAGAAGAGTAGGAATTCCTTCCAAGGGCGGTCAGAGCGTCGGTGCCTGAAAGTCCAATACCGGTTGGCAAACCATGAGAAGAGCGTTGCTATGCCCGTTGAAACGATTCTTGCCTTAATGGTGCTTTCGGACATTGGGCCGTGCCATAAAAGCGCGTAGATGCCGTTATCGATGAACCAACCAAGCCCACCAACAACACCAAACTTGGCGGCCTCTCGCCATAACATCAGGAACATGTTTCGAACTGTGGTGAAAAGTCGCATTGCAGCTTTCGCATGGTGGGTTATCTGCGGGTCATCAAGATTTTGAGCGGGCCCCGCATACGGCACAAACGCAATGTACCTTCGTTTAACGAAAACTGCGGGCAGAAAAGCTCAACGCCAACCTTCTCACGTTAGGCCGGTCATCGGTAAATCTTTGGTCACGACTTCTTCTTGGACCCCCCACCCGAGCCAGCACAATGATCACGTCACTGGAGCCACGTGATAAACGAACGCATTAATTTTGGCCAAATATGTCAGGAACTGGCGCATATCGGAAATAGATAGTGTGAACCACAAACCAACATACCTTTAGAGGGAGGCCCATGCAGCCCGAACTCAAACTGCTGGAGGATACCGTCAGACCCCCACAAACTGTTGAGGAGCGCTTCAGCACGTTCTATAAACAGCACTATTGGATGGTTCTCCGGTATGCCGAGCGGCGTATTAGCAGCCACGAAACGGCACGTGATCTGGCAAGCGAAACCTTCCGCGTGGCCTGGGGTAAATTCGCAGAGGCAGAACCAGCAGGACTGGCCTACCTGTACCAGACCTGCAAGAACCTCATCGGTAACGAATACCGACGCCAATTACGTGTAGCAGCACTTGAGGTCAAACTCCGGCACTGCCCCGACCGCAGCGCAGGGGACGAACACTCGGTGCAGTTGCGTGAAGCCATGCTTTCAATGCGTGAAGCCGAACGAGAGATCCTCTACCTGACCTACTGGGAAGAGCTCTCGGCCCAGCAGCTCGCCAAACTCCTAGGCTGCTCTCAAGAAGCAGCCTGGGCGCGGGTCAGCAGAGCACGGAAGTCATTGAAGCACATTCTGCGAAACGGAGGACACCATGTCTAGGAACATTCTCGACGATGAAAACATGCTGGAGAGCAGCCTACGCAAGGCCAATCCTTTCCCTAACGATAAGACTCCGGAGCTAGACGAACGTGCACTAAGAGACCTCGCCGCTATCCTCGGAGACAATTACTCCTCCACGGTCCCCGAAACAGAACCTGCTTCTGGCAATCCGCTTCCGGAAACAACCAACGTGGTGCAGCTCCAGGGACGTTCTCGTAAGTCCACGCATACCCGCCGCTGGGTACTCGGTGCCGTTGCTGCGGTTGCGGCGGGCATTTTGGTGGCAGGACCATTGGGATCCTCATTGAACGGGGCAGGCAAGGCCGTTGCTTCACCGCTGGCCCTGACCAACATCAAACCCGCGACCATGAGCACCGAAGAAGCCATTGCGGCGCTGCTTGAAGCTGCCGAGCAGCATCCAGACCCTGCCAATTTCAACCCTGGCCACCTCAAAGTTGAGCATTGGGAAGAAAACTCCTTGTTCATCCCCGACAAAGAGCAAACCTCGGAACCTTTCTACCCTGAGGATGGTTCCGAGCCCATCACCATGATCCAAGGCACAAGCGACGAACGAGTGTCCATTCCCACGGTCTCGGAAACCCTACGCGAGAAAGATCTGAGCGGAAACACCACCATCACGGTGGGTGACCCCTACTCAACGACAGGTGAGGACGTGAAGTTCGTTCCAGCGGTAGGAAACCAAATACCCGGCAGCGTAGAGACACTGAAATTCAAGGCCGGTGAGATGCAGCTATGGTTCAAGAAGGAGCCGTCCAAGGACCCTAGCCAGCTTTTCAAGCAGATCCAGAAATTTCAGAAGTCCAACAACGCGGCAGTGGGTGACGGCTCCGAAGGCTTCATACAAAGCGTGGGGTTCATGCTAACCGACTGGAAACTGAGCCAAGCTCAAAGCAAAGCGCTGCTTCAAACACTGCTGATGGTCGAAAACGTTGAGTATTTGGGAACCGCTACGGACAGATGGGAGCGGAAGACCATGGTTTTTGGGGTGAAGACCCCCACCGATAGTGGAACCAACCAAACCATGCTGATGTTCAATCCGGACACCGGACGCCCCATCGACTATGCACAGGAATTCACTGTTGACCGGGACTTTACTTTGCAGAGCTTCAATAAGCACGATTACGTGATGCGCTACCTGGCCTTCTCCGAATAGCCAGAAGCAGTTATAACTGGGGGCGGAATTAGGATGGAAGGTATGCCAGCTAATTCCGCCCCCAGTCTCACCTCCATGGATGCAGCAAGGAAACTTGTTTCAACACTGCAAACATCAGGAGTCCGCGATGTGGTGATCTGCCCAGGATCCCGCAGCGCGCCCTTGGCCTACGCGCTCGCCGAAGCCGAAGCCGTCGGAATGATGCGACTTCACGTGCGTATTGATGAACGTGCCGCAGGCTTCACCGCTCTGGGTCTAAGTCTTGCCAGCGGTGTGCCGGTACCGGTTCTCACAACATCTGGAACTGCCGTGGGGGAGTTGCTACCCGCTGTCATGGAGGCTAACCACGCCGGGGTGCAACTCGTGGTGCTGTCGGCTGATAGGCCCATTGAACTGCACGGCACTGGAGCAAATCAAACAACAAGCCAATTTGCTCTCTTCGGTACCCATGTGAGGGCAAGCGTAAATATTTCCGTAGGAATTGACCCGAGCAAGTATGCCCAGCGGGCCTTGCACGAGGCATCCGGATCTCAGTTCATAGCTCCGGGGCCCGTACAAATCAACGTGGCATTTAGAGACCCATTGATACCGGCAGACGAAGACTCTTTGCCCGATTTTGGAACCAACGTCTCATACCCAGCTGTGGCCCGGGAAACTCCCTCCACGATCCGCTGGGATGTACCAGTTGGGGTCAAAATTAGGCAAACTGTTGTCGTTGCAGGACATGGTGCCGGCGCTGAAGCTTCCGAATTTGCTCACGCGTTGGGATTACCGCTTTTTGCCGAACCTAGCTCGAACGCTCGCCACGGAGCTAACGTTATTGCTGCCTACAGAACGCTCATAACAAAGCATATGAATCGCATCGAGCGCGTAGTTCTTTTCGGCCGCCCAACCTTGAGCCGGCCAGTAGCCAAATTACTTGGCAATGCCGCAATCAAGGTAGCGCTTTGGAACCCTACCCCGGCATCATGGTTTGAAAAAGGGAAACGTACAGAGACTCTCATTGATAGTGCAACGGAGCTTTCTTCGTTCGCTGGAGTGGGGCCATCCGGCTGGCTCGAAGCATGGCAAACCCTAGATGCGCAGGCAACAAAGATTATCGATCACGCTATCGAAGCTTCCGGTGAACTCAACGGACCACTTATTGCTCAAACGGTCTGGAAACGTGCTGTAGGGAATCTTGTATTTGGTTCCTCAAACGTCATCCGGGACGCAGACTTGTGCGCGGTCCCGGGTGCTGCTGCCAGGAGTAAGGTGTTTGCCAATCGAGGGCTGGCCGGTATCGATGGAACCGTCGCTACTGCCACAGGCATTGCCCAAGTTCGGCCCGGCATCAAAACCACGGTGCTGTTGGGGGACGTGACATTCCTGCATGATGTTGGATCGATGCTACTGGGGGCCGGCGAGCCGGAACCCGATCTTGACGTGATAGTGCTCAATGATCGCGGAGGCGCAATCTTCTCGACACTTGAACATGGTGCTGTTGAGGCATCTGGACGTTATGCCAACACGGTTGAACGTCTCTTTGCTACACCACATGATGTGCGACTTGGGCCGTTAGCCGCCGCCTACGGCTGGGAATACGTGGCGGTCGGGAACCTCGCTGAGCTCAACCATACGCTCGTGGCGAAGGCTAGCCGTCGCAGGCTAATTGAAGTCGTTGTAACTCGCAATGAACTACGATCTCTGCACCAAGACATTGCCCAGAGTGTTAATTCCTTGGATTGGCCGGTAGCGGAATAAAAGCAGAGAAATCGTTTCGTGTCTGGCTTAAGAAACGTCTTGAGCCAGACACCAGTCGTCAACGCTACGTATCCTGTTGCCTGCTACCGAGATGCTAGCGGTGCCGAACCTTATCCCAAATTTGGTTCAGACCTGATCCATAGGCAAGCTCCCGGAGCTCCATCGAGTTCAAATATCAGGATCTCATTCACACCGGCGCGTACTACCGGAGCAGGCACATAGAGAGATATGCGGGGTCCTTGATCCCAGAAGCGGCCAAGACAGAAGCCATTGACCCATACGTAGCCCTTTCCCCAGCCCGTCATTTCAAGGAATCCATCAGCGGATCGCTCCGAGGTAAAGACCAGAGCATGGAACGCTGCGTCAGTTGCACTAACGTTGCTGGCGGCACCGGCCTTTTTCACTATTTCGGGCGAGGGCAATTGGGGTAGTTCGAGCGCCGTCATATTCCAACCGTGAAGTTCTTGGCGTTCATGTAATACCCCGCCAAGTATTCCCTTGCGTTCGCCTACCAATCTTCCGTAATTTACTCGGCCCATGGACTCAACTACTAGTTGATTTGTCATTCCCTCGGCCGGAACATCGAGCCCTTTTGTCTAGAGACGACTGCGAGAAAAGAAATCCTACGAGCTTCTGGCCGCTTCCAGAACTCGTAAGTTGCCTAGAAATGGGTGGGGGCGGTGGGCCAAGAAACATCGGCCCACCGCCCCCACCCATTTAGAACAAAGAACTAATCGCTGATCTCCACATGCGTTGGATCAAGTACTCGCTTGAGGAAATCCTGGGTACGAGTCTGCTGTGGGTTCCCAATGACGTCCTTAGCCCGGCCTTCCTCGACCACTACTCCACCATCCATGAAGACCACTCGATCCGCTACTTCCTTGGCGAAGGACATTTCGTGCGTGACCACAAGCATGGTCATACCGCCCTTGGCAAGTGAACGCATGATTGAAAGAACTTCACCGACGGTTTCCGGATCCAGTGCAGAAGTCGGCTCGTCAAAGAGCATCAGCGTTGGATCCATGGAAAGCGCACGAGCAATAGCCACGCGCTGTTGCTGACCTCCGGAAAGCTCGTCTGGATAGCGTTCCCCAAAATCTCCCAGACCCACACGAGTGAGATTCTTGTGAGCGATTTCCTTGGCTTCGGCGGCGGGCCGTTTCAAAACCTTGGTCTGGGCAACTGTGCAGTTCTGTGTCACGGTGAGGTGCGGGAACAGATTGAACTGTTGAAAGACCATGCCTACCGTGCGGCGCATCTTATCCAGATCGACTTCGGGATCAGTGGCTTCAAAACCACCTACATGAATGGTTCCAGCATTGGGCTGTTCGAGGATGTTTACACATCGAAGTAGCGTTGATTTGCCCGAGCCGGAAGGCCCAATCAGACAAACTACTTCGCCGGGCTTGACCTCAAGGTCGATGCCCTTAAGTACCTCGTTATCACCGTATGACTTGTGCAACCCCGTGATTGAGACACCGGATGCTTTGAATGTAGAAGTATTAGTATTCATGATTTCGCCTATCGCTTGGTCCGCGCCGAGCGGGATTCGAACTTACGGGCCACGAGGCTCAAAGGGATAGTAATGATCAGGTAGAGCAGACCTGCCATGACCAAGGGGGTCAGACCGGCATCAATGGCAGTAATTCCATCACGACCGAATTTTGTCATTTCGTACTGCGCAATCGAAGCTCCCAAGATGAAGGCCAAGGACGTATCCTTGGTCAGCAAAATGACCTCATTGGTCATCGGCGGCAAGACGATCTTAAAAGCCTGCGGAATGACGATGGTGACCATTGCACGCCATGCGGGCATACCTAATGAGCGGGCAGCTTCGGTCTGTCCCTTGGGAACGGCCTGGAGGCCTGCACGTAAGGTTTCTGCAATGTAGGCAGAAGAAACCAAACCGAGTGCCAGCATGACATTTACCGGTTGAGGCCATGAAGTTCCGAATGCTTGGGGGATGCCAAACCCGAACGCCAGCAGCACCAAGATTGCCGGGATGCCTCGGAAAAACTCGATGAACCCTGTGGCAAACCAGCGATAGGGGGCAAAGGAAGCCATCTTCATGAGCGCGAGTAGCAGACCGAGTACCAGGCCGAATGCGAATGAGATCACCGTGTAGAACAACGTGTTCCTCAACCCGATAATGATCAAGTCGGGGAACATGGGCCCGAGCTTCTCAAAGGAGAAGAATGCGTACCGAGCCTTCTCCCAATCTAAGGAGAAGAGGAGCAGCAGGATTACCGCGACAAAGACGACAATCTGAATGGTTTTACTTAGGCGGGCGCGCTGACGCGTGGTCATAGCCATGCTTATTTGCCTCTCAAAATAGCGGAGGTCTGAACTGCCAGTTTGCAAACCCACAGTTCAGACCCCCGCATGGTAATAGATCTTTACCGACGTGGACTTACTTTTCGCCGAACCACTGCACAGTAAGTTCCTTGAGCTTGCCCGAATCTTCAAGACGCTTCAGGGTGCTGTTAACCAGTTCTAGGGTCTTGGGCTGATCCTTCGGAACAGCAACTCCCAGCTTCTCACCGGTTTTGAATTCGCCCACCACCGAGTAGCCTGGCTTACCTTTGACTGCGTAAAGCATGACCGACTGGTTGCCCAATAATGCCTCAACCTGGTTTGCCAGCAATGCCTGGGTCTGCAATCCTGCATCCTCGTAGCCAATTACCTTGGTCAAGCCGTTTTCCTTGGCGTACTTTTCGCCGGTCGTGGCCTGCTGGACACCAACCTTTTTGTCCTTTGCCGTAGCAAGATCCGTGATTCCCGTGCCATCCTTGGCGATCAGAACCAAATCATCATCCATATAGGGTGTGGAGAAATTCATTTTGGCCTTGCGCGCATCGGTGATCGAAATCGAAGAAATTGCGATATCGCACTGCACGTTGAACAGACCCGATTCGATTGAATCGAACCCGGCATCGATCACGTTGAGCTCAAGCTTTGCATCGGTTGCAATTTCTGCAGCGATGTCCATGTCAAAGCCTACGTTCTTGCCGTCTTTAACAAATTCGAACGGCTCGTAAGGGATGTCGGAGCAGACGGTGAGCTTACCTGCATTTTTGAGCTGCAGTGCATTTGCATCGGCCGGAGAAGAAGCAGCTGGGATGTCGTTGCTTCCGCAAGCGGTCAGCGCTAGTGCGCCAACGGCCGCAATAGCCAATGACTTAAGTACGGTTGAGGTGATCCGCATGGAGTGTGATCCTTCGTTAGTAATCGCTTGCAGACTTGTGTCGATGTTCATTCTAACCGGCATTGCCTCAAGTGAAGAGATGTGCATCACACGCTACATTCGTTTCCTATAGGTATACAAGTTCTTTTGAATGGTGCCGACAAAGAACCCCAAATCGTTATTAATGAAAGACGCCTCGAGCAAAATTGCTCGAGGCGTCTGAAAAATGAGTTTTAGGTGTATTGCTAGATTCCTAAGGCTTCGCGCATGGGCCTCATTTTGGCCCAAGACTCAGCAAGTTCGGCATCCGCATCCGAAGCCGCTACGATGCCACACCCGGCGTAGAGACGAATGCTGGTGGGGGATTCGATCACCCCACCACGCAGTGCAATGCCAAACTCTCCATTGCCATGGGTATCGATCCACCCAACTGGACCGGCGTAGGGGCCGCGGTCCATGCCTTCAAGTTCGCGCAGGATACGTCCTGCTTCTTTGGTTGGGGTCCCGCATACCGCGGCGGTTGGATGGAAAACCTCAACCAAATCCAACACACTAGGAACCGATCCATCATTTCGGTGCGCCAGCGAGGCTTTGACATCCGAGGCTAGGTGCCAAACATTGGGTAGCTGGAGTACGAATGGTTCCGCAGGCGCGTCCATTCCTGATGCCAGTGGTCCTAGCTGTTCGGTGAGCGAATCAATGGCTAGCTGGTGTTCATGGCGCTGTTTCTCGTCATCGACCAGCATGCGGTGGGCATATTCGGTGTCCCCGGCGGGGGCCGTTGCCCGATCGAGTGTGCCAGCTAATACGCGAGCCTCGGCAATTTCGCCACGTACACGGACCAGCATTTCGGGGGTGGCACCGATCAGTCCATCTACCGAGTAGGTCCAGCAGTCGGCATAGCGTAGGGCTAATTGACGCAATACCTGAGCCACCGCGATTGGAGCACCCAGCTGAGCTACCGCATCGCGGGCCAGCACCAGTTTGGTAATGGCGCCAGATTCAATGATTTCAACGCCCTTACGGACGGAATCTTTGTAGTAATCTTCGCTAATCTGGCCGGTGATCAGCTGGTCAATGCCGGTACTTAGTTCTTGTTCTGCAGAATAATCATCGAGCAGTTCGGCAAGTTCACTCTCCGCGGCTTCAAGGGTGAGTATCGCGTGCGGATCTGTGACCGTGTAGGTGATCCAACTAAATTCATCGTTTCGTCCCACCACGATTTTTGGCACGATCAGTCGGGATGCGTAGCTGCTGGAAAATGAGAAAGAAAAGGCTCCAAAAGCAATCAGACCGGTGCCTGGAACCTCCAGGTCATCTTGTACCGCGGAAGCAGAGGTGAGGTCGCCCCACCACTGACGAGCCAAAGCGAAACGCTCTCGGCCGGTGGCCTCAAAGCGTGCGATCTGCCCAAATCCAATGACACCTTCACCCTGACGGGACCACATCAGTGAGTCATCTCGAGTCGCGTAATCAAGAAGTCCGTGGTCGCTCATGGCCGGGCGTTTAAAGGTGACGCTACGCAGTTGTGGCACAGAAATGGGCGCGTCTGGTCCCGGACCGGCAGAAAGTTGGGAAGTCATGATGAGCTAAGCCTACCGCTGTAGGGACGTCGCATAGGCTCCCACGTGTCCGCGCTCACTCACTGTTGGCGGCCCAAAAGTTTTCCTCTTGTGCGCTAACTTTGCAACAATGATTCAATGAGCCGTGCGTCGATGGATAAACACACTGATGAAGTCCAAGCCATGTTTGATGAAGTGGCCCCGCGTTATGACGTGGTCAATGACATCCTTTCGTTGGGTCAGACACGCCGCTGGCGCAAAATAGTCTTTGACGCGGTAGGCGCTCAACCAGGACAACGTGTCCTTGACGTCGCTGCCGGAACCGGAACCTCGGCCGAGCCCTTTGCCGATGCGGGAATCGCCGTTGTTGCGTGTGACTTTTCCCAAGGAATGCTTAAGGTTGGCAAACGGCGGCGCCCGGATATTGATTTTGTTGCCGGGGATGCAATGAATCTTCCCTTTGCTTCGAGTAGCTTTGATGCAACAACAATTAGCTTTGGGCTGCGCAATGTCGAAGATCCACAAGCCGCAATCGCTGAGATGCTACGGGTTACTAAACCCGGTGGATCTTTGGTGATCGCGGAATTTTCGCACCCAACTTTTGCCCCATTCCGTACCGTGTATAGCGAGTATCTGATGAAAGCGCTTCCGCCCATCGCGAAGAAGGTTTCATCTAACCCAGCGGCCTATGTTTATTTGGCCGAGTCCATTAGAGACTGGCCAAACCAGGATGGTTTAGCCGCCTGGATTGATGCCGTTGGCTGGGAAACGGTGCGCTACCGTAACCTCAGCGGAGGAATTGTTGCGGTACACAGAGCCACCAAACCACATTCCAAGACACCATAAAGAGTTAGTTGTATTGCGCAAAAGCGAGGGTGCGACCTGCCGAGTGGAATCGCCCATGGCCCAGCTTGTCCCGAATGGCGATAGAGTGAAGCCTGTACTTGAGCAGCTGGCACCCATCTACCAGCAACCAGAATCGACCTTTTGGGTCGCACGCTGGAACCGCCCGTCGAGAGATAGTAAGTCTTAGAACTGTGACCGATTCCCAGACCAACTGGACCGCTGCCGGACACGGCGTGCCCGAATCCTTCGATCTGAACCCGGAGACCAGCGTGCTGGCAGCCGCGGTAAACCTTCCCGGCGGCTTTGCCGCAATTGCGCAGGACCCGGAATACGGTCCCGCCATTGCCACAGGCCTTGCCCGGGTTGAGAAACTCTTGCGCGATGCAATCGCGAACTCAGATCCGCTCATTGATGCCACCAGCCGACACCTGGTTGAAGCCGGCGGCAAACGTATTCGTCCGCTGCTAGTGGTTCTTTCATCATTGTTGGGCGATGGTCCCACCGAAGAAATTATCAAGGCAGCAGCCATTGTTGAGCTGACCCACCTAGCGACGCTCTATCACGATGACGTGATGGATTCCGCTCCACTGCGCCGTGGTGCACCCACCGCCCATGAGGTGTGGGGCAACTCGGTTGCCATCCTCACCGGGGACCTGATCTTTGCCCGTGCTTCGGTCATTGGTGCAGAGCTTGGCCCGGAAGCGGTCTCAATGCAGGCGCGCACCTTTGAGCGCTTGTGTCTGGGCCAGCTGCACGAATCGATTGGTCCACGTGAAGGCGACGATCCAATCGAGCACCACCTGAACGTGATCTCGGATAAGACGGCTTCGCTGTTAGCAACCTCGGGTGCCTTTGGCGGACTATTTAGCGGCAAGCCGGAATACGTTGAAACTCTGCGTACCTATGGCGAAAAGGTTGGAGTAGCCTTCCAAGTTGCCGATGATGTTATCGACGTGACCGGCGCACAAATCCGCTCGGGCAAGACTCCGGGCACCGACCTGCGCGAGGGCGTTCCAACGCTGCCAATTCTGTTGATGCGTAATGCAGCGGCGGAAGGCGATACCGAGGCCGCTCGGGTCCTTGAATTGGTTGATGGTGACCTCACCGAAGATGCAGCTCTGGCACTTGCCGTTGAGGCAGTCGCTGGCCACCAGGCTACCGCCGAGGCTTGGGCAGTGGCCCGGGCATGGGCCGATGAAGCAATTGCTGCGCTGACTCCACTGCCTGAGGGACCGGTCAAGGATTCCTTGGCAGCTTTTGCTGATGCGGTTGTTACCCGCGAACTCTAAACTCAAATGGTTGTGGCCCCAAAGAAATTTGGGGCCACAACTTTTATGAAATAAATGAATATTTAGCACGGATCGTTGGGACTTAGTTGTCCCAGAGCCCTGCTTCATCGAGGGCCACCCGTAACTGGGTGGCCTTTTGTGCGCGTTCTTCAACCGGGACGCGGTGACGCAGATGCCGATAGAGATCATCATCGCTAAAACGCGGAAAAACATGTTGATGGTAGTGCCACACATGCTGATTCCCGGCCGGTTCATTGTGCTGCCGAGTGCTGGTTCCCTGCGGAGACCACGCATATTTCATGGCTAGGGCAATGCGGCGCGTTTCGAACATGATCTGGGCCGCAACATGATCGGGCAGATCGTAGAGCGCCTCATGATGAGCCGTGGGAATGACCATTGCATGCCCACCATGCGGACCAAAGCCGTCGCAGGCCATGATGACGGCTACGTGTTCGGTCCGATAGATCAAATCACTTGGGGCACAGAGATTGTCTGGGGAAAAGGTGACGCCGGCCAGGAGCTCACAAAATGGGCAACTGTAGTTAGCAGGAGCATGTGAGTTCCAGAGCCGGCGCAGAGTCATGGGTGGGACCGAAAATCGATTAGTTGTTCAGCTCGGGGGAGAGCTCTTCGAAGACCCAGGTGAACATGTCTAAAACGTATTCGCTAAAGGTGCCTTCTTCGCTCTTCCACGTTCCACGCGCATTCTGTCGCCGGTAAACAATTGGGTCTGGAACATCAAGCTGATCGGTACGGAAGCCCCAAACATACTTTTCTTCCTCGTCTTCAAGGAAGAGCAGGTAGCCATCTTCAACCTCCAGCTCGTCGGGGTCGAAGAAGTAGTGGTAAGCCTCCATGAGGTCTTCACAGCCACCCAAAGCCATGTAGAACTCGCGCAAAACCAGCGGGACCGGAACTGCCAAGGAGGCTGTTGCTTCGGCGAGTTCGCTCGCGGTTAAACCATCTTCGTTTTGCCAGTCGTCCTCGAGGTACAACGGAACCAGCGAACGGAACTTCTCAAGGAACATATCAGACATGGAATCCATTCTAAGCGCTAAGAATTTTAAGTAACGTCTTTGGCCGTGAGCGCAAGCCACAATTGGACTCGGTCGGCCGTGGTTGTTGGATCGTAACCGCTAAGCTCACTGATCTGTTGGAGCCTATATCGCACGGTATTTCGGTGTAAGCCAAGTGTTTCGGCTACCGCACCAACGCTTCCATCCAATTCAAGATAGTGACGCAACGTACCCATCAACTCCGCCGAATGCTTCTTATCGAAAGCCTCCAGCGGCCCCAATGCCTCCTGCGCAAGTGCCTGGAGGGGAACATCGCGAGCAGCTAGCAGTAGGGAAGTGAGTGAAAGCCGAGATGGAGTATTGATGCGCTCCCCATGTCTCAGTGCTTCAAGGCCCTCAAAGAAGCTCCAACGTAAACCGTTGGCCTGAGCATAATCCCCACCAAAACCAACCCGCGCGCCAATCCCGGCCCCGTCCAGATACGCATCGATCTGATCGGCAAAGGTGCTGGCGCCCGCTCCCGTGATGATCAAGGCGAGGCGGTCTTCAACGATTGCCGACACCGCGTGTTCAAGCTGTGGGGGGATCGGCAGGGTACGCAAGGCCTTTTCATGTCCCACTGATGCTTGAACTAGAACCACCGAGTGTGCTTGTTGTGGGCTCACGCCGATTCCCTGTAATCGGGCAGTTGCCTCGGATCCGGTCAAGGAACCGGCAATAAGATCGGCAAAGGCCTGTCCTGCGACCAGCCGGTTAGATTCCCGAAGCCGTGCCTGGTTTGCTAATTCGAGACCGATCAGGCCCTGAGCATAGTCAACTAGTCCATCTCGAACATATGGTTCGGCCAAATACAGGGTGCATCTGTCTTTGAGCCCGGTGGCAATGGGGACCGCTTGCCACCGTTCTTCTCCTAATTCTGGTCCATGAACACGGGCACCAAATTGGGTCAGGGATACGGCACTACCTAGCATGCGTGAAAGCTCACGAAGCATGGCACGTAATCCACCGGTGAGCAATGTCGAGGCAAGCTGCTGGTGCCCCTTGAGTAGGCGTTCAAGGCGGGCGAGGTGATCGGCGTTCAAGGCATCGGCAATCATCTTGGTGATTGCAACAAATGGGGTTTCATAGGGAACCTCAAACACCGGTAATCCAAGCTCACCGGCCTTGCGCAGAACGGCTGCGGGAACACTGCGATGGCTCAATCCGGTTCCATAGCCCAAAGCTAAGGCTCCGGCACCATGGACTGTCTCAACGAATGCTTGCTGGTTTGCAATGGTGGTTTGGCGAAGTCCCGTGGTCAGCACAATTTCTCCACCGCTGAGGAACGGGGAGGGGTCGCGTAACTCGGTCACCGCTGCCCACTCGATGGGAATATCCGCTGCCGCGGAAATATCGTTCAACGAACGCAACGAAAGCGCGGTCGACCCAAGAAGTCGTGACAATGTGATGGCCATGCACTAATTGTAGTGAACTTTTTGTGCACTCGAACGACGAGTTCTCATAGGAAATCCACGAAAAGCGGCTAAAATCACGCGACGTACATCACTTGTGGGTTAATGTTGGCTCATGACCACTGCACCTTCAGGCCGAGGCGGACAAGCCGCCCCGGCCAAGCGAGAGACATTCTCTTCGCGAAAACTTTTCATACTCTCGGCCATCGGTTCCGCCGTAGGCCTGGGTAACATCTGGCGCTTCCCGTACGTTGCCTACGACAATGGCGGCGGAGCCTTCCTGATTCCGTACCTCGTTGCCCTGCTGTGCGCAGGTATCCCGCTGCTCTTCCTTGACTACTCGGTGGGCCACCGCGGACGCGGTTCCGCACCGCTTTCCTACCGCCGTCTGAGCCGCGCTGCCGAGCCGCTTGGTTGGTGGCAGGTGCTAATTTGTTTCGTGATTGCCGTGTACTACGCAGCAATCATTGCCTGGGCAGCCATGTACGCATGGTTCTCAATCACCAAGGCTTGGGGCGATGATGCCGGAGCATTCTTCGACAGCTACCTTAAAACTGCACCCGCAGACGAAATCGGACTCTCATTCGATTTCGTTTCCGGGGTCTTCTTCCCAATGCTTGCGGTATGGATTGTCACCATCGTGATTATGGTTGCTGGCGTGAACAAGGGGATTTCGCGTGCAAACGCCATCTTCCTGCCACTACTTGTTGTCATGTTCGTCATCCTAGTCATCCAGGCAGTACTGCTGCCGGGCGCCATGGAAGGCCTGAACGCCTTCTTCACGCCTAACTGGGAAGCGCTACGGAACCCCGGGGTGTGGGCGGCTGCCTTTGGCCATATTTTCTTCTCGCTCTCGGTGGCCTTTGGCATCATGGTTACCTACTCCTCTTATCTCAAGCGCAAGACCGACCTGACCGGTTCGGGCATGGTCGTTGCCTTCGCCAACTCCGGCTTTGAGATCCTTGCCGGCATCGGCGTCTTCGCTGCCCTTGGATTCATGGCGGTAGCCTCCGGGCAGGCCGTATCCGATGTTGCCGGAGGTGGCATTGGGCTGGCCTTCGTTGCCTTCCCAACCATCGTCTCCGAGGCACCGTTTGGTGCAATTCTCGGTGTGTTGTTCTTCGGATCGCTCGTTTTTGCCGGATTGACCTCCTTGATTTCCATTCTTGAGGTTATTGTTGCGGCGTTCCAAGACAAGCTGGGCTGGAGCCGTAAGGGTGCAACCCTGATTGTTACCATCCCGGTTGCGCTGATTTCAATGGTCCTGTTCCCGACCACAACCGGGCTTTACCTGCTCGATACCTCGGACGCATTCGTCAACCAGTTCGGCATCTTGGCCTGTGCGCTTGTTACGGTGATTGTGCTAAGCGCCGGTTTGACGGCACTGCCGAAGCTGCAGAGGCACCTGAACCGTACTTCCTCGCTCAAGATGGGTACCGGCTGGCGCATCCTCGTTGGAGGTATCGCACCTGTTGCCCTGGGCTACATGCTGATCAACGAAATTCAGACCAAGAGCACCGAATCCTATTCCGGGTATCCCACCTGGTTCAACGGAGTCTTTGGTTGGGGCATGGCCGGAGCACTTATCGTTGGAGCAATATTGCTCTCGCTGATTCCATGGAGCGATAAATCAAAGCTCAAGGACCCCGAATACGACGAATTCGATGCCGCGCTTTCTGCAGAAGAAGCAGCCGAAGCTGCACAGGAGGTGAAGAAATGACCCCGGTAGCCATCACCATGATGATCATCGCCATGGTCACCGTTTGGGGAGGCTTGGCCCTTGCCATGTGGAACCTTGCCCGTCACCCAGAAGATGAAGAATTACTTCCAGAAGAAATGCCTCACGAACTCTAACTAGTTACCTATTTAGAAGGCCTTGAGGATTTCCTCTAGATAAGGGTGTGTGGTTCCCAGACGCTATTCACATGGCATCTGGGAACCGCACATCCTTTTTTCCATCATGCGCAGGCGCCAGCGGCTTCTGTGCACATGCACTGTCCGCTTGAATGCTCACTGTGCCAAATTCACTAGCGTGCCGTCTCACCTGCAACATAGGCTCAATGCAGTACACATCACTAACACTCCGGGGTTTCTTCTGGTGAGCGTTTCTGTCCTGCCACTAGTGCGGGTTGAGAGACGCGGAGCTAGCCGAAAGGGCCGGGAAAGGAATGAACGTTCATGGACGTCACTTACCGCATTGAACAGAAGCGCCAGATCAATGGTGCTTTCCCCGGCCCGAAGTCAGTTGAGTTGGCGGCTCGCCGCAGCGCAGCTGTGGCAATGGGCGTTGCCTCCTCACTCCCGGTTTACGTCGCAGACGCCGATGGTGGCGTCATCGTTGATGTCGATGGCAACTCGATCATCGACCTAGGCTCGGGTATCGCAGTAACTTCCGTTGGAGCATCCAACGAAAAGGTTGCAGCGGCCGTTGCTGCTCAGGCAGCTCGCTTCACCCACACCTGCTTCATGGTGACCCCCTACGAGGGCTACGTCGAGCTGGCCGAAAAGCTTGCCGAAATCACCCCCGGTGACCACGCCAAGAAGGCTGTCTTCTTCAACTCCGGCTCCGAAGCCGTTGAGAACGCTATCAAGGTTGCTCGTGTAGCAACCGGCCGCCAGGCAGTTGTCGCCTTTGACCACGCCTACCACGGCCGCACCAACCTCACCATGGGCCTGACCGCCAAGGCAGCCCCGTACAAGCGCGGCTTCGGCCCGCTGGCACCGGAAATCTACCGCATGCCAATGAGCTACCCGTACCGCGAAGAAAACCCGAACATCTCGGGCAAGGAAGCCGCCGAGCGCGCCATCTTGGCGATGGAGAAGCAGATTGGTGGCGACCAGATCGCAGCCATCATCATCGAACCGATCCAGGGCGAGGGCGGCTTCATCGTTCCGGCCGAGGGTTTCCTGCCACGCATTGCCGAATGGGCCAAGGAACAGGGCATCGTCTTCGTTGCCGACGAAGTACAGGCCGGTTTCTGCCGTGCCGGTGCATGGTTCGCCTCGGACATTGAGGGCATCACCCCGGACATCATCACCATTGCCAAGGGCATGGCCGGTGGCATGCCGCTGTCGGGCATTATCGGCCGCGCCGAACTGCTTGACTCGGTTCACCCAGGTGGCCTGGGCGGCACCTACGGTGGTAACCCGGTTGCAGTTGCCGCAGCACTGGAAACCATCAAGTTCATGGAAGAGCAGGACCTCGCAGGCCGTGCCCGCGAGATTGAAGAGCAGTTCTTCACTCGCATGCGCAAGCTTCAGTCCGAGGTCTCCGTCATTGGTGACATTCGTGGCCGTGGCGCCATGGTTGCCATCGAGCTGGTCAAGGCCGGCGGCACCGAGCCGGACATGGATATCACCAAAAAGATCGCCGCAGACTGCCTTGCCGAAGGCGTCCTGATCCTTACCTGTGGCACCTACGGAAACGTCATCCGTCTGCTGCCTCCGCTGGTCATCAGCGACGAGCTACTTGCAGATGCATTCGAGGTACTGGAAGGCGCTATCCGCGCCAACGCCTAGTCACCGCGCTAGCACAGAGCTAGGGAAGGGGCCGAAGAAAATTGTTCAGGGCTTTGGACAATTTTCTTCGGTCCCTTTCTTTGTTATCCATAACTGCCGGGAGCTAATCCACGCCAAAGATTCACTCCCGAGACAAACTCTGCTGTGAGTGTTTTACCCGGCTAAGGGTAACTGAAAGATATTTACTTGCCGGTGCGCTCGGCAACGGCAATCGCTGCCCGGTCTCTACGTGGTTGGGCAACCATATCGATGCACAAGAGAATGACAGCAACCCACACGAGACAGAAGCCAATGAGGCGTTCGACCGGCATTGGTTCATTAAAGACCGTCAAAGCAATAATGAATTGCAAAATGGGAGCCAAGAATTGCAAGGTTCCCACGGTGGTCAATGGCAGGCGCCTGGCCGCTGCACCAAAGAGCAAGAGTGGCACAGCGGTGATTACGCCACTGGCAAGCATGAGCCAGAGGTGCGTGGCTCCCGAAGAAAAGACGGTGTCTTTACCCGTAGCCACCAGCCAAATCATGAATCCTGCGGCAGGAATACTAAGAATTGCGGTTTCCATGCTCAGTGACGTCAATGCGGTGACGGTTCGCCCCACGCGATTTTTCATAAAACCATAGAAACCAAAGGAAAAGGCAAGGGTCAACGCGATGTAGGGGACCTTGCCATAAGCAAATGTCAGCGTCATGACCGTGGCTAGACCAAAGCCCATGGCGGTCCATTGCAAGGGACGTAATTTTTCTTTCAAGAAAATGACACCGAGGGCTGTGGAAACCAGTGGGTTAATAAAGTATCCAAGGGATGCTTCTACCGCATGCCCGTTGAGCACCGCGAAGGTATACGTGAGCCAGTTGATGGCTATGAGCACCGAAGCGACGGTCAATCGTCGCATTGCCTGTTTGTTGCGCCATAATTCGGCCATGTGTAGCCACTGGCGGGTCACGGTGAGCAAGATGGCGCAAAAGACAAGTGACCAAACAATCCGGTTGGCAACAATTTCTAAGGGCGAGGCAATGCTGATTGTCAGGAAATAGAGAGGCAACAAGCCCCACATGCCATAAGCGCTCAGACCCTGAAGCAATCCGGTGTTGCGTTGGGCGGTTGCCGAGGCCGGTGCAGACAGAGCCGTTGGCTGTGTTGAACGTGTCTGGGTCATAGCGTCTCTAACAGGAAAAACATGGAATCCATTCCGTGGCGTACCTCAAGCAGCTCAAAAGTTCTGCTGGTTTAGCAGGCAATAAGTCCCGATGACACGTTTCAACACGAATGATCTCAAAGCGCTCTAGGAGGACCGGACACCTGCATATTCCACAGTACAACCGATGCCAAGGTGGTGTTGGGCACCTAGATGACTGCTTGTGATGAATTTGAGGCATCAAAATCAGCTGTGGGACGTGAGCATCAGCACAAGGGCTCCCAACTGCGTCGGAATTCCAATTAGACTAGGGAGTTGTGCGTTATTACGTGCGCTAGTAAACACCCCCTTTGGGAAGGAACCCCTCTCGTGTCTGAAACAGCAAAACGTCCGCTCCGTGTCGCCATTATCGGGGCCGGTCCGGCTGGCGTCTATGCTGCCGACATTCTCACCAAGGCGGAACGTGAATTCGAGGTAAGCATTGATCTGCTCGATGCCTACCCGGCACCCTACGGACTGATCCGCTACGGCGTTGCCCCAGACCACCCGCGCATCAAGGGCATCGTCAACGCCCTGCACAAGGTTCTGGACCGCGGTGATATCCGTTTCCTAGGTAATATCACCTACGGACGTGACCTAAAGCTGAGCGACATCCGTGACATGTATGACGCTGTCATCTTCGCCACCGGTGCCATCAAGGATGCCAGCATGAGCATCCCGGGCATCGAGCTCGAGGGCTCCTATGGAGCGGCCGATTTTGTCTCTTGGTACGACGGCCAGCCAGATGTCCCGCGCACCTGGCCACTTGAAGCCAAAGAAATTGCCGTGCTCGGCAACGGCAATGTGGCCTTGGACGTGGCTCGGGTGCTCTCTAAGCACGCAGAAGATCTGCTGGTTACCGAGATCCCCGAGAACGTCTTTGAGGGTCTGAAGGATTCGCCCGTCACCGATGTACACATCTTCGGTCGCCGCGGCCCGGCCCAGGTGAAGTTCACCCCACTGGAGTTGCGCGAGCTTTCCCACAGCCGTGATGTGGACATCGTGCTATACCCGGAAGACTTCGAATTCGACGAGGCTTCCGATGCGCTGATCAAGTCCAACAACCAGGTCAAGACCATGGTTAACACACTGACCAACTGGATTGTGGAAGAACAGGACACCGGCGCATCGCGCCGTCTGCACCTGCACTTCTTGCACAACCCGGTAGAAATTATGGGCGAGGACGGCAAGGTTTCCGGGATTAAGTTTGAGCGTCAGGAGCTTGATGGAACCGGCAACGTGAAGGGCACCGGTGAATTCATTGATTACCCGGTTCAGGCCGTTTACCGGGCTATTGGTTACTTTGGTTCCGAACTTACCGAGATTGAATTCGACCATAAGCGTGGAGTCATTCCCAACCATGGTGGTCGTGTGCTCGATGCAGAAGGCACCCACGTACCGGGCCTCTACGCAACGGGTTGGATCAAGCGTGGTCCGGTGGGATTGATCGGTCACACCAAGGGGGATGCCTTGGAAACCATTGGCAATCTCCTTGAAGACCGTTTGTCGTTGCCCGCAGCAGAGCACCCGAGCGAAGACGCAATCATTGAACTGCTTGAATCACGTGGAGTCCAGTACACCACGTGGGAAGGCTGGAAGAAGCTCGACGCTCATGAAATTGCGTTGGGAACCGTGGCAAGCCCCACCGATACTTCAAATGGCCCCATTGATCGTGCACGAATCAAGGTAGTTCAGCGCGAAGAAATGGTAAAGATTTCCCGAGGCTAAGCGCGTTGATTTCCGCTTTTAACTGATGCCAGTACACACTCTTCACCGAGTATGTACGGGCATCAGTTAATTCATGGGGAGTCTTTGCGGGACTACTAGTTTGATGGCTTAGCTCCACAAGCTTCCCAGAACCCGTTGAATTTCCTTGGCATCCTGTGGCAACGGTTCAAGATCAATTCGTAGGCTATCTCGCGGTAACTTGTAATCCTCAAGTACATCTTCGAGCGAGCGGCCTAGCTGCGTTAGTCGACTTCGAACCGCCATCTCGCGCGGCAGCAACAACGCCAAGCGGTTTCCTCGGTAGGTGGCAACAGCCTCGGGAACCGACTGAGCAACTTCCTGACCGATCTCTGCTGCCATCATGAAGGTGCTCATGTCATCGAGGTCGACATGCAGATGTTTAAAGAGAGCCAGCAAATATGGTTCGTTTCGTGTCATTGGATTCTCCCGTAGCTCGTAGACTCGGCGCTCAAAATGTTGGCGGTTTGAAAGTCCAGTTGTTGCATCCGCACAGGTAAGCCGATGGCTGAACAAATCCGTGGCTTCTACCCAAGCGTCGGCAAAGGAAACCAACAATTCATCACGCTTGGGATGTGGATACACGCCAAAGAGTGACTGAATGTCTCGCAGTGACTCGGAGATTCCGACTCCTTGAACGGCTCTTCGGGAAGCGAGTGAACGAATCACCACGCTCGGTTCATCGCCAGCGCACAACGTTACAGCTACCGAACGCGCCGCATTGCAAAACCAGTCCGATTCTCGAATCCACCCCGAGGCTTGTGATAGGGCACACCACTGTTCAAGCAGCATCGAGGCGTCTTGCGCGGTGCGGTTGGGACGGGAGAAGAACTTCATGTCAATTGAGAGTGCACGAAGGCAAAATCATGACGCGGATATTTGAGAAATTAATTCATTCAGTTCGCGTCATGAAAGGCTGAGCTGGTGCTCTTATCTTTTAAGCCAAGCGGGGCGATTGCACACGATGCGATAATCTGAAGGATGCTGGCATCTATTACGTGCCTTCATTGCAGTGAAATGAGTATTCTTGTGGAACCCAGTGCAGAATCCCTTGAACCGAGCGACTCCGAGCTAATTAGCCAGGTACGCGCGGGCGATCAGCATGCCCAAGAGATGCTCTATGCACGGCACTACGATGTAGCGCTCAGGGTTGCGTACCGACATTCAAATAGTCCTGCCGAGGCCGAAGATCTAGTGGCCACGGGCTTTGAAAAAGTCTTTTCTATCTTACAAACCGATAATGGTCCCGAAGCATTTTTCAGGGCTTATCTGTGTACCACCGTTTCTCGCCTAGCTTTCGCCTATAACAATCACGAAAAACGCCAGACATTGACCGACGACTTCAGTGTCTTTGAACGCGGTACCGAACATGCCGACCCCGTGATGAATCAATTTGAATCCGGGGTTGTGGGGGAAGCCTTCCGCTCACTTCCCGAACGCTGGCAAGCAGTGCTCTGGTATACGGAAATCGATGGGCTAAAACCAGCTGAAGTAGCACCAATGCTGGGCCTTTCACCCAACGGTGTATCTGCTTTGGCCGTCCGAGCTCGTGAAGGCCTACGCCAAGCATACTTACAAGGACACATAAAGGTTTCAACGGGGGATCAATGCCAAGCATTTTCACGCCAGCTCGGGGCGTATGTTCGCGGTGGACTCAGCGCTCGTAACGAGGCAAAAGTTGATGAGCATCTGGCCGACTGCAATAAGTGCACTGCGATTCTTCTGCAGATCAACGACGTAAGTTCTTCGATGCGTGGCATTATTGCCCCACTATTCCTCGGCGGCATCACAGCCTTAGGAATCCCTTCGGCCGTTACTTCTGGGGCAGCGCTGAGTATTTCTCTGGGGAAGGCAACGCATGCAGGTACCGGAACTTCGCTTGGAACCGCACCTGCTACAGGTGCCACGGCGGGAACCACAACCACCTTTGCGGGGGTTGGCAGTAGCAGTCTATTTGGAGGAATTGGGGCTTTTGCCGGTGCAAATGCTCTAGCCATTGCCGTCACGGGCGTCGCGCTTGCTGCTGTAGTTGCAGTTGCTGCGGTCGGAGGCGCTGAACTTGGAAATAAATCAAAGCCCAAACAAGCCGACGGAGAAATTACCAACGGCCTAGTAGCACCAAAACAAGAAATTGCTGTGCCTGGTACTCAACCAATGCCGGGAATTACAGATCAAGACACCCTATTTTTCGACGAAGCTGTAGTGAGTTCTCCCACCGCAACAAGCTCATTAGGTACAGCCGAGCTACCGCCTGACACAGATACCGTTCAGGATTCAAAGTCTTCTGGAGTATCAACAGTTCCGAAGGGGCTAGCTCCAGTTCAAATCCCTCCCGCGGGAATCAATTCATTGGTACCTCAACAACCCGTGGACTCTGGGATTCCAGCGCTACCAGCCCCGACGGATGACCATGTTCCATCGCAAGCACCGCAAATCTCCGAAACGCCAGCTGTAGGTTCGAATCCTGCTCAGAAGCCGGAAGCATCGGTTTCGGGACAACCCTCGGAAACCGTCAAGCCAACTTCTCCAGTAAATCCATCAGAATCTTCTAGTGCGCCGGCATCACCAAGTACTGAGACTTCGGCGGTGCCTACGGTAACGCCGACGGACCCGACTGTGGAACCGACTGAGCCGACTGTTGATCCGACTGAGCCGACTGTGAGCCGACTGTTGATCCGACTGAGCCGACTGAGCCGACTGTTGATCCGACGGAACCGACTGAGCCGACTGTTGATCCGACTGTGGATCCGACCACCGAGCCGACTCCGCCGATCGATATCGAACATGGCGATACCTCAAGCACCATCACGATTGATACTTCGTCATTTGGGTTCATTAATTTGCTGCGTGCGGAATTTGAAAAAAGATCCGGACCGGGTTCATCTGATGTGACGGTGAGCAGCCGAGCGTGGTGCAGTTCCGACGGTTCACTTACCACTCCGGCGGTGTTTAATTGCTTACAGTTGGGGAATGGAAAGTTCACTTTCGACGTGAAGAAGACCGATCTCGAAGCGATCGAACCAACGACGATACACGTAAAGATCTCTGGATTTGGTGGGCCTGCAATTTCGAAAGACTTCATCATCGAATAACGCAGGCGTTGGTACCTGGCGGTGCCGGTACGCAACTGCCTTAAAGGTAAAAATAGCAGAAGAGGGACCCCACCTACTTCACTAGCGTGAAAATAAGTGGGGTCCCTCTTTGCTACGTATGCGTGCTGGTTTGCTGGCCACCTAGCCTTGTGGAACGGTAGTCAGCAAACCAGCGGCGTAAACCCTATTTAGAGGCTTGCCTTGTATGCATCGCGCAGGATCGCACCGAGATTCGCATCAACGTTGGTCCAGTACTGGAAGAAACCTTCGCGGATTGACTCGATGGTGATCCCCTGGCACTGACCCAGCAGGGTCGCGTGGAAGCGTTCCTTGGACTCGGCGGTGAAGACGTCGCGGTACAAGGTACCGGCCTGACCGAAGTCATCGTCTTCCGAGCGCAGGGTCTGTGCGGCGCGAACCAGTGCACCGTCGTTCTCCCAGCTGCCTTCGCCGGCGCGTGCTGCGTCGGCTTCCGGGCCACCGAAGGAGTTCGGGGTGTAGACGCGTGCGTCGGCATCGTTGAAGTGGTACTGCATGGCACCTTCGTGCATGTAGGTACGTACCGTCGATGCGTGCGGCTGGTTGACCGGCAACTGGTTGTAGTTGGTGCCGATGCGGTTGCGCTGGGCATCCGGGTAGGAGAAGACGCGAGCCATCAGCATCTTATCCGGGGAGATGTCAGTGCCCGGAACCATGTTCGACGGCGAGAAAGCAGCCTGCTCGATCTCGGCGAAGAAGTTCTTCGGGTTGCGGTTCAGCGTGAAGTGGCCAACCGGGATCAACGGGTAATCCTTGTGCGACCAGGTCTTGGTGATGTCGAACGGGTTGAAGCGGTAGGTCTTGCCCTCTTCGTACGGCATGATCTGGACCTTGACGTCCCAGGTCGGGAAGTTGCCTTCGGCAATGTTGTCGAACAGGTCGCGACGGTAGAAGTCGGCGTCCGAGCCGGCAAGCTTCTCAGCTTCCTCGGCACCCATGTTGTGGACGCCCTGGCGAGACATGAAGTGGTACTGAACCCAGAAGCGCTCGCCTTCAGCGTTGATCCACTGGTAGGTGTGTGAGCCGTAGCCGTTCATTTCACGCCACGAGGTCGGCAGACCGCGATCGCCCATCAGGTAGGTGACCTGGTGTGCGGATTCTGGGGAGTGCGTCCAGAAATCCCACTGCATATCGCCATTGCGCAGGCCCGAATCGCCCATGCGCTTCTGCGAGTGAATGAAGTCAGGGAACTTAATGCCATCGCGGATGAAGAACACCGGGGTGTTGTTACCGACGATGTCGTAGTTGCCCTCGGTGGAGTAGAAACGAAGTGCGAAGCCACGCACGTCGCGCCAGGTATCAGGGGAGCCCTGCTCGCCGGCAACTGAGGAGAAACGCAGCAGCGTCTCGGAGGTGGCGCCCGGCTGGAAGACGGCTGCACGGGTGTACTTGGAGACGTCTTCGGTGACTACGAATTCACCGAAAGCGCCGCCGCCCTTGGCGTGCGGGTTGCGCTCCGGGACACGCTCGCGGTTGAACGAGGCAAGCTTTTCGACCAGGTAGCGGTCGTGCAGGGCGGTGATGCCATCCGGACCAGCGGTCAGCGAGTGTGCATCGCTGGCAACCGGAGCACCGGACTGAGTGGTTGTGAAATTCTCGCTCAAGAGACTCTCCTTCATTGTGGTTTGGTAACTCTTCTGCAGTGGATCCGTTATGCGGCTAGGCCGCGCCGGACTTCCTGCAGTCCTCACAGATGCCCTGATACAGGACATCAGCAATCTGTATGACCATGCCGTGGTCATCGGAGGGTGTCAGACACGGGGCATGGCCCACGGCGCATTCAACATCCTCGATCCGTCCGCAACTGGTGCAGATGGCATGGTGGTGGTTGTCATTCACGCGGGTCTCGTAGAGAGCCGGCGAATGTGGGGGAGTGAACCGGCGCAGGATTCCCTGCTCGGTCAGATCATTAAGCACGTTGTAGACCGACTGGATGGAAACATCGGGCAAATCCTCGTGGACTTTTGCCACAACAGTCTCGGCCGAGGAATGCGGGAGCTGGTCAAGGACCTCGAGCACTGCGAGACGGCCGCGGGTGACCCGGAGTCCCAAATCGCGCATCTGTGTCGAATGATCCATGTGTTCCATTTCATCCCCTTATTTTGATCTTGTCAAGATAGTCGATGATGTTGGCGTGGCGCGCGATGACTAGACTCTTGAAGTGGCCAAATTCCTTGCCGACCTGACACCCTTGCGCCAGAGTCCGGCGTTCAAACGCCTGTGGATCGGCAATGCCCTTGCCGCGGTGGGTTCCCAATTGACCTTGGTGGCCGTCAGTCTTGAGGTCTACGCGCTCACCGGTTCCAGTCTCCAGGTGGGGCTGCTCGGCGCCTTTGCACTGGTGCCGCTGGTCCTCACCGGGCTGTATGGCGGATCCATTGCCGATGCGCATGACCGTCGCAGGGTGGCGTTGATATCCGCATTGGTACTTTGGGGTGCCACGGCTGCCATTGCCGCCCAAGCCTGGATGGGTGTCAATAATGTGTGGGTACTTTACGGATTGGTGGCCATACACTCGGCAGCAGGTGGCATCAATCAGCCGGTGCGTGGTGCCATCATTCCGGCAATCGTGGGACTCAAGCTCCTGCCAGCTGCAAATTCGCTGAATATGGTTACCTTTGGCATCGCGCAAATGGTTGGTCCGCTATTGGGTGGAATCCTGGTGGCGCAGATTGGTTTTGGCTGGACCTATGGCATCGATGTACTTACTTACACCGCCGCGGTGTGGTCCGTCTACATGCTCCCTTCCCTACCTGCCGATAAGAAGGCAGCCCCGGCCGGATTCCGCTCAGTCATTGAAGGATTCCGCTTCCTAGGTACTCAACCCAATGTCCGTATGACCTTCCTGATTGATATGGCGGCCATGGTGCTTGCGGCGCCACGCGCGCTACTTCCGGCGATCGGTGCGGTGCTGATTGGTGGGGGAGAAATGACCATGGGTCTGCTACTTGCCGCAACGGCGCTGGGGGCTTTCCTCGCGGGATTATTCTCCGGACCGCTGGGCCGCATTCATCGGCAGGGAGTTGCGGTGTTTATTTGTGTTTCGGCTTGGGGGGCCAGCATTGCGGGATTCGGCGTAGTCGTTATGCTTGCCGCCGGGAACCCCATGCCCGCAGATGGAAATGTAAGCGCCTGGATCTGGCCGGCCGCTGCCTGCATGGCGATTGCCGGTGTCGCCGATGCAATATCCTCGGTCTTTCGCACCACCATCTTGCAAACGGCAACCCCTGATCATCTACGCGGACGGCTGCAAGGTGTCTTCATTGTCGTGGTTGCAGGAGGCCCTCGCCTAGGAGAAATGCTCTCCGGTTCGGTGGCACAAGGAATCGGTGAAGGAAAAACATTACTTTTGGGTGGCATTGCCTGCATACTGGCTGCAGCGTTGCTCATGCGGTTCCAGCCCGGTTTCCTGCGTTACGATTCTCGGCATCCAAAACCGTAATGCAGAAAAACTAAGTGTTTCTACAAAAACTGTTGGCCGTTGGGTATTTTGGGAACAACGTAAGAACTTCAGGCGTTGTTTAGAGTGGTAATACCTGCGACGAAAAATGTTGCAACCGGCTTTTCTAGGAGAAAACCACAGTGCATAATCACAACAATGGTCTAAAAACCGCCGGACTGCTTGGCGGCATGTTCGCCCTGCTGCTGGCCATTGGCGCCCTGTTGGCTTCGGGAACTGGCAGTAGTTCCTTCATTTGGATCTTTGCGCTCATTGGCGTGGCAACCACTGCTTACGGATATTGGAACAGTGACAAGCTGGCGATTCGTTCCATGCAGGCTTACCCGGTCACCGAGGCCGAGCAGCCTGCCATGTACAAAATTGTGCGTGAACTTTCGATCACCGCTCAGCAGCCCATGCCGCGCCTGTATGTTTCGCCGACCGCTGCTCCCAATGCCTTTGCTACCGGGCGTAACCCACAAAATGCCGCAGTGTGCTGCACCGAAGGGATACTGGGGCTACTCAACGAGCGTGAACTACGCGGCGTCTTGGGCCATGAGCTCATGCACGTGTACAACCGCGACATTCTCACCTCATCGGTTGCCGCCGCGGTAGCCGGTGTCATTACCTCACTGGCACAATTCATGCTCTTCTTTGGTGGTGGGGACCGGCGCAACGCTAACCCGATCGCGATGATCGCCATGTCGTTGCTGGCACCATTCGCCTCCATGGTGATCCAGATGGCCATCAGCCGTACCCGTGAATACGATGCCGACGAAGACGGCGCCAAACTCACCAACGATCCGTTGGCTCTTGCCTCGGCATTACGCAAGCTTGAGAGAGGGGTGCAACGTGCCCCGCTACCAAGTGATGATCAGCGCTTGGTCAATGCGTCCCACCTGATGATTGCCAATCCTTTCCTTGGCGGCGCCAAGAAGCTCTTTGCTACCCACCCGCCCATGGATGATCGTGTGGCACGCCTAGAAAAAATGGCCGGACGCTCCCTCGGCAGCTAGTGCGAACCCAGCCAAGACACATCTGAAAGCCGCCGCTGCTTCGAGAGAATTCTCGAAGCAGCGGCGGCTTTCTTTTGCCAAGTCACCTCCAGCTTTGCTGAGGTTCGACCTATCGCGAAACCAGTTCTTCTCCCATATACATGTGAAGTGGGAGGATCTGATCGGTAGCTAATCTGCGAAGAACGGTTCGGGCAGTGTCTTGGCTCTCAGTTTGCTGCCGAATAACAGTAGGGCGTAATCTCAATAGGCAACAGGTACATCACCTATTGGCATAAGTCACGCCTAACCGCCGAAGACTCCCCTCGCACGGGCGAACCCGATCGGTTGACGATGAACGGCGAAGGAAATCTATGACAGCGAACTTTCTGATCGGCCTACGCGAAGGGCTGGAGGCAGTGCTCGTTGTTGTGCTGTTGCTTGCCTACCTACAAAAAACTGGTCGATCCCAGCTGGTACCGCGCATTTTTGTGGGTGTCGGAATCGCTGTCGCCGTGTCACTGGCATTCGGTGCCTTGCTGACCTTTGGCCCGCGTGGTCTAACTTTTGAGGCACAGGAAGCCATTGGAGGCGGCCTGTCAATCATTGCCGTGGGGTTTGTGACCTGGATGGTCTTTTGGATGGCAAACGCCTCGAAACACCTTGCCGCGGATTTACGCGGCAAGGTCGACAAAGTTGCCGAAGGCTCCGCCATCGGCTTGGTACTGGTTGGTGCGCTTGCGGTGGGGCGCGAAGGACTTGAAACTGCGATGTTTCTTTGGGCGGCAACGCGTGCCACTGGCGGTACCTGGCAGCCACTATTTGGCGCAACCTTAGGTATCCTCGTCGCCATTGGGCTCGGGGTCTTGCTTAAGCGTGGCGTAGTGAAAATCAATCTTTCAAAGTTCTTCACGTGGACCGGAGCAGCACTGATCGTTGTTGCGGCCGGGGTGCTTGCCTATGGCGTCCACGATCTGCAAGAGGCCGGATTCCTGCCCGGTTTACACAATCTTGCCTTCGACGTATCACACGTGATTGCGCCCGGGGGATTCCTCGGAACTCTGCTCAAGGGTGTATTCAATTTCTCTCCGGCCACCACCTGGCTAGAGGCAATTATTTGGACCGCGTACGTGGTTCCGGTGATGTTTATCTTCATGATGCGTATCAAGAGCCCTCACAAGGCAACAGCTACAACACCCCTTACGAGCCCTGCTCACTAACCCCAAATGTCAAGGAAACCGCCAATGAAACAACTTCGCCCCTTGTACCTGAGCGCCGCCTTCTCGGTGGCGGTGCTGGCCCTCAGCGGTTGTACTACCAACGCACCTGATAGTTCAGCGGATGATTCAATCAAGGTCAACAGCACCGCTGACGCCTGCGCGCTTTCGGCGGCAACGGCACCTGGTGGAACCGTGAAATTTGAAGTCAAAAATGATGGAACACAGGTCACCGAGTTCTACCTGCTTGCCGAAGACGGGCTACGGATTGTTGGCGAAGTGGAAAACATTGGCCCGGGTCTCACTCGAGATCTCGTTGTCATGGCACCGGAAGGTAAATACATCACCGCCTGCAAACCCGGAATGGTCGGGGAGGGGATTCGTGCCGGCTTCGAACTCAGTGCCGCGCCCGAAGGACAAACCGTAAGTGCAGACCGGGCCGAACTGCAGAAGCAGGCAGTCACCTTGTATGCGGCCTATGTGAAAGATCAGGCCGAGCAGCTACTGGCCGGGACCAAGGAATTCGCTACGGCGTTTGAACAGGGCGATGAAGCCACGGCCCGTGCGCTCTACCCGCAGGTTCGCATGCACTGGGAACGCATCGAACCCGTTGCCGAATCATTCGGAGACCTCGATCCAATCCTGGATGCACGCGAGGCCGATCTTGAAGCGGATCAAGAGTGGACAGGCTGGCACCGAGCGGAAAAAGACCTGTGGCCACCTGCCAGCGGCTACACGTCAATGACCGCACCCCAGCGTGCCGCGTTGGCTCAGAAGATGGTTGCTGACACCGAAGAATTACAAGCTCGCGTACTTACCTTGACCTTTACCCCGGATAAATTGGCCAATGGGGCTAAGGAACTGCTCGATGAGGTGGCAACCGGAAAGGTTACCGGCGAGGAAGAGATCTGGTCGCACACTGACCTTTGGGATTTCCAGGCCAATGTTGATGGCGCGCGCATTGCCTACGAAGACCTCAAGCCACTACTTGGTGACGCCGACGCCGAACTGGATGCCGCGTTGGATGCCAAATTCAGTGCCTTGCAGAAAATCTTGGACACACACAAGGTAGGGGACGGGTTCACCTTCTACAACGATCTAACCGAGGTACAGGTCAAGGAATTGAGCACAGCTGTTGACGCACTGGCCGAACCACTGTCCAAACTCACCGCAGCAGTGGTGAAGTAGAACTATGAGCCAACCCCCAACCGCCGATAAGGACCCCTCTTCAACTTCACAACGAGGGTTCAGTCGGCGTGCCATGCTCGGTGCGCTCGGTGCCGGTGGGCTAGGGGTGGCTGCCGGGGCCCTGGGGCAGGGAATCCTTTCGGGTTCCCAAGCCGCAGCCGTCCCGGTAAGCGATGTTGTTGAATTCTATGGAGAACACCAAGCGGGGATCGCCACCGAGGCTCAAGATCGTATGCACATGGCCGCCTTCGACATCATCACCCAAGACCGCGCCGAGGTCATCGCGCTGCTCAAAGACTGGACCGATGCAATCGAGCACATGATGCGTGGTGCCGATGTTGGGGAATTTGGGGCGACCGGGGGTAGCTATGATGCACCGCCCGAGGACACCGGTGAAGCACTGGATTTGAGCGCAAGTCATTTGAGTGTGACGGTTGGTTTTGGTCGCTCTTTTTTCCTTACCAACTCCCAGCCTCGCTTCGGGCTCTCGGACAAGATTCCCGAAGCATTAGTGCAGTTGCCTCATTTTCCCGGGGATGCTTTGGAGGACGCTCGCAGTGGGGGAGACCTTGTGGTGCAGGCATGCGCCGATGATCCGCAGGTTGCGGTGCATGCCGTACGGAATCTGGCGCGCATAGCCTTTGGGACGGCTACCGTGCGCTGGTCGCAGATTGGGTTTGGGCGCACCTCCTCGACTAGCACCGCGCAAAAGACACCACGGAATCTCTTTGGGTTCAAAGATGGCACCGCGAACCTCAAGGCGGAAGAGCAAAAGGCGCTCGATGAACATGTCTGGGTCAGCGGCAAGACAGGTAACGAGGCGTGGATGAATGCTGGTAGTTACCTTGTAGCGCGGCGCATTCGGATGCACATTGAAACCTGGGATCGATCCTCACTGCGCGAGCAAGAGAATATCTTTGGACGCACCAAGGCACAGGGCGCACCACTTTCCGGTGGTACGGAATTCAGTGAGCCCGATTTTGCTATGGAAGGCAGGAGCGGCCCGATTATGCCCATGGATTCCCATGTTCGACTTGCGCACCCGGATACCAATGCCGGGGTTCGGATGCTGCGTCGGGGGTTTAACTACACCGATGGGTCCGATGGCTTGGGGAGATTAGACGCCGGGCTCTTTTTTATAGCCTTCGTAGTGGATCCGCGGACCCATTTTATTCCAATGCAAAACAACCTGGCCAAGAACGACGCGCTATCGGAATATCTCAAACACACTGGTTCGGGCCTCTTTGCCGTGCCACCTGGAATCAGAGCAGGGCAGTACCTGGGGCAAGGGCTATTTACGTAGTCGCGGAGTGCCATGGTGACGGGTCCACCGCCGCGGGTCAGCGAGCTACCGGGGAGCAGCGCAAGAGAGCCGGCAACCACATTGCATGGGTGCCGGCTCTCGGTGCGTTTTGATAATCCTTATTTAGCGGAAGTTCACAAACTGTAGGTCTGCATCTTCAAAGGCGCGCAGCAGTGCCATGGTGGACTGCAGATCATCGCGTGACTTTGAAGAGACACGCAATTCATCGCCCTGGATGGTGGACTTAACGCCCTTGGGTCCCTCATCGCGAATGAGCTTGTTGATCTTCTTAGCAATATCCTGGGCAATGCCCTCGACGATCTCGGCCTCGATACGGAATTCCTTGCCCGAAGCGAATGGCTCGCCTGCGTCCAGAGACTTGAGGGAAATGTTGCGACGAACCAGCTTGGACTGGAAGATATCCAGAACTGCCTTAACGCGTTCCTCGGAGTTCGCCTTCATGAGAATCTTTTCGCCGCTGAAGTCGATTTCTGCGCCGACACCCTTAAAGTCGTAGCGCTGTACGATTTCCTTCTGGGCCTGGTTCAGTGCGTTGGACACTTCTTGGCTGTCTACCTTGCTGACAACATCAAAGGTTGAATCGCTCGCCATATGGAGCCTCCTTGAGTAGTGATTGGCTTTACCTACAAGCCTACCGGGGGTGCGCAAATGCCCCGAAAGTAGGGTGTGGGGCAGCTCACGTACGATTCGATTGTATCTTTTGAAAAAAGTCGGGTAGAGTTTCTACTCGTTCCCAAGGGAACAGTTCGGCAGATTACCCGAGTGGCCAAAGGGAGCTGACTGTAAATCAGCTGGCATCGCCTTCACTGGTTCGAATCCAGTATCTGCCACCGAACTAAAGAAGCTCGCTTCCAAATCGAAAGATTTGAAAGCGAGCTTCTTTCATTTTCTGCGCGAACCCGGCATCCCAGCTAGTCTGAGGTGCTGGCAAGCCAAGTAGGAGATCCCGCAGCCAGAGCCACGTTAGTGACCCACTCAACTAACCGAGAACTGACTGCGGAAAGTTTTGACCAGGTATTTTTCCTCAGGCTGCCATGTGCTGATTCATAGGAACCACAAAAATATCCCAGAGCAACATCAAAGCATCTTCTGGTGCCTGCAACACCGCATTGTAGTGTGCCCACTGCCATGAGGTGGCTCCGTTGTCATCCAAAGGTTTGGGCGGACAGAATCCTGGGGTCAACCATTTCTTGCCATCCCAGATGGCCTGCAGCGGTCCAACGGCGGTAGCGGCCTCCGAAGCATCATCCAACTGTATTGGATAAGAAATGCGCTGTTGAATCCGTTGTGCCGGAGCAACGGCAAATGGAACGGAATCGGTAATAGCCAGATCGACGGGTAAACCGTCTACATACCGCTCGGCCAAAAGCATTCCTTCCGACATGGCTTTTCGGCCGGATTCACCGGTGGTAATCAGTAACAAAGTACAACGTGACATGGCTGGCTCCTTTCGCTTCAAACCCTCTCCAAAACGCTGTCATTCGAGGATAGGTTCGTTTGACCGATAGTGGGTCAGCGAGCGCGGGACTGTGGATAAACGCTGCGTTAGCCAAAGACCCGGTTGCTTCTGGGAGCTCAAAAGTGGGGCTTCAAAGACTCTTCGCGGTACCGTTGAGGTATGGCTACTATCAATATCACCGAAGCTGAGTTCACCGAGACACTTGAAGAAAATGACATTGTCTTCGTTGACTTCTGGGCCGAATGGTGCGGACCATGCCGCCAATTTGCGCCGGTTTACGAGCAAATGTCCGAAAAGTTCCCCGAGGTCAAATTCGCCAAGGTAGATACCGAAGCGGAGCAGGGCTTGGCTCGCGCAGCAAACATCACCTCGATTCCTACCTTGATGGCATTCCGTGACAAGGTCTTGGTCTTCTCACAGCCAGGCGCGCTTAATGCCTCGCAACTCGATGACCTTGTGGTCGCCGTTAAGGGGATCGATATGGAACAAGTGCACGCGCAGATTGCCGAGCAAGAAGCACAAGCCCAGTAATACAAGAGCTTTTCAGCGGTCTTTAGCGGCGACGATGATCCATCGGCGCCAGTCGGGGACCAAAGGCCTGCTTTCGCACGCCCGAGGCACCGAGCAAACGAACCACGCGTTGCCTATGCCCGTTATAGGGAGCTAACAGCTCTAGCATTGCCTCATCGTTGACCCGTCGTCCGGTGAGTACCTGACCAACAAAAGCAGCCAAATGGTAATCTCCGACCGAAATATGATCCGGTGAACCATGGGTACGTTGTAAGACCTCGGCAATGCTCCAAGGCCCAATACCCGGGATAGAACCAAGCGCGGCCTCAAGCGAACCTTCCCCCGGCACACCAGCACGGCGTGCGCCTAACGGTACCCCTCCCCACCGTTCAAGACTTTGCGCAAGCACCGCGGCCCGCACAGCAGTTGCGGCTCGTTTGGCATCAACACGCGCCTCGTGCCACTGCCATGGCTGAAGCGACCTGATGGACTCCGGAGATGGCGGGAGCCGCATGCCTTCGGGAGCGGGACCCGGCGGAATTTCGCCCACGAGTAAAGTCAAATATCGGTAGGCGAAGTGCGCCTCTATGACGGTGACCTTTTGTTCAAGGATTGCCGGTAGCAAGGCATCAAACATGCGCCCGGTGGTAGGAAACCGTAACCCGGGATGTGCCCGACGCGTTTGGGCAACAAATGGGGGAAGGCTTTCCCTAAACGTGGGCGCATCAAACTCATCCCACAGATCGGTGGCGCCCAGAAGCTCCAACCCATGCTCCACGGCAGCATGAGCCCCGGGCCCCCACGCTTCAAGGAGCACCGGTGAACTGATCCCACCACCACGTGAGACTCGCACGGTCACCGGACCGCTACTGGTAACAAAACATAACCACGCCTGCGCGTTCCCCACCGTGGTGCTCGGATCTTGAGGTCCACGCTGCAAGATCCCCAGGGTTGAGCGCAACGCATAGGGTCCACCCGGCTCCCACACCAAGTGGGCGTCGCTTGGCGGGAGCCTGTGGGCCGGTTCGAGGAGCATAGTTCCATCTTCCCATCTAGCCCATACAGTAAACCGATCGCTACGGCGCTCACCTAAGACTCCTCATGACTCTTCATGAAGATTCACTACAAACCACGGCATCATTCGATATCTCCGGCGGTAGAGTTTCGGCCATGAAGTACGCACATACAGTCCTTGATTTGATTGGTAACACCCCACTGGTTCGGCTCAACTCCGTGACGGCCGGAATCAAGGCAACGGTGCTACTAAAACTCGAATACCTCAACCCCGGCGGGTCAATTAAAGACCGCATTGCCCTGAAAATGGTTGAAAACGCAGAATCCAGTGGACAGCTCTTACCCGGGGGAACCATCGTGGAACCCACCAGCGGTAATACCGGGGTAGGACTAGCTATGGTTGGCCAACTCAAGGGCTACAAAACTATATTCGTCACCCCGGACAAGGTTGGCGAAGAAAAGCGTGATGTGCTGCGCGCCTACGGGGCCCAAGTAGTAGTCACTCCCACCGCTGTGGCACCGGATTCACCCCAGTCCTACTACGGTGTCTCGGATAAGCTG
Organism: Arthrobacter sp. MYb227; assembly: GCF_002975435.1. GTDB lineage: Bacteria > Actinomycetota > Actinomycetes > Actinomycetales > Micrococcaceae > Paeniglutamicibacter. Next base: position 533,387 of record NZ_PCPT01000001.1, on the reverse strand, counting down.
GTACGCGAAATTCCCGGAGCCTACAAACCAGACCAATTCTCAAACCCCGCAGCCCCGCAAAGCCACTATGAGAGCACCGGACCAGAAATCTGGAACGATACCGATGGGAACCTCACCCATGTGGTCATTGCCGCCGGAACCGGTGGAACCATCACCGGCACCGGACGCTATCTCAAAGAAGTTTCGGCAGACCGCACCGGCGGGGCCGTACGTGTCATTGCCGCGGACCCCGATGGCTCGGTCTACTCCGGGGGTAATGGACGTCCCTACTTCGTTGAGGGAGTTGGCGAGGACATGTGGCCGGGAAACTACGATCCGACGGTTCCCGATGAGGTGCTTCCGGTACGCGATGCCGAAGCCTTCGCCATGACCCGACGCCTAGCCAAGGAAGAAGGCCTACTGGTGGGTGGATCTTCCGGGATGGCAGTAGTCGCGGCCCTACGCGTGGCCAAGGACCTACCCGAAGATGCCCTGGTAGTTGTCATCGCCCCGGATGGGGGACGCGGATACCTGGGCAAGATCTTCAACGACTCCTGGATGCGCTCCTACGGCTTCTTGGGTACCGATGACTCAGATACTGTCGCCAAACTCCTGGGCACCAAGACTACCGAACTACCGGCACTGATCCACACGCTACAAAACGAGACGGTCCGTGATGCAATCGCCACCATGAACTACTACGCGGTCTCCGCACTACCGGTTCTCAGCACCCAACCGCCGGTACGCCTAGGTGAAGTTCGCGGGTATATCGACGAACGCACGCTGACCGATAAACTCTTCCGTAAAGAAATCTCCCTCACCGATCCGGTGGGTCCATTGGCCACCACAGACCTACCCAAAATCGGTATCCACGAATCCATCGACACGGCCCGTACCCGCCTTGCAGGTAACGATGCACTGCTGGTAACCCAAGACGGTGAAGCAATAGGCGTGATCACCCGCCACGACCTGCTGGCCTACCTCACCAACTAACCACCTCAACGCAGAACCTCACAGCGTTAGTCAGTAAAGGACTCCCACACCATGAGCGAGAACACCCAAAACACCCAAGGCTTCAACACCCGCGCAGTACACGCAGGCCAAGGATTCGAACCACGCACCGGCGCCGTCGTCCCACCCCTACACTTCTCCTCAACCTACGCCCAAGATGGAATCGGAAACCTACGCGCCGGCTACGAATACGGACGCGGTGGAAACCCCACCCGCGACGCACTCCAAGAACAACTAGCAGCCCTAGAAAACGGCACCCACGCCTACTCCTTCTCCTCGGGCCTCGCCGCGGAAGACTCACTGATCCGAGCGCTCACCGCACCCGGGGATCACATCGTTCTAGGTAACGACGCCTACGGAGGAACCTACCGACTGATCTCCCGCGTCTTGGGCAGCTGGGGAATCGGAAACACTGCAGTGGACATGGAAGACCACACGGCGCTCGCCGAAGCCATCAAGGCCAACAACACCCGTCTGGTGTGGGTTGAAACCCCGTCTAACCCCATGATGCGGGTGACCGATATCCGCGCCGTTGCGCAGATCGCCCATGAGGCCGGAGCCCTGTTGGTTGTCGATAACACGTTCGCCTCGCCGTATCTGCAGCAGCCACTGGATCTGGGTGCCGATGTGGTGGTGCATTCAACCACCAAGTACATCGGCGGGCACTCCGACGTGGTAGGTGGCGCAATTATCGTCAAGGACGCCGAACTTGCGGAAAAGATCGGTTTCATCCAATTTGCCGTTGGTGCGGTCTCCGGACCCATGGATGCATTTTTGACCACCCGTGGGCTCAAGACGTTGGGGGTGCGCATGAAGGCACATTCGGCCAACGCGATGGAGGTTGCTCGTTGGCTGCAGGCCCGCCCCGAAGTTGAGGCGGTACACTACCCGGGGCTTGAAGATCACCCGGGCCACGAGCTTGCCAAGGCGCAGATGCGCGATTTTGGTGGCATGGTCTCGGTGCAATTCACCGGGGGAGAAGCAGCGGCTCGAACGGTTGCCGAAGCCACCCGCATCTTCACGCTTGCCGAATCCCTGGGCGGCATTGAATCGCTGATGAACTATCCGTCGGAAATGACCCACGCCTCTGTGAAGGGTACCGAACTTGCCGTACCGGTGAACCTTTTGCGCCTTTCGGTGGGTATCGAAGATCCCGAAGATCTCATTGCCGATCTCGAGCAGGCGTTTGCGAAGCTCTAAGCCTTACCGCGGGGACAGTCACCGCGCTAGCAGGTGGGTGGCTTACAAAGTTTAGGATGACGTGTCGGTCTGAGCTGCAAAATATTTGGCCCAGATACGTGGAGCCAGCCACAAGAGCACAATCCCCGCAACGCCAAGGAACAGCCCCAGAAGCAAGAGACCAGATTCAAGTGGCGTTGCGGGGCACCCCATTGCCGACTCTTCTTGTGCACAATGGGCCCAAGGCTTGAAGAGCGCTAAGAGAAAAACCGTAGCCGCGGCAGCGATGAGCACCAGTGTGCCGATGACGAACGTTGAAAACGAAATAGTTCGAGCCGGCCTAAACATACGATTCCATTCTGTACCGAAGAAGAATCTGGACCGAAGCGTGGAAGGCATGAAGATTTGATGAGCATAGCCGAGCCCACGAGAATTTGGACGGCAGGAGGACCTTAAAAACGTAGGAGCGCTTGACTAAACCGTGAAGGTATAGCCAAGCGCTCCAGCGTTATATCTGGAGGTATCTGCCCTCAAAGAGCACGAGCGGTTCCCGGAGAGAAGCTATCTGCCGTTCTTGCGTGCCAATCGTTCGGCCCTACGCACCTCACGGGCGGCCTTCGACTGCGGTGCAAAGTACTTAATGCTGCCCGGTGTCCATAACAGGGCAACGCCTATCAGAATCAGCGCAGCAAAGAACCCAAAGCGGAAGCCCCTGGTGAGCAACGGCAACCCAATGATCAGCCCGCACCAAGAAAGCGACAATCTGCCGGAAAGCTTGCCACGCCACAGCTGAACTACCGCGTAGCTGACTAGCAGGCCGAAGCCAACCAAGGCGATCCCGGCACCCACTAGACCCGGTGCCTCAGCGGCCGGACGCTTGGTCGAGTTAGCAAAGAAACTAGCGGCAAAACCGAAGGCCGCAAGGGCGGTAACCGCCCACCACCAACGCCCTACCAGCAGGGATTGCGGTACCGGCAAACGTACCGTGTTGCTATGTTGTGATTTCTCAGAATCCCGAGACCTATTAGAGAGCACGGCCTATTTCTTTACCTTGACCTGAACTGCTCGGTGGTCAAGAACATCGTCCTCGGTCCAGCACTCAATATTTTTTAGTTCGGGCAGCTGCGAATCGGTGAACGTGGGGTTCAGGCCTTGTTTGAGCTGCGCTGAATAGTTCTTAAGCATCTTGAATGCAACGGGTGAGAGCAAAGCAATGGCAATCAAGTTAATCAACGCCATGATGCCCATGACCATATCGGCAAGATTCCAGACAACATCGGCGGTAGCCATCGCCCCACCAAGCACCGCCAAAGTGACTAGCACGCGATAACCCATCATGACCTGCGGATTATTGGTAATAAAACCAATATTCGATTCACCGTAGTAGTAGTTTCCGATGATTGAGGAGAACGCAAGCAAGAAAATAATGATGGTCAGTAGTACTGCGGTCCAGGATCCCAACGAATCGCTCAGGGCTCGCTGTGTTAGTTCGATGCCAAGGCCGGCCCCGACAGGGTTTTCAATCGATACCAAGATGATGAATGCGGTAATAGAACAGATCAGGAACGTATCGAAATACACGCCCAGGGTTTGGACCAAACCTTGTTTGACCGGGTGTGTGACGGCTGCCGTTGCGCCAGCATTGGGTGCCGAACCGAGTCCTGCCTCATTGGAGAACATGCCACGCTTCACACCGATCATGATCACGGTGCCGAGCCCACCACCAATGACCGAAGAGAAATTGAAGGCCTCACCGTAGATTTTTCCGAACACCACCGGAACCTGATCAATATTGGAAATGACAACGGCAATACCCAACAAAAGGTAAAGCACCGCCATGGAAGGAACCAACGACTCGGTGACCTTGGCAATGCGTCGCACGCCACCAAAGACCACGGCCCCGGTGAGTAACGCCAAAACAATGCCAACACCCAAGAGCAGGCCAGAGTTGGATTCGCCCTCGGTGCCAAAAGCCCCAGCAACCGTTGCGCTGATGGTGTTTGCCTGCAGGGAGCTGAAAGCAAAGGGGAAGCACACAATCAGGATGACCGAGAAGGCAATTCCCATCCAGCGAGCGTTAAGTCCTTTTTGCATGTAGTACGCGGGCCCACCGCGGTAACCGTCTTTGGCCCGGACCTTGTATAACTGACCCAGGGTCGACTCAACAAAGCTTGAAGCGCCACCGATGAACGCCATGGTCCACATCCAGAACACGGCACCGGGTCCACCCAACGCAATTGCTGTGGCGACCCCTGCGATATTTCCCACACCCACGCGTGAGGCCGCGGAGATGGTAAAAGCCTGGAATGCGGAGATAGATTTCTTTTCACCTGCCTCGTTGAGCAGTGCCTTATCGGTGAGTGTTTTGAACATTGCCGGGATCATCCGGAGCTGCACTGCACCCGTACGTACAGTGAAGTAGATGCCCACTATCGCCACGATGGGCAACACCGCATAGGTCCAGAGCATGTCGCCTTGGTTTGCCAACCACGTGGCAAAGGCATCGTTTTCTAACAAGTTCATGTTCCGGAGAATACCCGAAAATGTGTACTTAGCAGAGGTCGCACACGGATTTCTTGCCTAATTAGTGGTGCACTGCTGCAAATGAAGAGAAAAGACCTCGCAACACCCAAGGGGGTTGGCCGGAGGTACCCCCGGGGGCATATTCTCTAGTTATGGAATTGGACCCAGTCGAACTTAAACCTGTTATCAATCGGCTCAAGCGTGCCCAAGGGCAACTCGGTGCGGTCATCCGCATGATCGAGGACGGCCAAGACTGCGCCGAAGTCATTACCCAACTTTCCGCTGCTTCCAAGGCCATGGACCGGGCAGGGTTCAGTATCATCGCCATCGGATTGCAGTCGTGCATGCGTGCCGAGGCCAACGGCGAGGCATCGGGCCAGCTGGATCGCGAAAAATTAGAAAAACTCTTTTTGTCACTGGCTTAGCGATTACGGCAGCCAAGACGCAACTGACTAGGATACTTCCATGGCTAAGCACGAAGACACCCAATTGACCAGCACTAGCGAATCGGCACTGGGGGTTTTTGGCAATACGGGTGTCATTGAGCACGTTTGTGTGGTTCATGCGCTGAAGCCGGACCGCAGCAATGGCGTCACCGCCATCGATAAACGGCCGGTCACCGGTCCGGTCAAGGTCAGCAAGATAGGCTTATTTGCCGATTTACAAGCGGACCGGATTCACCACGGCGGATTTGACCAAGCTATCTACGCGTATTCAAGCGAGGAAGCTGCGCGTTGGAGTACGGAGCTGGGCCACGAAATCCCGGCAGGATTCTTTGGTGAAAATTTACGTGTCAAAGGAATCACTACAAGCGATGCCATCGTGGGGGAGCGCTGGCGCATTGGCAAACACGTAGAGGTAGAAGTGACCCTGCCGCGGGTTCCCTGTTCAACATTTGCTAGGCACATGGATGACTCCGAATGGGTGAGCCGGTTTACTGAACGCGGAGATATCGGCTGTTATTTGAAGGTTATCCGGGTGGGCAAGATCAGTGCCGGGGACGAAATCCGGGTTATTTCGCGACCAACGCACACCGTGAGTATCCGGCAAGTCTTTACCGGGCCCACGCCCGAGCAAGCCAGTGCACTCTTAGCTGAAGAGCAACTTTCAGGATCCCTGCTACCTGAGAAAATTACCCGGAAACTAGGTCAATTAGGTTTCCTGTACGCCTAGTGAAAGCCCAGTTCTTGGGGGTCGCAGGCGTCCGGTACACGCTGGTGTGCACAGCCCTGTGCCCAAGCTCACCGGGAAAAAGACACCCATAAACACCAACGGGCGATAAGCTTAGGTGTTCACTGTATCCGGCTTCCCTCGCATTCTGCCCAATTTTTGAGGCAGGAGCTCGTCGTGTGTGAGCCCGCCAAGCTTTGCGGGATGTTTCTGTCATAGGGGAGTCGCCGGACCAAAGTGATTGAGTCCGATTGTGCTGCGGGGCCTCGTTGAAACGGGGTGTATCCGCCCCTATGAATGAGGAAATTCTCTTTGTCTTCTGACATGCCCGAAAACCAGAACACCGCCGAAACAACCAAGACCGAAGAGAACACTGTTCTTTTCAGCGATTTGGGTCTTGACGGCCGCGTTCTTGCCGCCGTCTCCGATCTTGGTTACGAAAAGCCATCGCCGATCCAGGCCGCTACCATCCCGCTGCTGCTCGAAGGCAACGACGTTGTCGGCGTTGCCCAGACCGGTACCGGTAAGACCGCTGCCTTTGCTCTGCCTGCCCTGTCCAAGATGGCAGAACTTGCCGACCTGCACGGCACCGCCCGCAAGACCCAGGTGCTGGTTCTTGCCCCGACTCGTGAGCTTGCGCTCCAGGTCGCCGAGGCCTTCACCTCCTACGCCAAGCACATGGGCGACTTCACCGTCCTTCCCGTGTACGGTGGCTCCGCCTACGGCCCGCAGCTCAACGGCCTGCGCCGTGGCGCTCAGGTAGTCGTCGGTACCCCGGGTCGCGTGATCGACCACATCAACAAGGGTTCACTTGACCTTTCGGACCTGCAGTACGTGGTTCTTGATGAGGCCGACGAAATGCTGCGCATGGGCTTCGCTGAAGAGGTCGACAAGATCCTCGAAGCTACCCCGGAAGACAAGCAGGTTGTGCTGTTCTCGGCCACCATGCCTTCCTCGATCCGCCGCATCTCCAAGCAGTACCTTCGCAACCCGAAGGAAATCTCGGTCAAGTCGAACACCTCGACCGGTACCAACATCCGCCAGCGCTACGTACAGGTCATGGGAGCTCACAAGCTCGATGCCATGACTCGTATCCTGGAATCGGAGTCCTTCGACGGTGTTATTGCCTTCGTGCGCACCAAGATGGCCACCGAGGACCTTGCCGACAAGCTCAAGGCTCGTGGCTTCACCGCCGCAGCCATCAACGGTGATATCCCGCAGCAGCAGCGCGAGCGCACCATTGAGAACCTTCGCGATGGCAAGATCGACATCCTTGTTGCAACAGACGTTGCAGCTCGCGGCCTTGACGTTGAGCGCATCTCCCACGTCGTGAACTTCGACATCCCGCACGACACCGAGTCCTACGTGCACCGCATTGGCCGTACCGGTCGTGCAGGGCGTACCGGTGACGCGATCCTGTTCATGACCCCGCGCGAAAAGTACTTGCTGCGTGCCATCGAAAAGGCAACCCGCCAGTCCGTTGAACTGATGCACCTGCCAAGCGTTGACGCAGTCAACGACAAGCGCCTTGCCAAGTTCGCAGACAAGATCGGCGAGACCATCTCCTCGCAGGACCTGACGGTCTTCCGCAACCTGGTTGAGAAGTTCTCCGCAGAACACGAAGACATCGACGAGGTCGAGATCGCTGCGGCTCTTGCGCACATGGCACAGGGCGGCCGCCCACTGCTGATGCAGGAATTGCCGACCCCGCCGGCCAAGCAGGCTCGCATGTCCAGCGGTGGACGCGATGGATTCAACTCCCGTGGCCCGTCCCGTGCACTGACCGAAGGCAACGCTACCTACCGCATCGCGGTAGGTCGTCGCCAGCGCGTCATGCCAGGTTCCATCGTTGGTGCACTTGCCAACGAGGGTGGTCTGACCTCCGCCCAGATCGGTGGCATCGACATCCGTGCCGATCACACTCTGGTAGAACTGCCAGCAGATCTTTCCGGCGAGCAGCTCAAGTCGCTTTCTCGCACCCGCATTGGTGGCGAACTGATCCACCTCGAGCTTGATAACGGCCGTAGCCCGAAGTCCGACCGTGAAGGCGGCGGCGGTGGCGGTTACCGTGGTGGTCGCGAAGGCGGCGGCGGATACCGCGGTCAGGGCGGCGGCGGTGGCGGCTACCGTGGCGGCCGTGAAGGTGGCGGCGGCGGATACCGTGGCGGCAACGATCGTCGTACCGAAGGTGGCTCCTCAGAAGGCGGCCGCGGCGGTTACGGTGGCGAACGCGGCGGCGAACGTGGTGGTCAAGGCGGCGGCGGTGGCTACCGTGGCGGCCAGGGCGGCCAGGGCGGTGGCGAGAACCGGTTCGGTGGCGCGCGTAAGCCACGCACCACTGGTGGACCGCGTCGTCGCGACTACTAAACATTAATTTGAGGTAAGCCTCGGTTGGATCTTCTGCACGGAAGATCCGACCGAGGCTTATTTTGTTAATGCCGCAGGAGGCGGGAGGCGCCGCGAGGGCGCCAAGTCAGCATCAAGAGGCCGCCATGCTCCGCAGTGCCGACGGCCCCGCACACTGGGTCCCAGTGGCAGCTGAGTGTGCGCTACAGGCCTGCCGCAACGAAATGGAAGTGGGTGTCGCCTGACGGTCACTTGGGCCGTTACCCGTCGATTCGTTAAAGAGCAGGCCACCCACGAGTTATGAGCAATTGCCCCAACGGTAATGTTGGTGACTTACGTCTCTGAATTTAGACGATTTTTCGAGGTATCCGGACAAAAATGGTGAAGATTTGTGCTCTCTGCCACAAAAGTGCCGCCTGATTTCACAGCGCCCAAAAATGCTGGTAGAGTTTTTACTCGTTGCCCCCCTAGCTCAGTGGTAGAGCGCGTTCTTGGTAAGAACGAGGTCACCGGATCGATTCCGGTGGGGGGCTCTGAGTGGAATAGCTCGTGTTCAGCCTACCCGTAAGGGAATCAGTGGTTGGAGTCGTGTTTTACCATTCGTGGCGGCTTAGCTCAGCTGGTTAGAGCGCACGACTCATAATCGTGAGGTCCCGGGATCGAGTCCCGGAGTCGCTACACAAGGAAAAACCCCGGAAGCTCAATGTTTCCGGGGTTTTTTTGGGCCCAAAATATAGTCATATTTTGCTTCACTGTAGCCATTGCTGTACCCCAATGGGCCAAAACCATAATGCGAACCTTCATCATGATTGGAACTGGCTATTCAAGATGCTGGTAGCTGTCCGCCGGATCGTTGCCTTCAAGGCGAATAGTCGAGCGCTGCGTCCCAGCGGCTTAGGCTAGGCACATGACCGAGGCCCTAAAATGACCAGGTCCAGCCGCCGCTGCGCTTTTGCTGGGCATCAAGAGGGTTGTAGACAAGTTCTCCGCGTGCGGTCTTGGCATCTAGTACAACTTGGCCGGTAACGGTGTCCCCGGCACCTACAGCGATGTCCAGTGGCTTGCGAACTTCGCAACCGTAGGCTTTCTCCGTATTTAGGTTATAAGAAATCTTGTCGCTGGATCCGTTTGAGACCCCGAACGATGAAGCATCTAGCGGCATGATTGCCTCATCTTCGCGAACTACCGCATTTGCCGATTTAGCCAGTGATGCTTGCACCTCAACGATGAGGAAATGACCATTGTCCGGAGCAATAGTGGTACCAAACCCGCGAACTGCACACGATTTTTTCACTTGGACATTCTTGACGATGATCGAGAAAGTCGGTTTTGATTCGCCTTCGGCCGTGAGTTTTCCTTCTTCGCCGAGTTCCTTGACTACCTGTGCCTGTGCATCCACTCGAACTCGCTTGCCGGTCTGAGGATCAACCTTAGCGACATCTGCAGTCTCAGCGGCTTTTCCTGGACTGAGTGCTCCAGCATCGGCCGTTTGAACCGGGGCAACGGTGCCTAAAGCAGCCACAATGCCAATAACTAACGCGGTAGTCGCGAGGGCACCCAATGAAATGAGCCCAATCTTGTAGTTCTTACGCTTTTTCATGATCTACTTCCTTTGAGCAGCATGGGTGAAGGTGTTCTTACGAGCGTTTGAGGAAGTCGCCCGACGAAACTAGATTGCCCGAGGACTTCGCAACTTTTTCTCCCGTTGGAGTTGTCTTGTAGGCCCATGAAACGGAGCCATCGGCCATCGTCACACGTTGTCGGGAGTACATGTTTTTTCCTTTGTACTTCAACTGGCCTTCGTAAATATCGAGCCTTTTCATCATTGAAGCTCCGTTAGACGCGCCGTATTGGAACTGTTCGGCAACGACAGTCTTGGGCCCGCTGGTGAGGAACGTCCAGTTTCTATTCCACAGCTGGTACAACGAGGACTCGGCGATTCGTTGGTTGACTGTCTTTTGCTGGAACTTGCCCATAACGGAGTAAGCAGATTGGCCAGTCCGGAGTGTGCCGTACACAGCCACCGAATGCTGCCCAGCTTTGTTCAGATAAGCACCGGAAAGATAACCTGACTGCGAACCGTGCCTGACCTTGACCCAGCCGTTCACGGAGGCATGATGGGTGACAGTGACCTTGTTGCCCAAGGGAACACGAGTCAAGGATTTGTGTTGAGTCCCAGGACCTTGACGAAGATTCAAATTTGCTGTGACGAAACGACCGTAATCGGCAACATCTTTGTCCTGGTTAGCGGGCTTGGGAGCGGGCTTTGGTTTTGTTTCGGCCGGCTTTGTTGCAGCTGGATTGTTCGGTGCGGTGATGTCGGTCCAGACCCATTTTCCGTTGACTTTGACTTCGTCGCGGCGGTTGCCCGAATCCCACGTGCGCCACTCGACTCTGGTGCCTTTGGTGAGGGTTCCGATCGCTTTCTTGTCGTTTTTGGACGCAGATTTATAGATGTTGCCGTTGCGTTGGGCATATCGGTACTGAATCTTCGGTACTGGGGTTGCGGCTGGTTTGTTCGGTGCGGTGATGTCGGTCCAGACCCATTTTCCGTTGACTTTGACTTCGTCGCGGCGGTTGCCCGAATCCCACGTGCGCCACTCGACTCTGGTGCCTTTGGTGAGGGTTCCGATCGCTTTCTTGTCGTTTTTGGACGCAGATTTATAGATGTTGCCGTTGCGTTGGGCATATCGGTACTGAATCTTGGGCGCTGGGGCTTTGGCGGTTTTTAGATAGTCCGATGAAGCCCATCCCGTTTTGGTACCGAATCGAAGCTGAACCCACTTTCCAGACTTCCTCCCGGTGAGCTTAACCGTTGAGCCCTTCTTCATGATTCCTAAGGACTTAGAAGAGGTTGCTGCCTTCTGGCGCAGATTTAGGTTGGCAGTGGTTTTCGTTATTGACTGAGCCATAGGAAGTACAACCGCGTGCGGGATTCCGGGTTTCTTAGCTAGTTTCACGTCGGAAACGCGTATTGGTGACACACTATGGGTATTGCTCTTGGGCACGGACTGCACGGTCATTAAGGATGATGCGTGGGCTGCAGCCGGAGAACTCGTGAGCGGGAGCAACACTAGGATGGCTACCGCAGCTGCAATATTGTTCCTCACGTTCACCCACGAGGAGATAGGAGCAGTCAAGGTGTGTTCCTTACCTATTAGTGTTACCTGGTTTGAAAAGCCAAATCGGAGCGTGGCAACGGCCCGAAACCTTATTCTGACTGGTAAACCATAATTAGGCACCTTTATTTAGCTAATAATGTTCTGCATGGCACAAGCGGTAGGAGATGTGGCACTCTTACCGAGTCCGGTCACGACTACGCTTCTTAGAACATCAGGATCGGGAAATTCCAGAAATATCGTTGTGCGTGGTAGCTGGTTCGATGCCGAAGTTATGCCGTGTTTCCGCTGGAATCGCTCTCGCCGGTCGTGGGCTGAAGAACAATCATTGGTCAATGTCATAGCGTTATGGATCCGCTTATCGATCGAAAAGAGGGTTAGAAACCGATTGAGAGCACTAGCGACATAACACGAAAAAATTGAGTTCCGCTCTACAAACGTGCAGCGTAAAGGAGGCTTTCTCCGCAGTAATCCCACGTGGCTACGGTAATCTAAACGGACGACTTCACAGGCTTTACCTTGGTCCCCTAGTAGATGGACGGGATATTCATAAATGCAATTCAGGCGAATTACGAGGCTAATGGTGTTCGCCGGAACAGCTGCCCTGGCTTTGAGCGCTTGCGGATCACAAGTTCCGGAGGCTGCTCCATATCTGCAGGCCGAACACGAGAACTTGCGGTGGTCCGATGGGAGCAAGGTCAAGCTCAATCGGGTTGACCTGCAAGATGCCAACAAGGCCATTGCTGGAAAAGACTTCACGGAAGTCTCAAATACACAGCAATGGGCGCTAGGCGATTCTTCTTTCGGAGCCATGGGACTGGATGCCAATGGGAACCTTTTTGGCTCAATGGTGAGAAACCAAGGTATCGATCCTGCAACGAATGCGCTCACCGCTGGCTCGATGGTGGGTACCGTGAAAAACGGGAAATTCGATGCTTTTCCACTTCAAGTCGAACCTCCGAACAATGAATCATTTCGCCAAGTCATCGCGGGAGATAGCGATGGAAAAAACTTTGTGTGGGTGGAGACCGCAGATACAAGTATTGTTGCCAGTAGTTGGGTCCTTTACAGCAAACCTGCCAAATCTCATGAGCCGATTCGCCTCGCATCATCAGCGGATGACAGCAAATCCCAAGTGCCGCCCCTGGGCGCCAGCGATATTCAACCTGTGATTCGCAAAGATCGTGTCTACTGGCATGAGACGGTTCAAACCGAAGCAGACAGTCCTATAACTTCCAGAATGCGTTCCGTTGACTTAGCCGGCACAGAATCCCCTCGAGACGAAGCCAACGATGTTGCTTACCCTGCCTCGCTCGATGTATCCATGGCAGTATTCGCAATGACACCGGACACTGAACAAACGCAAGATGAATTCGCTGAAAGCCTCTTCCCACAACCGTCGGGAATCTCGTTGGTTGACGAGCTTGGGAATACGACAGAGCTTTTGAAAGTCGCTGCTGACTCACCGGAGGACAGCCACTTTGGCATGATGCGGGGATCTGGCAACACGGTGGTGTTCTCCTACAACGGAGAAACGCTGATAGTGGATACCTTGAGTAGGCAGGTAACTTCTTTCGAAGAACCAACGGACTCAAATATTACGGGCCTTGCTCAATGTGGCGACTTATCGACGTGGGCGTATATGGACGTCAGTGGTGAACTTTTGGGGAAGCAGTACGTTTACAACGTCAAAGACCAATCCCTGCGTGCTGTGGAGGAGCCTAAGCTCTTTGGCACTAGTGTCTGTCACGATAATTACCTTGCGTGGTCGGTCCATGACGTAGAAAACGATGGAGCGTTCGCAACAGAAATAGTTACCGAATGGAAGCGGTAGTGAATGCCACCTGCGGGAAACACAATGAAACTGCCAAGCTCACGCACAGGATACTTTTGATGGCTTGGGCATAGTCTCGAGCAGGGAAAGCAATTTTGCTAGAGACTGACTATTGCAGTCTTCCTTGAGAATCGAGATGACAGGAATTTCATAGATTCCGTAAGTCTTCTCAACGGCTGGTTTCCAGTATGTGTATGGATTCTGGGTGGTATCGGAATGCTGTTGCTGTTGTTTCCGCGGAAGCGACCTAAATGGTTACTCAAAGCAGCAGTAGTCCTCATCGCAGCGTTCGGAATAGCATATGCGGTTCAGTGGCTGCTGGTGTGGGTTCTGTACATCATCGGGGATCAGCTGCCAACATCGGTGGTTGTTTGGGGATCCGTTGGCTTTTCTGCTGTGCTGTTGGCATGCGAGGAATAAGTCTCTGGCGCAAGATCTCGACACCGATTGCCGTCGTTGCCGTTCTCCTGCTCAGCGGCCTACAAATCAATGCGTACTTTGGCCAGTATGAGACCATCGGTAGCTTCTATAATGCCGACACCGCCGCTATACCTGCGCTTAGTACACAGGAAATGCGTAACACCCAAGTGTTTAAAGCTCAGGTGAATAAGTTGGAACCTGCAGTGACAGAGTGGAATGCGCCTGCGAGCATGCCGCAGACGGGAAAGCTTGTAACAGCGAATATTCCGGGGAGTATTTCGGGTTTCAACGCTCGAGAGGCGATTATTTATCTTCCACCGGCTTATCTCACTTCTCAACCACCCGAACTACCAGTCCTGGTTTTGGTAGCTGGACAGCCCGGTGGTCCACAACGATGGGTAGGTGCGGGGAAGCTCGAAATGATTATGAACCAATTTGCCCTGGCGCATCAGGGGCTGGCACCCGTGGTGGCAGTCGTTGACCCCAATGGAAGCACCCTGGGGAACACCATGTGTATGGATAGCCAGATAGCTAACGCGGGAACATATCTATCTGTTGACGTTCCGATATGGATCAAAAGGCACCTTAACATGCAAACCGATACATCCCGCTGGGGCTTTGGTGGCTTTTCCTTCGGAGGAACATGCGCATTACAAATGGGTACGGCCCACCCGGATTTGTATCCGAACATTATTGACTTATCGGGCCAGATAGAGCCGGCACGGAGCGCCAATCGAAACCACACTATTCAGCAGGCCTTCAACGGAGATGTTCGAACATTCGACGCAATCACACCGCTTCATCTGTTGAAGAAAAATTCCTACCCGGATAGTTTTGCCTACATTTCTGTGGGTGCCAATGACGCTCATTATGGGCCAGGTGCACGCATAGTTTCTAAGGCTGCCAAGGCCGCGGGTATGCAGGTGGTTGAGGCGCAACTGGCTGGAGACGGCCACTCGTGGGCTTCGGCGAAGACAGGGCTAGGCCAAGCTTTGAACCTGCTCGCTCCAAGGATGGGTCTGAGCCGCTAAATTTAGAGGTACTACTACCTGATTTTGCTAGCGGGGAATTGGCTGGGAGTTTGGTGATACATCGTCTGAACACGCAAATTTCGTTGGGCATTATCGTATGGTTGGTCGGTGATTTCATTGGTAAATATGCAGACGGCTGTTGCCTCCACGGTGGTGCTACCGCCCACCGCAAGTTTTCTTCCCGATTGGTTGAACCCCGATGTTTTCCTTCGGGATCCGGCCCTGGGCCCATGGGTCATTCTTTTAGTTTGCGGAATCGTGTTTGTAGAAACCGGTTTGTTGGTGGGGTTTTTCTTTCCCGGGGATTCGATGCTCTTTACCGCTGGATTACTGGTGGCAACGGGAGCTCTGGATGTAAGCCTTCCTATGTTCGCCTTATTGATCTGTATTGCAGCATTTGCTGGAGACCAAACTGGCTACCTAATAGGGCGCAAGGCCGGACCCGCGATTTTCAACCGAGAAGATTCACGGCTTTTCAGACAGGAATATGTCCAAAAGGCCCATGCCTTCTTTGAGCGTTTTGGTGGACGCGCGGTAATTCTTGCGCGCTTCGTTCCAATCGTGCGAACCTTCGTCCCGGTCATCGCGGGGGTTGCTCATATGCACTACCGTTTCTTCGCATTTTATAACCTCATCGGTGCAGTATTGTGGGGAGCGGGGGTAACGCTGTTGGGGTTCTGGCTCGGACAATACGAATGGGTCGGAAAAAACCTTGATGTGATCTTTATTGTGATTGTGTTGATCTCGGTCATCCCCATTGGTATAGAGCTGGTCAAAGTGCGTAAACGGAATCCACGAGAAACCCAATAATTCCTTGTTTAGAGCTAGGAAGCCCGAGAAAAGTCCCGCAAAATGCGACCTTCGTCACTTATTGAGTGTTTGATGTGCACTTTGAGTTGAAAGTTGTGTAGAGTATTTTCTCGTTGCCCCCCTAGCTCAGTGGTAGAGCGCGTTCTTGGTAAGAACGAGGTCACCGGATCGATTCCGGTGGGGGGCTCAGAGAAAAGACCGCGGTCATCTTCGAAGTTTTGAAGAAGGCCGCGGTCTTTGTTTTTCCCATGGCAAGGGCCTAGGAGTGGGTGGGCTGGCTATTTGCGCAGTGATGTATTTCCACTGGCCTTTGAAACGATGCGGTCGATAAGGACGCCCAGAGCCATCGCGCCTATGACGGCAACAACCATGCCAAGTAGGTGGTGGTCTTGGAACCATTGACCGGCCAGCATCCCGATAAGTACCGAATATGTCGCCCATCCCACACTTGAAAAGCATGTAAGAAAAACAAAGCGTCGATGCGGGTACTGGGTAGCGCCGGCGACAAGATTTACTGCGACACGACCAATGGGTACAAAGCGAGCCACCAGAATGAGTGAGACAGGCCGCAGCCGAAGTTCGTAGCCTGCCCAAGCGAAAGCATGTTGGAAGCGTTTCCGTCGCATCCATGAGTATTTGTCGGTGCCGATGGAGCGCCCCATGAGGTACGCGAGATTATCTCCAACAAAAGCCCCTAGAGCCGCAACAATCCCCAAAAACCACGGGTTTGGCATGCCCTTGTTTGGAATCAGCGATGAGAGGGCCACTACCAGTGATTCGCTGGGTACCGGCGGAAAAAATCCATCAATTGCGCAGAACAAGAAAATCATGAGATATGACAGTGGATGTCCGGCAGCGGAGATGATTGACGCACTAAGCGCGTCCATGGCTGTGGAAATGAAATCCAAGAGAAGTCCTGTCCCGTCGAAAGGCCTACAGCACCAAACTTGATGGTGTGTCTGCCATAAGGCTAGCTAGCGATGAACCCAATTCATATTCTTGCTCGATGTGAATCACACCAGCAAATTCGACGCCTTGAAATGCTTTGCCGATATGATGGGCAAAGTGCGAAGTTTGTGGTCATAGGTGTCTTATCGATCTATGGGGCACTAAATGAGAGTATTCGCTCGAAACGACCATGGATGTTCAGGAGAGGACCCAACGCATGCCGAAGGCCGACTTCAACCAGGAGTTTCCGACCCGCGCCTCGCTGAGACGCGCGCGCCAGGAACAGCAGGAAGCCCAGCGCAAGAAGGCCGAAGTACTCAAAGGCATACCCGTTGGCGATGCGGCAAAAGACGTTTTTGATGCTATCCCCGAATCAAACCGCAACTCACCGGTGAAACCGGCGGCTCCTAGGACGGCTCCTGCCGGAAGCGGATCCAAGAGCGCCCCGAGCGCTAAATCTGCTCCGAAAGCTAACACTCCAGCTGACAAATCGCAGGCGAGCAAAAACCCGGTTACCTCAGCGAATCTAACAGTCGTCTCTGACACCAAAGCTGCACCCGCTGTTACAACTCCCAAAGCTCCATCAGCTGTCGCGCAACCGACGACTCAAAAGCCGACTGAAGCCAAAGCGCCAACCATGGTTTCTGCGCCTAAATCGGAAGTTACCCAGCAAGCCAAAAACAAAGTTGAGGGTGTTGCAGCCGCACCAGTTGCGCCAACATCAGTCACAAAACCTGCCCAGGCAAAGCAGTCACCTGCTGCCGTAGTCAAGCCAGTGGCTCCCGTCAACACCAAGTCGGAAGCTGCCAAGCCTGCCCCGGCTAAGCCTGAAGCTGCGAAGGCAGCTCCCGATACTAAGGCTGCCGCACTTAAAGCCATGCCAGCCGCCAAGGCCGAGGCACCCAAGGTAGTGCCAGCAGCCAAGATCGAAGCGCCCAAAGCAGTGCCAGTCACTAAACCAGCCCCGGCTAAGGCCGTGCCAGCTGCTAAGACAGAGGCGCCCAAGGCGGCACCGGCCACCAAGGCCGAGACGCCCAAGGCTGCACCAGTAGCAAACGCAGCAAATACCTCGCCAGTAGCTAAACCAGCACCTGCGGCACCTGCCGCGGAAAAGGCCTCCCCAGCACCTAAACCGGCAACGCCAAGCGACGTACCTACTATCAAAGCCGCAAAACCTGAACCTAAAAAGGACATCAGCCTTTCCACGGCGGAGGGACGCCGACAGGCATTCCGCGAACTGAACCCCAGCGCCGGGGAACGCGATACCTTCCTGCGGCCAGAAGACGAGACCTCATTCCGTGCCGAACGTGGATTCCGTGGTTTCCTCTCCCGCATGGGCTTCGCCATGGAACCTTCGGCCCAAGAAGTCGAAGAACGTAATTGGCGCCGTGCCGTTGGTAAACGCCTGAACGAACCAAAGACCATTTCGGTAGTCAACGGCAAGGGCGGGGCGAATAAGACCCCTACCGCAGTACTCCTGTCGGCGGTCTTTGGCCGCAATAGTGGTGACCCGGTTTTGGTCTGGGACAACAACGGCACCCGTGGCACCCTAGGCTGGCGAACACTCAAGGGGTCACACACCCGGCACTCAATGGATCTGCTGGACGCGGCCGATCAGCTCAAGGAAACCCGTGTCGGGGATCCAGCTGTCAACGACTTCGTGCATTACCAACCCGAAGACTGCTACAGCGTGCTACGCACCGATCCCACGTTGTTGGCCTCGGAGCAACACGTCAATGCAGCAGACTTCGATGTTCTGCATGAAATTGTTTCGCGCTTCTTCTCACTGACCATTGTTGACTCCGGTAACGATGAATCGGCAGAACGTTGGATGCGCATGATCGACCACACCGATCAATTGGTCATCGCCAGCACCACAGTTGAAGAGCATGCCGAGGCCGGTGCGCTCTTGCTCGAGGCGCTAGCTAAGCGTGGGGGACACTATGCAGATCTGGCGGAGAATGCGGTAGTGATCATTTCTCAGCATCAACCGCAGGGAAACGATGAACAGCTCAATCGCATCGCCCACGGTTTCCGCAGGCTTGCCCGCCAGGTGGTTACAGTTCCTTACGATGCGGCACTGGTCAAGGGACAGATCCGTTTTGATGGACTGCGTCCGGCAACCCGCCGGGCCTGGTTGCATGCAACGGCCGCGGTAGCAGGAGCCCTGCACAACTAACGTGGAACACCCAACGGCGAATCCGGAGCTATTGTGCCGGGGCATTAGTTTCGGCACACCGGATGATCAACCGGTGCTCGTCTTACGTGATACCCAAGAGAACTCCCACAACCTGATGTTGAGTTCGGGAAGCCCGATGGGTTTCAAGGTGCTACCCGGCCGTTGGTGCCTGGGGCATCAACTGGTGCACGATCGAACGCACCGCACCCATGTACCGTGCCCAAGCCAGAATCAAATCAGTCACGGCACCCAATGCGATGGTTGTGCCGCCGCAGATCAGACCCGCGCCATGCATGATTTTCACCGCTCGGGACGTGCAGGGGTCGGATTGCGTGACTACCTCATGCAGGAGCACTGGCTCTATATCGCATCATTTGCCAACGGAGCAACAAAGGTTGGCACCGCAGCGAATCCGAGTAAATGGCGCCGGCTCGCAGAGCAGGGAGCGATTTGCGCAAGTTATGTGGGCTGGGCCGCCGATGGAGCACAGATCCGCATCCTTGAAGACACAGTTACTCGTGAACTTGGCTTCACCCAACAGGTACGAGCCCAGGCAAAGGTGCGTGGACTACTTGAATCCCATACCAGTGCTACGGATCTAGCCGCGCTGACCGAAGCTAAGGCGGCAAGCGCCCGCAAACTTATTGCGGGGTTGCCGGGGCTCGGAGAATCAACTTTTAAAAGTATCACGGAAAACTGGCAGCCACCGCTTTTAGCCACGGAGCTGATTGCCGGGTGGAATACCAATGCCTTACAAAGCTACCCGGCAGACCTCAGCGCAGGAGAACACGGGTATGTCGTTGCATCGGTGCTCGGTCAAACCCTAGGCGTGAAGTTAGGAAGCGCAACGGAAGTCTTCGTTCTTGATGCAACAAAACTCAAAGGCCGCAAACTTCAACTTGGCAACTACAGCACCGATTCACCTGCCATCCAAGCCTCACTCTTTTAGATACCAAACTCGTACTTTGCAGAGCACATCACACCGAGCCATGCACAAGGCATAACTGAATTAGGATTGAATCATGACCAACACCCCCTGGGAAGCTTCTTCCGGACTCTATAGAAAACTTGCCTTCGGTTCGATGATCATCTCCGGAACCGGCATCATCTTGGCGATCATTGGAGCCAACATGAAAAACCCGGTGCTGATGTACACAGCAGTTGGCATCATCGGTGTCGGCCTGGTAACTCACGTCATCGGTTTGGTGATTCGAGCACGTGACGCCAAAGCGTGGCGTGTATCTCAGGGACTGATCCCTGCCGTGCGACCCAAACGTGAACGCAAGAAAAAGTCCTAGCCTTATGCGGGCGGGTCTTGCCGCACACGCACTTATAACACTCAATAACCGCCCAGGAGAGAATCATCTAATGAGCATCAACCCCGAGTTGGCAGGCCGTAGCTACCCCGCCCAGGACCCCTACGTGGTGGGTCGCGAAAAAATTCGCGAATTCGCTGCGGCAGTCAAAGCAACGCACCGTGCTCACTATGACGTAGCCGCAGCGGCAGAACTTGGCCACGCCGATCTGCTGGCCCCACCAACCTTCGCCATCATTGTTGCCCAGCGTGCCGATGCACAACTGATCAATGATCCGTCAAGCGGCATAGACTTCTCTCGAGTCGTGCATGCGGACCAGCGCTTTACCCACCACCGTCCCATCATTGCCGGTGACGAACTTCTTGCCGAACTACACGTAGATACCGTCCGTGCCATGGGCGGCGGAGCAATGATCTCCACACGCGCGGAAATCACCACGACGTCCGGCGACAAGGTTGCCACCACCATTTCTTCAATCTTGGTACGCGGAGAGGACCAGTAATGATCGAGTATGCAACCCTTGAAAAGGGCATGGACATCGGTTCAACTACCATCCATGTAAATCGTGCCGATCTGGTGCGTTATGCCGGTGCCTCCGGAGACTTTAACCCGATCCACTGGAACGAACGCTTCGCCACCGAGGTAGGACTGCCGGGGGTCATCGCCCACGGCATGTTCACCATGGGTGCCGCGGTGCAATTGGTCAGTAACTGGGCAGGTAATCCCGGCGCGGTCATCGATTATCAGACCCGCTTCACCAAGCCGGTCCCGGTGGCCGACCCGGCCGGAAGTAATCCGAGCGAGCACGAGGGCACCGCGGTTGAGATCAGCGGCGCGATCGGTGCGCTGGACGCCGACGCCCGCACAGCGCGCGTGGATTTGACCGTCACCTTCGAGGGCACCAAGGTCTTGGTCAAGGCGCAGGCACTGGTGCAATTCTGAGCACTAACCCCACTCGACCGGTAAAAGCAGTGGCAAACCCGCAGGTGCTGCCCTGGCGTAACGGAGTCATCGCCGCATACTTTGCCTCTGGACTTGTCATCTCCACGCTCGTGGCACGGCTTCCTTCGGTACGTGATGCCCTAGGCCTGAGCCATGGCGAGGTCGGGCTTTTGCTGCTCTGCATGACCGCTGGATCTTTCCTCTCGGTCTCCGCCTCCGGATTTATTGTGTTGCGCTTGGGATCCAAACGCACCATGATCGCTGGGGCAACTATTGCCTCGCTGGGTATGGCCCTAGTGGGTGCCTCGGCAGCGGGGCTCGGCTCCATCCCGCTCACTGGATTGGCCTTGGCCCTACAAGGGTTGGGAACCGCCAGCTGGAATGTTGCCTCAAATGTTCAGGGTGCGGCCATGGAACGAGCGCTGCGTAAAGGCATTATGCCGGCCCTGCACGGATTTTTCTCGGTGGGCACCGTGGTCGGTGCTGCTGCCGGGGCCGCAGGAGCGGCCCTTCACATCTCCATTGGCTGGCACTTTGGGCTCATGGCGCTGATAGTTGTTTCACTGGTTTATGGTGGCTCACGTACCTTCCAACCCGAAGCAACTGTCACCGGAACCGGACACTCGAATAAATCCTTGCTGGCCGCGGCCTGGCGTGAACCACGCACCCTCGTCTTAGGACTGCTGGTCTTGGGCATGGCCCTGGCCGAAGGTGCCGCGGGGGACTGGGTGGCACTAGCCCTCTCCGATGGGTACGGTTCGGCAAATACGGTGGGTGCCATTGGTTATGGAATATTCGTTTCCGCTATGACCGTTGCCCGCATGCTTGGCGGGCGGATTCTTGACCGTTTTGGTCGTGTTCTTGTCATGCGAGTTTCGGCAGCCAGTGCACTTGCGGGATTATTGCTCTTTGTTTACGGCCCATCGGTAGAAGTAGCGATGCTTGCCCTAGTGCTGTGGGGGTTGGGCGTTGCGCTGAGTTTCCCCATCGCTATGACTGCTGCCTCCGATGATCCGATGCGGGCAGCCGCCCGCGTCTCGGTAGTCTCAACCATTGGTTATGGTGCCTTCCTAGGTGGGCCACCGTTACTGGGTTTACTTGCCGACCGGATTGGATTGCTCAACGCACTGGCAACCGTTGGAGTACTTATAGTGATGTCTTTTGTGTTGGCCTCGGCCACGGCGCCGGTAACCAAGAATGCTGCGCAACCCGCCGCGGAGAAAACCCCTTAAAAATAGGCGCGCAGCGCTACTATCAAGATAAGTGGCCGTACCTCCTAACTTTCAGCTGACCTCACAGCGTCCGTCCACTTCCGCACCTCACCCATAAATAGCATTCCCGCAGACAGGCACGCACCATGAATTCCCCCTCGCTTTCACAGATGACCACCACCGGGGTTGGTGGACGCGCTAGAAACCTGCTGCGCGCCACCACCGAGGATCAAATCATTGCCGTGGTGCGCGATGCGGATGTGCGAGCCGATGATTTGCTGATCATTGCCGGTGGTTCAAACCTCCTGATTGACGATGCGGGATTTGCCGGTACCGTACTGCACCTTGACTCTCGCGGGGTCAGCATCGGTAAGGAACTCAGCGATGGGCGCATCAGGGTTGATGTTGCTGCCGGGCATCCCTGGGATGATGCGGTGGCGCAAACAGTTGCCGCGGGACTCAGCGGGCTCGAGGCGCTTTCCGGTATTCCCGGCTCCGCGGGTGCCACCCCGGTGCAAAACGTTGGTGCCTACGGCTCGGAGGTTGCCCACACCCTGCTGGAGGTGCGAGTCTTTGAACGACGTACCGGTCGCACCAGCTACTTCGGCAATGCGGGATTGGGCTTTGGATACCGCGATTCGCTGCTCAAACGCACCACCACCAATGGGTCACCGGACTTTGTAGTGCTCTCGGTAAGTTTTGCCTTGGAACGCAGCGAGGCCTCCGCCCCGGTGCGCTACAAGGAACTGGCCGCCAGCCTGGGGGTAGAAATTGGTGCACGTGCCAAGGCCACCGATGTGCGCGCCAAGGTTCTTGACCTGCGAGCTTCTAAAGGCATGGTCTTTGATCCAACGGACCGGGATACCTACTCAACCGGGTCATTTTTCACTAACCCGATCGTCGATGCCTCAATCCTAGAAACACTTCCTGACGATGCTCCCCACTATCCAGGTGGAGCCCCGGGAACCGTCAAACTTTCTGCGGCATGGCTTATTGACCGAGCCGGCTTTTCTAAGGGCTTCGGAGTGTCCGGTACTGACGGTGAATCCCTAGCCGGTGGCCGGGCCGCCCTTTCAACCAAGCACACCCTGGCCATTACCAACCGTGGTGGTGCAACAAGTGCAGATATTTTGGCCATTGCTCGGGCCGTACGAGCCGGGGTCAAGGAACGCTTCGGCATTGAACTGCACAATGAACCGCTCTTGATTGGGTGTTCCCTCTAAGGAATCATGGAGTGAATCATGAACCTTGCACCCGTGCACGCCAAACCCCAGCGCACCGTGTTGGCCCGTATGCGTCTGGCCGCCCAAGGATTGGTGCCCGGTGTTCCGATTGCCACGGCACCGACGGCTGCCAGCACCCCGGCCGACGTTGTAGCGACCATGGGAATGATGCAGGCCCAAGATCTTGCTCAAGCCTGCTGGGCGATTGGTGTGCGGCTTCCCGGTTCGCACTTGGAAACTATCCATGCGGCGTTGGCGCACGGGTCGGTGATTCGGTGCTGGGGCGCCCGGGGCACGCTCATGCTGATGTCCCCACAACTACATGCGGCTTTACTTTCGGTCACCGCTCCACGTATGGACGCCGCAATGGCAAGCATCCGCGCCCGAGAGAACATTACGGAAGCGGAAATTGGGAAACTAGCTGCGGTTGCAGCTGACCGGTGTGCTGACAGTGGCGCTACCCGAGCCGAATTGCTTGAGGCCTTCGAGAAGGCAGGCTCATCGGTTACCGGGCAGCGTGGGTATCACTTGATCGTTGCTGTCTCGCTGCGCGGAGTCATCGTCCAAGGCCCGATGGAGCCCGGAAGCACCACCCGTCAACTATTTATGGCTTCCACCCAATGGATCACGCAGAACGACGGTGATCCAGACCCGGAGGTATCCTTGCGCCTCTTGGTGGAGACCTATATCCGTTCCCATGGTCCGGCCACGGCTGCCGACTGTGCGTGGTGGTTGGGCATGCCGGTGCTCGCGGTACGGGCAGCACTCGAAGCCCAAGCACACGAATTGCCCAGCCGGATTCTGGGCGGAGAAACCTATTATTACGCGGTGGAGCATTCCGAGAGGTTTGGCGCGAACTACCGTGGGGGACATCCCGTCTTAGCGCTACCCGGATTTGATGAGCTGATCTTGGGTTATAAGGACCGTTGGCCAACACTCGATGCCGCGCATACGCAGGCCGTCACGCCGGGCAAGAACGGGATTTTCCTACGTACCATCGTTATCGCAGGTCACGTCGTTGGAACCTGGAAGGTGGAAGGTCGCGGTGCCACATTGCACGGAGTGTCTAATCTCTTCGAAGAACCACACAGTGCCACACGGCAATTGGAGATTTCCCGAGCCATCGAGCGCTACCTAAAATTTCGTGGTATTCATGACTCTGCTTAGAGTCGTGCCGCTTGACGAGGCACACGAGCATTCCTTCGCGCACGCCATGCACTACGTAGCGCTAGCCAGATCAATAAGAGAACTAACACTAGCCCGGAAAATAGCGCGACTGCCGCCGCTACCCATGAGGAACCTGAACTCGGTGCGACATCGTGAATTAGTAGTGCCCAGATGACTGCCGGGATAATCCCCGAGGCTAGGGACAACAATGACAGGCACGCGATCATGGCACGGGATGCACCAATATTTCCGGCTATGATCGCCGGAAATGTGCATAGAACCCACGGGATCCATGGGAATGCTAAGGGGAGCCAGAGCCCTTCTTCGTAGATGTTCCAAAGCGGTGCACCTGCAAGCAACGGATCAATGACTACCAGCAAGAGCAACATCAAAAGAGCAGCGAGTAATGGTAAGCACCGCCAGAAAATATTTGGTGCCAACTCGTGAGGGTTCAAGCTCTCATCCTTTGCAAATTGCGGAATTCTGAAACTCATCCTAGTTGGACAAGCCTGTAGAAATGCTGAAGGCTGTCGGCTCCGTACACATGACGGAGCCGACAGCCAACAGATCCCTAGAGGAAAAGAAGCCGCCGGTCGTTAGAGCGCCTAACGACCGGCTGTCATCGAGAACAGACTAGAGGCGGCCCTGCGCGATGGCCAGCATGCGGCGCAGTGGCTCGGCAGCGCCCCAGAGCAGCTGGTCGCCCACGGTGAATGCGGAAATGTAGTTAGGGCCCATTTCCAGCTTGCGGATGCGGCCCACCGGAATATCCAGCGTGCCGGAGGCAGCGACTGGGGTCAAGGCGTCGACGGTGGCTTCCTTGGTGTTCGGAACAACCTTGGCCCACTCGTTGTCCTCGGCCAAAAGCTTTTCAATCTCCGCGACCGAGAGATCCTCGGTGAGCTTGAGAGTCAGTGCCTGAGAGTGCGAGCGCATAGCGCCGATGCGCACGCAGAGTCCGTCCACGACTACCTTGTTTGCCTCGGTGTTGCCAAGGATCTTGTTGGTCTCAACCCCGGCCTTCCACTCTTCCTTGGACTGGCCGTTGCCAAGGTCAGAATCGATCCACGGGATCAGCGAGCCTGCCAGGGGGACGCCGAACTGGGTTGCATCCAGCCCGCCGCGCTGGGCAGCAAGTACCTTGCGGTCGATCTCAAGGATCGCGGAGGCCGGATCGTCGAGCTCGGAGGCAACATGGTTGTTGATGTCACCGAACTGGGTCAGCAGCTCGCGCATGTGGCGTGCCCCGCCACCGGATGCGGCCTGGTAGGTCATCGAAGTGCCCCACTCGACCAAGCCATTCTTGAAAAGACCGCCCAAGCCCATGAGCATGCAGGAGACGGTGCAGTTGCCGCCCACAAAGTCCTTGGTGCCCGAGGCTAGGGATTCGTCGATGACATTGCGGTTGATCGGGTCAAGCACGATGACCGAGTCATCGTTCATGCGCAGAGTCGATGCTGCATCGATCCACAGCCCATCCCAGCCGCGCTTGCGCAAGTCCCCGTGCACCGCCGAGGTGTAGTCTCCGCCCTGAGCGGTAACGATAATGGGCAGCTTGGCCAGGGTGTCTAGGTCATAGGCATCCTGCAGCGCCGGTGCACCCGCGGCGAAAGCCGGGGCGGCACCGCCGGCATTGGAGGTGGAGAAAAATACTGGGTCGAGGTTCGCGAAGTCGCCCTCGTCCTGCATGCGCTGCATCAGAACGGAGCCGACCATGCCGCGGTAACCGACAAAACCAACGGAAGAAGTCATATACCTAGCTTAACCGCTCTGGAGCAGCAAGCCTTATTTGGTTACGCTCTTCAGCAGTGGGGGGGCACCATTCCCTTAGCCGGGGGGCCTAGTGGTTTCTCCACTCCAGGTTAGGCTTGGGCAGTCCCCGAGCCCTGCGCAGCGCCCGTGCCCGATGTTCGGCGCGGCCCAGGTGCATAAAATACCAGCCGAGTGCGCCGAACATGGCCAGCACGAAGATCTGCCCAGTTAGTTCCCCGGCACTGGCTCCGGGGAGGAAGACCAGATAGGTCCCCAGGGCCAGGACGGTGAGCCAACATAGCATGCCGGCACAAAGCATTCCGACCCCACTGGAGATTTTGGCACCCGAACCACCGGTGATGAAACCGATTTCCTCGCGTTTGTAACTGAACAATTCGCCCTCAACGGTGCGCACTAGTCGTCGTGCCTCACCGCGTGCCACTGCCTCTTCATGGACGCGAGTGACCTCGGCATCGCGTTTGTCGCGTGCCGGATCGAACTGCCTGAAGATGCTTTGGGGCGTTGACGACGAATTGGTCATTTCTTGGGGCTGGTCTCGCCTTCGGTCAGTAACTTCTTGCGTGCGCCAACGGCCCACAGCGAGCCGAAGGCAAAGAGCTGGGTAAGGGTCAGTAGGAGAATCAACCCGATGATCTTGGAGCCAGTGAGGATCATAAAGAGACCCAACCCGGCAAAGATCAGTGCAAAAAGTGGGAAGAGCATGTAGCCGAGCACAAAGAGTGCCTCGGGATGCGTCCTCAGGGCCTTGATACTGTCTTTCACGCTGTGCGCTCCCATGCTTCAATACGGTATTTGGTGCCATTGGCCGAGGTGAGCCAGCCGGTATCTGGTTCACTCATTGACTTGTTCCAGCCCGGGGATAGCTCGGGGGAGCGAGTATCGCCCTCGGGGGTGGCATTGATAACCGTCATGACCACAAGGTTTGCCTGCTTGGCGAATGCCGCATAGATTTCTCCGCCGCCGATGACCCAAATTTCTTCGGCTCCGCTCGACGCGCGCGCAACCTTTAGGGCTTCCTCCGGGGAAACCACTGGTAATGCTCCTGCCGCGCTGAGCTCGGCATGAGAAGCTACATCGCGGGTAATGACGATGTTGGTACGCTCCGGTAGCGGACGGAACTTCTGCGGGAACGATTCCCAGGTTTTGCGGCCCATGATCACCGGGTGGCCAAGGGTGGTGCGCTTGAAGTGTGCCAGATCCTCGGGCAGGCTCCACGGCATGGCGCCGTTTTTGCCGATGATACGATCGGCTGCCTCTGCCCAGATCATGCCCAAGCGTTCTGGGCTGGTAGATGCTGCGCGGCGTCCTGCGCTTGAAGTTGTGTTGCTCATACGGCGATGGGGGCCTTAATCGTCGGGTGGTGTTGGTAGTCATCGATCACGAAGTCATCGAGTTCGTAGTCGAACATTGAATCGGGGGTACGCGTGATGCGTAGCTGCGGGTATGGGTACGGCTCACGGGTGAGCTGTTCGTTGACCTGCTCTAGGTGGTTGGTGTAAATGTGGGTATCTCCACCGGTCCAGACAAATTCTCCGGGTGCCAGACCCAGCTGGTCTGCCATCATGCGCGTCAGCAGCGCGTAAGAGGCGATGTTGAACGGAACGCCAAGGAACATATCCGCACTGCGCTGGTAGAGCTGGCAGGAAAGCTTGCCATCGGCAACGTAGAACTGGAAGAAGGCATGGCAGGGCGGCAACGCCATGTTCTCAAGCTCTGCAACATTCCAGGCCGAGACAATGTGTCGGCGGGAGTCTGGGTTTTCACGCAGCGAGTCAATGACCTGAGAAATCTGGTCGATGTGTCGGCCATCCGCGGTGGGCCAAGAACGCCACTGCACTCCATAGACCGGACCCAGCTCACCTTGTTCATCGGCCCATTCATCCCAGATTTTCACGCCATTTTCACGCAGGAAGGAGGTGTTTGAATCTCCACGCAGGAACCAGAGCAGTTCGACGGCAACTGACTTGAAATGCACACGTTTGGTGGTGATCAGTGGGAAGGAGTCGGCGAGGTCAAAGCGCATTTGGCGGCCAAATACGCTCAAGGTGCCGGTGCCTGTCCGGTCCCCCTTGGGGGTGCCATGGGCAAGCACTTCTTTGAGTAGGTCCTCATAAGGAGTTTGAATCGTCACCCCATTAGTCTAGACGGCTCGGGCCCATCAGCTGGAGAGAAGCAGCATAATGCTGGGAAATGCGCTCATGATCACCACGAAAGTAGTGGCAATGATCCGGCCCTTGGGGTTTCCCACGTTGATGGTGGTACCCGAACCGAGTCCCGAACGCTGCGGAACCATGATGGCCGGATCTTCGGGGTTGTTGTAGAGGAACCCCGCAACCCACAGGGAATCGTCCCCTGTTTCTTCCGCGCTGGGGGTGATGCCCAGCTCTGCGGCACGGCGTTTGGCCCACCGTGACCCCATCCAATACAACACTAGCGTGAGCGGCAGCAACAGTGAAGAACCAATCACGATGGGCCATACAGTGCCGGTGTTCTTCGCTTGCCACCCGGCAAAAACCATGGATGAGACGGCAACGGAGAGTCCTAGGGCAACGATTCCCATGAGCATGTTGGTGGCTCGGGCCATTGAAATGCGTTGCACTTTTTTCCAAGTGCTTAGCTCATTACCGCGCGGAATCACCGCCGAAAGTACTACCGAGACGAAGACCAAGAAGGCAAGGATCACGGCGCCGATGATCAGCGGCATGAACGCCGTGCCAGCGCTCTTTGGCGCAAAAACATCCGCTTCTCCGGCCGCGTCCCAATGTGTGGGCATGGGATCTGGCAGAGCGGCGTAGTTGTTGATGCCAAAAATGGTGGTGGCACCGAGCAGTACGGTCGCCGCGATAAAGAGCAGCCAGGGCAGGTGTTTGCCACGCAGTGACGGCAGGGCCGAGGCGGTGGGGTCGCTAAGAGTCATGCCCCAATTCTAATGATCGTATAGTTTTGGGCGAATCGGGGATTCTTACGCGTCGCTAGATACCGAAGGGCGGGTTTTTGCCGCGCGGCGTGAATAAGTAGTTGAGGCAGGCAAGAAGCACATGGCAATACCCAGCACCATGCAGGTGATCTGGAAACCATTCTGGCCACCCTCGCTCCGGGAAATCTCCAGAGCCATGAAGTCCTCATTGGCCAGAAGGCCTGCGGCGATCAACGACACCCCAGCCAGTAGGCGTGCCCCGCGGTGGGCAACAAGAACCCGGATCTCTAGATCCTCCCGAGCGCTGGCACCCTTGAGCACCGGACGGCGCGCAGCACAGCGGTAAAGTAGTACAGCCAATACCGCGGTGATCAGGATGGTTGCACCTACCCAGAGTATGGCGATGCGGTTCTGTTCGGCGGCGTAGATGACGAAATTGGTGCCCGCGGTGAACACCGTTGCCAGAGCACCACAGATCAGCACGACGAACCACGCTGGTAGTAAAGCGGTACGGGGTTCGGCCAACGGGGTGGTGCTACCCAAACGGCGCTGGATGATGAATGTGGCAAGTAATTGGACCAGTAGGTAGGCGACTGCCGCGCAAGCCAGCAGTCCGAGGTAAAGAGATAGTTCATCCAACCGGGCAGCCGCATCGAGCCTGGTCATCCAAGGTGATTCATCGCTCGGCAGCGGGCCGCTATCGGGGGATACCTCAACCGCTGAGCTCATGCTGAAGGTGTTACGGGTACCCAGCAGCCCGAAGATACTGAACAACACCGCCACGAACACGAGGCCCACGCCCTGAGTCAGGAGCAAGAAGTCGCGGGCGCGGATGTAGCCGATGGAAGGATATGCCGCACTGAGACGGTACCGGCTGGCAACATTGGTGAGTCGCGGTGGCTTCCAAGCGAGCAACGCGATAACCAGCAGGAGCATGAACAGGGTGCTGGAGCCGGTGAGTAGATTGGCCAGCGACTCTGCCTCGCGAGAAATCGCAAACCCTGTTTCAGGTGTTGAGTGTTCCCATTCGCTGCGGGCCCGGATTCCTTCGGCAACGTAGGCGAGGGACGCGGCACCGAATCCGGCGACGACAAAGGTGCCGGTGCGCAGTAGTCGGTTGATCCAGGTAGCGCGCAGGATCTTGTTATCTTCCTCGTCCAAGGACTGTAATGGAGGTCGCCGGATAATGATCGTCGCTGCGCTTGCGCAGGCAACCACCACAAGTGCCAGGCCGCCGAGCATCCACGGACCGACCTCGGAACCGGGCTTGGTGCCGGTAATCTCCGCTGCCGGTTCAAGTTCCTCCGGTGGCGTCCAATTTTCGGCGGCATCAACCTCATCTTGGCTCATGACATATCCCCATTCGTCGATGGGGTTTCCGTATTCGTCCCGGCTGCCGTCCCACGGTGCTGAAAGATCTGCCTGATCGACGCGGGCCCGGCTTGGAGCTCCTGGATCGTTCCACGCGGCGATGACCGCTACGGTGCTCAGTGCTACGCAGCCAAGGAGCACCGCGGCCAACGCTCTGGGAATGGCATCCTTGACGCTGCGCACCTCCAAGGACGCCTGGCGCACCGGTTGCAGGTGCCGGGGCCAGGTGAATTGTCCCAAGACATAAACAACACCAAGCCAGAGACCGGGGGACGCCGCATGCATGATCATGGCGGTCACATCCGCCGGGGCGGATGCCTGTGGGTCCGGATTGGCCCACAGATTTGCAAGTCCCGAGGTGCCGCTGGCGAAGAATGCAATCAGGGCCGTCCAAAAGGCGTGTTGTGAGACGGCTTCGATGACGTTGGCGGATTTCGGTGTGGCCACCACAAAGCGCAACAGCATGTAGAGCAGTGCCGCCGAAATCGCTAGGCCGATACCGATGGTGGTTGCTGCGCCGGTCATTCGGAACTCCTGGGGGTGTTTGTCGGTTTGGTAGAGGGTGGCTCTGGCACAGGCGGTTTAAGTGTGCCCATCCGTCCGCGTACCAAGGACAGCAGGGTTTCATCCGCGACGCCCGAGGCCCGAGACTGGTTGATCAGCTCATCAAGCATTGCTTCAAGCGGTGAAGCCGCGGTTTGCGTGGCCGAGCTGGATTTATGAGTCACCACGGTGCCCAGTCGGCGGCGGCTTTCGATGAGGCCAGCTGTTTCAAGTTCCTTGTAGGCGCGGGCCACGGTGCCGGTGGCCACGCCGAGGTCCGAGGCCAGCGCGCGTACCGTGGGCAGCCGGGCGCCGTCGGTCAGCTGTCCCACAGCGATCAGCGAAGCGACTTGGGCGCGGATCTGTTCGTATGGGGGAGTTGCATCACGTAGATCGACGGTGATCAGGGCGCTCATGTGTGCTGCCGGTCTGCTGGTTGCTGGCCGAAGCTAGCGGGAATCGTTGCGGTTGATGCCGGCAGGAAGCATAGGGTCAGACCGACAGTGATCAGGGCCACCTGCACACCAGAAGGACCCATGCTGTTGTAGGTGTCCATATAATCGGCGTAACGGTTGGGTGTCCAGAGATTACTGCTGGACATCATGGCAGCGACGAACAACGAGGTGCCAGCGAATATCCGGGCCCCACGGTGGGCAATGATGACGCGGATCTGGAAATCTTCGTAGGCACTAGCCCCCTTCAACGCTTCCCTGCGTGCCGCGGCGCGGTACAGCAACCAGGCCAGGAGGGCGGTTACTGCCAGGAGAGCCAGCGCCCAGTCTGCCGCTTGCTTGTTTTCGCTCGGTGCGCTGAGTAAGTACGAAGCAGTAAAGACAAGGCCGGTTCCCACCGCGAGTGCAACAACGATCAGGAACCAGCGCGGCAATAGGTTCTTGAAGGGAACATCGACCGGCGTCGAGTCGCCCAAGCGGCGTCTGATGACATAGTTGCCCAGCAAATGAAGGAGGAGATAGGCGCCGACCATTACCGCAAGAGTGAAGGTCGCCCCCGGAAGTTCATCGAGGAATTGTGGCCCGGAGGAGTGCACGAGTTCTTCAACGGTTTCCCCATCCACCTCGGTGACCTGCCAAACCTGTGAGGTCTCAGAGCTCGTGGTCGACCACGAGGGCATGACACCTGCAATGACGATCGCCACCAGGAGCGTTCCCTGAATCAGCAGCAGGAAATCGCGAGCCTTGGAATAGCTTGCCGAGTTCGGAGCATCGGTGCGCGGGGTGTCGGAAAGTTCGTGGGGAAGCCGCGGTGGTGCCCAAAAGGCCATGGCCAGCACGATGACTACCATCCACAGGCTCCCACTTCCCAGCAGCCAATTGACACTCAATCCAGAATCGGAAAACTGGTAGCTGGTATCCGGGTCTTGGGCAACGGCCCAGGTCGCACGATCGCTGGCGGCCTGACCCATATATTGCAGAGCCATGGAGCCGAACCCCGCGCTCACAATGATGGCGGTGCGCAGTAGCCGGTTGATCCAGATCCGCCGCAGGATGTCGTTTTCTTCGGTGCTCAAGGTTTGTAGGGGTGGGCGGTGTGCCACCGTGGCTGTGACGGCCACGACGCTGAGCATCATCAGCGCTAGGCCACCGGCAAGATATGGGCCGACCTGATCGCCCGGACGCGCCCCGTCGATGTTGGAAACATATTCTTGGTCTGCTTCGACGATGAGGTATCCGTCCTCATCGAAGCGGCTCGGGTCGATGGGATTGCCCTGTTCGTCGACGGGATTTCCAAAATCATCGGTTTCGTAGTCACTGATATAGCTGCTGGACTGGTCGATGCCGGTCCGATGTGCCGCCCCGGCATCGTTCCAGGCAAAGCCGATGGCCACCGAGCTCAGCAGGGTAACGATCAGCAGTAACCCGGCAAGGTATGTGGGGATCAGTGCCTTGGCGCTGCGTACCTCAAGAGAGGCCGAGCGGACCGGTTGTAGGTGCCTGGGCCAGGTGAATTGTCCGATGAGGTAGATGATGCCAAGCCAGAGGCCGGGGGCTGCCGCATGCATGACGCGGTTTTCCCAGTTGGATTCGCCGTACGTGGTGAAGCTAGGTAGCGCCCAGAGGTTGCTTAATCCGTTCACACCGCTGGCGAAGAAGGCGATGACGGCCGTCCAAAATGCATGGCTCGAGATATTCCGGGCCCGATTGTTCTGGTGCGAATTGCTAGAAAAGATGCGCAGCAGTAGGAAAATGAATCCCGCCGACAGCGCAACGCCCGTCATGGTCGAGGCGAAATAGGTCATCGAATAGTCCCCCTGGATTGAACTTTGTATCAATGTATCAACTCATTGAGACAAAGTTCAATCTAAAGGGTGCGTGCCGCGCGGTATTGCGTGGCGGAAAGCAGTCTTTTTAGCGCGTACTATCCGGCGAGCATCTCGTGGTATTCCGGGTAACGGCGCAGATAATCCTGCACGTAGGAGCATTCGGGGATGATCTTCACGTGCTTCTTTTGAAGATCCTCGAGCACCAATGTGACAAGTGCTCGGGCATACCCACGTCGGCCGTACTCCTCGTTAATGATGGTGTGTTGCAGCGTGGCAACATCCCCGTCGAGCTGGTAGCCCAAGAATCCCACATAGGTAGCACCATGCCACAGGCTGTAGCGGCCACGGTCGGAATCGTGATCAAGACGCAGTCCCTGATGAGCAATCTTTTGAACGACGGTGCCGTGATTATTCTCGACCATAATGCGCTCCTTGCATATCGCGAAGTACAGATTCAGCTGGCACTACTCAAGAAGTGATTTAGTACCTACTTCGAGCCTACCGCGAGTACCTCGCCAGTGGCAGAAGTTAGTCCTCAAAAGCGTCGTAAACTTCCACCGAGACGAGTTTTCCCTTGCCGGAGGCTGGTTGGTGAACAACTATGAGTGCACCGGGACGAAGATACGGGTCAGCATCGGGAAGAAACTTCACCAAAGAATCTCGAAGCCGCGCAGCCAATTCATCGATCATCAGCGGCAGCACCGGGCGATGCGTGCACACCGCCTGTGAGCGACGCTTATCAAGGAGCTTCGCCACTGCCTTACGCGCCTTTTGGGGATTGCGTGTTGCCTCATGTTCGGTAATCGCATTGATAAGTTTAAGCGTGAAGTGCTGCTGCTTCACATACGGGGTAATAGTCTGCACACAACGAGTCCACGGGCTCGAGGCAACCTTTGCCGGACGCCATGCGTCAAGAAGCCTCGCCACGGCGAGTGCTTGACGCTGCCCGGTGGCGGCAAGCGGCCGCTTACCTTCTTCACGGGTCCAATTCGAACGTGGCTTGGCCTTGGCATGACGCAACACCAAGAATGGCACCGTATCAAGCCGCCCTGCCGTGTGTTCCGCAACCAACGCCTGCAAGGGTTCAAGATCACCCGGATTTGAAATCCATTTGGCGGCCATCTTCGGCGAACACCAACGCACGGCATCGGTCTCTTTACCATCTGGAACCGCCGGTGTGCCAGGGGACTTGGCCGCCCAATAATAGACAACCTTCATCCCGGAACCGACTTGGTATGTCATAGCCGGAAGTGGGATACCCAACTCAATATCGAGTCCCACCTCTTCAAAGACCTCACGGGTTGCACACTCGGGCATCGTTTCACCGGTGTCGATTTTGCCCTTGGGCCAGGACCAATCGTTGTAACGTTCTCGGTGAATCATCAGCACCTCGAGTTCACCGGAGGTGATACGCCAAATAATGGCACCGGCGGCCTCAACGGCAAAGGAACCCTCACGAACCTCAACGGGATCGCTGGAGCGAAGCATGTGCACCTTTCTAGCGCCTCACTGCCGTACGCTGACGGGCCCGGGATTCAAGTAACCAAGATTGAATATCTTCAAGCGGTGCACCATTTTCATCCTTGTGGTGACGCGTCCAATCGCCATCCGAATCAAGATGCCAGCTTGCCGTTCCCGCATCCATATAACGGTCAAGAAGCGTCACCAGCTCCGCAATATCTTCATGGCTACTGAGCGAGACAAGGGCTTCAACACGGCGGTCAAGATTACGGTGCATCATATCCGCCGAACCAATGTACACAATCGGCGTACCGGCATTGGCAAACATGAACACGCGTGAGTGCTCAAGGAAACGGCCAAGCACCGAGCGAACCCGAATATTTTCACTCAGCCCGGCAATGCCCGGACGCAGCGCACAGATGCCACGCACGATCACATCGACCGAAACCCCGGCCTGGCTGGCACGATACAGTGCATCGATAATTGCCTCATCAACCATCGAGTTCACCTTGATGACCACGCGGGCGGCAAGACCTGCCTTGCGGTTAGCGATTTCCGCTTCGATCCGATCGATCAGCCCCGACCGCAGCGAACGCGGTGCCACCAACAGGCGTTTAAACGTTGAGCGTGGTGCGTAGCCGGAGAGCTGGTTGAACAGGTGGGAAAGATCCTCACCCACCTGGTCATCGCTGGTCAACAGGCCCAGATCCTCGTAGTAGCGGGCAGTGCGTGGATGATAATTGCCGGTGCCAATGTGGCAATAACGACGTAGCTTATCGCCCTCGCGACGGATCACCAAGGAGAGCTTGGAGTGGGTTTTGAGCCCGACGATCCCATAGACAACGTGCACGCCCGCCTGCTCGAGCTTCCGCGCCCAGGAGATATTTGCTTGCTCGTCGAATCTGGCTTTAATTTCCACCAGGGCGAGAACCTGTTTACCGGATTCGGCGGCATCAATCAGCGCATCGACGATCGGAGAATCGCCACTGGTGCGGTACAAGGTCTGCTTAATGGCCATGACCTTTGGATCGTTTGCCGCCTGCTCCAAGAACGCCTGAACGGAGGTGGAGAACGAATCGTAGGGGTGATGGAGCAAGATATCCCGGCGGCGCATTGCCGCAAAGACGTTTGCTGCCTTAGAGGTTTCCGACTCATTGAGGTAGCGGGACGTATGAGCCAGCTGCTTGGGGTAATGCAGGTCGGCGCGGTCAATATTGGCGATCACACCCAGCCCACGCAAATCCAGCGGTGAAGGCAGCGCAAATACCTCGTCTTCTTCAACCCCAAGTTCCCGTACCAGCAAGGCACGAATATTCGGGGCAATATCGTCTACTACCTCAAGTCGTACCGGGGGACCGAAACGACGACGCAGCAGTTCCTTCTCCAACGCCTGGAGTAGATTTTCCGCATCGTCTTCCTCAACCTCAAGGTCCTCATTGCGGGTGACCCGGAAGAAATGATGCTCAACAATTTCCATGCCGGCAAAGAGGTATTCGAGGTGTTGGGCGATGACATCTTCGAGGGTGACAAAGCGGGCGACGCGTCCAGCGGTATTTCCGGCACGCGGGCCATCGACGGAGATCAACCGGGGCATGGTGTCCGGGACCTTGAGTCGGGCAAAAAGTTCCTTGCCTGATACCGGGTTGCGCACCACCACGGCTAGGTTGAGCGACAGTCCGGAAATATAGGGGAAGGGGTGCGCCGGGTCCACCGCCAGCGGGGTCAGAATGGGGAAGACCTGGTTGATGAACCAACGATGCAGCTCGTTCTGGGCACGCTCGTCGAGCTCTTCCCAGCTGGTGAGCAAGATCTTTTCCGCTTCGAGGGCGGGGCGTACCTGCTCGGCGAAAACCTGTGCATGACGTAGCTGCAGGGCATGGGCATCGGCAAGGATCATTTCCAACTGATCTACCGGGTTCATGCCGGCCGCCGAGGGCACCGCAAGCCCGGTGGCGATGCGGCGTTTGAGTCCTGCGACGCGGACCATGAAGAACTCATCGAGATTTGAGGAGAAGATCGAGAGGAAATTTACCCGTTCGAGTAAGGCGAGCTCCGGGTCTTCGGCAAGTTCTAGCACGCGGGCGTTGAAGTGTAGCCAGCTCAGTTCGCGGTCAAGGAACCTATCATCGGCAAAATCACCGTCCGGAAGCGCCGCGGGTTCAAAGTCCGGTAGCTCAATGCGGTCTTGGGTGGCGCGTGCCGCTGGCACATCGGTTATTCCCAAGGAGGAGGTGGCTGGTTGCGGATCCATCAATATGCCCCTAGGTCGTTCGGGTGGTGGCGAGCTATCTGGTGCTGAAAATTAGTGCTGTGATGTTACGTGCCGGCGTAAGAAAAATGATCTTTCTGTCCGGATAACAGAAGCAAGCCGCGTATCTCGCGGAATTACCGACGGATACGCGGCTGTGCGTCGATAGTTCTACTCTACCGAATCAGTTCCGGTTGCTGGGGCGTACATGACATCGACATCCCACCTGGTGAAACCTAGCTTGCGGTAGAGCGAGACGGCGGCGGTGTTATCCGCATCCACATACAGCATCAACGCTTCTAGGCCCTTAGAGTTCAGATGCCTAATCCCGGCAAGCGTTAGCGCTTTCCCCAGACCGGTTCCCTGAGCTTGTGGAGTCACTCCCACCACGTAGATCTCACCCAATCCCAGGCCCGCACCGGAATCTGCCGAGGCAAGCGCCGGATGCACCTTGGTCCAGTGGAAGCCAAGAATCGTGTCTTGTTCATCGACAGCCAACAAGAATCCTTCTGGATCAAACCAATCCTCAGCCATGCGCGCCTGAAGATCGGCAAGGGTCAACGCGCCTTGTTCCTGATGATGGGCGAACGCCGCAGCATTTGCCGCAACCCACGCCGGGCCATCGGTGGCCGGGTTGAATGTGCGAATCCGGGTCCCGGAAGGCATCACCGGTGCCGGAATATCGTCGCCATGAACCAGCCGCATGCGCCAAAGTTCACGCACCGAGATGAAACCATGTTGTTCGGCCAACCGTGCCGCACCCTCATGATTGCCATGAGCCCACGCCCGCAAACCCGCTAGCTTGATCCGCGAGGCAAGGCTTTCCAAAAGGGCAGTTGCAATGCCATCTTCACGAAATGCCGGATGCACCGCCAGCTCCAGCGTGCCGGGTGTCCCGGCAGCACCCAAAACCGCAATTGCCGCACCCACGAGCTCGCCGGAGGCGTAGTCCTTGGCTTCCTGCAGGTAGGCATAGGCACCAAGGATCGCATCGGGATCGGACTCGGTACGTAACTGCAATAACGTTTGTTCGCTCAGGGGAGGATTGCCATCGGCTTCATGAGCGGCTGTGACAAGTGTGTGCACAGCAAGCTGGACCTCTGGCTCCGGGGAACCCTTGAGCAGATCGATGGAGACTTGGGGGTTTCGGACGGCGTTCATACACCTAAAGATAGCCCCGGAGCCGGCTAAGCGTCGATGACCTCGGTATTTTCGTGTCGTATTGGAGTGAAACGGTAGCCAACATTACGTACCGTGCCGATCAACTGCTCATGATCGGTTCCGAGTTTGGCGCGCAGCCGACGCACGTGGACATCAACGGTGCGGGTTCCCCCGTAGTAGTCATAACCCCACACCTCGTGGAGTAATTGTTCGCGGCTAAAGACGCGGCCCGGGTGCTGTACCAGGTATTTGAGCAGCTCAAATTCCTTGTAGGTCAGGTTCAGCGGGGAACCATGGACCTTGGCGGTGTAACTGGCTTCGTCAATCACAACACCTGCGGCACGAATCGGAACACTTTCCGGCTCCGCTGCGGGTGCTGTGCGCCCCATGGCCAGTCGAAACCTGGCCTCAATTTCGGCAGGTCCAGCACTTTCCAACAACACATCATCGACCTGCCACGACGCAGAGACCGCCGCCATGCCACCTTCGGTGAGTACCAAAACCACCGGGCATGATGTTCCGGTGGATCGCAGTAATTGGCATAGTGTGCGAGAAGCAACAAGATCGTTGCGTCCATCAACCAGGATCAGTGCGGCACCCTCTGCTTCGAGCAACGCAGCTGAGTGTGCCGGAAGCGTACGTACCTGGTGGGAGAGCAGCTCAAGTGCGGGCAATGCGGCAGGGGAGTGTGCCGGTGCATTGCTCAGCAGAAGGATGCTTGCCACGGTGTGCCCCTTTGGATTGGCGATAGCGGATCAGAATCCGGGCACTACGCTGGGCTCGGGTGCCTACAAGAAGTATAGGTTGCCGCGTGGCACCCACTTTTTCCTATTTCTTGGTTTCCTCAGGAGAAAACCCAGAGCTGGTGGGTGTGTCGGGAGTGCAAATACTGAACTTTTAGCGCGGCGCGACAGCGAAAAGGACTTGTCAAATAGCGGCCCGCAGGCTGAGATAAGGCAGGATGGAGATTGTGAGACTCAAAGTTTTGGCCACAGGTTCAATTGCCCTTGCCCTTATTATCGGTGCCAGCTATCTGCCGATTGCGGCGGGCTGGCCGGTATCGATAGTGCTCCTGGTGGTACTTGCGGTATTCGCCGCGGGCTGGCCACGGCTGCTCAAGGTCCCTTCACCTAACCCGGTGAGCCTGCTTATTTTCATCGGTTCTGCTGCAGCCACCATTTTGGCTTCGTTTCCCTTGAAACTAGACAGCGCCGGGATGCTATGGCTCGCACCAATTATTGGTGTGGGAGCCATATTTATGTTCCTCACACAGCTTTTTCGTGGCACCGATGCCAAGGCCCGACTCGAGTCGGTGGCCATCGGCATCAGCGGTCTAGTCATTGGCAGCCTGGGTTCCGGATGGGTGGCACTGGGAAGTAATACTCAGTGGCGCGCGGTGGCTCTGATCGCGGGGCTGAGCATCTTTGCAGCGGCGATTCCCGGAGTCTTACGTCTGCCCGACCGTATCGTCTTTCCCCTGGGTTTCCTCCTTGCGGTACTCGTAGGAGGTGCCGCGAGCATGTTCGATAACAATGTCAATGTAGTTCCCGGCCTGGTGCTCGGAGCCGCCTGCGGCCTGGTGATTGTCGGTGCACGAGCCATGTTGGTCTCCGCCAGGGGCCCGCGCAACACGCTGCAAATGCTTGCTGCTTCAAGCGCACCACTACTTCTCTGCGGTGCTGTGGTTTGGTACGTGCACTTGATCCGCCTCGAATTCGTCTTTTAATTCCAGCGGGCAAGGTTTCCAGACACGCGGCCCCACGTTCCGTGGTGGATGTGCGAAGAGGTAAAGCTTAGGACCTCATGACTAGTTATCGCCCGTTAAGTCATCAAATCCCAGACCGCACCCAAGAACCGGTTAGGATGGAGACATGACTGAAAACTACCTTGGCCTTGAGATCTTCTTCCTTTCCCTGCTTTCCCTTGCAGGCCTCGGCATGGCGGGCTTTGCTGCTCTCGTCGTGACCCGCCTCTTCAAGGGTCAGAAGTAATTTAGAAACACTGCAGGAAGCACACGCGTCATGGCAATTGAAATCCCTACCGATCTAACCCCCGAATTAGTGCCGCTCTCGTGGCTCCTAGGAACCTGGGAAGGCCTCGGCCGTCTAGGCGAGGGAGAAGACGGGGATGAACATTTTTGGCAGCGCATGAGCTTCACCCAGAACGGCCTGCCGTTCTTGGAATACCGATCCGAATCTTGGGTGACAGATGAGCAGGGCAATAAATTGCGTCCGCTCTCGGTTGAAACCGGATTCTGGTCACTGGAACGCCCCATGGTTGAAGGCGATCTTGGTCCGGGGATGACACCCGGAGATGTTGTACCTACCCTACGATCAGCGCAGGACGTCGAAGACCTGCGAAGCGACGACGGTGGATTCAAGATCCAAGCCAATATCTCTCACCCGGGGGCGATCTCCGAACTTTACTACGGGGTCATCAAAGGCCCACAGATCCAACTCGCGACCGACCTCGTCATGCGCGGCACCAATGCTAAATCCTATGCTTCGGCAACCCGCATCTACGGGCTTGTCAACGGCGATTTGTATTGGCGTTGGGACCTCTCCACCGGCGGCAATGACTTGCAGGCTCACGCCTCGGCCGCACTCAAGAAACAGGCATAAAAACCCATGGCTCTCTCGCCTTTGCTCTCCCGTCCAGCTGCTGTGGCAGGAACCGGTGTTGATCAGGGCGTGGCTGCCCACTACGGCGAACCAAATATTGAACAACGCCGCCTGCTTGCCGGCGAAGCCGTTGCCGATATGTCCCACTTTGATGTTGTGACGCTCGCCGGAGAAGACCGCCTGAGCTGGTTGAATACACTTTCCAGTCAGTTGCTTGAGAACTTGAATCCGGGTCAAAGCACCCAAACACTGCTGCTGACGGTTCAAGGCCGCATCGAATATGACATCCGCATCCTTGCCGATGAGGACAAGTTGTGGATGATTGTGGAACCCGGGCAGGGCGCACCGCTTGCCGCATGGTTGGATCGCATGCGGTTCATGTTGCGAGTTGAAGTAACCGATGTCAGCGATACGTATGGACTAATTGGTTCCTGCACC
Organism: Arthrobacter sp. MYb227; assembly: GCF_002975435.1. Classification (GTDB taxonomy): domain Bacteria; phylum Actinomycetota; class Actinomycetes; order Actinomycetales; family Micrococcaceae; genus Paeniglutamicibacter. Next base: position 492,165 of record NZ_PCPT01000001.1, on the reverse strand, counting down.
CGGCAAAGCACACTTGAGGCTTACCGGTGCTGGGTGGATTCGTGGCCAAATATTAGCCCCGGTGGCTATGCCTACTCGGCAGGTGAACACCCGGGGATTGAACGCCCATGGTTTGAATACATCGTGCCGCTGACCGAACTGGAAACCGCCGTTGGCGATCTAGCACTTTCCGGTATGTTGGCTGTTGAAGCCTTGCGCGTGGCGGCCTGGCGACCACGCTTCGGCATCGACACTGATGATAAGACAATCCCTCACGAACTTGACTTGATCCGTACCGCGGTACACCTGGACAAAGGTTGCTACAAGGGGCAAGAAACTGTCGCCCGGGTACACAATATTGGCCGACCGCCACGTCGGATTGTTTTCTTACAGCTCGATGGTTCGATGCACACACTTCCGGCGGTTGGCTCGGAAGTCCAGCTCAGCGGCAAGACCGTGGGTAAGGTGACCAGCATGGTAACTCATTTTGAGGCCGGCCCCATTGCGCTGGCTGTCGTGAAACGCAATATTGATCCAGACACTGACCTGCAAGTTATTGATGGGGAAGATTCTTATGCCGCGGCACAAGAAGTAATAGTTTCTCCCGATGCGGGTCAGACGGCGGGACGCTTTACCGGGTTCCTGCGCACCCCGCCCCAGTAATAAACCTCAACACCATCAGATGCGTGCGCCGCGTGAGAAGAACATTTTTCATGCGGCGCACGCATCAGCGTTTAATGGCTGTAACAGCATCTAGAGGGTACTTAGCGCCACCGACAAGCTATATACGAGGCGAGTTCTTCGGCAATCTCGGTGCTACTAAAGCCCATTGTGAAGTTTGATGTTTAGCAGGGAACCAACAAGCTCAAACCCCAATGAGGTTGCGAGGGCACTCGCTGCGTCTTGCCCGTCCTTGATGCGGGCCTGCGGGATCAGCCCCTCGGAGAGGGCGGCATCGACAACCAACGCCGCTGCGTACCGTCCCAGTCCATAGCCGCGCATCCGTGGCTCTGTGAGCACCGTGGTGTCTGCGAGTAATCCACTCGGAGCCCAATAACTTGCGGCTGCCACCGGCAGGTCCTGATCCTCGGGGAATAGCACAAAGCAGCTATCACAACCGGAGAGCATGGTGCTTGAGGCATCATCGCGAGGACTACGGTCGCGCAATTTCTCGAGATCGCTTAGGGCTGTGGAGACCACAACGCTATCGGATTCAACGATCTCAAATGGTGAATCAACGTAGGTCAGTGCATCAACGCCTAGCGAACGCACCGAGGGCGCCGAACCATCGGCATGCAGCAGTGCAACAAGTGCCCGGTCATCGAGGAAGACATCCTGGGGAGCTTGCCGCAACATTGGAAGCAACGCTTCGGGGGCTCGTACCACCTGATGGTCGCCTAAATGAAGTACCTGTACACCATCGGTGCCCATGGATGGGACAAAAAGTGCAACGGGCTCGCGGTCGGGCTGAAGCGCGGAGTCGGGGACACCGAGTTCACGGGACCAAGCAAGAGCAATAATGGCACGGGTGCCAAATTCAAGATTCACGTTTCGAGCCTAATGCATGAGACCCGCGTGTTGCGTACAAAAAATGGTGCACCACGCCAATTGGGAGGGGTGCACCATTGATGTTGTGCTAACAATTTTGCGTTGCCAGTAAAGTCACCTAGTAGCCAAAGATATTAGCCAAAGAGGATACTAGCCTCATCGTAACGTTCTTGGGGAACACGCTTGAGGTTATTTAGCGCCGCTTGGAACGGCACCCTGTTAATCTTGGTGCCACGCAACGCAACCATCGAACCCCAGGCTTCATCGGCCACCGAATCAACTGCTGCCATACCCAATCGGGTAGCAAGCACGCGGTCAAAGGCGCTTGGCACGCCGCCACGCTGGATATGCCCGAGTACCGTGGCACGAGTTTCAATGCCCGTAGCGGCCTCAATAAAGGGGGCCAGCTGCTCACCGATGCCGCCCAAACGTGGACGGCCAAAGGCGTCTAGCCCACGGTCGGAGAATGCCGCGTCGGCGCCCTCGGGGACAAAGCCCTCGGCAACGACCACCAGCGGGGCACGTCCTCGGTCATGTGCTTCACGAACCCATGTGTAGATCTGTTCCATGGTTGTTGACTGCTCGGGGATTAAGATGGCATGAGCGCCGGCAGCCATGCCCGCGTGCATGGCGATCCAGCCCACGTGGCGGCCCATGACCTCGGCAATCATGCACCGGTGGTGTGATTCGCCGGTGGTGCGCAACCGGTCGATGGCCTCAACAGCGATCTGGTTGGCGGTGTCAAAACCGAAGGTGTAATCGGTGGCGTCAAGATCATTGTCGATGGTCTTGGGCACTCCAACAATTTTGAGTCCGGCATCGGTAAGGCGCTTGGCTCCTGCCAATGTTCCCTCGCCACCAATGGCAATGATCGCATCAACACCCACCCTGGCCAGCGTGGCCTTGATGTTCTCAGGTCCGCTATTTTCGCCCTCAAACGCATTGGTGCGTGAGGTACCTATGATGGTGCCACCCTGTTTGGAGATGCCACGCACGGCGGTGCGGGGAAGCTCGATGAAATCCCCATCCTTGACACCGCGCCAGCCATCACGAAAACCAACAAATTCATGCCCGTAGGTCTTAATGCCGTTGAGAACCGCTCCGCGAATTACCGCGTTGAGTCCCGGGCAGTCTCCGCCACTTGTCATGATGCCAATGCGCATGCCAACTCAATTCTTCGTTTGTGCTCGTCTTTCGGCAGGTGAATGCCGAAGTGGGTGTTTCGGAGCGCGACGTTGAGCTCGCCGTGCTCCAGTCTAGCCAAGCCGGGGTAGTGATGACCAACACCGCACCAAAGTACTACGCGCCGAAGGCAACACCCGACGCCGTTTCCGCCCCCCATGAAGCAGCGCTTAAGGGGCAACAAAAAACCGGTGCAGAGGGATTTGTCGGTCATCTGCACCGGTCTAAGACCCGAAGCTATTTAAAGGAGCGAATGATTTTCTGCAGCGCAATCGAATCATCCTGGGCCGGAATCAGCAACCAGGCAACGATGTAGGCGCCAAGACCCAAGACGGGTAGCAGGAAGCTCAGGAGCACCGCGATGCGCACCAGCGTTACATCCCACCCGAATTTGTCTGAGATGCCACCGGCAATGCCGGCGACAAGGCGCTTGGGTCCACGGCGGAAGGGGATGGAACGGATCGAATTGAAGAAGGAGTCCATGTCGGCAAGTCTTTCATGTAGCGGACCCAATGTGGGACCTTTGCTGGGTAAAGATCGGAAATTCTTTGTCCCGGTGCCGGGACTAGCGGTTTCGACGGGCCGCGGTAATCCCGGAAATAATCAAGATCAAACCGGCACCGCCCAAAAGGGTGATGAAGAGCAGTGGGGCATTGAGCTGGAAGCCAAAGAGCAACCCGGCAAGCAGCAGAACACCAACTATCAGCAGGATCAGTCCAAAGACCAGGGTTCCGGTGGGGAACTTGGTTGCTGCTTCGGGGTTTGTTTCATGCTGTGAAGTGTGCTGGCTCACGGTGCCACCTCTGCTTTCTGGACGCTTACTTCAACCGAATTGAAGGCCCCGTCGAGGTCTAGGTAAAGAGTCGGCCCGGTGGCCGAGGGATTAATGCGAGTGTTTCCACCGCTGATCGAAGAGCTACTGCCATCGATTTTCAGCGAACTGAAGGCGCCATCGGACTGCAACATGACCGGGATATTATCCGGAACTATCATTTTCAGCGAGGTAAACACGTTGTCAACCGAGACCGTGGTGTCCTGCGTGATTGTTGAATAATGCAGCAAATCCATGGTTCCGGAATGAAAAACATTGGTTGTCCCGGAGTCATCAACGGTTGTCACACCATTACTGAACATGCTCAGATTTGGTCCGCGGAGTGCTCCACCACTAAAAATTAGTGAAAGTACAAGAGCTGCGATACCGAACCCGATCAGCGCTCCACCGGTCCGTTGATTCAACGCCGCACCGATGATGCCTAGCGCAATGATCACTAGCGTTGCGGCAAGCGCAATTGCCACGGCGCTGGTGGGAACCTCCAACATATTGAGCTGGTTTAGCCCCACGATGAGTGCAAAAACCACGACGGCCAGACCCATGATGATGGTTGCCGCATATCCGGGCAACGATTTGTTGTGTTGGCGCTTGACCGCTGTACCAGGTGCTGGTGGGGGAGTGAAGCCCGGGGTCGCAGAAGGACCTGGTTCACTGAAATTCGGATCCAACCGCGGCAGTGCAGAAGTAAGCGTCGGATCCTGAGGGGAATTCGTTGAGGTGTAGGGCATTGTGGGCTCCTGGTTTAGGGGCTGAAACCTTGCGGTGGGCTCCGACTCGGAATCCTCGGGCCCCTCCGATGTGTTTGGCAGCTCGACTGAATCCTGGTTGCCATCCTCGGCTTCTGGCAGGGCCATTGTTTCGTCATGAGCGGGCGTTGAATTGCTCGGCATACTAGCGTTGGAGCGCGCAAATTCGGCCGAGAACTGCAAGATCTCAGTTCCACTGTCCGTGAGGTTCGTATCGCTTGTGGTTTTCGCGGCAGCTTGCGGCGCTACGTTGCTGGTGTTTGCTTCATAGCCGCTCGCAGAACTCACGGAAGATGTAGCATGTGCGTTCTGGGCAGGCTCGGTGGGCTGCGCATAGCTTGCCTGATCCGGGGCTGTTGCTGGAGCTGACCAAGGATTGGGGTTCTGCTCGGCATTCCAAAAATTTCCAGCATTCTTCTCTTGCTCTCCGGCATTGGCAAAGCGGCCTCGGCGAGAGAAAAGTACGAAGATAATCGCGGCAATGACCAAGAACGTCCAGAACCCGCCATCCCACCAGCTAAAGAAGGCCGGGAATCCGATGCTACCGAAGACGAAAAAGACCAACGCGCCACTCATGCCGTTGCTCCAGCGCCCGGCGATTGCCTGCTGTGCGTGGATAGTTCCCCGCTCATCTGGCATCAGCGCCCAAGCGATGCCGTAGACAAGGAGCCCCAAGCCGGCGAGGCAGGTCAGCGCAACAAAAATACCGCGGATGAGAATTGGCGACAGATTAAAGCGCTGCGCAATTCCGCTGGCGACACCACCGATCCAATGATCTGTACCGCGGTACATCTTCAACTCTCTGACCCAACGGAAGAATCCGTTTTCGACTGGTGCATCATTCATACTTCAATCTTCGCCTGACTTGGTCTGTGCTGCCATGGGGGTCACCCCTGATTAAACCCTGAATCAAACCCCGAAGCCCCTTGCTTAGTACCCCGAGGAGGCTAGCAACGTGCTTGTATTGGTATATGAACACAATGCTTCAGCGCCCCGAACTCGCGCGCGGTCAATCCCGCGTGCTGGCAGGAGTCTGCTCCGGGTTAGCCGCGCACCTGTCCCTGCCCGTGCGCTGGGTGCGGTTGGGATTTGCTGTTGCCACGCTGATTGCGGGAGCCGGAATTGTCCTCTATGGGTGGCTGTGGATCTTCCTGCCCAGTTCCACCGATGTGCAACGGGAAGCCGAACGCCGTGAAGGCACCCGTCGTTTTGGTCTTGCCGAAGAACTCAAAAAGAGCGAAACACCCAAGGCCGACAGCGAAGAATCCGAACGCCACCAATCCCTCATGCGGCAGATCCTTGTGGGAGCTGGATTGATCCTTGTTGCAGGACTCTTTGCCGCCCAACTTCTGGGAGCCAGCCTACGCATTGAACTGCTCTGGCCGCTGCTTGTGGTCATTGCCGGTGCCATCCTCGCCTGGCTCCAATTAGATGATGAGGGTAAGGCAGGGTTGCGCCGCACTACCGGAACCCTGAGTACCGGAGCACTGATACGCCTGATTAGTGGCGTAGTTCTTGTCATCACCGGGTTGTTGCTCTTCCTCAGCGGGGTTGTGGGGATGCGCGAGTTACTTTCCGGGCTCGCCGTGGCCTTGGCCGTCATCGCCGGTTTGGTATTGGTGCTTTTACCGTGGGCCCTGCGGTTCTGGAGAAATTATGTCTCCGAACGTTCCAACCGGGTCCGTGCCGCAGAACGTGCAGATATCGCCGCCCACCTTCATGATTCAGTGCTCCAAACCCTGGCGCTGATCCAAAAACGCAGTACTGACCCTGCCCAGGTATTGACCCTGGCCAGGGCCCAAGAACGTGAACTACGCCAGTGGCTCTACCAGCAAGATACGCCCGAGGAAGGCGAAATTACCGAGGCCATCCGCAAGGCAGCCGCCGAGGTCGAAGAGCTTTACCTTGTCTCAATTAATGTTGTCACCGTCGGGGAATTCCTCGGGTTGAGCGGACATGAAGCCTTATTGCAGGCAACCCGGGAAGCCATGACCAATGCCGCAAAACACGCAGGAGGTACCATCTCCGTCTACGTGGAAGCTGGTGAGGATCGGGTGGAAATCTTTGTCCGAGATCGCGGAGCCGGATTTGACGTGCGACAAGTTTCCGATGACCGCCATGGTGTGCGCGAATCGATCATGGGCCGCATGGAACGCAATGCTGGAAGCGCCAAAATACGTAGTGACGAGGATGGCACCGAGGTGCACCTGATCATGACCCAAGAAAAGAAGGAAGAGCATGCCTGAGACATCGCCGACGCCCATTGAGGTAGTTGTGGTCGATGACCACGCAATATTCCGTTCCGGGCTCAAGGCAGACCTTGACTCCCGCATTCGCGTCGTGGCCGAGGCCGCAACCGTCGAAGAAGCAATCGCCGCAGTACACACTCATGCCCCGGCCGTTGTGCTACTCGATGTTCATTTGCCCGGCGGACGCGGTGGTGGTGGTGCCGAGGTGCTTGCCGGTTGTACTGAGATGTTTTCAACCGTGAAGTTCCTGGCATTGAGTGTCTCAGATGCCGCTGAGGATGTGGTGACGGTGATTCGTGCCGGTGCCCGAGGATATGTCACCAAATCCATTTCCGGTAAGGAAATTTCCGACGCCGTGGAGCGTGTAGCCGGGGGAGACGCAGTCTTTTCTCCACGCTTGGCCGGATTTGTTCTTGATGCCTTTGGCACCCAGGCCGCGATCAGCGCCGATGAAGAGCTAGATTTGCTGAGCGCCCGCGAACTAGAAGTCATGCGTCTCATTGCCCGCGGGTACAGCTACAAGGAAGTCGCCAAGGACCTGTTCATCTCGGTAAAGACAGTGGAAACCCATGTCTCGAGTGTGCTGCGCAAACTACAGCTTTCGAACCGCCACGAACTCACCCGGTGGGCAGTGGACCGTCGGATCCTCTGAACGCGAATAGCACAATAATATAGTGGTGGCCGGTCACCGCTTCCGTACGGAAAGGTTACCGGCCACCACTATATGTTCCGAAAGTTACTTGGCTTCGCCCAACAATGCTGCCATGCGGGCAACACCTTCTGCCAAGTCCTCATCACCAAGGGCATACGACATACGGATGTAGCCCGAAGGACCAAAAGCTTCGCCAGGAACTACAGCAACTTCTGCCTGCTCCAGGATTAGCGCCGCAAGTTCCGCCGATGTTGCAGGAATAATGCCACGAATTTCACGGCCCAAAAGTCCACGGACATCCGAATACGCGTAGAACGCGCCCTCAGGCGTCGGGCAGTGGATGCCATCTATGGCATTGAGTCCGGCAACCATTGCCTTGCGGCGGCGATCAAAGGCTTTACGCATATCGTTCACGGCATCAAGTGGGCCGGAGACGGCCGCAAGTGCTGCAATCTGCGAAACGTTTGAAACGTTCGATGTTGCGTGGGACTGCAGGTTTGTTGCCGCCTTGATGACATCGAGCGGACCGGCCATCCATCCCACGCGCCAACCGGTCATGGCGTAGGTCTTGGCAACACCGTTCAGAACGATGACCTTATCTCCAAGTTCGGGTGCCGCAGTGGCGATCGAGCTGAAGACGGCATCATCGTAGGTGAGGTGTTCGTAGATTTCATCGGTAATGACCCAGAGGTCCTTCGCTGCCGCCCAGCGGCCTACCTCTGCAACCTGTTCCGGGGTGTACACGGCACCCGTTGGGTTTGAGGGAGAGACGAAGAGCAGCACCTTGGTCTTCTCGGTGACCGCGGCCTCGAGCTGATCGATGGTGACCTTGTACCCCTGCTCGGGCCCGGCGAATACCTCAACCGGGACGCCGCCTGCCAAACGAATGGCCTCCGGGTAGGTGGTCCAGTACGGGGTGGGAAGAATTACTTCATCTCCCGGATCTAGCAGGGTGGCGAATGCGTTGTACACGGCCTGCTTACCACCGTTTGTCACCAAGACCTGGGACGCATCGATCGCATAGCCGGAATCACGCATTGTCTTTTCGGCGATTGCGCTGCGCAGTTCCGGAAGACCTGCTGCGGGGGAATAACGGTGGTACTTGGGATTGCGTGCCGCAGCGACTGCCGCTTCAACGATGTAATCGGGGGTGGCGAAGTCCGGTTCGCCGGCACCGAAGCCGATGACTGGGCGGCCTGCGGCCTTCAGCGCCTTGGCCTTTGCGTCTACTGCCAAAGTTGCGGATTCTGCGATGGACCCGATACGTCGGGAAATGCGTGACATGTCGTCGCTTCCTGGAAGGGGAGGGAAAGTGTGGATGTGTTTCAAGCTTAGTGCGAGAATCCACGTGAAAACGATTATCTTCCCTAATGAGTCACATTGTGGGTGCCTCTGGTGCGAGCAATGGCACGAGGTTGGCGGAAAGTCGTTCGCCAACAAACTCACGCTCCTTCGGCATTCGGGCAGGTAGCTTCCCCGATGACCGAGGCGTATTGGCCGAGGAGCCAAGCAAAGCATTGAGCACGTCGAGGTTCCACACCTTTGGTACCGCGTGGCACATTTCATGGTCACAGTGGATGAAGTGCTGGTGCACGTGGAAGCTGTGGGAACCAAAGGGGTGTGGGTGCCAGCGGACCTCGGCGAAAAGCATCGGTTAGGCAAGGCATCGACGAGCCCTTTCAAAGGGAACAGATGCCACGGGGCCAACATCGAAAAATATATAATGCCTAGAAAAATCTTCAGAAGCTTTAGGCAGCTTTACTGGTTCAGGGTTTCGTCTGCCACGATGATCCTGAAAATTGGCCAAACACCCATCCGGAGAGCACTCGGCAAGGTCTGCACTCGTTAAAGTCTGTAAAAAAGCCCGGAAATGCGGGAAAGCGCTGCTCAGTTCGACAACAGGCCCATTCCATGCGTAGACTTATTCCTCGGTGTTGGAAAACATCTAGAAGTTCTAAGTCCTCACGGATCTAGAGAATCAATAGAGTAGTAAACTCAAAGGGTAGTGGCGCAATTGGTAGCGCAGCGGTCTCCAAAACCGCAGGTTGCAGGTTCGAGTCCTGTCTGCCCTGCGCAGTAGCAGTCTTTAGAGGTTGCTCAGCGAGTATTCACGTCACGGTGTGTCATGGTCAATGCGACTGCGGCGCACCGTGATTGTTTCAATTGGCATAATCTGAAACGAGGAACCGGTGACTGAAACGACTGCGAGTCATTCGCATGGAGCAGGACACGGCAAGAAGCCTGCAAAGAGTGGTTTCTTTGCGGGAATTGCTCTGTTCTTCCGGCAGATGATTTCCGAACTGAAGAAGGTCGTTACACCGACCCGCAGCGAATTGGTGAACTACACACTCGTGGTCATCGGCTTCGTAGTGCTGATGATGTTGATCATTTCCGGTCTGGACTTTGTGTTCGGCAACGGAGCCATTTGGATCTTCACCAATCCGATCGAACAGTAAACCTGGACGAATCGCGCCATATTTTCTGGTGAACAAGTAACAGAAAGCAGGAACCGCAGTGTCCGAACAGGAACTCGAACCGCAGGCCATCGAAGAACTTGAAGGCCAAGGCGTTGAGGTTGATACCGAAGAGGTCTCGACCGATTCCGTCGTTTCCGAGGACGCCGTGCAGGCTCCTGAAGGTGAAGAGGCAGCCGAGGAAACTCCGGCAGTTGACCCCATCGAAGAATTCCGCACTAAGCTGCGTCGTCAGCCCGGTGACTGGTACGTCATTCACTCCTACGCAGGTTACGAAAACCGCGTCAAGGTAAACCTCGAGACCCGTATCCAGACTTTGGGTATGGATGAATTCATTTATGAAATTCAGGTCCCGATGGAAGAAGTAGTCGAGATCAAGAACACCACGCGCAAGATTGTGCGTCGCGTTCGTATCCCCGGCTACGTTTTGGTTCGCATGGAACTGACCGACGCCTCGTGGGGTGCTGTTCGTCACACCCCGGGTGTCACTGGCTTCGTTGGCAACGCCCACGATCCGGTCCCGCTGCGCCTCGAGGAAGTCTTCTCGATGCTTGAGCACACCATCGTTTCTGAAGAAGAAGCCGCGAACATGAAGCCGGGCCGCGCCCCGATCACTGAGGTCACAGTGGACTTTGAGGTTGGCGAATCGGTTATCGTCAACGACGGTCCATTCGAGACCCTGCCGGCAACTATCAGCGAGATCAAGCTCGAATCTTCCACCTTGGTGGTTCTGGTTTCGATCTTCGAACGCGAAACCCCGGTGACGCTCTCGTTCAGCCAGGTCACCAAGATCCAGTAACATTAGTCTTCGTGCCTATCCCGGTTTGCTTTACCGGGATATTGGCATGACTCGGCCGCCGCGCCACGGCGGTCAACCCCCCGAGGCACGCTCCTGTGCAGCGGGGCAACGCAAAAGAAGAAGGACCCGAAATGGCCCCCAAGAAAAAGGTCACCGGACTCATCAAGCTGCAGATCCAGGCAGGCGCCGCCAACCCGGCACCTCCGATCGGCCCGGCGCTTGGTCAGCACGGCGTCAACATCATGGAATTCTGCAAGGCGTACAACGCCGCTACAGAGTCGCAGCGCGGCAACGTAGTTCCGGTTGAAATTACTGTCTACGAAGACCGTTCCTTCACCTTCATTACCAAGACCCCGCCGGCCGCCGAGCTCATCAAAAAGGCTGCAGGCGTCGCCAAGGGTTCAGCTACCCCGCACACCGTCAAGGTTGCCAAGCTGACCCAGGCACAGGTTGAAGAGATCGCCACCACCAAGATGGAAGATCTCAACGCCAACGACATCAAGGCTGCTGCCCTGATCATCGCCGGTACCGCCCGCTCGATGGGCATCACCGTAGAAGGCTAAGTAAAGCCCTTTACACCCCCGCGCACCTGACTTTTCAGGAACGCACCCCCAAAACAAACAAGACGGTCAGGATTCTTCCACCACTTGGTGGACACCCGATCGCAAGTGGCAGGGTCGCGCGCGACCCAAAGATGACCACGACTGCATAAGGAGAAAAAGCAGATGGCAAAGCGCAGTAAAGCATTCGTAGCCGCCGCGGCTAAGATCGAAGAAGACAAGTTCTACGCACCGGTTGAAGCAATTGCTTTGGCTAAGGACATCGCCTTCTCGAAGGCCGACGAGACCGTTGAGGTTGCATTCCGCCTCGGTGTCGACCCGCGTAAGGCCGACCAGATGGTCCGTGGCACGGTTATCCTGCCACACGGCACTGGTAAGACCGCTCGCGTCCTCGTGTTCGCAAACGGTGACAAGGCTGAGGCAGCAATCGCAGCCGGCGCCGACTTCGTCGGCTCAGACGATCTGATCGCTAAGATCGCTGGCGGCTGGACCGACTTCGACGCAGCAGTTGCTACCCCGGACCTCATGGGCAAGGTTGGCCGTTTGGGTAAGGTTTTGGGTCCTCGTAACCTGATGCCGAACCCGAAGACCGGTACCGTCACCATGGACGTGGCCAAGGCTGTCAACGACATCAAGGGTGGCAAGATCGACTTCCGCGTCGACAAGCACTCGAACCTGCACTTCATCATCGGCAAGGTTTCCTTCGATGCACAGAAGCTTGCAGAGAACTACGCAGCAGCACTGGATGAGGTTCTTCGTTTGAAGCCTTCCTCTTCCAAGGGCCGCTACATCACCAAGGCAACCGTCGCAACCACCTTCGGCCCGGGCGTCCCGGTTGATTCGAACGTGACTCGCGTCCTCGGCGACGCATAATAACGTCGCATCGTTTAGTATTGCCCGTTTCCACTTCGGTGGGGGCGGGCAATACTGTTTTAAGTTCATCGCGAAGTTTCGACAAGTTATCAGCGCGAAGCCTAGAACAGGAAACGAAAGCCGGTAAATAGCAAACTCGAAGGTTAGAAATGCATGAGAATCGAGGGTGCTGCTTATCAAAAGTTATGTGCCCCGCGATCGGCCAAGGTCATCAACGGAAGCTGGGGCCTCCGCTAGCGATGACGATGTGGCACTCAAAGCTCGCCTCTGCGCGCTCCCCAGGCCTGTGAAACGTGTGGCTAAGAGGCGCACCCCGGACGCGGGAAGGCTAATACTGTTCGGCGTTAACAATTGCGAAAAGATCAGTCATGTGTGCGCTAATTGAAACCGCTCAAAGTCAAGGTTTTCTAGCCATTGAGTTAGATACGAGGAGCATATCCTAGTCAAGTGGCTAGTTTTCGGCATATGGTGCATCCATGAGCATAGGCCAGAGCATCCCGGGGACAGATTCAAGCGCAGCCGACGCACTTTTGAAGGTCGGTAAATTTTTCACACGATGGGAAACCACTGATGATAACCGGGCGGTTTTCCGAGAGGGCGGACGCAAGGGCGATGTTTTCTATCGCGATCGGTGGAGCCACGACAAGGTTGTTAGATCCACTCACGGGGTAAACTGTACGGGCTCTTGCTCATGGAAAGTGTATGTCAAGGACGGCATCATCACTTGGGAAGCGCAACAAACCGATTACCCATCGGTCGGCCCGGACCGGCCCGAATACGAACCCCGTGGTTGCCCGCGTGGTGCAGCATTTTCCTGGTACACCTATTCGCCAACCCGTGTTCGTTACCCCTATGCACGTGGTGTATTACTTGAGATGTACCGCGAAGCCAAGGCTCGCCTGGGCGATCCGGTACTCGCCTTCGACGAAATTTCTTCCAATCCCGAAACCCGTGCGCGCTATCAACAGGCCCGGGGCAAGGGCGGACTGGTGCGCACCAGCTGGAACGAAGCCATCGAAATTTCGGCCGCGGCACACGTAAATACCATCAAAAAATATGGTCCGGACCGGGTCTCTGGATTCTCCCCGATCCCTGCCATGTCAATGGTCAGTCACTGCGTTGGAACCCGCTTCATCCAGCTCATTGGCGGGGTGATGACAAGCTTTTACGACTGGTATGCCGACCTGCCGGTGGCCAGCCCACAGGTCTTTGGTGACCAGACAGACGTCCCCGAATCGGGGGACTGGTGGGATTCGACGTACCTGATGATGTGGGGTTCTAACGTCCCGGTCACCCGCACCCCCGACGCCCACTGGATGGCAGAAGCCCGCTACAAGGGCACCAAAGTTGTCACCATCAGCCCCGACTATGCGGATAACACCAAGTTTGCCGACGAATGGCTGCCCGCCCAAGCGGGAACCGATGCCGCACTGGCCATGGGCATGGGACACGTACTGCTCAAGGAATTCTTCATCGACCGAGAAGTTCCATTCTTCACCGACTACGTCAAGAGCTATACCGACCTGCCATTCCTGATTACCCTAAATCAACACCCCGACGGGCAGGGCCTAGTCCCTGGAAAGTTCCTGACCGCGGCGGATTTGGGTGATGAGCATGTTGGCGCGGCCGACCCAGAATTCAAAACGGTCCTCTGGGACACCACTACCCATAGCGCGCAGGTCCCCAACGGTTCGCTCGGCTTCAGGTACAACGACCAAGATACCGGTAAATGGAACCTCGATTTAGGTGACATCACCCCGGCCCTGAGCCTTGCAGAGATCCCCGATCAACAGCCGCAGGCTATCCGCCTGCCGGTCTTTGAAGATGCCGAAGGCATCGGCTCGATCCTTCACCGCGGTGTGCCAACCACCCGCGTCGCCGGCAAGCTTGTCACGACAGTTTTCGATTTGATGCTTGCCCAATACGGCATTGGTCGCGAGGGCATGCCGGGGGATTGGGCCAGCGGATATGACGATGTCAGCACGCCTTACACCCCGGCTTGGCAAGAAGAAATAACCAGTGTTCCCGCGGACGCATGTGCCCGCATTGCCCGAGAATTCGCACAAAATGCCGAAGACTCCGGCGGACGCTCAATGATCATCATGGGAGCTGGCATCTGCCAGTGGTTCCATGGAGATGCAACCTACCGCGCCATCCTCTCGCTGCTGCTGCTCACCGGTTCCATGGGCCGCAACGGTGGCGGTTGGGCACACTACGTGGGACAAGAAAAGTGCCGTCCCATCACCGGCTGGGTATCCCTAGCTAATGCCCTTGACTGGCAGCGCCCACCGCGCACCATGATCGGCACCGGCTACTGGTACATGCACACCGACCAGTGGCGGCAGGACGGGTACTCGGCAGATGCACTGAAATCTCCGCTCTCCGAAGGCTCACTGGATGGAATGCACACCGCCGACTCATTGGCGCAGTCAACCCGCATGGGCTGGATGCCGTTCTACCCACAATTCAATAAGAACCCACTCGAGGTTGCGGAGCAGGCCCAGGCCGCCGTGGATGCGGGGAATGCTCAGAACCCCGGGGACTATATTGCCGATGCGCTGCATACCGGCGAGCTAACCCACGCCATCGAAGACATCGATGCACCCGAAAACTGGCCGCGCACCCTCGTGCTGTGGCGCTCAAACCTCTTTGGTTCCTCGGCCAAGGGCAACGAATACTTCCTCAAACACCTTTTGGGTACGCACAACAACGTCATGGGGCAGGATAACCACGAAACCGAGACGCACCCCAAAGACGTGCGCTGGCATGAGAAGGCCCCAGAAGGAAAACTCGATCTGCTGATGAGCGCGGATTTCCGCATGACAAGTACCACGCTACTCTCGGACATCGTCTTCCCGGCCGCCACCTGGTACGAGAAACACGATCTGTCCTCCACCGATATGCACCCATTTGTGCACGCCTTTACCCCGGCCATCGACCCACCCTGGCAGTCCAAGACCGACTTTGAGACCTTCCATTTGCTGGCCCGGGAGCTCTCGCGCCAGGCCGAAACTCATTTGGGCACCCGCAAGGACCTGGTTTCGGTTCCCATGCAGCATGACACTCGTGGTCAACTGGCTCAGCCTGGGGGTCGGGTCAATGATTGGAAGGGTAGCGGGGCACCGGGTGTGCCGGGGAAGAACCTGCCAAACTTCTCGATCGTCGAGCGTGACTATACGGCTATCGCCGATAAGCTCTCGGCCGTTGGTCCACTTGCGGACACGCTTGGCTTCACCGTCAAAAATGTTACCTACAAGGTTGAGCACGAGACCAAGCGCCTTGGCGCATTGCATGGGGTGATGAGCCACGGTGCAGCCGCGGGCCGCCCCGCCATCGACACCGATGAGAAGATGGCCGAAGCCATCCTTGCCTTTTCCGGCACCACCAATGGTGAACTCGCGGTGCAAGGCTTCAAGGATCTTGAGGTACGCACCGGGAGGAAACTTGCGGATTTGGCCGAGGGATCGGCGGAAAAACGCATCACCTTTGCGATGACGCAGGCCGCCCCGCAACCGGTGATCACCTCGCCAGAATGGTCGGGTTCGGAGACCGGCGGTCGACGCTATGCACCTTTTACCGTCAATGTGGAACGGCTCAAGCCCTGGCACACGCTCACCGGGCGCATGCATTTCTTCCTCGATCATGACTGGATACGCGATACCGGCGAACAACTACCGATGTATCGTCCACCACTTGATATGCACCGGCTCTTTGGTGAGCCCAAGCTCGGAGCTGACGGTTCCAAGGAAATTACCGTCCGCTACCTCACGCCGCACTCCAAATGGTCGATTCACTCCGAATACCAGGACAACCTGTTCATGCTTTCGCTCTCCCGTGGTGGCCCCACGGTGTGGCTCAGTGTGCAGGACGCGGCCGCCATCGGAGTCAAGGACAACGAATGGGTTGAATGTGTCAACGCCAATGGCGTGCTGGTGGGCCGTTCGGTGGTTTCGCACCGCATGCCCGAGGGCGTTGCGTATGTGCACCACGCCCAGGAACGCACCATCGATGTCCCCAAGTCCGAGGCCACCGGACGGCGCGGTGGCATCCACAACTCGGTGACCAGGCTGCTGGTTAAACCCACGCACCTGATTGGCGGGTACGCGCAGCTCACCTACGCGTTCAACTACCTTGGCCCCACCGGCAACCAACGCGACGTGGTCTCCACCATCCGTCGCCGCAACCAGAAAGTTGTCTTCTAATGCGTGTCATGGCCCAAATGGGAATGGTAATGAACCTGGATAAGTGCATTGGTTGCCACACCTGCTCGGTGACCTGCAAACAGGCCTGGACCAACCGGGCCGGAACCGAATATGTGTGGTTCAACAACGTTGAAACGCGTCCCGGTCAGGGGTACCCGCGACGATACGAGGATCAGGAAACCTGGAAGGGTGGCTGGACACGCACCAAATCGGGCCGATTGAAACTCAAGGCCGGAGGCCGGGTCAAGAAGCTCTTCGGCATTTTCACCTCCCCAGTCCAGCCGGAGCTCAAGGACTACTACGAACCTTGGACCTACGACTACAAGACGTTGATCGATGCCCCGGCGGGCGATGATTTCCCGGTAGCTAGGCCAAAATCGTTGATTACCGGCAAGGATACGGACATCACCTGGAGTGCCAACTGGGATGATAACCTCGGCGGCGTGCACGAACTTGGCCACCTAGATCCCATCGTGGAGGCGGTGCGCCGCGAATCAAACGAGAAGATTAAATTTGAGTTTGAAAAAACCTTCATGTTCTACCTGCCACGCATTTGTGAGCATTGTTTGAACCCCTCATGTATGGCCTCGTGCCCCTCGGGAGCCATCTATAAACGCGTCGAAGACGGAATTGTGCTGGTGGATCAGGATAAATGCCGTGGTTGGCGCCAATGTATCACCGGCTGCCCGTACAAGAAGATCTACTTCAATCACAAGACCGGCAAAGCGGAGAAATGCACCATGTGCTACCCGCGCCTCGAGATTGGTTTGCCCACCGTCTGCTCGGAAACCTGTGTGGGACGCCTGCGTTACCTGGGGTTATTCCTCTACGATGCGGATCTTGTGGGAGCCGCGGCCGCCACCGAAAATGAGCAGGATCTCTACGAAAAGCAGCTCGAACTGATTCTTGACCCCAACGATCCAATGGTGATTGCCGAGGCCCGGAAGCAGGGCATCCCGGAGGACTGGCTCGATGCGGCAAAACGTTCACCTGTCTACGCGCTGGCCAAGATCTACAAGGTAGCGTTGCCGTTACACCCCGAGTATCGGACCATGCCCATGGTCTGGTATGTGCCGCCGTTGTCCCCGGTCGTTGACCTGTTGCGCGATCAGGGCCACGACGCCGAGGGTGCCGGAACCCTCTTTGGGGCCATCGAAGAATTACGTATTCCCGTCGAATATTTGGCGGAACTTTTCACCGCGGGGGATACCAGCAAGATCACCGAGGTGCTACGAAAACTTGCTGCCATGCGCTCCTACATGCGGGGTATCGCACTAGGTCAAGAGCCCGATGCCTCAATTCCCGCTGCTGTGGGCATGAGTGAGGAAGAACTTTACGAGATGTACCGGCTGATGGCCATCGCCAAGTATGAGGACCGCTACGTCATCCCACAGGCACACCGTGAACAGGCCCACGATCTGGAGGAGATGGGCTGTTCCCTTGACTTCGATGATGAGGTGGGGATGTATGAAAACTCGCCCTTCGGTGAGGCCAGCGGCACCCCAACCCCGGTGGCCATCGAGACGTTCAACGCCCTGCGGGATCGACAGACCTCGGGGGAAGCACCAAGTGCAGATTCCTTGCGCGGACGGGTGAACTTGCTGAACTGGGACGGAACCGGCGCGCCCGAGGGACTCTTTCCCACCAAGCACCAGCACCAGGGAGAGCCCAAATGAGTAACACCAGGCTTTTTCATCGGCTGATCTCCATAACCCTGTGTTATCCCGACGAGGAATTGTTGCATCAAATCCCCACATTGGGCCAGGCACTTGCCAACGTGCAACCGGAAAAGCCCGGGTTATTTGCGCGCAGTAGCAAAAATGAGAGGGCCGCAAAACAGGTCGAAGCCAAGGAACGCATTGGGCAGTTCCTCGAGTATCTCAAGACCACACCAACGGATGTGCTGGAGCTTAGTTACGTTCAGACCTTTGATTTGAGCCGCAAACATGCGCTCTATCTTTCCTATTGGACAGATGGTGATACCCGGCGCCGCGGCGAAGTGCTCGCAGCGTTTAAACAGGCCTACCGAACTAGTGACTTCTTGGTTGATACGCAGGGCGAGTTACCGGACTTCTTACCGATGGTTCTCGAATATGCGGCAATTGCCGATCCTGCCGGCGGGCTCAAACTCATGGGTGAATATCGTGCCAGCATCGAGCTACTTCGGCTGGCACTGGAAGAAGCCAAATCGCCCTACGCGTTGCTCTTGCAAGCGCTGAGCGCCACGCTTCCTGGCCCCAGTGTGCATGACAGGGACCAAGCAATGGCCCTAGCCGGGCACGGACCACCCACCGAATCGGTAGGGCTTGAGCCATTCAATCGCGAATTACTGCCAGTGAGGAGCCTGTAGCTATGCCAGCAGAAACCGTAGGTACCTGGGATGTCATCGTGTGGGGAGTTTTCCCCTATTTCATGCTGGCAATCCTGGTGGGCGGGTTGATTTGGCGGCACAAATATGACCAATTTGGTTGGACGACGCGCTCCAGCCAGCTTTATGAGTCCCGACTTCTGCGCATCGCCTCGCCACTATTCCACTTTGGAATCCTCGCGGTGATAGTGGGGCACGTGGTGGGGCTGATTATTCCCAAGGCATGGACCGATGCGGTGGGCGTGAGCCAAAACTTTTACCACTTCAATGCCTTGCTAGTTGGAGGTATTGCAGGAATTGGAACCTTGGGTGGCGCCGCATTGCTGATCTATCGACGACGCACCACCGGTCCGGTCTTCGCTGCAACCACTAAGAACGACAAGATGATGTACGTGGTGCTGGTAGGAGCCATTGTCTTTGGCCTGGCCACCACCGTCATTTCGGTGTTCGAAGCGGACCACACGCACAATTATCGCGAAACCGTCTCCCCGTGGTTCCGCTCCGTCTTCTTGCTCCAACCGGATATTGCCTCAATTGCTGCAGCGCCCCTGACGTTTAAGATTCACACGCTGGTGGGCATGGCCTTGTTTGTGATTTGGCCATTTACCAGGCTGGTCCACGCGCTCACGGCACCAATTCATTACCTTTTCCGTCCCTATATTGTTTACCGCGGTCGCGATAAGCAACCCGCTTCACCAACATCCGCGACCCAGCGGCGCGGATGGTCAGACGTTGGAACTAGCGACAACGCAAAGGACTAAACCATCATGAGCCAGCAGATCGACCCGAGAAAAGCTACATATAATCTGGTCCTGGCCACTTTGGCTTCGACAGTTGGCTTCTGGGGGTGGATGGTCATTTCTCCCTTGGGAGCCAGGTACACCGAAGACATGAATCTCAGTTCCACGGCGATTTCGGTGCTGGTAGCCATGCCAATCTTGGTTGGATCACTCGGCCGGATCGTCGTTGGTGCACTTACCGATCGACACGGTGGGCGCATCATGTTCACCGGGGTGCTAATAATTTCAGTCATCCCGGTGCTGGTAGTGAGCTGGGCCGGTGGAATCGCCTCATATTGGCTCATGCTAACAGCCGCTTTCTTCCTGGGCATTGCGGGCACCGTCTTTGCCATCGGTATTCCATTTGTTAGTGCTTGGTACAAGGCCTCACGGCGTGGTTTTGCCACGGGTGTCTTTGGTATGGGCATGGGGGGAACCGCACTTGCTGCGTTCTTGACTCCCCGGCTGACCGCCAGCATTGGTTATTTGCAAACCCATCTCTTGGTTGTTGGACTCATGATTCTGATGGCGACGCTTGTGTGGTTTACGATGAGCGATTCCCCGGCACGGGTAGCAGTTGTGGATCCTTTCATCCCCAAAATGATGGAAGCCGTGAGGCTCCCGGTCACCTGGCAGATGACTTTCTTGTACGCGGTGGTCTTCGGTGGATTTGTCAGTTTCTGTGCCTACCTGCCCACCTATCTTCGAGATATCTATGACATGTCGCCCACAGCGGCTGGTACGCGAACCGCTGGCTTTGCTCTGGCCGCCGTCATCGCCCGTCCCATCGGTGGAATTATCGCCGATAAAATTGGTGCCAAACCCGTTGTGATTCTCTCGCTCGTTGGGGTTTCGGCGCTGGCATTCGCTGTGATGGCCGAGCCGCAGACCGAAGTGGCAACGGGTGCAACATTTCTTTCCATGGCAGCGGCCCTCGGTCTAGGCACCGGTGGGGTATTTGCTTGGGTTGGGGTTCTAGCGCCCGCCAAGAGTGTCGGTTCGGTGACAGGTGTGGTTTCGGCCGGTGGTGGTTTGGGAGGCTATTTCCCGCCGATGGTCATGGGCGCCACCTATAACCCGGTGACTAACAGTTATGGCATTGGGCTTTCACTGTTGGCTATTACGGCGCTTGTAGCTCTAGTGGTTACCGTACTTTTGCAACGCAAGAAGAAAGCGGCAGAATCTTCGTCTGCACCTGTGAACGAAGCCGGGTAGTTGGTGGCAGCAAGCAAGAGATGTCAATCACTTATTTTAGATAATTTCTTATTCGCCTAGTTGCCACTTGATCAGGGGCCTTTGCTTCATGGCTGAGAGATATGACGAATAAAGTACACGCGGAGGGGCGAAGATCATGAATTTTCTTGACTTAGATCCTTGTGTCGCCGGGCAATACTGATAAGGTAAGAGCGTCGCATCTATTTGCGACCGGTGATTTATTCACCGATGTTTTTGGCAGAGACCCCAAGCCCTGCCATGAGCATTACGTGAGGCAATGTTTTCCCCCAAGTTACATTGCCTCATCCGCAGAACCCCGTTTTCCGTTATCCCCCAAGTTACGGAAAATGGGGTTCTGTACTTTAACTGCGTTGCACTTGCCTTGGGAAGCGGGCAGACTGCGCACTGCCGAAGTGCTGGGAGTCGACCCGAGGGTGCCATGCGTGGGCTCGGTGATAGGGAACACGAGCTCCCGATTTGTTTACGGGGTTTATGCACTGTTACGCTAGTGAGTACCGAAGACCGTCGGTCGAGTTTAGCTGCCTAGCAGTGAGGCTCCGAAAGTCCCAAAAGGACGACCTGCGCAGGTGAACGAAGTGTATTTTCCGCATATCTTTGTGCGTATTTTCCGCCCCGTGCATCCTGCATGGGGCGTTTTTTATGTCAGTACTCCTGACCGGGTCAGATCGACTGGTTTCAGATCTATACCCCGGAAGGAGTGTTATGGCAACGCCGACTAAGATTTCCGCAGTTGAGGAAATCACCGCCGACTTCAAGGAGTCGACCGCCGCTGTCCTGACCGAATACCGTGGGCTTACTGTTGCGCAGCTCAAGCAGCTTCGCCGCTCACTTGGTCAGGAGACCAAGTACGCGGTAGTGAAGAACACCTTGACTGGTATCGCAGCAAAGGAAGCCGGCATCGAAGCATTCGAAGGCCAGCTTGCTGGCCCGACTGCAATCGCCTTTATCAAGGGTGACGCAGTTGCTGCCGCTAAGAGCCTCACGGATTTTGCTAAGGATAACAAGCAGCTCATCATCAAGACCGGTGTCTTCGAGGGCAAGGCCCTTGACGCAGCCGGAGTTGCCGCTTTGGCAGCCCTTGAATCGCGTGAGTTCCAGCTGGCACGTGTTGCTGGTGTACTGCAGGCTCCGGCTTCTGCCGCAGTCCGCACCATCGAAGCACTGCGCGCAAAGCTCGAAGAAAACGGTGGCGCTACTGAAGCACCCGCCGAGGTTGAGGCACCTGCTGCCGAAGCCGCCACCGAAGAAGCCTAAGCTTTCTTCACCCCCTCACTCAAGTAACTTGCGGCACTCATGTGCCGCCGACGGAAAGGCTGCCCACCATGGCTAAGCTGTCCACCGAAGAGCTCTTGGAAGCCTTCAAGGAAATGACCATCATCGAACTCTCAGAGTTCGTAAAGACCTTCGAAGAGACCTTCGACGTCTCCGCAGCAGCTGTTGCAGTTGCTGGCCCGGCCGCAGGTGCCGTTGAAGCCGAAGAGCAGACCGAATTCGACGTAGTTCTCGAAGCTGCTGGCGACAAGAAGATCGCAGTTATCAAGGAAGTTCGTGCACTGACTTCCCTGGGTCTGAAGGAAGCCAAGGAGGTCGTTGACTCGGCTCCGAAGGCCGTCCTCGAAGGCGCAACCAAGGAAGCTGCTGAGAAGGCAAAGGAAGCCCTCGAGGCTGCCGGCGCAACCGTTACTGTCAAGTAACTCTTACGCACTTTTCACCGCGGGCTCGTGGAACCATTTGGTTCCACGAGCCCGCGGTTTTTAAGTCTCAAGCAGAAGTACTTGCTGTGTCTTTACTGGGAATCGCACCAAAACCTGCACTTTGATTCCACAACGCCCGACGAATTGCTACCGTATGTAACGGAAGTGTAACGACGGATGGTTGAAGGAGGTGCGGTTTGAGTCTCATGGAACGCGCTGTTCGGAGCGCGCCGCAGCCCCCTGCCACCGTGAAAGCCCCTGCAGAAAAGTTCAAGGCATCTCCGAGGCTAGCGCTTCTCGACGGATTGCGCTTTTTTGCGGCAATCATGGTGCTGCTTTATCACTACACCGCGTGGCATCATGGATTCTGGGGCACCTCAACGGCGCAAGAAACATGGCCGACACTTTCAAAAGTCAGCATGTTCGGCAATTTAGGAGTGCAGCTCTTTTTTATCATCAGTGGCTTCGTCATCATGCTCTCCGCATATGGCAAAAGCGCCAGCAGATTCATCGGATCACGAATATCGCGGCTATATCCGGCGTATTGGGTTGCTGTGTTTGCCACCGGAATTCTTGTCATCAAAATCTGGCCTCAGATGGGGGATGGACGCACCTTTAAAGACTTGTTGGCCAACCTCAGCATGTTCCACCCTGCCATGGGCGTCCGCCATATTGACGGTGTGTACTGGACGCTTTGGGTAGAAATGAAGTTTTACATCTTAATCCTGGTGCTCATGCTCTTGGGGGTCATGACCAAACGCGCCATAACGATCTTGGCAGTAGCCTGGCCACTGCTTGGCGTAGCCGATCACCTCTTCAATAACGGTGCTCAAGCAACCCTGTTGATGAGCCAGTACTCCGCGCTATTTGCCGGGGGAATCATGCTTTTCATGATCTACAAATTTGGCCACAGTGCTCTACGATGGATCATTTTGGCGATGAATGTGGTGATTGCTGCCTACTTCACCGGAATCACTGCCTCGGCCGAAGCAGAAGAGCTCACCAACTATTCGGTCGAACCATGGACGTACTGGATTATTGTGGGCAGTCTCTATGCGCTGCTCGCACTGCTAACACTTACGCCCCTCCGACGGATTCAATTCAAGAGTCTCGCTATCGCGGGAGCCCTGACCTACCCGGTGTATTTGCTTCATCAGGTATGGGGATGGTGGCTGATTAGCAAGCTCACCGGTGTGTTTGGTCAGCTCCCGGGTGGGAAGTATCTGACCCTTGCAATAGTTATTGCCACAGTCCTAGGGGCGGCATATCTCGTTCATAGATTTGTTGAACGCTCTATGGCGAAGCCTTTAGGCACTGCTGTCACGCGCCTCATCGACGGCGCCGTTTCAAAAGTCGGTAAAAAGCTTAGTGCTCTGCTTCCACTTCGCTGATATCTGCGACTGTCGCCCGTAATGCAGCAATCATTTGAGTCGAATCCATAGAGGCTGAATAGCCGTGAGCGCCAGCACCAAGTATCACCCTGCCAGCCGAAATACTAGCATCTACGAATACCGGCCACGGAGTTGTCGAACCAAAGGGAGTTATGGTTCCCCGTTCGTATCCGGTTGCCGCCAGGGCAACCTCGGGTCGTGGCAAGGAAAGTTTATTCACGCCAAGCAAAGCGCGAAGTTTGGGCCAAGAAATGGTGCGTCCACCGGGGATCAAGGCAAAGAAAAATGAGCCATCCTTGTGCCTAACGACCAAGGATTTGATGACCTCACGAATTTCGACCCCCATGAGGGATGCTGCCTCGGGCAGGCTACCAGCCGGCTGGCGGGAGATGACTGCAACCTCTATTCCACGGTTAAGAGCGTCAGACTTCATGCGTTCAAGGCCGTTGGCCGGCAGCTGCTCATTCATCTATCGATTCTAAGCTTCACGTACCAACGGTAAAGAATCGCCCTGACCTCCGCCAGCACAAATGCTTACTGCTGACGGCCTTGACGTCCCAACCAATGCCAGCGGCTATGGAACTTTGGCGGGCAGGGCTTTGCCCACAACCGGCCTGAACGTCGTCGGCATCAATCCTTGCACGTTCGAATGCACCATGAATAGCGATGGTGCCGAGTTTAACGGCGCTGAGGGTGGAGAGTTGCCTGTTAAGACGTCCACAAGGCCTGCGAGCGCCGGCAACGATTACGGCGTCAGGAGGTGGGGACGTGATGAGGCGCGCTTTCGAATCAAACCGTGAGGACTGCTACCTCTAGATCGACCCTCCGTGCGTTACTCCACATTGCTGCGGAGCGGAAGTGGCGGATCTCTCATTAAGCATGCGCTCTGCGGCCCGGGTTTGCGGGTTCGGCACTAGACATGGTAGGTCAACTGGTGTAACGTGGAGATTTGCGTCTTCTCTTTTCATCTCCGGCCTTCATATAGCGGTGGGCCTGCTCAACGGTGCTGTGTCGAGTAAAACTCGAGCAGAGAGACGGCGTCGGAAACCTGACGGTCTGTGGAAGGATCCATCTTGGTCGCCTCGAGCACCTCTAACAATCAAACCGCTAGTTCGGCCCGCGCAGCAGAATATGCTGGCCGACTTTCTTTTGCAAAGATTCACGAACCACTAGACGTTCCTAATCTTTTGGCACTTCAGACCGAAAGCTTTGACTGGCTTATCGGTAACGAACGCTGGAAGAACCGTCTGGCATACGCCCAGACCATTGGTGACACCAGTGTAGCCAACGTCTCAGGCCTTGCCGAGATCTTCGAAGAGATCTCCCCGATTGAAGACTTCCAGGAGACTATGTCCCTGAGCTTCTCGGAGCCTGAGTTCGCCGATCCGAAGTACACCATGGCCGAGTGCAAGGACCGCGACGCAACGTACGCGGCCCCTTTGTACGTTAAGGCCGAGTTCATGAACAACAACACGGGCGAAATTAAGCAGCAGACCGTGTTTATGGGCGACTTCCCGCTGATGACGGACAAGGGTACCTTCATCATCAACGGCACCGAGCGTGTCGTAGTCTCCCAGCTTGTTCGTTCCCCGGGAGCCTACTTCGAGCGCACCCCGGACAAGACCAGCGATAAGGACATCTTCACCGCGAAGATCATCCCGTCACGTGGTGCTTGGTTCGAACTCGAAATTGACAAGCGCGACCAGGTCGGCGTCCGTCTCGACCGCAAGCGCAAGCAGTCGGTTACCGTGCTGCTTAAGGCTCTTGGCTGGACCGAAGGCCGCATCCTTGAAGAATTCGGTCAGTACGACTCGATTCGCGCCACCCTGGAAAAGGACACTACCGATACCCAGGAAGAAGCACTCCTGGATATCTACCGTAAGCTTCGCCCGGGCGAGCCGCCGACGGTTGATGCCGCGCAGGCATTGCTGAAGAACCTGTACTTCGAGCCAAAGCGCTACGACCTGGCCAAGGTTGGTCGTTACAAGATCAACCGCAAGCTCGGCGTAGAAACCCCGCTGAACTCCCCGGAAGCCTCGGTACTGAACATTGACGACATCGTCGCAATGATCAAGTTCCTGGTTGCCCTGCACGCAGGCGAGAAGACCACCCCGGGTATCCGCGATGGCAAGCCTGTTGACCTGATGGTTTCCATCGATGACATCGACCACTTCGGTAACCGTCGCATTCGCGCCGTTGGCGAATTGATTGAAAACCAGATTCGTACGGGTCTTTCCCGTATGGAGCGTGTTGTGCGCGAGCGCATGACCACCCAAGACGTCGAGGCAATCACCCCGCAGACGCTGATCAACATCCGCCCGGTTGTTGCAGCGATCAAGGAGTTCTTCGGAACCTCCCAGCTCTCGCAGTTCATGGACCAGAACAACCCGCTAGCCGGTCTGACGCACAAGCGTCGTCTTTCCGCGCTGGGCCCGGGTGGTCTCTCCCGTGACCGTGCAGGCATGGAAGTTCGAGACGTTCACCCGTCTCACTACGGTCGTATGTGCCCCATCGAAACCCCCGAAGGCCCGAACATTGGTCTGATCGGTTCGTTGGCTACCTACGGTCGCATCAACGCCTTCGGCTTCATCGAAACCCCATACCGCAAGGTTGTTGGTGGCCAAGTTACCGACCAGATCGATTACCTGACCGCCGACGACGAGCTGGAAAACTTCATCGCACAGGCCAACGCGCCGCTCGATGCAGAAAACCGCTTCGTTGAAGATGCAGTCATGGTTCGCGAACGCGGCGGTGGCGGCGAGCCCGTCATCGTTGATGCAGACGAAGTTCAGTACATGGACGTTTCCCCGCGCCAGATGGTGTCCGTGGCAACCGCCCTGATTCCATTCCTCGAGCACGACGATGCTAACCGCGCACTCATGGGTGCCAACATGCAGCGTCAGGCTGTGCCGCTACTTGCCTCCGAGTCCCCACTGGTGGGTACCGGCATGGAGAAGTTCGCCGCAGTTGACGCCGGCGACTCGGTAGTTGCAACCACCGGAGGCGTTGTCTCCGAGGTTTCGGCCGACCTGGTCACCGTCATGAACGACGATGGCACCGAAGCTGCCTACCCGATCATGAAGTTTGCACGCTCTAACCAGGGCAACGCATACAACCAGCGCGTGATGGTTTCCGAAGGCGATCGTGTTGATTACAACTCGATCATCGCCGACGGCCCGTCCACTGATAAGGGCGAGCTCGCCCTGGGCAAGAACCTGCTGGTTGCCTTCATGTCCTGGGAAGGTCACAACTTCGAGGATGCCATCATCCTCTCCCAGCGCATGGTCTCCGACGACGTGCTCACCTCGATTCACATCGAAGAGCACGAAGTTGATGCCCGCGACACCAAGCTTGGTGCCGAAGAAGTTACCCGCGACATCCCGAACGTCTCCGAAGAGATCTTGGCGCAGCTCGACGAGCGCGGCATCATCCACATCGGTGCAGAGGTTGAAGCAGGCGACATCCTCGTTGGCCGTGTCACCCCCAAGGGTGAAACCGAGCTGACCCCAGAAGAGCGCCTGCTGCGCGCCATCTTCGGTGAGAAGTCCCGCGAAGTTCGCGATACCTCGCTGAAGGTTCCGCACGGTGAATCCGGTGTTGTCATCGGTGTGCGTATCTTTGATCGCGACAACGACGATGATCTGCCTCCGGGCGTCAACCAGTTGGTCCGCGTGTACGTGGCGCAGAAGCGTAAGATCACCAACGGTGACAAGCTTGCTGGTCGTCACGGTAACAAGGGCGTTATTTCCAAGATCCTTCCGATCGAAGATATGCCGTTCCTTGAAGACGGAACCCCGGTTGATGTAGTGCTAAACCCACTGGGTGTACCGGGTCGTATGAACGTCGGCCAGGTACTGGAAATCCACCTCGGTTGGGCTGCCAAGCAGGGTTGGAAGATCGAGGGCGAGCCGGAGTGGGTCAAGAACCTCCCGGATCTGCCACGTGAAGTTGCTTCGGCAACGGTTTCCACCCCGGTGTTCGATGGTGCGTCGGAAGACGAAATCCGCGGCATCCTGGATCACACCAACGTCACCCGTGATGGTGTGCGATTGATCGGCAACTCCGGTAAGGCACGTCTGTTTGACGGCCGCTCCGGTCAGCCGTTCCCGGATCCAGTAGCCGTTGGTTACATGTACATCTTGAAGCTTCACCACCTGGTGGACGACAAGATTCACGCTCGTTCCACCGGTCCGTACTCTATGATCACCCAGCAGCCGCTGGGTGGTAAGGCACAGTTCGGTGGCCAGCGCTTTGGTGAGATGGAAGTGTGGGCCCTGGAGGCCTACGGCGCCGCATACACCCTGCAGGAACTGCTCACGATCAAGTCTGATGATATTCACGGTCGCGTGAAGGTCTACGAAGCGATCGTTAAGGGCGAGAACATCCCAGAACCTGGTGTTCCGGAATCGTTCAAGGTCCTGATCAAGGAAATGCAGTCGTTGTGCTTGAACGTTGAGGTTCTTGGAACCGACGGTCAGACCATCGAAATGCGAGACTCGGATGAAGAAGTCTTCCGGGCCGCGGAAGAACTCGGCATCGACCTTTCCCGGTCGGAACCGAACTCCGTCGAAGAAGTTTAGTTCAAGTATTCGGTGACTCAATGTTGTGAGGGGAGCGGTAGGACGGCATAGCTGCCCTCCGCCCCCAACAACAAAACACCACTACTTGGCTGAATAACTTTCAGACCCACGGTGAGCGGCGCCCCACGCGGGGCACCGAACGCCTCACCACATTAGACTTCAGAGAACTTAGAAGAGAGATAAGGACCATATGTCCAGCGAATCCTCATTCGGCCTCATGCGCATCGGCCTGGCAACTGCGGAAGAGATCCGCGGGTGGAGCTACGGCGAGGTTAAGAAGCCCGAAACCATCAACTACCGCACCCTCAAGCCGGAAAAGGACGGTCTTTTCTGCGAAAAGATCTTCGGTCCTTCCCGCGACTGGGAGTGCTACTGCGGCAAGTACAAGCGCGTGCGCTTCAAGGGCATCATCTGCGAACGCTGTGGAGTTGAAGTAACCCGCGCCAAGGTACGCCGCGAACGCATGGGTCACATCGAGCTTGCAGCTCCGGTAACCCACATCTGGTACTTCAAGGGCGTCCCCTCGCGCTTGGGCTACCTGCTTGACCTGGCACCGAAGGATCTTGAGAAGATCATTTACTTCGCTGCCTACATGGTCACCGCCGTTGACGAAGAGCGTCGTCACGCAGAACTGCCAAACCTTCAGGCTCAGCATGACCTGGAGCGCAAGCAGCTCGTTGACAACCGCGACTCCGACATCGCAGCCATCGCACGCGATCTGGAAGAGCAGATGGCAACCCTCGAAGCCGAGGGTGCTAAGGCTGCCGAGAAGAAGAAGGCCCGCGACCTTGCGGACAAGACCATGGCCCAGGTGCGTAAGCGCGCCGACGCGGACATCGAACGTCTTGACCAGGTCTGGGACCGCTTCAAGAACCTGAAGGTCGCTGACCTTGAGGGTGATGAAGGCCTGTTCCGTTCGCTGCGCGAACGCTACGGACTGTACTTCGAGGGCTCCATGGGCGCCGAAGCCATCAAGAAGCGTCTCGAGTCCTTCGATATGCCTGCCGAAGCGGAAATTCTTCGCGACATCATCGAAAACGGCAAGGGACAGCGTAAGACCCGTGCCCTGAAGCGCCTCAAGGTCGTCAATGCGTTCCTGACTACCACCAACTCCCCGTTGGGCATGGTTCTTGACGCCGTTCCGGTGATCCCACCAGAGCTTCGCCCGATGGTACAGCTGGACGGTGGCCGCTTTGCGACCTCCGACCTCAACGACCTGTACCGCCGCGTGATCAACCGCAACAACCGCCTCAAGCGTTTGTTGGACCTCGGTGCGCCGGAAATCATCGTCAACAACGAAAAGCGCATGCTGCAGGAAGCTGTTGACTCGCTCTTCGATAACGGTCGTCGTGGCCGCCCGGTAACGGGTCCAGGCAACCGTCCGCTGAAGTCGCTTTCCGACATGCTCAAGGGCAAGCAGGGACGCTTCCGTCAGAACCTTTTGGGTAAGCGTGTTGACTACTCGGGCCGTTCGGTCATCGTTGTTGGTCCGCAGCTGAAGCTGCACCAGTGTGGTCTGCCTAAGCAGATGGCCCTGGAGCTCTTCAAGCCGTTCGTGATGAAGCGCCTGGTTGACCTCAACCACGCACAGAACATCAAGAGCGCCAAGCGTATGGTTGAGCGTTACCGTCCGCAGGTTTGGGACGTTCTCGAAGAGATCATCACCGAGCACCCGGTACTGCTGAACCGTGCACCTACCCTGCACCGCTTGGGCATCCAGGCGTTCGAACCGCAGCTGGTTGAAGGTAAGGCCCTTCAGCTTCACCCGCTGGTTTGTGCAGCGTTCAACGCCGACTTCGACGGTGATCAGATGGCAGTTCACCTGCCGCTGAGCCCCGAAGCCCAGGCCGAAGCACGCATCTTGATGTTGTCCTCGAACAACATTTTGAAGCCGTCCGATGGTCGCCCGGTTGCACTTCCTTCACAGGATATGATCATCGGTCTGCACCACTTGACCACCAAGCGTCTTGACGAGGTTGGCGCCGGTCGTGCGTTCGCTTCCCCGGCCGAGGCCATCATGGCCCTTGACCGCGGCGAACTGCACCTGAACTCACCGGTTCAGATTCGTGTTCCGGGCTTTGTTCCTTCGGACGAGCAGCCAGCACCAGAGGGTTGGGAAGCCGGTCAGCCGGCCCTCATCAACACCTCGCTGGGTCAGGTTCTCTTCAATGAGACCCTTCCAGCTGACTACCCATGGGTAGAACAGGTTGCAGGTAAGGATGCACTCTCGGACATCGTCAACGACTTGGCCGAGCGATACCCGAAGGTTGTTACCGCGGCAACGCTGGATAACCTCAAGGATGCCGGCTTCAAGTGGGCAACCCGCTCGGGTATCACCGTCGCGATCTCGGACATCACCTCGAACATGGACAAGGCAACCATCCTTGCTCCGTACGAGGAGAAGGCGCGCCGCGTGCAGTCGCAGTACGACAAGGGTCTGATTGCTGATAACGAGCGTCGTAGCGACCTAATCGACATCTGGACCAAGGCCACCGATGAGGTAGCCGCGGCCATGCAGGCCGGTATGGAAGAGCTGAACACCATTAACCGTATGGTGACCTCCAAGGCTCGTGGTAACTGGCTGCAGCTGCGCCAGATTGCCGGTATCCGTGGTCTGGTATCTAACCCTAAGGGTGAGATCATCCCGCGTCCGATCAAGTCTTCATACCGTGAAGGCCTGTCGGTTCTCGAGTACTTCATCGCTACCCACGGTGCCCGTAAGGGTCTTGCCGATACCGCGTTGAAGACCGCTAACTCCGGTTACCTGACCCGTCGACTCGTTGACGTGTCGCAGGATGTCATCGTGCGCGAAATGGACTGCGGTACTTCCCGTGGCCTGAACGTGCCGATCGCCTACACCGACGAAATCGGTACCGTGCGTATGCACGAAACCGTGGAGAACTCCGCCTACACCCGTACCCTCGCCACCGACGTCGTTGACGCCACCGGCAAGGTACTGGCCCAGGGTGGAGCCGACGTGGGCGACGTGCTCATCGACGAACTCTTCGCTGCCGGTGTCACCGACATCAAGGTCCGCTCCGTGCTGACCTGTGAGTCGGCCGTTGGAACCTGTGCACTGTGCTACGGTCGCTCGCTGGCCAGCGGCAAGACCGTTGACATCGGTGAGGCTGTTGGCATTATTGCCGCACAGTCCATTGGCGAACCAGGTACCCAGCTGACCATGCGTACCTTCCACACCGGTGGCGCTGCCTCCGCGGAAGATATCACCCAGGGTCTGCCACGTATCCAGGAGCTCTTCGAGGCACGTACACCTAAGGGTGTTGCCCCGATCTCCGAGGTTGCCGGACGGGTGACCATCGAGGACTCCGAGAAGCAGCTGCGCATCGTGATCACCCCGGACAACGGCGACGAAGAAATCGCTTACCCGGTGCTGCGTCGTGCACGTCTGCTGGTCGCCGATGGCGATTCGGTCACCGTTGGTCAGCAGCTTGTTGCTGGTGCCATCGATCCGAAGCAGGTTCTGCGTGTTCTTGGCCCGCGTGAGGCACAGAAGTTCCTCGTCCGCGAAGTCCAGGAGGTCTACCAGTCCCAGGGCGTAGGCATCCACGATAAGCACGTGGAAGTCATCGTTCGCCAGATGCTGCGTCGCATTACCGTCATCGAGTCGGGCGAAACCGACTTGCTGCCGGGCGAGCTTGCTGACCGCGCACGCTTCACCTCGGAAAACCGCAAGGCTGTTTCCGAAGGCAAGAAGCCGGCATCGGGTCGTGACGAGCTGATGGGTATTACCAAGGCTTCCTTGGCTACCGATTCATGGCTCTCGGCCGCATCCTTCCAGGAGACCACCCGTGTCCTGACCCAGGCTGCAATGGAAGGCAAGTCCGATCCATTGCTCGGCCTGAAGGAAAACGTCATCATCGGTAAGCTGATCCCGGCCGGTACCGGCCTTGATCGCTACACCCAGGTGAACGTGGAACCGACCGATGAAGCCAAGGCTTCCTTGTTCACCGGTCAGTCCGCATTCTCCACCGGGATGGATTACGACGGTTTGGAGCCGGGCCTGAGCCCGGAATTCCACGCCATCGCCATGGATGACTACGATCTCGGTAACGATTTCCGCTAAGACATGAGCAAGGGTGTCCCGCAGCTAAATGCGGGACACCGCTGATGTAACACACCTTGTGGCCGGCAGGCCTTCCGAAAGGAAGACTGCCGGCCACAGGCGTATCTACACACTTTTCCAAAGTTTCTTGTGCTGATTAACCCCCGTTATGCACCGTAGACCTAGCTTTCGGCCAGGTTCTGGGTTCGGGCGTACCTAGCAAAAACTAGAAGCACGTACTTAGTAAACCTTGAGGTTAGTTTTGCAATACTCATGGGTTGCAAAGATTCTAGAAGAACAGCATGTCGGATAGTGAAGCTGAGCAAGACCAAAATGAAAAAGCGTGAAAACCAAAAGACTCACCTGTCGCGTTTGTGGTTTTGAGCTCCGGATGGACACAACTTCATGCCTAATGGCGTGAAAACCCCGGTGTTTACGACTGTTAGTGCGGTACCTACCGGTATCTTAATCTCTCGATCTAGCTGAGTTTTTCCTCGTACAGGATCTCTAATGCAGAAATCTTTGGTGGTCAGAACGCAGTAGGGTGATTGGTTTTATTGCGCCTACAAAAGCATCGAGCAGGTTAATGCTCGAGTGCTTACTTGAGGGCATGGAAAAGCGGCCCAGCAGCGAAATCGCGAAGCAGTTTCGGCTCTGGGCCGCCAAATGGTTATTGAAGAATGAGATGTTAGTTCCTTCTCCCACGCCCCCGCTAAGCGTGCGTTCAGGGTCAGGCGACCGAGAGATACAACGGGTGCTTGAGTGCGCTTAGATAGTTGCGGCTTCGGGATGGTAGAACCAGTTCCGTCTGAGCTTCTGTTCCGGGTCTAAGGCCCTGTTTTGAAGTACATAGGGGATAGCCCCAACGAAGATGATCTTTAGATGTTCGGCATGGAATGAAGCGTGACATGTTGGGCATAGTAGCGCACCATTGCATAGGTCGGTCTTACCGCCCAAATACCAGGGCTGGATATGGTTGGCCTCACAACGATAAGCCGGCATAGAACACCCCGGGTTGATGCAGCCCTTATCTCGTAGGGCCATGGCACGTCGTTGAGCGCGGCTGAAAAAGCGTTGGGTTCGGCCTAGGTCCAGTGGTTCAGATTGGGTACCCAGAACTACTGGAATGATATTTGCCGAGCACGCCATTCTTCGTGCAGAACCGGCGGAAATCAGTTGATTGTTTCCGGTAATACCCGGGTCGTTGAGCTTGCCAACAAGTGAATCCCAGGAGATCGTCACCAACATGTCGATATTTGGTTTCATGGGAAGCTCCGGGGAGCGTTCTCGATCATCGGAGGCCATGAAGCGGATGGAATCTAGGACGAATTGAAGTAAGCCGCGGGCTTTGATGCGTTCTCGGGCTGCTTCCAGACTCTCACCGGGTAGTAACTCAACGAATGGGCCATCGTCTGACGAAGGATCGGTGCCACCGACGTCAAGGAATTCTGCGCGCGGACGTTGTTGCTCGGGCATGTCCGGGTCTGCAGCCCAATCGGGTAGTTGTGCTGCTTCTGGGCTCGTTGCTGCTTCTTTTTCTGCGTTCCCAAAGCCGGGTAGCTCTGGCTGTCTGGGCTTTGCTGCTTCTTTTGAGTCGTTGGAAGAAATACCTGTTTGCGTATCTGTTTCTTGACCAAAACGTGAACGTGGATTGGCCACAAGTGCGGCCACCGTGGTGAGCAGTTCATGACCTTGGAGGTCAGTACAAATTTCCCACACGTATCCGCGAACGTGTCTGCCCTTGCAACGTAGCCCTACGTAAGGCTCAAGTTTTTCTTCGGCTTGTTCCAGAGCAGTAGCGTCAAGATGCGCGGTGAAATGCTTGAAAAGTTGTCCGGTACCCCCCGGGTTGCGACCGACGAGGGAATCGGCCAGCACATTTTCGATGTGTTCGGCGGTGGCCTGAGGATCTTTTTGGGCGTCGATACCCGGTTGTAAGGCCACGAGCTTACGGGCGGCCAACGCAATTTGGGTGGGGTCAGCTTTACCTCCGTCGAGCACGTCGCCCAGGACCTTGAACCGGGGAGGAACCTGCCGGCCGTTGAAGCCAGTGTGGGGAAGTAATAGTTCGCATGAGATTAGCCGATGTGTGGCTTGTGCTTTGGAAAGATGCATTTGGGCCTTGCAGAACTCTGCGGTGTCCTTGTACAGCATCTTGGTACCCGTAGGGTTGCAGGCGTCTTGTGGCAATTGAACTGAACCGTCGATGAATTTTTCAAGGTGTTCATGGACTTCGTTCAAGGCGATGAGTGGTTCTTCTTGAAGCGTGTGTGCGGCGGAGTCCTCGAGTTTTCCGGCGGCTACCAGTTGGACGCGTGTCATGGTTTTGACGAGGTCTTCGGTGAGTAACGCCAGCTCGGTGGCCCGGGTTGGTGAATCACAAATATTCTTGGCAGTATCCTCGGTAAGTTTTCTGAGGATCAAGTTCAGTAGGGCGAGCAGGCGCAACTGTTGATCCGCGGAACTCGATACTGGTGCATCGAGCTCTTCCGTGGATGGAGGCAGGAGCTGTGTGAGATCAGCTATCCCGGCATCTGTGAGTCTTGCTACCGTGCTCATGTCCTCCACTCTGAAGCATATGAGTAAAGATTCGTTGTGGGGTTAGCGAATCTGTGGATAACTTTCGGTGGACGGCAATAAAGAGGTGCATGAGTAGCTGATGAATTTTTCCCGGTAGTAATTCTTTTGAGATCGTCTTGTTTCAGGGTGTTTGCTCGGCGCGTGGGCATGGAAGAAAATAATTGTTTTACGGTAGCTGGGGAGGACTATGAAGAGTGAGTGTGAGATAGCTTTCTCTGGCTAAGGCGTCAGGGACGAAATGAATACCGAGTTCCCGGGGTTTTTGCTCTGCGGGTGTCAACTCCCGCTTGTTTAAAGGGATCCGTAGCCGGTGCTGCGAGCGACCCCATGTCATGAGCGCTGTCGATCCCGTGCTAAGCTGAAGCTAATTGTTTTTTATGTGTGGCAAATGGACACGGTCCGGGTTGCGGGTAGGTTGCGCAACAGATGCCACACTTTCGCACGCCTAGGGGTCAACCCTGAACACGCTGTGATGAAACGACTATAAACGCAGCGTCTCCAAGCAGTTTTTTGTGGGCGGCGCCGCAGAACAAAGAAACCGGAGGACACGAAAGTGCCTACTATTCAGCAGCTGGTCCGTAAGGGCCGCTCGCCGAAGGTCAAGAAGACCAAGGCCCCCGCCCTCAAGGGCAACCCAATGCGTCGTGGCGTATGCACCCGTGTGTACACCACCACCCCGAAGAAGCCGAACTCCGCACTTCGTAAGGTCGCACGTGTGCGTCTTGCCGGTGGCGTAGAAGTTACAGCTTACATTCCGGGCGTTGGCCACAACCTACAGGAACACTCCATCGTGCTCGTTCGCGGTGGTCGTGTGAAGGACCTTCCGGGTGTGCGCTACAAGATCGTACGTGGTGCGCTCGATACCCAGGGTGTTAAGAACCGTAAGCAGGCTCGTTCCCGCTACGGTGCCAAGAAGGAAGGTAAGTAATGCCTCGTAAGGGCCCGGCGCCAGCGCGCCCCCTAGTCTCGGATCCGGTCTACGGTTCCCCGCTTGTTACTCAGCTGATCAACAAGGTTTTGGTCGATGGTAAGAAGTCAACCGCAGAGCGTATCGTTTACGGTGCACTCGAAGGTGCAGCGGCCAAGAACGGTGCTGACCCGGTTGTAACCCTCAAGAAGGCAATGGATAACATCCGTCCGGCCCTCGAAGTTCGTTCACGCCGCGTTGGTGGCGCCACCTACCAGGTACCAGTTGAGGTCAAGCCAGGTCGTTCGACCGCGCTTGCACTGCGCTGGTTGGTTGGCTACTCCAAGGCTCGCCGCGAGAAGACGATGATTGAGCGTCTCATGAACGAGATCCTGGATGCATCGAACGGTCTGGGCGCCGCTGTCAAGCGTCGCGAAGACACTCACAAGATGGCAGAGTCCAACAAGGCCTTCGCCCACTACCGCTGGTAAAAAGCGTTCTATTCTTATGGCGGGACTGATCACAAATCGGTTCCGCCACAAGAATCGATACCAACTTAGGGAGACATCGTGGCACAGGACGTGCTTACCGACCTGAACAAGGTCCGCAACATCGGCATCATGGCCCACATCGATGCCGGTAAGACCACTACAACGGAACGCATCCTGTTCTACACGGGTGTGAACCACAAGCTCGGCGAGACCCACGACGGTGGCGCAACGACCGACTGGATGGAGCAGGAAAAGGAACGCGGCATTACGATTACGTCTGCCGCCGTAACCTGCTTCTGGAACAACAACCAGATCAACATCATTGATACCCCGGGTCACGTTGACTTCACCGTTGAGGTAGAGCGCTCACTGCGCGTCCTCGATGGTGCAGTTGCCGTATTCGATGGCAAGGAAGGCGTGGAGCCACAGTCTGAGACTGTTTGGCGCCAGGCTGACAAGTACAACGTTCCGCGTATCTGCTTCGTCAACAAGATGGATAAGCTCGGTGCTGACTTCTACTACACCGTAGATACCATCATCAAGCGTCTTGGTGCCAAGCCGCTGGTTATGCAGCTGCCGATCGGCTCGGAATCCGAGTTCACCGGCGTTGTCGACCTGATGACCATGAAGGCTTTCGTCTGGGAAGGCGACTCCAAGGGCGACGTCACCATGGGTGCCGCTTACGAAGTTCGCGAGATCCCGGCCGACCTCCAGGAAAAGGCCGAAGAATACCGCGCCAAGATGGTCGAAGACGTCGCCGAGGGCTCTGACGAGCTCATGGAGAAGTTCCTCGAAGGCGAAGAGATCAGCATTGCTGAACTCAAGGCCGGCATCCGCAAGATGGTTGTTACCTCGGCTCTCTACCCGGTCTTCTGTGGCTCTGCCTTCAAGAACCGTGGCGTTCAGCCGATGCTCGATGCTGTCATCGATTACCTGCCTTCGCCGCTCGACGTTGAGGCCATGGTTGGTCACGACCCGAAGAACGAAGAAATCGAACTGGTTCGCAAGCCGTCCGAAGACGAGCCGTTCTCGGCTCTTGCCTTCAAGATTGCTGCACACCCGTTCTTTGGTCAGCTCAACTTCATTCGCGTGTACTCCGGCAAGGCTGTCTCAGGCACCCAGCTGCTGAACTCGACGAAGCAGAAGAAGGAGCGCATTGGCAAGCTCTTCCAGATGCACGCCAATAAGGAAATGCCGGTAGACGAGATCCACGCGGGTCACATCTACGCAGTGATCGGACTCAAGGACACCACCACCGGTGATACCTTGTGCGATCCGGCACACCCGATCGTTCTCGAATCGATGTCCTTCCCTGATCCAGTGATCTTCGTTGCCATTGAGCCGAAGACCAAGGGTGACCAGGAGAAGCTCTCGACTGCAATCCAGAAGCTTTCGGCTGAGGACCCGACGTTCACCGTCTCCCTCAACGAAGACACCGGCCAGACCGAAATCGGCGGCATGGGCGAGCTCCACTTGGACATCCTGGTGGACCGTATGCGTCGCGAATTCCGCGTTGAAGCCAACGTTGGCAAGCCGCAGGTTGCATACCGCGAAACCATCAAGAAGGCTGTGGAGAAGGTCGACTTCACCCACAAGAAGCAGACCGGTGGTTCGGGTCAGTTCGCAAAGGTCCAGGTCTCGTTCGAGCCCCTGGAAGTTGTCGACGGTGTCATCTACGAATTCAAGAACGCCGTCACCGGTGGCCGTATTCCTCGCGAATACATCCCGTCGGTTGACGCAGGTATCCAGGATGCCATGCAGTTCGGTATCTTGGCAGGTTACCCGATGGTGGGCGTCAAGGCGACCCTCCTCGACGGTGCCTACCACGACGTTGACTCCTCGGAAATGGCGTTCAAGATCGCCGGTTCCCAGGTGTTCAAGGAAGGCGCACGCCGCGCCAACCCGATCATCCTCGAGCCGGTTATGGACGTAGAAGTTCGTACCCCGGAAGAGTACATGGGCGACGTCATTGGCGACTTGAACTCCCGCCGTGGATCCATCGCTTCGATGGAAGACGCAGCAGGCGTGAAGGTTATCCGTGCAACGGTTCCGCTGTCTGAAATGTTCGGTTACATTGGTGACCTGCGTTCAAAGACTCAGGGTCGTGCAGTGTACTCGATGACCTTCTCGAGCTACGCCGAGGTCCCGAAGGCAGTTGCCGACGAGATCATCCAGAAGTCCCGCGGCGAGTAATCTCGCTCAGGATCTAAAATTGGCCGTGACCCCGGACTTCGGGTGAATGGCTTTCCGGTGGGGCCGGGGCGGAGAAATCCAACCCGGCCCACACCAGGCGAACCGACGGATTCTTTGCCGAATCTTGACGGCAGCCGTAATTTAAACAATTCACCAAGCCCCCAGTAGACTTATATAAGTTTCGCCCGCGATCCGAGTGGGCGAGGTACGTCTTCTGTAAACGTTTCTAGGAGGAACCTGTGGCAAAGGCAAAGTTCGAGCGGAACAAGCCGCACGTCAACATCGGCACCATTGGTCACGTTGACCACGGTAAGACCACGTTGACCGCCGCCATTTCCAAGGTACTTGCTGACAAGTACCCGGATCTGAACGAGCAGCGCGATTTCGCTAATATCGACTCGGCACCGGAAGAGCGCCAGCGCGGTATTACCATCAACATCTCGCACGTCGAGTACCAGACCGAGCTGCGCCACTACGCGCACGTTGATGCTCCAGGTCACGCCGACTACATCAAGAACATGATCACCGGTGCTGCTCAGATGGACGGCGCGATCCTCGTGGTTGCCGCTACCGATGGCCCGATGGCTCAGACCCGCGAGCACGTTCTGCTTGCTCGCCAGGTTGGCGTTCCGTACCTGCTCGTCGCACTGAACAAGTCCGACATGGTAGACGACGAAGAGCTCCTCGACCTCGTGGAAATGGAAGTTCGCGAACTTCTTTCCTCACAGGGCTTCGATGGCGACGAGGCACCGGTTATGCGTGTTTCGGGCCTGAAGGCTCTGGAAGGCGACCCGGTTTGGGTCAAGTCCGTTGAGGACCTGATGGACGCAGTCGACACTCACGTTCCGACCCCGGTTCGTGACCGCGACAAGCCGTTCCTGATGCCGGTTGAAGACGTCTTCACCATCACCGGTCGTGGCACCGTTGTAACCGGTCGCGCCGAGCGTGGCACCCTTGCCATCAACTCGGAAGTTGAAATCGTTGGCATCCGCCCGGTTCAGAAGACTACCGTTACCGGTATCGAGATGTTCCACAAGCAGCTCGACGAAGCTTGGGCTGGCGAGAACTGTGGTCTGCTGCTTCGCGGTATCAAGCGCGAAGACGTAGAGCGTGGCCAGGTCATCGTCAAGCCGGGTTCCATCACCCCGCACACCGAGTTCGAGGCAAACGTCTACATCCTGTCCAAGGATGAAGGCGGACGTCACAACCCGTTCTACTCGAACTACCGCCCGCAGTTCTACTTCCGTACCACGGACGTAACCGGCGTAATCACCCTGCCGGAAGGCACGGAAATGGTTATGCCTGGCGACAACACCGAAATGTCTGTCGTGCTGATCCAGCCGATCGCCATGGAAGAGGGCCTCGGCTTCGCAATTCGCGAAGGCGGCCGCACCGTTGGTTCGGGCAAGGTCACCAAGATCACCGCGTAAGTTCACTTCGCAGATCTTGACCTAAGGGTCTAAAAGAGGAAGGTCTCCGCTGTTTCGACAGTTGGGGGCCTTCCTCTTTGCATGCCCAAAAGCACTTCTCCGCACGGCGCGAACACATAAGTAAAACGATTAGCCTGAATGGGGTACGCTTGAACGCGACCTGCATCCGCATTCCTTCGTGCCACGTTAAGTGGACAATGATCCCTCTTCTGGCGAAAGGCGTGAGACCTCCCCATGTCATCGTTCCTGACCTTCCTGATTGTCTTTTTCGGTGGTTTTTTCATTGGCGGTTATGTAGCCAAGCGGAAGGCCAAGAAGAGCACTCATATATCGGAAACTGGCCTGGCAAATGCATGGCAAGAAGGTTTTGAGGCCGCGCAGCGCACCAACAGTACGGCTCCAGGTATAGTAACTGTGCCCACTGCTCTTGCCGAAGGTGCGGGAACTGGTCAGCCGTTACCCAGGGAATCTTCACCACCGGTCAAACAGCAGCCAGAGCAACACCTTCAGGCCACCGCGATACCCGCGAAAGCGCCGGGGGAGAACCGCACACCGGAATCGCGGCCAGCGTTCGCTAGCCAAACTGAAGGGGTGCCGCCTCGACAAAAAGTCTTTGAGGTCATACGCCCGGCAGCGGCTGGTGATCAAGCTCCCGAGAGGCCCGCGCCGTGGGTGCCTGTTGTGGTTGATCCGCAAGTTCGAGCGCTACGCAACATCAATATCACGCTGTATATTGCCGCACTCTTGCTGGTCGCCGCAGCATCGCTATTCATCTCCTTGGCTTTGAATCCAGCGGCCAAAGTTGTGGGACTGGCTCTGGTTACCGCGGGTTTCTACGCTGGCGGGTTGATTACTCACAAGCGCAGCGAGCGTTTACGCCCCGCAGCTGTCGCCTTTGCTTCCACGGGCCTGGCATTGCTGCCCATGACGGGCCTTGCATATTTTATCCTGCTGCCCGCAAGTGCGGGAAGCGTCTGGCTGATTACCTCAATCATTGGCACCGCGGCATTTGTGTATGCGGCAGGAAAGCTGCGCTCGAGGGTAATTGCCGCACTTAGCACTACCTTTATGGTGTCTACCGCATACGCCGGCGGTGCGGTACTTAACCGTGGACTAGTCTTCTACTTCCTTTTCAGCATGTTACTTGCCACAGGAATCACTCTTGCCACGATATTCAAGCCTCGCTGGCTGAATAATCTTTACCTGCAATCTTTTACGGCAGCTCACAAATATCTGGTTCCAGCAACTATTTTGGCTGCGCTACTTTCGTTGCCGCTACTCAATGCCTTGGATTACACCTGGCTGTTTGCTGCTGCGTGCGCATACTACGCAATCGCTGGTGTTGTCGCTCCAACACGTGAGCGCTATTGGGACCAACTTGCCGGACGTCTAGCAATAATGCTCGCGTTGCTTTCGTTGATGATCCATCTTGAGGCAAGTAGCAGCACCATCGCACGGGTATTAAGTGTGCTCTTCGTGGCCCAGGCTGTGGCTTTGAGCTACAGAGTGCTCTGGTATTCACGCAAGGTAGCACCCAAACCTGCACTTGTCAGGATTGAGCTGTGGAGCCTACTCTCGCTAGGTGCTTTGACTTCGGTGGCGACTATCGCATCCGACGCACTTAGTTCATCGCGGTATCAATTGAATGCGAACTATGACTGGTCGTTACCAGTAGTCCTGATTGCTTCAATACTTATCGCAGTGCGCGTGCGTGGAACATTCTTGCTTACCCCGCTGGTCATTGGACTGCTGAGTCTCTGCTCGTTCGGACCGTTAGCCCCCGGATTCCAATCAATAGTTCTTGGCTCAGCGTGGATCGCTACCTGGTGGTTAGTCAGGGAACGCCATTCAAAGGTTGCCCAATTGACCAAGCTGGCGTGGCGATTGACTCTCCCGCTGCTCGTTGCCAGGATCTTTGTTTTTGCTGCCGCAGGTTGGCAACTTTCCACCCGTGCCATTTCAGATGTTGGGCTCGAGGATTTGCCAGTCTTGCCCAGCACACTGCGGACCCAACGGACTATTGTCGAATTTGCCGGCATGACGGGATTCGTTCTCGGAGTGCTGTGCCTGGTGGCGTGGTCAATCTGGCGCCTATGGGTCTCGGGCACTGAGACATCGCTGAAGCAGAAGCGTCAGGCCTCTACAAAAGCCAAGCGATTTGAGACCGAAGAGATTCTCGCGGGATTCTTCGCTGGTGGACTACTGCTGGTCTTCATCTTGACTGCCTGGCTGCAATTTAGGCGGGCATCACGGGGCAGCCGTACGTTTAGCGGAACAAGCTGGAGCGATGAATTTTGGTTGAACCAAGATCTGAGCCAACCTCTCATGTGGGTGATATTGGCGCTGGGCCTGATCAGTGCCAGCGTATTGCTTGGTACTCCAAGGCTTGGCTCCCTGGTTAGGGCATCAAACAATACGTCAATGCAGCATTCGATGCCCGGTCTGATTACCGGAAACTCGGTGCGACGGCTGATTCATGGGGGAGCCGCAATAAGTCTTGGCGGTGCCTTATGGCTCGGTGCTTTCTTGGAACCAGCGTGGTTGAGCGAAATCGTGGCGCTGCTCGGGTTGACCTATGTGCTCCTGCGACTCGTATCTAAAGATGCTGCAGTACCCGGATACTTTTATGCCTTGGCCGCTCAAATTCTCTTTTCAGCGACAGCATGGCATATTGCCGATCGGTTCAGCATGGATGCGCATGGACAGTTTGCCTTGTTCGCGCTGACCACCACTGTGGCGCAAAGCGCGCGACTACTCGTGGGTGCTCGCGTGGCAATGCTGGGTTCTGCCACAACACAAAAGGCTTTCAACCTCGGAACACTTGGTGTGTTGATGCTGCCGACCTTCAGTTATGTGGGGTGGGCAGCGGGGGAAATTGATCAAGCAGGATTGCTGATCCAGCTGATCTGTCTACTGGTCTTCATCGGGTCCTTGTTGTACACACCGAAATCTCTGCCGGAGACGTGGGAACGCTGGGGAGAATATGGTTTGTGGGCTTTAGGCGCTTTCACCCTCATGGCCTTCATCCTTGTTCCGGCCCAATGGGTCATGCTTCGTGATGGAGGCTGGCTACCAGTTGGGTTGTGGGGCACAAAGACCGCTGCAACAATCTTGATGCTGCTAGTCGTGGCAGTGGTGCTCAGTGAAAAGCTGGGGATCGGTGAAGCACGCTATCGGGTAGTTCGTGCCTTGCTTGCCGCAATCTTCTTGCTAGGTGTTTTGGGTATCTGTAGTGAGCTGTCCACTGGATGGCAGTTGGTTGCTGCGGTCTTGGCAGGTGTCGCCACGATTGTTTTTGCTGCCGGCCTGGGAATACCGTTGGTGCTCATCGGCACCGTGGTGTTCCTCCTGATTGCGCTAGAAAACGCCTTAGAGCTGTTCCGTGTCGCAGCGCTACTGGCACCTGCTCATCCACGCGACGATATGCTCCTGCTGGCAGGAGCCAGCTTGATCCTCTTGATTGGTTCGATCTTTGCCGGACGTTTTAATAGTCCAAGCGTGCCGTTTAGTTCAATCTTGCAACGCCACGAGGGGTTTGCCCCGGCCCACGCCCGGGTCATCTTTACCTCCACGCTTATTCTTGTGGGGGTAGCAGGTCTTACCGGACTGATAAGTTCACAGCGTGCCTACGTGTATCTCGGTGCAGGACTCTTCATGATCGGCGCTCTTGCCGCAGCGGCCCTGGAATTCCCGCGGCACTTGCGCGAAGCCGCCTATGAAATCAGCTTCGTGTTGGCCGCGGCAGTGTTGCAACGGTGTTTGATAGCCGCAGGCATTGGCTTTGAGTTCTTTGGATTCTTCTATTACTGGGTCATCGTCATAGCGCTCCTAGCTGCCTACGAGTTTTTCCGTCAACG
Source organism: Arthrobacter sp. MYb227 (assembly GCF_002975435.1). Classification (GTDB taxonomy): domain Bacteria; phylum Actinomycetota; class Actinomycetes; order Actinomycetales; family Micrococcaceae; genus Paeniglutamicibacter. The sequence goes on along the minus strand of NZ_PCPT01000001.1, from coordinate 448,500 downwards.
AGAAATGCGCGCAGTGGTTACGCTCTTACTTGCCGCCGGGCTTCTCTCACTGCTGGGACTTGGAACCATCGTTGACTCGACGTTGAGCGAACAATTGGTGGTGTTGTTGACCTTTGCCGGATTACTGGTCTTCGGGCTGCTTTCCAACCGGCGGATGTTCACACTCTGGGCAGCCATTGGTATTGGTGTAGCGGTGCTGTGGTTCCTGCGTGGCTACACCTTTGCACTGTTGCTGATCTTGGCAGCCCTGCTGATTGCGCTGGCGCTGTGGCGGTTGGGGAAAATGAACCAAGACTCGACGCGCAAGAACGCAAGCTCAAGATCTATAGATGAGGAATCGGCAACCGAGCAGGGAAGAGAACTACGGTAGTAGTCAGCGCCAGCGAGGTACAAGTTTGTCGTGAGTTCTCGGACGGAGCATTCTGAGGTGGATGGCGAACCTCTTTGACCCTCCGTCGAACATCGACAGATCGCGATTCTCGAACTACTTGTGCCCTGGTTTGCAAGGAAATACCGCATGCTACGGAACGTGGCATGCGGTATTTGCCCAAATGCCACGAAGCGTCGCACCCGATAAGGCACCGCTTGAGGGATTAGACGGTGCAGATTTACTAGTCTTGAAGAAACGTCGCAGCCGCCCAGCATTCAGATAGCGACAAAACACGTTAAGAGAGGTACCGAAGATGACACTCGGAGAAAAAATCGCAGCAGCCCGCAAACAAGCAGGACTGTCTCAAGCCGAGCTCGCCGAAAAAATCTTCGTGTCTCGACAGGCGGTTTCGAAGTGGGAAAATGATCGTGGATTACCCGACATTGAAAATATTAAGGCCTTATCGGGCGTGTTCGGGGTAAGTCTCGACTACTTAGTGGGAATGAGCGAGCACACCCCAGCACCGGTGGTAATTGAGCCGATTGATATTACGCAGTACCAAAAATCTGGCAAGGCTCGAGATAAGTACGATGCTGCGGTCAGGGGTAAATATCCAAACGCTCAGATAATCTACCCCTTGATTCGACGGAAGAAACTCGGCCGCTGGGAATCAATCATCGATTTCATCGTGCAACCGGGCATCTTCCAAACCGCAGATGCCCTGAGCAATATCCGCGGCTGCTATGTAGTGGATATGGGAAGCCATCATCTTTTGGTCAATGTCTCGAAAAGCTCGATAGAAAGCCGAGAACTACCGAACAAGTTTGTGGGCCGCAAAAAGATTATTGGTGAGAGCATATTCGTCAAGGCACCGTACACGTTGTAACGAGGTACGTCCCCTGATCCATTCGGATTGCCGAGCCGCACAGAATTATTGATATTCGCAGAACGCCAAGCCGGGCTGATCTCGACCTACATTCAGCACGCCAGCCTGCGTATGCTGAAAGGCATGAAGTTTCTTATAGCCCTTGTGGTGATCATCGTCGTAGTCATGGCCCTGCTATGGATCCGGAAGACCTTCTCCAAGGAGATCGATTGGGCAAAGTCCATTCGACGTGCCCAGGGCAAAGACGATCGAAATAGCCGATAGTCCCGAACTTTCCCGTAAGCCTTCGCCTCCGGTGAGCTTTGTCACGCGGTTTGCGAGTGCTTCGGCGCGTCGGAAATCGGCTGTTTCCCTGCCGGGCCGAAAAGAAAATACCGGAATTTCGGTGCTGTAGACCCCTCCGCCTAAAAACGACACGCCCGAGCGCGGGGGTCGATGAGAAGTCGCAGCTAAGGCGATGAATCGATTGATGGATTTTGAAGGAGCCTTCGAGTTGGTGTTTTGCCCGTGCGTCTGCCAAACTAGACAAGTTGTTCATGAAGTTTTCCGTGCTCCATGTCCGCTGATCGGTTTACCGAGATCGGGGCAATGGGGTTTCGACCGAGATTGTGTCTCACCCGGGATAATGCCCGGGGTTGGGGAGCAATACAACTGAATTGAATGGAAGCTTGAACATCACCCCCACGCATTTATTGCGGGTTAGTATCGCTCGAAAGCGCGACACGCCCGAGCGCGGGGGTCGGGCTTCGGCGGATTGAGGAACCCGGGTTTTATACCCGGATTCAGTTCGATGCGAGGCGTGCCGGTCCCTTAAAAGACCCGTAGGGCACAGTAACTGTACAGAGAGTGCTAATTAGAAAGAGGCATGACGCCATGGCGGGACAAAAAATCCGCATCCGGCTGAAGTCGTATGACCACGAGGTCATTGACGTTTCTGCCCGGAAGATCGTTGAGACGGTCACGCGCGCAGGCGCAACCGTAGTCGGCCCAGTGCCGCTCCCAACGGAGAAGAACGTTTACTGCGTAATTCGTTCACCACACAAGTACAAAGACAGCCGTGAGCACTTTGAAATGCGCACGCACAAGCGTCTGATCGACATCATCGATCCGACCCCGAAGGCAGTAGATTCGCTGATGCGTCTTGACCTGCCGGCGGATGTCAACATCGAAATCAAGCTCTAGGGGAGGTGGCGAGAAAACTATGACCGCAACCCGTAATGTAAAGGGCCTGCTGGGCACGAAGCTCGGCATGACCCAGGTTTGGGACGAGAACAACAACCTCATCCCGGTAACCGTTGTACAGGCTGACAGCAACGTTGTCACCCAGCTGCGTAACGCCGAGCGTGATGGCTACGTAGCTGTTCAGATCGGCTACGGCCAGATCGATCCGCGCAAGGTCACCCAGCCATTGGCTGGTCACTTCGAGGCTGCTGGGGTTACCCCGCGTCGCCACGTCGTTGAGCTGCGCACCGCTGACGCTGATTCCTACGCCACCGGCCAGGAACTCACCGTCGAAATCTTCGCCGCCGGCCAGAAGGTCGACGTCGTAGGTACCTCCAAGGGCAAGGGCTTCGCTGGCGTTATGAAGCGCCACGGCTTCCACGGTGCAGCTGCATCGCACGGTGCTCACAAGAACCACCGTAAGCCTGGCTCCATCGGTGGCGCTTCGACTCCGGGCCGCGTGTTCCAGGGTCAGAAGATGGCCGGACGCATGGGTGCCGAGCGCGTTACCACGCAGAACCTCACGGTTCACGCTGTTGACGCCGAGAAGAACCTGCTACTCATCAAGGGTGCCGTTCCAGGCGCTCGCGGCCGCGTCGTTCTCGTACGCACCGCTGTGAAGGGAGCATAACTAAATGTCTAACGTACTTAAGGTTGAACTCCCTTCGGAGATCTTCGACGTACAGACCAACGTCCCGCTGCTGCACCAGGTCGTTGTGGCCCAGCTTGCAGCTGCTCGTCAGGGTACTCACAAGACCAAGGACCGCTCGGAAGTTTCCGGCGCAGGTCGCAAGCCGTTCAAGCAGAAGGGCACCGGCCGCGCCCGTCAGGGTTCAATCCGTGCTCCTCACATGACCGGTGGCGGCATCGTGCACGGCCCGACTCCTCGCGATTACAGCCAGCGCACCCCCAAGAAGATGAAGGCTGCTGCACTGCGCGGCGCCCTGTCTGACCGCGCTCGTAACAACCGCGTTCACGTCATTGAATCCCTGGTTGCCGGCACCACGCCGAACACCAAGGAAGCACTGGCTACCCTTCGCGCCGTTTCTGAGCGCAAGAACCTACTCGTAGTCATCGAACGCACCAATGATGTAGCAGCACTCTCGTGCCGCAACCTTGTTGAGACGCACGTTCTCTACGTAGACCAGCTCAACACCTACGATGTTCTGGTTTCCGATGACATCATCTTCACCAAGGCAGCTTTTGAAGCCCTGGTCCAGAAGGAGGAAGCCAAATGAGCACCTTCTCAAAGTCCCCGCACGACGTGGTCATCGCACCCGTTGTCTCGGAAAAGAGCTACGGTCTGATCGATGAAGGTAAGTACACCTTCCTCGTTGACCCGCGTTCAAACAAGACGGAAATCAAGAACGCCGTAGAAGCTATCTTCTCGGTCAAGGTTGACTCCGTAAACACCCTTAATCGTGCCGGCAAGCGTAAGCGCACCAAATTCGGATGGGGGGCGCGCAAGGCTACCAAGCGTGCGATTGTCTCCCTGAAGGAAGGCTCGATTGACATCTTCGGCGGTCCGCTTTCCTAAGCGGAGACCACTTTAACGAGGAATTAAACTATGGGAATCCGTAAGTACAAGCCGACAACCCCGGGCCTTCGTGGCTCGAGCGTTGCCGACTTCGCAGAAATCACCCGATCGACTCCGGAAAAGTCGTTGCTTCGCCCGTTGCACAAGACTGGCGGCCGTAACAACACCGGTAAGATCACCACCCGTCACAAGGGTGGCGGACACAAGCGCCAGTACCGTCTGATCGACTTCCGTCGTCACGACAAGGACGGCGTACCGGCAAAGGTCGCTCACATCGAGTACGACCCGAACCGTACAGCACGCATCGCGCTTCTTCACTACATTGATGGAACCAAGCGTTACATCATTGCACCGAACAAGCTCGCGCAGGGCGATACCGTTGAGGCCGGCCCAGAAGCCGACATCAAGCCAGGTAACAACCTCCCGCTTCGCAACATCCCGGTGGGTACTGTTATCCACGCTGTGGAACTGCGTCCGGGCGGCGGTGCCAAGATGGCTCGCTCCGCAGGTGCATCCGTTCAGCTCGTGGCCCGTGAGGGTCGCTACGCTCAGCTGCGTTTGCCTTCGGGCGAAATCCGCAACGTTGACGTGCGCTGCCGCGCAACCGTCGGCGAAGTTGGCAACGCCGAGCAGTCGAACATCAACTGGGGTAAGGCCGGCCGTATGCGCTGGAAGGGCGTACGCCCGACCGTCCGTGGCGTTGCCATGAACCCTGTTGATCACCCGCACGGTGGTGGCGAAGGTAAGACGTCCGGTGGACGTCACCCAGTCAACCCGAACGGTCAGCGTGAAGGACGCACACGTCGTCCGAACAAGGAAAGCGACAAGCTCATTGTGCGTCGCCGTCGTACCGGCAAGAACAAGCGATAGGAGCCTGGAAACATGCCACGCAGCCTGAAGAAAGGCCCCTTCGTCGATCAGCACCTGTTCCTTAAGGTAGCTGCTGAGAACGAAAAGGGCACCAAAAACGTCATCAAGACGTGGTCCCGCCGTTCGATGATCGTCCCCGACATGCTCGGTCACACGATTGCCGTACACGATGGACGTAAGCACATTCCCGTGTTTGTTACCGAGTCGATGGTCGGGCACAAGCTCGGCGAATTCAGCCCGACCCGGACGTTCCGCAGCCACGTGAAGGACGACAAGAAGGGCAAGCGCCGCTAACCCGCGAGGGTTAGTGAGTGCTTAGCACTTCTTCGAGAGACGAGAGAAGGAAAGCAATGGAAGCCAAGGCAATTGCGCGCCATATTCGCGTGACGCCTATGAAGGCCCGGCGCGTCGTCAACCTGGTTCGTGGCAAGCAGACGAACGAAGCACTGGCGATTTTGAAGTTTGCCCCACAGGCAGCTTCAGAACCGGTGTTCAAGGTTGTTGCATCGGCAGTGGCTAACGCCCGTGCCGCTGCTGACCGCGAGGGAATCGCGTTCAATGAAGACGAGCTGATCATCAGCGAAGCGTTTGTTGACGAGGGTCCGACCATGAAGCGGTTCCAGCCGCGTGCTCAGGGTCGCGCATACCAGATCAAGAAGCGCACGAGCCACATCACTGTGGTCGTCGCAACCCCTAAGAAGGGTGGGGAAAAGTAAATGGGACAGAAGGTTAACCCGCACGGGTTCCGCCTCGGAATCACCACGGACCACGTTTCGCACTGGTTCGCTGATTCGTCCAAGGCCGGCCAGCGATACAAGGACTTCGTCAAAGAAGATATCCGTATCCGCGAACTGATGACCACCGGTATGGAGCGCGCAGGCATCGCACGCGTGGAGATCGAGCGCACCCGCGATCGTGTACGTGTGGATATCCACACCGCACGCCCGGGTATCGTTATCGGTCGCCGCGGCGCCGAAGCCGACCGCATCCGTGGCGAGCTCGAAAAGCTCACCGCCAAGCAGGTTCAGCTGAACATCCTCGAGGTCAAGAACCCCGAGATCGAAGCTCAGCTTGTTGCACAGGGCATCGCCGAGCAGCTTGCTTCACGTGTGGCTTTCCGCCGCGCCATGAAGAAGGCCATGCAGTCGGCAATGCGCGCAGGTGCCAAGGGCATCCGCGTACAGTGCTCCGGTCGTCTGGGTGGGGCAGAAATGTCCCGCAAGGAGTTCTACCGCGAAGGCCGTGTGCCGCTGCACACCCTGCGTGCGAACATCGACTACGGCATGTTCGAAGCCAAGACCACCTTCGGCCGCATCGGCGTGAAGGTTTGGATCTACAAGGGCGACGTAACCTCGAAGGAACTGGCAGCTCAGGCTGCAGCAGCTCCTGCTCGTGGCCGCGGCGACCGTCCGGGTGGACGTCCGGGTGGACGTCCAGAAGGTGGCGAACGCCGTCGTCGTAACGACCGCAACACTGCACCGGAAGCAACAGCACCAGCTGTTGAAGCTCCGGCAGCAGGCGCAGAAGGAGGACAGGCTTAAATGCTTATCCCACGCCGCGTCAAGTACCGCAAGCAGCACCACCCCAACCGGAGTGGCGCAGCATCGGGTGGTACGACCGTAGCTTTTGGCGAATACGGTATCCAGGCCCTTACACCGGCCTACGTTACCAACCGTCAGATTGAAGCTGCACGTATCGCCATGACCCGCCACATCAAGCGTGGCGGTAAGGTCTGGATCAACATTTACCCGGACCGTCCGCTAACCAAGAAGCCAGCCGAAACCCGCATGGGTTCCGGTAAGGGTTCGCCGGAATGGTGGGTCGCAAACGTAAAGCCGGGACGAGTTCTCTTCGAACTCTCCGGTGTCAGTGAAGAGGTAGCTCGCGAGGCATTGCGCCTGGCAATCCACAAGCTGCCGTTGAAGGCACGCATTGTGCGTCGCGAAGGTGGTGAATAAGGAATGGCAATCGGATCCAAGGATCTAGCAACCGAAGCACTGGACGGCTTTGATAACGCCCGTCTGGTCGAGGAGCTTAAGAAGGCCAAGGAGGAGTTGTTCAACCTCCGTTTCCAGTCGGCCACCGGTCAGCTCGAATCGCACGGCAACCTCAAGACTGTCAAGCGCGATATCGCACGTATCTACACGGTACTTCGCGAACGCGAGTTGGGCATTCGTGCAGAAGTTGTTGTCCCAGTAGAAGAAGCTAAGAAGGCCAAGAAGGCTTCGAAGAAGGCTGACGCTGCGGAAGCAACTGAGGAAACCAAGTAATGAGCGAGAAGGAGAACGTAGTGGCTGCATCAGCAGAGCGCGGCGACCGCAAGACCCTCCGCGGGTACGTGGTTTCCGATAAAATGCAGAAGACCATCGTCGTTGATGTAGAGGACCGTGTTAAGCACGCCCTTTACGGCAAGGTCATGCGTCGCAACAAGAACGTGAAGGCTCACGACGAAGAGAACAGCGCCGGCATCGGCGACCTCGTACTCATCGCCGAGACCCGCCCGCTGTCTGCCGACAAGCGCTGGCGTCTCGTGGAGATCATCGAAAAGGCTAAGTAGTCTTTCGCTTTTCTTCACTAACACGTGAATGAAGTAAAGCACCCCGAGAGAAACTGGATTCATCCAGCATTCTCCCGGGGTGCTTTCTTTTTAGTCTGCGAGCATCGGCAGATGACCAGACCACAGACAGATCCCGGGAACAGGGTGCCAAAACAACAAATTTTCAAACGACTCCGGTACACGCTCGTCTATGTACCGTTTGCCGTATTTCTTATCGTGTTGCCGCATCTTAGTGCCGGGGGATCGCAGATAATCGCGGTACTCCAGGCAGTTTTACCGCTGCTTTGCCTAGCAACTGTCGCGGCAGCAATGATTGTGCTGGTACGCGGCAAACGGTTTCTCGCGTTGCTGCTGGGAATCTCGACAATGGCGTCCTTAGGGCCGGGGTATCTTTCTCACTATGACTCCGGTATTCAACGAACGAGTGCAGACAAGAGCGCCTGTGAACCCGGGCCAGAATTGTCGGTACTTTCACTGAACGTTGGCCGGGGGAGGGCCTCAATCGCCGAACTTGGATCCTATATTCAACGTGAAGCTCCGGATGTGCTGGTTCTGCTGGAAACCAACGAGGCAATGATCCTGGGCCTTCAAGCAAGTGTCAGCGGCTGGGACTACACCCATAGGACTTCACCGGTGATCCATGGCGGAAGCGTGGATAGCGTGATTCTTTCTAGAGCTCCGCTGCGTCAAGAAACCAATGCGGTATCCCAATCCGCGCGGGTGCTTTTTGATCTTCCAGTAGCTAGGATCGATGATCCACGGCTCGGTAGCCTTCGCGTAGTAGCGGTACATCCAATGCCACCCACTCACGACCCAGTGATGTGGGCCCATACCCTCGAGAACTTGCGACTGTGGCACGAAACTCAGGGTGATATGCCGTTAATCATGGCAGGTGACTTTAACGCGACGCATGCGCATCGGGAATTTCGGGATGTGAGTCAAGGGTTGTCCGATGTTTCGCCTCGTATTGGTCCACTACAGCTTCCGTCATGGCCGGCCGATGCATCACTTCCAGCCTTTGCCGCAATTGACCATGTCCTTGTCAGAGAACTCTTAGAGGTGAATTCCGAAAGATTCTCGGTGGACGGTACCGATCATCACGGGATCTTTACTCGGCTTGCACGCTGCGAGTAGATGCCTTGCCGGCCGGAATCGATCATTGGCTGCCTCGGCGTCAGGAGCTAACATGTGATGAAGAACCCGTATTTACCCCTTATCACAAGGTTTCAATAACCGGCATCCTTACTGTAGACTTTTTATTCTGTGCGCGTTGTATTTGCAGACTATCCACCTCAGACACCACGCATAGTGCTTTCCCATAGGGCGTTTACGGGCTCTAGAAGATTGTGCGGCATAGCTCTCGGCTAACGCCTCGGCCCTGCTTCCCCAGCATTTTCACGCAATACCGCTTAGCGGTGTGTCGTGATGTGTATGGAGGTGGGGGTAAGCGGAAGCTGGGATGGACCATATCCGTTCCGCAAGGCTCCCTAGGAGAACCAGCGAGACGACAGGAGTAATAAGTGATTCAGCAGGAATCGCGACTAAAGGTTGCCGATAACACCGGTGCTAAGGAAATCCTTACCATTCGTGTTCTCGGTGGCTCTGGCCGTCGCTACGCAGGTATTGGCGACATCATCGTCGCCACCGTCAAGGATGCAATCCCGGGCGGAAACGTAAAGAAGGGTGACGTCGTTAAGGCTGTCATCGTTCGCACCAAGAAGGAGCGCCGTCGTATCGACGGTTCCTACATCAAGTTCGACGAGAACGCAGCTGTCATCCTCAAGGCTGACGGCGAGCCCCGCGGTACCCGTATTTTCGGTCCAGTGGGTCGTGAGCTTCGCGATAAGAAGTTCATGAAGATCGTTTCCCTGGCTCCGGAGGTGCTCTAACCATGGGTGCAAAGATTAAGAAGGGTGACCTGGTTCAGGTCATCAGTGGTTCCGACCGCAACAAGCAGGGCAAGGTGCTCAAGGTTTTCCCTGAGGCACAGCGCGTGATTGTTGAAGGCGTTAACCGCGTTACCAAGCACACCAAGGCCGGACAGACCGAGCGCGGCACGCAGACCGGTGGTATCGAGGTTATTGAAGCCCCGATGCACGTCTCAAACGTTGCAATCGTTGACCCGGAAACCAAGAAGCCGACCCGCGTTGGCTTCCGCGAGGAAACCGTAGAGAAGAACGGCGTGTCCAAGACCGTCCGTGTTCGCTACGCCAAGTCTTCCGGGAAGGCACTGTAATGACTGAAGCAGCTGTGAAGATCCAGCCACGCCTGAAGGCCAAGTACGCCGCCGAAATCCGCGAAGTCCTGACCCAGGAATTCAGCTACGCCAACCCGATGCAGGTTCCGGGCTTGGTCAAGGTTGTAGTCAACATGGGTGTCGGTGAAGCCGCTAAGGATTCCAAGCTCATTGAAGGCGCAGTTCGCGACCTCACCGCCATCACCGGCCAGAAGCCGTTGGTTACCAAGGCACGCAAGTCGATCGCACAGTTCAAACTGCGCGAAGGCATGCCGATTGGTACCCACGCAACGCTTCGCGGCGATCGCATGTGGGAATTCGTAGACCGCTTGGTTACGTTGGCACTGCCACGTATCCGTGACTTCCGTGGCCTGAGCCCGAAGCAGTTCGACGGTAACGGAAACTACACCTTCGGTCTCACGGAGCAGTCAATGTTCCACGAAATCGATGTTGATTCCATCGACCGCGTTCGCGGTATGGACATCACCGTAGTGACCACCGCGAAGACCGACGACGAAGGTCGTGCCTTGCTCAAGGCTCTGGGCTTCCCGTTCAAGACCGCCAACTAGATCAACTACGTTGCAGGTCCGCGCTTGCGCGGAAACCGTAGCGAGGAAGGGCAGAAGCCCAAATGACAATGACAGATCCTGTCGCAGATATGCTGACTCGTCTGCGTAACGCCAACTCGGCTTACCACGACACGGTTTCCATGCCGTCGTCGAAGCTCAAGGTTCGCGTTGCAACGATCCTCAAGGAACAGGGCTACATCGCCTCGTTCGTTGAAGAAGCAGCAGAGGTTGGCAAGAAGCTGACCATCACCCTGAAGTTCGGCCCGAGCCGCGAGCGTTCAATCGCTGGCGTTCGCCGTATTTCGAAGCCGGGCCTGCGTGTATACGCAAAGTCCACCAACTTGCCGCACGTCCTTGGTGGCCTCGGCATCGCAATCCTGTCCACGTCCTCCGGTCTGCTTACCGACCGCCAGGCAGCCAAGAAGGGTGTAGGTGGGGAAGTCCTCGCCTACGTCTGGTAACGGGAAAGGGAGAGAAAAACAATGTCACGTATTGGACGTCTTCCGATCACTGTTCCCGCCGGCGTTGAGCTCAAGATTGATGGCGACGTAGTCTCCGTCAAGGGCGCCAAGGGCGAACTGACTCACATCATTGCTAGCCCGATCGCTGCTGTTCTCGAAGAGAACGTAGTGACCGTGTCACGCCCGAACGACGAGCGCGATTCGCGTTCGCTGCACGGTCTGACCCGCACCCTGATCGAAAACATGATCATCGGTGTGACAGCTGGCTACGAAAAGAAGCTGGAAATCCACGGTACCGGTTACCGCGTTGCACTGAAGGGCCAGAGCCTCGAGTTCGCCCTCGGTTTCTCGCACCCGGTTGTTCTCGAAGCACCAGAAGGTATCACCTTCGCTGTTGAGGGCAACACCAAGATCACCGTTTCCGGTATCAACAAGCAGCAGGTTGGCGAAATTTCCGCCAACATCCGCAAGCTCCGCAAGCCCGACCCGTACAAGGGTAAGGGAGTTCGCTACGCTGGCGAAATCATCCGCCGCAAGGTCGGAAAGGCTGGTAAGTAAACCATGGCTATCGGAATCAAGGGTAAGAGCAAGGCTGCCGCACGCGGCCGCCGCCACCTGCGCGTTCGTAAGCGCATCACCGGCACCGAGCTGCGTCCGCGTCTGGTCGTTAACCGCTCGGCACGCCACATGTTCGTTCAGATCGTTGACGACAGCAAGGGTATTACCGTTGCTTACGCGTCGACTCTCGAAGCTGACCTGCGCGCACTCGACGGTGACAAGACCGCCAAGGCCAAGCGCGTTGGCGAGCTCGTAGCCGAGCGCGCCAAGGCCGCTGGCATCGAATCCGTGGTCTTCGACCGCGGCGGCAACAAGTACCACGGTCGCGTGGCAGCTGTTGCTGACGGTGCACGTGAAGGTGGGCTGGCACTGTGAGCGAAGCAACTAACAAGAAGGAAACTCAGGTGTCTGAAGCTACTGAGGCAGTCGAGACTGCAGCCGCTCCCGCCACGGACAACGCTGGCGCTCGTCGCGGCGAAGGTCGTGGACGTGGCGGCGAAGGTCGTGGACGTGGCGAGGGCCGTGGCCGTGGCCGCGATTCGAAGGATAGCCGCAACGAAGACAAGGACAAGTTCCTTGAGCGCGTTGTAGCAATCAACCGCGTATCCAAGGTCGTCAAGGGTGGTCGTCGCTTCAGCTTCACCGCACTTGTTGTTGTTGGCGATGGCAACGGTCTCGTTGGCGTCGGCTACGGCAAGGCCAAGGAAGTTCCGGCGGCAATCGCTAAGGGTGTAGAAGAAGCCAAGAAGTCCTTCTTCCGCGTCCCACGCATCGGCACCACCATCCCGCACCTGGTGCAGGGTGAAGCCGCTGCCGGCGTTGTACTGTTGCGTCCGGCCGCTCCGGGTACCGGCGTTATCGCCGGTGGTCCGGTCCGCGCCGTACTGGAATGCGCAGGCATCCACGACGTGCTGTCCAAGTCCATGGGTTCGACCAACCAGATCAACATCGTGCGTGGCACCATTGCAGCACTGAAGGCTCTTGAAGAGCCTCAGGCAGTTGCAGCCCGCCGTGGTCTGCCATTGGACGAAGTTGTTTCGGAGCAGATGCTGCGTAACATCCAAGCGCAGAAGGCAGGTGCGTAAGCAAATGGCAAAGAACATTGTCCCAAGCGACGCAACTCTGATCATCACCCAGATTAAGTCCACCATTGGTGGCAAGCAGAACCAGCGCGACACCCTACGCTCGCTCGGTCTCAAGCGCATCGGTCACACCGTGACCCGTACCGCTGACGCCGTCACCGTAGGCATGGTCAACACGGTTCCGCACCTCGTAAAGGTTGAGGAGGCGAAGTAATCATGGCTGAAAAAGACAACGCATTGAAGGTTCACCACCTGCGTCCAGCCGAAGGTGCCAAGAAGGCCAAGACCCGTGTGGGTCGTGGTGAGGCATCCAAGGGTAAGACCGCTGGTCGCGGTACCAAGGGCACCAAGGCACGCTACCAGGTCAAGGCCGGCTTCGCCGGCGGCCAGCTGCCGTTGCACATGCGCCTTCCGAAGCTTCGCGGCTTCAAGAACCCGTTCCGCGTCGAGTACCAGGTTGTAAACCTGGACAAGATCTCGGAACTGTTCCCGGAAGGTGGCGAGGTCACCGTAGAGGCACTGATCGCGAAGGGCGCCGTTCGTAAGAACGAGCCAGTCAAGGTCCTTGGCTCGGGAGAGCTCACCGTCAAGGTTGACGTGAAGGTTAACGCTTTCTCGTCCTCCGCAGCAGAGAAGATCGCTGCTGCCGGCGGTTCGGCTGTAGAGCTCTAAGCTAAAGGTCATCTGATCACATAGCTAAAGTCAGAGGGGTTTCGGGGGATTCGGTAACGAATTCCTTGAGACCCCTCTTTCTTGTACTTACACACATATTTCCCCAACTTTGCATTGCACCACCACAAATTGTGGGAATAATGCGTGAATTCGAACCGAAAATATCGATCGGTTCGTCTTTCAGAGAACTTTTTACCGCGGCGTATTTGGTTAGTAACGCTAGTCACCCGGTAGAATCGATAGGTCATCTCCGGGTATCCCGGCCATCACCATTCAGGAGGACGCTTGTTCAGCGCCATAGCCCGGGTATTCCGGACGCCTGACCTGCGACGCAAGTTGTTGTTCACGCTCGCCATTATCGCGATCTACCGCGTAGGTGTTTACATTCCTGCACCCGGAGTGGATTACACGAACGTTCAGCAGTGTCTTGCCGCCGGCAACACAAGCGGCGGTCTCTACCAATTCGTAAACCTCTTCAGTGGCGGTGCCTTGCTGCAGGTTTCGATCTTTGCCATGGGTATCATGCCCTACATTACTGCCTCGATTATTGTGCAGTTGCTACGTGTAGTTATTCCACGCTTTGAGGAACTGCATAAGGAAGGCCAAGCTGGCCAGGCAATCCTGACGCAGTACACCCGCTATCTCACCATCGCACTGGGTCTGCTCCAAGCAACAACGCTTGTCTCGTTGGCTCGCAGCGGAATGCTCTTCCCCTCGTGTCAGCTACCAATCGTCCCGGACCAATCGATCATGGTCATCTTGCTGATGATCATCACACTGACGGCCGGCACCGGTCTGATCATGTGGATGGGCGAACTGGCCACCGAACGCGGCATCGGCAACGGTATGTCACTGCTGATCTTCGTTTCGATCGCTTCGGGCTTCCCGGTATCCATGGGAGCCATCCTGCGCTCCCAGGGTTGGGGAACTTTCCTCGGGGTGATCCTGGTGGGCCTCGCCGTTATTGCCCTGGTGGTCTTCGTTGAGCAGTCTCAGCGCCGTATCCCGGTGCAGTACGCCAAGCGTATGGTGGGACGACGTACCGTCGGCGGAACCTCCACCTATATCCCGATCAAGGTCAACATGGCCGGTGTGATCCCGGTGATCTTCGCATCCTCGATGCTGGCGCTGCCAAGCATGCTGGTGCAGTTCAACACCCGCCAGGACGGAACACTTCCGGGTTGGGCGCTGTGGATCTCCACTAACTTCTCCGGTTCGTCACCGTTGTACATGGCCGTGTACACGCTGCTGATCATCGGCTTCACCTACTTCTACGTTGCTATCACGTTCAACCCAACAGAGGTTGCAGACAACATGAAGCAGTACGGTGGCTTCATCCCGGGTATCCGTGCAGGACGCCCAACGGTTCAGTACCTTGAATACGTACTGAGCCGCATCACATTCCCCGGTGCCCTCTATCTGGCATTCGTGGCCCTGATCCCGTTGATCGCCTTTGTGCTCTTCAACGCCGATCAGAACTTCCCGTTTGGTGGAACCTCGATCCTCATCATGGTTGGTGTGGGTCTTGAAACCGTCAAGCAAATCAACGCGCAAATGCAGCAGCGACACTACGAAGGACTTCTGCGATGACAAGACTGTTGATCATTGGACCACCCGGCGCCGGTAAAGGCACCCAGGCGGTACGCATCTCCGAGCGCCTCAATGTTGTGGCCATCTCCACCGGTGATATCTTCCGTGCAAACGTCAAGGGTGGAACGCCCCTTGGTGTTGAGGCCAAGAAGTACATCGATGCTGGCAACTTCGTTCCGGACTCGGTCACCAACTCCATGGTGCGCGACCGCCTGGCTCAGCAGGACGTCGCTGACGGCTTCCTGCTCGATGGCTACCCGCGCACCAGCGCACAGGTCGATGAGTTGGATTCAATCCTGGCCGATGCCGGAGTGCAGCTTGATGCTGTACTGCAGCTGACCGCCGACGACGAAGAGCTGGTTGTACGCCTGCTCAAGCGCGCCGAAATCGAAGGCCGTGCCGATGACACAGAAGAGGTCATCCGCCACCGTCTGAGCCTGTACCACCAGGAAACCGCAATCGTTGTCAACCGCTTCCAGGAGCGCGGCATCGTGCGTCTGGTGGACGGAATTGGTGGAATCGATGAGGTCACCGATCGTGTACTTGCGGCGCTAGGCCAGAACGTCTAGAGCAATCTCACACGCTTAAAGCCGTGGGGTACAGCGCATAATGCGCAGTACCCCACGGTTTTTGCGATAATAGGGGTAATCAGTCTTCGGAAGGGACAATTCACCATGGCGTTCGGCCAACCCAAAATTGAATACAAGACAAATTCGCAGATCCTCAAGATGCGTGAAGCAGGCTTGGTTCTTGCCGAAGCACTTGACGAGGCGGTAGCTGCAGCGCAGATCGGTGCCACCACCGCACACGTTGATTCGGTGTTTGCCGCGGTGCTTGAACGTCACGGTGCCAAATCCAACTTCAAGGGATATCACGGCTTCCCCGCAACCATCTGTGCCTCGGTGAATGAAGAAGTTGTTCACGGCTTCCCCAGCGACTATGTCTTAAAGGACGGGGACGTGCTGAAGATTGATGGTGGTGCAATTGTTGATGGCTGGCATGCCGACTCGGCGCGCACCGTCATCATGGGCACCGCGGACCCCGAAGACCAGCGTCTGTCCGATGTCACCCAGGAAGCCATGTGGCGCGGGATCGCTGCGCTGGCCAACGCACGTTTCGTCGGGCAGATCGGTGAAGCCATCGATGATTTTGTTTCTTCGGTTCCCGGTGCACCGCTGGGCATCTTGGAAGACTACGTGGGTCACGGCATTGGTTCGGAAATGCACCAGGCACCCGACGTGTTGAACTACCGCACCTCACACCGTGGTCCGCGCGTGAAGCCGGGCCTGTGTCTGGCCATCGAGCCGATGCTGGTGCGTGGAGACCTTGAAACCCGCATTCTGGAAGATGACTGGACAGTTGTCACTGTTGATGGCCAGCACGCCTCGCAGTGGGAGCATAGCGTTGCGGTTCACATGGGTGGCATTTGGGTTCTTACCGCCCACGATGGAGGAGTCGCTGGTCTTGCACCATTTGGTGTGACTCCATCTCCCATCCTGGCGTAGGCCCAGCGTCCATAGCTCGGGGGAGCCGGGTCGGCTTGGAAATATCTTCCAGCCGACCCGGCTCCCTTGTGTGTGCGGCAGCAAAGCCGTGAGCCGAGGATCCTGCATTCCAGAATCTATGGTGGGTGCAAAACCTCGTGTGGACTGTGCGTTCTAGCACAACGACTCGGCGGCCTACCGGCACCCCGATTGCGCCGTGTTGCTGCATCGTGGGTAGCAGGGGCTGGGCCAATGAGAGTTAAAACCGCCAGCACCCGCGGATCTCGCCCATGAGCTGTCGAAAGTATGTGGGGAAGGTTACTAAAATTCCCGCTCCAAGGGATTTCCTTTTATGCCCGGCACCGCGTAGGCTTGACTGTTGGTTGTCTATTCCATGGTGCCCAAAAGCGTTCGCCTAGGTCAGTTATGTTGAAGAGCAGCCAGTACCATAAACCTGTTGGTGATAAATGTTGCCAACAACAAAAGTTAGCGGAGGATATGGCCAAGAAAGAGGGTGTCATCGAGGTAGAAGGCACCGTATCAGAGGCGCTGCCCAACGCGATGTTCCGTGTTGAGCTGCCCAATGGACACGTTGTGCTTGCAACTATCTCGGGAAAGATGCGTCAGCACTACATTCGAATCCTCCCGGAGGATCGCGTAGTGGTGGAACTCAGCCCGTACGACCTCAACCGCGGCCGTATCGTCTACCGCTACAAGTAAACACTTTTTACAGTCGGGTATCCCTTTGGGGGTAGCGGGCGACGAAGGTAATTACGCTCCACTGAAACAGCAACCGCAAAAGGAGTAAGCCTTGAAGGTTAACCCTAGCGTGAAGCCGATCTGCGATAAGTGCAAGGTGATCCGCCGTAATGGTGTGGTCATGGTGATCTGCGAAAACCCACGCCACAAGCAGCGTCAGGGCTAATTTCCCTTCTTTGGGAAATGCTCTGCGCGTAGTAACGAAATCGGTAGTACAGCATCACAACGCGCGATGCATACCCTCGGCACGGAGGCCGGGGACTGGGAAACCAGGATGTACTGCTTAAGACCTCCGAACATCGAAAGGTAGACAAAGCATATGGCTCGTCTAGCTGGCGTAGACATCCCACGCGAAAAGCGTGTGATCATTGCGCTCACCTACATCTACGGCGTGGGCAAGACCCGTGCAGAACAGACCATTGCCGGAACCGGGATTAACCCGGAAACCCGTGTCAAGGATCTGACCGACGCTGAGCTGGTTCAGCTGCGTGACTTCATTGAAGGCAGCTTCAAGGTTGAGGGTGACCTCCGCCGTGAAGTGGCAGCTGATATTCGCCGCAAGGTTGAAATTGGCTCCTACGAAGGTATCCGCCACCGCAAGGGCCTGCCGGTCCGCGGTCAGCGCACCAAGACCAACGCTCGCACCCGCAAGGGCCCGAAGCGCACAGTCGCCGGTAAGAAGAAGACCCGCTAAATCTAGCGGTCGTCACTAAGCCAAATTTCTCGTAGGAGTAAGAATGCCCCCCAAGACTCGTGGAGCGGTGCGTAAGCCGCGTCGCAAGGACAAAAAGAATATCGCGCTAGGCCAGGCGCACATCAAGAGCACCTTTAACAACACCATCGTTTCCATCACGGATCCGAGCGGTGCTGTCATCTCGTGGGCCTCGGCCGGCGAGGTTGGCTTCAAGGGCTCACGTAAGTCGACCCCGTACGCTGCACAGATGGCTGCTGAAGCCGCTGCAAAGCGCGCACAGGAGCACGGCTTGCGCAAGGTTGACGTTTTCGTCAAGGGCCCAGGCTCGGGACGCGAAACCGCGATCCGTTCGCTGCAGGCTGCTGGCCTTGAGGTTGGGTCCATCCAGGACGTTTCCCCAAGCGCACACAACGGTTGCCGCCCGCCAAAGCGTCGCCGCGTCTAATTGACTGTCTGGCTTTCCTGCCGCCGTGTTTCATTACCGCTTAGGTTTTGACACGGCGGCAGGATCGCCACGGCAAGCCAGACCGAACCAGACGAACGCCGACGAGGCTTACGTCGTTTCCACCCCCTGTGTTGCGTCATATAGCGGACGCTCGCTGAAAGGAAATGTAAGTGCTTATTGCACAGCGCCCCACCCTGACCGAAGAAGTCGTAGCGGAGAACCGCTCCCGTTTCGTAATTGAACCGTTGGAGCCTGGCTTCGGCTACACCCTTGGTAACTCACTTCGCCGTACCCTGCTCTCCTCGATCCCTGGTGCAGCTGTCACCAGCGTACGAATTGACGGAGTACTGCACGAGTTCACCACCGTAGCCGGCGTGAAGGAAGACGTCACCGAGCTGATTCTTAACATTAAGAGCCTCTCGGTCTCCTCCGAACATGACGAGCCGGTTGTCGCCTACCTGCGCAAGCAGGGCCCGGGCGTCGTTACCGCAGCCGACATCACCCCGCCAGCTGGCGTTGAATTCCACAACCCGGACCTGCACATCGCGACATTGAACGCGAAGGGCAAGTTCGACATGGAACTGACCATCGAACGTGGCCGTGGCTATGTTTCTGCAGCGCAGAACAAGAACGCGGACGCCGAAATTGGTCGTATCCCTGTGGATTCGATTTACTCGCCGGTAATGAAGGTGACCTTCCGCGTGGAGGCCACCCGTGTTGAACAGCGCACCGACTTTGACAAGCTCATCGTTGATGTTGAAACCAAGGATTCGATTGCCCCGCGCGATGCAGTAGCATCCGCTGGCACCACCTTGGTTGAACTGTTTGGCCTGGCACGCGAGCTGAACACTGCCGCTGAAGGCATCGAGATTGGCCCGTCCCCGACGGATGCCGCTCTCGCCGCCGATATGGCACTGCCGATCGAAGACCTCGAATTGACAGTTCGTTCGTACAACTGCCTCAAGCGTGAGGGCATCCACTCCGTGGGTGAACTCGTTGCACGCTCCGAGGCTGACCTGATGGACATCCGCAACTTTGGTGCGAAGTCCATCGATGAGGTCAAGGCGAAGCTGATCGATCTGGGTCTGGCCCTGAAGGATTCCCCTCCGGGCTTTGATCTGGCAGCCCGTGCTGCAGCCATTGGCGACGATGAAGTCTACGGTGACGAAGAAGTCTAAAGACTTCTAAACACCCGCTACAGAACTTAAACCCTTGCGCCCGGAAAACCCCTTTCCGGAACCGGGCGCAAAGGGCCACCATATTAGGAGAACACTATGCCTACCCCGCCAAAGGGTCCGCGTCTCGGCGGCAGCGCAGCTCACGAGCGTTTGATGCTCGCGAACCTGTCCGCGCAGCTGTTCGAGAACAAGTCCATCACCACCACGCTGACCAAGGCCAAGCGCCTTCGTCCGCATGCTGAGCGTCTGATCACCTTCGCAAAGCGTGGAGATCTGGCCTCACGTCGCCGCGTTCAGGCAGTCATTGCCTCACGTAGCCGCACCAACAAGTCGATCGTTCACGAACTGTTCGAGAACATCGCACCAGTTATGGCCGAGCGCCAGGGTGGTTACACCCGCATCACCAAGATCGGCAACCGTAAGGGCGACAACGCTCCGATGGCTGTTATCGAATTGGTTATGGAACCGGTTTCCCCGAAGCAGGCAGTTGTGAAGGAAGCCGAAAAGGCTGCCGCAGTTGCTGCTCCGGTTGAAGAGGTCGTTGAGACCGAAGCAACCGAAACCGCTGAGGTTGTAGAGACCGAAGCTGCAGAGGAGAACAAGGCCTAGTCCTTGTTTACCCCTCAGCAATAGCTGATACTTTGGCCCGGTGCATTTATGCACCGGGCCAAAGTTTTAACAATCACCTGCCTCCAACTAGAAATAGGTTCCCACCGCGGACGCACCTCTAGATTGAGGAGACGTTTCCCCTCCGTGGCTCTCAGCACGGATAAAGCACCAATCTGGATAGGGTCAATGAATTTCTCCGAGCTAAGTCACCTAAACCCGGCACTGGCACCAAGCGATGCACAGACCGAACCCGCATTGGTTCGTATGTGTCTACGCCTTGGCTATGACGGCAGCAGCTATAACGGGTGGGCACTGCAACCAGGACTGCCGACAATTCAGGGAGTGCTTGAGGCAGCGCTGGAGATGCTGATTCGTCGCCCCATTCGCACCACTGTTGCCGGACGTACCGACGCCGGAGTGCATGCTCGGCACCAGATGGTGCATTTTGATCTGACCGAAGCGGAATTTGCTAGCCTAAACCGTGGGGCAGATCTTGACCCGGGCTATGCACTAGTTCGTCGACTACGCGGAGTGCTGGGAAGAGAAGAAGGGCGCGTCCTCGTTCACGAGGCTTACCTGGCGCCTACCGGATTTGATGCTAGATTCTCCGCGCTTTGGCGCCGCTACGCTTACCGGATTGCCGATGGGCCGGCGCGTTTTGATCCGCTCACCCGGGCGTTTACTATGTGGCACAAAAAAGACCTGAATCTCGAACTGCTCAATGCCGAAGCCCAATCGCTGCTAGGGCGGCACGACTTTCTTTCTTTCTGCAAACCGCGTGAGCGAGCAACGACTATTCGCACGCTTACAGAATTCACGTTTGAACGTGATGAGGCCGGTATTATTGTCGCTCATCTAAAGGCCGATGCCTTTTGCCACAATATGGTCCGGGCCATGATCGGAGCCTGTATCGCGGTGGGGGACGGAAGCCAGAAACCTGGTTGGGTGGCCGAGCGGTTAGAAATGGCTGTACGTGATTCAAAGAACATGCTTGCCGACCCGCGGGCCTTGGTACTAGAAGAAGTCGCCTATCCACAAGATCAAGCCGAAATTGCCTGGCGGGCTCAAGCCACACGGCAACGGCGGGTGCTTGACCAGCAGTAGAAACGTTCCTCCCAGTCTTCCGTGAAAATGCTAGCTGACATGTGTTTTCATAACGACGTTTGAGTATTAGCGGGTTGGCGTTGTCCCCTAAGCGGTGCTAAATTCAAGCGGGGATTACTGCGGCTAGTTCAAGTTAGGACTCCCAGAATATTTCGCTGTGGGATGGGCCCTAGCGACTTTTTGCATCTAGTGGGGGCACTACGCTTGGGACGTATTCGCAGTGAGATGGCTGAAGAAGTATTGCTGGAGCTCGGTAGCGACCGACTCGTAATTCTTGAGGGCCCCGTAGGATCCGGAAAATCTCGACTACTCTCCACCGTTGCTGCCCGGTCAAATTATGGCGCCGTACGACGAATCTTCCCAGATCCTAGCGAGAAGAGTCACCGCTATGCTGCCTTGGCACACCTGATTACTAGTTCTGCTCGTGCGCATATTGATCTGATAGAGCTCGCCAACGAACATGGTTCGCTGCTTATTGTTGTAGATGATTTCCAGCATTTAGATGAAGGATCCGCACGTCTGCTTCTATGGGGTATCCAAAATGCTCCGATCACTCTGGTGGTTTCCTGCGCGAGTATGGATTCGATTCCCTTGTTGGCTGAAGCCAAATTCGAGAACCACGTAAGACATTTGGAATTGCCGTTGCTGGACTTTGCGCAGATCAAGAACCTGCTTGAAGAACTATGGAACCGTTCGGTCAAGACCTGGGAAGTTGTAGCGGTCACTCGATTTGCTGGAGCGAATATGGCGGCCGTACGGACCTTTGCCGGATTCGTCGATGAAAATTTTCCCCATGAGCGTGGCCCCAATGCATGGCATCGGCATATCCAGGACGTGGGGAAATTCTCGCATACAACGTTATATGCGCATGTTCGTTCCCTCAAAGAGAACCATGAACCAGAAATTTTTGATGCGCTACAGATTCTTGCCGTCGTTGGACCTTGTAGCTTAGCTCAGGCATTGCAATGGATTCCTTCAGCTAGGCTGCAGGAGATGGACGTCCGCGGACTCATTTCCCAAGAAAGCCCGAAATCCCCGATTCAGCTGGCAAATGGTCTATTGGATTTGAGTCTGCGATTGAGCATGGAGACCGATCTAGCTCGAACGATCTATGAATCACGAGTGTCTCCGGTATTCCCCAAAAACACCATGTCACCACCGCCGGAACACATCTTTTGGTGGCAGTCCCTGGGCATCGAGATTCCGCGCGAATTGGTTCTGGCCGGTGCACGCTCGGCCTTGCTTGCTGCGCAGCCCGCCTCGGCTCTCTTACTTTTGGAAAACGATAGTAGCCATGAAGCTGCTTGGCTCGCGGCCGAGGCCCATGTTTTGACCGGGAATTCGTCCGGGGTCATTAGCAACCTAGAAGCCGCGTTATCCGATTCTCTTGCCCCTGAACAACTCGGGGCAAGAGAAGCTCTGGTCTGTCTGGCAGCTGGTTACTGGCCCAAGTATGCCGGACGTTTTGTTCATGTAAACGGCCTTGAAGCCGCGGCCAAAGGCGTGTATTTAAGCTCCATCCGCGAGTACGAAAAATGTATCGCCTTGGCAGTATCCCTTGATCGAGGGGTTGATGAGCAAATGTGGCAGAACGTTCAGGCATTCGCTGCGCTCGGTGAAGTTATGGCGGGAAATTCGCGAGCAGCCTTGGAACGTATTGCTCGTGTGGGTGTCGTTGCGACCGAGGCTTCATCGATTACGGCACATAACGTTGCAGAAACCAAACAGGCTGTGCAATTCCTTGCGGGGGAGTGGAACGGTCTTCGAGCAGCCAACTTGGGCGAATATGGGTTACATGCACTATTGGATCGCTCGGGTTTAAGTACAGATATCGGAAGACTGCTGGGGGAGCCCTCGGGAGCTACCGCTGACCCCATTAACTATGATGCACCAGCACCCTTTGGCTATGCGCAAATTCGCGAATTAGCGCGCATTGTTGTCGAACGGCCAACGGCCGATGCATTGGTTGACCTGCAATCCTACAATCAGCGTTATGCACGAGAATTTCCAAAAGGGCTGCGCCTCTTGGGACTGGGATGGGAACTAAAACTGCGACTAGAGAACGGGAATCAGCCGGAGACCACGTTCTTGAAAGAGCTTGAAACGCTAGCTCAAAGCTGTGATGGAACGATTGCACAACTCATCTCCATGCTCAGCGTAGGAATACGAGAAAAATCAGGAAACAAACTAGAAGCAGCAATATCTCTTGCGCAGCGTCAGGGCCTTGGATCGTGGATTCCTCCGAATCTAAAAGCCCAAATATCAACAAGTACGCCGCTGAGTCCTCGTGAACTTGAGATCGCTAACTGGGCAGCGGATGGAAGCAGTAGCGTCGATATTGCAATGGAGCTAGATCTCTCTGTTCGCACCGTTGAGAAACATTTGGAAAACACGTACAAGAAATTGGAAATTTCTGGCCGTGACGAACTTACATCGATCCTTGGATCTCAGGTCGGTGCCCGTTGAGAGAAACGAACGCAATTCTAAAGCAGGTAGTCAACCCGGCTGATATTTTCTCAGAGCGTTCCATTAGTGGGACCCTTGGCTGGATTTTGTGCGAGACTGTTGGCCAATCACTGCGCTTCTGGAGCCAAGAGCTCGAACGTAGCGGAGCTTTGCAACTCATCGGCGAAGTACGTGGAGTCAAGTGGCAGGGCCATGGGGAATATCTTGCCCTTGATCCATTGATCGCGCAATTACGCGGACGTACGGCTGAAGATCCAGCCGAACCTTACGCACCGGCAAATAGCTTCGCTGAGGAACCGGGTTTTGGCTATTTCCGTACGTTACGTGCCTTAGTGCGTAAAAACGTTCAGGGAACGCAGTCCATAATCCTTGTGCGCGATCCAGACGAACTCGACGCCGGAAGCTGTGATGTACTGACCCGTCTGGCCCTGAATGATGACATTAGACTGTTCATTCACACCGGCGCAGTATCTAGCTTGCCGCGCCAATGGCGCACCATGTACGAATCTGGGAATATTTCCACGTGCCCAGAAGGCAGAGTGGATGTTCACCAAGCAGTCAACGTGATTTCACAAGCCCTCGGATACAGGGTTCCTTGGCTTGGCGCCTTCGCTTTGCACCATGCCGCACATGGTTCTGCCGGTCAGCTCGACCTCATGCTAGAAAACGTTGACCCAAGTGTTTTAAGAGCTGTCCTGCTATCGGGCGGCACTGGTCTGCTTCCCGTAATCGCTAAAGCAACGATGCTACTTCAAGTACGTCGCAAGGCACTCGCCCCCGAAGCACAAAAGCTGCTGAGCCTATGCGCGATCCTTGGCCATGTTCCATTGGACGCCGCCCATCAAATGGTGGGCCGAGAGACCGTAGATGTGGTGCTCAACTCCGGAATGGGTAGGAGACATAGTTGCGGTGATACTCAAACTATCACCATGGCTTCGCCCATTCTGGAACGTCACTGGCAGCAGAGTTTGACGGGTTTTGAACTTCTTGAACTCGAAAACGAAGCCCTTAAAATCGAGAAATGCTGCATGGCGGGTCTTCCACATACGGTCTCTTCAGCGTTGGCACGGGATGAAGAACACCAAGTTGAAGCGGTGGTTGAGGCATTGAACGTGGCCTCGGAATCCCAGAACCCCTCTCAAGGCGAAGCCGCGGCGCTATTCGTACGACAATCATTGCCACAGATTAAAAATTCACGCCACGGGATTTGCGCTGCAGTAGCCTTGGCCCGGTATAGCTATGTAAGACACGGTTCGCATGCCGCCCTGAGAGAACTTAAACGCGGTTCGGCGCAGCATGCTGGTCTGTGGAATAGTGCCGAAACCGCTCAATTACTTGTTCAAATTTGCCTAGAAACTGGGCGTTTGCTGCCAACGCTTCAACGAGTTGCCACACTGCGAGGACTCGAAGCACCGCTAACACGCGATGATCCAGCGATATTGGAGCTGCTGCCGCAGGACTCGCTGAGCAGGAAGTTGAAAGCTGCACTCGAAGCATCTAAGAATGCTAACATGCGCACCGCAGCCATCCACATGGTCTCGGGTCTTCGAATGTGTTCGGGCGGTGAGCCCTCAAATAACGCTGTGGCATTACGTGGCACACTGCTTAGCGCCACTGGAATTTACTTAGCAATGGGCGGATACGCTCAAGGACTGCGCATGCTCAGCGAATATCTACATCGTCACCCCAGCCCGTGGCATGCTCGAAGCATTGCAGCGCTCGAGCTGTCACAGGGGCTACGTGAACTACAGCAGGGCAAACTTTTTGATGGCGCCCAGTCTCTAGAACTTGCCGCACAAAGTGCCATTTTGATTGATGCAGAGTCGGTACACTGCTCAATCCAAGACATCGATCAGGTAGTAACTCGTTTTAGCGATTTCCCTGCCCTCGAGAAAAGCGGTGTGAAATCCGGGGTAGCTATGAGCCTTGTCTTCGAGGGGCGACATGGCATTGAAGATATAGCAACGGCCGGATTATTGCGTGACCCGGCAACTCAAAGATTACTTCTTGAACATCTCAGCAGTCTTTCTGATCCGCGTGCTCAGGGCTTAAAGATTCGCGCGCGGAGTCAGTTAGGTCTTTGTGACCCGATAGTAGCAATTGATACGTTGCTCTTGCTCGATCAAGGTTTTGACGCCGCCTGGGTTGCCGACGGTGTGATCATGAGTCACGTGTTTGAACATTGCGGACCGGAAAAGGTTGCTGAAGTCCACAGCCTGCACCCGTTGGAACCCATGGAAATCGTGCGAACACTGCTAACACCATTGGGAACAAAACCTGTTCCCGGGGTAAGTCGCGAACTACTGAACCGGTTGAGTATGTTTGAAAGTCAGACGCTACCGAGCCTCCCGTTTCTGGCTCACGAGCTTCGCGCTCGTACGCTGACCCCACGCGAAGAGGAAATCTCGAAGCTCGCACGTGCCGGCATGAACAATCGTCAGATAGCACGGGAACTGACGCTGTCGATCCGTACGATCGAAGGGCACATCGCTGCGGCATTGGGAAAGCTGTCTCTTGACCGCAGAGAGGAACTCTTGCTGGAAACCGGTGCACTCGACCTCGTCTAGCGGCAACACATATCACTACAACGCATCGTTGGATCACCCACAGGTTCTTGCCTCGGGTGATCCAACGATGCGTTGCTTTGTTTAACGCCGTCCCGGATTCCGGCCCAGGTTATTTGAAAGCAATTATCAGTCCGTCGATCAAACTACGTAGTGTTCAACAGCAACTCACGTAGTCACTGCGTAATGCGAGGCTCGCACCCCCGTCAATAGTGTGTTGTCTGTGTTCGAAAGCCCCACTGATCTGGGGAAACAAGCACGTCAACCAGATAATGTACCGGAGCCTAGCGGCTATCGGCCAAAGGGGGAATACCATGCGACGATTCACTCGTGTGCTCGGCGGGGCGTTGGCCCTAACCGTTGCTGCGGGGGCAATGACCATGGGCTTCGCAGGAGGAAGCGCGGGTCTGCCAGCCGCCTATGCAGCTGCCGATACTGCAGAAGTTAAAGTCAAAGTGGCCTCCAAACGCACAGGTAGTGGGAACAGCGACTTTTCGCCTAGAGCTGGAACTACGCTCAAGCTAGTCAACTCCGACGGGACCAACTTCACCGCTGCTTCCTGGGGCACCTGTCGTTCTGATAGCGCCGGGATCTGTACTTTTACGGTTCCGGAAACTGGCAAGAGCCAGACTAATCGAGATAAACGGCCTTACATTCAAGAGAGCAATCCAGCATCGGGAGATTTCACGCTCCCTAAACTGAATCTCACAAGGAACCTAGATAATTCTCAAGGCAACGAATCCGGCCGGATTCAACTACCACGTGAAATGCTCAGAGCCGGAAAAAGTACGCTGCTACCAGCGACCGGAAATGCGAGTTCCTCATTTTGGGCCACCGGATTAAAGAACCCGCAAGTTGTTGCTCCCAAATGTGGTCTGCGTATCGGGATGCTCGTGGATCTATCTGCCTCCCTCAAAGACAGCCAGAAAGCACTACGTACCGCTGCAACAACATTTGTTGATGGGCTCGAAGGCACCCCAACCCAGATTGCGATGTGGACCTTCGCCGGTGGGGCACCCGCGAAAAACAATGCAAATCTTCCACTTACTTCGGTAGCTAGCGCGGCGGATGCCACGATAGTCCGCGACAAGGCAAAATCGCTCACTGTAGTATCCACCGGCTCCTGGGAACAAGGGACAAACTGGGATGCAGGACTTTGGCAGGTGGCTAATGCCCCGGCCGGTGAGAATGTTGATGTGCTGCTGATGCTGACCGATGGGGACCCGACCAGATCCACAATTACCGCCAGCAAACCGGACGGTCCAGGTAATTCGACCTACCGTCGCGAGGTGGAGCGTGCAGTATTCTCGGCCAATGCTGTAAAGGCACGTGGCACTCGAATCGTTGCGGTGGGTATCGGCAGCGGGGTCTCATCGTCCAAAGGAAACTTGGCAGCAATCTCGGGGAACAACGCAGGAACTGACTACACCACGGTCAGCGACTATACAGCGCTCGGAAGCTACCTAAAGTCCCTGGCAGCAGGCTACTGCGATTCAACGGTCAACGTCATTAAACAAGTGACCAATGATGCAGGTGATCTTGCCACGGCACAGCCCTCAGCGGGATGGCGATTCAATGCCGAGGGAAAAAAGATATCTCCGACTAACGGAGTCACCGATGAATCCGGTGCCGTGAGTTTTAAAGCGTCGGACCTATCAGCTGCCGGAACTACCCCAGTGACCATCACGGAGACGGACCCCCAAGACCACACCTTGGTACAGGTGAAGGGCAAGAACGCGGTATGCACCAAGGATGCAGGACAAACGAATGTGCCGGTCACCAACCAGGGCACTCACGGATTCACCGTGGATGCAGTTGGCGGCTCGGTAGTGACCTGCCATGTCTACAACCAACCGCCGACACCTAAAGCTAGCCTGAGTGTCAGTAAATCATGGGTCATCAATGGCAAAAAATACGCCGACGGCAGCCAGCCAAAGGGATTCGAAGCCAATTTGCTAATCGATGAGAAATCCAAGCGCTTCGCCACCGAATACGACGGCTATGAAGCCGGATACAAGGTGAAGATCGATGAAACCACAAAGGTTCCCAACGCTGAACGCTGCACCATCGGGACAACCCAGGGAGATCTTGGAACTAAGACCCTTGCCACGGGACTAAACAAGTTCTCGCTGACCAATGTGGTCGACTGCACCAGTGAAGTCGTGCTCAAGAAGATTGTCATGAACGGCCAGAGTGGAACTGCCATCCCCAATGAGTGGACATTGACCCTCACCCCATCGGGCAGTACCACAGCGGAGGTGAGCACGCCCGGATCCACCAAGGGCAGTACGCACAAGATCACGCCTGAGACCGCATACAAGCTCAGTGAAAAGGGCGATCGTGCGGGATACACGCTGGCCTCGCTACAGTGCTCCACCGGTATAGACGGCGCGATGCAACCGCTCGAAGGCACCTTGAGCGTTGCCCACGGTGCTTCGGTGACATGCGAATTCACCAATGTATGGCAAGAACTAACGGTCAAGAAGCAAGGTTGGAAACTTACCAGCTTGGCATCAGGAAAACTGCCGACAGCAGAACATGAAATTCCATCTGGATCACCTGCCCCGAGCGGAACCATGAGCTGGAGCTACACCGTAACCAACCGTGGAGCCATGCCCGTAAACGGGATCACAGTCAGGGATGACAAGTTGGCAAAAGATGCGGTGAGTTGCCCAGCGACGCAACTAGCACCAGGTAAATCCATGATTTGTACGGCTAGTGGCCCCATCGGTATGGAATAACCCCAGCCAAACCGGTTTCTGGCACATCCGTTGAATCCAGAAACTTGCTCGGGGTACCACCACCGGTGCCCCGAGCCCCATATTTCCGTTCCCATCTCCCAAGTAGCACACAAGAGTAATTCGATTTTGTCCTTCGTCGCACCCATCTCAAGGCTGCGGCAGCAACACACCCATCCAACGGTCTACAAGCCGTCAGAACTAAGGAGTCATCATGAACAAAGCAACCAAGGGAATCATCGCAGGTGCACTAGGCCTCGGACTGCTCGCGGGCGGGGCAACCTTCGCAAAATGGGAGGATAGCGTGACCGTTCCCGGAGGCATCATCACCGCCGGTAACCTCGACATCTCGGTAGTCCCTGAGAAGACCACCTGGCAGGACGTCAGCGATGATATCGAAGGCAACCCACGCTCCATTGACCCGGCTACTTTCCTGATGGTCCCCGGAGATACGGTTCGGATGACCGACCAGGTCAAAATCAACCTCGCCGGTGACAACATCAGCGCCGCACTAACGGTTGATGCCCCGGTGTTGACCGGCGATCTCGCCGCTGCGTCCGACGGTGTGAGCGGAACAGTGACTCTGCTTGACGCCGCAGGAACTCCAGTGGGTCCCACCGCAGATCTGGGTGACCCGATCGTGTTGAACAGCGCAAACTTCACTGCAAGCGACAACGACACGACGTTTACGGTCGCTGTTGATCTTGATTTCGACATTGATACCCCTGACCAGGTTCGCGTCAACGCAGCTGCAACACTTGAGGGGCTGACATTCGATCTGAAGCAGACCCGCTAAAGATCAGGATTCAACATACTCGCGTATCTATGGCTAACCGCCTGAAATTACGGTATCCGCGCACCTAAAACGGACCGAGAGATGTTTCCGTGGTGGACCCCAGTCGCCGCGGAAACATCTCTCGTAGTTAGAACATCGGTCGCACCTCGCGTTTGCGTTTCCATTTCTGTGAACCGCATTAGCGCCCCCACACTTTGTGCCGACGACCTGTTTCCGGCACCACACAGCACGGCTCCCATCGCACCGTCCCCAGCACGTAGGGGCCAGTATTGGATCCCCTTCGAAAGGCTTGCATTATGAAAACCATTCCTGCCGCAGCACTGGCCCTGAGCCTTGGGGCAGTGCTTGGCGTAGGCGCCATGGCGACCTACGCATCCTGGGAAGCCCAAACTGGCCTGAAAGCTTCGGTGAAATCGGGGGCAATTCATTTTGCCGTTGATGACCCCAAACCTGATTCAGGGGTACTCCAAGCGATTCAGCTCGCTGGTGATTCCTTGTCGTGGAAGCTTCCAGCCGGTGAAGTGGATAGACCTTTGGGTACGGACGGCCAGCTGGCTGATATTTTGGGAAAGCTGAGCCCCGCAAAACCACAAAGTGCGGTAATTCGCATTGACGGTCAATCACAAGGAAACCGCGGGCTGGCATACTCATTAGCCAATGTCAGGATTAGTGGGGATCCAACGCTGGCCGAGCGCACCAGCATAAAAATTGGCAAGGTCGCTGAACCCTCGGATTGTTCCCCCAATAATGTGGGAACACCTTTGTACACGGGGTCGCTTTTCGAAGCCAAGATCGCACCGCGCGAATTAGTATCAGCAGCATATTCGACCGAAAGCTGGAATAAGCCGGTCACCGAGTATCTATGTCTTGGGTTTTCGCTGAGTGCCGACGACCTTAGCTACACCAATATCGCCACGGTAACAGGAACTGCTGACGGCGGCCTCGAAGCAGACACCGAGCTTAGCGCGAGCGATTCTTGGAGTGCTTTGATCGAGCCCACGCAGGCAGCCCGCCAGGCTGGCGTCGACTTCACCTTCACTCACCAGACCTACCGTCCTGGCAGTGAGCCGTGAGCGAGATGCTGAATATTGAATCGATGAGACATGGCTCCACAACTAATCAGCTCGGTGCCGAGCCTCGTGTCCACATGCGACGAAGTCCGCTGAAACTAATGTTCACCTTACTGGGCTGGATATTAGTTGGCGCGTTGGTGGCACTGCTATTGGGCTCAAGTGTGCTGCCCCGAGTGATCGGGGCGGTTCCACTCGCGGTTCTAAGCGGTTCAATGGAACCGAGGTTTTCCGCCGGTGATCTAGTGATTAGCCAGCCAGTGGACCCCGCCCAAATCAGCATCGGTGACATCGTGACTTTCCAACCCGAAGCGAATAACCCTGCCCTGGTGACTCACCGAGTGGTGTCCAAATTCGTGGGTGAGGGAGGCGCCATCGGGTTCACGACAAGAGGTGATGCCAACGGCGTTGACGATGAGCCCATCATCGGCGCACAGGTTCGCGGGAAGGTGCTGTATACCTTGCCCTGGGTAGGACATGTGGTTAATGCCTTGAACCCGAAGCTGCGAACTGGCCTGCTTCAGGGGGCCGGGGCCCTATTGCTGGTTGGGGCAGTGGTTTCCTTGGCTCGACCGGCGAAAAAAAGTAGAACCAATAATCCACTCACGGGGGAGCAGAAGTGAAGAAGCGAATCCGCATAGGCTTAGCAGCAGCGCTCATTTTGGCGTTTGCCGGTAATGCGGCACCGGCCAAGGCCGAGAAGGTTGAACCACATCAGATCGCGGTAAAATGGGATGGTGAAACGGAATGGTCAACCACTATTCATGTGCCTGGTTTTCCAGGACCACGGATTGTTCCGGGGGATTCAGGCGCGCGGGTGTTAGAAGTACGTAATGACGGCCCCACCGCAGGAACGCTCAAAGCCTGGATCGTCAACGTCAAGCTTGACACCGATCCCAAAGACGATTTCTATAAGGATCTAACGCTTAACGGGTTGCCTTTCGTCGATTATTTTGAGCACCGGACCGAAGTGGCAGTCGAGCGTTTGGAACCAGGGCAGAGCACGCAACTGCCACTGGACTACGATTTCCCGTTCGAATCCGTCAGTGGAAACTACCAAGACCTAACGCGGTTGCGTGCCGCATTCGATGTTGAACTGCGTATTGGTGGTGAGTTGCCACCGGTTCCTACGCCGGACCCAACGCCGAGCCCGGACCCAACGCCGAGCCCGGAGCCCACACTAGATCCGAGCCCAGACCCTACCCCGGGCCCAACACTCGACCCATCGACCGAGCCGCCCTCCGATTCGGACGAAACACCAGAGCCCTCGGTTCCACCCACAGCTACCGATACAGTGAAAAAGCTCGCGCAGACAGGTTCTACGACTCTTTTCGTAGGCTTCATCGCACTGCTGGTGGGAGGACTAGGAGCAGCATTCTTAGTTCTTTCCAAGCGGCGCAAGCATCAGTAACGATCGAAATATACCCGCGGCGAGCAAGCCCCCCTCTTGTTCGCCGCGCTTCGAATCACGTGCGTGCTTCTTCAACGCTTCCTTGTAGCCGTTCCTTCCATGGACGTAGCTCGCCTAGGAAAAGTTGAAGTGCACGCACGTTTTCGCATTTATGCCTCAAAGGGCCAGGACACCTAGCTGGAGCAAATCTCGTAAGTTGTCAGCGTCACGTGGCGTGCTTTGGTGCATGCGCGTTTAATCCGATAGACTATTGGCTGTTGTGCGTGTCCTTTGTTCGACACAACCTTCTCCGCGTGACGGCTCAGTTGCAGAGCCACTGGTCTGCGGGGATTGCGAACATTCATGGACGGCCGGTCTTTTCAGTCCTCACCTGGCGAACTGGTTACAGCGCATCTAAACACAGCACATTTACGAATGGTGGATCTCACAGCCGCCTTTCAAGAGTGCGCTTGACCAGTAACCAATAAACAAAGGCAATTACAGTGCGTACGTTCACTCCAAAGCCGGCCGATCAGACCCGTCAGTGGCACATCATTGATGCCTCCGACGTTGTTCTCGGTCGCCTCGCCGTCCAGGCCGCAACCCTGCTGCGTGGCAAGCACAAGGCTACCTTCGCCCCCCACATGGACATGGGCGATCACGTCATCATCATCAACGCCGAGAAGGTTGCCCTCACCGGTGCCAAGCTCGAAAACAAGCGCGCTTACCGCCACTCGGGTTTCCCGGGCGGCCTGAAGTCCGTGACCTACGCCGAACTTCTTGAGAAGAACCCGGTTCAGGCTGTGGAGAAGGCCATCAAGGGCATGCTCCCGAAGAACTCACTGGCCGCAGATCAGCTGTCCAAGTTGAAGGTTTACCGCGGTGCAGAGCACCCGCACGCTGCACAGCAGCCGGTTACCTTCGAAATCACCCAGGTCGCGCAGTAGCGCTGGGCCCCGAGAAAAAGACTTTAGGAGATTATCGTGGCTCAGAACACTGAAGAGATCACTGAATTCGAGGGTGAAGCACCGACTTCATACACCTCGGAGTCCGCACCGGCTGAGGCCGTTGTAGCCAAGGAACGTCCGGCACTGACCGTTGCAGGTGCAGCTGTTGGCCGTCGCAAGCAGGCAATCGCCCGCGTGCGCGTTGTTCCGGGTACCGGCCAGTGGACCCTTAACGGTCGCACGCTGGAAAACTACTTCCCGAACAAGCTGCACCAGCAGGATGTTAACGAACCGTTCAAGCTTCTTGAACTCGAAGGCGCTTACGACGTTATCGCTCGTATCCACGGTGGTGGCCCCTCAGGTCAGGCCGGCGCTCTGCGTCTGGGCATCGCCCGTTCGCTGAACGAGATCGACCGCGACAACAACCGTGCGCAGCTGAAGAAGGCTGGCTACTTGACTCGTGACGCTCGCGTCATCGAACGCAAGAAGGCCGGTCTCAAGAAGGCTCGTAAGGCTTCGCAGTTCTCCAAGCGCTAAACCGCTTGCGTCGGTTTTTTACCGACACGAAGGGCTCAAGGATTCATTTCCTTGGGCCCTTCGCCCGTTAAGGAGACCCGCCGAAGCCCGGAAGTACGAGCATCACGCGGCTAACAAGGTGCGAAAGATCGCAATTTCCCAGTATTTGCTTCAACTGGTCTTATGATGGATGACGATGGCAAGGTTATTTGGGACCGATGGTGTCCGCGGAAAAGCAAATGAATTATTGACGCCCGAACTGGCGATGGCACTTTCACAGGCTGCCGCCATGGTTTTGGGCCACGAGCAAATCACTGACGGGCGTCGTCCCGTGGCAGTGGTTGCCAAGGACCCGCGCATTAGTGGTGATTTCCTTTCGGCTGCCATTGAGGCAGGGTTAGCGGCAAGCGGCGTTGACGTACATGATGCAGGTACGCTGCCTACCCCGGCTGCCGCTTATCTCGTGGCGGACCTCGGTGCTGACTTTGGCGTGATGATTTCGGCCTCGCACAACCCCGCCCCCGACAATGGAATCAAATTCCTGGCCCGCGGTGGCAAGAAACTTGATGATGCGCTCGAAGACGCTATCGAGGCAGCCCTCGAAAGGCCTAAGTACCGCCCACAAGGTGGCGACGTGGGCCGTATACGGCGATTTGCCGATGCCGAGGACCGTTACACCATGCACCTGTTGCAATCGCTCCCTAACCGCCTAGAGGGGCTCACCGTGGTCCTTGACTGTGCGCACGGCGCTGCAAGTGGATGCTCCCCGGAAGTTTTCACAGCTGCTGGAGCCAAAGTCATCGTTATTGGTGCCGAACCAGATGGAATTAACATCAACGACGGCTATGGTTCCACACACCTAGAAAACCTGCAGGCAGCAGTCTTGGAGCACCGGGCCGATCTTGGTATTGCCCACGATGGCGATGCCGACCGTTGCCTGGCCGTAGATCATGAAGGAACCATCGTTGATGGGGACCAGATCATGTCGATTATGGCAACTGCCATGAAGGACATGGGCAAGCTCAAGGACAATACCCTTGTAGCAACGGTCATGAGCAACCTTGGCCTGAAAATCGCCATGCGCGAAGCCGGAATCACTGTCAAGGAAACCGGAGTCGGTGATCGTTACGTGCTTGAGGGCATGCGTGAAGGCGATTTCAACCTCGGAGGCGAGCAGTCGGGGCACGTAATCTTCGCCGATTACGCAACCACCGGAGACGGTGTCTTGACCGGTCTGCAGATCGCTGCCCGCATGAACGCCACGGGTAAGAGCTTGAAAGAACTAGCAGGGGCAATGACGGTGCTTCCGCAAATTCTGATCAACGTTAAGGGCGTGGACAAGGACGCAACCACAACAAATGCAGTTCTTGCAGCAGCAGTTTTGGCGGCCGAAGAGCAACTGGGGGACTCAGGTCGCGTCTTGCTTCGACCTTCCGGTACCGAACCCGTGGTCAGAGTCATGGTTGAGGCAACCTCCCAGGACGTTGCAGAGATGATTGCCGGTTCGCTTGCTGAAGTTGTTACACGCGAGTTAGCTCTTTAACGGTTTAGACAATAATGAGTTTTCTGTGGCCGGGCAGGACGGGATAGTTCCGTTCTTCTCGGCCACAGTGCTGGTAGCTATCCCACCACAAGGTGTTTTGGCTCCTGAAAGGAATATCGTTTAGGTTATGGCTTTGAAAATATCGGTGATTGGCACCGGCTACCTTGGCGCAACCCATGCTGCATGCATGGCGGAGCTGGGCTTTGAGGTTATCGGCCTTGACATAGACCAAGCCAAGATCGATTCCTTGGCGTTGGGGGAGTTACCTTTCCACGAACCCGGATTGCCCGAGCTCTTGCGCAAGCATGTAGCCTCCGGACGTTTGCGGTTTACTACCAATTACGAAGACGTCACCGCCTGGGCCGATATTCACTTTATTGGGGTTGGGACACCACAACGCGCCGATGGCCACGGTGCTGACATGCGTTATGTGGATGCTGCGGTGCGTGAGCTTGCCCAACGCATTCGTGGGAAGGCCCTGATCGTGGGTAAATCCACGGTTCCGGTAGGTACTGCACGCCGACTCGCAGCACTTATTGAGTCCGAAGCGCATCCCGAAGCCGAAATCTCCTTGGCCTGGAACCCAGAATTTTTGCGTGAAGGCTTTGCAGTAGCCGATACGATGACACCGGACCGTTTGGTTATTGGTACACAGGATGACGATTCGGAAGCCATCCTGCGCGAGGTTTATGCTTCGGCGCTGGCGACTAACACTCCGCTGATTGTCACAGATTTTGAAACCGCTGAGTTGGTTAAGGTTGCGGCCAATGCCTTTCTTGCCACCAAGATCTCCTTTATCAACGCTTTTGCTGAAGTCACCGAAACCGTGGGCGGAGACATTACTACCCTTGCCGACGCCATCGGACATGACGTCCGCATTGGAAGAAAATTCCTCAATGCAGGGGTAGGTTTTGGTGGAGGTTGCCTTCCCAAAGATATCCGAGCCTTACAAGCTCGTGTCAGCGAGCTCGGACTGACCCATACCATGGGATTTTTGGCCGAGGTCGATGAGATTAACCTGCGGCGCAGGGAACGCGTGGTGCGACTGGCAAAAGCAATGCTTTCCGGAGAACTCGTGGGGCAGAAAATTGCTGTTCTCGGCGTCACGTTTAAGCCGGATAGTGATGATGTTCGAGACTCACCAGCATTGGAAATCGCCGTAGAGCTTTTCAACGCAGGTGCCGAGGTCTTCGTATTTGACCCTAAGGGCAATAAGAATGCTGCGGGGCGTTTCCCACGCTTGCACTACGTCGATAACTTAGAAGCTGCGGCACAAAATGCCGACCTGATCTTGCTGCTCACTGAGTGGGCAGAATTCAAGGCGCTTACCCCTGAAGACTTGACGCCTCTTGTTACTCATCGACGCATGATCGATGGACGAAACGTGTTGGCCAAGCAAGACTGGAAAACTGCCGGATGGGAAATTACTTCCATGGGGCAACATTATGCACCACTCGATGGGGACATCTAGGGTCACTCATCGAGCAGATTCGTGATGGTAGAGCTTCCCGTACTTTTCCTAGCGTCCAAGATTCCTTCGGGGGGTATGGTCCCTCATCGCAGGTGCGATAAGAAACCATACCCAGGTGAACCTGGCTGAAATTGTGTCTTAGATTCCTAGGTGCCGGGCAGCGAAAGGCAATGCGTCAATGATACTCATGGCGCTAACTGTTCCTCGTGACGCAGCTACTGAGCCAGCATGAGCATGGATCAAGGCACCAGCTGCCGCAAGATCTGTCAGCCGGTGAGCAAGCGGTAGCAGGCTTCCTGGCGTCGGTGTCGCAGGGAGCTTCGCGCCCGCAACGAGCATTCCCAGAATGCCTGTGAGTACATCCCCACTACCTGCTGTTGCCAATTCTGGGGTGTGCGCATGGACAATGAGGGTATATCCGTCGGGAGCAGTGCAAATGGTTGCTGGTCCCTTGAAGAGGACTACACAGTCATAAGCTACGGCTGCCCAACGCGCCCAGCGAATGGGATCTGCAGCAATGTCTGCGGCATCAACACGAACCCCGGCTCTGGATAGCAATGAACGCAATTCTCCTGCATGCGGAGTAAGGATGCGCAATTGATGGTGCTCGCCGGGTTCCAACATCCCCAGCGCACTTGCATCAATGACACATGGAGTCTCTGCCTGCAGGATCTCCTGTAGTCGCCCACGCGATTCGAGAGTGTCTTCCATGCCCGGCCCAACGGCCCAGGCACCGATCCGTGTTGCTCCTTCACGGACATTACGCCGATTACGGGCCAGCAGAACCGTCAGCTCTTGATCAGACAGTGGTACAGCTTCTGGTACATGATTGGTGAGAGTAGCCGAAACGGCCGGGGGCACCATGGTTCGTAAAAGGCCAAGTCCACTTGCTACTGCTGCCCGAGCGGTAAGTATTGCAGCACCAGGGTATTGGGCCGAACCCGCCAGCAGCCCCAGAACCCCGCGCTGATACTTATGCGCACCAGCGCTGGTCCAATCCTCGTCACGATTCAGTAAGACCTCGAGATCATCGTCTTGAACTATCCATGCCTCTGGTTCGGCTAGTGCTTGCCCAAGACCTAGGTCAGTGATGTGGATTTGCCCGGAGACCAGATGTCCAGATCCAACTGTCAAACCTGTCTTCAAAGCACCAAAGCACACTGTTCGATCAGCCGCTATCACCGTCGTGGCGACATTTCCGGTATCGGCATCAACGCCACTGGGTAGGTCCGCAGCCAGAACCGGTACATCACGGGGAATGCTAGGAAGCTGCACGTCAAGGCGGACACCGGTTCCATACCCAGCATCAATGAGAAGATCACAGTCCTCTAATAAGACTTCGAGGCTTTCCACTGACGTAGTTCGTCCCGAGGCTCGTATAAAGGCTTCAAGAGCGGCTTGATGAGATCTCTTCGAAAGTAATACGGCGGTGGTCTTAACTCCACGTTTTGCTAGCGCTGCGAGAGCGAAGAGACCATCTCCACCGTTATTGCCGGGTCCGATGAGCGCAACGACTTGAGCTCCGTAGAGCCTACCGGTGAGTTCTTTAAGCATCAAGATTGCTTGATGAGCCAGGGAATCTGCTGCTAAACGCATCAATCTAAGGTCGTCGGCACCACTCAACACTATGGCTTCGGCTTCTCGAACGTGGGTACCAGCATAGACGGGGATCATTTGCCCACAATACCTAACTATTTATGGTGTGTGCTCCGAAACCTGAATTCGGTGCAGAAACAGAGACGAATAAGAGTAAGGAAAAGGAAACTAACGGTTTCTTAACGTTCGGCTACGACCATGGCGGTTGCCAAGTCTCCGTCATGACTCATCGACAGGTGCCAATGGATAACACCTTTGGCTGCCGCGGCTTCTGCGACCGATCCATCAAGAACAACATACGGGTCACCAGCTTCATCTTTTTCAATCCAACAATGCTGCCAATTCATTCCGGCAGGGGCACCGAGTGCCTTAGCAATTGCTTCTTTGGCGGCAAAACGTGCAGCCAGGGAGCGGATATGCAGTTCACGTTCGGCAGGCACAAAGAGTCGCTCGCGTAATGCTGGGGTTCTCTCCAGCTGGGCTTTGAACCTAGAGACTTCAACTACATCAACACCAATTCCCACGATCATATGCTCGAGTTTATCGGCGAAGTGCTCGAGAAGCCGAAACTACCATTGATCTATGGCGGGCCAAGGCCCAATCTTGGAACGTGGGGAAGTCCAAGGAACAAGCATCTTACGAGAGGTTACCAAGATGATTGATCACATGAAATCTGAGGATGCGGTGCTTGTAGCGTTGCTACGTGATGGTTTCGAGCGTGTGAATATAAGCGTTACCGATCTTATGGAGCAGGCAAGTCCCCAAATGCTTAGATATCGACCCGAAGCTAATGCGAACCATATTGCGTGGTTGATCTGGCATCTGAGTCGAATCCAAGACGATCACTTTGTGCATTTGGCTCGGGCCCTATGGCCCACGCAGAGCTTTGAAGAATGTTGGATCAGTGGTGGTTGGTCAGGAAAATTCAAGTTGCCCTATGCCGAACGGGAAACAGGATATGGACAGACAAGCGAGCAAGTGCAGGCTTTTGGAATGTACGATGCGGCCCTACTGGCCGCCTATCATTCAGCGGTTCACCAGGGCAGTAATGCGATCCTTGGCAAGCTACAGGTGAGAAATCTTCAGACGATTATTGATCATCGGTGGAATCCTCCGGTGAGTACAGCGGTCAGGTTGGTTAGTGTTTTGGAGGACACCACCAAGCACATAGGCCAGGCCGAGTATATTTCGGGTCTCTTCTCGGCTGCACCGCATTCTTGAGCTCTCGTCATCTCCGCGAAGTGGCGGCGAGGAAAGAACTGCGGCGCTGGTGCCGCTCGCACAAGCGAGAAGCACCAGCGCCGCAGTCGTGGCGTGCTATTAAACCTGGCTCGATCTATTCGACAGTCACAGATTTTGCAAGGTTTCGGGGCTGATCTACGTCAAGCCCCTTAGCTGTTGCTAGCTCGCAGGCAAAAAGCTGCAACGGTACAGTTGCCAACAACGGCATCAACAACGTTGGGGTTTCGGGCACATAGAAAACGAACTCGGCGAATTCGCGTACAGCTTCGTCCCCGGATTCGGCAATTACCAAGGTCTTGGCGCCGCGGGCACGAACCTCTTGAATGTTGGAGACCACCTTTGAATGCAGTGAGTCGCGTCCTCGAGGAGACGGCACCACAACAAAGACCGGCTGGCCATCATCGATCAAAGCGATCGGGCCGTGCTTCAGCTCTCCAGCGGCGAAACCTTCGGCATGGATGTAGGCGATTTCCTTGAGCTTCAAGGCGCCTTCCATAGCTACCGGGTAACCGACATGGCGGCCCAAGAAGAGTACCGAGGATGCCTGAGCCATGGAGCGCGCGAGTTCCTTGATCTCATCGGCACGATCCAGAATGTCCTGGATCTTAGAGGGAATCTTGCCCAGGTCGGCAAGAATGTCCTTGATCTGACCGCTGAAGAGATTGCCGCGCAGCTGAGCCAGGTAGAGCCCCAGAAGGTAGGTTGCGGTGATCTGAGCCAGGAATGCTTTGGTCGATGCAACAGCGATCTCCGGACCCGCGTGGGTATACAACACGGCATCGGATTCACGAGGAATCGTTGACCCATTGGTATTGCAGATCGATAGGGTTTTTGCGCCCTGTTCCTTGGCGTAACGAACAGCCATGAGGGTGTCCATGGTCTCGCCAGATTGCGATATTGAAACTACCAAAGTATTTGCATCAACGATGGGGTCACGGTAACGGAACTCGTGGCTCAATTCGACTTCGACCGGGATGCGGCACCAATTCTCGATCGCGTACTTGGCAACCGAACCAGCGTAGGCAGAAGTACCGCAGGCAAGCACAACGATCTTTGTGACATGGGCTAATTCTTCCGGAGCGATGCGCATCTCATCAAGGGTCAGACGACCGAAAGCATCCGAACGGCCCAAGAGGGTATCGGCTACAGCTGCGGGTTGGTCGTAGATTTCCTTTTCCATGAAGGAAGGGAAGCCACTTTTTTCGGCGCTTGCCGCATCCCAATCGACGACAAACTCTTTACCCTCGGCGGGGTTGCCAAAGAAATCGGTAATTGAGTGGCTATCGGGGGTGATCGTAACAATCTGATCCTGGCCAAGTTCAACAGCGCGGCGCGTGAAATCAATAAATCCAGAAACGTCCGAGCCCAGGAAGTTTTCGCCCTCGCCCAAGCCCAAGACCAGGGGTGAATTACGGCGTGCTGCAACTACTACACCCGGGTGATCCGCGTGAACTGCTAAGAGGGTGAAGGCACCTTCTAGCTGACGTGCGGTCAATTCCATTGAACGGGTCAGATTGCCCTTGCCTGCGCCGCGGAATATAGAGCCGAGCAAGGCGGCTGCGACTTCGGTATCGGTATCGGAAAGGAATGAAACGCCTTCGCGTGTCAGTTGCGCTTTAATCTCAGCAAAATTTTCGATGATGCCATTGTGAATCAATGCTAGGTTTTGATCATCTGCAAGATGGGGATGAGCGTTAGTATCGGTCGGTCCACCGTGAGTTGCCCAACGTGTATGGCCAATACCCGTGAGGGAATACGGTAAAGGGTCGTCTTCGAGAGTGTTGATCAGGTTGACAAGTTTGCCAGCCTTCTTTCGAGAATCAACACCTGCTTCGGTGACGACGGCGATTCCTGCCGAGTCATAACCGCGGTACTCAAGACGGCGCAAACCTTCGACAATGACATCGAGCGCACCATGAGAGGCCGTTCGTTCAGGGTTACCTACATATCCAACAATTCCACACATGGAAAAAGCGTACATGCCCAAAAGCACCAAAAAGTGTACTTTTGCCAAAGTGGAGTAAGGAAATTTTTATGGGCTTCACCATGCTTTTGCGACATAGGTTCCGATCCACGTTTGGGAATACCGGTGTTTTCTTGGCACAATTCAAGGCGTGAATGGACAGCGCACGGTCGACTATGGGGCGACTCCCTTCGTCGAATTGGACCGTCAAACATGGGCACGTCTCTCAAATCAGTTAGAACAGCCGCTTGATGAAGCCGATCTTCGGCGTCTGAGTGGCTTGGGCGAACAACTAAATCTTGATGAAGTGCGAGAGGTTTACCTCCCTCTTTCGAGATTACTGAACCTGTATGTACAGGGCTCAGCATCTTTGCATCAGGCAACTAATACCTTTTTGGGCGAAAAAACCAGGCGTACACCCTTTGTTATTGGTGTTGCCGGGTCGGTTGCCGTTGGTAAATCAACTACAGCTCGCGTGCTGCAAGAACTCTTGCGCCGTTGGCCCGACACCCCAGATGTTCAGCTGATAACCACAGACGGTTTCCTTTACCCGAACGCGGATCTAGAAAAACGCGGCATCATGCACCGTAAGGGATTCCCCGAATCCTATGACCGCCGTCGACTTCTACGTTTCGTCTCCGAAGTAAAATCTGGTTCCCCGGAAGTGCGGGCGCCTTGGTATTCACACCTGACGTACGACATTGTTCCGGGTAAGGAAGTCGTGGTCCGCTCACCGCAGGTACTGATTGTTGAAGGGCTCAACGTCTTACAGCCGGCGCGGTCTCGCATGGATGGAACTGCGGGGCTTGCCTTGAGCGACTTCTTCGACTTTTCGGTTTTCGTCGACGCAAGAACCTCCGACATTGAAGAATGGTACATTCGCCGATTCATGAAGCTTCGTTCCGGGGCCTTCTCTGACCCGGCATCGTACTTCCACCGCTACGCAAATCTCAGTGACGAGGAAGCACGTGAGACCGCCCACGGGATCTGGAAACGCATAAACGAGCCTAACCTGCGAGAAAATGTTGTCCCTACACGCGGCCGAGCCCAGCTGGTCTTGAGCAAGTCGGCCGACCACTCGATCCGACGAATGCTGCTGCGTAAGATCTAACTTCATGCCAGAGTTCTAGCCAGTTGGCGAATCTTTCATTAAATCTCGTGCCTTTGCCTGTTGACATGGCCAAGTCTGTGCAAAACTAAGCACATGCTTAAGGGATTCAGAGATTTCATAATGAAGGGCAATGTCGTAGACCTTGCCGTCGCTGTTGTTATTGGTGCAGCTTTTGGTGCAGTAGTCACCGCGCTTGTCGACAAAATCATCATGCCCTTGATCGCTGGGATCGTGGGTTCGCCTAGCTTTGATGGTTTCCTCGTATGGACAATCAAGAAGGGCGTCGACGTAGAATTTGGTGCATTCCTGACAGTACTGGTGAACTTCTTACTCGTTGCAGCAGCAATCTACTTCATCGTTGTAGTGCCGATGAAGAAGATTACCGAGATGAGCAAGGCCAAGCTCGGTCTTGAAGAAGACGAAGAAGAAATTGATCCGCAGGTTGCCTTGCTTGCCGAAATTCGCGACGAACTGCGCAAGCGAACACCCTAAAGAAATAGGTCATCAACGAACCACGAGAATGTCTCGTTTCGCCGAACCCTAGGAATCGGCGAAACGAGACATTTCTGTTTAAACCTCCAAGGTATTTCTCGACACCGAGTTACCCAGTGGCGGCAGCAAAGTGCGGAAGATGGGATGATTGGTATGTGAGTGCACAATCAATTCAAAAGCCCGAGAACCCGACATCAGAGCAGACGCTGGCAACGACGCCACGCTGGGAACGCCGAGCAATCGTCGACTTGGCGAACGTGCGCGAGAATGTTAAGCGAGTTGCCGAGCTCGTTGCCCCCGCCAAAATCATGGCGGTAGTCAAAGCCGACGGCTACGGCCATGGCGCCGTAGCAGTGGGCCGCGCAGCACTACAAGCGGGTGCAACATGGCTTGGCTGTGCGCATGTGACCGAAGCAATGAAGCTTCGCGAGGCGGGTCTCACCGCACCACTACTTGCCTGGCTGCACACCGAAGGTACACCCTTTGAAGAGGCAATCGCCGCAAACATTGACCTAGCCGTCTCAGGCTGGGAACTGGACTATGTTGCACGTGCCGCCGAAGCAGCGGCACTGCCGGCACGCATCCACCTGAAAATTGACACCGGGCTGGGCCGTAATGGAAGCACTCCGGCTCAATGGGATGCACTTTTGGGACGCGCGGCAAGTTACCAGGAGGAAGGCCTACTTCGCGTTGTCGGCGTCTTCTCCCACCTAGCGGTGGCCGATGAGCCGGAGCGCCCGGAAACAGATGAACAGCTTGTAGCATTCGGTGAAGCCGTGGCACTTGCCGAAGATGCAGGTTTTGATCTTGAGGTCCGCCATATCGCCAATACGCCGGCAATCCTCACCCGCCCCGATGCACACTTTGACATGGTGCGACTAGGCCTTGGCCTTTATGGCCTGAGCCCCTTCAATGGCGAAAGCCCTGAAAGCTTTGGCTTGCGCCCGGCAATGAGTTTGGTCAGTCGCATGGCAAACGTAAAACGAGTTCCCGCGGGACAACGCGTTGGCTACGGTCTCCGTTACACCACCACAGAAGATACGTACCTTGGCCTAGTTCCCATGGGTTACGCCGATGGCATCCCACGGGTAGCAAACAATGCTCCGGTAAGCATTAACGGCAAGACATATCTGGTACGTGGGACCATCGCCATGGATCAATTCGTTGTTGATCTTGGCCCCGATATCGATGTTGATGAGTTCTTGGGTGCAGAAGTGATTCT
The DNA here is from genome assembly GCF_002975435.1 of Arthrobacter sp. MYb227. GTDB lineage: Bacteria > Actinomycetota > Actinomycetes > Actinomycetales > Micrococcaceae > Paeniglutamicibacter. The sequence continues at coordinate 404,491 of NZ_PCPT01000001.1, read as the reverse complement.
TTTTGGCGAAGGAGGCCCTCAGGTCACCGAATGGGCAGACGCCGCAGGAACTATTAACTACGAGGTAGTCACCCGTATTTCTCCACGTGTTCCTCGTTTCTTAGTTGAAGGCACCTGGGGTGAATCCGGTGAGTGATGCTTCAATGGCCGAGGCCATGTTCGAAACCCATATCTCTGTGACAAACGTTGATGAAACCCAAGGCTTTGCGCAGCGACTCGGAAAACTGCTGGAACGTGGCGATCTGTTGATCCTTAGCGGGGAACTAGGTGCTGGAAAAACCACCTTTACCCAAGGCCTTGGAGCGGGCATAGGTGTGCGGGAAGGCATCATTTCCCCAACTTTTGTACTCTCAAGGATTCACCCAACCCTAGCCAGCGGACCAAACCTTGTGCACGTTGACGCATACCGGCTCACTAGTGCCGCAGAGGTAGATGATTTGGACTTGGAAGCCACCATGAGTACTTCGGTGACGGTGGTGGAGTGGGGCAACGGTAAGGTCGAACAACTTAACGATTCACGGTTAGAAGTCACGTTGTTGCGTGCGGGATCGGTTGATCTGGACCACGAACTCGTCTTTGACTTTCATGAAGGTGAAGACGAAGAGCCTCGCACGATCAAGCTCGAGGCATTTGGCCCACGCTGGGCCAAGGATGAACAGCTAATCTCGTTACTGAACGAATTCGAAAGCACAAGGAAATAGACAGTGCATTTACTGGCGATTGATACCTCGGCAAATGCTTCGGCGGCCCTGCTGGAAATTAGCGATCCACATAATGTTCGGATCATTGGTTCGTTTACCTCGGTCGAGAACAATGATCACGCCGAAGCCCTAGCACCGGCGATTCAGATGTTGCTCAATGAAGCCACCCTTGATGGCAAGAATCTTGCAGGAATTGCCGTTGGCGTAGGACCCGGACCTTTTACGGGCCTGCGCGTGGGACTTGCTACAGCACGTACGCTCAGTTTCGTGTGGGGCGTTCCATTACACGGAGTGATGAGTCTCGACGCTATTTGTTTTGACGCGGTTCGCAGTGGTGTTGAATCCGACTTCATTGTTGCTATTGATGCTCGACGCAAGGAAGTCTACTGGGCTCGTTATGACGTAACTGGTGCATTGCTGGACGGGCCAAATGTCACGGTTGTTGAAGAGCTACCGGCGCTGCCAGTGTATGGTTCCGGCGCCGGACTGTACTCCGAACGTCTAGAAGCAACCGGTGCCAAAGTGAGCGAAGAATTTCGTCAGACGAACCCCAGCGCCGTTGCCTTGGGAACACGGGCTGCACAGCGGCTGGCCGCGGGTGAAGAGATGCTCTCTTCCGAACCGCTTTACCTTCGTGAATCGGATGCCAAGGTTCCTGCGGTTATGAAGGGAAAATTGCTGTGAATCAGGCAACGGGTGCTAATCCTCTTGATGGCTTGAAAACTAGGTGTATGACAATTGCCGATCTTCCCGAGGTGTGGGCACTTGAAACAGAGCTGTTCCCTGCTGACGCCTGGCCGTACGAAATGTTTGCCGGTGAATTGACGCTCAGCGACACCCGCAACTATTGGGTGGTTGAAGATGGCCCGCGAATTGTTGCCTATTGCGGTCTGATGAGTGTATTACCCTTGGCCGATGTGCAGACCATTGCGGTGATCCCAGAGTATGAGGGACGCGGAATCGGATCGCATCTATTAGTAACCATGATCGCCGAAGCGACCGATCGAAGCGCTACCGATCTTTTGCTCGAAGTGCGCGCAGATAATCCGCGAGCTCAAAACCTCTACGAACGTTTTGGCTTTGAAGCAATTCATCGCCGCCCGAGATACTACCGCGACGGTGTAGATGCGGTCATCATGCGAAAAGTGCTGATCCCATCTATCTAGCGAAGCTTGCTATTTGCAGCAGGTACCCGAAACTTTTTGAATTCACGGCTCAGGAGACCTAAATTTCATGGCAACCTCTACTTCAAAGCCACTGATCCTCGGCATTGAATCTTCATGTGACGAGACAGGCATTGGCATCGTGCGAGGAACCGAGTTGCTCGTTAACGCAGTTGCTTCTTCAATGGAAGAGCACGTGCGGTTTGGCGGTGTTATCCCCGAAATTGCTTCGCGAGCGCACCTGAATGAGTTCGTTCCAACATTGGAATCAGCTCTGGAGCAGGCCGGGGTGACCCTGGATGAGATTGATGCGATTGCTGTTACCAGTGGTCCAGGACTCTCGGGGGCACTCATGGTGGGCGTGGCCGCTGCCAAGGCCTTGGCCCTAGCCAGTGAAAAGCCCCTCTATGCGATTAATCATCTAGTCGCCCATGTGGGTGTGGGAATACTTGACGGTGGGAAACTACCAGAAAACCTTGGCGCCTTACTGGTATCCGGCGGGCATACAGAGATCCTCCAAGTGAATTCCCTAGCCGACGATGTAGTACTTCTTGGCGCAACAATTGATGACGCAGCGGGGGAAGCTTACGACAAGGTCGCACGGCTTTTGGGCCTCGGGTACCCAGGGGGTCCTGCCATTGACAAACTCGCCACAGAGGGCAATCCCAAGGCCATTAGATTTCCCCGTGGGCTTACGATGCCAAAGTTTGTCGGTACCGCAGAAGAACCCGGAAAGCATCGACACGACTTCTCATTCTCGGGACTCAAGACTGCGGTTGCCCGCTGTGTCGAGCAATACCTCAAGCGTGGGGAAGAAGTGCCGGTGGCAGATATCGCGGCAAGCTTTCAGGAAGCAGTTGTCGATGTCATAACCTCTAAGGCCGTGCGTGCCTGCCAGGAGCACGGCCTCAGCAACCTATTGCTCGGGGGAGGGGTTGCAGCGAACTCTCGCTTACGCGAGCTTCTTGCCGCTCGCTGTGCCTCGGCGGGAATTACCCTGAGGGTTCCGCCGATCAGCTTGTGTACCGATAATGGAGCGATGGTTGCTGCGTTGGGTTCACTGTTGGTTACTGCCGGAGTTCAACCGACGGGACTGAAATTTTCGACGGATTCTGGCCAGCCGGTAAGTCTGATCTCGTTACCCGCGTAATCTCTGAGGACCAAAGAAGGCCTGGGTCCGGTTCTGCAAATGAACTGGACCCCGGCCATCATTTTGGCCTCTTATGCAATGTTCATCCGGCGAATATTGTCTTTCACGACTTCGCGCAGATCGCCACTGTGCTCTGCAGCGACCTTGTGCTGCCACTGGTAACCTGCACCACCGTCGATAATGCGTTCTACGTCTTTGAGTTCTAAGGCGCAACCAAGCTTTTCGGCAACGGGTGCTAGCCGCTCAAGTTCCATCCGCAAATGATCGGTGACAAGCATTTCATCACCCGCAGCGTTGAGAATGATGATTGCATCCATACCGTAGCGAGCCGCTCGCCACTTATTCTCGACACGGAACCACGGGGGCATGACCGGGATGGACCCACCCTGATCCAAAGTGGTCGACATGTCATCCACTAGACATTGGGTGAGCGCTGCAATGGCACCAATATCCTGGAGTGAGGATAAACCGTCGGCAATACGCATCTCGACCGTGCCAAATCGTGGCACGGGGCGAACATCCCAGCGGATCTCGGAGATATCGTCGATAACACCCGTATGCATCATGTCTGCTACGTAAGCTTCATAGTCTTCCCACGTGGGGAAATGATATGGAACTCCTGCTGTAGGTAGTTGCTGAAACATCAGAGCCCGATGCGAAGCGTAGCCGGTATCTTCGCCGCCCCAGAAAGGGCTGGAAGCGGAAAGCGCCTGAAAATGAGCCTGATAGTTGATGAGTCCATCGACTATTGGCAGCGCCTTATCGCGGGAATCTAAGCCAACATGGACATGCACGCCATAAATGACCATCTGCTGACCCCACCATTGGGTGCGATCAATCATCCTCGCGTAGCGATCTTTATCGGTGACCGGCTGTAGCTTCGGAGGGGCAAAGGGGTGGGAGCCTGCACAGTAGAGGTCGACGCCCATGGGGTCGGTAACTTCCCGGATCGCTACGAGATTCTCATGAAGCTCGACTTTGGCCTCGGCGACTGTGTCACAGACTCCTGTAACAATTTCCACGGTGTTGAGCAACAGTTCCTGCTTGACGTGTGGGTGTTCCTCGTCTTCAGTTAACGAACCGTGCTTTGCGTGTAGCTGTGCCAGCACGTCTTCGGCCACAGAACTTAGATCTGCGGTATTTCGATCCACCAACGCAATTTCCCATTCAACACCAAGTGTTGACTGGCGTGATGATGCGAATTCAATGTGCATCGTACCTCCATGTTAATTGCGGTGAATCACCCCAAAATTCTTGCAGCTAATAGTCTATCGAGTCTGTGAGGGCTCTTGATGACATCGATGGACTAATCCAAGCTCGTGCCGCAAGTCATGGTGGCAAGGTGCGTGGTTAGGGCAGCGGTTCAACTTCGATGGCCACGCGTGTCTCGCCAATGCGTGTAAGGATCAAGGTTGCCTTATTTTTGGCCCCCTTGCCCATGCCAGCCAGCAATACCTTCCGCAGTTCTTCGGGAGTCACATCCATACCGCGTTTCTTGATATCAAGCACTCCGATGTTTTCCGCCTTGACCCAAGCACGCAGATTTTTGATGTGGTATGGACGCACATTTACTACCCTGAAAGCCTTGGCAAATGGGGTTTGAACTGGTGCTTCAGTACCAAAATAGGCAATGTGGGGGTCCAACAGGTGTCCGCCGGTGCGCTTGAGCAGTTCATCGATGAGACCTGCGCGAATTACCGCACCATCGGGTTCATAAACATAGGCAGGAACCGGCCCTACGGGCACCTCGCCACGTAGTGCCGCATCTGGATCGAAGTCCACCGAGCTAGTGATTTCGTGAGCGCCATGATCATTTGTGACAAGCGCGGCTCGACGAATGTTCGGTCGGGCCAGTGGGCCAAACCACAAGGCTGCCTCGATGACATCCCCATTGACAGAGACCCATTGGACTTCACAATTGCTCGGAATAGCTTCATGTGGGACTCCCGGGCCCATCTTGACGCCTACGGCCAGGCCCTCATCGGCGAGTTTTTCAACGAAGGACAGCGGTGGGCTGAAGGCTTCGGGGTCAAAAATCCGTGAGGTTCCCGAGGTATCGGTGGTGCGGCGTGCCGGATCGAGCCAGACCCCGTCGAATCCCTCAAGGTCAAAACTCATGGCATCGGTATTCACTACCCGAGCATTGGGCCAGGGCATGAGATTTAGTGTCGTTGCAGCTGCGGTGATTTCATCGAGCTCTACTGCCGTGACCTCAATATCGGCACTGGCAAGGGCCAAGGAATCTGCTCCGATTCCGCAACCCAGATCAGCAACCTTCTTGATCCCGGCACGGGTGAAGCGTTGGGCATGTAAGCCCGCAATATTTAGGCGTGTTGCCTGTTCTAATCCAGCCTGGGTAAAAACCATGCTGTCAGCGAAAGGCCCAAATTTTGTGCGTGCCTTGAAACGCAGCTGGGTTTGTTGGACTACTGCCGTAGCCAGTTCGGCCGAATGTCCGGCCTTACGCAGTTCGAGATTGAGCGCAAATGCTGCATCTTTAGTTCCCGCAGACGACGGGTCAACAGAATTAAGTAGTTGCCATCCTTCGGTGGTTAACAAGATTGCAAGCTGGGAGCCGGAAGCATCGGAACTATGTGAGGGCATACGCTTAAGCCTAGCGTCTCGGATTGACTCGAACAGTGTCCTAGCGTCCTAGGCTGGCAGGATGTGTCGCAAGGGCCAGTCTTGACCGTCCAAAATGACTTGTGCGCAGGAGCCAGTGCCAGCGTTCACAAGGATCGGGGCAAGCAAATTCACCGTAGTTTGATTATTAGCCGTATTGACTATGACAAACACGCTTTGATTTGATTCATCCGGGGTTCCAAGAAGTAGGAGCTGATTGTGTGTAAACACTGGGCAATAATCGGGAAAATGGATTGCTGCATCAAGCACGAAAAGCCGCAATTCAGCAACCTGAACAGAGCTCAAAGAGTATAGGCCAACGGCACCCTCAACCGGGTCCAGCGACAATGTGACAGCCGTGGGGAAACCGAGCAATGGGGCTTGCGGAACCAAGACCCGGCTCATCGCAAAAAGTCCATCAAAGAAGGCTGTAACGTACGAGCAGCAGCAGACAATGCCGCTTGATAAGCAAGTTCTTGCTTCTTCAAATCGAGCACAACGGCCCCCAAATCTATGTCTTCAATGATGCTTCGGCGTCCTTCGAGAGCCACAGCATCGTTCAGTAAAGATTCCTCGGCCGCTAGGACGCTCGCGTGACTTGCGCCTATCGTTGAATGCACACCAAGTACCTGCTGCAAAAAACCATCTACCTTTGCTATCCGAGAGCCGATGTTAGTACCCAAGCGGAGCTCTGCAACGATTTCAGTGACTAACGCAAAAACGCTTGTTGTCCCGTTGCCGAACGCTTTGGTGCCATCGACATCTACGCGAACGGTGGAATTATCTCCGACCCGACGTTCCACGCTGCTACCGACAGAAAAGGTGTAGTTATCTTTGTCGAGTGCGTTCGCGCCATTAGAACTTCCCGCGAATATGTGCCGACCGTTGTATTGAGTATTGGCTACAACCATCAATGAGTCTCGAACCTGAATAAGTTCTAAGGCAATTGCTTCTTTTGCCTCGGGAGCCAAGGCACCATCGTTTGCCCCAGCAACAGTTAGATCGCGGAGTTGCTGGATAAGATCTGTGGCGGTGCTCATGGCTCGATCCGCCGTTGAGAGCCACCCATTTGCGTCTTGGGTGTTTCGCGTATATTGGTCAGTCTGCCGCTGTTGGGCGCGAACTGCCATCGCATTGGCAGTCCCGCTTGGATCATCGCTAGGACGACCGATTTCTTTCTGCGTACCGGCCTTGTTCTGTACGGTTGCCAATCGATTCATCGCGGCTTGAAGGTTGCGATCAGTGGTGTTGCTTAATGAAGCGGTAGTAATTCTCATGAGTTTATGACTGCCTATCTTCCAACGAGACCGGTGCGATTGATCAGCGTATCGAGCATCTCATCCACAGCGGTCATGACTCGTGCAGCCCCCTGGAAAGCATGTTGATGGGTTAGCAAAGCAACGTTCTCTTCATCGAGTGATACAGCAGAAACCGAGAGCTGAGCATTCACTGCAGTGGAAGCCGCGACGGCTGTCGAAACTGCTTGTTGTGCTTCGAATTTGGTTGCTACACCGATACGAATGACCAACTCGGACCATTTGGAGTCGGCGCCGTCTTTTAGCTTTCCCAATTGGGAGATCGCTGAAGCATTTGAGCCGTCCAACGGACCACCGGTAGCCGAACCGGTCGCCAAATCACTGGCTCCAATCGCCAAAACTTTTAACGAAAGAGCCGGATTATTTGTATCGATAAAGAAGAAATCAGAGCCTTGAACCCCGTCAACAGTTTTGCCGTTGGCTTGGGCAGTGTTGACAGTGGTGGCCAGAGCCAAGGCAATGGCGTCCAAGGCCTTAGCGCTTTCAGCCAATACACCACCGGTTCCTGCCGCATCTGCAGGGGCCAAGAGCGAAAGCGCACCCGCAATGCGTCCAGTTTGAGCACCAATGGCTCCAGCATTGCTATGGGTCCATTCAATGGTGGGTGCTGGCAACGAATTCATGGACAACGAACCTGTGACTTTGATGGTGCGCGCCGTAGTTCCACTGACCAGCGCATTACCACTAATCAGCACATCGATGGTGCCGTCAGGAGCCTCGCGAACAGTAGCGCCAGTTAATTCTGAGACTTGCTCGGCAAGTAGGGAACGCTGGTCAATGAGTGCATTTGGTGACCCTCCGGACGCGATAACGGAACGAATCTGCCCATTGAGTTCGGCAATGGCATTTGCGGCGCTATTTACGTCTGTGGCCATGGTTTCGAGGCCCGTCCGATGGCTATTCCACTGCGCAGCCATTTCGGAATGCGAGAGACTGATGCGGCTGGCCGCAGCCTTGGCTCGTTCAATGAGAACCGCTGCTGGGGCTGCTTTACCCGGGTCACCTGCGACGTCTTCCCAGCCAGCCCAAAAATCATTGAGCAAGGCGGAAAGCCCATTCTCACCAGGCTCGCGAAGGATGTCTTCCAGATTCGATAGCCCATCGGCCCGAATATCTGAATGCGATGCTATGGCTAAGGTGCCACGTACACGGGCATCTAAATGGGAGTCGGATAAGCGGGCAATTCCAGAGAACCCTACGCCCTGACCAACACCATTTCTGCTCGTCAATAGACCAGTTTGCGTAACTGAACCTACCGAAACAAAGTCAGCACGTTGACGCGTGTATCCCCTCGTTCCGATGTTGGCGAGATTGTTTCCGGCCGTCTCCATTGCCAAACGTGCCGCATTCAATCCCGTCATCGCGGTATTCAGTCCACTGAATGTGCTCACAGGCACTCCTTAAAGATTTGTGTCGATAATATGGGCACCAGAATCGCGAGACGCGGAAGTGCCGGCCGGACCATAAAGCGAAGGGTCTTCGCCTAATTTGGCCAGTGTCTCTTGCGTTGAACGGTACGCGGAGCGAAGATACTGGTCATTGGCCTCACGCAGGGCAGCAATTTCCGTGCTTGTAGATCGAAGTGCCGCAAGGTGGGCTGCAAATATTTCTTTCCAAGGTCCCTCAGGTGCGGAGTCAATGATTTGGGCCAAGGAAGAATCGTCATTGATTCCCCAACTTGAAGCAACGCTTGACGCTTCGATAGCGCGCAGCAAGCCTGCAGCGTTTACCTTTTCTAACACGTTTTCAATTTCACGAGTTGCAAGACTGATCCAGCGCGACTTTCCGGCCACTAAAAGTAGATGTTGTTCTTCCAATTTGAACTGCAGAAGTTCAAGCAATTCGCGTTCTTTCCACAAAAGTACTGAAAGTTCATTGGTTCCCATGAATATTCCTTCCCAAGCCTTAGCTACCCCCCCATTACGCATCCCCAGTTCGAACAACTCTATCGACTGCAAAGCGACGCGCGTTAGTTAGATTCCCACCACTATCAGATTTTGGAGCTAATATCTCTTGTGGCTTGAATTCTTTGGGGAGAAATAGCTGAGTGGCCAGGAACATATGGGTAGCCGGTCAAGTCATTCTCTCTAAGTGATAAGGAACCAACTAGTGGATCAGCACGCACGCAACAGCTTAGTTGTCGAGAACTTGCCGCTTGTCGGCTATCTCGCAGCCGAAATGTGTGCAAAGGCAACTCATCTGTCTCGAGAAGATCTTGCCTCGGTTGGCGCGATCGCGCTGATTTCGGCGGCTGAGGCCTTTGATGTGAACCTAGGTGTCCCGTTCGGTGCTTATGCGCGTCGCCGCATCATTGGCGCCTTCGCAGACGATATGCGTTCAAATGATTGGGCTCCGCGCGGTGCCCGCAAACGCATTACCGAGCTGCGAACCATACAAGAAACGCTGACCGCAGCCATCGGACGTACCCCAACCCTGGCTGAGCTGTCAGACGCTTTGGGCACCGACCAAGAATCCACGTTGTCAATACTCAGTGATTCCGCCCGCACCGTGGTGGGGATCGATGACGCGATGAACGACTATCTCAGCTCCGGCAACCTGACGCCTGAAGAAACAGTACTTGAAGCAGAACACGTGCAGATTGTTCGGGCAGCAGTCGCAGCGCTGCCCGAGAACCTACGCTCAGTGATTGAGCGAATTTACTTCCAAGGCCTAACGGTTAAGGACGTGGCCGCCGAAATGAGAGTTACACATTCGGCTGTGTCGCAGCGCCGAACTGCTGCAATGAAACTTCTGCAAGAAGGGCTGCAATCGCTCTATCTGGTTGATGCCGAACCGGTGCTAGAACAAAGGCTAACTCGGGCAGCCACACAACGCAGGGAACAGTATCTCGGTGAGTTTCATGACCTTGCCGCCGGTGGTATCACCAAGCCGGAGGGCTCTCGAGAAGCTCTTACCGCGACGATGTAGCGACAGTCACTCGAGAATTATTGTTGTGAATGGCTAACCGGATCATGGTGCCGGCCGATAGTTGGTCTTGAGGTCCATGGATGGACCTCGTCTAAGACACCCGTCTCACGGAGGAATTCACCATGGGTATGCAAATTAACACCAACATTTCGGCGCTCAACGCTCACCGAAACCTTTCCAACACGCAGAACGACCTGTCCAAGTCGCTGGAGAAGCTCTCCTCCGGTTTGCGCATCAACCGTGCAGCCGATGACGCAGCAGGCCTGTCCATCTCAGAAGGTCTGCGCGCGCAGTCCAACGGCCTTGGCGTTGCAGCCCGCAACGCCCAGGACGGCATCTCGGTCATCCAGACCGCTGAAGGCGCCCTGACCGAGGTCCACTCGATCCTGCAGCGCGTTCGCGACCTGGCTGTCCAGGCCGGCAGTGACTCGAACAACGATGATTCGCGTAAGGCACTCACCACCGAAGCAACAGCCCTGGGTGACGAGCTGGCGCGCATCGCCGATACCACGAACTTCAATGGCATCAACCTGATGGACGGTGCTGCACTGAGCTTCCAGGTCGGCGCCAACGGCGATCCGTCCTCGCAGATCTCGGTCAACCTGACCGACCTGGCTGACGCAGTGAAGACTGTTACGGCCCTAGTAGCTGGCACCGACGTCGCCGCCGGAACCTCAACACTGGCCATCGATTTGACTTCAGCCACGGCGGCCGCCACGTCGATCACCGCCATTGACACGGCCATTACGGCTATCTCCTCGAGCCGCTCGGAACTGGGTGCAAGCCAGAACCGCTTCGAGTCGGCAATCAACTCGCTGAACGTCTCGCGCGAAAACCTCTCGGCTGCAGAGTCCCGCATCCGCGACGTTGACATGGCTGGCGAAATGGTCAAGTTCACCGCCAAGAACATCCTGTCCCAGGCCGGTACCGCCATGCTCGCGCAGGCAAACCAGTCCACTCAGGGTGTTCTTTCCTTGCTGCGCTAAAACCCAAGGCAGTAAGGCGGTTCCTTGATCGGCATGAGAGTTTGAAACGCTCATCAGGTGCTAGCTATGCAGCTGGCCATTGAGGAAACAAGAAGTTTGACTCATGAATCTCCCGTGGCATCCGCGGTGCACGAAGTGCACGTATGCCACGGGAGATTCGCAATATGTATACAAGACTGAAGAAGCGGAGACGGTATGGGCCTGTCATTAGACGGACTATCCAGTGGCTTGAACACCACTGAACTGATCAAATCACTGATGCAGGTCGAAGCGATTCCGCAGAACATCTTGAAGAACAAGGTCAAATCAACGCAGACCATGGTTAGTGCTTTGCAAGCGCTAAATACAAAGGTCGCGGATCTGGCCGACTTGACCAAAAAACTTGCTATGCCGGAGTCACTGCAGCTCTTCAGCACCTCCAGCAGCTCCGATGGTGTCAAGGCCACGGCCAGTGCGGGGGCCAACCCCGGCTCCTTGGACGTCACCGTCACAAAACTGGCCCAGGGCCAGATTCATGTTTCGGAAGCCCTCACTGAATGGCCGGGATCCACCTTCGACATCAAATCGGCAGACGGTACCAAATCCACGTCCATAGTCGCTTCCTCGAGTTCGCTTGACGACGTGATCAAGGCCGTCAATGCCTCAGATTCCGGAGTCAAGGCCGTCAAGGTTGCCACGGGGGATGGCACAACGTTCCGTGTACAATTCTCTTCGGTAGAAACCGGTGCCACCAACGGGTTCACGATTACCAAGGCGGACGGAAGTACGCCGGAGGATTTGAAAGTCATACGGCAGGCACAAGATGCCGAGCTGACACTGTGGTCCGGCACCGAGGCCGAACAAAAAGTCACCTCCGCCACTAATACCTTCGCGTCGTTGCTGCCGGGCGTGGACATTACAGTGTCCAAGGTTTCTTCAGAACCGGTTACCGTATCGGTGGCCCGGGATACTGAAGCATCCACCAAGGTCGCTTCAGATCTAGTGGATAAGCTCAATGACCTCTTCAAATTCATCGCGGTCAACTCGGCAGTTAGCAGCGGGGCCGGTGGCGCAACGACGGGTATGATCTTCACCGGTGACAGCACTGTTCGGGATGTCAAACAACGTGTCATGGAAGCCGTGACTGCGCCGATTGATGGAAAATCTCCCTCCGAGGTCGGTATCTCGATCACTAAAGACGGCAAGTTGGAATTCGATGCCGAAAAGTTCGCGAAAGTACTTGCCGAGGATCCGGCTCGAATAGATGCGACATTGCAAACAGTTTCCTCCCGAGTCTCTGGTACGACATCGACGTTGTCTGATAAATACGACGGAGCAATTACCTCGCGTATCAAGGGCCAAGAATCCATGGTGTCCAGGCTGGACACGCAAATTCTTGACTGGGACCGTCGACTGGCAACCCGCGAAGCAACACTTAAACGAACCTATTCGGCCTTGGAAGTCCAGCTGAGCAAGCTCAACTCCCAACAGTCATACATGGCCTCACAACTTTCCTCCTTGAATGCTGGAGCACAAAACTGATGATGAATCCAGCCCAAAAACGTGCCCAGCTCAACAGGGAAGCCATTCTTTCGGCTAGTCCAGCTCGGCTGCTGATCATGCTTTATGACCGGCTGGTACTTGACCTGAGCCGAGCCGAAGCTGCCCAGCATTCAGCGGACTGGGCAACAGCGTCCGAGAACCTTGTACACGCCCAGGAGATCATTGCGGAACTTGCTTCGTCCCTGAACGCAGAGGCTTGGGACGGCGCCCACGGGCTGCAAGGCCTTTACACATATGCAACCCAAACACTGATCAACGCAAATATCCGTCGTGACCCGGTACTGACGAGCCACGTCAAAGGACTCATGGAGCCGCTGCGGCAGGCCTGGCATGAAGCCGCGATAGCACCGCTTGTAGCAACCTCACTTAGCACTGGTATGCAAATTGGATAGGGAACCCACCACGGAAGCGACGGAACAAGCCTGGATTGCCGTGTTGGAAGCACTGGAAGCGGACATGGCAGGACTGCGCCGCTTCACGGCCGACCATGAGGTTCTCTTTGAGCTGCCCACCGGGTGGACAGCACCCGCGAATATTGGTCTCATGCCCGCTACCCTGAAAAATCGTGCTCAAGCGGTTTTCGGTCAAATGCAGGAATTAGCCCGAATGCTGACCGAACGCCGAGATGAGACTGCGCGCCAACTGCGGGTTGTTGATTCGGTGCCCCGTTATGAATCGCCTACTTCTCTTTATTTAGATGTGGAAGGTTAGCGAAAACAGCTAACGGCTAGGGATTGTTGGTCGATTGTCTGAGGTGAGCATGGATTGCTCATCCATTTTTGTGCCCAAGGATGGGCCGCATTTCGATTCTGGAGCTTCGTTTCGTGTTCGATTCCGTCACGTCATTGGCATTGGAAAGTGCCCTAGACGGGTTGGCCTCGCGCCAGCGTGCCATCGCCAATAACATTGCAAACGTCAATACCCCCGGCTACCATGCCCGCCGCGTAGATTTCGAAGCCGCGTTGACGCGGTCCGTGGCAAACCGTGACGGCAAGAGTGCAGCGACCACCTCTACCTCGCTGGAGCCCACCCGGCTCGACGGCTCAAACGTCAATCTTGACACCGAGACGCTCTCCAACATTGACACAGTGCTGCGCTTCCAATTCGCTACACAGGCTGCATCGGGTCCCTTTAACAGCATCCGCACAGCACTCAGGAGCAACTAATGCCAGACGCAATCGGCATTGCCGGCACAGCATTGACAGTCCACCGAAAATGGCTTGATGCAATCTCGGACAACCTTGCAAATGCAAATACAGTGACCTCCACCGATGGAGAAGCCTTCCGTGCCCGCTACATCGTGGCGCAAGCCAGCGGGAACAATCAGGGAGTATTCGTTTCGGGTACCGAATTCGGCAACGCCGATGGCCGGATCGTTCACGAACCGGATCATCCCTTAGCCGATGCCGAGGGCAATGTGCGTTACCCAGACATCGACATGTCCGAGCAAATGGGTGCACTGATTCTGGCCCAGCGCGGTTACCAAGTGAATGCCGCGGTAGTGGACCGCGCCAAGGAAACCTACCAAGCTGCACTGCAGATCGGACGCAACTAATGCCCATGAACATTACCCCAGTCACCGGTGTCAGCCCCACTACAGCCACCGGGTTCGCTCAGTCACCTGCCAAGGCCGGAACCGAGGGTGCTGCCTTCGCCAATGCGCTGGGCGGCGCGATCAACGAAGTGCAGAGCCTTCAAAGCACCTCAAATGACCTGTCGATTAAGGCCGTCACCGGGGATCTGACCGACATTCATGCCGCGACGCTTGCTTCAACTCGTGCGGCAGTTGCACTTGAAATGGTTTCAACATTCCGCAATCGTGGGGTTGAAGCATTCAATGAGATCATGCGGATGCAAGCCTGATGGCCGCTGTTCCTGCCCCCTTGGGCAAGCTGATGGAATCCGTGCGTGGGTTCAGCTTGGCACAGCGAACCATCATGATCATCGGCGTTGCCATCCTTGTCATGGGTGCGATCGCTCTTGCTACGTTTCTGAACCAACCCAAAATGACACCCCTGTACTCGGGGCTTGCCCCCGAAGATGCCGCTGGGATCGTCGAACAGCTCAAGACCGACGGCGTCGCCTATGAATTGACCGGCGGTGGTGGAACCATCATGGTTCCCGAAGCAAGCGTCTACGACGCCAGACTCAAGGCAGCGGCGGCAGGCCTTCCCAGCGCGGGAACCGCCGGATACTCGCTGCTGGACCAAATGGGCGTCACCTCCAGCGAATTCCAGCAAAGCATCACCTACAAACGCGCACTGGAGGGAGAACTTGCCGCCACCATCCAGTCAATGGATGGCGTCAAGCTGGCCTCGGTGAAACTTGCCATCCCCGAACAAACAGTTTTTGTGGCGTCCAAAACCAACCCGACGGCCTCGATTTTTGTTGAGACCAGGCCGGGTTCAACACTCACCCGCGATCAGGTGCAGTCCGTGATCCACCTGACCTCGGCATCGGTTGATGGACTCAAGCCCGAAGACGTATCGCTCGTCGATGCGGCAGGTAACCTGCTCTCGGCCGCGGGGGTGGGCATGACCGGGGGAGCAGACCAGCAAGCCTCCGACTATGAGACGCGAGTTGCCAGCTCCGTTCAGGGAATGCTTGACCGTGTGGTTGGAACGGGTAATTCAACTGTTGCCGTGGCCGCGGAGATGAGTCTAGAGTCTGCCGAGCGTACCGAGGAAACATTTACCGATCCCGAGGGTTCTCCTGCCCTGACGGAATCCGAAAAGGAAGAAAGCTATGAAGGAAACGGCGCTCCATCCGCGGGTGTCTTGGGCCCAGACAACATTGCTGTGCCCGAGAATGCCAGTGGCAACGGGACCTTCACCTCAACTGACAATCAACGCACTAACGCCATTAACAAAGTCACCGAAAACCGCATGATTCCATCCGGAACATTGCAGCGCCAGAGTGTTTCGGTGGCGGTCAATGAAAGCGCGGCCCGGGAGCTAAACATGGAGCAGCTAACCGAAATGGTTTCCAACGCAGCAGGGATCAGCGCTGCCCGTAACGACCAAGTCAGCATCTCGGTGGTTCCTTTCAACACAGATTCTGCGGCAGCGGCCCAAAGCGAGCTAGCGGCTGCCGCCGCAGCTGAGACAGCACTGCGTAATGCGGCCTTGCAACGCCAGTTGATCTATGCCGGTGTCGTCGTGCTTGCGCTCATCCTTGCCGTCGTATACGCCTTGTATGTGCGCCGCAACAAGCAGAAGCGTGAGCCGATCGACCTGGGTGAACTGCACGACTACGCGTCCCTGTCTGCGGTGCCGGTGCCCATGGAAAACCCCCATCCGGAGACGGTGGCCCTGACAAACGTGGTGTTACCGCAACCCGTTGCGACGTTCCCCATCTCGCACAACGCCAAGCGTGAGGAACTCTCCGCCCTGGCCGCCACCGACCCAGCACTCATGGCCGACTACTTGCGCACCGTTATGGATGATAAGAGGAACGAGTGAAGCCCCTCGGACCGGGTGGTTCAGCGATGTTGAGCGGAACCCAAAAAGTCGCCATTGTCTTGATGCAAATGGAAAAGGAACACGCCGCGGAAGTGCTACGGCACTTCAATGAATTCGAGGCGGACGAGATTGCCGGAGAACTGGTGCGCCTGCGCCGAGTTGATGCTCAAACCGTGCAAGATGCAATCCACGAGGTCCATGAGCTTGCAACTTCCGGGCAATTGAACGCACGCGGTGGGCGGGAAATTGCCGCCGGGCTGCTGGAAGCATCATTTGGTTCGGACAAAGCCAATTCGGTGATGGACAGGCTCTCCTCATCACTTGCTGGAATGACCTTTGAGTTCTTGGAAGGTACCGATGCCGCACAAGTTGTTGCGCTGCTTGATGGGGAGCTGCCGCAGACAGCTGCCCTAGTCATTGCCCACCTGCGCCCAGATATTGGATCGGCAGTTCTTTCCAGCTTTGAATCAGGTGTTCGAACCGACGTAGCAAGCGCGCTGGCGACCATGGGATCGGCTGCACCTGAGGCCGTGCGTGTGGTGGCCGAGGCACTGAAGAAACGCACCGGAAACATCACCACACCGCGTGAGCCAGTGGAAGCCGTCGGTGGTATCCAACCCTTGGTGGAAATCCTTAATAGGTCGGATGTGGCCATCGAGAAGGATGTGCTGCAATCCCTTGAACTGCGTGATCCATTGCTTGCCGAGGAAGTACGTTCCCGCATGCTCTCCTTCAGTGACATCGTGAAGTTCGAACGCAAAGACGTCCAGCGGGTACTCCGTGGTATCAACCCCACCATCCTGGCCTATGCACTCAAGGGGGCCGGGGATGGTGTCGAGACGACCATTCGGGCGAACATCTCCGACCGCACCAAAGAAGTGTTGGATGCGGAAATCGCTTCAATGGGTCGGGTGCGTGTGTCCCAAGTTGAGGAAGCCCGTGCCGATATTGTTCGATCCATTCGGGAATTGGAAACCACTGGTGAAATAACTATTGAGCGTGGCGACGAAGATGACTTTGTCCTCTGAACCGGAGGGCCTTATGCCACGGGGATTTGAACCTGCCGTATTTGGCCAACTAGAGGTGTCCGGTGAGGCAGCGCGCCAAGGTGCCTTATCGCAAACCCATGGCTACGCAGCAGGATATGCAACGGGTATGCGGGCAGCAGAAGCCGCTGCGCGCAGGCAACGCGAGCACCTTGCCCAAGTTCAGGCAGCGGCCGAAGCACAGCACGCTGCTGAACAAGCACGTGCTATTAGAGCCTTAGCGGCAGCCGCCGACGCGCTAACCCAGCGCACCGTTCCAGTACTTGAGCAGGCGTCATCGGTCATGGCCGAAACCGCCTTGCTCCTTGCCGAAAAGATCATTGGTCAGGAACTGTCCAATGAGTCTCTGGGCGCCAAGGCCGCGATCGATAGGGCACTAGCTGGCATTGAGGCACATACCGTGCGCGAAATTCGGATGAACCACGAAGACCTCTCGCTGCTGGGACTGAGCAAGGTTCCCGGCACGGATATTGCGTTGGTTGCTGATTCATCGCTTGCGCGCGGGGATGCCATGACGGCGTTTGCCGAAGGCTTCTTGGACGCACGCATCAAGACAGCCTTCGAACGCGCAGCCAAGGCATTACGGGGTGGGCTCTAATGCGTTCGAACACGCTTGCCTGGCCGGAACTTGAACTCGCGCTGACAGCGGCTGCCCCAGCTCGTCTCGGCGTCGTCACCTCTGTGGTGGGCCTGGGGCTAGAGATTTCTGGACTCAACGCACCCTTGGGCACAGTTCTTGAAATAGGAGAGCAAAAGGTATCCGCCGAGGTTGTAGCCGCCCGCCGTTCCACCCTGCACTGCATGCCGCTGGGTGAAATCGAAAAAATCAGCGTCGGTGATCTAGTGTTCAACAGCGGATCCGCAGCGTCAGTCCCCACCGGCCCCGGCCTACTTGGACGAGTCCTCGATGGTCTGGGTAATCCCATTGATGGAAAGGGACCGCTGGGGGAACAACAGCTAGTTCCGATGGAGCATACGACGCCAGCCGCACTGGAACGCACCCGCATCACCGAATCCCTACATTTGGGCGTCCGAGTGATGGACACGCTCACCGCAGTGGGCGCTGGCCAACGTATCGGCCTATTCGCAGGCTCGGGGGTTGGTAAATCTTCGCTTCTATCGATGATTGCTCGCGGCTCCGCTGCCCAAATCAATGTCATTGCCCTAGTGGGGGAGCGCGGCCGTGAAGTTCGCGAGTTCCTCGAAGAAGACCTGGGTCCCGAGGGCTTGGCACGCTCCATTGTCGTTGTGTCCACGGCGGATGAGCCCGCTCGTATGCGCCTGCGGGCAGCCTTTGTTGCCACTCGCATCGCGGAGTCTTTCAGGGAATCTGGCGCGCAAGTCCTGTTGATGATGGATTCATTGACCCGCGTGGCCATGGCCCAACGCGAAATTGGGCTTTCCGCGGGCGAACCACCGGCAACTCGCGGATACCCACCATCAACGTTCTCGTTGCTGGCCCGCCTATTGGAACGTGCCGGAAGCGACGCACATGGTTCAATCACCGGGATCTATACGGTGCTCGTTGACGGTGATGACCACAATGAGCCAATTGCCGATTCCACTCGATCGCTACTCGATGGGCACATTGTGCTGGATCGGAAACTTGCGGTCGCCGGGCATTTCCCGTCTATTGATGCACTTGCATCGGTGTCCCGTGTGGCCAACAGGGTCACTACCCGAGAGCAGGCTAAGGCAGCTGCAACACTGCGTCGGGTGATGGCGGCCCGCCGCTCGGTGCAAGATCTGCTGGATGTTGGTGCCTACCAACGCGGCAGTAACCCCTTGGTTGACACAGCGGTTGATAACGAACAGGCAATCAATAATTTCTTGCGTCAGCGTCTGGAAGAGCCAGTGCCCGGGGAACAAGCGTGGAGCGAATTGGCTAACCTGCTACAAACTTTGGGAGTGAACTAATGGGTAGGAACTTTCCTCTTTCGGGACTCCTGCGCTTACGAGAATTGCAGGAAAATAAGGCCGCGGGCGAACTGGCGGCGGCCAACAAAGCCCTGCGCGGTGGGCAAGCCACCATGCGTAAGGTCCGTGAAAATACAGCTCAGACGGAGCAGAATCCAGTCGATGCAGCAACAATGCTCGCTGCTGCCGCGGCAAGAGCATCAACTAGCTCAATGCTCGTAGAACTCAATGCCTTGGTTCAAACCCTCAATGAGAAGGCACAGCACGCACTCCAACTGCACCAACATGCCAGAAGTGATGTTAAGGCACTTGAAAAACTTGCCGAGAAACATGCATGTGAATTGCGTCTTGAAGACTTGGGCCGTGAGCAGGCATTGCTTGATGATCTGAGCTCTAGCGGCTCCCGAGGAAGGGACACATAGTGGGCTACCACGAAGTTGCTTCGCGCATTGGCGCCATCCAAGGAACTCTTGCCACGATGACTGGCTCCAAACCCAGTGCATATTTGGCACCCGCCCCGGTGAAGAGCCTCAATGAGAACTCGGCTCCCGGAGGCCTAGCTTCAACCACGGGTTCGGGAATACCAACCGGGCCGTTTAATGACACCAACTCCACTGATTTCACCAAACTTCTGCAACAAGCCCTAGAACCTGCAACCAGCCGTGTGGACGAAACCAAGACCATTCCCACAGCACCTGAAACTCTTGCCCCTGCAGGGAACCCTACGAGCAAGAAAACAACTACGGAAGTCGAAGCTGTCAAAAAGGTCGCCGATGGCCCCAGCTCGGGTGTCGACGTGGTTCGAGAAGCTCGCAAATATCTGGGTGTTCCCTACGTATGGGGCGGTAACAACCCGAAGATTGGCCTCGACTGTTCATCATTTGTCCAACACACATTTCGCGATCTGGGCGTGGAATTACCGCGTGTGGCTCGCGACCAAGCAAAGCAGGGAACCGAGGTTCCTTCACTGACACAAGCCAAGCCCGGTGACCTGATTGTCACCCGTGGCGGGGCACATATCGGCATCTACCTGGGTGAAAATAAAATGATTCATGCTCCACGTCCCGGTGAAAGCGTGAGCATCCGCAAACTTTTTGAAACCGACGCCCAAATTATGACGATTAGACGTATCGTTCCCGCTCAGGAACCCCCCTCGTCTCAAGAAGCGACGGAAACTCTAATACGCGAAGCCAGCGTCAAAGCCGCGGAACTTACTGCATCGGCCCAACGTGCAACATTCAATACGGCGGTGAAAAATCCTTGATTCCATTCCTCTCAGCGCTCCAACCAACGCCGGGAACATTCCTGCCCTCACGCGGCGGTGATTCATCATCAAACGCATTTAGATCAATAGTTTCCTCGATGTTGCCTTCCGACGCACCAACTTCGCAGCCGCCCGGGTACCTAGAATCGGAGCATTCCCTCGCTGAAGAGAACACGCAGGAGATTCCGGTGAGCCCAGACACGGAAAAGTTGCTCCCCACAGCAAAGATCTCTGCCATGTTCGTGATTCCTGCACAGACTCCTGATAGCACTGCCGTGCTGCCCCCTGCCAAAGAGGAAGCCGTAAGCGAACCGCTTTGCTCCCCGAGCGCCGCACCGGAGGACGTCTCCGCCCCACGGCAACCGGATGAAAACGCAGCCAGTCTTTCGCACCGGGAACTGTTTGAATCGACAACGCCGCTCAAGCAACCGACGCCCGAAACTCAAGGCACACTGCCAGCATCGACAACCGGCCCTGCCGCTCCAAAGGAAAACGCCGGCGTAGCAACCAACAGTCCGCAGACACAAACCGGGATGTTGCCTCATCCCTTGATGGAAGCAACACTGCTAGCTGAGTCCGGCTCAGCCGGGCAGCTTGAACCGGAAGTCGTGGGGAAGCGCCCCCTTGAACAAATGGCAGAGGAACCTCGGCTAATTTCCAGCAGCGTAGAAGACAGCTCATCGAGTGCGACGGCTTTCCCCACGGGTGCTTCGGTAAATACGGCAGTGCTTGGAGCAGCAAGCCAGAACACTTCGCTGCCGCCACAAGCCGCCCTGATCGGTCATCCGGATCTTGCGCTGGCCGAACCTTCAGTTGAGGTTCCGAGCCAGTTTTTCCGTCCTAGCGCTGTACCTGCAAACCTTGCGACAATGCCGGTGAGAACTTCATCCACGGAACAGCACACAACCGTTGTCGATACCTCGCAGACAACGGCGCTAGCGCCGCAGGATCCGATGGTGATCGATGTCCCGCAACCAGCCGCGATGCATCCGCAGGGATCCACTGTTCACCTTTCACCTCAGATACCGGCGCTTGTCTCGCCCGGAACCATAGTTCTCGAAGCACCAGAGACAACCACCGCGAGTCTCGAAGCAACATCCGGGGTTAGTGCGCTCGCCGTGGAAAGCGCAGTAGCCCGAGGCGCACAGACGGTATCGCTGCACCGGCAACTTGTAGGTCCCCTGGTGGCCTTGGCAACGGGTCCTCATGGGGAGAGGACATTGAGCATCAACGTTGCCCCAGATTCGCTGGGTCCGGTAACCGTCAGGGCCTACCTCGGGCAGGAAGGCCTACGCGTCGAATTGAGCGCACCTACCGAGGCCGGGCGAGAGGCCTTGCGCGCCCTGTTGCCAGAATTACGCCGTGATCTGGCAGCTACTGGTGCAGGAACGCTCAGCCTCGGAACGGCAACTGATCTCGGAACCGGAAGTGGAAACCCCAGCGCCGCGGATGGTCAGCGTTTCGGTCCTGGACTCCCCACCCATGTATCGAGGGAACGGCAACCCAGTGATGTACCGGCTGTCCTTCCTATTGCAGACCTCGTTTTACCCGCACCGAATTCCACCCACCTCGACGTGCTGGCCTAGGAAGGAAGCTCACACCATGACAATTTCACCCATCGAAGTATCTCAATTTGGATTGGGAAACCAGCCGGTTCGTGCCCCCAAACAAGCAATGGACGGGGAAATGTTCATGCATCTGTTGGTCACTCAACTAGCGAACCAAGACCCGAGCTCACCCATGGACACCAACGACATGATTGCGCAGACCACTCAGTTAGCCTCCATGGAAAAGCTGAACATGCTCAGTGCCACGCAAGACGTATCTCTGGCCATCCAGCAACGAACCGCTGTCTCATCCTTGCTCGGCCACCAAATCACCTCCGGCGGGAAGGACCCGGTCACCGGCGTTGTCACGGCCGTGTCTTTCGCCGGCATTGATCCCATTGTCACGGTCGATGGTAAGCAGATTCCCTACTCGCACATCGTGTCTATCGGAGCTATTTCTCCGGAAGCAACACCTCCAGAAGACACCGGTGATCAATCACCGGATCCCGAGCCTGAGCCGGAAATAGCACTGCTCTAAACCGAGTCCTTGATCTGTCGCACCAAATTTTCAGCCAACACCATTTGCCCACGTATCCGTAGAAAAGAGTCAGCCACATGCTTCGTTCACTGTATTCAGGAATCTCGGGCCTGCGCGCCCACCAAACAATGCTCGATACCACCGGTAATAATATTGCCAACGTCAATACCGCGGGTTTCAAATCCTCATCTATCCAGTTCCAAGACACGCTGTCCCAAATGACTCAGGGCGCGACCACTCCAGGTGCCAATGCCGGAGGGCGCAATCCCGCACAGGTCGGGTTGGGTGTGCAGGTCGCTGGTATCAGCACTAACTTCGGCCAAGGATCGGCGCAGAACACCGGTCGATCCTCGGACATGATGATCGCCGGCGACGGATTCTTCATTACCCGCAACGGCGGATCCACCACCCTGACGCGTGCCGGTGCCTTTGACTTTGATGCCATGGGTCGGCTGACTAGCCCCAGCGGTGGAATTGTCCAAGGTCGCATGGCAAACAACGGTGTCATGCCAAATGGTGGTGCCCTGCAAGATATTGTCTTGCCCAAGGACCTCGTTGCACCAGGAATCGCCACGACAAACGCATCACTGATCGGGAACCTGCCCAAGGAAACAGCTGTGGGCGAGTCAATTGTTCAGGACAAGGAAATTTTTGCAGCAGATGGCACCAGCCGCACCCTGTCAATGACCTTCACCCGTACGGCCGGCGGTTGGAGCGTTGCTGCAAATGACGGTGCGGGGGCAACCGGAAGTTCCAACCTGACACTCGCAGCAGATGGAACCCTCAACGGCGGCACCTTAAACGTCGGAGGTATTGCCGTGGACCTCGGCAAGATCACCGGGTACGCGGGGCTGAAGACTGTCTCTATCAGCGAACAGAACGGTCGCTCTGCGGGCACTCTTGAGTCATACACCCTTGGCTCGGATGGAACCCTCACCGGCACCTTCTCCAATGGAGCCCAGCAAGCGATCGCACAGATCATCTTGGGTTCCGTGGCGAATCCTGCCGGTCTGCAAAAGGCTGGCGGGTCTGGCCATGCTGTCACCGCGAACTCCGGAGGTATCGAGTTCGGTGCCCCGGGTGATCCCGGTATGGGGAACATTGCCGGGGGCATGCTGGAAATGTCTAATGTTGACCTTTCCCAAGAATTCACTAACTTAATTGTTGCCCAGCGTGGCTTCCAAGCGAACGCCCGCATCATTACCACCAGTGATGAAGTACTTCAGGAACTTGCAAATCTGAAGCGCTAGCGAACGAAACTGTGACCGGAATCTACCTCAAGAAAGAACCGTGCTGGGTTCCGGTCACGGTAGGTCGGATCTTTTGACGATCGTGCTCGAGTGCTGAAGTACAACCGTTCCTGCTCATGATCCGAAGGATTTAGGTCGTGCCCAAATTTCTTGCCTGGCGGGCCGCCCAGCACCTGGTGGATCCGGGATGACTTGGCATCCTTGGGGCCGACCAGCTAACGGAAACTGCGCCGCTGCCGACAGTTCCCTGCGAAAGGACGGGTCACATGATTGTTGTAACAAGGCTGAATAAGAGCCGCTTTTCTATCAATCCGGACCTCATTGAACGGATCCAGGAAAACCCTGACACCGTCATTGTCATGGTCAACGGAGCCAAATATGTGGTGACCGAATCCATGGAAGAGGTCATTGGACTGGTCGTTCACTACCGTGCGGCAGTGATTTCACTGGCAAGCCTGCAAAAAACCGAAGACCTATCCTCGGTACCACCTTCGCTTCGATAGAGGACATTTTCCTTGGATCCCGCAACAATCATTGGCCTACTACTGGCCTTCGGCGCAATGTTTACCATGCTTTTCATGGAGGGTGCCAGCGTCTCGTCGATTCTTTTGCCGGCCCCCATGATCATTGTGTTCTTTGGAACCATCGCCGTGGGAATCGCCAGTGGCACGATTAGCGACACCATTATTGCTTTCAAGACGCTCCCTTCGGCATTCCGCGGCAAAATCACACCCATCACGGAACTAATATCCCGGCTAGTCCAACTTGCCGAGATTGCGCGCAAGGACGGATTACTGGCCCTCGAAACAGAGGCACAGGAGAGCAAAGATCCGTTCCTAGGACGTGCCCTGCAATCAATGGCTGACGGTATCGACGGAGATGAACTTCGGGACCAGCTCGAAGACGAAATTGCTACGCGTGAAAGCACCGACGCAATTGCACACAAGTACTTCTCTACACTTGGTGGTTACGCACCGACGGTCGGCATTATCGGTACCGTAGTCTCGCTGACACACGTTTTGGAAAATCTATCTAAGCCAGACGAGCTCGGACACATGATTGCTGCGGCCTTCGTGGCAACCCTGTGGGGCTTGGTCTCGGCAAACTTCATCTGGCTACCGATTGGCTCACGACTACGTCGCCTCTCCGAACTCGAAGTTGAACGCATGAGCCTTGCGGTTGAGGGTCTACTAGCCATCCAGGCCGGAAGCCAACCGATGCTCCTCGAAGAGCGGTTGCGTGCCATGGCCCCGGCGCACGAACTCAAATCCAAGGGCAAGAAGCCAAAGGCAGAAGCGGAAGACAACCTGCTCAAGGACTTCGAGGAAGCGGCTTGAGTTCCCGGCGCGGTTCCCGGCGCTCACGTAAAGCTCCCGCGGAGCATCACGGCCCCGACGAACGCTGGATGGCCTCATATATGGATATGGTCACGGTCCTTATGTGCCTCTTCATAGTGCTTTACGCAATGTCAACAGTTGACCAGGATAAGTTTGCTGCGCTAAAGAATTCGTTGGCTTCGGGGTTCGGGGTTGAAAGTAGCCAAATCGCCGATACGGCCCAAGGCATTGTGGTTCCTCCCGAACTTGTTGGCTCCGAAGGACTCCTTGCCAATGCGGAAATCGATGATGCGACAAAACAAAAACTTGTCAAACTTGCCCAGGCCGAAGAAGAAGCTCTTTACGACCTGAAGATTCGCATCGATCAGCGTTTGGAAGCCTCGGGCCATAAAGGTGCAGCCGAATTTTCCATCAATCAACGCGGACTCACCGTTCGTTTAGTTAGCGCGGAAACGTTTTTTAGATCCAATAGCGCCGCACTGACCAGCAATGCCAGAGAAATTATTAACTCAATTTCCCCGGTGCTGGCACCAACTAACCGGCACTTTGAAATTGAAGGGTTTGCCGACGAAATTCGGCCCGTGGATCCATACCCGACCAATTGGGAGCTATCGGCAAGCCGGGCCACCGGAGTGCTACGGGCCATGGTCGAAGACGGGGGAGTGAAACCGCACAGGATTTCCTCGGTCGGATACGGCGACGCACGTCCGTTGAAGGGAACCAAAGACCGATCAAAGAACCGGCGCGTGGACATTGTCGTACTCTCTAACCAGCCGGAGAACGTCAGAAACCTACTTCCGCAAACCTAAGGCAGGCCCCGGAGAAATCTTCCGACACTGAGAATTTTTGTGTCGTCTCAACACCACATGACCAATTGGCTAACCATTTGCCGAGGCCGTCCGATAGTGGTGCCAGTGACCCCTCTGTGTGTGGGCCGCCAGTGATGGGCGCCCCGATTCTAAATTCTCCTGCCGCGGCACTTGCCGTGGTCTATGACTTCC
Organism: Arthrobacter sp. MYb227; assembly: GCF_002975435.1. GTDB lineage: Bacteria > Actinomycetota > Actinomycetes > Actinomycetales > Micrococcaceae > Paeniglutamicibacter. The sequence goes on along the minus strand of NZ_PCPT01000001.1, from coordinate 378,722 downwards.
GTAGGCCAACTACATTGGCCCGCGAGCATGCGCGCGTCCTTGAGCTGGCCTTTGAGACCTTCGCCCGCCAGTGGGGGACTCAGCTCACTGCCAAAATCCGTGTCATGTCTCAGGTGACTCTCGAATACGTGTCGATGCAGTCCTATGATGACTACGTCACTGGGTTGCCGCCGACCACAGCCATGGTTTTATGCGAATCCGAGGCAACAACCGCCCGCACGGTCATCCAGTTCCCCGCATCGGCGGCGTTGAATTGGATATCGCATATGCTTGGCAGCCCCACGGCGACAGATGTTCCCGAACGTAAGTTCACCCGGATTGAACAAACCTTGGTTCGCGGGCTCATGGACGAAGCGCTCGAAGATCTCCATTATTCACTGGGTGCACTCCTGCAAGATCAGTTGAGTGTGGCCAGCATCCAGCACAATTCGCAATTTGCTCAGGCAGCTACCAAATCGGAACTGGTTATTGCCGTATCGCTGCGCGTACGTGTGGGTGAGCGCAGCACTTTGGCCAGCATCGCGGTACCCGCGGAATTGATCATGGCGCAGCTGGGCGAAACCAATCCCTCTGGCCCCATCGAAAACGCCGGTGAACTGCTCAGCGATTCCTTGGCCGGGATTCCGGTGGATGTTGCCTTGGCGCTGAGCCCTGCCGTGGTGACCTCCGGCACTATTTTGAATCTGGCGGTGGGCGATGTGCTGCCATTGCCGCATCCCACACATAAACCCTTTGAGCTTTCCGTGGAGGGACGCCGTATGGGCACCGCCGCGGCTGGCACCCGGAGCGGTCGGATCGCCGCCGTTATCGTTTCTACCGAGGAGACCTAAATATGATTCCCGCGCCATCAGGCACCCCAGCGCTACATTCGACGGCGCTTTATTCAGCATCCGCCGAAGCTCTTGCCGCGATGCTTCCCACCCCGGCGCCGGTGCAGGCCAGGCTCCTTGCGGGGGCACGGGATGCCTCAATGCTCACGGCCATGGGTGAAATTGTTGGTGCAACATTCGTCGGGCAACTTTCGGCAGACGTGATCATTTGCATCCAGGCCCCACTGCTTGGCGGAACTCCTGGCGGAGCCGGCTCACTGATCTCCACCGCCGATGTTTTGCGTCCGGCGTTGGATGCCGCAACCGGGGTGCTCGGCGCTGGGGCTTTGTCCACCGATGCCATCGTTGGTGCCGAAGCGTTGCTCGGGGATGCCGAGACAGTGTGCTTTGAACTTGCCAGTGACGGATCTGTCATTGGCTGGTATGCCCTGCGGATCCGTGAACACGCAACTCTCGAATCCACTGCGAATACGCAGCGGGAAGACCGCGAGGACGTCTCTGCCCGGCTGGGTCGCATCAGCAATGTGGAAATGGCCTTGACGGTAGAAATTGGGCGTACCCGTATGTCGGTGCGTGACGTGTTAAATCTTGAACCAGGCGCCGTGGTGGAACTTGACCGTTCCGCCGGAGCACCCGCAGACATCCTACTCAATGGACGCTTAATAGCGCTCGGCGAAGTTGTAGTCATGGATCAGGACTACGGTGTGCGCATTACCAAGATCCTTGATGTGAATGAGGGTTTGTCCTAGCTTGGAGAATTTTTTCCTGTTGCTACGGGTCATTATTTCACTGGCCGCGGTGCTCGGGCTCCTGTTTTACCTACGCAAGCGCATCCTTCCACGTTTCGGCACGCAGCAGACCAACCGGGTGAATGTCGTTGAACGCCAAAGCATCGGACCAAAATCCGCTGTGGTGCTCCTAGACGTACAGGGGCGCCGCTATCTGCTGGGCGTGGGGGAGTCCTCGATTAACGTGCTCGACAGCTTTGAAGCCCCCGAACCCCTGGTGCTTGATCCGGTAGCCGGGCAAGACCAGGATGGTTCCGCCGAACAACGCTCGCGATCCTTCGCCGCGACCCTGCAGAAGCTTACCGGCGCCGCACCAACGGAAACCGGAAACCACGGTGAGCCTTCGAGCCTTGCAGCTACCTCACCACTGGCTGGGTCGATTCTCTCTGCGCAGACCTGGCGAAATGCCTGGACAGCGCTGAAGACGGGACGCTCGCTGTGAGTCTGCTTGCCTCGAAACGTTTTCGGCCCCTGGTGCAGCTCTTCGCGGTGCTCGTCCTGGTGGTGCTTTCGAACCTGGTGAGCACCGGTGCCGTGTGGGCAGCACCCGTTGACCCCTCCGCCCCCGAGGGCGGTGGCCTTTCGGTGGAAATTAACGGACCTAACGGAACTCCTAGCTCGGCCATTGTCACGCTGATCGCCATCACCTTGCTCTCGGTGGCACCGGCGCTGTTACTGATGATGAGCTCCTTCACGAAGATTTTTGTGGTGCTTGCCATGACTCGTAACGCCTTGGCGTTGCCGACGATTCCGCCCAACCAGGTACTCGCGGGCCTCGCCTTGTTCCTGTCCCTCTTCATCATGTCTCCGGTGCTCACTTCCATGAACGAGCTGGGTGTTCAGCCTTATCTGGCCGGCACACTCGATTTCAACCAGGCCATGGAGGTCGGGGTTAAACCGCTTGCAGATTTCATGCTGGCGCACACCCGTGAGGCAGACATTGCACTGATGACCCGCGCCGCGGACTTGCCGAACCCGGAAACGGCTGCCGATGTTCCGCTGACAACGTTGATCCCGGCATTTATGATCTCCGAGCTGCGTGCCGCGTTCATCATCGGCTTCGTCATTTTTGTACCGTTCTTGGTCATTGACCTGGTGGTTTCCTCCGCGCTGATGTCCATGGGCATGATGATGCTTCCACCGGTAATGATCTCGCTACCGTTCAAGATCCTGCTTTTTGTACTGGTTGATGGGTGGGGACTGATCATCACGGCCCTCATTGGCAGCTATCGGTTGGGCGGCTAGCACATGGACCAGAACGCCGTATTGGACATTGGACTCTCCGGGCTACTGATCGCGGCCAAGCTTGCGGCCCCGGTGCTCATCACCTCCCTAGTGGTCGGATTCGCGATTTCCCTCTTCCAATCGATGACCCAGATCCAAGAGGTCACGCTTTCCTTCGTGCCCAAGGCCGTCGCAGTTTCCATTGCGCTGCTTGTCTGCGGTCACTGGATGATTTCCGAAATTGTGCTGTTTACTCACGAACTCTTCGACAAGATTCCGGCACTGCTGAGGGGCAGCTGACGTGCAGGTCGTGCTGCCCCTGGAAACCATTGAAGCGATGCTTTTGGCGGCGGTGCGGATCACCGCGTTCATTGTTATTGCTCCTCCCTTCTCCCATAATGCGATTCCCGGGCGTATCAAGGGCACTATCGCCCTGGGACTCGCGCTGGCCGTGACTCCCAAGCTCAGCAGTACGCACCAGCTGATGGACACCGGGCCCTTCCTGGGAGCCGTGATCCTGGAGCTTGTCACCGGGGCAGCACTCGGTTTCTTGGTGATGGTGTTGTTTTCCGCAGTGCAGAGCGCCGGTGGACTAATCGACCTATTTGGTGGCTTTGCCATGGCTCAGGGCTTTGACCCGCAATCGATGGTCAACGGCGCACAATTCTCCCGGTACTTCCACTGGGCAGCCCTAGCCCTATTGGTCTCCTCAGATGGCTACCAATTGGTGCTCGCCGGGCTTTTTCGTTCCTTTGACGCCATCCCGCTGGGCGGCGGCGTGGGGCTTGATGCGCTTGCCGAGAATCTTGTGCATTCGGTGGGACAGATGTTTGTTGCCGCTATCCAGATCGCCGGACCGTTGCTGGTGGTCTTGGTACTTGCGGATATTGGGCTGGGCCTGCTGACTCGTGCGGCGCCGGCACTGAACGCCTTTGCCATGGGCTTTCCTCTGAAAATCTTCCTGACGCTTTCGCTGGCCGGCACCGTGTTTGTGTTGCTGCCCTCGGTGGTCTCCGCATTGGTGCATTCGGGCCTTGAAGCCATGGGCAAGGTGTTTGGCACATGAGCGAGGAATCGGGGGAACGCAGCGAAAAGGCAACACCCCAACGCATGAAGGAGGTGCGTTCCAAGGGCAAGATGACCCGCTCGCAGGATTTGACCGCTTGGTTGGGTATCGCAGCGGCAGCACTCATGCTCCCGGGGCTGCTGTCTCTGGCCGAAGATGCAGGGCGAGAACAATTTGCAGCCATCGCTCGGGTGATTGGTGACCCACAGGAACAATCCGCGGTTCAGGTGTTGGACCTTGGTTTTGGCTCGCTGGCCAAAACCCTAGCACCTTTGTTCATTGCCGTGTTGGTGGTGATCTTGGCGGTTGCCGCATTACAGGGTGGCATTAGGTTTAAGAAATTCAGGCTCGACCCAGCAAATCTGAATCTGCTCAATGGCTTCAAACGTGTTTTTGGTTTGCAAGCATTATGGCAGGGTGTCAAAGCGCTGTTGAAGGTCTGCGTGATCGGTCTGGTGCTCTGGAGCGTAGTTTCTTCACTGATGCCATTGCTCCTGCAATCTGGTTCTCTGCCGATCAATTCGCTGCTCGGTGCCGGGGCCGGCGGGGCAGCCTCGTTGATCAGGGCCTCGGTCCTCGCCGGGTTGGTGCTTGCGGCCCTCGATGTTTTTGTGGTGATGCGCCGCAACCGCAAACATACACGGATGACCCGTAAAGAGGTCACCGACGAAAACAAACGATCCGATGGTGACCCGTTGATCAAATCGCAACGGCGCTCACGGCAAATGGAGATGAGCCGAAATCGTATGATGGCTGCGATCGCCGATTCCGATGTGGTGATAGTGAACCCCATCCACGTTGCCGTGGCGCTGAAATATGAGCCGGGAAAATCCGCGCCAAAGGTGGTGGCCAAGGGATCTGGGAATATTGCATCGCGCATCCGTGAGGAAGCAAGTACCCACCGGATCCCGATGGTGCAAGATATTCCACTGGCCAGAAACCTTCATTCGGTCTGTGAGCTTGGAGATGAGATCCCGTCGGATACTTACAACGAGGTGGCCCGGGTCCTCGCGTTCGTGATGACGCTCAAGACTCGTGGAAGTGCTACAGGAGTGCATACGCTCCCGGGGCCACCGGCACCCCCAGCGAAAGAACATGCGTCTGTCACTATAGGCAGGGGCCGTCGCGCGGCCCGGCCACCTACGTAACTAGCTGCACCACACACCGCTTCTCATTCATCGCCCCCGAAAGTCTCTAAGGAACACCTCTTCATGAAATTCGCGAGTGTCTCAAAGATTGCAGTGCCGTTGGGCGTTGTAGGCATCATCATGCTGCTGGTGGTTCCGATCCCCGCATCCCTGTTGGACGTGCTCTTTGCCGTAAGTATCCTCTTGGCCTTGGTGATCCTCTTGACCACCATGTTTGCCAAACGACCCCTGGATTTCTCGGTATTCCCTTCATTGCTGCTGGTTGCAACCTTGCTGCGCCTGGGTCTGAATGTCGCCTCAACTCGACTGGTGTTAGGAAATGGGTACGCGGGGGAGGTCATTGCAGCATTCGGGAATATTGCCGTGGGTGGGTCACTGATCATTGGCTGTGTGATTTTCCTGATCCTAGTTGTTATTCAATTTGTGGTGGTCACTAAGGGTGCCGAACGTGTGGCAGAAGTTGGGGCACGATTCACCCTCGATGCCATGCCCGGTAAGCAGATGGCGATTGATGCAGACCTAAACGCGGGACTTATCACTGATGCTCAAGCACGTGAACGCCGTGCAGAGGTAGCCGCGGAGGCCGACTTCTACGGTGCGATGGATGGTGCATCAAAGTTCGTCAAGGGCGATGCCATTGCCGGGGTCATTATTATCATCATCAATCTGCTCGGTGGCATCGGGATCGGCATGTTGCAGCGCGGAATGCAGGTTGGCGAAGCCCTGAACACCTATGCATTGCTGACCATCGGTGATGGTTTGGCAACGCAGATCCCCGCACTGCTGATGGCGGTATCCACGGGCATGATTGTCACTAGGTCCAATGCGGCCGATGACATGGGATCCAGTGCTTCAACCCAACTTGCTCAATCTCGCACCGCCCTGCTCATTGCCGGTTCGGCAGCCATTGCCCTTGCCCTGGTGCCGGGCATGCCAAAGTTGCCCTTCGTCCTGATCGGTGGGTTACTGATCTTCAGCGCGCAACGGATCAAGGCACAGAAAGCTAAAGCCGAAGCGATCGCGGCTGTGCAAACTCAAAATCAGGCCTCGGCCCCACAGAAAGAAACTACCGAAGACCTGATCGAAAAAATGCGTGTGCACGCACTAGAGATTCAGCTGGCACCAGACCTAGTCGATGTGGTCAACGGAGGCGGTGACGATTTGCTGGCCCGGGTCAGGGCGCTACGCAAGCGAGTCGCCATGGAACTTGGGGTGGTCCTGCCGCCGGTGCGCACCCGGGACTCGGTTGAACTGCCGCCAGCGACGTATGTTGTACGTATCGCAGGGGTCGAGGCGGGACGCGGCAGTGCGCCGCGCGGAAAAATTCTTGCGCTGGGCGACCACCTCGAGGCACTTCCCGGTGCCAGCGTCGTGGAACCGGTCTTTGGCCTGGCCGGCAAATGGGTTCCCACGGAGCTTCGACACAATGCCGAGATGGCCGGAGCCACAACGATTGACAGGGTTTCGGTGATCGTTACGCATCTGTCCTCGATTGTGCATGCTCATGCGGCCCGGTTGCTCAGCAGGGAAGACGTACGCGTACTGACCGATTCTGTGCGGGATATTAACCCTTCCGCGGTTGAGGAGTTGATCCCTGGGCTGCTTTCCTTGGCCGAAGTCCAGCGCGTGCTTCAAGGCCTACTCCTTGAAGGCGTGCCGATCAATGACCTGCAGCGTATCTACGAGGCCTTGTCGTTACGGGCCAAGGCGAGCACAGATCCGGAAGGGCTCATCGAGGCGGCCCGCGATGCCTTGGGCCCGGCAATTGCTGCAACACATTTGGAAGGTTCACTATTGCGGGTCATCATGATCGATCCCTCCCTCGAGCAGGGGATGCTTGAGGGGTTACGCCCCTCGGAACTCGGTACACAGATCATGCTCGATGCCCATCGGCTCGAATCGGTACTGAGCTCGGTGAAAGACATTACTGCCCAGCTTGAAAGTCGCGGGCTTTCTGCCGTACTGGTCTGTGCACCGGCGCTACGTCCTGCCATGCGGCGTTTGGTCGGTGGACAGGTCAGCGGGTTGGCGGTGCTTTCCTATCAGGAAGCAACAGCCGGCGGAGCCGAAATCGAAACCGTAGGGGTGGTACGTGGTGCCGACGCAATATCGGCGTGAGGCCGAAAACCTTGGAGCGCTCAAGGCACGCATCACCAAAGAGTTTGGTCCACACGCACGGATCCTCAGCGCAGCCTGGGTGAGCCAGGGTGGTCTGGGAAAGTTCATGGCCAGGCGCTTCATTGAGGCGATCATCGAGGTGCCGGGTGAGCCGGAGCTAAATGCCCCGCATGAGCTTTTGAAGCGGGCAAGGATAGCCACCGAAGCATCCCCGAGGGGTGAAACAACGACGCAAACTTCCGGTGTTTCCCCGGCAGGTCCGCATGGCTCGGCGCCGAGCAAACCCACACCGGTGAAATCAGGAATGGCCGAACTACTTGCCCTGGCCGATGCGCAGGAGGAATTTTTGGCCGGGAGGGAAACTGCTCCGCGGAGAAGTGCCGGTAACTCCGAGGCGGAGTTTAGCCGGTTGCTCGATGATCAGAGCTTTGCCTTGAGTCCGGCCACCGGGGTACGGGCTCTAGGTGCGGGGTCGCAGGATTCAGTAGCCGGAAGATCCAGGGAGCCTCTGATAGGTGGTGCAGGGATCAAAGCTGAGCGGGAAGTCACAAGTTCCTTGGCCTTGGACTTGGGACAGTTGTTACCATCGCCGCTTTCGGGACCCGGGGACCTCGTGGTGGTCGTGGGTCTCTGGGGCGATGGGGTGGCTGCCGGGGATCAATTAGGTGAGGATGTCTCGATGCGCCGGCATGCGGGGGAGTTGGCTGCCAAATTTGCCGCTGGAAGTAGCACTCAGCGCCGGCCCATACATGACCGGCGCGGCATCCTGCGAGCTCGGGCCGGTGCCGTTTCGCAAGGGGTTCCGCTGGTGGTTTCGGTTGCCTTGAACCCTCTTGAACAGCTGGGGGTGCAACTTGAGATCTTGCAGGTGTTGGGCGCAGATCAATTATGGGTTGCTGTGGATGCGGGTCGGAAAAGTGAAGATACCGCGGCTTGGGTGAAATTCATTGCCCAGCGGCATTCTCTCTACGCGCTGGTATCTTTGCATGCCAATGAAACGCTGAGCCCGGAATCGGTACTCGATTTGGGGTATCCGGTATTTGATATCACTGCGCCGTTGCCCTGATCCCACGGTGTACTTGATAGCCGTTGGGCTATGATGATGCGGTGCTGGTACTTACACGGAAAGTCGGAGAAAAAATCCTGATCGGCGAGGACATCGTGCTGACGATCCTTGAGGTGCGTGGTGATTCGATCAAGGTTGGTATTGATGCTCCGCGTGATGTCAAAATCCAGCGTGCAGAAATGGTTGCCGCGGTGACCGAAGCCAATCAGGAGGCAGCCGCCGCGGCTTCTGCTGGATCGTCCACGGAGGCACGGCTCAAGGAACTCTTCGGAAACAAACCGCCAACCGGTAACTAAAGTTCTTTCGGAGGCTATGTTGCGCCGCGCGCCGCAACAGGCGATCCATGCCGTGCGTTTATTTTTCATCTTTATGTACAGAACCTTCCTTACCTCGAAGCGACCTGCGGGTCTTTGTAGACTCTGCGCCGAGCGCGAAAATGACCCCGAAATTAGCACTCGCCTTGACCGAGTGCTAATGGTTGCCTAAAGTCAATGGTGTTGCTTGTTGATTCAACGAGCAGCGAAAGCCTGAGGTAATTCGCCAGCTGGCACCGCGACGACGGTTGGTACCACCCGCACGGCCCGTAAACCATTGGTAACTTACGCAAAGGAGAGACGATGTCCGTCTCCATTAAGCCTCTCGAGGACCGCATTGTCGTCCAGCCACTCGAAGCAGAAACCACCACTGCTTCAGGTCTGGTCATCCCCGATTCCGCCAAGGAAAAGCCACAGGAAGGCAAGGTCGTAGCAGTAGGACCGGGCCGTGTCGATGACAACGGCAACCGCGTTCCTGTCGACGTAGCCGAGGGCGACGTCGTAATCTACTCCAAGTACGGCGGCACCGAGGTCAAGGTTGGCGGTGCAGAGTACTTGGTACTCTCGGCCCGCGACGTTCTGGCCATCGTCGTAAAGTAGTTTTCCTTCATAGAGCCCCGGCCCCAAAGCCGGGGCTTTATGTAGCTTACAAGGAGTAAGACATGGCAAAGCAGCTAGCTTTTAACGAGGACGCTCGACGCGCCCTCGAAGCGGGAATTGATAAGCTCGCAAACACCGTCAAGGTGACCCTCGGTCCCCGCGGTCGCAACGTTGTCCTGGCCAAGGCCTGGGGCGCACCGACGATCACCAACGATGGCGTGACCATTGCTCGTGAAGTTGAACTCGAGGACGCCTACGAAAACCTTGGCGCGCAGCTGGCCAAGGAAGTAGCAACCAAGACCAACGATGTTGCAGGCGACGGAACCACCACCGCCACCGTGCTGGCCCAGGCACTGGTCAAGGAAGGTCTGCGCAACGTCGCGGCCGGAGCCGACCCACTGAGCCTGAAGCGCGGCATTGAAGTTGCCGTCGAGGCAGTTGCCGCACGCCTGGCCGAGAACTCGGTTCCGGTTGCCGGCAAGCAGGTTGCCAACGTTGCAGCGATCTCCGCACAGAGCGAAGAAATCGGTGAACTGTTGGCTCAGGCCTTCGAGACCGTTGGCACCGACGGTGTCATCACCATCGAAGAATCCTCAACCACGGCAACCGAATTGGTTGTCACCGAGGGCATGCAGTTCGACAAGGGCTACCTGTCCCCGCAGTTCGTCACCGACGCGGAGCGTCAGGAAGCCGTCCTTGAGGACGCGCTGATTCTGGTTAACTCCGGCAAGATCTCCACGGTTGCAGAATTCCTGCCACTGTTGGAAAAGGTGCTCGAAGCCAAGAAGCCACTGCTGATCCTGGCCGAAGACATCGAGGGCGAAGCACTTTCCACCCTGGTTGTTAACAAGATCCGTGGCACCCTGAACGCGGTAGCGGTCAAGGCTCCTGGCTTTGGCGATCGCCGCAAGGCCATGCTGCAGGATATTGCCATCCTCACCGGTGCACAGGTTGTCTCCCCGGACCTGGGGCTGTCCCTGGATACCGTGGGTCTCGAGGTATTGGGTTCGGCTCGCCGCATCACCATTACCAAGGATTCGACAACCATCGTTGATGGTGCCGGAACCGCAGAGGATGTTGCGGACCGCGTATCGCAGCTTAAGGCAGAACTGTCCCGCACCGATTCCGAGTGGGATCGCGAAAAGCTCTCCGAGCGTCTGGCAAAGCTTGCCGGTGGCATCGGTGTCATCAAGGTTGGCGCAGCCACCGAGGTCGAGCTGAAGGAACGCAAGGCACGCATCGAAGATGCTGTCTCCTCCACCCGAGCCGCGCTCGAAGAGGGCATCGTTGCAGGCGGCGGTACGGCACTTGTTGACGCGCTTGCCGTGCTGGACACCAATGCAGATGTGCTCGCCCTAACCGGCGACGCGGTGGCTGGTGTTGGCATTGTTCGCCGTGCCTTGGTTCAGCCGCTGCGCTGGATTTCGCAGAACGCTGGCTTCGACGGCTACGTAGTGATCTCCAAGGTTTCCGAATCCGGACCCAACGAGGGCTTCAACGCTCTGAGTGGCGAATACGAAAACCTGATCGACGCCGGTGTCATTGACCCGGTCAAGGTCACCCGCTCGGCGCTGCGTAACGCAGCATCGATCGCTGCTCTGGTGCTGACCACCGAAACCTTGGTTGCCGAAAAGCCGGCCGAGGAAGAAAACGCACACGCAGGACACGGCCACTAGCAAACGCTTAAGGAAGTGGCGGGGTGTTTCTCAGGTAGTACTGGGCAGCCCGCACTAGATGCCGCCGGATCTTGTTTCTCTTGTCTCAAACGACGGGAGGACGGGGCCCGGCGGCATTGTGTATTCCGTCGAGAGGCTGGGGACCCCACGGTGCGATGCAGCATCTGTTCCTGGGTGCAGGCCAGCCCCAAAGCATGAATAACGAATAAGTAACGATTCTTTGATATTCTGAAGAGCCGCGGGGCACGCCGTTCGACCCCCCGCCGAAAATCCCCAGACTCCCCAGGATGTGGCACTTCTATGAGCGCACGATCATCTACGAGTAAGGTAGCGCCGAAAACACGAATAACCACCGGGCTCACCGCAGAATTCAGGCCAGAGCTCCAGGGCTTGCGCGCGCTCGCGGTGCTATTAGTGATGGTCTACCACGTCTGGGTTGGCCGCGTCTCGGGCGGCGTCGATGTCTTCTTGATGCTTTCGGCATTTTTCCTGACCGGGTCCTTTATTCGTAAGGTTGAAACCGGGAGAAAACTTGCGCTGAGTAGCTACTGGCTCAATGTTTTTAGGCGGTTACTTCCGGCGGCAGTAGTGGTGCTCCTAGCTACTCTCATTGCCAGTGCTGCACTCTTGCCCAAGGCTAGGTGGAGTTCCATCATGGAACAGATCACCGCAAGCCTCTTCTACGTCCAAAATTGGCAATTGGCCAAGGACTCGGTTGATTATTATGCCGCTAACCACGCAACAGCTAGCCCCCTACAGCACTTTTGGTCCCTTTCAATCCAGGGACAAATCTTCATTCTCTGGCCACTCTTGTTGCTGGGCGGCATGCTCATCTGGAAGAAGCTGCGTGGCAAGTTCCCAGTACTGAGCTACCGAAGCGTCATGGGCATCATTTTTGGTGCTGTATTTATTGCCTCGCTGGGCTACTCAATTAGTACAACGGCAAGCCGGCAGGAATGGGCCTATTTCGATACTGTTGCACGCCTGTGGGAATTTGCCCTCGGTTCGCTGATAGCCATTTCTCTGCCATTGTTGCAAAGAATTCCCCGGGTGATTAGTGTCCCGCTGGGCTGGGTAGGACTTGCCGCGATCATTAGTTGCGGAATGCTGCTGCAGGTCGAATACCAATTTCCCGGGTACCTTGCGCTTTGGCCGGTGCTGGCCGCGGGAGTAATTATTCTTGCCCCTGCTAGCCGTTGGGGGGTCAACCGGGTTCTGGCACACCCGGCGCTGGGCTGGCTGGGGGACGTCTCCTATGCACTGTATCTGTGGCACTGGCCGGTAATGATTTTCTTTCTCGTGGAATCCGGACAAGATGGCTTCTCCTTAGGGGAGGGGCTTGGATTGATGCTGATTTCATTGTTGTTGGCATGGGCAACCACCCGCATCATTGAATCTCCCATGCGTTCATGGACTTGGCTTTCGGCCAAGCGCCGGCGTGTGGGTTGGGGCATCGCAGCATTGATCGCAGTGGTGATGGTGCCACTTAGCGGCTGGGAATACCAGGTAAGCGCCGAAGAACGCCGCGCAGCAGCACAGCAGCCCTACGATAATCCCGGAGCGGAAATTCTCCTGCCCGGATTCACCGACGAGGCAAACCCTAATGCGGTAATGATTCCCTTGACCAGCAAACTCGATGAACAATGGTCAAACTACGGTGAAGACTGCTCAGGAGAATGGGCCCCGGAGCAGGACAGTATGGAAAACTGCCAACAAGGTGGTAACCCACAAGCAAGCAAAACCATCGTGCTGGTTGGCGACTCACACGCCCAGCACTGGAGCGGTGCCGTGGATGTCATGGCCACCAAGCAAGGCTGGCGCTGGATACTGCTGACCAAACCCTCTTGCAGATTCGGGGGACCTTCTGAAACTAGGGGGGAAGAATGCGCAGCGTTCAATACCGCGGCATCTGAATACGTCCTCGAACATAGCCCCGATGCCGTGATCACCCTTGGGTCATTTAGCGTGCTTGGCGAAGACGAAGACGGAAACACTCCCGCGGCACAAGAACATATTGTTCCCGGCTATGAACAAGGCGTGCGGCCCTTCCTTGACGCAGGGATACCTGTGGTCGCTCTGCGAGACACCCCGCGCTTTGTTAATCCGCCACCAGAATGTGTTGACCGGTTTGGATCCGAAGCCCCCGAGTGCCAGGCCTCAGTCGAAGACCTGCTCGCCACCGATTCCCCGCTGCTCGAGTTGGATGAAAGCGGCAGTCTGGGCGAGAACTTTTCGACAATGGATATGAGCGAGGTACTGTGTCCCGATGGTATCTGCAAACCAGTCATTGGAAACGTCCTCGTTTATATGGACGAATCCCACCTCACCGGGGTATTTGCCCGAAGTGCGGCAGCCGAATTTGAGCGGCGTTTTCTCGCATCGCTTAACCCCTCCTTGCAATAAAGTTTGTTTCACAATCCGACCAAGGCCAGAACACCTGGAAAGTTCCGAGACCAAGGGACTGCCACACATAACTTTTTGATGGCCGATAAAAAACCTTAGACGGTATCGTAGTCTTTTCTAGAGGGTCAAGAGCGGATTAGAGGTTTCATCAGTTCCGCACCAAGGGAAGGCAACGAAGAAACCAATGACTTTTCGCGGGCCCCTGCATTCCCGAGTTTCTCACAAACACCGCATCCCAAACCATGGGTAGGTACGAACAAGACGATTCGCGACCCTATGGTGAGTTTGGAAGCACAAAGCTTGGCCGATTGTTGCTCGCTATCCTGAGCTGGTGCCAGCGTAAGCTCATTGTTCCGCCAACCGAGCTGCTCGCACGCAGCAGAAGCAAACGAAGGCTTCTTGCCCACACTCGACGCTGGCGGATCTGCGGGGCCATGGGACTGCTCGTACTGATCATTGCCGCAGCATTCACCGCCGGAAGCATCGCTATTGATCAAAGAGACTTCGAACTGATCAAGTCGCAAGAAATAGCGCAAGGGACGCTGCTTCTTGAGGACTATTCTGCTTGCCTGATGGACATTGACCTGCACGGCCAAACCATCACCGCAAATACATCGTGCAGCACCGGATTTACATTCCCCGCAGGTACACAAATTTCTGTCGTACAAGATCCAGCTGACTCCACACGATATTTGGCTGTGGCACCAGGCCAAGACTGGGATCATGACCCGGTAGACACGATCATCATCGGCTCCATGATGGGCTTGATGATTGCGGGATTCACTGTCGTCATGGGCCACCGACTACTGCCTCGACCGAAGATGCCAAATCGACAACCTGCCATCGAAAGTGCGCCCCTGGAACAAACAAATGACCAAGCGCGATATGCATTCTCTGCCGCGCTCGAGAATACCGATGCGGCCTTGGAACAAAAGAAGCATCAGATCGCGGGTACCTGGTCGAACCTTGCCGAAACGAATATCCGGATCCGCGGCACCCTGTTAGGAATCTTATTGATTGCGGTGACAGTGCTGGCATTCATATTTGGTGCAGCAAATACCGCTGAACTTTCTCGAGACAGGTATCTGGTTCGCAGCGAACCCGTGCTCACCACAGTCATGCTAGAAATTGGAGGGCGGGGTAATAACGCTAAAGTACGGCTCGGAATTAAAGTCTACGAACTCGAATACGGGTTGCGCTGGGAACTCTTGAGGGAAACAGGCCAAGAGATTCAGGTTGTCAAAGACCCTGCGGATCCGGAACGACTGATACCCGTCGAAATTGATAATCGGCGGGGGCTGATTGGATTTGTACTAATCAACTTACCGACGATCCTTGTGTGGATCGCTTCGATCAGTTTCTTAGTCTGGATGTTTATTCCAGATGAAATCGTGGCGCTCGCCGAGCGCATAAACAAACGACTTGGCATAAAGAAACGAACCCCGCGGCATTAGGTGCACTCACCAAATTCTCCTCAAAAGGGGCAAATGCTTGAGACTATCTGGTGGGAGAGGGAATTTGAGGGACGTAAGAGGTCACCCAAATTTCGGCTCAATAAACGTTGCGTTGGCCACACCTATGCCCCGGGGAATGTCGCTTGCATCAGAAGCGTTCTAGGATGTAATCAATCCCCGCACCGGCGTGAAAGGTCCACCGTGACTGAGTTCAATCCATTTGCCTTTGAAGGCCTCACCTACGATGATGTTTTGCTGCTTCCTGGCCCAACGGATGTGATTCCTTCCGAGGCGGATACAACCACGCGCCTGACCAAGCGCATCAACATCAATATCCCGTTGCTTTCCGCTGCAATGGATACGGTTACCGAAGCCCCGATGGCCATCTCCTTGGCACGTCAGGGCGGCATCGGCATCATCCACCGCAACTTGTCAATTGAAGATCAGGCCAAGCAGGTTGACCAAGTCAAGCGCAGCGAATCGGGCATGATCACCGATCCGGTGACCGTTCACCCCGGCGCAACGCTTGCAGACTGGGACGATTTGTGTGCGCACTACCGCGTTTCCGGACTTCCGGTAGTCGATGAGAACCGCAAGCTGCTGGGTATCATTACCAACCGCGATACCCGCTTTGTTCCGCGCGAAACCTTCATGACCACCAAGGTCTACGAGGTGATGACAGCGATGCCGCTGATCACCGCCAAGGTCGGGGTGCCGCGCGACGAGGTCATCAATTTGCTGGGCAAGCACCGCATCGAGAAGCTTCCACTTGTCGATGACAATGGCATCCTGCAGGGCCTGATCACCGTCAAGGACTTCGACAAGGCCGAGCAGTACCCGCTGGCCACCAAGGACGAAGACGGCCGGTTGCGCGTTGGCGCAGCGGTTGGATTCTTCGGCGAAGGCTATGACCGCGCCATGAACCTGATCGATGCCGGTGTAGATGTACTTGTCGTTGACACAGCAAACGGTCACTCCCAGGGCGTGCTGGATATGATTGCCCGCCTGAAGAAGGATCCGGCGGCAGCACACGTGGATGTCATCGGTGGCCAGGCAGCAACCCGCGAGGGCGCCCAGGCATTGATCGACGCAGGTGCCGACGCCATCAAGGTTGGCGTAGGCCCGGGCTCCATCTGCACCACTCGCATTGTTGCTGGCGTCGGTGTCCCGCAGGTTACCGCCATCTACGAGGCAGCCAAGGCTGCTATCCCCGCAGGTGTTCCGGTGATCGCCGATGGCGGTCTGCAGCACTCGGGCGACATTGGCAAGGCACTGGTGGCCGGTGCCGACTCGGTAATGCTCGGATCCCTGCTTGCAGGTACCGCAGAATCGCCCGGTGACCTAGTCTTCATGAACGGCAAGCAGTTCAAGGCCTACCGTGGCATGGGTTCACTCGGGGCCATGGAAACTCGTGGCAAAAATACCTCCTACTCCAAGGACCGCTACTTCCAGTCGGATGTTCCGTCCAACGAGAAGCTCATCCCGGAAGGCATCGAAGGCCAGGTTCCATACCGTGGCCCGCTTTCGGCGGTGTCCCACCAGTTGGTTGGCGGCCTGCGCCAGACCATGTTCTATGTCGGTGGCCAGAACATTGCCGAACTGAAGAAGCGTGGCAAGTTTGTTCGCATCACCGCAGCTGGCCTGAAAGAATCGCACCCGCACGACATCATGATGACCGTCGAGGCCCCGAACTACCGTTCACGCTAAACCTCATAGGGCTCTGACCAATGGCTCCTCATGCCTCCCGAATACTCGGGTGGGCGTGGGGAGCCATTGGCATTTCACCGCCATCATCCAAAAGGCCACCACGACGTTGACAGTCGTGGGCAAGGTTACTGTCGGTGGGAACCTGCCCGCAGAAAGAAGCGCTCAGGGAACACTAAGATTGAAACTATGACTTCCGAACGTAAGGTACTTGTTGTCGCGATCGTCCTTGGTGCTGTGGCTATTGCATCATTCATCTTTTTCATGGCCGGAGGCCTAGAAATGTTTATGGGTCTCTTGCCTGATATCAATCTAGTTTTGGCACAGGCACATTGATCTTGGAGGCCCCGCGAAGTGAACGACAGTTAGATCATCTCGAAGCCGTACCTTCCGCGCAGGATACCTAGCACGGTGATCCGCCGTGCCGTTTATGAGGATGCCCGGTCGATAGCCCAGGTGCTGGTGGAAGCATGGCAGGCAGGCTACAACGGAATACTTGAGGAGGCTTTCCTTGCCTCCATGGACGTCGAGACGATCACCAAACGTTGGGAACGTACTCTTGTAGATCAAGACATTGTTGCGCACCCTTTGGTCCTGGAGACGCACGGACGAGTAATTGGCTTCAGCCATTTTGGTAAGCCTCGCGACACCGAGGGCACCTGCATCGGCGAACTCTATGCATTGAATGTGCTTCCCGAAGTGTGGGGACGCGGGTTTGGTAGCCAGATACTTGCATCAGCCACCGCTGAACTACATGAGCTTGGCTATGAACGCGCATATTTGTGGGTGGCTGAAGGCAATGAGAGAGCCAGCGCACTTTATGAGCGAAATGGTTGGAAACCTACGCCTAACACCAAAGAAGATTCTCGCTTCGATCCGCCCCTGCTCGAACATCGCTACGAGCGCCGATTGCGGGTAGCCCGCTAAAGCGCTGGAGTGATTAGCGATCTAAAGCGCCCGGTGATTCACTAATCGAAAGGTGACCGTGGTCGTGGAGCTAAGATTCCATCAATGATTAGATCTACTCGTTCGTTGTAAAAGCACACGAGTCCAGATAACCGCTCCAACCCGCGTACCGGCTCGGCGTAGCTCCAAGCAACTTCGGTTTGGGTAGCATCCTGCGCCTTCCAATAGTTTGCGCGTCCCTTGTAGGGGCACATGCTACTCGAAGTGGTTGGCTGCAAGTGCTCCCACATCACCGAATCGTGCGGCAAGTAGTATCTGGCCGGAAGCATCGTTTCGAAGAGTATCTCCGGGGTGCGTGTCTCGGCGAACAGCACACCATTGAATTCAACCCTCACATGTCGGCTACTTGAACGAACATCGATTCTGTGAAAAGCATCTCTGGCGTGGGCAAAGAGTCGCTCTTCTTCCTCAAACCAGTCAATCGCGTGAAAGTCGAACTCAATATAATCTGCAAGTTCGGGATCCGCAAACTTAAATGCGGCACCTTCAAGCACCTGACCGGCAACAAGGACGTCCAAGATCATGCCGGTGGCTGAATGCAAGAGGAATGCATCATCTGGGAAAAGCATCCGAGGAGTATCTATTTGCTGCGGCCGTGCCGAAGACTGCGCAAGTGGTACCAGCACATCGGAGGCTGGAACCGCATAGATGGGAGTGATGCGCATAGGCTCCCAAATCAAGACCGCTTCCCGCGTATCAAGCACGGCGATGCCCCGGCTAAACGCTCGAATCCACTTGCTTGTGGGTTCATAGCGAAGTTCCGGCAGTATTTGGTTCATAGTGTTCAATACCCGAGTGGCCACGGGGCAAGTATGAACCCATCAAATCCGGGAAGCAAGATCAAATTTCTGTCACTTTGGCAAGTTCTCACCGGCGAGTGCCGATCCGCTAGAAAACAGTCACGAACGAACGCCGACGCAGCGGCATGCACGGCCTAAGATGAAGTTCAAAATGGATGGGTGTACCCATGTTGTTTCCACCGGAAGCCACGCCCGTCTGGTCTCCTAAAGGGGGAACCAAAGTGAGCGAGACCGAGGAAACGATTAAGCGTTATAGCACCGGCATGCTGCGTGAACGCGTTCATACAGCATTGCGCGCTGAAGGACACGAACCCGAAGTCCTCAAGGCAAGTGATCTAGGCGAAGCCGATCACTTCCATATTGGTGGCCGAGAGGCAACACAATTCGTTGCCCTGAAGCTGCACATTGGTTTGGGAACTAGGGTGCTGGATGTCGGAAGTGGACTGGGCGGACCCGCCCGATACTTTGCCTCCCAAGGGGCCGTGGTCACGGGAGTGGATATCACTTCCGAATTTGTGGATCTTGCAAACGAACTGGATAACGCCTGTGGGATGGGCGGTTCAATCACCATGCTCAGACACCCCGCGCAACACACCGGCCTAGCCGCAGAATCGTTTGATACAGCGGTGCTGATGCATGTTGGTATGAATCTTGGGGAGAAACGTGCGGTGTTCACAGAAATTTTCAGGGTATTGCGTCGTGGCGGATCGCTGGGAATTTACGATCTGATGGGTAGCAACGAGCTGACTTATCCACTTCCTTGGGCAGACTCAGCAGATACATCCCATGTGGAAAGCGGTGAGGCATATATTGACCACCTCATCGGGGCAGGCTTTGACGTTTCACAAAATATTGATCGTCGCCACGAAGCACTCGCACTCGCCACCCGCATGCAAGCGGGTAGACCGGGACCACTTGATATCCCGATTGTGTTGGGCGATCGACCTGAGCTGCGCATGAAACATGTCTTCGAAGCGATCGCTGCTGATCTGATAACGCCACGGCTGATCGTTGCGGTTAAACCGGATTAGATGTTCGAACTCGCCTAGCCGTGCAAAGGTGGGGGAGCGCCCCCTGAGTTACGATCATGCCCGGCTGTGAGCTCATTCCCTTCAAAAGCTGGGGCGAAGCCTCTGCTTAGAAACGGATGAATGGCTTGAGCGTGCTTCCACTTTTGGAATCGGCACCAGCATTATTGATGTCATTAATCATGTAGTTCTTGGTGAGTTTGTCGGAAGAGAATTTTCCGTCGTCGTAAAGATTGATCTGTTTCGGGATAAAGGGCCGTGGAGCGGTATCTCCGTCGATGAGCAGGCTCAGCTTCAGGCCACTGAGCAGGACCGGCTAAAGATCAATGCTTGCTTCGGTACTCGGAGCGACAGCGCCCTGCAAAGTACCATGCCCGCGTAGTCCCCAAGAGCCGCCCATCTGGCGGAATACGGACTTATTTCCCGTGGTATCCAGCGGCGAATGATATTTCAGCAACCGGCTTTCTAGCCCGTGCGTATTTTGGGCCGATGGCAACCAGAAATCGACCAATTTCGCCACTGTCAGACCATCCACGCGGGGTCGTGCTGACCCCCGAAAAGCGCGGAAAAATCGCTTGGCACCAGCACCCCCCTGCCTGCAGATTATGGCTGATCACGGCCGCTAGCGAGCGCTACATAGGTGCGTACGTGGGACCTGGTGAGCCGCGTAGAATGTTCAGATGGCGTTGCCCCTTCAGATGAGCGGGAAACCCCCGCACCCCCGCGCACGTAAATAAGGACAACACTTCAATGGCTCAGCCAAAAAACCTAAAGAAACTCACCCGAGACCGCATGGCTCGTACCGGTGAGAGCTATACGACCGCACGCAAGCACATTCTTGCGGCCAAGCCGGAGCGTCCGGCCAATGCGCTAGAAGCCGCAGAGGCAGCGGCTGCCGCGGAAGAAGCAGAGCTGCCAGAATACCCAGCACCAGAAAATGTCATCCAATACGACGCAGCACTCTGGCACCGGGTACTCACACAAGCCGGAGTTACCCACCCGATCACCGGTGAACCAATTTCCGAAGCAATGCTCGCTGGGCTGGCAGGTGGCATCGGATTCATGATCTTCACCTTCGAATATGACTCTGTCACCACTGCGACAATCGTCACCCGTGCGCACCCCGAACCGTACACGGCAAACCTGCTGACACGCTGCGGTGCCAAGGTCAACGAACGCACCACCGGCAGTGCCCGACTTGCCGCCGAATATCTGGATGCCGGATTGGACGCAGGCCGTGCCGTGGTGGTCCGCGCCTCCGTTGCAGCGTTGCCGTGGGTTGATGCCGAAGCCATTGAAGAATCCGATGCCATCGACCTGGTGGTGGTGGGAGAGCACGGAGATGACCTGCTTATCGACGACGGCTCGGGATCGCTGACCCCAATCTCACCTTCAGACCTTGCCTTCGCACGTGCTCAACGCAAGCGCGATAAGCACTGGCAAGCCTGGATCCCCACCAGTACCGGGCCATCGGCCTCGGCGCTGGCCAAGGCGGCTCGCGAAGCGATAGACCAGATGACTTCACGTATGTTGGGCACCAGCGAACTTGAAGGAATCCCTACCCACTTCGCGAAAAACTTCGGCATTGCAGGGATGAACAACTGGGCCGAGCGCCTCCGCGACACCACCACACGCAAGGGCTGGACCAGAATCTTTGAGGATCCAACGCGCCTAGAATCCGGGCTCAACCAAATTTTGGGTTTCCTCACCGATACCCGTTTTGGCGGAATCGGTGCATTACGTGGTCAGTACGCAGACTTCCTCACCGAGGCGGCAACGCTTCCGGGTCTCCGCGCGCTGGAAACACACGTAGCAGATTACTCACACCTAGCCCAGGACTGGATCGTCTTCACCGATTTGATCGACCCTGAGATCGATGTGGAAGAGCGTTCGGCACATTTCGCTACACTTGCCGATCAACTAGAAATCATCGCTCAGGGTGAACACGCCGCCGCGACTGCACTTAGCGCAACGCTAGAGCAGCTAGGGAAATAGCACGGACTACAGATGCTGTTGTGGGCGGGGAAGCTGCGCGGGTAGCTGCAAGCCCCCGCCGCTCGCATCGTAGCTGGTAGGCTGGTTCGGTGACTTATGAGATTGAAATCGGCCGCTCCAAGCGTGCAGCCCAGGCGTACTCCCTTGATGATGTGGCGATTGTTCCTAACCGTCGCACCCGTGACCCACATGATGTCTCGGTCAAGTGGCAGATTGACGCATACTCCTTCGAGACCCCGATCCTTGGTGCCCCCATGGACTCGGTCATGTCCCCGGCAACAGCAATTGCCCTTGGCAAGCTCGGTGGCCTAGGCGTTCTAAACCTTGAGGGTCTGTGGACCCGCTACGAGGACCCGACCAAGGTGCTCGAAGAAATCGCGGCACTGAAGTCGGCCGATGGCGGCCACTTTGACCCGGCAATCACCAAACGATTGCAGGAACTCTACGCAGCACCGATCCAGCCCGAGCTGATCACCGCGCGTCTTGCCGAGATCCGTGAATCGGGTGTAACCGTTGCAGGGTCACTGACCCCGCAACGCACCCAGGAACACTACAAGACGGTTGTTGAGGCCGGCGTTGACGTATTTGTCATCCGCGGCACCACCGTCTCCGCAGAGCACGTCTCCAAGAACCATGAACCGCTGAACCTCAAGCAGTTCATCTACGAACTCGACGTTCCGGTCATCGTAGGCGGCGCCGCGGGCTACACCCCGGCCCTGCACCTGATGCGCACCGGCGCCGCAGGTGTGCTCGTGGGCTTCGGTGGCGGTGCCTCTGGCACCACCCGTCGGGCGCTGGGCATCCATGCACCGATGGCCACCGCCATCTCCAACGTTGCAGCAGCACGCCGCGACTACCTGGATGAATCCGGCGGCCGTTACGTCCACGTGATCGCCGACGGCGGACTGGGCACCAGCGGAGACATCGTCAAGGCCATCGCCATGGGCGCCGACGCAGTAATGCTCGGTACCGCACTGGCGCGCGCCGCAGAAGCGCCTGGTGCTGGCTGGCACTGGGGCATGGAAGCCACCCACGAGAACAACCCGCGTGGCGATCGGGTCAAGGTTGGCACCGTCGCACCACTGGAGCAGCTGCTCTACGGTCCTTCGCACCACACCAACGGAACCTCAAACCTAGTTGGCGCACTGCGCCGCTCGATGGCCACCACCGGCTACTCGGATTTGAAGGAATTCCAGCGCGTGGACGTGGTAGTTTCACCCTACGAAGCGGACTAATGTATTAGTTTTTTTGCAACACCGTCGAAGGCGACCGTGTTTCAGCATCTTGTGATCAACAATTTACTGAAATCGGTCGCCTTTTGCGTAGCTCCACCACTTATACTTTGTGCGCTAATAAAGCCTGCGCCATAGCGCAAGGCTCCTGTACGCTACAAAACAGAGCCACTAGCGCCCCCCCGACCGCCAAACCACGCTTCCCCGAATTGATGCAAACAACAATGCAAACCCCCCTACAGCATGCTCCCGCTCAGAACACTGAACCAGTGGCCAGCGCGGATCTTGTGGTGTTGGAACTTAACGTGCCACATCGTGAGGCAGCGGTGGGAGTGCTTGCCGAAAAACTGTATGCGGCAAGTCGTATTGAGAACCTTGAAAAGTTCTTGACCGAGGTCGACAGGCGCGAACATCAGCTAGCCACGGGACTTCCCGGCGGCATCGGCATTGCTCATGCTCGCTCCGAAACAACGACTCAAACAAGTATTGCCGTGGGTGTTGTAGCCTTCGGTAAGGGCATTGATTTTGGGGCTGTAGATGGCGCAGCCCAGGTGGTACTGCTACTGGCAACACCGGCAACCAGCTATTCCGCACATCTGAATATGCTTGCGGCCCTAGCTAGATCGCTGTCTAAGGATTCCTTTAGAACCTCGCTACGGCGCGCCCATGATGCCGAAGTTATTGCCGAACTTATCAACTCAACAATCGATTTTTCAACGGTTTAGCGTCCAAAATAGCTCGTGGTACGGCGGGGTAGCGGCACAGCATGTGGCCAATCTCGCGTGAACGAATGAGACAGAAGATTAGTTCCATTCGCTCTTAGCTGCCGAATCGACGTACGGTTGTATAGTGCTGAAAACTGCCCTTAAACCTCGTTGGATTCTGTCCCTGCTCGGTGCCCTAGTGGTCGCCACGGGCTTTGTCCTGCTTAGCCAGTGGCAGTTTAACCGCTCCGCCACAGACGCCCCACCGCCGGTGACCACCACCGAAAATCCCGTGGCTCTCACCTCTCATTTCAAGCCCACAGAAGTTCTGATGGCTAAAATGGCCGACCAAATGGTCGAGGCCACCGGGCATTTCCTACCCGGAAAACAGATCCTGATCAGTAACCGGCTCGAAGGCGGTGAGAAGGGCTACTGGGTAGTCGCACCCTTCGAAGTTGATGGCGCTCCGGACAACAACACCATCCCTGTGGTACGTGGCTGGCAACCCGATGAAAGCGACCCGGCACCGGCTCCCACCGGAACCCTGCAGCTCACCGGGCGTCTATTGCCTACCGAGGCGCCCAAAACACGAACGGGTGATGGCATCGTCTTTGACTCATTGTCGGTAGCCGAACTGATCAATATTTGGGATGTTCCTTCCTACAGTGGATTCCTCGTGGCCGGACCGGTCACCGGTGAAAACCAGATGGATCGATCTGCCGAAGCCACAGGGCTGATCCAAGTTGATGTGGGCCCGCAGCCGCAGGAACGCCAGATCAACTGGCTCAATATCTTCTACGGCATCGAATGGGTTGTCTTCGCCGGATTTGCAGTATTCCTGTGGTATCGCTTGGTGTCAGATGACTACCGTCGCCAACAGGAAGATATTGCCGATGCGGCGGCAATCGCCGCCGGATTAGACCCGGTCGCCGTCTACCAAAACATGGCCGGTGCACCAGGGGCAGACCCGGCGCAACGCACCCAAAGCACCTCAACACCTATTGAAACCAAAGACACGAAGGACCAGAAGTGACCGAGCAATCATCCACACCTAAAGTGCGCCGCTTTGCCGGCACCCCGGCCCAGATCCGTAGCGCCTCAAACTTCTACAAGGTGCTTGCCTACGCAACCGGTGTGATGCTCCTGCTGCTCTGTGCTGAAATGATCATCAAGTACTTCTGGCATCTGGAACTCTTCATCGGGGGCACCTTGCTTGATGGAACTTCTAACGCGGTCAGTTTTGTCAACCGCGCGGATATCACCGGTGGCATCAACATCTCGCTGATGATCCTGATCGTGCACGGCTGGATGTACGTGGTTTACCTGCTTGCAGATTTCCGTCTCTGGTCCCTGATGCGCTGGCCCTTTAGCCGCTTCATCACCATCGCGCTGGGCGGCGTTGTCCCGCTGCTGTCCTTCTTCATGGAGAAGAAGGTCCACGTTGAAGTCGAGCGTGAACTTGCCTCGCACCCGCAGGCAGCCAAGCGCTACTAGACACCGACACCCAAGCATCACGGTATATCTTGCGAAGGTCCGCACACTGTTCCATCCGGTGTGCGGACCTTCGTCGTGTGGCCATCAGCAGCAATTGTGTGCTTCAAGAAACTCTTGTCCCGAAGTCACTGATCGATCTTTCGACAAGGACGTTGCCTAGGCTGAAAGCATGAATATAGAACTTAGCCGTTTTCGTGTCCGACCAGGTGCCATGTCAAAGGTTGGGCAATGGCTGGAATTTTTGAACCAGAACATGGATGCGGTACTCCAAACCCTTGACGGGGAGAATATGCTCGTCGAAACCATCTTTCACGAGCACCTCGACGGTGTCGACTACTTGTATTGGTTCAGTATCCAAAATGCGGGCGGTATCGCGATCACCGACTCAACGCACTGGATCGATGTGAAACATCTTGAATACTGGCGCGCCTGCATCGACGATAGCTACACCCATATCGACCTCACTCCCAAGGTCACCATGATCCCCAAACCTATTCGTGCCAGCTTCATAAACGCCTGAGAACCACCCATTAGTGCTCAGGCTAAGTAGTATGCGTCACGCTTAGCCGATTCAAGGTGCGGGCGAGCGCACCGTACGGCTAAGCTAATGAGCGTGACCAACACTCCCAGCACCCCAGAGCAAAAGCCGGTTCTGGTCGTCGATTACGGGGCCCAGTACGCACAGCTGATTGCTCGGCGTGTACGCGAAGCCAACGTGTATTCGGAGATCGTCCCGCATACCTACACCACCGAACAGATTCTCGCCAAGAACCCGGCGGCAATCATCCTCTCAGGAGGCCCCTCAAGCGTTTACGCCGAAGGTGCCCCGAGTGTCGGTGCCGACCTATTTGAAGCAGATGTCCCGGTTCTGGGTATCTGCTATGGCTTCCAAGCCATGGCCAACGCCCTGGGTGGCGTTGTAGCCGAAACCGGATTGCGCGAATACGGCGCAACCGATGCCACAGCCACCGGAGCGGCACGCTCCATCCTGGCCGGCATCCCGGAAACCCAGAACGTTTGGATGAGCCACGGCGACTCCGTCGCCCAGGCTCCCGAGGGCTTCGAGGTACTGGCAACTACCGCCGGCGCCCCGGTAGCCGCGTTCGCCAACGAGGCCAAGCGCCTCTATGGCGTGCAGTGGCACCCAGAGGTCAAGCATTCCGAGCACGGCCAGGACGTTTTGAAGAACTTCCTGTACAACGGTGCAGGCCTTTCCCCCTCGTGGACCGCCGCGAACATCCTTGATGACCAGGTCGAAAAGATCCGTGCCCAGGTTGGCACCGGACGAGCCATCTGTGGCCTCTCCGGTGGCGTCGACTCGGCAGTGGCCGCAGCACTCGTGCAGCGCGCCATTGGAGATCAGCTCACCTGTGTCTTCGTCAACCACGGTCTGCTGCGCGAAGGCGAAGCGGAACAGGTCGAAAAGGACTTCGTTGCCGCAACCGGAGCCAAGCTCTACATTGCCGACGAGCGCGAACGCTTCCTGACCGCTCTGGACGGCGTGACGGATCCGGAAACCAAGCGCAAGATCATTGGCCGCGAATTCATTCGTGCGTTCGAGGCGGCCGAAACCGCGATCCTCGCCGAGGCAGCCGACTCCGGCGAACCGGTGAAGTTCCTGGTCCAGGGGACCTTGTACCCGGACGTCGTCGAATCCGGAGGTGGCGAGGGAGCAGCAAACATCAAGAGCCACCACAACGTCGGCGGGCTACCCGAAGACCTAGACTTCGAACTGGTTGAGCCGCTGCGGGAGCTCTTCAAGGATGAGGTTCGTGCCGTGGGCAAGCAGCTTGGTTTGCCGCACGAGATCGTCATGCGTCAGCCCTTCCCGGGCCCCGGCCTAGGCATCCGCATCATCGGTGCGGTCAACGAGGAACGTCTGGCGCTGCTGCGCAAGGCAGACGCGATTGCTCGCGCCGAGCTGACCGCAGCCGGCCTGGATGAAGAAGTCTGGCAGATGCCGGTAGTCCTGCTCGCGGATGTACGCTCCGTGGGTGTGCAGGGTGATGGCCGTACCTACGGTCACCCGATCGTGCTGCGCCCGGTCTCCTCGGAAGATGCGATGACTGCCGATTGGTCACGCCTGCCGTACGACCTGCTGGCAAAGATCTCCAACCGCATTACCAATGAGGTCGACGGGGTCAACCGCGTGGTACTGGATGTAACGTCCAAGCCACCGGGAACCATCGAATGGGAGTAATCCCGGCGCGCGGTTAGCCGCGTTGCACAGAACTGTAGGGGGGGAGAAGTCGCATCAGCGCGGCTACTTCCCCCTACAGTGTTTAAGCCAACAGTGGATCGCCGATTCACTAGCGACCGATCCCCACCAGCGATGATGCGTACACGAGCCTAAGAAGCTACGCAACAACGTGTTTTGGTTCGGCATCGCGATGTCTTTTTGCACTACGTTAGTAAGGGCCGGATGTACACGTTGTGGCAATGCGCCCAACACGTGCCGCGGCATTCGGTTTGAGGGAAGGGACGGTAGCGACGGTGTCAGAGCACCAGCAACATACGGATGAAATGGTCTCCACATGGGTTGAATCATTGGGACCCGGTGTCGGAACCGATACGCTGCTGCGCTTCGCCCCTTCGGCGTCAAATAGCATCGACATCACTCATGCGCATCCTTCAGGCCTGGCCCAGTTCCTAGCTGGGCGCCGCACCCGACTCTCCACGCTGCTACGTGATTCGGACCAATACGAGGTTGCCCGCCGTACGGCCGAGGCACTGCGGACAAAAATCCGTGAACTTTGGGACGAACGTGGCATCGATGTTGGATACCTATCTGCCGGGATTGCTAACTGGCGTGCTGCCCACGAGGGCCGCAACGAACTTTTCAATGCCCCCATTATGCTCGGGCGCATCGTCCTATCCGCACGCGATGACCAAGATGACTATGAAATTCAGTTGATGGGCCGCGCCGAATTCTCTCCGGCCCTGCTGCGCTATTTCAAACGCCAATTCAACCTCGAGATTGATGTTGCGGCGATCAATGCCGCAGCCTACTCGATCGCACGTTTTGACCCGACCCGCGGCATGGACGCCCTGCGTTCTCAGGTAGCGGATACCGGTGGGGTGATCATCGCTCACCAACTATTGATTTCAACTTTCGCCGACCTTGCCGATCCGGCTGATCCGGGCACCTTAGATCTCACACATCCGGTGCTTGATGCACTGCTTGCCGCCGAAGAGCGGCAGAGCGCACAGAACGGGCAAGAACCAAAGAAACTCTCAACCCCGCAGATCCCCGAACGCACCAGCGATGATCGGGATCCCCAGGATGAGCTATTGCTCTTGGATGCCGATGAATCTCAGCAGCGCGTCCTTGACCTAGTGGAGGCCGGTGCCTCGGTAGCGGTGAGCGCACCTGCCGGTTCGGGGCAAACCCAAACAGCACTGAACACCGCGGCAATACTTGCCGCAGCCGGTAAACGCGTGCTGGTCATTGCCGAACGCCGCTCAAGCGCCGAGGAATTTGTTGCCAAATTTGCTGAACTAGATTTGGCGGGCACGGCCCTGCTGCTTTCCCCTGAGGAAGACCCGGCGGCATTGCGTGAACTGCTCACGCGTTCGATCCTGCGTAATGAGCGTGCCACCGAGCCACAGCTGGGCCAACTTCATGCAAAGCTGCGCGAACATCGTCATGCGCTTCTTGACCACGTGCGCTCGCTGCATTCAACACGTCAGCGGTGGGGCTGCTCTCCGTACGACGCGATGCAGGAACTTGCCCGGCTTACCTCTCTTGACCAGGCCCCTGCCACCACGGTGCGACTGAAGCGTTCGGTTCTTGACTCGATCACCGATCGCGAGGCAACCACGGCACAGCTGGTTCGTGCCGCGGAACTTGGGTCTTTCATTAGTGCGGCAACGCAAAGCCCCTGGTTTGGTGCACGGCTGCGCAACAAGCGCGATACCGATACGGCAATTGATCTTGTCGATGGCCTATCTCGGGATCTACCGATCCTGCGTGAGCACATGCTCAAGGTTGCCGACCACTCCGAGATCCGGCTTGCCGATTCCTACAATAAGTGGGGCGAACAGCTTGACCTATTGGTCGCCGTGCGTGGCTCACTTGATAAGTTCGAATCAGATATTTTTGACCGTCCCGTCGAAGATTTGATCTCCGCCACCGCCTCATCGGCATGGCGTCGGGAGCGCGGTATCGAAATGAGTTCGATGACTCGTTCACGCTTGCGCAAGGTTGCCAAGGATTATGTGCGTCCTGGCATGCATGTTGCGGATCTGCAATCTGCACTCGAAGCGGTACAGGTACAACACCTGGCCTGGCGTCAGCATGCAACCAGTCAGCGCCATCCCATGGTGCCGGCGGGATTGCTGGACGTCAATGCCGGTTACCAGGATGCCGGGGCACGCATCGATAAGCTCGCCTCGCTGCTCCCATCAACTGTTGCCGATCAATTGCGTGACGAGCCGGTGACAAAACTGCTTGAACGCATCGATGCGCTGATCGAGCACAAGAGCGAACTAGATCAGTTGCCCGAACGCACCCTGATTTCCGAGCAGCTCAAAGAGCAAGGACTCGGTGAGCTCATTGCCGATTTCCGCGCCCGCAACATTGATCCTGACGTCGTCGGTGCGGAACTCGAACTTGCCTGGTGGCAGTCTGCGCTGGATGCGATGATCTCCGGGGATGACTTCCTAGCGATGAACGATGGCGCCAAATTGCGCAGGCTCGAGGCCGAATACCGGATTACCGACTCCGCTCATGTTGCCTCAGGTGCTTCACGCTTACGTTGGGCCCTGGCCAAGGCCTGGAAGGCAGCGCTTGCCGACCATCGTGCCGCATCACGCGAGCTGCGCGCCATGCTCAAGGAACAAGACCCGAATATTCCGGCGTTGATGTCCTTGGGCGATGCGCTAGTGAACTCGTTGTGCCCCATCTGGGTCGGTTCCCCGTTGCTGGTACCGGCGACGGTTCCGGCGGGAATGAAGTTTGATGCGGTAATCCTGTTGGATGCCGATTCTCTGTCGCTGCGTTCGGTGCTTGGCTCGATCTCTCGTTCCGCCCAGATCATCGCCTTTGGTGATTCAATGATGGGTGGACCAAATCCCTTTGAGGTCTCCGTTGATCCCACGGCACATACGAGGGTTGAGGCGGCACCGATCTCGGCCATGTCGGCATTGTCCAAGATCCTGCCGATGGTGCGCCTGAGCACTGCTTATCGTGGGATCGATGAGGGACTTACTGCATCGCTTTCACACGATTTCTATGCGGATTCACTGTCCCGCCTGCCAGCTGCCCGATCCCTTGGTGCAGGTTCTTCGGCGTTGCGTGCCGAGTACGTAGCCGATGGCACCGGTACCTTGGGGATGAATGGCGAATCAGTGGAAACCACTGTTGCCGAGGTGCGGCGCGTTGTAGATTTGGTCTTTGCACACCTTGCGCAGCGTCCTACCGAAACCTTGGCGGTAGTTGCAGGAAACCGCACTCATGCATCGGCGATTGCCGAAGGAATCCGCGTTCAGCTTCCGAACCACCCCTGGGCCATCAAATACTTCCGTGCCTCGCACGAACGCTTCTTGGTGACAAGCATCGATAAGCTTGCGGATCTGCAACGAGACGCAATCATTTTGGCACTGGGCTACGGGCGCACCACGCATGGGAAAATCGTGCACGATTTTGGTGCGCTCTCACAACCCGGCGGTGACGAACTCTTCGTCAATGCAGTAACCCGGGCGCGTACCTCGATGACGTTGGTTTCTGCCTTGCGCCCCCAGGATATGGATCTGGCCCGCATGCGTTATGGGGCACGCCGTTTCCTAGAGCTTGTTGGGCGGGTTCTGGGTGGCGATTCGGGAATGATCGCGACTACCACACCCTTACAAGACCCCTTGGTCACCGACCTGATGGGCAGGCTTGAAGAGCATGGGTCTTTCGTAACCCAGCATTACCGGGGCGTTCTTGATATCGCTGCCCATGCGCTCGATGTCACGGGTTCTGGAACCGCTACACCGCTAGCCGTTGTGTATGACGGTACCGAAAACTATCGTAAGTTCTCGGTGCGCGAACGAAGCCGTCTGCGTCCGCAGCTCTTCGAATCCTTAGGCTGGCGCTACGTTCCACTATGGACGATCGATGTCTTCTCCGATCCTGCGGCCGTGGCAAACACCCTGGCTGGCTACTTGGGACTTAACGAAGAAGCCCCAGCCGCTCCCGGTTCGGAAGCTCGTTCAGGCTCCGAGAGCGCCGAGAGTGAGCCAGTATTTGCCATCCCACCGGTGGCGAACCTCGCCCATGCCTCGGGCGGAAACGGATCGAACGGGTCCTAAATTGTAGCTAGCCCTCCCGGAGACGCTGAGTGAACCGGAAAGGGGGCTAGCTGGCCCACGGATCACTGGATTGAATACTTGAAGCAGGATGAAGCAGGATGAAGCAGCATGGAGCAACAACAGCAGCCCGGGCGTAAAAAGCCGCGGCGGGTTACTGCGCAGCCGCAACAGGTTAGCGAATCTGTGCTTTTGGGTGTCTTTGAGCTGCCGCACGGGGCAGGTCGGCCCGATCCGAAGAACGTACAGCTCGGTGATCAGCCGGTGACTACCGATGCGGCAAAGGATTCCACGGCCACGCCCACCGGTTCACCTGATGCCACGGATAAGCCCGCTCGCACGGCGGCGCAGGGGACCGAGCCGATATTCTCCGAACGCGCGGCCGAGGATGATCCACGGCGCTGGGGCGATGGCGTGGACGATTTGGGGGAGTGGATGAAATCTCAACGCCCCCCACATTGGGATTAGGACCTAGTTCACCAGGACCACCGAAAGCTTGCCTCGCTGTGCACCCGTTGCAAGGGATTCGGCAACCTCGGGTGGGGCTGCAACAACAATCAACCCCGCTTCTTCTGAGGTGCCCGAAGAACCCCAAGCAGCTCCCTGCCCGGGGTCTGTTGGCACCGCCGTCCACAGGATCGTTGCCGAACGAGCCAAAACCCGTGAGACCACTTTGGACTCAAAACCATTACCCTCGGTAAGCACAACATTTACATGCTGCCCCGACTGTAATAGCGTGGACGTCGATGCGTCATTGAGGCGTAGCGGTACAGCAACGGTGCCAGATGGTGTTCCGGCAAGTAGCCCGGGCCCAATGATCATCGTCTCAAGCAGTGGTGTTCCGGCCAAGAGAGGGATTGCCAGACGTGATCCCTCGACCGGGACCGTCGTACCAAACCCTGCTGCTGGCAATAACGCCACAGAAGCTCGTACAACACGCAAATCTTCGGCACTCAATAATGTGCCAGCCGGTAGATCGCGCCCGGCAACAAGAACCGGGAGAGTTTCTTCACGTTTGGGTGCCAGCGCGGCTAAGGACACCGCGACGGTGAGCATGGCAATGCCTGCGGCTAGAATCCTGCGGTACTTGGCGAATATTTCACGTGGACTGCGCCCCGGTTCCCGAGTTTTTGTTCCACGAACCCCTGGCCTGGCGCTTGGTGCCTTGCGAAGCGCTTTGCTGCGCCCCGAGTCGCCTAATTCGTTACGTCGATGCATGGTAAACATGCATTAAGCAAGCCATGGGCACAGACCTCAGTGGTTCGCGCCCATGGCTTTGGTGTACATCTATATCAAATTCTTAGGTGACCTCAAGCTGTGCGAAGAAGAGCAATGACGCGCCAGCTGAGGGGTGGCGATGCTATGCGGATGAAGTGTTCGAGGCAGGAACACTTGAACTGCCCGAAGATCGTGAATCGTTGCGGTAGAAGCCGGATCCCTTGAAGACAACTCCAACACTATTGAACTTCTTACGTAGTTCCCCCTGGCATTCGGGGCAGATGGTTAGCGCTTCATCGCTGAAGGACTGGACTACCTCCATCGCGTGGCCACAGTCTTTGCAGGCGTAAACATAAGTAGGCATCATGATCCTTTCGCAAGATGATCAAAGTTCTCCCGCGGCCGAGCCTGGCACAACAAGCGTGTACCGATTGATCCTGCGGAGGTGGGGTCAGGACGGGGAGATGGATACCGCGTCCGTATCTAATTCTATCGCACACCCGGCCGGTCAATCGGTGAGGTTACGCACGCCCAACGCCGTGACTACGGCATCCACCCGCTGATCAAATTCTTCTACCGGGAAGGAACCAGCACTCATGAACTCGTGTTCGAAAACCATACTGAGCAATTTGGGGCCTTGAGTGATGGCGCCGGAGCCGGCACGTTCGTTCATTGCCGAAATAAACCTGTCGTAATACCCGCCACCTTGTCCCAAGCGGTCTCCTGCCTCATCAACTGCCTGGGCAGGAACTAGCACCACGTCAATTTCGCCCATCAGCTCGACACCATAACGTTCACCGACTGGTTCGTTAATGGGTGCAACAGCGCTACGTTCCATTTCAACACCCGGATACCAGCGAACCCAAGAAAGTTGCCGGGCGGGTTCACAGACCGGAACATAAATTCTATAACCGCCAACATGCAGCGTATCGAGTAGTTCCCCAGTGGGTGGTTCTGCCCCATACGAGAGAAAACATGTGAGGGTTTTGCGTGGAGCGTTTACGTCGAGCCAAGGGACTAGGTGTCTTGCCAGTGCAGCGGCCTGCCGTTGGCGTTCGGTTGCGCCAAGCTGACGGCGTTTTGCCCGGAGCTGATCGCGAGTCGTGTCCTTGTGTGCCTCGAGTGCAACAAGGTTGGTTTCGTCGCTCGTTCTCGGCGCTGACCTCTTATCCATAACTCTTAGTGTAGGACGAGGACTTCAGATACTATCGATGGCCTGCGTGAGGCATCGGCAATGACTAGGATTGATGTATGTCCGAATTTGATCGTCATTGGCCTGCCACAGTCCATGGACCACACCTGATCTTGCGTCCCATGCGCGCGCGTGACAAGGCCGAGTGGAATGCCCTGCGTGCGGCCAACGCCAGTTGGTTGGCACCGTGGGATGCGACGGTTCCCGATGGCACCGGATATCCGGCAAGCTTCGTTGCAATGGTCAATGGACAAAACCGTGCAGCCCGAAACGGACAGTGTCTACCGTGGGCCATCACCATGCCCAGCCCGTATGCCAAACGCCCACCCATCGTTGGCCAATTAACCGTCTCCTCAATCATGTGGGGCGCAGCCAGAAGTGCTTCAATTGGCTATTGGGTCGATGCGGGACATGCTGGTCGAGGTATTGTTCCCGAAGCTGTGGCAATGGCCACCGACCACTGTTTCAATGTTTTGGGTTTGCATCGGATCGAAATTAATATCAGACCAGAAAATTCTCCGAGCCTGCGCGTTGCAGAAAAACTGGGGTTCCGTGATGAAGGATTGCGCAAAGACTATTTGCACATTAATGGCGCTTGGGCCGATCACCGGACCTTTGCATTGACAGCCGAGGAAGTTCCAGAGGGGCTACTAAACCGGTGGCAGGAACGCCGCTGGCAACAAGAAGGGTAGAGTGCAAAATTTCGAGGTAATCGGTAACAAA
Source organism: Arthrobacter sp. MYb227 (assembly GCF_002975435.1). Lineage (GTDB taxonomy): Bacteria > Actinomycetota > Actinomycetes > Actinomycetales > Micrococcaceae > Paeniglutamicibacter. Next base: position 344,688 of record NZ_PCPT01000001.1, on the reverse strand, counting down.
ATTCAGCAGGTAGCTAAAAAGGCCGCTAAACCACAAAAATATCGTGAGTATTCCCGGACACACCGAGTCGAATGCGCCACCGCGGGGCTTTACCTGCTTAATGTTGTTTGACGTGGACGTTCCAAAATTCATATGTGCCGCACGCTACCGCATTTCGGTACCTCGCGGCATGTGCGCAAATTAGTGAAGCCACATGCGAAATGAAGTCGGTATGTTCCTGCACTTTCATCTTTGCCTCAAGTAGTAAACGTCCACCGACGAAGGAGCAGCATGGCACCGGCAGCACCCAAGGCTTCAGTCGCGTCTAGCGCCAAGGGACAGGTTCCCTTGCGCATTTACTATGACCGAGTGGCAATAGCACTTTTGGGCTGCCTATCGGTGCTTACCTTGGTCATTGGTGGAGTCCTCGCCCTGGCTGGTGTTTTCTCCGGTTGGGTGCCACTGATCGGTCTGCTAGTGGGAGTGGGGAGCTTTGCCGCACTGCGCGTCATCGCTGTGCGTGCACGCCGCGCCAAATTGTTAGCGCGCATGGAATCAACTCGCAAACTTGCGATGGAAACAGTCGTCGAGCCCGTTACACAGTCCCCAAAGAAACAGACAGCAGTTTTCGATGCTCAACCAAATTCCAATAAGCGTGCACCTAGATTGACGGTTGAAGAACTTCGTGCCGAGGCCTTGCGCATCGCTGCCAAGGGGTCACCAATCCAGCGTCCTGCTGCCTGGGAACCCACTGAAGTGCCACTGCCGCAATATGTCATGAAAAATGCTGTGCAACGCCCGACCCCGGAGGCAATCGAACCTGCCGCGGTGCTCAAGGCATCGACTAATGCAACTCTTCGTGCACAGGAAGCTAGCAAGCAGCTGGCCAAGGCCGTAGAAGCCGCGGCGCAGCCCCCCGAAACCACCAGTATTTCTGAAGGTGTAGAAAAGTCTATCGGTGCCAAGTCCACTAGTACCGTCGCGAATTCAGCACCGGCTGTACCGGAAATTATTGAAGCAGACGCTGTGATCGCAGAGACTTCAACGGCTAAATCCAAAGCGGATCGTGTTGCTCGCGATGCCAATCGGATGAACCTTGACGATGTCATGCAGCGCCGTCGCGCCTAGAACAGAACCTATGACTGACGCTTCCGGACGCGATATCACATAGAGACCATAAACAATGTCAACGGCCAGCCAGCACGCATCCCATGAATCATTGACGCATCGGGACGCAGCTGCGCTGGTCGCTTTGTTACCAGCAATTCCACGCCTAGTCACGCTACTTGGCGGCCATGCAGCGACAGGGCCGTGGAATTATGAGGAACATCGGATCCGTCTACAGCATCGCCCCGGAGCTGGAATAAGTGCGCTGTATCGAATGCCAGCTGGCACAGGATTTACCGAGCTAGGACTAAGCACAGAAAAGATCTCTTCTGCGCACACGGCCGCGGTGCAGATATATCCACATCTTCCAAGTCAGCCGCACCCGAAAACAACTTCAGTTGATGAGTTGACTAACGTTGAAACGAATGAGCCGGTCACCGTCAGCGGCTGGATTCATCCCTTTGACCCGATGCTCCCGGCCTTGGCTACGGCTATGGATGGTCCCAGCGTGAGCAAATATTGGGGTCACGGTGAAATTCTAAAACAACTTTCAACGGTCGCTTACCGGCCGCTGCGCCGAGCCGTCATGCGGGCAACCTTCGTGAGCCGTGGCCCGCTACAGGTAGAACGAAATGTTTTCTTAAAGGTTGGTCGCGCCGAGGCCAGTGAAGCTCTATTAGCTCGCCATCGGCTCATGGACAGTAGCAATATTCCTGTCCCGAGCGTCTTGAACCCCGAGCCAAGAAGCCCTGTCCTGCCCGGGATCGTTGCGCTGACCCAGGCCCCGGGTGAAGGTTTGAGCGTTCTTCTGCGCCGTGCAGCCGAAAACAACCACTTGCCAACCGCGGTCATTGAAACGCGCAAGCCAACACCCGGTATCCCGACCCCGGAACAATTCATTGCATTGCTTGATGAGCTGCCAGAATCAATCATGGAATTACCACCCCGTCCGGCGTGGAGCGATGGCTTGGACCGGTACGTACGAGCGGCAACTCTGGCGTTACCGCGGCACAGCGAGCGCATTGGGGCGCTTCACAAACGCCTACAGGTTCTGCTAGCTTCCAGCGATCGCGGTGGACTTGTCCCCACCCACGGTGATTTCTACGTGGCAAATATCCTGTTGAAGGACGGAAAGATCAGCGCCCTGTTAGATCTTGACTCATTAGGTCCGGGCTACCGAGTAGATGATCTTGCCTGTTTCTTGGGGCACTTGGCCATCTTGCCGACCATTGGGGAGAAGAACCAAAGCGCGGTAAAAGCGCTTGAAAATTTCGGTGAAGTCTTTGAACGCGCAATTGACCCGGTGGCTCTCTGGGCACGTTCGGGCGCGGTGGCATTGACACTGATTGCCGGTGCACGCAGCGCCGACCCTAGCTGGGTCGAAGCTGCCGAGGCGCGGTTACGGGTCGCGGAAGAACTAGTTGACCGGGCCGATCACGAAGTGTTTTAAGCCTAGGACAGTGGTTCTTCGGGGACCGGTCCACCGTGCCCCTTGTGGTGTCCGAACACTAGGGTGGTCTCCGTGTGTCCCACAGATTCATCGGTGGCCAAGTTATCGAGCACCCAGTCACGTAGTGCCTCTGTGGAGCTTACGGCGATGTGTAACAGATAATCGGTAGCCCCGGAAACATGGAACATTGAGAGAACTTCGGGCTGCATCGGCATCCGCTGGGTGAATCTGTCAATCTCTACCCGGTCATGCACACGCAAACGTACGGAAATCAGTGCTTGGACGCTTCGCCCCACGGCAGGCAAGCTCACCTCTGCGTGGTATCCGGTCAATACACCACGCTCAACCAATGAACGCGTGCGCAGTAAGGCAGTGGAAGGAGCAATACCTGTGCGCTGTGCCAACATGGCGTTGCTAATGCGCGCGTCATTGACTAGTTCCTGAATAATTCGACGATCAACATCGTCAAGTTCGGCCGGAAACTGCATGGAATGGGAAATGGGCATGCAGATATTCCATCACAGATCCGCCGACTTTGACACGGGCGAAACTCGAAGCGACCAACTCACGTCCTAAACTAGGATCATGACTAACCCCCCAAGCGCGGCTCTAGCTGACTTTGAGACCCGACTTGCCGCCTATTGTGTTGTTGTTCGTGAGGGGCAGATGCTGCTGGCCCTCTGGGATATGCGTGATCGCCAGGCCGATTTCGTGCCGCGCTGGACGCTACCGGGTGGGGGAGTGGACCTCGGCGAATCAATTACCGATGGCGCGATGCGTGAGGTTACCGAGGAAACTGGTTACACGGTACGCATCGACTCATTGTTGGATGTCTCCTCGGGGCTGATTCCCGCCCATAAGCGCTTTGGCGCCACACAACGTCCCCTGCAGACGGTAGCCGTGATCTATGCCGCAACGATCACCGGCGGCGAACTAGCCTTTGAAGCGGAGGGAACTACCAGCGAAGCAGCCTGGTTCCCAATTGACGAAATCTCTACGCTAAACCGCACGGATCGGGTTGACGAGGCACTTGCAATGTATCTGGCTTACGTCGAGGAACATCCGGTGATGGCCGAACTTCACGGTATCTCGAACACGGTGGCACAGTGAATACACAACGCTCCACCCGGTTTCCAGCACCCAAGCGTGGCGCTAAGTCCCTTGGCCGCAAAAAATTTAGCCGTCCGCTGGGGATTAGTGTGATGGCAATGGCAATTACTTCACTGACGCTCAGCGCCTGTACCTCTCAACCGCAAGTTCAAGCAACCCAAAGCGCGACCGAACGTCAGCTGGTCCTGGCCCATGCCGACGATGCAACCTCAACTGCAGTTGCCACGCTTTATCAGCAGATGCTCGAATCCGTAGGCGTCAAGGCAAAACTCGGTGAGGCCAATGCCAACCCGGTGGCAGAAGTCATCGCTGGTAAAGCCGATATTGTTGTGGCCGGTTCCACGAGCCTGTTAGAAGAGTTGGAAAAAACTCCCGAGAATAAACAAGATTCCCACACACCGCCGGCCACCGGGCTTTCGCCGCAAAGCTCTCAGAGTGCAGGAACAGCTACCGGGCGGGATAAGAACCTCACAGCGGATCAAACGCTCAAGGCCTTGCGCTCACTGAAAATAGGTGAGCTCGCACTCTTAGATTCCACCGAAGCACATCGGGATGGTGTGCTGATCACTACAGCGAGCATCAGCGCAGCGAAGAACATAAATAATCTCGCTCAACTTCCGGAATATTGCTCAGACCTTGAATTTGGTGTTCCCGAGGAGTTCTCGGCAAGCCTTAGTGCCGAACTTGAAACAACCTATTCCTGTATCCCCGCACGAGTGTTGCCCGTGACGCCAAACGATAAGGCCCCGGTGCAGGAGTTGATTACCAATCGAGTGCAGGTCCTTGGTATTACCTCGGAAAGCGCGGCAATTGTTGATAACGGGCTGGTGAGGTTGCAAGATTCGGAAGGATTGTTCAGCCCACAAACCCTGCTACCGCTGATCACCACGAACGAATTGGGGCAGGACGCCATTGACGCAATCAACAAGGTCAGTCATGCGCTGAAACAAGACGATCTTATTGAACTCAATCGTGCTGTGACAGGACAAGATTCTTTGCCCGTTGAAATAGCGGCGGCGGATTGGCTCTTGGAAAGAAACCTCGTCGGAAAATAAGTGATCGCCCTCGGCTAGGTAGGGCCAGACGCAAGACCCGGCAGCGTTTGGGGGCGAAGAGTGCCGAAGATTTCACTCTATGACCTAGCAAACTAGTCGTCTTGATCACAAATCAGGAACCGGCCTAACGCTTATGAGAAAGTAAGAGAATGTCAGATTTTAAGCAGTCCACGAAACTTCACAACGTCCTTTACGACATTCGCGGACCGCTGCTCGAACACGCCGGACGTATGGAGGCCGAGGGGCAGCGGATCCTGAAACTCAATATTGGCAACCCCGCACCCTTCGGATTTGAAGCCCCCGATGCAATCCTTGTCGATATCATGCGCAACCTTCCCAACGCGCAGGGCTACTCGGACTCCCGCGGAATCTTCTCCGCCCGCACCGCAGTTTCGCAGTACTACCAAACCCGAGGCATCCAGACCATCGGCGTCGATGATGTCTATCTGGGCAATGGTGTCTCGGAACTTATCACCCTGAGTTTGAACGCACTGCTGAACAACGGCGATGAGGTACTGATCCCGGCGCCGGACTACCCGCTGTGGACCGCCTCGGTTTCGCTGGCCGGTGGCACCCCGGTGCACTACCTCAACGTCGAAGAAGAAGGCTGGCTGCCGGACCTTGAGGACATGGAAGCAAAGATCACCGACCGCACCAAGGGCATCGTGATCATCAACCCCAATAATCCAACAGGTGCCGTCTACCCCAAGGAAACGCTCGAGGGGATTTTGGAGCTGGCACGCAAGCACAAGCTAGTCGTTTTCTCGGATGAGATCTACGAGAAGATCCTCTATGACGAGGCAACCCACATCAATACCGCATCGCTGTGCGATGACGTCTTGGTACTTACCTTCTCGGGGTTGTCCAAGGCGTACCGTGTGTGTGGGTTCCGTTCGGGCTGGATGGCGATCTCCGGCCCCAAATCTTTGGCCACCGATTACATCGAGGGCATTAACCTGCTGACTAATATGCGTCTGTGCGCTAACGTTCCTGCACAACACGCTATCCAGACGGCGTTGGGCGGTTACCAGTCGATCAACGACCTGATCCTGCCCGGTGGGCGCCTCAAGGAACAACGCGATGTCGCCTATAAACTGCTCAACGATATTCCCGGTGTTTCGGTACAACAGGCCAAGGGCGCCATGTATCTGTTCCCCAAGCTAGATCCGGAAGTTTATCCGATTCATTCCGACGAGGCGTTCGCGCTGGAACTGCTCAAGAGCCAGAAAATGCTGATCACCCAGGGCACGGCCTTTAACTGGATAGCACCGGATCATTTCCGTCTGGTCACACTTCCCGCTGTTCGTGATCTCGAAGATGCGGTGGGCCGCATTGCCGAATTCCTCGAAACCATTCGGGAAGGCAAGATTTCGGTCTAGCCTTCGGGAATTGATTTCTTGCTGCTAGGGGGGCAGCTACCCGACCAATTGGGTCAGGTAGCTGCCCCCCCTAGCGCGTTAACACCTAATAATTCGCTGTGGCAACATGAATTGCAGTAAATTGCGAAGATCGTGCCAAAGAGACCACCAGAGCTACCTAGTGTCGTACGCTTTCATCAACACTTCCCATCTCCAAAGGCGGTCTGATGAGTAAGAAGCAGCAAACACTGGCACGTATTCTTCCGTTGAGCGCACCGGCCCACGAGCTCTTGCGGGCACCAAAAAATCTTGATCTATCCAAGATCGATCCGGAATCAACCCCGGGTTACGAGGGCGATAAAGAAAGCGCAAAGAACGATCTGCAGGCAATCGGGCAGGTCCTCGATGAACGTCAAGAACGTCTCTTCGCTGCATCACGCGCGGGAGCCACACCACGGATCCTTTTGGTACTCCAAGCCATGGACACCGCAGGCAAGGGTGGAATTGTCCGCCATGTGGTGGGACTCGTGGACCCTCAGGGCGTGCAACACCACGCATTCAAGGCACCCACGGATGAGGAAAAATCCCACGATTTTCTCTGGCGCATTGAAAAGGAGCTTCCGGAACCCGGATTCATCGGAGTTTTTGACCGCTCACACTACGAAGATGTGCTGATTCACAAGGTCAGGGGTTTCGCCGATGAGCAAGAAATTCTGCGCCGTTATAAAGCGATCAACGAGTTTGAAGCCCGTCTGATCGCCGAAGACACAACGATCATCAAGGTGATGCTGCATATTTCCAAGGATGAACAGCGTGCGCGGCTTGCCGAACGTCTTGACCGTCCGGATAAGTACTGGAAGTTCAGTCCAGGGGATATCGACGAGCGTGAATTGTGGGGCGACTATATGAGCGCGTACCAGAGCGCCATTGATGAAACTAGTACCGAGGCTGCCGGTTGGCACATCATCCCGGCCAATAAGAAATGGTATGCGCGCCTCGCAGTCGCGACCCTGCTGCGTGAAGCACTAGAAAAGATTGATCCGCAGTGGCCGGCCGCCGAATTTGACGTCGAGGAGCAAAAGCAGCGACTACAAAATTCCTAGCCTTCGGTTCTTGTGCGCCAAGCCCGTCTGTGCACAAAGCAATGATCTGCCAATATCCATTTCGGATCCTGGCAGACCATTGCTGTATGAGAAAAGATTCTCACTGATCCGATTCTGCTGAACCCGGTGTTGGGCGTACGGCATCTAATCGCGCTGCAGCTCCCTGTAACCATGACTCACAGCGGGCGGCCAAGGCCTCGCCGCGCTCCCACAGGGCCAAGGACTGCTCGAGCGTTGCAGCTCCTGCCTCAAGTTGAGAGACAACTGCTACCAATTCTTCGCGGGCCTGCTCGTAACTTAGCTGTGCAACATCTGCGTTGTTAGCCTGCATGCTCATAATGTGTTTCCTTCTTCTGGTTGCTGGCTTGAAGTAATGGTGGCGGTGAGTCGGCCCTGCGCCAAGCGCACCGAAACGTCTGTTCCTACCGGTGCCTGAGTTGCGTCGCGGACAACCTGCCCGTCGGCAAGCTGCAGCACCGAGTAGCCACGGTCAAGGGTCTGCTGGGGGGATAGTGCCCGAATCTGGGCACGTAGGTGCGAGATCGAATCGGTGGCCCGCACCAACGACGCACGCATCGAATAGGTGCTGCGTTGAGCCAGACGCATGAGGTCTTCCCTGCGTAGCTGCACCATCGAATGTGGGTTGGAAAGCACAGGGCGTGCCCGCAAGGAGGCAATTTTCTGCGATTCACGCTCGAGGTTTCCCCGCACAGCCCGATCCAATCGGTGCCGCACCTGCGCAATACCGGCAAGTTCTTCATTCACATCGGGGACAACTCGCTTTGCGGCATCCGTTGGTGTCGAGGCACGTAGGTCTGCAACATCATCAAGAATGGGACGATCCGCCTCGTGCCCAATGGCAGAAACCACAGGTGTGCCACAGGCCGCAACCGCACGCACCAAATCCTCGGAGCTGAAGGGCAAAAGATCCTCCAGAGCACCACCACCGCGGGCAATGATGATCACATCAATCTCGGGATTGGCATCCAGCTCACGTAATGCGGCAATGATTTCACCAACGGCGTTCACTCCCTGCACGGCAGTATTGCGAATATCAAAGCGCACCGCGGGCCAACGCAACGACGCATTGCGCACCACGTCCTTCTCCGCGTCCGAATCTCGGCCCGTGATCAGACCAATGCGGTTTGGAAGTAAAGGAAGCTGCTTTTTGAGCGCTACATCAAAAAGGCCTTCATCAAAAAGTGCCCGACGAAGGCGTTCAAGCCGCGCCAGTAGATCCCCAAGACCCACGGGACGCAGATCATAGGCGTTCAAGGAGAGCCGCCCGGTCTTTGCATAGAAGCTTGGCTTCACCCGTGCCACGACGCGTGAGCCAACTTCTGGTGCACTGTCTAGAGAACGCATCACCGAAGCCCAGACCGTGACGGAGAACGAATAATCGACATCAACATCACGCATCGTCAGATAGGCATGCCCATTGCGTACATTGGCTTCGAGTAGCTGTCCTTCCACCCAAGACTCGGGGGAATTCTCTATGTGTGCCTTGAGCTTTTCTGAGAGCACGCGAAGCGGCCACGGATTCTCCGGGCTAGTTGCCGCAGCGGTGCGCGGCAATGAGGTCTGTCCAACTTGTTCTTGCTCCACTACGTGGTTGCCTTCCCCTTGATGCCGGTTGTGACATCCGGTTTTGAAAATACACCAAACACATTCATATCAGTACGATGAGACAAATAGCCCGTTCAACTACGTGCAACACCGCGAGTCTGGAGCAATACATGCCCACCGTAGCTAGAAAATTCTTAGCACTGCTGCTGGCAATTCTCGCGGTACTCGCCGCAGGCGTTGGCCTCGGGGCTCGCACCGCTGATCAGCTGATCAATACCCCCGAACCTCTACAACGCATCTTGGGCCCGCTTGCTACACATGATCAATTGCGTGAAATTCTTCCACAGGTGCTCAGTACCCAGCTCACCACCCAGATTACCGAAAGCATTCCAGTGCCTATTCCGTCGGCGCTGAGCGGCATTCTGGAACAAGCGATTGCCACAAGCTCCAGTGCGCTGCTCGGTGATGCAACATTCGCTACCGCATGGGGCACCACTATTGAAAATACCCGCCGCGACTATATTGAAGAATTAGCTACAGCCAAAGCAGAAAATACTCATCAGGCAACAATCAAACTGGATTTAGCACCGCTACTTAGTAGCGCCTACGGAACCCTGTACTCCTCGCTTGGTGGCTCAATGCTTGGTGCGTTGCTTCCCGCAACAATTTCGATGCCTCAAGTATTGGTTGATACCAACTGGCCCGATGAACAAACACTCTCGGCACCGGATGCCAACCGCTGGCTGGGTCTAGCCGGGGCCTGGGGCTGGTTCATTGTGGCTGCAGGAGTCCTGACGATGGCGGCAATATTCGTTGCCCCGCGTGGATTCCGTGGCAAAACCCTCATCGCTCTGGGGGGCAGTGCGGTGGTTCTTGGGGCAGTGGTGATCTACTTTGCCGCGAAACTTTCCGGAATCCAGCCGCAGGAGTCCGAACTCACAGATCTATTGATCACCCAACTGGCTCAGGGCGTACGCGGTGAAGTGCAATCCATCAGCAACACGCTGATTATTGGCGGAGTCGTAGTATTCCTTGCGGGACTAGGCACCTGGCTTTGGCGGCGCGAAAACCAGGTACTCGACACCGCCGCAGCTACGCCCGTGGCCAATTAGCAAGCAGCAATTTGCCCTCGAACGTAGACTTGATACATGGCTACCAGTTCCACCGTTCCGGTCTCCCTTCCGATGCCCTCAATTCCGCGTACCCGTCGTACCCCAGCAGAGATTGCTGCAGCGGCTCCCGTCACCGGCGAACGCAAGGTTCTTCTTGCCGCCCCGCGTGGTTATTGTGCAGGTGTAGACCGCGCGGTGATAGCCGTGGAAAAGGCGCTTGAACACTACGGCGCTCCCGTCTATGTGCGTAAACAGATCGTGCACAACCTTCACGTGGTCTCCACCCTTGAAGCACGCGGCGCCATCTTCGTTGAAGAAAATGAAGAAGTTCCAGAAGGTGAACTCGTGGTCTTCTCCGCCCACGGAGTCTCTCCAGCTGTGGTGAAGTCCGCCGAGGACCGTGGCTTGCGCACCATCGATGCGACCTGCCCGCTGGTGACAAAGGTTCACAAGGAAGCGGTGCGCTTCGCCCGCGAAGACTACGAAATCCTGCTCGTGGGGCACGAAGGCCATGAAGAGGTTGAAGGCACCTACGGTGAAGCACCGGAGGTCACAACCATCGTGAATAACCCGGACGAGGCCGATACCGTTCAGGTGAAGAACCCGGATAAGCTCATCTGGCTTTCACAGACAACGCTTTCGGTGGATGAAACCATGGAGACGGTGCGCCGCCTGCGCAAGCGTTTCCCCAAGCTGCAAGATCCACCCAGCGATGATATTTGCTATGCAACAACCAACCGTCAGGCGGCCATCAAGGCCATCGCCCCGCAAAGCGAACTGGTCATCGTCGTCGGCTCTTCCAACTCCTCAAACTCGGTACGCCTAGTAGAGGTAGCACTGGAGTACGGCGCCAAGGCTGCCTACCGCGTTGACTATGCCTCGGAGGTTGACGAGTCCTGGTTTGAGGGCGTGGCAAGCGTGGGAGTCACATCCGGTGCCTCGGTGCCAGAGATCCTGGTACGTGACGTGCTGTCACTGCTAGCCGACTACGGCTACGCCGATGTTGAGGAAGTCACCACGGCGCAGGAAGACATCCTCTTCTCACTGCCCAAGGAGATCCGCGCAAAGATGAAGGAAGATGGCGACACCTCCCGCGGGTTGGGTGGCCGCAGGTCGGTCTCCGATATCAGCAGCTAATTTTTTATCATGTGAGCTATTCCACCTAGGGAACTGCGGCACACAAAAGACTCAGGCCGTGATGCACAAACGAATGTGCATCACGGCCTGAGTCTTTTTGATTGCTTGATGTCTAGGCCTCTTGGCTGGTTGGTCGATCGCTGGACCCCGGTAGCTGGGTAGGAGCAACCTCATCAACTAGTTCAAACACCGGCGGATCCATGCCCTCGAGCAACTCGCTGGCGCTGAGCCCACGCGGAGAAACTTCTAGCATGGGTAGCGCATGCAAGGCAGCCGCCGGGTCGAGCTGCTGCCCAAGTCCCGGATCCAGATCACGAATACGTCTGGCACTGGGCAGTACTCGGGCTTCTAGCGTTCCCACAAACGCGTTGTACTTCTCTACGCTGCCGCGAAGCGAGGCACCGAGCTTGGTGACGTGTGTGCCCATAGTGCCCAGACGCTCATATAGCTCGCGGGATTGCACAAAGAGTTCCCGCGCGTTCTCCGTCAGCAAATCCTGTCGCCAGGCAAAGGCCAGCCCCTTGAGCATCGCCAGTAAGGTTGCGGGGGAGGCCAGTGCAACGTTCTTTGAGAACGCATGGTCTAACAGCGCTGCATCTGCCTCCAGCGCATCGGCAAGGAAAGATTCGGCGGGTAGGAAACACACAACTAACTCGGGACTGCCTGCAACTGACTCCCAATAAGCTTTTGAGGCCAACGCATCAACGTGGGAACGTAGCGCCTTGGCATGATCCTTAAACGCTGCCTTGGCCCGTGCTCGTGTCGCCGGGTGATGGGAGGATGCAAGCTCCTGCGCTCGCAGGTAGGCAGCCAAAGGCACCTTGGAATCAACAACAATCATCTTATTTCCTGGTAAGCGCACCACCATGTCCGGGCGCAAACCCTCGGAGGTGCGTAGCTGCTCACTAAAGTCGACGTGCGGCAGCATACCTGCGGATTCGACGACCCGACGCAGCTGCAATTCACCCCAGGTGCCGCGGGCCGAACTATTGCCCAAGGATGCGGCCAAAGAACCTGTAGCCCGCAGAATCTCCGCATCATTCACCGCGGCCTGCACCAGTTGTTCACTGAGCTGGCCAAATTGTTCCACTCGGTCTCGTTCCAAGATTGAGACCTGGGTGCGTACCTGGCGCAATTGCTCGGCGACCGGGGCCAGCGCTTGCATGACCGAACGATCCTGTGATTCTTGGCGCCGCTGTTCATCGACTCGCTCACGTAGTTCGGCAACTTGGGCCTGCGCCCCGGCCAATAATCTGGAGGTCACCGCCAGCTCCTGACGGTCCGATTCGCCGGCCAACTCCTTGGCGTTTTGGGCTTGTCTACCCAAGTACCACCAGGTGATGACACCTGCGGCAAAACCAATAATCAGTGCCGCAATGACTACCAACCAGATAACTGTGTTCATGATTTACACCATGCCAGGACGCACCGACACTTGATCGACGGTAGACTCTACTTCCGTGGCTCTTACAATCGGAATCGTCGGACTGCCCAATGTCGGCAAGTCAACAATGTTCAATGCTCTTACCCGCGCGCAGGTTCTCGCGGCAAACTACCCGTTCGCAACCATCGAACCCAATGTGGGTGTCGTGCCGTTGCCGGACGCACGCCTGAAGGTGCTTGCCGGAATCTTTGGTTCCGAGCGCATCCTGCCGGCAACCGTGTCCTTCGTGGACATTGCCGGCATCGTCAAGGGTGCCTCGGAAGGCGAAGGCCTAGGCAATAAGTTCCTGGCCAACATTCGCGAAGCCGAGGCCATCTGCCAGGTGACCCGCGCGTTCTCCGACCCGGACGTGATTCACGTCGATGGCAAGGTTGATCCGGCTTCGGATATCGAGACGATCGCCACCGAGCTGATCCTCGCCGATATGCAAACCATCGAGAACCAGCTGCCGCGCCTCGAAAAGGAATTGCGGGCCAAGAAGATTGAGGCATCCTTCATCGAGACGGTCAAGGCCGCGCAGAGGGTCCTCGAAGAGGGCAAGACCCTCTATGCCGCGGGCAAGGGCGCAGGCATCGACATCGATGAGTTGGCCCCGCTGCAGCTGATGACCACCAAGCCGTTCATCTACGTCTTCAACACCGACGAAGAAGGCTTGGCCAACAAGGAAATGCAGGCGGAGCTCTCCGCTCTCGTTGCTCCGGCTGAGGCCATCTTCCTCGACGCGCAGTTCGAATCCGAGCTTGCCGAGCTGACCGAGGAAGAAGCCGAGGAAATGCTTGAGGACGCCGGTTACACCGAGTCCGGCCTGGACAAGCTGGCTCGCGTCGGCTTCGACACCCTAGGTCTGCAGACCTACCTGACTGCTGGCCCGAAGGAAACTCGCGCCTGGACCGTCCCCAAGGGTGCCACCGCACCCGAAGCCGCTGGTGTCATTCACACCGACTTCCAGCGTGGCTTCATCAAGGCCGAGGTCTTCGGATTCGATGAATTGGTCGAGGCCGGTTCGGTCGCTGCGGCCAAGGCCGCGGGCAAGGCCCGCATCGAAGGCAAGGAATACATTATGAAGGACGGCGACGTCGTGGAGTTCCGCTTCAACGTCTAAAACCTTCTCGAAAAACGCTCCCCAGATACCCGTCTGAGGAGCGTTTTTTGTTTCTCCGCTTGCTAATACTTTTGCTCATTGTCTGCGATTCTCCCTGACGCCTAAGAGTTTGATAGCTGTGAACTGGGTCATATCACGCGATATGATTGGACTATGGTGAATCCAGTTCGAGCGCTTCGAGAAGCAGCCGGTCTGAGCCAGTCAGAGCTGGCTCAGCGGTCTGGCGTTGCCCAGCCAAATGTTGCCGCTTATGAGACCGGGAAACGCAATATCTCTACCCAGATGCTCAAGCGCTTGCGGACGGCCGCGCGGCCACTGCCCCGTGAAACGCTCGCGGCGCACCGCGCCGAACTTGTGAGTCTTGCTGGCCGGTATGGCTTCGAGAATGTTCGTGTCTTCGGTTCCGCGGCTCGCGGAACGGATACTCCCGGGAGCGATCTGGACATCTTGGTCACCCGATCGCCCGGTACCGGTTTGCTCACGGTCGCGGCGTTCGCCGCCGAAGCAAGCGAGTTGCTCGGTATCGAGGTCGATGTGGTGACGGACGGTGGACTGCGTGCCGATCATGAGATATTGGCGACGGCTGTGGCGGTATGAACACGCGGGACGCTACGGTTCTGACGGAGATCATCCGGCTGTGTGGTGTCGGTCAGAATCTCGTGGCGCGCGGCGAAGCGTGGTACCGCGGGGACCCCGATAATGTTCCGGGATTAGCGGCAGAGTCACTGATCATCAAGATTGGCGAGAACGTGGCTCGTCTGAGCGATGCCACAACAGGCCGACACCCCGAAGTGCCTTGGTCTTTGATCAAACGGATGCGAGACCGGCTGGCACATCACTACGAGGGCACCGACTACGGTGCGGTCTGGGACACGCTGGCCGTTGACCTGCCCGTGATCAATAAATACATTCAGTCACTCTCATCAAACTGAGCTAAATGCCGAATTCAGGATCGTATAAACTGGACTTACTAAGACCGGTTCCGCCTACTTCCGTGGGTCTAGGGCCGGTCATCATTTTTGTCAGGCGGTCTTCGTGGACGAAGATGTCAAAGAATATAGGACTTTTGCCGAACAAGCAGAACTTTTTGAGAACCGTGGCATGGATATGGTGGATCACGACTTTGCCATCTCGACACTGCCTAGGGTGAACTACTGCAGGCCGAGTGGCAATTGGTATTCGTTCCAGAAGCTATCCGTATCTGGACGCCAAGACGACTTCTATCAAGGCACTCGATTCAACGATGTCGTCGCGCTCTACGACTTCGACGCCCGTCTGCGTGCGGCCACATTCGCTGCATTGATGCCTGTCGAACTTGTCATTCGCGCATGGCTTGGACATGAACTGGGACGGATTGATCCCTGTCTCCACCCTCGATCATTTCAAGCTCAGACCAACCACGCAACGAGGGGACCAGTGCACAAGGCGGGTCAAGCGCTACCAGAAAGAACTCGATCAGTCTCATGAAAACTTCGTCGCTCATTGAACAGTCCTCGCGTGGGTACCCGTAGGATCGGTATATGGATACCGAGCGCGTGGTTGAGGAGCTTTATTTGGCAGGCGGCTGTCTCTGGGGCGTGCAGGCCTTCGTTACGACGCTGCCCGGGGTGACGTTCACCGAGGCCGGAAGGGCCAACGGAACCAGCCAACGTATCGACAGCGCCTACGACGGGTATGCGGAGTGTGTGCGAACACGATTCGATCCGACGGTTGTTAGTGTCGAGCAGCTGACGGACTACCTCTTTGAGATCATCGATCCCTACAGCGTCAACAAACAGGGACCAGACTTCGGTCAGAAGTATCGTACTGGGGTCTACTCCAACAAGCTGACCCACCTCGAAGAGGCTCGTGCTTTCATCGCGGCGAGAGACGACGCTGACCGAATCGCCGTTGAGGTACTGCCACTGCTCAACTATGTGCGAAGCGCCGAGGAGCATCAGGATCGGCTCGCGCGCTTCCCAGAGGATTCTTGCCATCTTCCGGCGGAACTGCTGACCAAGTACTAGGGCGAGGTTAATCTAGCATCTTGCCGGTGTTGACAAGTCGAGAGTAGTGGTCTGCCGGAGCGTCGTGGAGTTCCGCCTCAACTTGTAGTTTTTCACGATTACTGATGCCCCGGTTTCTTCTCAGAGGCCGAGGCATTCGTGGAGTTCGAATGCCGACTTTAGAGCAGTCGATTCGGAATTTTCTGCCAGTGGATTTCATCGTTGTCAAGCAGTGTGAGCAAGCTGTGATCGCCTCATGCCGTGTTGACCGGCTTGAGGTCGTTACGTCGCCTATGTTCTGTAACTGCGCACTTCGGAGCTAGAAGGTTCGAGCCATATCAGTGGTACGGCCGATGTGCGTCATGGTGGATGTAGCACCTGCCCAGCATCTTCAAACTAACGATGCTAAGAAAACTTATACCGACTGAGTTTTGCGTTGTTCCCATGCACAGTGTCGAACTCGCAGTGTGACGTTCAGCTCGATTCAACTAAACCTATAGAAGCCCCGGGTAGCACGCCGCTGCGGCGTGGCAGTTTACTTTCTGGTGTGGGCCAGAACCGTGCGAGTCATGAGTTTGGGCGCTTCGGCTAGCAAATAATAAGCTTGTAGCATGCATGACTTCACCTGCCTTGACGAAGCGATCATGAACACTCTCCGAGCAAGCATCACGTTACTCACGGAAGAAAACCCGGATCTCTTACTCGTTGCTTGCGGCATGGTTGAAGACCTTACCGGCTTCTTTGTTACGGGGACGGATGCAAAATGGTTGGGCGGTCTTATCGGGGCCGAAGAAGAAAAGTCTCAGATAGCCTGGCTGCCCTCCGAATGGCCGGTCTCAGGCGTGGACCCCAGCGACGCAGCACCGGGCCGTGTCACGAGCGCCATATGGGAACTATCGGGGACACAAGCCATGATCGACGGTACCGGCAGTGAACTCTGCGAAGACGATTACAATGCGTTGCGCGTTGACTATGAGGATCGTATGATTCTGGCGTTGCGTCAGCTACAGACAGAGGGCGCGCTACGCAATGCTCGCGGCAGGGACATCTGGATCTGGCTGCATTCCGCAGACTACTCTGACGAAGAACTCGACGACCGGAGCTTTGCTGCTCTACACAGCCCAGAGTTGGCTGCGCAGTTCCATGGACGTTGGGGTGCCGGGACCGAGCCGTTACTCAAGAAAATGACGTCACTTTATCGTTGAAGTTACTGCAAACATGTGAATACACCGCGAGAACCTGCGTGAAAGCAATAGGTGCACAAATCAATCCATGCAATCACCGTGTCTCGTTTCAACCAGTCAGGCACGGGCAACGTATGAAACTGTCGCCCGAGGACCAACCCGAAGCAGATATTCCTGAAGTTGGCAGAAGTTCCCGCCTTCGGAAATTTTCTTGTGCAGAAAGCTACGTACAGGTCTGGATCTTGAGGACCTAAAGTAGCTTGGAGGCATGAAGGTCAACAAATCTGACAGCACTGGTGCAGCATGGCCAGGCTGCTTTTAACTGACGTTCACGAAATCCGTTGTGTGTGATTTAACTGCGGTCAGCAAATGGATCAGTATGGCGGCCATTTGAGCTCCTCGGACAGTTCTATGCTTCCGGCAAGATGCGCTCATTAGCCATTCGGCAAACCTGTCAAATCTTTGGTTGATGAAGCTGCTGCGGTGGCAACAACATTCCTCGTGCACGACTTCAACCGCTTTGTCGAAATGTTCGGTCCAGAGACGCTCGATCCAAACGGAAACCCACTCAGTGACCTTGGCGCGGGCATTTTCTGGTTCGTCGACAGTGAAGATCTCAGTGACTGGATTGAGCATTTCATTGAGATAGACGTCCCCATCGTCGCCGAAGGCAAGGACCATCAAGCAACGGTCGTCGTCTCCGGCCTGAGCTGCGAGGAATTGGTCTTTCCCCACCGGGGTGAGCCAGACGCTCGGCAGCCAAGGTGAGTCCTCTTCCGTGAAGACGCTGAGCTCCAGCTCGACTTCGAAGCGTGCAGCTGTGATGGCATCCTGTGAACGTTGTGCTCGGGCGATCGCCTCGGGGGCGGCTTCGTCAAGGATATGGCGCCACAGCGCCTCGAAGTCGGTGATGTCATGCTCCTGGGTGCAGTCTTCAAAAGCCAAGCCGAATTGGGTTCTGTGGGTGAAGGCGAGCCCCTGTCGAATGCTTCGCGTACCAGTGGTTTGAGGCGAGAATGTTGTGGGAGTCTTGGTGTCTAACGGGGGAGTGCCTCGATCGAATCGATGGATCAGTGCCGTGATCTGAGGTATGCGCAGTGGCGCGTTTTGTACTTTTGAAGAGAGCCAAGTAGGGATAACTTTCGATTTGTTTGTCGCTGGGAGAGGCTCCGAGTTCGTGGCTCTATCAGGGGGAAACCGAAAGAAAATTTGGACTCCACTTCCAATTTGGAGCGTTCACGTGCAATCGGAAGTCAGATGATGACGTGCTCACGGTGATATCGCTTCCCCAACTTATTAGGATGGTGGGCTAAAGGGATCAATGTGGTCCGCCGTCTTATACCTAGGAGTCTTCAGCCATGAGTTTCTCTGTCTATCTTTCCGGTGAGATCCACACCGACTGGCGCGAGGAAATCCAGCGCGGTGCAGAAGCCGCCGGCCTGGACATCGTCTTTACCGCACCGGTGACCGACCACCCCGCGAGCGATGCTGCGGGGGATCACCTGGGCGAGACCTCCAGCCAGTTTTGGCGTGATCACCAGTCCTCGAAGGTCAATGCAATCCGTACACGCACCCTGATCGAAAAGAGCGATTTAGTGGTGGTGCGCTTCGGGGACATGTACAAGCAATGGAATGCAGCCTTCGATGCCGGCTACTGTGCCGCCCTAGGCAAACCCTATGTAACTCTTCACGACGAAGACCTCGTCCACCCGCTTAAAGAAGTTGACGCTCAGGCTCAGGCTTGGTGCAAAACCACGGACCAGGTCGTTGAGACATTGCGCTACGTGCTCAAGGCATAAGCAGGTGGTTTGTGGCTGCCACTGGCGAGCATACTTGCCGGTGACAGCCATCATCGTTTAATGCGACAGGGGCGTGCGGAGCTATAGGGTCGGTGCAGCGCTGCCACGGTGCTTAGCCGAGGCCCAATCATCACGTAGGTATGGTTGGAGCCGTCGAAGAGCGCTTTGAGAAGGGGAACCTGTCCGAACCACGGCACGAGATTGCCGGCAGCGAAGCCAGAAAGCCTGATTAGCTCAGAACAGCGGCCAAGGTACTGCCTGCATCTGACCACTAGGAGCCGGGAAATGTCCCTCAATGCTCAGCCCGGTGCAGCGCTCGGCGAGCGCCGCGATTTCTTCGGCGCTAAGCAATCCTGCCAAATCTCGGCCCAATTCACCGTGCAGGCCTTCGCTGACACGGTCAATGCCGTCAGCTTCCTCGGGGGTTAGGGCCTCGCCCTGCCATCCCCAGAGCACGGTGCGTAGCTTGTGGTCACGGTGAAAGGTGAGTCCGTGGTCCACACCGTGCCGTTGCCCCTTCGCCATGGCCAGGATGTGGTCGCCCTTGCGGTCGGCATTATTGACGATAACGTCGAACACCGCCATGCGTCGCAGCGCTGGCGAGTCTTCGTGAATGAGGGCAACTAGCCCTCCGTTCTGATCTTGTCCTTGCAGAACTTGTTTCCAACCCGTCTGTGGCACGTTCCGGGCCGCGACCAGGTCCACGGCGTTTTGGTTGGGATCTTGCTCCTGCCAGAGTTGCACCATTCCTTCACCAAACGGCCCATCACGCAGCCAGGTGTGCGGCACAACGTCCCAGCCAAGAACCTCCGATAGTAGGTAGGCGGCAATTTCTCGGTGGGCGAGCGTTCCTCCTGGGAAATCCCACAGCGGAGTTTCGCCGGCTATCGGCTTATAGACGACTTGTACGTCGCCGATACTGCCCAGAAAAGTGGCGTTTGAGGCCGTCGTGAGACGTCCGGTGAGGCTCAGCTCGGTGGTCAGAAGATCAGGGGTCGGCATTAGGCCTCTGGAAGGGTGCAGGTATGTCCATCGGGGTCAATGGGATAACCGCACAGTGGGCAGATCGGACGTCCAGCACTGACGATCTCGAAGGTGCGCATAGTGAAGGCGCGGGCTGTGCCGACTGGCATGAGCACGCGCAGCATTTCGGGCTCATCGGTGCGTTCCTCATGCGGTCCCTCGTTGGTGTCATCGGGATCCTCAGCGGGCAGGGGGTAGGCCTCAATGACGATCTGAGCCGTGCTTGGATCCCAGCCTAAGCTCATGGCGCCGGTTCGAAACTGCTCCTGGACGGCTTCGAGCGGGTCATTGTCGACTAGTTCGACGGGAGTGCTGCTCGGTACGCTAAAGCGGTTGCCTTCGACGCTCATGAGTTCGTCGAGAATTTCATCGATCTTCTCCGCGAGCACAGCAGACTGCTGCTTCTCCATGACAATACTTACAAGCTGGGCACCCGCGCGCACCTGCAGGTAAAACGTGCGCGCTCCGGGAAGACCGATGGTGCCAACGACAACCCGATCGGGCCAAGCAAACTCGTGAATTCGTGTAGGCATGTCAGTATTCTAGGCCAATGAGGGTCATGGTGCTTGGTGCCCCGCACCGCCGCCGACCGGTGCATCGGACGCATTGATGCCCTTGGCCAGCCATGACAGATCGCCGGCATCGGTGTTGGTCGCTAACACGCTTGGCCGATGAGCACCGTAGTGCACAATCGAGATGGACGCCGGGCCCACGTTTATGCGCTGGAACATATCAAGATGCATGCCCAGCGCATCGGCGAGAACGGACTTGATGACATCCCCGTGACTCACCGCCACCCACGCGGCCCCTGGCCCGTACTCGGCTTCGAACGCTGCATCGTGGCGCCGGATCGCGGCCACCGAGCGAGCCTGCATCGCGGCCATGGATTCACCGCCCGGAAAAGTCACCGCGGATGGTTGCGACTGGATGACCCGCCACGAATCCTCGGTCGCGAGATCACTCAGCGTGCGGCCCTGCCATTGGCCGTAATCGCACTCGGTGATTTCGGGATCAATCGGCGCGTAGGGCGCAGAGTCCTGGCGATCGATGATGAACTGGGCGGTTTGCTGACAACGTTCAAGAGGGCTCGATACCACCCCGGCCAAAGGCACGTTTGCCAGCCGTTCTCCGGCTGCGGCCGCCTGTTCCCGTCCGATCTGATCCAGACTGACGCCAGGCGCCCTGCCTGCCAGCACTCCGGTGGCGTTTGCTGTGGTGCGGCCGTGCCGCACGAGAATAACTGTTGCCATCCACCCAGCCTAACCACCGGCCGCCGACGAACCTAGCAGGGAGTCAAGGAGTGATAAACCAATAGCTGACGGGCCAGAGGAATAACCGAAGCTCTTCCGAGACGGAACCTCGTGGAGTTCGGGCCTAACGATCTGGGGACGGAATCATTCGAGAATGGATCTGTCCCCAGATCGTTCAACAGTAGGGACACCGAACGTTTCGGGCAGGAGCCGTACGTCAAAAGTGTTGATCGAACTAGATAGCGGGCTTCCTTGCGAAAACCGGAAGTTGTTCAGGCTGTCGAGGACGGCATAATATCCGGGTGAACGCCCAGTGGTGTATCTGTTTTGTAGTCAGAGGGTGGTGCAGAAGCTCTAGAACTAGTTATCTACCACTGATGGGGCCCTCATGGAGCCGATCCGCCTAGGCGAAATCCTTATGAAGAATTTTTTTGAAGAGTTCGGGATCACCTAGAACATACCGGAGGTTTCTATCGGTGTGATCCTACGGCGGATCAATGTTACTGTGCACGGCAAACGTGGTATCACGGCCGATGCTGAAATCCGCCTCGCTCGGAACTTCGACACTTCAGGGAACTTCTTGATGTACTTGCTTGCCGTCGAATTACAGGCTGAAATGCGAACGCCGGATGCTGCTTGACAAGGTCACTGCGACTACTCAGCTGGGGGCCGCATGACGCGTGAACTCTCGGGCGCCTACCCGAACATGTGGGAGGAATCCGATATGGTAAATCTCGTCGGGATGCAGCGGATCACGAGGAGTACGACATGGTGGATGCGTTTCGGGTGGCGGACTATTTTTCGCTGGTTCTTAAACGAGGACAGCTAGAAGAAGTGACTTTCACTGACAATTCTTTGTTCGTGACAACCGGGCGGGCCGAGCTTGCCTCCGGTGCTATTGAGGTGGAGGAAGCCGCCAAGCTATTCGCCAACCACGATAAACAAAATGGTAAAAGCAAGCCCGAGCCAACGGCGCTAACCGATATGCTGCCGCTCTTTGCCGATGCCACAGAGAATCAGAATAAGCCAATCCCCGTGGTGGTATCTCTGGTTTCACTGCATCAACTAGATGCTCGGCATGGGGCATACCAGAGCGGGCTGTTGCTCGTGGAAGCGAAGCTCTTTCGGGATGGCCGGATCGAGCCGGAGCTAGCAACCGCCTCTTCACCGTGGATACCATCGGATCGGCTTGATTCACCATCGATTCCCGGCAGGAACGTTATGGTTGGCGCGCTGAGCAGTTTTTGGCAATACTCACGCGCCGAACTTGGTGCGGAGGTTTCCCAGACGCAGTCATTAGCTGACGCATTGGACTTGGCAACACGGCTATTTGAGAAGGTTGCTGGAGAGTCCCTAGAGGAGTATGCGACGAAGCAGGGGCACCGTGGTGAGCTGATTCAGCACGAGCTGTGCTACATCAAAGAATTTGACCGGATTGATGCGGTGGGTGGCTTGCTTGAGGTTTATGACTTCCTGAGCCGGGAAAAGAAGTTGCCGAACACGGTGGAGAGGATGGCCATTGGATGGCAAGATCACAGACCGTACGAAACGATGATTCACCAGCACGATGGCTTGTTTGAGGCGGCGAAAAAATCGTGCGGTTCCATGAGCGAAGGGTTCCCATTGGCCGATTCGCAGCGTCGTGCAGTGCATGCGTTCCTGGACCCGTCGGGAAGTGAAATCACGGCGGTGAGCGGGCCTCCCGGTACGGGGAAGACAACGATGCTTCAAGCCATAGTCGCCAATTTGCTCACACGCCGGGCCATAGAAGAAGGTGCCCCGCCGCTCATCGTGGGGACTTCCACCAACAATCAAGCAGTCACCAACATCATTGCCTCGTTCGCTTCGGTCACCAAGGAGCAGTCCGGTTCGTTGGACTTCCGTTGGCTACCGAAGGAACAAGATGGTTCCGCATTGGCTAATCAGTCACTTGGCTCGTTGGCGGTGTACTGCCCGTCGGCTGCAAAACTGGATGAGGCCAAGTCCAAGTACCTTGTAGAGCAGAAAGATAAGAGTCAGACGTACACCGCGCACAGCAGTGAATCATATCTAGCGGGTGCGAGAGAGGCTTTTGTGGCGCATGCTCACGCATACTTTGGAAATGCCAACGATATCCCTGGACTGCAGCAACAGATCCATGACGCGTTGACGGAGATTGATGGGTACCGCATTGAACTTCTCAACACCATGCAGTTTCAGGGCCGCTCAAAGGAATACATTTCCCTGTGCAACGAGGTAGAAGAAATACCATTTCTGAAAGACAGTGGCCGGGTCGCGGAGCTGAAGGAATGCGACAGCATCGAACGACTTGACCGGAAGCTGGATGTGACCCTGCGGTATGCGGAGTTTTGGTTGGCTG
Source organism: Arthrobacter sp. MYb227 (assembly GCF_002975435.1). Taxonomy (GTDB): domain Bacteria; phylum Actinomycetota; class Actinomycetes; order Actinomycetales; family Micrococcaceae; genus Paeniglutamicibacter. The sequence continues at coordinate 321,565 of NZ_PCPT01000001.1, read as the reverse complement.
TGCATTATTTTGAGGCGCAGTGGTTGCTCACAGATGACTTCATCGAACCCGAAAATCGCTGGAAGAATACGCCGAACGTCATGGAACGTTACTGGTGGCAGGCTGCGGCGCTGACGCCTTGCTTTGTGATGACCGTTTATCAGGTGCCAAAGTACTTCAAGCTTTTTGAGAAGTCCGGGGAGCCAAACCGCTTTGATATCGGACGCATTGACCTGCTGATCGTCGACGAAGCCGGTCAGGTAGACACCCCGCTGGGGTTGCCGAGTTTCGCGCTGGCCCAGCGGGTGCTGGCGGTTGGCGATGAAAAGCAGTTGGCACCTGTGTGGTCCATCGACGAGCAGACCGATGGCGAAGTCGCCCACAGCGCCGGCATCCAATCGAACGAATGGCGGGAGGATCTGCAAAGGCGAGGCATCGCCTGTTCGTCATCATCAAGCCTTATGAGAGCCGCGAGCCATGCCTCCAGTTGGACCTATGGCAGGGGAACCCCAGGACTATTCCTCGCGGAGCACTTCCGGTGCCACCCGGACATTATTGGATTCTGCAACACACTTATGTATGACGATCTTTTACAGGCGAAACGAACCGCCGATGATTCGAAGCTCCAAGAGCTGACCCCCGCTTTTCTATGGGTTGACGTACCTGGATCCTATGATTCAAGGCATGGATCAAGCCGAAATAATCAGCAGGAGGCGCAGGCTATAGCTCAGTGGATCGTGGCGAACTTCGCACATTTCTTCGAAATCTATAACTCGCAAGAGCTCGATCCCAACGAACGGATCGCTGCCGACGCGCTGATCGGGGTGGTAACACCGTTTAGCGCTCAAGCCAGTCTGATTACCCAAGAACTGAAGAAGGCAGTGAAAGAAGCCGCTGCGTCGGAAAATCTTCCGGATCAGCTCTGGAAGAAAGTGACGTGGGAACCGCACATCGTTTACAAGGGGCTGAAAGACCGATCGTCCTTTTCTCGCCCACGTACGGACAGAACAGTCCCCAAGCCGGGTTTATCGATGCAAACCCCGAGCTAATGAACGTGGCGGTCTCGCGGGCTAAAGATCTCTTCATCGTTTTTGCCGCAGCAAATAGGTGGAACAATGGCAAGGTGTTTGGCCTAATGTCCGGCTTTGCACAGCGTTCCGATGCGGTCTTCGCGCGTAGCCAAGACCCTGCCGCCGACCTACAAGAAGCTCATCCTTCACCGCAGGCCACGGTGCTCAATAATGAAAACCTTGAGCCTGCTATCCGCAGAGAACCTGCTGAATCGCGGCACTTAGACAGCGATGCTGTGACACTAAGCACGGTATTGAAGAGCTGGCATGAAACCGGTGAGCTCCGACACGAAGATACCGAACTGAATGCCCGAATTCTCAACCTGCGCCTTAACGAGGTAGGGGTCCTCCGCGGTGAACCAGGAGCCTGGTCTCCATCGAAGCTGGCGCAGATTCTGGGAGTGCGCGTCGTCAAACGACAGAATGCTCAGGGCACACACTATGACTCAATCGAATATACGGTGGCGATGCGCCAGTTGTTACTGGAGCTCTACCGCGAAGGGAAAATCTAGGGGGCGCATTCCCTCGTGGCCAGACACCGGAATAGTTGCTGAACGATTGAACCCGAGATACCGATTGACGGAGGCTACGAGAGCCGATCTCTTGTAGCGCAGCAGAAGGGCACCATTCAAAATCTGAAGCGGTGGATTCGGAAGAGTGCGAGGCGTGGGCCGTTCATTCGTTTCCGCTTTCCATGGCTCGGCATCGCTTAAATCGCGGCTCAATGCTCATGGATGACTTCCCAGTGGGTTCGACTACGATCGTGAGCATAGCTGGGTTTCGGGGCAGCGAAAGATTCTCGCAAAGGAAACCTAATTGATAGTCTCGGTGATCGTTGGAACCCATGACGCTGAACTTTGTGCCCCCGGATCTGGCTCACCTAGGGCGTGAGGCAATACTCCAGCGCATTGGCCGAGAGGACGTAGCAGAAGTACTCGCTTATGATGATCGAGGATCACTCGGAAAGGTTCTAAGGGGTAAAAATTGGAGAACTGGGAAGACCTTGTGAAAGGTGGAGCCTACTCGTGCGAGGCGCAAACCGCTTGGATGCATTCGCTGCGGCCCAAAACCGCTTACATCGAATTTGTCTTCAACCAAGGGGATAAGAAACATCGGCTGTTCGATCTGCTCGCGCATCATGAATCGACACGAACCGTGGGCGTTAAACCGGGCAACGGCTACGGCAACACACGGGACAAGGCCGTGAAGCACCGGTTCGCTTATGACCGTGACATCGTTGACGCAATCGAGGAGCTTGGCGCGTTCTTCCCCGACATTAAAAGCAAGAACCAATGGACGCAGCTTGGCGATGTTGATGTGGTGTTCCTTGACAAGCGGGGCAGGACACTAGGTGCGACGGTGACTCATGAGCGGATGATCGTAGTCCCCAGCGACTAGAAGCTCTTTGCCACGGCGCCTAGGATATTTTGCCGATGTCGTCAGAACTTCGAGGGAACAAAAGACTTGAAGCTTACTTAGTTGATTCACAAATGCGTGGCGAAACTACTCCAGTGGAACCATGCCTACCTGTTTTGCCGGAACTCCGATGACAATTGCGCCGGCAGACACATCCTTTGTGACAACTGCACCGGCACCCAGAACGGCTCCGTCGCCTATTTTTACGCCGGGTAATACCGTGACGTTTGCGCCAAACCACACACCGCGTCCAATAACTACGCGTGCCGGATGCATATCTGCACGTCGGCTGGCCACCATGTCGTGGTTCAACGTTGTGATTACCGCATTGTGGCCAATGAGCGATCCATCGCCGATCTCAATTCCGCCCTGGTCTTGGAAACGACAGCCGCTATTGATGAAGACATCCTCGCCGAGGTGGATGTTCTTTCCGAAGTCGGCGCTAAAGGGCGGAAAGAGCTGAAAACTACGTGGAACTTCGTGCCCCGTCAGTTCGCTCATCAACGCACGTACCTCAGCGGGGGAGTTATAGCGCCCGTTCAGCTCGGCGGTGATACGCAGCGACTCCTGGCTCGCAGCATGCATTGTCGCGTGCAGGAGCGAACCGCCGGGGATGCTCTGCCCGGAATTCAGCGCGGTCAAAAGGTCATCGAGTCCTTCAATTTCAGCCATAGGTCCACCCTAACGTGCTTGTATGTCTGGCTAATGGAAGTTTCTGCACGATCCCTTATTTAATTCTGCTGTGCCGGAGCCATGGCTGGAGTCCAGCCCAACGCCGCGCCCAGCTTGGAGGCAATGTCAGTGAGGATCTGCACGTAGTCCTCGTGCTCAAGGCTGAAAGGAAGTGCGAAAGCAACCTCGTCGACTTCCCGGAAGCCAGCGTGGGCGTGGAGACGCTCGGCAATCTGCTCGCTACTGCCGATAAGATCCGGAGCGAACAGCATGCCTCTCGGTCCCTGAGGGGCGCGGGTGCGGGGCATGCGTTCATCGACATAGCGTTGGTACTTTTCGCGCTGTTGCGTAGTTGCCGAATCGGTTGGAATCACCACAAGCCCTTGTGAGACCCTGCCCGGGACATGAGTGCCCGCAGAATCTACTGCGGCCTTACGGAAAGCACGGATTTGCGCTTGCTGAATGTGGGCAAAATCCGGTTCCTCACCGGCCTCGGGGAAAATCACGCTGCTGGTGAGCAGATTGAATCTATTCGCACCTGCCCACACAGCAGATTTTTTGCTTGCTGCCCCATATCAAAGTCGTGACCGGAGCCCGACCGAATGCGGCTCGACGCGGTTGGAGAACTCTTCAACAACGCCCTGCTTGCCGGAAAAGTCACGGACCGGTTCCCCAGCTATCAAACGAGCAAGACGTTTAACACGCGGGTAGTCGAAATCCTCTAGGGCCGCACTGTCCGGGTAGAGCTCATGCTTCAGCGTGTCATAGTGCATGGGCTCACCCACGCTGAGACCGGGATTGATACGCCCACCGGCAAGAAAGTCAACCGTTGCTAGGTCCTCTGCCAAACGTAAGGGGGTTCTCCCAACCGAGGGGAGTTACCGCCGTTCCCAAAGAGATTCGGGAGGTGCGCTGGCTGGCTGCTGCCATGACAGCAATCGGCGAAGAAATTCCGAACTGAAGGTGGCGGTGACGCAACTAGGCACTGTCGAAGCCAAGTTGTTCGCCGAGTTCAATGAGTTGCAACGTATATTCGTGCCCGGCGGCGGGATCTTGGGGATCGAACAGCCCCATGGTGAGGAATCCAAGCTGACGTAGGCGATGTAATGAGTCCGGCATAGATCTCCTTCTTGGCAGAGGGGTCGATCAAACGGCCATGCTACGAGGTGCGGAGCGTGCGCAGCTACACAGTATTGCGCTAGATTACCGACCAAGAAAAACTCTGTGTTCACCAATGCCCCTTGAGTTACCGTGCAAGAATGGCGTACAGCCATCGACGTCATGACCTGCTCCGGAAATGTTGTGTTGCGCCTAGACCGGATCGATACAACTCCACGATTCCCACCAGATCGGTTAGAAAATGCCTTGGACTGCGCTACTTGATGAATCCGTTCCCACCGATGTTGCGCGGCTCTTAGAAACTATTCCGGAATGGTTCGGTCAACCCGAATCGAACGCGGAGTATATTCATGCTGCCCACAAGAAAGAAACATGGACTGTCCGCGCCGCCGAAGGCATTGTTGTTGGTGTAACGCTTATAGATCGGCATTTTGCTCATGTTGCTGAGATTCACTTGATGATCGTGGCAAGGGAGCATCACGGTTCCGGCGTGGGCACCGCAATGATTAATGCCCTCGAAGCCGATGCAATAGATCGTTCGGTGCGACTTTTGGAAGTCAAAACTCTTGGCGACTCCCACCCCGATGCAGGCTATGCCCGTACCCGTCACTTTTACGAACGAATGGGCTTCTTACCCCTGGAGGAAACCGACCTGTGGGGTGAGGCTACTCCATGCCTGATCATGGTTAAACCGCTCTAAACCCATGGCTCTAAACCGCAGGGTAGGAGAGTGTTTCGAGTCCATTGGATGAGCGATGACGACACTGCCCGAGAGCAGCTGCTCGTCCAAGCACCGATGTCGCTCCGTCACCTCATATTTTGTGCCTGCTCACGGGCGCGTCACCCGTTTCTATGACTTTCTGCCGAGGGATTTGTGCCGCGGTGGGCACGCCATGGGCCACAAATTGCCACTTGCGAAGCAAAAAGCTTGTAGTTTTCCGTGAATTCATATGTGATTTACGGCTCGCAGCTTCTGCAGCAAACCCCTGAAATTCCGGGCAGAAATAGGCTATGGTGTCCAACAGGGCGCTGAATTCGAGGGTAAATACCTGTTCAAAACCCTGGTGATGTTCGGCACGATTTCCGCCAGTTTTTCCAGAAGTACTAGAATGGTTAATTGGGTCAGTCGTGGCCCCGATCCCCGAGACCCAAAACTCTCTAGAAGAAGTGAGCCTTTTCGCATGTCAGATTCCACTATCACTCGTCGCGAAGACCTGCGCAACGTAGCAATCGTTGCGCACGTTGACCACGGCAAGACCACTATGGTCAACGCAATGCTCCAGCACACTGGTGCATTCGACAGCCACGGTGAAACCGAAGATCGCGTCATGGACTCTGGCGAGCTTGAACGTGAAAAGGGCATCACCATCCTGGCCAAGAACACCACGGTGTTCTACGACGGTCCGGCTGCCAACGGTCACAAGATGACCATGAACATCATTGACACCCCGGGTCACGCCGACTTCGGTGGCGAAGTTGAACGTGGTCTGTCCATGGTTGACGGCGTTGTGCTGCTCGTTGACTCCTCGGAAGGTCCGCTGCCGCAGACCCGCTTCGTGCTGCGTAAGGCACTGGTTGCTCACCTGCCGGTGATCATCGTCGTTAACAAGACCGACCGCCCGGATGCTCGCATCGACGGCGTCATCTCCGATTCCATGGACCTGCTCTTGGGCCTGGCCTCGGACTTGGCCGACGAAGCACCGGATCTGGATCTGGACAAGATCCTGAACGTTCCAGTCGTTTTCGCCTCGGGCAAGGCCGGTCGCGCGTCGACCAACCAGCCTGCCGATGGCACCTTGCCGGATTGCGAAGATCTCGAGCCGCTGTTCGAGACCATCATCAAGCATGTCCCGGCACCTACCTACACCGAAGGCGAAGTCCTTCAGGCACACGTCACTAACCTTGACGCCTCGCCGTTCCTGGGTCGTCTCGCGCTGCTGCGTATCTTCAACGGCACCCTGCACAAGGGCCAGCAGGTTGCTTGGGCCCGCCAGGATGGCACCATCAAGACGGTAAAGATCACCGAACTGTTGGCCACCAAGGGTCTGTCCCGTGTTCCAGCCGAATCGGCTGGCCCGGGCGAGATCGTTGCCGTTGCAGGTATCGAAGACATCATGATCGGTGAAACCCTCACCGACTTGGAGAACCCGAAGCCGCTGCCGCTGATCACCGTTGACCCACCGGCCATCTCGATGACCATTGGTATCAACACCTCGCCGCTGGCCGGCAAGGTCAAGGGCGCAAAGGTTACCGCACGCCAGGTCAAGGATCGCCTTGACAAGGAACTGATCGGTAACGTTTCGCTGAACATCCTTCCGACAGAGCGTCCGGATGCCTGGGAAGTTCAGGGCCGTGGCGAGCTTGCACTAGCCATCCTCGTCGAGCAGATGCGTCGCGAAGGTTTCGAACTGACCGTTGGCAAGCCACAGGTTGTCACCCAGAAGATCGATGGCAAGATCCAAGAGCCGATGGAACACATGACCATCGACGTGCCGGAAGAATACCTCGGCAACGTGACCCAGCTGATGGCTGCCCGCAAGGGCCGCATGGTCAATATGGCAAACCACGGCACCGGCTGGTGCCGCATGGAATTCATCGTTCCGGCCCGTGGCCTGATCGGTTTCCGTACCCGCTTCATGACCGACACCCGTGGTGCAGGCATTGCAGCTTCATTGGCCGAAGGCTACGAGCCATGGCACGGCCCGATCGAATACCGCACCAACGGTTCGATCATTGCCGACCGCGCCGGCGTCGTCACCCCGTTCGCCATGATCAACTTGCAGGAGCGCATGAACTTCTTCGTGCAGCCGACCTCCGAGGTTTACGAAGGCATGATCGTTGGTGAGAACTCCCGCGCCGATGACATGGAAGTTAACATCACCAAGGAAAAGAAACTCACCAACATGCGTGCAGCTTCCTCGGACACCTTCGAGAACATGACTCCGCCGCGTCAGCTGACCCTCGAAGAGTCCCTCGAATTCGCTCGCGAAGACGAGTGCGTTGAGGTCACCCCGGAAGCAATTCGCATCCGTAAGGTTGTCCTGAATGCTAACGAGCGTGCCAAGGCTAACCGTGCGCGAGCCAAAGCCTAAGCAGCCCGCCGGCTCCGTAGCCGCGACGTTGGTAAGCGTCCTGGTAGCTTTGGCTGCCGGGGTGCTTGCCGCAGTGGTTGGCACCATCCTGCACGCAACCATCGCGTATGTGGGGGATACCCCACTACCGTGGGGCGCGGTGCTGGCGCTGATCCTTACCGGTGCGCTTTCCTACTGGGTGGGGATGTGGCGCGCTAAATTATGGGTCAGTGCGCTTGCCGGTTTGGCGACCTATGTTTTGGTTGCACTATTTTCGGCAGATTCTCACAACCAGATGATTGTTTCGGCCCAATACCTGCAGATGTTGCCCGGCCCTGCCTTGGCGGGAATTATCTGGGTGTACGGAATTATCGTCCCTGTAGTCGTCGCGATATTCCTGGTTTCACGCCATCTGCGTGTGCGATCACAAATAACCGCATAATTTACACGTAAGTGCAACAAAAGGTTGGGCCTAGAAAGTTTTAGCTTTCTAGGCCCAACCTTTTTGTTCAAGGGAATGCGTCAGTGATTAGAGACTTCGAGGTGTACCGATACTCACGGTGAGAAGAATTATTTGCCGTTGAGATCTAAATGATGGGCTAGGAATAGTGATGTGGCTACTCCATCTGTTTCGGGATCACGCATTGCGTAATCTTCGATAACAGAGTGGATGCGCGCCATCATTTCCTTCTGGGTGTCTTCCGTGAGTTTTAATCCCACGCGAAGGACCTGAATTTCTTCGGGTGCCAGCCCATCAATTTCCTGCAGGAATGTGTCCACCAGGAGGGGAGCGGCATCGGGGAGTTTGGTGCCCCAAGAGAGTTTGGTGCTTCGGTAGGGCACTTCCTTGGCCCCGCGGTTACCGCGGCGGGTTTCTTCGGCAGCAAGGAATCCATTGGCAAGCAACGTACGCACATGGTGAAGCGAGGTAGCTGGGTTGATATCCAGCAGATCTGCGATCTCTTTATTGGTGCGTGATTCGTGTAGGCAGAGTCGTAAAATGCGTAGACGCAGCGGTGAGCTAAGTGCCCGTGCCCGAGCCTGAACCTCTTCATCTGTGGCCATGGAATCAGCATACGGGAAAAACTGCGACTGATTGAAACATTCAAATCACATGTGTTGCGCCCGACTGCTTCGTTGGCTTGGACCAAGCCGCGTATTTGACGTTTCGTGGTGGCTTAGCTCTGCCGCGGCAAGGAAGTGCGCCGAACCGGTGGTGGTGGAACTTCCTTGGCGTGGGTAATCAGCGAACGTTCGATGTGGACAGTAGCTTCGCGAGTCTTAACTGTCACCGAGGTCTCATTGATTTCTTCAAGATAGCCAAGCGCGTCGGTCACTGACTCCCCGGCTATTCCCAAATTCTTTGGCGCAAGCCGGTAACGCACCACCACGCGTGCTCCAACGGCCAAGGAAGCGAAAAGATCTGAGTTCATACAAATAAGTCTAGGTGCTGTGGTTCTGGGGGCCGAGCGGGCGTGAAAGCGTAAAAACGCACAGATTATGGAAGTGGGCGCGGCAAACTTGGGTGCCGCGGACTAAGCTGGATGCATGCATGTCTTCTTATTGGCATGCCACCGAATAATCTCGCAGTAAAGGAAGGCCCCGGGTACCGTGACCTACATCATCGCCCAGCCATGCGTCGACGTTAAAGACAAGGCCTGCATCGAAGAATGCCCTGTTGACTGTATCTATGAGGGTGAGCGAGCGCTATACATTCACCCGGACGAATGTGTCGACTGCGGTGCCTGTGAACCGGTGTGTCCGGTTGAGGCCATCTACTACGAAGATGACGTGCCAGAAGAATGGGCCGAATATTACAAGGCGAACGTTGAGTTCTTCGACGAGGTTGGATCTCCCGGTGGGGCAGCCAAACTTGGCAACATGGGCATTGATCACCCAATCGTGGCCGCTCTGCCGCCGCAGAACCAAGAATAAGTCTCGGGTATGCTGATTCTTCCCGAATACCCGTGGAGTGCCTTGGCGCCATTTACTGCCAAGGCTTCCGAGCACCCCGAAGGTGCCGCCGATCTATCCATCGGCACTCCCGTTGACCCGACCCCGGAGATTATCCAGGATGCCCTGCGCGCGGGTGCTAATGCCCCCGGCTATCCGACGACCCACGGGAAGTTGGAGCTACGTGAGGCAATTGTCGAATGGTATGCCCGCCGCCGCAATGTTCATGGCCTATCCCCAGATAATGTCATGCCCACAGTCGGCTCCAAGGAGATGGTGGCCTGGCTGCCGCTACTGCTGGGACTCGGAGTCGGGGACCTGGTGGTGCGACCCAAGGTTGCCTACCCGACCTATGACATGGGTGCAAGGCTTGCCGGAGCGGATTCCATTGCTGCCGACACCCTCTCGGAGCTCTCCAACGCAGACCGGGAACGCGTCAAGCTGGTGTGGGTGAACTCCCCGGGGAATCCCACCGGAATAGTTCGTAACACAAGCGAGCTAAAAGCCTTGGTTGACGAAGTTCGCGCTATCGGAGCGATAGTGGCATCCGATGAGTGCTACGCGGAATTGGGGTGGGGGGAGTACGAAAAAGGCGTGCCGAGTCTGCTCGAAGACGCGGTAAGTGGCGGAGATCACACCGGCCTAATTTCGGTGTACTCGCTGTCCAAGCAATCGAACCTCGCGGGCTACCGCGCGGCATTCGTCGCGGGTGCTCCGGACCTCATGCCGGCGCTGATCAACAGCCGTAAGCATGCGGGCATGATTGTGCCAGCACCGGTGCAAGACGCAATGCGTGTGGCGTTGGCCGATGAGGCGCATGTTGCCGCGCAAAAATCCCTATATCGTGCGCGTCGAGAGGCTCTAATCCCCGCCCTTGAAGGCTTCGGATTACGCATCGAAGACTCAGTTGCCGGACTGTATTTATGGTGCACGGCAGACGAAGATTGCTGGATCACCATGGGACGATTGGCGGAGCTGGGAATCATCGCAGGGCCCGGAGCCTTTTACGGCGACGCAGGTAACAAATATGTGCGAATTGCACTGACCGCAAGCGATGAACGGATCGCTAGTGCCGTTCAGCGGTTGAATGCGGCTCGCTGAGTCCAAAACGTGACCAACCGATTGGTGTCAGGTGCCTACTACGCGGTAGCGTGGCACTGATTACTGACCATCGGATCCATCTGTATTCCGGTTAGGAGAGGCAATGACGGAAAACAATTCTGCTCAGCTCAGCTTCGGCGGCAACAACATCGAACTCCCTGTTGTGCCCGCTGTAGAAGGCAACAATGGCTTTAACATCGCACCGCTTCTGAAGCAGACTGGCGGCGTTACATACGACCCAGGCTTCATGAACACCGCGGCGACCAAGTCCGCAATTACTTTTATCGACGGCGACGCAGGCATCCTGCGCTACCGCGGTTACCCCATCGAGCAGCTTGCTGAGAAATCAAGCTTCCTCGAAACCAGCTACTTGCTGATCTACGGCAACCTTCCCACAGCCACCGAGCTGGAGAACTTTGACCAGAAGATCCGCCGTCACACGCTGCTGCACGAAGAGCTCAAGGGCTTCTTCGGCGGTTTCCCGCGTGACGCGCACCCGATGCCGGTGCTTTCCTCGGCCGTTTCGGCCCTGTCGACCTGGTACCAGGATTCCCTGGATCCATTCGACGAGGAGCAGGTAGAGCTTTCTACCATCCGACTGCTGGCCAAGATGCCAGTTCTTGCCGCCTACGCGCACAAGAAGTCGATCGGTCAAGCACTGCTCTACCCGGATAACTCGATGAACCTCGTCGAGAACTTCATGCGTCTAAGCTTCGGCCTTGCGGCAGAGCCTTACGACCTTGACCCGGTCATGGTCAAGGCACTTGACCAGCTGCTGATCTTGCACGCGGACCACGAGCAGAACTGCTCGACTTCCACGGTGCGCCTGGTGGGTTCCTCGAACGCGAACATGTTCGCGTCGGTATCCGCAGGTATCAACGCGCTCTTCGGCCCGGCTCACGGCGGTGCAAATGAGGCAGTGCTGAAGATGCTGCGCCAGATCCAGAACGACGGGCTGAAGCCTGCCGACTTCATGGAGAAGGTCAAGAACAAGGAAGACGGAGTCCGCCTCATGGGCTTCGGACACCGTGTCTACAAGAACTACGATCCGCGTGCCAAGATCATCAAGAACACGGCACACGAGATCCTCTCCAACCTCGGCGGCAACGACGAATTGTTGGATATTGCGATGTCTCTGGAAGAGCGCGCACTAAACGATGATTACTTCATCTCCCGCAAGCTCTACCCGAACGTGGATTTCTACACCGGCCTAATCTACAAGGCTATGGGCTTCCCGGAGAAGATGTTCACGGTTCTGTTCGCCATTGGCCGTTTGCCGGGCTGGATTGCCCAGTACCGTGAAATGCTGCTTGATCCGGAAATGAAGATTGGCCGTCCGCGCCAGCTCTACATCGGAGAAACAGAGCGCGACTACCCGAACCGCTAAACCGGTGGGTGGTGAGTCCTAGAGTATTAGGGCTCAGCAGAAGCGTCTTACTAATGAGGCTCGCAGGGAGAACTCCTCGAATTATTCGAGGTGCACTCCCTGCGAGCCTCATGGCATTTGTGGGCAAAACATTGAAGCACCGGGTAGGTGCCGCACCGAACTTTCCTCGGCAAGTCTCAGAATCGGGGCTATCCTTGAAATAGGCGATGTTTTTACTGAAACGAGTGTGCCTGATGGTTCAAGAGTCTGGTCCCGGCTGGAGAGTTTCAGCCGATATCCACCGCGAAATGTTGTTAGCTCTCTACATTAGGGATCTGGCAGCTATCGAACCCATGGGAACTCCGGCGCTTGCGCCTTTGAGTCCAAAGGTGAAGCCATCGGCGGCGGGTGAACTTGCTAGAGAGTCGGCCGGAGAGTTACGCCAGGAATGGCAAACCTGGTTCGAACGGATTCTGCGAGATGGGTTGGGCCCCTTAGATTTAGATTTTGAACCAGACTTTATTCAGTTTGACGATTCTCCAAGCCTGCAACAACTCTTACGTGCACACTACGGAACCGCATACACCTGGACGCAGAGCCGGATGGGGGAGTACCAGGATTATTGCCGTAGGAACACTTCCGAGCGCTCGATCCTTGTTTCGGAGGTCTTTTTTGAGCACGAGCTTGGTGCCGTGGGCTCAACCGACGTGCACCTGCAGCTAGTTGAGTTGCCCTTGGCCGAGCCACGGGCCTGGTTTGTCGAACCAAATACCGTGTTGATCAGTCAAAGTCTGGTTCATGATGCAGAGCTTTTCCGCAGCTACCTCGGCCCGATTATCTCAATGATCAAATAGAGTATGAGAAGCACGCATGCGCAGACATTCGGTGCATCGTAGAAGTAGTTGTTGGCAGCTAAGAATTACGACGTTGCAAGCTGTATGACTACTTGGCCATCGGTTGTCGAGGCAGGGGCCCACAAGCCCTGAGAACGGTTCCACACCAATCCGGCGTAGCCGACGGCCTCAATGTCTAAAGCACTGGCATTGGCAACTGCCCATTGAGCCACGGCCCAACCCTGTTTACCATTCACCGAAACCTTGAGCCGTGAGCCCTCGATCGTGGTGTCTTTGATGCCAGTTGCTGCCTTGAGCGTTCCGGCGGTAGTTTTAGGGGATCCGGCAATATCTGTGGGGCGTAAAGTGCAATTAAGCGCGGAGTCGGCATTGCCAGTCAACGGAGTAGCAAAGGCCTTGGCAAGTTCCTCGTGTTTGGCATACGCCAGCGGATAGGCACTACGTTGTACCTTTTGAGCCGCATCCGTTAGCGGCATCGAAGCGTAATCGAAGGTCTCTAATTCCTGGAAGAACCTGTTGGCAGCATAAATCGGATCCATGACTTCAGCTTCTGTTCCCCAACCCATCGTGGGTCGCTGCTGGAATAAACCACGCGAATCTGGACCGGCGTTATCTCCATAATCGATGTTTGTCAGCTTCGATTCCTGCATGGCTGTAGCAATCCCAATTTGTGCTGCCCGTTCATTAAGACCACGTTTAATGGCAACGGAGGCGATCAGGGCAGCATTTGCACTTTGCTCCGGGTTTAACGAAAACTTCTGGCCCGCAACAACCGCGCTACAACGTTCGCGCACCGTTGACTCGTTGAGTCCAATAAAATTCGTAGCAGCGTATAAACCTCCGCCAATGAGACCACCGGCAAGCACAAGTACCAGAAAGGTGCGGCCCCAATTTCGTGAACGCTTATGTTTGGGGTGCCTAGATTCGGGATTTGAACCCATCGAAAGGACCCTGTGGTGGGCATTAGTTGGCATGCAGGATACTGTTCAATTCCACGTGTTGACCGGACCGTGGCAATGCTTCGACCGCCCCGGATATTGAGTTGCGGCGGAAAAGCAAGTTCGGAACACCGGAAAGTTGTGAAGCTTTCACAATATTTTCTCCCACCTGAACGCGAGTGCCAGCCGTAACGTACAGTCCGGCCTCAACGACACAGTCATTACCAATGGAAATTCCAACTCCGGAATTCGCGCCCAACAGGACACGCTCACCAATGCTAATGCGCTCTTTACCACCACCGGAGAGTGTACCCATGATTGAGGCGCCACCACCAACATCAGAGCCGTTGCCCACAACTACCGAGGCAGAAATGCGTCCCTCGACCATTGAGGTTCCCAGCGTTCCTGCATTGAAGTTTACGAACCCTTCGTGCATCACAGTGGTTCCCGGGGCGAGGTGCGCACCCAAGCGGACACGTCCTGCATCGGCGATGCGTACGCCGCTTGGAACTACGTAGTCAAGCATGCGTGGGAACTTGTCAACGCCATAGACGGTGAGAACTCCACGGTGTCGCAAACGCATCCGAGTCTTCTCGAAGTTGGTGACAGCACATGGACCAAAATTGGTCCACACGACGTTATTGAGTAACCCAAATGCGCCATCTAAATTGATCTGATTTGGCGCAACCAAACGGTGCGAAAGCAGATGTAAACGCAACCACACATCTGCAGCATCGTAGGGAGCAACATCAACGCTGATTTCCAGTGAGATGACGCGCTGGGTCGTACCACGTGGTGCATCTTCGATAGCGGCTGCGGAAAGCTCGCCGATAAGTGGATCGGCCGGATCCAACGTGCCAAGTATTGGATCGGGGAACCAGACATCAAGCACCGAACCATCGGCGCCGTACGTTGCCAATCCATGAGCCGAGGCGATGCGAAGCTGCGGGTGGGAAGCTGCGGTGCTGGTGTCCTGCTGTGTCATGAATCAATCCTAACGTGGCGCTACACACTAATCTGGAATTGTGATGAGTGAACCAGCGACCAACAAGCAAACATCCAGTGCCCCGGCGGCAGCAAGGGCTTCGAGTCAAGCGCCAATCGAGCTAGATCTGGAGCAAGACGTAGCGCAACTAACTGCCACATTAATGAACATTGAGTCGGTCTCCGGGAATGAAACGGCCTTGGCCGATGCCATTGAGCGTGCACTGAAGGACTACCCGCACTTGCAGGTTCACCGTGACGGGGACGCAATCGTTGCACGTACCGTGCTTGGACGCGAGGAGCGCGTCATTCTTGCCGGGCACCTAGACACAGTTCCACTGCCAACCCTCGAGGGTGCCCGTGGAACTGTGCCGGTGAGTTGGGAGGGGGAGACACTCTACGGGCGCGGAGCCACAGACATGAAGGGTGGGGTTGCGGTGCAGCTTGCTCTTGCCGCGTCGTTGAAAGCCCCGGCACGGGATATCACCTTCATTTTCTATGATCATGAAGAGGTCGAGGGTTCCAAATCTGGTCTGGGTCGATTGTTTAGGAATTGCCCGGAACTTCTCGGTGGTGACTTTGCAGTCCTGCTAGAACCCACCGATGGCACGGTTGAGGGCGGTTGCAATGGAACTAGCCGTTACCGGGTACGAACTCGTGGGGTCGCCGCGCATTCTGCGCGTGCCTGGATGGGAAAGAACGCTATCCATGCTGTGACACCGGTGCTCAAAATTCTTGCCGATTATCAGCCACAAACAGTTGATGTCGATGGTCTTGCCTACCGCGAATCACTCAATGCAGTGCGTATTACTGGTGGTATTGCAGGCAACGTGATTCCCGACTTCTGTGAAGTTGAAATCAATTATCGATTCGCGCCCAGTAAGGACGTTGCCGCCGCCGAGGCTCATATCTTCGAACTGTTCAGGGACTTTGAGATCATCCGTACCGATGGTGCGCCGGGGGCTAGGCCCGGGTTGCATCATCCAGCAGCAGCATCATTTGTCGCGGCCGTTGGGCAAGAGCCCAAGCCCAAGTATGGTTGGACAGATGTTGCACGTTTCTCCCAGTTGGGAATCCCCGCCGTGAACTTTGGGCCGGGCGATGCGTTACTGGCTCATTCCGATGATGAACACGTTCAGGCACCAGCGATTCGCACAGCTCTTTCCACGCTGAAAAGCTGGTTGGAAAGCTAATCCCACAAACTTATGAGGGAACTGCCTTTTTATCGAAGGTAGACAGCAAAGGCCGCCGGATGTTTCCCCCTTTTGAAAGGGGGAAACATCCGGCGGCCTTGTTGTTGTCGCTGATGAGGAGGGATCTGGTGTCTTATGCGAGCGCCGGTGCCTCAAGCTCCGCATCCGGATCTGCCGTTTTACCATCTGGCATCCGGCTACTGAGCCGACGCGAGACGATTTCGGCAAGCTTACTCAATGCGAAGTTGATGATAATGAATATCGCCGCGGCAACGAGCAAAGCCTGAAGCATATTGCCGTTGGCCGAAGCAAAGGTACGGGAGTAGAAGAGCAACTCGGTAAATCCAACGATGTAGCCAAGTGCCGAGTCCTTCAAGATCACGACGAACTGTCCGATCAATGCCGGGAGCATTGCCACCAGTGCTTGGGGGATCTCGATCAACCGCAGTGACTGGTTGGTGGTTAGCCCGATCGCAATACCCGCTTCGCGCTGCCCCTTGGGTAGGTTGCGTACACCGGAACGAACTAGCTCCGCCACGACCGAACCGTTGTAGAGCATCAGCGAAATAACCACGGCCCAGAAGGGGGAATCGGTGCCGTTGACGATGCCGGTACGGGAAAGCAAGATATTGAAGAAAACGATCAACAGCAGCACCGGAACGGCCCGGAAGAATTCAACGATGATCGTTGAGAACCAGCGTAGAGCTTTCAACTCGGAGAGCAGACCCATACCGAAGGCCAAACCAAAGACTATGGAAAGCACGATGGCCAGTCCTGCTGCCTTCAGCGTATTGATCAACCCGGGTAGCAAGAAGTTGGTCCAGGCGTTGGAAGTGAACATTGTCGCCCACAACGAGGGCTCCATCTGTCCCTTATTCGCGAGCCCGATAACCACCACCACAAGCAGTGCCAGCAACAGCAGAACGCCGATGATATTGATCAGGAGAATCCGGCGCTTGGCCTTGGGGCCTGGTGTATCAAAAAGGACTGATGCACTCATCGGGCCACCGCCAATTTCTTAGAGAGCCAGGTGGTCAGCACACCGACCGGGATAACGATAATGACAAAACCGATCGCGAAGGTAGCGAAGATTGGGATGATCAGATTCGATTCAAATTCGAGCATCTGTTTCATCACGGAGGACGCTTCAATGGCTACCGAGCTCACCGCAGCAACCGTCGAGTTCTTGATCAGAGCAATCAGTACGTTGCCCAGGGGTACAACCGAGCCACGGAATGCCTGAGGCAAGATGACTTCGCGCGCGGCTGGGAAGAAGCTCAGTCCAATGGCACGTGCCGCTTCGGCCTGGCCGACCGGCACCGTATTGACGCCGGAGCGGATTGCCTCGCACACGAATGCCGCGTGATAGATCGCCAAGCCCATTACCGCGAGGTTGAAGAAGTTCTGGTCGAAGTCGCTCGAAAGCGTGAAGCCCAATTGGTTGTATAGGGCCAGTACGCCGAAGAGCAGGATGATGGTTAGGGGGGTGTTACGAATGATGTTCACATAGCCGGTACCGAATGCGGCAAAGCTACGCACCGGCGAGATGCGCATCATGGCCAGCACGGTGCCCAACACTAGTGCGCCGATGGCGGCCCAGAAGGTCAGCTGGATATTAACCCAGAAGGCTGCGGGAATGTTGTACTCGGTGAACAGGGAGAGATATTTCTCCATATTGCTGCCTCGATTTCAGCGGTCGATGAGTGGATCGAACCGGTAGAGCAGTGTGTGCCCCCGCCACTAGATTGCAGCGAGGGCACACACTCTTAGGTATTGGCCCGTAGGTTAGGCGCAGGCATCCGTCTTCGGCGGGTTAACTGCCGGGTTCGGGGTGTAGCCGGTGCCCTCGGTGTTGGCCTTGACAGCCTTCTCCCATTCACCGGAATCAATCATCTTGTTGATTGCCTTGTTGATGTCGGCACACTTGGTGGATTCCTTGTTCAGGCCCACACCGTAGCGCTCTTCACTAAATGGCTTGCCAACAACCTTGAACTTGCCAGCGTTTGCAGGCTGTGCGGCAAGGCCAGCGAGGATGATGTCATCGGTGGTAACCGCATCGATCGTGCCACCGGTCATGCCACCGAGGCACTCGGCGTAGCCGGACTGCTCCTGCAGGCGCACTTCCTTGGCGTAGGTGTCCTTGATCTTCTGAGCCGAGGTCGAACCGGTGACCGAGCACAGGGTCTTGCCGTTGAGGTCTTCAGGGCCAGTGATCGCCGAATCGACAGGAACCAACAGGTCCTGGCCGGCAATCAGGTATGGGCCGGCGAATGCGACGGACTCTTTACGCTTGTCGGTGATCGAGTAGGAAGCAAAGATCATGTCGACCTGCTTGTTCTGTAGCGAGGTTTCGCGGTTTGCAGACGGGGTGGAGATAAATTCGATCTTGTCTTCTGCGTAGCCCAATTCCTTGGCAACATACTTCGCGACGTCTACGTCGAAGCCCGTGTACTTGTCGCCGTCCTTGTAACCGACACCTGGCTGGTCGAATTTAATACCGATCTTGACCTTGTCGGCGGAATCGCCACCGCCACCGCCACAGGCGCTGAGGGTCAATGCTGCCGCAGCCGCCATGGCTGCTACTGCTGCGATGCGAGATTTACGCATTTTTTCTCCTTGGTTGTGTTCAAAGACGGGAGCGAGTTTCCCATCCATCGAGCCGTAGAAAACTACATGAAAGCTAGTTGGTAATGAGTTTGCCCAAGAAGTCCTTGGCGCGGGCGCTCTGCGGGTTGGTGAAGAACTGCTCAGGTGTTGCCTGTTCAACGATCTGCCCGTCGGCCATGAAAATGACGCGGTCCGCAGCCTTACGGGCGAAGCCCATCTCGTGAGTGACAACGATCATCGTCATGCCTTCCTTGGCCAACCCGATCATGGTGTCAAGAACCTCATTGATCATTTCCGGATCGAGTGCCGAGGTTGGCTCATCGAAAAGCATGACCTTTGGTTTCATGGCCAAGGCGCGGGCGATGGCGACACGCTGCTGTTGGCCACCGGAAAGCTGCGCCGGAAGCTTATCTTTCTGGTTGGCAACCCCAACTCGTTCCAGCAGCGAGATGGCAAGGGTCGTCGCCTCGGCCTTCTTCATGCCTTTGACCTTGATTGGTCCCAGTGTCACATTTTCCAAAATGGATTTGTGCGCAAATAGGTTAAAGGACTGGAAGACCATGCCGACATCTGCGCGGAGATTTGCCAAGGCTTTGCCTTCTTCGGGCAGTACCTCGCCATCAATCTGGATGCTGCCAGTGTCGATGGTTTCTAGACGATTGATAGTGCGGCACAAGGTTGACTTGCCGGATCCGGAGGGACCCAAGACAACAACAACCTCACCCTTGGTAACTTCAAGGTTGATGTTCTGCAACACGTGCAGAGGACCGTAGTGCTTATTGACGTCAGTCAGTTTGACGATCGGAGTCGTCTGTGACCCAGCGCTACTTACAGTGGAATCAGTGCTCATGTGAAAGACCTTAGCCGATGTGAGCTGAATCATGCGTACTTTTCGCCCTACGTATGCCAAATCGTTTCCTAATTTGACCATGACGTAGCCAGTGAAGCCGGGTATTGCCGATACAGTGGGGTTCATGCCACGCCAGAATTCTCAAGCCAGACACTTCGATGAACTGCCGGATCCGGCACGACGCAAAGGATCGGTGGTGCTTCGTCGCGAACAAGCCAATATTCCGCAGTCAGATCGATACTTGCTGGACTCTCGAAACAACGAGGACTTTACACATACCGATCCGTGGCGTGTGCTGCGCATTCAAAGCGAATTCGTTGAAGGATTTGGCACTCTTGCCGGGCTTGGGCCAGCGATTAGTGTTTTCGGCTCGGCACGTACCAAACGTGATTCCGCACGCTATACACAGGCCGAAGACATTGGTCGGATGATTGCCGAAGCCGGTATTGCAGTCATTACCGGTGGTGGACCAGGAGCGATGGAAGCCGCGAATAAGGGTGCCTGTGAGGCCGGCGGTGTTTCGGTCGGTTTGGGCATTGAGCTTCCATTTGAGACGGGCCTGAATAAATGGGTCGATCTGGGAATTAACTTCAGATACTTCTTCGCGCGCAAAACCATGTTCGTCAAGTACTCCCAGGGATTCATTGTGCTCCCCGGGGGCTACGGGACCTTGGATGAGCTTTTTGAGGCCGTCACCTTGGTACAGACAGAGAAAGTCACCGGATTCCCGATCGTGCTGGTGGGAATCGACTATTGGGGGCCTTTGCTTGAGTGGTTGCGCAACACGGTTGTTGAGGAAGGCGCGATCTCTCCCTCCGACCTTGACCTCATTCAGTTGACCGACGATATTGACGAAGCGGTACGTATCGTCGTTGATTCTGCTCATTCCAACGGATTCGCGGCAGCTGACTAAGCGCCAGCCGCAGATTTTTTGTGTGTTCCGTTGGATGATCCTCGGGGAGGGTAGTAGATGATTTATTTGTTGTTGGTCATTGCGATTCTGGTACTTGGTGCGGCAGTTGTGCTCGGGGTGGGTTCGGGTCGAGGCATCAAGCAAAATGAAGGCGCACGATTCATGCCAAAAAGTGGCGCTGTTCAAGGGCTTGTGGAGCCGGTCGCTTCACTTCCACCGGTGCTCTTGCCTGCCGAGCCAACTGCGGCAGATATTGATTCTGTGGGTTTTTCCATCGCGTTGCGGGGGTATCGATGTGATCAAGTTGACGAGGTTTTAGATGCTCTTTCCGAAGAGATTGATAGGTTGCATCAGGTCATTGCGCAACACCGAAATGTGCGTGTGATTAGCAACACGAGCGATTCTTCGGAATAATAGAAGTTAGCAAGTTGAAAGCGATTCGCGATCTCGTGGATTTCGCCTAGTAACTCACCACCTGGGTGAGGGGCTCTGAGCCCCGAACCTCATAAGAAAGGGACAGCGCTAATGGCTGCGATGAAACCACGTACCGGAGATGGTCCGATGGAGGTCACCAAGGAAGGCCGTAGCCTGATCATGCGCGTGCCGATCGACGGCGGCGGACGTCTGGTAGTTGAACTCAATGCCGAAGAAGCAGCGGCCCTGCGTGATTGCCTGGTAGAGGCAACCGAGTAATTTTCGGTTCGAAGTGCACCGATAAATGGGAGTCAACCTTTCAGGTTGGCTCCCATTTGTCATGTAGAACAATTCCCTACGCCCACGGGGGCGGGAATATTTGGATGCGGTTGTGCGTGGCGGCGTTGCTAGGCGTGCATATCCTTGATGCGCGCAGCGATCAGGAGGCCAGCCCCCGTGGGTACCAGCGATGTGCGAAAACGTTCATCGGATTGCAGCATCTTTGTTGCATTGCGGGTAGCGATGGTGCTCGGTAGCCGTACCGCCGGCTTGGCAACTCGGTGCTGGTCGAATGCATCGTGCAAGAGGATCATGCCACCGACTTTGACCAGCCGTATTGCTTGGCTCAGATATTCGGCAAGATTTAATTTATCTGCATCGAGGAACACTATGTCGTAAGCGGCATCGGTTAGCCGCGGTAGGACCGCTTCGGCTCTACCCGAGATGGCGCGGATGCGGGAATGATCAAAACCGGCTTCTGTGAAGGCTTCGCGTGCCGCTGCAAGATGATCGACATCAATATCGATCGTCGTCAGTGCCGCCTGTGCACCGAGCCCACGCATGAGACACGTTCCGGAGACACCAACACCGGAACCAACTTCCACGACGTTGCGAGCCCCCGAGGTCGCTGCCAAAACAGTGAGAAGATTTGCTGTCGAGGGTCCTACCGAATCAACACCTAGTTCGCGTCCCCGTTCTCGTGCCCGCACGATCACAGTGTCTTCCTTGGCTTGTGCTTCTGTGTAAGCCCAGCTGCTGTAGACATCAAGATTCATAGGTGAGTCAGATCCTGTTCATGGTGCATATCGAAGCGTCGGCAGGCGCGGTTGAGGGTATGGTGGCCGATTGATGCCGGGCCAGCACTTTTATTCTAGCTCTGTCGGCCCACCTCAAGTTTCGAATCCTATACGTAGGGCCAACACAGGCTGTATTCAGGGTTCGCTCAGGAGGCTGGGCAAGAATTGAAGCTGTGAACGCATTGAAGCCGTCTTCGAACCCCGTAGCTATCTCATCTGGAGAGCTAGGCGCCTTTGAGGTGCCCAGCTGGGATGAAATCGTCAGTGAGCAATCGCCGCGGGTGTATCGCTTGGCCTATCGCTTGACCGGCAATAGGCAAGACGCCGAGGATCTCGCGCAGGAAACCTTCGTCAGGGTTTTTAGGTCACTGCACACCTTTACGCCGGGGACCATTGGCGGCTGGATGCATCGGATCACCACTAATCTCTTCCTGGATCAGACCCGGCGCAAATCTCGTATTCGCTTTGACGGCTTGGGTGAAGAAGCCGAGGCTAAGCTTCCAGGAACCGCTCCCGGGCCAGAGCGTAGCTTTGAATACAACAATCTTGATGTCGATGTACAAGCAGCCCTCGATGCGCTCTCACCGGAGTTCCGTGCGGCAATTGTGCTTTGTGATCTCGAAGGTCTTTCCTACGAGGAAGTCTCGGAGGCCCTTGGTGTCAAGCTTGGTACCGTTCGCTCGCGCATTCATCGTGGACGAGCAACGCTTCGCGAAAAGCTTGCACACCGAAACCCAGCAGCGAAGAGTCCTGTGACGGTTGCACTTCCTAAGATCCGGCGGACGCTGCCAGGAATCGGCTAGGACATGCACGCACAACCATCACAGATCCGTGCCTATGCGGCCGGTGAGCTGGACCCTAAGGCTCGAAGAAGCATCGAAAGACATGTGCATCGATGCCTCTTGTGCTGGGACCATCTTCAGGCTGCAAGTTCACGCGAGGTTTCGGCTTGGGACCCGGAACTAGAGTATTCGCGTCCGCAGCTAAATGCGCAGACACTTTTGGGAGCCTCCCTAGCGGAGAATCGTCAGGCGGAACTAAACACCCCCACGCGCTTCGGGCCGTGGATTCCTACTGTCGCACTTCTTGGCGTGATGGTCATCCTTGGAGCGTTCGTCGGACTGGTCTGGAGCCTGGGTGGCTCCTCGGCTGTTGCGGCAACCCAGCAGGACCCAACTGGTTCGTGGAGTGCCAAGGCCACCAAACTTAGTACCGATGATCTAAATGGTCTTCGAGCGGCGGGCTGGAATTGTCCGGTGGTTGAAGCCGCAGGATTCGAACTTGCCTCGGCCACCGGGATACGTACCGCGGAAAAGGCCCAGGTAGATATTGTCCTGAAACGCAATGCTTCGGAAGTAACGCTTACCGAATCGCGTGAACTTCCGGGAAATATTTTCAGCACGGAAAAGCTGGCAACTGCCGATTCCCCGGTGACCAAAAAATCCGGTAACGAGGTAGTCGATGCCGCGATGAGCGAACTTGGCCGCCGGCTTGGCGCCTCCGCAGGCGCGACAGTGGATTTCGCTCGGGGGACCGCAACGCTGAGCATGGATCAGGTGAAGTACACGATCACCTCAAATCTGTCGAAGAAGGATCTTGAATCACTGATGCAACGCCTAGTCATTGGTGAACACGCCCATTTTGGGAGCTTTGATACGGACTCAGATCAGGTCGGAGAACGGCTGCTGCGTGGGCTATCAAAACTCTTGGTTTTGGACTTGAACTAGATTTTGTTCAAACCTTCTGAAGAAAGCAGATAGTCTACTAGGGTGTTTTTGGGAATCAATGGTAGTGAGTTAGTGGTACTGGCCATTTTGGCTGTGGTGATTTTGGGACCCGAAAAGCTCCCCGAATATGCAGCCCAACTTGCGCGCCTCGTCAAGGAATTACGTCGGATGGCCACCGGCGCTAAAGAGCAATTGCGCGATGAGGTCGGCGATGAGATCGTCGACATGGACTGGAGAAAGCTAGACCCACGCCAATACGATCCACGCAAGATCATTAAAGAAGCCTTGCTTGATGATTTTCAGGAAGCCGTGGATCTGGCCAAAGAGCCCAGTGCGGTACAGCAGCGCTCAATTTCTCCGGTACCCGTGAACCGCTTAGCTGCCGACGAACCGGCTCCCTTCGATTATGAAGCGACGTAATACTTTTTAGCTGTTCATAAATAATGCAGGTGCGATGACCTCGACGGTAATCACACCTGCATTATTTATTGCCCCGGCATAGCTAGGCGATCCGTGAGAGCCCGAAATTCGTGGGAAACCGGATCAGCTCGGTGAGACTGTGAGCTTTCTTCCGGCAAGACCACGTGGACGATGCGTCAACGCTCGGGCTATCTCAGTTATTGCACTGGCGGCTTCCGACTGCGGATGTGATAGCACCAGCGGCACTCCGGCGTCGCCTCCGGCACGTAACTCAGGGTCTAGAGGTATCTGGCCCAGAAGTGGTACTTCGAGCCCTAGCGTGGCGCTGAGCCGCTTGCTAAGCTCTGCTCCGCCGCCGGAGCCGAACAATTCCATGGTTGAACCGTCGGGCAATTGCAACCAGCTCATATTTTCAATGACACCGATGACCTTCTGCCCGGTTTGGGTGGCGATGGAACCTGCACGTTCTGCAACTTGCGCCGCAGCGGCTTGTGGCGTGGTCACGACAACTAATTCGGATCCAGGCACTAGCTGTGAGACCGAAATGGCAATATCGCCTGTTCCTGGTGGCAGATCGAGCAACAAGACGTCGAGATCACCGAAATGTACATCGGTGAGGAATTGCTCAAGGGCGCGGTGAAGCATCGGCCCGCGCCAAATAACTGGCTTATTGTCATCAACAAACATACCGATAGAGATAGTTTTGACCCCGTGTGCCACCGGGGGCAGGATCATTTCATCGACCCGGGTTGGCTTGACCCCGGGTATTCCAAGTAATCCGGGAATTGAGAAGCCGTGGACGTCGGCATCGATGAGACCCACGCGCAAACCATCGGCGGCCATGGCGCAGGCTAAATTTGCGGTCAATGACGACTTTCCAACACCGCCTTTGCCGCTGGAAATGCCGATGACTCGAGTCAACGATTGTGGATCGCTGAAGGGCACGGCGCGAGCCTTGAGTGAGTCGCGCAGTTCGGCCCGCTGTTGTGGGCTCATGACCCCAAGTTCGAGGGCCACCTCGGCCACCTCGGCAAGTGTTAGCAGCGCGGAGGTCACATCCGCTTCGATGGTTGAACGCATGGGGCATCCGGCGATTGTCAAGAGGATCTTGACCCTTGCGACGCCGTCTTCAAGTACTGCCGAATCGACCATGCCTAAATCGGTAATTGGTCGGCGCAACTCTGGATCTTGGACTGCCGATAATGCTTCAAAGAGCCGTGGCTCGGTACTCATGAGGGAATAATCTTCTCTACGGGTGGTGCTGGTGATTCTGGATCGGCCTGAACGCCGCTTGCGCCGGATGAGATCTGCGGGATGAGCCCGGTGACGGGTCCACCACGTTCACGACGTTTGGGGGACTTTCCACGCAGACGCAGCTCATCACCGTCCGCAGTTTCTAACATCTCTTCAAGTACCGAGCGCAATTCCGAACGTACATAGTCACGTGTTGCTACATCACGCAAGGCGATGCGCAGTGCGGCGAGTTCACGAGTGAGATATTCGGTATCTGCAAGGTTGCGTTCGGCGCGTCCACGGTCATCGGTAAGCGCCACTTTGTCGCGGTCATCCTGCCGGTTCTGGGCAAGCAAGAGCAACGGGGCAGCATATGAGGCCTGTAGTGAGAGCATCAGGGTCAGTGCCGTGAATCCGAGGGCAGCGGAGTCAAACCGCCAGGTTTCCGGTGCCCAGGTATTCCAGATCAGCCAGAAGACACAGAAAATGCTCATGTAGACGAGGAACTGCGGAGTGCCCATGAAACGGGCGAACTTCTCAGTGCTGGAACCAAACGCATCGGGGTTCGGTGCCAGTCGGGGGAAGAAACGTGCGCGGGCGCCCAAAGGGGTGTCAAGCCCCGAGCCGCGTTTTTCAGCCATTGGCTACTCCCGTCCCGGAAGGACCCGACATGGGGCGTGTTCCGTGGTTGTCGTCGTGGGTGCGCCAGTCTTCCGGCAGCAGATGGTCTAGGACGTCATCGACTGTCACGGCGCCGACCAGGCGGCCCTCGTCGTTGATGACTCCCAATGATGTGAGGTTGTAGGTTGCAAGGGTGCGGGCAACCTCGGGGACATCGGCCATATCGGATATGGGCTCAAGATGCGTGTCAAGGATATTGCCTAACGACTCCGGCGGCGGGGTGCGCAGCAGAGCTTGGATGTGCACCGCCCCCAAGTAGCGCCCGGTGGGTGTCTCAAGTGGCGGACGGGCAACATAGACCGTTGAGGCAAGCGCGGGTGAGAGTTCTTCGCGGCGTACCGAGGCCAACGCCTCGGCAACGGTTGCCTCGGGGGAGAGGATCACCGGGACCGGAGTCATCATGGAACCGGCGGTGCCTTCGGCGTATTCGAGCAATCGACGCACATCGCGAGCTTCCTCGGGCTCCATGAGCTCAAGTAGTGCATGTTTAGTGTCTTCGCTGAGCTCGGCCAGGAGGTCGGCCGCGTCGTCAGGGTCCATTTCTTCAAGGACGTCTGCCGCGCGTTCCATATCTAGCGCGGAGATAATCTGTACCTGTTCATCATCGGGCATTTCCTGCAGAACATCGGCCAAACGGTCATCTTGCAGCTCGGAGGCAACTTCCACACGACGCTTGTGGTTCATTTCGTGAAGTGCATCGGCAAAGTCGGCCGGCTTCATTTCGTCGTGCGCTGCAACATACGTTCCGGCGGCCTGTGGTTCGTGTAATGCCGTGTGAACTATTGCGTCCCAGGGGACCAGCAAGCGTTCCCCACGGGTTCGGCGCAGCCCTAACAGACCGGTGGCAGGCTCGCCACGGCGCACAAAGTAATCGGAGATGATCCAATCCCCGTTGCGTTCCTGGCTCAGCCCAATGTCTTCGACTGTCGCATTGCCGCTGCCATCTTCGAAGACGACGCGACGGTCAAAAAGTTCTGCTGCAACAAGAATTTCGGCGCCGCGCTGCACAAAACGGCGCATGTTCACCAGCCCGGTACAAATGATCTGTCCGGATTCCATGGCCTGAATGCGGGTCATGGGAACAAAGACGCGCCGTTTTCCTGGCACCTCAACGACCACGCCAACGCATTGGGCGGGTTTGGAGAGCACGCGGGAGATGACCACGACGTCCCGCAACCTGCCCAGACGATCGCCCATGGGGTCGAACACATCAAGTCCCAAGAGGCGTGCAATGAAGACCTTCGAAGAATTGCTGCTCACGCTCTCTAGGCTACTGCCTTGTCAGCGCCCAAGCACATAAGGCACCGCTGACCCCTCCTAGGGCAGGCAGCGGCTGTGACCAGCGGCGCATCTTGGGTGCACCCGAGGGTGAAATGAGCCAGGGTGCCGATGATTATCTTTCACCTTCAGCGATCAAAGACGCGGACTAGGCGCCCAAGCGTGCACAATGGAAGTATGTCATCCCCACTTGGTGCTTCCCCGTCCCACCCGAACTCGCTTGGATTGCCGCGCGGCGAGCTGCTGGGACGATACAGCTCGTACCTAGATGCCCAAAAGGTAGTAGATTATCTGGCCGACAATGACTTCCCGGTCTCCAATATCACCATCGTTGGTAATGACTTGAAGTCGGTGGAACGCGTCACCGCAAAGCTTAGCTACCCCAAGGTTGCCGCCGCCGGCGCCGCACAGGGCGCGATGTTTGGCATGTTCGTCGGCCTGATCCTTTCAATCTTCAGTCCAGGCTCGAACGCCTGGGCACAAATTCTCTCCTCGGTGGGCCTGGGCATCGCCATCTGGATGATCGTTGGTGTGGTGAGCTACTCATTCCGCCGCGGCAAGCGTGATTTCGCCTCTCAGTCGCAGGTGCTTGCCACCAGCTATGACGTAGTTGTTGATTTCTCCCACGCCCATGCTGCCCGTGCCTTGGCAGCTAAGTTACCCATGAGCAAGGTTGCTGCCGACGCCGGGGTTGGTGCGGCGCCGATGAGCCAGCAGCCACCGGTGCAGGCTCAGCCGCCGGTGCCACAGCACAGCGATGGAATCGTTGGCGCCGCCGGTGCCGAAGCCCCCGCCACACCGGTAAGCCCCTCAGGATCCTACTCGGATCTGCCCGATGGGCGGCCACAATTTGGTATTCGCGTCCAGCCCGCGCCGACACCCGCGCAAGTTGTACCGGCACCGGGTACGGAGCCGCAGCAGCCTGCCGAAGCAGCTCATGGCGCGGAAGCTACCCAGCTGTCATCGGCTCAGCAGACACAGGACCCGGTAGCAGAAGAACCCCGTGCCCCGGTGGCTCCTGCCTTTGGACAGGTAGCAACATCGGAATCCGTCCCCGAAGATGAATCCACTGCGCCCGCGCAGGCGGCAGAACACAAGTCCGACGAATCCGTGCCAGCACAGCAACCCGAACAAGAGGCACCAGATCAGCAACGCAATGGCTGATCAGTAGCCCATCGGTGCGCTGAAGAAGCTTCAGCCAACGGATACGGCCCGGTTCTGCAGCCCACCGATTTATGGTGGGGCAGGACCGGGCCGTTTTCTATTGCCGATGATGACATGGCTAATCGGGGGGGTATAGGCCGGGCAATGCGGCCAACGCCGCTGCCTGAGCGCTCCAGAAATTGCCCGATAAACAGCGATGGTGGTGTGCCGATATCCAACGCAATAATTCCGCGTCATCGACACACCACCATGATGGAGTCATCCGGTCCGCTAGGGGACCGACTGGGGGCTAAGGAAGACTAGCCGTTACGAATTTCTGCCATCCATGCTTCGACCGATTCCGGGCTACGCGGGAGTGCTGCAGAGAGGTTCACGCAGCCATCGGCGGTGACCAAGACGTCGTCTTCGATGCGCACCCCGATGCCGCGGTATTCCTCGGGGACCGCAAGATCCTCGTTCTTGAAGTACAGCCCGGGTTCGATGGTGAAGACCATTCCCTCTTCAAGAATTCCGTCAAGGTACAACTCGGCCTTGGCCTGCGCACAGTCGTGCACGTCAAGCCCCAGGTGGTGGCTGGTGCCGTGCGGCATCCACCGCCGGTGCTGCTGACCCTCGGGGGAGAGCGCCTCTTCAAGCGATACCGGCAGCAGGCCCCAGGCATCCAGATTCTGCGCCAACACGGTCACCGCAGTTGTATGCAAGTCACGGAACTTCATCCCCGGCTTGGCCACAGCAAATGCGGCATCCGCTGCATCGAGAACGGCCTGGTAGATCTTGCGCTGGATCTGCGTGTAGCTGCCATTGACCGGCAGCGTACGGGTGATATCCGCGGTGTAGAGTGATTCTGCTTCAACGCCTGCATCGAGCAGCAAAAGCTCTCCGTCGTTGACCTTACCGTTGTTGTTGATCCAGTGCAGCACCGTGGCATTGTTGCCCGACGCGGCGATGGTGTCATAGCCCAGATCGTTGCCTTCTTCGCGGGCCCGGGCAAAGAATGCACCCTCGACGACGCGTTCACCCCGCGGGTGGGTCATGGCACGGTCAAGTGAGCGCACCACATCACCAAAGCCATTGATGGTGGCTGCCACCGACTTCTTCATTTCGCTAATTTCCCAGGCGTCCTTGACCAGACGGATTTCGGAAAGCGCCTCGGTCAGTTCGCCATCGAGTGCATCGGAAAGCTCTAGGTCAACGCCGGTGTTGATGCGCGATGTATCAACCAACGCATCGCAGTTCATATCCACATTGCGTAGGAGTCGGATGCGCATGCCGCCGAGCTCGGTAACCCCCGCGTCCTTGGTGATGGCTACCTCAAGAGCGAACAAATCAGAGGTGGGTAGGCCCAGACGCGCCTGTAGTAGGGCCAGGGTCGGGCGCGGGCCGATCCAGAATTCTCCGGTGCGGGCGTTGGAGTAGAACTCCTCGGTGTCCCGTCCTGCCATGGGGGAGAAGTACAGCGTAGCGTGGTGGTTGGAGCCGGTATCGCCGGCGCCCTGATCGGTTGGTTCCATGACCAGCACCGCGTCGGGTTCATGGTCAAGGCCCAACCCGGTCAGGTGCGCGAAGCCCGAGTGCGGACGGAAACGGTAATCGGTGTCGTTCGAGCGGACCTTCAGCGGGCCGGCCGGAATGACCAAACGCTCGCCGGGGAAGCGCGCGGAGATTGCTGCGCGACGCTTGGCAGCGTACGGGGCCACCTCGTCGGCGCCGGGAAGCTCGGAGGTATCGGGGGCCCAAGAGGACGCCATGAAGGTTTTGAAGGCCTCGGAAGATGGGCGCTGCGAACGGTTGTTCACGCGCTCCTCGAGGGGCTGGTCGCTGCCGGTGGTGGTGGTTGCATCAGTGCTCATGGTTCTAATCGTCTCAAAGCGCAGGGATATGTGCCAAAGTTTTGGCGTTCAGCGCAGAATCGAGTTGCACGCAGCGCGGTACAGCAGAGCAAAGTGTTCGTTAGTGGAATAACCCGGCGGGCCAAGGACACCTACCGGCGATGCTTAGCGCTACGCTAAGGGCTATGCGGATCGATCTCCACACCCACTCACACGTTTCCGACGGAACCGAGCATCCGGCCGAACTCATTGCCGCGGCGCACGCCGCTGGGCTCGATGTGGTGGCGTTGACCGACCACGATCAGACCTCGGGTTGGGAGGAAGCCGGTGCCGCAGCCCTTGAACTGGGTATTGGATTGATCCCAGGGATGGAAATTTCTACCAAGACCGATGCCGGAATCAGCGTGCACTTACTAAGCTATCTGCACGATCCAACGCACCCCGGGCTCTTAGAAGAAATTGAGCTGGCCCGCGATGCCCGGATCACTCGGGCACGGCGCATGGTTGAACTTTTGGCCGAGGACTACCCAGTCAGCTGGGAGTTGGTGGCCAAACACTCGGCCCCCGGCGCAACGATCGGCCGCCCCCACATTGCCGATGCCCTGGTTACCGCCGGGGTTGTGACAAGCCGCACCGAGGCCTTCGCCCAGGTGTTGACCGCCCGCTCACGCTATTACGTGGGGCATTACGCGATGGACCCCGTCAAGGCCGTCAAACTCGTGCGTGCCGCAGGCGGCGTACCGGTTTTTGCGCACCCCATGGCCTCGGCCCGGGGAAGGGTTGTTGGGGAAGAAACCTTTACCGCGATGATCCAGGCCGGACTGCTCGGGCTGGAGATTGACCATCGTGACAACTCGTATGAGGGGCGTAAATTCCTCCGTGCGCTCGCCGAAAAACATGATCTGATCATCACCGGTTCCTCGGATTACCACGGCACCGGTAAGCCCAACGGGTTGGGGGAAAATACCACAACCACTGGCATGTTGGAACGGGTTCTTGCTGCGGGAACCGGAAGTGAAGCCATCGGGATGCCAAGACTTTAGCGAATCGGACCGGTTTGGGCGCGACTCATATAGTTCCGGAGTGAGACAAAAGATGGGACAAAGCGGAATTACGACGTGCAGTGCTGTAACGTTCTGATAACAGCTGACAAGTAGGGCTTTTGCTGGGCCTTCCCAACACGAAAATCACCATGTGTCATAAGGTAAGCAAGCCCGCGGGCCGCGTGTGGTAGGCCTTGCCGCAATCACGTTTTTACATGCTGGTTTGCGCCTCGGGCCACGTTTTTATGCTGGCCGAAATTGGGTTGATGCTACTATCGAACTCGTTGCCAAGTAACCCGAGACACATATTTGTTGAGCGTCGTTCCAAATAAGTCGGGTGGCAACTATTCCACGGCGGCCGATTCTATCCGCCATGCGGGGGTTGATGTGGCCACATCCAGTGGCGGATTGCATCCCTAGAGATCGCCTCTGATGAGCGATCCAGAGCACCGGTGCGTTCTATCCGGGTGGAATGCGCGCCTTGAATGTGTCCAACACCGGATGCCTTGTTCGCTTGTACAGCGATGTTTGCCTCAATTGTGCCCTTGTCCGGCCGGCGCGTGGATTGGAGTTGGTGTTATCGGTGGCGCTGACTCAATGCTGGAGGAAAAGTTATGGGCCCCGAAAGTGGCGGGCAGCAGTTTCTCGCAGGATGGTTAGTCCTGGGATTGCTGGTGCTGTTTTACGGAGGGACATTTATCATGTCCCTGTTTATTGGCAAGAAGAAAGAAAACGCCGACGGTTATATGACCGCTGGTAATAAAATTGGCTTCGGTGTCTCGGCGGCGAGCATGACTGCCACCTGGATCTGGGCCTCGTCGGTGTATGCCTCGGCCACATCCGGGTATACCTACGGAATTTCCGGTCCGATCCACTACGGGCTCTGGGGCGCCCTGATGATCCTATTCATCTACCCCTTTGGTCGGCGCATCCGTGCGGTGGCACCCAAGGCTCACACGCTCGCCGAGGTGATGTACGCCCGTCACGGCCGCTCCAGCCAGCTGATGCTCGCGGGCTCTAACGTGCTCGGTAGCGTGATTTCGCTGACCTCCAACTTCATTGCCGGCGGCGCACTAATCGCCCTGCTCTCACCGTTTAGCTTTACCCAAGGCATCTTGGTGGTTGCCGCAGGCGTGCTGCTTTACACCCTGTGGTCTGGTTTCCGTGCCTCGGTGCTTACCGACTTTGCTCAGGTTGTTGCAATGCTTGGTGCGGTGGTCATCATTATTCCCGTGGTGTTCTTCGCCGCCGGTGGACCGGGGCTCTTTGAAACCGGTGCTGTAAACCTGAGCCCGGAGCAGAGCAACTTCTTCTCCTCCGAGGCCTTCCTGAATCAGGGTGCACCTTATATTGCCGCAGTGCTTGCCTATGCCATCGGTAACCAGACAATTGCCCAGCGTCTGTTTGCGGTGCGTGAGGACCTGATCAAACCCACATTCATCACCGCGACGGTAGGCTATGGTGCGACAGTCATCGGTTTTGGCATGCTCGGTGTCATCGCCCTCTACGCGGGGATCACCCCGCTTAATGGGGATACGAATAACCTGATTCCACAAATGGCGGTGACCTATCTGGGCCCGGTGTTGCTCTGTGTCTTCTTCATCATGATCCTCGGATCGCTCTCATCAACCGCCGATTCGGACCTTGCAGCGCTTTCCTCGATCGCGATGACCGATATTTACGGCCATGCCAAGGGCAAGGGGAAGGCAAATCCACGCACCATGCTGCTGGTAGGCCGCATCACCATGATCCTGGCAACTGCCGCTGCGCTGTATTTTGCCAGCGGCCAGATGAACATCCTTGATTTACTGGTGTTCGTTGGTGCCCTCTGGGGAGCCTTAGTCTTCCCGGTGATTGCCAGCTTCTACTGGAAGAAGGTCACAAACATGGCCTTCACGCTCGGCACCCTGGCGGCGCTTGGCATCTTCTTACCGGTGCGCTTCGAATGGATCTCGATGGATGGGATCACCGGTTACATCGTTGACGTGTTGGGCATCGTTGGGGTCGGCATCGTCATTGGGCTGATGTGCTTCGGCTTCTTCGGGCTCAAGGTGGCACGCGTGGTGGGCATCATCGCGATGGTAGTTGTAGCACCGTTGGCCTGGGGCGGATTACATGAATACGCGGTACTCAGCGGTTCGCTTGTTGCCTACTCGGTCTCGACGATTATCTGCTTTGCTCTTTCGGTACGTTCCAAGCAGGAGTTTGATTTCTCGACGATCAAGGAACGCATTGGCGACTTCGATACCCAGGATGCCGAATCCGGCGAACCAGCTATCTCAACAGCACAAAAGAACTAGGGAGGCACCAGCATGACTATTTTTTGGATGACTGTTTACGTGTTGATCTGGCCCATCGTGGTGGCCGGAACGCTAACGGTGATCGTGCGCGCGTTTTATAAGGAATGGCGTCAGGCCCGCGACGAGGGCCGTGGCATGGTCTAGCTGCGCCATATTGTAGTGACCCAAGGGATATCACTACCCCCGATGGTTAACGATGTGGGAGGGCTGTACACAATTGTGTACAGCCCTCCCACATCATGTGTCAGGTGGCAAACATAAATCGCTTCACCGAACCCGGCGGAGCAGGTTTAAGCCCCTGTATTCGCTGTGCCTGCTGCAGGGGCATCAAGCAATTCCACAATGGTTGCTTGAGGCATCCGCTTGCTCATGATCGAAATCGACTGTGGGTTCTCATCAACACACACGAAACGACGGCCGAGTGCACCGGCAACAGCACCGGTGGTCCCGGAACCGGCAAAGAAATCAAGCACCCAATCATCCTTGCGGGAACTCGCGTTGACGATGCGACGCAAAATCCCCTCCGGCTTTTGTGTGGGGTAGCCGGTCTTTTCCTTACCCGTGGGCGAAACGATGGTATGCCACCACACATCGGTGGGCAGCTTTCCACGCTCGCGCTTTTCCGCCGTGACAAGCCCAGGAGCCATATACGGTTCCCGGTCCACCTCGGCATTATCAAAGTGGTACCTCTTGGGGTTTTTCACGTAGACCAAGATATTGTCGTGCTTCGAGGGCCAGCGGGATTTGGCCCGAGCGCCGTAGTCGTACGCCCAAATGATCTCGTTGAGGAAGGACTCGCGGCCGAAGATCGCATCGAGCATCACCTTTGCATAGTGCACCTCACGGTAATCGAGATGCACATATAAGGTTCCGTCTTCTGCAAGCAGACGCCAGGCCTCACGCAATCGGGGTTCCAAGAATGACCAGTAGTCATCGAACGCGTCATCGTAACTATGCAGATCCCCACGCAGCGTTGAATAGCTGCGGCCCTGGAATCCCACCCGGTCGCCTTCACCCTCGGCGGCTCGCACCGCCGTGGTGACCTGTCGTTTTTGGGTCCGTCCCGTATTAAACGGTGGATCCACGTAGATCAGCGTGAAAGATTCATCGGGAAGTGATGGCAAAAATGTTGCGTTCTCCGCATGGACCAGCAGGTTGGGTCCGTCCGGATCCCAGCCGGTCACCGGAGGAACTGTTACGGGTTCACTATCAGCCTGTGCGGTGAGATCGGCGGGCACGGTATTGGTACTTGTCAACGATCTACTCGGTGTCGGTCTTGTTCACAACTTCGCCATTGCGACGACGTGTGCGGGTGCGATTGTTGCGTGCGCGTGCAGGACGCTCGATGCGCTCGGTTGGTGCCGTGGCCTCGGCCTCGGTACCCGCAACCTTGGTCTCGCGGTGACGCTCACCCTCGCGTGCCGGACGATCTGCACGGCCCTGCGAGTGACCGTGACGCGTACCGCGGCCAGCGCGCTCGGAGCTTCGTCCACCGCGCTCAGCACCCGAACGTGGGGCGCGCGAAGAGCTGTTCTTCTTGCCGGTCTCGCCCAGATCCTCGAGCTTTTCACCCGCCAAGCCCTCAAGCTTGCGTGCATGACGTGGCAGGCGGCCCTTGGTGCCAGCGGGAATGTTCAAATCCGCAAACAGGTGTGGGGAGGAAGAATAGGTTTCTACCGGGTCGGTAACATCCAGGCCCAGCGCCTTGTTGATCAAGCCCCAGCGCGGCACATCTTCCCAGTCAACGAAGGTCACCGCGGTGCCCTTGTTGCCGGCGCGGCCGGTACGACCCACACGGTGAAGGTAAGTCTTCTCGTCTTCCGGGCACTGCAGGTTGATCACGTGGGTGACATCGTCAACGTCGATGCCGCGGGCAGCAACATCGGTGGCAACCAGCACGTCGACCTTGTTATTGCGGAAGGCACGCAGTGCCTGCTCACGGGCACCCTGACCCAAATCGCCGTGCATGGCGCCGGCTGCGAAGCCACGATCGATCAGCTCATCGGTCAACTTGGCAGCAGAGCGCTTGGTCTTGGTGAAGATGATCGTCCGTCCGCGGCCCTCGGCCTGCAGGATGCGGGCGACGACCTCGTCCTTATCCAGCTGGTGGGCGCGGTAAACGACCTGACGAATGTCCTTCTTGGTGATTGAATCATCATCATTATCAGCGGCACGGATATGCGTTGGCTTGGTCATGTAGCGACGCGCCATGGCAATCACGGCACCGGGCATGGTAGCGGAGAAGAGCATGGTCTGGCGTACCGCCGGGGTGGCGGCAAGCAGCGTTTCAACATCCGGCAGGAAGCCGAGATCAAGCATTTCATCGGCCTCATCGAGGATCACGATGCGCACGTTTTTCAGGCTCAGGTGCTTCTGCTTGAACAGGTCGATCAGGCGCCCGGGGGTACCCACGACGATTTCCACGCCGTTGTTGAGCTGTTCGATCTGTGGCTCGTAGGCACGGCCACCGTAAATGGTGGCGATGCGGGCATTACGGAATTTTGAGGCCTTCTCCATATCGCCGGCGACCTGGACCGCAAGCTCGCGGGTTGGGGCGATGATCAGGGCCTGCGGGGCACCGGGGACCGGAAGCTTGTCAAAGCCCTCATCGTCGCGGCCGATGACGCGCTGCAATGCCGGAATGCCAAAGCCGAAGGTCTTACCGGTACCGGTCTTGGCCTGGCCGATGATGTCGTGACCGCCCAGAGCAACCGGAAGGGTCATGGCCTGGATCGGGAATGGGTGGGTGATGCCGGCGGCGGTCAGCGATTCGACGATGTCGTCGCGCACGCCAAAGTCGGCAAAGGAAAGCTGCGGAATTTCGTGAGGTGCTTCATTGGTGGACAGCGCATCTTCGATGTCCACGGCTTCTGACGCCGAATCGGCGGTGAGCAGGTGTTCAGTGTTCAAGACTGGGGTTCTCATTCGGTTAGGCACCGGGACTTGGGGTGTGCTCAACGGCCCCAATGTACAGAAAAATGTTTCTGTTCAGGGGGGTCGGAGTCCACCACATGGCGGTGCTTCCAGCGGAGCCGATCGCAGGCTATGCATCGCAGCTAAAATAGGTACTTGCTGCGTGGGCGCGGGAGTCGCTGGGTAATCCCGCAAAAAACTTTTTCACGATTCGCGACCGGGCATCCTTGGTATACCGCTCAAGCATATCCCGCAGCCGGGGCGAAACGGGTATTGAGTGTTGCGCCGCACGCCAAAAATTTCGCTGTTTTCTAGCCCACCAGGGACCACAAGGATCAGACGATACCGGCTATTGGACGATGCGGAAGAGGACCATGCGAGTCAGTAAATCGGCGCTCACTAGTTCAACTTCAACATCTTGACCGGCTCGAGCGGCACCTTCGAATGGAGCACTGACCGCCGGGGAGAGCAATTGTAGGGTTCCTCGGGGGTTCTTGCCATTTGAGGGGCCAGTCTGGGTGCCGGTTGCATCATGGTCAGCCTTGCTGCCTGGCTTAATGGTCCCGGTGAGTGTGACAGCCGCGAAGCGTTCGCCTATACGGTGCGCAAGTGTTGCTGCCTCAACGGTATCGATGGCGGCGCGCTCAACCTTATTCGC
This sequence comes from Arthrobacter sp. MYb227, assembly GCF_002975435.1. Classification (GTDB taxonomy): domain Bacteria; phylum Actinomycetota; class Actinomycetes; order Actinomycetales; family Micrococcaceae; genus Paeniglutamicibacter. The sequence goes on along the minus strand of NZ_PCPT01000001.1, from coordinate 284,743 downwards.
CAGTTGATTTGAGGAGCCCATCAGCTTGGGCAACAAGGGTAGAACTTCTTGGATAGCGTCGGGTACGTGGCGTCCGGAGACCAAAAATGAGCAGACGATCAACGAAAACCTATCGATCAGACGACGCAACGGGGCAGTGGTGTGTGCATAGGGGGCACCGATGGCGGCCTGCTCCAACTCTTGAGGATCCTGGCCATTGAGCACGGTATAAGTCGCTCCACGAAAGAGGCTTGTCGCCTGATGCATTAACGCCAAAGACCCGGCCTTGGAGAGATCCAGCGAACGTAAAAACTCTCCGTAGGGTTGCTCGCGTGCCCACTCGGCCCCGAGGGTTTTGGCCTGCAACCTGAAAATTTCCAGATCCTTGGGCAACGGTGCCGGCATGGTGCGCAAGATTCCCACACCACCGGCGAGCATGATGCGCGCCGCTTCCATCCCGGTGAGCAAGGAAATCTGTGCGTTCCAGTCCTCTACCGGAAGCGGGGCCGTGGCAAGTAGCTGGTACTGCCCCTGCACACATTCAACTTCCTGGGCAGGAATGCGCAGGCTGGCCCCACCACGTAAACGTTCTAACTCGATGCGCTTGAGTCCCACTTCACGCAATAAGACAAGCAAATCCGAGGCGGTTCCGGCATCCAGATCCGCCTGGACCCCTATGTAGCTAAGTTTTTGGCGGCTGCGCACGATGGCTCGCTCCAGCGCCGTGTCAATGACTTCGCCTGCTTCATCGAGGGTGAAAGTCCATAGGTAGGCGCTGCGGTCCTGATCTGGAAGCAGCGAGCCGGCGTCCTCGGCAATGGCTTCGGGATGTAGCGAAAGCCGGCGATGTGGCAGATAGAGGGTCTGCCCGCGCAAACGTGTCTCATCGTCAAGCGCACCGCCCAGCGCCACAAAACCCGGCACATCGGCAATTGCGTAATGCACCACATAGCCATTGGTACCACGTTGTAGGTGTACGGCCTGATCAAGATCCGTGGATTCGGCCGGATCAATGGTCACAAATTCGATGTCTGTGCGATCTGCGGGCGGCAATTCAAAGTCGGTGATGGCCCGCTGTGTTTCGGCGAGCACTTCCGCGGGGAATTGCACCCGCAACTCAAATTCACTTTCCAGGGCGCGTAACGCCGCGGCGAGATCGGTCTGGTGCGCTGTGGGCGTTAGCCCGAGGTTGTTGTGGCTCACACGCACAGCATAACCATCAATCGCGGTACAGACCGGGTATGACACCGCAACTATTACGCCACCGATGCCGAGCAGTAGGCTAATGTCCATGAGCACTCAAGGAACAAACTCTGCACCGCGTCATGCTGAGGATGACGAAATGGCGCTGCTAGGCCTGATCGCCTACCAAGAACTTACGGCCTTTGAACATCTTTCCTCCGACGCGCGGCTCTCACCAACTCTCGTTGACCGCGAAACCCTAGCCCGACTAGCGGTGACCGAGTTCGCGCATTATGAGTTGATCCGGGAAATTATTGCTGCCCGCGGGATGGATGCACAAGAAGTTATTGCACCGTTCATCTCCGCCATCGACCAAATGCATCAGCGCACCAAGCCGGGGGACTGGTACGAGTCGTTGACCAAGGCGTACGTGATTGATGGAGTTGCCGCAGATTTTTACATGTACATAGCTTCGGCGCTCACCGATGAGGCCCGCACCCTGGTGCGTGATGTGAAAACCTCCGACGCCAACACCGAATGGTTGCGTGAGAGACTGCAGCTGGCCATCGCCGATCGGCCAGATCGTGCCTCACGTCTGGCCCTGTGGGGTCGCCGTTTGTTAGGGGAAGCGCTGACCCAGGCACGCGAGATCGGTGAACAATACGATTATTGGGGAGCACTGGAACGCGAAAGCGTGAGCCCTGCAGGCCCAGCAATCGACGCGAGCGCCGCGGCTTCAGCGCGCGGCGAACGCTCACACCATGATCGCGGACAAACTATGACCGCGCTCTTTGCCAAGCTGGTGGAGAACCATTCACGGCGCATGAGCAAACTCGGCATGACCGCCTGAGCCCCAAAGTTCCCGTTCGGCTTCAGCCAGCTACTCCGAATGGGAACGAATTCCACGGCTCAGGGCCGCAGCGGCCCTCAGCACGACCCCCCTTTAGCGAGCACAGATGCTGCGCGCCGATCGTTGTATGCTGCACCCCCAGATTTTAAGGAATAACGATGGACTCAAATAACCGCGTCTTAGATAACTACGAGATCTCTCGAGCACTAAAAAATATGCCCTCCTGGCACCAACGTCACGGCTCACTAATCTGCGCCTGGTCATTTGCTACTTCCCGTGAGGCGGTGGATTTTCTGGGTATTATTGCCGAGGCCGCGGAGCTGCATGCGCATCATCCCGATGTTGATTGGCGCTATAACACCATCTTCCTGACGTTGTCATCGCACGATGCCGGCTCGGAGATCACGGCCCGCGATTTGTATTTGGCGGCATTGCTGGAAGTTGCGGCAGCGGATTCCGGGGCACTTGCGGTGCCGCATCGTCACCAAGATCTAAACCTGTGCCTCGAGACACAAGACCCGGAGGCGTTGGCGGGTTTTTGGGTGCAGAGCCTTGGCTACCGGCAGGGGCGGGACGGTGATTTGGTTGATCCGGAACGTCGTAACCCCAGCCTGTGGTTCGCGCAGGTGCCCGACGCTACGGCAGGCCGGATCGGTGTTGAACGGTTGGTGGCACGTTCGGAATTTGCCGCTGCGCACAGCAAACTGGAACAGGTCATTGGTGCCGGGGATGACTCCTATGCGCAGGACGCCGTGGCGTATCTCGATGGTCAGGGCAACCGCGTCCTGCTCAGTGCCGAACCGGAGCTTCCCGGGCAGCCACAAGAATTCTAGATCCGCAGGCTTTCTCACGTTGAGGTGCAGTGTTTAAGCAGCGTGGTTAAAGCATCGGAGCGGTTGAGCCATACCAGCAAAGGTGTGATTCAACCGCCCCGATGAGCGTGCAACGTTAGTCGCTATCGACTAGTGCGCGAAGCCCACGCGGCGGGCTTCTTCAACGCCGATTTCGACGTAGGCGATACCCGCAACAGGAACCAGCATGAGGCGGCCCTTGGAGTCGGTGAGGCGCAATTCGCCGCCGGCGCTCAGCGCGTCGGAAACACGCTTGGCCAGCTCCTCGGCGTTCTCGGCGGACTCGATTACGATCTCGCGGGCAACATTCTGAATTCCAATGCGAACGTCCATGGTGGCCTTCCTGGTTTTTTACGTACTGCGATGCCGTACGACATCGAGAAACTTCTAGTTCTGAATTTACGTCAGGATTCTTTGGGGAAGCGACCGATTCCGCGCCAAGCTAAACGTGAGACCAGTTCGCTGGCCTCCTCGATGGGTACCTCATCGGCCATATCTACCCAATAACGGGCAGAAACCTGCGCCATGCCTGCCAGTGCCCGGCCCATGAGCAGTGCCTGGGCGGAGGGCAGATTCGTGTCATCGGCGATCACCTGGGCAATGCCGCGGGCAAATTTGGCATTGAACGCCTCGATGCGAGCGCTGATGTGTTCGTCGTTGAGCAAATCGGATTCGAAGATGAGCCTGAAGGCCTGCGAATCGCGGGCGATGAACTCGTAGTACGCATGAATTGTTGCGTGTACGCGCAGCTTATTATCGCTCGTTGAGGCAATGGCAGCGGAGAGCAGCGTGCTGAATTCATCCATATGCTCGTCGAGCAGCGCGATGTAGAGCTCGCGTTTGCCGGGGAAATGCTGATAGAGCACCGGTTTTGAAACTTCTGCAACATCGGCGATCTCATCCATTGAGGCGCCGTGGAAGCCGTGGGCGACGAACACCTGATGAGCCGCGGCTAGCAGCTGGCGGCGGCGGGCCTCACGTGGCATGCGTTGGGTGCGAACCACACGGTTGGGGGAAGTGCTCACGTCGACCCACTTTCATTCTCCACTTTGCCGGTCCCGGTGACCTAGGCAAACCACCTTCTGCGAGGTGGCACGTGCCATAAGTCTACTCTCGAGTAACGACGGGCAGAATGTGCCGCGCTCAAAGGTTCCGGCGCTATGGTAATTCTATGGGTTCAGAAAAGTCAGTATTCCTTATACCCGGTGTCGCGGATACCCGCGGTCCAAATACCGCCGCCGAATCAGAAGCCGGTGCCGTGCCAGGCCCGCTGGTGCAACCTGCCGCAGAGCTGAGCCAGGAGGAACTGCTGCGTTATTCGCGGCAGATTATCATTCCGGAGATCGGCATGATCGGCCAACTCCGGCTCAAAAACGCGCGCGTGCTGGTCATTGGTGCCGGCGGGCTGGGCTCCCCGGCACTGCTTTATCTTGCGGCCGCGGGGATTGGCAGCATCGGCATTATTGATGCAGATGTCGTTGACACCTCAAATTTACAGCGCCAGGTCATCCACTCCATGGCCAGCATCGGGCAACTAAAAACCGAATCGGCCGCCGCGCGCATCAAGGAACTGAATCCGCTGGTTGACGTGCATGTGCACTCCTATGCGCTCGACGTGGGCAATGCGCGCGAAATTTTTTCCGCCTACGACGTGATCCTCGACGGCACAGACAACTTTGCCACGCGTTATTTGGTCAACGATGCCGCAGCCCTCTGCGGCAAACCTTATGTGTGGGGATCGATCCTGCGCTTTGATGGGCAGGTCAGCGTCTTCTGGGATGCCCACGGACCGAACTACCGCGATCTGTATCCAACCCCACCACCGGCAGGCAGCGTTCCCTCCTGCTCCGAGGGTGGGGTCTTTGGGGTGTTGTGCGCACAGATCGGCTCCGTCATGGTCGCAGAAACCATCAAGTTGATTACCGGGGTAGGCCAGAGCCTGCTGGGTCGGGTGCTGATCCTTGACTCACTCGATATGCGCTGGCGCGAGGTGAAACTACAAGCCGATCCCCAAGCCGCACAAATTACCGAACTACTGCGAAACTATGAGGCTTTCTGTGCCGGACCGGTTTCCACTAGCGCCAGTGCGGGACTCAGTGATGAACAATTGCCGCAACTTAGCGCGCCGCAGCTGGCCCGGCGGCTTGCCGAGCGTGCCGCCGGGAAACATGAGTTCCTGCTGGTCGATGTGCGCGAGGCAGGCGAACACGAGATTGTTGCGATCCCTGGGGCACTGCTGGCTCCCAAGGGTGCGATTCTTTCGGGCGAAATCACCCTGCCGCGTGACACCGAATTGATTGTGCATTGCAAATCGGGGGTGCGCTCTGCGGCCGTGCTGCGCTTCTTGCAGGATCAGGGCTACAACTCGGTAGAAAATCTGCGCGGCGGCATTCTTGCCTGGATCGCCGAGGTAGATCCGTCGCTACACACTTACTAAGCATGAACACCTCCTAGACTCGCCTAGATTCTTCCATCGGCGGTGTGTATGGGAAGGTGATGCAGCATCGGGCACAGCACAAAGCTGCGGCCCCCTCGGGGGTCCGCAGCTTAGTGTTGGAGAAAATGGGTGTTCGGGTCCTAGCCAGCCCGCGCCACGAGGGTAGCATCGTGCGATACTCCGGAAGTACTAGCATCCCCGGTGGCTCCGGTCACCGGGCAGGCGGTCTTGGCCGCCGGCGCCACCGGAAGCTCAATCTCCAACCCGTAGAGGGTTTCCAGCGCCTGAATGTAATCTCCGGCTCGACCCTCGGCGGCAAGCTCACGTGCCCGCACCGTTGGCACATGCAGCAGCTGACGCATCATCCGGCGCATCGCAAATTCAACTTCTTCGGCCGCGGCGGAACATCCGTGCTGGGCACGGACCTTTTCAACCTCGGTCTCAAGTACCTGCTGGGTGTGCTTGCGCAGCGCAATGATCGCAGCATCGGCGGCGCGCTCGCGCTGTTCAAGTGCGAATGCCTGCGCGGCGTTCTGCACAATCCCACGCGCCTGGGCCAGCGCCTGGGCCTGCTCATCGGGTGCCGCCATGCGCACCGATTCCAAATTGATTAGTTCAACCCCGGGCAATTGGCCCATGGTCGGGTCAAAATCGTTGGTCAGGGCCAGATCGATGGCGATCAGCTGGCGGTTCTCACGATTCAGATTTTCGATGTCTTGGCTCATCAGCCGGTGATCGGAGCCGCTGCAACCAATGAGCACATCGGCGCCGGCCAACGCATCTTCTAGTGAGGATTCATCAACCGCTACTCCGCCGCGGGTGGCGACGAAGGCATCCGCGCGGCCGGAGGCGGAGAAGACGGAAATATTACTTGCCTTGCGGTCGCGCAGCAACGACATGGTGGCCCCGGCGTAGGCACCTGTGCCAAAAATGACGATGTTCTTGTGCTCCCAGGACGGGTCGGCGCTCAGATCGGTTGCCAGATCCAGTGCCACGGAAACCACCGAGAGGCCACGTGAACCAAGTTCGGTGCGCGATCCGACTTCCTTGGCGGTGCGCGAGGCACTCTGGAAGAGCCGAACGAGGGAACCGGTGGCGGTGCCCGAGGCCTGCGCCTCGTTCAATGCACGGCGGACCTGACCGGCAATTTCACGCTCGCCAATGACCGCGGAGTCTAATCCCGCACCCACGGAAAACAGGTGTGAGACAACCTCATGATCGGTCTTCGAGACCAACGCGGTGGAGACCGTCTCCTCGCTCAGCCCGGTGCTGGCGGAGATCTGGGAGATCAGTGAGGCGCGAGCCGCTGGCAAGTCATCGGCGTGCGGAACCTCACAGTAAATTTCATAACGGTTGCAGGTGGCCAGCGTGATGGCTCCGGCAACGGGGCTTGCCGAAGCGAGCACGACGGAAGCGACCTGGGACGCGTCGGCGCTGATCTTTGCCACGGTCTGCAGGTCGATATCTGAATGGGATGCGACAAGAGATAGTAAAACCACAATGTTCCCCATAGTATCCCTTCTACCAAATGTAGAAAACTGCATGTCGCTCGGTATTTGATCCGTTGTTCACCGGTGGCGAGCGGATTACGCATCGGGGCCACAAGTTGGCACAATCATGACTATGACGTTGAGCCAGAACCACCCGATGATGGACGGACGAACCGCCGATTCGCCGTTGATTTCCGCCTACCGTGGCAAGACCCCCAGCCGTAGACCAGTGTGGTTTATGCGCCAGGCCGGCCGCTCGCTACCCGAATACCGCAAGCTGCGCGTCGGCACCGAAATGCTCGAATCGTGCTTGCGCCCGGAGATGGCCTCGGAGATCACCCTGCAGCCGGTGCGCCGCCACGATGTTGATGCGGGGATCTTCTTCTCCGACATCGTCATTCCACTCAAACTTGCCGGCATCGACGTGGAGATCGTTCCCGGTGTTGGCCCGGTACTGGGCACTCCGGTGCGCACCGCCGCTGATGTGCGCGCGCTGCCCAAGATGACCGATGCGGCACTTGATCCGATCCGCGAGGCTGTCGCCATGACCGTCGAGCAGCTGGGCAAGAAGCCACTGATCGGCTTTGCCGGCGCCCCATTCACGGTTGCCGCCTACATGGTTGAGGGGCGTCCATCCCGCGACCACCTGGGCCCGCGCACCATGATGCACGCCGAGCCCGGTGTCTGGGAAGAGCTTGCCAACTGGGCTGCCGATGCCTCCGGCGCGTTCCTGCGCGCCCAGATCGAGGCCGGTGCCTCCGCTGGGCAACTCTTTGACTCCTGGGCCGGCTCGCTCTCGCTGGCCGACTACACCAACCATGTCGCACCATCCTCGGCACGCGCACTTGATCACGTCCGTGACCTTCAGGTGCCGTTGATTCACTTTGGTACCGGCACCGGTGAATTGCTCGGTGAAATGCGCAAGGTCGGCGTCGATGTCATGGGTGTTGACTACCGCATCCCACTCGATGAGGCCAACCGTCGCCTCGGTGGGGACATCCCGCTGCAGGGCAATATTGATCCAGCCTTGCTCGAGGCACCCTGGGAGGTGCTCGAAGCCCACGTGCGTGCCGTGCTTGCCGCGGGAGACAGCGCACCGGGCCACGTGGCAAACCTGGGTCATGGGGTACCGCCGGAGACTAACCCGGAAACCCTGACGCGTGTGGTTGAACTCATCCATTCGATAGCCCCGAAAGCGCGTTAAACTAGAAGTACACCCCACGGCCGCCACTTCAGGTGATCTTTCCAAACGTGTGCTTGACCCTCGTTTTTGTGACAGAGGGCTCGCGCACCGAATGTGAAGGATGCTTGGGCGGTGGCCGTGGTGCCCCCATCTCCAGGAAGAGATCATGCAGTCAAACGCACCAGAGCACCCCGAATCCACGCCAGCATCCGCGGCCGCGGAACCGGGCGGCGCTCCCAAGGCCAAGCGTGCACCTGTGGCCTCCAACGCCGCTGCCCACGCCATGCGCTTGCTGCAACGTGCCCGAACCGGAGAAACACGAGCCACCGACGCCAAAAGGGCCGAGGCTCGGAAAGCTGCCGGACCGCGTGCTGCGGTCATCGGCGGCGGAATCTCAGGTCTTATTGCGGCTCGTGAGCTAGCGATCAGCGGCCACGTCGTGACCTTATATGAGGCTTCCGACGAATGTGGTGGGTGCGTGCGTGCCCACGAGGTCGCCGGGCTGGTGCTCGATGCCGGCGCCGAATCCTATGCCACCCGCTCCAGCGCGGTTGCCGATCTACTGACCGAGCTGGGGCTCGGAGACACCATTGTCACCCCGGAGCCCGGGGGCGCCTGGCTGTATCTGAAGCGCGGCACCCAATCGGTGGCCCAACCGCTTCCCGCCACCGGCATCTTGGGGATCCCCGGGGATCCGTGGGCGGAGGAGGTCCGCGGTGCAGTGGGCCGTACCGGAGCCCTACGTGCCGCCGCGGACCTCATCACCCCGGTGTCAAAAAAACTTCTTGAGGGCCAACTGTCCTTGGGCGCCCTGGTGCGTTCTCGGATGGGCGCTGCGGTGCTGGAAAACCTTGTTACTCCGGTGGTTTCCGGGGTGCACTCGGCGGACCCGGACACCTTGGATGTCGATGCGGTTGCTCCGGGCCTGCGCGGCGCGGTGCTCAAACACGGCTCGCTGGCCAGGGCCGTCTCGGCAATGCGTGCCGCGGCCCCGGCAGGTTCCGCCGTGGCCTCCATCGAAGGCGGAATGAATCGGCTCACCGCGGCGCTGCTTGACGATTTGCGTGCCGCGGGTGTGCAGCTGGTCTTAGGCGCCACCGTGGAATCGGTAACGCACCACGGCGCCCCGGCGGAGGAAGCCCAAGCCTTTGAACTTCGCGTTGAATACACGGTGAACGAGGCTGCCCTCGGCACTACTAAACCCTTATCCAAACGTGCAGCTGCCAAAGCCGCCGAGGCCAGGGCCGCCGAAAATAGCGACCCCGAGGCACACACCGCGCAGCACACCGAGGGTCCAATCGTTGCCGGGACCACCGAGCACTCGTCCCCGAGTGGCGAGTACTTTGCCCGCGTGGTCATTGCCACCGGCGGAGAAATTGCCACAGACCTGCTGGCAGGCATCGACCCAGAATTTGCGTCCTACCGTCCGCCAGCCGGTGCCGCGATCTCCCTAGTCACGCTGGTGATTGACAAGCCAGAACTTGACGATGCGCCACGTGGCACCGGCCTGCTGGTGGCCCCCACGGTTGACGATGTGGGAGCCAAGGCACTGACCCACGGAACGGCAAAATGGCAGTGGCTGGGTAATGAATCCGGGCCCGGATCCCATGTATTGCGTCTTTCCTACGGTCGGCTCAACGATGTTGTAGGGTCGCTGGCCTATGCCGATGATGCATCGCTGAAGGCCGCGGCGCTCACCGATGCCTCAACACTGCTAGGCATCGAAATCACCGCCGGCGACGTGCTGGGGTTCGATGTCATCCGCTACGCCGGGGCATTACCGTTTGCCAGCACCGGACACGCGGCACGAGTTGCAACAATCCGCGAACGTGCCGCAGCGACCCCCGGATTAGAAGTTGTTGGCGCGTGGCTTTCGGGCACCGGGCTGGCAGCGGTGGTTGCCGATACCCGCAAACGCTTACGCATTAGCGCCAGCTAGCTCGTCGTACCACGTGTCAAAACACTAAAAAATTTCACCAACGCTTGATACCAAACCTCCTCCGTGAGCAGAACCGCGGGGGACAGCTACAGAAAGCAGAAGGACTCATCCATGAGTGCTGTTCAGAGCAATTCACCAGTCATCCGCGACCGCGAAGCCGCCGGCGCCGACGCGACCATGTACTACACGCTATGGACCGTCTTCAAACGTGATTCGGACCTCGACCGCACCGAGGGCGTCGAGGCATTCGACGCACTGGTGGCCGAGCTGGCCGCCGAGGGAGTGACCCTGCGTGGTACCTACGATGTTTCGGCCATGCGCGAAGACGCCGACGTGATGACCTGGGTCCACGGCCCCACCGCCGAGTCCTTGCAGGCAGCGGTGCGCAAGATCCGCCGCTCCTTCCTCTTCGCCGAGACCTCCATTGTGTACTCGACCATGGCGGTGCACCGCGAGGCGGAATTCTCCAAGGACCACTCACCTGCCTTCGCCCGCGGCGTGGCACCGGAGGCCTGGATGACCGTCTACCCGTTCGTCCGCTCCACCGATTGGTATCTGTTGGATCCGGCAGAGCGCGGCAAGATGCTGCGCGACCACGGCATCCTGGGCCGTGACTTCCCGGGCGTGCTGGCCAATACCGTTGCGGCCTTTGCCTTTGGCGACTACGAATGGCAGATCTGTCTGGAAGCCCCGGACATGATTGACCTCGTCGATATGATGCGCCACCTGCGCTACACCGAGGCCCGCAACCACGTACGCGAGGAAATTCCGTTCTACACCGGACGCCGCATCTCCACCGCCGAGGTCGCCGAGGTCCTGCGATGAGCCAGAGATTCGATCCGCGCGAGGGCTACGACGCCAACGGCGTGATGGCCCCCAAGGCCTACGACGCGATCCTGCTGGCATCCTTCGGCGGGCCCGAGGGGCAGGACGACGTGATCCCGTTCCTGCGCAACGTGGTGGCCGGACGGGGCATCCCCGATGAGCGGCTCGAAGAGGTTGCGGTGCATTACCGTACCAACGGTGGTGTGTCGCCGATCAACGCGCAGAATCGCGCGCTGAAGGCAGCTCTCGAGGCCGAGCTGGCCGCGCGCGGTATCGAGATCCCGGTCTACTGGGGAAACCGCAACTGGGCGCCCTATATCCCCGAGACCATCGAACAGATGTACGCCCAGGGGCACCGCAAGGTACTCATGCTTTCCACCAGCGCTTACTCCGGCTATTCCAGCTGTCGGCAATACCGTGAAGACCTGGGCGAGGCCTTGCGCGGCACCGGGCTTGAGGGCAAGCTCGAAGTGGACAAGGTCCGCCAGTACTTCGACACCCCCGCGTTCGTTACCCCGTTCATGGAGGGCCTGGCCGATTCGCTGGCCAACGTGCGTAAGCAGCTGGCGGAAGCCGGAAACCCGGACGGCGAGATCAAGATCGTCTTCGTCACCCACTCCATCCCGACTTCCGACGCGCAGGCAGCTGGTCCGCGCGACCTCGTCGCCACCCTGGACACCGACCTGTACACGGCCCAGCACTTAGCCGTCGCCGACGCAATCCTCGCCGGGGTGCCCACAGCTGCCGGACTGGAACACACGCTGGTCTTCCAGTCACGTTCCGGTGCCCCGCACATCCCGTGGCTCGAGCCGGACATCAACGATGCCTTGGAAGAGTACAAGAAAACCGGTGTTGCCGGCGTCGTGGTGGTTCCCATCGGCTTCGTCTCGGACCACATGGAGGTCCTCTGGGACCTAGACACCGAAGCCAAGGACAGCTGCTCCGAGCTCGGCTTGGCCTTCCACCGCGTGCCAACCCCCGGCACCCATGCCACGTTTGTCTCCGGCATGATCGATCTGGTCAGCGAGCGGATTGCGGGTCCTGACGGTACCGCGCTCAAGCCCGGCCGTGCTTCGGTTGCGGCCCTGGGTCCGTGGTTCGATGTGTGTCGCCCCAACTGCTGTGCCAAGGTGATGCGCGACGGCACCATCAAGCCAACCATCGCTGCTGTTGACTCTGAGATTGGGGTGCCTACACCGTGAGCCTGCAAAAATTCACCATCGGTACCCGTGGTTCGGCGTTGGCCACCACGCAAACCGGGCACGTGGCCGCCGACCTTGCCGCGCTGACCGCCGGCTCCGGCATCGAATATGAAACAGTACTGGTCAAAACCGAGGGCGATGTGACAACCGGTCCGCTCTCACAGCTCGGCGGAACCGGCGTATTTGCCGCGGCGTTGCGCCAATCGTTGCTCAATGGCGAATGCGATCTGGCGGTGCACTCCCTCAAGGACCTGCCCACCACGCAGCCCGCGGGGTTGGTGATTGCCGCAACTCCCAAGCGTGCCGATGTGCGCGATGCACTGTGTGCCCGCGACGGACTGTTCTTGGCGGAACTGCCCGAGGGCGCATCGGTGGGCACCGGATCCCCGCGCCGTGCAGCCCAGCTGCTGGCCTTCCGCCCGGATCTGAAAATTGTGGATATTCGCGGCAACGTTGGAACCCGGTTGGGCCGTGTCAAGGGTTCCCCGATCCAGAAGGACGATGGCGGAGTCGGCCGTACCGCGCAGGGTGACCTCGATGCGGTGATCCTTGCCGCCGCAGGGCTAGAACGTCTGGGCTTCGAATCACATATCACGGAGTACCTGGATCCGGAGATCATGCTCCCGGCCCCCGGTCAGGGTTCGCTGGCCGTGGAGATCCGTGCCACGGGTAGCTCGCGGGCTCGGGTCGATGCGGCGCTGGCACAGCTCGATGATCATGGCACGCGGCTTGCCATTACCGCGGAACGTTCGCTGCTGGCCCGCCTTGAGGCGGGCTGCGCCGCACCCATCGGTGCGCTGGCCCACGTTTTCGAGGACACCCTGGTGCTTGAATCGGTGGCTTGTGCACCGGATGGTTCGGATACCATGAGGCGCACCGCTTCCACGCGGGAGCTGACGGTAGACGGTGCCCAGGCACTGGGCGTCGCGCTGGCCGAACAGCTGATCCGTGAGGGTGCCGCGGATTTGGCGGGACTCTAAAAAGATGCTGCATCCTGAGGTAGTCGGGGGAGGGGCCGCGTCTGTCGGCAAAACCATTTTGTCCGCCAGCGGCCCCCTGCGCGGGCGCACCGCACTGCTTTTGCGCAGCGCCGATCGTGCCGCAGCAACCATTGAGCTGTTTGAATCTCGTGGCGCACGCACCGCGGTATGCCAGCTCATCGATTTCCAGTTGCCCGCCGACACCACTGAGCTCGATGCCGGCCTGCACAGGCTGCTGGCCGGGCGGTATGACTGGTGTGTGCTCACCTCGGTGAATACGCTCAGCGCGCTGAGCATTCGGGCCACCGCGTTGGGGCTTGAACTGAAGATCCCCGAGGCCACCCGGGTGGCCGTGGTGGGTGAAGCCACCGCGCGGGCTGTGCAGGCCCTGGGAACGCGGATTGACTTCATGCCCGCTACCGACCACTCTGCACGTGGCATGCTCGCTGACTGGGCCGCGCTACGTGAGGGGCCAGCCAGCGTGTTTGCCCCGCAGGCGGATATCGCCTCTTCCGCGTTGCGCGACGGTTTCGTTGCCCACGGATGGGTTGCAGACATCGTGGTTGCTTACAATACGGTGACCGCGCCGGCGGACCCCACCCGGGCGCTGAATGCCTCAGGTTCCCCAGTGCCGCTTGAGTTGCCCGCGGGTGGGTATTTGCTCACCGTCGCTGACCTGCCAGCCGCTCTACCGGGGGGTGATGCCATCATGTTCTCCTCACCAAGCACCGTCGATAAGTTCCTGGCGCTGCTTCCTGATCTCGCGACGCGCCTGAGTCGGGATCAGAAGTTGATCGCCATAGGAGACAGCACCGCCGCCCGGCTGCGCAAGCATGGGCTGGAGCCGCATGGCATCGCCGCGCTGCCCACCCCAGAGGGGCTTGCCGATGCCTGGGCGGTTGCCCTCGCTGCCCCCGAGGCGGCCACCGATTCACACCCGCATCCCACCACCTAAGACTTAGCTACCCCAACACCCAGCTTCACAAGGAGCGAAGAATGTCATTCCCCGCCCGCAGGCCCCGCCGCCTGCGCACCACCCCGGCCATGCGCCGGCTCACCGCAGAGCTGACCTTGGCCCCCCAGCAACTGATCCTGCCCGCTTTCGTGCGCGATGGACTTTCCGCTCCCAACCCGATCACCTCCATGCCCGGAGTTATGCAGCACACCATGGATTCCCTTAAAGCCGCAGCGACCGAGGCCGTCGAGCTGGGTCTGGGTGGCATCATGCTCTTCGGCATCCCGGAAACCCGCGACGCCAGCGGTAGCGCTGGGCATGACCCGAAGGGCATCCTGAACCTTGGCATCGAGGCGGTGCGCGCCGAGGTCGGCGACGAGTTGGTCATCATGTCGGATGTCTGCCTCGATGAATTCACCGACCACGGCCACTGCGGCGTGCTTGACGCGCACGGCAACGTGGATAACGACGCGACGCTGGAAATCTACGGACAGCTGGCAGTTGCGCAAGCCAATGCCGGTGCGCACATCGTCGCCCCCTCGGGCATGATGGACGGCCAAGTCGGGATCATCCGCCAGGCCCTGGATGAGGCGGGCCACCAGGACGTCTCCATCCTCGCGTACGCCGCCAAGTACGCCTCGGCGTTCTACGGCCCGTTCCGCGAGGCAGTTGATTCCCAGCTCACCGGGGATCGGCGCACCTATCAGATGGATGCGGCAAACCGCCGCGAGGCGCTGATCGAGGTCGAGCTCGATTTGGCCGAGGGCGCGGACATGGTCATGGTGAAGCCGGCCATGAGCTACCTGGACGTGTTGGCCGATGTTGCAGCGATGTCCCCGGTGCCGGTTTCCGCCTACCAGATCAGCGGTGAGTACGCGATGATCGAGGCCGCCGCCGCCAACGGCTGGATCGACCGCCGCGCCGCCATCCTCGAATCCGTGCTGGGCATCCGCCGCGCCGGCGCCGACACCGTATTGACCTACTGGGCTTCGGAAATCGCCCAGTGGCTGAAAGAAGGAAAATAATGACCAGCTCCGCTGAACTCTTCGCCACCGCCCAGAAGCTGATGCCCGGCGGGGTGAACTCCCCGGTGCGCGCCTTCGGCTCGGTCGGGGGTGTGCCCCCGTTCATGGTCGGTGCCAAGGGTGCGTATTTGACCGATGCCGACGGCAACTCCTACGTGGACCTGGTCTGTTCCTGGGGCCCGGCCCTGCTGGGCCACGCGCACCCGGCCATCCAGGATGCCGTCCACGCGGCGGTTGACCGCGGCCTGTCCTTCGGCGCCTCGACGCCCGACGAAGGTGGACTTGCCGCCCTGGTGAAGGCCCGTTTCGGCGGTGTTGAGCGGGTGCGCATGGTCTCCACCGGCACCGAGGCCACCATGACAGCGGTACGTTTGGCCCGCGGCTACACCGGTCGCGATCTGATCATCAAGTTCGCTGGCTGCTACCACGGCCACCTCGATGGACTGCTTGCAGCCGCCGGCTCCGGTCTGGCCACCCTCGCGCTACCCGGCTCGGCCGGTGTCACCGCGGCCACTGCCGCCGAGACGCTGGTACTGCCGTACAACGACCGCGCGGCCATCACCGCCGCGTTCGCCGAGCACGGCGCCAATATCGCCGCGGTCATCACCGAGTCCGCACCCTGCAATATGGGTGTGGTGACCCCGGAGGCCGGCTTCAACAAGTTCCTGTCCGAGACCACCACCGCCAACGGTGCGCTGCTAATCCTCGATGAGGTACTCACCGGCTTCCGCGCCTCCGATGCCGGCTACTGGGGATTGAGTGGCCGTGTTGAAGGATGGAGACCGGATCTTTACACCTTTGGCAAGGTCATTGGTGGCGGCCTGCCCGCCGCGGCGCTCGGTGGCCGTGCCGAGGTCATGGACTACCTGGCCCCGCTGGGTCCGGTCTACCAGGCAGGCACGCTCTCGGGCAACCCTGTGGCCATGGCCGCCGGCATCGCCCAGCTGACCCATGCAACACCGGAGGTCTACGCGCACATCGACGCCAAATCCCTGGAGTTGCAAGCCGCGCTGACCGGCGCGCTGTCCGAGGCGGGGGTTGATCACTCGATCCAGGTCGCCGGCAATCTGTTCTCCGTTGCCTTCGGCACCTCGGAGCAGGGTGTGCATAACTACGCTCAGGCTCAGGCGCAGGAAGCCTACCGCTACGCACCGTTCTTCCACTCGATGCTTGATTCGGGAATCTACCTGCCGCCGAGCGTGTTCGAGGCTTGGTTCCTCTCCTCGGCGCACGACGATGCTGCCATGGAGAAGATCTTCGCAGCTCTTCCTGCTGCGGCCCGTGCCGCTGCCGCGGCAACCCCGCAGGCCTAGCAACCTTATCGATCGATGAGTTTCAATACCGCGGTCGCTAACCATTAAAGCTCCCCGCTTTGGGTGCACAACACATTGATGTTGAGCGCCAAAGCGGGGAGCTTTCCGGGTTCAAACACGCGCCAGAAGGTTTGCCGCGTGAGGTCTGACTCACAGGGTCGTTGGTCGGTTGCGCGAAGATGCAAAGTGTTAACCGGTGCAGCGCAGAGGTGGCGCGAATGAGTCCCTAAGAGTAAACGACCACGTCAGCATGGGATTGTAGAACAATCTGTCGGGCTTGTGGTGATGAAGAATGGACGATATGTAAGCCGAAATGCCCTCCGTTATCAATATTGGTCAAAAAACAGCGCTAAGGCTGCACGGCTAGGCTTGTGCGGTTAGTTTTCGCGTTTCATTGCCCAGGGGATCATAGTGAGCCTATTTCGTACTAAACCCGTCGAGAGTTTCTTGGCGGATGCCGCAGAGCCTGGTCGCCAGCTCAAGCGGACCCTGAACACCTGGGATCTGATGATCATGGGTGTTGCAGTATCGGTGGGCGCCGGAATCTTCTCCGTGGGTGCACGGGCCGCAGCAAACTTCTCCGGTCCAGCAGTCACGCTGTCATTTGTGATCGCCGCGCTTACCTGCGCCATGGCGATCATGTGTTACGCAGAATTTGCGACGGCGATCCCCGTCGCAGGTTCGGCGTATGTATTTTCCTACGCCACCATGGGCGAGTTCATTGCGTGGATCATCGGGTGGAACCTGATCCTCGAACTTTTCACCGCCGCCGCGGTGATCGCCAAATATTGGGGTATCTACCTCACCGAAGTTTTCCAGCTCGTGGGAGTACACCTCTCACCCACCATTGACTTAGGCATCGTCACCATGAGCTGGGGACCATTGCTGATCGTTGCGCTGTTCACGCTGCTGCTCGTTATGGGCACCAAACTGTCAGCCACGGTCGGGAATGTGTTTACCATTATCAAAATCGCCGTCGTGCTCTTTGTGATCGTCGCCGGCCTGTTCTACCTCAAGGTTGAGAACCTCATACCGTTTATCCCCGACGCCGTTCCGGTCAGTGGAGATGGAACCACCGAGGTACTCAAACAGTCACTCTTCGCCTTTGCGACCGGTGCCGCTCCGGCGCAATACGGTATCTCCGGCGTGCTGGCCGGAGCAGCACTTGTCTTCTTCGCCTTCGTCGGATTTGATGTTGTTGCCACCAGCGCCGAAGAGGTCAAAAACCCCAGCAAGACGCTGCCACGCGGTATCTTTGCCGGGCTGGCGCTGACCACCTTGCTCTACATCGGGGTGTCCTTCGCATTGACCGGCATGGTTTCCTACAAGGATCTTGCCGCGGTGGAAACCCCGACGTTGGCCACGGCGTTCTCGCTGGTGGGTAACGATGGGGCAGCCTCGGTCATCGCCGTGGGCTCGCTCATCGGGCTCACCACGGTGGTCATGGTGCTGCTGATGGGTCTGTCCCGCGTGGTGCTTGCCATCAGCCGTGACGGACTACTGCCGCATTCGCTGTCCAAGACCAGCGCCAAGCGTGGCACCCCGGTGCGCATTACGGTCATCTGCGGAACCTTGGTGGCGTTGGTTGCCGGATTCACCCGCGTGGATGTGCTCGAAGAAATGATCAACATCGGCACGCTGTCCGCCTTTGTGATGGTCAGCCTTGGCATCATCGTGCTGCGGCGTAAGCGTCCGGACCTCAAGCCGTCCTTCCGTGTTCCATTTGGACCGGTCATCCCGATTGTTTCTGCCTTGTTGTGCACCTACCTGATGCTCAACCTGGCCGTAGAAACGTGGCTGTACTTTGTCGTGTGGCTGGCGGTGGGCGTGATCATCTACTTCGCTTATGGTCGTGGACACTCACGTCTGAACACCAAATACGCAGATCAGTTTGCCGCAATGGCACCTGGAGCTATGGCTGCGACGGCCAAGGACGACAGCGCAAAGCCCGAGGATTCTGAGCTTGTAGCAAAATAGTTGAAATACGTAAATACGTAAATACGTAAATACGTAAATACGTAAATACGTAAATACGTAAATACGTAAGTGCGCCGGTACCCACGATGACTCTGTGATCCAGAGCCGGGTACCGGCGCTTTTTCATTCCACAAACACCAAGAAATGTCATCGCACATATGCCTCGAAAGGCTTGTCTTCCCAATACAGAGATTGACCAGGACCGAGGCAAGGGACGCGCCACAACCGAGGAGTATCGTATGAAATGTGGCATGCCTCGACACCACGGGGGTTTGAAGCAGGCGTGCTACACGCTACCGCGCAAGTGGTGCGGGTGGAACGTTTACGCGGCTGCGGCCTCGGGATGAAAGACCCAGTTCCGCCTAGGTAATCGCAGCGGGTCACGAGAAGCCGGCAGCACCACATGTGGGATTTGACTGATCACCACTACCTCGAAGTGTCCGGCGTGGTAGGCAGTATGGCACCGAATACAGAGCAAGAGTCCATTTGACACGTCGGTTTTGCCATTCTCGGAGAACGGCTTAATATGGTGGACCTCGGTGCGATGTACCGGCATCGAACATCCCGGATTTGCGCACCCGCGATCCCGGGCGGCAATCGCTCGCTTTTGCGCCTTGGTGAAGTAGCGAACCTTTCGGCCCAGATCCAATGGTTGGCTCTTGCTACCCATGACCAGCGGAAGGATCCCAGCATTGCAGGCCATCCTGCGTGCCGTAGCCGCGGAGATGAATTCACCATGCTGGGTGTAGCCCGCTTCCTCGGTGAAACCTGCAAGCGCATCATAGGTAATGGTGACCAATAGATCGATGCGAGAGTTCATCGGCATCCACACATCGACAGGAGCCTGCGGGTCAAGGGTGGTCATGATGGCGTCGAATACGAATTGGTAGAGTCGACGGGCACGTAATCTGGCGTTGGTTTGCTTAGCGTTTTCACCCGGCAGAGGGTCTTCCTCCGAAGAATGCGGAAGAGCATGGCCCACGTCGTTGAATGCTGCACGTGGACGATCCTTTTCGGGGGTGCTGGGGTTTGCCGCCCACTCGGGAATGGGAAGAAACTCATCATCGAAGGGTGCCACCGTTGAGCCGACGAATTCGTCAGGCTCATCCGTGGTGGTGAATCGAATGCTGGACTCGGACGGATCACGGGGGAGAGTTGCGTCAGCGTCAGCGTCAGCGTCGTCGTCGATGTCTGGGCAGTCGTTTTCGTTTCCGCATACGGTCTCGATGGCTGGCGTTGAAGCTTTGGGAATCGAGATCTTGGGGGATCCTGCGGTGATCTCGGTGTTTGCTTCCGGACCAAATCCTGGATCATGCCGAACCCGTAGTTTGCCCGAAGATGTACGGGGATTATTTAGCTCATCGGCAAGGCTCATCAGAGTTTCGTGGCCGATGGCATCGGTGGTCAACTCCCACACATAGCCCTGACGTCGCTTGCCCTTGAACGCTATGGCCAAATGATGCTCGATGGCATCTTCTTCACGCTCAAGTGCGCTGCGATCAAGATCTGTGGCGGCACGTCTGATCAAGGCATCGAGAGTTTTGGGCCCCGCATTGAGCAGTGTGCCGACAACTAAGGACTCGAGCTTGGTGCGGACAGCGGAGGGATCCTCCTGGGCCTCGATAGCCGGATCCAGGGCCTTGAGTTTGGCAGCGGCGCTGGCGATGGCCCGAGGGTCGGCCTGTTCCTCGGTCAATAATGTGCCCAGCTGTGGATACATGGCTGGGAGGTGGGTGCCATCGTCACTGACCTGAGGTACGAGCCGCTCATGAGTGTTGACCCGATGACCCGCTTGGAAAAAATCGATCCTGAACTGGGATGCTAAGAATTCGGCGGTACCGGCATAGAGTGGCTTGCGATCAGCAGCGCTGACGGCATCGATGGGCAATTGACGCTGACCGTTTGCGAAGGACAGAAGATCGGAAAGTGTCTGGTTCACTCCGCTTAGAGCTGTCTCGGTGAGCGTATTGACCTGAGTTTTGTCACATGCGCCGGCGGCAATGATTTGGGAGTGGCTCCCGGCATGGGCTAGCTGCTCGGAAAGCCGGGCGAATGCCGCGGCACGCACCGGAGAATTACCGATGGAGCCTTCCGCACAAGCGATGACGTTGCGAATCAGAAGATTCAGCGTGGCAAGGGCTCGCAACGGGTCGATCGGCGCGGTGCCGTCCGGGGTTGGAGATGTGTCCAATGCCCCGTTCAGCGCGGCCAACGCCGCATCGATCATGCTTGCCGAAGTCGTCATGAATCAATGATGCTCCCGGGCGGGATACCGTGGGGCGGAACCGGCGGGGTTGTGGACAAGAAACGTCTTGGTGGTTCGTGCTGGCGGGGCATCGAGAACGCCGTCAAGAAAATTCGAGCCACAACGGATCCCATAAAACAACAATGCGCTGCCCACTTCTCGGCCGGTTGGCCAGGGATGGGCAGCGCATTAACGTGTGCAGCGTTCGGTTGGTGTTGCGTAGTTGCCGAAGCTAGAAGCACAGCGGGGGGATTAGAAGGCGGGAAGTACGCTGCCATCGGTCCAGGTGCTCTTGATGTAGTCGCGAACCTCATCGGAGTGTAAGAGTTCTTCGAGCTTGGTGATGCCCTCGGTCTTCTCGCCTGCACGCCAGGTCAGGAAGTTGGCGTTCGGGTTATTGACCGCCGCTTCCTGGGCGATGATTTCCTCGGGGTTCAGCTTGGCGGCAACGATGTAGTTACCGTTGATGATGGCCAGACCGATCTTCGGGTCTTCCTGGTAGAACTTGGGCACCTGCTCCGAGTTCACTTCCTGGAAGGTGAGCTTCTTGGGGTTCTTGGTGGCGTTATCCGTCAGGGTCAACGCCGAATCGCCTTCTTCAAGACCGGTCAGCAGGCCAGCGGTTTCCAATACGCGTAGACCACGCAGCTGGTTGACCGGGTCATTGTTCAGCAGCACCGTGGTGCCCTCGGTCACCGAGGCAACGTCCTTGAACTGTTTGGAGAACGCGGTCAGCGGTTCCACATGTACGCCGGCACCCGGCTCAAACTTGTAGCCCTTGGTCTTCATCTGATCATCGAGGTAGGCCTGGGTCTGGAAGAAGTTGGCATCCAGGGTCTTATCGGCCAGGGCGATGTTTGGGGTCTGGTAGTCGTCGATTTCGGTGATGTCCAGATCGATGCCGGCCTTGGCTGCCAGGTTCTCATCGATGTACTCGAGGATCTGGGCGTGCGGGATTGGGCTGGCGCCAACCTTGACGACGATCGGTGCTGCCGCATCGCCGCTCTGTGATGCGCTGGGGGCAGCGGCATTGCCGCCACCACAAGCCGTCAGCGCGAACAAAGTGGCAACGCCGGTGAGGGCAAGTGCGAGTTTCTTACGCATAGTGATGCGTTTCCTTTTCATCAAGACCCCCGGTGCGAGTGGACACTGGGGGCAACTAACGCAGCTAGCGGCTACTGACTGCGTGCCGGCGGGGGTGAGCCGCCGAAAAATCACGAAAAAACACATTCTGTGTTTCAAGGGGATACTGCGATGGAAAAGCTGGGGGTGATAGACAATCCGCGGAACTATGCATCGGGATCATGCACCCCCAGGGGGATGAAGATGGTGTGGCGGCCGGAACCGCCGCACCATCTTCATGGGTCTTAACTGATCAATACCGAGCTAGAAGGCCGGAATGACGTCGCCCTTGGGCCAATTGGTCTTAATGTAGTTGCGGACCTCGTCGGAGTGCAGCAACTCATCGAGCTTAGTGATGGCGGTGGTCTTTTCATCGGTGCGCCAGGCCAGGATATTGGCGTTCGGGTTGTTGTCGGTCGGTTCCACGGCGATGACCTCATCCATGTTCAGCTTCGCCTGCTTGATGTAGTTGCCATTGACAACGGCAACTCCCACCGAGGGGTCTTCTTGGTAGAACTTAGGAACCTGCTCCGCGTTTACTTCCTGGAACTTCAGCTGCTTAGGGTTCTTGGCTGCGTCGGTTTCGACGCTGAGCACCGAGTCATTGTCTTCGATACCGCTGAGCAGCCCGGCACCCTCGAGCACGCGCAGACCGCGAACCTGGTTGGTTGGATCGTTCATCAATACCACGGTGGAACCGTTGGTGACCGCGGCGGCATCGGCAAATTTCTTGGAGAACGCGGTTAGCGGTTCAAGCAAGATACCCGCGCCGTGCTCCAGCTTGTAGCCCTTGGTCTTGACCTGATCCTCGAAGAACGGCACGTGCTGGAAGAAGTTAGCGTCGATCGAGCCATCGCTCAACGCGGTGTTTGGCAGCTGGTAGTCATCGAATTCGGTGATGACCAGGTCGATGCCGGCGGCTTTGGCAAGGTTTTCGTCAATGAACTCAAGGACCTGTGCCTGTGGAACCGGGCTGGCTCCGACCTTCACGATGGTCGGGGTGGCCGGGTCAAGCGTGGCGTTCAAATCGACGCTGGGAGCGGTGCCGCCGCCGCACGCGGACAGCGCAAACAAGATTGCGACGCCGCTGATGGAGAGTGCGAGTTTCTTACGCATGGAATGCGTTTCCTTTTCAGTCATTACCGGTGTACTTGGCACCGGGGATTGCTAACGCGGCTAGCGGCTACTGGCTGCGCGCCGGAGGACGAGGCCTTCCGGAAGTTTGGGTGGGGAGCACCGGAGGGTACTGCCCGTTGGTGTTCTGCCGGCTGGGCCTAGCGGTGATCGACCAGGCGGGCGATGCGATCGCCGATGATCTGTACGATCTGCACCATCAGCACCATGATCACGATGGTGACCACCATGATTGCCGGTTCGTAACGCTGGAAGCCGTAGTTGTAGGCCAGACGGCCTAAACCGCCGCCGCCAACCAGACCGGCCATGGCCGAGTATCCGATGAGCGTGACAAGCGTGGTGGTGGATGCGGCGATAATGCCCGGCATGGCTTCAGGAACCAGTACCTTGCGGATGATCTGCATCTTTGTCGAACCCATGACCAGTGCTGCATCGATCTTGCCGGTAGACACTTCACGTAGCGCGGTTTCTACCAGTCGGGCAAAGAACGGGATGGTGCCAATGGTCAGCGAGACCGAGGCAGCGACCGGACCCAACGAGACACCGACGATGAATTTAGCAAAGGGGATCAGTGAAACCATCAGGATCGCGAACGGGATGGAACGGGTGATGTTCACGATGATGCCCGAAAGCACGAAGTTCAGCGTCTTGTTGGGGGTCAGCCCATCTTTGGCAGTGTTCAGCAGCAAGATGCCCAGCGGCAGGCCAATTAGCGCGGTGAAGATACCGGAGATGGCAACCATCTGCAGGGTTTCGAGGGTTGCTGGCCACATGGCCTTGGTGATGCCGGGGTTGGTCATCAAATCATTGAGGAAGTCCATGGCTTACTTGGCCTCCTTGGCGGTAACTGCAACGCCATTGGCGATTAGATGTGCGGTGATGGCGGGGATATCCGCGCCAAGCGGAAGGGCAATGCGTAGGTGCGCAAATTGGTGAATGCCCAGGTGCTCTACCGAGCCTGCCAGCACATTCACGTCCACGTCGAAGGTGCGGGCGATCGAGGAGATCACCGGTTCGCTGGCCTGGGAGCCGGAGTAGAGCAAATCTAGAACCGTGCCGGCGGGCAGATCGTTGGGTAGTTCGCCGGGCATCGGCAATAGTGCCTTGGATAGGCGGCCGGTCGGGTCGGCCACGACCTCTGCAATATCGCCGTGTTCGACGATGCGTCCTGCCTCCAGCAGGGACACCGAGTCACAGGCTTGCTTCACGACGTTCATCTCGTGGGTAATGATCAGCACCGTGAGGTTCAACCGGTCACGCACCGACTTGATCAGATCAAGGATCTCGTCGGTGGTCTTCGGGTCAAGTGCGCTTGTCGGTTCATCGCAGAGCAGCACATCGGGATCCGAGCACAGGGCACGGGCAATGCCCACGCGCTGGCGTTGGCCACCGGAAAGCTGGGAAGGGTAGGCATCGGCAAAATTACTCAGGCCCACAAGTTCAAGAAGTTCGGCGACCTTGGCCTTGATCTGGGCCTTGGGGGTACCGATGAGTTCTAGCGGGAAGGCAACATTCTGCGCGGTGGTGCGCGAATCCAGCAGGTTTGCATGCTGGAACACCATGCCGATGCGCCGACGCGCGGTGCGCAGATCGGCATCGGAAACGTTGGCAAGTTCCTTGTTGTTCACTGCCACCGACCCGGAAGTGGGACGGTCCAGCAGGGTTAGGCAACGCACGAGCGTTGATTTTCCGGCGCCGGAATGGCCAATGATGCCGTGAATGCGGCCGGCATCAACGTGCAGGGAAACACCGTCGAGGGCAACGACTGTGCGGTCGCCTTGCCGGTATTCCTTGCGCAGGTCTGTAACTGTGATCAAAAGGGGGGTGTCCTTGGGAATCAAAAAAGAAATGGGGTACTACACATTGAAGCATCATCGAACGATTACGGCGCAATCGTGGTAATTTGGCGAAATATCGCGCGCGTGGGCCCCGTTTACGCACCCGCGGTCGATGAATGTATGTGATGAGCGCAAAATTATCGAAGAATACGCCGATATGATGCTGATTTTGCTGGTGATTGGGGGCACAGAAATACCCGGTGACCTCACTCACGTTGGTGGGCAGGTCACCGGGTATTTATGAATCCGACCAGGGGGGTAGCTATGCGCTTCTAGTTGCGTGGTAGCTAGTTACGCACCGGCCACTGGCCATCGACAACTGCATCCGGGTTCTTGCGGCGGAAGAATTCCTGTAGGCCCGCTGCTTGTTGCGCGGCCCACGTTACCTGGGAACCGTGCAGTTCCAGTGGGTCAATCTGCAGCTGCGGGTACTTGGTGGCAAGCACATCAGCAATGCCAATAGTTGCTGCGGCATCGGCGGCCGAGGTGTGCGCATTGAGCAGCGGCACGCCGTAGAACTCGCTCATGACCGAGAGGTTGCGCTTGCCACGGCGGTACTTATCGACCTGCTTGTCAATGATGTAGGGGTCAATGACCGGGGTTGGAGTCAGCGGGGTGATCCCGTAGCGCTTGGCTTCGCGGTCCATCACCGTGAAATCGTAGGCGGCGTTGAAGGCCATGACCGGCATGGTCTGGAACAGATCTGCAAGGAAGGCGGAGATTTCTGCCACGGCGGTTGCCGCATCCATGCCCTCGGCCTGGGCCTTGGCGGTTGAAATGCCGTGGATTTCGCTGGCCTCCTCGGGGATTGATACCCCTGGGTTCACCAACCATTCCTTGGACTGCAGGATATCGGAGCGGCCATTGACCACGACGATGGAAGCCGTGACGATGCGTGCGTCCAGCGGATCGCGACCGGTTGTCTCTAGGTCGAACGCGGCGCGGGGGAGAGTATGCCAAGAAGTCATATATCAACGCTACCGGGGATTAGCGACACTTTGGCTTATCGCACCACCGCTGAAGCGAAAATCGGCGTTGGTGTGGGGCACGAGCCGAGGGATCTGTGTCGGCCGGCTCCGCAAGGAATAAACACGGCTAGATTTGAAGCATGGTTCATGATGCATCAGTTTCCACTTCCGCACAGGATAACCGGGTCGGAGACGGCTTTACCTCCGATCCGGATATATCAGCGGACCCGAGCACTGATGCCGATGCGGGAACCGAAACAAGAATGGCACAGGAATTTGCTGGAGGGCTTGAATACGCTGAGGCCGTCTTTGCCGTTGCCGCACTGATCCCGCCGGGCAAGGTGCTTTCCTATGGGGATATTGCTGAGTTGCTGGGCAGCGGTGGTCCGCGGCAGGTAGGTGCGGCCATGGCAGGATCCGGACATAGCGTGTGTTGGTGGCGAGTTTTGCGAGCCGACGGAACACTGCGCGCGGATCTGCAAGCCATGGCGCTGTTGCAGTGGGATGCCGAGGACACGGTGCTGCGTCATGGCAAGGTCGTCATGGCCCAGGCTCGCTGGCAGCCCGATGAAGGTGCACATCAGCGCATTGACGCGATTAGTGCCTCGTTGCCCATCCCTTCAATGGCAAAACGTCGCCGCCGGCTGATCTAGTAGAGAGTATGAGTTCGACAATGGAGAATTCCATGACGCCCGATCATGCGCCCAGCAGTTCCAAAACCTTCACGCTCGTTCCCGAATTCGCGGATGATGCCGCCCAGCGTCAGGTAATTGATGCCGCGGCGGGTCACGGCCCGTTATTGGTCCTTGGTGCGCCGGGAACCGGAAAAACTACCACCTTATTGCGCGCGCTGACCTCACGGCTGGATCGGGGGCTAGACCCAGGCAACCTCTTAGTGCTGGCTCCCACGCGTCTTGGTGCCGCTCAGTTGCGTGATGATCTCTCGGCAAGTACTGATCAGACCTTTTCCGAACCGGCGGTGCGTACCTGGTCCGCGTACGCCTTTGACTTGATTCGTCGAGCACGACTTGATGGACTCCTGCCACAACTACAACGGCCCCCGCGTCTGCTTTCCGGACCGGAACAAGACACGCTCATCGGTCATCTGCTCGAAGGACATGCCCAGGGGTTCACGCCTGGGCCAGCGTGGCCTTCATCGTTGGGTGAAGCCGTGGGAACTCGGGGTTTCCGCAAGGAATTGCGCGAACTTTTTGACAGGGTCTCCGAGCATGGGCTGGACGCCGGTTCGCTGCAGGATCTGGGCGAATCATTGGGGCGTGGCGAATGGGTGGCCGCGGCCCAGTTTTATCAGGAGTATCAGGATCTGCTGGACTTGGGCAGCGCCGAGGCCTTTGACCCGGCCGGGTTGATTGCCCAGGCCGCCTACCTGTTGGAGGCGAACCCCGAATTTTTGGCTACCGAACATCGGCGATTGCACTTGGTGATGGTCGATGACCTGCAAGAGGCAAACCCGGCGCAGCAACGATTGCTTGCCATGCTGGCGCGTGGGCGGGACCTTGTGGCGTTTGCCGTGCCCGATAACGTGGTGCAGGGATTCCGTGGGGCACGCCCGGACTTACTCAATGATTTTTCCGTGCTTCATGGCAGCGATGCCGCGCCTGCGAAGATCATCGAACTTGCCACTAGTTATCGGCTCAATGCCGGGTTGGGCAAGGCCTGGGGGCGGGTTGCCCGGCGCATTCCGCTTTCCGCGGGTGCCGCGGGTCGCACGCTGAACATCGTCGAAGAAATGGTCGATGCGAATCTTGCTGTCACGGGTTCCGCCGATGTTCATGAAGCAACTGGCCTCATGGAGGCCCAAGAGCTAAGCGCAGCACAAGGTGCGGGCCAACTAGACGTGGCAGTTCCGAGCACCGAAGCACTTGAGGTGCTGGTCGTAGATTCGCCCATCCATGAACAACGACTCGTGGCCCAACGCATTCTAGAAGAGCACTTGATGGGGGACCGTCCGCTTGACAGCATGGCCGTGGTGCTACGCAACGGTGGACAAGTGCGTGCCATGGCCAAGTATCTTGCCGGCAACGGAATCGCGGTGAATACGCCACCGGCCGAGACGCCCCTGCGTGAAGAACCAGTGGTGCGCCCGTTGCTGGATTTAATGAGTTTGGCGCTGGATCCGGATGCTGTGCCGGACCCGCTATTGCTCACCGAGCTTTTGATGTCCCGCTATGCAAATGCCACAGCCCTAGATATCCGACGCTTGCGACAGGGGCTACGCAGGCATGAGGTGGCACAGCGCGGGAACCGTTCGAGTGCGGAGCTTTTGACCGGGATGCTCGATGAGCTGGAATTGCTCGAAACCATGGGACGCGAGGCCGCAGGTGCCAGGCGCCTGGCCCGCATGTACCAGGCGCTGAAGGCGGAGCTGGCCTCGGCAAGCGTGAATGCAGAAACCGCTTTGTGGTCCCTGTGGGCGGCAAGTGGCATGAGCGAAAAATGGTCAGCGGCGGCTCTTGAGGGCGGGGTGCTGGGGGAGCGTGCCGATCATGATCTTGATGCGATGCTCGCAATCTTCCAAAGTGCCGAACGCTTTGTTGACCAGCTACCCGGATCCAGTGTGCAACAATTCGTTGACCACGTGTTGGGTCAAGAATTACCCATGGATACGCTCGCTAATCGCGGCGGGTCAGCCGCCTCGGTGCAGGTGCTCACTACCGCCGCGGCGGCGGGACGGCAATGGGATCTGGTGCTGATCCCCGGCATGCAGGAGGGCATCTGGCCCAACACCAAGCTGCGTGGCGAATTACTCGGCGGTGGTGCACTCAGCGATGTCATCGAACACGGGCCACAGATCCTCCCGACGCGAAATATTGCCGCGCGTTTGCGTGAAACGCGCGCCGATGAGCTGCGCACCTTTGCCAACGCGATCTCTCGGGCACGCCAGAAGGTCGTGTGTATTGCGGTGGCCTCCGAGGAGAGTCAACCATCATCATTTTTGGACATTGTGGATCCGGCCGGAGCGGTGGAAAGCCGGCGGCCCATCTTTGTGCCGCGCCCCCGTACGCTCGGCGCGCTGGTTGCCGAGTTACGGCAGGCGGCCGAGGCCACCGCGCTGGATCCGGGACGAGCCCCCTTGCATCACGATGCAGCAAGCGCCCTTGGACTATTGCTCACTGCGCGTCATCGCGTCCGTGGAGTGCACCCGGCAAACTGGTGGGGGTTGGCCCGCGCCACAAGCCAGGGACCTGTCACTGCGCTTGATGCCCCGGCAAAAGTCTCCCCATCAAAGGTCGAATCGGTGATGAATTCGCCGTTGAACTGGTTTGTGCAGGCTGCAGGGGGCGAAGCGGCAACGGACTTTGCCCGCTCCCTGGGCACCCTGGTGCACTCGATTGCCGAAGAACATCCCGAGGCAAGTGGCGGGGAATATCTTGCGGTGCTTGAAACTCGGTGGCCGGAGTTGGAAATGCCGGATAACTGGGAAGGTGCACGGGATAAGGAACGTGCCGAGGCCATGCTGAAAAAACTTGCCCAGTATTCGATCCTCATGAGAGGCGAAAACCGCCGGCTGATTGGTCGCGAGATTGCTTTCGAAGTGGAACTTCACGGGCAGGCGCGCGACGCCTTGCTGCGTGGGGTCGTGGACAGGGTAGAAGTCGATGAGTCGGGCAACCCGTGGGTAGTTGACCTCAAAACAGGTAAATCTCAGCCCAGTGGCAAGGACGTCGCCCGCCACCCACAGCTTGGTGCTTATCAGGCGGCAATCATCAATGGTGCCTTGAGTGGGAAAACGTCCGAGGAACTTTCTACAACACCGGCAGGTGCCTCCCTGGTACAACTAGGAACCAATACCAAGTCCCCGCGGGAGCAGGCACAGCCCGCAATTACCGACGAAGATTGGGCGACTCCGATGGTGCTTGAGGCAGCACGGTTGATGGGAGAGGCCGATTTCCTCTCCCGCCATGACCCGGCACGCGGAGGGCGCAGCGGTAGCAGCTGCCGGCTACCGAGTATTTGCCCGTTGTGCAGCGAAGGAAAACAGGTGACCGAGCCGTGAGCCAGGAACATTCAATGAGCTATGTCGATACAGAGACCATGAACGACGATGCCGCACCGCGCCGAAGTTATACACCGGAGGAGCTATCCGAGCTGCTGGGCCAGCACCAGCCAACGCCCGAACAATCGGCGATTATTTCCTCCCCGCTCGAACCCCTGTTGGTGATTGCCGGTGCCGGGTCGGGCAAGACCGCGACCATGGCCGATCGAGTGATCTGGTTGGTCGCCAACGGGCATGTGCGCCCCGAAGAGATTCTCGGGGTCACCTTCACCCGCAAGGCCGCAGGTGAGTTGGCCCAGCGTATTCGTGGGCAGTTAGAGAAACTTGCCCGCTCCGGGTTGCTGGAACTCGACGAGGGTGAGGGACTGCTCGATCCGTCCGTTTCTACCTATCACTCCTACGCGAACACTATCGTGAAGGAACACGGGCTGCGCATTGGTGTTGAGGCAGATACCGCGCTGCTGGGCACCGCTCAGGCCTGGCAGGTGGCCGCTGGTGTTGTTGAAGCCTATGCGGGGGACTATGAGCACCTGTCATCGAGTAAAAATACGTTGATCGATGCGGTTGTCACCTTTGCCGGGGAATGCGCCGAACACCTGGTAGACCCCGTCTACGCCAAAGATTGGGTTGATCGGCTGGTGGGCGGGCTTGAGGCGTTGCCCTACCGGGTGGATAAGCAGGCGGCACCTTCGGTGGAGGCCCGCAAGTTGTTGGACAAGCTACGCACCCGCTCCACCATTGCCGAACTTGCCGTTGATTATGCCCGGGCCAAGGCCGCACGTGGGGCGCTTGACTATGGGGATCTGGTGGCGCTCGCCGCCCGCATCGCCCGGGATATTCCCGAAGCTTCCGAAGGGGAGCGTGCCAAATTCAAGGTGGTGTTGCTCGATGAATTCCAGGACACTTCGCACGCCCAAATGGTGCTGTTCTCCTGCATCTTTGGTGGCGGGCATGCGTTGACCGCGGTGGGGGATCCTAACCAATCGATCTATGGATTCCGGGGTGCCAGCGCCGGGCAGCTTTTTCGATTCCCCACCGAATTTCCTGCCCGGGATGAAAATGTTGCTGTGGGTGATGCAGATGGGGGAGTTGCTGGCATGCGCCCGGCATCGGTCGCCTACCTGAGTACCGCATGGCGCAACTCCATCAACGTGCTTGAAGGGGCCAACGCGGTCTCCGCGCGGCTGAATGCGGCAAGTGCCACCGGCATTGCCGTGCCCTCGCTGAAACCCAGTGCCTTTGCGCCCGTCGGGATCGTTGAACTTGCCCGCTACGCAACCGGTGCCCAGGAGGCAGCGGCGCTGGCCCAGCGTTTCATGGCCGAGCGGGCCTCATTTATGCGCGAGCACGGCAAGGCTCCATCCATGGCGGTGCTTTGTCGCACCCGTTCGCAGTTGACCCCCATGGCACGCGGACTGGAAGATGCAGGGATCCCGTACGAAATCTTGGGTCTTGGCGGGTTATTGAGCATGCCCGAGGTGACCGATCTGGTAGCAACATTGAACGTGCTGGTAGATCCCAACC
Source organism: Arthrobacter sp. MYb227 (assembly GCF_002975435.1). Lineage (GTDB taxonomy): Bacteria > Actinomycetota > Actinomycetes > Actinomycetales > Micrococcaceae > Paeniglutamicibacter. The sequence goes on along the minus strand of NZ_PCPT01000001.1, from coordinate 253,706 downwards.
GCTCCGATCACTTGCTGCGTTTGATTTCCGGGGCGCGCTGGCGTTTGGGGCCAGCGGATTTGATGGCATTTGCCGACTGGTCACGCTTCCTAGCCAGACGGCGAGAATTTGCGCTCAAGGATGGTGGGGTAGAGAACCTTGAACAGCCCGAGGGCACCGAGGAAGTGATTCGTGGCGAAGCCCGCGCCGAACTCAACGATGCGGCAAGTCTAGTTGAGGCGCTGGATTATTTGCCGCATGCCGATTGGGTTTCCGGGGACGGCCGGGCACTATCGGCCGAAGCCTTGACCCGACTGACCAGGTTGCGCGATGAGCTGCGCTACCTGCGTGGCTTCATCGATGATGACCTTGAAACGCTGCTGCGCGAGACCGAACGCACCATGGGGCTTGACCTTGAGGTGGCGGCGAAGCCGGGGGTCGGTATTCATGAGGCGCGTCGTCACCTTGATGCGTTTGCCGATATTGCCCAGGATTATGCACGTTCCTCATTGCGCGTTGACCTTGCCGGGTTTTTGACCTGGTTGGAGGCAGCCGCGGAGAAGGAGGGCGGGCTTGCCATCGTGCCGGGGGAATCAAACCCCGAGGCCGTGCAATTACTGACCATCCACGCCTCCAAGGGCCTTGAATGGGATGTTGTGGCGGTCACCGGAATGAACGATGGGGTGTTCCCCAGCGCGAACGATTCGCGCTGGACCAGTGGGGATGCGGCGCTGCCGTGGCCGTTGCGCGGAGATAAGCATGATCTTCCGCAATGGGACACCGACCAGGAGTCGCTCTTTGACGCGGTGAAAGCCGAGGGCGCCTTCAAATCCGAGGTCTTGGCACATGCCGAAATGGAGGAACGTCGCCTGGCCTACGTGGCGCTAACCCGCGCCAAGAGCCTGTTGATTTGTTCGGCGACAGTATGGACCGGAACCCGAACCAAGATGACTGCACCTTCCGGGTTCCTGAGGGATATGTTGCCGCTGGCCGAAGGTCCGACCCCGGCAGCCAAGATGACCACCTGGGTCGAGGATGAGGATGCACCGGAGGCCAATCCGTTCCGTGAGGAACCCCTGGAAGCGCGGTGGCCTTATGACCCGTTGGAAGGTCCAGAGGTTGTGGGTGGCGGGGTAGTGCGTCCACGCGCCCCCGGACGGCGTGCGGCACTCGAGGCTGCGGCGCGCTCGGTATTTATTGCTGCAGGATTTTCGGTTCCCGAATATTTGCAGGTTCCTGAGAGTGAACCGCAGAATGGGGTCCTTGGAGACAGCGTTGCCGAGCTTGAAGAGAATCCTGAGCATGATGATGTTGCGATTGAGCCTGCCCCGGTCCAAGAAAGCGAAGCCCAAGATGCAACAGATCAAGAGCTAGCCTCCCAGACCTGGCAGACACCTATTGGTCAGGGGTGGTTGAAGGAAACCACGATGTTGTTGGCCAGAATGGAAAAAGAAGCCAAGGAGGTGCGAGTCACCAGCGTGCCTCAGCACGTGCGTGCCTCGGTTTTCGTTGAGCTTGCCACGGATGCGCAGTCAGTCCTCGATGAGTTGCGCCGCCCGGTGCCGCGTCGCCCCGGTACCGCAGCACGTCGAGGCACAGCGTTCCACGCCTGGCTCGAAGAGTACTTCGATTCCACCGGAATGCTAGATCTTGGTGAATATATGGGTGCCGCCGATGCGTATATTGATGACGCACTGGATCTTGAAGAGATGAAGGAAGCCTTCCTGAAATCCGAGTGGGCAGACCGCCAACCGGCCCACGTTGAGGCCGCCATCGAAACCAGGATTGGTCCGGTGAGCGTGCGCGGGCGCATCGATGCCGTGTTCAAGGAGGCCGATGGCTCCTGGTTGCTAGTCGACTGGAAAACCGGGCGGGTGCCGCGCGGGGATGATCTGCGCAGTAAATCTCTGCAGCTTGCCGTGTACAGGTTGGGCTGGGCGCGCCTGCTGGGAGTCGACGTGGCACAGGTGCGCGCGGCATTCTACTATGTGGGTTCGGGTATCACCATTAGGCCGCATGATTTGGCCGAGGAAACAGAGCTCGAGGCACTGATCACCGAATCGATGAGCCAACTCAACGGATAAATTAACCGGTGCCTGAGAATAATGATGAATGGGGGCGGCGCTGAACTTTTACAGTTCTCCATCGCCCCCATTGCGCGTGGCACCACCATTGGCTATGATTGGCCGCGCATACGGAATCGAGCGTTACTTCGAATCATCCGGCTGGATGGGAATCGCTGTGGTATCCGGATCCACTTCGGTGCTTGTGGGATTTTCGGTTGGGCTGGAGGGCACCGCTGGGGTCGTGGTGGGCTTGGCCGGAATCGCAGATGACGCAGCAACAGGTTTAGGAGCCTGAACCGGCGGAGCCGGGGTGCCTGGCACGGCGGTAACCGGAGCCGGAACGATGCGCATGGCATTGGTTGCCGGTTCCGATTCTTCCGCAGCAGATACCTGGTTGTTTGACGGGATCTGGGTAACTGGAACCGCAGACCGCGCGGCAGCAACCGGGGATGGCGCAGAAGGCGCACTGGCCGCGGATGGCCCACTGGCCGGTGAAGATCCCGAACGCGCGGAGGCCGTCACGGGAGCGGGGGCAACAACGGAAGGCGCAGGCCGCGTCATCCGTGGTGGCTCAACAACGCTAATGGGCTGCCCACCGTATTCGGCAATATCGGTATCGAGCTCTTCGAGCATGGTTTTGGCCTCGCTCACGCGTTGGCTATCGCCACCGGAGATGGCCTTGACCAGCCACTGGGCCAACGCAAACTCGGCGGCAAGCGCGGCGCGACGCATAATATGTGGATCGGCACGATCCCCACGCACGGCAACATAGCTTTCGAATGCCGCATCGGCAAATGATTGCTCATGCACCGCGGCAAGCCAAGCAAAATCATCGGCCGGGTCACCTACCTGCAGGTCGGTCCACCCGGTGACGGCAACAACTTTTGAGTCTTCAACGAGCAGCTGATCCTCATGCAAATCCCCGTGAATGACCGTTGCATTGAAACGCCACAGCGCGACATCCTCAAGTGCGTGCTCCCAACGACGCAGCAACCTCGCGGGAATCATCCCGGTGGTGGCCGCGGCATCAAGTTCATTGAGCCGACGTTGGCGTACCTGCTCCGAGCTGTAGGAAGGCAGATCCGCACGGTCAATCGCTGATTCGGGCATTGAATGGATAGCTGCCATCACCGCACCGAGGTCCTTGGCACAGCGTGAACCGAGACCTACCAGGTCTTCGAGCGAATACTGTTTGCCCGGCAGATGGTTATAGACGAAGGTGCGCAGCGAGCCCTGACGGACCGTGCCGGCTACCGAAGGCAATTGAAAAGGTAATGAGGCGCGGATGCCAGCGGAAAAAGCACGCAGGGCTGCAAGCTCGGATTCCAAACGGATGGAAGCCTCTTCATGGCGCGGTGAACGCACACGCCAACGATTTTTTGCGGCGTCAACAATGAGCACCGAATCAAAATCGTCGGCATCATCCGGTAGCGAGGCGACGCCTGTGGGCGCCAAACCGGGCACCGCAGCTGTTGCGATGGCAGCGAGTTCCATGGGAGAGCGTTTCACATCCTCCACCGTAGACCGCCGCCGCCGTTGATGCGCTACGGTGTGGCGGCGAGTCGTACGTTTTGAGCATAATGCCAGGTTTTTTCTTGATACGAAGGCGCTGCCGGCAACGATTTTCCACTCTCCTGAGACCCAACTCGCAGCTACCGAGCAAGAAACATATTTCGGGGGGTGCGCAACACTATGCCGGTACCCCGGGTGAATGCGCGAGTGGTGAACAGTACTGCGTGAAACTAGGTAATGCGGGGCGAGGATCAGTACGGTTAGAAGTATGAATGAAAAAGCGTTGAGCACCGCCACCAGCTACCCGGCACTAGGTGCCCTGCCGCTATCGCGTGAAAGCGTGGATCGGCGCTGTGAACAACGTACCGATCCCCAATGGCTGCAGTCCTTAGCAGATGACCCGAGCACCGGGTACCTGATTCTTATCGGTGGTCGAGCGCTGATCCGTGAAGGGGCCCTGGAATTGGTCTCCCGTGCCCAGCTTCCGGATGGCGGCATCGAAATATATTTGGGTTTCGATGGGGAACGCGAAATTGTGCTTCATAGTTTCCGGGAAGACCCGGCGGAACTGACCGTTGCGCACGAGGGGCATGACCCGGGGGAATGGTTGGGTCTGCGCGATGTTGCGGCAGGGCTTTCGGCACGCGATGCGGGACTCTTCGTTGAGGCCGTAGCCATTGCCAACTGGAATCACTCGATGCTTTTTTGCCCACGCTGCGGCCACGGACTTGTTTCAAGCGTCTCGGGCTGGGTGAAGGTGTGCAGCAATGACGGATCGGAACATTTCCCACGCACCGACCCGGCAATCATCGTGGCAATTACCGATGCCCAGGACAGGCTGCTGCTGGGGGCCAACGCGCAATGGGGCAACAAACGATTCTCCACCCTCGCCGGATTTGTTGAACCGGGCGAATCCCTTGAAGCGGCGGTGATCCGAGAAGTTGCCGAAGAATCTGGGGTACAGGTGAGCAACCCGCGTTACATGGGTTCCCAGCCTTGGCCCTTCCCGTGTTCGCTAATGCTTGGCTTTAGGGCCACTGCCACCGGCACCGAGCTGCGCCCCGATGGGGTGGAGATCATTGATCTGCGCTGGTTTACCCGTGAAGAGCTGGCCGCTGATGTTCGTTCCGGTGCCATTGGGGTGCCCGCTGGGGTCTCGATTGCCAGTGCGCTGATTGAAGACTGGTACGGCGGCGCGTTGCCCGAGCCAGAACATTTGGAGAACTAAGCATCGTGAGTTCCCTTGAAGAGCGCATCCTTGCAGGTCTTGATGCCGAGCAACGTCAGGTGGCCACCACACTGACCGGGCCGCTGTGTGTGCTTGCCGGTGCAGGAACCGGTAAGACAAGGGCCATCACCCACCGCATCGCCTACGGTGTGCACTCCGGGGTGTACAAGCCAAGTTCGCTTCTTGCGGTGACCTTCACGGCGCGTGCCGCGGCAGAAATGCGGTCCCGGCTACGCGAGTTGGGGGCTGGAGCAGTTCAGACCCGCACCTTCCACGCCGCTGCATTGCGCCAATTACAATACTTTTGGCCCCAGGCCATCGGCGGCCAGCTTCCTGGACTAGTCGATTACAAGGCACCACTGATTACCGAGGCCGCCCGCCGCCTGCGCACTAACGCGGACCGGGCAACGGTGCGGGATTTGGCAAGTGAAATTGAATGGGCCAAGGTCTCAATGCTCACTCCGGAAAGCTATGTTGCTGCAGCAACCGACCGGGGGCAGCCCGGCGGGCTGGACACCACCACCGTGGCACGGATCTTCCAGTCCTATGAGGATGTGAAAACCGATAGGCAATTCATCGACTTTGAGGATGTGTTGCTGCTAACCGTTGCCATTCTCGAGGACGATGAGCGGGTTGCCGCATCGGTGCGTGAACAATACAGGCATTTCGTCGTCGATGAGTATCAGGACGTTTCCCCGCTCCAACAACGACTGCTGGATCTGTGGCTTGGCGGGCGCGATGAGCTGTGCGTGGTGGGGGACGCAAGCCAGACCATTTATTCATTCACCGGTGCTACCCCACGACACCTGCTGGATTTCCCGTCCAAATACGAGCAAGCGCCGGTGGTGAAGCTCGTGCGTGATTATCGTTCCACCCCGCAGGTGGTGCACCTTGCCAACCAGGTCTTAGCCGCCCGATTCCCGGAACCCGGAGTTCCGGATCGAAACATCCATTGGCCCGAGCCACTAGAACTGATTGCCCAACGTGATCCGGGCCCGCCCCCGGCCTTTATTGAGGCCAAGGACGATGAAGCGGAGGCAGCAGAGGTCGCTGCGCGGATTAAGAAACTCTTGGCATCAGGCACTCCGGCTTCCGAAATTGCCATCCTGTACCGCACCAATGGTCAGTCTGAAGCCTACGAACAGGCACTGACCTCCGCCGGCATCGGCTACCTGCTCCGAGGCGGGGAACGATTTTTTGCCCGCCGTGAGGTACGCGATGCGATGCTGCAATTACGTTCGGCATCCCGCGCCGCATCTACAGATCCGGTTCCGCAACTGACCCGCGACATTCTGATCTCGCTGGGATACAGCAATATCGCCCCCACCGGTGGGGGAGCGGTGCGTGAAAAATGGGAATCGCTCTCCGCTCTTGTGGGTCTGGCCGATGAAATGGCAGAGGCTCGTAAGGACGCCGAGACCCCCTTCACGCTTCACGCCTTTGTTAGCGAACTTGAAGAACGTGCGGCAAGCCAGCACGCACCAACCATCCAGGGCGTCACCCTGGCCTCGCTCCACGCGGCAAAGGGCCTTGAATGGGATGCGGTCTTCCTGGTGGGGATCTCCGAGGGTCTGATGCCGATCTCCTTTGCCGAAGATCAGGCCGGGTACGACGAAGAACGTCGACTTCTCTATGTGGGGATCACCCGTGCCCGCATTCACCTCACCCTTTCCTGGTCGCTGGCCCGTACCCCTGGGGGGCGTGCACATCGACGCCCCTCACGCTTCCTTGATGGGCTACGTCCGGCCGGAAGTTCACGGGCCCAAAGCGCCGCACGCCCCGTCAAACGTCGTGTGTTGGCCGGCCCACCAACCTGCAGGAACTGTGGGGCACTGCTCAGCAGCGCCACCGAACGCAAGCTCAGGCGTTGCGGTAATTGCCCGGCCGGGTATGACGAAGCGGTATTCGAAAACTTGCGAACCTGGCGCTTACAGGTGGCGCAGGCAAATTCCTTGCCAGCCTTTGTCATTTTTACCGATGCCACACTGATGGCCATCGCCGAAGAGAACCCAACAGATCTTCCCGGTTTGGGGATGGTCTCCGGAGTTGGCGCAAACAAACTTGAGCGTTATGGCGATGCGGTGCTTAAGATCCTGGGCGAAGGAACCTAAATAGTTCTTTTACCGTTTCAGGCCGCCTGCTGACCCAAGCACGTACACCCGGTACGTACCCGGGCTGGCACCTGGCTTGTAGCCCCGGTGGCCAGATCGATGATCAACATGTTTTCTGCTGCTGCAGGAATATTGATCTGATCCAACGCCATCAATACTTGTGTAGCAACGCTCCCAGCAGTTGTTGCTGCCAACGATGACTCGGGCTTCACCGCATCATGATGCCCAAAGTGTTCACCGGGAGGAACAATGCGCAGCGTTGGATCACATTGTTCCCACGCGCATCCAGCGCAGATTGTCAGTCCGGGTATCACCAGCGGGCCAATCCGCACCCCGGCATCGGTGAATAGTACGGGAATGAGCCGATCGTCTTCTGGGAGATCTGACAGGCGTGGGAGCATGGTCCCGGCGATGACTACCGCCAAATCGACAGCCGGGGCAAGCGGCTCGCGCATGCTCGTCTCGGCAACTATCAGACGTGGATGATTGCGTTGAAGCGACTGAGCAAGTGCACGTACTCGTCGTTGTCCAACCGATCCAATACCCGTGGTGCCAGCCCCTACATCCTGGGCGGACATCAAGAACGGATCACACAGTAGCAGCGATCCAATACCCGAGGCGGCAAGGATGCCAGCCAGCAGCTGACCGGTACGTCCCAGCCCATGAATTGCTATACGTGCAACTAAACGGTTTGCTAAGACGGGAGCCGCATCAAGTTCATATGCGGCAGACCATTGCAATACATCCGGGTTGAGCCGTGAATCGCTAGGCGTCAGTGGTTTAGTAGTATTCCTGCCCCCACGCTTGCTGTTCCTCAGCCTTAGAGCCGGGTCAATGGAGCTACTGTGGGAGCCTGCCGACGCAGCAGAGGTATCGTGGCGGTGCTGGAGCTGGGTCTGGGCCAACGGTTCAGATGAGTTTGCAGCACTGCTCGATGCCAACGCCGTTCCAACAGCGGGTAAGGCACGTGAATTGGTGGGCCCTTGCCCCGGCGCTAAAGAAATCTGGCTACCTGTGTGGCCATGCTTCTTTGCCTGTGCGTAGCTGGTATCTATCTCGTGATCAGCTGTTGCTTGAGTGATGCTGGCGCTCGATGGAGGAATCGGCACCGAAGGTTGTGGCCCGCTAATTTGTTCTTCAATAAGTACAGGACCAAGAGCCGAAAGAATTGCGTGTTGGCGTTCGGAACTAAGCGCCGAGGGCATGTGGGCGGAAGTGGGTGGTTCTGTCCCGCACAGGGAAAGCACGAATTCTTGTTCGTCAACGTTTAGTCCAGTTATCCACCGGGCCCGATGCCCGGTGCCAATCTGGATGGTGCCCTGAACTAAGCTGAGTACCTGTAAACCCGGGTTGATTCTCATAGTGGCCGTTTCCCCTTTCATACCGCGAATGCGAATTTGATTTCACAGTTATCGTGACACCACGGTGCCCCGGTTCTACAGCTATCCACAGCCCCGGGCGGGCAAGTGTGAAAGGAATGAACATGCCAACTCACCCATCGGTCATTGAGTTCGTCAATGATGCTGGAACACCCATCCGTGTGCGACGTTCGGTCAAACGCCAGAAGACCATCTCCGCTGCGTGGAAAGATGGAACCATGGTGGTTTCCGTTCCAGCAGCCTTGACCCACGATGCCGAGCGGACCCTGGTGCTGGACATGGTTAAGAAATTAGAGAAGAAAATGGCACGGGTATCCATGCCCGATGCTGATGCGGTGCTGTTCAAACGGGCTAGGGCGATGGACGAAGCGCTTTTTGACGGCGTTGCTGCGCCAACATCGGTACGCTGGGTGACCAATCAAAACACTCGGTGGGGATCGGCATCGCTGCGTAGCCGGCGAATTCGGCTTTCCGTTAGGTTGCGCACCATGCCCCAATATGTTCAGGACTACGTCCTTGCACATGAACTTGCACACCTGGTAGAACCTCGGGACGGCCATGGGGCACGGTTTAAAGCGGTCCTAGCGCGTTACCCAAGGGTGCATGATGCAAACATTTTTCTCTCCGGCGTTAGCCACGGCTATGCGACAAGGAGTGGTCATGGAGAGCCGGGGGCAACACCGGGGTATGGATTGCCTTTGGGCGAAGATGAAGATTTTGATGATGTCGATGAATTTTCGTTCGATCACTCCTAGCGGTGGGACCTCAAAGGAGTATTCTTAGGGCTTTCGAAGGAAGCAAGTCCAATCGTCAATGGCCGAGAGCCGAGCGGTTTCTGCTATAGAAAGGTGCTCGGCTCCCGGCCATGTATTTAGCGTCTAGGTGATGCCCAAGCGCCAATTATGGCGTAGGGCTACGCGACGGGTACTACTTGGAATCTGGATCCTGCGGGGCATCGGGGTTGGTAACATCGTCGCCGGTGTCTTCAGGGGTATCGAATCCGCCGTCGAGTAGTTTGCTTAGCGCAGCATCGATGTCATCCATGCTGGCCTCGGCAAGCTCACGTCGTGAGGTGAACCCACTAGGATCTTGCAAATCCTCGCTGGTGGGCATCAGATCTGGGTGAGCCCAAATGGCATCTCTGCCTTCCTGACCGCGTTCTTCAAGCAGGTGCGCCCACAGCGCTGCGGCCTCGCGCAAACGGCGTGGGCGCAACTCCAACCCAACAAGGGAAGCGAAAGCATTTTCCGCCGGGCCGCCACTTGCGCGCCGGCGACGAATTGTTTCACGTAACTTACCGGCACTGGGGAGGTTGATGGCAGCGGCTGCCACCACCTCATCGACCCAGCCTTCAATCAGGGCGAGCACCAGTTCAAGTTTTTGTAGAGCGGCATCCTGAGCGGGGGTTCGCTGCGGCATGAATAGCCCCTCACCCATCAGCGATTGCATTGATTCGGGGTTCATCGGATCAATATCACGGACAGCTTCTTCAATACGAGACATATCGATATGGATGCCGCGGGCGTATGCCTCGACCGAGGAGATCACCGTGGAACGTAGCCATGGCACACGGGTGAAGAGCCGTGAGTGCGCGCATTCGCGTAGCGCAGCAAAGAGCAGGATTTCCTGCTCTTCGACCTCAAGACCCTCACCAAACTTGGCAAGGTTCGTTGGTACGAGTGCCGGTGTTGAGCCAGCTAGCGGCAGACCGATGTCGGTTGCGCCAAGCACGTCCTTGGCCAGGCCGCCAACTGCTGTGCCAAGCTGCATTCCAAACATGGTTCCGCCCAGGGACTGCAACATTCCTTGGGCACCGCCAAGCATTGAACGCATTTCTTCGGGCACCTGCTCGGTGAGCGTGGTGGTGATTGCCTTACCCACGGATTCGGCAACTGGCTCGGTCAGCGCTTTCCAGACCGGCATTGTCTTTTCCACCCATTCGGCCCTTGAAAGTGCTCGGCAGGTACTGCCGTCTCCTTCAAAGGTGGTGGCAGCATCAAGCCATAGATTGGCAAGCTGTGCAGCATTAGCAATTGCGGAGGCACGAGTCGCGGAGATTGATGGATCATCGCCGGCGATTGCCTGCCGCGCAGTGTCGGTGGCCATCTTCCAGTTCACCGGGCCAGTGCCACCTTGTTGCATGGCGGCCATCATGGCCTGCGCCTGCTTCATCATGTGTGCCATGGCGTCGGGGTTGTTGCCCAGACCCATGGCTTCGCCAAAGCCGGCGGGAAGATTTTTGGGGTCGAATCCTCCGGCGCCGCCAAAGAGCGAGCCGAACATCTCGGAGAACGGATCCTTGGGGTTCTCCTCTTCGTTGCCGGAGTCATCTGGTCGGTTTGATGGGGGATTCTCAGCCATGCTTAAACGGTACCCCGGCGAAGGGGTTTCCCCGCAGGAACAGTGAAGTCAGTTCGCTGTGGGCACATCGGAGAATGCTGTGAACCAAGGCGCCAGATACGCAATCTCGTGGAAGCAGTGTTCCGGGGCTTGTAGGCTTGAGTGCGTGCCGGGCAGCTAGCTTCCACGGCGCTAAACCCTAATATTGTGCTGGGTGACCCCCTGGTGCATAGCGAAAGAGGAAAAGTGCCGGCAGTGCAAGAACCATTAGAACCGTTGGAGCACGGTACTGCTGCATCCCCGGCACACAAGCAAACAGGGGAGCCGTCGGCACATCCATCGATGCGTGAACGGTTGAGCAGCGTGAGGCATCTTGGCCAGCACCAGGGCAAAAGTATTGCCGGATGGCTGGTGATCGGGATTCTCGTGATCAGTCTGGTGATCCCCACGCACTTTGTTGTTGAATCCGCAGGACCAACGCTAAATACGTTGGGCAAAGTTGATAACACTCAATTAGTGAGCATTACCGGTAAACCCACGTTTCCCACTAGCGGCGAACTGGATATGACCACCGTGTACGTTCAGGGCGGTGGGCAGCGACGGCTTCCCTTCCTGAGCGTGCTGGCAGGCTGGATCAGCCCCAAAGAAGATGTCATTCCCGAAGAAATGGTGTTGCCACGCGGAATCACAACGGAGCAGCAAACCGAACAAAATACCGTGCTGATGGACGACTCCCAGCAGCTGTCCACCGCCGCTGCCTTGCATGAACTGAAAATTCCGTTTACTTCCACGCTCAGTGTTGCCGGGTTCGCCACCGACCTGAACGCCCACCAGCTCAAAGTTGGAGATAAGCTCCAGCGCATCAACGGGAAACAGATCAAAGATCTCGAGATGCTCAAGGGCGCATTGCAGGGCGCGGGGGACCAGCCAAGCACGTTAGACATTTTGCGCGATGACAAACCCCTGAGCGTCACGGTAACGACCACTGCAGGTGAGGAGGGCCAACGCCAATTGGGAATCTTGTTGGGAAATGGTTTTGATTTTCCGGTGGACGTGAAGTTTGGATTGGAAAACGTTGGTGGTCCAAGCGCCGGAATGATGTTCGCTCTTGCCATCGTTGACCAGCTGACCGAGGGAAAACTGACCGGCGGAAAACACTTTGCCGGGACCGGGGCTATTACAGCCGATGGAAAAGTGCAACCCATTGGTGGCATTGCGCAGAAAATGATTGGTGCCAAACAAAATGGTGCCCGAGTCTTCCTAGCACCGGCGGATAACTGTGCCGATGTTGCCGGTCGTGTACCGGAAGGCCTGAAAGTGGTGAAGGTTGCGACCTTGGCCGAGGCACGTAAAGCAGTTGAAGGAATCGGAACGGGCCAAGATCCTGCATCGTTCCCAACCTGCACGTGAGACTTGCCAGTAAACACTCAGCTTTGGGGTATTTCGGCGTGTTTTAGCGCCAAAGCATCACAATTTGTTCACTATTGACGATTATTAGCCCATAGCATTCCGCGCTTACGCTCCTAGCAAGGCAGAATGGGAGACAAAGTCATGTTTCCAGGTGCGACAAGTGCGCGCTGAAATCGTTTCAACGGTGAGGTAAAAATTGAGTTTTGGTACCGGTAGTCCCTTCGGAGGCCCCCCGAGGGGTCCCGAGGAACAGCCCAGCCCGCAACAACATCCCGAGCGGCGTTCTTCTCCGCTCATGCCAACGATCGTCATTATTGGCGTACTCGTTGCGGTGTTTGTGTTCTTTGCAAGCATTTATGCAGATGTCCTGTGGTTCACCCAGTTGGGCTTCTCCTCGGTGTTCTGGACCGAGACCCTGTCAAAGGCCGCAATTTTTGTTGTGGCCTTCCTGATCATGGGCTTCGTTATCTGGATTTCGATGCGTTTGGCTTACAAGTCCCGCCCGGTCTACGCACCGGATGGTCAGCATCATGACAATATGTCGCGCTACCAATCGCAGCTGGAGCCCATGCGCCGGCTGCTGATGATCGGTGTTCCTGTGGTCATCGGCGTTTTCGCGGCAACCGCCGTGACCTCGCAGTGGAAAGAAGTACTGCTCTTCTTCAACCAGGTTCCCTTCGGTGAAACAGATCCACAGTTCGGTATGGACCTTGGCTTCTACATCTTCACCCTGCCCTTCCTGGGGCTGCTACTTGGCTACCTCGTTTCGGTGGTTCTCATCGGTGGTATTGCCGGGCTGCTGACCCACTACCTGTACGGTGGAATTCGCGTTGAGGAACGTGGCGGCATCGTCGTGGGTAAGGCAGCACGCCTGCACATTGCTATCTTCGCAGTTGCCTTCCTCTTGCTGCAGGCGGGTAATTTCTGGCTTGATCGTTACTCGACATTGCTCTCCCAGAACGGCCGTGTTGCGGGTGCTCTATACACCGATGTGCATGCGGTGATCCCCACCAAGACGATCTTGGCTATTGCCGCGGTTCTTGTTGCAATCACCTTCATCATTACCGCGATCATTGGGCGCTGGCGCCTGCCGATCATCGGTACCGCAATGCTGTTGGTAACCGTTGTTGTTGCCGGTGGGATTTACCCCTTCATCGTTCAGCAGTATCAGGTCAAGCCGTCGGAAAAGACCATGGAACGCGAGTACATCCAAAAAAATATTGAGATGACACGCAAGGCCTACGGACTTAACAACGTTGAGGCAACTGCTTACGACGCAGAGGTTAACCCGAAGAAGGATGCGTTGGCCAAGGACAGCGCCACCACCACAAACATTCGTTTGTTGGACCCTAACCTTGTCTCAAGCGCATTCGCTCAGCTGCAACAGTTCCGTACGTACTACAAATTCGCACCAACGCTGAACGTTGACCGTTACGAAATTGACGGCAAGAGTGAAGACACCGTCATCGCGGTGCGTGAACTCAACGTTGATACAACCGATTCCTGGGTCAACCAGCACATTACCTACACCCACGGCTACGGCTTAGTTGCCGCATACGGCAACCGTGTTGCCTCCGGTGGACGCCCGGACTTCATGCTCAGCGGTATTCCAACCGATGGCGTGTTGGGCAACGATAAGACCTACGAGCCACGCATCTACTTTGGTGAGTCATCCCCGGATTACTCAATCGTTGGCGGCCCCGAGGGTTGGGAAGCTCGCGAGCTTGACCGTCCGGCCTCCGGCTCGGGCAGCCAGGATACGCGTAGCACCTTCTCCGGTGACGGTGGCCCGTCGGTTGGTAACTTCTTCAACCGTTTGGTCTACTCGCTGAAGTTTGCCTCCACGGACCTGCTGCTCTCGGATGCTATTAACGCTGAGTCGCAGATCCTTTACGATCGCAACCCCAAGCAGCGTGTACAGAAGGTTGCCCCGTACCTGACCGTTGACTCAAATGCCTACCCGGCCATTGTCGATGGGAGGGTGAAGTGGATTGTAGATGCCTACACCACCTCGAAGAACTACCCATACTCCAAACAGCAGGCATTGGAATCGGCCGTTACCGATTCACTGACCGGTGGTACCCGTGTTGCATCGTTGACCGGACAGGTCAACTACATTCGCAACTCGGTCAAGGCAACAGTTGATGCCTACGACGGTTCGGTGACCCTGTATGCCTGGGAACCGGAAGAACCACTGTTGCAGGCCTGGCAGAAGGTCTTCCCGTCAAACGTGAAGCCACTGTCGGAGATGTCTGGCGAGCTGATCAGTCACGTCCGTTACCCGGAGGACTTGTTCAAGGTTCAGCGTGAACTTTTGACCACCTACCACGTGACAAACCCGGATGGGTTCTATGACTCCAACGATGCCTGGTCGGTTCCGACTGATCCAACTCAGGCCAGCGCCAACGTCAAGCAGCCGCCGTACTACCTCTCGTTGAAGATGCCAACCCAGGACACCGAGACGTTCTCGCTGACTTCTACCTTCATTCCGCAAACAGCGGCCGGAGCCCAGCAACGAAACGTGCTCTTCGGGTTCCTTTCCGCCGAAGCTGATGCGGGTAAGGAAGCAGGCAAGAAGGCCGAAGGCTATGGCACGCTGCGCTTGCTTGAACTGCCGCGTGAAACAAGCGTTCCGGGCCCGGGTCAGGCACAGCAGAACTTTGACTCGAACACCACAGTTTCAACGACGTTGAACCTGTTGCGTCAGGGTGCCTCGCAGATCAAGAACGGCAACCTGCTCTCGCTGCCGGTAGGTGGCGGTATCCTCTACGTGCAGCCGGTATATGTCCAGTCCTCGGGCCAGACCTCTTACCCGACGCTGCGTAAGGTGCTTGTTGCCTTCGGTGACCAGGTCGGCTTTGCCGATACGCTCTCCGAGGCCCTGGACCAAGTGTTCAAGGGCTCCTCGGGTGCTGTTACCGGTGAAACTAACACCGGTGGCTCAACAGGCAGCGGCACCGATGAAGGTACCAAGCCTCCGACCTCGCAGACTGAAGAGCAAAAGCTTACCCAGGCACTGAATGATGCGAATGCAGCAATCAAGGCCGGACAGGCGGCGCTTGCCGCTGGTGACTTTGCCAAGTACGGAGCAGAGCAGGACAAGCTGCAGAAGGCGCTGGAAGCAGCAACCGATGCACAGACTGCTCTGACCGGTGAGCCAGTGGCTCCATCTGAGACGCCTGCGCCAACCGATGGCACGCAGGCACCTGCCTCCGGTGAACCAACCGAAGGTACCACTGCTCCATAGCTCCATGTGAGCAACGGCAGTGTGAGCGTTAATACAGCGTGAGGATTTGCCTATTGCTACCCCCGTCGGCGATGATTGATATATCGCCGCGGGGTGGAGCAGTTCGGTAGCTCGCCGGGCTCATAACCCGGAGGTCATAGGTTCAAATCCTATCCCCGCCACGAACGACCGGTGTCTAACCAAGAGAAATCTTGGGTAGGCACCGGTTTTTTCATGCCCAAAATTCCGGCCGCTCGTTCTGTGGTTCGGACTTTTTTATCGGCAATGGCCGGTTCCCGAATTCGTGGTGCGGTTCGACTGGATGCAGTGGATGGTGGAAGAAGATTTCTGTAGGGCCTTCATTAGTTTTCGTCAGAGGCTCGTGATGCCGCAGGGGAGTCCGTGGAATATTCTGTACTTTGCCCCCTTTTGAAGGAAAAAGATCATTTGGAGCCATGTGAGCGAGTGTCTTGGCGTGATTTTTGTGATCTGCCTATCAAAAGTGCACTTCGATTAGGTGTGCTGGCAATCCGCTGTTAGGGTTAGTACATACCGACGCGGGGTGGAGCAGTTCGGTAGCTCGCCGGGCTCATAACCCGGAGGTCACAGGTTCAAATCCTGTCCCCGCCACTAAAGAAAATACCTCTTGATTCTGAATCAGAATCAAGAGGTATTTTGTTTCAGTCGAAAGCCTCTGCCTCGGTAGCTACCCTGAAGGTATGATTCGATTTGGCCAACACGGCGCAATCCTTGGCACATTCGCGGGAGTGGGTCTTTCCGGTGTTGCGGTGCTACACGCAATATGGGCCACTGGATGCAGCTGGCCTGCAAAAGACGCACGTGAGCTCGCTCAGCACGTTACTGGGTCATACTCCATGCCATCCTCTGAGGCATCGGCTATCGTCGCCGTGGGCTCCTCCGTAGGGGCGCTGATCATGTATGGCGCCGGAGGGCAGCAGTCTTGGGCCATTAAAATGCGCAGAACCATTGGTGCTGGTTTCATGGCACGTGGAATTTGTGGGGGAGTGCTGGCAACAAAGGCCCTCAAATTGCCCGGCCCTGGCCCTCGATTCCGCGAACTAGACACAAAATTCTATAGGCCGTTGTGTCTAATGCTGGGGACAGCGGCATTAGGTGCCACACGAAAGTAGAGGGCTGTTTACGCCGTCGAGAGCAAAGCCGGGCCGGCACACCGAATCCGAGACCCTAAATTGGATCTAGGATCCGGCGTACCGGCCCCTGTCTTGCTATGAATTTATCTATAAATCAGAAGATCGCTTAGAGGCCTTCGCCGGTGGTCAGCGAGGGAGTAGCCTTGCCAGCCTTGAGTGCCGCTAGGCGTGCCTCAATCTCGGTCTGCTCACCCAGATCCTCAAGGGAGTTAAACTGGGCGTCCAGCGACGAAGAGGCAAGCTCTGCGGCACCACGGACACGGGCTTCTTCTCGACGGATCTTTTCTTCGAAGCGTCCAACCTCGCTGGAAGGATCCATGATGTCAATGCTCTTGACGGCTTCCTGAACCTGGCTCTGAGCCTGGGCGGACTTGGCACGTGCAATGAGCTCATCACGCTTGGAGACAAGTTCCTGACGCTTGGACTTCATGGCGTCCAGGCCGGTCTTGAGCTTCTCCACAATTTCACGCTGTGAGGTGATAGTTGGCTCGGAGGTCTTGGCTTCGCCTTCGGACTGCATCTGACGCTGAATGGCGACCTTGGCCAGCGAATCGAACTTGTCTGCGCTTGCTGTATCTCCGGAGCTCCGGAATTCATCGGCCTTGGATGAAGCGGCAATAGCCTTGTTGCCCCAGTCCGAGGCTGCCTTAACATCCTCGTTGTAGTCCTCTTCGATCATGCGAAGATTGCCGATGGTCTGGGCGACTGCGGTTTCAGCTTCGGCGATGTTATCCGTGTAGTCACGAACCATCTGGTCAAGCATTTTCTGCGGATCCTCTGCGGAATCCAGCATTGCATTGATGTTTGCCTTGGCTAGCTGAGCGATACGGCCGAAAATTGACTGCTTTGCCACGATGAGACCTTTCGTTGGACATTAGATGAGGTACTGCGTGTAATGCTCCAGAATTCCCACTACCGGGAATCTGGGTACTGCAATTTATGGGGGGACCGTAGAGTCCCGTTGAGTGAGCTAGAAGCTACCGCCTCCGCCACCCCCGTCGAAGCCGCCACCACCGCCAAATCCTCCGCCGTCGCCGCCTCCAAATCCACCGAAGCCGCCACCACCAAAGATGCCGCCACCACCACCGCCTCCGTGGCTACCACCACGCAAGATCGAATCGATGAGGATGCCGCCGAGGATGGCGCCGCCCAGACCGTTGTTGCCGCCTCCGCCGCCAAAACCGCCTCCGCCGCCAAAACCATTAACATCGGATTCGGCCTGGCGCGCTGCCTGATCGGCAAGTGAAGAAGCCTGTTCGGCATATGCAAGAGCTGTTGCAGGATCGGAAGAAGCGACACGAAGCGCTTCGTCGAGGTTGCGCTGGGCCTCGGCCAAACGTGTGCGAGCCGTGGCTCCAACTCCACCGCGGCGTGCGCGAATGAACTCGTCGGTGCCCTTGATCTTCATCTGGGCGGTGCGCACCGCTGCCTGCAGTTGTTCGGCAGCACGTCGGGCCCGCTCTTGCTGGTCACGGATCTGGTTCAGTTGTTCGTTGAGTGGGCCACGACCTTCGGTAACTTCTGAGATCAAAGCCCCGGGATCAATGCGCCCGGTTGCTACCTGTGCCTGGACCGCGCTGAGTGCTGATTCAAGTGCGGCAGCAGAACCTGCGAGCTCTGGGTTACTGCCGTTGGCTAGCAGTGCTCGAGCTTGGGCAAGGTCCTGCGCCGAGGAAGCAACAAGAGATTCAAGATCGGCACGCGCATTTTCAAGGTCGGTGTCGGCATGAGCCACAGCGTCCAACAAGACAGTTGCCTGGTGAAGTGAATCTTCACCGGCCCGGATTGCCACCGCTGCTTCGGAAAGTGATGCCTCGGCGATCTTGGCCTGCGCAGTATTTACGGCGGTTTGCGCAAAATCGAGTCGATCGGTGGCATCGGAGATATTTGTGGCGATCTGGTGCACGGCACCATCCGCGTAGCGGGCCGCGAGATCATTGAGCTGTGTTGTGGCGCTGCCCAAGCGTTCGCGTAGGGGGTTAATGCCCGCCGCAAGTTTGGCTACTGCCTCCGGTGCATGAGCTTCGAGTTCGCGTAACGAAGCAAACTCGGCGCTGTGTTGCTCGAGTGTTTCGCTCACGGCTTCACAACGGCGAATGATTTCGCCAAGCCAAGAGCGCTGCTCTGCCTCGGTGTCTGGAATCTCATCGTCAAGCTGCTGCTGCAACTTGAAAGAGGCCGACATATGTTCCTTGGCGGCCTCAATGTCCTGCGCGAAAGGCTTGATTGCCTCATCGCCGAATTGAGCCTGAGCAAATCCGAGTTCTTGTTCGCTAGAACGAATCGCATCATCGGCGGCAATGAGCAGACCCCCGGATTTGGTGCGAAGTTCGGGGATACTCAGCGAAGCCAACGGGTCGAGGGGTTTACCATCCGGGCCCATGGCAACCTGCGGGGTGCCACCGGCGAGCTTCTTACGTCGGGTCAGGGCCCACGCCGTTGCGCCGCCGGCTGCGACAACGCCACCGACTACCCACCAACCGACAC
Source organism: Arthrobacter sp. MYb227 (assembly GCF_002975435.1). Lineage (GTDB taxonomy): Bacteria > Actinomycetota > Actinomycetes > Actinomycetales > Micrococcaceae > Paeniglutamicibacter. The sequence goes on along the minus strand of NZ_PCPT01000001.1, from coordinate 234,796 downwards.
CGGAGCCACCAGCGTCTGGTGCCTTGCCATTAGCGACATTCTGGATACCTGCCACGGCACCGAGGGCAGCACCGGACCAGTCTTTTTGGCTGAGCCGTGGGCTAATCAGCTTATTGTAGATATCAAGATCTTTGGCAACTATTTTTCCTGCATTATCTGACTTGAATCGTGCCTGACGAGTCTCGACTGCCACCGCAAGGATCGAATCGCTTGGTCCCATGCCTTTGGTGCTGCTAACTTGAGACACCCACTCATTTGCGGTGTCAGGGTTGGTGAACGTGTCAACATAAATCACGAACAGATTCTGTCCGGTTTCGGCGCGCAGCTTATTGACCGCATCGGTAACTTCCGATTTCGAACCGCCAAGCACATTTGCTTCGTCAATCACGAAGGTGCCTGGCGGAATTGTTACCGGATCGGTGGCTGAGGCCGATGGGGCAAAGATGAGTACGGACAAGATTCCTGCGGCGGCCGCCTGGGCCAACCTGCGGGGTAACAACTTCATGGCTTTCTTCACCCTTGCTCGAGTTTCGCAGAATCGGTTGACAAAGCATCAAGTGAAACCACCATCAGCGCTGTTTTCTGCTAACGGTTTTGATTCTATGGTGGTGTTGGGTGCGAGTCCACGGAAAACGCCGATCTTCGACGAATATGGCACAGAAGTGGAGACTTCTCACAGCTTTTACTCAGGTGCTGCTTTTCGCTGACACAGAAGCACCCTGCATAGTTGATACCAAGAACAGCACACCAAGCACGAACCACCCTATGGAGGGTTAGCGATGAGCGAGAACCAGTTTGAGCAGCCAGAGTCACCTCAAAACAATGAACCGGAGACAACGCCGGTACCACCGCGCCCGCTGACCCCACCGGCAGCGCAGCAAGAGAGCGAACCGGTATCCAAGGTTGATGGCGCGGTAGACCCTACTCAGGCTTTCCCACGTCATAGCAGTGTTGGGCCACAGAACACACAACTCCCGGCAGAGCCAGCTGAACAAACAATGTCAGCAACACCGCCGACGGGGACTCCATACGCAAGCGCCCCGAACGCTTACCAGCAGCCCGCTGCACATGCACCCTATGGAACCCCAACGCCCCAAGAGCATGCTTCGGCCTTCGGAGTTCCATCACCGATTGCCCCAGCGAAGCGCACGGCACCCAAGAAGTTCACCTCGGGAGTGCTGATTTTGGGTATGGTAGCCGCGGCCCTCGTTGGTGGAGCCAGCGCCGTTGCCACTACAGCAATCATGAATCCAGCCGCATCCTCGACTAATAACTCGGGTAATGGCCCGCAAAATGGCGTCGTCATCAACAACCCGAAGAATGTCACAGCAGTTACCGCAGCTGCCGCCAAGGCGAGCCCCAGCGTTGTGACAATCGATGTCAGTGGCAGTGGGCAAGCGGGCTCCGGCTCCGGAATCATTCTCGATGATCAGGGACACATCCTGACAAATACCCACGTGGTAACCCTAGGTGGAGCAACGGCAAGTCCAAAGATTGCTGTGCAGACTTCCGACGGCAAGGTTTATGACGCAACGTTGGTGGGAACCGATCCACTTTCGGATCTGGCGATCATCAAGATTGAAGCCCAAGGATTGACTCCGGCCACCCTGGGTACCTCCGGCGACCTCAACGTTGGCGACACAGCAATTGCCATTGGTGCCCCACTGGGCCTGAGTGGGACCGTCACAGACGGCATTATTTCCACAATGAACCGCACCATCTCGGTGGCTTCCTCGGCTGCTCCACAGCAGAACGATGGAACGAGTCAGGACGATAATGGAAACCAGTTCAACTTCCAGTTCCCAGGAGCCCCGCAACAGCAACCGCAGCAGTCTGCCTCGCAGGGATCGATCTACATCAACGTCATTCAAACCGATGCCGCGATCAATCACGGCAACTCCGGTGGCGCATTGGTTGATGTGAACGGCAATATTATTGGCGTGAATGTGGCCATCGCTTCCTCCGGTTCAAGTGCAAGTTCCTCGGGCGACAGCGGTTCGATTGGCGTGGGCTTCGCTATCCCGATTGACTACGCAAAGCGTATTGCTAACGACATCATTACCAATGGCTCAGCAACCCACGGAATGCTGGGAGTCACCGTCTCTGCCAAGGCGGCAAGCGTGAAAGACGGAAACTCTTCCTTCAGCGTTGGTGCACAGATCCAGTCCGTTGAACCCAAGAGCGCAGGTGAAGCTGCGGGCCTAGCCAAGGGCGATATCATCACGGGCGTTGGTGACCGCGCGATCTCCGATTCCAGCTCGTTGACTGCGGCTATCCGCGAAGTACCTGCCGGTGGCAAGATCGTTGTTCACTTCACCCGCAATGGGACTAGCCAAAGCGTTGATGTGACAGTGGGTAAGTCCACGGCCTCCTAGTACCCAAGCTACGCACGCATAAGCGTGCTAGTGACGACTTGCGAATGCGGGTTCTGCCAAGCACAGGACCCGCATTCGTGTGCGCTACGGGCGAACGCCGCTCGCGGCTAACATGTATGGGGGATGTTTTTGCCAGTTTGGTTAGGCGAGATACTTTCCATCCCTACTCCCAGCACATTTCTTGGAAAGGCAATCATGAGCCAGTCGACAGGCACACCATTGAGGATCCTTGTTCTCGTCAAACACGTGCCGGACGTGCAATTTGACCGTCACCTTGCTGGTGAACACTTGCGTATAGACCGCCAAGATTCGGTACTCTCCGAACTTGACGAGTACGCGATTGAAGCCGGACTACAACTTGCCGAATCCCGTGGCGGGGCAGCTGCCGGAAATACTGTAACTGCCCTGAGCATGGGTCCCGAAGCCGCGGTGAATGCGGTGCGCAAGGCCTTGCAGATGGGCGCCACCGAGGGTGTTCACCTCTGTGATGACGCGCTTGCCGGATCCGATGCCGGAGCCACCTCCCTGGCTTTGGCCGCAGCCGTGCGTCACCTTGCGGGCTTTGACCTGATCATCACCGGTATGTCCTCCACGGATGCTGAAACTTCTCTGGTCCCGGCACAGCTTGCCGAACGGTTGTCGCTTGCCCAACTGACCCAGATTTCACGTGTTGAGTTAGCCGCCGATTCAACAACCATCCGCGCAGTGCGCGAAACGGAACATGCCGCGCTGAACCTTGAAGCCGAGCTTCCGGTGTTGCTCTCGGTCACGGATCAGGCAAACGAACCGCGCTACCCGAACTTCAAGGGCATCATGGCTGCCAAGAAGAAAAAAGTAACGGTCTTGAACCTCAGCGATATTGGCGTGGACCCGGCGAGCGTTGGTGGCGCAGGGTCGGCAACTCAGGTGGAAGCAGCCGAGGCACGCGCGGAACGCGAAGCCGGGCGCATCATCACCGATTCGGGCAACGCCGGCATCGAATTGGTTGACTTCCTGGCCGCAGCGAAGCTCATCTAAACTTCTCAAGGGGAAAAACATGCAAAATATTCTTGTTTACATTCAGGCCCCAGGCGCGACCCCCACGAAGTCACAGTGTGAACTGCTGACCTTGGGTGCGTCCTTGGGCGAGGTACGCGTGGTTCTTGGTGCTCACGCAGATGAAGCTACCCGAGCGGTGCTGAGTTCTTGGGGCGCCACTGGTTTTTATGCAGCAGAGGCGTTGGAAGGACACATCGCTCCCGAAGCAGCATTACTGGCCGCAGCCGCCAAAGACTTCAAGGCTGCCGCGGTGCTGTTGCCCAATGATAGTGCCGGGCGTGAAGTCGCTGCTCGTGCCGCCATCAAATTGGATGCCGGTGTAATCACCGATGCCATTGGCGTAGAGCAGGATCTTACTGTCACCAAGAGTGTGCTTGCCGGCAGCTACACCGTACGTGTGAAGGCTACTCGTGGGCCGTTATTGGTTACGGTGAAGCCCAACAGTGTAGAACTACCTTCCGAGGCTCCCGCAACGATCTCCGCTGCTGCTTTGAGCACACTGGACCTGGGAGAAGTAGGACCGATGGCTGTTATTACCGGTGTTTCGGAACGGGCATCTTCTGGCCGACCGGACCTTTCCGAAGCCCGCTTTGTTGTCGCTGGTGGCCGCGGCGTTGATGGTGACTTTGGGCCTGTTGAAGAGCTTGCCGATGCACTGGGCGCTGCAGTTGGTGCCTCGCGTGCAGCAACGGATGCCGGATGGATAGACCACGGTGCACAGATTGGGCAGACCGGTAAGACCGTCTCCCCGCAACTGTATATCTCGGCAGGTATTTCCGGTGCCATCCAGCAAAAGGCTGGCATGCAGACCTCTACTTATATTGTTGCCGTGAACTCTGACCCGGATGCTCCGGTTTTTGAGATTGCTGATCTTGGCATCGTTGGAGATCTCACCCGGGTGCTGCCCCAAGCTGCGGCAGAAATTCGTAGGCGTAAGGGCTAAATCATGGCAATCTTTGATCCGTTGGTGCACAAGGTAGAACGAGTACTTTGTTTTGGAGCGCACCCAGATGACCTAGATTTTGGTGCGTCGGGTACCGTTGCCGCGTGGACAGCCGCCGGGGTTCACGTCGAATATTGCATCATGACCGATGGCGATGCCGGTGGCTTTGATGTACGCAGTACACAGGAAATTACCGAGACTCGGCATGCCGAACAGCGTGCCGCGGCAGCCCTAGTTGGAGTCGAAAACGTCCACTTTATGGGTGAACGTGATGGTTTCTTGGAACCAAGCCATGCGGTAATGAAACAAGTGGTTGAGCTAATCCGCAAGGTTCGCCCCCAGGTGGTACTGGCCATGCACCCGGAACGAAACTGGGAACGCATCCAACGTTCGCATCCGGATCATCTAGCCTGCGGGGAAGCCGTCACGCGTGCGGTCTACCCGGCAGTGGAAAACCCCTTTGCTTATCCAGAGCTTGAGGCCGCCGGATTACCTGCTTATAAGCTTCCGTGGCTTTGGTTGTACGGGGCACCGACCGAACGCGAAAATCATGCGGTAGATATTTCCTCGGTGTTTGAACTCAAGCTTGAGGCACTACGTCAGCATATGAGTCAGCATCCAGATGTTGCGGCAATGGAACGATACGTGCGTACCGCATGTGAGCAGAAAGCCGAAGAATACACGATGGAGTCCGGGGCGCTTGCCGAGGCATTCCATGTTGTAGCCGTCAACGCAGCGGATACCATCGCAGGCTTCTAGACAGCTTAAAGTTTGGTTACTAAAACAAAAATGGCAATGCCCCAAACCACTTCGAAGTGATTTGGGGCATTGCCATAAGATGCAGTAAGTAGCTGCTAGTTACTTGCCGCTGTATCCATGATGATCAATGGTTCCGAGGAAGGTGTAGTGCTTCCATCGGAGGGCTCGAGGCTGATCAATACCGATGCAACCGATGCAATATCGTTGAATCCTGCGGTGCCGCTCTCGGACCCGGCATCCAACGTCTTGAGTAGCGTGGGACGGTCGGTATCTGCGGCAATGAGCCAGATGGTGTAGCGCTCGGTCGGATCGATGGCTGGAAGCTGTGTCAACGCGACCGACCCGGCATCGGCCTTAGCCGAGGTGGAAAGTACCGCGTGTCCACCACCTTCCAGATCAGCTTGAACTACTGCCTTGTCCTTGGCTCCGTCGACCTTTGAAACATAGTTTTTGGGTACAAGATTTGCCACGAGGATGATGATACCGATCAGGATGATTGCCAACGCAGCAACGCCAAGGACCCATTTTTTGACGGGTTTGCGGGTGCTCTCGGCATCCAGGGAGACCTGATCCACGAGATCCATTCCGAGGTTTTCATCGTTCTCGTCGCCACGATACTCGGGGTAAGCAGGATCGGTGCCGCTCATAATTTGCCATCCTTGTGAGTGAATTTTATGGGGCCTTGGTCCGGCCACCAGTAAGCATAAGGGAAAAGCCTATGCGTAAAGTGTGTGTCAATTGAGCAACACCTTGAAGTGGGGGTGTTCTCGAACGAAATTATTTGTTGCTGGAGACAGCAAATCCGTGTTGACGCCATGCTTCGTAGATGGCGATGGATGCCGAATTTGCAAGATTCAGTGATCGTCTGGCTTCCAACATGGGAAGCCGCACGGTTGAGGTGATGTGTTCATCGACCTTGAGGGCTGCTGGAAGCCCCACGGATTCTGGCCCAAAAAGTAGTACGTCGCCCGGCTGATACTCGATCTCGGTGTAGAGGGAGTCGCCTTCCGAGGTGAAAGCAAAGACACGTGCCGGTGCCAGTGCTTCCCATGCGGCTTCAATATTCTTATGTACGGTGACGACCGCTAGATCATGATAATCGAGTCCGGCGCGGCGCAGTTTTGAATCTTCAAAGTCGAATCCTAGCGGCTCAACTAGGTGTAATTCGGCCCCGGTGACAGCCGCAAGACGAATTGCGTTACCTGTATTGCCGGGAATTTCTGGGGTGTAGAAGAGGATGCGGAACACTGCCTTGATCCTTTGGTCGTAGCGAGCTGTAGTGAATCTTGGGGGCAAACCCCCTTATTAGTACATGCCGCCAAGCAGGCGGGCAAGGATGGAACGGTCAACAACATTGGGAGTGGGGCCGGTGCCGAGGAACATTTTGAGTTCTCGCACTAGATTTCCGGGGTTGACAACATTTGAGGTGCTGTTGGGGTTTGGTTCCCCGCCGCGGGCGTAATCAATGACCGGCTCGTGGAGGTTGCCATCGGGAGAGTGGATAACGGTCCAGCCTGTGACATTGAGTTCGGGGAAAAGTCCCTGCATTTGGTGCACCACGGGGGAGATACGCGGAGGATCAATGTGCTTACCATCACGGAATAAAGATGCACCGTCCCACCTGTAAACACCCTTGGGCAGCAACATAGAATGCACGATTGCCAGCCTGTAACCACCCAAAATTGCGTGATCAATGTACGCGCCACCGCCCGGTGCATGCAGCCCGTTGATAAGTCGTGTTGAGGGCAGCGTAGAAAGCAGTTGACGAGAAAGTAGCTGTACCGTGCGTGCTTCTCGCGCCAAACGAGCCTGGGCACCGAAAATTCCACGTTTACGTGGGGCGCCATGGATCTGCTGGATCGATTTGGCTCTATCCAATGGAGTATCAGGTGATTCGAGTAGTGTCGGCACAAAAACTGTGGCATCGGTTGCCGAAGAACGCGGGGCCTGTGAATCAAACCGCATTGACGCGTTCGTTGGCCGGCTTGAAGTGTGTGCCGATGAGGCAGGTGCCTTGCCACGTAAATAACTTGATTCGGTGCCGTAGCTGCGGTCATAGCGGTCACGCGACGCGCGATCTATCAGCGTTTCGTATGCGAGGGTTACCTCACCGAATGCCTCTGCATTGCCGCCGTGGTCCGGGTGGGTGAGCCGGGCCGCCTTGCGGTAAGCGGTCTTGATTTCGGTGATGCTGGCGGTACGCGGGATCCCGAGGACTTCGTAATGGGTTCGACGCTGGGCCACTAGGTGAAGACCTTTCGCTGATGATGTAGGGGAGATGCAAGATGGCATTTATGCCGCTGCGGATGCTCGGTGCATAAAAATGCTCAGGAACAAGCTTATAAAAATCCTACCGGGTGCGCTTGGGTTCGGCAGAACTTGGATCCTTGGTGCCGCTTCTGCAAAGCTGGGGTGCATGGAAGCCAATCCAAATTTCGTGTCAATCGCTCGTGCAGATTCCCAAGCAGGTCTGATTCTGAAGGCAGTTGCCGGGATTGTATTGCTCACTGGGGTGTTGATGGCTGGTGTCGCTGGTGCTGAGTCTATTGGCCAAACATTGTTGATCTTGGGTATCAATCTTGTTGTTGCATTAGGCATTTTCTTACTCCCCAAGACTTTCATTACACGCAGTGAGATCACTGAGACTCAAATCCGGATCGAAACCATGAAGATCTTCAGGGCAACTTTGCCTACGGCAGGGGTCTTGCGAGCATTCTCTGATCCGGGGTTGTTCACCGGAGGGTACGGCCTGCGCAGCGTCGGCAGGGGGCACCGTGCATATATTAGTGGTGGTGAACAGGTAACGATCGAAATGCACGACGGTCGGATTTTTACTCTCAGCGTTGAATCTGCGGATAAATTCCTGGCAGAATTAGCACACGTACGTGCCGTACACGAGGGTTTGTCGTCCGAACTAAAATAACGCGGGGCACCAGCGGGCTGCGTAGTTCCCACCGCGCCGCGCGTCTACGGCTCAAATACCGTACTAACCAAGCCGGCTACTTGCTGTGTTAATAAGTGCCGCGACGGTATTCGGCTATGAGATTTCCATCTTCTTCTAGCAATGAGTGCAATCGCATACGTCGAAGAGGTGCTTGGGTGCTCCCCGAACTGATCCTGCGCGCGGTACCACCGGCAACCAGCGGCGAAATGGTTAGGCATAAACTGTCGATGGCTCCGGACTCATGGAAAGCACCTAGAAGTTGTGGCCCACCCTCGGCATGAATCATCGTGTGCCCGCGTTGGGCCAAGACTTCCTGGACCCATTGGGGGTCTACCAACCCTGTGGGATCCGGGCAACGTAAGACCTCAGCTACCTCACTGAACGCTTTTTCCCGCTGCACATCAGCATGTGCGGACGTGAGGATGAGAATTTCACCGGGATTTTGGGTGAAAAGTTCGGAGCCCGGGTCCAGATCAAGCCGACCCGAAACAATTCCCAATACCGGGTGTTCGGTCATGGAATGTGCAAGGCGCCATGCCTTTGAGGGGGCATCGAGCAATTCGCCCTCATACCCTTCGGCCCGGATGGTTCCGGCCCCTACCAGAATCACATCGGCAAGCCTACGCAACAGCGCAAAAACCCGGTGATCGGCGCTTGAACCCAAGGCACCCGAGAGACCGGAGTGGGTCGCCGCACCATCAATTGTTGAAACAAAATTAAACCGCACGAACGAACGCTCATGGGTGGGAGCCCTATACGATTCCAAAAGTTCATTATCGGTAGTGCTTGGCTTGAACTCGGGGTAGATGCGTTGCATTAGGACTCAACATTCATCACTGGTGTTGGTACTGGTTCGGGGGATGCAATCAAACGTTCGGGATGAGCTGGAGCATTTACGTCTCCCATATTGTGTTTCAAATAGGCTGGCTTCCGCCAACCCATGGCTGCTTCAAGCATGCCGATTGCATGAGCCGATTCGGTGATGTTATGCATCCGGATGATGCGGGCCCCGTTCATAATGCACATGGCGGCGGCTGCCAAAGACCCCGCCGTGCGCTCGCTTTTGGGTATATCGAGTGTTTCCCCGATGAAGTCCTTGTTAGAAACCGCTGCCAAGGTTGGGTAGCCAAGGGAAGCAAAAGATTCAAAGCCCGCTGTCATGGCCAGAGTATGCAGGGTGTTTTTATTAAGATCATGGCCCGGATCGACAATGAGTTTCTCATCTTTGATGCCCAGAGATAGCGCGAGCTCAACCTTGCTACGCAAATAATCTCTCACCTCGGCTACAACATCGTCATAGTGTGGGCGCGGATAGATAGTTCGGGGGCTTGCCAAGGAATGAGTCAGCACCAAATGCACTCCGGCGTCGGCAACTACCCTGCCCAGCCGCGGGTCGCTGATTCCGGTGGTGTCGTTGATGACATCGGCCCCTGCCTCAATAGCAGCGGCAGCAACCTCGGGTAGGAAAGTATCGGCCGAAATAATGACATCCGATTGTGCCCGCACTGCCTTGATCACCGGCACAACTCGTTGAGCTTCTTCCTGCCAGCTCAACGCGGGCCCGGGGGAGAAAGGAACACCCCCAATATCGATCCAGTCCGCACCCGCATCGATGGCAGAAATCGCTGCATCGACCGCTGCCTTGAGTGAGAAAGTAGCCCCGCCATCATAAAAACTATCGGGGGTGCGGTTAATGATTGCCATCAGTGCTACCTCCGATGAAAAGTCGATGGTTCGATGCCCAAAATGATGGATGGGATTTCGTAATGGTGGAAGGTACATACTCATAAGTTTTCGTTTCTCCCGGCTAGCTCCTTCAATCATTCATATCAGGTCGATTGGGGGAATACGCAGGCTCAACGGTTAGAAAATGCCGAGCGGACCAATAGTCGAATGAGGTTCGGAGAGAAAATCATAGATACCCTAATGCCATGACATTGAACTTTGTGGACCCCTCGGTAGGCACCTGGATCGTAGCTGCACTTGAAGCGCAGGGGCAGCAAGATGATGTTGCAGATCTTGCTGCAGGGCAGATACCTAGCGGCTACGAAGCCTACGCCCGAGTTTTCCACCCGGCCCTAGGACTCGATGGAGAAGCCGTGCGTTGGGGAAAGATCGCCAAGAAACGCGGCACCACCATGCACGGCGCGGCACAGTTCACACCCATCTCTGGGATCAGCGAAGAAGGCATCGCACTGCTTGACGATGCGTGGGATGGTGAAGCCCCCGGCGGGGACGGACTGCCGGCGGCACAGCTCACAGCCATGGCTCCACTGCTGGCAGCGAATACTCAAACCCCGGAGGAAATCTTCTTGGGACTGTGGAATGGTCTGGCCTTCATCCATGGAGGGGATCAGATCGAGGTGCTCATTGATCAAGACTCGGAACTAAGCGAAGAAGAAAATGCTGCGCGTCAGGCAGCTGCCAAGGCCGAAGCAAAACGCCCAGCATTCTCCGATCGGGTACGTAACGGCCCAACCCTGCACATGGGCTCCGGCTACCGCTCCTACTACATCTTCCAAGGCACTGCCGAAGACTTGGCAAGTCCACTCTGGGCTCGAACCTCGGAAGGGGAGCAACGCCAGGCACCCAATCTTGCCTGGCCACACGACCGCGCCTGGATTCTGTCGACCGAACTCTATGAGGACTCAAGCATCATTGCCGGCTCACGAGCGCTGATCGATGCGCTGATCGGCTGCCCGGGTCTTGAAGCTTATGAGGTACGGATCGATACTCGGCTGGATCTTGCAGGGGACAACATCAATCCGATGCCCGAAGAGATTCTTGTGGACGATGATGATCACGGCCTAGGGGACATCCACGACGGAGAATTCACCAACTAGCTTCAAAGTGCATAAGGGGGGGAGTGCCACCGAGATATTGAACAGTCACACAGCGATAAATTCGTTGTGAGCAACACCTCTGCCGGTGAACCGGTAGCTGACGGTAGAATTGATCGGTGCGCACCACACCCGTTTACCTTGACCATGCAGCAACCACCCCCATGGAACCGGCTGCCCTAGCGGCAATGACCCATGAGCTGGCACAAACCGGCAATCCTTCTTCCCTTCATGGGGCAGGCCGCCGAGCCCACCGCGTCATGGAAGAATCCCGAGAGCAACTTGCCGCAGCTGCCGGCGCCCACGCCTCCGAGGTCATCTTCACTTCTGGTGGTACCGAATCGGACAACCTTGCGATCAAGGGGCTGTTCTGGAACCGATGTGCCATCAAGGCCTCACGTAACCGCATTCTGGCATCCGTCATCGAACACCACGCGGTGCTAGATACCGTCGAATGGCTCGAAACCCATGAAGGTGCCGAGGTCACCTGGCTGCCGGTAGACACCCACGGCGTCATCGACTTAGAAGTTCTTGGAACCGAGATCGCCAAGGACCCAGAATCGATTGCGCTGATCACCTGCATGTGGGCCAACAATGAGGTGGGCAGCGTGCAACCCATCGACAAGGTGGTAGCGCTCGCCGAACCCCACGGTATTCCCGTGCATTCCGATGCGGTCCAGGCCTTTAGTGCCCTGCCAATATCTTTTGCCGATTCCGGATTAGCAACTATGGCGGTGTCCGGACACAAAATTGGTGGCCCGGTAGGAATCGGTGCGCTTTTTGTGCGCCGTGACGTGGTGCTCACCCCGGTGCAACACGGTGGAGGGCATGAACGCGCATTACGCTCTGGAACCCTCAATGCCGCCTCCGCAGCGGGTTTTGCCGCGGCGGCCACCGCGGCGGCAAACGGTCTTGCCGAAGAATCGACGCGTCTTTCCACGCTCCGGGACGCGCTGATTTCCGGGGTTCAAAACATGATCCCCGAGGCAGTGTTCAACGGAACCGCAGACCCGGCACACAGCGGCACGCGGCTTCCGGGCAACGCACACTTCACCTTCCCGGGCTGCGAGGGGGATTCGCTACTCTTCGTGCTGGACATGCTCGGTGTACATTCCTCCACCGGTTCGGCCTGCACGGCCGGGGTTCCACGTCCTAGCCATGTTTTATTGGCCATGGGCAGGGATGAAGAAACGGCACGTGGTGCACAACGCTTCACCCTCGGGCATACAACCACACAACTCGATGTTGATACCTTGGTGGCAGCATTGCCCGAGGCCTACGCACGAGCGAAAAAGGCCGGCATGGCCGCACAAGTTAGCAGTATTCAAACAGCAGGGACAGGGTTTACACGATGAAGGTTTTGGCAGCAATGAGCGGCGGCGTTGACTCGGCCGTTGCGGCGGCACGCGCCGTTGAAGCGGGCCACGAGGTCGTCGGCGTACACCTTGCACTATCCCGGATGCCCGGAACCCTGCGCACCGGCTCACGCGGCTGCTGCACCGTGGAGGACTCAAACGACGCCTGGCGCGCTTGTGACAAGCTCGGCATCCCGTACTACGTCTGGGACTTCTCCGAGCGCTTCAAGGAGGACGTGGTTGATGACTTCATCTCCGAGTATGAGGCCGGGCGCACCCCGAACCCCTGCATGCGCTGCAACGAACGCATCAAGTTCGCCGCGCTACTGGAAAAGGCAATTGCCCTAGGCTTTGACGCGGTGTGCACCGGGCACTATGCAAAGCTCGTGCGCGATACGGAAGGCAACCCGGAGCTGCACCGTGCCGCCGACTGGGCCAAGGACCAGTCCTATGTTTTGGGCGTGCTGACCCACGAACAGCTCGAGCACTGCATCTTCCCGCTGGCAGACACCCCGTCCAAGGCCGAGGTGCGTGCCGAGGCCGAGGCCCGCGGGCTCTCGGTGGCCAATAAGCCAGATAGCCACGACATCTGCTTCATCCCCGACGGGGACACCCGCGGCTGGCTGGCCGAACGCATCGACATGACCCCCGGGGCCATCGTTGACCAGGAGGGCAAGCCGCTGGGCGAGCACGAGGGCGCGCACGCCTTCACCGTCGGGCAGCGCAAGGGCCTGAAACTGGGCACCCCGGCCGCCGATGGCAAGCCGCGCTTCGTGCTGGAAATTCGCCCGAAGGAAAACAAGGTCATCGTTGGCCCCGAGGCACTGCTGGCCGTCGATGAGCTGCGCGGCATCCGGATCTCCTGGGCAGGGCTGCCCATCTCTGATGCCGAGGCCGGCATCGAATTTGATTGCATGGTTCAGGTCCGCGCGCACGGGGATCCTGTTGATGCTCGTGCTCGTGTCGAAGCGCAGGAAGACGGCAGCAACGTTTTGGTTGCCACGCTCATCGAACCCATGCGCGGTGTTGCCCCGGGGCAGACCATGGTTGTGTACCAGGGCACCCGCGTGCTGGGGCAGGCCACCATTGATTCGGCACGTTCAACAGCCTGGGATCCATCACTGGTTTCCTAGATTCCCAAGGGTATTTTCTGTACGCAGACCAGCTGCGAAAAGGTCTGGCCCAGAGAAGTCCGAAGCTTCCTAGGCCAGACCTTTGGCGTTTGTATGTAGAAGCTCTAGCCGCGTTCTATCAGGAGCGCAGTAGCGGATCGGTCATAGCTAGCTCGGCATCCAGTTTCCCACGGTGATTACGCAAGGCCCGAAGGATCAAGATCAGGAGCGCCGCGGCGCTGACTACATAGAGCAGGTTTGCCCACGGGGGCTAAATCTGCACCCGAAATTCCGTAAGAATCTGCAAGTCCCATGCCCGCCGGGAACGAAACAACCATGAGCCCCGGGGCACCTAGGACTAATAACCAGAGGAAACACCGCGTCACCGAGGGCGTGGAAATTTTCCAGCATAAGCCTAAGCACAATCCCAGAGTCGCAAAAATGATGCCTAAACTGGCCCAAGCCAGCACCATGGGTATGGTTGAGGATCCTTCCATTCAGCCCGTGGTCTCGAAAATTTCAGCCACCGTCGATCCGGGCGCCGCCGCTAACGGGTTCCAGATTAAAACCTGAAACAAGCCGGTGATTGCGTATGCGACGACCAGTATGAAACCCACCCAGCCCGCAGTCCGTGCGTAGGCTCGGTACACGATTTGTCCCTTGTACATCTTGCGATGCTATATGCCCAGGTGTGAGGAAATCTGGATGTTGTACGGAAAGCCATGTGAAAATCGCTTTGAACCACAATGCGGTGGAGAAAAGCCTTTCAATGGATCCATAGACAAATTGCTGCTGCAGATGGAGCAGTAGAATTGGTCGCCACTGCACTTGTCGTAGCGTGGGACCACCCCGAACTTGTAGGCGATGACGCTGCCCTATGCGCCCACTCCGTGGCCGACGGGGGGAGCGAGAAGTAAAGCATAGGGCAAATAATCTAGGTGCTTCTGCACTGCCGCGATGAGTACTTGATCCGTGGCAATCTCGAAGTACTCCTCATCCAATGCTTCCCACAGCGCTTCGTCTTGTTCCGAAAGATCTTCGCTTCCGCTAGGGCGGAACCGAGCATATTCCTGATCCGCACGCTGGATCAATGCCGCTTGCGTTGTCAGGCCAAAACGATGAAAAGCGCTCAGCGCATCCTCCACCAGTGGATCATCGATCCCCAGCCGAATATTTTCAATGGCGCCACCTACCAGGCCACCATTTTCGGCTAGCCCATGGAATGACAACAAAGCACCTACATGCCACAGTATTTCGGCACGCTCTGATTTCTCGCCGTGGTGATAGGCAGCCATCGCGCGATCGTTAAGCCGTTCGAGTAGATCGTTGTCTTCTGGCATGAGAGGTACTCCTGAGCTGGCATGAACACTGTTGGTAGGTAGATATGACCTAAGAAAAGAGCCCCGCTTTCCAAGACTTCGGATGAAGCCAGATGAAAGCGGGACCAGAAGGTTTTTGCGGGCGTTTAGCTCTTTGCCTCATCGACAATGCCGTACATGCGCACCGAAATATCGGGGTATTCGAGGCGGGTCTTGCCATCTTCAAGGCGTGGCAACTGGGCGGGACCGTGTTCCGCACAATGCACGAAGCCGAATTCGGGCCACCACTTCTTGGGTCGCTCGGCCTCCGAATATCCGCATACTGCACAGGTCAGCTGGACCCAGACGGGGCGCTTTCCGGTGCGGTTGGCGCGCGACTGAATCAACCAAGCCGGGGGATTAGTGTTGAGTTTGGCAAACTCTGCCTCGCTCAAGCGCGGGGGAATGCCGTGGCGCTTGGCCATTTCCATGGGGATATCCAACGCAATAGCTGCGTCTCTACGTGTCATCATCGTGCTTAACACTAGGCTACAAAGGCCGCTCGTGAGTGCCGTTGGTGAGCGTGATCATGTTCGATGGGCGGCAGTTGACGTGCCTGAAATGGGTCACGATTGTATTTCGTTGTGTTCCACTCCACATAATATTCGCAATTTATGACGATGATCACATAAGCTGAATGAGTTGTGGTTGATCCCACAATAAAAGTGCTCGCAGAGAAGAAGGAACACTCATGACTCGCAAGAAAAACGGTTTACGCCTCGCCGCCGCCGTGGTTGGTATTTCGGCCTTGGCGCTCACCGCGTGCACCAGCCCTGCAGAAACCCCGAACGCCTCCGGCGGCTCCGATGCGCCAGCAGCTGGTTCAACAATTACCGTTGGCACCACCGACAAGGTCACCTCGCTTGACCCTGCAGGCTCGTACGACAACGGTTCATTCATGGTGATGAACCAGATCTACCCGTTCCTGCTCAACTCCAAGCCTGGTTCTGCCGAGCCGGAGAACGATATGGCCGAATCGGCCGAGTTCACCACCCCTACCGACTACACCGTCAAGCTCAAGGCCGGACTCAAGTGGGCCAATGGCACCGATCTTGACTCCAAGGATGTTAAGGCAAGCTTCGATCGTCAGGTAAAGATCGCAGATCCAAACGGGCCCTCTTCGCTGCTGGGTAACCTCGAAAGCGTTGAAGCTCCTGATGCAACAACCGTTGTGTTCAAGCTCAAGAGCGGCAACGATCAGACCTGGCCACAGGTGCTCACCAGCCCCGTTGGCCCGATCGTTGATGACGAATTGTTCCCGGCCGACAAGGTTCTAGCAGATGATGCAATCATCGCCGGTAAGCCGTTCGCCGGTCAGTACACCATCGAGTCCTATGCCAAGAACTCGCTGATCTCCTTCAAGACCTTCGACGGCTACCAGGGCCTGCTGGGCAAGCCCGCCAACGCGGCATCGAATATCAAGTACTACGCGGATTCAAACAACCTGAAGCTCGATGTGCAGCAGGGCAACATCGACGTCGCCTGGCGCTCACTCTCGCCAACAGACGTTGAGGACCTCTCCAAGGATTCCAAGGTGAAGGTTCACAAGGGTGCAGGTGGCGAGCTTCGCTACATCGTCTTCAACTTCAACATCATGCCGCACGGCGTTAAGACCGAGGATGCGGATCCAAAGAAGTCGCAGGCAGTGCGCCAGGCAGCAGCTAACCTGCTCGATCGCCAGGCCATCGCCACGAAGGTCTACAAGGACACCTACATTCCTGCTTACTCCTTCGTTCCGGCAGGCTTCACCGGTGCCATTGAACCGCTGAAGGAAATGTACGGCGAAAATGGTGGCCCATCCGAGGCTAAGGCCAAGGCAGTGCTCGAGGCAGCCGGTGTTTCAACCCCGGTTGAGCTGAAGCTTCAGTACAACCCGGATCACTACGGTCCAAGCTCGGGCGATGAGTACGCCATGGTCAAGAGCCAGCTCGAAGCCGGCGGCCTGTTCAAGGTTGACCTGCAGTCAACCGAATGGGTCACCTACCAGAAGTCACGTGTCACCGACTACCCGGCCTACCAGCTGGGTTGGTTCCCCGACTACTCGGATGCCGATAACTTCCTCACGCCGTTCTTCGCCAAGGACAACTTCCTGGGCAATGGTTACGACAACGCTGAGGTAGACAAGTTGATCAACGAGCAGCGCGTGGAAACCGACCGTGCCAAGCGCACCGCACTGATCGAAGAAATCCAGACCAAGGTCGCCGGAGATCTCTCGACGCTGCCAATCTTGCAGGGTGCTCAGGTTGCCGTAGCGGGAGCCGATGTTACTGGTGTTGAAACAACACTCGACGCATCATTCAAGTTCCGTTTGGGCGTATTGGCCAAGTAGCCACAGCAATAACTTAGGACCGCGTTGGTGTCCATTCTCCTGGGGAGTCTAAATACCAGGAGGTGGACACCATCGTGGTCCTTATTTCGGTAAACACACTTTTGAGCTAGGAGCCATTGAACATGGCCATCATGACCGACACCGTCGAGGAACCCTCGGCACCCCCGGCGCTAAAAGCAACGGCGCCCAAGGCGGGAGGCAGCTTTGCACGTTACCTCGTCACACGCTTCTTGCTAATTTTCCCCACCATTTTCATCCTTGTCACCCTAGTTTTCTTCCTGATGAGAGTCACTGGTGACCCGATCACCGCGGCTCTGGGCGGACGACTGACCCCCGATCAGCTGGCCGAACGCATTGCCGCGGCCGGCTACGACCGCCCGGTCATCGTCCAATACTTCGAGTACCTGGGGCAGATCTTCACCGGTAACTTTGGACGCACTATCTCCGATAACCGTGCAGTGACAGAGGTGCTGACCACCTACGGTGCCGCAACAGCGGAGCTCGCCTTCAACTCCCTGGTCATTGCACTGCTCATTGGTATCCCCTTTGGCCTCATGGCCGCCAAACTGCGTGATCGCTGGCCAGATGCCATACTGCGCGTCTTTGCCATCTTGTGCTACGCAACCCCGGTTTTCTTTGCCGGCCTGCTGCTCAAGCTGATCTTCGGTGTCTGGCTCGGCTGGTTGCCGATCGCTGGCCGCGCAGGAATCAATGCGGAACTGGAACTGACCTCGCTACAAAACCCCACGGGTATCTACCTGCTAGATGCACTGCGCTCCGGAAATATGGAAGCCGCATCGGATGTCATTCAGCACGCAATCCTGCCCGCCGTGGCCCTGGGCCTGCTCACCGCCGGAGTTTTTTTGCGCCTGGTACGCACCAACGTCATCGGCACCTTGGGCCGCGACTATGTTGAAGCCGGCCGCTCACGCGGCGTTTCCGAATACCGGCTGCTGACCAAGCACGCCTACCGCCCGGCACTGATCCCCATCATCACGGTGATGGGCCTGCAGATTGCGCTGCTACTCGGTGGCGCTGTGCTCACCGAAACCACCTTTGAGTGGAAGGGCCTTGGCTTTATGCTGGCCCAGTACCTCACCGCACGCGACTTTGTCGCGGTGCAGGGAATCGTGGTGCTGCTGGCAGTCATCGTCGCGGTGACCAACTTCATTGTTGACATTATTGCCGCACTCATCGACCCACGAGTGAGGTTCTAAATCATGAGTACAACAACTACCTCCATCGGTGCCAAGAAACCCTTGGCCGATCGCCTGCCGATCATCTCGCACTTGCGCATGAGCGCCGGACTACAGCGCGGGATGCTGGTTGCAGGATTAGTGCTGTCGCTGATCTTCATTCTTGCCGCCGCGCTAGCACCACTGATTGCACCCTTTGATTTCGCCCAGATCACTGACGCCGAGGGGGATTTTCCGACCCAGGCCGCACCGGGCGGAAAATTCATTTGGGGCACCACCGTCGGCGGCTTCGATGTCTTCTCACGTACCCTGTGGGGTGCCCAAACCGCACTACTAGTCATCGTCATGGCAGTGGTGTGCTCCATCTTCCTAGGTGTTTTCCTGGGATTGGTCTCCGGTTATATTGGTGGCTGGCTTGATCGCGTGTTGGTCGTCGTTGCCGATGCCATTTACGCCTTCCCGTCCCTGCTGCTGGCGATCGTGATGTCAATTGTGATCTCACAGGGGCAGTCGAGCCTCTGGGGAGGCATCATGGCAGCCGCAATCTCCATCACCGTGGTGTTCATCCCGCAGTACTTCCGGGTGATCCGCGCAGAGACCGTGCGGCTGAAGGCAGAACCCTTCGTCGAATCGGCGAAGGTCGTCGGGGCCTCAACCTGGCGCATCATGTTCAAACACGTGTTCCGCAATGCGACCCGCACGCTGCCGTTGATCTTCACGCTCAACGCTTCCGAGGCACTGCTGACCCTTGCCGGTCTGGGCTTCCTAGGCTTCGGCATCGAACCGACTAAGGCCGCGGAATGGGGTTATGACCTCAACCGTGCACTGTCAGATGCCACTAGTGGCATCTGGTGGACAGGTGTCTTCCCGGGCGTTGCCATTGTGCTCACGGTTCTGGGCCTGACATTGGTGGGCGAATCCATGAACGATCTTGGTGATCCGCGGTTGCGGATGCGCCGCAAGAAAAAGCGCACCAGCGGAAAGGGCGCGGCATGAGCCAGCACGGAACACCCAAAATAGCCACGGCAGATGGCCGGGTCCTGAGCATTGAGGACCTTCAGGTAACCTTCACCACCGATGCCGGTGAGGTCGATGCGGTACGTGGCGTCAGCTTTGAGGTAGCCGCCGGTGAAGTGGTAGCGGTTGTCGGTGAATCCGGCTCCGGTAAATCGGTCACGGCACGCACGGTCCTTGGTCTGCTGGCCGAAACGGCTACTGCCCGCGGTGCCGTGGTCCTGCGGGGCAATAATATGCTCGCGCTCACCGGTCGCCAGCTTCGTGCGGTTCGTGGGGAAGACGTAGCAATGGTCTTCCAAGAACCTTCAACGGCGCTAAACCCCGTATACACGGTCGGTTGGCAGATCGCCGAAGGCCTGCGTGCCCACGGCAAGGTCTCTAAGAAGCAGGCCCGTGCCCGTGCCATTGAAGTATTGGGCAGGGTCGGGATTCCGGAACCGGAGAAGCGAGTTGATTACTACCCGCACCAATTTTCCGGTGGCCAGAAGCAACGTGTCATCATTGCCGCGGCACTCGCGCTGAACCCGGCAGTCATTGTTGCCGATGAACCAACCACCGCACTCGATGTCACGGTGCAGGCCGAAATTCTTGAACTCTTGCGTGAAGTACGCGATGAATTCAATACGGGTATCGTGCTGATCACCCACAATATGGGTGTTGTTGCGGATTTGGCGGACCGCGTGGTTGTCATGTACCAGGGCAAGGTCGTTGAAACCGCACAGAGCCTAGAACTTTTCTCCGCCCCGCGCGAGGACTACACCAAGGCACTGCTCGAGGCGGTTCCGCACCTAGGACGCAACTCGGCCTCTGCCGGTATGAGTGAACGTTCGGGTCAAGACAAAGAAGTTCTTGTCGAGGCAACAAACCTAGAGATCACCTACCCGGGACGTATGGGAACTCCGGCGTTTAAGGCTGTCGATAACGTTTCGCTGAAGATCTGCGCCGGTGAAGTGTATGGATTGGTTGGTGAATCAGGGTCCGGCAAGACCACGATTGGTCGAGCCATTGCCGGGTTGAATAGGACCACCGGTGGATCTTTGAAGGTTCTGGGCTACGAGATGCTCAATTTCAAGGAGCGCACCTTCAAACCATTGCGCCAGGAAATTGGGTTTGTCTTCCAGGACCCGGCGGCAAGCTTTAACCCGCAGTTGAGTATCGGAGAATGTGTTGCCGAGCCACTATTGGTCCATCGCAAGGTAACCCCTGCCCAGGCCCGGGCACGGGTTGATGAACTGCTTGAAGCAGTTCAATTGCCCAAGGCCTTTGCCGATCGCTTCCCGCACGAGCTTTCCGGTGGTCAGCGTCAACGTGCCTCACTGGCTCGATCTTTGGCGCTCGACCCGAAATTGCTCATTGCCGACGAACCAACAAGTGCGTTGGATGTTTCGGTGCAGGCTAAGGTGCTTGAACTGTTCAAGGAATTACAGACAGAGCTGGGCTTTGCCGCCCTATTTATCTCCCATGACTTGGCGGTTGTTGACATGCTCTCAACCTGGGTGGGAGTGCTCTACCGTGGCAAACTCGTCGAAGAGGGCATTGGCTCTCAGGTCATGAGCAACCCATCGCACCAGTACACACAACGCTTGATCGCTTCACTTCCGGTACCAGATCCGGTAGAACAAGCAATCCGACGTGAAGCATTCCTGAAAACAGGTTAACCCCGTCCACGCAGCGAAACCGTTTTGAATGTTTAGCTTCTGGCCACCGGAACCACAATTATGTGGCGTCGGTGGCCAGAAGTTTAACTGCAAGGTGTAAGAGTTCATGGGCGTCGAGTACATAAATTCTTCGCAAAAATATCTGGACTGCGGGTCCCATCGGTGTCATGGTTTGGGCACCTGCCTTAGGAGAACCCTAGGATAGATGTATGAGCTCACAGATCAACCCGCAGGCCGCGGACACCGACCAGCAAGGTGACTACGACCCGAAAGCCAGCTCCCTCGCGGACACGGTTCGTGACGAGGTCATGGAGGAACTCCTTTCAATTCGTGGAAGTATCGATAATTTTGATGCCCAGCTGGTCTACCTGTTGGCCGAAAGATTCAAGGCAACTCAGCGTGTTGGACACCTCAAGGCCGTCCATCAGCTTCCGGCAAGTGACCCGGGACGCGAAAAAGCACAGATCGAACGCCTACGCCGGCTGGCCCAAGAAGCGCATCTTGACCCGGAATTTGCCGAAAAGTTCATGAACTTTATCATTTCTGAGGTCATCAGGCACCACCAGACAATCTCCGCATCACACGCAGAAAACGAAAACTAGATCCGTACCTCGCAGATGACTCAGGCTAACGAACCGGCAGAAACTCAGCCGGAAATTTCACGTGTGGTGCAAGCCAGCGCTCACGGACCCATGCCCGGGACCGACCCCGTGGAATCCCAACTGATGATTCGTGGGGAGATCGGTGCACCAAACTTGCCGTTCCTCCACCAGCTCCCGGACCGTGGAGTTGGCTCCGATTTCATCGGACGTGGAGCCATGCTGCTCGAAGAGCTGAGCGTAGATTTACGCCCCCATGGTTGGCGTTTGGCGCCGGCCCCCGGGGTAGACGCTAAACGTGCTGCCTCGGCACTGCGCACCGATCTGAATGTGCTTGGCGATGTAATCGGAGCCGAAAGTGCCGGGGGAGATGAACTGAAGATTCAATTTCCCGGCCCCGCAACGCTTGCGGCAAACCTTTATCTACATCATGGAGAGCGAGCGCTCAGCGATTATGGGGCGCGTCGTGACCTAGCCCAATCGTTGGCCCTTGGAGCTGCCAGACATCTTCGTGAGGTAAGTAAAAGCACCGAACGCAAGCAGCTGACCGTATACATTGATGAGCCAGCAGCGGCGGCGGTACTTTCCGGAACCTTGCCCACGGCCAGTGGTTATCGGACCCTGCGCTCAGTTCCGAGTTCAGAGCTGCGCGGTTGGTGGAGCGAACTTACCGAATCGCTCAAGGCTGCAGGTGCGCATCAAGTCATCATTGGCTCCACGGGGGATGCCGAGGCTTGGCCAAGTATTGCTAGTACAGCCTTTGAATCCGGTGCCGATGGCGTAGGGGCTAATGCTAGCGAGCTGACGGTACCCGGTTGGGAATTACTTGCCGGTGCTGTTGAAGACGGCAAAAGATTATGGTTAGGCTGTATTAATCCACTTGGTACAACACCCGGGGTGGTGGATGCGATTTCCGTAATCCGTAGGCCCTGGAAGCAACTTGGACTATCCGAAACGCTGTTTGATGCGTTGGTGCTGACTCCTACGAAAGGATTGGAAGAGGTTTCCCCGCAACGTGCATTAAGCGTCCTAGGCATGTTGGCTTCATATGTTGAGGCATTAAACCAGGTGCGCGTCGACGCCTAGCGTTGCGCGAGAGAAACCCGAGGATTTCAGGAAGCCGATTGTTGGTGTCTAAGCTGGTTGGATGCTTTCCCAAATTTCGCGCCGTACATTACTACTAGGTTCGGGAGCCGGCGCATCGTTATTGCTGGCCGGCTGCGGCAGTGCAACAGCTAAACCTCTATCCACTGCTGGCAGCGTGGATTTCAGCAACCAGCTAAACATTCCGCCGCTGGCTACCTCAACGGTTCAGACCGATGGTACTCGGGTCTTCGAGCTCACTGCGGAAGCTGGAAATAGTACGTTCCTACCCGAAACCTCGACTCCAACGTGGGGTTACAACGGGTCATTTCTGGGACCCACACTGCGGGCTCAGCGTAACGAGAAGGTACGCGTCGAAATACAGAACGGCCTGCCCTCACCCACCACGGTGCACTGGCACGGTATGCATATACCTGCCATTTACGATGGTGGAGCGCATCAAGTCATTGAGCCGGGGGACGGGGCGGAACCCGAGTGGATCATCGATCAGCCAGCCGCGACGCTTTGGTATCACCCGCACGTTCATGGGACTTCCGAAGAACAAATGACTCGTGGACTGACGGGTATGTTCCTGATTGACGAAGAAACAACCGATCCGGGGTTGCCATCCGAATACGGGATCGATGATATTCCGCTCATCGTCCAAGACCGTTCATTCGCCAAGGACGGTTCGTTCAAACTCACCCCAGACGCAACGGCTGGCCTACTGGGCGACACCATGCTCATAAACGGTTCGGTCAATCCGTACCTGAACGTAAGCACTCAAGCCGTAAGGCTACGGATTCTTAATGCGGCCACGGCACGGGTCTTCAACTTTGGCTTGAGCGACAACCGATCATTTGCTGTGGTGGGCTCCGATGGCGGTTTACTCCAGGCCCCGGCCAATGTTGAGCGATTGTTGCTTTCGCCCGGCGAACGGGCCGAGATCGTTGTGCGCTTGAGCCCCGGTGAAGAGGTTGTCTTGCAATCCCATCCCCAAGAACTGGGCATGAGCAACGCTTTGACCACGAGGGTCGGTGGAAATGACACACTTGATCTCTTGAAATTGCGGGCCGGTAGCAATCTAACTGCCTCACCGGAACTTCCGGATGTTTTGGCTGCAGAATCATCTTTCGAGATGGACAAAGCAATGATTACCCGAGGCTTCATCCTCAAAGACATGTATATCAACGGCAAGCTCATGGGGATGTCACGCATTGACCTGAGCGTTGGGGCACAGACCGTGGAAACCTGGAATATCAGCAATACGGATAATCTGGCACACAACTTCCACGTCCATGGTGCTCAATTTAGAATTCTAGACATTGATAACCGTGCACCACAGCCCGAATTTACTGGCTGGAAAGACACTGTCTTCCTCCCGGTGCGCGCCACAGCTCGGATTCAGGTCAAATTCGGAAAGTACAAGGATGCAGTAACACCGTATATGTATCACTGCCACTTCATCCGCCACGCAGACATGGGAATGATGGGGCAGTACACCATTATCTAGAACGAGCGTGGGGGCATCTGGTGTTGCTCTTTATCCGAACGAGCAACACTAACGACAGATTCGAATATTTAACTTGCTCGCGTGCCATCGATTGCCCCATGCCCGGGAACGGGGTGTGAGCTCGGTGCTGAAATCTCGTTGAACAACGCGATATCTAATCTTTCGTGACGGATGCGAAGGTCAGCCTGGATGAGTGTGAGCAAGATTTGGTAGAGCGTGGCCCCGACCGCGGAGACGAGCGCACCAACAATTTGGCTCAAGATGAGCGCCGCCCAATAATTTGGTGAGAATGAAATGCCAATACCAGTAATCGAACTAAGAATTCCTCCCAAGACGGAGATGATCAGTGCTGTAACCAGCACACAGCCGAAAGTTCTCCACCATCTGCCGCCTGTAAGGTTCCAAGATTTCTTGATCGCTGAAGCTACACTCAGCGACTGAGTCACCACAAGAACCGGTGAAATGATCAGCCGAACCCCGATCCAAAGCAAACACACCAATAACGCCATCAGCAGTAGCGCCGTCGGCACGAATATCAAAGCACCAAGGCTTTTTTCAAGCCAGATTGCAAGAGTGGACAGAAGCACAAACGGTGTAATTGCGGCGAAGCTCAACAGCAAATTTAGGCCCATGAGTTTTGCCCAAGTGGGTGCGCTGAAACTCATAGCCTGCCAGAAACTTGTGGGCAGGTTCAATGTTGCACGCATTGTGGCTACAGTCGAAGTTCCAACGATGAGCGCTGAAGCAAAAACAGAGAGCACCCATGCGCCTACACCAATTCCAAAGTAGAGATACCAAGGATGCGAGAGTATCTGTGAGGCGAGGTCTGCCAGATGTTGGAACTGGTCAGGGTTTGCGGCGAACATTAGCGCTTCATACATGACTTCGCCCAACCTAAGCACCACAAGGGCTAAAATACTAAGAATCCCCAGCAGTAGATAAACAGCAGCTGCTATTCCCAGTGTCGCAGCCGGGGCTAGCCTAATGACTGCAAAGGTGCCATCAAGTAAGTCTGCCAGTGTTAATGGGCGCAGTTCGATGACACCGGGTTTGGGAACCGGTGGAAAGCGAGGAACTTGCTCACCGCCGTGCGGTGCTGGCAGCAGATAGGGATTCGACGGTTCGTTGGCGGCCGAATTGGCCGGTGGGCCCCAGCCCGAGGGCGGAGGGCCCCACGAAGGCGGGTCTTCTCCCGAACTTCCTGTTGGATCGGCTGGATCTTGCGCCATGATTTTTGCCCTTGAATGTTGGATTTAGCAAACTAATATATACATTCCAGACCCAAGTGGAGGCCGGATAGTACATCTTTAGCCTAGGTCGTTTGTAACAATAAACTGAGCATTACCCGGCAATCGCGCCAACGCCGATTTGCTGGCGTTGCTCATGTAGTCTTATTCATATCTGGGCGTTTGCAATAATTGCCCGTAAAGCTGAACGGAAGGGCAGATTATGAAGGCACGCATCCTGGTTGTCGACGACGACGAGGCGCTGGCCGAAATGATCGGCATCGTCTTACAGAACGATGGCTTTGAAGCCGTTTTCTGCTATGACGGTGCCAAGGCATTGGGGGTATTCCGTGAAGTGAAGCCGGATCTAGTGCTCCTAGATCTAATGCTTCCTGGCATTGACGGCATTGAAGTGTGCAAACAGATTCGCGCCGAAGACGATGTACCGATCGTGATGCTTACAGCGAAGGCAGATACCGCTGACGTTGTTCGTGGTCTGGAATCCGGGGCCGATGATTATGTTCCGAAGCCGTTTAAGCCAGCGGAGCTCGTTGCGCGTGTCCGCGCTCGACTGCGCCCCACCGAGCAGCATGCTCCAGAGACCCTCAAGATTGGTGATCTCAGCGTTGATGTTGCTGGTCACCGGGTGACCCGCAACGGTGCAACTATCGGTCTCACCCCACTTGAATTTGATCTGCTGGTGGCACTTGCACGCAAACCATGGCAGGTATTTACTCGTGAACAGCTCCTTGAACAAGTCTGGGGCTATCGTCATGCAGCCGATACTCGTTTGGTAAACGTTCATGTGCAACGTCTTCGTTCAAAGGTAGAACTTGATCCAGAACGCCCCGAAGTTGTCTTGACGGTGCGCGGTGTTGGTTATAAGGCCGGTCAGGCCTGAGTCAGCAGATGCCGGGATCAGCCACCACCGAGCCTGCTCCGGAACCGGTCGCTATATCTACCGAGTCCGGAGTGCCGGTGGTGTTGCGCCGTAGCCTTGAAGTAATCAAGAACGCGCGCGAACGGCTTCGTTCACGCTGGCGTCGATCGCTACTATTTCGCACGGTTACCTCTGCGGTGTTGCTTTCGGCGCTGGCGTTATTGGCCGCTGGTGCTTTCCTGTCCAACCAAATCGCTTCGGGTCTTTTTCAGGAACGTTTTCACCAGGTTGAATCCGAATCGGTACGCGGACTGAATCAGGTCAAAGCGATTTTTGACTCGGCAGCAACCACCGACAGAACCAGCACACATTCACTAGTAACCAACACCGTGAAGATTCTTGAGGGTGATGGAGCCTTAGTGCAACGTGACTTTGTGTTGGTTCCGTTGCCCGGCGATGACAACCTCTATGTGGGGCCCACCGCTAGTGGAAACCTCACCTCACGTATTGTGCCCGAGGCATTGTCATCACAGATCCGCGAATCTAACGCTATTTATTGGCAGTCTATAGAGGTCAAGAACGGGAAGAGCGCCGGACCAGGGCTCATTTTTGGTACCCGAGTGACCCTACCGCCGGGCAAGGAATACGGACTGTATTTGGTCTATGACCTGACAAGTGTGCAAAATACCCTCGATTTCATTAACCGTGCCATGGCCTTGGTTGGTGGCTTGTTGCTGCTCGTCGTTGGCGGAATTACATGGTATGTAACACGCGCAGTGGTGCGTCCTGTTGCGGCAGCTGCCCAGGTATCGGAAAAGCTTGCCGCAGGTGAGCTTCAAGAACGCATGACCGTTAAGGGTGAGGACGAAATTGCCAGACTTGGCTCATCGTTCAACCACATGGCAGCCTCCCTACAGGACCAGATCAACCAGCTGGCAACCCTATCGCAGATGCAGCAGCGTTTTGTTTCAGATGTTTCACATGAGCTGCGAACACCGTTGACCACGGTTCGCATGGCAGCAGAAGTACTCCATGATGCCCGTGAAGATTTTGATCCGATCAACAAACGAAGCGCAGAACTTCTCTATAACCAAGTTGAACGCTTCCAAATTCTGCTCAATGACCTGCTTGAGGTTTCACGCTTCGATGCCGGTGTTGCAATTTTGGACGCCGAGCCTACCGACCTAGTAGCCGTTGCACGACGAGTGATCGATGCGGCCACGCCACATGCCGAAGCCATGGGATCATTGCTGCGCCTTTCAACCCCGGCCGGCGGGTGTGTAGCGGAGATGGATTCACGGCGCATCGAACGCGTGGTGCGTAACCTGATCATGAATGCCATTGAACACGGAGAAGGTAATCCGATTGATATTTCAGTGGCAGGGAACGATTCCGCTGTAGCGATTTCCGTGCGCGACCGTGGCATCGGTATGAGTCCGGAAGCTTCGACCCGTGTCTTTGACCGTTTCTGGCGTGCAGATCCGGCAAGAGCACGCACCACGGGTGGCTCCGGGTTGGGTCTGTCAATTGCCATGGAAGATACTCGTTTGCATACTGGCAGGCTTGAAGCATGGGGCGAACGAGAAGTCGGTTCTTGTTTTAGGCTCACCCTTCCACGCGTCCTTGGCGACACCATAACCAACTCGCCGCTACCACTCGAGCCCATCGTGCTGGCCGACGCGGTACTGGATAGGGACATGGTTATTGCTTTCCCACTCACCGGAGAAATTCCCATTATTGGGTTCAAGCCAAAGGCTCCACTAGGCCTTGGTGAAACAGAAAGCACCGAAAATGCCGATGATTCAGCCGAGGAAAAGCAAGAACTCGAAAAGCAGGAACCTGATGTTTAAGCAATTGCGTCGAACGCTATTCCTTCTTTTAGGTGTGATTCTTGTGATTACCGGGTGCTCATCGATCCCACGTAACGGACCGGTGCAGGCAATCCAGGTTGATGGTGGCACCAGTGGAACGGGAGCCTACTTTTCGCCCTCCGGTCCGAAATTAGATGCGAGTCCTCGTGAAATTATTGAGGGCTTTATTGAGGCAGGCATCGGTCCACAGGATGACTATAAGATTGCCCGCGAATTTTTGAATCCTAAACAGGTAGGGATTTGGAAAGGCGCCGTGCAGACCCTTGTGTATGACTCACGACCCAGCGTGATCTCAGGGAGCAAAGAGAATACATACACCATTCAATTAGAGGTTGTTGCCGAGATCGATGGCTACGGTGTGATGACCGAATTGCCGGCGCACTCAACACGTGCAATAGACATGAATCTAGAAAAGGTAGATGGTCAATGGAGGATCTCTAAACTTCCCGATGGAACAATGATCGACCGAGACTCATTCAACGGTCTATTCGGTGCCCAACCGATCTATTTCTACGATGCCTCCTTCCAATATGCGGTTCCAGATATTCGGTGGTTCCCTAAACGTGCGGGACTTCCTGCCGCGATGGTCGAAGCCTTGCTCAAGGGCCCGGCTCCGTATCTGGAGAATGCCGTAGTTTCTGCTTTCCCTTCCGGCAGCTCTCTAGTTAGAGCCGCCGTACCCGTTGAGGGGACTCAAGCGACTGTCGATCTGAATTCAGCAACGTTTATTGATGCCACAGAGCTTTCGAGACAACAGATGCAGCAACAGCTGGATCTCACGCTTAAAGACACGAATAGCATCCGCACCGTGGTGATGAGCGATGAACAACGCGAGGTAAAGATCGGTGCAGCAGATCCGCAGTTTAAGATTGCACTGAAAAATGCGGCTGTCCCGGAAACCCAGATCGCAATTTTGGATAGGACGCTCTCATTTGTGAAGGGTAAATCGATCAACCGCGTGGAAATCAACGATATTTCGGGGTACGACCCTCGCTACCCGGCCATGAGCCCGCTAGGCAATAGGTTCGCTTTCCTCGACGGAGCCTCAAAACGATTATTCACTGTTGATGAGAGTGGACGAAGCCGAGTGGTGGCGAGCGGAACCTCTCTGGTACGGCCGAGCATCGACGCAAGCGGCTGGACCTGGACCGTTGACAACGGTGCGAAAACAAGAATTCTCGCGGTACCCGAAGACACCGTCCTCAATGGCAAAGTACGTCCGATTGCTGCAGATTGGCTTGATGGAACCAAGGTTTCATCAATCAGAATTTCTCGTGACGGAACTCGTGCATTAATTGTTTCGGCGCGGGCCGGGGTCACCAGTGTCAGCGTCAGTGGTGTGTTGCGTGATAGTGATGGAACCCCGCGGGGGTTTGCGCCACCGATGTATCTGTACCCATCGGTACCCACCACGAGCGCGGTCTGGGATTCAGATTCTTCGGTAATTGTTTCCGCGTCGGATGCTACGGCAAGCGTGACGGCTGAGCGGATTAACTTTGCTGGAAAGCCCGAAAAGTTTCAACCACTATTAGGCATGATTGGGCTTTCGGCGGGACCAGGGGACCGCCGTCCGGTCTTTGCCGAGACGAAGGACCAGCTCTTCACCCGGGTTGGTAATTCCTGGCATCCCATGGATGAATTGGCCCACGATCTTTCCTATCCTGGGTAGCTGCTCTGGATAACCTAGTTATCCCCAAAGTGATTTGTGAGCGGCTAAATATCCGGTCAAGGCGCGACTCTTGAGACATGAAGTCTCTCGAAAGGGCTTTCGAGCGCATGCTCAAGCTTTGTGATGTGGTCTGGGGTTGGAAAGAAACCCGCAAGCTTCGAACTGCTTTACACGCAACTGCTGCCCTGCTATTTCCCGTCCAATGCGTCTGCTGCGGACGGCTTGACGAGAAATTGTGTGCCGCATGTTCCCAGACCCTAGGCGCAGTAGCTATTCGCCCGCAGCGTGTTGAGGAGTTTGCCGACGCCTTGCCGCTGAATATGGCGGGGCTGCCGATGCCGGTGATTACTGCCGGACGCTATGAACATGAGCTTGCTGGTGTTCTGCTTTCCTACAAGAATCATCAGATGGTTTCGCTTTCAAAAGTCTTGGTTCCGTTGCTTGCTCGAGCGCTCCGTGCGGCGCTGAACGAGCTGACCGATCCAGCGCGTGAGGTTCTTCTCGTTCCTGTGCCGAGCCGACGTAAGGCGTTGGCTGTTAGGGGATATTGGCCCGTGGGATTACTACTGCATCGAGTATTCAAGGCGCACTTGCTACCAGAAAATACTCGAGTTGTTCACGCGCTGCGGTATGCGGCGGGTGCCTCCTTGGGTAGCTCCCAAAAGATGCGTGGTCGACGTGGCCGAGCCTCGGTGCACAATACGATGCTTGCTCGGCGTCAACCGGGAATTAGCGATGCATTGAACTCGGGTGCGCAAGTGCTCTTTATCGATGATGTGCTCACCACCGGTGCAACGCTCGCGGAGGCATATCGTGCTCTGCAAGGGAAATGCGTTGTCCCCTGTGGGGCTGTAGTTATTGCAAGTACTCCGGCACCCGATGAAAAGCGATAATTATGCTGATGGCGATGAAGTAATAATTGCTACATCCTTGATTATCTGAGCATCTGTCATAGGGTGAAGTATGGGCACCCGGAAAAGGGAAAATGGCCCATCTTCAGCGACCGGAAGGAGTGAATTCTTCGGTCGCTGTTGTGTCACCTGAGCAATGATGGAGGACACCATGGAGATGACGATCAACGGACGCAATGTCAGTGTTACGGATCGCTTCCGCGAGTACGTGGACGAGAAGATCGACAAGGTCGATCAGCTTGCAACAAAGATCCAGCGCTTGGACATCAAGGTCACCAAGGAGCAGCATGCACGAAATGCCGAGAATGCTCTGACCGTCGAATTGACGGTCCTGGGACGGGGACCGGCCATCCGTGCCGAGGCGAAGGCCGCGGACAAATTCGCAGCCTTTGACACCGCATTCGCAAAGCTTCTCGAGCGTCTGCGTAAGGCTAGGGATCGTCGCAAGATCCACCACGGTAGCCGAACGCCCAAGGCAGTTCATCAGGCAACCAGTGGGCTTGAGCCAGCCGACAGCTCGTTGCCGCTTCACGAAGCAACGCGCTTGGCCCAGCAGGAAGAAGAAGCTCGACAGGTCGCAGAGGCGGCCGAGAACGGTGCACCTCCGATTGAGATTCGCCGCAAGGTCTTCCCTGCAGAATCCATGACCGTTGATGACGCTGTTGACCGCATGGAGCTGATCGGTCACCCCTTCTATCTCTTTGTCGATGCTGCTACCGGGGCACACTCGGTGGTTTACGCTCGCAAGGCCAAGGGAACCCAGCAGTACTCTTACGGCACCATTACCCTGGATCCGGAGGCTACCGACGAATCCACTTTGGAAACCCGCCGCTACCGTGAGGCTGCAACGGTCGAAGCATAAGAACTACATTCAGTGACAGGGCTCATGGCTAGAAATCTTTCTCTCTCACAAGCTCGTCGCGTTGCCTTAGCGGCCCAAGGGCTGCATCGGGCACGGCCCACCGCACCGGTTACGATTGGCGCGGTGGGCCGCACCTTTAATAAGTTGAAGCTCTTGCAAGTTGACTCGGTCAATGTGCTAACACGTGCGCAATATTTACCGATCTTTTCACGACTTGGGCCCTACGACCCGGAACTACTTGATAGTCTCAGCGTGCGTAAACCACGGCAGGTCATTGAATATTGGGCTCACGAAGCATCATTGATCAAAGCCGAATATTTTGCTGATCTAATTCCATGGCAGCGCCGCCGTTGGGTGGGTAGCTCACAAGATCTTGATCAATCGGCCCGTGAGCTCAGCGAGAGAATCTATGGATTATTGCTGCATCGGGAACCCCTGAGCGCCCGCGACATTTCTGATGCGTTGGGTCATGACCAAGCCAAAGACACTTCTCATTGGGGATGGAATTGGTCGGCGGTCAAACGAATCCTTGAAGCAATGTTTGCCGATGGCATTATTGGAACCGAAGGCCGCAATAAACAATTCGAACGTCTTTACACGATTCATGAGCACGTCGGTCAGCAAGCCAGAAGAACGGAGCTAAATGTTGACCCGATCCAAGCCATGGAACGACTGCTCTTGGCCTCCGTTGACGCTCACGGTATTGGCAGTGCACATTGCCTAGCTGACTATTTCAGATTGCCGATTAAGCAAAGCACGGTGGTGCTCACGGATCTCGTGGATCGATCAATACTTGAAACGATAACTATCGAGGGGCTGAAAGAAAAGTTCTTTTTGCATCCAGGTACCAAAATCCCGCGGACCACCTCCGGACGGGCCTTGCTAAGTCCCTTCGATTCGCTAGTGTTCAACCGCAAACGTATAGAAAAGCTGTTCAACTTTTCATATCGGCTCGAAATATATACGCCAAGCGAGAAACGAGTGTTTGGCTATTACGTGCTCCCATTTCTACTAGGAGAACGTCTGGTGGCGCGCGTCGATGTAAAAGCTGACCGAGAAAGTAGGACACTTTTGGTACGTGGTGCCTACGCAGAGCCCCATGCACCGGTCGAAACTGCACAAGAGTTAGCATCCGAGCTTCGACTGATGGCCAGCTGGCTGAATCTTGATAAAGTGCTGATTTTACCTCGGGGAAATCTGGCAGCAGGCTTAGAGTTTTCACTAAGCTCGCCAAAATTGGCCGATAACCACAAGTGAAAGCAATCTCTCACGTAGACTGAACAGGCCAGAATTCCTGTGCTTGAGATTTGGGAGCTGCCTCGTGGCATCACTGCTTGAACGTATCCTGCGTACCGGCGACAAGAAAACGCTAAAGAAGTTGCGTGGATATGCAAACGCTATCAACCTGCTTGATAGTGAATTCCGTGCCCTGACTGACGCCGAGTTGCGCGCGGAAACAGATAAGTTCAGGGCTCGAATCGCCGATGGCGAGTCACTTGAGAGCCTGCTTCCAGAGGCCTTCGCTGCGGTGCGTGAAGCGGCGGACCGTACCCTTGGCATGCGCCACTTTGATGTGCAGCTCATGGGCGGTGCCGCCTTGCACATGGGAAACATTGCCGAAATGAAGACTGGTGAGGGCAAGACCCTAGTGGCAACCGGTCCGGCCTACCTCAATGCTCTTGCCGGTAAGGGTGTTCACGTTGTCACGACTAACGACTACCTCGCCGAATACCAATCGGACCTCATGGGACGAGTTTTCCGTTTCCTGGGTCTGAGCAGCGGTTGTATTCTTGCCAATCAGGATCCTGCCGAACGCCGTAAGCAGTACGAAGCAGATATCACTTACGGAACGAACAACGAGTTCGGATTCGACTACCTGCGCGACAACATGGCGTGGAGCTCCGATGAGCTAGTCCAGCGCGGCCACAACTTTGCCATTGTCGATGAGGTCGACTCGATCCTCATTGATGAAGCCCGTACCCCACTGATCATTTCCGGTCAGGCCTCAGGGGACGTAAACCGGTGGTACACCGAATTCGCGAAGTTGGTAAATCGCCTCAGTATCGAAACCGACTACGAGGTTGATGAAAAGAAGCGCACCGTAGGCGTACTGGAAGCGGGCATCGAAAAGGTCGAGGACTACCTGGGCATTCACAACCTCTACGAGGCCTCAAATACCCCGTTGATTGGTTTCCTGAACAACGCCATCAAGGCCAAGGAGCTGTTCAAGAACGATAAAGACTACGTCGTGATCAACGGCGAGGTGATGATCGTTGATGAGCACACCGGACGTTCGTTGGCAGGGCGACGTTACTCCGAAGGCATGCACCAAGCCATCGAGGCCAAGGAAGGGGTGGAAATCAAGGCCGAAAACCAGACCATGGCAACGGTAACCTTGCAGAACTACTTCCGCCTCTATGGCAAGCTCGCAGGCATGACAGGTACGGCACAGACCGAAGCCGCAGAATTTATGGGGACCTACAAGCTTGGCGTAGTTGAAATTCCTACGAACAAGCCGCTGGCTCGTAAAGACCAGCCGGATCTGATTTACAAGAACGAAATTGCAAAGTTTGATGCTGTTGTTCAGGATATTGCCGAACGCCACGCAACCGGCCAGCCCATATTGGTTGGCACTACCAGCGTGGAGAAGAGCGAATATCTGGCCCGACTGTTGGCCAAGCAGGGCATCCGCCACGAGGTGCTGAACGCCAAGCAGCACGCACGCGAAGCTGCAATCATTGCCCAAGCAGGTAAGAAGGGTTCGGTCACTGTAGCCACCAATATGGCCGGACGCGGTACCGATATTATGCTCGGTGGTAACGCCGAGTTCCTAGCAGTCGCAGAGATGGAACGTCGCGGACTGGATCCGGAGAATAACTCCGAACAGTATGAGCTTGAGTGGGACGATGTCTTTGCAAATGCAAAGAAGCAGGTGAGCTCCGAGGCCAAGGAAATTTCCGAAATTGGTGGCCTGTACGTCTTGGGCACCGAACGTCACGAATCCCGTCGCATCGATAATCAGCTACGCGGTCGTTCCGGACGTCAGGGTGACCCCGGGGAGTCCCGTTTCTACCTGTCAATGACCGATGAGCTGATGCGCCGCTTCAATGCGGGTGCAGCGCAGCGAATCATGAACAACCCCTCGATGCCAGATGACGTTGCGCTGGAATCAAAGATTGTATCCAAAGCCATTGAAACCGCTCAGGCCCAGGTTGAAGGCACCAACGCCGAGCAGCGTAAAAATGTGCTGAAGTATGACGATGTCATGAACCGTCAGCGTGAGGCTATCTACGGTGATCGCCGCCGAATCCTCGAAGGGGGAGACCTCGAAGAGAAGGTTGGCCACTTCCTAGAAGACGTGGTCAAGGCAATGGTCACCGAGGCAACTGCCGAAGGCAGTGCCGATGATTGGGATCTGAGGCAGCTGTGGACCAACCTCAAGCAGCTTTACCCGATCTCCATCACCATTGATGAGGTTATTGAGGAAGCAGGTCACCGTAGCTCGTTGAGTGCCGAATTCCTTGAGCGTGAAATTCTCTCCGATGCTCGCCTGCAGTACCAGGCACGCGAACAGGCCGTTGGCCAAGAGAATATGCGTGAGCTCGAACGCCGTGTGGTGCTTTCGGTGATTGGTCGCAAGTGGCAAGAACACCTCTATGAGATGGACTACCTCAAGGAAGGCATCGGCCTGCGTGCCATGGCTCAGCGTGATCCGCTGGTCGAATACCAGCGCGAAGGTTTCGTCATGTTCCAGACCATGATGGAAGCCATCCGTGAAGAAAGCATTGGCATGCTCTTCAATATCGAGGTTGAGACACGTCAAGAACCAGAAATTTCCCTTCCGGGAGTGACTGATGCCCGGTCGATGACTAGTGGGCCGGTCTTGAGCACTCCAACGCTTGAAGCACCTGCCAAACCTTCTACGCTGCGTTATACGGCGCCGGAGGAGAGCGGCGAAGCTGCGACTCACATTGAACGCACCGGTGGTTCGGCTTCCAAGCCAGCGGGAAACAACAAGAAGAAAAAGGGTAAGCGCCGCTAACCGATTTCAAGGGCGGTAACCTGCCAGCGTCCGTGCCATAGTTCTATGCGTAGAGCAGTGGCACGGACTTTTTTAATATCCAAGAGAATCACGGCTGCCTCAAAAACCATGGGGAGGACTTGTGAGACGCGAATACGCAGGACTCGTGGATTGCTATAGCAACAAACATTCCGGTCGGGCTGCTGTGATTCGCCAATTTGGACGTGATATTCGAGCTTCCCCATGCAATCGGGATTGAGCACTCCGGCGAGTTGCCGTGCAGGCCTTGCGCCGGCAAGGACTTCTAAAAGTGCCGGTGCTACAGCGTGCACCGCGGTGCCCACGGACTCTGCTAGGTTCTGTATGGATTCTGGCCGCGGAAAGATCTTTTCTATGATGGGGCGAACAGCTTCCGGAATTTCAAATTGGTCAACGTTTGGCTCTTCGATGTTCCATCGTGGGCTGCGGATCGATTCGGTAACAACGGGAGGCTCAATAACGCAACGCCGTCCCCGGGACGTCGGCGCGGTGTGTAGGTTCTCGGGGAAGCGCTTGCCAGCTGGACTGGGAACCGGTATCACGGCATCCTCAACCCACACATCTTCGTGCAGCATCAGTTGCGGTCCATTGGCGGTTAACGGTTCAAGGATGGTGATGCTCATGATCTGCTCCTACTGGTTCCAAAATTTGGTGTCAATGTGTGTAGTTGAGCGCGGGCGGCGCGTGCAGGACTAGGCCAAGTGCAAGATGATCGGGATTCGGGCCAATGATTATCTTGTTTGCTTCGTACCAATGCGGCCAGACTGCGGCGATTTCTGCGGCGCTTGCCCCGGTCTTCAGATGTGCTGCCGCAATTGACCAGAGCGAATCTCCGGCCCGCACTATCACTTCGGTTTGGTCGGCGCGCGGTGTTCCGCCTGCCACGCGTTGTAGCGGCAGGGAAATAGGTTGGGGCACCCATCCGGGGGAGAGCAGCTCGGGTCCCTCAACCTGATTTTCCAGGGTGTTTTGAGGCAGCGTTTCTTCCTTAGTCAGGTTCCATCGCGTGGGGTTTGGCAGGGCACTTATGTTGCTGCTGGTGATCACCGCGGCCGGATGTTGCGGTGGTTCGGACGCGTTCGCTGAAGTTGCAATGACTAGCGAACTACCAAGTGTTGCCACAGCAATGCGCATGATGAATGGCGGACTGAGGTGGGCCAATGCGTGGGCCATGCGATGGTGCCCGGTGCGGGATCCAAGGGTTGTCAGAACCGAGGCAACAATGGATAAGAAAAGCCAAAACAGGATTAACGCGCCGAGTAGCCCAATGACCACTCCAGTAAGGCGCTCGAGTGAACTGCTATCTAACTGCTGGTGAGAATGCGGGCTTAAGTCAAGGCGAGCGGAGATCACCGCGCTGCAGATCAGCATCAAAGCCGACATTCCAAACAGAGCCAGCACTGTTAGAGCATCAGTTGAGGTGATTTTCTTCATTTTGACTCCATTTGATGATATTTCATATGATTTGATGCATTGTGTTACCTATGGTGGCACTAAGCGGTGGCGGAAGCTAGGGGGTACCGCAAAAGATAATCAGCATCTAGGGTGTGTGCATGAGATGGGAATCATTATTTGAGGACCTTGAGGCGGAGCTTGCCGCCGAATTCGCACGAGAAAAAACTGCTGAAATTCAAGAGACCGTCAGGGTGGAAAAAGCCCGTCAAAGTTTTGGAGAACTACTTGCACCACAGCTCAAGGCGCACATTGAAGTAAGGCTCTTGGGTGGTGAACGCTTACACGGGCGCCTTAGTGCACTGGGCTTGGACTGGGTGATGCTGCGCCGAGGAGAAACTGAAGAGCTGATTCCCATACACGCCATAGGAACCTGGCTGCAGAGAACCTCCGGCCAGCGCGAGGGCAGCATCAGCGGGAGTGCTAGGTTTACTCAAGCATTACGTGCACTAGTTCGCGATCGATCTAGAATCTCCGTCGGCGGTTGCGATGGGTCACTGTTGGCTAGCGGAACCCTCGACCAAGTTGGTCATGATTTCATGGCCATTGCGCTGCATGCACGCGACGAATTTCGTCGCGAGACCTCAATTCAGGGCCGAGCATTCGTGCCGATCGCCTCGGTGGCTTGGGTGCGCAGGGAAGCGTGAACGATAGATTTTCAACCCCCGGTCCTTTCAGCGGACCAGATTCGGGCGTAGGGTGTCGGCTCAAGAGAGAATTTTTGATGACCAAGCCATTTGGTTGCGTTGAGAGGCTAAGTGAGGGGAAAACTCATGGGAACGGCGCCAGAACGCGCGATCGGAGAATCTCGACGCATTACCCGTCCAAGCTGGAAAGATCCAAGACTATTGCTCGGAATCTTGATAGTTCTGGCATCCACAGTTGGCATCATCGCCTTAACCAGCGCACTTGATAAAACGGTTCCCATGTACGTCGCAAAGACAGATATCTCTTTGGGGGAGCAGTTGGGGCCAGAGAAACTTGACGTAGCGAACATCAAACTCGACGCGCTGAGCCAACGATATGTTGCAGCAAACCCCGAACTATTGGTTGGGCGTAGGGCCAATTCATTGATTCGAGCCGGTGAGCTGATCCCCGTAGGTTCCATAGGGCTCGAAGACGGAACTAATCGCAGGCCGGTCTCGGTAAATCTACCCGATGAATTGCCCGCAGCCATCACCGCCGGAGCCCACGTTGATGTGTGGGTAGCTGCCAAAGATCGTGCAGCAAATGTGTACTCGGCACCAACGCTGCTACTACCGGGAGCCGAAGTGACCTACAGGGTTGCCCGTGCCACAGGCTTTGGTGGAACCTCAGGAACCACCGTTGAGTTATTGGTCCACGACCAAAAGCTTGCCGATCTGCTTGAAGCTATGGCGAACGAGGCACGGATTACCTTGGTCTTCAACCCCACGGCGAGTTCTTCATGAATATTTCTGTAGTTCTCTGGGCCGACGATGGTGAGCTGATTGAACGATTGGAACGTCAGCGCGGTGTGCTTACCGTGGCACGGACCTGCGAAGAAATTATTGAGGTGATCGCCCTTTGCGAGACAGGTCTCGCGGACGCCGCAATCTTAGCCGGAGCCCCGGAGCGCGTAGAAACCGCGGATATTGATGCAATAACCGAACGTGGGGTACCTGTCATAGTGCTCTGCGATGACCCTGCCCAGTCAAGTAGGCTCAACCGCGCCGGAGCTCACATCGCAGAAACCGACATTGATGCGGTTGAACTTGGTGCGCTGATTGAAGAATGTTGCAGAGAAAAGCAGCGCGGTACCGGTGCCGCCGGAATCAAGGCGGTCCCCGTGCCTGAATCGGGGCCGGCGCCTAAGCGCGGAAACGTCGTTGTCTTTTGGGGGCCGCATGGCTCCCCGGGACGATCAATAGTTGCCTTGAACTGTGCGGTTGAATGCGCACTTGACGGAAAGGAAGTGATTTTGCTTGATGCCGATACCTACGGTGCAACTCAAGCAGTGCAATTAGCAATGCTCGATGAGGCCGCAGGATTAGCCCAGATCTGCCGGACCGTTGACCAGGACCGCTTTGATGCACAAAGCCTTGAACGTATTTGTGCCCCGGTATTGATTGCCGGAGCGAAAATGAGGGTGGCCACAGGATTGCCGCGTGCCAACCGTTGGCCAGAATTACGGCCCACGGCGCTACGCCGGGCGGTACTGGCCCTCCAAGAACGCTGCGACACGATAGTCATCGATGTAGCGGGCGCCCTAGAACTCGACGAAGAGTTGAGCTTCGATACAACAGCCCCGCAACGCAATGGCGTAACGGCAGCGATGCTACGGATCGCCGATGAAATTTATGCGGTGGGCCAAGCCAATAGTATTGGGGTTCCCCGGCTGATTCGTGGCATTGATGAGATGCGCCTGGTGCTTGGTGAGCTACCCCTCAAAGTGATATTCAACAAGGTGCTTGCCGCGAGCATCGGATCGGCTCCACAGCGTTCACTGGCAGAGACCTGGGATCGTTTTGGAACCGGAGATCCAGTGATTGCCTACCTCCCGCACGATTCACAAGCTGTCGAGTCGGCATTGCTTGCAGGCAGTGCCCTAGCAGAAACGGCGCCCAATTCTGCATTGAGAATTGCCATTGCCACGCTGGCGGGACGAAAAATCAGGGGAAAAGGTCGGATATTGCGCAGAACTACCGCGTCGATGTGACGTCTGTAACCTGGCGAGATAGTGTTGTAACACTAGCGTTTCGCAACGGAGCGAAACGTACATCTATACACGGAGGCGTTCTTTTGAACACGTCGGAGTCCAGCATGTCCGAAACATTCATAGCTGAGACACTCACTGCCGATCTAGTAGCTAGCTACTACGGCCAGCTCGCAACGGAAGATGCAGTGGCATATTCGCCGCAGCAGCTTGAAACCAGGGTCGGAGCACACCTGGCCGTAGGCTGGGAGCGTGACCCGAATACAGCCAAGGTCTCCGTGACCCGGCATGCCGGGACAGCCATGGTGTACGTCGTAACCGACGACATGCCATTCTTGGTTGACTCGGTAACCGCAGAAATCGTCCGCCAGAAGGCAGCGATCAACGTTGTTATTCACCCAACGTTCTTGGTCAGCCGCGACGAAGCCACAGGGCGCATTAGCTCTCTTGGCCTGGTGCCGGCTAATGCGCATGTTGCAAGCGGAGACACCGCAGCACTTCCAGATATCTCGGCGTTCATCGCCGATAATCGCGGTGCCGTCATTGAATCCTGGATTGCCGTTGAACTCGGTGCGGACCCCAGCGATGAGGTACTTGAGGCACTTGTTGCCGGCCTCGAGCGAGTCCTTGGCGATGTACGTGTTGCGGTTGAAGACTGGGCACCGATGCGTAACAAGGCCCACGAAATTGCGGATTCCTTGGCTGCAGTTGTTGGCGCCGAAGAAATCCCCGACCTTGATGCTGCGGTTGAATTGCTGCACTGGCTTGACGATGGAAACTTCACCTTCCTGGGTTACCGCGAATACGATCTGATCACCGAAAACGGTGAAGACGTGCTGCGTATTCAGACCGAATCCGGTCTGGGTTTGATGCGCAATGCAATCCCGGCACGCGACACCCAGCACCTGACCAAGCGCGGCCGTGCCATGGCTCGCGATAAGCGCGCTCTGGTGATTACCAAGGCTAACTCCCGCTCCTCGGTACACCGCGGCGTCTACCTTGACTACGTGGGTGTCAAGCGCTTTGACGCGCAGGGCAATGTTAACGGTGAGCGCCGTTTCATCGGCCTGTTTGCCTCCAGCGTGTATACCTCTTCGGTACGTAGTGT
The DNA here is from genome assembly GCF_002975435.1 of Arthrobacter sp. MYb227. Taxonomy (GTDB): domain Bacteria; phylum Actinomycetota; class Actinomycetes; order Actinomycetales; family Micrococcaceae; genus Paeniglutamicibacter. Next base: position 193,964 of record NZ_PCPT01000001.1, on the reverse strand, counting down.
TCCGGTAGTTCGCGAAAAGGTTGAGGCTGTGCTCAAGCGCGCCGGCTTTGCCCCGGATTCACACTCCGGCAAGGACATCTTGACGATCCTTGAGACCTACCCACGCGATGAGCTCTTCCAGATCTCCGTTGAAGACCTCACCGATACCGTGCTGGGCATTCTACGCCTGCAGGAACGCCGCCGCACCTCGCTGTTCCTGCGCCCGGACGTGTACGGACGCTTCATGTCAGCACTTGTCTACCTGCCGCGCGACCGCTACTCAACAGCAGTGCGCCAGCGCATCGAAAAGGAACTGACCAACGCGTTCAACGCAGAATCGGTTGAATTCGAAGTCCGTATGAGCGAATCGTCGCTGGTTCGCCTCTTCTTCCGCATTCGCCTCCAGCGCCACGGTCTGACCCCTGTGGTTGACCGTGCCGCACTGGAAACTCGCCTGGTTGCAGCCGTGCGTTCCTGGTCCGAGGGAATCTCCGAGGCAGCAGTTGAGCAGTACGGTACTGAAGAGGGCTCAGCCTTGGCCGGTAACTGGGCCAATGCCTTCCCTGCCGCATACCGCGTTGAATTTGAGGTAGAAGACGCGCTTGCAGATATTGAGCGCTTTGGTACCTACGAGGATCAAGATCACGTAGGACCGGTCATCAAACTGTATGTTCCGGAAGAGAACGAAGAGTCCGAGGTTAATGCCCGGATGAAGCTCTACCTCACGGCCCCGCTCTCGCTGTCGAAGATCCTTCCGGTCTTGCAGAACCTTGGCCTTGAGGTCATTGACGAGCGTCCTTTCGCGGTGACTCCGGCACGCGCAGATGAGCGTTACCTCTACGATCTTGGCCTGAAATTCCCTGCCGGTATTGATCCGCTGGCCTCCGAAGAACTGCTTTCCGAGGCCTACTCGGCAATCGTTACAGGTGCCGCCGAATCAGACCACCTCAACCGCTTGGTGCTGTGCGAGTCGATGGGCTGGCGCGAGGTTGCCTTGCTGCGTGCCTACGCCAAGTACCTACACCAGCTGGGTGTCTCAAACTCCTACACCTTCGTTTCCGACACCTTGGTTGCTAACCCGGATGTCACGCACGGGATCGTTGCGCTCTTTGAAGGCACCTTCAACCCGGGGCTTTCGGAAGATGAACGTACCGAGGCCCGAGAGGTTGCTCACGCGACCCTTGCCGAGGCACTTGAAAAGGTTCCAACGCTTGATGCAGATAAGCTGCTGCGCCGCTTTGTCAACGTCATTGAGGCAACGCTACGCACCAACTACTACACCAACCCTGCAGCGCTTTCCTTCAAACTGCTTCCGGGCAAGATTGAAGGAGCCCCGTTCCCACGTCCCAAGTACGAGATCTGGGTATGTTCCCCTCGCGTTGAGGGTAGCCACCTGCGCTTTGGTGAAGTTGCCCGTGGTGGGTTGCGTTGGAGTGACCGCCGCGATGACTTCCGTACCGAGGTCTTGGGCCTTGTCAAAGCCCAGATGGTCAAGAATGCAGTGATCGTACCCACCGGTGCCAAGGGTGGCTTCTTCGCCAAGATGCTGCCTAACCCGGCTGTTGACCGTGGTGCATGGATGGAAGAGGGCAAGGCTTCCTACCGCATCTTCATCCGCTCGCTGCTAGAAATTACGGACAACCTTGTCACCGACGCCAACGGTGAGCACGTGGTGCCACCTGCAAACGTTGTGCGCCTGGACGGGGATGACACCTACCTAGTGGTTGCCGCGGATAAGGGCACCGCATCCTTCTCCGATACAGCAAATGAGATTTCCGCCGAACGTGGTCACTGGTTGGGCGATGCCTTCGCCTCGGGCGGCTCGATTGGTTACGACCACAAGGCCATGGGCATTACCGCCCGCGGAGCGTGGGAATCGGTCAAACGTCACTTCACCGAATTCGGTATCGACACCCAGAGTGAAGAATTCACCGCCGTTGGCGTGGGAGATATGTCAGGTGACGTCTTTGGTAACGGCATGCTGCGCACCGGCACCATCAAGCTGGTTGCGGCTTTTGACCACCGCGATATCTTCTTGGACCCGAACCCCAACCCGGGTCCGGCACTCGATGAGCGTCAGCGCCTATTTGAGGTACCACGCTCATCTTGGGCGGACTACAACAAGGAACTGATTTCTGCAGGCGGTGGGGTCTACTCCCGCTCGTTGAAGTCGATCCCGATCTCCCCAGAGGTCCGTGAGGTCTTGGGCCTTGGTGCGACAATCAGCTCCATGGCACCTACCGAATTGCTCAAGGCCATCCTTGGTGCACCGGTAGACCTGCTCTACAACGGTGGCATTGGCACCTACGTGAAGAGCTCAACCGAGTCGCACGCCTCGGTGGGCGACCGCGCGAATGACGCAATCCGTGTTGATGGAAGTCAGATCCGCGCCAAGATCATTGGTGAGGGTGGCAACCTGGGCATGACCCAGCTGGGCCGCATCGAGGCAGCACTCAACGGTGTCATTCTGAACACCGACGCCATCGATAACTCGGCAGGTGTTGACTGCTCGGACCACGAGGTTAACATCAAGATCTTCGTTGACCGCATGGTTAGCGCCGGCAAGCTTGACCCGGCAGAGCGTTCGGAATTCTTGCATTCGATGACCGATGAGGTCTCCCGCCTGGTGCTGAAGACCAACTTCGATCAGAACGTGCTGCTGCTCAACGACAAGCAGGAACTTACCCCGCAGTCACCTGCCTACGAGCGACTGATGGATTGGCTGGAGGAGCACGCTGATCTAAATCGTGAGCTTGAATTCCTGCCATCCACCGAGGCCCTCGAGGCGCGTCTTGCCACGGGTAAGGCACTGACCGTTCCCGAGCTTGCCGTGCTTGTTGCCTACGCAAAAATTCAGTTGGCCACCGCCTTGGCTGAATCGGATCTTGCAGATGATCCGTACTTTGCCAAGACACTGCGCAACTACTTCCCGGTCCAGTTCTCCGAGCGTTTCGGGGAAGACCTGGATAGTCACCCGCTGCGTCGCGAGATCATTGCAACGGTCATCGCCAATGACATGGTCAACATCGGTGGAACCACCTATGCATTCCGTGTCATGGAAGAAACCGGTGCTTCCGAGGCACAGGTAGCCAAGGCCTTTGTGGCATTGCGCGAAACCTACGATTTCGACGCCGAATATGATGCCATCAATGCTCTGCCACCGTCCTTCGACACGCAGAACTGGACTCGACTGCACCTAGATATGCGCCGTCTGCTGGACCGCGCAACTCGCTGGTACATTCACCACGTGGACCGCAACGAGAGCGTCAGCGCTGCCGTGGCAACACTCGCTCCAACCATCAAGGCCCTGCGCCCGGTCGTTGGAACCAAGTTGCAGGGTCAGGATGCGGCGCGCGTTGGCGCACTGAAGGCAGAAGGTCTGGCCTGGGGCGTGGATGCGGATCTGGCAACTCGTTGGTCAGAACAGTTTGAATCCTTCGTACTGCTGGATATCGCATCAATGGCAAGCCGTACCGACCGAGACGCGGAAGAGATCGCTAAGATCTACTACGTGCTCTACGACCGCTTCGGTGTTGATGCCTTGCTCGAGCGTATTACCGCGCTTCCACGTGCCGATCGCTGGCAGGCACTAGCCCGTGCTGCACTGCGCGACGATCTCTACTCGACGATCATCGACTTCACCCGCGACGTCTTTGAGGTTTCGGATGCATCCGAAACCGATCCGGCTGCGCGTGTGGATGCATGGGAAGCTGCAAACACGGCTAATCTTGAACGTGCAAAGAACATGTTCGCCGAAGTGAACCGACTCGAGCGCGATGATATGGCCTCGCTGTCGGTAGCCTTGCGACTGTTGCGTTCAATCGTACGGAGGTAATCCTTGGCCATCTTCACGGACCAGATTCGTCAAACTGCCGATTTTGGCCCGGGAGATGAGGATTGGCTCCACCTGTTGGTGGGAGACTGGCAACTCATCGCGGATCTGGCTTTCGCCGATCTCGTGCTTTGGTTCCCGGTCCCGGAAGGGTCGTACAAGGCACTTGCCCATGTACGACCCTCCACCTCGCACACGGTATTCCACACGGATTTCGTGGGCGAGCGTATTCGCAAAGACCTCAAATCGCTGGTAGATGAGGCTTGGCGGACCCAAAATATTGTGCGTTCGGACCGCGGGACGGGACACGAGGGGCATTCAATGCTCATCGAGACCGTCCCGATGGTCCGTAACGGGCGCACCCTAGCCGTGGTGAGTGTGCACTTTGATCTGCAAAGCTCGCGCATGCCATCGCGTCTTGAACTTACCTATAAGCAGTGTGCTGATGACCTGCTGAAGATGGGCACCACGGGACTGTGGCCGGATTTTGCTACCCCCACCGGATCACGGCGCGGAGCGCCCCGCGTGGGCGATGGATTTATTCGTCTCGATGCCGAGGGCATTGTGCAATTTGCCAGCCCCAACGCGGTTTCCGCATATCGCAGACTTGGTGCCGCTGCAACGCTTGAAAGCCGGTCATTGTCCGAGGTGACAATGGACCTGGTCAAGGATCGCCGGCTGATCGATGAATCATTGCCGCTTGTGGTTTCCGGAAAAATGCCGTGGCGCACGGAAATTGAATCGATGGGCGTCACACTCTCATTGCGTGCCATTCCGCTGCGAGATGCTAAAAAGCGCTATGGGGCACTAGTACTGTGCCGCGATGTTTCCGAACTTCGACGACGTGAAAAAGAATTGGTCTCCAAGGACGCGACAATTCGAGAAATTCACCACCGAGTGAAGAACAATCTGCAGACTGTAGCGGCACTTTTGCGGATGCAATCGCGCAGGATGAAATCCGAGGAAGGCCGTCAAGGCCTAGACCAGGCCATGCGCAGGGTTGCAACAATTGCGGCTGTGCATGAAACCTTGTCCCAAGGCTTGAGCGAGAGCGTTGATTTCGATGAATTGATTGACCGTCAGTTCAGAATGATCGTAGAAATTGCTTCACCGGGCCAGAAGGTAAACACCGAACGCACAGGAGCCTTTGGTTCCCTGCCTGCCGAGCTAGCAACGCCTCTGTCACTGGTCATCAACGAATTGGTGACTAATGCCGTAGAACACGGCTTGGAGGACCGTGACGGTACAGTCTCCTTGGATGCCACACGCTATCGGGATCCGCTGGGTGAAGAATTTGTGCGGGTGACGATTTGTGATGACGGGGTTGGGCTGCCACCGGAGCCACGCCAAGAAGGTCTGGGACTACAAATTGTGCGGACCTTAGTGACCAGCGAGCTGAGCGGAAATATTCGTTGGGAAAATCGTGCTCCCGAAGGAACCCGGGTGATTATCGAATTACCGGTAGTTGCAAGGCGCTAGCGGACAAGAGAATATTTTCACTGGCTATGAGATAGCCAAAATAAATAGTGCAGCGGCTACCACAATTGAAATTGTGGCAGCCGCTGCACTATTTGTGTTTCTTTCGGAATCTAGAAGCGGTTTTGCAACGCGGTAATGTTTGCCACGTAGCGCTTGGTGTCAGGGTACATTCCGTACTTCTTCACACCCGATGCGCCCTGGTAGTAGGCGGCAATACCGATTTCCTTGCTGGAGCTGTTGCGCTGGTGATGGCGGATGATTGCCACACCGGCAGTCACATTGTCCTGTGGATCAAGGAGATTGAGTTTGCGTCCAACCAAGGTCTCGGCCCATTGCCCCGCAGAGGGGATGACCTGCATGACGCCCACAGCATTTGCTGGGGAGACCGAGGCCATGTCAAAGCTTGATTCCTGGAAGGCGTGTGCCAGCGCTAAGGATGGTTCAACACCCATTTGCGCGGCCGTGCGCGAGACCATTGACTGCATCTGAGCACGGGAAGGCTGCTTGGTCGAAAGCAACGCCTGCTTATTGGCATTTGCTGAACTTACTGTGCCGGAGGAATACGTACGACCCAAGAATGTGTTTCCCACAAGCGGCTTGCTGGAACTCGGATTAACAGTCGACTTGCTGGTGCTTGATGGAGCTGCGGTACCGGAAGTCTTAAGCGTCTTGCCAATCCGCAACGTGCTGGAGTAGCTGAGATTATTCAGCTTCAACAAGGTGTTTACTGCGGTCCCGGTCTTGATGCCGATCCCGATCAAGGTATCGCCGTCCACGATTGTGTAGGTACTCTGTCGCGCGGCCGGAGCCTTGGCCACAGGTGCCTTAGCTGCAGGAGTCTTGGCAGCGGACGCTGCGCTCTTGGATGACTGGGCAGCAGAAGCCGTGCCGGAGGTCTTAAGTACCTGGCCGGGACGGATAATCGAACCGGACTGAAGACTGTTCAGCGACATAAATGCGCTGAGCTTCATTCCGTAACGGCTCGCAATAACCGAAGGGTTTTCACCTTCGCGAACCGTATGCGTGGATGAAGTGGTGGCACGGGAACCTGTTGAAGGTTTGGCAGCCACGTTTGACGTGGAAGCAGCACCGGAACCGATGCGCAATGTGCGGCCGGCAAAAATGAAATCGTTGACCGGGTTACCCGCAGCGCGGCGTACCTCCGAGACCTCGACTCCAAGTTTTGTTGCGATGCTCTTGACGGTGTCGCCGAACTGGATCTTATAGCTCCGTGTGGCGACAGCCTTGGCTGGTGCCTTGGCCGTGTTACCGGATTTCACCGGTGCCGCGGCGGCACCGGAGAGCTTGAGGACCTGACCCGGAACGATGTGATCGGAAGACAGCCCGTTGAATCGTTTGAGATCTGCAACAGAAACCCCGGTGCGGACCTTGATATGAGACAACGTATCGTTCTCACGCACCGTTTCGGTGCCGGTCTTCTTGGCCGTTGCAGGGGTGAGGGTTGTGGGGACATGGGCGGCGACTAAGTGTGCTGCAATGCGGGCTTCGGCGGCCTTGACCATCGAAGGCGTTGCAATCTTGGGGGTCAACGCATCGCGTGCGGGAGCGATAGGTGCTGCCTGCGCCGGTGTAGCTAGGGAGCCGAGAACAACAGCTGGAATGGCAGCGGTAGCTACAACACTGCCAAGCGCCTTGAAACGCGGATTGTGTGCAAGGGACATTAAGCGATCCTTTTTGATGGGAACTCGGGCGAATCGTTTAGTCGTTTGAACCCCTCATAGGAGTTTCCCATGTGGTTCATGTGACTCATGTTGCGAGTGTGACTAATGTGAATTTACACCAAAGGCCGAAATTTGTGAAAGATCCCATGCAAAAATCTTTCATTTGTGTCCATATGTCGTGTTGGATGTGGCACGCTGGTTTGGTGAGCAATATTGAAAATCTTGTAGCCGACTGGCTGCCCCTGCCCGATTTGGCCGAAGCGCTGGATGTTTCCATCAAAAAGGTGCACAGCCTCCTTGACGAACGGTCGGTACTTGCCGTTCGCGTAGGTGCGCGAAACATCCGCTCAGTGCCAGCTGATTTTGTCCTTGACGGACAACTCGTAGAGAGCCTGAAAGGAACCATCTCGGTACTTAAAGACTCTGGATTTGAGGATGAAGAACTTCTTGTCTGGCTCTTCACCGCAGACGAGTCCCTGCCGGGAACTCCAATGGCGGCCCTGCGTGCAGGCCGCAAAACCGAAATCCGCCGTCGTGCCCAGGCACTGAGCTGGTAGCCAAATCGTAGTTATCTCCACCTTGACGTGAATCAACGGGTATAGGTAAAGGCAGTATGCGTCACTTCGCATACTGCCTTTACCTATACCCGACCTCGACTAAGACGTACGGCGAATTGCTGCAAGACCTAGGGTGCGCAGTGCGTCTCTAGCTGTGGGGGAGACCTTGAGCTTTTCTAGCGCGTCGAATCCTTGTTCCGAAAGCTGCGCTATTGATTCTTCGGTTGCTGCCAGAGCTCCGCACGATTCAAGTAAGTCACGCATCCGGGCCACCTCCGTATCGCTGAGATCTTCCGCACCTAGACGTTCCTGAATAAATGCTTGGTCCGTTTCCGAAGCCAAGGTCAGCGCGTGAGCGATGATCTCCGTGCGCTTACCTTCGCGCAGATCATCTCCTGCCGGCTTCCCGGTAACCTCCGGGTCCCCAAAAACACCCAGGACATCATCGCGGAGCTGGAATGCTTCTCCCAGGGGTAGCGCAAAGTGGGAGTACTGTTCCAGTAAGTCCTCCGAGGCCCCGGCCAAGGCCCCACCCAAAAGCGTTGGATTTTCAGTTGAGTACTTTGCCGACTTATACCGCACGATGGTGCGTGCACGTTTAACCGCCTCGACCGGTCCATAGCTAGGGCCAGCCGATTCCTCGAGGACATCAAGATATTGTCCAGCCATAACCTGAGCCCGCATAGTGTCAAAGATTGCCCGGGCGCGCGGCACAGCAGGAGAAATTGTCCCAAAAAGCTGTTCGCTGAGGGACAGGCACAAGTCTCCAGCCAAGATCGATGCAGCCTCACCAAAACGGGGCGCATCACGATGCCAGCCCGAGGCCCGGTGTAATGATTCAAAGCGACGGTGCACGCTTGGCTGTCCACGACGTGTATCTGACCTATCAATCAGATCATCGTGGATCAAGGCAGCGGCTTGGAATAGTTCAAGAGCGGCCCCTGCCTGGATAATGCGTTCATCGCTTGGATCTCCACCAGCACCTACAAAACCCCAAAAGGCAAAGAGGGGACGAAGTCGCTTGCCTCCGCGAGTTAGATCGCTAATGGCTGAGACAATTTCACCTGCTGCAGGGGCAATATTTGAGATAATGGCGTGCTGTTCGGCAAGGAACGAGGTCAGACGCGCTTCGATGCGTTCGGAGAAGTCTGCGGAAAATACCCGAGCCTGCTCCGGGTCGAAGGTGTCCGCAGCAAAAAAAGTCATGTTTCCCATCCCATGGATTTCACAAGGTCGTTTGTCCTTAACTCTAGTACGCATGCGGCAAACCTTTAGCAGTGTCGGTGCCCATCACTAGACTCATCAGTATGGAACAACGACGAGTGCGGGCAATACTGCATGTGGACATGGATGCCTTCTTCGTATCCGTTGAGTTGCTCACCCGTCCCGAACTCGTTGGAAAAGAAGTGATAGTTGGCCATCTCGGAGACCGATCGGTAGTACTTTCAGCTTCCTATGAGTGCAGGGCCAAGGGTGTGAAATCTGCAATGCCTATGAGCCAAGCGGTTAGATTGGCTCCGCGGGCAACGATCATTGAACCGACACATGGGCTGTATTCCAAGTATTCGGCGAAAATCATGGAGATATTTTTTCAAATCACTCCGTTGGTTGAGCAGTTAAGCGTCGATGAAGCGTTCTTGGATGTCACGGGCAGTATGCGGCGGCTGGGAACCCCTGAAGCCATTGGGGAATTGATCCGCTCACGGCTAAGAAATGAATTGGGGCTGCCGGCAAGTGTGGGAATCGCCAGTAGCAAATTTGTTGCAAAAGTTGCCTCCACGGGAGCGAAGCCAGATGGAATGCTTGTCATCTACCCACACCAAACTCTTGAATATTTACATTCTTTGCCAGTCAACGCATTGTGGGGAGTTGGCGCTAAAACGGCAGCAACCCTCAAAGAAATGGGAATTTCAACCGTCGCGCAGCTGGCCCAAACTCCACAGAAACTTCTGAGCAAGCGGCTGGGCGCTACAGGTACTCATCTCTTTGAGCTGGCGTGGGGCAAGGATGAGCGTGAAATCCAAACTACACGGGAGGAGAAAAGTATTGGGGCCGAAGAAACGTTTGCCCTTGATGTGCATGATGACGCGATTGTGAAACGAGAGATTCTAAGACTTTCGCATAGGGTTGCATTCCGGCTCCGTGAGGCAGGCAAGGAAGCCTCAACTATTGCCTTGAAGCTGCGCTATGAAGACTTTTCAACGCTCTCACGCAGTCGAACTTTGCCAATGCCCAGCAATGCCGCAGGCGAGATTGCGGCGGTAGCTGAGAGTTTGTTGGACAAGCTTGGTTCGCGTCCAATGCCCATACGATTAGTGGGGGTACGCGCCGAAAAGCTCAGGGACGTGGGTATGGGAATGCAGTTGAGCATTGATCCTCAAGACGAGCATTGGAGACAAGCCGAAGCAACAATGGATTTGATCCGATCCAAATTTCCAGCAAGTGCTCTTCGGCCGGCGTCATTACTGGAGCCGCTTCACGGTGAAACCGAGCAATAAATTCTTATACTGCATATTGGTACCCATAAGTGAGCTGTGAGATGAATCCTGACTACCTTATTAACAAGTTTCGGGACTATTCTTGAAATAGAACCAACCGGCCGACAAGACCGGGAACATTGTGAAGATGTAGTTCGTTCCATTAGGTAAGGGCGAGAGCCATGACCGTGTAGTGAAAGGGAAGAGACGATGCCACTTTCCGAGCATGAGCAACGTCTTCTGGAGCAGCTTGAAAAGCAGCTACATGAGGACCATCGCTTCGCCTCGACAATGAAGACGGTGTCTAACGCCGGAAACTACTCAACGCGAAACCTAGCGTTGGGTGCGTTGATCGGAATCGTCGGCATCGGGATCTTGATTGCAGGCATTTCGAGCCAACTAATCATTGTCGGTGTTTTGGGGTTCATCGTAATGTTTGGCGGTGTCTATCTTGCGCTGTCTCGCAAGGGCCGCTCACGTGCGGTACGTTCCCCAGAAGGCGTGAAATCGCCACAGAAATCTGGATTCATGAGTGATCTGGAAAGCAAGTGGGAACAGCGTAAGCGTGATGAGCAGGGTCCTTGAGGCGACCCAGCGGTGCCCCGGGGCAGCAAGGCTTCCGTAAAACTGAATAAGAGAATTTGCTAAGGCTCCGCAACTTGCGGGGCCTTACGCTCGTTAATCAGTGAAGCGTAATTTCCAGAGCAGAGAGCTCTGTTCCAAGAATTGCACGATCCCCTCCAGAGCTCCAGAGCTCCAGAGCTCCAGCGTTTCGGTAAGAAGTAGGCAATGTCTCCGGTAACATCTGGACCTGAGACCATGTTTATTAGTTGAGAAACTGGATGAGGCAACCATAGATTGAGAACTTCTCATCGTTTTGCGTTGCCCAAAAAAGTTGTTCGTTGAATTCTCTCCATTCTGTGACCACAGAGCGTGCCAGGTATGAGGCACTCGCCCGGCATCCTGAGTGGGAAACACTGAGGCACTGCGCTGGGCCTTGAAGCCGTAGGAAAAGTTACTGCTCGAGGCGTGCTGATCTCCGAGAGTCCCGTAAAACATCGAGCAAGACTCATCGGGCCCCAAAGTCATGATTCTCGATCTCAAGCTGTGATCTCAACACCGCGACGCAAAGCACGCTGAAGCATCTTCCCTCATACGCAAAACCCTTGAGTTGCTTTTCGTATGCAGTATTGCCGCTCGACGAGCAGCTAAAACGCGGCTCCCTAGTGCGAAATCCTGCCAATTTGCTGAGAACTTTTGGTGTCGTTCCGACACGCCCGGGTGCGTAGAGAAACCCGACTCGCCGGGTAAGCCCAATCGACGCAATTTTTATTTACAGACCTCTTCTCTAGCGCCAGACGACCAATGAATGCGGTCAAATTTCCCCTCCACATTGCTCCAAAACTCCCTCCACTTCGCGCCATGCTCGTGCGTCATAGCCGCGAAACCCTTGAATTTACGGGGATTATGCCGCTTTTTGATGTGTTTTAAATCACCGGTAAATTCCGAAGTAGCGGGCGGCAAACTTTTTCCCTCCACTTTGTGCCCCACGATAACTTCCGCGGAAAATCAATGTTTTTGAGACATTTCACATCGCAAAACGTGCCATGCTTCGTTGACAGTGGAGGGTTGTGGAGTAAAGTGGAGCGAAATAGAGGGGAATGGAGTTGATCCTCCTTCAAACCGAGAGGCGGCCTGTGTGTTCTTAGGAACGTATACACCGCGTCTTGATGAGAAGGGAAGGTTGATTCTCCCGGCTAAATATCGCGATGAATTAGCAAATGGGCTCGTATTAACTCGAGGTCAAGAGCGTTGCATCTACGTATTTAGTCACCGTGAATTTGAAAAGCAGCACGAGCAAATGAGCCAGGCGCCAATCTCTTCACGACAGGCACGGGATTACGCTCGTGTATTCCTTTCCGGCGCTTCCGATGAATTGCCGGACAAGCAGGGGAGGGTAACCATTCCTGCAATGCTTCGTTCATACGCGGGATTAGATCGTGAAGTCACGGTGATTGGTGCGGGAAACCGTGTCGAAATCTGGGATTCAGCTTCATGGAATACATACCTCGAGGAGCAGGAGAGTATTTTCTCCGAAACCGATGATGTAGCAACACCCGGTATCTAGTCGCTCAGGCGATATGAAACCAATGGCTTGGATGAGATCTCCAGCCGCCCGGTAGCTGTTCATCCTGGCTTCACTTCCCCGAAGCCAGGCGGAACTAAACCTTGGGTCGGAGGGGGATCTGATCCCAGCCATAGACCGATCAACAACACCCACGTGAAAGGGGTAGCAGTGAGTTTTGACGGAGCCGCAGAGCGACCCGCCGCTGAACGCCATGTTCCAGTACTGCTTGATCGATGTGTAGGGCTACTTGCACCCGGAATTGAAGCCGGATTTGCTGCACGTGGACGTGCCGTTGTAGTCGACTGCACCTTAGGTATGGGCGGACATTCCGAAGCGCTGTTACAGCGCTTCCCGGACATTCATCTCATCGGTCTTGACCGGGATGAACAAGCACTGGCACTTGCCGGAGCGCGCCTAGAACCTTACGCAAACCGTACTGATTTGGTTCATGCAATTTACGACGAAATTGCCGATGTAGTCGAAGACCTTGGATTTGATGGAATCGACGGAGTCCTCTTCGACCTAGGTGTTTCATCGTTGCAACTCGATGAACGTGATCGTGGATTTGCCTATTCGTACGATGCACCACTTGATATGCGCATGGACACCTCGCGCGGTCCGACCGCAGCGGATGTTGTCAACGAATACAGCGAAACCGAATTGGTGCGCATCATTCGTGCCTGGGGCGAAGAAAAGTTCGCCGGGCGTATTGCCTCCTCAATCGTGGAAACGCGGAAGATCAAACCCTTCTCAACCACCGAGGAATTGGTGGAAGCGATTCGGGCCGTGGTTCCAGCAGCAGCCGCGCGAACCGGGGGGCACCCCGCCAAGCGCACCTTCCAAGCACTTCGCATAGAAGTGAACGAGGAACTTGATGTTTTGGAGCGGGCAATTCCCGCAGCGATGGGTGCATTACATGTTGGCGGACGAGTAGTAGTGATGAGCTACCACTCGTTGGAAGACAAGATCACCAAGAAGCACTTTGCAACTGGCTCCAAATCTTCGGCTCCCGCAGGTTTCCCTGTGGAGCTAGAAGAACATAAGGCACAATTCAAGGTCCTCACCCGAGGCACCGAGAAGCCTACCGACCAAGAAATCGCCGAAAACTCACGTGCAGCTTCTGCGAAGCTGCGAGCCGTGGAACGCATCCTGAAGAGGAACTGAGTAAATGAGCAACCGGACACCCCACCGCGTACGATCCCGCACTATTGACGTGCCTCAGACGCAGGGTGCCACTGCGCTCAGCTATGCTCCGGAGCCCATACCGGCTTCGCGTCCCGAAGTGTCATCGGCCAAACGACGTACAACGCTTTCAGTTGTTCCTACGTTCTCCAGCAAGCGTCGGTTCCCTATGCTGGTGACAATCTTGTTGATGATCATGGCTTCCGCGGTTGCCGTTCTGCTGATCAACGTTTTCATTGCCAACGGCCAGTACTCAATGGTTGGTCTCAAGGGTCAGGAAAGAGCGCTGACCCAAGAAAATGAGGCATTGCGTCAGCAGGCCCAGTATCTAGAAGCGCCGCAGGTGATTGCCGAGAAAGCAACTAAGCTCGGTATGGTCAAGCCAGGCACCCCGGCGGCAGTGAATCTAGATACGGGGAAAGTCACCGGCAAGGCAACACCGGCCAAGAAACCGGAAAAAGGAGAAAAGGCTTCCGGAATTCTTGATGCACCGGTAAAGCCTGCCAACGAAGTAGCTAAGGCGAATACACCAAAGCCCAAGGCTAAAGCAGAGGCTAAAGCCCCGGTTGTCGAAAAGACTGTAGAACCCGCTCCTGTGCAGAAATCCGAGCCATCCGGTCCGAAGCCTGCCCCCGCGAATGCAGAAGATGGGCGTCCAGCCTTTACTCAGCAGCAGCTAAACGGTGGAACTATCCCCGCACCAGAGATGAAAACCCCGGGCAACTAAACGTCCCGGGGGTTTCCCCCTTTTTCCCGAGCACCAAGATGTCGACCGGTATGAGCTGAGGACAGTATGTCGAAAAAATCCCCAACAAATATCGGACCATCGCACAATCGGATGCGATTCTTACTTGCGTTTTCGCTGATCGCCCTGTTGGTGATCGGCGGACGGTTATTTGTTGTTCAGTCTCTAAACGCCTCCGCGGTTGCCGCAACAGCGTCTGATAAACGAACACGCCAGCAAGTGACGATCCCCAAACGTGGGCAGATCGTTGATGCCGAGGGACGCATCCTAGCTACTAGCGTTGACCGTTATGACTTGGTCATTGATCAGCGCAAGGTCGAACCCGAACGCAAGATTGGCCGCAAGAAGCTAGATGGCTCAACAGGTGGCGAAAGCGTCTCAGTTGAACAAGCGGTAGGCGAACTTGCCGAAATCCTAGGCCAAGATATTGACACCGTCCGTACCGCAGTTGTCGGCGCTCCGGGAGCGAAACCAAACGCGAACTCGATTGTCGCCAAGGGCGTCACCCCCGAGGTTCGCAATGCCGCCATGGAATTGCGAATCCGCACCCTGACCGGACTGCTACGCAGTGAACGCCAATACCCCAACGGAGTTATTGCAGGACCCCTGCTGGGTTTTGTGAAAAATACCGAAGACCAAACGGCACTCGAAGGTGCCGAAGGATTAGAGCTTAGCCAAGAAAAACGGCTTAAAGGTACCCCCGGATCTAAAACCTACGAAGTAGGCGCGGATGGTGTGCGCATCCCCATGGCTGGTATGTCCGAAGAACTTGCAATTGATGGACAGAGCGTCAAACTCACGGCAAATACGAACATTCAATACATTGCCCAAGAAGAAGCACGCAAGAAACAACAGCAGTTTAAGGCCGAGTGGGTTTCTGTAGTTGTGCAGAATATCAAGACCGGCGAGATCCTAGCTATCGGTGACTCAAACCAAATGGATCCCAATGATCCTAGTGCCACCGATGCCCAGTACCGCACATCTGCCGCGGTGACGCAAGCCTTTGAGCCAGGTTCAACGGGTAAGGTCCCAACGTTTGCTGCTGCCCTCGAAGAAGGCGTTATTCAGCCAACTGACGCGTTCAAGGTTGCGAACCAATACAAGATCAATAACGAAGTCATCAATGACTCGCTGAAGCACGACACCTACGAGATGACCGCTGCTGGTATTTTTGCTCGCTCCTACAACACCGGAACGGTGATGATTGGAAGCAAAATGAGCAATGAGACCCGCTACAAATACATGCGTAACTTGGGTATTGGTGAAGTCATCGACATTGGCCTTTCGGGGGCCAGCAAGGGAATTCTTGCTCCAGCGAAAGATTGGGAGCGCCGCCAGCAATACAACATCATGTTTGGGCAGGGTTATACCCAAACCGCATTACACACCTCACAAATTACTCAGGCAATTGCCAACGGTGGGATGCTTATCGAGCCCAAGCTCATAGACTCATACATCAACCCGGATGGTACGGAAGAAAAAACTCCTGAATCAAAAACGCGGCGTGTGGTTTCCAAGGAAACAAGCGATGAAATGCTGCGAATGATGGAGACTGTGGTTCTTGCAGGAACCGGCACTAAGATGGGTGTGTCTGGATATCGAGTTGGAGGTAAATCCGGTACGGCTCAGGCCGCCGGACCATCCGGTGGCTATGACGGACACACCAACTCATTCTCTGGTGTTGCTCCGTTGGACGACCCGCAATTCGCTGTCACTGTCACCATGCACCGCCCCAAGGGCGAGTGGAGAACATGGAGCGTTGGTGACACCTTTAGCGAGGTCATGAGCAAAACGCTCAACGCCTACAACGTTCCACCAAGCAACTCAAAGCCTCAGGGTTTTGACGTGTTTATCGGAACCGAACAAAAGAAACCTTGGTAATGCCTGAAGTCCTCACCCCTCGCGCGGCAGAACAGCTGCTTCGCCCGCAACACACGACAGCCACAGCACTGAGCATCCTGCTCGAGCACCTGCATGAAACAGGACGCGGCGCGAATATCATTGGGGACCCCCAGCAAAAGATCACGGGCATCTGTCTTGATTCGCGGGCTATACTCCCGGGCGATCTCTACATCGCGGCTCCAGGTGCTAAGTTTCATGGAGTTCAGTTTGCTGAGTCTGCACGTGAAGCCGGTGCCGCCGCAATCCTCACGGATATGGAGGGCGAAGCGGTAGCTTCATCGCTAGGGATGTCGCTGCTGCTGGTGGAAGACGTACGTGAGGTCATTGGAGAGCTCTCAGCGATCATTTATGGCACCGATGAAAAATGTCCGGAACTTTTTGCGCTGACCGGAACCAACGGCAAAACCACCACTACTTATATGATCCGCTCAATTTTGCGCGCCTTGGGACGGGAAACCGGCCTCGTAGGAACCATTGAAATTGCTGCGGGACACACACCGATCCCCAGCATCCTCACGACACCCGAGGCACCTCAACTACACGGCCTGATGGCTCGCATGGGTGAAATGGGAGTGGACACCGCCGCGATGGAGGTTTCCTCGCATTCCCTGTCCTACAAAAGAGTCGATGGACTTCGGTTTGCTGTATCCGGGTTTACTAATCTGACCCAAGACCACCTTGACCTCCATGGATCAATGGAAGAATATTTCCAGACCAAGGCCGCGCTTTTTGATCTTGAACGTTCGGACCGGGCCGTGATCACCATCGATGATCCCTGGGGTAAGGCCATGGCCGAGCAAGCGACAGCTCATGTCTGGACCTTAGCCTCGGAGGAGACGAATTCGGCAGCCCAATGGCGAATCACGAATGTGGTGCCCCATGGGCTTGGCCACGGATTTGATTTGCAAGGCCCGGATCAAGAAGTTCTTTCCATGGTGACAGGACTACCCGGAGACTTTAACGTTTCTAATGCCGCGCTTGCTGCCCTGATGGTTTTGGCATCAGGAGTACCCTTGGAAATGCTGCAGCACGCACTTGATACGCATGACCCACTAACCGTCGAGGTTCCGGGGCGTATGCAGGTAATCAGCGAAAAACCTGCTGCAATAGTTGATTTTGCCCACAACGCGGATGCCTTGGCCCGTGCCCTAGACTCGGTTCGTTCCCCGGTTCAGGGTTCTAAAGTCATCGTCGTCTTTGGTGCCACGGGGGAGCGGGATGCCACCAAACGGCCCATCATGGGAGCCGTTGCCGCGTCACATGCCGATGTGGTGATCATTACCGATGATGATCCACATTCCGAAGATCCGGCCCCGATCCGTGCCGCACTACTAGCTGGCGCACACGCTGAAATCGCCGCCAAGACGCTAAACAGCGAAGTTTTTGAAGTATTCCCTCGCGCTGATGCGATTGCTGCCGCGGTAGCAATGGCCACCGAAGATGACACCATCCTGGTAGCCGGCCGGGGGCACGAAGTTTTTCAAGAGGTTATGGGTGTCAACCTTGAATTAGATGACCGCACGGAGCTACGCCAAGCCTTATTACTGAACGGTTTTAGTCCGTCGAAGCACGGCGTGGATTCCTTCGACGCCAAGGATAAAGGGTAAAGTCCTACCTGTCATGATTGATCTTCTTACCGCCAAAATCGCCGATATTACGGGCGGGCGCCTCACAGCCACGGCTCGAGCCGACCAATTGGTCCTCGGGGTCACCACCGACTCTCGGGAGTCCAAGAACGGATGGCTCTTTGTCGCCAAGCCGGGTGAAACCTCAGATGGGCACCACTTTGTGCAAAGCGCGATGGAGCATGGGGCTAGCCTTGCCCTTGCCGAGCGTGAAACCCAAGCCCCCGACGGTTCGGTGCACCCAGCCATTATTGTTCCCGATGCAGTAATTGCCATGGGGCAAATAGCAGCTTGGATGGTGGCCGAACTCAAGGAACGAAACGGGACGCGGGTCATTGGGATCACCGGCTCCGCAGGTAAAACCACAACTAAAGACCTTCTCGCCTCATTGCTGGCCAGAATCGGGGCAACTATCGCACCGATTGGTTCATACAACGGCGAAGTTGGCGTCCCCCTGACGATTTTCCGGGCAACCGAAGATACCAAATTCCTCATTGTAGAAATGGGGGCCACTGGTATCGGTCACATCACCTACCTCACCGATATGGTTCATCCAGAAATCGGAGTCGTGTTGGGTGTCGGTTCGGCACACGCCGGAGAATTCGGCGGCGTGGAAAACATTGCAATCGCCAAGGGTGAAATGGTTGAAGCGCTACCGGCTACAGGCCTTGCGGTGCTGAACCGCGACGACACCATGGTTGCTGCCATGTCCAGCAGGACAACTGCGCCGGTTCGTGAATTTGGGGTACAACGCAATAGCACCACCGAAACACCGGGTGTCTGGGCACGTGAACTTGAGATCGATGCGAATGGTCACCCAGAGTTCACTCTTGTCCTCAATGATGGCTCCGAACACCACGTGGTCTCCGGGCTGATAGGCCGACACCACGTCACCAATATTCTTGCCGCGGCAACCGTCGCCGAACACCTCGGGGTCAGTGGAGAAACTATTGCCACCACCCTGCAGGGACTGGGGCCGGCCAGCAGGTGGCGTATGGAACGTACGGAGCGCGCCGACGGGGTGAGCATCATCAACGATGCTTACAATGCAAACCCCGACTCAATGCGTGCAGCTCTTGTCACCCTCGCCGAGCTGGGACTGCCCGATGCACAAGGTAATGCCCGACGTACCTGGGCCGTGCTGGGAGAAATGCTTGAACTGGGCTCCGACTCAATCCACGAGCACGATCTTTTGGGCCGTGTAGCGGTGCGCATGAACATTAAGAAGTTGCTTGTCGTTGGCTTAGGCGCGAAGGCAGCCTACAACTCGGCGGTACTCGAAGGCAGCTGGGGCGATGAAGCCTACTATGCTGCCGATGCCACTGCCGCGGCACGGATCTTGAACGACGAACTACTTCCCGGGGATATTGTGCTTTTCAAGTCCTCAAACGGATCCGGACTGCGTCATCTTGGCGACCGGATTGCAGCAACCAACAACGGTGCCAGCACCGCAAAGGAGGGATTGGGGCAGTGATTGCACTCATCCTCGGAGCAGGCATTTCCCTGGTCGTTACCATGGCGGCCATGCCGCTATTCATACGTTTGATCACCGCAAAGCAGTACGGTCAAGTGGTCCGTGATGACGGGCCAACAAGCCATGCTGTTAAATCCGGTACTCCAACCATGGGCGGTGTGGTGGTAATCGGTGCGGTGATACTCAGCTATTTCATCACACACGGATTGCTGACCCTCACCGGAAGGGCTACCGCCGGAGTAACCGCCTCCGGATTACTTGTACTATTGCTCTTTGCCGGTATGGGCCTAGTCGGATTTCTTGATGACTTCATAAAGATCGCCAAGAAAAGATCCCTTGGGTTGCGCGCGTGGGAGAAGATTGCGCTTCAAGGTGCCGTTGGCATCGGATTCGCCGTTCTCGCCTTGGGGTTCCCCAACGAACATGGTCTAACCCCCGCCTCCACCGCGATTTCTTTCCTGCGTGATACAAACATCAACCTCGCGTTCGCGGGACCAATAGTGGGGCTGATCCTGTTTGTTCTGTGGTCAAACCTGATTGTCACCGCCACGACGAACGGCGTGAATCTCACCGATGGTCTTGATGGTTTGGCAGCTGGCGCTTCAATCATGGTCTTTGGCGCGTATACGCTCATTGGCATTTGGCAGACCAACCAGGCCTGTGGCCTGCCGACCTCCGGAAACGTCTGCTACACGGTCCGGGACTCGATGGATATGGCCTTGCTTGGCGCAATCCTCTGCGGTGCCCTCATCGGGTTCCTGTGGTGGAATGCCAAGCCCGCGAAGATCTTCATGGGTGATACCGGCTCGTTGGCCATCGGTGGTGCGATTGCCGCCTTTGCCATTCTGTCGCGCACACAGATTCTGCTCATCGTCCTGGCCGGTCTATTCGTTATGATCTCACTTTCGGTGATCATCCAAGTGGGGTTCTTCAAACTCAGCGGCGGTAAACGAGTCTTTAAGATGGCACCACTGCAGCACCACTTTGAACTCTCCGGCTGGGCCGAAGAGAAGGTAGTGGTTCGTTTCTGGATTTTGGGTGGTCTCTTCGTAGCTGCCGGCCTTGGTATTTTCTATTCTGAATGGGTAGTTGGACTTTGACACATACAAACCTTGATCACCTCACCAGCTGGGACGCTGCGTGGAAGGATCTGCGAGTAGTTGTAGCGGGCCTTGGACTTTCGGGGTTCTCGGCAGCCGACACGCTCATTGAGCTCGGCGCGCAGGTAATAGTTGTCGATGGTTCCGATTCGGATGTAAATGTTTCGCGCGCTGACACCTTGAAGATCGTCGGTGCAGTTGATGTACTACTCGGCACAGCACATACCGACGAATTGCCACTGATCAACGGCGAAGCGCCACAACTAGTGATTGCTTCCCCCGGTTGGAACCCACGTCAACCGATGCTCGCTGCCGCGGCAGAAGCTGGCATTGAAATCTGGGGAGATGTTGAACTTGCCTGGCGTGTCCGTGCCAAGGAGGGACGCAAGCTCGCCGAATGGGTAGTGATTACCGGAACCAACGGTAAGACCACCACTGTGAGCATGACGGAATCTATTTTTAGGGCAGCAGGACTACGCGCCATTGCCGCGGGGAACGTTGGCACACCAATCCTTGACGCAATTCGTGACCCCGAAGGGTTCGACGTCATAGCCTTGGAGCTTTCCTCATTCCAGCTGCACTTTACCCACACGATTTCCCCGTTGGCCTCGGTGGTGCTGAATATCGCCGAAGACCACGTCGACTGGCACGGTGGATTCGAGAACTACAAGGCCGATAAAGCTAAGATCTACGAGCGCACCCGGGTGGCTGCAATCTACAATGCAGATGCGCGGGAGATCGAAGAAATGGTTGAAAACGCTGACGTTATTGACGGCTGCCGGGCCATTGGTTTCACCACCGGGGTTCCCGGGCTGAGCATGGTTGGGCTGGTCGAGGACCTGCTAGTTGATCGGGCCTTCATCGAAGACCGTAGGAACTCCGCTGCCGAACTGATCGCCTTGGACCAAATCGGTGAAGTAGTACCTCGTCATACTGCATCTAACGCCGCTGCTGCCGCAGCCTTGGCTCGTGCCTATGGTGTTGAGCCGCAGGCCGTTGCCCGCGGTCTTGCTAATTTTGACGCGGGAGACCACCGTATTCAGGCAGTGGCTCGTCGCGATGACATTTTGTGGATCAACGATTCAAAGGCAACAAACCCGCACGCGGCAAATGCTTCACTTGGTGCATTCGGCTCTGTGGTGTGGATTGCTGGAGGCCTCTCAAAGGGTGTTGATTACAACGAAATCGTCTCGGCTCATGCACACCGACTCAGGGCAGTTGTCTTGATTGGAACCGATACTTCAAAGCTTGTTCAAGCGCTAGAGCGACACGCACCAAAGGTTCCTATTATCCGGACCCAAGTGCGCGAAACTGGAGACGAAATATCAAGGTCCGCACACGGTTGGGCAGTGATGTCCGAAGCGGTTAATCGCGCAGCCGAGGTAGCCGAGGCCGGAGACACAGTCCTCATGGCCCCGGCCGCGGCATCGATGGACCAGTTCTCATCCTATGCGCAGCGCGGAAACGCCTTCATTGAAGCGGTACGCGCGCTCATGGGAGAAGACACCAAGTAACTAAGGAGCAGTCGTGAGTGGCAAGAAACAGAGCCCACGCGGCCGGGGCAATGTTGCCGATAAAGCGGCAAAGCCCGGCCGGGGCTCTGCGCCGCGCGGATTAGCTAAGTGGTTTTCAAATATTGAAGACCCAACACTTCGTGGTGCCCAGATCAACTACTACGTTGTTCTTGGCACCACACTGGCCCTGACATTCATGGGTCTGATCATGGTGCTCTCTTCGTCTTCTGTTGAAGCAATTGCCGCAAATAAGTCTCCCTTTGCTGATTTCCAAAAACAAGCAATGTGGGCGGTAGTCGGGCTAGCGTTCATGGTTGGATTGCAGATTCTGCCCACCGGAAAGCTGAAGGCACTTGCCTGGCCGGCCCTGGTAATTGCAAGTGGCCTTTTGGCCGCTGTGCTGGTTTTCGGTAGTGAAACCCTGGGAAATACAAACTGGATTTATATCGGTGGATTTTCCATGCAGCCTTCCGAATTTGCGAAAGCCGCTTTGGTGTTGTGGAGCGCTGCAATAGTTGAGCGCAAGGCTCACCTGATGAATGACTGGAAACATGCGGTAGTCCCTTTGGCAATACCCGGCGGTCTGGTCATCATCGGATTGGTGATGGGCGGCAAAGACCTCGGTACCGCATTGGTCTTGATGTTAATTCTCGTCGTCGTGATGTTCGTTGGCGGCGCACCCCTGAAACTCTTTGCCATTGGTGGCGGAGCAGTCCTCGTTGGTCTGGTTGTTGCGGTGTGGGTAGCACCGACCCGACTAGGTCGTGTGACCGCCTGGCTCTTTGGCTGTGCTGAGGGGCCGCCAGCAGCCGGCACACTTGACTTTTGCTATCAGTCACAACAAGGCCTCTACGCGCTGGCCTCCGGTGGCTGGATTGGCGTGGGGCTTGGACAATCGCGCCAAAAATGGTCACACATTCCCGAAGCACAGAACGACTTCATTTTTGCTGTATTGGGCGAAGAAATGGGTCTGCTTGGAACACTCTTTATTGTCTTGCTTTACACCATGCTGGCCATCGCCATGTTCCGCATCGCGGTTCGATCCAAAACCTTCTTCGGACGAGCCGCAGTAGCCGGGGTCATGGCATGGATTATCGGCCAAGCGTTCGTAAACATCGGAATGGTCATTGGCCTACTTCCGGTCATCGGCGTTCCGCTACCCTTTATTTCCTCCGGTGGCTCTGCCTTGCTTGCCACTTACCTCGGTATTGGCGTGGTGCTTGCCTTTGCTAGGGAACAACGTATGGGCAAGAAGAGCGCGGCTCCGCGCGGCTTGCGTCAGGTCTTTAAGAATGCCAAGGCAGCCCAAACAAAGTAGTCACTAACAATTTATGCAGCCCCTTTTACCGCTGCATCGCATAGAAATGGCAGCAATGCCACAATCCTCAAGAATTGAAAGTAGTACACGGCGACATGTCTGAAGAATTACGTGTGGTGATCGCTGGTGGCGGTACCGCCGGCCATATTTCACCGATGATTGCCATTGCCGATGCCTTGGCGCTCCGCGCGCCCGGAACAAAGATTACTGCCATAGGCACCCAATCGGGGCTTGAGACTCGTTTGGTTCCCGAGGCTGGCTACGAGCTGCGCACCATTGCCAAGGTTCCCATGCCCCGACGCCCATCAATTGATTTGATCAAGCTTCCATTCCGCTTTGCTGCGGCGATCAAGGATGCAGGGAAAATTCTTGATGATGCACGTGCCCAGGCAGTGTTGGGTGTCGGTGGGTATGTGTGCACCCCCGTCTATTTAGCCGCTAAAAAACGGAAACTACCAATTTTTGTCCATGAGGCAAATGCTCGGGCAGGGCTAGCTAATAAGGTTGGTGCAAAGCACGCGGCAGGAGTTGGCGCAGCATTTAGTGGTACCGGGTTACCAGGTGCCAAGGTAGTTGGTATGCCAATGCGTGGAAACGTGGCAAGCATGAACCGTAGCGAGCAAAACGAGCAAGCTCGTGCCGCCCTGGGATTCACCCCCGGGGTGCCGGCTCTCGTGGTCACGGGTGGTTCTTCCGGCGCTGCATCACTCAACGCAACGATTGCCGTGAGCCTTCCGGCGCTTCAAGAAGCAGGAATCGAGATCCTACACATCACCGGCCGCGACAAGATCGTTCTAGATGATGCTGGTGCACCATTGGTTGCCTCTGGTTACCGCCAGATTGAATACGTAGATTCCATGGAACAGGCATACGCTGCTGCGGATCTAATGGTTGCGCGTTCCGGAGCAGGAACCGTGTGTGAACTTGCTGTTGCCGGTACCCCAGCGGTATTGGTTCCGCTTCCGATCGGAAACGGTGAGCAGCGTCTGAATGCAGCGGATCTTGTTGTCGCGGGAGGCGCGTTGCTGGTGTCAGATGACCAATTCACCCCCGAATTCGTAAGTACCACGGTGATTCCGCTACTTAAGGACAGCACGGCACTTGAAACAATGAGTGCTGCCGCATTGGGCCAGGGACGCAATGATGCTGCCGAGGTCATGGCGGCAATGATCATTGACTCACTGGGACACCAAGTCCATCCGCACGCTACCGACATGGGAAACTAGTCACATGCAGGAATTACATACTCTTGACCAGCTCGGTAAAGTCCACCTGATGGGCATTGGCGGTGTTGGTGTCTCGGCAGTTGCACGGTTACTGTTGGCGCGTGGAATCACCGTCTCGGGCACCGATGCTAAGGAACTGCCTGTCCTTGATGATTTGCGGGCAGCAGGCGCACGGATCAATGTCGGCTACGCGGCGCAGAACCTTGGCGATGCCAACACCGTGGTGATCTCCTCAATCATCAAACCGGGGAACCCAGAGTACGACGAGGCGGTCTCCCGCGGCCTGCGCATTCTGCACCGCTCACAAGGCCTCGCGGCAACCATGGAAGGTCACCACGTCATCACCGTGGCAGGCACTCACGGGAAGACCACTACCACTTCGCTCATTGCCTTTATGCTCCGTGAAGCCGGAATGTCACCAACGTTCGCCATTGGTGCGAATATCGCGAGCCTTGGCGTGAATGCCGAATATGGCGAAGGTCGAGTATTTGTTGCCGAGGCCGATGAATCAGACGCCTCATTTTTGAACTATGAGCCAGATGTCGTTGTCATTACCAACATTGAAGCCGATCATCTTGATCACTATGGTTCGGTGGAGGCGGTGCATCAGGCGTTTTATGAATTTGCCTCGCTGTTGCCGGAAGATGGTTTGCTGATCTGCTGCGCGGACGATGCAGGTTCACGTGCACTAGCACAACGAATTCGGCGTGAACGTCCCGATCTACGCGTGCAGACCTATGGTTTTGCCGAGGATGCAGATCGCCGCCTGAACGATCCGCATCCACGCGGTCACCGCTTCGCCTGCACCCTGGAATGGGGTAACGGCCAGGAAATTGAGCTTGAAATAGCTCTTCCCGGAAACCACAACCTACTTAATGCTGCTGCGGCGTTTGCCATCGGCTTAGATTCTGGTTTGGAGCCAGAAGCGGCAGTTGCGGGCCTGAATGCCTTCACCGGTGCTGCTCGTCGCTTTGATTTTCGTGGGGAAGTTGGGGGAGTGAAGGTGTATGACGACTACGCTCATCACCCCACCGAAGTCTTGGCAGCGTTACGTGCAGCACGTGCAGTAGCGGGCAGTGGCGCAGTTCACGTGCTCTTCCAGCCACACCTCTTTAGCCGCACCAAGGAATTCCACAGGGAGTTTGGTCAGGCTCTGTCACTTGCCGATACAGCGCATGTCTTGGAGATCTACCCCGCTCGCGAAACTCCGATTCCAGGGGTCACCAGTGAACTTGTTGTAAAAGCCCTTGAAACCGCCGGTGGGCTTGTCTCGACGGGGCAGGCCGCACACGTTGTCGCGGCAACAGCTGAGTCGGGAGATGTCATTATGACAATTGGTGCAGGCGATGTGACCGAACAGGGCGAGGCAATTCTTCGTGCGCTGGGCGAACGCTTAGGTAAGTAGATGACCCCAGCAGAAGCCAGCCAAAGTAAATCTAATGTTCTAGACTTGCCACCCGATCCACGTAAGCGAAACCGAAAACGCTGGATCATTGGCCTGTCGACGTTTGTTGCGCTGATCATTACGCTGGTGCTTGTATTGAGTTTTTCGCCGATTCTTGCCATCAAGAATATTCAGGTGGAGGGAAATTCCTTGGTGAAAGACAAGGAACTTGATTCGGCTTTGGAGCCTTTGCATGGGGTTCCCTTAGCCCGGGTTGGCACGGGTACTGTGATGGAACTTCTGCAGGATCTTCCGGCGGTTAAGGATGCGATTGTCCAGACGGAAATACCTAGCACGCTGAACATTAAGATCGTTGAGCATCAGCCTGTTGCCATCCTTATTGATGGTTCGAAACGGTCTCTTGTTGGAGCGGAGGGACAGACGCTTGTCACTCTTGGAGCCAAAGATAAGCCCAAGCTTCCAGAGGTGAAGGCAACGAAGGCAATTAAGGATCCAAAGGTTTTTTCGATGCTCACCCGGGTTCTCTCAGGACTACCAGATAAGCTATTGGCCAGCGTGGATCATGCAACGGCAACTAGCAAGGATTTCGTTGAGTTGAATCTCAAAAATGGAGTCAAGGTTATTTGGGGAAATGATCAAGAAATAGCATTGAAAACCAAGGTCCTCGAGGCTCTACTCGGGGCCGAAAAGGATAAAGAGTCACCGATCAAGGTGTACGACATTTCTTCTCCACAACACCCGGTGGCCCGATAATGGACCATCAAACGTACTAAACACGTAAAAATCAGCGACTTTGACGCGACACGCGGGCTTGGTCGTTGCATGTGTGGGGTACGAAACATAGCGTTTTAATAGCGGTTGCTTGACATAACTATAACCTTCGAGTTGAGGGTTAACGTTGGTCTGGTTGAGCTTCCTCGGTCAGCAGCACATCGAACAAGGGAATCAAGGACGTGGCAGCTCCACAGAACTACCTCGCCGTCATCAAGGTCGTCGGCATCGGCGGTGGCGGCGTAAACGCCGTCAACCGCATGATTGAAGTTGGCCTGCGAGGCGTCGAATTTATTGCAATTAACACGGATGCGCAGGCGCTGCTCATGAGTGATGCGGACGTCAAACTTGACGTTGGCCGCGAACTTACGCGTGGGCTTGGCGCAGGCGCAAACCCAGATGTGGGACGCCAAGCGGCAGAGGACCACGCCGAGGAGATTGAAGAAGTTCTCCGTGGCGCAGACATGGTCTTCGTTACCGCTGGTGAAGGCGGTGGCACCGGTACCGGTGGCGCACCGGTTATCGCCCGAATTGCTCGTGGTCTTGGCGCACTGACCATTGGTGTTGTCACTCGTCCGTTCACCTTCGAAGGTCGCCGCCGCGCAACCAGCGCCGATAACGGCATTGAAGCGCTACGCGACGAGGTCGACACCCTGATTGTCATCCCAAACGATCGCTTGCTTTCGATCTCCGACCGCAACGTATCGGTTCTTGACGCATTCCGTCAGGCGGATCAGGTTCTGCTCCAGGGCGTTCAGGGTATTACCGATTTGATCACCACCCCGGGTCTGATCAACTTGGACTTCGCCGACGTAAAGTCGGTTATGCAGGGTGCCGGTTCGGCACTCATGGGTATTGGCTCGGCGCGCGGTGAAGACCGTGCTGTCAAGGCAGCCGAGCTGGCAATTGCCTCACCACTGCTCGAGGCCTCGATTGACGGAGCCCACGGCGTGCTGCTCTCGATTCAGGGCGGCTCGGATCTGGGACTGTTCGAAATCAACGAGGCGGCTCGCCTGGTGCAAGAAGTCGCACACCCGGAGGCTAACATCATCTTCGGTGCCGTCATTGACGATGCCCTCGGTGATGAAGCACGCGTCACGGTGATCGCAGCAGGTTTCGATCAGGTCGATGCCACAAGTGCACCTCAGGTGGCAGCACCTGCTCGGAGCATTCCAGCAGCGCCATCTGCAGCACCGGTGGCGCCGCCGGTAGCTCCGATGCGCGAGGAGCCACGCGTTGCAATTGCTACTGTCGAACCAGGCTTTGAAGAACTTCCAGCAATCGTTGAACCCGATCTTTCGGCTACCAACGACGATCTGGACGTTCCGGATTTCCTGAAGTAAAAAGTAGGCCCAAAGCCTAGAAGAGGGTAACCAAAATTCCATGCTGAGATATCAATCGTTAGTGGCCCCGGCCCTACGCATTGCTTTCACTTCGGTGGACCAAGGAAACCTTGCCCTCCACGTTTTGGATGATCGCGACGCCGTGCTGCTGCGGCGTCGCGATCTGGAACGTGGATTAGGTCTTGGCACTGCCGAATTCACCTATATGAATCAGGTGCATTCGGCAGATGTCATAACACTTGCAGAGCATCCTAGCCCCAAAAAGATATATACCGGGGACGCTTTACTTTCCCCGGATGCCTCGATTCCCCTAGCAGTCATGGTTGCTGACTGTGTCCCAGTGGTTTTTGCTGGAAAAACAAGTGCGGGCCCTATAAGTGCTGTTGCACATGCGGGGCGGCGCGGGCTACTCGACGGCATCCTCTCGGGCACCGTTACTGCAATGCGAGAGCATGGCGCACAAAGCATTGAAGCTTGGATCGGCCCCTCAATATGCGGATCATGCTACGAGGTTCCGCCGGCGATGGCCGAAGAGTCCGAGAAGATCCGACCCGGAATTAGCTGCGAAACCAGGTGGGGGACTCCCGGACTGAACCTGCCGGAAGCCGCGCGCGTTGAACTAAGCGCACTTAATGTCACAGTCAGCGACAGCAATAAGTGCACCATGGAAGACGAGAAATACTTTTCCTACCGTCAGGATCCGCAAACCGGGCGACTGGCCGGACTTATCTGGACAGATGGCTAGGAACTTTTCGTGATCGTACTGGAATACAGAACAAGAAGTATTACTTGACCGATGCCGTGAGCGAGCCCCTATGAGCGACACACCCGGGCAAAATAACAGATGTACTCCGGTGCCATCGAATGGTGCTGTAGCGTCGAACTAGCGGAGACTTGCGGCCGGTAATGCCGACCGCGCACGACAATAAGGAGAAGACCATGGCTGGCGCACTGCGCAAGACAATGATCTACCTCGGACTCGCCGAAGGCGACGAGAACTTCGAGACGGAACGGCGTGACATCGAAGAACGCGAAGAAGTGCGCCTTGTCGAGCCTCTTCACGACGAGCCGGTTGCCGTTCAGCCGGCACCGGTGGCACCAGTTGCCCCACGACCTGTCATCGAAAACGAATACCGGGCACCGGTAACACCCATCAAGCGCGCGCCTTCAGCACGGGACGAGGACGATTCATTGCGTCAGATCACCACCGTTCACCCACGGTCATACAATGATGCGAAAATCATTGGTGAAAACTTCCGTGATGGCATCCCTGTCATCATGAACGTCACGGACATGGGCGAAGCAGATGCCAAGCGCCTTGTCGACTTCTCGGCTGGCCTCGTTTTTGCACTCCACGGAAGCATTGAACGCGTCACTAACAAGGTTTTCCTGCTTTCTCCGTCAACCGTTGAGGTTTTGGGCGAGGACAAAAAGCAGTCGGAAGATCAAGCCACCTTCTTCAACCAAAGCTAAGCATAAAGGTTCGAATTTCACGTGGATCTAATCTTCGCACCGATCTATATGGTGCTAACAGTGCTACAAGTCATGCTCATCATGCGCATCGTGCTGGATATCACCGAATCGTTTGCTCGCTCATGGCGACCGCGCGGTATCTCACTTGTGGCGGTATCGCTGATTGTACGCACCACTGACCCACCTATGCGTTGGCTCCGTTCGCGTATTAAACCGCTAGAAATAGGTGGACTCCGCCTAGATCTGGCATTCATTATCTTGTTCTTGGCGGTCATGCTTTTAAAGTTCATCGTCATCAAACTAGCTGCTGCGTAAAAGTTTTGTAAACGCTTCTTTTGAAGCACAGTTGCTCGCTGGAACTAGAAACTAATGACATTCACCGCGTTACACCGCCTTGAATTTAGCCATTAGTGCGATAGTCGTTATAGTGTTGTCACATTAGGCGCAATGACTATAGTTGTCAGCGTGTCAATGTAACGGTAAGTGTACTCGGGCCGCACATAGGCGGTTCGAGGAGAGAACCAAGTATCGAGGTGACCAGATGGCTCTCACGCCAGAAGATGTAGTCAACAAACGATTTCAGCCAACTAAGTTCCGCGAAGGCTATGACCAGGATGAAGTTGACGATTTCTTAGACGAGATCGTTGTCGAGCTACGTCGTCTGACGCAGGAGAACGAAGAACTGCGTCGCCGTCTCGGCGAAGCCGGTAGCAGCGCGGGTGAGCAGGCAGTGCCCGCTCCAGTTGCAGCAGCTCCGGCAGCTAAGACAGCAGAAGCTGAAAAGCCCAAGGCTAAGGAAGCAGAGGTCAAGAAGGAAGAGACCCCAGCTGCCGCAGCCCCGAAGGCAGCAGAACCAGCCAAGGTCGTCGCAGCAGCTCCTGCAGCAACGACGTCAACTGCCGAATCGGCAGCCGGCGTTCTCGCCATGGCACAGCGCCTACACGACGAATACGTCTCAGCAGGTGTTGAACAGCGCGACAAGATTATTGCCGAGGCACAGGTCGAGGCCAACAGCCTTGTATCCGACGCCGAGGAAAAGAGCCGCAAGACCCTTTCGGCACTCGAGCAGCAGAAGACTGTTCTCGAGCGCAAGGTCGAGCAGCTGCGTGGTTTCGAGCGCGATTACCGTGCTCGCCTGAAGACCTACATTGAAGGTCAGCTACGCGATCTTGAGGCCAAGGGTTCCATGGATACTGCAGAATCCAAGGACAACGGCTAATCTGCCGCTACTTGCCTCACAAATTGATGGCTTAGGATTGTTGGCGGTCGGGATTTCCCGGCCGCCAACAATGTGTTAAAGGACATGATGGAAAACAGCTCCGTATCACCAGTACCGCAGGACACCCCGGCGGTAACACCTAAGGTCCGTAATACGAGGGTCTTGGTTCTGGTGACCATCAGCTTGGCTATATTTGCCTTGCTGATGGACCAAATTACCAAACGCATCGTTGAAACACAGATGTTTGAGGGCCAAGTCATTGACGTGTGGCCCCCACTCTTGCGCTGGTTTTACATCAAGAACTCCGGTGCGGCATTTTCCATGGGTGAGTCGGTCACCTGGATCTTTACAATCATCCAAGCAGCAGTGCTACTTTACGTAGCCATCTTCTTGGTCCGCAAAATTGCTTCGTGGCGTTGGGCACTTGCGCTGGGTGGACTCATGGGTGGAGTCGCAGGAAACCTCACCGATAGGCTTTTCCGCCCCCCTGCCTTTGGCCACGGTCACGTCGTTGACTTCATTGCGCTACCAAACTTTGCGATATTCAATGTTGCGGACATTTTCATCGTCAGTTCGATGATCGGGATCTGCTTATTGCTCTTTACCGGCCATGAAGTTGATGGAACAAAAGTAGTGCACAGCAAAACCCCAAAAAATATTCAGAAGAATCACACCGAAGACCCGGAGCAAGATTGAACCAGGGACGCAGCGAATCATTAGTCGTTCTCTTAGATGAAGCAAAGCAGCGTACCGATGCGTTTCTTGCCGACCGTCTTGAACTATCCCGTGCGCAAGCCGCTTTGCTGTGTACCGAAGGCAATGTAACAAGTGCCGGAAAACCACTGGGCAAATCGCGCAAGGTGCTGGCCGGGGAACAGATCGATGTTTATCTTCCGGTTCGTCCGGATCCATTAGAGATCAGGGTGGAACTCGTGGAAGACCTCAAAATTATTGCCGACGATGACGAATATGTTGTTATCGACAAACCGGTGGGCGTGGCAGCACATCCATCCCCGGGCTGGGTAGGGCCAACCGTAGTTGGTGCATTGATCGCAGCAGGCTACCGGATCTCAACTTCGGGTTCTGCTGAACGACAGGGAATCGTGCACAGGCTCGATGTAGGAACCAGCGGGCTGATGGTGGTGGCAAAGACCGAGCGCGCCTATACGGCGCTGAAGCGTGCGTTCAAGGAACGTACTCCGAAGAAGATTTACCACGCCGTCATCCAGGGTCTTCCCGATCCGCTCGAGGGAACCATCGATGCCCCACTGGGTAGGCACCCGGGGCACGACTGGAAATTTGCCGTCATCGAAGACGGCCGCCCCTCCGTCACTCATTACAAGGTCATCGAAGCGTTCGGACGTGCCTCCCTGGTTGAAGTGAATCTTGAAACCGGGCGCACACACCAAATTCGAGTGCACTTCTCCGCTCTACGACACCCCTGCGTGGGAGATCAGACCTATGGTGCTGACCCGAAGCTCGCTGCGGCACTGGGCTTAACACGCCAATGGTTGCACGCCCAACGCCTTGGGTTTTTCCACCCGGTCAGTGGCGAATGGGTCGAATACACCAGTAGCTACCCGATTGACCTGAATAATGCATTAGAAATGTTGCGTGACGGACAGTTCTAATAATGGCAAGAAGCGGCACCCACCCTCGCAGGGTAGGTGCCGCTTTTCACATCCCCAACGGACTTCCGGCAACACTCATAAAAACCGCCTAGACTGGGTCGGTGGCTAGCTCTAATCGCGATGGATTCGTACACCTTCATACGCACACCGAATACTCAATGCTTGACGGTGCTGCACGTCTAACCGAACTCTTTGAAGAGACAAACCGCCTGGGCATGAATGCCTTGGCAACAACAGATCATGGTTATCTTTTTGGTGCCTTCGATTTCTGGAACAAGGCAACCCAAGCAGGCGTCAAGCCCATCATTGGAATTGAAGCCTATGTAACTCCGGGTACAGCACGCGATGATAAGACCCGCGTGAAATGGCGAACCGAAGAATCGCAACGCCGCGACGATGTCTCGGGTGGTGGGCTATATACCCACATGACGTTGCTGAGCTACAACAACACCGGCATGAAAAACCTGTTCAAGGCATCCTCCCTGGCCTCCCTAGATTCTGTATTTGGAAAGTACCCACGCCTAGATCGGGACCTGCTAAACACGTATCACGAGGGGATCATTGCAACCACCGGTTGTCCCTCAGGTGAAGTACAAACCAAGCTTCGACTAGGCCAGTACAACGAAGCCAAGGCAGCCGCAGCGGAATTCCAGGATCTCTTTGGTAAGGAAAACTATTACTGCGAGATTATGGACCACGGCCTGGAAATTGAACGTCGGGTTACCCATGACCTATTGCGTATTTCCAAGGAGCTCAATATTCCGTTGGTTGCCACCAACGACCTGCACTACACCCACGAGCATGACGCCTCAGCACACGAAGCCTTGCTTGCCATCAACTCCGGCTCCACACTTGATGAACCAACCTATGATCAGGGCGGTTCACGCTTTGCTTTCTCCGGCTCCGGCTATTACCTAAAATCCCCACAGGAAATGCGCCATCTTTTCCGTGAGATGCCAGAAGCCTGCGATAACACTCTTGTCATTGCCGAACGTGCTGAGGTTTCCTTTGATACAAACGCCAACTACATGCCACGCTTCCCCTGCCCGGAGGGTGAAGACGAGACAAGCTGGCTGATCAAGGAAGTCAACTCGGGACTTCACTACCGTTACCCCAACGGCATCTCCGATGCTGTACGCAAGCAAGCCGACTATGAACTTGATGTCATCATCAAGATGGGCTTCCCCGGCTACTTCCTAGTGGTTGCCGACTTTATTAACTGGTCAAAGGATAACGGTATCCGCGTTGGACCGGGACGTGGCTCGGGTGCCGGTTCCATGGTCGCCTACGCCATGCGCATTACCGACCTGGACCCACTGCACCACGGACTGATCTTTGAACGCTTCCTGAACCCGGAACGTGTTTCAATGCCCGACTTCGACGTGGACTTCGATGATAGGCGCCGCTCGGAAGTCATTAGATATGTGACCGAGAAATACGGTGATGAACGTGTCTCAATGATCGTGACCTATGGCTCGATCAAGACCAAGCAAGCGCTCAAAGACTCCTCGCGTGTGCTTGGCTACCCATACTCTATGGGTGAATCCCTCACTAAAGCGCTCCCACCTGCAGTGATGGCCAAGGATATCGAGCTTAACGACATTGAAAACCCCAAATCCAAGCGTTATTCAGAAGCAGGGGACTTCCGTCAGCTGGTTGCCACCGACCCGGAAGCCGCACGAGTCTTTGAGACTGCCAAGGGCCTAGAAGGCCTGAAACGCCAGTGGGGCGTGCACGCCGCAGGTGTGATCATGAGTTCTGACCCGATCATTGATGTCATCCCGATCATGCGACGCATTCAGGATGGACAGGTCATCACCCAGTTCGATTACCCAACCTGTGAAGGCCTGGGGCTAATCAAGATGGACTTTTTGGGGTTGCGCAACCTGACGATCATTTCCGATGCCCTAGAGAATATGAAAGCCAACCAGGGAGTCGACCTGGACCTAGAGCGCCTAGATCTGGACGATCCGGGCGCCTACGAACTGATGGCCCGCGGCGACACCCTTGGCGTGTTCCAGCTTGATGGCGGGCCCATGCGCTCGCTGCTCAAGCTCATGCGCCCGGATAACTTCGAGGACATCTCCGCGGTGCTGGCGCTCTACCGCCCGGGGCCAATGGGCGCGAACTCGCACAACAACTATGCGTTGCGCAAGAACAAGCTTCAGGAAGAAACACCGATTCACCCGACCCTGGAGGAACCTCTACAGGAAATCCTCGGCGGCACCTACGGCCTGATCGTGTACCAGGAGCAGGTCATGTCCATTGCTCAGAAGCTTGCAGGCTTCTCGTTGGGCCAGGCAGATATCCTGCGCCGCGCCATGGGCAAGAAGAAGAAATCCGAGCTGGACAAGCAGTTCGCCGGCTTCTCTCAGGGCATGATCGATAACGGGTACACCATGGAGGCCGTCAAGGCCCTTTGGGATATCTTGCTTCCGTTCTCCGACTATGCCTTTAACAAGGCTCACTCGGCAGCCTATGGAGTCATCTCCTACTGGACCGCTTACCTCAAGAACCACTACCCGTCCGAATACATGGCCGCGTTGCTCACCTCGGTGGCGGACGACAAGGACAAGACGGCCATGTACCTTAACGAATGTCGACACATGGGAATCACCGTGTTGGCCCCGGATGTGAACGAATCATCACTGAACTTCACACCTGTGGGGACAGATATTCGTTTCGGTATGGGTGCCATTCGAAACGTGGGTGCCAATGTCGTTAACGCCTTGGTTGATGCGCGCGCGGAAAAGGGGAAGTTTGAAAACTTTGCTGATTTCTTGCAAAAGGTTCCGGCGGTGGTCTGCAACAAGCGAACCATCGAATCCCTGATCAAGGCGGGTGCCTTTGACTCGATGGGTCATGCTCGACGCGCTCTGGTAGCGATTCACGAAGAGGCAG
The DNA here is from genome assembly GCF_002975435.1 of Arthrobacter sp. MYb227. Lineage (GTDB taxonomy): Bacteria > Actinomycetota > Actinomycetes > Actinomycetales > Micrococcaceae > Paeniglutamicibacter. Next base: position 159,001 of record NZ_PCPT01000001.1, on the reverse strand, counting down.
TTGACTCGGTCATTGCGGTAAAGCGCAATGAGGCAGCCAACCAATTTGACCTGTTCAGTGCCATTGAAGATCCAGACGCGGCATCTAGTATGACCGTTGCAGTTCCTGACATGCCCGACTGGGAGAAGAAAGACAAGCTCGCTTTCGAGCGAGACATGCTCGGCCTTTATGTTTCGGACCACCCGCTCAAGGGGCTTGGTGGGATGCTGGAACAAAACGCAGATATGTCAGTGACCCAGGTGCTCTCGGATGATGGGCCGCAAGACGGACATACCGTCACCATTTGCGGAATGATCACTTCCTTGCAACGACGCATCGCCAAAAAATCTGGTAACCCCTATGCGCGCTGTGAGATCGAAGATCTTTCCGGTTCCATGGAAACGATGTTCTTCGGTAATGCCTATGCACCAATTGCCAACGTGCTGGCCGAGGACTTGATTGTCGTGGTCAAGGGGCGCGTACAGAAGCGCGATGATGGTTCAATTACCCTCAACGCGCAGGAGCTCACGGTTCCGGAAATCAGTGAAGATGGAGTCAGCGGCCCGGTGGTCATATCCATGCAGCACCACAAGGCTACCGAAGACGTGATCTCGGCCCTGGGCGATGTGCTGCGTGTGCATCAGGGAACCACCGAAGTGCGAGTGAAGCTATCAGGCCCGCGCGGCATGACATTAATGGGTTTGGGTTTGAACTATCGAGTGACACCAAACTCCGCTCTCTTTGGTGACCTGAAGGTACTTTTGGGTCCAACCTGCCTTGATGGCTAAGGGCATTTGAAGCATAGTCAATGGGATGGCAGCGATTTTCTCTCAAGAGAAATACCGACGGCCACCCCATTGGCTATCTCAGCGTTGAAAGAGAAGTATGCGGAAGTTACTTCTCAGGTGATTTCGGCGTGTAATGCCCGGCAAGAGCCGGGTAGAAATCATCCCATACCAGTGCATCAACACTCTTGTTTCCTAGCGCCAAGATGACTCGTTCCATATAGTATTCCCAGCCGGGTCCAATATTGCGTGGATCATCGGACGCACCCAAATCATGGAAAAATTTAAGGGAACTTTCCTCGCCGCGGCGGGAAAGCTGGATACCGAGATGCCAATTCCCGTACTCGCTCTCGGTACTCAGCGAGAGGTCATAAGGCGCGCGACAGCGATGAATGTTCACAGTTGCTGGATTGGCTTCCTTCCCCTGATCAACCATGGCAAAGCTTAAGTTTGCTGACGCTTGGCTGCCACGTAAAATACCAATCCACTTCTTGAGGCCTGCCGGGGTAGTGAATGCCGCCCAGATTTCCTCAACGCTGTAGGGAAGAGTGCGCTCAACAACAACACGCAGTCCCGACTCGAGTTCTTCGATGTGTCCATACGCCTGTGCCATAGAGGAGTGTTTCCCTTCACAATATTTTCCGGTTGCCACTTGTAGAGTACTGGACCGAGTCGAAACCTGGAATGGGCCACCGGAACTGCTCTGAGAACAATATATTAAGTGCCGGCGACTTCACCGATCATCGCGTGGGGCGGGCCTACCTATAAACTAGGACTGTGACTAGCAATGCCAGCCCCCAGACCTTTTCCGAGCTACAAACCCTTGACCTGCGGGGTGCAGCTCTAGACCATGCCGGTCTCAAAGCCGTCTTACCGCGTCCGGAACTCAACTTTGCCACGGCAGCAGAAACAGTTGAGGAGATTATCTCCCGAGTGCGCACCGAAGGCTTTGCTGCACTGTGCGATCTTGCCGCACGTTTTGATGGCGTCACCCAGACTCATACGCGAGTTCCCGCCCAAGCCATGACCGACGCACTGGCAAATCTTGACCCCGAGATTAGGGCAGGGCTTGAAGAATCAATTGCGCGGGCACGCAAATTTGCTGCAGCACAGGTGCCGGCGGCAACCGAGGTCAGCTATGGGGTCGGTGCTACGGTAACCCAGCGCTGGGTTCCTGTGCGCCGAGTAGGTCTATATGTTCCCGGTGGCCTTGCCGTCTACCCAAGCTCGGTTATCATGAATGCTGTTCCTGCTCTTGCCGCTGGCGTTGGCTCTCTGGCTATTGCCTCACCACCGCAAAAAGAATTTGGTGGGTTACCGCACCCAACCATCCTCGCCGCGGCGCAGCTGCTCGGCGTGGAAGAAGTCCACGCCATGGGCGGTGCCCAGGCGATTGCCGCATTCGCATACGGAGTGCCGGTGGCACCGGGTGAAGACATCGCGTTGGCCATCGAACCCGTTGATGTAGTGACAGGTCCCGGCAACCTTTTTGTTGCAACAGCCAAGCGTCTGGTCAAAGGCGTTGTCGGAATCGATGCAGAGGCCGGCCCCACCGAAATCGCTATCCTGGCGGACGGGAGTGCAAACCCGGACTTTATTGCGGCGGATATGATCTCTCAGGCCGAGCACGATCCCAATGCCGCGGCGGTGCTGATCACTGATTCCCCCGAGTTGGCACAGCTGGTTCGTGAGGCACTTGAAAACCAGTGCAATACAACAAAGCACTCGGAGCGGGTGCGTATAGCTCTTTCCGGAAAACAGTCGGCTATCATCCTTGTTGATGGGCTCGAAGCAGGAATTTCAGTGTGCAATGTTTACGCGGCCGAGCACCTAGAAATTCACACAGAAGAAGCGGCCGAGGTGGCTTCCCTGATCACCGCCGCAGGTGCCATCTTTGTTGGCTCAAATGCACCGGTGAGTCTGGGGGACTACTGCGCAGGATCCAACCACGTGCTTCCCACCAGTGGAACTGCGGCATTTGCATCCGGCTTGAATGTCAACACGTTCCTCAAGGCCATCCAGATCATTGATTATGACCGCACGGCGCTCAATGAAGTTGCTGGACACGTGATTGCCCTTGCAAACGCCGAAGATCTTCCGGCGCACGGAGACGCTGTAGCAATACGCTTCAACTAAAGAGCTCGCTAACATATCACCCAAGCGCCGCAACGTGTTGCAAACCACAACATATGGTAATGACAATGTTGTGATTAGGCCATATGTAGTTCTAAACTGAACCGGAGCACTATTGTGCTCCGGTCAATTTTCCGAGGAAGGAGTGCCGTGTACTGTCCTTATTGCAGGCACACCGATTCGCGTGTGGTGGATAGCCGGCTGACAGATGATGGCACAGCGATTCGACGTCGACGCCAGTGCTCAGCCTGTGGGCGCCGCTTCACCACTGCAGAAACCGCAAGCCTGAACGTGCTCAAACGTTCAGGTGCTGCCGAACCATTTAGCCGAACCAAGGTCATCAATGGTGTGCGCAAAGCCTGCCAAGGCCGCCCCGTCACAGATGATGATCTTGCAATGCTTGCGCAAGAGGTTGAAGAGGCAGTACGTTCATCGGGTAGCGCCGAAATTGATGCGCACCAGGTAGGGCTGGCCATTTTGGCTCCGCTACAGCGTCTGGACGAGGTTGCTTACCTGCGTTTTGCCAGTGTTTATCAGGACTTTGAGTCACTTGAAGATTTTGAGCTAGCAATCGACACGCTACGCAGGGAACGTGAAACACGTCCGGTTGGTAAACAGCGACCTCTGGGTGCGATCTAGAGGACCATAGAAATACGCATCAAAGAATGGTGGGGTTGGTTGGACCGAGCGTGAGCTCAGTCCAACCAACCCCACCATTTTGCTTTGAAGCTTACTCGGCCAATTGCTCGGAAATTAGTGATTGAAGGGCCGAGCCAACGATTCCCGCATTGTTCTTTGACGATGCAGTAATCATTGGGGTGTTGACTGAAATCTTTGGCAGAAAGTCATCTGCACGCTTTGAAATGCCGCCACCAATGACAAAGAGTGATGGTGACATCAGAAATTCGACATGTGAGAAGAAACGCTGAAGGCGTGCGGCATACTCATCCCATGAAAGATCATCGCGTTCACGCGCCGAAGCGGAGGCCTTAGTCTCGGCAACAGCGGAATCGATTTCAAGGTGGCCAAGTTCAATATTGGGAACCAACACACCATTATGGATCAGTGCCGAGCCAATTCCAGTGCCTAGGGTAATCACCAAAACAGTTCCATCAACACCCTTGCCTGCACCGTAACGAACCTCTGCCAAACCAGCGGCATCTGCATCATTCATGACGTGAACTGGTCGACCCAAGCGTTCGGTCAACAGCCCATCAACATCGGTGCCAATCCATGACTTATCAACGTTGGCCGCCGAACGGGCAACACCGCGGTGAATGATCGCCGGGAAGGTCACTCCCACCGGGCTATTGGCTTCCGGAGCTTCGGGGCGGGCCGAGAGTCCTTCGACGATCTGGGCTACAACTTCTGCCACCGCGGCCGGGGTTGCCGGCTTTGGAGTGTCAATGCGGAGGCGTTCGCCGAGCAGGGTGCCGGTGTCAAGATCGACAATGCCGCCCTTGATGCCCGTGCCACCAATGTCGATACCAATGGCAATATTGGGCTGCTGCGATGTTTTAGACATGTTGATCGAAGGTTCTCTCTCGTGCGTAATATTTCCTGCCCTATGGCAAGGTGAGGATTTCGGCGCCGTCCTCATTGACGAGCAGAGTATGTTCAAACTGTGCGGTGCGTTTGCGGTCCTTCGTGGTGGCTGTCCACCCGTCATCCCACATGTCCCATTCGATGCTGCCAAGAGTTAGCATCGGCTCGATGGTAAAGGTCATACCCGGTTCGATGAGCCTGTTGTAAGCAGGAGCCGCATCATAATGAGGGATGATCAAACCCGTGTGGAATGATTCGCCGACACCATGGCCGGTAAAGTCCCGCACAACACCATAACCGAATCTTTTCGCGTAAGCAGAAATTGTTCGCCCTATGACGTTTATTTCCCGACCTGGCATGACCGATTTGATGGCGCGACGCAACGATTCCTCGGTGCGTTCAACGAGCAGACGTGATTCCTCATCAACGTCACCACAGAGGAACATCGCGTTGGTATCCCCGTGGACCCCACCGATGTAGGCGGTGATATCAATGTTGATGATGTCGCCATCCTCAACCACAGTGCTATCCGGAATTCCATGGCATATGACCTCGTTGATTGAGGCACACAGTGACTTGGGGAAACCCCTGTAACCCAAAGTTGATGGGTATGCGTTGTGATCAAGAAGGAATTCATGCCCAACTCGGTCCAACTCATCGGTTGTCACCCCCGGTACCACGGCCTTGCCAACCTCGGCCAGCGCCTGAGCAGCAATCTTGGAGGCAATACGCATTTTATCAATGACTTCGGCGCTGCGGACCTCCGAAGCATCGGATTTGCGTGGCGCCGGGCGCCCCACATACTCTGGGCGCACTATCGATGCGGGGACTGGACGTTCTGGGGACTGGATACCGGGTTTCAGGGACCCGACTGGTGCAGTTGAAGCAAGAGGCATAAGCCCTAGTCTAGCGGTGCACCCCGGTCTGCCGACACCTGCCGCAGCTGGAATTTGGTCGTACAACAAGCTACGCGCTGTAGTGTTGACACTGTCTAACGAAGATGAGCTGCGGAAGGTGGGCAAACAAATGAGTGAAGCACTCCCAGGCGAGGGCGAGTATTGGTTCAACATCGTCACCGGTACCGTAGAGTCCGGTCCACAATCGGATTGGTCCCAATTGCTAGGCCCCTATAATTCACGTGCTGAGGCCGAAGCGGCAATGACAAAGGTTCGTGAACGGAACGAGCAGTGGGACGCCGAAGACGAAGACGACGACTAATACCGAGAAGATCGGCTAGTTTTCAAATTCGTGTTCGTGAGCAGGGAACGATCCATTGAGCACGTCACTGTGATAATCGCTAGCAGCCCGCGCAACAACCGAGCGTAGGTCTGCATATTTCTTGACAAAGCGTGCGCTTTTACCGGATCCCAATCCCAGCATGTCCTGCCAGACCAGTACCTGGCCAGTGGTCACCGCGCCGGCACCAATGCCCACAGTCGGTACATGCAGCGTTTCATCGACGCGCTGGGCAGCGGCTGTGGGAACCATTTCCATGAGCACGGCAAATGCGCCGGCTGCCTCAAGTGCCTGAGCGTCCGTAATCAAAAGTTCCGCCCCGTCACCTCGACCCTGCACCCGGTATCCACCCAGTGCATGTTCTGACTGCGGAGTGAACCCAATGTGCGCCATGACGGGAACGCCGGCAGCTACCAACGCACGAACATGGGGGACAAAGAACTCACCGCCCTCAAGCTTCACCGCTTGGGCACCACCCTCCTTCATCAAACGCACAGCGGAGGCCACGGCCTGTTGCGGGGAAACTTCATAGGAACCAAACGGAAGGTCGCACACCACAAGCGCGCGTTTAGCTCCGGAGGTTACCGCCTTGGAAAACATAATCATTTCATCCAGGGTGATCGGGAGGGTTGAGGTGTAACCGAGCACAGTATTGGCTGCGGAATCACCCACGAGTAATAATTCGATCCCCGACTCATCAAAGATGTTAGCCATCATGGTGTCGTAGGCGGTGAGCATCGCAAACTTGCGACCCTCATCCTTAGCCTTTTGAAGATGATGGATGCGCACGCGTGCGACACTGACGGGGGTTGAAGCATTAGTTTCTGGTGTTGGTGAAGGATGAGCACTCATGGGCAAGAGACTAATGCACAATGCTCCAACACGTAGCACCGTGTCATGTGGGCAAAAGCGTATAAAGTGAGTAAAGCGGAACTTACCGCCGACAAAAATGTAGTTGTTGTGGAAGGAACCCGCAGTGGATCGCCAGCAGGAATTCGTCCTCAGGACCATCGAAGAGCGCGATGTACGATTCGTTCGCCTATGGTTTACCGACGTTGTCGGTTCGCTAAAATCCGTTGCCCTGGCGCCGGCAGAGGTCGAGGGGGCCTTCGATGAAGGCCTGGGCTTTGACGGTTCCTCCATTGAGGGGCTCTCGAGGATCTATGAATCGGATATGCTCCTGCAACCGGATCCCTCAACATTCCAAATTCTGCCGTGGCGCGGTGAAACAGAACCCACCTCAAGAATGTTTTGTGACATCCTCACACCCGATGGGCTCCCTGCGGCTGCCGACCCTCGCCACGTGCTCAAACGACAGTTAGCCGTTGCCTCGGAGATGGGATTCACCTGTTACACCCACCCGGAAATCGAATTCTATTTGCTCAAGTCCAGTGAACTTGGACCAGAAGGCTATCCGGTACCCGTGGATCGTGCGGGATACTTTGACCACGTCACAGGCGGTGTGGCCCAAGATTTCCGGCGTACTGCGGTAACCATGCTCGAATCAGTGGGCATTTCGGTTGAATTTTCACATCACGAAAATGGGCCGGGACAAAACGAAATTGACCTGCGTTACGCAGATGCACTGCAGACAGCAGATAACGTGATGACCTTCCGCACGGTGATCAAGGAAGTGGCAATCCAACAGGGGATCTACGCCACCTTCATGCCCAAGCCGTTCTCCGATGAGCCCGGCTCGGGAATGCACACCCACTTCTCCCTCTTTGAAGGGGACACCAACGCATTCTTCGAAGCAGGACGAGAGTTCCAGCTTTCGGATACCGCGCGTCAATTCATTGCCGGAATCTTGCGCCACGCACCGGAATTCACCGCAGTGACAAACCAGTTCGTGAACTCCTACAAGCGTCTGTGGGGTGGCGGGGAAGCCCCGAGCCACAGGTCTTGGGGGCACAACAACCGTTCGGCCCTGGTGCGCGTTCCGCTGTATAAGCCCGGCAAGGGACAAAGCGCACGTGTTGAATACCGTGGCATCGACTCGGCAACCAACCCATACCTCGCCTACGCATGCCTCTTGGGTGCCGGACTGAAGGGCATCCAAGAAGGTTACGAACTCGAGCCACACGCAGAAGACGACGTCTGGGGTTTGAGCAGCGCCGAACGCCGAGCCTCGGGACACGACCCCCTGCCAGGGTCCTTGCATGATGCAATCCGAGCCATGGAAGAATCCGAGCTGATGCCCGAAATCCTTGGCGAACAGGTATTCAACTCATTCTTACGCAACAAGCGAGATGAATGGGAAGCCTACCGGCAGAACGTGAGCCCCTTTGAGCTACGCCGTTACCTCGGGATTCTTTAGGGGTAGCTAAGTGAATCCCACGCGGCGACTGATCTCCGCAGGTTTTGATGATCTTGAACGTGCCCGACGGTTCCTAGCTGCCGAGGAGCTGAGCGGAATAGACCTCGGCGCGCTGATCGAAGATCTCGCAAATGCCGCTGACCCGGACATGGCCTTACTCTCGCTGATACGCCTGATTCCACACGCACCAGCTGCCAAAACACTTGTCGCTAATCCGCTGGTAGCTCCGGGATTCCTGCGAGTTCTTGGTGCATCCGATGCATTGGCAACCTTCATGATCCGAGAACCTGAAGCGTTGAGCGTGTTTGAAACCCCACCGGCCGCGCGGATGCAAGCGGTTGCACCCCAGATACTTCGTGCGACCCTGCTCAATGCGGTGGGTGCCGACCCGCAGGGCACCGCAGCTCCAGTTGCTGCATGCGGTGGACCCGAGGCATACCGTGCCTTACGTGCAAGCTATCGGTTTGCCCTACTCTCGTTGGCACACCGGGACTTGGGTGCTACCAATGCAGTTGATGCAATGCCAGCGGTGGGCCGGGAACTTGCCGACCTAGCCGCGGCGGCGATCGAGGCGGCCCTTGCCATCAGCCGTTTCGAAGCTGCCGAACGATTTGATCCACGTGAGATTGCCGCGGTTCGTTTGGCAGTTATTGGGATGGGTAAATGTGGTGCAGCGGAGCTGAACTACGTTTCGGATGTGGATGTCATTTATGTTCATGAATCGCTGGAGCTTGATGAGCAACAGGCATCGAGCATTGCCATAGTTTTAGCAGCAGGAATATCTAAGGCCATCGACTCGGTGGGTATCGAACCGGGTCTCTGGGAAGTAGATGCAAATCTTCGCCCGGAGGGCAAGGACGGCGCCTTATCACGGACCCTAGAATCGCACGCCGCATACTACAAACGCTGGGCCGCATCGTGGGAGTTTCAAGCTTTACTTAAAGCTCGGGCCATTGCCGGGGACCCAGAGCTGGGTGCTGCCTACGAAGCGATGGTTGCACCCATGATCTGGGCTTCCTCGGAGCGCGAAGGATTTGTTGAATCGGTGCAGAAGATGCGCCGCAGAGTCACCGCCAACATTAAACCAGAAGAGCTGCCCCGCCAGCTGAAGTTGGGCCCCGGCGGTCTGCGCGATGTTGAATTTACTGTCCAGTTATTGCAATTGGTTCATGGCCGGGTCGACGAGAATCTTCGGGTTCGCACCACGACTACGGCGATTAATGCACTGAGCGCAGCCGGTTATATAGGCCGCGATGATGCTCAGGTATTTGATGATTCATATCGTTTCTTACGTGTCCTTGAGCATCGCATCCAGCTTGTTCATTTGCGCCGTACCCACCTGATGCCTCACAAGGAGTATGGCCAACGAGTTCTTGCTCGTGCTGTTCGCTCAACCGTGGGGGTTGAGCTGGCCAGTGCCAAAAAACTATTGGAGCGCTGGGGTGAAACCAAGCGCACGGTACGTTTGCTGCATGAAAAGATTTTCTACCGTCCACTGTTGAGTACCTCAGCAAACCTTTCGCGTGCCGAAGTTCGGCTGAGCCCGGAAGCGGCGCAGGCCCGATTGCGTGCCCTAGGCTATGTGGATCCCAAGGCTGCAATGCGGCATATTGAGGCGTTGACTTCGGGAGTGAAACGGCGTGCTGCATTGCAACGCCAGTTACTCCCCGTCTTGCTCGGCTGGATAGCAGAGGGTGTTGATCCGGATGCCGGGCTATTGGGCTTTAGACGGCTGAGCGAATCGTTGGGGGAATCCCACTGGTATTTGGGCATGCTGCGGGATTCAAATGCGGCTGCCGAGCGACTGTGCAAGATTCTTTCGAACTCACGGTTCATTACTGACCTACTGGAAGTCTCGCCCGAATCCACTGCATGGTTGGGCTCGGATAAGGATCTGGAACCCTTGAGTTTTGAGGCCTTGTGGGCAGAAATTTCCTCAAAACTTAAACGGAATTTGGGGACCGATCCCGCGATTCGTCTCATCAGGGTGATTCGGCGGCGTGAAATGCTGCGCATTGCACTTGCCGACGGAGCGCAAGTCCTTGATCAAGACGGCGTGGGTAGGGCTCTAGCCGATAACGACAGGGCGGCGGTGCTTGGCGCATTACGGGTGTCTCAAGACCAGGAATATGCGGTAACACCTAAGCTCTGTGAGATCTTGGTGGTTGCCATGGGGCGTCAGGGTGGCCGGGAAATCGGTTACTGTTCGGATGCCGATGTGATGTTCGTGCAGAGGGTTCTTGAGGATGCAGATCCGCAGGCGGCTACCGAACAGGCCAAACGAATCGTCATTGCCATTGGAGCGTTATTGGGCAAGGCGGTGACTCCGGCTATTCAGGCCGAGCCGCGCTTGGAGATCGATGCCTCGCTGCGCCCCGAAGGCAAGAGTGGACCGTTGGTGCGTTCAATGGATGCCTATGGCGAATATTACAAGCGGTGGTCCGATGTGTGGGAGATTCAAGCTCTCTTGCGGGCAGCTCCGATGGCGGGCTCGGAGGCTTTGGCCGAGGATTTCATGGCCATGGTTAATCCGTTGCGTTATGAGAGTCCCATTGACGAAGACCAGGTACGCGAAATCCGCAGGATCAAGGCGCGGGTGGAAGCCGAGCGCTTGCCCCGTGGCGCGGATCCGGCCCGGCATCTCAAACTTGGGCGCGGATCACTGAGCGATGTTGAATGGTTGGTCCAGTTACTGCAACTGCAGCATGCTGCAACGATTCCTGCCCTGCGCACCACCTCCACCCGGCCGGCGCTGAGCGCAATTGCCGAGGCCGGCTTGATTCCCGAACATGACGTAATGGTGCTTGATGATGCGTGGGCGTTAGCCAGTCGGATACGTAGTGCGGGAGTTATTTGTACCGGGCGTGTCACCGATGTGTTGCCACACTCGTGGCGGGACATGGAAGCGGTGGCTCGTTGGTGTGGTTATCCACCCGGAGAGGCTTCGGTCATGGAGGGGGATTACCTCAAGGCGACAAGACTGGCACGGGCAGTTTTTGAAAAGTATTTCTTTGGTTTTGAAGATCGAGACTATGGTTCAGGTGCATAGTTGATGCAGATGGACCCCTCCGATGCTTTTATGATGAAAGGTTGATGTATTTCCATGCATATCACTCAGGCAGAACTCGATGATCTTGTCACCCGCGAACTCACCAAGGCGCAGGCGGCATCCAACGGGCGTAGCGCTGTGGCTGTGCTCAAAGACGGACGGTTACGGCACACACTTTTGGCCATGACCGCCGGTGCAGTCTTGAGCGAGCATCCGAAGCCCGAATCGGCAACGCTTTTGGTGCTGCGTGGAACCATAATTGTGCGCTGGAACGGGGAGTCGGTAACTATCTCACACGGCGGACTATATGTGCTGCCTGATGCCCTGCACGGTGTGCTTGCCGAAACCGATTGCGCGTTCCTGCTGACGACTATCGCTGGCTAGGTTTCGACTGGGAGTTACCCCAAGTGGTGTCAATAAGTATTGACACGTCTTTATTTGTCAAGATAAATTGACACTTGAAGGGAGTAGCTACTCATGACAAAGACAAAACTTGGACAAGATGAAGATGGAGTGCTTGACGCGCTTGGTGCCCTTGCCGCTGCCCAGCGCGAGGCACGCCAACGCGAAGCGGTACTAGTACGTAGGGCCAGAACCGAAGGATTCCCTTGGGAAGCGATCGCGCTATCTCTTGGGGTGAGCCGGCAAGCCGTGCATCAGCGCTACGGCAGGAAAACCTAAACACGGTGACATGACAGAGGGGTCCATGTGCTCGCGTTGGTTCTGTTGAACCACCGGCGATCACATGGACCCCTCTATGCCTTGCTGATCTGCTGAGAGATCAACGAGTACTTATTAACAGCCGTAGTACAGCTCGAATTCGTACGGGTTCGGGCGCAGTGCTAGCGGCTTGATTTCGTATTCGCGCTTGTATTCGATCCAGGTGCGGATCAAGTCCTCGGTGAACACATCGCCTTCGAGCAAGAACTCGTAGTCCTCTTCTAGTGCCGCAAGTGCCTCTTCCAAGGACGCCGGAGCCTTCTGGATGTCCTTGGCTTCCTCGGCCGGCAGCTCGTAGAGGTCCTTATCGATCGGGTCTGCCGGCTCGATGCGGTTCTTGATGCCGTCAAGGCCTGCCATCAGCTGTGCTGCGAAGGCAAGGTACGGGTTGGATGCGGCATCCGGTGCGCGGAATTCAATGCGCTTGGCCTTCGGGTTTGAGCCGGTGACAGGGATACGGATACCTGCCGAGCGGTTGCCCTGCGAGTACACCATGTTCACCGGTGCCTCGTAGCCCTTGACCAGGCGGCGGTAGGAGTTCACTGTGGGGTTGGTGAAGGCAAGAACGGCCGAGGCGTGCTTGAGCAGGCCGCCAATGTACCAGCGAGCGGTATCCGAGAGACCGGCGTAGCCCTTCTCATCGTAGAACAATGGTGTTCCGTTGGACCACAGCGACTGGTGGCAGTGCATACCCGAGCCGTTGTCACCAAAGATTGGCTTAGGCATGAAGGTTGCTGACTTGCCCCACGCATCTGCAACGTTCTTCACGATGTACTTGAACTTCAGCAGGTCATCTGCCGAGTGAGTCAGCGTGTTGAACTTGTAGTTGATTTCGGCCTGGCCGGCGGCACCAACCTCGTGGTGCGAGCGCTCAACTTCGAGGCCTGCGGCTTCGAGTTCCAGGCAGATGGCGTCACGCAGGTCGGCCTGCTTGTCGGTGGGGGAGACCGGGAAGTAGCCGCCCTTGAAGGGGGTCTTGTAACCCTGGTTGCCGCCTTCTTCCTTCTTGCCGGTGTTCCATGGTGCTTCGATGGAATCTACTTTGTAGAAGGAGCCCTGTGGCTTTGATTCGTACTGCACGTTATCGAAGATGAAGAATTCGGCTTCCGGTGCAAAGAAAGCTGTATCCGCGATGCCCGTGGAGGCCAAGAAGGCTTCTGCGCGTTCCGCAACGCCACGCGGATCGCGGTGGTACGGTTCCCCGGTGCGTGCATTGACGATCGAGAAATTGAATGCGAGGGTCTTTTCCAAGCGGAACGGATCGATGAAGCCGGTCTTTACATCCGGAATCAGCTGCATGTCGGAGTCGGCAATTCCGGCGAAGCCGCGAATTGAGGAAGCGTCGAAGAGCTGGCCGTTGACGAAGAAATCGGCGTCTACCGTGCGTGCTGGGACGTTGAAGTGCTGCTGAACGCCGGGCATGTCGGTGAAGCGAATGTCAACGAATTTGACGTCTTCTTCAGCGATGTACGCGATTACTTCTTCTGGACTCTTGAACATAGTCAGGGACTCCTGTTTGATGTCTTAGATGACGACTGGGGGGATGTCGTTGAAAGGCTTAAGAACGTAGCCTTGCCTTTCCTTCTTTAACAACCATAGTCCCAAGGAGTTACTCTCCTGTGTCTCGATTGTTTCGGGTACGTTACATACCCGGGCCAATGGCCAATAATTGCGTTAGCTGAATCACAGAGTGGTGGATGGGGCGTGAGACTTTGTGATTCTCGGGGAGGATTTGGGTGCTCCCGGTAGTCTTAGGGGTGTGGAAAGAAAAGATTTTGGCTCGTGGCTTGAAGGCCCGCCGCAACTGAGTAACCAGGAATGGCCAGGCAAACGGCTCGGACGCCCCGAAAGCGGCCCCGGGTCTGTGGCCCGTATTGGCCGCCGCATCGGGGCGCTAGTGATTGACTGGGGGATTGCGATGCTGATCTCCATGTTCTTCTTCAAGTCGGATCCCACAGCAAACCTAATCATTTTTGCGGCAATGCAAATGATCACCGTTGGCGTCACCGGTCATTCAATTGGCCACCGCATCTTCGGTATGCAGGTTCAGGGCATGGACGGTAAGGCCATCAAGCCGCTGACCGGAATTATCCGTACGCTGCTGATCTTGTTGGTAGTTCCACCGCTCATGAGTGATTCGGATCAGCGCGGATATCACGACCGCATTGGCAAGACGATCTTGGTGCGGATCTAAACTGACGTCATCGCCTGTTAGGTGAATAGTTCTTAAACGTCTGAGGGGCAGAACCATGTGGTTCTGCCCCTCAGACGTTTAATGAGAAGTTATTGCTTAGCGGCCACGTGATGACTTGCGGTCCGGACGAGCGCGGTTTGGATCAATCCCCTTGGGAATTGGCAAGCGTGCGCTGCCTAGCGTGCTCAAACGCTTATCGACGGCGCCAACCTCAAGTTTGGTGATCGACTTCGGGTACTTCTTCATGACCTTGCCGACCTGTGCCAAAGGCGTCTGGCCTTCTTCACTACCGGCATTGATGACATGAATCGGAACATTTGGAAGTACACGACCCATGCGCTTGCGCTCGGCGTCTACCAGCGTGCGTACACGGGTGGTTGGACCTTCGGTCACCAGAACCACGCCAGCACGGCCAATGGCGAGGAACACAAGGTCCCTAGTCCGAGGGTTCACGGCCACTGGTTCGTCCTTGAGGATCCAGCCACGGCGAAGCACACTCATTGCTGCACCTGCAGCGCCGGGGCGACCCTCAAGTTGTACGAAGGCTGCCTTTTCGGCACGGCGGGAAAGGATCATTGTTGCTGCCAACAATGCCAAAGGGATCGAGATCAGTACCGCGGTGATCCAGTTTTGGATGAGCAAGCCAATGATGAGGCCTACTGCAATAATGCCTAGGGCTGCCAGAAGCATGAGCCAAACGACCATCGGGTCGTTTTTGCGGGTCATCTGGAAGACCTGGCCCAGCTGTTTCAGCCGGCCTGGTTCCTTGGTGGCCTTCTCGGCCTTTGGCTTGCGCGAAAAGAGTCCGCGCTTGGGGCTTGCAGCCTCGCTCGAGGCATTATCGGTGTTTTTGGCCATAGTGATTCAATTCTACTATGTATTAGCAAGCGCGCCCGTCCCATCGCGAGATGACCCGCGGCCGAGTAATATTCCTACCCGATTTGCTGCCTTGGAAGCAACGCTGCACCGAATCGGTATTGAGCTAATAGCTGGAGCGCGCTTAGGAATGGGGCGATTGATAAACCGTTTCAAGGTGTTGATCGATAGCTGGATGAAGCCTGGATCTCAACTACCACAGGCGCAACCGGAGTAAAAGAAATCAAAGCCTGGGGCGGGGTCTGATCTTGTGACACAACACCGTGCTCACTGCCCGCTCGGCGCGCGAAACCTCGTCAACCCTATGGTTGAAAGTGTGGGCTTTTGCCCACACCTTCAACCATAGGTAATTCACGCGCTTGTGCGTCAGTCTAGGCGCCGACCAGTGACGAGGCCTCCTGGCGCGTGTCACCGGAGCTTTCGATGTGTGCAAGTGCCTCTGGGATCGGGAGACCCTTCTTGCGCATTGCGGCTGCCCACAAACGACCGGCACGGTACGAAGAGCGGACCAACGGGCCAC
Organism: Arthrobacter sp. MYb227; assembly: GCF_002975435.1. Taxonomy (GTDB): domain Bacteria; phylum Actinomycetota; class Actinomycetes; order Actinomycetales; family Micrococcaceae; genus Paeniglutamicibacter. Next base: position 143,647 of record NZ_PCPT01000001.1, on the reverse strand, counting down.
TCATGACGCCCAGGATGCCAAGCTCCTCGGCCTCCTGCTGCAATTCAACGAATTCCTGTGGTTTGACCCAACGCTCCACCGGGTGGTGACGCTCGGTGGGGCGCAGGTATTGAGTGATGGTCAGCAGGTCGCAGCCAGCTGAGACCAGGTCCTTGATGGCTTCGGATATTTCTTCGCGTGTCTCACCCATGCCCAAGATCAGGTTGGATTTGGTGATCATCCCGTTGGCGCGACCCTGCGAAATAACATCAAGGGAGCGCTCGTAGCGGAAAGCAGGACGAATGGATTTGAAGAGGCGCGGGACCGTCTCAAGATTGTGTGCATAAACTTCCGGGGCCGAGGCGCAGATCTCGTCAAGGTATTCCGGCTTGCCGGAGAAGTCGGGGATCAGTAGCTCAACACCGGTGCCAGGATTCAGCTGGTGGATGCGGCGTACGGTTTCTGCGTAAAGCCAGGTGCCCTCGTCTTCGAGGTCATCGCGGGCCACACCGGTGACTGTTGCATAGCGCAGGCCCATCTTCTTCACGCTCATGGCGACCTTGAAGGGTTCGGCGCGGTCGATGGCCTGTGGTTTGCCGGTGTCGATCTGACAGAAATCGCAGCGGCGGGTGCATTCGGAGCCGCCGATGAGGAAGGTTGCTTCCTTGTCTTCCCAACATTCAAAGATATTGGGACAGCCTGCTTCTTCGCAGACGGTATTTAGCCCCTCGGACTTCACAAGCTTTTTGAGCCCGACATACTCGGGACCTATATTGACCTTGGCCTTGATCCAAGCTGGTTTACGCTCAACCGGGGTTGCCGAGTTGCGTTGTTCGATGCGTAGTAGGCGGCGACCTTCGGGTGCTGCGCTCATCGGGTGGCTCCTTCTAGGGTGGTTGCGGTCAATGCCACGGCGGGACTCAAGAGGGTCTCGAGTTCTTTTTCGACGCGGTCAAGGACATCTGCTGGAGTGATGGTGGTTCCAGTTTCGGCGCTGAGGCTCGTGACCCCGGCGTCGGTAATCCCACAGGGGATGATTTGGGCAAAGGGGGCGAAATCGTTTGAACAATTCAGGGCGAAGCCATGCATTGTCACTCCGTGGTCAACCCGGATGCCGATGGCGGCGAGCTTGCGGTCTTGGGCTCCTTTGAGTCCTTTGACCCAGACGCCACTACGTCCCTTGATTTGTACTGTTTCAACGCCGAACGCTGCAGCAGAGTTGATCAGGGCTTGTTCTAAGATGTCTACGTACTCGCGAATACCCTTCATGTCCCGTAAACGCACGATTGGGTAGCCAACCAGCTGACCCGCGCCATGCCAGGTGAGCTTTCCGCCGCGGTCCACATCGACCACTGGTGTGCCGTCGGTTGGAAGGTCTATTGCTTCGGTGCGCCGTCCTGCCGTATACACATTTTCGTGTTCCAACAAAAAGACGATGGGTCCTCGTTCGCCGGCTGCGACTTCGTCGTGTGTCCGGCGTTGTAAATCCCAAGCTTCTTGATAGTCGACGAGGTTGGGTGAGAAACCTAGGCGGTCGAATTCAATGCTCATGGGCAATACCGTACGCCTTTGTCTAAACGCCTTCGAATTCGCGAAGTCATATTGCTTGTGTATATCTTCTGCCAAATATTTCTATGAAGCGTAGAACTAATACATGGAAACGTATGACACGCGTAGCGAAGAGCCGCAAATTGATGGATATGACATCAACCGATACCTAGGTGCCGGTGGAAACAGTTCAGTGTGGGTGATTATTGACCCAAAAACCGGGGATGAGTTGGTATTAAAGACCCTTGGATATGACGAAGCATTGCGCCGAACTGGAATTCGCGCCCCGGAACTGCGTCACGAATTTCTCGTTGAAGAGGTGGCTTTCGTACAGACTTCGCAGGGCCCGGGACTAGTGATGGAATACTGTCCGGCGGGAAGCGCCGCCGCGGTTGTTGCCTCCCGTGGCCCGATGAGTGTGGGTGAAGTGCTTACGGTGATTGCACCTCTGGGGGAGGCTCTGGAGTTCTTACATGATCGCGGCATCACACACGGAGATGTCAGTCCACGGAACATTCTATTTACGGCAGAAGGCAAGCCCAAGCTTGCTGATTTTGGCACCCAAACAATGCGCGGACAGAGCCAAAGCGACTATGGGACCAGTGGTTTTTGCGCTCCCGAAGTTAGTGATCCAGCAACATTGGGTATCTTGGAACCTGCTCGCGATGTCTATGCGCTAGCCGCCTGTACCTGGTATTTACTCACCGGGCGGGCCCCTGCATCAACGGTGAATCGGATCCCCATCGGGGCCATGGTTCCGGAGGTAAACGATGAATTTGCACAATTGCTTGAGGACGCTCTCGCCATCGATCCAGCACTACGCCCCAGCGCCGCAGAATTTACCCAACGTATCTTTGTGGCAGGTACACCTACTGCGGTTGAACTTGGTGATGCGGTTGCGTCAGCGGCACTGAAACACATGCTCACCACCAAACAAGTTGATCACCGCAGCCTAAGAGTTAGAATCGCTAACCTAGGTGTCCAACGTGGGAATAGGAAAGCCACAAGGCATGCCAAAAAGCTTGGCAAACGTGCAAGCCAGCCACAAGCTCCGGATGTTCAGGAAATGCCCGAAAATGAACAACAGTGGGCCAATGCTCACAAGATTCATTCCGTGCCCGGTTCGCGCAAAAAATTCACAATCGCTGTGGCACTTGGCGTGGCTTTGGTCCTGACCGGGGGATACGCGGCTCAAAATCTTCTTCTCGGTGAGCCAAAGGTGGCGGCCAGCGCGTTAACACCCGAAGACAGCTCCGAAACAAACCCCAACGGTCAGGACGCACCATTGCGTGCAAACTCCGATGAGGAGGTTTTGCTTGCTGCCGCACGGCTAACTCTTGAACGTGATCGCATCTTAATGTCGGGTCAGTCTGCCGCATTGGAACAAATCTACTATCCGGGGTCGGAGGCGCAGAAGCGTGATCTCCAGATGCTCGCGCTGATGAAGCAAAAGAACTTGAAACTGGGTTCCTTGAAAACTGTTCTGAGCGAGGCTCGGGTCATCGCGTCATCTGCGACAAGCTCACTCATTGTTGAAGCACTGAGCGCACAGGATGAATATAACTACAAGGACAACTCTGGGCGCGTGATCTTGAGTTCACACAAGACCCAACGCCAACGCGTGCTCATTGAACTGCGGCAGTATCAGGGAACTTGGAAGATCTGGAATGTTAGTACTGCAGGGGAGGCCGCGGCCTAGCCGGGCACCGGCGGCCCGCAAAAGCGTAGGTGCGCGGTGTTACTTGGATGCGAAGATCCATGACGCACCGCGCATTACAAATGTTTAGCTTAGCCGTGCATCGAGCGTGATTGACGGGACGGCAGCCAAGGCAGCGGAGACCGGGCAACCGACCTTGGCAGCTGCCGCAAGCTCTTGGAATTGAGCATCTTCGATGCCGGGAATCGTGGCAACTAGCGTCAGCCGAATCTCGGTAATTTTTGCTCCATCACTGGTATCAAAATCGACCTCTGCGGTGGTATTTAACGTTTCGGCCACGTGGCCGGCTTCCTTGAGCATATTGCTCAAGGCCATGCTGTAACACGAAGCATGGGCCGCAGCAATTAGCTCCTCGGGGCTCGTCTTGCCCTCCGATACCTCGGCCCGCGCTCGCCACGTAATGGGGAAGGTGCCGATGCCTGAGGTCTGAAAAGTCGTTTCACCGGAGCCAGAGACAAGGTCTCCGCTCCATTGGGTACGTGCGCTTCGTGTTACAGCCATGATGATGACTCCCTTGGAAATTGCAACGGATAGGTGATCTTGGCACCCAAATCCATCCTATGACTGCCCCGACGCTCTGCCTAGGGGAGCGAGGGAGACGGGTTAAAGACTAAGGACTGTGTGTTTCCCTCGCGGGAAACACACAGTCCTTACAAGTTGTTAGGTGTCTAAGTTATAGCCCCTCGAGGGTTTAGACCCAGAGTGCTGCAACGGCGATGGCGATCAGCGCGGTACCGCCGGTGCCGTGCGCGAGACCGGTAGGTACTTCCTGACCTGCCTTGACGCGCTTGCGGCCCAGCAAGGCTGCAACGAAGACACCAATGGCCAGCAGGAGCTTGACAGCGATCTTCATGTGGTTCAGGCCGTCGCCACCATCGCCCTTGGTCATTTCGGCAAGACCAACCAGGAGCAGCCCGGTGACCAACTGGGCAGTGGCACCGTAGAACTGCCATTGGGTAACCGTTGGGGTCTTGAAGTTGGCGAGCCAGCCGCCAAAGATTGCTGCTGCACCCAGAATGTGCAGGAAAACAAGGAATGCATGCAAGAAAGTCATGGCACCAGCCTAATGGAAATTCGACCTCATGTAGAATTCGCCGGAGCAAAAGTGTTCGATGACATGTTTAAGGAAGCAAAACTCGCCAATTAACGCCTTGGGCGGCACCCCACACTCGTGGAGTACCGCCCAAGGTTTAGCTTGATGAGTCTTAGAGACCCAAGTCTGCCTGGAAAGCGCCTTCTTCAAGGCGTGCCTTCAGCGTCTGCAGGAAGCGACCTGCATCGGCGCCGTCAACCAAACGGTGATCGTAGGTCAGCGACAGGTACATCATGTGGCGGATGGCAATGGTGTCATCACCATCTGCGTCGGTAACCACTACTGCGCGCTTGACGATTCCACCGGTGCCAAGGATTGCTACCTGTGGCTGGTTGATGATCGGGGTGTCGAACAATGCGCCAACCGAACCAATGTTGGTGATCGAGAAGGTACCGCCGGAAAGCTCGTCCGGACCAATCTTGTTGGTGCGGGTGCGGTTTGCGACATCTGCGATCTTGCCGGCTAGGCCGGCAAGGTTTAGATCCCCAGCGTTGGAAATAACCGGAACCAGCAGACCCTTATCGGTGTCTACAGCAATCGCCAGGTGTTCGGCGTTGTGGTAGGTGATTTCCTGCTTGGCCTCATCGTATTCGGCGTTCAGCTTCGGGTGCTGCTTCAAGGCCTCGGCAACAGCCTTGGCAATGAACGGCAGGTAGGTCAGCTTGGTGCCGTTAGTTGCCAAGAAAGCATCCTTGGCCGCGGTGCGTAGCTTGACGATGCGGGTCAGGTCGACCTCGTGTACCTGGGTCAGCTGGGTTGAAACGTCCAGCGACTCGCGCATGCGGCGAGCGATAACCTGGCGGATACGCGGAGCCTTCTCAACGGTGCCACGCAGTGAGGAAGCAACAACTGGTGCCGCTGCCTTAGCTGGTGCTGCCGCCGGAGCTGCGGCAACCGGGGCTGCAACAGTCTTGGCTGCTGCTGCGTCGACGACATCCTGCTTGCGGATGCGGCCACCAACGCCGGTGCCTGTCACGGTGGACAGGTCAACGTTGTTCTGGTTTGCCAAGCGGCGAACCAGCGGGGTGACGTAGCCGTCGTTGCCAGCAGTCGGAGCTGCTGCGGCTGCAACCGGAGCGGGTGCTGCTACCGGTACCGGGGCCGCTACTGGTGCCGGAGCGGCAACAGGGGCTGCCGGAGCCGGAGTCGCAACTGGAGCGGCAGGTGCTGCAGGTGGAGCGGCGGGTGCTGCCGCGCCGGCTGCACCGATGATGGCAAGAACCGCGCCAACTTCGGCGGTCTCGTCTTCGGCAACACGGATTTCCAGCAGGGTGCCGGCAACCGGGGAAGGAACCTCGGTGTCGACCTTGTCGGTGGAAACCTCAAGCAGCGGCTCGTCGACTGCAACGTCGTCGCCAACTGCCTTAAGCCAGCGGGTGACGGTGCCTTCGGTGACCGATTCGCCAAGAGCAGGCAGGGTGATCTCGGTGCCAGCGGTCGGAGCTGCCGGTGCGACTGCTGCAACTGGTGCTGCTTCAACGACAGGGGCGGCTGCCGGGGCTGGAGCCTCGACTGCTGCTGGTGCCTCGGCTGCCGGGGCTGCGCCAGCGCCGGAGCCATCACCAATGCGAACCAGTGCGGCTCCAACATCGGCGGTCTCGTCTTCGGCTACGAAGATCTCCTCGATAACGCCGGCAACCGGCGACGGGATCTCGGTGTCGACCTTGTCGGTCGAAACTTCCAGCAACGGCTCGTCGACCTCTACGCGGTCGCCAACCTGCTTGAGCCAGCGTGTAACGGTGCCTTCGGTGACGCTTTCACCCAGGGCGGGCAAGTTCACGGTTTCAGACATCTTGTTCCCGTTCTCCTAAAAACTAAATTTGTGTGCGAGAGATCGAGCGGGGTTTTCCCGCACATCTCGTGGGAGGCGTTGCCTCCGAGCTTAGTGCACCGGGCACGTCTACCCATGGGTAAACGTGCCCGGTCATGCTAAATGTGACTAACCGTGCAGCGGCTTGCCGGCCAAAGCCATGGCAGCCTCGCCGAGCGATTCGTTCTGTGTCGGGTGGGCGTGGATGAGCTGAGCAACATCCTCCGGGTAGGCTTCCCAGTTCACGATCAGCTGTGCTTCACCGATTTGCTCACCGATGCGGCCACCAATGCCGTGAACGCCGACGATTGGGCCGTTCTTGACGCGAACCATCTTGATCAGGCCGCTTGTGCCAAGGATCGAGGACTTGCCGTTGCCGGCAAGGTTGTACTCGGTGGTCTCGATCTGATCTGCGCCAAACTTTTCCTTGGCAGCAGGCTCGGAGTAGCCAACCGAAGCGATTTCCGGCTCGCAGAAGGTGACCTTCGGGATGTTGATGTCCTCGACGATGACCGGGTTCAGGCCACCGATTTCCTCGGCGACGAAGATACCGTGCTGGTAGCCGCGGTGTGCAAGCTGGACGCCCGGGACGATGTCACCGATGGCGTAGATGTTGCCCACGCCGGTGTGGCAGCGCTCATTGGCAAGTACAAAGCCGCGATCCATCGGGATGCCCTGCTCTTCGTAGCCAAGGTTTGCGGTGACCGGGCCGCGGCCAACTGCAACGAGCACGATGTCTGCTTCGAGGGTCTTGCCGTCGGCCAGGGAGACCTTGACGCCGTTGGCATCCTGCTCAACCTTTTCGAAGAAGACACCGGTGTTGAACTTGATGCCACGCTTCTTGAAGGAACGTTCAAGAACCTTGATGATTGCAGGATCTTCGTTCGGAACCAGCGAAGGCAGGCCCTCAACGATGGTGACCTCGACGCCGAAGGACTTCCAGACGGAAGCGAATTCGACGCCAATGACGCCGCCACCGAGCACGATGGCGCTCTTGGGCAAGGTGTCCATGTTCAGTGCTTCGGTGCTGGTAAGCACGCGTCCGCCGATTTCCAGACCGAAGGTCTTGGACTCCGAACCGGTGGCCAAGATGATGTTCTTGCCCTTGTAAGGCACTCCATCAACGTCGATGGTGTCCTGGGAAACCAGGCGACCGTTACCTTCGATAACGGTGACCTTCTTCATCTTCAGCAGACCCGAAAGGCCCTTGTGCTTGCCGGCAACGATTCCATCCTTGTAGCTGCGCACAGCACCCAAGTCGATTGACTCAAGGGTGGTGTTGATGCCGTACTTGGCACCTTCGCGAGCATTCTCGGCCAATTCTGCCGAGTGCAGGTATGCCTTGGTCGGGATGCAACCGGTGTGCAGGCAAGTGCCACCGACCTTGGCCTTCTCAATCAGACCAACGGTGAAACCCAGCTGAACGGCGCGCAATGCTGCCGAGTAGCCAGCGGATCCGCCGCCGAGAATGAGGATGTCGAATTCTTGCGTTGCTGCCGATTCGGCCACGTGAACGCTCCCTCGTTATGAGTTGTGGCCAACGTGAGTGGTCGGCCATGGTGTGTGGGGGTGTGTTTCTCAAGTCCCGGATAACGAGACACAAAAAACTGTATTACTAGTGATCTATCAGAATTACCTTAGCCCCCCAAATCGCACTCGGCCACATGAGGTGTGGCAGATTGCATGCGGTTGTGACCGGATGCACAGCGGTAGCGGCGCCTTTGGGTATCAAATGTGCCGCCACCGCGTATCCGCGCGCTTTTCTACTACAAAGAGTAGAAAAGCGTCAGGGGTATTAAGGTATAAAGAGTGCTACTTTGCGCTGACCATGTCCTCTGCCAATGCCACCAGTGTGCGTACGGATGCGCCAGTAGCATTCTTGTGCGTGTAACCATAAGGTGCGCCTTCGTTGAAGGCCGGACCCGCAATATCCATGTGGGCCCACGGAATTTTTACGCCATCGGCTTCGCCAACGAATTCATCGAGGAACGCTGCGGCCGTCATCATGCCGCCCATGCGCTCACCAATATTGGCAAGATCTGCGACCTGTGAGTCCAAGCTCGGACGCAGTTCTTCGGGGATAGGCATAGCCCAGGTTGTTTCGCCGGCGCGCTCCGCGGCCGCTACAACAGCATCACGCAGGGTGTCATCGCCCATGATGCCAGCGGTGCGGGTACCCAAAGCCACTACCTGTGCACCGGTCAAGGTTGCCACGTCGATGATTGCATCCGGCTTCTCGGCACTTGCTGCCACTAGGCCATCTGCCATGACCAAGCGACCCTCGGCATCAGTGTTCAGTACCTCAACGGTCTTGCCACCAAACATGGTGATGACATCGCCCGGACGGGTGGAGCCGCCACCTGGCATGTTTTCTGCAAGGCAGAGCCACGCAGTGACCTTGATTGGTAGGCCAAGCTCGGAGATGGCAACGATTGCCTGGTGAACCGTTGCAGCACCGGCCATATCGTTCTTCATGGCGTGCATGCCAGCCGCGGGCTTGATGGAGATGCCGCCGGTATCAAAGGTAATGCCCTTGCCCACAAGGGCCAGGTGCTTGGCGGCCTTGGCGGGGGAGTACTCGACCTTGACCAAACGTGGCCCACGGTCCGAACCGCGACCAACACCGATCAGACCGCCGTAGCCATCCTTTTCGAGCTTCTTGTCATCGAGCACCGTGACCTTCAACGGCAAACCCTTGACCGAATCCTTCACCGCAGTGGCAAATGACTCGGGGAACAAAACATTCGGGGCGGTGTTGACAAGGTCGCGGGTTGCGCGGACCGCGCGGCCAAGTACTGCTGCACGCTTCATTGCTGCGGGCAGATCCTTGTCCGCGGAGGCGGCCGTTGCGATGATGCCTTCGCTCAGCGGCAGCTTCTTGGCTGGGGTGGAGCGGTGGTTAGAGAAATCGTAGGCTGCGATGGCGATGCCTTCGGCGACTGCGCCGGTCTGTGCGACGGTTGCTGTTGGTAGCGCGAAGATCACAGTAGCGTTTCCGGCGAGCTGACGCGTTGCCGCACCGGCGCCGCGGCGCAATGCTTCCTCAGTGATTGTTGCTTCTTCGAAGGCACCCAAGCCCACAAAGGCAAGGAATGTTGCCTTTGATTCATCTGTTGCCGGAAGGCGGGTCAGCTCATCGGCTGCGCCGGTGGCATTGAGTAGGGCGAGGGTTGCCTGCAGCGATTCGGTCAGCTTGGGGCTGAAGGGCGAGGCAACCAGCTGGGGGCCATCGGTGCCCTTCACTACACCAAGGACAAGTGCGTCTGCACCGATGCGCTTGATGTCTGTGGAAACGGCTGTCAGCTTGAGATCGCTTGAGTTGATCACGGAACGATTCCTGTTTCTGTAGATTTTGTGGGTGAGCATCTTGGGTTTTGCTGCACCCCGGCGAACTTCTTCGGTACCGGTAGTGCCCGTTTGGGGCACACCAAATACTGATTGGTCTTCATCGATCGTATCCCTGAGACGGAGCACACACAGCATTTGGGGACAAGACGGCCTAGAATTGAAAGCCGTACGGGAAGAAACCACGCCTGCTGTTGGTTGAACCTTCTGTAGCCGGTAGAAAACCCGGCAAGAGGGAATAATTCCCCAGCCACCAACAACGCTTGAGCTTAATTTACTGTTGCCCACGAGGTAACGGGGGCTAAGAACTCAGCTACTGAGTGTGGTGGTGCTAGGCAGCAACCTGAAAGGAGCAGCGGCAATGCTTGATTATCAATCCTTGATCAGGTTTGAAGACATCGATCTCGATGCACCGAAACTTCAAGGACTGGATCTGCTCGTTGGCATGCGTGGACACGCTGATGCCGGGCATGTGGTCTCCCAAGTGCGCACCGAACTCCTGGATTCGCTAAACCCTCGCCTAATTGCCTCGTTCGACACCGATCAATTGATCAACTATCGCGAGCGCCGACCGCAAATTTCATTCCTTGGTGATCATTTTGCTGCTTACCAGCCACCGAGCCTCGAGCTCTACTTGCTCACCGATGGGCTGGATCAAGATTTCTTTTTCCTTACCGGCCCGGAACCTGATCTTGCCTGGGAACGCGTCACTCGTGCCATCACAGCCCTCGTTGAAGCATTCAATGTAAAGCTCACGGTTTCCTTCGGGGCCATGCCAATGCCGGTTCCACATACCCGTCCCATGGGAGTGACTGCACACGGTAACCGCGCCGACCTAGTTGAAGGAATTTCTAGTTGGGCGCCAACTGCAGAACTTCCGGCAAGCTTTGTCAACCTGCTTGAAATTCGACTCAGCGAACGTGGCAATGATGCTGTTGGTTACTCAATGCACGTTCCGCATTACCTCTCCGAAGCTGAATACCCGAACGTTGCGGTAGGCGCCCTTGAATATGTGGGTGCCGCAATGGAACTTGGGCTACCTACCGACCGTTTACGGGAGGCGGGTCGTCGGCTTGAAAGCCAGATCGCGGAGCAGGTATCGGGCAATCCCGACGTACAAAAAATGGTTGAAAATTTTGAGACACGTTTTGATCAGCACGTCCCGGAGACCGAGCGTCGCTCCCTCTTGGTAAGCATTGACGCGGAAGTTCCGGATGGGGAAGAGTTAGCCAACGCCGTTGAAGCTTTCCTGTCGGGAATGGATGATCAGGGCGGTTCCGCCGTTTCCGATTCCTAGTGCACGCATCGACCCATCTGGATTCCGCACGATCCTGGCTGGTTTGGGGTGCAAGCGTTGGGGCCTACCTCATCGCCGTCACTCAGCGCACTAGTTTTGGAGTGGCTGGCCTTGAAGCTACCGAACGATTCAGCGCCACAGCTTCTATCCTTGCCACATTTTCCGTGGTGCAACTCGTGGTTTACGCCGGGCTGCAGATTCCCGTAGGGATCCTTGTTGACCGGTGGGGACCTCGAAGAATGATTGCCGGCGGAGCCGTGCTAATGATCATTGGGCAGCTCTTGCTTGCCATGGCCGGATCGGTAAGTGCCGGATTAGTTGGGCGTTTCTTTGTTGGTGCCGGGGATGCCATGACCTTTGTATCGGTCATTAGGTTGCTACCCAATTGGTTCTCCGGCTATCGAATTCCCATGCTCACTCAGGTCACTGGCATGGTGGGTCAACTGGGTCAATTGCTTTCGCTCATTCCCTTTGTTGCACTACTCCACCTGTGGAGTTGGACCCCAGCGTTTCTTAGCCTCGCGGCGCTTTCTGTGCTCGCGTTGGTCATGACCCTGGTTTTGGTGAGCGACGGTCCGAAAAATGATAAGCCCAAGGCCGCCCCACACAAAGTGAAGGTCCTACTTTCCCAGGCATGGAAAGAACCCGGTACCCGATTGGGATTTTGGACTCACTTCACCACGCAGTTCACCGTGAACGTTTTCTTGCTTACCTGGGGATACCCATTCTTGGTTTCTGGCCAGGGTGTCTCCCCAACCATGGCTTCCGGGTTGCTTTCAATCTTTGTCGTCGTTGCGATTGTCTGTGGACCAATTCTTGGGGCCTCTGTTGCCCGCTACCCGAATCAACGGTCTAATATTGCCTTCGGGATTATTGGTGCCATTGCTGCAACCTGGCTGATAGTTATTCTGTGGCCCGGTCAGACCCCGGTATGGATGCTGACTATTCTGATCGTATGCATGGCAGTGGGTGGGCCGGCTTCAATGATTGGGTTCGATTTTGTTAGAACGTTTAATCCTCCACACGTCATAGGCACCGCCACAGGAATTGTGAATGTTGGCGGGTTCTTGGCCGCGCTGGTCTCTGTATACGTCATTGGATGGCTGATGGATATGCAGCAACAGATGGCCGGGCAGGGAACCGAACTCTACACCTTGGATGCCTTCAGAATTGCCCTATCCTTTCAATTTTTGGTGATGCTCATCGGTGTTACAGGCATGATCATTACCCGTAGCAAGGCGCGTAAGAAAAAGGCTGCCTTGGCTCAGGAATCACGTGACACGCAGGGCGGCGAAAGTGCTCAGCCTGATCATATGGATGCGATTGAGGACGACAACGCATAATTGCGTCTTGCCACGCTGAGACTTTCCCACACAGCTAGCTCGCTGCGGTATGGGCTTTCGAGAATCCACAGCCCGTCGCGGGCACCAAGATCTAGACCCGCGACCGAAGCATGCTCGGATACATGACTACTTCAGCCTCCGCACCTAATTTTTCCATGGCAACCCCCGACGAGGTGCTCGCCTACATTCCCCATGCCTTGGGGTTCTATCCACGCAATTCGGTGGTCCTACTGATCCTGCAACAAGCCGGACTGTGTGCAACCCTGCGTGTGGACCTTCCCCTGGCCAGCCACGGCAAGTCTGAAGAAGAATTATGGGTTCGCCAAATGCTAAACCTCGTTCAAAAGGTTCCCCGCGCCGATGGATTGTTCATTGTGTTTTACACCGGAGCTACCCAGATCGATGCGCAACAGTGGCCACCACGTGGTGAATTGCTCAAAAATCTGGCAGCGAGTTTCTCCGCTTCTGGGCTCAAAGTGCGCGATGGTTGGCACGTTGGTACCAAACGTTGGCACAGCTATTTCTGTATGGACGCCAGATGCTGCCCCACAGAAGGCTTCCCACTTCCCGATCTTGCCTTGACCGAAACTCACCTACGCATGGTGTTGGCGGGTTCGGCACCCGCAACCCAGCTTTGGGATGGGGGAGGAGTGCAGGACTGGGAGAACAAGGACATAATCCGGGACGGGATTCAGGCGAAGCTTGAAGGAATTTCGGAGCTTGGCGGCAGGGAGTCCTTGATTGCCTCTTGGGCCGATCTGCTCGGCGATGATCCAGCCATTGCGGAGAAGAAGATTCGTTTCCAAGCCTCTCTTTCGGCAGCATTACTTGCCTCTTTGCACGATAAGACATTGCGTGATTTGCTCCCGTATCTAGCAGGGCGGGGCGAGAAATCGGCATTTACGGCTATGGACGAGATCCTGCGTGCCACGGAATTCGGTGAGGCTTCACAAGACTTCTCGGAGTTCTTGTTGGGAACCTCGCAGCTCTGCCCAGATTGGGAACGCTTGGAACGGCTCTGGTATATCTGCCGGGATCTGTTAGGTATTGCTGCGGGTACGGATCATGCTGCCCTGCTGTGTCTATTGGGATGGATTGAATGGGCCAAGGGTCGTGGTAGTAGTGCGCTTGCCTTGTTCAGGGCCGCACTGCGGATTGACAACGAGTATCGCTTGGCACAACTACTCATGAGACTACTTGAAACCGGGGAAATGCCACTGTGGGTCGCGGATCCGGTGAAGGCTTGGCATCGCAAACTCGACGGGCAAATGAGCGCTTGACGGAAAACACAGTGCTTTGTCGGGTAAATCTCTTGGCAAAAATGCCCGTGTGTGCAAGTTGCGGCCGGTGAAACGTGAGACACTATTAAGCAGCAGACCCGGTTGGGTTCGTGATCCATTGCTTAGCGGCAGTACCCTTCGATAACTCGTAAGGGAACAAATGGCGGGATTAGGGCGTTCTATTACGCAGACCCTCTTTTCTCGACTCGCCTTCAAAGGTGGGACGCGGACTTGACAGGGTCATAGTGGTGTTACCGGTAGGTGGCATCGCGGACGAACCGTGAGAAAGGTATTTCGTGTCATCTTCTGAGACGACCACCAATAGCCAGGCTGAGGACGCTGCCGAGGCAAAGGTAGTGGCTGCCAAGGCGGCCCCTGCAAAGAAGGCTCCGGCAAAAAAGGCTCCGGCCAAGTCCCGTGCCAAGGCTGTCAAGGCCGATGTTGAGACCGAAGTCGAAGAAGCAGACTTGGACGAGGATGCTGACGAGACTCCGGCGGCACCTAAGCGTGACGAAAACTCCAAGGGCTTCGTGCTCACGGCAGACGAAGACGATGCCCCGCAGCAGCAGGTCATGGTCGCCGGTGCCACAGCAGACCCGGTCAAGGACTACCTGAAGCAGATCGGTAAGGTTGCTCTGCTTAATGCAGAGCAGGAAGTCGATCTTGCGCTTCGCATCGAAGCTGGTCTATTTGCCAATGAGAAGCTCATGGCTGACGACGGCAAGATGGAAAAGCGCTTGCGCTGGGACTATGAGCAGATCATCCATGATGGAAAGATCGCCAAGAACCACCTTCTTGAAGCCAACCTCCGACTCGTTGTATCGCTTGCAAAGCGCTACACCGGGCGTGGCATGCTCTTCCTTGACTTGATCCAGGAAGGCAACCTTGGCCTGATCCGTGCAGTTGAGAAGTTCGACTACACCAAGGGCTTTAAGTTCTCCACCTACGCAACTTGGTGGATCCGTCAGGCAATTACCCGTGCGATGGCCGACCAGGCTCGTACCATTCGTATTCCGGTACACATGGTTGAGGTTATCAACAAGCTTGCACGCGTCCAGCGCCAGATGTTGCAGGACTTGGGTCGCGAACCAACCCCGGAAGAATTGGCCAAGGAATTGGACATGACCCCGGAAAAGGTTGTCGAGGTCCAGAAGTACGGTCGCGAGCCAATCTCCCTACACACCCCGCTGGGTGAGGACGGAGACTCGGAATTCGGTGACCTGATTGAAGACTCCGAAGCAGTAGTTCCGGCGGATGCGGTTTCCTTTACCTTGTTGCAGGAACAACTTCATTCGGTTCTCGATACGCTCTCCGAGCGCGAGGCTGGCGTTGTAGCAATGCGCTTTGGTTTGACCGATGGTCAGCCCAAGACCTTGGATGAGATTGGCAAGGTTTACGGTGTTACCCGTGAACGTATTCGCCAGATTGAATCAAAGACCATGTCGAAGCTGCGCCACCCGTCGCGCTCACAGGTCTTGCGTGACTACCTCGACTAAGAGTTAAAACCCAAAACGCCGGTTGGTGGTTTCCAAACAATTATGTGGAAATCCCCAACCGGCGTTTTCGCATTAAGCCCAGCGGTATTCGTAGGCATTAAACAGGTTGGGCTCCGGCGATTTTCGCCGGAGCCCAACCTGTTTTGCTACACAGTCTTTAGTGGTGAAACGGGTACTACCGCTAAAGACGCTGATTAGTCCTCGTCGTCGTAGACAGGCTTTTCGTAAAGTCGAGCCGTCTCGTCTTGCCATTCAATGGTCAAGGGGCGAAGTTTTGCTTCAACTGCGCGAGCATGGTGACCGCAGAAGAATAGTTCGCCTCCGGAGGTCTCCAGTACCGCACGCACAAAGGCTTGTGCTCCGCAGCGGTCGCAACGATCGAGAGCATTCAACTGTCGGGTTACCGTTGTCGATGTCATGATGACCTCCTTCTTTTGATGTGTACCTAATACAACCAGTAATTTGCCGTTTTTCTTCGCCAATATCCGCTCTTTCGCTCACCGCGTAGCCCCATGGCAGGTGAGCTGTGGCTCATTGACGGGCTACGAAACGCGAATTGACAGGGATGGGCACTATTGTGGATAGCGTCGTTCCGACGTTTTTGAGGAGTACTAAAACCGTGGCCATCACCAATGACTACAACGCTCGACACCTCTCTGTCCTAGAGGGTCTCGAGGCGGTTCGCAAGCGCCCAGGCATGTACATCGGCTCCACCGACTCGCGTGGACTCATGCACTGCCTGTGGGAGATTATTGATAACTCTGTTGACGAGGCCCTAGCCGGTCATGGGCAGAGCATCAATATTATTTTGCATCCGGATGGCTCCGTGGAAATTCACGATGACGGTCGCGGTATTCCCGTAGATATCGAACCCAAGACCGGATTATCTGGTGTTGAGGTGGTTTTCACCAAGCTTCACGCCGGTGGCAAATTTGGTGGCGGCTCCTACACGGCTTCCGGTGGACTCCACGGTGTTGGTGCCTCGGTAGTGAACGCACTATCCTCCAGACTTGAGGTTCAGGTGGACCGCGGCGGCAAAACCTATGGAATGCAGTTCCGTCGCGGTGAGCCAGGACGTTTCAAGGATGCGGGTAAGCCGACACCGGATGCACCCTTTGAACCGTTCTCCGATGCTTCGGTACTTGATGTTGTGGGTAAGGCCAAACGTGGAGTTACAGGTACGCGCGTGCGTTACTGGGCTGACCGCCAGATTTTCACCCCGGATGCCAAATTTTCCTATACCGAGCTGCAGACCCGTGCTCGGCAGACCTCGTTCTTGGTGCCGGGGCTGAAAATTACCCTGCGTGATGAGCGTCGACTGCCCGATACCGAAGGCGCCGAGGGAAGCTTTGAAGAGGTATTCCACCACGATGGTGGAATCTCCGAATTTGTCGAGTATCTTTCCAACGATGCTGCAGTAACCGACATTTGGCGTTTCCATGGCTCGGGAACGTTCAAGGAATCGGTTCCAGTGATCGATGAATCAGGTCACAGTAAGATTACCGACGTTGAACGAGTCTGCGATGTTGACCTAGCCCTGCGCTGGGGAATTGGTTATGAAACCAGTGTGCGCACCTTCGTCAACATTATTTCCACGCCCAAGGGCGGAACCCACCAGACGGGTTTTGAGCAGGCTTTGCTCAAAACTTTCCGCAAGGTCATCGAAGCTAACTCTCGTAAGCTCAAGGTCGGTAATGACAAGATCGAAAAAGACGATGTGAGCGCCGGGCTGACAGCCGTACTTACTGTACGCCTTGCCGAACCGCAATTTGAAGGCCAGACCAAGGAAATTTTGGGAACCTCCGCGGTGCGCCAAATTGTTTCTAAGGTTGTTGAAAAGGCACTCACTGCGCAGCTCAATGCAACAACGCGCGGGGACAAGACTCAGGCAGCGATGCTACTTGAAAAAATTGTCAGCGAAATGAAGTCGCGAGTTTCGGCACGCGTGCATAAGGAAACCCAGCGCCGTAAGAACGCGCTGGAGACTTCATCGCTTCCAACGAAGCTTGCAGATTGCCGTAGCAATGATGTTGCGCGTTCCGAACTATTTATCGTCGAGGGTGACAGCGCCCTGGGTACTGCAAAGCTTGCGCGCTCCTCGGACTTCCAAGCGTTGCTGCCTATTCGTGGCAAGATCCTGAACGTACAGAAGGCTTCGGTTGCCGATATGCTTTCGAACGCCGAATGCGCGGCAATGATTCAGGTGATTGGTGCCGGATCGGGACGTAGCTTTGATATTTCGGCGGCTCGTTACGGCAAAGTGGTGCTGATGACCGATGCCGACGTCGATGGTGCACATATTCGTACCCTGCTTCTCACTTTGTTCTTCCGGTACATGCGCCCGATGATTGAACATGGCCGCGTGTATGCCGCGGTGCCACCATTGCATCGTATTGAAGTGATCAACCCGGGAGCTAAAGCGAACGAGATGATCTACACCTACTCGGAAGCGGAGATGCATCAGGTGCTTGATGCCCTTGCGGCTGCAGGGAAGCGTTATAAGGAGCCATTGCAGCGTTATAAGGGTCTTGGTGAGATGGATGCCGATCAGCTGGCTGAGACCACTATGGATCCGCGTCACCGCACCCTGCGTCGTGTGGGGCTGGCTCAAGCGGAAAGTGCCGAGCGTGTTTTTGATTTGCTTATGGGCTCGGACGTGGCTCCACGTAAGGAATTCATTATCGCCGGTGCCGAAGGGCTGGAACGAGACCGGATTGACGCTTAGGTTCTAGAAAAATACTAAAGGTGTGGCAGGTTTTCTGATGAAAATCTGCCACACCTTTAGTGTTTCAAACAAATCCTGGCGAGGCTTTAACTCGTGGAGGAAGCCTCAGCGAAACGTAGAGGAACGAATGAAATAAGCGGTGCTCGTGGGTATTGAGTACGCTTCTTGGGTATGCCCTTCGAACGTACCGAGAAAGCACCATGCGGAACCGCTAGTCGTACGCGTTTGAGTACAAAAAATGATCCAGCAGAATAAATAAGAAGGAACAAATGACCGAGCATAAGAAAATGGTTGTGACCATTTCATGCATTACCGTAGCCATAGTTCTTTTGGGCGGCTTCTTGCTCTCCGGCGGATTATCGGTATTCTTCGATTCCGGAGCCGAATACTGAGACTGCGTTTGAGTCGTTCGCGGTTGGTTCGCAACTATTCTGTGTCGCGGCAGTGAAGTTAGCGGCTACTCAAAGAATCCGGGGACAATAACCAGCGTGGTAGGAAGAGCTATTAAGAACAAGGCGCCTGCGATAATCGTGGCGCGCAGGCCACCACCGAGTTGTGGTTGAACGGTGAGTAAGCGCTTGAGCCTGCGTGATGACAACTCCTCGGTGGGGCCTCCCGGGGCTCCCTCCGGGGGCAGTGCGGCATTGGGTGTGGCGGGTGCGCCAAGCGCCCCGGTTGCCACGGTCAATAAGGCCCGCAAAAGCGTCTTTGGTTCAACTTCGCGTAAGGCGGCATCGTCGGCAAGCATTTCGACTAGCTCCTGAACCGCAGCCAAGGACAATTTTGAGGTTGGGAGCCAAGGCAGTGCATCATTCCAGGAGGTAAAGGCCAGCAACAATAGATCGTGCCGCTGATCGAGGTGGGCGCGTTCGTGGGCCATGACCGCACGTAACTCGTCTTCGGTCAGTTGTTTAACGAGGCCACGGGATAGAACGGTGACAGAGCCACTGAAACTTGGCAAACAGTATGCTACCGGCGTTTCATGATCCAAAACTAACGTTGTTGGGTCGGTGGGGGATTTCTCCGAAAGGAGGGAGAGGATGTGCCGGTGTTTGGCTCGTTGTCTGGTAATTCGCCATGCCGCCCGAATCAATGTCAGCACCAGGTGAAATCCCAGCAATGCCGCTGTACTCAAGGCAAAGATGTGTACGGTTCCTGGGGAATTGACGTTCGGGTCACCTAGTACGAGCTTTACGCCCGAGATCAACGAGGAGATGAGCGTATTGCCCATGGGGTTCAACCCCCAAAAAAGCAGTGCGCCGATCATCGACAGGCCACCTGCCAGTGCGATCGACTGCCAGAGAATCATTGCCGCAAATGGCGAACGCGTGCTCCAGCGGGCACGCGAAAGCATGACGGGTATAGGCCATGCCAATAAGATGGCCAAGCCCGCCAAGATGTATGAGGTCAGCAGCACCGCGCTCGGCCGTTAGGGGAGCGCTTAGGCGTTGTGCGGCGAGTCTAGAAGTTGACGCAATGACTGCGCTTCTTCGGCGGATATGCCGCCAATGAATCGTGCCAGCACTGCTTCGCGATCCAAGACGGTGCCAAGTGCTTCATTCATGAGAGCAACTGTGTGTTCTTCACGGCTAGTAACCGAGGTGTAGCGGTGTGGACGAATATCGCGTTCGCGGGCAACGAGGCCCTTTTTTTCTAAACGTGCAAGGACGGTGAGAACCGTGGTCACTGCAAGTTCTTTACCTGCGACGTCACCGGGTTCGGCGAGCTTATCGCGTAGTTCGTTGGCCGTGAGGGGGGGTACCGAGTCCCAAAGAAGATCCATTACTGATCGTTCAAGGTCGCCAAGAGTGGCCAATCTAATTTCCTAACACATTCGAAACATGAACACGGCATGATGCGCAGTGTTCGGCGTCAGGTGTTTCGAACCTTTCGCTAACCCAAGTTTACAGTGTTTGAGGAAAATGTTCTACAGTGGGTAGAAATGAACTTCTACGAGACGTAGAAGTTGGATCTCAGGTCCGGACGTTCCGGACTGATGATGGTTGAAAGGTCGGTCGTGGACCCGCTCGAAATAGCCAGATGGCAATTTGGCATCACCACCGTTTATCACTTCCTCATGGTTCCCCTGACCATCGGTCTGGGAATAGTGGTGGCGGTGATGCAAACAGCCTGGCACCGGACTGGCAAGGATGAATACCTCCGCATGACCAAGTTCTGGGGAAAGCTTTTCCTCATTAACTTCATCATGGGTGTCGCCACGGGCATCGTCCAAGAATTCCAATTCGGTATGGCCTGGAGTGAATACAGTCGCTTTGTTGGTGACGTCTTTGGTGCACCACTTGCCATGGAAGCCTTGCTGGCGTTCTTCGTCGAATCTACCTTCCTGGGATTATGGATCTTCGGTTGGGACCGGCTACCCAAGCGCGTCCACCTGGCAACCATTTGGTGCGCAACACTTGCAGCCACGCTGTCGGCATACTTCATTTTGGTAGCCAACTCCTGGATGCAGCACCCGGTCGGAACCGAAATCGTTGACGGCCGCGCCGTCATGACCGACGCCTGGGCCGTGTTTACAAATAACACAGCAATGGTTACCTTCCCACACACCATCTTTGGCGCCTTCGCGGTGGCCGGCGGATTCCTGCTTGGCATCTCCTGGTATCACCTTTACAAGCGTCGCAGTGCAGGGATCGACAGCGTTGATGCAAACGGTCGAGTCATCATTGGTGAGAGCGCTACGTTGGGTAAAAATCGCGATAAGACCGATTACAACGTCTGGATCAAATCCCTGCGCATTGGTTCGGCAGTAGCACTCGTATCTTTCCTGGGCGTCGCCTTCTCCGGTCATGCCCAAGCACAACTCATGTTTGAACAGCAGCCAATGAAAATGGCCGCAGCCGAAGCCGCCTGCCATGACGGCACCGGCTTCTCTGTCCTTTCCATTGGTGATCTGAGCTCACCGGGGAAAACCACCTGCGATGACATGGTTGCCGTCTGGGAGCTTCCAGGCCTGCTTTCATTCTTGGCACACAATGATTTCACTACAGAAATCAAGGGTGTCAATACCCTGGTTCCTGAGTACCAGGAAAAATACGGAACCCATATTCCGAATGACCCCATGTATGGCGACCGGGCCGGAACAGAAATCGACTATGTACCGGTTATGGCCGTCACCTACTGGGGGTTCCGTCTGATGATCACCCTAGGTGGTCTCTCCGCGGTAGCCGCGGGAGTTGCCCTATGGCTGACACGCAAGGGAACGGTGCCGCAGAGCAAATGGCTCTCACGCCTTGCCCTTTTTGGAATGCTCGCGCCCTTTGGGGCAAACTCCGCAGGCTGGATCTTCACCGAGATGGGACGTCAACCCTTCGTGGTGGCACCAAATCCCAGCTTTGAAGGTATTGATCAAGTCTTCATGTACACAGCAGCCGCAGTCTCCCCAGGAGTCAGCGCGGGGGAGATGCTCTTCTCATTGATCGCACTGACGCTTGTTTACGCGGTACTGCTGGTGGTCGAGGTCGTCCTATTGACCCGCTACATCCGTGGCGGTGTTGGATCAGCTATGCCAGAACTCACCGAACATCCCGACGATAAGCACAAAAAAGACGATGACGTGCTCTCCTTCGCTTACTAACGACACTGATTCAAGAGAGGAATAAACGTGGATTTCTTACCCACTCTGTGGTTCATCCTGATTGCCGTACTCTGGATCGGCTACCTCTTCCTTGAGGGTTTCGACCTTGGCGTCGGAATGCTTATGAAGACCTTTGCAAAAAACGACAAACAACGTCGAGTCCTACTCAACACCGTTGGCCCGGTCTGGGACGGCAACGAAGTCTGGCTTCTGACGGCGGGCGGTGCAACCTTTGCCGCTTTCCCTTACTGGTACGCATCGCTGTTCTCGGCACTCTACGTTCCGTTGGTACTGGTGTTGATCGCGCTGATCTTCCGCGCAGTTTCTTTCGAATACCGCGGTAAGTCCCGCACCGAAGCCGCCCGGAACTTCTGGGACTGGGCCATCGCACTTGGCTCATTCGTTGCAGCATTCGGTGTTGGTGCAATGCTCGCTTTGAGCACCACCGGCCTTCCGCTGAATGCCAATGGAGACCGTGTTGGTGGAGCATTCTCCTGGTTTAATATGTACGCGGTACTCGGTGGCCTTGGCGTAGTAGCCTTCTGCCTGATCCATGCGCTTGCCTTCCTCACCCTGAAAACAGATGGTGATATCCGAGTTCGGGCTGGTAAATTGCTGGCACGCTGGCTACCTGTAGCACTGCTCCCGTTGGCAGGCTGGGCCATCGCCGTGGTCATTCTCAACGCCTCGGGAATCGCCCTGATTCCATTGGCCTTGGCAGTGATCGTCTTGCTCTTCGCATGGAAGGCAGCAACGAAGAATCGAGAAGTGCGCACCTTTATAGCCCTCGGAGTGTTCCTGATTGCCGGTGTTGCGACAATCTTCATTGCCGCCTACCCGAACGTCCTGCCCTCCACGATTGATGCGGCATACAACCTCACGGTGTTCAACGCATCCTCCACGCCATACACGCTCAAACTCATGAGTATTGTTGCCGCATTCGGTGTACCCATGGTTCTTGCCTACCAGTCATGGTCCTATTGGGTGTTCCGTAAGCGCATCAAGGAATCGCATATTCCAGAAGCGCACGTAGTTCAGTCAATCGTCTAATTGCAATGACTTCCCGATACCCCCCCCACCGGGGTATCGGGAAGTTTGCCCGGATACGCGGGCCAAAATGAAAGAACAAAATTCTTCATGAAACCCGTACTTCCCGCAGGGACCGGATCCCGGACAGTTCTTGCCCTGCTTGCCGGCCTAGCAGCAATCAAAGCCATTGGGCTGATGCTAATAGCCGATGCCCTGGCGACCGGCATTTCACAACTTGCGGCAACCGGGAACCTCGAGGTTCGGCGTGTACTGGTCCTTGGACTCAGCGGCGTGCTTTTACGTGCGGGGGCCGTCTGGGGAACCCAATTTGCTGCTCAGCGAGCAGGGCTCGGTGCCAAGGAAACCCTACGTGGGCGTCTGATGGAAGCCGGCATGCAGGGCTCGGGTACTGCAGAACAAGGCCGCCCGGAACACGGTGCCTTGGCAGCACTTGCAAGTCGTGGACTAGACGGGCTTGATAACTACTACACCAAGTATCTTCCGGCAGTAGTTTCGGCAACGATCATCCCGGTGATGATCGTCATTCGAGTTTTGGTAGCTGACTGGGTCTCGGCACTGATCATTGTGCTGACCTTGCCACTGGTGCCCATCTTCATGATCCTGATTGGCTTACATACGGTAGAGCGCGTCAAGGCAGCTGCCGCGGGGCTCGATAAGCTTTCGAACCAATTGCTGGAACTAGCCCAGGGACTACCAGCACTCATTGGTTTGCGTAGAGCCAAGGGCAAGGGGCAAGCCCTGGTCAAGGTCTCGGAAGATTACCGCCAGGGCACCATGAAAACTTTGCGCACCGCGTTTCTATCCGGCTTGGCCTTGGAACTTATTGCAACGATTTCCGTGGCAGTTGTTGCCGTATTCATTGGTGTACGACTGGTCTACGGACACATGGGACTCGAGGCGGGCTTGCTGGCGTTGATCCTAGCTCCCGAAGCCTACCTACCACTTCGAGAACTTGGCGCCGCTTACCACGCATCAGAAGATGGCGTCGAAGCACTTGAACGTAGCGAAACCATCATTGGCTCACATCAGCAGACTCAGCCACAGCACGCCGATTTCACGCTCAATAGTTCCAACGTGCTGGAGATTCGTAATCTCAGGGTTCGTCATCAAGACCGTGCAGAACCTGTTATTAGCGAACTGAACCTGACACTGGCACACGGTGAAACCTACATTCTTGATGGAGCAAGCGGTACCGGCAAAAGCACACTATTACATGCCGTACTAGGCCAGCTCAACAAAGAAAATATTCAGGGCCAGATTTTGGTCAAGGATCAATGCGTTGGCTGGATCTCCCAGCACCCACAATTCACAGAACAGAGCGTTAGCGAAGAAATTGCCTTGCACGCCGGTGGGGCATTGAACGCGCAGAAGCTCTTCCAGATCGCTAGCGACGCGAACATAGTTCATTTACTTGAACGGAATCTTGTAGATTGCAGCCCCGGCGAACTGCGTAGGGTCGCGGTCGCCAGAGTTCTGGCCCGAGCGGCCGTGGACCCACAGCTGAAACTCGTCCTTGCCGATGAGCCAACGGCTCACCTCGATGAAGTATCGGCAACCAAGATCCGCACGGCATTGAAAGACCTGAGCACTCGCTACGCACTGCTCGTTGCCACACATGATCGTACCTTGGCAAAAACACTAAGAACAGAACACACCAACACCGCAGCTACCGCCTCGGCGCAGGCACTGACCAACGACATTTCTAGCATTGAAGCCAGCCCTGGACAGGAAACTCAGCGGCCAGTTGGAAAACGTTCCCTTGCGCACTGGTCCATTTTGCGTTCGCTGCCGTGGTTCCGCGGTGGTATGGGCCTAGGACTACTCCTTGCCACGCTCTCGGCGCTCTTCGGAGTGGGACTCACAGGAATCTCCGGGTGGCTGATCGTTACAGCTAGCCACCAACCGCCCATGCTTCACTTGATGGTCGCAGTCGTGGGGGTACGCGCCTTCGGCGTTGGCCGCTCGGTACTTCGCTATGCCGAACAACTTCGCGTGCATGACGCGGTGCTCCGATTCTCCGGAAACCTACGCCAACGACTCTGGGAATCGTTGGTTGCCCAACCGAAGATGTGGGGAAAGATCACCCGCTCGGGTGCGGCATTGGGTCACCTCGTCGCAGAGGTTGATGAAGTACGCGACGCGGTACCGCGCGTGCTGGTTCCGCCCGTAGCGGGAGTGGCTACCTGGATTGTTATCACCATAGGTATTGGCTTCTGGGCACCGCAAGCACTCTGGATTGCCTTAGTACTTGGTGTACTTTCGCTCGTGGTGCTTCCCCTGGCGGTCTTGGCTGTTGAAAAGCGGGCAACCATTGCGGTGAGCGAGCACCGGATCTGGTTAGGCTTTAGAGTCCCCACCTTGCTACGAGCCGCAAATGACCTGCGCGCCAACAACGCCCTAGATACAGCACTTAGCGTCTTCGCTCGAGAAGATGCCAAAGCCACAGCCGTATTGCGTGCCTCGGCACGTGGAGCAGGGCTAGCCCAAGGTGGAGCAGCACTACTCTCAGCCCTTGCCGCAGTTATGGCAGTAGTAGTAACCACCGGGGCGGGGGAACCAGCTGCGGTTGCCGGGCTGTTGCTATTAGCTCTGGGGGAGCCCATCGCGAACACTGCCACCTCGGTGCAGCAGCTTCCACAGCTCGATGACGTGCTCAAGCGTGTTTGGGTCAATCTCGAAGAAGCCGAAAACACCGAACAGGGAACTACCACCGCAACCACACCAGTCGAGAAAACCGAAACACCGGTGTCAATCAGGTTGGAGAACGTTACAGCGGGCTGGACACAGGACACCTCGGTTTTTGGAAACGCACACGTCGCGGTCGAATCCGGTACATGGGTAGGAATCACCGGAGAATCTGGGTCGGGCAAATCGACAATGCTCGCCACCTTCCTCGGTGCCTTGCCTCCACAATCAGGCACGCTGCAGATCAAACTCGGTACAGGGGAATGGGCAGCGGCTCAGGACGATGACCTAGCAACTATTTCGTGGTGCCCACAAGAGGCACACCTCTTTGACTCAAGCATTCGGTCAAACCTTGGACTTGGCCGAAACCTCGATGATCAACCAAGCGACACCGAACTATGCGCAGTCATCAACCAAGTTGGATTGGGGGACTGGTACGCAGCACTGCCTTTGGGCCTCGACGAGCGCATCGGTTCGGGCGGACACCACTTATCGGGTGGACAACGCCAACGACTCGCAGTTGCCCGAGCATTGGTTGCCCGCTCCAAGGTACTGCTCCTTGACGAGCCAACAGCTCATCTCGGGGCCGATGAAGCAATCGAGCTGATTGCAGACCTACGTGTCGCACTCAAGGATTGTGCGGTAGTGATCGTGACCCATGATGCTGCAGTTGCGGCGCTCGCCGATAGCACCGTTGATCTTGCGGATATGAAGAAGGTCTTGATCGGAGCATAGCGCTCAGTACGGTTGCGTATTACCTGCGGTTTGGCTGGCCTGAAAGAAAATAGGGCCAGCCAAACCTATTTAGGACAAGGACCGTAAGTATCTGCGGCGCACAATCTTTTGAATCACCAAGAGCAGGGGAAATATTGCGCGCCAAGGCTGTTGTGGGCTTGGACTGGTCAGTGATCGGATCGTCAGTCTGACTTCGTTACCGAACCGCTCCACAATAAATGCTTCTTCACCGGTAACCGGATGTCCGGGCAATGTTCCATAGGAGAATCCCACGCGATCTGGCGTCTTGATAACTTGGAGGACTTCAACGGGCTCTACAACTCGAATACCAAGCGCCCCGGCATAAACCTCGATCCTATCGCCGACTTGGACCGTGGCCGAAGAACTAACTCTAAAACCGCTAGATGTTTTCACTTTCCAACAAAGCACATCGCTAGCAGCTCGCTCCCACAGCGCATCGCCGGATCCAATAACCGCAGAAACTTCTGACTGCCGGTGCGGACCACTACGCAGTGGCCAGAGGGGAAGCTCGGGGCTTGTCATTGGTCTTTCTCCTCAGCTCATTGGCTAGAGCCAGTAGCCATAGTATGCGGCGTTGGTCTGTTCAGATCATAGCCATCAAAATAGTAGTGATTTGGTAATCGTGTCGGTTTGAGCCGGGCCCAAGCAAAGGCGGTAACAAGATCCCCACGACATGTTCGAGCTTCCTAGATGAGGTACGAATTCTGCCTAGTACGAGCATTGCTCATACGCACCACACGCCCATGAGACATCTGGGGAACTTCAACGGGCAAAATCTCCAACCAAATGCTTATTGACCAATTTCTTCTAAGAGCCCCATAACCACCGAAGTCTTAGATTGGGTATAGTCATCCCAATTATCGGTCGCTTCGGCAGCTGAAACTTTAGTGGCAAGATATTTATTCCGTGCCTGATCATCGGTGCGTAATAAGTCGCGAAACACGATTCGCCGATTCCATGCCGTTCCCGACTTTTCCAACACGTGCACGATAAATACTCGGTTCGTACGTGAAGGGGAGCTCAGCCAGCTGTGATGTGCATACTTACCTTCGAGGTCAAACCCGACGGTGGCCAACAGGTTTGCAACCTCCAAAATTCTTCCTGGTTCCACACCGATCATGAGATCAACCACTGGCTTGGCAGGTAACTGCGGCACCGAAGTTGAACCAATATGTTCGAACACTGCATCGGGTATTTGTTCCTCCAACGTTGTAATCATCGAGCGTGCCAGCTCGGCCCACTCTTCGTATCGGCTTGGAACGAGGACAACATTTTGTGCAGGGGGCATGGTTTTAGCATTGCATGTATGGCCTTGTGAGACAGATTTATTAACGTGGGGTACCCGATACAACCCGGCTACCAAGTATTCACACGAGTGTCTCGAAAACTGAGTGTTGAAAACCGCTACGCCAAATGGATCAGGAAGAATGATGGGCATGGAACCAGCATGGAGTACTCGAATTGGATGGCTCGATTTGCCAATACACGTGCGTACAGCAGTGGAAGACATCCTGGGTTCTGAGGTAGTCCAATTTGTGGGTCAGCGAGGTGGCTTTTCTCCGGGCACTGCCGATCGGGTGCTCACGAGTTCCGGGAAGCGGGCATTCGTCAAAGCCGTTAGTCGTGAGTTAAATGAAGACACCCCGAAAATCCATCGGCAAGAAGCCCACATCGCCGGGAATCTTCCTGCCACCCTGCCCATAGCTCCACTGATGGGCCATTATGATGACGGGCACTGGGTGGTCCTGGTACTCACCGATATTGAAGGCCAACCACCGCAGCTACCCTGGAAACTCGACGAAATTACCTTGGTTATCGATGCCTTGGAAAAGCTTGCACACGTGCAAATCCCTCACCCCTTGCTTGAGTTGCCAACGCTTAAGGAAGAATTAGCCGAAGCCTTTGCTGGCTGGAAAAGGGTTCGTGAGCTACTTCCGGAAGCGTGTGATCCCTGGATTGTTGAAAGACTTGATGAGCTAGAATCCCTTGCCGCGACGGGAATCGAAGAACTCGATGGCCGGTGCCTGGTACATAACGATGTTAGAGCCGACAACATCTTGATCACTGCTCAGGACCAAGCGATTCTTGTGGATTGGCCCTGAGCCTGCATCGGCGTTGGCTGGTTTGATGCACTGAGTGTTCTGGTCAATGTGCGTGCATTTGATCCAAACTTCAACGCCGAAGCGGTGCTTGCTACCCATCCGGTCTTCGCAGAAGCCACCGCGCAGCAGGTTGATGCGGTACTTGCTGGGTTGGCCGGTTACTTTATCGACGTGGCACGCACTGTTGCGCCAGTCGGACTACCCACCGTCAGGGCCTTCCAAAAGCAACAGGGTGATGCGGTGATCAAGTGGTTAAAGGAACGTTTGTAAGCCTTGTGGATCTAGTCTTTTGCGGTTCGCGTGGCCTGCGTCAGTAACTAGCTAATCCCTATGCGGCAAGTGACTCAACCTCACTCTGTGCGAGATGGCCGCAGATTGCCAAACGAGCCAACATAAATTCAGGAGTTATATCTTGAACTTGAAGCCCGTATGGGAAGCGGTAAATCCAAGTTGTTCGTAGAACTGGTGCGCTCGTGTACGAGTATTGTCGCTGGTTAGCTGGACCAATGATGCCCCACGACGTTGTGCCTCGGCGATGGCCCATAAGATCATCGACGAACCTATTCCCTTGCCGCGCAGGGATTCATCCACCTGGACGGCTTCGATGAGCATGCGCGTGGTGCCACCGCGGGAAAGGCCCGGAATAATCGTTAGCTGCATGGTCGCGACCAGTTCATGGCGCGAATCTTTGACAGCGACTAATAGCTGGGCCGGGTCTGCATCGATGGCCTGGAACGCTTGAAGATACCCAGGTGAATTTTCGTGAGGTTCAGGGTAGTCGGCCTGCCGCAGCGGGTCGTTAGACATGAGTTCAATAATGGGCAGCACATCGGTCTCGGTGGCTTTGTACAAGCCAAAAGTCTCACCGTCGGCGCTTAACGAAGTCAAGAACATGTGTCCCATCCTTACACGCCCGGAAGCAAACCAATCGGTAGAAACAACGGCCGGACAGCTCGCGGCCAAAAACTGTCTTGATCCTGGGCTAAAACAATCAGGCGTCGTCCCCTGAGCATGATTGCTTGGGGGACAACGCCTGATCATAGAGTTAGACGAACAAATTCCTACTCATCGAGCAAAGAGTCCTGGATCACTACTCGTTTGGCCTTTTCAACCTCGACCACACCCGAATCAGCGAATGGCTTCGAATCTTCCTCCGGGGTTACCCGAGGTGCTCGCTTGGTTGGTTCCTGAAGCGCAGGTGGCAGTGCCACCGGTTCTGCAGGCTGGGTTCCAATCGAGCCGCCGAGCACATCAATGCCCTGTGCCAGTGGGACACCTGAGGCATCGCGCTTGGCATATTCGGTCGGCAGTGCACGGACCACACCGGCTGTTGAGGATGCACGTGCAGGGCCTTCGCCGGCGTAGGCAAGGTCCAGCCTGTCTTCACCCTTCAGGAACCTGTGCGCACGTACGCCCGCCGTTGCTCGACCCTTGGATGGGTATTCGTTGAAGTCGGTGACCTTCACGGTGTGTGAGGCGGTACCCGGTAACGCATCAGAACCGGTAGCAATGGAAACGAATACTGCTTCTGCCGCGTGTTCGGGAACCACACCGAAGAAGATCGCGGTATCACCTGCAGCAAGCTTGATGCCAGCCATGCCACCGGCGGTACGTCCCTGCGGACGCACATTACTCGCCGCAAAGCGCAGTAGCTGGGCGCCACGAGTGACGAAGACCAGATCTGCTTCGTCGGCACCCACCGCGGCACCAATGACCGTGTCCTTATCCTTCAGGGTGATCGCTTCCCACTCATCACGGTTCAGTGGGTATTCGGGGGTAAGTCGCTTCACCACGCCATTTGCTGTACCCAGTGCCACCACCTGATTCAGTGGGACCAAAGCAACCATTTTCTCGCCCTTGGTCAGCTGCGCGAATTCGGCAACCTTGACACCACCGGTCAGCTGTGGGAAGCCATTGGCCGGGGGCAGCAATGGCAAATCAACAACCTGCAGACGTAACATCCGGCCGGTGGAGGTAATTCCACCAATTTCACCGCGTGCGGTGGTAGAAACCATGGAACCGAGCACATCATGCTTGATGCGTGCACCGGAATCATCAATCGGGTTACGTTCCGCGGTGCGGGCCACCTGACCGGTTGCCGAAAGCAAGACCCAGCACGGATCATCAGCAATCTCAAGGCTCAGCGGTGCCTGCTTACCGGTACCAACCACCGCCGGCATGGTGCTGCCCTTCAGCGGCGTGCTGCTCTCGGACTCCAACAAGATAGTCCGTCGCGGGGTGGCGAACTTTTCTGCCATCTCTGCGAGTTCACCGGAGACCAACTCACGCAATAAGGCTTCGGATTCTAGGATGGCACGAAGCTCTTCGATTGCCGCACGTAGTTCGTCGGCTTCCTTCTCCAACTCAATGCGGGAGAACCGGGTGAGTTGACGCAGGCGCAGTTCAAGAATGTGGTTTGCTTGCAGCTCGGAAAGATCATAAATCTTCATCAAACGCTCGCGAGCCTGCGCCGTCTCATCCGAAGAACGAATGATCGAAATGACCTCGTCAATATCGACGATCGCAATCAAAAGGCCTTCAACCAGGTGCAACCGGTCGAGTTTCTTATTCAACCGGTAGTTGGTGCGGCGGCGCACAACATTGATGCGGTGCTCAACGTACACGGTAAGCAATTCCAGCAGACCTAGGGTGCGTGGCTGACCATCTACCAGTGCAACGTTGTTGATACCGAAGGAATCTTCCATCGGGGTGAACTTGTGTAGCTGCGCCAGCACGGCGTTGGGGTTGAACCCATTTTTGAGTTCAATGACAAGTCGCAGGCCGTGACTACGGTCGGTCAAATCCATGACATCGGCAATACCGGTGAGCTTCTTGGCCGTTACCGCGTCCTTGATTTTTTCAATGACCTTTTCCGGGCCCACCATGTAGGGAAGCTCGGTAATGACCAGGCCGGCACGGCGTGCGGTAATCTGCTCAAGAGCAACCTTGGCGCGCGTCTTAAAGGTGCCACGTCCCGTACGGTAGGCATCACGAATTCCCTCAAGGCCAACAATGGTGCCACCCGTGGGCAGATCCGGACCCGGAATAAACTTCATGATTGCCGCCAAATCCGCTTCCGGATTCGCAATCAAATGCTGGGCGGCCGCAATCACTTCACCGAGGTTGTGCGGGGCCATATTGGTGGCCATACCCACGGCAATGCCCGTGGTGCCATTGACCAAGAGGTTAGGGAATGCTGCCGGGAGTACCTCCGGCTGCATGATCTGGTTGTCATAGTTCGGGACGAAGTTCACGACGTCTTCGTCTAGGTTGGCGGTCATCGCCACCGCGGAGGCATCCAGCCGCGCTTCGGTATAACGCGAGGCAGCGGGACCATCGTCGAGGGAACCGAAGTTTCCGTGGCCGTCGATCAACGGTAGGCGCAACGCAAAGCTTTGGCTCATGCGCACCATGGCATCGTAAATTGCCGTATCACCGTGTGGGTGAAGCTTACCCATCACCTCACCAACAACACGCGCACTCTTCACATGCCCCTTATCCGGGCGCAATCCCATCTCACTCATCATGTAGAGAATGCGGCGCTGCACCGGTTTGAGCCCGTCACGAGCATCGGGCAGAGCACGGGAGTAGATCACCGAGTAGGCATACTCGAGGAAGGAGCCCTCCATTTCGCTAGTCACATCGATATCAACAATGTGCTCCACGAAGTCCGCTGGTAGTGGTTCAGGCTTTTTGCGCGCCATATTAAGTGTGAATCCTTGGTTAGGTACTGATGTCGACCCTTGTCAGGGGTCGAAAGGTTCGTTGCTATGGTTTCGGCGCGTCGAACGTGCAACAACGCTCGGCGCGACCGATAGGCTAAGCCTATGGTGGATGGTCGTAAACCCGGAGAATACCCTTCCCATTGGGAAGCTGATGTCGTTTTGCGCAATGGATCGACAGCGCATCTACGCCCGATTCAACCCAATGATGCCGACGCTTTGCAAAAAATGCATCAAAGCCAGTCGGAATCCTCCGTCTACATGCGCTATTTTACTTACAAATCAGCGTTAACAGCTAAAGAGCTTAAACGCTTCACCGAAGTCAACCACATAGACCGGGTAGCTTTCGTCGTCACCCGAGGCGGAGACATCATCGGTGTGGGACGTTATGACCGCCTCGATGACCCGGCCGAGGCAGAGGTTGCCTTCAATATTTCTGATGTCTACCAAGGCATGGGTGTTGGCTCGATTTTGCTCGAACACCTCGCCGCGGCGGCCCGCGAAAATGATATCGAACGTTTCAGTGCAGAGGTGCTACCCGAAAACCGCAAAATGCTCACGGTCTTTGCCGAAGCCGGCTATGCGGTCAAGCGCCACTTCGACGAGGGCGTGGTCATGCTCGAATTTAGTGTAGATCCCACGGACAAATCACGTGCGGTGATGGAATCACGCGAACACCGCGCGGAGGCCAAATCTCTGAGTGGACTTCTAGCACCACAATCCGTTGCAGTCATCGGCGCCAGCCGAGAGTGGGGATCCATTGGCTACTCACTACTGAACAACCTCATCGAAGGAGGTTTCGAGGGCCCCGTCTACGGGGTCAACCCCGAGGCCTTCGAACTTGGCGGGATGATCAGCTACGGAACCGTCGCAGAAATCCCCGGCCCCATCGACCTAGCAGTCATTGCGGTACCCAAGGAAGAAGTCCAATCGGTCATTGAGGCCTGTGCGCTCGCCGGAGTCAAAGGACTATTGATTGTCACCGGCGGCTTTGAAAACGACGGTGAGGAAGGCATGATGCACCAGCGTGAACTGGTGCGGCTGGCCCGAGCCAACGGCATGCGCGTGATTGGCCCAGCATCGCTAGGCATGGTCAATACTGACCCGGAGATCGCCTTGAATGC
The DNA here is from genome assembly GCF_002975435.1 of Arthrobacter sp. MYb227. Lineage (GTDB taxonomy): Bacteria > Actinomycetota > Actinomycetes > Actinomycetales > Micrococcaceae > Paeniglutamicibacter. The sequence goes on along the minus strand of NZ_PCPT01000001.1, from coordinate 110,980 downwards.
CTCAGTTGCCCCGGGCATGCCCAAACGTGGTTCCTTGGGACTTTTTAGCCAATCCGCAGCCATCGGGGTGCTGCTCTATGCCGCTGCCTCACGGCGTTCCATGGGCATATCATCATTTGTCTCCGCCGGGAACCGAGCCGATGTCTCGGGTAATGACGCAATGCAATATTGGGAGGATGATCCAGCCACCAATGCGGTTGGCCTATATCTTGAATCCTTTGGCAACCCGCGTAAGTTCTCCCGTATTGCCCGCCGGCTCGCGAACTCAAAACCGGTGATCGTTGCCAAATCCGATGTCATGGGGTTACGTCTGCCACCCGGACACGCGGTACGCACGACCCAGGCTCCAACCGCTGCCGTCGATGCAATGCTGCGTCAATCCGGGGTGATTCGAGTGAGCACCAATGAAGAGCTCATGGAGATCGCTCAGATTGTTGCCGTGCAACCCATGCCCGCGGGAAACGGCCTCGCTATCATGTCTAACTCGGTGGCGCTAGCCTCGGTCGTTGCCGACGCTGCGGGACAAAACGATCTGGACGTGATCTCGCAGAATGCACAAATATCCCTAGATGATGGGCAATCACGTGCCCTGCCCAGACTTGCACGACTGATAGGTGAAGCCCTTGCCAACGAAAACGTTCACAGCCTGATCATCACGTTGCTTCCTTCGGTGGGCATCATGACTTCCGCGCTTGCCAAGTGTATTCGCGCGGCAGCTACAGACTCGGGTAAACCGGTGGTTGCGGTGTTTACCGGAATCATTGATGCCTCAATTCCGGCCGAAGGATTATTAGATACAGGAACTCGAAGCGATGGCAGCAGCTATGGTCTGCCGTGTTACTCGAGCCCGGGATCGGCGATTAAGGCGCTTGGCGCAATAGTGCGTTATGCCGCGTGGGTCGCCCGAGATCATGGGCAATACCTAGTGCCCAGCGATATAGATGTTTCGGCGGCCGCGGATCTCATCGAAGAATCGTTGGCCACTGTTAGCGGACTAGAGCTGCTGCATCTGCCGCGCAGCACTGCCACCAAGCTTTTGGATCAGTATGGGATTTCGGTATTGGAATCGGTGAAGTTCTCCACCGAGGACCAAGCGGTTGCTGCTGCTCAACGATTGGGTTGGCCGGTAGCGCTCAAGGCCCGCGACGAACACTTGCGCCATCGCCTTGATCTAGGCGGTGTGCGTCTAAACATCACCGATGAGGCCTCGCTGCGTGGAAATATTGCGCACATGAAAGAAATGCTTGCCCCCTTTGCCGCCCAAGATCTTGAGGTGCAAGCCATGGCCCCCGCCGGGCAGGGCTGTGTGATTCGGGCAGTTGAAGACCCGCTCTTGGGCCCGGTGGTGTCCTTTGGGCTGGCCGGAGACGCCGTGAATCTTCTGGGTGACTGGGCTCACGGTATTCCACCGTTGACCAATGTCGACCTTGCAGATCTGGTGAAAAGCCCGCGGGCCGCGGCACGATTGCGTGGATACCAGGGGCTTCCGGCCGTTGATGTACCGGCGCTTGAGGATTTGTTGAACCGGGTTGCAACGCTGAAAGATAACCACCCGGAGGTCGCATTGTTGGAGATTAATCCCGTCATGGTGACGAGCGATGGCACTGTTTCTCTCGCCGTTGAGCTGTGGGTGGGTAACCCGGAACAACGCACCGATTCGGCTCGCAGGGCGATGAGCCAGTAACCATCATGTAGCCGAGAGAAGAGCACAAATCTTGCTAGACGAGCGTTTGGGTAGACTTGAGGGTATGACCCCCCTTTCTTCGCCCATGGGCCGTGACCTGCAAGCTGACATCAATCGCGCAGGGTTCTACCCAAAAATGGTTTTGGACGTTATTGATGAGGCGCTCGATGGTCGGGATCCCGGAGACCATTTGGTTCACTTAGAAACCCACTTTGATCAAAATGAGGTTCACCGTCACATCACGGTCCTTGTACTAGCCCAGGATGTGTTGTTGGTGGCTCATGTGGATGACCAGCAGCTTGATGAAAGCGGCCGCCAGATCATGGCGCAGATTTCCACCGAACTGGTCCAGCTGGCCAAGGTCACCACGGTTGCCAGCAGCTACGTCTATCACCAGCCACAGAATTACCGCACTGGCGATCCCGTCAAGGAACTGACCCTCGGCATTGCGTGGGCAGGTGCCCAGCGCATCGATCTGGCACCAGCCGGTTGTGCGGATCCAAATTGTGAAGGGGATCATGGCTACACCGGCACCAGCCAGCAAGAAGATTTGGTCTTACGCGTCAGTGCCGAAGCCGATGGTGCAGGGGCCGTGACGGCGGCGCGAAATTTTGCCAAGGCCATACGCCGTGCCTCGGCACCACGTGCCACCGGAACCATTGAAACCTCGGCTCCGGTAACCCCCGCGGCAGATCTGCTGGGACGAGTTTCTTCACGTTTTGGCCGCAACCCAAACCAGGGCTAAAGGAACGAGTACCCCTCACGTGAGCACGAGTCAGCGGATTACCCCTGCCCAAGAACTGCCCGCCGCGCCACCCTACGGCGTATCAACTATTGCAGAACTGCTTCCAAGTGCCGCCGCGGTACTTAACGTCCCGGGCTATGAAAATACCTTGGGGCTACCGGTTGCCTCACGAATCTGCGTGGTAATGATCGACGGGCTTGGAAAGGCCTTGCTTAAATCGCGTGGGGGACACGCACCATTCCTGCGCAAGGCCCTGGAGAATTCCCTGACCCTGTGCTCGCCCTTCCCTTCGACCACTGCAGCGTCCTTGGCGAGCCTTGGCACCGGGCTAGCACCCGGAAGCCACGGAATCGTCGGGTATGACGCTGTTGACCCGGTCAAGCGCCGTACAGTGAACCAATTGGGTGGTTGGCCCAAGGATTTAGATCCGCTTACGTGGCAGCCACACCAGACAGTTTTTGAACGTGCAGCGGAATCCGGTGTGTACACGGCCACCGTGAGCATGAGCCAATTCAAAGAATCCTCACTGACCAAGGCCGCGTTGCGCGGTACTAATTTCATCGAAGCGAATTCGACGCACGCGCGTGTACGGGCAACAACCGAAGTTCTTGAAGCGAACTCGAGATCATTGGTCTATTGCTATTTCAACGAGCTTGATAAGGCCGGACACCGTTATGGAAAAGACTCCTTGGAGTGGGGACATACCCTAGAAGAAATCGATTCGTTGGTCCGAACATTGGCGGCCAGGGTGCCTAGCGGAACTTTGCTGTTGCTAACCGGTGATCATGGCATGATCGACGTACCAGAAAAATGGCGTATTGATTATTCCGAGTTCCCAGAACTTATCCAAGGCGTTGAATTGACTGCGGGGGAGCCGCGCGCAGTTCAATTACACTTCTACAGCAATACCGATGATGAACAGCGTGTAGCGGTTGCTGAGGCATGGCGTGAGCGCTTTGGTGCCAAGGCTTGGGTACTAACCCGTGCCGAAGCGATTGAGCATGGACTCTTTGGCGAAGTTTCCGAACGTGTCAGCGAACGCATTGGGGAGCTGCTGATTCTTGCTGCGGAGGACATTGCCTTCCTTGATGGGCGCCGGGTAAATCCGGCAGCATTTACCATGATCGGGCAGCATGGTTCGCTCACGCGCGCCGAGCGGGAAATTCCCCTGCTGACTCTTAAGGCTCCTCAGAGTAAAAAGAAGTAGTAGTTCCTCACACAGCGAGGAATCCAGTCCCCTCCGTGGTGCTCATAGTTTCTTGAAGGTGGTGCTGTTCGCACGCGATGGGCCAGCTAGCAAAAGGTCCCGGTCTCCAATCACCCTAGGGGTATTTAGAGACCGGGACCTTTTGAATTAGTAAGGGTTAGTCGTTGTTACGGCGACCAAAAACTATTTCATCCCAGCTGGGAACCGAAGAACGCTTTGCCTTTTTCTTGGCCGCCGCATCCTCATCGATGGCCTCTTCAGTGTCGTCCTTCTCATCTTCGGGCTCGGCAGCGGGACGCAGCGGCGGCACCACAGAAATCTGGGTAGTACGGGTGATACCGTCATAGAGCTTCGGAAGACCCCCAGTTTCGGGGTTCGCTGGTCCGGCCAGACGCGGATCGTTATCAGGATGCGGGGTGCCAGGACTGCGGGTGAGCATCGAAGCTAGATTGTCATCGCTTTGTTCATCAACGCCCAGGCGCTGACCGCGGCGTGCGCTGAGAACATCGAGGAGTTCCTCTGAATCGGCAACTGCGGCCTCAAAGTCGACAGCTTCGGTACCATCCTCATTGAGCTCAACATCAAAAGGATGATCAGCGACCGCCGAGAGACGGCGAGTACCCAATGGCGCGTCGAAACTTTCAAGTTCACTGAGCGCCTGGGCCCAACGGTTGGCATTCTGCAAGGATTTGCGTCCGGGATGGAAAACCCAACGAGCTAAAGATTCATCGGTGCCAGAGCCAACGCTGAGGGTGGCAGTATTCTGCGGCTGGCCAAAACGCACGACGACTTCCCAGGAATTATCGGCAGCACGCCAGGCATCCCATTCTAAGGAGTCGCCATCAATGCCCATTAGATGAGCGCGGTATGCAACCATCTCCCCAAGGTTTGCTGGCTCTTCACCAAAAATTGCGCGGTAGCCATCATGTGTTTGTGGTGCCGAGACTTCAACGTTGCGTGCCTGCGAGGCAATATATTCACGTTCCGCAAGTACCGGGCCTTCATAACGCATGATGTGTTCAAGCGACATGCCAGAAGATTCTGCCACCTCCTCGGCGGTGGCACCGGAACGAATCCTTGTCTGGATTTCGCGTGGCGAAAGCGGCGACGCTGGGGGCTCGGTTCGTTCGGCACGGGCAGCGCGCGTCAGCGCACTGCGCAGCGCTTCATCGATGGGCAGCGTAAAGCTATTCCCATCTTCACTGCTCAGGTGCAGGCTTTCACCGTTCTCGTGGATGCCCACCAGTCGGAGTTGACGCATGACTATCCTCCACAAACCGTCGTGTATTGACTAAAACTCTGCCACCTGTGGGCGTAATTACCTAAGAAGCGCCTTGGTGTGGCGTGGAACAGGTTTATGATTTCTCCCATGAAACGGGGCAGATCAGGTGTTTTGCCTCATTGAAGTCCCACTTACGTGTTGGAAAGTGGGAAGATAAACCGCCGGTTGGTTGCAACGGGCACAAAATCAGCAGCGCCGTTGTTGAATCATAGGCGCAAACAAATGCGTGGATGGCAGGGCACCGGTATACCGGGGTCGTGGCACCCAAACCGAAATACAGCTTTAACTAAAGCGGAGTGTGAAGCAGCAATTATGGCAACCGATTACGATGCACCTCGGAAGCACGCCGAAGACGATGAGAAGCTCGAGGCACTGCCCGAACTCAAGGCGCAGCGCAACACCAGCAACGAATCAAACCTGATCGATGAGGACGAAGCGGCCCTAGCCGATAGTTATGAGCTACCCGGTGCCGATCTTTCGGGCGAAGAGCTTCAGGTCATGGTGCTACCTGCGCAATCGGACGAGTTCACTTGTGCCTCCTGCTTCCTGGTTCGTCACCGTTCGCAGATTGCCTTGGAAAAAGACGGTTTACTTTACTGCACCGACTGCGAGGGTTAGGCCCCTAGCAGCAACAGCGCTAAAGAAAGATTTGCGTTTAACGACGATGAGCGTGGTTCCCATAACAACTGGGAACCACGCTCATTCGCCTATGAGGGCAACTTTGCCGACAAAAACCTATTCGGAATCGGCAGGTGACTCGGATGCCTGATCTTGGGTTTCTTCAACCTCACGGAATTGGCTCATGACCCCGCCCAAGGCAGCGGTAAGTTCTTCAGGGCGACGGGTGGAGGTGAGCCAGTATGGTGTGGCATCACGCTCATCGGTGATTTCGATGCGCACAACCGGGTCAATCCAGCCACGAATATTCATGAACGCAATGCCGTTGAGGCCCGGTCCACGCTGATGGTAAGCAGCGGAACCTCGGTAGCCGGTGACCTCGCCAACGTATTGACGCTCAATGCTTGCCCGGCCAACACGCACGGTATCGGCGGTGACTTCAATGGTTGGAGTGTTTGCAATGAAAGCAAAAGCAATCAAGGCAAAGGCAATGAGCCCGGCAGTGATTCCCCACTGGGCTCCGATGGGGAAGAAAGCAACTCCTGCTGTAGCGCCAAGACCCAACGCAACAAGCCAGATTGCCCAGTTTGGTCTGAGCTTTTCTTGGAAGATGACAGGGGCATGCGGGGCAACTGAAGGATTCTCGGGCATACCTACAAGCATAGGCCGTTGCTTCACCGCACATTGCCACGTATCTGTTCCTCAAGCGACTAGAGTTGAAGGGCCCCTGTATCAGCCTCTGCGCTGCCCCGAACCAAACCCCCTGGAGTTAATACACATGTCCGAGTCGAGAGTCGATATTGCCCTGCTGATGTTGGACCCGGAACTTCCGCTTCCAAGTTACGCTCACCAGGGTGATGCTGGCGCGGATCTTTGCGCCCGTGAAGATATCACCTTGGAGCCGGGAGAGCGCGCCTTGGTACCCACCGGCGTCGCCATCGCTCTGCCTCTTGGCTATGTGGGACTGATCCACCCCCGCTCGGGGCTTGCAACAAAGCATGGTCTCACAGTTGTTAATGCACCGGGAACCGTTGATGCAGGATATCGTGGTGAGTTGAAGGTCACGTTGTTGAACACCGATGCGCGGACCCCCATTGTGCTCAAGCGCGGCGACCGCATCGCACAACTTGTCATCCAGAAGGTTGAGCGAGCCACGTTCATTCAGGTTGAAGAGCTCGACGAAACGGTGCGCGGCACCGGCGGGTTCGGCTCAACCGGCGGTTTTGAGACCGCGTCAACTCAAATCTAAGAACCGCAGCAGTCTCACGCCAGACTAAAGCAGAGAGCTACTCCAATGATTTTCAAGCGCAAGAAGAAGGCCGCCATCGAAGCGGCGGCCGAACAGACGATTGCAGAGTTAAACGCAACAGCGGCCAAGCAGGACGAGGCGCCTGAAGAAGTGCCAACGGACACGGACGCGGAAGCTGACGAGGCCTTGGCTACAGCAATCAAGGGCGTGAAGCAGAACCCGGATGAGGGCCCCTTTGACGGTGATGATTTTGAGGACCATGACGAGTACCTCGACATGGGTTCGCTTCTGATCAAGCCGGTTCCCGGGTTACAGCTTCGTCTAGAGGTTGAGGAATCAACGCAACGTGTCATTGCCGTTGCCCTAGAACTTGGTGGTTCACGGATGCAGCTGCAGGTATTTGCCGCATCGAAGTCCGAAGATCTCTGGCCTGGCATCTCCACCCAGATTGCAACGGGCATTGCCGATCAGGGTGGTGAAACCGAGATGGTTCCGGGTCGCTTTGGTAACGAATTGCTGGCACGTGTGCCGCAAACGGCACCCGATGGCCGTCAGGGTTATGTTGTGTTGCGTTTCTTGGGCGTCGATGGCCCACGTTGGTTCCTGCGTGCGGTGATTGGCGGTGCGGCACTAACCGATCCTGCGGAATCAAAGGCCATGGAGGACGCGCTGGCTCAGGTCGTTGTGGTTCGAGGCGATACGCCGATGCCGCCTACCGAGCTTCTGCCGCTGACGGTGCCACAGGGTGCCCTGACCCATACGGATGCTGCTGCGCAGGCAGCATCGGCAGCGGAGTCCAGCACCGAACGCCCCGAACGCGGCCCAGAAGTTACCCAGATTGGCTAACATTTAGTGCCTAAAGAACTAGTTGGCAAAAACACGGCTAAGGCTTCGCACCCCGTCCCGGATACCGGGTCACGGGGGAGCGGGGCCTTAGCCGCCAGCGGCAAGATGTTGAATTCCCTTGCAGAATTGCCCGAGCGTGGACGTATCATCCACCGCGGCTATGTTGAATCAATAACCATTCTTCCGGCAGAGCAAGCGCCGGCCTTTACGGTGTCTGTGGTTGATCATCCGGCTCCGCCCGGGGGACGCCGGGTTGCAGTGCCGCATCTGCATTTGATCTTTGTGGGACAGCGCCGGGTGCCTGGAATCCTTGCTGGCACCCGATTGAACTATGAGGGTATGGTCGCTCCAATTGATGGGGTGGCAACCATATACAACCCCCGTTATGAAATTCTTCCGGAGCGAAGTTCCGGGCAATTGCCGAAACCTAAAACAAGTTCTTGAGCTTAGCTAAGCGCAATGACATCGATTCTGCGGCATGTGCCGCACCCTCCCCAAGGACTTTTACTTCCATGAGTGATTCCACATCGACCCCGTCCGAGCCGGAAGAGCATGACCCCACGGCCGAGGAAATAGCTGCACGCATTGGTGCCAATGCGGGAATTGAACGTCGCGAAGACGGACAGATCGATGTGCTCAAGACCATCGGTGGGGTACGTGGACTTGTTGAATCCTTGCTTCCTGGTTTGGTCTTCCTTGTTATCTTCACCCTCATACAGCAGCTGAACCCGGCGCTGATTGCCTCGGTAGCCGTTGCCGTCGGTTTTACCGTGGCTCGACTAGTGCGTAAGGGCACGCTCGCCCAAGCACTTACTGGTCTGGTGGGTGTGGTGATTTGCGCTATTTTCTCGCGCGTTACCGGTGAAGCCAAGGATTACTACGTCCCGGGTTTCTACACCAATATCGCCTATGGGGCAGCACTTATTATTTCTATCGTGGTCCGTTGGCCACTGATGGGCGTCATCTTTGGCTTTATCCGTTCGGAGAACACCAGCTGGAGAACGGATAAGGTTCGTGCTCGGCAGTACACGTGGGCCACCTGGATTGTTGTTGGAGTGTTTTTTGCCCGGTTACTTGTTCAGGTGCCATTGTATTTCGCGGATAACATCCCGGCCCTAGGTGCCGCCCGACTTGCCATGGGCGTTCCACTTTATGCGGCCGGCTTGTGGATTGCTTGGATGATTTCACGCCCCATGAAAAGCGTTGAAACTTCAAGTCAAATCGGGTCTAGTTCCTAAGAATATTTCACCGTCATGAAGGTTTGAAGCCCGGCCAATCTTCCCTTGCGGATCGGTCGGGCTTCAAACTTTTTAAGGCATGCAGATCATGCGGTTTCGGTGGTGCGTAGCACCGCGCGAAGTTCATCTTCGGCAACGATCGTGGTGACAAAGAAGAGCTCGTCGCCACTTTCAATCACGTCGTCTTGGCTTGGCGTCAATGGAATATCATCACGCAAAATTGCAACAACTGTTGCATCTGCTGGCCAGGGAACCGAACCAATGGTGCGGCCAATGAGCACCGAATCGTGTGGCACGGTGAATTCGACCATTGAGACAACTCCCGATTGCAACGTCATGAGCCGAACCAAGTCACCGATTTCAACTGCCTCTTCGACAAGTGCGGTCATCAAACGCGGGGTGTTGACGGCAACGTCAACACCCCATGCGTCATCAAACATCCAGTCGTTCTTTGGATTATTGACTCGCCCAACGGTACGACCGACGCCGAACTCGCTCTTGGCCAACAACGAAACTACGAGGTTGACTTTGTCATCTCCGGTAGCCGAAACTACGACATCGAATTGATCAAGTTTTGCTTCCTTGAGCACACTAAGTTCGCAAGCATCTCCAAAGAGCCAACGGGCGCCCTGTACTCCGGCTCGAGCAACGACTTCTGGTTTTTCATCAATGAGCAATACCTCATGCCCGTTGGAGATCAGTTCTTTGGCGATAGAGCTTCCCACCGAACCTGCTCCGGCAATCATGACTTTCATAAAGGTTCCTACTCGGCAACTGGTTGTGGAGCGCTAGATAGGGCGCGTTCAATCTCGCCCGTCGCGTAGATTGGCATCATTGCATGAACAATGTCGCCTTGCTGAAGGCGGGTTCCGGGTGCCGGAAGCATTCCTTCACCAAAACGCGAAAGATAGGCTACTCGGATCGGAGCGACCGCTTCTAGATCCTCGAGCATGTGCCCATACCAGCCCTCGTGTACGTTGACTTCACCAAGAATCAGTCGGCCAGAAGCCTCGCGAAAATCCCCGTTGAGTGTATGTTCGGGAAGAATACGACGCAGTACCTGGTCGCTGCTCCAGCGCACCGCTGCCACCGTGGGGATGCCTAGGCGTTGGTAAATTTCAGCGCGTCCTGGATCATAAATTCGGGCCACCACGTGCGGGACATGATAGGTTTCGCGGGCTACGCGAGTCGCAAGAATATTTGAGTTATCGCCACTTGATACCGCCGCGAAGGCATAAGCGTTAGAGATTTCTGCGCGTTCAAGGGTCTCGCGGTCGAAACCAACGCCGTGAATCTTGCTTCCAGAAAAGTTCCTGCGCAGCCTGCGGAAGGCACGTTCGTCCTGATCGATGATTGCCACGGTATGCCCGGCATCGTCCAGAGTATGGGCGAGTGTAACCCCAACCCTGCCGCAACCCATGATGACAAAATGCGCCATGCGCCCGTTCCCTTCCACAAAGATGAAACAGCATCGTACGTCCATGCTCGATTTCATGGTGCTGGCCTAGCTGCCAGTGAACTCACGGCTAAGTCTTTCATGGAATTAAACACCGGGGTGTGATTGCTCAACTAAGGATCTTAACGGTGTGGTGTATGACAGGGGAGGGTAAAGCGGGCTAACTTTGGATCGTGCTTTCATTCCTTGACGCGCTTAAGCGGATTCTGGTGGGGCGCCCGTTTAGGACCGAACGTCTAAAACAGGCTCCACTGCGTAAACGCATGGCCCTGCCCATTTTCTCTGCCTCGGCGCTGTCATCTATCGCCTACGCGCCCGATGAAGTGATTCTGACCCTTGCCTTGGCCGGAGTCACTGCAATCAGCATTTCACCGCAGGTGGGGCTGGCAATCATGGTAGTCATGTTTGTCATCATTGCTTCTTATCGGCAATCGGTGAAAGCCTACCCATCGGGACGTGGGGACTACGAAATTGCCTCGGTAAATCTTGGTCCTAGGGCCGGAACCACTGTTGCAGCGGCACTTCTTGTTGACTTTGTCCTCACCGTTGCGGTGTCGATTTCCTCCGCCTCCCACTACGTGATTGCAGCTTTCCCTGCCTTGGCCGGAAAACAAGCCTTGATTGCCACCGCCGGGGTGGTAATTCTGACCGTCTTGAATTTGCGCGGCAGAGGCAGATCGCAACGCTTCAATGCGGCTCCCGTGTACTTATTTATTGGTGCACTATTACTCATGCTTGCCCTCGGTGGCATCTTTGCCATGTTAGGTACCTTGGGTGAATCGCCAAGCGCAGGATTTGAAGTCATGCCTAACCCCGACTACCCGGATGGGCTGACGGGAATTGCTGGAATTTTGCTTGTCCTGCGTGCCTTCTCCACTGGCTCCGCCGCATTGACAGGTGTTGAGGTTCCCATCTCCAATGTTCACACGCTTGCCGCGCCCAAGGCTCGCAACGCAGCATCACTGTTGTTGTGGCTTGGATTGATTGCTGCCGCATTGACGCTTGGAACTATGTATCTGGCCCGGGCAGTCAATGTTCACGTTGTTGAGGATCCACAAACCGGGATGCTGTTCAATGGCGGGCCCATTCCCGGGGACTATATTCAGGACCCGGTGTTGGGCCAGCTCGCTCATGCAATATTTGGTGGGGGATCGATTGGTTTCTTTGCCATTATGTTGCTCACCGTCGGTGTGCTCTTGGTCGCCTCCCATACCGCGTTCAATTCATTCCCCAACCTTGCCTCACACCTGGCAACTGATGGTTATCTACCGCGGCAATTGCGTACTCGCGGGGATCGGTTGGGTTTTTCCAACGGTATTTTGTCATTAGCCTTTGCCGCTATTGCCTTGATCTGGATTTTCAATGCTCACGTTCCAACGCTGATTCAGCTCTACGTTGTCGGGGTGTTTGTTTCCTTCACGCTGAGCCAATTAGGCATGATCAAACACTGGGGACGCGAGCTGGCAATGACACCGGATAAGCGAGTTCGTGCCAAAATTCAGCGCTCCAGGCTGCTCAATCTTGTGGGATTCATCCTCACCGCGGCAGTCTTGGTGATTGTCTTAGGTACCCGGCTGATCCATGGAGCATGGTTGGCCGTGCTAGGTATTGCGGTGCTTTTTTTCCTCATGGATTCTTTACACCGCCACTACGTTGCCGTTGATGATGAGCTCTCCATCGATACCGCTCAATCACCCACCGCGCTGCCGGCACGGGTTCATGCCCTCGTGCTTGTTTCAACGCTACGGAAGCCGGTGCTTAGAGCCGTTGCGTTCGCACGAGCCTCGCGACCCTCTAAGCTTGATGCGATAGTTGTTGATGCGGACTCGGAAAAAACCGAGCAAACCATTGCCGAGTGGGAGCGATTGGGCATTCCGGTGCCTATCACGGTGCTAGCTTCTCCCTATCGGGAAATAGCACCACCGCTGATCGAGTACATCCGTTCCATCAAACGTGATTCACCTCGTGACCTGATAGTCGTTTATATCCCCGAGTATGTGGTTGGCCGCTGGTGGGAACAGCTGGTACACAACCAAACCGCCATGCGCATTAAAAACCGATTGCATTACGAACCGGGTGTTGTGGTGGCCTCGGTGCCATGGCGTCTGGCTTCATCCGACGCTGCGGCGTTTGGCGGAGCCACCGAGTCTGCCTCCCACGGACGAAACCCCAATACTTCACTACCTCCAGCTTCCAAAGCGAAAGATTGATCCCCTCATGAGTACCGAAAACAGTATCCTGCGCGTGCGTCTTGACGCACCAGCCCACGGCGGACACAGCGTCGCCCGCCACGACGGCCGGGTGATTTTTGTACGTCACGGAATCCCCGGGGAAGAAGTCAGCATCGTGCTGCGCGACGCCGGTGAAAAATCACGCTTCTGGCGTGGCGACGTTGTTGAGGTGCACGAGGCTTCCGAGCATCGAGTGCCGCATTTCTGGGCAGCTGCGGATTCGCTGCGATGCGCGGCACGCAATGTGTTGCCCGTGGGCGGTGCAGAATTTGGTCACATGAGCCTTGCACACCAGCGCGAACTCAAGAGCCAGATCTTTAGCGAACAGATGCAACGCTTGGGCAAAATTGATGCTGCCGAGCATGGTTTTACCGGTGTTATAGCACCCGCTGGTGAGTCTGATGATGGACTTGGCTGGCGTACTCGCACGGCCTTCGCCGTTGATGCTAAGGGCCGCTTGGCGATGAGTCCCTTCCGATCTAACGAGCTGATTCCGGTCAAGGACATGCCGCTGGCACACCCTAAGATCAATGAGCTTCAGCTCTGGGATCTGCCGTTGATGGGTATTAGCCGAGTTGAGGTTGCCGTTGGATCGAGCGTCGAGCCAGGGGTGTTGGTGCTCTTCATCGAGGATGGAAGCATCAAGGGCGCAGCTGGGCGCGCGGCAAAGCGTTTGCCGGAGTGGGCCTCTGCCGCCTCGTTGACTCAGGCCGGGGGATCGGCCGCCGATGGACGCGGCGAGCTGACACGCTTGCGCGGGCGGACTTGGCTTTCGGAATCCGTTGCCGGGCACGATTACCGCATTACCGGTGAAGGCTTCTGGCAGATCCACCGTTTGGCTCCGGGCGTGCTTGTCGAGCGTGTCATGGCGCAGCTGAACCCCGGCTACGGAGCACGGGTTGCTGATCTCTATGCGGGAGCGGGGCTCTTTAGTGCACCGCTGGCCAAAGCCGTCGGGGATGACGGAATGGTGCTTTCGATTGAGGGCGCCCCGGGCACCAGTAAGGATGCGCTAAAAAACCTGCGTGAATTCCCGCAGGCAGTCGTGTCGCAGGGGCGTGTCGAAAAGACTTTGACCCGAGAATTGACTGCTCGTAAGGCCAAACTTGATTCGATTGTGCTTGATCCGCCGCGCACCGGTGCCGGTAAGTTTGCTATATCGGCGATGGTGCGATCCGGGGCCAAGAAGATCTCTTATGTTTCGTGCGATCCGGCCTCATTTGCCCGCGACAGCGCAGATCTTACTGCAGCAGGTTTCCGGTTGAACCAGATTGAGGTTTTGGATCTCTATCCACACACCCATCACATGGAAACTATTGGTCTTTTCGAGCGCCACTAGTCGTGGATATGACTCCGGTCATCTCGAAAGTGTCGGGTTGATCGGAGTCTAATCGCGTGCGGGGGATAGACTGTCTATAGCTCTGCCGCGAACCAACGCATAAGAATCTCAGTTAGGGAGTCCTAACTGGATTTTGTGCCCGCGTGCAACGAAGATGAAAATCCGGCGAGAGGAGTCCCAATGAGCAAAGTGGACAGCTTCGGGGCCAAAGGCGTACTGGACGTCGAAGGCAACGAGTATGAAATTTTCCGGCTGAACGCAGTAGAAGGTGCGCAAAGCCTTCCGTACAGCCTTAAGGTTCTTTTGGAGAACCTGCTTCGCACCGAAGATGGTGCGAACATTACTGCAGAGCATGTCAGGGCCATTGGCCAGTGGGATGCGAACGCAGAACCAAACACCGAAATTCAGTTCACCCCGGCACGCGTCATCATGCAGGACTTCACCGGTGTTCCGTGCATCGTTGACCTCGCCACGATGCGCGAAGCCGTCAAGGAACTCGGTGGCGACCCCACCCGCGTGAACCCACTTGCACCTGCCGAAATGGTCATCGACCACTCGGTTCAGATCGATGTTGCCGGCAACGCCGGTGCCCTCGAGCGCAACATGGAGATCGAATACCAGCGCAATGGTGAGCGTTACCAGTTCCTGCGTTGGGGCCAGACCGCATTTGATGACTTCAAGGTAGTCCCACCGGGCACCGGCATCGTGCACCAGGTAAACATTGAGTTCCTGGCTCGCACCGTGATGACCCGCGAAGTTGACGGCGTGCTGCGTGCCTACCCGGACACCTGCGTCGGCACCGACTCCCACACCACCATGGTTAACGGCATGGGCGTGTTGGGTTGGGGCGTTGGCGGCATCGAAGCCGAAGCAGCAATGCTCGGCCAGCCGGTCTCCATGCTGATCCCGCGCGTTGTTGGCTTCAAGCTCAACGGCTCGATCCCAGCCGGCGCTACCGCAACCGACGTCGTGCTGACCATCACCGAAATGCTGCGCAAGCACGGTGTTGTTGGCAAGTTCGTTGAGTTCTACGGCCAGGGTGTTGCCCAGGTTCCGCTGGCAAACCGCGCCACTATTGGTAACATGAGCCCGGAATTCGGTTCCACGGCTGCCATGTTCCCGATCGATGACGTCACCCTTGAATACCTGCGCCTGACCGGCCGTTCCAAGGAAAACGTAGACCTCGTTGAGGCCTACGCCAAGGAACAGGGCATGTGGCACGATCCGAACCGCGAAATCCGTTTCTCCGAATTCCTCGAGCTGGATCTGTCCACGGTTGTTCCGTCGATCGCTGGCCCGAAGCGTCCGCAGGACCGCATCGAGCTCTCGAGCGCCAAGGAACAGTTCCGCAAGGACATCCACAACTACGCAGCAGGTGAAGCCGACGAGCTGAACATTGGTCGCCCGTCGACCTCCGTTGCAGTGACCAAGGCTGATGGTACCGAGTTCTCGATCGATCACGGCCTGGTTTCCATCGCCTCGATCACCTCGTGCACCAACACCTCCAACCCTTCGGTCATGCTTGCCGCAGCACTGCTGGCACGCAAGGCAGTGGAAAAGGGCTTGGTCTCCAAGCCTTGGGTCAAGACCTCGGTAGCCCCGGGTTCCAAGGTCGTTACCGAGTACTACGAAAAGTCCGGCCTGCTGCCGTACCTGGAGAAGCTTGGCTTCTTCGTCGTAGGCTACGGCTGCGCAACCTGCATTGGTAACTCCGGTCCGCTGGATGCCGAGATCTCCGAGGCCATCCAGGCCAACGACCTCGCAGCCACCGCAGTTCTTTCGGGTAACCGTAACTTCGAAGGCCGCATCAACCCGGACGTAAAGATGAACTACCTGGCTTCCCCGCCATTGGTCATCGCTTACGCACTGGCTGGCACCATGGACTTCGACTTCGAAACCGATTCGCTGGGCACCGACACGGACGGCAACGAGGTGTTCCTCAAGGACATCTGGCCGACCCCGACCGAGGTTCAGGCAACCATCGACTCGTCGATCGACGAGGGCATGTTTGCCAAGGGTTACGAAGGCGTCTTCGACGGCGACGATCGCTGGAAGGCGCTCGACACTCCGGCAGGCAACACGTTCGAATGGGCCGAGGATTCGACCTACGTTCGTAAGCCCCCATACTTTGAAGGTATGACCGCTACCCCGGCTCCGGTTGAGGATATCTCCGGCGCACGCGTGTTGCTCAAGCTCGGCGATTCGGTCACCACTGACCACATCTCCCCGGCTGGCTCCTTCAAATCGGACACCCCGGCCGGTCAGTACCTGATCGCCAACGGTGTGGCTCGCAAGGACTTCAACTCCTACGGCTCACGTCGTGGTAACCACGAGGTCATGATTCGCGGTACCTTCGCGAATATCCGCATCAAGAACGAACTCCTGGACGGCGTCGAGGGTGGCTTCACCCGCGACTTCACCCAGGAAGGTGCACCGCAGGCCTACGTCTACGATGCGGCACAGAACTACAAGGAAGCCGGCACCCCGCTGGTTGTCCTGGGTGGTAAGGAATACGGTT
Organism: Arthrobacter sp. MYb227; assembly: GCF_002975435.1. Lineage (GTDB taxonomy): Bacteria > Actinomycetota > Actinomycetes > Actinomycetales > Micrococcaceae > Paeniglutamicibacter. The sequence goes on along the minus strand of NZ_PCPT01000001.1, from coordinate 94,567 downwards.
CGGGTTCATCGCGTGACTGGGCAGCCAAGGGCACCGCATTGCTGGGCGTCAAGGCAGTCATCACCGAGTCCTTCGAGCGTATCCACCGCTCGAACCTGATCGGCATGGGCGTTCTTCCGCTGCAGTTCCCTGTAGGCGAAAACGCCGAGACCCTGGGCCTGACCGGCACCGAAACCTTCGCAGTCGAGGGCGTGACCGAACTCAACAACGGCACCACCCCCAAGACCCTGAAGGTCACGGCCGTGGGGCAAGACGGCAAGACCGTCTCCTTCGATGCGGTTCTGCGCATCGATACCCCGGGTGAAGCAGATTACTACCGTAACGGTGGCATTCTGCAGTACGTTCTGCGTCAGATCTCCGCAAACTAATTAGTTAGCGCTAGATTTACGCACGCAAGGGCGGTTAGTTGGGAATTTTCCCAGCTAACCGCCCTTGCGGCATTTTAACCCCCGCTGGAGTTATCGTAAGTAGAGATAGTGCTTCACGCTGGCTCCACGCGAAAGGATTCTGCACATGGGTGGATTAGATAACTGGCATTGGATCATTCTCGCAAATATCGTGATTGTTGCAGGACTGATTTTCCTTACGTATTGGTATTTTGTCGGTTCCCGCAAGCGTGCCCGACGCAAGCAACAGGAACAAGCCTCACGAAACGGTGATTCTCTCGAATAAGTCTCAGGACCCTAGACCATCAATTGTTCAGTTGGATAGTGCGGATTCTGCTTATTGGTTGCAGGACCGGCTTGCGACGAATTTTGGGGAACCGAATACGTTTGTGCCGCGTGGCTTTGAAGCCTACGCTCGCATCTTGCACCCTATCGAGCGCGATAGACCTCAACCACCGGAAACATGGGAAACAATTTTTCTGGCCGAACCCATGGAGTTTGAACGAGAGCTAGTTTCTTGGAAAACCGTTGCGGCAGCCGAAGGCAAACGGATCCAAAAATTCACACAGAGCTCTTCGCTGAGCCTCGCCGACCCGCAAACATCAACCCAAGAATGGTTCGACAGTGTCGGTTGGCGCTACAGTCAAACCATTGAGGGCGACCTCGAAGGTGGCACCCTTGCCCGTGTTGCTGCCGTCTTGGCGAACCATACGAGCACTCCATATCAAGGCGTGGCCGCCATTTGGGAAGGCTGGGGCGCGGGCACCCCAGTCCGCTATTCTTCGGCCAGACCCGCTCTCTGGGGAAGCGTCGTGGCTCGCGGTGCGGAAGCTGCGCGGAACCTCAAACAAATACTCAACGGTTCACAAGCAAGACTAGAGCTACCCGGGCGCAGCCATAGGCTTTTTGCAGCGGGTGTGCTTGAGTTTGCAGACCTTGATTGGATGGCCCATGCGCCCTGGGGAGAAAGTGAAGAATATGCGCAATCGCCAAGTATTTTGTGGCCCCAGGATCACACGTGGGTGCTAGTTACCGAAGTCGACTACGATTCAACGATCATTGCCGGCAGCATGCAGCTTATCGACGCTCTGTTGGTGACTGACGGCCTTGAAGTCTTTGAAGTTGGTAGTGATATTGAAGAACGGCTCCGGATCTATCCAGATCAGGAGCCGTCAGACGTGGGGGAGTAAATACGCTTACTTGCCGCCTAGTTCGCTTTCAAGGGTTTGCACGCGTGCGGCAATATCGTCACGCAAAAATTCCATGCGTTCGCGATCGGTACTTAGCTCTGCCGGTGCATCCGCCGGAATCCAACGTTCCATGTTTACGCCATCAAGCTCAGGAACCTGTGCCTCACCGACAATTATCACGCGATCGGCCGCGCGTAGCGCTTCCTCGGTGAGTGCGGTGGGAACCTCGGATCGCATGTCGGCTCCGCCCGCGGCCACAACATCGGCAGCAAGTTCATTAATTTGGAATGCGGGAATGAGGCCCGCCGATTGAACCTGTGCATTCTGACCAACAGCTTGACGGAAAAGCGCAGCAGCAATTTGGGACTTACCGCCATTGGTGTTGCAGACAAATAGAACAGTTGGCTTGTGATCGTTTGAAGAGCTCATGATTGTGCCATCACTTTGAGACGTAGAAGGGGGAAAATACTGGGCAGAGTTATACCTGCACTCATATTGATCTTAGGGGAATCTGATGGTGAAAAGCTCTGCGGGCGTAGCGTTCAGCTCTATACAGATGGCCGTCAGCGTCGTGAAGCGCACGGCCTTTGCCTTGTTTGTTTTGAGGATTGAAAGATTCGCCATGGTAATTCCGGTGCGTCTTGACAGCTCCGTTAATGTCATTCCTCGATCAGCTAGGACTTCTCCCAAGTGACATTCGATCAGGTGTTCTTCAGTTGGCGTGGTGTCCGGCTGAACCTTAGGGGAGCTAGACAACTCCTTCAACCTCGATTTCTAGCCGTGCTCCCGAACGGAACGCGATGGCCAATGCCGCCGAGATAACTCCGAGCAACATGAGGAGGATGGGCCACTGCGGAGAATTGACGACCAGAATCATGTACTCGGCACCTAACTCGAAGTTGCCATTCTCGTCTGGGAACCCCTCGGCGCCCATGAGGCTTTGTCCAGCAACCGTATCAAGAATGCCTTCGATCGTTCCGCCAATCACGAGTACAAAGCCCAGAATCTTCCAATTTCGAACGACTTTCTTATCGAAGGGCTGTCCGTGGGCAATTTTACGGATAATGCCTGCAACGAAAATAGCCGACAGAAGAACCGTCAAGGTATTTGTCACTGTGGGAGTAGCGCAAAGGGCGCGAATCAAGCTAGGAACGTCCGTAAGATAACCATCGGCATCAAACCGAACGTCAGCCCGCAGTACCTGGGGAAGCGCGGTAATCGGCATCCTTGTATCGGGCTCCCAAAAGAAGAAAATGAAGCGTCCGGTAAGGGTAATGCTCAACTGGATAAGGTTGGCGAGGATGGCGCCACCGGCAACGATCCACACGGCGACCAGCGCAATATTTGTGGATTTGGTGCTTGTTCTAAAATCTGCAACACGGATGCTCATCAGAGACTCCTTATTGAAGTTCGATATTATCGATAAACAATAATTCTCTCTGTTGGTTTAAACAACCCTTAGGGTCAAATTTGAGTACTCTACTTTTGTGCGGGTGCGAAGACGACGCTCACTATTTTCATCCTTAGGTACCGATTTCCTCATAGGGGTGCCCAGCGCCACGGTGGTCTGTGCCGCTAAGCGGCCGGGAACCTAGTTCAGAGCGGTAAGATTGAACGGGTATTTGCCATCTCGAAAGGACCGCCTCCGTGTCATTGCTTCAGACCATTACCGAACCACGCGACCTGCAGGGTTTGACCATGGTCGAAATGCGCCAATTGGCCGAAGAAATCCGGACGTTCCTGATTGATAACGTCGCTCGCACCGGTGGGCATCTGGGCCCCAACCTTGGCGTGGTGGAACTGACCTTAGGCATTCACCGAATTTTTGATTCACCACGAGACTCGATCATCTTTGACACCGGACACCAGTCGTATGTTCACAAGCTGGTCACCGGGCGCCAAAACTTTGAAACACTGCGCAAGCAGGGCGGACTATCCGGATATCCGGAACGTGCAGAATCCGTTCACGATATCGTCGAATCCTCACATGCATCGTCCTCGTTGTCTTGGGCCGACGGAATCTCACGCGCCCGTAAGCTGACCGGTGAAAACGATCGCCACGTGGTGGCTCTCGTTGGTGACGGTGCACTCACCGGTGGCATGGCTTGGGAAGCAGTCAACAACATTGCGGCCGACAAAGATCGCAAGGTTGTCATTGTGGTCAATGACAATGGCCGTTCCTATGCACCAACTATTGGCGGACTAGCCGACCAGCTTGCTGGCCTGCGCCAACAGCTTGATAAGTTCCGTACGCTGCCCGTGTATGAAACCACCATGGACAAGCTCAAATCCAAGCTGCAAGAGTCGGGTGCCGTTGGACAATTTGCCTACAAATCACTGCATGCCACGAAGAAGGGCGTAAAGGATTGGTGGGCACCCCAGGGACTCTTTGAAGACTTGGGGATGAAGTACATCGGCCCCATTGACGGCCACAGCCAAGAAGCCGTTGAAGAAGCGTTACAGCAGGCCAAAAAATTTGGTGGTCCGGTGCTGGTGCACGTGCTCACCGAGAAGGGCCGTGGTTATGCACCGGCTCGGGCCAATGAAGCCGATCAGTTCCATGCCGTTGGTGTCATTGATCCGCAAACTGGAGAACCTGTTCAGAAAGCTTCGGCACGATCCTGGACCAGTGTCTTTGGCGAAGAAATCGCCGATATCGCCGATGAACGCAAGGACATTGTCGCAATCACCGGTGCCATGCTGCAGCCCGTGGGTCTCAAGACAATGTCCGAACGCCACCCCGAGCGAGTATTGGACGTTGGCATTGCCGAGCAGCATGCAATGACTTCCGCGGCAGGTCTTGCCTTTGGTGGACTGCACCCGGTGGTCTGCATTTATGCAACCTTCCTGAACCGCGCCTTTGATCAGCTTCTGATGGACGTTGCCCTGCATAAGGCAGGAGTCACAGTCGTCCTTGACCGAGCCGGAGTCACCGGCCCGGACGGGCCTAGCCACCACGGCATGTGGGACATGGCCTTAATGCAGATCATTCCTAACGTGCATTTGGCAGCTCCGCGCGATGCCGTGCGCTTGCGCGAAGAGCTGCGTGAGGCCGTGGCCATCAGCGATGCGCCAAGCGTTGTACGCTTCTCCAAGGGAGAAGTTGGACCGGAGATCGTTGCGCTGCAGCGTTTGCACGATGGCGTCGATGTTCTGGCCAAGCTTGGCGCCGGTGAAGAACGCGACGTACTGATCGTTTCGGTCGGTGCAATGAGCGAGTTGTGCCTCGATGTTGCAAGTCGCCTGAATGCCCAAGGCATTACGGTCACTGTTGTAGATCCGCGCTGGGTCTTGCCGGTCCCGCGCTCAATCATTGGTTTAGCCGCACGCCACCGCATCGTTGTATGTGTCGAAGACGGAGTACGCGCCGGCGGTGTCGGTTCACGGATCCGCCAAGAAATGCGAGCAGCCGGCGTTGATACGGCATTGAACGAAGTAGGGCTGCCCACCGAATTTTTGGCGCACGGTAGCCGTACCGAAGTCATGGATCGTGTGGGCCTGAGCGCCGCCCAGATCGCCAATGACACCCTTGCGCAGGTCTTGGGAACCAAGGTTCCCTTCGCCCGGCCATTACCGGGCCAAGACCTGCCGACCGGACAGATTCCGCAACTGTGAAGGCCGCCCCGGTGATCCCCTCGAATCTGCCGCGCGAACCCTTCGGAGCTCAGCGCGGCGACATGGTGGTGGCCCGTGCCTGGAAATACGATGGCCAGGCGCATTGGGTGGTCCCCGGACGTTACCTAGGCGCTGATGAGCACGGGCACTGGATCTATCAACCGGCGGGGTCTCTTGTATCGCGACCCGGGCACGGGCATTTGGCGCAAACAGATGCCTTATGTCTGATACCCCGAAGCGGATATTGGGTAGGAACGTTTTATGATGACCCATCCGAAGACTACAGAATTTATCTGGATCTAGCCGCACAAATTGGTTGGCGAGAATTAGCTCGCGGCGGCTGGGAAGTTAATTCAATAGACATGGATCTTGATGTCATTGAATCCCGATCCCGCGGAGTCTTCCTAGACGACGAGGATGAATTCGCCCAGCACACCGAATCAATGCATTACCCCAAGACACTGGTCAGCGCATTGCGCAACCAAGCAACTTTTCTACTGAACTTGGTAGGTCAAGGGCAAGCCCCTTTCGACCAGACCATGAACAGTTGGTTTACCCGCGGCCGCGCCGCATCCACCGACGCAAGATCCCGCTAAAGGAGCAACACCACATGTCGATAGTCCGAACTTACCGCCGTGACGAAGAAGGTACCCTGTACTTCCGCGAAGCCTGGTACGCCCAGTACGAGGGCGAAGAAGTAGGCCAGTTCGTTGTTAACCACGGAACCGTCGGCCACCAATCCAAGACCGAGACCGCTAAAGACGTCAGCGTAGCTACCGCAGATGGGCTGCTCGATGCCTTTATGGAGCAGTGTGCCGAAGATGGCTACAAGACGCTAAACACAGACGAGCAGAGTTGGGTCATTGTTCAGTACGCATTGAAGACCACCGAAGGTACCGACCGCGACAAGTACCTCGAGGCAACGGCCAAGGAAGCACTGACTGGTCACCTAGCGTGGCGTGGACTGGGAACCGTCGAGTCCTCGGATTATGCACCGCGCAAGCTCAATATTCGTATTCTGTCACCGGAGCCAAAGAAAGCAGTGGCTGCCGTAAAAACTTGCCTGCGCGAGGCAAAGCTTGATTTCACTAAGCTCTCCATTGCCACCGCAGCTTTTGATGATGTTGAGACGCTGAAGCAGGCATACCCGTTGCCGGCCAAGGCACCCTTCACCCTCAACTAAGGCGATACTCCCGCATGACCGCAAAAGTTGATGACGTACCCGTTGCACGCTCCAAGATGTTTCGCCTGCTGTCCTATGCGGGTCAGATTCTTGGTGGCGGGATCATTGGGCTTGGTAGCTACAAGCTGATTGCCCTGCCACCGGAACAAATCGCGTTGATCGGTACCTTGATCACGCTGGTCACTTGGCTTAGCGAAGAAGCCCTGACACTACCACCTCGTGAAACGAAGCTTGGGGGAATCGTGCATGGAGCAATGCGTATCATCTCGTTCGTTGGGTTTGTACTTGCCTTGATTTCGCTCATTGAACTTAACAAGGGCTAGTGCCGCCTACCTGCAGAACCTAACTTCTGCCCGGTGACGCAATCATGCCTCACCGGGCAGAAGCATCTTGGCTATAGCCGTTCTTCTGCAGCATGCAGCAAAGAAGTCCGCACAAGTCTCACGCCCACGGGAGTGATGTAATACGAGATCGCAGGGTCTCTACTCCCGGACCAATCAGACGGTCGACGAATATTTCGCGGCCTGCCATGGCCATGACGAGGTCCATGGTGCTGCCGGATACCACTGGACCGGTTCCCGTGGTGAAGGTTCCGTCGGTGGATTCCAAGCGCAGCCCGGTGCTGTTCTTTTTGCTGGGCACGGCAAAGTCCTTGGCCGCGTAGAACCGCGCAACGGCCGTGCGCGCATCAATGCTGGGTTGACGTTCCAGCCCCAGTGGCACCCGGATGTCTTGGGCATGGACAATCACTTCGCCGAGCCATGCCTCGGTTGCTCCGAATGGTGCCACCTGGCTGGGAATGATCTGCGTGAATCGCTGCAGGGTTTCGTGGGGGGAGCTGCCAAGGTGTTCGTCAAGCCGTCTGCGGTTGTGAAGGTCAAAATCAAAGCGTGCACCGGCAACGCTGGTGAACCAGCGAAACGGTCCGATGCTTGCCGCGGCACTGAGATGGGCAAGGGTCTGTTGGATCGTCCAATTGGTGCACAGTGATTGCAGGTTCCATTGCGCATTGCTAATGCCTGCGAGGTCTTCGGCTAGGCCCGTGCGTTCGGCTTGGATCATGGACCATAGCTGGTCTCGGGTGCGGCTCATGAATGGTTGGCTCCTGTAGGGCACCGGGTTACGGATAAAGCTTCTTGGTGCTAAAGCCTAGCAAGCTGACCTTGAAGGTTTCACTGGCAAGCAGTAAATAAGAACCGCGGGGCACCCCACCATGTGGTGGAGTGCCCCGCGGTAGGAGAAGCATCAAGTTAATGACGCTAATCGGTGATTCTTAGTCGGTGCCCGAATCGAATGCGGCGCGCTCAAGCGAGCGGTCCTGTGCTAATTCGGCTGCGTCAACGGCTTCGGCATCGACGATGTCCAAGGCTCCACCGGCTTCAAGCTTGCCAACAAGCTCGACGGTCTTGCTGCCCAACAACCCCTGATTGCCGTACTGCTCAAGACGTGCACGGGAATCGGCAATGTCAAGGTTGCGCATGGTCAGCTGGCCAATGCGGTCCAGCGGACCAAAGGCCGAGTCGCCAACGCGCTCCATGGACAGCTTGTCCGGGTGGTAGCTAAGGTTCGGGCCCACGGTGTCCAGTACCGTGTAATCGTCGCCGCGGCGCAAGCGCAGGCTGACGGTACCGGTAACGGCCGAGCCGACCCAGCGTTGCAGTGATTCGCGCAGCATCAGGGCCTGCGGGTCCAACCAGCGGCCTTCGTACATTAGACGGCCCAAGCGGCGGCCTTCTGCGTGGTAGTTGGCCACCGTGTCTTCGTTGTGGATCGCGTTGAGCAGGCGCTCATAGGCGATGTGCAGCAGAGCCATGGCCGGTGCTTCGTAGATACCGCGGGACTTGGCTTCGATGATACGGTTTTCGATCTGGTCGCTCATACCTAGACCATGACGGCCACCAATCTTGTTGGCTTCGTCAACGAGAGCCACCGGGTTGGCGAACTCGATGCCATTGATGGCAACCGGGCGGCCAGCTTCGAAGGTGATCGATACATCTTCGGTCTTGATTTCGACCGACTCATCCCAATAACGCACGCCCATGATTGGTTCTACTGCCTCAAGGGAGGTGTTGAGCAGTTCAAGGGTCTTGGCCTCGTGGGTTGCACCCCAGATGTTGGCGTCGGTCGAGTAAGCCTTTTCGGCCGAGTCACGGTATGGGAAGTTGCGTTCAACGAGCCATTCGCTCATTTCCGAGCGACCACCGAGTTCCTGGACGAAGGCCGGGTCAAGCCATGGCTTGTAGATGCGCAGCTTTGGGTTGGACAGCAAGCCATAGCGGTAGAAGCGCTCGATGTCGTTGCCCTTGTAGGTCGAACCGTCGCCCCACACATCAACGCCATCTTCACGCATGGCGCGCACCAGCAGGGTGCCGGTGACTGCGCGGCCCAGCGGGGTGGTGTTGAAGTAGGACTTGCCACCGGAGCGAATGTGGAAGGCGCCGCAGGCAAGGGCTACGAGGCCTTCTTCAACCAATGCGGGCTTGCAGTCGACAAGACGTGCTGCTTCGGCGCCGTATTCCAGGGCGCGGCCCGGAACTGCATCAATGTTTGGTTCGTCGTACTGACCTAGGTCACCGGTGTACGTGTAAGGGATCGCACCCTTTTCACGCATCCAGGCAACGGCAACTGATGTATCGAGGCCACCGGAGAACGCGATACCTACGCGTTCGCCAACGGGCAGGGAGGTGAGAACTTTAGACATAGTCACCATCCTATAGCGTCAAAGATGCAATCCAACGCCCAGATGAAGGCCGCAAAGAGACATACTGCGCCAACGTTGCCAGCACGTGATTGAATTTTCTTGGCACTGCGTTGCCCGGTTCCTACCGAGCACCCGCCGTGAGAAGCGCTCAATGCATAATTATTAGAGAGGCTGAATCCTTATGAATTCAGTGGAATATCGACGTTTGGGCAATTCTGGGCTCACAATTTCCGCGGTGGGTTTGGGATGCAACAACCTTGGGCGAGCCGGTACGGCCACCGAAACTCAAGAGGGAGCAGACGCGGTTATTCATGCATCACTTGAGTCGGGAATCACATTTTTTGATGTGGCGGACGTGTATGGAAGAGAACCTGGGCTCTCCGAAATCATGCTCGGCAAGGCCTTAGGCTCCCGACGTGATGAGGTTGTTATCGGCACCAAGTTCGGAATGGACATGGTAGGGGCGAACGGAAACGACTTCGACGCCCGCGGCTCACGTGGCTACATTATTCGTGCCGTGGAGGCTTCGCTACGGAGGCTCGGCACGGACTATATTGATCTTTACCAATTCCACACACCCGATCAGCGCACTCCGATTGCCGAAACCCTGGCTGCGCTCGATGATTTGGTCCAAGCCGGAAAGGTTCGCTATATCGGTCACTCCAATCGGTCGGGGTGGCAAATAGCCGATGCGGAGTTCACTGCGCGCATGCAGGGTGGGGAACGGTTTATCTCCTCGCAAAATCATTACAATCTTCTGGACCGCCGAGCCGAACTTGAGGTATGTCCAGCTGCCGAAGCCTATGGGCTCGGATTACTTCCTTATTTCCCACTAGCCAATGGATTGCTGACCGGTAAATATTCGGACGGCGTGGCTCCGGAAGGCAGCAGGCTGACCCACGCTCGTACACATCTGATGCATCAGGTTGACTATGGTCAGCTTCGCGAATTCTCCGAATTTGCCGTGGCTAGAGATTTGACAGAACTTCAGGTGGCTTTCTCCTGGTTGGCAGCTCAGCCGAGTGTCTCGAGTGTGATTGCTGGAGCAACTCGGCCCGAACAGGTCCGCGAGAATGCCCAAGCCATCGCCTGGAAACCAAGTGTGGAAGAACTTTCCGAACTCGACGTTATTTTTCCCAAGACGCCTAAAGTTGCCTTGTTCTGATGAATAACACCTCGAAAACTGGGCGTTGTCCTATTTTCGCTGGTTTTGTTCCCCGACGCGGTGCCTAAACACCGCTCGACGGGAAGGCTTCTGGATAAGCTGAGAAATCAAGCCAATGCTAAGTAGTTCTTGGGGGATGCATGCCTGCGCCAAGTTTTGAGCGCTGGGAAGTTTTAGTCCGTAATAATAAACGTGCTGGGGTACGTTATCGGACCATCACTTCTCATACACTTTTAACTCGACTCATCGTTGATGATGAGCAACGTCCGTATCTGGCCGAGTCCCGAGTCCACCTCGAACCGGAACCTGGAAGCTGGGAGCTATCCTGGTTTCAGGACAATGGAATGCCTTACCCGCAATTAATGCGCCGAAAGTTGCAACAATTGCCCGTTGACTCAATGCCAAGCTCAGCCGACTACTTGATGATGTTGCGGGCCATCAAAAACCCGGAAAAGGAAGTCACCTATCTTAGGCTGACCGAGGCTGCGGTATATGCGCCGGATGTATTCGACGCTGCCAAGACCAAACCCAACGCGCGTATTATCCGAGTTGGAAAGGAGACCTTGCAGATTCCGCAGGGTCTACCCATTCTCGCCCAGAGATTTGAAGTGCGGGTCGATGGGATGTTAGTTGTCACGCACTGGGTAGGTGCCGACCAAGATATCGTTGCGTCTCAATGGGGCGCCGACCTGAGAAGTTACAAGTACTCGGCAATTTCCAGTAGTGCCGAATGGTATTCGCTTGCTGGCCTCGAAGCAGGAGCCCATGATTTTCTGACCTCTGGGTTTGGCTGCCAGCTCTAGAAGAAACACAAGCAAGTCGGTGCGCCCGCCCAGCGGAGAATCGCACCGATATACGTGGCTATCGTTCAGGACTACTGCTGATGGTAGCCGCGTGTGGTATCCGCGAGAGTGCCTTGAGCGGTAAGCGTTGCAATGAAATCATGGCTAGTTGCTGGAGTCGAGAACATTGGATAGTTGAAGCGAACCGCCGATTCGCCTTCTTCGATGCTTGTGGCGGCCACGGCATCGGTAATTGTCACAACCTCATAACCACGTTCGTATGCTGTGCGCATGGTTGACTCCACACAACAATTAGTCAGGAATCCGGCAAGGGCAACCTTCGTGATGCCCTTAGAACGCAAGATGAAATCAAGATTTGTGCTGCCAAATGCATCGAGTCCGCGTTTGCCCTCGACGACTATGTCGGATTCGACGGGCGCGAAGCGCTCATCGATCTCGGCTCCCCACTGGCCCTTAACAAAAGCCGTGGCATCCACAACGCCCTTCAGAATTCCATAAGGGTGTGAGGAAATTTCGTGATAACCAGGTGCGAAGCTAATCGGTGAATGGATAATGGATAATGGTTGCGCCAGACTCACGTGCAGCAGCCAAGAGTTTTGCGGCATTTTCCAATGTCGAGTTGGCGTTATTAGAATCGCTGACCGCTTCGTGTAGAACACCGCCCGGCGATGTGAAGTCGTTCTGGAATTCGATAAAGACTACGGCTGTTGATGCATTGGACATGAAACCGACTCCCTGATGATCAATGGCTGCCATAATGTGGCATCACCTGTGAATCTAGCGCGGAAGGTGGAGCCGAGGGAAGAGTTAAGCGCGCTGGACCCGGTCAGTAGTCGGTATGTGACAAATGATCATGCCCTGCGAGCCATCGGTAAAGAAAAAGAACCCCCTCATCAAGGGGGCCACTACAAACACGCCTCGGGTAAAGTCTTGGCGAGTGATGAGGGGGTAAAAGCAGACTAAACGTACAAAAGTACGTCTTGGCCCTTGATAGCAGCGGCTATGCGTTCGAGCGCACCGCGCGCAGGACCCGCGACGGCTTTGCCATCCGCTGGCTGGAAGTATGAGCCGTGGCAAGCGCAATAGAAGTCATCGCCCTGGGGTGCTTTCGTGGTTACTGCGCATCCTTGATGGGTACAGATATTTGTGTACGCCAACACGGTCTTCTCATTGGGGCGGAAAAGCAGGAATCCAGCATCTTTGGTCTTACCGTCGGCGTTGGTACGGGGAGCTGTCACCGCTAGACGAGTACCAACAGCAAGCTCGGCAAGTGTCGTCACAACGGTTCCTTCGCCTACCGGCTCAGGTGGTGCCGAAGGCTCATTGTTTGGTGCGGCCGATGAACCATCACCACACGCTACCAAGGCAACGGCTGCACCTGCAGCCACTGTGGTTCCAACAAAAGCTCGGCGGGTCTGGGAAGAAGGCAAACTCATGTTTCCCATCTTCCCATGTACGCACGCAGGTGACGATTCGTGAAACCGCGGACGTGATCACGCTCTCAAAGATAGATTTTGACCTTATCGCCCTCAATGCTCGTTGCATAACGCGTCAAAGCCTTGGGTGCCGGTCCCTGCGTGACTGATCCGTCAAGCTTCGAGTATTCGGATCCATGGCAGGGGCAAATGAAATTCTTGCTATCCCCGGTACCGACTTTGCACCCCTGATGAGTGCACACCGAAGTGTAAGCAAGCACTGTGCCCTCATCCGGCCGGTAGAGCAAATAGTTGTGTCCATTAATGTCAACCGAGGCGGTGCCTGACACGGGGAGGGCACTAAGCGTCGTCGCGTCATAGGCAGTACCGGTGCCTGAGGGTAAGGCGCTTGCGGACTTATCGCCCCCGCCACACGCCGCCAGTGTTACTACGGCTCCAGCGGCTAAGGAAGACCCCAAAACACCTCTACGGGTAGGTAGCAGCGTTAGATTCTGTTTCATATGCACAGTGTCGCGCACTAATAGCCCAAGGTATAGACCTAGGGACTCGTAACTCGATAAGTAGTGGGCACGCCTTCTGTAGAATGCGCGCCCACCAGAGGTCAGATAAGAACGAACTTAATGCGCATGAAACTTCTTTCCGTTGACGCGTTCGGATGCCCCTACCTGATCCAGGTAGGGAGTAATACCGCCCAGATGCATCGGCCAGCCGGCTCCCATGATCATGCACAGGTCAACATCCTCGGGAGCCGCAACAACCCCTTCATCTAGCATTAGCCCGATTTCTTGGGCCAAGGCGTCTTGAGTGCGGACTAGCAGTTCCTCAGAAGTGCTGGGGCTTGTGCCGAATTGCAGCAAGTTTAAAGTGGTAGTGGGAATTTCTTGCCCACCGTCGGAGGTTGCTGCCCACAAAGACTTGATGCCGTGGTCAATGAGTGTCTGCTGATTTTTTGAGACATGGAACCGGTCTCCGAATGCTGCATTCAGGGACTCGGAAACATGCTGTGCCACAGGGATTCCAACCATGGCAAGTAACGTAAACGGGGTCATGGGCAGCCCCATGGGGCGTAATGAGAGATCTGCGACTTTTGCATCGGTTCCCTCATCAAAAGCATGTGCGATTTCACCCATGAGGCGAAGCAGGACCCTGTTGACAACAAAGGCAGCGGCATCCTTGACCAGCACACTGGTCTTTCGCAAGGTCTTGCCCAGCGCAAATGCCGTAGCAAGTGCCACGTCGGTGGTTTTCTCGGTGCGCACAATTTCAAGCAGTGGCATTTGGGCCACGGGATTAAAGAAGTGGAAACCAACGAGTCGTTCGGGATGCCTTAGATCCTTGCCCATTTCGGTAACCGAAAGTGAGGAAGTGTTGGTGGCAAGGATGCATTCGGGCGAGACCACCGCCTCGACCTCGGCAAAGACCTGCTTCTTGACCCCGAGTTCTTCAAATACCGCTTCAATGACAAAGTCAGCATCCGCGAAAGCTTCCTTGGTGACGGATCCAGTGACAAGAGCCTTGGTACGGTTGGCCGCGTCTTGTGAGATGCGGCCCTTGGCAAGCTGCTTGTCTACTTCACCGTGGATGTAGGTGATTCCATGATCGACCCGCGTTTGATCGATATCGGTAATGATCACCGGAACTTTGAGATTCTTGGCAAAGAGCAGTGCTAATTGTCCGGCCATCAGGCCGGCCCCAACAACACCGACCTTGGTTACGGGCCTGGCAAGCTTCTTATCAGGTGCTCCGGCCGGGCGTTTGGAACGCTTCTGAACCAGATCCAGGAAGGCATACACGGTGTTGTGGAACGCATGAGTTTGCATGAGTTCGGTGAGCGCAGCAATTTCGAGTGCAGCAGATTCCTGCTGCGAAATTGAGGCTCCAGCCTCAAAGACTTCGAGTACCTTGGCCGGGGCCGGAGCCGCATACGACGTCTTTGCTTCGATGAAGGCACTTGCCTTGGCCGCGGCTGCCATCCAGCGTGCTGTAACTTCTGGGTTTCCGTTGGGTTCCACGGCGTGTGGACGGGCAACCTCTACACCGCCGAGTACCGCGTCGGCCCACAGTAGGGACTGCTCTACAAAGTCTGCTGGCTCAAACAGTGCATCGGCGATTCCAGCTTTGAATGCACTTGGCCCATTCAGGGAGCGGTTGTTGTTGAGTGGGTTTTCAATCATTACCGTCAGGGCGGTCTCTGGGCCGGTAAGCCGTGGGAGTCGGTAGACGCCGCCCCACCCGGGAATTAACCCAATGAAGGCCTCCGGAAGCCCAATACCGTTGGCTCCGCTGGAAATAGTGCGGTAGGAACACGCAAGGGCAATTTCCAATCCACCACCGAGCGCAACGCCATTGATGAAGGCGAAGGTTGGAACCCCCAGATCCGCAAGCAGGTCATAGCAGGCATGACCCATGGTGGCCATGGCGGCTCCGTGCTCCGCAGATGCAAGATTTTTGACGCCGTTAAGGTCCGCACCGGCAACCAAGAAGTATGGTTTACCAGTCAGTGCAAGGGCATGAATTTCGCCAGCCGCGGCCCGTGCCCGTTGGGCTGTAAGGACCGCATGTAATTCCAGCATGGTATTGGGCCCCAAAGTCGTTGGTTTGGAGTGGTCAAACCCGTTGTCCAACGTCAGCATCGCGATCTTCTTGCCACTGGGCAGCAACACGTCTTCGATGAGCGAATGGGTGAGAACCTCATCGGGAACGAGAGAAGCGAGAGAAGCGAAATTTTCAATGGTGCTTGAGCTCATGGCCTTAAGCATCCTTTCCGAAGTCTGTGTGGTGCGGGTTTTCCCAGATCACGGTGCCGCCCATGCCCAAACCAATACACATGGTGGTCAGCCCGTAACGAACCGAAGGATCTGCCTCGAATTGTCTGGCTAACTGCGTCATCAGACGCACCCCGGAAGAGGCAAGTGGGTGCCCAACGGCGATGGCACCTCCATAGCGGTTCACCCGGGGATCTTCCTGGTCAATGCCGAAGTGGTCGAGGAACGAAAGCACTTGGACGGCAAAAGCTTCATTGATTTCAAAGAGACCAATATCTTCGATTCCCAGACCGGCCTGAGCCAATGCCTTCTCGGTTGAGGGCACTGGCCCAATGCCCATGACCTGTGGTTCGACACCCGCGTAAGCGTATGAGACTAGGCGCATCTTGACGGACAGACCCAGCTCCTGGGCTGCTTCTGAACTGGCCAAGAGTGCCGCGGTGGCTCCATCATTGAGTCCCGCAGCATTTCCTGCGGTGACTCGCCCGTGAGCGCGGAAGGGCGTGCGCAGCTCGGCAAGTGATTCCATGGTGGTGCCGGGCCTCGGCGGCTCATCGGTGGTGTGTAGCGTCCAGCCTTCTGCGGGTCGACGTGCGGCCACGGGCACCAAATCTGGCTGAATATTTCCTTCGTCATAGGCCGCAGCAAGCTTCTGTTGGGAAGCTACTGCGTAGCGGTCGGCACGCTCTTTGGTAATTTCGGGAAAGCGATCGTGTAGGTTTTCCGCTGTGTTGCCCATGTTTAGGGCCGCGGGATCTACTATGCGTTCGGAGAGGAATCGGGGGTTTGGATCTGCGCCGGCTCCCATGGGGTGGTTTCCCATGTGTTCAACGCCGCCGGCAATCACCACGTCGTAGGCGCCAAAGGCGATCGAGCCCGCCGTTGCGGTGACCGCTGTCATGGCTCCAGCGCACATGCGGTCAATGGCGAATCCGGGGACCGATTGGGGTAGGCCTGCTAGTAGGGCGGCAGTGCGTCCAATGGTTAAACCCTGATCGCCAGTTTGGGTGGTTGCTGCGATTGCTACCTCATCAATGCGTGAAGCAGGAAGTGAGGGATTACGGCGCATGAGATCACGGATGCATTTGACGATTAGATCATCGGCCCGGGTGCCATGGTAGATGCCCTTGTCTCCGGCCTTGCCAAAAGGTGTGCGGACTCCGTCGACGAAAACTACGTCGCGTACCTGCCGTGCCGCGTTGCGCGTGGTTACTGACTGGGGGCTCACCGGTGCTCCTTGCGATTGCTGGGTGGAATGTGATCCACTCCATAGGCTACTGGTCGGTAACTTAGAGTGCAAGTGTGGGGGCTTTTCCTCGGTGTCGGGAGATGAAAAAACCGGCAGCGACACGCTATCTCCACAAAATTTGGGGAAGTAGGATGTCGCCGCCGGTGAGCGGTATCTAGCGGCCTTCAAGCTCATCTGGGTCAAGAAGGGCCACGGTTATGACCGGGGCAAGAGCATCGATTTGCCATTGTCGGGCACCTAACTCAGCGAGTGCTTGAGCTACCGAATCCGGATCAATCTCCGACGGGGGACGCCAGCAAATGCGACGCAAATAATCCGGGGTCAGCAGATTCTCTAGGGGAATATTCATCGACTCGGAAATCCGGGAGATCCTAGCGCGTGCGGTCTGTAGTCGCGCGGCCGCCAGCGGATCCTTATCTGCCCAGACGCGCGGTGGCGGCGGAGCATTTGAGGGAACCTGATTTGGCGGTAGTTCCTTGGCAAAACGAGCGTCTTGCAACGCCTTGAGCCAGCGTGGGGCATCCTTGGATGCCGAGCGGCCGTGGAATCCCTTGGTTTTGAGTAGTGCCGGAACGCTTGTTGGCATGGCCTTAGCTGCGGCAATGAGCGCGGAATCGGGAATCAGCCGCCCGGGTGCAACATCGCGGCTTTTGGCCAATGCTTCACGGGCTTCCCAGAGATTCTTTACCGCAGCAAGCGTACGGCGCTCTCGAATCTGATGTAGTCCCGATGTTCGGCGCCAGGGGTCAACGCGTGGTGGTGCCGGGGGAGCGGTACGTACTGCCTCAAACTCCTGCTCGGCAATCTCGATCTTCTGATCGGCCTCAAGGATCTTGATCAATTCAAGGCGCAGCACATCGAGAACTTCAACATCCAGCGCGGCATAACGTAGCCATGGTTCCGGAAGCGGACGGGTGGACCAGTCGGCAGCCGAGTGCTCCTTAGCAAGCTTTAAACCCAACAGCGATTCAACTGCCGGTCCTAAACCTACACGTGGTAGTCCGGCAATTCGTGCCGCGAGTTCTGTGTCAAAGAGTACTGAGGGTGCCATCCCAAGCTCGGCAAGACAAGGCAGGTCTTGGGACGCTGCATGCAAGATCCAGATTTCATCGCCGATGGCCTCTTGGATTTCATCAAGATTTTCAAAGGGAACTGGGTCAATAAGCCAGGTTCCAGAACCTTCGCGGCGTATTTGTACCAAGAACGCACGTTGACCATAGCGGAACCCGGAAGCACGTTCGGCATCAACCGAAACCGGGCCGGTGCCCGCGGCAATTGCGCGTGCGGCACGCTTGAGTGCGGGTAGCGTGGCGATGACCTCTGGAACCCCGTCACGCGGCATATCCAGCAAGACGGGTTCGGCAACTTCCTGGGCAACGGTGCCATCTGCCACAGTTGCATCGGAAGTATTGGAAAGGACTGGGTCTGGCGCGCCTGAGCGCTGTGCGTGTTCGGTACGGGTCATGATGTTTCCAATTCTAGTACCGAAGTCAGGTCCTGCGGATATGTATCACGTGCGGGCGTGGTTGAATGCGAATTAGGACAATCTACGGTACGGCAGTGCCGTAACTCCCTGGGGCAATGGAGGTAGCCCGGCAAAGGTGCAGACCATGTCCGCCCACGCTTGAAGGTGTTTGGAAATATTTTCATCTCCTGGCGTCCACGAGGCACGTAATTCAATATCAATGGTGTCTGTGCGATCGGCAAGAGTCCCATAGCTTTCCGAAAGCACGCGCGTTGCGGTGCCGCCCGCTTGCCGATATTCGGCTCCCGACTGATCCAACGCATCAACCAGCCACGTCCATGCCACCGAACCGAGCATTGCATCATTGCCCATTTCGGATTCCATACGGGCTCGAATATAGGTAACGATACGGAAGGTGCCATCCCAGAGGGAAGAGCCCGCTGGATCATGCAAAAGCACGAAGCGACCGGTCGCTAATTCCTCGCCGAGGGACGTGCTTTGTGGCTCGCTCGCTGCCTTGGTGCTGCTCAATCGGCGCGGTAGACGTTCATGTACGTCTGCGGCTAGTGCCAGCGCATAGGGGGCTAGTCGGGCCGGCGCTGGAATTTCCTCGAGGCGCAATTCACTACGGCAGTTGGTGCGGCGCACCGCTGCCAGCGCATCGAGGAATGCGGGCGGTACTGCTGATATTGGTCCATGTGAACTCACATGGTGAGTCTAAAGTGCCACGAGCGTTTGGTGGCTCAAGGCACGCCGGGAACGAGTTTCTTCTCCAGCCCGGGATGCCTTGAGCCGGTAAGCAGCGAAGCTTAAAGCGCGGCCATTTCTTCCTTTAGTGCCACAACAAAGGCCTCAACGTCTGCCTCGGTGGTGTCAAAGGAACACATCCACCTCACCTGTCCGGCCGCTCGATCCCAATCGTAGAAACGGAATCGTTCGCGCAGGGCATCGGCGGCAGCGTTGGGCAACGCGGCAAATACTCCGTTGGCTTCGGTGGGGTAGACAAGCTCAACACCTGGAACCAATGCCACCGCGGAGCTGAGTTTCGCGGCCATTGTATTTGCGTGAGTTGCCGAGCTGAGCCACAACTCCGTGCCATAGAGGGCCAGCAGCTGGGCGGAAATGAAACGCATTTTCGAAGCCAGCTGCATATTCATTTTGCGCAGATACTTCATGGAATCTGCAATGTTTGGAGAGAGCACAACAATTCCCTCGCCAAACATGATCCCGTTCTTGGTGCCACCCAGGGATAAGATATCGATTCCCACCTCTGTGCTCATCTCGCCCAGGCTGACGCCTAAGGCAGCGGCCGCGTTGGCGATGCGGGCACCATCCATGTGCACACGCATGCCCTTGGCGTGGGCGTGTGAGGTAATGGCCCGCAGTTCATCAAGGGTGTAGAGAGTGCCAAGTTCTGTTGATTGGGTCAACGAAACGGCAAGTGGCTGGGCCCGGTGTTCATCGCCCCAACCCCAGGCTTGCTGATCGATGAGCTCTGGGGTGAGTTTGCCGTCCGGAGTGTCAACGGAGAGAAGCTTCATCCCACCAATACGTTCGGGTGCACCGTTTTCATCCACGTTGATATGTGCGGTACTGGCGCAGATCACTGCCCCCCAGCGTGGTAGTAGGGACTGCAGGGCAGTGACGTTTGCACCCGTGCCGTTAAAGACCGGGAAAATGGTTGCCTCGGCACCAAAATGTCCCTTAATGACTGCTTCGAGTTGTTGTGTGTATTGGTCTTCGCCGTAAGAGACTTGATGCCCGCCATTGGCATTTGTCAGGGCCTCGAGTACTTCCGGGTGAACCCCCGAGTAATTATCTGAAGCAAAGCCGCGTACCGAAGAATCGTGAAGTGGTGAAGTCACGGGTGTTGAGTCCTAACCTGTGGAAAATGAAAAGAGCTGCAAGAGTAAAAGATTTCTAAAACACACTCATTCAAAAGTGTAATGCCGATCTCAGAGTGTTGGCAGACGTAGACGCGCGCCGTTGATGCTTGCTGCATCGCTAGTGAATAAGGAAATTGCGGCATCGCCAAGTGCCGTAACGTCGGTGAAACCGGCGGTGTTACGTTCGGGATGTGCCTGTCGCGTGGCTTCATCACTGAAGGCTTTAATGACCCAGCGGACTGCTGCCGCGCGCTGGGGTGTGGGCTGATCTTTGTTCCCGGATTGGGCAGAAGTCAGAGCCGCTGCAACCGAGCGTATCCAAGCCTCGGCTCCCGCCTTGGCCGTGCTGTAGTTGGCGTTTGAACCGGTCGGAGTATCGACGGCTGTGGCACTAACAATTGCTACCCGACCGCACCGCGAAGCAAGTAAGTCCTCGTGGAAAACTCTCGTGGTGTTTCGTAGCGTGGTGACGATTTGGGTATGCAAGAAATCTGCATCTTCATCGTTTTGCCCGGCCAGCCCTTTGCCTCCGCGCCAGCCGCCGACTAAATGAAATAGCCCATCAATGGGACCGCGTTCGGTGTCGATAAGCTGATGCAATTCGCTGACCGCGCCGTGATTTGCCAGGTCAACCTCGTAGCGCCCGTGTACAAAGGGGAGCCGTTCGGCCAGACGTTCTGCGTTGGATCCAGCGGCAAGTACCGTGGCCCCGGCGTTGCTTAGCGCCCGCGCTGCTGCGACCCCGGCGGCTGAGGTGGCACCTGCGATGAGTACAGTTAGATCCGTTAGTGTAGCCATAATCGTGAGTCTAGACCTCGAGGGTGAGTTTCCATGTGGGGTGTGCAAGCATTCCCCCAAGAATTGCATGCACACCCCACAAGCTTGGGTGATAAATGTTGGCTACAACGAGCTGGACCCGGTGATGCCAATCGTTGAATCAATAACCGGAGTCATTTTCTTGCTCAACGCCTCATAGAACATTGAAAGAGGAAATTCGTCATCGAGGACCTGATCGGTCATCTCACGCAACGGTGCAGTTAGCGGTAACGCATCGGGACCCTTGGCCCACGTGGAAGCGGGATGAGGCGTGAGAGTTGTGGAAACCAGCTGGTACGCGGCAAGCCAATGCGCAATCTTGGGTCGATCGATCGAACGCCAATACAAATCGTCAATGGCGTCTCCCAAGGCCGAAACTACGGCCGGTACCTCTTCCCAATCGATGGTGAGTTTGGTGTCGGTCCAGTGCAGCACATGGTGTTGGTGCATCCAAGCAAAGAGCAGTTGACCGCCCAACCCGTCGTAGTTACGAATGCGGGAACCGGTGATGGCAAAGCGGAAAATCCTGTCAAAGATCACTGCATATTGCACTAACCTTGAGTGTTCGCGGGTTTCACTACTTTGCGTCTCATCAGCCTGAATTTTCACGCATTCACGAAATGCTGTGAGATCGCAGCGTAGCTCTTCGAGCGAGTAGAGGAAATATGGCATGCGTTGCTTGATCATGAACGGATCAAAGGGAAGATCTCCGCGCATGTGGGTACGGTCATGGATCATGTCCCACATGACAAACGTTTTTTCGCTGAGGGATTGATCCTCGAGCATTACCGCGGCATCTTTTGGTAGCTCTAGGTCGGTGATTTGTGCAGCAGCCTTGAGTACTTTACGGAAACGCGCAGCTTCACGGTCTTGGAAGATTGCCCCCCAGCTGAATGCCGGGGTTTGCCTAATGGCAACCGACTCGGGGAAAAGGACCGCAGAGTTGGTGTCATATCCAGGCGTGAAGTCCAAGAAACGAAGCGGAACAAATAGTTTATTGGAATAATTGCCTGCTTCAAGCCCGGCAATAAACTCCGGCCAAATCACTTCAACAAGTACCGCCTCAAGCAGTCTGTTGGTTGAACCATTCTGGGTATACATGGGAAAAATTACCAGATGACGCAACCCATCGTCGCGCTGGGTTTGCGGCTGGAATTCGAGCAATGCATCAAGGAAATCTGGAATCTTGAAGCCGTTGGTAACCCAGGTGCTGAGGTCTTTGATGACAGCGGTGATGTATGCGGCGTCATGACTAAACTGCGGCGCTAAAGATTCGATGGATTCAATGATCGTAGCGACCAAGCTGGTTGCTCGTGGGTGATCTGTAGCTTCGGGGATCGAACCATCATGGACCTGCAGGGTCTGAAATTCGGTAGCAGCCATTTTTAGGGCGATCCACTGTGTGGACGAAATAAGCTCAGCATTGGATAGTGGCTTAGGAAGTGTTGCATGAGTCATGTGAAGGCACCCCTTTCGGTGTAGATGTTCGAGCTAGCGGCAGCTGCCGCGGCACTATTCATTTACAGCCTAATGAGATGTAAGCAATACTGGTCTAAAGTACCCCTTAGCAATAGCAGGTCTATTGCTAAGGGGTATCATACAGGCGTTATGCCACCGATTGTTCAGTGCTTGGCCACAAGGAAGAAACTTACTTTTCCAAACAGCGGCCTCAAGAATGCCCCTTAGCTAGTGTGCTTCAGCGTCAACGACACAGAGTTCATACAATAGCGCTGGTCGGTGGGGGTATTGAATCCTTCGCCTTCAAAAACATGGCCAAGATGTGATTCACAGGCAGAGCAGAGCACCTCAACGCGTGCCATGCCCATCGAAACATCACGAACATAGCGAACCCGATCCTCGGCCAAGGGCGCGAAGAATGATGGCCAACCGCAGCCAGCATCAAATTTTTCATTGCTGGTAAACAGTTCCTGGCCGCAGGCGCGACATGCATAAACTCCCTGCGTGGTGGTGTCCCAGTACTCTCCGGTAAAGGGACGTTCCGTCCCTGCCTGACGAAGAACCCGGAACTCCTCGGGACTTAGCTCCGCGCGCCATTGAGTATCGGATTTGCTGATAACTGGTTCTGAAGGCTGGATATCACTCACACTAGCCACAACGTCGCAAGGCGCTCCATCATTCCCGAGAATACGCCCGCACCTATTGTCCCAAACGAAGAGAACGAATGCTCCAGCAAAGAAGACGGTGAGTTGCCGCCTAAGGATCAGCAATCATTTGCGATGATTGAACTATGAAGGCTCAACGACCATCCCGCCGCCCAAGCCCTAAAACAACAGGCAAAGGCCTGAGTATTGCCCTCGTAGGCGCAGGAATAGGTGCCGTTGCAGGATCGCTCTTTGCAGGAAGTGTTTCAGCGTTGGCTGCATACTTTGCACGGCGTGTGGTAACACCCGATGCAGTGCCCGAGGAAAGCTTAGCGATTCTTGCGGTACTTCACACAGAAGATGGCTATGAAGTGATTCTTCCGGCTACCAAAGACTCAACGGCCCCGGGTCGATACTCACTGTTTTTTGCTGCCGATACCGGCCACGCCCGTCTAGGGGAGCCTAAAGATTATCGTGTGGGGGACGGGACGGTCACCCGCATCGTTGAAGAAGTCTATTCCGGAGACATTGGCACTGCTGCGCGAGGCCGACTCTCCGGAGTCATTTTTGATTCTCCGGCGGATGCTGGGATCGAATTTGAAGAAGTTCAAATTCCCACGGAAAATGGGGATGCTCCGGCTTGGTTAATACCTGGTGTCGAGCATAAGCACGTCTGGGCCATTTGTGTTCACGGCCGTGGGGCAAACCGCAAGGAAGGTATCCGTGCACTGTCCACCCTAGGTGGACTCGGACTAACTTCATTACTTGTCTCCTACCGAAACGACGGCATTGCACCTGCGGCAATCGATGGACGTTATGGCCTAGGTGGCACCGAATGGCCGGATATTGAAGCTGCAATCGACTTTGCCTTGGCTCGAGGAGCAAACGAAATTATGCTCTTTGGCTGGTCAATGGGCGGCGCAGTTAGCTTGCAATTAGCAGACAAATCATCTCATGCACGGAAGATCTCGGCACTGGTACTAGACGGCCCGGTTATTAACTGGATTGATGTACTCTCCCACCAAGCAAAGCTCAATAGGATCCCCGAGGCAGTGGGTCAATTCGCGCAATGGCTGCTCAGCAATAAGGCCGGACGCTGGATGACAGGTTTAGCAGCTCCCCTAGATCTCAAAGAATTGAACTGGGTTGAGAAGCACGACCAGCTACGCATCCCCACGTTGATCCTGCATAGTGAAGACGATGATTTCGTTCCGATTGGACCTTCGGAACAGTTGGCCGAACTCAATCCACAAACCGTGACGCTTAAGCGCTATACGCGAGCTGGACACACTCGGGAATGGAATGTGGATCCGCAGAGGTGGGATCGCGAAGTCAGTGCATTTGTGCGCAATATCCTGAACTCAAACAGGCCAGGATTCGACGCTGAGAACTAATGCGCAGCGATATGCGCAATTAATGCATTGGTGAGTCGTTGCAGATCGCTCGCCGCTAATTCAATATCAAGGCCTCGGTGTCCACCTGAAATGAAGATCGTTTCATGGCTCAATGCACTTGTATCAAGAATGGTTCGTGATGGTTGGCGTTGGCCCAGCGGGGAAATCCCACCCACCACATATCCCGTGCGCCGCTCGGCAACCGCAGGATCTGCCATCTCAACTTTTTTGATGCCCAAGGCCGTAGCTATGGCCTTCAAATCAAGGGTCTTATCCACTGGCACAATTCCAACAGCCAAGGCGGCAGCTCCGGGCTGCCCGGTAGCTACAAGCAATGTCTTGAAAACACGTTTGGCTGGAACTCCAAGTGCCTGTGCGGCTTCTAAACCGAAAGATGCTGCCGCTGGATCATGCGCATAAACATGCACTGTATATGCAACCTTCTCCTTCTCTAGGAGCGTGGTGGCCGGTGTACCGGCTGTAGCATGTACCTTCTTCTTAGCCATGAGGGTGTGGATGCTCCTTAAAGAAAAGTTTGGGTACCAGTAATAGCGATACCCAAACATCTTCTCAGTCTTGAACCCCGGTGCAAACCGAAAGACTATTTTTGGTAACTTTTAGACTGCTGGAGCCTGAATGCGTTCGGTCACCTGACGCTTGATGCGTCCGAGCATTGCGGTCATGCCGCGTAAACGCAGTGGGGTCAGTGCCCTAGTCAGCCCCAAGGTGTTGGGCATATCATCGGGAACCGCGAGCAGCGCTTCCGCCGGCAAACCATTCAGACCCTGATGCAGGATCGAGGCAAAGCCACGAGTCGTGGGTGCTTCCGGTGGAGCGGAGAAAAACAACGAAACATTTCGCTGGCCCTCGGGCTCAACTTCAATAGTTAAAAATAGTGGCGACTGGCATTCGACAACCTGTTCCAACAGATCTGGATGATCGGCAAAGCGTTGGGGGAGTGCCGGGAGTTCTTCGGAGAACTCCAGAAGCAATTCCAAGCGCTCACGTTCGGTGACAGCTTGAAAATCATCAACAATTTCCGCCAATTCCTTAGGCAATTCGCTCATGCGCTTAGGCTCCATATCCTGCAGGAACGGCACCAGGTTCGATACCCTTGACGATCGGTACGCGAACTGCGTTGCCCCACTCGGTCCATGAACCATCGTAGTTGCGTACGTTTTCAAAACCGAGCAAGAATTGCAAGGCAAACCAAGTGTGGCTTGAACGCTCACCAATACGGCAGTAAGCGATGATGTCATCGCCTGCGGTAAGCCCGGCATTGCTGAGGTAGATTTCCTCAAGTTCTTCACGGCTGCGGAAGGTTCCATCATCGGCAGCCGCAAGTGCCCATGGCACCGATGCTGCCGAAGGAATGTGGCCACCGCGAAGGGTGCCTTCCTCAGGGTACGCAGGCATGTGGGTACGCTCACCGGTGTATTCCTCGGTTGAGCGAACATCGATCATTGGCTTGCCAAAGTGCTCGAGCACCTCGGGGAGGAAAGCACGGATTGCATTGTCATCACGGGTAATTACCGGGTAGCCGGTCTGCGTGATGACCGGCTTTTCGCGGGTGAGTTCACGGCCTTCGGCAATCCACTTATCGCGGCCACCATCAAGCAAACGAACATCCTCGTGACCAAAGAGTGTAAAGACCCACAGCGCGTAGGCTGCCCACCAGTTGGACTTGTCTCCGTATATGACAACCGTTGAATCGCGGCTAATACCCTTGGAAGCCATCAGCTGGGCAAAGGCCTCACCATCAACATAGTCGCGGGTATCTTCATCATTTAGATCCGTATGCCAGTCAACCTTTACTGCGTTTGCAATGTGGCCGGTGTCGTACAGCAAGAAGTCCTCATTGGATTCGAGGATGACCAGACCAGGGGCGGAAAGATTTGCTGCCAGCCATTCGGTGGTGACCAAACGCTCGGGGTGGGCGTAGGCGGCAAACCGGGGGTTGGCGTCGATGGGCAGGCTCATGATGAATTGACCTCGCAACAAGAAGTTAAAGTGGGGATGATACTTACCTACTAGCCTAGCGAGCTATGCAAGAGGTTCGGCGACTCTTGAGTCATCTCACGCCATATTTCGCTTCAAGCGTCCGGGAAAACCGGTGATTAGTGCCCCTGATCACCTATGAAGATCAGAATTTAGGGGTTGTGGAATCTCACGGCGTAAAATGGCGGGGGCGTGCTTTGCGCGCCGATCACTTTCTCACCTCGACGCTAAGGACCGCTTCGCCGTATGGCCACGATTGCGCACCTTTCCCAACGGACCCCATCGGTCTCGATTGAAGAGCTGCTTGCCGGCTTCCACCCGTCCTACCGTTTTGGCGAGGTGTCTTTTGAGACCTACCGACCGGATGCATCGGCTCCGTCCCAGGCCGAAGCGGTCACCAAGCTCAGGCACTTTGGGGCAAATATTGGTGGCTCCAAGGGCGGTTTCCTGGGCAAGCTTTTTGGCAAGAAGAAAGTCGAGAAATCCGGGATCTACCTTGATGGTGGATTCGGTGTGGGTAAAACTCACCTTTTGGCTTCGCTGTGGCATATCGCCCCGGGTCGCAAAGCATTTGGTACGTTCGTCGAATATACGAACCTCGTTGGTGCACTTTCCTTCCGTCAAACTGTTGATGTATTGAGCACCTACTCGTTGGTCTGCATCGATGAATTTGAACTCGATGACCCGGGGGACACCGTATTGATGTCTCGGCTTATGCGGGAACTTGCGGACGCCGGAGTAAAGATCGCAGCAACATCGAACACGCTTCCCGGTGCGTTGGGCGAGGGAAGATTTGCTGCTGTTGATTTCCAACGCGAAATTAAGGTTCTCTCCGAGCAATTCGATGTTCACCGTGTTGATGGTGTTGACTTCCGGCACCGTGGGCTTCCAGATGCCCCGGAACCATTGGATGATTCGGTCATAGAGGAATTCGCTCAGGAACGCTATGGCGATAAGCGGTACTCGGTTGATGAGTTCGCAGATCTTGCCGAGCACCTTTCAAAGGTTCACCCGAGCCGTTACCGAGCGTTGGTGGGCGAAACCGATGTGATGGTGCTACACAACGTTGAAACCATCACCGAACAATCGGTTGCCCTGCGCTTTGTGGTTTTGGCCGACCGTTTGTACGACAAGGATGTGCCAATCGTTGCCTCAGGCAAGCCGTTCTCCGAGCTGTTTACCCCGGAGATGATGGCTGGCGGTTACCAGAAGAAGTACTTCCGCGCCGTATCACGGTTGACGGCGCTTGCCCGTGAAGGTCAGACCGGAGAGCCAGCGCTCTAACGCGAGCCCCAGATAGTTCGATTGACAAGGCTAAGGCCGCTTGGATTTCCTGTAGGAAATCCAAGCGGCCTTAGCCTTGTGGGTAAGAAAAATTTTTAGGAGCGCTTTTGTTCGATGAGGAAACGCAGCGCCAACCCCGCAAGTAATGCCCAGAATGCTCCGCCGATTCCGGCGAAACTAAGACCTGAACCAGCAATCAAAAATGCAACTAGAGAGCTCATCCTGCTGCTTGGATCCGCCAGAGCCGAGGATGCGGCAGTCCCCAAAGTTCCAAGTAATGCTAGCCCGGCGGCGGCTTCGAGTAATCCGCTAGGGCTCGCCGAAGCCAGAGCAGTGATGGCGGCAGAAGCTAGACCCAAGAGGATATAGAACCCACCCGATGACACGGCGGCGATCCATCTGCGAGAGCGGTCTTCACCTGCTTCTTCACCGGCAGCCAGCGCGGCGGAGATGGCTGCAAGATTAATAGCATGTCCACCGAAGATTCCGGCAACTGAGGTGCCAATGCCTGTGCTGATCATTGAAGCACGCCAGGGAGTTTTATAGTCAAAACTTGCCAGCACCGCAACGCCGGGTACATTTTGTGATGCCATGGTCACAACAAAGAGAGGTAACGTGATTCCGGTAAATGCCTGGATGCTGAATTCGGGGATAGTAAACACTAGCGTTGGTAGCAGCTGACTCATGGCCCCACTGTCCGTTGCTTGTCCCATGGTGAAACCTGCAATGATCAGAGCCGTGGCCATAGCAGCGGGAACCGCCCAGCGCGGGCTAAGCCGCAGGAACACTAGCCAGATTATAATGACCGGAGCTACATACAATGGGATCTGCGCTAAGGCAACAAACGGTGCTAAGCATAGCTGGAGTAGAACTCCAGCCAGCATCGCCTGTGCCAGTGGAACCGGGATTGCAGCAAGTAGGCGCCCTAACCAAGGTATGGCTCCGGTGGCTGCGATCAGGACACCGGTCATAATGAATGCGCCAACAGCCTGATTCCAACCAAGATTCAAGCCGCCGGCGCCAAGCAATAGTGCAGCCCCCGGGGTAGACCAGGCAGTGGTGATAGGACGCTTGGTGAACCATGCCAGACCGATCGCGCAGATGGCGAAGGTGATGGTGAGGGCGAAAAGCCCTGAAGCAGCTTGCGCTTCATTTGCTCCCACGGCTTTGAGCCCGGTGAGAACCACGGCAAATGAGGATGTGTAGCCGACCAATGCCGTGACCAAACCCGCCATGACTGGTTGCATCGAATTTGGCTTTTTGGCTGCGTGCTGTTGAACGATGCGTGTCAAAACATTTCTCTCTATACAAACAACAAGCGCCGGTTCCGCCTCACGGCGGTACCGGCACTCGTTTGTCGTGCCTTCAGGGCACAAGTCCTACAAGCTAGGTGAGGAAATTAGGCGGTTGGCGCCTGATCGTCACCATCAACCTTGTCGAGGAGGCCTTTGGCACCATCCTGGACCTTATCGACCTTATCGGCGAACTTACCGCCGGTCTTCTCGTCGATGAAGTCTCCAGCCTGATCAATTGCACCGGTGATCTTTTCGGAGTTCTCCTGGATCAAATCGGCGGCCTTGTCCTTCAACTCTTCGGCCTTGCCCTTCAGCTCGTCAAAAATAGACAAAAGGCACCTCCTCTCAATACCTGGGAGCTATGAACGCTCCCGACTAAGTTCATCATATGTGCATTGAGACACAAATCAACAAGCGAACACGTATTTTTTCCAAAGTTTGCATGGAATTGTCTGTGAGCCGTCACTTCTCACCAGATCGATGCGCCAGAAAATTCATAACTATGGTTTGACGTGTAATACTTCGTCATTGAAAGAACCCAATGGGGATGTATGGGGAGCCTTGAAATCGGGCGCATGCCGCTTGCGGGGCAAAAGAGAAGACCGGCCGATTCAAATGAATCGGCCGGTCTTTATTCAGAGTGGACAACGAGGTTCGAACTCGCGACCTCGACCTTGGCAAGGTCGCGCTCTACCAGCTGAGCTATGTCCACGGGAATAACCAACAGTTACTTGTGATTTTTCGTGGGCGATACTGGGATCGAACCAGTGACCTCTTCCGTGTCAGGGAAGCGCGCTACCGCTGCGCCAATCGCCCAAAGTTTCTTACTTGGCTTCTTTGGAAAGCCAAAGAATAAGGACCCCTTTTCAAGAAATGAATTGAGGTCCATTATTTCTTCGAGTGGACAACGAGGTTCGAACTCGCGACCTCGACCTTGGCAAGGTCGCGCTCTACCAGCTGAGCTATGTCCACGTGAATAACCAACAGTTACTTGTTGATTTTTCGTGGGCGATACTGGGATCGAACCAGTGACCTCTTCCGTGTCAGGGAAGCGCGCTACCGCTGCGCCAATCGCCCATATTTCATTTTTACAAAAGTACTACGAGGTGGGGACGGGATTCGAACCCGCGTAAACGGCTTTGCAGGCCGGTGCCTCGCCTCTCGGCCACCCCACCATAACCAACAGATGTTGGCTAGATCAGTAAACTGATCCGGTGAATCTATTGCGAGTGGACAACGAGGTTCGAACTCGCGACCTCGACCTTGGCAAGGTCGCGCTCTACCAGCTGAGCTATGTCCACAATGTTGTGCTTTCCGCACGGTTCGTTTCCGTTCCGTTTGGCGGCGTTCCAACGAGTAAAAACTCTATACGACGTTTACCCAAAGTTCCAAATCGGCGCTCTTCACCTTCGAAATCTTTGAATAATCCGCATGATTACGGGGTTTAGAAAAAGCGGTCGGGTGAACGAAAAGGCTCAATCGTCGGAAAGGCATGGAAAAATCTTTTTTATGACTTCACCACAGCTGGCCCAGCAAACAGATTTTGGTCGGATGTATTCACGCAAAATTGGTGGACTTCCCGAAGTTCCCTCAATCACCACCGTTATCGGCCAAGAAAAAATAGATCTAGATGGATGGATTGGCCATATGGCCGCCACCGCGGTAATTCAAGATGATCGGCTTGGCTCGGCCATAGGCGATAGCGCAAAGCTAAAGACCTTGGCCAGACAAGCATCGAGTGCTGCCGTGGAATATCGGAATGCCGCAGCGGCTCGTGGCGACAGGGTTCATCAGTATTGCGAAGAAATTGCCCTGCGGGCCATGGGGCGGCCACATCAGGCGGCCCAAGCCCGCGAGGCGCTGAAAGAACATGGCGAAGAAGCGTTTGCTGGACGTTTTGATGAATGGTGGGAGCAATACAAGGTTCAACCACTAGCTACCGAAGTTACCGTGTGGAATGAATCTGTGGGCTACGCCGGAACTCTTGATCTTGTGGCAACCATCGGAGGACGAATATGTTTAATCGACTACAAAACCCGGGGAACCGATCGTGACGGGAGAGTGAAAACACTTGACCCGAAGGTCGTCATGCAGCTTGCCGCCGGTGCCAAAGCAGAAGAAATGGTGGTTGACGCTGCAACGGGAACCTGGGAACCGTGGAAATACTCACATGACCCAATGCTCTTAGGTGTGGCGTTGGGGCAAACGGAAGTACAAACAGTTATGGCCAATCCGGATGTTTTACCCGCGTATTGGTCGAAATTCTGGTCACTACGTCAACTGTGGGGCGCTGCTCAGCGTGTCCGGGATGCTGGCCCGGCTCTTCAAAGCGTCGGACCACCGCCGGGAAATCAAACCGTAGGTCGCTCGGTAGACTAGGAAGCAGGCACCGTCATGAGTGAGTTTGACGGCGTCTTCATCCACAGCACATTGCCGGGACTCAGCCGGCGGAAGGGGGACGGAAATCTCATGACCGTCTTAAGTATTCGAATCGTTGGAGACCCGATTTTGCGCACACGCGCAGACGAAGTCACCGATTTTGGTCCGGTACTGCGCAAGCTTGTTGCAGACATGGACGAAACCATGGAAAACGTTGAGGGCGCAGGCCTCGCCGCCCCTCAAGTAGGCGTATCGCTACGAGTCTTCACCTACCAAATCGCCGGCCAGCGCGGACACATCATCAACCCCGTGCTCGAAATGAGCGAAGACGATCAAGAGGATGTCTCCGAAGGTTGCCTCTCAATTCCGGGCATGGCCTACCCAGTCAAACGCCGCCGATGGACCCGTGCCACCGGCGTGGATGTAGATAATAATCCTGTGGTAGTTGAAGGCGAAGACTTCCTAGCCCGCTGCATTCAGCATGAGACTGATCACCTTGACGGGATCCTTTTCATTGATCGACTCACCGGAGAACTGAAAAAGGAAGCCTTCCGCAAGCTGCGAAACGCCAACTACAATTCGGTTGCCGCAAGCACAATCAATGAGCGTGCTGCGGCCCTTGGCTCCAGCTTTGGTGCCGGTGCAAGCTTTGGAGGTCAGCGATGAGAGTCCTCTTTGCCGGAACCCCACAAGTCGCCGTCGCCTCACTTGATCAACTGATCGCCGATGGATTCAATGTAGTTGCGGTCCTAACCCGCGAAGATGCCCTCGTAGGACGCAAACGGGTACTTACCCCTTCACCAGTTGCGGCACGAGCGGCCGAACTTGGCATTGAAATTATCCACGCAAACCGCATTGATGAAGCAACCGAGGCAAAGCTTGAAAGCCTTGAATTAGATATTGCGGCAATCGTTGCCTACGGCGGGCTAGTCCCGGAAAAAGCATTGACTATTCCGCGACTTGGCTGGATCAATCTACACTTCTCATTGTTGCCAATATGGCGCGGAGCTGCCCCGGTACAGCACTCGATCATGGCTGGTGACGACATCACAGGAGCCGTGACCTTCCAGCTTGAGAAGGGCTTGGACACCGGACCAGTGTTTGGAACATTGACCGAAACCATTAATCCCGCCGACACTTCCGGAGAGCTGCTGGGTCGCTTAGCAATCTCGGGATCGGTGCTGCTTTCGCAGACTCTTTCGGGACTTGAGGCAGGCAAACTTGCCGGTGTTCTACAACAGGGGGAGAGCACCTACGCGCACAAGCTCACACTTGTAGATGGCAAGGTCAACTGGAGCCATCCGGCACTGGTGATCCGCCGCCGGATCAACGGAACTACCCCGGATCCGGGAGCCTGGACCGAACTTGATGGACAACGATTCAAACTTGGGACATTGAAGCCGGCAACCGAGGTTACCGACCTAGAGCCGGGACAGGTACGCATTGAGCCGGGCAAGCAACCCCGTGTACTGGTTGGTACCGGATCGCACGGTGTTGAGCTTGGACTTGTGCAGCCCCCGGGCAAAAAAATGATGAATGCAGCAGATTGGGCGCGAGGAATTCTTGCCTCAGGAAACACAGATGAGGTGAAATTCGCATGAGCGAATTCGGACAGGGACGTTCAGATCGTCCACGTGGTAACTCTAATAACCGTGGTGGCGGACAAGAACGGCGCGATAGCGCCGGGCGCACGCGAAACCGTGGTGGAAATGCGCCACGTCAATTCAGCGCCTCCGCTCCTTCGGCCCGTGGCCGCCGTGCGGACCAGGCGCGCCTGACGGCCTTTGAGGTGTTGCGTGCTGTTTCGGAGCATGACGCTTACGCAAACTTGGTACTACCGAACCGAATTCGTGAAAACCGACTTGATCGCCGGGATGCAGGATTCGCTACGGAACTGACCTACGGTGCACTGCGTGGCCAAGGTCTCTACGACGCAATTCTTGCGCGCTGTGTTGACCGTCCGTTGGCTCAGCTCGATCCCGCGGTACTCGATACGCTGCGTTTGGGAGCTCACCAACTGCTTGCCATGCGTGTGCCCAACCATGCGGCTCTTGATGAGATGGTCTCTTTGGCTCGCATGGTTATCGGTGCAGGTGCCTCGGGATTGATAAACGCAGTGCTGCGTAAGGTTTCGCTGAAAGATCTTGAAACGTGGAGCGCCGAACTTGTCGAAGGCCTCAGTGATGAGAATGCAGCGGCAGCAATCGTTCATTCTCACCCCGAATGGATAGTTCGTGCGTTGCGCCAGGCCTTGGTTGCTCACGGCCGGGATGCCACTGAAATCAACGATCTTCTGGCAGCAGATAACCTGGCCCCGGTGGTGAACCTTGTGGCACTACCGGGTGTTGGCTCACTTGACGAAGCAATGGATCAGGGTGCGGAACCGGGTACCTTGGTGAAGGATTCCGCCTACTATCAGGGCGGTGATATTGCGCGTTTGGCCTCAGTTCGCGAGGGAAGCACCCGTGTTCAGGATGCTGGATCCCAATTGGTTGCACGCGCACTGGCCGCAGTTCCACTACCCGACGCCGGTGAGGACCAGTACTGGCTTGACCTCTGCGCCGGTCCTGGCGGTAAGGCAGCACTTCTTGCGGCGCTTGCTGCCCAAGAGGGTGCCCGGCTCACGGCAAATGAGCCGGCCGAGCACCGAGCCGAACTTGTCTCCAAGGCACTTATCGCCATTGATCCCGAAACATGGATGATCACGGTACGTGATGGTCGCGAATTTGCGGAGACCGAATACGCCGGAGGCTATGACCGCATCATGGTTGATGCTCCGTGTTCGGGTCTTGGTGCGCTGCGTCGTCGCCCAGAATCACGCTGGCGCAAGAGCCCTAAGGATGTTGCCGAGCTGACAATCTTGCAAGGTGAGCTACTTGATGCAGCGCTTTCCGCGGTTCGTGTGGGCGGAGTTGTCGCTTACGTGACATGCTCACCACACCCGGCGGAAACAGTTGCCGTGATTGATGATGCTTTGGCACGACACAAGAACGTTAAATTGATGGACACTGGTGCCGCGTTGGAAGCCTCCGCCTTACCGGGAATGGCAAATGCAGCACGTAAGGTGGGTGAAGGCAGCACGGTGCAACTGTGGCCGCATATTCACAGCACCGATGCGATGTTCATGGCTTTGCTGACGCGTACCGCCTAAGCTACCCCAACGCTAGATTACCGGGCCAGCCCCCGCTTTTTACAGGAGTTTCAATGCGTAATTGCAAGATTAACCCGTCGATTCTTTCTGCAGATTTCACTAACCTCGAACGTGAACTGCACCGGATTCACACAGCCGATGCGGTCCACGTTGATGTCATGGACAATCACTTTGTGCCCAACCTAACCATCGGATTACCTGTGGTTCAGCGGTTGAACGAAGTCAGCGATTTGCCACTTGACGTCCACCTAATGATCAGTGATGTTGATCGCTGGGGTCCGGGTTACGCCGAAGCGGGGGCAGCTTCGGTAACATTTCACGCCGAGGCCTCGGCGGCGCCAATAAAACTAGCCCGAGATCTGCGTGCTGCGGGTTCGAAGGCCTCGATGGCGTTGCGTCCGGCAACACCGATCGAACCGTACCTAGACATGCTTCCGGAGCTGGATATGGTGCTGTTGATGACCGTGGAACCCGGTTTTGGTGGACAGGCGTTTCTCGATATTGTGTTGCCCAAGATTCGCAGGACTCGTAAGGCGATTGATGGATCTGGGTTGCCCATTGCCTTGCAGGTCGATGGTGGGGTAACCCGCGAAACAATCTTGCGTGCGGCAGAGGCCGGTGCCGATGTATTTGTGGCTGGTTCTTCGGTGTACGGGACGCAAGATCCGGCAGCCGCCATCGAAACATTACGCAACCTCGCGGCCCAGACTCCGGTTTCCGTGTAATACTAGAAGCTACAACTACACAACGTGCTCCGGGGTCGGTGTAAGTCCGAACCGGCGGTTATAGTCCGCGACCCGTGCCAAAAGGATTTCTTAGTTGAAGCCCTGGAAGCATGGTTGAACTGGTGAAATTCCGGTACCGACAGTTAAAGTCTGGATGGGAGAAGCACGTACACGCAACACTTGTAACCCTTTGCGGGATGCATTAAGAGATGGCAGAAGACTAGGTCTTCTCAAATCAAAACTTAATCGCATACTCTCGCCAAGGAAGGCAGTGAACCGTTGTCACGAACCCCCCGGAGCCGCCGCGGCTTGACAGGAGGACAATGGATTTTCTGCGGTGGCTCATAGAAGCTTTCAACTCTTACATCACGATAGGTAGCAGTGCACTGCTGGTACGCGAAGTCGTGGGCAACATCTTTGGTCTGGCCTCAGCGCTCGGTGGTATCCGCCGTAAGATC
Organism: Arthrobacter sp. MYb227; assembly: GCF_002975435.1. Classification (GTDB taxonomy): domain Bacteria; phylum Actinomycetota; class Actinomycetes; order Actinomycetales; family Micrococcaceae; genus Paeniglutamicibacter. The sequence goes on along the minus strand of NZ_PCPT01000001.1, from coordinate 59,121 downwards.
TGGGCTTGGCCGGTAGGAATCATCGGAAACGCATTATTGCTGACGGTATTTCTTGGCAGTATTTTTGGGCACGACTCAACGGCGAACCTTTTGGGCCAAGCCGGACGACAAATCATGTTCATCGCGGTGTCCATCTACGGCTGGTACCGCTGGAAATCAAGCAAAAACTCCAGTGGTCACGCAGTCACGCCACGCTGGGCTACCGCCAAGGAACGCATTTCCATGGCAACGGTCATGGTCGTTGGAACCGTCGCGCTGACCCCAATTTTCGGCGCCTTGGGCTCATATGAGCCGGTGTGGGCAGACGCTTGGACGTTTGTCGGATCACTACTGGCGACCTTTGGAATGGCTAAAGGACTGGTCGAATTCTGGTTGGTGTGGGTCATCGTGGATATTGTCGGTGTTCCGCTACTTTTCAGTGCGGGATACTACGCAAGTGCCTTCATGTACTTGTTCTACGGTGTCTTCACACTCTTTGGCTTCTTTATGTGGTGGAAGGCGCAAAATGATGCAAAGCCAAGCATCGAAACCTCGTTGCCAGATCCCACGATCAAGGTGCCAAACTAATGCGCGCAGCACGCCAACTGGCAGGAATGCGAGTTGCTTTGGAACTCGCCAAGCGCGGTGTGCGAGGTGCTAACCCACTGGTTGGTGCGGTGATCCTCGATGCCGAGGGCAATATTCTTGCCACCGGATTCCATCGCGGTGCAGGTACCACGCACGCCGAAGCAGATGCCCTGAGCAGGCTTGGAAAGCTCAGCGAACAAGCATCTCGCGAAGCAACTATGGTCATCACCTTGGAGCCCTGTAACCACACCGGACGCACCGGACCGTGTACCCAAGCAATCATCGATGCAGGAATCGGCAACGTGATCTTTGCCGTCAGGGATGAGGGGGCCCAAGCCGGTGGTGGAGCCGAACGTCTACGCGCTGCGGGAGTCAATGTTGAGCAAGGATTACTTGAATCTGCCGCACTAGAACTCAACCACCGGTGGTTCTTGGCTCGCACGCAATTCAGGCCCTTCACGACACTTCATCTTGCACAAACCCTTGATGGCCGCATTGCCGCGGCCGATGGGACCAGCCAATGGATCACCTCGCCCCAGTCGCTGCACTATGCGCATCAAGTCCGTTCGCGGGTTGATGCAATTATCGTGGGAACCGGAACCGTCATTGCGGATAATCCTCGGCTTAATGCCCGGGATGAGTCTGGGGCTCCGCTTGCGAATCAGCCGCTTCGCATCATCATGGGCAACCGTGAGATCGCCGAAGATGTAGCGCTGAAATCCGATGATCACTGGGAACATATCCATTCCCATGACCCGCACGAGGTGCTTCGCAGGCTTCAGGCCAGCGGCATCGCACATGTGCTGATCGAAGGCGGATCATCAATCATTACCGCATTCTTGGCAGCAGACCTTGTTGATGAGATTCACCTTTATCAGGCACCTATCTTCCTTGGCGCTGGACGTCCAAGTATTGGAGATTTAGGCATCAATACACTGAGCGCTGCCCAAAGATTCCGGCTTGATCCCATCGATGGAGAGTCCGTACAGATTCTTGGCGTCGACACACTTACTCACCTTGAACCACTGCCGGCAACGCTGCCCTGAACGCAGCCACGGTATTTGAAAGGGATAACTCATGTTTACAGGAATTATTAGCGGCATGGGCCGCATCGAATCGGTAGCTCCATCCCCAGAAAAAGATTCGGTAGTGCTAGAAATTAGTGCACCAAACCATACCGAAAATCTCGATTTGGGTGGCTCGATAGCCATTAACGGTGTGTGCCTGACAGCGACGAGCATCACTGGGGATGTACTGTCCCTAGATGTTATGGGTGAAACGCTGCGCCACACGACCATTGGTGAACTTGCCGTCGGGGAATCAATTAACCTTGAGCGATGTGTCCAAGCCGGCGGGCGTCTTGACGGTCACGTGGTCCAGGGCCACGTGGACGGAGTTGGCACACTCATCGAGCACGAATCACTTGGAGATTGGGATCGATTCAGGTTCTCGATTCCCTATGATCTAGCTAAATACGTGGCCAAGAAGGGCTCCATAGCTATCGATGGTATTTCCCTGACCATTACCGAGGTCTCCGCGGCAACCGAAGAAAACCAATGGTTCGAGGTGGGGATCATTCCAACCACGCTGCGCGAAACTACCCTTGGGCAACGCATCGTGGGTAGCCACGTCAACCTCGAAGTTGATGTTATGGCCAAATATGCCGAACGACTCGGCTCATTCAACCCAACAGTTTCCAACGAAGAAAAGGCAGTCTAGCGATGAGCAACGAAACTATTCGCCTGGATTCAATTGCAGAAGCCATTGCGGCGATGGCCGCGGGCAAGGCAGTTGTCGTCGTCGACGACGCCGACCGTGAAAATGAGGGCGATATTATCTTCGCCGCCGAATTTGCCACACCGGAACTCATGGGCTGGACCATTAGACACAGCTCAGGTGTTGTCTGTGTACCAATGACCGGTGAGCGCGCCGATGCCATGGGGCTGCCCCCCATGGTTGAAGACAATCAGGATGCCAAGGGAACCGCCTACACGGTCTCCTGCGATGCCGCCCACGGAGTGAGCACCGGCATTAGTGCCGCCGACCGTGCGCTTACCTCTCGCGTCCTAGCCGATCCGACTTCCACAGCCTCGGCTATCAACCGTCCCGGACATATTTTCCCGCTACGCTCGGTTGATGGGGGAGTGCTTGTGCGCCGCGGACATACGGAGGCAAGCGTTGATCTCTGTGTTGCCGCGGGACTCGAACCCGTTGGTGTGATTGCAGAACTAGTTCATGATGATGGCTCGATGATGCGTTTGCCTGCACTACGTGAGTTCGCCGACCTGTGGCAGATCCCCTTGGTCAGTATTGAAGACTTGGCCGCCTGGCGCGCCTCGAGCGATGCCGAACCAGTCATCACCACCAAGGCCGCAGCAGTTCAGTCTGGGCCCGAGGTCAGGGTTCCTACCCCCTACGGTGAATTCACCGTCAGGGCATGGACCGAACGCTCCACCGGGGTAGAACACCTCAGCCTGAGCGCCAACGGACCCGATGGCGCCATGCCCGGTGAACCCCTAGTGCGCGTGCACTCCGAATGCCTGACCGGGGACGTCTTTGGGTCTTACCGTTGCGACTGCGGCGAACAACTTACCGCAGGGCTACAGGCAATCAACGAATACGGCGGTGTGCTGATCTACCTGCGCGGTCATGAAGGCCGGGGGATTGGTCTTGCCAATAAAATCCGCGCCTATGCCTTACAAGATGGTGGTGCCAATACGGTTGCCGCCAACGAACAACTCGGACTGCCGGTGGATGCCCGCAACTATGATGCCGCAGCAGCCATCTTGGATGCGCTTGGGTTCAACCACATCCGTTTGATCACCAACAACCCGCTGAAAGAACAATGGCTCGCCGAAGCCGGAATAAATGTCAGCGAACGCGTGCCCACCAGAGTTGCGGCACGTCCGGAAAACCTTGAATACCTACGTACTAAGCAGGAGCTGTTGCACCATTCGCTGCAGCTTCCCTCCACCACAACACCAGGAGTTGAATCATGAGCGGACACGGCGCACCCATCATTGGCGCAGAAGAACTTGTTGCAGCGGGCAAGGCTGGCATTCGTGCGGTAATCGTTGCCGCAAGCTGGCACACCCAGATCATGGACGGGCTTATTGACGGAGCCCTGCGTGCTGCACGCGATGCAGGGATCGCCGAACCAGAGCTGGTTCGTGTGCCGGGGACCTTTGAGCTGCCGGTGGCTGCCGCCCGATTGGCACCAGAATTCGATACGGTCATCGCACTGGGCGTTGTCATTCGTGGTGGAACCCCACACTTTGACTATGTCTGCCAGGGAGCCACACTAGGACTGACTGACGTTTCGGTACGCACCGGGGTTCCTGTTGGTTTTGGCGTGTTGACCTGTGACACCGAAGAGCAGGCAATTGCCCGTGCGGGTCTTGAAGGTTCTATCGAAGACAAGGGCTACGAAGCCATGAGCGCGGGACTGCAGACCGCAACGGTACTTGTGCGTCGCTAAAGAGCTGAGATTCTTCTGGCCATGATGAGATGCAAGAATCTGGGTACTACGAAGCACCACACGTAAGTATTGTGGCCTAACGGTCGCGGGGAGCGATATAAGCTCTCCGCGACCGTTCCACGTTAACGTTACCGAGTACGATGCGCCTCACAATTCTGTGTCATATGAAATTGCACTGATGGTCATAAAGTTGAATCCTTGCGCCGAACGGGGAAGTATCCGGCAGTAGTGACTTAATCAGCAAGCAGCTAGCGAAGCTAAAGACGTAAGGAACACGGCAGTGAATAACCAGATCCCAGTGGCCCACGAAGTCGCATTTGAAACGGCTGAGCTTCGTGACTTCACGGTTCAATGCATGAGCGCGGTAGGGGCTAACCAAACCGACGCCCACTACATGGCAGATCAGCTACTTTCGGCCGAAATTGGTGGCCACGCCTCCCACGGCTTACGTAAACTTCCCGAGTATATCGATCGTGCCCTTGAGGGCAACGTCAACCCGGCAGCCACGGCAACCATCGAGAAAGACACCGGCGCCTTACTGGCAATGAATGGAAACCGCACCCATGGTCACTTTGCCCTGCGCGATGCCACGGCGCTGGCAGTGCAGCGTGCCAAAGCTCACGGCGTTAGTGCGGTAAGCGTGCGTGATAGCGATTTCGCCGGACGCTTCGCACCATTTTGTGAAGAAGCCGCGGAAGCCGGGGTCGTGACCTTGATCTTTGGAAACAATAACGGCTCGCTTCAGTCGATGTTGCCACCGGGTGGTACTCAGCCACGCCTTTCCACAAATCCAATTGCCGCTGGGGTGCCGCGCGCCCAAGCACCACATATGGTCATTGACTTTGCCACCAGCCAGGTAGCTTCCTCACGCCTGCACTTTGATCGGGAAGGTGGGAATGAAACTCCCGGTGACTGGGTAGGCGCAGACGGGCATCTCAAACCCTTTGGTGGGTTCAAGGGCTTTGGCCTCGCGTTGTTAGTGGAAGCTCTCGGTGGAGCGTTGTCAGGATCGGACACCGTCTCGGCACGAGAAAGCAAACAAGCCCAAGGAACGCTGATTATTGCCCTTGATGTTGCTCAGGTGCGTGACCTCAACGATTACACGGCGCAGGTTGAAGAGTTTATTGAGCATGTGAAGAACACTGAATTAGAGCCAGGGGCCAGCCCGGTGCGTGCCCCGGGAGAAAACACCCCCACCGCTGCACAGTTAGCATCCGTAAAATCGATAAATCTCCGCGAGTCCACCGCGCAGAACCTCGAACGGATTGCCCAGAAGTTAGGTCTTGTGGCTCCACAAGCGTTGTGATCGTTACCGGTGTGTGGTCGCGTAATTCCTACCTCGACCACATGCCGGCGCCTTACCTAGCCTGCATCGGCAGAATGCTTAGGATTCCGCGCCGAGCCAACGCACTAGACGTGACGCCGCGTAATCGTCCTTTTCTTGCGAAATGGCCGCGGTTGGGGCATCGAAAATTCCGTAGGGGCGCTGTCCGGTAATAAAAGTAACGTCGAATCGTGCGACACGCTGCGCATCGAATCCCACATAGCAAATGCCGTTGCCGTTGTACTCAACACCCGTCGGAGTCCCGTTGAGGTGTGCGGTGATCCTTTCCACCACCACCCGGCCCTGGCCTTCGGCGAAGATTCCGGCCTTCGGGGTGCCCACACTCGTGACATCCCCGATGGCGTAGACCTGCGGATAGTTGGTTTCCAGGCCTAGCGGATCGACAGGAATCCAACCATCAGATGCCATGCCCGAATTCGCAACAACCTCGGGAACCACATGTGTGGGCACGCCAAGAAAAAGATCAAAGGGAAAGACCTGACCATCGGCACAAACTACCTCTCGGGTTTCTGGGTCCAGCCTCTCGATACTGTGCTTGGGAAACCAGCGAATTCCACGGGTCGCAAAGGCTTCCAAAAGGGCTTGGGAACCTTCGTGCAAGGGCGGAACAGGGGTTGGAAGAGGCATAACCAACGAAATTTCTGATTCCTTACGGATCCCACGAGATTCCAAATAGTCGTGAAGCATAAGAGCTGTTTCGCTGGGAGCAGGCGGGCATTTAAACGGAGTACCGGTAACTCCAATGACTATGCGCCCGCCGGTGAAATTTTCTAGCGCGGTCTGGGCGGCTACGGCCCCGGCATAGCTGTAGTACTCGTAGCCTGATTCAACGAGACCCGGTGTTGCCGAAGGATCCAGGTCTGCGCCCAAAGCAACCACCAAGAAATCTGCCTCAAAAGTACCCACGTCGGTTGTGACGCGCTTGGCTACCGGATCAATTACTTCGATGCTTGCCCGTACGACGCGCACACCGGGCTTCTCAAGTGTGCCGTAACCATGTTTGATTGCGGACTTGGTACGTTTTCCAAACATGAAATCAAGCTTTGAGAAGCCAAAGACAAAATGCTCGTTGCGTTCGATGAGCGTGATTTCAATGTTTGAACCAAAACGTTCCGAGAGCCCGGCCGTGACTTCGAGCCCGCCGAAGCCAGCTCCCAACACCAAAACGCGCGTGGACATGCAATCAACTCCGTCGGAGGTGTCGAGGGATCATCTGTCTTTGACGCTACGACCGGCCAGAAGCTTGGTCAAGAGTGCTGTAGCTTCTGGCTAGTGTCCCCGGGGGCGTGGCCACCAAAATTCGAGCTGGATATTATCGGGGTCGCGGAAAACCAGCGCCGAACCATGAGCGGTGTCCTCGGCTGGTGAATGCGTCACGTTGAGGGAACTGAGGTGTTTTTCCCACTCATCAAGCTCGGCACGCTCAGCAACGCCGAAGCCAATGTGATCGAGTCCCACATTCCGATCATCAAATACCGTGATGGGGAGTGCTGTGTGCTGGTTCAGGCCAATGATCAACCCGGTTTCGCGATGCACGAGCACCACCATGATTCGGTTATCTAGATCCACACGCAGAGCACGTCTGAGTCCAAGGGCATCGCAATACCACTGGGAGCTTGCCTCAACGTCGGAGACGGATCAATCAATATGCGATGGCAAGCCGAAGCTGGGCATTGAAACCTCCTAGGGTCTATTTTCCTGAGCATAGCCCCGTACATCATCGCCAGGGAAGGGTCGGCTAGCTGGCGACCGCAACCGCAACTACGCGGAAAGTAGCCGGGCTGTGGCAGCTAGCGCGCCGTGGCCTGGTCGCGCGATTGGTGGCTCGACTCGACCAAGCCCATCGCCGATCAGGCGTGGCACCACATGAAGATGCGCATGAAATATAGATTGCTCGGCGGCGGCGCCATTGGACATCTCCAAGCTGATCCCATCGCAGGGTAGCTCGGAGGATTTCAGCTTATTGGCAACCTGCTGCGCAAGATTAAACATTGCGGCACTGGTTTGTTCGTCCATTGAGTGCAAGTCTCTATGGTGTGCGCGCGGTACGACCAAGGTGTGTCCGGGATTTAGCGGCCGTGCGTCAAGAAAGGCAACACACAACTTGTTTGCTGCAATGACGAAACCTGTCACTCGGCCGGCAATAATCTGGCAAAAAATGCAGTCTTCATCCATGCTCATGAGCCTAATCGCAGATTAAGAGGTTTCTGGGGCAACAAATACCCGCAGTTAGTCATGGTTGCGTCATCTTTGGCGCTGGGCGCGAGTCCTTCGTCACATTGCGGGGGTGGTTGTGAGTCGGATGGGTACACCGGGCTAGTCTGTTTATGTGAAAACTTTTGACACCCTCTTCGCCGAGCTTTCCGAGAAAGCCAAGGCCCGCCCCGAAGGTTCGCGTACAGTCGCCGAACTGGACTCGGGCGTCCATGGCATCGGAAAAAAGGTAGTCGAGGAAGCCGCCGAAGTGTGGATGGCTGCCGAATACGAAAGCAATGAAGCAGCAGCGGAAGAAATCTCCCAGCTGCTCTACCACCTTCAGGTGATGATGATCGCCAAGGGGCTAACTCTGCAGGACGTTTACAAGCATCTCTAGCCGCCGCTTTCGGGATCGATTTTTCCATTTCTTTGATCCCCATGCAGCGGCGGCCAACAAGCCACAATTTGTTGTCCTCATGCCGTAATACCCCCCCCAGAGTCTGAAACGAGAAACGCCTTATGTTGCGAGTAGCACTTCCCAATAAGGGAGCCCTTTCCGAAATCGCCTCGACCATGTTGCTGGAGGCCGGATACGTCCAGCGCCGCGACAGCCGTGAACTGGTCATGGTCGATCCGGATAATGATGTTGAATTCTTCTACCTGCGTCCACGCGATATTGCCGTGTACGTCGGCGGCGGCATCCTCGATGTTGGCATCACCGGACGCGATCTTTACCTCGATGCTGAGGTCAACGATCATGTAGATGAGGTCCTGCCGCTGGGAATCGGCAACGCAACCTTCCGCTTCGCCGGCCCCGCAGGTTCCTTCACCCACCAGGATGAGCTCAATGGCAAGCGCATTGCCACCAGCTACGACGCACTGCTGCGCAGCTACCTGAAAGAAAACAACATTGACGCATCGGTGGTCCGCCTCGATGGCGCCGTCGAATCCTCGGTACGCCTGGGCGTTGCCGACGCGATTGCCGATGTTGTTGAAACCGGTAACACGCTCAAGGCCGCGGGCATGGAAGTCTTTGGCGATCCCATCTTGAAGTCCGAGGCAGTACTTATTGGCCGTACCGGAACCAATCCGGCGGGCCTTGAGGTGCTCAAGCGCCGCCTGATGGGTGTGCTGGTGGCCCGCCGCTATGTCATGCTCGACTACGACGTGCGCCGTGACCAAGCCGATGAAGCCTGCCGCCTGACTCCGGGCTTGGAATCCCCAACCGTTTCCCCATTGCAGGACTCGGATTGGGTTGCGGTACGTGCCATGGTGAAGAAAAACCAGACAAACAACATCATGGATGAGCTCTACGACCTCGGTGCCCGTGCCATCTTGGTCAGCCAGATCCACGCCTGCCGCATCTAACTTTCCGTCCCCTGACGCATAGCGCAGTACACCTCGAAGATTCACAGATCTTCATTACTTTTCCAGGAGTTGATCCTTCATGACTGTTGCGATCCGAGTGATCCCTTGCCTTGATGTTGATGCCGGACGAGTCGTGAAGGGTGTGAACTTCGAGGGGCTGCGCGATGCGGGAGACCCGGTAGAGCTGGCCAAGCGTTACAACGCCGCCGGTGCAGATGAAATCACCTTCCTCGACGTCACTGCCTCTTCGGGCAACCGTGAAACCACCTATGACGTAGTTGCCAAAACTGCCGAAGAGATCTTCATCCCACTCACCGTCGGTGGCGGCGTGCGTGCCGTTGAGGACGTTGACCGGCTGCTGCGTGCCGGGGCCGATAAGGCCTCGATCAACACCGCAGCGGTTGACCGCCCCGAGGTTATTAACGAAATTACCGCGCGTTTCGGCTCGCAGGTCTTGGTGCTTTCGCTTGATGCACGCCGTACCGATAACCCGGATGTGGCTTCGGGTTTTGAGGTCACCACCCATGGTGGCCGCACGGGTACCGGACGTTGCGCCGTTGCCTGGGCCAAGGAAGCTGCCGAGCGTGGTGTGGGAGAAATCCTGCTGAACTCGATAGACGCAGATGGTACCAAGGACGGCTTTGATCTTGAAATGATCCGCGCCGTACGTGCCGAGGTCAGCGTTCCGCTGATTGCCTCCGGTGGCGCCGGGGGACCGGAGCACTTCCCACCGGCCATCGAAGCTGGCGCTAATGCTGTACTTGCCGCATCGATCTTCCACTTTGGCCCAGATGACATGATCAAGCAGGTCAAGGACGCGATCCGTGAAGCAGGATTCCCGGTTCGCTAAGCCCAACGCCCTGGATGAAACCATGTCCAGGGGATGGCGGGCACTTAGTGAACAACCCGTTGATGGTGGGGTAGCCCGCTTCTCGCACGGTGTCACCAAACGTGCAAATTCAGTACTTCCACTTTCTGAACCGTCGGACGTCCTTGGCACACTCGTAGAAGTTGAAAATCTCTATGAGGCCCGTGGGCTGCCGACGGTTTTTCAGATTAGTGACGATTCATTGCCGCAGAACCTAGATAAAGTTTTAGCGGCGCGTGGATATCTTGCCGACTCTCCAACCCTGGTTCAATATTTGGCCTTGGATGGAGAGGCCCACGATGAAGATGATGATCAACGACTGATTTTCTCGAACCAACCAAGCCCAGCGTGGTTGGAAACCTTTTGGAACGTTGAGGGTCCACGCCTCGCCGCAGAACAATCGATAAGCGTACAAATTCTCACAAACACTGAAGCAATCTACGCTTCACTCATCCATGAAAACATCGTGGTAGCCGTGGCGCGGCTCGCTTTAGTTGGTGAGCTTGGTGGAATTTATTGTGTTGTGACCCGCGAGCATTTTAGGTCTCGTGGATATGCGCGAGCCCTGCTACTTGGCCTGATCAAGGAAGCGGCTCGCCACAAGCTCTCTGGGCTTTGGCTACAGGTCACCGCGTTAAATGACGTTGCCCGCGGACTTTATGAATCCCTCGGCTTTGAAACCGTTTCTCGGTATCACTACCGCGTGCAACCGCGGCAAGACTCCTGAATGAACCATTATTTCCTCGAGGCAGCCCTTTGCGGTGCCGTACTTGCTTGACCTTTGAAGCCAGCTAGGAGTATTTCTAGACCGTACTCAAAGGTCTTCCAGGCCCTATCCTGCACGGCCAGCCCTGCTTCAAGTGCGGTATTCAGGGCCGCGGAGTTTTCCTCGGTTGACGCCCAAACCTGCGCGGGCGCCGCGGCATCGAGTGCCGAGCCCAGCACGAATGAGTCAAGCACCGTGATGGCGGCCAGCGAGTCAACTGCGTCGAACCCGCCGGTAGCGAAAGCCTCTGCCAAATGGTCGTATACCCGCAAGGTACCGCGGTCGCGGACCGTGTGGGCGGTAAATAACGGAATGAGCTTTGGGTGCTTGGCGTAGGAACGCATATAGCCCTTGGCAATTAGCCGTAGTGTGTTGACCCAATCCCCGTCTGCCTGCGGTAGCTGAATCTCACCCATGGCTCGACCACGCATCATTTCAATGATGTCGTCCTTGGATGTGACGTGATTGTAAAGCGATGAAGGGCTCACGGACATGGCCTTGGCTAGGGCGGGAATTGTGAATTCGCCGTGCTTGTCCACTAGTGCAAGTGCCGCATCTGCGATAGCGGGGGCCGAGAGCTTGGGGCTGAGTGGGCGAGCCATGGCGGGTATTGTGCTCCTGCGTGCGTTGGGATTTTGACATATCAATTCTAACGAATCAAATTCGTTTAACCCCTTGCGCCACGTGAGCTGAACCACCATAATTAAACGAACGACATTCATTTAATGTGATGGCCCTCTCCACTCCTCGAAATTTTTCCCGGAGTATCCGGAGGAATCGTCGCCCACCAAGCATTTGCAGGAGAAATACCATGAGCTGGAACATGCCCGCCGAGACCTCGGCCCAGAAACGCGTCTGGATGGCATTCCCCCATGAGGGCTATGCCCTGGGGGAAACCGCGGAGCAGGCCCACGCCGCACGGCAAACCTGGGCCAACGTCGCCCATGCCGTTGCGGAGTTTGCCCCGGTCATCATGGTTGTAGACCCGGCAGATTCTCAGGCAGCTAAGTATCTCGATGAACGCATTGAGATCCGCACGGCGGAACTCAATGATGCTTGGATGCGCGATATCGGGCCCACCTTCGTCACTAATGATGCAGGCGAACTCGCAGCCGTTGACTGGATCTTCAACGGTTGGGGAGCCCAAGACTGGGCGGAATGGGACAAGGACGCGAAGGTAGGCGCCGCGGTAGCCGACTGGGCAGGCGTCCCACGTATTTCCTCCGCCCTAGTCAACGAGGGCGGTGCCATCCACGTCGATGGTGAAGGCACCGTGCTGGCCACCGAATCGGTCCAGCTGGATCCGGGACGCAACCCCGGAATCACCAAGGTAGAAGTCGAGGCCGAATTCGCCCGCACGCTGGGAGCTACCAAGGTGCACTGGCTGCCACGCGGTCTGGCCCGCGACACCGAGGAGTTCGGTACCCGCGGACACGTCGACATCGTCGCCACAATTTCCTCCCCGGGAACCGTACTCATCCATTCCCAGCAAAATCCCGAGCACCCGGACTATGAAATCTCCAAGGAGCTGATCTCCACCTTCCGCGGTGCCACCGATGCCAAGGGACGCGAGTTCACGCTCATCGAGGTTCCTGCACCCACCGTCCTGCGCGATTCGGAAGGCTTTGTCGACTATAGCTACATCAATCATCTGGTTATCAACGGCGGCGTGGTTGCCTGCACTTTCGATGACCCGAACGATGAAAAAGCGCTCGCGCTGCTGGAGCAGGCCTACCTCGGACGCAAGGTCGTGGGCGTCGATGCCCGCGAACTGTACGCCCGTGGTGGCGGAATCCACTGCATCACTCAGCAAGAACCAGTAGCCGGAAAGCAACAGTCATGAGTCTTTCAACGGCACGGCGCCCCAAGGCGCCGGTACCCGCCTCGGATTCGGGACTGATCCGCTCCAAGGGTCTGGCCGCCGGTCAGCTCGGACTCTTCGCGGCGGTCATGATCGGTATTTCTACCATCGCGCCGGCTTACGTTTTGACGTCTTCGATTGGTCCCACGGTTCAAGCCATTGGCACCCAGCTGCCGGCCATCTTCATTATCGGGTTCATTCCCATGTTCCTGGTGGCCCTTGCCTACCGCGAACTAAACGCCGATACCCCGGACTCGGGTACGACCTTCACCTGGGTCTCCCAGGCCTTCGGTCCGGTGCTGGGTTGGCTGGGTGGCTGGGGACTCTTGGCGGCAAACATCATTGTGCTCTCCAACCTCGCCGGGGTCGCGGTTGACTTCTTCTATCTCTTCTTGGCCCAGGCCACCGGAAACCCCGCACTGGCCGAGCTTTCGGCACACAAGGGCATCAATATCCTGACCTGCCTCGTGTTCGTTGGCGCTGCGGTATTCATTGCCTGCCGCGGACTGACCACCACCCGCATGGTGCAATACGTACTTGTCGGCTTCCAATTGGCGGTGCTGGCCTGGTTCACCATCGGAGCCATGTCCAAAGCTTCGGCGCAACCAGGACACTTGGCCTTCGACGCCTCATGGTTCAACCCCATGCATATTGATTCGTTCTCCGCCTTTGCCGTGGGCCTGAGCCTTTCGATCTTTGCCTTCTGGGGCTGGGACGTATGCCTGACCATGAACGAGGAAACCAAAAACGGTGAGAAAACCTCCGGTCGTGCCGCGGCGTTGACAGCTATTGGTGTTCTTGCCATTTACCTGATCGGTTCCATTGCCATGGTCATGTTTGCCGGCATTGGCGAGACCGGGCTGGGGTTGCGCAACCCGGAGAACGCAGAAAATGTGTTCACCTCAATTGCAGCTCCGGTGATGGGTCCGTTCGCGATTCTGCTCTCGCTGGCTGTGCTTTCCTCCTGTGCCGCGTCGCTACAGTCCACCATGATCTCCCCGGCCCGTTCACTGCTTGCCATTGCCCACCACGGTGCATTGCCCAAGCGCTTTGCCTCGATCAACAAATTCAAGTCCCCGGCCTTTGCCACGATAGTTGCCGGTGGTGTGTCGGCCGGTTTCTACGCGTTGATGCGTGTGCTGAGCAATAACGTTCTTAATGACACGATTTTGGCGCTGGGCATGATGATCTGCTTCTACTATGGGCTCACCGCCCTGGCTTGTGTCTGGTATTTCCGGCACACCGCGCTGGACTCCGTGCGCAACTTCATGTTGCGCCTGCTCGCTCCACTGCTCGGTGGCATCGCGTTGGTTGCAGTGTTCATTCAGACCTCAATTGATTCCTGGGACCCGGCCTATGGCTCGGGGTCCGAGATTTTTGGAATCGGACTGGTCTTTGTCATCGGAGTTGGCATTATTGCCCTCGGTGCATTGTTCCTGATCGGGGCCGTGGTACGCAGACCCGAGTTCTTCCTCGGGCGCAGCCTGCCACGTCGGGCCGCGACTTCGACCAAGGACCGGGCCTGACCGGCATTCGGATTAACCGAAGCAACACATCTATTCGCGTCGGGTTGCTCGCTCATCCCCTGGGCAAAGGGCAACCCGACGAATCAAGAAAGCATTAGAAAACCCTCATGAAACGACAGTTCACCATCCACGAGGCCTCAATCGAAGACACCCTCGGTGCCTTGGAAAACGGGGACGTGACGGCCGTCGAGTTGGTGGCCGCACATCTGGCTCGCATCGGGCGCTTCGACAGATCCTCGGTGCGACTCAATGCCGTAGCGGTGCTCAACCCCAAGGTCTTCACCGAGGCTGCCGCCTCCGATGCTAGGCGCCGGGCCGGTACCGCCGGGGCACTGGAAGGAATTCCCTACACCGTCAAGGACAGCTACATGGCTCGTGGCATGAGTGTGGCTTCTGGCTCTCCGGCGTTCAAAGATCTGATAGCTCAAGATGATGCCTTCACGGTGGGGCGCATCCGGGACGCCGGGGGAGTGTTGCTGGGTAAAACCAATATGCCGCCCATGGCAGATGGCGGCATGCAACGCGGAATTTATGGCCGTGCAGAAAGCCCCTACAACACGGACTACTTGGCCGCTGCCTATGCCTCGGGCTCCTCCAATGGCTCGGCGGTAGCCACCGCATCCAGCATGGGTGTCTTTGGCATGGGCGAAGAAACGGTGTCTTCCGGTCGCAGCCCGGCCTCCAATAATGGACTGTGTGCCTATACGCCATCGCGCGGTGTTATATCTATTCGGGGAAACTGGCCGCTGTTCCCCACCCGCGATGTGGTGGTGCCACACACCCGTTCCATGGATGACATGTTCGCACTGCTCGATGTCATAGTCGCAGATGACCCGGAAACCAGCGGGGACTTCTGGCGAAACCAGCAAGTGGTGAAACTGCCCGTGGCTTCCGCGGTGCGCCCGGCCAGCTACGCGGAACTTGCCGATCCGCACTCATTGCGAGGCAAACGTTTTGGAGTACCACGGATGTACCTGGGCCAAGACTCCAACTTCCCGATTCAGGTGCGCGAATCCATCCTTAAACTTTGGGTTGCGGCACGTAAACGGCTCGAATCCTTGGGTGCCCAGGTCATCGAAGTTGATCTGCCGATGATTGAAAAATATGAGGGTGATACCCCCGGTGGTGAACAGCTCGCCTCATTGGGGGTGCTTCCAGAGGGGTGGATGGATACCGAATTCAACGAAATTCTCGCTCACGGTTGGGACACCTTTCTGCGGACGAATAATGATCCGCTTCTCAACCAGTTGGCAGATGTTGACCACCTACAGATTTTTCCCGCACCCGCAGGATCCTTACCAGACCGCTATGAGGAGGTCGAGGACTACGAAAATCGCTACCGCGATGTGGTTGCCATGGCCAAGACCGGGCTGCCACCGGTGGAGGAGCTACCGGGCTTTGCCGATGGACTCAAAACCTTAGAAACGTTGCGTAAGGAACTTTTCGAAGAATGGCTTGAATCCTTAGGTCTAGACGGAATCGTCTTCCCGGCCAATGCAGATGTTGCGGCACAGGACTCTGATATCAGCCAAGACTCCGCGGACCGCGCCTGGGCCAATGGGGTGTTCTTCTCCAATGGCAACTACGCGCTACGCCACTTTGGTATTCCGACAATTACCGTTGCCATGGGAACCATGGAAGATATTGGCATGCCGGTGGGCCTAACCATTGCCGGGCCCGCCTATGAGGACAATGAAATTCTGTCCTATGGCTATGCATTTGAAGCTGCCAGTTCGCTGCGTACAACCCCGCCGCTGGCTCCAACGCTGGTATCGGATTGCTTGCCACACGAAGAGGCCCCGTTGATGGACACCGCGAGTCATCTTGAAAACAAAGACCCCAAGGTCACCATTGATGTGAGGTCCGTTCTCGCGAACCAAAACGAGGGTGCGCGCGTGGTTCAGCTTTCGGGAACCATTCATGGCCGGGAGGAACTGCAGATCTTCTTGAGTGTTAATGGGGAAAGGGTGTTCGTACACCGTGAGCGCACCCAGTGGAACGCAGAGGTTGTTTTGCCAGCGGAGGTGCAACCGGCGGAATTTGGCTCGAATCCCGTCACGAGTTCGCTGGCCGTGATTCATGTGCGGAGCCTTGATGGACTGACAGCCGGGGCGTTTACCGAATTCTAGGAAATGCTTTGTTCAAGCGCATTGATACCTGAACTCGCGATGCCAGTGTGCCACAGTTGAAAGCTACACGTACGCTGCGCTCTCTGGTTGAATGAGCGTATGGCGGACTGGGAAGATCTCGCAAATGAAGAACTGCGTGCCATCGGCGACTTGTCGGTTGGTAAGACCATCTGGCAAATTGCAGATACGCAGTTGCGTCCGGATGCAGACGACGAGATCGAAGGCCCGCTGGATGGGGACATTGATTCTAGATTTAGACGCTGTATCTGGGTCTCTGAACTGCCCGAATATCTATCGTTCGATCTGGATGGTGACGATCAGCGTGGCCCTGCGGCTCGTGACTATTGTTTGGTCTATCGCGCGCTTACGCTCGATGAGCAGATCAGACATGGGTTGGAACCTGGATTTGTAAAACGTCGGGTTGTTCCAAATGCGGAAATGCGGCGTCTCCTTATGCGCAATGGGCTTAGTCGATGAGACCAAGGTCCCGGCCAACCTCTTCACTAGGGTGGATTTTGCCTACAGATCCTGCGGTATTCATGGCCGATACGCTTTCTAGGGCAGCAGCCAGCACCGCAGCTTCCACGCGTGCGTTGGCCAAGGGGGTTAATAGTGCTACCAGCCTGCCCTGGCGGGTGATAAGTGCCGGTTCACCTGACTCGTTGATCTCCCTGATGACCTGGGCAGTGTTTTGGTTCAGCTCGCGCATGCTGTATGTATGCGAACTTGCTACGTGGGCTAGGGGAGACATGGCTACTTCTTCCTCGTGTTCGACCTGACGCATTGTTAATGCATGAGGCTAACACGTGTAGTACATGCGTAGTACATGTTTCAACTAAAGAAATCACGTGGATATTCCAGAAGTGACCGAAACACCAACCTCGCAACTCGATTATTTTGAACTCAAGACCGAAAGTCTTGCCGGAACCCTGAAATGGCTTGTGGCCTCCACCGGTGCCCTTGCCGTGGCAGTTATTGCGGGGCCGCAATTGACATCAATACAGGACCTGCGGCTCTGGGCTGCACTGATTGCGATACTTGGTGCCGTCGTGGCGCTTAGCGCCGTGGGGATCGTGCTGTTTGGGGCTGCCCGAGTACTTGCCCTGGATGCGCCCACGGTCACCGAATTATCTAACCTTGAATTGGATCTCGGCCTATTGCAAACAAATGAACTCGCAGCCACGGAGAACATTGGTGCTGAGGCGCCAATGCTGAAATGGGTGTACGAACGGCGCACCCAGCTACGAGGGGAATCCAGAAGCATCACGGAGCTGTATACCGATGAATTCGTTGGAAGTTCACTTGCACTTGCGGCCCTAGAACGGAAGCAACCATTTGCCCTAGCTGGTCGGAAACTGCAACCAAGTGAGCCCTCGGACATTGCCTGGGTTAAGGCCAAACGTGCTCAAGGCATTGCGTACATCCAGCAACTCGAGTCAGCGGTTGCCTACCGGCAGCGGCTTGAGGTGTACCAACGTTTGGTCAAACGTATCCGAGGGTTATCGATTTGGTTCGTGGCAGGGATCTTTGTCTTTGCGCTGGCTCCGGTGTTGGGATCGGCGCCAAAGAGTGCAGAGTTCACACCCGGTGCCCGCCCGAATTCATGTTATTGATGCCCAGGTCGCCGGGCTTCCGGCAGGCTGTCCCGAGATATTGAAGGGGCAGATTGTTGGTGGGTCACTGCAGTATCCCGTGGTGGTCACCGATCCTGTGGGAACGTGCCCGGCGTTACGCCTTGCGGATCATCACGAGGCATTGATCGTTGTACCCGAGACAGCCCCGCGGCACGGTACATCAAAGTAATGGGCAGCTATTAAGGTGCGGAAGCGCTTACCTGGATGCCTCGAGAATTGCGATTGCCTCGTGAGCGCCCTCAAATGTCACCAAAGCCTCGTTGCGGCGCCCGGAGGCATGCAACAATAATTCGCCAGGCCGGCCCGTAATGGCCACGGAGGTCGGGGCCTTGCGCACCACATGTCGGCGTCCATCCGGACGCACAAGAATGATGCCAACACTGGTGCCACGGTAATAAAGCGAGGCACGTCGAATGAGGTCATTCCATAACAGTTCTTCATACGCGGCATCCAACGCCCGAGGTACCCAACGATCGGTTGCCCGACGCACATCCTCGGTATGAATGAAAAACTCGGAAAGATTCGCCGCATGCTCAACACGCTGTAGCGCAAAGGGGGAACGCTTAGGCGGACCGGCAAGAAATTCATGGACGAGAACCGCATAATCGTTCTTGTTCAAGGCGCGTTCTGCGCGTTGTTCAAGGACCGATTCCATCTTGCCGGTCAAAGGTTTGAAAACGATACCGGCGGCGAGCAGCGAATGCTCACGCAATACAAGGTGTGCAGCTAAATGGCGAGTCTGCCATCCGGCGCACAATGTTGGGGCCACCGGCCCTGCAGCGAGCAGGACTTCGGCCAATACTTCACGCGAGGCTGGGACGAAATGCATCACTATGAAACTAACACGTTCTGCTGCTCTTGTGTCCGATTGAAACAGTGCATACTGCTCGGCGTGTGCCGAATCATGACGCGTAGGTCCGCTGCATGAATCGCGTACAACGAATTAACGGTCCGTGGCACTAGACTTGGGGGTGATGTCGCAGAACCCAGCCTTCGCCACGCCAGTCACAGTAGATGGCAAATTGTCCGCAGAAATTTCCGCAGCCCTGAAAAAGGACGACTCGGGATTAGTCGCTGCCATTATTCAGCAGCATGGAACCTTGGAGGTTCTCATGCTCGGATGGATGGATGAAGAAGCTCTGCGCCGTACCCTCACCACCGGCCGCGTCACATTCTGGTCCCGCTCACGCAATGAGTATTGGCGTAAGGGAGATACCTCCGGACATTCACAGCTGGTTCGCTCGGTAGCCCTAGACTGCGATGGCGATGCGCTACTGGTGGTAGTAGACCAGATTGGTGCCGCCTGCCACACCGGAGCCCACACCTGCTTTGATGGACGCGAAATCCCGGCCGTTGTTGGCCGCCGCGTTTCCTGACCCAACATCGATTTCTTTTACGCAAGGAATATTAGTCACTTATGCAAGCTCTCGGTGAACTAACACCTACCCGCGAACAATTTCGCGCCCTAGCAGCCGATCGCCGCGTCATCCCGGTTAGCATGCGTGTCCTAGCGGATTCGCTAACGCCCATCTCGATTTATCGTCGGCTTGCTAACGGCCGCCCGGGCACTTTTCTGATGGAATCGGCTGCGGCCGGGGGAGTCTGGAGCCGCTACTCGTTTATTGGCACCAACTCACCGGCAACGCTCACCACCCGCGAGGGGCAAGCACATTGGCTGGGAAACCCACCGATTGGCATGCCCACCGAAGGTAACCCGGTAGAGGTATTGCGTGACACAGTACGAGCGCTACGCACCGAACCTCTCGGGGATCTTCCGCCGCTGACCAGTGGCATGGTCGGGTTCATTGGCTGGGAAGCGGTTCGGCACTGGGAAAAACTCCCCAATCCACCCGCCGATGATCTGCACTTACCCGAACTTGCCATGAACCTCGTGGGCGACATGGCGGTACATGACAACACCGACGGCACGCTGACACTTATTGCCAACGCAATTAACTTCAACGGAACCACCGACGGTGTTGACGGCGCTTATGATCACGCAGTTGAGCGCGTGAGCAAGATGCTCACAGCGCTCACCGAAGCCGCCGAAACCCCAGTTTCGGTACTCTCCGGCACCGATGTCCCGACCGATGAACTCATGAATGCCGTCACCCATTCATGGGATGAAAACTCATACCGTCAAGCGGTCTTGCGCGGCAAAGAAGCCATCGTCGATGGCGAGGTATTCCAGGTAGTTATTTCACGCCGCTTTGAACTTGAATCCCATGCAGACCCGCTTGATGTGTACAGGATCCTGCGGGCCACCAACCCCAGCCCCTACATGTACTTGTTCAATCTCGAAGACACCCACGGTAAGTCATACTCAATCGTTGGCTCCTCACCTGAGGCACTCGTTACCGTCAACGATAACCACGTAGTAACCCACCCGATTGCTGGCTCACGACCACGCGGGGCAAACTACGAGGACGACCAGCAGCATGAAAAAGACCTGCTCAATGACGAAAAAGAACGCGCCGAGCACCTGATGCTCGTTGACCTATCACGCAATGACCTCTCCAAGGTCTGTGTTCCTGGTTCGGTAGAGGTCACCCAGTTCATGGAGGTCGAACGCTTCAGCCACATCATGCACTTGGTTTCCAACGTGGTTGGCAAGCTCACCCCGGGAACCGACGGCTATGACGTGCTTGCCGCAACATTCCCCGCAGGGACACTCTCGGGTGCACCTAAACCACGTGCGCTGCGCTTGCTTGATGAACTAGAACCGCACCGCCGTGGCATTTACGGCGGGGTAGTCGGTTACCTTGATTTCACCGGGGACATGGACATGGCAATAGCCATCCGTTCGGCACTGCTCAAAGGCAATCGCGCCTACGTTCAGGCCGGCGGAGGCATTGTCAACGATTCTGATCTTGATGACGAAGCTCTTGAAACCATCAATAAGTCGGCAGCGCCCCTGCGTGCCGTCTGGGCTGCTGGCACCATGAAAAAAGCCGGCGAGGAAAGCTAAAACTTATGAGCACCACACAAACCCCGATCTGGGGCACCAAACGCATGGTCATGCTCCTGGGCGTGATTGGAGGAGTGCTGGGTCTTGCCACCAGTACCCGAATCTGGATCACTGTCCAACCTGAAGTTGGCTCCGTGAAGATCCCGCTGATTGAGGTCGCCGGTGCAGATGCCTCGGCAGCCATTGCAGCACTATCGATCGTTGCACTTGCTGGTTCGCTCGCCGCGCTGATAGCTGGACCTGTAGCCCGCTACATTATTGCCGGAATCCTATTGATTGTCGGTGGGGGAATCGTGGCCTCGGCAATCTCGGTGCTCGCCGATCCGGTTGCGGCGGCAACCACTAAGGTTGGTGAAGCCACGGGCCTCAGCGCCGCCGGCGGTGACTATGAGGTTTCCTTCTGGCCATACGTAACAATTCTTGCCGGGATCATCCTGGTAGCCAACGCCCTGATCTTGGCAATTGCTTCACGTACCTGGAAGAGCAGTAAGAAGTACACCCGGGATGCCGCGGCAACTCCGGGCGATGAGGATTCACTGACCCCCAAGGGTCAGATAGATGAGATCACCGGCTGGGACTCACTCTCCCGCGGCGATGATCCCACCTAAAACGCGCCTTGGCGAGCAATATGGCACGCCACAGCGTTAAAGAATGGCAGAATAGACAGAAGTTATTCGTCGGGAGAATTCCCGATTGGCACTAGGTGAGTAGGAGTATCCCACCATGGCTAACACCAACACCCAGATCGACCCGATGCACGCAGAAGAAATCGGTCACGGCAACTCGATTGCAGCATGGACCCTCGTCGGCATTTCGCTGATCGGCTTCATCATCGGTGGCATTTCCTTTGCCGCGCACAACCCAACCATGGTTTACATCTCCTCGGGCATCGTCGTGCTCGGTCTGATCTCAGGCTGGGTTATGAAGAAGGCCGGTTACGGCGTCGGCGGTTCCAAGTCGGGTTCCGCACACTAGTCGTGAGCGTACTTGAGGATATTATTGCGGGCGTTCGGATTGATCTGGACGCCCGCCGTTCCATCTGTGGCCAGGCCCAGATTGAAGCTGACGCGGCTGCCGCACCTGCGGCCTTAGACGCCTTTGCCGCCTTGGGCGGCAAAGCCATCCAAACCCAGCGTGATGGGATCATGCGGGTCATTTCCGAAGTTAAACGCAAATCTCCCTCCAAGGGTGCTCTTGCCGATATCCCGGAACCCGCAGAACTTGCGGCCGCCTACGCAGCAGGTGGTGCCTCGGTCATCTCGGTACTCACCGAAGAACGCCGTTTTGGCGGATCGCTTGCCGACTTTGATGCTGTACGTGCTGCGGTTGACATTCCCTTGCTGCGCAAGGACTTCACAGTTGACGCGTACCAGATCTATGAGGCACGCGCTCACGGAGCGGACCTCATCCTGCTCATCGTTGCGGCCCTTGATGATGCCCAAATGCGTGAATTCCTCGAACTCACCCATGCTCTTGGCATGAACGCCCTGGTTGAAACGCACACCGAGGAAGAAATTACGCGCGCGATCAACCTTGGCGCCAAGATCATCGGCGTGAACGTGCGAAACCTCAAGACCCTTGAGGTGGACCGCAACAACTTTGCCAACCTCGCAGATCTGATTCCGCACGATGCCATCATCATCGCCGAATCCGGCGTACGTGGAGTTGACGACGTTCAGCACTATGCCTCCCACGGAGCCGACGCCATCTTGGTAGGCGAAGCCCTGGTGAAGGACAACGATCCACGTGCTGCCATTGAACAGTTCATTAGCGCAGGAACCGCCGCTAAACCGGCACGCTCCGGCGACTAAACTATTTTCCCCTCAGACCTCCTCAGCTAGATAAGGATGCCCCCAGATGAACCCGACTACAGGTGAACCGGCCGACGGTTCCCAGCAGCCCGTGCCAACTCCGGGGGAATCCCTGCGGCACGCCCCTGGCCCCTACTTTGGGGACTACGGGGGACGCTGGATGCCCGAATCGTTGATCGCCGCCATGGACGAACTCAACGAAACTTTTGAAGCGGCCAAGGCCGATCCGGAGTTTGTGGCCCAGGTCAAGGATCTGAACAAAAATTACTCGGGCCGCCCGTCAATGCTTACCGAGGCCAAGCGTTTCTCCGAGGTAGCCGGCGGCGTACGCGTTTTCCTCAAGCGTGAGGATTTGAACCACACGGGAAGCCACAAGATTAACAATGTGCTTGGCCAAGCATTGCTTGCCAAGCGCATGGGCAAGACCCGCATCATCGCCGAGACCGGAGCAGGGCAGCATGGCGTTGCCTCCGCGACCGCAGCTGCCCTGATGGGCCTTGAATGCGTTGTCTACATGGGTGCTGAAGATACTCGCCGACAGGCACTGAACGTGGCGCGCATGCAGCTGCTCGGCGCCACAGTCATCCCGGTAACCGCAGGCAGCCAGACGCTGAAGGATGCCATCAACGAGGCATTGCGTGACTGGGTAGCCAACGTGGAAAACACCCACTACCTGCTGGGAACCGCAGCCGGGGGACACCCATTCCCTGCCATGGTGCGTTACTTCCACGAAGTCATTGGCGAAGAAGCCCGCGAACAGATTTTGGCGCAGACCGGCCGTCTACCAGACGCTGTTGCAGCATGCATTGGCGGCGGTTCAAACGCGATCGGTATCTTCCACGGCTTTCTCGACGACAACGAGGTGGAACTTTACGGCTTTGAGGCCGGCGGCGACGGCATCGACACCCCACGCCACGCGGCAACCATCACCTTGGGCCAGCCCGGAGTGCTGCACGGAGCCAAGAGCTACCTGATGCAGGATGAAGATGGCCAAACCATCGAGTCCCACTCGATTTCTGCGGGCCTTGACTACCCCGGCGTCGGCCCGGAACACGCCTACCTTGCTGACATCAAGCGCGTGAACTACGAGCCAATCACCGACACCGAAGCCATGGACGCTTTCTCGCTGCTGTGCCGCACCGAGGGCATTATCCCGGCCATCGAATCCTCGCATGCCCTTGCCGGAGCGCTAAAAATTGCTGCCCGCAAGATTGCGGCCGGGGCAACGCCTGAAGAAACCATCATTATCGTCAACCTTTCGGGGCGTGGCGATAAGGATGTGGGAACCGCAGCGGCATGGTTCAACCTTCTCGACGCCGATTCCACCACCGAGCCAAAGGACGCCAAGTGAACATCGTATCCAAGAGCGCCGCAGCCATCGAGGCTGCCCGCGCCGAAGGCCGCCCGGCACTGATCTGCTACCTGCCTGCAGGATTCCCCGACGTGCAGGGAACTATCGACGCGGCGGTTGCCATGGCAGAAAACGGTGCCGACATTATTGAGGTCGGCGTCCCCTACTCGGACCCGGTCATGGACGGCTCGGTCATCCAGGCAGCCACGGTCCAGTCCCTGGCTCAGGGCTTCAAAGTTGCCCAGGTTTTTGACATCGTCAAGGGCATCACCGAACGCTGCGATGCAACTGTCATGATCATGACCTATTGGAACCCGGTGCTACGCATGGGCGTTGATGAGTTCTCCCGCCGCCTGGCAGAGGCCGGCGGCGCCGGGCTCATCACCCCGGACTTGATCCCCGATGAGGCAGCCGAATGGTTTGAAGCATCGGATAAGTACGGACTGGATCGAGTCTTCCTCGTGGCGCCGTCCTCCACCGAGGCCCGCATGAAGGCAACCGTCGAAGCCAGCCGCGGTTTCGTCTACTGTGTCTCGGTCATGGGTGTTACCGGTGCACGCACCGAAGTCTCCGATGCCGCAGCCTCGGTAGTTGCCGCGGCCCACGCGGCAGGTGCCACGAACGCATGCGTCGGTTTGGGTGTTTCACAGCGCAAGCATGTCGAAGAAATCGGTGCCTACTCCGACGGCGTCATCGTGGGTACCGCACTTGTGGCGGCGCTACGCGATGGGGGAGTGGAAGCGGTAGGCAAGCTAACGGCCGAACTTAGTGGGCGGCACGTTAACGCATGAGTGCCCTGCTGACGGCAAGCGCCAGCGTACTTGCCTCAATCCCTAGCCCGCCAGCAGAATTCTCCAAGCTCACCATTGGTCCGCTGACCATCCATGCCTACGCCCTATGTATTTTGGCGGGCATTGTTGTTGCGATGTGGATGACCAACAAGCGTTGGTTGGCCAAGGGTGGGCCAGCGGAGGTCGTATGGGATATCTGCATTTGGGCAATTCCCTTTGGCATCGTGGGCGGCCGGCTCTATCACGTGCTGATCACCGATCCCGAATACTATTTTGGGCTCAATGGGCAGCAGGCCCACCTAGGTGAAATCCCACAAATCTGGGCCGGTGGCCTAGGAATTATGGGGGCAATATCCCTCGGTTCGCTGGGTGCGTGGATTGCTTGCCGTCGTGCAGGTGTCCGTTTGCCGGCGTTCCTCGATGCAGTAGCCCCCGGTGTGTTACTGGCGCAGGCCTTCGGACGGTGGGGAAACTGGTTCAACCAGGAGCTCTTTGGCAAGCCAACAACGTTGCCGTGGGGTCTGGAAATCGATCCCAATAGCTACAATTTCCCACCCGGACTACCGCCGGGAACCTTGTTCCAGCCAACGTTTCTCTACGAATCATTATGGAATGTTCTTGGCGTCTTCCTGCTGCTGGCCCTTGACCGTAAGTTCAAGTTGCGCCGCACTGCAATGTTCTGGTGCTACCTGATCTGGTATGGCATTGGCCGCACCATGATGGAAACTATGCGCATTGATGCTGCGGACACCATCACTATTTTGGGTGTTGGTCTGCGCGTACACATGTGGCTAGCCATTGCCATGGTGATCTTGGGTACCGTGGGGCTCATCTACGTATTGACCAAGCTACGCCCGCAACCCTACCCAGGAATCTACCTGCCAGGG
This sequence comes from Arthrobacter sp. MYb227, assembly GCF_002975435.1. GTDB lineage: Bacteria > Actinomycetota > Actinomycetes > Actinomycetales > Micrococcaceae > Paeniglutamicibacter. Next base: position 33,575 of record NZ_PCPT01000001.1, on the reverse strand, counting down.
CGTGCTCCCAAGGAAGAGATCGAGACCAAGGCTTCTTCGGAATCGGCTAGTGAAGCCGGAACCGGCACCGAGCAAAGTAAGAGCGTGGATAAAGAATCCAAGCAAGGTTCCGAGGACTCTGACGACTAGCAAGTCGCCTTGTCCAGGGCACGAGGCCCCCGCACAACAAAAATATTCGTGAAGCCACGAATACGAAATGTTGCGTGGGGGCCTTGTCGTTTTCTTCAGGTAGTCAGCCGAGACCTAAACGTACAAGTCAGGTAGCAATTAGCGGCGCATACGAAAACTGTTGGAAACAAAACTACGCCTAAAAACGAAACATTAGGGTGCTACGATTTTTTCACCCTGACACCAAGGGCGGCCACGGCTCACCAGCATCCCGCTCGTCAACCACAATGACGTGGAAGCCCTTTCCCTCACCCGGCTCTAGGGCGAGAGAAAAAACACGCACACAACAGTGGTGAAGTCCCACCGGAGCTTTTCACAACGACCGCGAGCGAAAGCAAGCGGCTTTTTGCGACCCCAAAATATCGTGTCCAAGCCAACTACACTTAAGGATTACCAATGAGCATGACCGGAGTGCAACTGAACGCTTCACCCGATTGTGGCGAGGAATTCTCCTCGCCCTACACCCGGTTCGCTGCCATTCCAGACCCACAAGGTCTCTATGATCCTGCGAACGAAAAAGACGCCTGCGGTCTGGCCATCATCGCCACCCTCACCAAAGAACCAAGCCACACTATCGTTCTGCACGCACTCGAAGCACTGCGCCGCCTTGAACACCGCGGAGCCGTCGGAGCGGATGACGGCACGGGAGATGGTGCCGGAATCCTCACCCAAATCCCCGATGAATTTTTCCGCGCGGTCACCGACTTCACCCTCCCGGCCCCCGGTCAATACGCAGTGGGAACAGCATTCTTACCGCAGGATCCAACTGTGCGGACAGCGGCACTCGACGGTCTTGAAGAACTCGCCCTCGAAGAAGGCCTGCACGTCCTAGGCTGGCGCGAACTACCCATCAATGCGGAGCATATCGGCCCCACGGCACTTAATTGCATGCCGCATTTCGCCCAATTATTTTTGGGCACTAGTGAAGAAACCCTCAACGAGCTAGACGCCCGTGTCTTTCGTGTCCGCAAACGCGCGCAGAATAAGTACGGCATCTATTTCCCCTCGCTGTCCAGCGCCAGCATCGTGTACAAGGGAATGCTCTCCACCGAGCAGCTCTCACGTTTTTACCCAGATCTAACCGATGTCCGCTTCGCCAGTGCCTTCGGCATTGTCCACTCGCGTTTCTCCACAAATACCTTCCCGTCCTGGCCGCTTGCCCAACCATTTCGCACCATTGCACACAATGGAGAAATCAATACGGTCAAGGGCAATAGGAACTGGATGCGCGCCCGCCAATCCCTGCTGGCCTCACCGCTGTTGGGCGATGTCCCGGAAGAACTCTTCCCCATCTGCTCGCCCGGGGCTTCCGATTCCGCATCCTTCGACGAGGTCGCGGAATTACTCATGCTCTCCGGACGCCCCATAGCCCAAGCCATCATGATGATGATTCCTGAGGCCTGGGAAAATCACGCAACCATGGATGCCGATCGCCGGGCCTTCTACGAATACAACTCAATGATCATGGAACCCTGGGACGGACCGGCAGCGGTGTCCTTCACCGACGGCAAACACGTCGGAGCGGTGCTTGACCGCAATGGTCTGCGCCCGGCCCGCTACTGGGTCACCACCGAGGGACTCGTGGTTCTCGCATCCGAGGTTGGCGTCATTGACCTAGCCCCGGAACAAATAACGGCCAAGGGCAGGGTTGCCCCGGGCAAGATGTTCCTCATCGATACCCAAGCCGGACGAATCATTGATGATGCAGACATCAAGGAACAGATCGCCACTTCCAATCCCTGGGCCCAATGGGTTGCCGAAAACAAGATCAACTTGAACGAACTTCCGGATCTTGAGCACGTTAAACACAACTCGGCCTCGGTCCAGTTGCGCCAGCGCACCTTTGGCTACACCACCGAGGAGCTACGCATCCTGCTCGCTCCCATGGCCGCTACAGGTGCCGAACCGCTGGGGGCCATGGGCACCGATACCCCGATTGCGGTGCTCTCCGAACGCTCCCGACTGCTCTTTGACTACTTCACCCAATCCTTTGCGCAGGTCACTAACCCACCGCTTGATTCAATTCGTGAGGAGCTCGTGACCTCCCTTGCCACAAGCATTGGCCCGGATGGGAATCTGCTGGCCACCGGCAAAGTTGAGGCACAACAGGTAGCTCTTGACTACCCGGTGATCACCAACGATGAGCTGGCCAAGATCGCAAACTTGCGTCAGGTAGACGGCGGCAAGATCGCACTGAAGGTCCGCGGCCTCTACCGTCCCGAAGGCGGGGAAACCGAGTTGCGGACCCGTATCCAAGAAATTTGTGAAAAGGTTTCGGCAGCCATCAACCGAGGAGTGAAATTCATTGTGCTCTCGGACCGGGACTCAAATGCCCAATGGGCCCCCATCCCATCCTTGCTGCTCACTTCCGCCGTTCACCATCACCTGCTCAAAAGCGCCAATCGCACCAAAACCTCGCTGATCATAGAGGCAGGAGATGTCCGCGAAGTTCACCATGTTGCGGTGCTCATTGGCTACGGTGCCTCAGCCATCAACCCCTACCTGGCTCTCGAGTCAGTTGAAGACATGGCAAACCGCGGCGAACTCGGTGACATCGGCCCGGCCCAGGCCCAACACAACCTGATTAAGGCACTGGGTAAGGGAATACTGAAGATTATGTCCAAAATGGGCATCTCTACGGTTGCCTCCTACTGTGGGGCACAAACCTTTGAGGCGCTAGGGCTTTCCAAACGCGTGGTTGACCAGTTCTTTACCGGAACCCAAAGTCAGCTTGGCGGCGTTGAACTAGAAATCATTGCCGCCGAAACGGCAATGCGTCACGGTGCTGCCTATCCGGCAGATCTCACCCCGGAACCACACCGCTTACTGGAAACCGGCGGCGAATATCAATGGCGCCGCGAGGGACCACCGCACCTGTTCAACCCGGAAACCGTCTTTAGGCTCCAGCACGCAACCAGGGAACGCCGCTATGACATTTTCAAGGCCTATACGGCAGGGGTAGATGACCAAGCCAAGGGACTGCTGACGCTACGCGGATTACTCGATTTCAAGATTGATCCGGAAACCTCGATCAACATCGATGAGGTCGAACCCGTGTCCGAAATCGTCAAGCGCTTCGCCACCGGTGCCATGAGCTATGGCTCGATCTCCGCCGAAGCGCACGAAACCCTGGCCATCGCCATGAACCGGCTCGGCGGCAAGTCGAACACCGGTGAGGGCGGCGAGGACGTGGAGCGCCTGCTGGATCCTGCACGTCGCTCGGCAGTCAAGCAGATCGCCTCGGGCCGCTTCGGAGTCACCAGCATGTATCTCACGCACGCCGATGATCTGCAGATCAAGATGGCTCAGGGCGCTAAGCCGGGGGAGGGCGGCCAGCTCATGGCCAACAAGGTTTACCCGTGGATTGCCCGCACCCGCCATTCGACCCCAGGGGTCGGACTTATTTCCCCGCCGCCGCACCACGACATCTACTCCATCGAAGACCTCGCCCAGCTGATCTACGATGCAAAGTGCGCCAACCCCAAGGCACGCGTGCACGTGAAGCTGGTCTCCGAGGTCGGCATCGGTACCGTAGCAGCGGGCGTCACCAAGGCCAAAGCCGATGTAGTACTGATCTCCGGGCACGATGGTGGCACCGGTGCTTCGCCGCTGAACTCGCTGAAGCACGCAGGGGTCCCCTGGGAACTCGGCCTGGCCGAAACCCAGCAGACGCTGATGCTCAACGGATTGCGCGAACGCGTCACGGTACAGGTTGACGGCCAGCTAAAGACCGGCCGCGACGTGGTCATTGCCGCGCTGCTGGGCGCCGAAGAATTCGGCTTTGCCACGGCCCCCCTGGTGGTTACCGGGTGCATCATGATGCGTGTCTGCCACCTTGACACCTGCCCGGTGGGCGTGGCAACCCAAAACCCCGAGCTGCGTGCCCGCTTCACGGGTCAGGCGGACCATGTGGTGAACTTCTTTGAATTCCTCGCCCAGGAAGTGCGCGAACTCCTAGCACAACTGGGGTACCGCACCCTTGCCGAAGCCATCGGGGCTGCAGAACGCCTAGATACCCGTGCCGCGGTAGGACACTGGAAGACCGCGGGCCTAGATGTTTCAAAGATCTTTGAAACCCCACGGACCCCCGAGGGCGCCGCACGCCAACGCACCACGGTGCAAGATCACCATCTTGAAGATCACCTAGATAACAAGCTGATCGAACTCGCACAAGCCGCACTGGCACGCCGTGAGCCGGTAGCCATTGAAGTTCCGATTCGCAATACCGACCGTGCCGTGGGAACCATGCTGGGGAACAAGGTCACCGCAACCTTTGGCATCGATGAGTTAGCACCCGGCACCATCGAGGTCACCCTGCGTGGGCATGCAGGCCAATCCCTTGGCGCCTTTATGCCAGCCGGTATTCTCTTGCGCCTGATCGGAGACGCAAATGACTATGTGGGTAAGGGGCTATCCGGGGGACGGATCATCCTACGCCCCGATACGCGCAGCAGCTTTGAACCCGCGGCGCAGGTCATTGCGGGAAACGTCATTGGTTATGGTGCTACAAGCGGTGAGATGTTCATTAACGGCATTGTTGGTGAACGCTTTGCGGTACGTAATTCAGGCGCCACGGCAGTGGTCGAAGGAATCGGTGATCACGGATGCGAGTACATGACCGGTGGCACGGTACTGATCCTTGGAAGCACGGGTCGTAACTTTGCCGCGGGTATGTCCGGTGGCACCGCCTACGTCGTTGACCTGGATCCAAGCAAACTCAACCCGCTGGCGGTGGCGCAGGATGATCTCATCTTGGAAGGCCCCGCGGACGCTGACTGCGAACTGATCAGGGATCTACTCATTGAACACGTTGCTACCACGGGCTCTGCGCTCGCCGAAAGCCTGCTTGCCGATTGGCCGGCAGCCGCGGCACGCATTACCAAGGTATTGCCGCGTGACTATGCGGCAGTATCCAACGCACGCACCAGTGCCACCCATGAAGGATTCGACCCCGATTCAGCAACTGTCTGGAACAGGATTTTGGAGGTGACCCGTGGCTAATCCACGTGGATTCTTAGATGTACGCGAACGCAATACCGCCCCCAAGCGTACGGTGCCCATCCGACTGCTTGACTACCGAGAGGTCGTGCAACGTCAGGAAGCCGGCGAACTGAGAAAACAGGCTGGCCGTTGCATGGATTGTGGCATCGCCTTTTGCCATAATGGTTGCCCGCTGGGGAACCTGATCCCCGAATGGAACGCGCTGGTGCAACAGGACCGCATGGATGAGGCATCCGAACGCCTGCATGCAACAAATAACTTCCCGGAATTCACCGGGCGGCTCTGCCCGGCACCGTGTGAGTCCTCCTGTGTGCTGTCAATCAACCAACCGGCCGTAACAATTAAGCAGATTGAGGTGGAAATCGCCGACACGCTCTTAGCCAGTGGCGAACTTGTTCCGGTGCTGCCCACCAGACATACCGATCAACGTATTGCCGTTGTTGGTTCGGGCCCTGCGGGGCTTGCCGCTGCTCAACAGTTGACCCGCGCCGGTCATACCGTTGCGGTGTATGAGCGCGATGAGAAGCCCGGGGGATTGCTACGTTATGGGATCCCTGACTTCAAAATGGAAAAGCAGGTATTGGAGCGCCGGCTGGCCCAAATGGAAGCCGAGGGAACCGTATTTCGCAATGGGGTTTCGGTGGGTGAGCAAGTGAGCTGGGAACGCCTGCATCGCAGCTATGATGCGGTGATCATCGCCACAGGGGCCACGGTTCCGCGCGATATGCCAATCACCGGGCGCGAGTTAAATGGCATCCATTTTGCGATGGATTACCTTGTCAATTCCAACCGGGTGGTTGCCGGAGAAGACAAAGAATTGCGCATCAACGCAGCAGGAAAACACGTGGTGATCCTCGGCGGCGGGGATACCGGAGCCGATTGTTTGGGCACCGCACTACGCCAAGGAGCGGCCAGCGTTACCACCCTTGCCATCGGTGCTCAACCACCCACCGAGCGGCCCTACAACCAGCCATGGCCCATGTTTCCCAAGCTCTTTGAGATCCAATCCGCTCACGAAGAAGGGGGCGAGCGCAGCTATTTGGCGGCCACCGTAAACTTCACGGGTAAGCACGGAAGCGTGATGGGTGTTACTGTGGCAGAGACCGAATTTATAGACGGTCAGCGCCTTCCGAAGCCGGGTAGCGAGCGGGTTATCCCCGCCGACCTAGTCTTCCTGGCTCTTGGGTTCACTGGAACCGAAGATGCCGGTCTTATGGAACAGGCCAACATCGAGTTTGATGACCGGGGCAGCGTCGCCCGCGATGGTTACTACAAAACCAACACCCCTGGGGTGTTCGCGGCAGGTGATGCCGGACGCGGACAATCCCTGATTGTGTGGGCCATTGCCGAGGGACGTTCCTGTGCCGCGGCGGTGGACAAATACCTGATGGGCGAAACCCGCCTACCGGCCCCCGTTGCACCAACGGATCAGGCCATCAGCATGTTGTGAGACGGATTCACCACTTTTACGGTGTTTTCCCGACCTGAGAAATGGAAAGGCAGATAGGCTGACCGTATGAGACGCGCAAAGATTGTGGCCACCTGGGGCCCGGCGATCGGTACCTACGAGAAGACGTTGGCAGTGCTCAAGGCGGGTGTTGACGTAGCTCGTTTGAACATGAGCCACGGCGATCACTCGCTGCACGCCGAAAACCTGAACAACGTCCGTGCAGCGGCCTTGGAACTGGGCCGTCCGGTTGGCATCTTTGCCGACCTGCAGGGACCAAAGATCCGCTTGGGTCGCTTCATTGACGATGCAAAGCACATCCTCAAGGTTGGCGATACCTTCACCATCGTGATCGCCGATGTACTTGGCGATGAAACCTTCTGCTCCACCACCTTCAAGGGCCTGCCACAGGACGTCAACGTTGGGGACATCCTGCTGATCAATGATGGCAAGGTAGCGCTGCGCGCCACCGCCGTTGATGATGAAAAGGTTGTCACCGAGGTCGTCGTTGGCGGCGAAGTATCAAATAACAAGGGCATTAACCTGCCCGGTGTTGCCGTCAACGTTCCCGCCTTGAGCGAAAAGGACGAGGACGATTTGCGCTGGGCCATCCGTGCCGGCGTCGACATGGTTGCCCTGTCCTTCGTGCGTAACGCGGCAGATATTGAGCGTGTTCACGAAATCATGGATGAGGAAGGCCGTCGCCTTCCGGTCATTGCCAAGGTCGAAAAGCCGCAGGCAGTTGATGCTCTCGAAGAGATCATTAACGCCTTTGATGCGATCATGGTTGCCCGTGGCGATCTGGGTGTTGAGCTTCCGCTCGAAGAGGTCCCGCTGGTCCAGAAGCGTGCCATTGAACTTGCACGTCGCTGGGCCAAGCCGGTCATCGTCGCCACCCAGGTGCTCGAATCAATGATTGAGTCTCCGACCCCGACCCGTGCCGAGGCCTCGGACTGCGCCAACGCCGTGCTTGACGGTGCAGATGCCGTGATGCTTTCGGGTGAAACCTCGGTGGGTGAATACCCCATCGAGACCGTTGAGACCATGGCACGGATCATTTCCTCCACGGAAAAGCATGGCCTTGATCGTATTCCGCGTCTTGGGTCCAAGCCGAAGACCCGTGGTGGCGCTATCACCCGTGCAGCAGTTGAGATCGCAGATCAGCTCGATGCCAAGTACATTGTCGCCTTCACCCAGTCCGGTGACTCGGCACGTCGCCTCTCGCGCTTGCGCCCGAAGAAGCCGGTACTTGCCTTCACCCCGTTGCCGCAGACCTACAACATCATGACCCTGATGTGGGGCGTGCAGCCACGTCTTGTCGAGTATGCGGATCACACAGACAAGATGACGGCACAGGTTGACCGTGCACTGCTTCAGGAGGGACTGGCCGAGATCAACGACATCGTCTGTATCGCAGCCGGTTCACCTCCAGGACAGGCCGGCTCGACCAACTCGCTGCGCATCCACAAGGTCGGCGACCTTGCCGATGCAGGACAGCTGGTTGAAGGTAAGCCAATGCCTGCCCGTGAGAAGGTAGGCCCGTGGGCAACAGAAAACGTTGTTGGCGAAGGCACCCGCGACATCTAGTCGCTGAGGCTACTTAATGCATCAGGGCCGGGGTTTGGTTGATTCCTTTGGGGGATCAGCCAGAACTCGGCCCTTTTGTTGTGTTGTGGATTAGTCAATGACTGCGGCTACCGCTTCGATCTCCACTAATTGATGGTCATAGCCAAGCACCGTGATACCTAGTAGGGCGCTGGGGGCCGCGTGAGTGCCAAATGCCTCGCGCACCACGTTCCACGCACACACTAGATCTTTTTGGCTGCTAGAGGCCACCAAGACCCGTGTGGAGATGACATCAGTGATGCTGGCACCGGCTTCTGCCAAAGCAATATTCATGTTTTCAATACATTTGGCCGCCTGCGCAGCATAGTCCCCGATGCCCGCCGTGCTGCCATCAAGGTTTAACGGACAGGATCCGGCAAGAAAGATCAGTCGTGCATTGCTTGGTGCCGTGGAGGCATATGCATATTGCGCTGAGGAACTTAGATTCTGCGTATGGATCAGTGATACTGCACTGGGCATACCGACTCCTTGAATTGCTGTGTTGCTGCTTACATGTTTGGCAACGATAGCCCGGATCTCGTGGCGCGGCACCGAGCGGACTCACCTACAGCATGTGCTTTGAAGCCAGTTCACCGCGAACCATACGAATTTCAGGGTGAGAGAGGGCGCCGGGGTGCTCGATCGACAGCAGTTAGTGTGAGCTAACTCGCGTACAAATTAATGGCTGCTGAACTGATGTGTTTTGGGAAAAGAAAAGCTCCGGCTTCTCCTAGAGTCTAGGGGAAGCCGGAGCTAAAATGTGCCCGAGGTGGGACTCGAACCCACACACCTTGCGATACTGCATTTTGAGTGCAGCGCGTCTACCATTCCGCCACTCGGGCGGGCACATCATTTGGAGCAAGATTTAGCATAATGGATAATCTCTATCTTGAGAAATCCTCGCGTCCTTGCGGTTATCAACTGTACATGCAGATAGGCTTAACAGTGAAATCGAGTATTGCAGAAGCCCCGGTCATCCCGGGAATGAAGGAGCACCAATGAGTGACCTGCCCGAAGTAACCCGCATCGAGGCCGAACCAAACACCGGTGCACCACGCCGCGTGATTGTCGCAGAAGACGAAACACTGATCCGTCTGGACATTGTGGAGATCCTACGTGGTGAAGGCTATGACGTGGTTGCCGAAGCCGACAATGGCGAAAAGGCAGTAAATCTCGCCCGCGAGCACAAGCCCGATCTGGTCCTCATGGACGTGAAGATGCCCGTCATGGACGGCATTACCGCGGCCGAGATCATCGTGAAGGAACGCATTGCCCCGGTAGTTCTCCTGACCGCATTCAGCCAGAAAGAATTGGTTGACCGTGCACGTGAAGCCGGTGCCATGGCCTATGTCGTCAAACCATTCACACCTGCGGATCTGGTTCCCGCGATTGAAATCGCGATTTCACGTCACGAGGAAATTACGGCCCTTGAAAAAGAAGTCGGGGACCTCACCGAGCAGTTCGCCACGCGCAAGCTTGTGGAACGTGCCAAGAGCCTGCTGACCGAGAAGATGGGTCTGACCGAGCCCGAGGCATTCCGCTGGATTCAAAAGACCTCAATGGATCGTCGCCTGTCCATGCGTGAAGTTGCCGAAACAGTGATTGATCAGGTCAAGTAACTTTCCGTAGCTACTTGTGGCCGCGCCGTACCTCCGCACTGTTGTGGCAATGGCGTGGCCATAGTATTTTCACGTGATGCTTTTCCGCCAGGAGCCCCAGCACTGAGCTAGATTCAACGCCCCGCCGCCGCGGTGGAGGGATAGAACTTTTGATGAAAGGTTGACGATGCCACACCAAGACTCCCCGGTGGGTGCTCACTTCGAATTGGTGACCGAGCTTGCAGGCCACACGCAACGGGTAGTCGTTACCGAGTTGGGTGCTTCCCTGCGAGCGCTTGAAATCGATGGGGTGGGACTGGTGCAGGATTATCCGGCCGAGCTGCCGGAACCGATGAGTGCTGGTGCCGTGTTGGTTCCTTGGCCTAACCGGGTTGCCGGGGCACGCTGGGAACTTGAGGGGGTTCTCCAGAGATTGCCTGTCAATGAGCCTGCGCGGGGTCATGCGATTCACGGGCTTTTGAGAAATTCTCGTTACACACTCGCCGAGCGAACTGAAAACACGATCGTTTTGTCTGCCACGCTGCGGGCTCAGGCGGGTTATCCCTTCGATCTTTCAACGCGTGTCGAGTATGAATTAGTGGCCGATGGACTCAGAGTGCGCCACATGCTGGAAAATATTGGGGCACGACGTGCGCCGGTCGCCGTGGGTACCCACCCGTATTTGCGGGTGGGGGACGTTCCGGCAGCCGAGCTGACATTGTTAATCAATGCCGATTCTCATCTGGTGCTCGACGAGGTATTGATCCCTACCGGTGAAGTAGCACCGGTGGTGGGTACGAACCTGGATTATCGTGCCGGTGCCGTACTGGGTGAGATTGCCCTGGATGATGTGTGGACCGATGTAGTGCGTGAACCAGATGGTGGGTCTGTGCATTATTTGCAGGCACCCGATGGAAGCCGTGTCGAGTTGCGCATGGATGCCGCTTTTGGATTCATTCAGGTGTACACCACTGATCATTTCCCGGGACCTCGGGGTGTGGTTTCGGCTGTTGCTCTTGAACCTATGACCGCGCCGGCAAATGCCTTCAATAGTGGTAATGGTTTGCACTGGATTGGGCCAGGGGAAAGTTGGAGCATTGAGTGGGGGATTGGCTATAGGCCATCCGCCGAGCAAGATAAGACTGAAGACTAGGGCGGGAGCAACGAAATGAAAATTCAGGGAGTCGTCCTGAGCCTAGCGATTACTGATGCGTCGGCTAGTTTTGATTTCTATGTGGCGGTCATGGGCCCGGATCAGGTCAGCTTCGCAGGTGGAATCGTTGGACTGCAGCTTCCGGGGATGGCGGTGTTTTTGGCCGAGATAGCGGAGTTCACCAAGTATTCTCGTGAGGCTAAGCGTGCACCGTTGCTTCCGGTCCCGGCAACCGACGCATTCTTGAGTTGTGCCATCGAGACAATCGACGAGGTTGGTGAGATTCTCCGGAGCGTGAAAAGCGCCGGTGGCAAGATTTATGAACCGCATGAGATTGAACATGCAAGTGGTCGGGTGCAATATATTGGCACCTTTGCCGATCCGGATGGGCACCTCTGGCAATTGGTCTGTAACCTGACCGATCCCCAGGGCGCACCCGTCTCGTAATGCTTATTCGAAGCGTGAAGGATCTCCAAGACCCACGCGAGCGATCACGGCTTCTCCACTTGAATAATCGATAACGGTTGTTGGCTCGGTCCCACACTCACCGGAATCAATGACGCCTTCAACGACATTATCGAGAGCTTCCTTGATTTCCCAACCCTGAGTCATTGGCTCCTCTTCACCGGGCAGCAGCAGGGTGCTGGAAAGGATTGGCTCGCCAAGTTCCTCAAGAAGTGCCTGAACCACAGCGTTATCCGGGATCCGCACCCCAATGGTCTTCTTCTTTGAGTGCATCAGCCGGCGGGGAACTTCCTTGGTGGCTGGCAAGATGAACGTATAACTGCCGGGGGTGACGGCCTTGATATTGCGGAACACCATGTTATTGACCTCAACGTACTGGCCCAGTTGAGCAAAGTCCTTACAGACGAGCGTGAAATGGTGTTTGTCGTCGAGCTGACGGATTTGTTTTATCCGATCGAGCGCCTCACGGTTACCAATCTGCGCCCCTAGGGCGTAGCAAGAATCGGTGGGGTAGGCGATAAGTCCGCCATTGCGTAAAAGATCAACTGCCTGCGCAATCGAGCGAGCCTGCGGGTTTTCCGGGTGAACATCAAAAAATCGTGCCATTGAACGAGTTTACGGCTCCGCAACACCAATATGCACCGGGTTACTCAAGAATTTTGTGCAGCGAACGCAAATCCTTCACAAAAGTTCTATTAGACCTAGTGAAATACCTCATATTGGTGCGTACACTCCAACTCATGAGCACAATTGAGCGGCCGCTGCCCCGCCGTAGCGTCATGACCTACGCACTGGGTTCCATGGGGACAGGAGGATTCACAACGCTTCCCGGGCTTGTGCTCATCTACTACATGACCGACACCTTGGGGATCAGCGCACTATTTGCCGGCCTGATGGTGACATTGGCAAAGATCTGGGACGTCGTTATCGACCCAATCATTGGCGCACGCAGTGACCATTCGCTAGCAAATACTGGATCACGGAAACGCTTCATGCTCCTAGGCGGAGTTTTGCTCCCGATTTTCTTCCTTCTTACCTTCGCGGTGCCAGTAGCGATTGGCCCGGTGGCTGGCGGAATCTGGGTACTAATTGCCTTCACCGCAACCGCAACAGCATTTAGCCTCTTTCAGGTCCCATACATCGCCTTGCCCGCGGAGCTCACCGCTGGCTATGACCAGCGCACCAGACTCCTGTCGGTGCGCGTCTTGGTGCTCTCAATAGCAATACTGCTCTTTGGCGCCGGGGGGCCGGCCCTTCGATCACTTGGCGGAGAGAATAAATGGCTTGGGTACTTTCTCATGGCGTTGCTCAGCGGTGCACTCATTGGGGTGTGCATGATTATTACCTCCCGTGTGGCACCGCAACAACAAGCAATTGAATCGAAAGTATCTTCGATTCGGAGTAGTTATGCCCACGGATTCAACGCACTGAAGCGCAGCCAGCCATTTAGAGCACTACTGCTGACCTTCGCTTTGCAAGGACTTGCTACCGGAGGAATGCTCGCCGGCGCTCAATACATAGCAACCTGGATCCTGGGTGATGAAGCCGCGGTGACATTCTTGTTTATTGCACTGATTGGCCCGGCCCTGCTCTTTGTCCCGGTGTGGCGCACACTAGCCAAACGACTGGGCAAGGAACAATCGTTCAATTACTCAAGCATCCTCTTTGGACTTTCGGCATTTGCCCTGACCTTCATGCTCATTGCCCCCGGACCCTGGATCTACATTCCCGTCGCGCTCGCCGGAGCCGGGTATGCGGGAATGCAATCCCTACCCATGTCAATGCTCCCCGACGTCATCCACCACGACTCACGCACCCACGGAGAAGGTCGGGCCGGAATTTTCGGTGGTGTCTGGACCGCCGGAGAAACCACGGGAATGGCCCTAGGCGCCACGCTATTGGCCCTCATGCTCTGGGCCAGCGGATACATCGAATCGGTAACCGGAGAAACCGTCATCCAACAAACAAGCGCCACCAATGGCATCATCCTGAGCTTTAGCCTGATGCCAGCCCTGATCATCGTGCTCTCACTGCTCAGCTTCCGCAGATACCCGCTACGCGAACACGACATCGCCCCAAATGCACCCTCATCGACGTAGGAGAACACTAGCCGTGGCAAGCCCCGAAGAAATCCTGAACCGGCTCGAAACTCTGCGCTCCAACGACGCACCAACACACGGCGGCCGAGTCCTGTCCTACGTTTACGACTCCGGTCTGCCCGAACTCGACGCCCTTGCCGCCAGCGCCATGGAATTGGTCCAACCCGTCAACGGACTCGATCCCACAACCTTTACCTCGGTAGCCGCCATGGAACGCGAAGTCATTGAATTTGCCAGAAACCTCCTGCACGGAGATCAAAACACCGTGGGAACAATCACCAGTGGAGGCACCGAAAGCTGCCTGCTCGCAGTCAAACGTGCACGCACCAACTATCAAGGCGCCGGGGCACCCAAAATACTTGCACCAAGCACCGTCCACGCAGCCTTTCACAAGGCTGCCGAATACTTTGAGCTTGAACTCGATCTCGTCCCGGTGCAAGCCAACGGACAACTACAGGCCGCACGACTCATAGAACGCATGGATGAGAACACCGCCCTGGTGGTGATCTCCGCACCCGCATACCCCTACGCAACACTTGACCCCATCACCGAGATCGCCGCAGTAGCCAGCGTCCGGGGCATCGAATGCCACGTGGACGCCTGCATCGGCGGATGGATCCTCCCCTTCTGGCCAAATCTTCCGGAGTGGGATCTACGCGTCCGCGGAGTTACAAGCATCGCAGCAGACCTACACAAATACGGGTATGCGCCCAAGGGCATTTCGGTACTACTCACCCAAGGTCGTGACACCCAACGATCCCAATACTTCGCAACCACCAACTGGCCCGGATACCCGGTAGTGAACTCAACATTGCTCGGCTCCAAATCCGCAGCCCCACTCGCCGCGGCCTGGGCCATCATCAACTACCTAGGAGAAACCGGATTCCAGGCGCTCGCCGAATCGACCCACAACTCAACCCAAACACTACTGACCCACATTTCATCAATCAAAGGTCTACGCGTCTTGGGTTCACCCACCGGACCACTCTTTGCCGTGGCGCAGGATGACTCCCTCACGCCCGAGACGCGCATCGACCCACACCTCTGGGCAGACCGGCTCGGGACCTTGGGATGGCGTGCCCAATTACAACCCGCATACCGGCAGCCAGATGGCACCACCCTGCCGCGCACCACCCACTTGACTATTACCCCCGTCACCGCAGCGTCCGTGACCGAGCTCTGTTCGGCCATGACAGTCGCGGCCCAGGACGTCAGGGGAGTGCCTGGCATTAATCCCCAGGAGGTGCTCGCATCACTGGATTTAGAGGTGCTGCCGGAATTGAACTCCCAAAGTGCTCAAGAACTACTCACTGGGCTGGGCCTGGCAGATAATTCTGCGGGGTTACCCGCGGCAATGGCACAAGTCATGGCATTGATCGAAGCGTTGCCTGCCAGCTTTTCGCAGCGACTGCTCGTTGAACTCATGGCCCGCCTGATCGAACCGTAAGCCATATGAACTCGCTCACTCCCAGCTCCTCGCAAGGAGCTGCCAACGCTTGATCACACGCGCAAATGGCGAAACTGTGAGGTAATCGGGAATTGACTAGTTCCCCACAGGCCATATGATGAATTGGCGACTTAGGTGACCAGAACCGAAACATTGGGTAAACAATGCTGAAATACAGGGTGACCGTTTGCGCCTCGGCCCCCTAGCCCGTAACCCAAGATTGGTTTTTACATGGATCTGACGCTTATCGTCGTCCTAGTCATTGCACTTGCCTTATTCTTTGACTTCACCAATGGCTTCCACGACACCGCGAATGCGATGGCTACGCCCATCGCCACCGGAGCCATCAAGCCCAAGACCGCTGTGGCGCTAGCCGCAGTTTTGAACCTCGTCGGTGCTTTCCTCTCGACCGAGGTTGCCAAGACTATTTCCGGCGGCATCATCAAGGAAGGCGGAGAAACCGGTGTGCAAATCATGCCGGCCATGATCTTCGCGGGCCTGATGGGCGCCGTGATCTGGAACATGCTCACGTGGCTCTTGGGTCTTCCCTCTAGCTCATCGCACGCACTTTTTGGCGGCCTGATCGGTGCGGCAATCGTCGGTGCCGGCTTCGGTGCCATCGATTACAACGTACTGATGTCCAAGGTTCTGCTGCCGGCACTTGTGGCCCCGGTCATCGCGGGAACTTCCGCGTATCTGTGTACAAAGCTTGCCTACTCGGTCACCAAGCGCCAGTCCGGACTTGCTTCCCCGAAGCGTGGCGGATTCCGTTATGGCCAGATCTTCTCATCCTCGCTCGTGGCCTTGGCACACGGCACCAACGATGCACAGAAGACCATGGGTGTTATCACCCTGACTCTGGTGGCCTCCGGCCTGCAGGACGCAAATACCGGCCCACACTTCTGGGTCATCGCAACCTGTGCACTTGCCATTGCTCTGGGCACCTACATGGGTGGCTGGCGCATCATCCGCACCATGGGTTCGGGTCTCACGGACGTCAAACCAGCACAGGGCTTCGCCGCAGAAACATCAACTGCAGCAGCAATTCTGGCCTCCTCACACCTAGGCTTCGCCCTATCAACAACACAGGTTGCCTCCGGCTCGGTGATCGGTTCCGGTCTGGGGCGTAAGGGTGCCGAAGTACGCTGGGGAACAGCAGGAAAAATCGCTGTTGGCTGGCTCTTCACGCTTCCGGCGGCAGGTGCCATTGGTGCCGCGGCTGCAGGTCTTGCCCACTTTGGAACTCCGGGTCTTGTCATAGTGACGGTTCTAGGACTCGGCTCTCTGCTGGTGATTTGGGTACTTTCACGCCGCGAAATCGTGGGGCACAATAACGCGATCAGTGACGTTGATGTATCGGGTGCAGCAGTGAACATTCCGACCAAGAAGGAACGTCGCAAGATTGCGCGTGCCAAGGCAAAGCAGGAGAACAAGTAATGAACATCGAATGGGATGCATTCCTCATCGTTGCGATTGTCACCTGGATCTCGGCACTGTTCATCGTTGGCGCATACTCTCTGGGCGTGCGACTGCTGGCAGTAGCGGAAGATGAAGGACGTTCACCGGCCGTGGCCAAGAGCGCCGCATACTTGTGCTTCACGCTCTGTGGGGTAGTGGTGCTCTTTGGCATCATCCTCATCGTTCCGCAGCTCAGCGAGGCAATTCTCGGCGCATAACCCGCCGCAACCTGTCGTTTCATGGATAGGATGGGCATCATGACGCAATTCAGGTATTACGTAGCAGCCTCAGTTGACGGTTACATCGCCGATGAAAATGATCAACTTGACTGGCTCATGGAATTCGACGGATTCGAGGGGCAAGAAGCTGCCTATAAAGAATTCTTCGAAGGTATCGGTGCCATTGTCTTAGGCGCCGATACCTATTCGTGGATGCTGCGTGAAATGGACGACGAGTGGCCCTACCCCGGGCTACCCGTGTGGATTTTCACGCACCGTGAACTTGCCGCATTCCCCGGAGCAGATCTGACCTTCGTCCGTGGCGAGGTGACATTCTGGGCCGGAGATATCGCGCGAAGCGCCAATGGCAAGGACGTCTGGGTTGTTGGCGGTGGCTCCATAGCCGGACAGTTTATTGATGAAGGATTACTCGATGAACTTTTCCTCTACACCATGCCGGTGCTGCTCGGTGGAGGTCGACCGTTGGCCGCGATGCGTGGCCGGGGCAAGCTGAAGCTCACCTCAAGCCGGCAATTTCCTGGCAGTATCCTCGAGAACCGCTTTGATGTCATCAAGGCACCGGGTCAAGATCACGAGTACTAAAATTTAGCTTTCCCAAGGGTGGCTTGCTTCTAACGAGGCAAGCCACCCTTGTGTTTCCCTCGCGCTGCTGAAACGTAAGACTCGCGCCGAACCCAGTTCTTTTTCCAGGGCACGCATCTGCCGACGTTTCATTGAAAATGTTTTGAAGTGCCAGCGCAAAATCGATTCGTGACCCAACATTCGGCCCCATGATTCATAGTTTCCATTGCACATGGGTTCGTGGAATACCGCACGGCGGATACAGCGGCGCAACAAACGTGCCAAAGAAAATAGCCGTGGGTAATCGAGACAAACAACCAGCTCGGCCCGCTCGATGATCTCCTGGCGATAAAAGCTGTAGGCCGAATCGAAGACCCAGGAATCACCGGAGGCGGCCTCTGATGCCAAGCGTTTCTGCTCATCCGGATCGCGGCTCACCCAACCCGGAAGCCAGCCAAATTCCTCATCAACCAGATGGATCGGCAGCCCCAGGGCGCTACCGATCCCACGTGCTAGCGTGCTTTTGCCGCTTCCGGTAACGCCCAGACAAATAATCCGGCGCGGAAAATCGTTCAAGTGCGCCTAGCCATCGAGGAGCATATTGGTGATCCGCGAGGTGCAAATACGGCGTCCCTGCTCATCGGTGATCACAATCTCATGGGTGGTCAGTGTGCGACCCAAATGAATCGGGGTACAAACGCCGGTCACCAGACCCGTGACCCCGGCACGGTGATGGGTAGCCGAAATATCAACACCCACTGGTTTCTTCTTTCCCGCACCGTGCACGGCAGCGGCAAAAGAACCCAAGGTTTCGGCCAAAACCACCGAGGCACCCCCATGCAGGATTCCAGCGACCTGCTGGTTACCTTCAACGGGCATGGTTGCCACCACCCGATCGCGGGTAATTTCGGAAAATACAATCCCCATTTTTGGCAATAATGTTCCAACTCCATGACCGGTGAGCATTGGCCACATGGGTTCCGGCACCCCATGATCGGCAAGCTGCTGCGCAAATGGATTCGGATGTTCTGCCCCCACCGTGGCAAAGGTGCCGTTTATCTCTGCCTTGGGGGTGTTGTTGTGTGTGAAATTTTTGCTCATGCCAACTAGGCTGGCATCTGTGAGCGATTCAACCAAACTTGTGGCAACCGAACCCCAGCGTCTTCTCGTCATTGACGGGCACTCGATGGCCTTCCGCGCCTTCTATGCATTGCGTGCCGAGAACTTCGTTATCAGTACCGGACAGCATACAAACGCCGTCTACGGATTCACTTCAATGCTGCTGACCATGATCCGGCAGCAGAAGCCAACCCATGTGGCTGTGGCCTTTGACCTTGACACCCCCACCTTCCGCTCGCTGGAATACACCGAGTACAAGGGCGGGCGTAATAAAACTCCCGAAGAGTTCTATGGGCAGATTGACCTGATCCAAAAGGTCATGGAAGCCATGAACATCCCCACCATCACCATGGACGGGTTCGAGGCAGATGACATCATCGCCACCCTCGCCGCCCAGGGCGAGGCAGCAGGCCTCGACGTGCTTGTCGTTTCCGGTGACAGGGACGCCTTCCAGCTGATCACCGAAAAAACCCTGGTGCTCTACCCCAAGAAGGGGATCTCCGACATTCCGCCGATGGATGGTGACGCTGTCGAAGAAAAATATGCTGTCCGCCCCGAAATGTATTCGGACCTTGCCGCTCTCGTGGGTGAAACAGCAGATAACCTCCCCGGTGTTCCCGGTGTGGGCCCCAAGACTGCTGCCAAATGGCTGAACATGTATGGGGGCCTACAGGGCGTCTATGACAATGTCGATGCCATCAAGGGCAAGGTCGGTGAGTCGCTGCGTGAGAATCTTGACAACGTCAAGCGCAACCGCCACCTCAACCACCTGCTACGTGACCTTGAACTGCCGGTGGCACTTGAGGCAATGGTGCTCGAGCACCCGGACCGCGATGCCGTTGAAGAGCTCTTTGATGCCCTTGAATTCAATACGCTGCGCAAGCGCCTCTTCGAGCTTTTCGCCGTCATGGATGAGGAAGAAGCCCCGAGCATCGAGACCCCCGATGCGCAGAAGCTCACCAACGCCGAGGACATCACTACCTGGTTCTCCACTCACGGAACACAGCTGTTGGGCCTGCACCTAGCCACCCCGCCGGTCACTGGCGGCACCGAGGTACTTGGCATTGGCTTTGCCGCTGCCGAGGCTACGGCATTCGTGTCCCTGGAAGATCTTGATGCGCAGACCAAGGACGCACTTGGCACGGTGCTCGCCTCCAAGGATTACAACAAGGCAATCCATGACTACAAGAGCACCTTCAAACTGCTCGCCGGGCTGGGCCTTGACCTTGACGGAGTAGCCGATGACACCATGATCACCGCCTACCTGATCCAGCCGGATCGCCGCAGCCACGAACTTGCCGAGATTGCCCAGGTACACCTGAAGGTAGAGCTGGATACAAAAACGGAGCCGGCTAGTGGTCAGCAGGCCTTCGATCTTGAGGGTCCAGACCTGGCAACCCCTACCACCCGGGCCGCCCATGTCGTGCGCGAACTCTCGCTCTTCCTGGCTGGCATGCTGGTGGAGCGTGGGGGCGATAAGCTGCTCATCGAGCTGGAAATGCCACTCTCCAAGGTGTTGGCCACCATGGAAATGGCAGGCATTGCCATTGACACCGTGAAGCTCGATGAACTCTATGCCGACTTCACCAAGTCCATCGATGCGGCAACTGCCACGGCTTTTGCCTCGATTGGTCACGAAGTAAACCTTTCTTCACCCAAACAACTACAAGTTGTCCTCTTTGAAGAACTCGATTTGCCCAAGACCAAGAAGATCAAAACCGGTTATACCACCGATGCCGAATCCCTGGCAGACCTGCTGGAAAAAACTGATCACCCATTCCTCGTGGCGCTGATGGCCTACCGCGATGCGACAAAGTTGCGTCAGACAGTTGAAGGCCTGCGCAAGGCAGTTGCGGGAGATGGCCGCATTCACACCACCTACGCGCAGACCGTTGCCGCCACCGGACGCTTGTCCTCGCTTAACCCAAACTTGCAGAACATCCCGGTGCGTTCAGAGGAAGGGCGTCGCATCCGCGAGGTCTTCGTCGTAGGTGAAGGCTACGAGACCCTGCTAACCGCCGACTACTCGCAGATTGAAATGCGTATCATGGCGCATCTGTCCGAGGACGAGGGTCTGATCCAGGCCTATCAGGACGGCGAGGATTTGCACCGCTTTGTTGGCTCGCACGTCTTTGATGTGGAGCCGGCCGAGGTCACCAACGAGATGCGATCCAAGGTCAAGGCCATGAGCTATGGCCTGGCCTACGGGCTAAGCTCCTTTGGGCTGTCAAAGCAGCTGAAGATCTCCGTCGATGAGGCCCGCAACCTCATGAAAGATTACTTCTCCCGCTTCGGCGCCGTGCGCGACTACTTGCGTGCGGTTGTGGATCAGGCCCGCAAGGATGGCTATACGGAGACCATCTTTGGCCGTCGCCGCTACCTGCCAGAACTTGCCAGCGATAACCGTCAGCTGCGCGACATTGCCGAACGTGCCGCGCTGAACGCCCCCATCCAGGGCTCGGCCGCGGACATTATCAAACGGGCCATGCTCGGCGTGCAGGAAGGCCTCGAAACCGCTGGCCTGAAATCCCGTATGCTGCTCCAAGTCCATGACGAACTCGTCATTGAGGTCGCCCCCGGCGAACTGGAAAGTGTTGAGGCGCTGCTGCGCGAGAAGATGGGCGCCGCGGCAGAACTTAAGGTTCCGCTGGATGTGCATGTGGGCATCGGCAAGTCCTGGCAGGACGCCGGACACTAATGCGCTCCGGGCACCTGCGCATCGACAATGTTCCGCTCACCCGAGGTGAGGACGGAACGCCCTCTGACGCCTATGCGGCGTGGCTCAATTCTGTCGGGGAAGGCTTCTATGGGAAGCCCTCCACAGGGGAACGTCTTGAACAAATGTTCCAGAGCCACCAGATCGATGCACGGGTGCTCACCGCGGTTTATGATGACTCGCGCGATACAAAACTCGTCGATTCTTTGGTGCCCGTCGCTACCTACGCCTCTTTCACCAAGACGCTCAATGTTGGCGACGGGCTCCTTCCGGCGCACCTAGTCACCACGGTGACGGTGCGCCCCACACACCGGCGGCGCGGAATCCTCCGCAAGCTCATGAGCGATGACCTTGCCAAGGCCAAATCTGCCGGTTTCGCCGTTGCGGCGTTGACCGCTACCGAAGCAACAATATATGGCCGATTTGGTTTTGGCCGTTGCACCGAAGCCCAACGCATGAACCTTGATGTGCGCGGCGAGGTGCGTTTTCATGCGGTGCCCGTGGGCTCGGTGGTTCAAGTAGTACCGAGCAAATTATCGGACATCGCCGCAGAAGTCTTCGAGCGTTTCCACACAACCCAACGTGGATCGGTTGGCAGGCAGGAAGCCTACCAGCGCCACGCAACCGGAGCTTGGGGACCGGATGGGCAGGAACCGGATCCCAAAACACGTGCGGCAGTGTATCTGGATGATGCAGGTGTCATCCAGGGGTTCGTCACCTATGCATTTACTGGATGGGAACCGGCACCCATCACCCTAGAAATTCGTGATCTCGTGGCGGCAACCCCCATCGCTCGACGTGAACTTTTCAGGTTCATGACGGCCCATGACCTGATTGAACGGGTCAGCTACCCAGCTGCCGCCGCAAACGACCCACTGGGGTGGGCTCTGGAAGACCCCGCACGGCTGAGCTATCTTGAACGCGAGCACGGACTGTGGGTGCGAGTCCTCGATGTCCAAGCAGCCTTCGCCGCCCGCAAGTACACCGGCAGTGGTTTCTTCACGCTGCGTGTTGCTGATGTACAGGGGCTAACCTCGGGCAGCTACGCCTTCGAAATCACCGAGGGTACACCGGAGATTACGCGGATTGAAGATTCGAGCAAGGCGAGCATTGCCTGCGACGTTCAAGTACTTGGCCCGCTCCTCTTGGGCACTGCACCAATCGCCGATCTGCTCGCCGCGGGGATAGTGACACTGGATGATCCAAGCGATCTTGGCAGACTCGCTGCCTTAGTAGATCTTCCCGGAATACCGCATGCCATCAACGGATTCTAGAAGGCCAGAAGTAGCATTGTGGATATGAGCGAGAAAAATCCAATCCGCATCGAACGCTTCGGCCCCGAAATCATTGAGGGTGCGCCAAGCTCTCGAACCAATGATTTCAACATTGCCATCAGCCGTGGTTTTCACGAACGCGCCCAAGAAGCCGAAGGCCTAGCAGTTCTGGCGCAAATTCACGTTGCCGACGGGTCCGAGTTCACCGCTGTATACGACGATGATGTTGTAGTTCCGTCGTGGCATGCGGGAAAACCGGTGGCCACCTATGCCGCCTACCCCGGCACTCTCAATCTGGGTGGAAAAGAATTATTGCCCGCACACCAGATCACCGCGGTCACCGTGAGCCCCACACATCGGCGCCGGGGCATTCTACGCAGCGTCATCACCGAGGATCTGCAGGCTGCGCAGGCCAACGGTCTTCCGGTAGCGATTCTGACGGCATCCGAGGCAACAATTTATGGGCGCTTTGGGTTTGGAGCGGTGACCGAACGGGCAAGTTTTGCCTTGACAACTGCCCGCGGTGCCAACCAGCGTGGTCCGGTGACCGGAAATGTTATTGCTGTAGACCCGGCGGAACTTGAAATTTGGGCACCCGAACTCTTCGCCGCTGCCCACGCGAAAACCCTAGGGTCTGTGAGCCACTCGCGCTTTGATATTGGAAATTCAACAGGGATCTGGGAAGAATTTGATTCGCTCACACCCATCAAAAATCTGCGCGCGGCATTGCACCTCGATGCGCGGGGTGAGGTTGATGGTTTTATTACCTATGAATTCTCCGGCTGGAAAGCCAAAACTCCGGCACTGTCCATTGGACAACTGAGCGCCCTGAACGGTGCTGCGCGACGCGAACTGATCGGATATCTGGCAGCTCACGACCTCATTGAGGAGATCACCGGTCGTGGGCCAGTCGATGATGTGCTGCGCTCAGCGTTGGTCAATCCTCGCGATTACAAAGTCACCCGGGTGGGAGATCACCTATGGATGAGAATTCTCGATGTTCCGGCAGTACTCGGTGCTAGAAGTTACACGAATGATGGAAAAATATCCTTGGGCGTGCGAGATGACCTCTCACTTGTTAACGGTGTTTGGGAGCTTAGCGTTGAAAACTCGGTTCCGCAGGTTCGCCGTGCCCCTGCCGATAAATCTGTCGATGCAACCCTTGATGTTCGTGACCTAGCAACCCTTGTCATGGGCATGCGCACCGCAACCCACTTGGAACAAGCAGGTCTGCTGAACGCACACCACGGGCAGGCTCTCGAAATCCTGGACCTACTTTTTAGCACAACAGCAACTCCATATTGTCAGGCGGATTTCTAGTCCCGATGAACGAACCATCACTTATGCCCAGGTCTGTCGGCCGCCGAGTCCTGCTGAGCGCAGCCTTGGGATTGGGAGCCGGCCTGCTGAGCTCTTGTGTTGCCGACCCCAACTCTCCAACCTCACCACAAACTCCAAACCAGACCCCGAGTTCTTCTCCCTCCTCGGCGCCCAACCCCACGGCAAGTCCAACGCCGGCGCCCAGTCCCACTGCCACGCCAGAATCCGCGTCAAGTGTCCCGAGCCGAAAACAGGTTCTGAACTCCTACCCGGGACGTCCCGCAGGCGCTTTTGGTCTTGAAGTCAAGGGAATTGCCTTAGGGCTCCCAAGTAAGGCTAAGGGTGCAGCATTGACCTTTGACGCGTGCGGGGGAGCCAATGGAGAGGGGTTCGATGAGGTACTGATCGAGGTACTTCGCAAAAATAAGGCACCAGCAACGCTCTTTATCAATCAGCGTTGGGCCAAGGCCAACAAATCCTTGACCCGGGAGCTTGCCGCTGATCCGCTCTTTGAGATTGCCAATCATGGAACCACTCATGCACCGCTGGCTAGCAGGGGACAGGCTGCCTACGGCATCCCCGGAACCGCAAATATTGGCGCTGCCTACGATGAAATCATGGGAAACCAACGCTACCTGTCCGATGAATTTGGTGTTGAAGCCAAGTTCTTCCGCTCTGGAACCGCCCACATGGACGAACTCAGCGCCGCTTTGACACGTGAGATTGGACTCATCCCCATGAATTTCACGGTGAATCTAGACGCCGGAGCAACCTTCCCTGCGGCAACGGTGGGTACCCAAACCCTGAGTATGCGGGCCCGTAGCGTGGGAATCGGTCACTTTAATCGGCCCAAATCCGGAACCGGGAAGGGCGTTGCCGAGGCACTTCCCAGACTCATTCAGGCTTTAGATTCTCAGAGTTTGCGGCTCTTGAAGCTCTCCGACGCATTCTAGGCTCGGCCACTGCGTCGAAACCCCTTGGCACCCCGCGTCACTTGACAAAATGGGGCACGATCCGTTTTGACCCGGCAGGGTGTCTGGGAATAGACTAAGGGGGCGTGTTTCGGCCTTGCCGTGCCCGCATAAGTTTAAATTCGGATTATGCCGGGACTTCCGGCTAACCGACCAACCAGACTATCCACATCGGAGTCCCTACTACATGACCATCACCTCCAACGAGAAGACCAGTGCTCCAGTCGTTGCAATTAACGACATCGGCTCTGCTGAAGACTTCCTCGCTGCCGTCGACGCAACCATCAAGTACTTCAACGATGGCGACCTCGTCGAAGGCATCGTCGTCAAGGTTGACCGCGACGAAGTTCTGCTCGACATCGGTTACAAGACCGAAGGTGTCATCCCTTCCCGCGAACTTTCCATCAAGCACGATGTTGACCCGGGCGACGTTGTCGCCGTTGGTGACAACGTCGAGGCCCTCGTCCTCACCAAGGAGGACAAGGAAGGTCGTTTGATCCTGTCCAAGAAGCGTGCTCAGTACGAGCGTGCCTGGGGCGACATCGAAAAGATCAAGGAAGAAGACGGGGTCGTTACCGGCACCGTCATCGAGGTGGTCAAGGGCGGCCTTATCCTCGACATCGGCCTGCGCGGCTTCCTGCCGGCATCGCTGGTCGAAATGCGCCGTGTGCGCGATCTGGCTCCGTACATCGGCCAGGAAATCGAAGCCAAGATCATCGAACTGGACAAGAACCGCAACAACGTTGTGCTGTCCCGTCGTGCATGGCTCGAGCAGACCCAGTCCGAGGTTCGCTCCACCTTCCTCAATAAGCTGGAAAAGGGCCAGGTTCGTCCGGGCGTTGTTTCCTCCATCGTCAACTTCGGTGCATTCGTGGACCTTGGCGGCGTAGACGGTCTCGTCCACGTTTCCGAGCTGTCCTGGAAGCACATCGACCACCCGTCAGAGGTTGTCGAAGTTGGCCAGGAAGTCACCGTCGAGGTTCTCGAAGTGGATCTGGACCGCGAGCGTGTTTCGCTCTCGCTCAAGGCCACCCAGGAAGATCCATGGCAGACCTTCGCCCGCACCCACGCCCTTGGGCAGGTTGTACCGGGTAAGGTCACCAAGCTGGTTCCGTTCGGTGCGTTCGTTCGCGTCGAAGACGGCATCGAAGGCCTCGTGCACATCTCCGAGCTTGCAGTTCGCCACGTTGAGCTTGCAGAGCAGGTTGTCTCCGTTGGTGACGAGCTGTTCGTCAAGGTCATCGACATCGACCTCGAGCGTCGCCGTATCTCGCTGTCCCTCAAGCAGGCCAACGAGGGCGTCGATCCGGAAGGTACCGAATTCGATCCGGCACTCTACGGCATGGCTGCAGAGTACGACGAAGAGGGCAACTACAAGTACCCAGAGGGCTTCGACCCAGAGTCCAACGAATGGCTCGAAGGCTTCGAGACCCAGCGTTCGGCTTGGGAGCAGCAGTACGCTGACGCCCAGACCCGCTGGGAAGCACACAAGAAGCAGGTTGCTCAGCACTTGCTCGACGATGCAGCAGCAGAGTCGGCTCCGGCCGAGTCCGCAGCCAACAGCTACTCCTCGGATGCTCCGGCAACCGAGGCTGGCACCCTGGCATCCGACGAAGCACTCGCAGCACTGCGCGAGAAGCTGGCCGGCGCCTAAGCCTTCCTCTCCTTGTGAATCGCTGATTCACTCGAGGTAGCTTGATCGAATGGTCCGGTTTCTCACCCATTGGTGAGAAACCGGACCATTCGACGTTAACGCTCGGGTAGGATGGGTAGTTTGTATTCCATTCCTGACAAGGACTTTTGTGGCAAAACGTGGCTCAGTTCCGGAGCAGCTTCCACTGTTCACCCTTTCCACCTCCGTGCCGGGGAGATTGCCGCGGCGAGGCAACTCGTCAACCATGACGTTTCTTGCCCTGTTCCTGATTGCCGCGGGTCTGCTGGCCCACATGCTGCTCACCCGGAACACCGGGTCATTGACCTTCACCGATTACCTGCGTGCGGTCGAATCGGAACAGTGGATGCTCTGGGCATATGACGGGTTACTGATCTTGGCCAAAATTCTTGCCTTCAGCGGTTTCATCTTTGGCCGTCGGCTCGCCGGGATGGGTCTGCTCATCACCGCGAGCATCGCAATATTTGGCTATCAGCTTGCCGAGTCCTCGGCCTGGAGCTGGGCCATTGCCGCAGGCTTGTTGTTCGTGTTAGTCGCCAGGGACAGGCTGCTGCGGCTGAGACAGCTCCGTTTCTTTTCCCCACGAGATGCTCAGCGCGCGTGGCTTACCAAGTCTCAATCCCCACGCGATACTGAATCCCTGACTCCAGATTCCGGCGGCGTCTCGATGGTGTGGACGTGGCTCGGCACCCTCGCCACGGTGATAGGGGCATTGCTTCTTGCCGGTCCCTATCGCTCCGCATTGTTGCCGCTTACCGCCGGTGCAACGAGGCAGGTAGCCGGCCACTGGCCACTGGCGCTTGTTGCGTTCGGACTGGTGCTGCTGGTCGTCGGTGCATTGGGACTGATCTGGTACGTGATGGTTGAACCACATAAGGAATGGGTGCTGCTAGATACCGGCGACACCGATCCATTCGAAGTCTTCGAAGCAGTTGAATATCAGATTCCACCGCTAGCGCTTGCAGAAGTTCACCGCACCAGCGGTTGTATTTGTGCCAGAGAGCTCGAAGGAGAAGCCGAAAAAGACCTGCCAGAGGGGATCTGGCCGGAACCCGACTGCCCACGCCACGGCATCAAATACCTCAATTCATTGCCTGCTGCCAGCTTTCTGCAGATCGCCGATCAACCATGGGTGTATGACGAAGAGTATGAATTACAGATCCCCGAGCGCAACTACCCTAAACAGCGTAGGGTGCTGTTCAACATAGTTGGAATGAAGGGTTCCTCATTGCGTGAGACTTCAGCTATCCCACGCCCAGGGCTTTTGCTTAGCGAGCGGCTGAAAAAACGCTCAAAGGCAGACGCAGAACCGGAAACAGAATTACTCTCCGAGACGCTGGAATATCTAGAACGCGAGGAAATCATCGACATTCTCGATCTCCGTTCGAACGGAATCCACGGCTGCGTGCTGCGTAGTAGGGAAAGTATGCCGCATTTCTATCCCGAACCCGTCCCGGCTGAATACCGCCGGCACATTCACTTCTAATGCTTTCCAGCCAAGGGTTACTGCACGCCGGAATCCGTATCTCCATTTTTAGCCATGACCGTAATAATCTTCGGCCTTGTTTGGCTCCGGTTCCGCGACAGCAGCTGGTGCGCTCTGCTGAGCCTGTGGAACAGTTCCGGGCTCTGGTGCTTGGGTGAGACCCGCAGCTACATCAACGGAGAATTATTCGAGCTGGTGACCCTGCTGGACTGGTTCTGCCCATGATTCACCTCTCCGGAATCCCGTGGCTTCACAGAGCAATGCGGCGACGTCAGCTACATGAGGAGTTGCTATCGAGGTGCCGCTAATGGTGTTGTAGCTTTTGTGCATCGGCCATGAAGAATAGGCATTGACACCCGGTCCGGCACTGTCCACCGGTCTGCCACGGCCAGATGGTGTGCGTGGCGAGAAATTTGCAACGGTAAGCGTCGAATCCAGGGCCTCTACAGACATGATGTAGGGGCTATTGGCAGGGGGGGGCTCCAACAAATCCGGGATTACTCGATGAACGCTGGGCATTATTCCCAGCCGCTGCAACAAACAAGTTGCAACACCCTATCCACGAGCACCAGGCAAGAAGCATGGCCCACACGAAGTACCAATGCAGTGTGGTCCGTGTCCGTTGTAGGGAATCTTCATCTAAATCACATGATTCCGCGGTCTTATGGTGACCCACGAAATCCGTGACCCAAATCCGGTTAGATGCCTCGGCGGTGAACTCTCAGTTCAGCAGATCGCCGGCCCAGCGGCCGTCAGTGCTCTCACCTCACCGGAGCCGATCCACGGTGTTTTTGGGAGGCCTGCGGGTGGCCGTCGCGCCGTGGCCAAGCGGTCATCTTCCGCCGAGCCTAAGAGGCTTCCAGTTTCGGTCTTCCTTTACTGTCCAGCTCTTTGAGGCTGCGTAACGTGTCGAGGATCTTCGTATCCTCAAGTGCGCGCAGAGCAGACAAACGTCTTTTCCAGGTTCTGTAGGTTCGCACGTCTTCCTGCACGCCCCGCAATCGCAGAACGGCGCAGATCGACTCGCACCGCTCCGCCTTCAGCCCGCTGCTCATTAATGAACCTGAAATTAGCGAATGGCCTGCGGTAGAGCTCCCTGAGCTCAAGAAAATCGAGGCAGCTTTCAAGATTTCGTTTACTTCCTTCAAATCCTGAGCTTCAGCCCACAGACGCTTGAGCTCTTCCTGCTCAGTCAGCTGCCCAACTGTCACTAGAAACAGGCCCTGAACTCATAGGAATGCTCAAAACTGAGCTTAAGCGGTTGGAAACCAAGATCGTTGAACTGTTCCTCGGAATCCGGCCGAATTCGTGCTAAATGTTGCGCAATGAAGCAATACGCCCGCTCCCCAAGACGTACGTAGTTAGACGTTAGTAAAGTAAGATCGGTGTTTGAGCTTGCACGATAAGGAGTCCGCGTTGCTCTCTGCAAAACCACCGCTGATGCTCCCCATACTGAAAATGCCCGCCACGTTGTGGAATGCACTTCCCCTGCGCGTCGGGACCGGGACGATTCTCGCTCCCGCACTAGCCGTCTATGCGCTATTCCTGCTGGCCGGCTGGATCTGGGGAGACTACGGGTATTTCCAAGAGCAGGCACGACTCAAAGATGATCTTTATTCCACGGTTCTAGCCAAATGGGTCCCGGTCGGTTTGCTCTGGGCGTTGCTACTACCGGTTATGGCCGAACGAAGAACAGCCTGGGCGCTGAGTGGAGTTTGTGTGGCTGCGGCGCTATACATACCGGCCGAAGTAGTCCCTTTTGAGGCATTCTGGTGGATTGCCGCGGCCCTGCTGTTGAGCTGGGCCATCATTACCTCACTGCCCAGCGCCACGAGATTGGTGAAGCTGGCATTGTTTTCTCATCGAGAACGCTCAAAACCCTCGCTGCAACTCGTCCCGGTCAGACGCGGTCAGACCCGACGAAGATTCAGCGATGGTTTGCTCCGTTCCTTGGCACCGATCTGGATGCTTCCGCTGGCCGTCTTCAGTGCGGTAATCCAGCGAGATGAATATTTCTTCATGAAAGACAGCCTCGAAACGCGCGACATTGCGTGGGAGTCTCTGGGCTCTAGCACATGGTCGGCAACCGGACCGATATTCCTTGTCGGTGGTAGTATCTGGTGCACCGTGGGGCTGTTTCGCATGGTGATGGAACGACTGATCGGCAACGTTGTGTGGCTACTTCCCGAAACCGCCGACGGACACCTAGACGTTCCAACAAACCCCACGCATGTGAACGGCTCATGTACCCCGCAGGACGTGGTGATCACCCCGGATAAGGCAGACTGTCCTATGCATAGCCGTGAAAAGATGTGGCTCGGCTTCACCGGAAGCGATAGCCAAGGTCATCTGCTGCACTGGTGTGATCGGTACTGGAGTGACCAACGAGAACTGGCGCGGCATCGTTGCGATGAATCCGAGGTGACCGAGAAATTTCGCGGCATCCGCTGGCTTGAGGGTCATGGCACCAAAGACTCAAAAGGTACCGTCTCCGCTACTGAATCCCTGACTCCGGGGGAGCGATAACTATCCGCCGCTCCGGAACCACCGACTCGACACCGGAGACCCCGCTAAGCCCACTGACACGTGGTTCAGTTGCATGCCCAATCACCTGACCGAGTGTTCCTAACACCTGATCAACTGTGAGACCGACGTTCTCCAGTTCCTGCACAACTTGCTGAACTCGATTCAAGTATTGTTCCTGCACGGTGATGATCACGCTCACCGATTCCGGAACGATACCTCCTGTTTTAGCCATGACCGTAATAACTTTCATCCTCGGTATTCCCGGGTTCGGTACCTGTTTCTGGTGCAGCCTGTGGCGGCTGTGGGACGGCGCCCGGTTCCGGAGCTTGGCTCAGGCCAGCGGCGACATCAACGGAGAACCGTTCAAGCCGGCGAGCTTGTTGAACGAGTTCTGCCCACAATTCACGCCCGCGGAATCCCGTAGCCTCACTGAGCAGCGCGGCAACACCTGCAATATGTGGGGTTGCCATTGAGGTACCACTAATGGTGTTGTATCGCTTGGGCATGGGCCACGAAGAATACACATTGACTCCGGGACCTGCAATATCAACTTGTCCGCCGCGCCCCGGCAATGTCCGTGCCGAGAAATTCGCGACTTCGAGCGTCGAATCCAGTGCGCCAACGGCCATGATGTACGGGCTGTTGGCCGGCGCGCCAACAAAGCCAGGATCTCCGGCGGAACGACGGGCATTATTTCCGGCAGCCGCAACAATGAGTGTTCCGCGTTCCAAAGCACGACGCCCCGCCGCGACATAGGGTGGGTGCACCTCGCGGACGTCGGCGCCCAAAGACATAGAAATAATGTGGCAATCATGTTGTAGCGCCCAGTCGATGCCGGCCAAGATCCCCGAGTCGGAGCCTGACCCATCGCTGCCAAGGACCTTACCTGCATAAATCGATGCACCGGGAGCCACCCCATACCCACGCGCATCGGGCAAGGAACGTGGACCACAAGACGTACCAATGCAGTGAGTTCCATGACCGTGACCGTCGTGGGAATCTTCACCCGGTATGAAGGACTCGGTGGTGATATCACGACCGACAAAGTCTGGGTGTCCGATATCAAAACCAGTGTCCAGAACCGCAACTCGAATACCGTTACCGGTGTATCCGGATTCAACGGCAAGTACGGCTTGGACACCCCAGGTTAGCTCCGGGGTGTCGGCAAAATCTGCGGCTGTTGTGCCCTCGGGGATCGATGACTCGGGTCCGAGAATCTGATAACGCATCTCCGGAACAATACGCATCGGCATTCCCTCACGGCTGCAACGCTCTCTTAGTTCACGTAACTGGGGTGAATCAGAGTTAACGACTGCCACACCCAAGCGAGGAAAATAGTCGCCTAGGTCGAAGCCTTGTGCTTCAAGAACCGAAGGAACTTCATTCTCCAAGGCCCTAACACCAAAGCGCCCGGGTTCGGTGGCCTCGGGTGAATCAAAAACAACAACATAGCGCCCGGGAATGGGTGTTGCTGCGCTGGCGACTGAGAATGGTGCATCTGGATCAAACATGGTGTGCCCCCGAGGATCAAGACGTTGCTGCTCAGAGCATCGGGTGAGGTAACAACGTATGCTGACTATCGAATAATGTGAACTCTACAGTGCCGGCAATGCTCCCGAAAGGGGTATTAGCACCAACGGATAGACTCAGGGGGTGCCCGGAAAACGAGTCGTCTTGAGAAAGCCTTACCCATGAACACGGAACAATGGATCGCGGTTACCCGTGATGATGGTGAAACAGTCGGATATTTAGAACCGGTGACAGCCGACTACGATCGGGTGCAACCACGATCCGTTCTTGGACATGCCGTGGGTGAGGCGCTGGACTATCTGAGTGCCGAAGAACTATTGTGCGACCGCGGTATTGCCGAGCTCATGGAACAGTGGACTCTGATTGACGAGAATGATGCCTCGAGAACAAACCTGAGTATCTTGGAAGTTTCTCCTCACGGAATCGTTCTCGCCGATGCTTTACTGACCAAGGCCTTGGTTCCGACCGAGCGGTTTACTGTGGCATGGCCAGATATTGAAGCAAAGCTCGTTCGTTCAACGCACGTTTAGCTCGGTGCCGGAAGTCAACGCCAGTAACTCGTTGTAGCTCAGGGATACCAGCGAGTCGGCGGTTCCCGCAGCAACCCACAGTGGGTCGTAGTCGCGCAATGCGAGATCAATAATTGTCTTGAGCGGCTCGGGATGTCCCGCCGGGGCGTCCCCACCAATCACTTGTCCAGTCACCCGCTTGACGAAATCTGGGCTGGCACGCTTGATGCTTGCACCACCCAAACTCTGGGCGACGAGTTTGCTATTGCCGCGACGTCACAGCCGAGGTGCTCGGCTGTGACGTCGTCGTATGAGTTCCAGCATTGTGCAAATTGATTTCACGAGTGCTCCCGACGCGTTCAAGATCGGCTATGAAACGGGCATGCTGGGGGAGCATCTGATGAGTTTCCTCTGCGAAGTCTTCTCATGGTTGGCCTTGCTGACACTAATGCTTGCCCACACCCTAACCAATTAGCGTGCCGAGCACCACAAATGAGAAGATCAGCCGCATGACTACACAGCCGCAGGCACCACTCCCAAAAGCAATTGTGGAGCAGTGGCACAGCTCCCACGAGTTTTCTCAGCTGCCATTTTGCCTAGGGTTCTCGTCATTTGCTACGCAGCACCATTCGTCGCCAAGCTTTGGGACAACGTAGGGCAATGGAGCGAGGGCCAAGTAATTTCTGGGGGCTAAACCCGGCAGAACTTTTGCTGGTGCTCATTCTGATACCTGTCTTGGTAGCACCGGGCTTTGGGTAGCGTTGGGGGCATTTCAAAGTTCTTGCTTACTCGAGCCAGGCTTTGAACCACAGTGGTCATACTTCTTAGGTAGCTGCATTTTGGGAATTGCGGCAGTGACCGACCAATTCATGGGTCTTCGGCAACGTACTGGCATAGGGGCTTTGGCTCACAAACTGCGAGGCTCATCACCGATTATAGTTCCACTGAGTCAAGAACACGCCTCAAGTATCCGAAGAGACGCACGTGAAGGATGGTGGTTAGTTCCCGGATTTCTTGCTGTTCTCGGAGTAACCACTACTTCTGATATGTCGCCAGCCATTTCCTTCGGTACCGTTCTGTGGCTGTGCGTGCTGACTCTCCGCACCACCTGGACAGCGCTCACTATTAGGAGGGATGGATGGGCCCGATACCGTGGTTACTACCGCAAACTAACCAAGGTCCAATTACAGTGCTGGGGGGGGGGGGGAAGG